>OZ252031.1:0-2781974 GCA_965247775.1 Dehalococcoidia bacterium
CCAGGTGGGAGATGCCGGCCTCGGCCGGGTCTTCGTAGCGGGAGCCGGCCCCGAAATAGAAGCTCACGGTGACGGAGCGGCTGTGCGGCATGGGTGTGGTGAGCACGCGCAAGCCGTTGGCGAGGACCCGCTGATCCAGCACCGGGTCCGCGGGGACGACCACCCTCAGTCCCGTCCCCAGAGCACGTCCCCGTGCAGATCGGGGGCGTGCTCCCGCGCCGCGAAGGCGGCGTACTCGGCCTGGCTGGCGGCGATGGTGCAATCGTCGCCGTGCCCGTTGAACGTCAGCGTCTCCCCGGGCAGGGCGTAGATGCGCTCCGTGATGGAGGCGATCATCTGGAGCAGGCCGGCGTTGCTGGTGGAATGGCCCGGCCCCCCGGGGAAGAGCGTGTCCCCCGCGACGAGATATGGCGCGGCGTAGTAGCAGGTGCTGCCCGGCGTATGTCCCGGGGTGTGGATCGCGGTGATCGTCGTGTCGCCCAGCGGGATCGACTCGCCGCCCGCGAGATGCTCGTCGATCCGCTCGTGGTCCGCCCAGGGCGCGTCGGCGTGCATGTAGAAGGGCACGTCCACGGCGGCGCGGAGGGCGTCGAAGCTGGCGATGTGATCGGGATGGGAGTGGGTGAAGAGGACCATCCGGAGCGTGGTGTCGGCGGTCGCGGCCAGGATCTGCTCGATCTCCGGGACGGCGTCGATGATCGCGCTTTGCTGCGTCGCCCGGTCGACGAGGATGAAGGCGTTGTTGGCGTAGGGGCCGAAGGGGCCGAGCTTGCGGACCTGGATGGCATCGCTTTGGGCGTGTGGGGGTGGGATGGCCACCACGGCGCTCCTTCAGGGGGTGTGTGCGGCGGCTGCGGCGCACGGCGGGCGATTCCGCTGCCGGAGTGTACCGGACGCCGCCTTGCGGGCCCATCGCGCATGGACGCGCCCGGAGCCCGGGCCATAGAATCGGAGGAACCGCCGCGGACACCGTAACCGCGGCGGCGTTGGACGAGTTTCCGGCGGTTCGCGCGGCGCCAGCCCGCGCCCGGGGTCCTGGGACCCGGCGTGGCCCAGGCGCCCGGCCGTTCGGTGCGGGTTGGGCAGTCATGGCGGAGCCCCGCGCGGGTTGGGAGCCCGCGCCCCTCTTTCCGATTACGACGGAGGTGGGCGACGACGGGCGCCTGCGCATCGCGGGCTGTGACGTGACCGCCCTGGCCGACGCCTACGGCACGCCGCTCTATCTCTACGACGAGGCCAGCATCCGTGAGGCCTGCCGCCGTTACCGGCGCGCCTTCGGCGAGCGGTTGCCCAGCGTGCGCGTACTCTACGCCGCCAAGGCCTTCCTCAGTCCGGCGCTGGCCCTCCTGCTGGCGGAGGAAGGGATGGGGATGGACGTGGTCTCCGGGGGCGAATTGTTCGTCGCCCGGGCGGGGGGCTTCCCCAGCGATCGCGTCGCCTTCCACGGCAACAACAAGGGGCAAGACGAGCTGGCGGAGGCGCTGGAGGCCGGGGTCGGCCGCATCATCGTGGACAACGAGGACGAACTGGCCCTGATCGAGCGGCTGGCCGCCGCGCGCGACCTGCGGCCCGCGGTGATGCTGCGGGTGACGCCCGGGGTCGATGCCCACAGCCACACCAAAACCACGACCGGGCTGAAGGACAGCAAGTTCGGCTTTCCCCTCGCCAGTGGGGCGGCGGAGGCCGCGGTCGAGCGGCTGGCCGGGTCGCGAACGCTCGACCTGACCGGCTACCACATCCACCTGGGCTCCCCGATCTTCGAGCTGACGCCCTATGTGGCGGGCATTGAGGTGATGACGGAATTCGCCGCCGCGATGCGCGACCGCCACGGCTACACCTGGCGCGAGTTCAGCCCCGGCGGCGGATTCGCCCTGGGCTACACGGCAGAGCAGCTGCCGCCCGAGATCGAGACGTACGCCGAGACCGTGGCGTCGGCCCTGCGCGCGGGCTGCGAGCGGCACGGGCTGCCGCTGCCGGAGGTCCAGATTGAGCCGGGCCGCTCGATCGTCGGCCGTGCCGGGGTGGCGCTCTACCGCGTCGGCGTGCGCAAGGAGATCCCGGGCCTGCGCACGTACGTCTCCGTCGACGGCGGGATGGCCGATAACATCCGGCCCGCGATGTATGGGGCCGCCTACACGGCCGTCGTCGCCAATCGCGCGCATGACGCGGCCGAGGAGACGGTGGCGGTGGCGGGCAAGTTCTGCGAGAGCGGTGACGTGCTGATCGAGGCGATCGACCTCCCCCGTCTGGAGGCCGGCGATCTGCTCGCTGTGCCGGCCAGCGGGGCCTACAACCTGGCCATGGAGAGCAACTACAACCTGGCGCTGCGCCCCGCCGTCCTCTTCCTGCGCGATGGCCAGGCGCGGCTGACGCGCCGCCGGCAGTCCTACGCCGACCTGTTGGCCCTGGAGGCGACCGCCGCGGAGGTGACGTCGTGACGGACGCCGGTGGGCCCGTCGGCGGCGGCGAGCGAGGCGACTGGGGGGCGATGGCCGGCAGCCCGGCAGTGCGGGTGTTGAGCCGGATGCTGGCCGTGGATCGCCTTCCCCACGCGCTGCTCTTCTGCGGTCCCGAGCAGGTGGGCAAGGCAGGGCTGGCGCTGACGCTGGCGCAGGCCCTCAACTGTGAAGAGCCCCCGGCCGGGGGGGGTGGCCCCTGCGCCGCCTGCCGGGCCTGCCGCCGGATCGCGGCGGGGAAGTTCGCCGACGTCGAGACGGTCGCGCCCGGTGGCCTCTGCCGTGTCAACGAGCACGACCACCGCCGCAGCCAGACGATCGGGATCTGCCAGGTGCGGCGGCTGGAGATGACGGCCGTGAGCCGTCCCTATGAGGGACGACACCGCGTCTTCGTCGTCGATCCGGCCGATGCGCTGACGGACGAGGCCGCGGACGCCTTCCTCAAAACGCTGGAGGAGCCGCCCGCGGCGGTGACGCTGGTGCTGATCAGCGCGCGCGCCGCCCTCCTGCCGGAGACGGTGCGTTCCCGCTGCCGGCGCCTCGATGTTGCCCCCCTGCCCGTGGCGGCGCTGGCGGAGCGCCTGGCCGAGCGGGACGACGTGGCCCCAGAAGCGGTCGGGCCACTCGCCCGCCTCGCGCGCGGCCGCGCCGGCTGGCTCTCGGCGGCCTTGGGGGAGGGGGATCCCCTGGCCGTGCGCAGCGCCCAGATCGATGACCTGCGCCGCCTCAGCGGCGCAAGCCGCGCCGATCGGCTCGACTTCGCGGCCTCCCTAGGGGGCGGCGGCGATCCTGCCAACGCCCGCACCACCCTGGAGCACTGGCGCGAGTGGTGGCGCGACCTCCTGCGCGTGCGCGCCGGCAGCAGCGACGGCTGCACCCACGAGTACCTGCGCCCGACGCTGGAGGCGGAGGCGGCGCGCTATGCCCCCGCCGACATCTGTGCCTTCCTGCGCGAATTGCAGACCACTGAGGAGTTGCTCCGCTGTGGCGTGCACCCGCGCCGGGCGCTGGGCTCGCTCCTGCTGGCGGCGCCGCCGCCGGCCCCCGCCCGCGAGACGATGAGGAGCGCTTGAAATGGCCGAGACGAACGTGATCGGGGTGCGCTTCCATGACGCCTCTAAGATCTACCACTTCGCCCCGCCGCAGGTCCCCGTGCAGGAGGGGGAATACGTGGTGGTGGAGACGGCGCGAGGCTCGGAGATGGCGCGCGTCGTGACGGTGCCGCCCGAGGATGCCGGGCCCGTGCCGAGCGACGCCCGCCCCGTCGTGCGGCTCGCCGACGGGGCCGACCGCTCCCAGGCGGAGGCGATGGCGGAGCGGGGGACGCACATGCTGGAGCGCGCCCGCGCGCTGGTCGCGGAGCACGATCTCCCCATGTATGCGGTGGCCTTCCAGGTCAACCTCGCCGGCAGCGAGGCGACCGGCCACTTCCAGGCGGACGGGCACGTGGACTTCTCGCCCGTCGTGGAGGCGATCGAGTCGGAGTTCGCGATCCGGGTGCACATGCAGCAGGCGGGGCCGCGGGATCGGGCCAAGCTCGTCGACGGCCACGACATCTGCGGCCTGCGCCTCTGCTGCTCGAGTTGGATGACGAGCTTCCCCAAGGTCAGCATTCGCATGGCCAAGGAGCAATCCTTGGCCATGAACCCGGACAAGATCTCCGGCGTCTGCGGCCGTCTGCTCTGCTGCCTCACCTTTGAGTTCGAGGCCTATCGCGAGATGCGCGGCACGCTGCCGAAGGTGGGCAAGCGTGTCTCGACCCCCGCCGGCATGGGCAAGGTGGTGCAACTCAACGTGCTCAAGCAGACCGTCACCCTGGTGCTGGACGACCAGGCCGGCCGGGTGGAGGTGCCGGCCGCGGAGATCGGCATGGCGGTGCGGGTGGAGGAGGCGCCGAATCAGGCGCTCGTGGAGGAACTCGAACTCTCGCCGATGCCCGGCGAGCGCCGCTCTCGTCGATCCACGCCGGCGTCGGCGAGGGGCGCGGACACGCGCGAGCCCCGTGAAGAGGCGGCAAGGGACGATCGATCCCGGCGGCGGCGGCGGCGCGGACGGCGGCAGGAGGGTGCACGACCCCCGGGCGCCGCCCCTCGCGATGCCGGCGCCCCGCCCCCCGCTCCCGGCGCTCGGCCGCAGGAGCGCCGCCCCCGTGACCCCGGGCGGGAGGCGGGGCCGCCATCCGGCGTGGGCGGGGATGGCGACCAGGACCGCCCCAGACGTCGTCGCCGTCGCCGCCGCCGCCGGAGCCCCGGGACCGCAGCGAACGAGGGCGGCGGTGGGCGCGATGGAGATGGCGCGGGCGGCGCGCAGGGTTGAGTGCGAGAGCCGCGACCGGACTCCTGCCTGCGGAGCGCCTCCCCGGCTGGCGGGACGGCCTGCGCGACTAGATGGTGAGGTGGGGTGGCGGCGGGGGCTCCGCCTGGGCGGCGGCGATGCGGGAGATGATCCCTTGCAGCTGTTCGTCGTCATACCAGCGCAGGGACAGCCAGCCCCCTTGGCGGCCCCGCTGCAGGCGGACCTGGGTGCCCAGCGCCGTCTGTAGCTGATCGGCCAGGGCCCCGTCGGCGAGGGAGCCGTCCGGCGCTGGGGCGGGGGCGTCCTGGGCGTGAGGCCGCCGCAGGGCGCGGGCGGCGCGCTCGGTTTGGCGGACGCTGAGGGCGCGCTCACGCACGCGCCGCCAGAGGTCCTCCTGTGCGGCGGCGCCGGGCGCGCCCAGAATGGCGCGGGCGTGGCCCTCGCTGATCTCGCCGCCGGCGAGGCTCTCCCGCACGCGGTCGGGCAGTTGCAGGAGGCGCAGGGCATTGGCGACGGCGCTGCGGCTCTTGCCCAGGCGCTGCGCGATGACGGCTTGCGTGTCGCCCGTCGTTTGCAGGAGCCGCTCGTAGGCGCGGGCCTCCTCCAACGGGCTCAGGTCCTCGCGCTGCAGGTTCTCCACCAGAGCCGCGGTGAGGAGTTCATCGCCGCTGAGGCTGGTGACGATAACGGGCGCCTGGGTCAATCCGGCGCGGCGGGCGGCGCGCCAGCGCCGTTCGCCCGCCACGATGGTGTACTGGCCGCTGGGACCCGCGGTGACCAGCAGCGGCTGCAGCAGGCCGACGGCGCGGATGCTGTCGGCCAGTTCCTGGAGCGCGCCGGAGTCGATATGGGAGCGAGGCTGCTCCGGGTTGGGGCGGATGGTCTCAAGCGCGACCTGCAAGGGTTCGCCGCTGCTGGCGCGGGCCTGCTCGTCCTCGGCACGCTGGATCAGCGCGTCCAGGCCGCGGCCCAGCGCCGGACGGGCGGCGGTCATGCCACGACCATGCCGGCGACGCCACCGGCGTCCCTCGAGGAGATGGCCGGCGCCGGCGCGGCGTCTTCCTGGCGGCGGAGGAACTCGCGCGCCAGGGCGCGATAGGTCTCGGCGCCGCGCGAGGCGGGCGCGTATTGGAAGATGGTCTGGCCGAAGCTCGGCGCCTCACTCAGCCGGACGGAGCGCGGGATCACGGTGTCGTAGGTCTGGGGGAAGTGGGCGCGCACCTCCTGCACCACCTCTTGCGATAACTTCGTTCGAGAATCAAACATCGTCAGGACGACGCCGCCGATCGCCAGGGCGGGATTGAGGCGGCGCCGCACCCGATCGATCGTATCGGCGAGGTGCCCCAGCCCTTCGAGCGCCAGGTACTCGCACTGCACGGGGATGAGCGCCCGGTCGGCGGCGGCGAGGGCGTTCAGTGTGAGCAGTCCCAGCGACGGCGCGCAGTCGATCAGGACGTAGTCGTAGGCGGCGCGGAGGGGGGAGAGGGCATGGCGCAGGCGTTGCTCGCGCGCGTCGACGTCGACCAGCTCCACCTCTGCCCCCGCCAGGTGCCGGGATGCCGGGAGCAGCCAGAGGCCGCTCTCGGACGTCTCGCGGACGCAGGCGGCGGCGGGACGCTGGCCGCCCAAGGCGTCGTAGAGCGTGGGGGCCCCGGCCGGGGCGTGCCCCAGGCCGCTGGTGGCGTTGCTCTGCGGGTCCGCGTCGACGAGCAGGATGCGCCGGCCGGAGCGAGCCAGGGCGGCGCCCAGGTTGACCGCGGTCGTCGTCTTACCGACGCCGCCCTTCTGGTTTGCGATGGCGAAAACGGGCACACACTCACCTTGAGGAGAGCCGACCCCGTTCAGTCCCCACGGTACACAATCTGCACTCTGCGCGCATGACCTTCCCCGGCGCTTTCGGTTTCGACGTCCGCGTCCTCCGCCAAGGCCAGGTGGACGATGCGGCGTTCCGCGGCGGGCATGGGATCCAGGGAGGCGGTCTCGCCCGTCTCCTTGACCTCGTCGGCGAGTTCCCGCGCGAGCGCATTGATCGTTTCCTCACGGGCGCGCTTATGGCCCGCGACGTCCACCGTGAAGGCGTGGCGCCCTTCGATAGCGCGGTTCACGATCAGGTTGAGCACGTACTGCAGGGCGGCCAGGCTCTCGCCCTGCCGGCCGATCAGGAGGCTGAGGTCGCCCTCTTCGCGGGGCGAGGTCACATCCAGCACGGCGAGCGCGTGGTTGAGGCCGTCGATCGGCGTTTCCGGCTCGCGCGCGGCGACGCTCGCTTCGACCCCCACGAGGTGCAGCAGATCCGTGAGCACGGCGACGGCGAAGCGGGTGGGGTCGTCCTCTTCCGGCTCGTAGTCCGGGTCAGCGAGCAGCTCGAAGGGCGCGATGGCGGGCCGCGGCGGAGTGTCGCGCCGGTCGCGGCGGTCCCGCCCGCGGCCGCCGCGATCCTCGTCGCGCACCCGAGAGGGGCGATCCTCGTCGCGCACCCGAGAGGGGCGATCCTCGTCGCGCACCCGAGAGGGGCGATCCTCGTCGCGCACCCGAGAGGGGCGATCCTCGTCGCGCGTCCGAGAGGGGCGATCCTCGTCGCGCGTCCGAGAGGGGCGATCCTCGCCGCGCGCCCGGGGGACGCGATCCCGGCCGCCGTCGCGGTCGCGATCGCGTCCCCGCCCGCCCCGGCCGCGGCCGCCGTGATCGGGGGGCCGTCGCTGCACTTCGGCGTAGTCGGCATAGTCGTCGATGCGGGGGAGGGGGGCGTCCTCGCCGGACACCGCCGAGGTCGGGGGGGGCTCGGCTACGGCCCCAATGGCGCTGACACGCACTTCCGCCTCGGTGGCGCCGATCCCGAAGATGCCGGGGCGTCCTTCGGTGAGGACGGTGACCTCCACCTGGGATCGGTTCAGGCCCAGCTGGCGCAGCGCGCGCTGGACGGCATCATCCACGGTCTTGGCGGTGATGAGAACGGATTGGGGTGTGTGATCTGCCATGGCTCGGTTACTCGTTTCGCTGCTGGCCGGAGCGCCGCCGCCGTCTGCGGCGGCGACGGCGCGCGGCCGCGGAACTGGACGGCGGTTCGCCGGCGTCGGATTCAGCGGGTGTCTGCACGAGCTTCGCGGGCTCGTCCTGCGCCGGCGGCGGGGCTTCGTCCCTGGGGGGGGCGGCGGATACGCCGGCGGCACGCAGGGCCGCGGGCGATGGCGGCAGGGCCTCCAGGGAGACGAACCAGCGCAGAGTGATATTGGAGGGGCGGAAGTGGAAGTAGGCCGTGAGCATGCCGACCAGGCTGTTGATGAACCAGTAGAGGCCCAGGCCACTGGGCACGGTCATGGTGAACCAGCCGAAGATGAGTGGCATCATGATGAGCATCATGCGGTTGGTGGCGGCCTGGCGGTCGTCGCGGGCGGCGCGTCCGGCGGTTGAGAGCTTCTGCTGGTAGAAGGTCACAACGAGCACGAGAGCGGCGAGAATGATGGAGCTTTCCGCCAGGTCCAGGAAGAGAAAGTTGCTGTTGAGGGGGACTTCCTCGGTGATGAAGTCCCAGTCATAGAGGCGCGAGGAGAGGCCCAGGAGGGCTTCAGGGGTGGTCCCCAGGGTGCGGCGGATGACCTGGAACAGCGCGATCCAGATCGGCATTTGGAGCGCGAAAGGCACGATGCACCCCAACGGGTTGAAGCCCACATCCCGGTAGAGCTTCATCATCTCCTGCTGGCGGCGCTTGGGGTCCTTGTACTTCTTCTGGATCTCCTGCAGCTGCGGCTGCATCTCCTGCATCGCGCGGGTGGTGCCGAACTGGCGCAGGGTCAGGGGGGTCATGGCGCCGCGAATCAGGACCGTAAAGGCGATGATGGCCAGGCCGAAATTGTTGAAGAGGGCGTTGGAGAGGATGATCAGGGCGTTGATCATCGGGTTGACGAGACCCTCGTTCCAGAGGAAGCCGATGAAGTCCATCCGCGCTCCCTAGCTCGCGTCCGCGTCGAGCAGGCGCTCGCACGCAGGCGAGTCCTGCGGGAAGACTCGACAGACAGCGGCGCGGTTGACACGGGTGCGCCAGAGTTCGCCCTGGTCATCGCTCAGGAGGATGGAGCCGTCAGACAGGATCAAGGGGTCGGCGAGGACGCGATTGTCGGTCTGGAGTTCGGCCTCCCCGTCGGGCCAGATCTTGAGGCCGGTGGCCGCGTCGAGGGCGAGGACGTTCCCCTCGCGGGTCACGATGACCAGGTCGCCGGCGACCGTGAGTGCAGGCCGGGCGCGGATGCGCTCGCCGGTGTCGTAGGGCGCCTCCCAGAGCGGGGAGCCGGTGAGGGCGTTCCAGGCCCAGACCTTGCCGGCCAGATCGCCCACGTAGAGGCGGCCGTCCTCGATGAAGGGCTTGGTCCAGAACCAGTTATCGCCGCTCTGTGTCCAGCGGACCTCACCGTTCTCCACGTCCAGGGCGTAGAACTGCCGGTCGAAAGCGCCCACGTATGCCAGCCCGCCCCGTACGACGATATCGCTGGCGACGCCGGCCGCAGTGGGAAAACGCCAGGCAAGGCTGCCATCGTCGGTGCTCAGGGCGCGTATCTCGCCACTGGTGTTGGGCACCAAGAGCACTTGCCCGTGCGCCGTCGTGTTGGCCAGGGCGGGGGTGCCCCAGACCTTGCCGCCGATGTCCGTGACACGCCAGCGCATGCGCGCGACGTCCTCCCGGTTCTCGGGGGGATTGTCGGTGTCCAGGGCGTAGACGCGGTCGTCCGTGCTGGCGACGTAGATCGTGCGGCCGTCGGGGTCGACGACCACGCCCGCGATCACGCGGTCCTCGGTGTCCAGGATGACGCGGGCGCTGGTGCCGTCGCGGCGCAGCGCGTAGACGACGCCGCTGTCGTGGTCGGCAAGGACGAATTCCTCGACTTCGCGACCGATGGGGAGGGGAGCGCCGTAGAAGCCCTTGACGTCGATTTCCGTCAGGAAGCCGTCCGTGGCGATGCCGGGGAAGACCTTGTCGTCCGAGACGCGGCGGCGGACGTCCCGTCCAGGGAACTCCCAAATGACCGGGGTGGGCGACGTCAGGTCGAGGGCGGCAACGCGGTTGTCGCTCGTGCGGGCCAGGATCACGCTGACGGTGGAACCGTCCGGAGTCTCCACCTCCGCCTCGATGGGGGGCGCCCAGCCGTCCGGAGTGTTGCTGACGGTGCAGGCGGCCGCAATCGGGGCGGCGACCAGGAGCGCAACACCGAGCCAGCGCCGGGAGGGGCGTTGCACGTGCAGCTTCATCGCCTGCGGCCCTGAGAGGGTTTCACGTGCAACATCGCCGCCGCCTGCGGTTCGTGATGAAGGCCCCCCGACTCGGGCGTCATGGGGTCATCGCCGCTCGGATCCGGGATCGCGGGGTCGTAGCCGCCGTGAGAGAAGGGGTTGCAGCGCAGCAGGCGCCAGGCGGTTTTGGCCCCACCCCGCAGCAGCCCGTAGTGCGCGATGGCCTGAGCGCTGTAGGCGGAGCAGGTGGGCAGATAGCGGCAGGACGCGGCCCGCCCCGGGGAGACGTCCCGCTGGTACCAGCGGATCGCGCGAATGGCGCCGCAGGACGGTGAGGGCAGGTTCATCCCGCCACCTCATCGAGCAACCCCGCCCGCTGGAGCAAGCTGTGCAGGGCGGATTCCAGATCGTGATAACTGGCGTCGCGGGAGGCGCCGCGGGCGATGACCACCACGTCCGCTTGCCCCCGCGCGCCACTGCGGCGGGCGGCCTCCCGCAGTCGCCGCTTGATCCGATTTCGTGCCACGGCACCGCCCAACCGCTTGCCCACGGCGAATCCGAAGCGCGGCACGGCGGTGTCGGGGTTCCGGCGCGTGCGCAGCGCCAGGGGCCCCTGCGTGTACGCCTTCCCCGACCGATAGACGGCGGCGAAGTCCCGCCGGCGGCGGAGGCGCTGGTGGCGCTGCATCTGGCGCAGCTCCCGGCTCGCGCCCTCGTCGGCGGCGAGGCCTACACGACGGTCAAGCGGTGGCGCCCGCGCAGGCGACGGCGCTTGAGCACCGCCCGGCCGGCCCGGGTGGACATTCGCTTGCGGAAACCGTGTTCGCGCTTTCGCGGAATTCGCTTGGGTTGCCAGGTTCGCTTGGGCATGTCGTATCCCTGCGGCGTCCCGGCTGGTGGGCAGACCTGCCCGGGAAGTGCCGGCGCGGGCCGGTCACGATGTCCTCGCAGTATATCCGGGGCAGCGTTGCCCGCAACCTCCGCGCCCGCTCTGGCAGGCGTCAGCGCGGGCTCGCCAGCGCCCCCGCGTCGCCACCGGTCGCGGTCACGAGCGTGGGCGCGTTGCTGCCGCGATAGACGTACTGGTACCAGGCGTAGTTCTCCAGGACGAGTTGCAGGTAGAGCCGGGTTTCGCGGAAGTCGACGCGCTCGAAGAAGAGGTCGGGATCGGTGGCGGCCCCGCCGTCGGCCCAGCGGGCGGCGTTGCCGGGCCCGCCGTTGTAGGCGGCCAGCGCGATCCAGGCGGAGCCGTCGAAGGTCTGCAGCTGCGCGTCCAGGTAGAAGGCGCCATAACGGATGGAGCGCTCCGGCCGGAACAGCAGGGACAGCTCGAAGCCGTCGTCACCGAGGGCGGCGGCGATGTCGGCGGCCGTGCCGGGGATGACCTGGGTCAGTCCCAGCGCGCCGGCGATCGATCCGGCGTCGGGATTGAAGCGGCTCTCCTGACGGATCAGGGCGTAGAGGAGAAGGTCGTCCAATTCGTAGCTGTGGGCCTCGGCCCGCGCCAGGCGCGGCCAGCCCTCCGGGTAGGCCCAGCGCAGGATCGCGGGCGGCGCCTCCGGCCGCTCGCCGGGCGGCGCCGTCTCCAGCAGCGCGATTGCCGCTTCCAGGCGCAGATGCACAAGGCCCAGGGCGTCCAGGGCCTGTCCGGCGCGATAGCGGCCCCAAGGGTCGTCCAGGCGGGCCAGGGCCAGCCGGAAGCGCGCTGCGGCGGCATCACCCAGTCCCGCTTGCCAGAGATCGAGCGCGGCCTGCCAGTCCGCCGACGCGGCCAGTGCGTCATCCGTCGGCTCCGGCCCGGCCATCGCCGTCAGCCAGGCGATGGCGCTCGGGCTCTCTCGCGCTTCGGTCGTCGGCCCTGGCGCGAGCAGCGCCGGCGAGAGCGGCGCCTGGGCCAGGTGGGCGGCCGCGCGCAGACCGTAATAACTCGACGGATCGCGCTCCAGTGCGGCCTGAAAGGCCTCGACTGCCGCCGCCGTCCGGTTGGCGGCCAAGCGGCTCTTGCCCAGCCAGAGCCAGGCCCGCTGGGCCTCAGCGCGATCGACCGTGCCGCTGAGGGCCTGAAACGCCGCTTCCGCCCCGCTGAGGTCAGCGCCGAGGTAGCGGGTCAGGGCGGCACGGAAGGCGGCGTCTCCCGCGAAGGAACTCTCGGGGTAGTCGGCGGCCAGGCGCTCGTAGGTGAGCCGGGCCAGGCCCTGGGAGCCGCCTTCCTCCAGCAGGCGAGCGGCCCACCAGAGGGCATCGTCCGCGAGGGGACTTGCGGGGTCGCGGTTCGCCGCAGCCAGATAGCCCGCGACGGCCGCCTCGTCGAAGCCGTTGTCCTCGTCGATCGCGGCCAGGTAATAACGTGCCTCGGCCTCTTCCGCGGGCCACGGCGCACCTGCCAGGAAGCCCTCGTAGACCTCGCGGGCGTCGTCGTAACGCAGCTGGCGATAGAAGTAGAGGCCTTCGCTGAGCGAGGTGACGGGCAGGCCCGCGGCCAGGAGTCCGTCGTAGGCCGCCACGGCCAGGGGGTGCCAGGGGAAGTCGCGCAGCAGCCTCGTCCAGGCCTCGGCCGCGCCGTCCCTGTTACCGCTTTCGAGGCGCACGATGGCGCTGCGATGCAGGGCGAAGGTCTCGTCCGAGACCCAAGGCGACGTCTCGGCGAGTCGCTGGTACCAGGCGTCCGCCTCCGCGTAGCGCCCCAGGTTCTCGAGGACGAGTCCGCCCTCCAGGAGCGCCCTCTCGACATCCAGCGCGGGCGCCGTGGGATCGGCGCTGACGGCCTCGTATTCGCGAAGGGCGTCCTCGGAATCGCGATGTGCGTCCCTCAGACGGGCGGCCTCGAGGCGGGCGCGGTGGCTCGCCGCTCCCCCGCCCTCGGCGTAGGCTGTATAGGCGTCGGCGGCAGCGCCGTCCCGGCCCTGCGCCGCGAGGACCCGGGCGCTGAGCAAGGCGACGTCGTCGCCGGGAACGGGATCGCGCTCCAACTGGTCAAGGACTGCCGCCGCCTCGTCAGGGCGATCCAAGCGCAGGAGGAGCCGGGCCTGGGTGAGCAGCGCGTCTTGCAGAACCTCGGCGCTCAAGCGTGCTGCTGCTTCCGAGTCCAGGGCCAGCCGGCGCTCCACCGCGGCCAACTCCCAGAAGCCCTCGTGTTCCAGGCGGGCAGCCTCATCGAGGCTCTGCTGGGCGGCGTTGCGGGTGGCTGAGGGTCGCGGTGCCGGCTCGGCGGCCGCGGCGGGGCTGGCGGCTGCGGGGGGCTGCGGCGGCGTGGTCGGCTGGGGGGCGGGGGGCTCTTCCGAGCTGCCACCGCAAGCGGCCACGAGGAGCGTCGCTGCGAGAAGAGCAACGCGGAGCGGCGCCGACAGCCGTTTTGACCCGGATTTCGCCCCGGTGCTAGCGTGCGAGCGTTCCGGCGATGGGTGCAGCGGGGGCCGATCCGCCACCTGACGCATCCTCGCTCCGACCCGTTGGGACGGGATGCCCCGCTTCGCGACCATCCTGGGGTACCTCGCACGGTACCGGCGGCCCAGATAGCTGTCCATGAACACTCCGCTCTCCTGGTTGGAGATCGACCTCGCCGCCGTGGCGGCGAACACGCGCACCTTGCGCCGGCGGGCGGGCGCGGCGGAAGTGGCGGCCGTCGTCAAGGCCGACGGCTACGGCCTGGGCGGGCCGGCGATGGCGCGCGCCGCCTTGGCGGGCGGGGCGGGACGGCTCTGCGTCTTCGGTCTGGAGGAGGCGGCGGCGTTGCGCGGGGCCGGGATCGACGCGCCGGTGCTGCTGCTGGGGCCGCTCCCCCCGCAGGATGCCGGGCGGGCGCGGCATCTCGGCGTCGCCGTCACCGTGACCCGGGCGGAGGTCGTCGACGCGCTCGCGGGGACCGCCGTCGCGGGGGATCCGCCGCTGCCGGTGCACGTCAAGATGGATGTGGGCATGCGCAGGCTGGGGCCGGACGCGGAGCGGGCGCTGGCGCTTGTGACCGCGATTCGTGGCCGCTCCGCCCTCGTACTCGAGGGCTTCTATAGCCATCTCCCCAACGCGGACGAGCCGGACGCCAGTGACAGCGCAGACCGTCTTCGCGCCTTCCTGGACGTCGCGCGAGAGGTCGGGGCGCCCCTGCGGCACATCGCGAACACCGCCGCCACCCTGCGCTTCCCCGAGATGGCTCTGGAGATGGTGCGGCCCGGGGTGGGCCTCTACGGCGTCGCCCCGGGGGTGACCGCGCCGGCGGGGGCGCAAGGCCTGCGGCCAGTCTTCGCCTGGCGCGCGCGGCTGGTGGAAATCCACCACCTCTCCGCCGGGGACGCCGTCTCCTACGGCGGGACCTGGACGGCCCCGGCGGAGGCCCGCGTGGGAGTGATGACCGTGGGCTACGCCGACGGTTTCCGCCGCTCTCTTTCGAACCGCGGCGTCGTGCTGATGCGTGGGCGGCGCCTGCCCGTCGTCGGTGCGGTCTGCATGAATCTCACACTGGTGGATCTGAGAGCCGCGCCGGAGGCCGCCGTCGGCGACGTAGCCACGCTGATCGGCCGGGACGGCAGGGGGTCGATCAGCCTCGACGCATTCGCGACTGCCTGCCAGACGATCCCCTACGAAATCCTCACGGGCCTCAAGCCGGGCTCACGCCGTCTCTACGAGGGCCCCTGAGCGCGGTTGCCCGGGGTCGCGGGGCCTGCCTACGATGCGCCCAGAGCGAATCGCTGGAGCCGCCATGCCCTTGCCAACTCTACGCCGTTGGTTGCCGCTCGCCCTTGTCGCGGCGCTGGCGGGCGTCCTGGCGCTGCCGGCGGCGACGGCCCAGGCCGACACCTTGGTGGAAGCCGAGCCAGCCCCGGGGGAAACGATCGGCGAAGAGCCGGAGGTCATCCTGCTGCGCTTCGATCGCGACCTGGCGCTGGAGGTCGGCGCCAACAGCGTCGCGGTGATCGACGCGGAGGGCCGTCGCGTGGACGACGGCCAAGCCAAGATCGCGGGCTATAGCGCACGGGCGATGGTCGTGCATCTGGGGGAGGCGGTGGAGGAGGGCGAACTGACGGTGGCGTGGACGGTGCAATTCGCGGGCAGCGGCGAGCGCGTGCAGGGCGCCTTCGACTTCGCCATCGAGCCGGGCGCGGTGCCGGAGGAGCCCGAGGCGGCGCTGGAATCGGGGGAGCCGCGCAGCGGTCAGTCCATCGTGCTCTGGACCGTGGCGATTATGGCGGCGGCGGCCCTCTTCGCGCTGCTGCTCTTCTACCTGCGGGTCGCGACGGGCAACGCACAAAGCAGCCTGGAGGAGCCCGGCGAGCACCACTAGGGGCCGGGCGCCCTGCGCCCGTCGTCGTCGTCGAAATCGTCGTCGCCGACACCGGCGCCGGGCAGGCTGGGCAGCGTGGGCGACACGTCGTCGTCGCGGCGCTGGCCCAGGGGCAGCGCCGCGATTCGCTCGCCCAGCGCCGCAACCGCTTCGGCGCTGGGCGATTCCAGCACGACCACGACGACGCCGGAGTCGCGCAGGATCTGCAGCAACTCGCCGCTAGCATCGGAGGGGACGGGCAGGGCCAGCGGCGCCCCGATCAGGAGCGCCAGGCGCCGCAGCGCGATGAGGTCCAGAACCGAGAGGGCCCCCGAGACGGCGCCGGCCACCACCAGCGCCGGCCGCAGGGTAGCGATAGCGCGCAACTCGTCCTCGTCCAGGCTGCGGTCGGGGAGGCGCAGGACGTAGTCCAAGCGCTCGCGCATCAGCGCCTCGGCCTGTGCCTGCTCCGGGTCGTAGAGGACGAAGTCGGCCCCGCCGCGGTCCGCCGCTTCCGCGGCGGCGGCGGTGAGCGGGGTGATCTCGACTCCCACCAAGGTACCGGGGGAGCCCCCGGCCGCGCCGATCGCGCCGGCCTCCGGCACCACGACGATATCCGCGCCCTCCACGCCGCCACCTTGGGCGGCGATCAGCAGGCCGCGCGAGGCTGCGGTGCGGGCGTTGGATGCGCCGAAGCCGAGCTGGCGGCCGCCTCGACGGCGCGCCTGGCGGATCCGCTCGGTAAGCTTACTCATCGCAACGTCATCTCTCGCTGGGAGGGCCGGGTGCGGCGCCCGCTCGATCGTATGGAGGGCCACGCGATAGCGTCAAACGAGAGCGCCCAGGGCAGGAGGACAGCATGGACTGGCTGACGGAGCCGTTCGGTGCGGGCGCCATCGACTGGGCGGCGCTGCCGCTCCGCATGGCGCTGGGGCTGATCTTCGTGGACGCCGGGCTGGGCAAGTGGCGGCGGGGCATCGGCGGCACCGGCGACTGGTTCGAGAGCCTGGGCTTCCCGCGACCGCACCTGCTGGCCCCCGGCGTCGCTAGCCTGGAACTCGCCGGGGGGCTGCTGCTGCTGATGGGTCTGGGCACGAGCTGGGTGGCGATCCCGCTGGCCGCAAACATGGTCGTCGCGACGGCCGTGTCGAAGTTCAAGCTCGGTTTGCCGTTCCAGGGCGGCGAAGTTCAGGGCTACGAACTGAACGTCCTGCTGGTGCTGGCCTGCGTGGCGCTGATCCTGCTGGGGGCGGGCCCGCTTTCGATCGACGGCGCCATCAACTAGCAGGACCATTGAGGACTCCGGAGTGAAGTGATCTAGGCGCCGGAACCGTCCTTCTGGTAGACGCGGTAGCGCTTGTAGACGCGGGCGCCCGTCCGCGCCAGCCCTGTATTAAGGAGGTTGTTGTCCTCGAGCACCCAGCCGAGTTCGGCCCAGTCGTAGCCGCGGCGCTCGCCGCGCAGGTGGATCTGCGCGAAGAGCAGGAGCGCCAGACCGGCGAAGGCACGACGCCGGTAGGCCTGGCGGATCCCCAGCAGCACCACGCGTCCGGTCTGCGGCCCCCGCCAGAGGCGCCACTTCAGCTTGATGGCGCCGAAGGGGAACAGGCGGCCGTTGAGGTCGCGGGCAGCCTCGTTAAGGTTGGGGATGGCCACGACCATGGCGATCGGTTCATCGCGGATGGAGACAAGGGCGGTCAGCTGGGGGTCGGCGAAGCGCTTGAGGTCGTCGGCGAGCTGGTCGGTCTCATCGGGGCGGACCGGCACGAAGCCCCAGTTGTCCGCCCAGGCGTCGTTGAAGATGTCCACCGCGATGCCGACGTCGCGCCGCAGATGCTTGCGCTCGAACTCGCGGATGGAGATCCCGTCGATGGAGGAGAGGGCCCGCTCGTGCACGGCCTGCATGCGCGGATCCGGCTCCCGCACGGGGTACTGCCAGGCGAGCAGATCCTTGATTTTCCCGTAGCCGCTGGCCTGCAGGAGGCCGTCGTAGTAGGGGCGGCCGTGCGGCATGGCGACCATGGGCGGCGTGTCGAAGCCCTCGACCAAGGTGCCCGTCTCCTGGTTGATCGTGAACGAGAGAGGGCCACGGATCCAATCCACGCCCTGGCCGGCGAGCCAGTCCTCCGCCGTCTCGATCAGGGCCCGGGCGCAGTCCGCGTCGTCGATGCACTCGAAGAAGCCGAAGAAGCCGCCCCGCTCGTCGTAGCGCGCGTCGTGCTCGGGATTGGTGTGGGCCGAGATCCGTCCCACGACCTCCCCTCCGCTCTCCGCCACGAACAGCTGCGCCCGCCCGTAGCGCAGGAAAGGGTTGCGCTTGGGCGTGACCTGACCGGAGGCTTGCAGGCGCAGCGGCGGGATCCAGTGCGGATCGTCGCGGTAGACGCGCCAGAGGGCGTCGATGAAGGGCCGCGCTTGCTTGCCCAGGCCCAGCGGCCGCACGCGTGGGGACATGGTGCCTCGTTTCAGGGCGCGCGTCTCCCGGCCGCGTATCGGCGAGGCGCTCAGACGGGCCAGAGCCCGGCGTCACAGTTGATGTCGAAGCCGGTGATGTTGCGGGCGCGGTCGGAGGCCAGGAAGAGCGCCAGTTCGGAGATGTCCTGCGGCTGCACGATGCGCTTGAGCGGGGACAGCTTGCCGAAGTCGGCGACGAGTTCGTCGTAGTCGCGCTCCCACTGCTCGGCCAGGTGGACCAGCCGCTCCGTTTCGGTGGCGCCGGGACTGATCAGGTTGACGTTGATGTCGAACTCGCCCAGCTCCACCGCCAGGGTGCGGGTCATGCCGATCAGCCCCATTTTGCTGGTCGTGTAGGGGGTGCGGGTGGCCAGGGGGCGCTTGCCGGAAATGGAGCCGATGTTGAGGATCTTGCCGGCGCGGCGCGGCATCATCTGCTTGGCCGCCGCCCGGCTGCAGAGCCAGGGCCCGGTGAGGTTGATCCGCAGCGCTTCCTCGAAGCCCGCACGCGAGAGTTCCCAGATGTTGCCCACCTCGCCGGCGATGGCGGCGTTGTTGATCAGCACGTCCACGGGGCCGAAGCGGTCCGCCGCCGAGGCGAAGAGCGTCTCCACGTGCGCTTCGCTGCTGACGTCCCCCGCCACGACCAGCGCCTCGCCGCCGCTCGCGTCGATCTCGGCCGCCAGGGTGTCCAGCAATTCCTGCCGCCGGCCCGTGACGACGACCTGGCCGCCGGCCGTGGCGAAGCGCGCCGCCATGTCCCGGCCGATGCCGGTGCCGGCGCCGGTGATGATCACGGTCTTGCCGTCGAATTCGCGTTCGGGCACGGGCGCTCCTTGGGCCGGCGCGCGGCCGCTTAGTCGCCGGCCGCGGCGACCGGCTCGGGGGTCGTGGGGACCAGGTCCGCGAGGTTGGGCATGACCTCGTTGGCCAGGAGGCGCATGCAGTTGTCGAAGCGCTCCTGCTCGGGCTTCCAGTCGTAAGCGATCTGCAGGACGCCGCCGAAGCCACCCACGTCGTCATACAGCTTGCGCAGCTTCTCCGTCACGGTGTCGGGGCTGCCGACGATCCAGATGTTGTCGATGAGGTACTCGGTGGTGATGCCTTCATCCGGCATGTCGGGGTCCGCTTTGTAGAGTTCGAGCGCACCGAACGACCCCAGGATATTGCGCATGTAGCCCTCGAAGGCGCGGCGCATGGGGCCGTTGAGCACCTCGTCGCGCGCCTTCTCGTCGCTCTCCGCCACGTAGACCTCGCGCGCGATCCGCCAGTCGCGCCGGTCCGCCACGCGTCCGGCGGCCTGGGCCGCTCCGGAAACTGTTTCCCAGTGGGCGATCAGATTGCGCTCCGGCAGGTAGTTGATGCTCATGGGGATCCAGCCGTTGGTCCCGGCCATCGTGAGCGTCTCGGAGCGTTCATGCAGGCCGGCGACGGCGATCGGCGGATGCGGGTCCTGATAGGGCCGCATGTGGTGGTAGAGCGGGATCTCCGGCATGGGTGCGGGCATGCGGAAGTTGTAGTACTTGCCCTCGAAGTCGAAGGGGCCGTCTTCCTTCCAGATGCGGAGAATGGCCTCGATCGACTCCTTGCTGCGCTCACGGTGCTCGCCGTTGATGTAGTCGATGTCCCAGAGGGCGAAGTCCGTCGGGGCCCCGCCCGAGCCGATGCCGAAGTTGAGCCGGCCCCGGGAGAGGTGGTCCAGGTAGGCGATGCGCAGCGCGACCAGCCGCGGGTCGTGCATGGGCAGCAGGACAACGCCGGTGCCCAGGCGGATCCGCTCCGTCCGGGGCAGCACGTTGGCGATGAACAGATCGACGGCGGGATGGTTCTCCCAGGGGATCGTGTAATGCTCCCCCATCCAGCCTTCGCTGTAGCCCAGCTCGTCCGCCAGGACGAATTGCGCGATGTCCATCTCGTAGGACTCGGTGGTGTCGCGCTCGGGCGGATGGAGTGGCATGGAGAACAAGCCGTACTGCATAATGCGTTCCCTTTCCTGGGCACGGCGCGCACGGCGGCTCGCCCAGCCTGCGGTCTTGGGAGTCTCGCAGAGCCGGCGGCGGCTCACAAGAGCCCGCGAGGTGTTGCGAATCCGGACCGTATGCTGTCCGAGCGCCGGAGGGGGAGCCGCGTGACCGGAACCGCCGCTTGGGATGCCGAGCAGTACGTGCAGGCGTTCAGCTTCGTGCCCGAGATGGCCCGCGATCTGGTCGACTGGCTCGACCCGCAACCCGGCGAGCGTATCCTGGACCTGGGCTGCGGGACAGGGGCGCTGACCGCGGCGATCGCCGCATCCGGCGCGCTGGTCGAGGGCGTCGATCGGGATCAGCGGATGCTCGCCGTCGCCCGCCGCGGGCACCCCGGGATTCCCTTCCGGCGGGCCGACGCGCAGGACTTCACGCTGGCCGAACCGGTGGACGCCGTCTTCTCCAACGCGGTGTTGCACTGGGTGCCGGATCAGGAGCGCGCCTTCGGGCGGGTGGCGGCCGCCCTGAAGCCGGGGGGGCGCTTCGTGGCGGAGATGGGGGGGCGGCGCAACATCGACATCGTCAAGGGCGCGCTGCGGGCGGCGCTGGCGGCCGCGGGGGTGCCCCGGGAGCGCCAGCCCCAACTCTGGTACTTCCCGACGCCCGGGCAGCAGTGCACGCGCTTGGAGGAGCAGGGCCTGGAGGTGCGCCGCCTGGCCTACTTCGATCGGCCCACCCCCCTGGAGCCGGGCGAGCAGGGCCTGCGCGACTGGCTGCGAATGTTCGCGGGTCCCCTGCTGGAGCTGGTCCCGGCGGCGCGGCGCGAATGGGTGCTGACGGCGGTGGAGGAGGCCACTCACGCCGACCTCTACCGCGAGGACCGCTGGGTGGTGGACTACGTGCGGCTGCGCTTCCTGGCCGTGCGCGTCTGACGCGTCGGCCGCGGCCCCTGCAATCCGCGCGGAGGCCGGCCGCGTATCAGGGCCGGAAGGGGTGGTCCACGCCATCCGGTGGGGACCTTCGGAGGAGGGGGGATATGGCCGATGGCTACTACGACCCGCAGGAACGCAAACGCTTCGCCGAGATGGGCGAGGACGCGCTCGAGTTCTGGGAGAAGTTCTACGACTGGTACAGCGCCGTTTTCGCCGAGGGCGTCCTCGGTCAGCGGGAGAAAGCGCTGATCGGGCTCGCAGTGGCACACGCCGTGCAGTGTCCCTGCTGCCCACGTCGCCGTGGGTCCGGCGAGGCCGTCGTGATGCCGCCTGGGGATCTCAGCTGTCGCGTCTCTGCCACCGACGACAACGGCGCCGCCGCGCGAGCCGGCTACCGCGCCGCGTTGACCTGGTAGTCGGGCGCGCCGCCGCTGAGCACGTTGATCACCTGCGTGGCCGCCTTGGTCTGCGACTCCCGGATGGCCGACTCGGAGTAGAAGGCGATGTGGGGGCTGACCAGCAGGTTGGGCAGGTCCGGCAAGGCCGACGCGTCCGGCGGCTCCTGCTCGAAGACATCCAGCCCCGCCGCGCCGATCCCCCCCCCGCGCAGCGCCGCCAGGAGGTCGTCGAAGACGACGAGCGGCCCGCGCGACGTGTTGACCAGGATGGCGTTGGCGCGCATCTGGGCCAGCGTCCCCGCGTTGATGATGCCCCGCGTCTCCTCCGTGAGCGGCGCGTGCAGTGAGACGATGTCGGACGTGGCCAGCAATTCCTCCAGAGAGATCCGGCGCACGCCCGGCGGGTCCTGGGGCAGGTACGGGTCGTAGACGACGATCGTGGCCCCCAGCTCGCCCAGCACGGCGCTCAGCCGCCGGCCGATGCGGCCGAAGCCGACCAGCCCCACCGTCTGCTCGGAGAGGCGGGTCATGGGCCCCAGCTCCCCCACGCCCCACTGGCCCTCGCGCGTGCGCCGGTCCGCCTCCGGCAGCTTGCGCGCCAGCGCCAGGATCATGGCCAGCGCGTGCGTCGCGACCTCGTCCACGCAGTAGTCCGGGACATTGGTGACGACGATGCCGCGCTCGCGCGCGAAGTCCAGATCGATGTTGTCCACGCCGATGCCGTAGCGGGCGATGATCTTGCAGCGCTCCAGCTGCCCCAGCGCATCCTTGTCGAAGGAGAAGTAGGTGTTGAGGAGGGCGTCGGCGTCACGAGCGCTCTCCAGCACCGCCGCCGCGTCGCCGCTGGCCACGCTCAGCTCCGCATCGATGCCGGCCAGGAGTGCGCGCTCCACGTCGACCGAGGGGAAAACCTGGTCCGAGACCACCACCTTGTACTTGGGCATAGCCACCTCCGCAGCCGTCAGGCCAGCTCGATCGCCACCTTGAGCACGCTGGAATCGTTGGAGCAGGCGTCGACCGCCGCGATGACCTCGTCGAAGGGGTAGGTCCGGGAGAGCAGGGGGCGCAGGTTCAGCTGCCCCGTCGCCGCCAGCCGGATCGTGCGTTCGTAGTCCCAGGCGCCCGCGGCGCGCGAGTTCACAATGGTCAGCTCCTTCAGGTACCACTGCAGGAACGGCGCCGCGATCTCCGTGGCAGTGACCAGCCCGAAGCCCAGGATGGTCCCGCCGGCCCCGGCCAGCTCGATCGACTGGCGCACGGTGTGGGCGTTGCCCGCCGCCTCAATGACGAGGTCTGCGCCACGCCCCTCGGTCAGCTCGTCGACGAGCGCCTGCGCGTCGTCGGGGGCGGCGGTGGCCGTCGCGCCCATCTGCTCGCCCAGGTCCCGCTTCCACCGCGAGCGGGTCACGCCGATCACAGTCTTGACCCCGCGCTGCTGAAGCAGCTGCAAATGGATGAGCCCCGACACCCCCAGCCCGATCACCACGGCCGTGTCCCCCGGGAAGGGCGCGAGCAGCGTCTGGGCGTGCACGCAGGTGCCGGTCACCTGGAGCAGCAGCGCCTCGTCGTCGGGGATGGCGTCGGGCAGCGAGTGCAGCTGGAGTTCGTCGACGGCGACGAACTCGGCGAAGCCGCCGTCCTCGTCGCGCCCCATGAGGCCGCCGTTGCGGCAGAGGTTGGGCTGCTTGGCGTGACAGCGATCGCAGTGCCCGCAGGAGGTGACCGGGTCCAGCAGCACCCGCTGGCCCTCCGGTACCAGCCCCCGCGCCCCGGCGCGCACCACGGTCCCAACGATCTCGTGGCCCAGGATCACCGGGCGCGAGATCGGCATCAGCCCCGTCGCGACCTTGACGTCCGTCCCGCAGATACCCCCGCGGCGGACGGCCACGAGGGCGCGGCCGTCGTCGGCGGCGGGCTCGGGGACGTCCTGTATCGAGAGCGTGGGTTCCGTACTGACGACGGCAGCGCGCACGCCGGTCCCTCCTCATGCTGCCCAGCCTCCGCCCAGCGACGGCGGCGGGCACCCCAGGCTATCGGGCGGGGCCGTCGGACGCTATGCCGGACGCAGTGCCAGGGGCAGGACGGAGACGGCGCCGGCGTCGCCGTCGACGGCGACGAGGGCGCCGCTGAGCGCCGTGTCGGGCAGCGCGCAATGCACGACGGCGGGGACCTTCAACCAGCGCGCCACTTCGATCAGGTGCGCGGCCGGGCTGCCGTCGCTGGTGACCAAGCCGCCCGCGCGCCAGAGCAGGGGCGCCATCCAGTTGAGCGGGTAGCGGGCCGCGATCACGTCGCCGTCGCGGAAGCGTGTCGCGTCCCTCTCGGCCGCCAGACGGCAGAGCCGTCCCGCGCCCCGCCCGCCGGCGGCGGGCGTGCCGGCCGTCCCTTCCCCTTGGGCGCGGGCCGTGGCGTGCAGGAACCAGCGCCAGCGATCGATGCTGGGGCCCTCACTCGTGTTGGGTACCGCGCCCCGCGCGACCATCGCCTCCAGACCGTCTGGCGTCAGCCGCCAGAGGGCCGCGGTGTGAGGCAGCAAGCCGCCTGCCGCCAGCCCTCCGGCCAGCGCCGCGAACTCTGCCAGGAGGTCGTCGCCCGCCTCCGCGCCCAACGGCCGCAGATCGTCCAGCCGCCGCAGCGCCCGCGCGGGGGCGGGCCCGCTGAGCTCCTGTAGCAGCGCGGCGGCGGCGCGCGCCCCCTCGGGCGCGGGGCGGCGCCAGGTCCGCGCGATCAGATCCGAGGCCATGGCGCGCACGCGTTCCAGGGCGGCGGGCGGGTCGCTCGTCGGGGTCGTTTCCGGCAGCGCGCGCGGCGACGGCAGCGCGAGCGACCAAGGCAGCACCATCGCGTCGCCGAGGGGACCGTGGGCGGCGAGCACATGCGCTGCCACGCGCCGTGCCGCGGGGGAGGCGTAGGCCTCGTCGATGCTGGCGGCCGAATCCCCGGGGGCGGCGGTGCCTACGCCCCGCTGCGCCTGCAAGAGGTGCAGCGCGCCGTCGCAGCGGCCCCACTCGATGCTGGCCAGGCCCAAACGCTCCAGCACGTCGCGGCTGAGGGCCGCCACCCGCCCCGCCAGCGCCGTGTTCAGGCTGCCGTCGTCGCCGCTCTCCGCCGCGCCGTCCGGGCGCACCAGCATCCGCTCGCCGCGCGCCCAGCCGGCCATCAGCGCGTCCGGTGCGCCCGCGACGCCCACGACCGTCACGTTGCCCTCGGCGTCGACGGTGGCGAGCCCGCCCGCGTCGAGCGCCAACGCGGGCTGGATCAACACCGCCATGGCCAGTTGCGACGCTTGGAGACCGGCCGCCTGCCAGCGCTCCAGGACGTCCCGGTTGAAGGCGGAGGCCCAGCAGCCCCGCACGACGACGGGCAGATCGTCCGGGCCGGCATCCGTGTAGGAGGTGAGGGCCCCGGCCCAGGTCCCCTCGGCCTCCAGCGGGCTGGAGGAGCGGGCGACGAGGCGGGGCCCCAGTGCCGCGCCGCGGTCCGCCAGTTCGGCCAGGAGCGGCGCGGCCAGAGGCGCCTCCATCAGCGCCAGGCGGGCCGCACCGCTGCCGCCGCCGCTCAGCGCCGCGGCGGCAGCCTCGAAGGCCGCCGCCGCTTCGCCGACGGGTACCACGGCGCCCGGCAGGGCGGGCAGTCCTGCGCCCCGCGCCCGCGACAGGGCGGCGGCCTTGCCCCCGGCCCGCCGCTCATCGCGGGCCGCCGCCGCGTCCAGGTCGAGGAGTCGGGGCATCGTTTGCCCACCGCCCCGGGGCTCAGCCCCTAGTCGGTGAGCGTGATCTCCTTGATCGGGAAGGTGGAGATCAACTCGTGGCCGTCCTCGTTGACGATCAGCATCTCCTCCAGGCGGACACCGAAGTCGTGCGTCTTACCGTGCTGCGTCTCCAAAGCGAAGACCATGCCCGGCTGGATCTCCAGGGGGTGGTCCAGCGACCAGATGCGGGAGATGACCGGCGGGTCGTACTGCGCCAGGCCCAGGCCGTGCCCCCAATTGTTGGCCGCCGCCTCGTCTTCCTCGTCGTAGCCCCAGGCCTCCTTGGCGGAGGGCCACTCGGCGGCGATGTCGGCCGTCGATGCGCCCGGCTTCACCTTTTCGATCGAGCGGTACAGCCAGTCGTAGGCCTCGTCGTAGTACTTCACCATCTCGTCGGTCGGGGTGCCGCCCACGCAGTAGGTGCGGTAGTAGCAGGACTTGAACCCGTTCCAGGTGACGGCGGCCAGGTCGATGATGACCAGCTCCCCGGGACGGATGATGCGGTCCGAGAAATTGCGCCAATTGGGCCAGGCATTCGGGCCCGAGGAGACGATGATGTCCTCCACGTCCTCCATGCCGGCGATGTCGTAGAGGTACTTCATGCCGAAGGCGGTGACCTGGTTCTCGGTCATGCCCGGCTTCATGAGCTTGGAGAATTCGTAATGCAGGCCGTCGCAGATGGCCCCGACGATGCGCATGCCCTCTTGCTCGCCCTCATGCTTGATGGAGCGGGCCTCCATCATGGGGGACATGCCGTCGCGCCACTCCAGGCCGGCGGTGTTGAAGGCGTTGATCATATTGACGTCAATGAAGTCGCAGCCGATGGGCTCGCCCTTGACGCCCGCCTCTTCCATGTCGCGCAGAATGGCGTTGGTGAATTTCTCCACTTGCTGGCTGGAGGCCCCGCCCGCCGCCCCCTTGATCCAAGCGTAGGAGTGGCGAACATTTTCTTGCGGGATCCAGGGCGAGTGCTTCCTGACGTGGACGCCGATGTCGCCCTGCTCGTAGAGGATGGGCTCCTTATTGCCCACCAACAGGGCGTAGCGCAGGCCCGGCTTGAGACGGTTCCAGCCCGGCGTCAGGGTGGACGTCAGGTAGCGGACGTTTTCGTCGTACATGCAGACGATGGCGCCCAGCCCGTGCCGCTGCATGGCCTCCCGCGCGCGCCGCACGCGCCACTTGCGGACCGCGTCCCAATCGATCCGCTGCTGCCAGTCCATCGACACCTGACCGAAGGTCGCCATCCGCCCTGTCCTCCCTTGCGCTCGTCGCGATCGATCATTCGCGCTTGGGCCCGGCGCGCGCCGGGCCCGGACCGCCTCTGAGCCTACGCGGACGCGCCGTCTTCCTCAACCGTTTCCCACCCCGACGGTTGGGGAGAGACGACGTGTTCGCGGCCGGCTGCTCAGGCGATCGTGATCTCTTCGACGATCTCCTCTGGCGCGTCGCGGCAAAGGACGACTTCCGCCTCGCCCTCCTGGCGCGGATTCGCGATCTGGTGCACGGCGTGGGGCGGGACGAAGAAGTCGCCCGTCTGCGCCACGTACTCCTGCTCTAGGCGATCGCTGTGGCGCATGATCAGCGGCCCCTGCAGGGAGGTGTAGGTCTCGGGCGTCTGCCCGCCCACGCGCGCGTAGCCGAAGCCCTTCACGACCTGCCTCGGCTCCACGTAGACCAGCGCCGCGCCGCTCCACTCGGGCAGGACGGGTCGACGCACCGTGCCCCCTTGGCCGGGGGGCACGGTGAGCGGAGCGCTCCCTCGGCCGGGGCCCGGTCGGGCGGGCCCGCTAGACTCGACGCGCGCCGCCCGGGTGCTTCACCGGGGGCAGGAGGAGGCCATGCCGTCGTCGCTGATCTGGGGCCGCCACCTGATCGCCGGCGCCGACGGCAACGGCGACGCGCGCGTCGTACCGCAGGGCGCCGTCTTCCAGCGCGATGGTGAGATCGTGGAGGTGGGCCCCGCAGACGACCTGCGCGCCCGCCACAGCCCCGACGAGGAGATCGGATCAACCGATCACCTGGTGCTCCCCGGCCTGATCAACGCCCATCACCACGTGGGCCTCAGCCCGTTTCAGCTAGGTACCCCGGACGACGCCCTGGAGCCCTGGATCACGGACCGCATCGGCAAACGCGGGGCGGACCCCTACCTGGACACGCTTTTGGGTGCCGCCTGCATGATCGAGGCCGGCATCACCAGCGTGATGCACAACGATACGTCCGTGGTGGGACCCCAGCCGCTGGAAGATGCGCAACGCGTCCTGCAGGCTTATGAAGAGGCCGGCATGCGGGTCGCGTTTTCGGTCTTTTACCGGGAGCGCAATCGGCTGGTGTACGACGACGACGAGGCCTTTCTGACGACCCTGCCGGACGACCTCGCGACGCCGCTGCGCGATGACCTCGCCGCCTCCGCCATGTCCAGCGATACGTACCTGACGCTGTTCCGCGACTTGACGGAGCAATACCGGGGCGCCGGCCGCGTCCGCATCCTCCTCGCGCCGGGCAACGTGCAGTGGTGCTCCGACGACTTCTTGTGCCGCGTCAAGGAGCGAGCGCAGCAGGTCGGGACGGGGATCCACATCCACCTGCTGGAGAGCCCCTACCAGAAGAGCTACGGCCTGCGCACCTGGGGCCTGACGCCCGTACAGCACCTGGACCAACTCGGCTTCCTGGGTCCTGAGGTTTCCTGCGCGCACAGCGTCTGGCTCAGCGACGGCGACCTCGAGGCGCTGGCCCGCACCGGCACGACCGTGTGTCACAACCCCAGCTTCAATCTGCGCCTGCGCAGCGGCATTGCTCCGGTGAATCGCATGCGCGCCGCCGGGGTGCCGCTGGCACTGGGCATCGACGAGGCGACGATCAACGACGACCAGGACCTGCTCCAGGAGATGCGGCTGGCCGCCAAACTGCATCGCGAGCCGGGCGTGGGATCGCCGGCGCTCGACTCCGCCCAGATCCTGCACATGGCCACCGTCGCCGGCGCGCGGGCCCTCGGCTTCGGCAGAGAGATCGGGGTGCTGGCGCCCGGCAAGCGCGCCGACGTCGTGCTGCTCGATCTGCGCCACATCGAGGAGCCGCACCTGGACCCCGCCGTGGACATCGTCGACGCGCTGCTCTACCGCGGCCGCGGCGCCGACGTGGACACGGTGCTCGTCGATGGGCAGGTGCTGCTGCGGGGCGGCCGCCTGACCACCATCGACCGGGCGGCGCTGGTCGAATCCCTCCGCGCAGACCTGGGGCGCGAAGACACGCCGGCCGAACGGGACCGCCGCCCGCGCTGGGAGGCGCTCGTGCCGCACGTCCGGGCCTTCTACGCGGGCTGGGACGTTGGCGATCCGGCTGCCGCCCCGCACTACCGCCTCAATGAACGCTGATCGGCCCACAAGGTCGACCCGGAGAGGAGTTTCTTGTGTCCGTAGGAATCACCCTCCTGATGCGCCTGGCGCCGGGTGGACGCACCGCGTTCGAGGAGGCCTTCGCGCCGCTCGGCGTGATCGTGCGCGCGGAGGACGCGGGCTGCGAACGCTACGAGTTGTTTCGCAGCGTCGATGACGAGGACGCGCTCGTCCTCGTGGAGGCCTGGACGACGCAGGCCGATCTCGACGCCCACCGCGCCGCGCCACACATGCCCAAGATTCGCGCCCTCCTGGCGACGCTGGCGGAGCCCTACCAGGTCACCATTTACCCGCTCTGAGTGCGACCGCTCCGGCCGCGGAGCCGTCGTCGGCGACGAGCCGCCCCTGGCGGTGGGTCGGCATCGGGCTCGCGCTGGCGGGCGTCTCCGTCCCGGCACGCGTCATGCTGCGTCGGCGTCGGCGGTCGCCCCGCGGCTGAGACGAGTCGCCGGCCGGCGCCGAACGAGGATGCCGTGTTGGGCCTCGAAGACGCTCTCCCGACGCCGGGCATCCGCACCGCGACGACGGAACGGATCCTCTTGGGGACGCCCAGCCGCCGACATCGGATGGGGGGCCTTGTCTATTCCGCCCTCCACCTGGCATCATCCGTCTCCCCGGACGCCGTGAACGCAGGGAGGCCTGAATGACGACCGCGACGACGGCGGAATACCCGCTCACCTTGCAGATCGCGTACCCGGAGCAGCCGCTCGGCCGGCTCAGCACCCTCCTCCGCATCTTCTACGCAATCCCTATCCTGATCGTCTGCGCGGCCCTGGGATCCGGAGACCAGCGCGGCTGGGGCACCGGCGGATTGATCGTCATCCCTTCACTGCTGCTGATCCTGTTCCGGCGCAAGTACCCACGCTGGTGGTTCGATTGGAACGTGCAATTTGCGCGCTTCTCGACGCGCGTCTGGGCCTACCTGCTCCTGCTGGGCGATCGCTATCCGGCGACGGACGACGAGCAGGCGGTCACACTGCGAATGGAGTACCCGAACGTCGAAGAGGACCTCAATCGCTGGCTGCCGCTGGTCAAGTGGCTGCTGGCGTTCCCGCACTACGTCGTGCTCGTCGTCCTCTGGATCGCGGTCCTCGTCGTCACGGTCATCGCCTGGTTCGCGATCCTGTTCACCGGGGCGTACCCCCGCGGGCTGTTCGATTTCACGGTGGGCGTGCTGCGCTGGTCGTGGCGGGTGGGCGCCTACGCTTTCCTGCTGACCACGGATCGCTACCCGCCCTTTCGTACCGGATAGTGGCGGGATGCGGGCGCATGCCCCGGCGCGCGCCGTGGCCGGCCGGCCGGCTCACAGACGCGGCCGCGAGCCGAACGGCGGGCGGAAGTCTGGAGCCGGCGGGGGGACTCGAACCCTCGACCTGCTGTTTACGAAACAGCTGCTCTACCACTGAGCTACACCGGCCCGCAGCGACTCTACCAGACGCCCGCCGCCTGCTGAATCCGGGAGAGCACCCGGCGTTAGGCGGGCCGCAGCACCTTGACGACCCCGCGAAAGGTGTCGCCGACGTACAGCCTGCCATCCCCGGCTAGGGCGAACCCGTGCGGCCCCGCAATGGGATCCCTTGCACCGCCTCGATGACGCCGCCCTCCGCGTCGAAGTGCCTCAGCCGTCCCTGCACGACACCCAGACCGTCCCGTCCGCCGCCACCCGCACGCGATTGGGGTCGCGCAGGTCGCCCGACCCGAAGCCGCTCTGCCCGAACTCGGCCGGGTACTCCCCTCCGCCGTGAAGACCTGCACGCGGTCGCCGAAGAACGGGGTGGTGGAGATATCCCCGTCCGGCCCGATGCCACACCGCTGACGGTGCTCAGCACGCCACGCTCGGCGTCCCACACGTCCACCAGATCCAGCGCCGCCAGTGGCGCCGCCTCCCAGAGCGGACCTCGGGCTCAGCGCCAGTCGTCCAGGACGAACGCGTCGGGACGGTTGAACCCCTCCACGCCCGGCCGCTGCATCGCGACGCCGTACTGAACGGCCCGGAACCCTGCCGCCAGCAGTCGCGCGGAGGCGGCCGTGCGGGCCGTGTTCAGCCCCGCCACGAGAGTCCGCGCGCCGGTACCGGTGGCGAACGTCTCGACCGCCCCGAGCAGCCGGGTGAAGGTCTCGCCGGCCGCCGGGCCCGGCCGCACCGCCGCGAACTTCACGTAACAGCGGCCGCTTCCGGCCTCACTGCCGGGGCCGGTGTGCGCGACGGCCAGCCCATCGACGCCGTCCCGACCGGGCAGCAGCAAGACGTCGCCCAGGTCTTGCGCCAGCACGGCCTCAATTTCGTGGCGCACGTCCAGGCCCGGCCACACGGCGTCCGTCAGTGCTGAGCAGGCGGCAATTCGCGCCCCACGTTCTCCGGCTTCCGTGAGCCGCACGGCATCCCCCGCGACGGCCGCCCCCGTTCCCGTCAGATCCCGTTCGAAGATGCCGGTGAGAAAGCGCGGCCAGTAGCCGAACTTGCCGTAGAGGTGCAGATGCTTGGGGCTGTTGCTCAGCGTGTAGAGGCCGGAATGGTCCAGCCCCCAGGCGTCGAAGCGGGCCACCGTGGGCTCCATCAGCGCCGACGCCACGCCCGCGTCCCAGAGATCGGGGTGGACCGTCAGCGGCCCGAAGGAGCCGAAACTGCCCCAGCGCGTGACGACGTTCGTGCCCGCCAGCCGCCCATCGACCTCGGCCGCGAGCACGCTCGCCGGGTCCGCCCGCCAGCGGCAGTGGAGCGGCTGCGCGTCGCCGGCGAAGGTGGTGGGGTCGGGCAGGCCGATCGAGGTGCCGAAGGCGAGGCGGAAGATGTTGTCGGCCTCGTCCACCTCCTCAGCGCGCAAGGCCCGGATCGCGATCCCCATCTGCCCCCTCCCCCCCGCCCGCGCTCATCCGATCCCGGCCAGGGGGACGAGCCGGCTCGGCGCGCGCGCGCCCTCCCCCGGCGCCTGGCTCTCAGCGTGGTAGGAAGAGCGCACCAGCGGGCCCGACTCCACGTGCTGGAAGCCCAGCGCCCGTGCCCGCTCCCCCAGCGCGTCGAACTCCGCCGGCGGCACAAAGCGCTCCACCGGCAGATGCTTGAGGCTGGGACGGAGGTATTGGCCCACCGTCAGGACGTCGCAGCCGGCGGCGCGCAGGTCAGCCAGCACCAAATCGACCTCGTCCATCGTTTCACCCAGCCCTAGCATCAGCCCGCTCTTCGTCACCGGACGCCGCGACCAGGCGTCAGCCCGGCGTAACAGCTCCAGACTGCGCGCGTAGCGGGCCTTGTGCCGCACGCGGGGATAGAGCCGGGGCACCGTTTCGGTGTTGTGGTTGAGGATCTCCGGCCCGACCGCCAAGACCGCGTCCAGCGCTGCCCAGTTGCCGTCGAAGTCCGGCACCAGCAGCTCCACGCTCGTCCCCGGCGAGAGCCGGCGGATCCAGCGCACGGTCTCCACGAACAGGCTGGCCCCGCCGTCGGGCACGTCGTCGCGGTTGACGGACGTGATGACGGCGTGTTGCAGGCCCATTCGCTCCACCGCCAGCGCCACCCGTCGTGGCTCGTCCAAGTCGAGCGGAGCCGGCCGGCCGCTCCTGATCTGGCAGTAGCCGCAGGCGCGGGTGCAGACCTCGCCCAGGATGAGGAAGGTGCCCGTGCCCCGGCTCCAGCACTCGGCGATGTTGGGGCAGTGCGCCTCCTCGCAGACCGTGTGCAGGTCCGACTCGCGCATGAGGGCGCGCAGGCGCGTGTAGGCCGGGCCGCCCGGGGCGCGGACCTTCAGCCAGGGCGGCTTGGGGCCGGAGGCGCCGCGGCGGCGCGCGCGCGTGTCGTGCGACTCATCCACCCCCCGATCGTAGCGGCTGGGGAGGCTCGTCGGCGCGCGGGCGGGGCGCTAGGGTGGGGCCAGGCAGGGGCGGCATGTTCCACAGAACCCCGGCGTCCGGGTAGCACCGTGTTTCGGGTCACGATCGTCAGCGGCGACGATGCCCTCGCCGACGCCATCCAGCCCGGGCTGGAGGCCGCCGGGCTGGAGGTCGTCCGCCTGCGCGCGTTCGACGAGGATGCCGCACCCGACCCCGCCGCCGCGCCCGACGTCCTCTGCTTAGACCTGCGCGATACCGCCGCCCCCGCCCGCTCCCCCTTCCAGGACCCCTGGGCCAACGCCTTTGCGCTCGGCGTCGTCAGCCCCCAGCAGGTGGAGGCGCTGGACCCCGCCCTGGCCCTGGACGACTTCGTCGTCACGCCCCTGCACCCCCCGGAGCTGGTGACCCGCGTGCGCCAGGTCCTCTGGCGGCACGGCCGCTCCACCGGCGGCAACACGATCGCCGCCGCCGACCTGGTCATGGATCTCAGCACCTACCAGCTCTTCGAGGCGGGCCGTGCCGTGACCCTAACCTACAAGGAGTACGAACTGCTGCGCTTTCTCATGACGCACGCCGGCGCCGTCTTCACCCGCGAGCAGCTGCTCAACCGCGTCTGGGGCTACAACTACTACGGGGGCTCGCGCACCGTCGACGTGCACGTGCGCCGGCTGCGCAGCAAGCTCAGTCGTTCCAGCCACACCTACATCGAGACGGTGCGCAACGTCGGCTATCGATTCAGCCAGCCGCTGCGCTAGGGCGATTCCGCGCGCCGCCGCGCCCCGGCGATGCAGGCGGCCGGCGTCGCGCCGCCGCGGGCGGGCCGGGACCCGAAGTTAATTCGGTCGTAACACCGCTCACCAGGGCGCGGCGGAGGCCAAACGTATAATCGCCCCGGGCAAGCGCGCAGCGACGCGGTGATCGAGTCGAGGGGCAGGGGCCGATGGCGAACATGATCAGGGCGGAGTACATCTGGATCGACGGGGCCACGCCCACCCAGCGCCTGCGCTCCAAGACGATGGTCCTGCCGGCGGGCGAGGAGATGCCGATCTGGGGCTTCGACGGCTCCAGCACCGGCCAGGCCGAGGGCCACGACTCCGACTGCGTGCTGCGGCCCGTCTTCGTCTGCCCGGACCCCGTCCGCGGCGGCGACGACAAACTCGTCATGGCCGAAGTCCTGCTCACCGACATGAGCCCGCACCCCAGCAACAAGCGCGCCGCCTGCGCCGCCACGGCAGAGCGATACGCCGCACACGACCCCTGGTTCGGCATCGAGCAGGAGTACACGTTCTTCGAGGGCGCACGGCCGCTGGGCTGGCCCGATCAGGGCTTTCCCGCCCCCCAGTTCGGCTACTACTGCGGCGTCGGCGCGGACGAGGTCTTCGGCCGGCCGATCGTGGAGGCGCACACCGAGGCCTGCATCGAGGCCGGGCTGCACATCGCCGGCACCAACGCCGAGGTCATGCCGGCCCAGTGGGAGTTCCAGGTCGGGCCCGTGGCCACGCCCCAAGTCGCCGACGAGATGTGGCTGGCGCGCTGGCTCCTCTACCGCCTCGCGGAGGACTTCAACGTCAGCGCCACTCTGGATCCCAAGCCCGTGCGCGGTGACTGGAACGGCGCCGGGGCCCATACCAACTTCTCCACCACCGAGATGCGGGAGAACTATGCGGCCTGCATCGCGGCGGCGAAAGCGCTGGAGGCCAAGCACACCTTGCACGTGCGGAACTACGGGGACCGGATCAAGGAACGCCTCACGGGAGAGCACGAGACGGCCAATTGGGAGCACTTCACCTACGACGTCGCCGACCGCGGCGCCTCCGTCCGCATCCCCTGGCAGGTCAAGCGCGACGGCAAGGGCTACATCGAGGATCGCCGCCCCAACGCCAACATGGACCCCTACGTCGTGACGCAGCTGATTCTGGACACGGTCTGCAGCGCTGCCGAGGGCGCGTAGCCGCGCCGTCGCGCCCCGGCCTGCCGCGCGACGGGAGCATCCAGCCCGCTCACCGCTGCCGCCTGGGAGGGCCGCATGGTCGCCGACACCACCGACTACGTCCTGGCCACCGCCCGCGAAGCGGACGTCAAGTTCATTCGTCTCTGGTTCACCGACATCCTGGGCTCGCTCAAGTCCTTCGCCATCACCATTGGTGAGCTGGAGACGGCGCTGGAACATGGGATAGGCTTCGACGGCTCCTCGATCGAGGGCTTCGCCCGCATCGACGAGTCCGACATGATCGCCCGGCCCGACCCCTCCACCTTCGTCGTCCTGCCCTGGCGGCCGCAGCAGCAGCGCGTGGCGCGCATGTTCTGCGACGTCCACCTGCCCGACGGCCGCCCCTTCGAAGGGGACCCACGCTACGTCCTGCGCCGTCAGCTGGAGCGCGCGGCCGCTGGCGGCTTCACGTTCTACGTGGGCCCGGAACTCGAGTACTTCTACTTCCAGGCGCCCGACAATCCCGAGCCCCTCGACGCCGGCGGCTACTTCGACCTCACCCCGCTCGACGCCGCCAGCGACCTGCGCCGCGAGACGGTCCTCACGCTGGAGGAGATGGGCATTGCCGTCGCCTACAGCCACCATGAGGTGGCCCCCAGCCAGCACGAGATCGACCTGCGCTACACCGACGCGCTGACCATGGCCGACGCCGCCATGACCTATCGCCTCGTCGTCAAGGAGATCGCGCTCAAGCATGGCGTCTACGCCTCCTTCATGCCCAAGCCCCTGGCGCGCGAGAACGGCAGCGGCATGCATCTGCACCAGTCGCTCTTCCGGGGAGATGCCAACGCCTTCGTCGACGACGCCGCCGCGTCCCAGCTCTCCCCCCTGGCCCGCCACTACACCGCCGGACTGCTGCGCCACGCGCCGGAGTTCACGCTGGTGACGAACCAGTGGGTCAACAGCTACAAGCGGCTGCAGCCCGGCTACGAGGCCCCCGTCTACGTCACCTGGGCCAGCCGCAATCGCAGCGATCTAATCCGCGTGCCGGAGCACCAGCCCGGCCGCAACGAGGCCACGCGCATCGAGTACCGCGCCGCCGACTCCGCCTGCAACCCCTACCTCACCTTCGCCGTGCTGCTGGCGGCCGGCCTCCGGGGCATCGAGGCGCAGTACGAGCTGCCGCCGCCCACGGAGGAGAACGTCTTCCTCCTGGACGAGGCCACCCGCCGCGCTCGCAAGATCGAGACCCTGCCCGGCTCCCTGGGCGAGGCGATCGAGCGCTTCCAGGCCAGCGCCCTGATGCGCGAGACCCTGGGCGAGCACGTCTTCGACAGCTTCCTGGAGAACAAACGCATCGAGTGGCGCGCCTTCCGCGCCCACGTCACGGACTTCGAGCGCGAGCGCTACCTGCCGATTCTCTAGGCGCACCCGCGCCACGCCCGTTCCGCGGGGTCGGGGCACTCAGAGGCCGGGGAAGAGCAGCGCCGTGGAATCGTTGATGGCGTTGAAGAGCGGCGCCGGGAAGAGGCCGATCAGGAACACGCTCGCCGTCAGCACCGTGAGCGCACTCGCCATCGGTACCGGTACCCGGAAGCGCGAGCGATCCTCGCCCGCTGGCTCGTAGAGGTACATCTGCTTGATCACCATCAGGTAGTAATAGAGCGAGACGAACGAGACCGTGACGCCGATCGCCCCCAGCCAGAGATAGCCGTTGCTGAAGGCCACCTGGAAGATGACGAACTTCGTCGCGAAGCCGGCGAAGAGCGGCATGCCCGATAAGGAGAACAGCGCCACCGTCATGATCAGCGCCAGGAACGGCTGGCGCTCGGCCAGGCCGCGGAGATCGGTGATGTCGTCTTTGCCCGTGCGGTTGTAGAAGGCGATCAGCGTCGCGAAGACAAGGATGTTCGTCGCCACATAGCCCACCAGGTGCAGGACCAGCGCCGTGGCCGCGTTCTGCGACGCGGTCAGCGTCGCCGCGTCCAGCGCCACGATGCCGATCAGCAAATACCCCACCTGCCCAATGGAGGAGTACGCCATCAAGCGCTTGAGGTTCGTTTGCTGCAGCGCCATCAGATTGCCGGTGATCATGGTCATGGCGGCGATGATCGCCACCAGCCAGGACCACTCGGCCGCCGCCGGCAGGAGCGCCTCCGAGAACAGGCGCAGGAAGAAGGCGAAGGCCGCGGCCTTCCCGGCGGCGCTCAGGAAGGCCGTCACCGGCAACGGCGCCCCCTGGTAGGCGTCCGGCGTCCACTGATGGAAGGGCACGGCCGACACCTTGAAGCCCAGCCCGGCCACGACCAGCACCAGGCCCACGATCAACCCCGGCCGCACGTCGCCGGGGATGGGCAGCGCCTGGTCGATGACGGAGGCGTTGAAGTTCGCCAGCTGCTGCGCGATGTTGCGGCCCGCCTCCACCCCGTCCGGCTCGATCGCGCTGTAAGTCGTGGTCCCCGTCACGCCGTAGAGCAGGCTCAGCCCGTAAAGGAACAGCGCCGACGAGAAAGCGCCCAGCAACATGTACTTCAGCGAGCCCTCATTGGAGAACGGGTTGAGCTTGTTGAAGCCCACCAGGATGTAGAGGCTGAACGACATCAGCTCCAGCGAGAGGTAGGCCGTGATCAGCTCGCGCGAGGCGGCGAGCAGCATCATGCCCAAGGTGGCGAACATGATCAGCCCGTAGAACTCCCCGTGATGCTTCAGCCGCTCCCCCGCGAATTGGATCCCCGCCAGTACCGCGAACAGCGCGATTCCCATGAAGAAGACGCGGAAGAGGACGGTGTAGTTGTCGATCGCCAGGACGTTGGCGAAGTCGTCGTTCTCATTGATGTAGAAGACCGCCGTCAGGATCAGCAGCAGCGCCAGGCCCAGCGCCGAAAGGTATCCCCAGACCTCCTGTTGCACCTGGCGGAAGGTGAGCGACAGCGCGACCACCAGCGTGGCGAAGCCGGCCAGCACGAGTTCGGGGACGATCAGTTCGTATTCCAGGTCCATTAGCCGCCGCCCCGCACGATCGGCAAACCGGCCAGGCTGCCCCCGACCTCATCCACCCCGGGCAACTCCAGCACGGTGCTGGCGATGCGGTCCACGAACGGGCCCGGCCACACCCCCATCGCCACGATCGGCACGATCAGTGCCAAGCCGGCGACCATCTCCCAACGCGTCACATCGTGCAGATGGTCCCAGCGCTCATTGAACGGCCCCAGCGCCGCCCGGCCCAGCAGCCGCAGGATGTAGACGGCCGTGACCGCGGCCGACAGCACCCCGATGGCCGCCCAGAAGGGGAACACGTCCACCGTGCCCACGAAGATGTGGAACTCCGCCACGAAGCCACTGAGCCCCGGTAAGCCGAGGGAGGCCAGCCCGGCGATGCCGAAGAAGATCACGAAGATCGGCATGCGTTTGATGACCCCCCCGAAGGCGTTGATGTCGCGGGTGTGCGCCTGGTCGTAGATCGCTCCCACCATGGCGAAGAAGAGGGCCGTCATCACGCCGTGGCTGAACATCTGCAGGGCGGCCCCGTTCACCCCGATCGTGTTCATCGTCCCCAGCCCCATGAGCACGAAGCCCATATGGCTCACGGAGGAGTAGCCGATGACGAACTTGAGGTCGGTCTGGTGGATGGCAGAGAAGGCCCCGTAGATCGCCGCGATGCCGCCCAGCACCAGCAGCACGGGCATCCACAGGTCCGTCCCCTCCGGCAGGATCTCGATCCCCAGCCGGATGATCCCGAACGCCCCCAGTTTCATCAGCACGCCCGCGTGCAGCATCGAGACCGCCGTGGGCGCCGCCACGTGGCCATCCGGGGACCAGGTATGGAACGGCCAGAGGCCCGCCAGCACCCCGCAGCCGATCATGAAGAAGGGGAAGAAGGTGGTGGCGAAGGACTTGCCGAACTCCACCTCGCGCAGCACCGGCATGTCGAACGTGCCCGCGCCGGATTCCGCGAAGACAGCGAAGATGCCGATGAAGACCAGCACCGATCCGCCCACCAGCACCATGGTCAGCTTGATGGCGCCGTACTCCTTGTTCGTGCTGCCCCAAACCACGATCAGGAGGTACATGGGCAGCACGGCGAGTTCGTAGAAGAAGAACCAGAAGAAGAGGTCCTGGCTCATGTAGACGCCGAACACGCCCGTCACCAGGGCCCAGAAGAGGACGAAGAAATCCTTGTTGCGGTAGTCGATCTTCCACGACACCAGCACGCCCGCGAAGGCAACGATCCCGTTGAGCAGAACCAGCGGCGCGGCGATCCCGTCAACAGCGAGATGCAGGGAGATCCCGTTCTCGCCGAAGAAAGCGACATTCTCGATCCAGGCGTACTGCAGGTCGAACTGGAGGCCGCCGTCTTTGTAGTCGTAGACGGCGAAGGCGTAGGTCGCGAGGGTCAGGCTGGCCAGACTCGCCACCAGCGCGATCACGCGGACCGCGTTGGCGTGCCGGCCCGGCGTGAGCAGGGTCAAGAGGCCCGCGCCCCCGGGGATCAGCAGCAGTGCCAGAAGGACCTCGCCGGCGTCCACCGGCTCTCCCTTTCTCTCGCTAGCTCGTCCGCAGCAGGAAGCCCAGCGCTCCTGCGGCGGCGATCCCCACGATCATCACCAGGGCGTAGTCCGGCACCCGCCCCGTCACGTGATACTTCAGCCAGGAGGCGGCCAGCCGGGTGAAGTCGGCGGGACCGTTGATCCCCGTGTCGTTGACGATGAAGCGGTCGAACCAGGCGACCGCGCGGCCCAGGGGCAGCACCGCATGGTTGATCGTCCACTGGTAGGCCTCATCGAAATAGAACTTGTTCTCGACCACCGCGGCCAGGCGCGGCTGCGCGGTCCGGAAGCTCTGCGCCCGGCGCGCGTTGCGGCCGAAGAAGAACCAGTAGCCCGTGAAGATGCCCAGCAGCGAGACGAGACCGGTCGCGCCGGCCAGCGCCGAGTCGAAGTGGAAGGCCTCCGGCTCAGGGAAATAGATGTAGCTGTTGACGCCGCCCGGCAAGCCGAAGGCGTCGCCCACCTGGTCGAGCGCGAACCAGCCGGCGAGCGCCGTCAGGATCGTGAGGAAGACCAGGGGGATCAGCATCAACGGGGGCGCCTCGCGCGCGCGCCGGATGACCGCCAGATCCTTGGGCTGCCCCAGGAACGTGATGATCACCAACCGCGTCATATACAACGCGGACAGGAAGGCGGCGACGCCCAGCAGCACCAGGATGACCTCGTCCTGCGTGGCGCTGACGACGGTGAAGATCTCGTCTTTGGAGAAGAAGCCCGACAACGGCGCGATTCCCGCCAGCGCTGCCGAAGAGAGGATGAAGGTGCCGGCCGTCACCGGCATGCGCCACCAGAGGCCGCCCAGCTTGGACGCCTCCTGCTCCTCCGTCATGTGGATGACCGAACCCGAGCCCAGGAACAGGGTCGCTTTGAAGAACGCGTGCGTGACCAGATGGAACATCGCCACGCCCACGGCGCCGGCCCCCAGGGCCACGAACATGAAGCCGAGCTGGCTCACCGTGGAGTAGGCCAGCACCTTCTTGATGTCGGTCTGCCCCAGCGCGATCACGCCCGCCAGCAGCGCCGTCACCAGGCCCACGCCCAGCACGACTTCCAGCCCCCCGGGCGTCACGTCGAAGAGGGGCAGGAGGCGCGCGACCAGATAGACCCCCGCCACCACCATCGTGGCCGCGTGGATCAGCGCCGAGACCGGCGTTGGGCCTTCCATCGCGTCCGGCAGCCAGACGTGGAAGGGGACCTGCGCGCTCTTGCCCATGGCCCCCAGGAAAACGAAGAGGGTGGCCATCGTGAGGTAGCCGTCGCCCATCACCTGGGGCAGGTCGTTGAGACGGCCGGCTTGCGCCGCGTCGATGACTTCGGAGATCTGGAAGGTCCCCGTCGCGCGCCAGAAGAGGATGATCCCGATCAGTAGCCCCACATCGCCCAGGCGCGTCGTCACAAAGGCCTTCTTGGCCGCCTCCACCGCCGATTGCCTCTCGTGGTAGAAGCCGATCAGCAGGAAGGAGCAGAGGCCCACGCCCTCCCAGGCGATGTAGAGCAAGAGGAAGTTGTCCGCCAGGACCAAGGTCAGCATGGCCGTCGCGAACAGGCTGAGCACGGTGAAGTACCACCAGTAGCGGGCCTCGGGCTTGCCGTGGTGCCGCATGTACTCCGTGGAGTACACGTTCACCATCAGCGACACCGTGGCGACCACCCCGATCATGACCACCGCGATCGAGTCCACCGTGAAGCCGATGCGCAGCGCGAAGTCCCCCATCGTCAGCCAGGTGAAGCCGCTGTTCGCCAGCCCCCCCAGCCCCGCGTTGAGCGAGTCCAGGTGCGACTCCAGCACGAAGAAGAAGAGCACGAAGACCGAGCCGATCGCGAAGACCGACAGCCAGTCCCCCTGGCGCGGCAGGAAGCGCCCCAGCAGGAACAGGATCCCGAAGGCGCAGACCGGAATCGCGGGCAGGATCCAGACGTGGTCGATCCAGAACATCTAGGCCGGTGTCCCCGTCTCCGCCGTCACGGCGTGGCCGTTCACCACTTGAGGAGGTTGATTTCGTCGACGTTGGCCGTGGCCCGGTTGCGGAACGTCCGCACCACGATGCCCAGTGCCAGCGCCACCTCGGCGGCGGCGATCACGATGATGAAGAAGGCGAAGATGATGCCGGTGAAATTGTCGAAATCGATCTTCCCGTAGACGGCGAAGGCGACCATGTTCAAGCTCACGGCGCTGAGCATGATCTCCACGGACATCAAGATCAGGATGGCGTTGCGGCGGGTCAGCACGCCCAGCACACCAACGGCGAAGAGGATCGCGTTGACCACCAGCACGTTCTCCAGCGGTGGCACCTAACCCTCCTCCTCTTCGGGCGTCGCCAGCAGGATCGCCCCATCCAGGGCCACGGACAAGAGGATGCCGATGATGATGAACGGGACGATCCAGACGCTGAAGATGGCGTCCCCGATGGCCTCGAATGGCACGGGCTCGATCGCCTCACGCGGACTCTGCTCGCTCCAGCTGGTCGCCACCGCGCCGCCGATCAGTCCCGCCAGCAGGCCCATGGCCGCCATCACGCCCAGGGGGCGGGTCCGGCCGAAGGAGGCCTGCGGCCGCTCGCGGGCGCGCGTCAGCATCAGTGCGAAGAGGATCAGGATCACGACGGCCCCGCCGTAGATCAGCAGCTGCACCAGGGCCAGGAACTCCACCGTCAGGATCAGGTAGATGGCGGCGACGCCGCCCAGGGCGAGGATGAACATGATCGCGGCGTGCACGATATTGCCCAGCAGAACGACCCCAAGCGCACTCAGGATCATCAGCACGGCGATGATGTAGTAGACGACCTCGGTTGCGCTCGTCATCCCCCTACCGGGTACGGACCCTCCCCAGCGGCCCGGCGCGGGTGCCCCGCGCGATCTGCCTTCGCCCGGCGCCCGGGTCGGCGCCGCCCGTTTCAATCACCGCCCGCGGCGGTACCGACCTCCGTGTTCGTGATCAAACGCGGTCGCGCCGGTTCGCGCCGCACCGTGCGCGGTCCGGCCCCCGCCTTGCGCCGAATCTGACCGTAGATGAGGGCAATCAGTGAAACAAGCAGGAGCAGCGAGACGAGGGCCACGATCCAGTCCTGGCCGCCGTAGGCGTAGATGATCCCGTTCGCCATCACCTGCACCAGCGAGAACGGCAGCAGCACTTTCCAGGAGAACGCCATGAGCTGGTCGATACGCAAGCGCGGCATCATGGTCCGCATCCAGAAGAGCACGAAGAGCATGGCGCTGACTTTGGCCAGCGTCAGCACGATCTGCAGGCCCAGCCCCACGTCCTCGCCGAAGGGGAAGTTCCACCCCCCCAGGAAAACGGTGGAGCCCAGCATCACCATCAGGAAGAGGGCCGTGTACTCCGCCAGGAAGAACAGGCTCCAGCGGATGCCGCTGTACTCGACGAAGTAGCCGCCCACCACCTCGGACTCGGCCACGGGCATGTCGAAGGGCGGCCGGTGCAGTTCCGCCAGCGCCCCGATCATGAAGATCACGAAGCCCAGCGGCTGCAGAATGATGTAGGGCGTGATGCGCTGGTCGTTGGCGATGAAGTTCAGGTTCAGCGCCCCCTCGCGCAAGCCGTCCTCCTGGAGGTGGCTGGCGGCGATGATGATCACGCCCGCCGCCGCCAGCAGCATGGGCAGCTCGTAGGAGATGGCCTGCGCCGCGGCGCGGATGCCGCCCAGCAGGGCGTACTTGTTGTCGGAGCCCCAGCCCGCCATGACCACGCCGACGATGTTCAGCCCCAGGACGCCGAAGACGTAGAGGAAGCCCAGCTCCACATCGCGGATGAACCAGTCCTGCGTGAAGGGGATGGGCACGAACATCAGAAAGACCGGGACGAAGACGAAGTACGGCGCCAGCTCGAACACCCAGCGGTCCGCCGTCCCCGGCCGCACGTCCTCCTTGGTCAGCAGCTTGAGGGCGTCCGCTGTGGACTGCAGGACCCCCACCGGCCCCGTCCGGGTGGGCCCCACGCGGGCCTGGAAGCGGGCCAGGATCTTGCGCTCCAGATAGATCAACGCCAGCGCGTTGATCGTCATCAGCATGACCACGAAGAGGATGCGGATCAGCGCGTCGACGAAGTCGGGCATCGAGATGCCCGCGAACTCGCTCAGGACGGTCGGGTCCGGCATCTAGCGGTCCACCTCACCGAGCACGATATCCACAGAGCCCAGGATGATGACCGCATCGGCGATGTACGAGCCCAGCGTCATATGTTTGAGCGCGCCCAGGTTGTGGAAGCAGGGCGAGCGCACCTTCATCCGCCAGGGCTTGTCCGTCCCGTCCGACACCATGTAGATGCCGTACTCGCCGCGGGGGCCCTCCTGGCGCTGGTAGATCTCGCCCGGGGGCGGGCGCAGCCGCGCCGGCAGCCCCTCCGCCATGATCGGGCCACTCGTCGGCAACTGCTCCAGCGCCTGGCGCACGATGCTCAGCGACTGGCGCATCTCCTCCAGCCGCACCAGATAGCGGTCGTAGACGTCGCCCCGCTCGCCCAGCGGGATCTCCCAGTCGAAGCGGTCGTAGATGGAGTAGGGCTCGTCCACGCGCAGGTCGAAGGGCACCCCCGACGCCCGCAGCATCGGCCCCGTGACGCCGAAGTTGATCGCCTCTTCCGCCGACAGCAGGCCCACGTCGCGGCAGCGCACGATCATGATCTCGTGCTGGGTCATGAGGGCGTCGAGGTCCACGATGCCGCGCTCGATCTCGCCCAGCAGCCAGCGGCCGTCCTCGACGAAGGTCTCATGCGGCTCCCAGGCCAGGCCGCCGACGCGGAAGTAGTTGTACATCATGCGGTCGCCGGTGACGGCCTCGAAGAAGTCCTGGATCGTTTCGCGCACCTTGAACGCCCAGGTGAAGGCGGTGCCGAAGATGCCGACGTCGGTCCCGAAGGCGCCGAGGAACATCAGATGCGAGAGGATGCGGTTGAGTTCCGACAGGATCAGCCGCAGGTACTCGGCCCGCTCGGGCGCCTCCACGCCGGCCAGCCGCTCGGTGGCATTGACGTGGACCCACTCGTTGCAGAACGCCGCCAGATAGTCGGTGCGGTCCTGGAAGCCCAGCGATCCCCGGTAGTCCAGCGACTCGCTCAGCTTCTCCGCCCCCCGATGCAGGTAGCCGATGTAGGGGATGACGTCCTTGACGATCTCCCCGTCCACCGTCAGGACCATGCGGAAGACGCCGTGGGTGGAGGGGTGCTGGGGCCCCATGTTGATGTTCATGTCGACGGTCTGGAAGTCGTCCTCGAAGACGACCGGCGGCGTCAACCGACGCTCGGCCATCAGCCCTCTCCTCGCAGCTCGGCGCGCCGCGCGGCCGCCAACGCGCGGGCCTTCGTCACCCGCTCCGCCTGCGCCTGTTTGCGCTCGGCCAATTCCTCGGGCGTCATGTCCGCCCTGGCCTTCTTCGGTGCCGCCGGGGCCCCACCCGCCTGGGCGCCGGCGAGCGCGGTCGGCGCCGGCGCTTTCGCCGTGGCGGGTTCGGTCCCCTCGGGTTCCACATCAGTGGCCGGCGCGGCTCCCGCCGGGGCGGCTGCCTTCTCCTTCATCGCCTCCGCCGGTCCCTCAGCCCGGCGCGCGGCGGCCAGTTCCCGCGCTTTCTTCACCCGTTCGGCCTGCTCCGCCTTCTTGGCCGCGAGTTCCTCGGGGGTGAGGTCGGCGGCGGCCTTCTGCTCCCCCGCCGCCGCCGCCTTCTTCTTGGCCGCCGCGATGCGCGCGGCGCGCTCGTCCTCCGCCGCCTCCGGCTTGGGCGGGGGGTGCTGCTTGGTGAAGTACTCAACGTCGACGCCCTGCTCCAGCTCGATCGGCGCCAGCGGGTGGGAGCGCAGGAGGGGATGGATGTCCAGATCCTCGTCCAGCAGCAGGTTGCGGGGGTCGGGATGTCCCTCGAACTCGATGCCGAACATCTCACGCGCCTCGCGCTCGGCCCACTCCGCGCCGCGATGCACATCCGTCACCGTCGGCAGCGAGGGCCGCTCCGCCGCCAGCCGGGTCTTGATGCAGACGCTGTGGCGATGGCGCAGGGAGAAGAGGTGGTAGACCACCTCCAGCCCGGCGTCCTCCCAGTCGACGGCGGTGAGGTTGCGCAGGAGGTCCATGGAGAGGCGCTCGTCGCGCTGGCTGGTGACGACGACGTCGTGCAGATCGCGAGGCGCCACCGTGATCGCCACATCCCACTTCGTTTGTTCGGCCTCGAAGTCCAGCGCCGGCAGGACCTCGCGGTAGGTGTCGGCAATGCTGCCCGGCGGGGGCGGCGCCTTGGGGCGCTCGTCACCCCCGTCTTTGCCCGCGCCGGCGCGCGCCCGGGGCCCGCGGTCCGTCGTCATGCGCCGCGCGCCCGCGTCTCCATGATCTTCTCCTGCAGCGCCAGGAAGCCGTCCATCAGCGACTCCGGCCGCGGCGGACAGCCCGGGACGTAGACGTCCACGGGAATGATCTTGTCCACCCCCTGGAGCACGCGGTCGTACTGGGTGTAAGGACCGCCGTTGGTGGCGCAGGCCCCCATGGCGATGGCCCACTTGGGGTAGGGCATCTGCTCGTAGAGCAGCTTCACCGCCGGGGCCATCTTCTTGGTCACGGTGCCCGCCACGATCATCACGTCGCTCTGGCGCGGCGAGGGCCAGGGCACGATGCCGAAGCGGTCCAGATCGTGGTGCGCCATGTAGGTGGCGATCATCTCGATGGCGCAGCAGGCCAGCCCGAACGTCATCGGCCAGAGCGACGACTTGCGCGCCGCCGCGATCACCGTGTCCGCGGGGACCTGCATCACGCCCGGCAAAACGAGCTTGTAGGGCACCACAGGGGCGCCCGGGGCGATCGGTTGCAGGCGCACCTCTTCCGGCGACGGCGGGACCGTCAGCGGCCCTTCTCGTTCGACCATTCCAGCACGCCTTTCCGCCACGCGTAGGCGAGGCCCACGACGAGCGTGAAGATGAACAGCACCATCTGCCAGAGGATGACCTTGTCGAAGCCGCCGCCGTCCGCATCGAGCAAGCCCAGGAACGACGCCGCCCAGGGGAAGAGGAACACGACCTCCACGTCGAAGACCAGGAAGAGGATGGCGAAGATGTAGTAGCGCACGTGGATCTGCGCCCAGTTCCGGCCGATGGGCAGCATGCCGCACTCATAGACCTGGCTCTTGAGCGGCGTCGCGCGGCGCGGCGCCAGGAGTTTGGTGGCCAACAGCGCCGTTAGGACGAGCATCCCGCCGACGGGGATCGCCAGGAGGACGGCGCCGTAGTTCTCGAGCAACTGCTCCACAGACGCCTCCCCGCCCGCAGGCGCGGCTTAACCGGGCGCGCGGCTGCCTCCGCCGCTCGGCGGGCAGCCGGTGCCAGCGAGCCCCGGAAATCACGCAGCCGCCGGGGACGCGCCGCCGCCGGGGACGGTTGTGCGTGATTTCGCAGACGGATCGTATGGCCGGTGTATTTAAGTGTCAAACCAGCGCTGTGAGCGGCGCCAGAGCCGGCCGAAGGGGCCGCCGCGATGGCGGGTCGCGCCGGTCAGCCCAGCTCGCCCAGTCGATCGTGCAGCCCGACCAGACGCTGCCGCACCTCCTGCAGTCGCGTCCGCTCCCGCTCCACGACCGCCGCCGGCGCCTTCGCCGCGAAGCCGGGGCTGGCCAGCTTCGCCTGCAGGCGCTCGCGCTGCGTCTCCGCCTCGCCGATCTGCTTGCCCAGTCGCGCTCGCTCCTGGGCCAGATCCACCAGGCCCCCCAGCGGCAACACCACCTCCGCCCAGTCCAGCACCTGCGTGACCACCTGCCTGGCGGGCGCCTCGGCCCGGGTGGCGACGATGTGCAGCGGCCGCGCCCGCGCCAGCGCCTCCACCACCGGCCCGCGCTCGCGCAGGACGCCGTCCCGGTTCGGATCCGCCACCACGTAGGCCTCGACCCAGCGCCCCCCCTCGACCGATCGATCCGCGCGCACCTGCCGGATCGCCCGCACCACCTCCTGCAGGTCGGCGAACGCCCGCTCCGCCTCCCAGTCCACTCGGGCCCGGCTGGGCTCCGGGTAGGCGGCGATGATCAAGGCCGGCCCGGTTTCCCCCGCCAGGTGGGACCGCAGTTCCTGCCAGACGGCCTCCGTCACGAAGGGGAGGAAGGGGTGGAGCAGCCGCAGTCCGCCGTCCAGGACGTGCGCCAACACGGCGAGCGGCGTGCTGTCCCCCGCCCGCAGCCGCACTTTGCTGGCCTCCACGTACCAGTCGAAGAACTCGCCCCAGAGGTAGTCGGCGATCCGCCGGCCCGCCTCGCCCAGCTGGAAGTCGCGCAGCAGGCCATCCACGTCCGCGCTGAGGCCGTCCAGGCGCGACAAGATCCAGCGATCTTCCAGCCGCAGCTCCTCGCTGGAGGGCACGTCCACCACCGCCTCGCCCAGCTCCCCCAGCACGAAGCGCGCCCCGTTCCAGAGCTTGTTGACGAAATTGCGGCTGCCCTCCAGCCGCTCGTCCGTGAGGCGCATGTCGTTGCCCAGCGTCGATCCGGTGGCCAGCGTGAAGCGCAACGCGTCCGTGCCGTAGCGCCCGCTCACCTCGAGCGGATCGACGCTGTTGCCGAGGCTCTTACTCATCTTGCGGCCCTGCGCGTCGCGCACGAGGCCGTGCAGGTAGACGGTGCGGAAAGGCGGCGCCCCGTCCATGTTGTGGCAGCCCAGCATCACCATCCGCGCCACCCAGAAGAAGAGGATGTCGTAGCCGGTCTCCATCACCGCGCCGGGATAAAACCGCGCCAGATCCTCCGTCCGCTCCGGCCAACCCAGGGTGGAGTGTGGCCAGAGGCCGCTGCTGAACCAGGTGTCCAGGACGTCCGGATCCTGGATCAGCGGCCCGTCCCCGCAGCCTTCGCAGCCCTCGGGGAAGGGGTCGTCCACGACGACGATGGGCTCCGCCCCCTGGCCCACGGTCAGTTCGCGCACCTGCTCCACCAGAGTCGTCTCCCCCACCCCCGCGGCCAGGAACGCCGCCGCCGTGCCGAGCAGCGTCTCGCCATCGGGCCCGGGCTCCAGCCCGGGACCTCCCTGCGGCGCGACGGTCCGCGGCTGCGTCATCTGCAGCCGCTCCGCCTCACAGCGCAGGCAGTACCAGGCGGGGATGCGATGCCCCCACCAGAGCTGCCGGCTGATGCACCAGGGCCGGATGTTGTCTAGCCACTGCAGGTAGACCTTGGCGAAGCGCTCGGGCAGGATGCGCACCTCGCCCTCCCGCACGACGGCGGCTGCCGCCGCCGCCAGCTCCTCCACATCGACGAACCACTGGTTGCTGATCAGCGGCTCGACCACCGTGCCGCAGCGCTGGCAGTGCCCCACGCTGTGCGGGTGATCCTCCACCCGGACCAGCCGCCCGGCCGCGGCCAGGTCCGCCGCCGCTTGCTCCCGCGCCGCCTCCCGCTCCATCCCCGCGTAGGGCCCGGCCGCCGCGGTCAGCGTGCCGTCCCAGTCAATGACGCTGATCGCCTCCAGTCCCTGCCGCTCGCCGATCTCGAAGTCCAGCATGTCGTGGCCGGGCGTGATCTTCAGCGCCCCCGTGCCGAAGTCCATCTCCACGGCGGCGTCCGCGATCACCGGGATCGTGCGCTCGATGCCGGGCAGGGGAATGCGGACCTGCCGCCCGAGCAGCGGCGTCCAGCGGTCGTCGCCCGGGTTGATCGCCACCGCCACGTCCGCCGGGATCGTCTCGGGCCGCGTGGTGGCGATGACGACGCTGGGGGCGTCGCCGTCGTCTTCCCCCTCGGCGAACGGGTAGCGCACGTGCCAGAGATGTCCCGCTTCCTCCTGGTAGTCCACCTCCAGGTCGGAGAGGGCGGTGCGGCAGCGCGGGCACCAGTTGATGATGCGGTGGCCCCGGTAGATCTTGCCGGCGGCGAACAGACGCCGGAAGGTGGTCCGGACGGCTCGCTGTGGGCCGGGGTCCAGGGTGAACACCTCCCGCTCCCAATCGCAGGAGGCGCCCAGCCGCCGATGCTGCTCGTCGATGCGTCCGCGATAGCGATGCACCCACTCCCAGACGCGTTCGAGAAACGCCTCCCGCCCCAGATCGTGGCGGCTGCGGCCCTCCCGGGCGAGATCGGCCTCCACCACGTTCTGCGTGGCGATACCGGCGTGATCCACGCCGGGCAGCCACAAGGCCTCGTCGCCCAGCATGCGGTGCCAGCGGGTGAGTGTGTCCTGAATCGTCGCGGTGAGTGCGTGCCCCAGGTGGAGCGCCCCCGTCACGTTGGGCGGCGGCATGATGATGCAGAACGGCTCGGCCCCCAGCCGGCGGGCCTGCGGCCGGAAGTAACCGCCGGCTTCCCAGAGCGCGTAGACGGCGCTCTCCGTCGCGGCCGGGTCGTACGCCTTGGATAGCGTGTGCTCCGGCGGCGCGGCGCGGCCCGGACCGGATTCGCTCACGACGCTCTCTCCCGCGACGCCCCGCTCGGTCGCCTGGGCGGCCGCGGAGCGCACCTCAGCCGACCGGGACGGCGATCCCGTCGATCACGGGCGCCGCGGCGGGGGCCACCATCGGCGCCGCGCCGGGGTGGCCTCCGCCGCGTAGCTCCTCCAGAGCTTGCAGCCGCTGCAGACCGCGCCGGGTGTCGCTGGCCACGCGGGCCGGATCCTGCACGCTGAGCCGCTTCTTGAAGAGCCAGTAGGTGAACTCCTTCAGCTCGCTCAGGCTGATCCGGTCCACCATCGCCTGCCCGCGGGCTTGGCGAAAGTCGCGCAGCAACGGCCCCCGGGTTGCGCCGTAGATCCGCTGGAAGGGGTCCCCATCGCCGCGGGCATCGTGCCGGAAGGCCGCGATCCCCCGATCTTTCCGGACCTGCTCCTCCACGGCCAGTTGCAGGGCTTCTTCCACCCGGACCCCGTAGACGAAGTTGAGATGAGCGCGGTACTTGCTGGGGCCCAGCGCCTCCCGAAACGTCTCCTCGCGCAGGGGGGCCGGCCAGCGCTCTTCCCAGAGCAGTGCCTCGATCTCCGCCGCCGGCAGCAGCGCCTCCCCGGCGACCGCATCGCAGAGCCGCTCGGCCAGCAGCAGCCAGTCGAAGGCCTCCCCCGCGATCAGGTAGCGGTACTGCCGTCCCTCCACACGTTCGCCCGCGATGTCCCAGCTCGCGATGGCCGCCAGCAGCGCCTCCGGCCAGGGCCGGCCCGCCCGCAAATCGCTGCGGAACGCCGCCACGTGCACCGCGGCCTCGCGGGTCAGAACCTCGTTCACCCTGTCGCTCCGTGGCAGCGCTTGTATTTCTTACCCGATCCACAGGGACAGGGCGCGTTACGGCCCACTTTCGGCATTGCCGTCGCCGTCGCCGCCGCGGGCCGGCTTCCCGCGCCGCTGACCTCGCGCATCTGCCGTACGCCCACGCTGGCCGCGGCGCGGCGATCGGCCAGCGCCTCCGGACGCACGGCGCGGCGGCGCGGCGCGGCGCGCTTGCCCTCCGGCGCCGCGGCCCCCGCCCCCGGCGCGTCCTCCCCGGCCGCGGCCGCGGGCTTCTGCAAGTGCAGAATGGCCCGCGTCACCTCGCGGCGAATGGTCCCGGTGAGCTGGTCGAACATGTCGAAGGCTTCGCGCTTGTAGGTCACCAGCGGATCCTGCTGGCCGTAGGCCTGCAACCCCACCCCCTGCCGGAAGGCGTCCATCTCGGTCAGATGTCCGATCCAGGCGCGGTCGATGATGCGCAGCGCGATCATCCGCTGCGCCGCCGTCATGGTGTCCGCGCCGAGTTCCTCCACCTTGCTCTCGTAGACGTCCAGAGCGTGCTCGGTCAGCGCCTCGATCAGCTCCTCGTTGGAGCCGCCCGCCGCGGCGTCCAGATCGAAGCCGCTCAGCGGCAGGATGCCGCCGGCCTCGGTCCAGAACGGCTCCAGCTCCAGCGAGGCGAGGGACTGTCCGGCCCCGTAGCCCAGGACCAGATCCCGCACCGCCTCCGCGATCATCCCGGTCACGACGGCGCGCAGATCGTCCCCCGCCAGGACCTTGTCCCGTTCGGCGTAGATCACTTCGCGCTGGCGGTTGATCACGTCGTCGTAGTCCACCAGGTGCTTGCGGATGTCGAAGTGGTGCGCCTCCACCTTCTGCTGCGTCTGCTCGATCGCCCAGCCCACCATGCCGGACTCCATGGGCGTCTCATCGTCCCAGCCGAATTTGCCCATCATTCCCGAGATGCGCTCGCTGGGGAAGCGCCGCATGATCGTGTCCTCAAAGGAGACGTAGAAGCGCGAGGCGCCGGGATCGCCCTGGCGCCCGGAGCGCCCGCGGAGCTGATTGTCGATCCGGCGCGACTCGTGCCGCTCCGTGCCGATGACCAGTAGCCCGCCCTCCTCGACCACTCCCGCGCCCAGTTTGATGTCCGTGCCGCGGCCGGCCATGTTCGTGGCGATGGTCACGGCGCCCGGCTCCCCCGCCTCCGCCACGATGGCCGCCTCGCGCTCGTGGTTCTTGGCGTTGAGCACGTTGTGGTGGATGCCGTTGCGCAGCAGCATCCCCGAGAGCGCCTCCGAGGTCTCGACCGAGGAGGTGCCGGCGAGCACGGGCTGCCCACGAGTGTGCGCCTCGCTGATCGCCTCCACGACGGATTTGAACTTGGCTTGCTCCGAGCGAAAGATGAGGTCCGCGCGATCGTCGCGGATCATGGGGAGGTGGGTGGGGACCACCATCACCTCCAGCGAGTAGATCTTGCTCAATTCCTCCGCCTCCGTCGCGGCGGTGCCCGTCATGCCCGCGAGCTTGCGGTACATACGGAAGTAGTTCTGGTAGGTGATCGTCGCGAGCGTCACGGTCTCCCGCTCCACGGTCACGCCTTCTTTGGCCTCGATCGCCTGGTGCAGCCCCTCCGAGTAGCGCCGGCCCTCCATCACGCGCCCCGTGAACTCGTCCACGATCACGACCTGGCCGTTGCGCACCATGTACTCCTGGTCGCGGTGGTACATGAACTCGGCCCGCAGCGCCGCCTCCAGGAAGCGGGTCAGGCGCGCGTTCTCCCCTTCGAACAGGTTGGCGATCCCCAGCATCCGCTCGACCTTCTCGATACCGGGCTCGGAGAGGGACACCGAGCGCGACTTGGCCTCCGCCGTGAAGTCCGCGCCCTCCTGCAGTTGCCGCACGATGCGGGCGAACGTCTGGTAGGTGTCCAGCGACTCTGCCGCTTGCCCGCTGATGATCAGCGGCGTCCGGGCCTCGTCGATGAGGATGTTGTCCACCTCATCGACGATGGCGTAGCTGAGCGGGCGCTGCACTTTGTCCTCGATCTGCGTGACCATATTGTCGCGCAGGTAATCGAAGCCGAACTCGTTGTTCGTGCCGTAGGTGATGTCGGCGGCGTAGGCCTCGGTGCGGGAGCAGGGCCGCAGGAAGCGCATGTCCCCCAGCGCCGCCCGCCGCGCCCGCTCGTCCGCGTCCACCGCTTCCCCGTCCCCCACCGCTTCCTCGTCCCCCACCGCCGTGGGGTCGTAGCTGGGGTCGTAGCGGTAGGAGGCGCGATGCTGGAGCACCGCCACACTCAGCCCCAGGCCGTGGTGGGTGGCGCCCATCCAGCGGGCGTCACGCTTGGCCAGGTAGTCGTTGACCGTGATCACGTGGACGCCGTCGCCCTCCAGGGCGTTGAGATAGGTGGGCAGGGTCGCCACCAAGGTCTTGCCCTCGCCCGTGCGCATCTCCGCGATCCTGCCCTCGTGCAGCACGCTGGCGCCCAGGACCTGCACGTCGTAATGGCGCATCTCCAGCCAGCGACGGGCCGCCTCGCGCCCCACCGCGAAAGCCTCCGGGAGCAGATCGTCCAGGTCGGCGCCATCGTCCAGGCGCTGGCGGAACTCGTCCGTCTTGCCGCGCAGCGCCTCATCGCTGAGCGGCCTGATGCGCTCCTCCCAGCGGGCCGTCTCGTCCACCAGCGGCTGCCGGCGTTGCAATTCCCGGGCGTTGGAGTCGCCAAGGATCTGCCTGGCGCGATTGAGGATGCCCATTGGTCTCGTTCCGGCGCAGGGACGCGGCGCAGGGGAGGCAGCCGCTGGCCTCTACAGGATAGCGGGCCGGGGCTCGCGGACGGCTACTGGAAGAGTTCTCCCACGGACTGGCCGGTGTGGATCCGCTGGATCGCCTCGCCCAGCAGCGGCGCCACGCTGATCGTTTGCAGCTTGCCGTCGGGCAACGCGGGCGGCGGCAGCGTGTCCGTCACCAGGAGATGGCTGAGCGGGCTGCGCTCGATGCGCTCGATCGCCGGGCCGGAGAGGACACCGTGCGTGCAGGCCGCGTACACCTCGCGCGCGCCATGCCCCTTGAGCAGCGTGGCCACCTCCACGAGGGTGCCCGCCGTATCCACTTCATCGTCGATGACCAGGGCGTCCAGGCCCGCCACGTCGCCGATCAGGTGCAGCATCTGCGCGCTGTCGTCGTTGCCCAGACGGCGCTTCTCACAGAGCGCCAGCGGCGCGCCCATCCGCTCGGCCATGTTGCGGGCCCGCTTGGCGCTGCCCAGGTCGGGCGCCACCACGACGCCGCTGAACTCGCGCTCCTTGAAAGCCTCGGCGAGCAACACCAGCGCCGTCAGCTCGTCGGTTGGGATGTTGAAGAAACCCTGGATCTGGCCCGCGTGGAGGTCCATCGTCAAGATCCGGCTGGCCCCGGCCGTCTCCAGCAGATTGGCGATCAGGCGGGCCGTAATCGGGATCCGCGGCTGATCCTTCTTGTCCGAGCGTCCGTAGGGGAAGTACGGAATCACCGCCGTGATGCGGCCGGCGCTGGCGCGGCGGGCCGCGTCGATCATAATCAGCAGCTCCATGAAGCGGGCGTTGACCGGCCGCGCCCCCGGCTGGACCAGGAATACGTCGCGCTCCCGGACGTTCTCACAGAAGCGAACGAAAATATTCTCGTTGGAAAAGGCCGTCACTTCGGCCCGGCCCAGGGGCATGTCCAGCCGGTCGCAGATGGCGTGCGCCAACCCGGGATGGGCGTTACCGCTGAAGATCAGGGGGCCGTGCAGGGTCACCGGAGCCTCCGGAGCGCGCCGCCGAGTATCGCTCCACCCCGGGGAAGCGACAAGCAAGGAGCCCCCCCAGTCCCCCGGCGCGCTAGCTTATCCACGATTCTCCCCCAGCCCCGTCCCCAACTCGCCCGGAGCGTTGCCCAGACGACAGACCGTTTGCTCCCAGCTACTCACTGCAGCCCGCCCTCGCTCTGCGCGCTTGACCGCCGCCCAGCCACGCGCGTACAATCCCCTCTGGCCGCGCATGCCCAGAAAATACACCCCATCCAAATGACACCGCGTTGACGGCAGGGACCCCTGCACGGCCTACCGCGCCTGAGGAGCACCGATCCCGCATGACGCCTCCCGACGGGTCCGCCTCCGGATCCCACCCGTCCGCCGCGCCAGCGTCCCCCCGCGCGCGCGTTCGCGCGCCCTGGCAGCCACTCTCGTCCCGCGTCCGTTCCGGTCCCCCGTCGCCGGTCACTGAGGAGCGAATCCCGATATGACCACCGTCTCCCTGTCGCAGGATTCCGGCACCGTTCGTACTGTGGTGCCGGAGGTCCGGCGCGACTTCTCCTCCATCTCGGAGCTGCATGAGCTGCCCAACCTGATCCGTGTCCAGTTGGACTCCTACTATTGGTTCTTGGAAGAGGGTCTGAAGCAGCTCTTCTCCGAGATCTCGCCCATTCAGGACTTCACGGGCAAGCGCATGGAGCTGATCTTCGGCGACTACCACGTGGGGGAGCCGACCTACTCCGAGCACGAGTGCCGCCAGCGGGACCTCACCTACTCCGCGCCGCTGCGCGTCACCGTTCAACTGGTGGTCAAGGAAAGCGGCGAGATCAAGGAGCAGGAACTCTTCTTCGGCGACTTCCCCCTGATGACGCCCACCGGCACCTTCGTCATCAACGGCGCCGAGCGGGTGGTCGTCAGCCAGCTGGTGCGCTCCCCCGGCGCCTATTTCAGCACGGTCACGGACCCCACGACCGGCCGCGACCTCTGCGCCGCCAAGCTGATTCCCAATCGCGGCGCCTGGCTGGAGTTCGAGACCAGCAACCGCGACCTCCTCACCGTGAAAGTGGACCGCAAGCGCAAGATCCCGGTCACCACGCTGCTGCGCGCGGTCGACAGCGACCCCGAGATCGAAGACGAGACCAAGCTCGGCACCGATGATCGCGTCCGCGCGATGCTGGCCGAGGTGGACAAAAACGAGTTGCACCAGTACCTCGAGGCCACCCTCGGCCGCGAGCCCAGCTTGGACGAGGACGAAGAGCGCACCAAAGCCTGGGCGCTGCTGGAGGTGTACCGGCGCCTGCGTCCCGGCGACCCGCCCACCGCCGACAATGCCCGTGGGCTGGTCGACAGCCTCTTCTTCAACCCGCGGCGCTACGACTTGGGCCGTGTCGGCCGCTACAAGCTGAACAAGCGCCTGGCCGTCCTCCTCGGCGCCCCCACCGAGCAGCGCACTCTGCGCCAGGAAGACCTGGTGGCCATCGTCAAAGAGCAGATCCGGATCAATAACGGCGAGGCCCACCCCGACGACATCGACCATCTGGGCAACCGCCGCATCCGCGCCGTCGGCGAACTCATTCTCAATCAGTTCCGTGTGGGCCTACTGCGCATGGAGCGGGTCATCCGCGAGCGCATGACCATCACGGACCCCGAGCAGGCCACACCCAGCGCCCTGATCAACATCCGCCCCGTGGTGGCCGCGATGAAGGAATTCTTCGGCGGCAGCCAGCTGAGCCAGTTCATGGACCAGACCAACCCCCTGGCCGAGCTGACCCACAAGCGCCGGCTCAGCGCCCTCGGCCCCGGCGGCCTCAGCCGCGACCGGGCCGGCTTCGACGTGCGCGACGTCCATCACAGCCACTACGGCCGGATCTGCCCCATCGAGACGCCGGAGGGCCCCAACATCGGCCTCATCGGCAGCCTCGCCACCTACGGCGTCATCAACGACTTCGGCTTCATCCAGACGCCGTACCGCCGCGTCGTGCCCGAGCTGCCGGCCGACGCAGCGGACCTGGTGGGCCGCGTCCTGCGCGAGGACGTGGAGGGACCGCGCGGCGGGCACATCGGCAAGGCCGGGGAGACGATCACCCCGGCCTTGCAAGAGCGCCTGATCAAAGCCGAGGCCGGCAGCATCCCCCTGCGCCCCTACGTCCGTGCGGACATTGAGTTCCTGACCGCGGATGAGGAGGACCGCTTCACCGTCGCCCAGGCCAGCGCCGCGCTGGACGCGGACAACCACTTCGTCGCCGAGCGCGTCGAGGTCCGCGATGGCGAGGACTTCCGGGCGGTCGCGCCCGAGGACATCGACTTCATGGACGTCTCCCCCCGGCAGATCGTCTCCGTGGCCACCTCCCTGATCCCCTTCTTGGAGCACGACGACGCCAACCGCGCCCTGATGGGCTCCAACATGCAGCGCCAGGCCGTGCCCCTGCTGCGTCCCGAAGTGCCCCTGGTGAGCACGGGCATGGAGCGCCCCGCCGCGTACGACTCCGGCCAAGTGGTCTTCGCCCGCAAGGACGGCGAAGTGATGAGCGCCACGGCGGACGAGATCCGCGTCCGCTACACCGACGGCGAAGAGGACACCTTCGGTCTGCTCAAGTTCATGCGCTCCAATCAGGGCACCTGCATCAACCAGCGGCCCATCGTCGCCAAGGGCGACCGGCTGACCGCGGGGCAGCCCCTCGCCGACTCCTCCTCCACCGACAAAGGCGAACTCGCGCTGGGACAGAGCATCCTCGTCGCCTTCATGGCCTGGGAGGGCTACAACTTCGAAGACGCCATCATCGTCTCCGAGAGCCTCGTCCGGGACGACAAATTCACCTCCATCCACATGTCCAAGCATGAGGTGGAAGCGCGCGAAACCAAGCTCGGGCCCGAGGAGATCACCCGCGACATCCCCAATGTCGGCGAAGAGTCCCTGCGTGACCTGGACGACCTGGGCATCGTGCGCATCGGCGCGGAGGTCGGCCCCGGCGACATCCTGGTCGGCAAGATCACGCCCAAGGGCGAAACCGAACTGACGGCGGAGGAGAAGCTCCTGCGCGCCATCTTCGGCGAGAAAGCGCGCGAGGTGAAGGACACCTCCCTGCGCGTCCCCCACGGCGTGCGCGGCACCGTGGTCGATGTCCGTGTCTTCCGCCGCGAGGATCACGACGAACTGTCGGCCGGCGTCGAGCAGATGGTGCGCGTCACCATCGCCGAACGCCGCAAGCTCTCCGAGGGCGACAAGATGGCCGGGCGCCACGGCAACAAAGGCGTCATCTCCCGCATCCTCCCCACCGAGGACATGCCCTACCTGGAGGACGGAACCCCCGTCGACATCATCCTCAGCCCCATCGGCGTGCCCAGCCGCATGAACCTGGGCCAAATCCTCGAAACCCAACTGGGCTGGGCCGCGCACAACCTGGGCTTCCGCGCCGTGACGCCCGTCTTCGACGGCGCCAGCGAGGAGGAGATCGCCGACGCCATGGGCCGCGCCTGGCTCGTCCGCGCCGCCGCCGCCAACGGCTTCGCGCCCGTCCCCAGCCAGCACGCCGTCGCCCCCGCCGTGGACCGCGAGCGGGCCGACGAGTGGCTGCGGGACCACGGCTACGACCCGGCCCCCATCTTCGACGAGACGCAGACCGGCGCCGCCACCCGCGCCGCGTTGGAACTGTGGCTGGAATCCGTGGGCCAGAAACGCGTCCGCGGCCTCAGCGACGAGAAGCTCAACGGCCGCGCCGACTCCGCCGCGCAGGCGGGCCTGGGCGCCCCGCCGCTCTTCGGCAAGCAATGGCTCTTCGACGGGCGCAACGGGGAACGCTTCGACCAGCCGATCACCGTGGGCTTCATCTACATGATGAAGCTCAGCCACATGGTGGAGGACAAGATCCACGCCCGCTCCACGGGCCCCTACTCGCTCATCACCCAGCAACCCCTGGGCGGCAAGGCGCAGTTCGGGGGGCAGCGCTTCGGCGAGATGGAGGTCTGGGCCCTGGAGGCCTACGGCGCCGCGCACATCCTGCAGGAACTGCTCACCGTCAAGAGCGACGACGTAGTGGGCCGCGTCAAAGCCTACGAGGCGATCGTCAAGGGTGAGGCCGTGCTGGAACCGGGCGTGCCCGAGTCGTTCAAAGTGCTCGTCAAGGAACTGCAGAGCCTGGGGCTCGCCGTGGAGGTCCTCAACCAGGCCGATGAGCGCGTCGTGATCGAGGAAACCTCAAGACAGGATGTGCCCGAACTCGGGGTCAACCTGTCCGGGTTCGAAGGAGAGGAAGCCGTCCGTGCTTGAGGTCAATGACTTCGACGCCATCCGCATCGCCCTGGCCTCAGCGGAGCAGATCCGCTCCTGGTCGTACGGCGAGGTGCTGAAGCCGGAAACGATCAACTACCGCACGCTCAAGCCCGAGAAGGATGGGCTCTTCTGCGAGAAGATCTTCGGCCCGCAGAAGGACTTCGAGTGCATGTGCGGCAAGTACAAGCGCGTCCGTTACAAGGGCATCATCTGCGATAAGTGCGGCGTGGAAGTGACCCGCAGCAAAGTGCGCCGGGAGCGCATGGGCCACATCGAGCTGGCCGCCCCCGTCAGCCACATCTGGTTCGTCAAGGGCACGCCCAGCCGCATGGCGCTGCTGCTGGACATCTCTCCGCGCGCGCTGGAGCGCGTGATCTACTTCGCGCAGTACCTCATCACGGGCATCAACGAGGAGCAGAAGGCCAAGGCCATCGAGCACCTCAAACTGGACGCCGAGGATGCGGCCGAAGCCGCCGAGAAGGAGATCGAAGCGGCCCTGGCGCAGCTCAAGATCGCCAGCGAGGGCCGCCTCCGGGCGATCAAGGACGCGCTCCGCGCCGGCGCCAAAGCTAGCAAGGACGCCAACAAGACCCATCTCGCCGCACTCAAGCAGACGGCCAAGGACTTCACCGCCCTGCTCAAGGAGTTCGACGGCAAGAAGGCCCGGCGCAACTTCAAGCTGGAAGACGTCGTCATCGTGGAGCGCGGCGGCGGCGTCGTCGCCGAGCGCATGATCAAGAAGCTCGACACGGCCCTGGAAAAGAAGCTGGCCCGGGCGGAGAGGGACGCCGCCGCCGCCGAGAAGAAGATCGCCGCCCAGGCGGAGGCGGACGAGAAGCAGACCCGCGACGACGTCTTCGCGCAGGAGGAAGCCCTGCGGGAGCGGTTGGCCGGCGTCCGCGAGCGGGCCCAGGCCGAGGTGGAAGAGCGCATGCAGGAGCTGGAAGCGCTGCAGAGCCCCCTTGAGACCATGGACTTCACCAACGCCGTGATCAGCGAAGAGCGGGCCGCCGAACTGCAGGAGCGCTACCCCGGCGTGATCAGCATGGGCATGGGCGCCGAAGCCGTCCTCCCCGTGCTCGAGCGCGTGCAGCTGCCCGAGCTGAGCGTCGCCCTGCAAGAGGAAGTCGCCACCACCTCCGGCCAGCGCCGCAAGAAGGCCATGAAGCGCCTGCGCGTCGTGGAGGCGCTGCGCAAGTCGGGCAACCGTCCGATCTGGATGGTCTTCCGCGCCTTGCCCGTGCTGCCGCCGGACCTGCGCCCCATGGTGCAGCTGGACGGCGGCCGCTTCGCCACCTCCGACCTCAACGATCTCTACCGCCGCGTGATCAACCGCAACAACCGCCTCAAGCGGCTGCTGGAACTGGGCGCACCGGAAATCATCATCCGCAACGAGAAGCGCATGCTGCAGGAGGCCGTCGACTCCCTGATCGACAACGGCCGGCGCGGCCGCGCGGTGACCGGCAGCGGCAGCCACAAGCTGAAGAGCCTCTCCGACCTGCTCAAGGGCAAGCAAGGGCGCTTCCGCCAGAACCTGCTGGGCAAGCGCGTGGACTACGCCGGCCGCTCAGTCATCGTCGTGGGGCCCACGCTCAAGCTGCACGAATGCGGCCTGCCCAAGCGCATGGCGCTGGAACTCTTCAAGCCCTTCATCATGCATGAGCTGGTCGCGCGGGGGCTGGCGCACAACATCAAGAGCGCCAAGCGGGTGGTGGAGCGGGCCCGGCCCGAGGTGTGGGACGTGCTGGAGGACGTCGTACGCCAGCGGCCCGTGCTGCTGAACCGCGCGCCCACCCTGCACCGCCTGGGTATCCAGGCCTTCGAGCCCGTGCTCGTGGACGGCAGCGCCATCCAGATCCACCCCTTGGTCTGCTCCGCCTTCAACGCGGACTTCGACGGCGACCAAATGGCCGTGCACGTGCCCCTCAGCCGGGAGGCCGTGGCCGAGGCGCGCCAGATCATGCTCAGCACCAAGAATCTGCTCCTGCCCTCCTCGGGCGAGCCGGTCATCGCGCCCACCCTGGACATGGTCATGGGCTGCTACTACCTGACCACCGTCAAGCAGCGCGCGCGCGGCGCCTACGAGCCCGGCCCGCCCCCGCGGGGCCTCTTCGGCTCCTTCGAGGAAGCCCGCCTCGCCTACGACCTGGGCCAGCTGGACCTGCATGCCAGGATCCGGGCGCGCGACGCGCGCACCGGGGGCGCCCTCGTCGAGACCACCGCGGGGCGCATCATCTTCGACCAGGTCGTCCCGGACGAGCTGCCTTTCCAGAACACGCTGCTCGACAAGAAGACCTTGCGGGAGTTGGTCTCCGCCACGCACAAGGAGCTGGGCAGCGAGGCCACCGCCCTCATGGCCGACAAGATCAAGGACATCGGCTTCCGCTACGGCACCCAGTCCGGCGTGACGATCGCCGTGGACGAACTGCGCGTGCCGGAGCGCAAGGGGGAGCTGCTGCGCAAGGCCGAGGCCGCCGTGGAAGAGGTCCGCGAGCAGTTCCAGCTGGGCCTCATGACGGACCAGGAGCGCTACAGCAAGACCGTGGATATCTGGACCGAGACGACTGACGCGGTGTCCGACGCCATCTCCGACAACATGGACGCGTACGGCTCCATCAACGTCATGGTCTCCAGCGGCGCCAAGGGCAACATCGCCCAGGTGCGGCAGATGGCCGGCATGCGCGGCCTCATGTCCGACCCCTCCGGGCGCATCATCGAGCTGCCCATCCGCGCCTCCTTCCGCGAGGGGCTCTCCGTCCTGGAGTACTTCATCTCCACCCACGGGGCCCGCAAGGGGCTGGCCGATACGGCCCTGCGCACGGCCGACAGCGGCTACCTCACCCGGCGCCTGATCGACGTCTCGCAGGACGTGATCATCCGCCAGGACGACTGCGCCCAGGACAGGCCGGCGCCGCCCGGACTGCTCTTCGAGGAAGAGCCGAAGGAACTCGGTCTCTTTGAGACGCTGCGGGAGCGCGTCATCGGCCGCTTCCTGGCCGCCCCCGTCGTCCAGCCCGAGACCGGCGAGATCCTTGCCGACACGGAAACCATGCTGGACGAGGAGCGCACGGACGCGCTGCTGGCGCAGGGCGTCCGCAGCTTCCGGCTGCGCTCACCCATGCTCTGCGGCACGCGCAACGGCCTCTGCCAGCGCTGTTACGGCCGCAGCCTCGCCACCGGCGAGGTGGTCAAGATGGGCGAAGCCGTGGGCATCATCGCGGCCCAAAGCATCGGCGAGCCCGGCACACAGCTGACCATGCGCACCTTCCACACCGGCGGCGTCGCCGACGGCCGGGACATCACCAGCGGCCTGCCGCGCGTGGAAGAACTCTTCGAGGCGCGCGCCCCCAAGGGGCAGGCCACCATCGCCGAGATCGACGGCCAGCTCTCCATCCTGCGCGAAGGCGAGGTGCGCAAGGTCCGCGTCACCGCCACGGAGACCTATCGCGACGAGTACGATCTCCCGGCCGGCGCGCGCGTCACGGCCAAAGCCGGCGCCCTGGTGGAAGAGGGCGCTGTGCTCGCGCACCTGCCCAGCAGCGGCGGCGATGCGGCCGCCGCGGCCGCCGCGGAGAAGAAGAGCACGAAACGCAAGGAGCGGGAGGACACGGAGAGCAGGCAGATCCTGGCGCGCGTCGCCGGACGGGTGGAACGCAAGGCGCGCACGCGCAAGCTGGCCATCGTCTACGAGCACCAGGACATCCGCGAGTACGCCATCCCCGCGGCGGCGCGGCTGCGGGTGGCCGAGGGCGACCACGTGGAGGCGGGGGACCGCATCACCGAAGGCTCCGTCAACCCGCAGGAGATCCTGCGCACCCTGGGCGTGGACGCCGTCCACCGCTACCTGGTCACCGAGGTCCAGCAGGTCTACCGCGCGCAGGGCGTCAACATCAACGACAAGCACATTGAGGTCATCGTGCGGCAGATGCTGCGCAAGGTGCTCATCGGGCAGCCGGGCGAATCGGACCTGCTAGCGGGCGAGCTGCTGGACCGCTTCCAGTACGAAGACCTCAACGCCCGCCTGGTCGCCGAAGGCCGCGAGCCCGCCAGCGCCCAGCCGGTGCTGCTGGGAGTGACCAAGGCCTCGCTCTCGCAGGAATCCTGGCTCTCCGCCGCCTCCTTCCAGGAAACCACGCGGGTGCTGACGGAGGCCGCCATCCACGGCTCCGTCGACCATCTCGCCGGTCTCAAGGAGAACGTCATCATCGGCAAGCTCATCCCCGCCCGCGCGGAAGTGGAGCTGCCGCCGCTGCCCGAACCCAGCAGCGTCAGCACCGAGGGGCTTCTCGGCGACCTCCCGGGCGAGGAGGCGCTGGAGGGGCTGACCGAGGAACTGATGCGCGAGCTGGGCTTCAGCACGCAGGCAAGCCCCGGCGAGGCGGCGGCGGCAGCCGTCCCGGCGGGCGCTGCGGCCGCTGACATCTCCCTGGGCTTCATCGCCGAGCCGGACGAGTAGGCCGCCCGGAGGGGCCGCAGACACGCGGAGAGCCGGGGCCCGCGGGCCCCGGCTCTCCGCGTCTGCCGCTTAGGCCGCGGAGGCGGCTAGTAGTCCATCGGCATCTCGGGGGCGGCGGCCGCCGCCGGCGCCTGCGGGATGTCCGCCACCAGCGACTCCGTCGTCAGCACCATGCCGCCGATCGACGTCGCGTTCTCGATCGTGGAGCGCACCACCTTGACGGGGTCCACGATGCCGCTCTTGAACATATCGCTGTAGCGATCGAGCTTGGCGTCGTAGCCGTGGTCCCAGTTCTTCTGCTTGCGCACCGCGTCGATGACCACGGAGCCTTCCTGCCCCGCGTTGTGAGAGATCTGGCGCAGCGGCGACTCGATCGCCCGGCGCAGGAGATGCACGGCGGTCTGCTCGTCGCCCTCGCTCCGCTCCTCCAGCTTGGCCAGGGCAGCGTCGCAGCGCAGCAGCGCGATGCCGCCACCCGCCACAATGCCCTCTTCGACGGCCGCGCGGGTGGCGCTGAGCGCGTCTTCCAGCTTGGCCTTCTTCTCCTTCAGCTCCACCTCGGTCGGCGCGCCCACCTTGATCACGGCCACGCCGCCGGCCAGCTTGGCCAGCCGCTCCTGCAGCTTCTCGCGATCGAAGTCGGAGGCGGTGCCGTCGACCTGGACCTTGATCTCCTTGATGCGGTTCTGGATCGCCTCGTCGGAGCCGGCCCCCTCCACGAAGGTCGTGTCGTCCTTGCTCGCCACGATGCGCCGGGCCCGGCCCAGGTCGGCGACCTGCGCCTCCTCCAGGGTGCGGCCCAGCTCCTCCGTGATCACGGTGCCCCCGGTCAGCACGGCGATGTCCTCCAGCTGCGCCTTGCGGCGGTCGCCGAAGCCGGGCGCCTTCACCGCCAGCACGTTGATCGTGCCGCGCAGCTTGTTCACCACCAGCGTCGCCAGGGCCTCGCCATCCACGTCGTCGGCGATGATGATCAGATTCTTGCTGACCTGCAGGATCTTCTCCATCAGCGGCACGATGTCCTGCACGGCCGAGATCTTGCGATCCGTGATCAGGATGTAGGCGTCGTCCAGGGCCGCTTCCATGCGCTCCGGGTTGGTCACGAAGTAGGGCGAGATGTAGCCGCGGTCGACCTGCATCCCGTCCGTGTACTCCGTCTCCATGCGGATGCCCTTGCCCTCTTCGACGGTGATCACACCGTCCTTGCCGACCTTCTCCATGACGTCGGCGATCTGCTCGCCCACGGCCGGGTCGTCGGCGCTGATCGAGGCCACGGCCTCGATCTCCGCCTTGTCCCGCACGGGCCGGGCCTTGCCGCGCAGCTCCTCCACGATCGTGCGGGTGCCCAGGTCCAGCCCCCGCTTGAGACTCATGGGGTCGGCCCCGGCGGCGATGTTGCGCATCCCCTCGCGCACGATCGCCTGCGCCAGCACGGTCGCCGTGGTGGTGCCGTCGCCGGCCACGTCGTTGGTGCGGATGGAGACCTCTTTGGCCAGCTGCGCCCCCATGTTCTGGAAGGGGTTCTCCAGCTCGATCTCGCGGGCGATGGTGACGCCGTCGTTGATGATCAGCGGCGCGCCGAACTTCTTCTCCAGGACCACGTTGCGGCCCTTGGGGCCGAGGGTCACCCGCACCGCGTCGGCGAGCGCGTCGACGCCCTCTTTGAGCGCGCGGCGGGCGCCCATGTCGAAAGCCAGTTGCTTGGCCGGCATCTGCTGTCCTTTCCTGCCGGGAGCGGGATCCGCGGCCGGCCGACGCGCCGGGCGGCGCGGGCGGGCGCGCGGCTCGCGCCGGCGCCTAGACGATCACCTTGGCCAGGATCTCGCTCTCCTGCAGGACGATCAGGTCCTCGCGCTCGATCTTGATCTCTTGGCCGGTGTACTTCTTGTAGAGGATGCGGTCCCCAACAGCGACCTCCAGGGGCACGCGCGAGCCGCCGTCGTCCCGCTTGCCCGGCCCCACCGCGATGACCTCACCCTGCTGAGGCTTCTCCTTCGCCGTGTCCGGGATCACGATGCCGCTTGCCAGCACCTGCTCCTGCTGCACCGGCTTGATCACCAAGCGATCCGCCAGCGGTTCCAGCCGCGTCGCCGAGCTGTTCTTCTTCGCCATGTCCCCAGTCCTTGCTGCTACGGTCTTCCTGCCGGCCGCGTCCGCGCGGACCCGGGCCGGCCGTTCGCCTGGATTAGCACTCGCGTCGGACGAGTGCCAGAGCGAATCCTATCGGCAGGCGCGGGGGAGATGCAAGCGGCCGGAGCACATCCGGGCGCCGCGGCGCGATCCGGGCGCCGCCGCTTCGCCGCTCTACACGTTTCCGTGTAGCATGGGGTGCATGAGCCCTTACCAGCCACGCGGGCCGCAGCCCCGCGACCGCCGCTGGACGTCGGGCACGGTGCGTGGCCTGCGCCGTCACTTGGGCTTGAGCCAGCGCGAGTTCGCGCAGGAGGTGAACGCCCGCCAGCAGACGGTTTCCGAGTGGGAGACGGGACGCTACCGTCCGCGCGGCCCGTCTGCGCGCCTGCTGAGCCTGATCGCGGAGGAGGCCGGCTTCTACGAGACCGTCCCGGCGGCCCCGGCCGGCCCGCCTCCGGCCGGCGAGCGAGGGCGGGGGGCGTCGTGAGTTCCCGCCCGGACCCGTCCCCCAAGCGGCCCGCCGGCCTTGCCCTGACGAGCGAACGGGTGCTGCAACAGCGCTGGGCGCTGGCGCCGCCCGCCTGGCTGTGCGCGGCGGACGGCCGTCCCCTGCGGGTGCTCTTCGCCGGGACCTGGAACCACGGCCCCGGTCCGGACTTCCGCGGCGCCCTGCTGCTGCCCGAGCGGGGTCCACCGCTGCGGGGAGACGTGGAGATCCACCGCCGGCCGCAGGACTGGCGCGGCCACGGGCATCACGCGGACCCCGCCTACGATGGGGTCCTGCTGCACCTGCACGCCCCGCTCTCGCCACCGCCCGCGGGGCGCGCGCGCGGGGCGGTCGCGGGACCGGCCCGCCGGGCCGCGCTGGCGCCCCGGGCGCCAGCCGTGCCCCCGCCGCCCTGCCAGGGGATCGTCGGCCGGGCGGGCGCCCCCGCCGTGCGGGCCCGCCTCCGGCGGCTGGCCCGCGAGCGGCTGCGCGCCAAGGTCGTGCGTCTGCGGGCGCGCCTTGTGCAGGCGGAGCCGGACGTCGTGGCCGCGCGCGCGCTCCTGGAGGCGCTCGCGCAGGGCGGCAACGAGCGGCCCATGGCGCACCTCTGCGGGCGCCTCGCTTGGTCCGCGCTCGTCCGCGCCGCCGCCGCCGGAGACGCCGCCCTGCTCGCCCGCCTCTTGCGGGAGGCCGGGGCGGGCGCGCCGCCGCCGGGGCGTCCCGGGCGTCCGGCCAACCGGCTGCGACGGCGCCTGCGCGCGGCCGCGCTGCTCATGGCGCGACTCGCCGGGGGCGGCGACGGATCCCTGGCCGGCGGACTCGCGGGCCTGGCGAGCTTGCCGCCGCCGACCGCCGCCGAGCGCTTGCGCCTGCCTGGGTTGCTGGGGCCGGTGCGCGCCCGCCAGCTGCTGGTGGACGTCGCCTATCCCTTGGCGCTGGCCCTGCCCGGGGCCGCTCCCGGCGAAGAGGCGCTCCTCCGCTGGCTGGACCTGCCGGGGGCGCGCTACGCGCGCACGGCCGTGCTGCGCGCTCGCTTGGAGGCGCCGCCTGCGGTCGCGGCCGGCCTCCGAGTGGGCGGCCTCCGAGCGGGCGGCCTGCGGCCGCTGCGCAACGCCGAGACGCAGGCGCTGCTGGATCTGGAACGCTGCTACTGCCGCTTCGGGTCCTGTGCCGTCTGCCCCCTGGCGCGCCTGGCGCCGCCGCCCCGGACCGGCGGCCCCCGCCCCAGCCCCAACGCGATGCCCTAGCTTCGTCCCGGCTGGAAGACACCGGGGCCCGACGTGCTGAACAGGTCGAAGGCGAGCGCCGCATCCGCCTGCGGGCGGTAGTGCGCGGCCGCGGCGATCATGGCCGCGTTGTCGGTGCAGAGCGAGGGCGGCGGCCAGCGCACCGGCGCCGGGCAGCGCTCCCGCAGCGCCCGGCGCAGGGCCCCGTTGGCCGCCACGCCCCCCGCGACGATCACCGCGCGCGCGCCGAACTCCCCGGCGGCGCGCGCCGTCTTCGCCGCCAGCACGTCCACGACCGACTCCTGAAAGGCACGTGCGAGCGGACCGGGATCCGCCGCCGCCGCGCCCGCCCGCACGCGGTGCAGCACCGCGGTCTTGAGGCCGCTGAAGGAGAAGTCGTAGCCCTCCGGCAGCCAGGCCCGCGGCAGGGCCTCCGCGCTCGTCGGGCAGGCCGCCGCGACCCTCTCGATTGCCGGCCCGCCGGGGAAGGGCAGCCCGAGCAGCCGCGCCACCTTGTCGAAGGCCTCCCCGGCGGCGTCGTCGCGGGTGCCGCCCAGGCGGCGGAAGCGCCCGTGGTCCGACATCAGCAGCAACTCTGTATGGCCGCCGCTGACCACCAGGCAGAGCAGCGGGAAGGGCGGCGGCTCGCCGCCGTGCTCGGCCAGGGCCGGCTCCAGCCAGTTGGCGTAGAGGTGACCCTCAATATGGTGGACGGGGATGCAGGGCAGCCCCCGCGCCCAGGCCACGGCCTTGGCGGCGTTGATTCCCACCAGCAACGATCCGCCCAGCCCCGGCCCCTGGGTGACCGCGATCGCATCAACCCCCTCCCAGTCCGTGCAAGCCTCCGCCAGCACCGCCGCCAGCACCGGCGCCACGCTGCGCAAGTGCTCGCGCCCGGCCAGCTCCGGCACGACGCCGCCGTAGCGGGCGTGCAGGGCCGCCTGCGAAGCCACCACCGAGGCCCGCAGCACCCGGCCGTCGTCCACGACCGCCGCCGCATACTCGTCGCAGGAAGATTCCAGCCCCAGCACCGTGCGCGTCATGCCGCCCCCCTCAGGAGCCGAGGAGCGGCGGCAGCCTCGACGTCAGCAGCGCGTCCGCCGTCACGTAGTAGAGGCGGCCGTTGGCCTCGTCGGGCACGACGCCGCGCACCCCTGTCAGCCCTTCGTCGCGCAGCTGCGCGATCAGCTCCCCCGCGGGGGTGAAGATCGCCACCCGGTTGTTGCCGCGATCGACCGCGTAGAGCAGGCCGCTCAACTCGCCCAGCGCGAGCGAAGCGGGCACCAGCAGCTCCCGGTCCAGGTCCAGGAGCGGGAAGCCCTGATCCACTCCCTCGCTGAAGCGCCGGATGCGTCCGTCCGACCCCGCCACGAAGAGCGACTCCCCGGCCGCCAGCGAGAGCGCCCCCGAGAGGTCCGTCCGCGCGATCGCCGGCGCCGGCTCCAGCAACGTCGCGTCGGAGAGCTGGGGGTAGCGCCAGACGCCGCCGCCGGCCACGTCCAGGATGTGGATGCCGTCCCCGTTGACCGCCACCGCCTCGGCGGAGCCCAGCAACTCGCGCTGGGGCATCTCCAGCGCCCGCACCGCTTCGCCCGGCCGGTAGTGATAGAGGCGGCGCTCGGCGTCCAAGATCGTCAGCGCCGGCCCCGCCGCGCCGTCGGCCCACTGCATGCTGACCGGCGCCGCCGCCAGCGGGCCGTCGAAGAGGAAGAGCACCGCGTAGCGCGCGCCGGCCTCGAAGATCACCGTGGGCTCGCCTCCGGCGAGCGGCAGGGCGAAGATGCGGCCCCCGCTGGCGTCCAGCATGTAGAGCGTCTCAGCCCCCACTTGAATGAGTGACAAGGCCAGCGGCGGCGCGACCCGGCCGCTGAGATTGCTGACCTCCAGCAGATCGGGCGGCCGCACGATGGCGTGAATCTGCCCCAGCGCGGTGCCCACCTCGTCCTGCAGCGCCAGCGCGGCCTCGTCCAGGGGCCGAAGCTGCAGCGCGTCCTCCAGCGATACCTGCGCCGCCGCCAGCTCCGCCCGCCCGGCGCCGGGACCGTCGTTGAGCGCCGCCCCCGCGAGGCCCCGGCGCGCCTCCGCCATCAGGCCGTCGAAGCGGTCCTGCTCCGAATCCCGCAGCAGGTCCGGTACCAGCAGCACGCCGATGACCACCCCCAGCACCGCCAGCACCCCGGCCACCGCCAGCGCCCCCCAGCCTTGCCCTGGTCGTGCCGGCGCTGCCTGCGCTTCCTCTCCCTCGCGCCGGCGGAATGCGCCACGACGGAAGCTCACCATGGATCCCTCCAGCGCAAACAGCGGCCGCATGAAGCGGGGCACGTCCGCGTCGCGGGCGCTCTCCAGCAGGGGGGGCGCCGAGGGCGTGAACGGGTTGCTGGGCCAGCCCGCCGCGCGCGCCTGCAGCGTCCCGGCGGCCCCCGGCTCGTCGGGCGCGAGGCGGTATTCGACGCTGCGATCGAGCGGCGCGTCCGGCGCCGGGCCGGAGGCGGGCGCGCCTGATTCGTCCTCCCCCGCGCCCGCCGCAGGCGGCGCCCCGCCCCCCTCCGGATCGTCGAAGTCCCGATCGTCGCCGTCCCCGCCGTCCTCGTCGAACTCCTCTCCCTCGTCGTGGCCCGCTCCGCCGTCGTCGGCCGCATCCGCCGCCTGGGGCATCGTCGGCTCCGCGCCGGGCGCCCGCGCGGACGCGGGGCTTTCCGCCGGCAGATCGGCCTCTGCTCCCGCCCCGGCATCGCCCGCTGCGGAGGCGGCGGCCCCCGCCGGACTGCTCTGCGGCGGCGTTTCCTGCGACGGCGCGGCGCCCAGTGGCTTCCAGGCCGTCTCGTCCCGCCAGGCGTCGTCCCCTTTGCGTCCGCGCAGCCAGCCGATCAGGCCGCCGGCAACGCCGCCCAGCGCCGCTCGCAACGAGCGCCGGGGCGGATAATCGACCTCGTCGAAGTCCGTCAACTCGAAATCGGCCCGTTCGGGTTCGGTGTCGGCGAAATCGTCCCCGGCCGCCGCCACCGGTCCGGCCGGCGCAACGGCTGGCCGCTGCGCCGCCGCCTCGGGCTCGGCCGCCGCCGCCGGCTGCCGGCTGCCGGCTGCCTCCGCCCCCCCAGCGGCGCCCACGGCCACGACCAGCGCCGAGACCCGGGGCAGCGGCCGGAGCAGGGGGTAGAGGGCGGTCAGCACGTCCTCGGCGCGGGCGCCGCGCAGCGCCGCGATCGCCTCGTCGCTGATCGCCGCCCCGGCCTCGCTGCTGATCAGCAGCACCCAGTCGCCCTCGTTCAGGGGTAGCTGCGAGAACTCCGGCGTCGCCGGATCGCCGCCGCCCAGGACGTTGCTCGCCTCCGCCGACGTCGGCCGGCGACGCAGCAGCCGCTCCCCATGGCGGTAGTACGCCAGCGTTGGGCCCACCTGCATCAGGAAGACCTCGCCCCCGCGCAGGATCAGGCAGGAGACGCCGTAGCTCGCCTGGTCGCGCGGCAGGCTCGTCCGGTTCCAATCCAGCAACTCCTCGTGCCGGTCCCGGATCACCCCTTGCAGGATGCCGGTCAGCGAGCCCTCCCCCTCCAGGTAGCCTTCCCCGATGCGGCTGACCAGCTCACCGATGAACTGCTCACTGCCGGGCCGGTCCGGCTCCGCCAGGATGTAGAGGGCAGCCGGGCGGCCGCGGTGATCGCTGCGCTCCGCGTAGGCGATCTCCGGCGCATCGTCGCTCGCGGCTCCATCCTCGACATGGAGCTGTGCGGTCCAGGTTTCCGCCGCCATGCGGCTGCACCTTCCTGCCGCCCGGGACGGTGCCTCCTAGCCTATCCAGCGCGATCTCGCGGCGCAATCCAGGCCCCGCTGCCGGGCTATGATCCCAGCATATGCCCGATCCGCGTTCCCCCCGCGCCGGCCTGCACGCCGCCGACGATGTCCTGGCCCGCGCCGCCGACGAGCTGGAGCGCCTCCTGCGCGAGGCCGCGCGGCGCCTGCGCCCCTTCCCCCCGTTCCCCGGCGCCCTCTTCAGCTACGGCGTCGAGGTGGAAGCTGAGGGCGTCCTCAACCGGGACCTGGGCTGCATCGTCGTGACGGAGGAGGGGACGCTGCAGGAGCTGCAAGTGGGCATGGCCGAGGAACCCCTCTTCGGCCCGCCCGACCCCGTCGCCCTGCGCGACGAGCGCCTCGTCGATGTAGACCTCACGCCCCACGACCGCCTGCTCTTGGCCTATCACGGGCTGCGCGCCGTGACGGCGCTCCTCCCCGAGCACGAGGGCGGCGACGCAGGCACGGATGACCCGTCGTCGAGATCCACCTAAGTCGAGATCGCCCTTAGTCGAGATCGCCCTTAATCGAGATCGATCGTGCCGGAGCGACCGCCGCTCTTGTGCCGCAGCCGGACCTCGCTGATGCGCATGCCCCGGTCCACCGCTTTGGCCATGTCGTAGACGGTCAGGGCGGCGACGCTCACCGCCGTCAGCGCTTCCATCTCCACCCCCGTGCGGCCGCTGCTGCGGGCGCTGGCGCGGATCGCCACGGCGCCGCCGAAGCCCGCCGCCGCCGTCTCCTCCAGGGCACACTCCACCTGGACGTGGGTCAGCGGCAGGGGGTGGCAGAGTGGGATCAACTCATGCGTGCGCTTGGCGGCCATGACCCCCGCCAGCTCGGCCGTCGTCAAGACGTCGCCTTTGGCCAGCGTGTTGGCCCGGATCCGCGCCAGCGTCTCCGCCTGCATCAGCACGCGCCCCTCGGCCACCGCGCGACGCTCGCTCACGGCCTTGTCGCCCACGTCCACCATGCGCGCGCGCCCCTGCGCGTCGACGTGACTCAGCGCGGCAGCGGCTTCCCTACGGCTCTGCGCGCTCGTCATGGCTAGCCGCCGATGTACGACATCTCGACCCGGGGCAGGGCCGACGTCGCTTCCGAGCGCAACTCCGAGTAGCGGTCCACGCGCGCACCCCAGATCGTTCGTAGCTGTGCCGCCAGCGCCGTCGGGTCGTCCCCGCGCAGCGCCGGCCGCAGGTCCGCGCCGCCATGCGCGAAGAGGCAGGTGTAGAGCGTGCCCTCGGCCGACAGCCGCGCCCGCGTGCAGTCCCCGCAGAACGGCTGTGAGACCGACGTAATGATGCCGATCTCGCCCCCGCCGTCGCGGTAGCGCCAGCGCCGGGCCACCTCGCCGCGGTAGGCGGGCTGCAGCGGCTCCAACGGCAGCGCCGCGTCGATGGCCGCCACGATCTCCGCCCCCGGCATCACCTCGTCCAGCCGCCAGCCGTTGCTCGCGCCCACGTCCATGTATTCGATCAGGCGCAGCACGTGTCCGCTGCCGTGGAAGTAGCGCGCCAGGTCGACGATCGTGTGGTCGTTGACGCCGCGTCGTACCACGGCGTTGATCTTAATCGGGCGCAGGCCCGCCGCCGCCGCCGCCTCGATCCCCGCCAGGACGCGGGCCACGGGCACGTCGGCGTCGTTCATGGCGCGGAAGACGCCGTCGTCGAGCGAGTCCAGGCTCACGGTCACCCGCTGCAGCCCCGCCGCCGCCAGATCGGCCGCCTGCGCCGCCAGCAGCGAGCCGTTGGTGGTGAGCGCGATCTCCAGATCCGCCTCCTGGCGCAGCATCGCCACGAGGCCGGCGAGGTCACTGCGCAACAGCGGCTCGCCGCCGGTCAGCCGGACCTTGCGCAGGCCCAGGCCGGCCAGCGTGCCCACCACCCGGGTCATCTCCTCGAAACGCAGGATCTCGTCCCGAGGCAGAAAGGCGAAGTCCGGCCCGAAGACCTCGCGCGGCATGCAGTAGCGGCAGCGGAAGTTGCAGCGGTCCGTCACCGACAGGCGCAGGTCGCGCAGCGGTCGCCCGAATCGATCCCGCAGCGCCTCATCCGCTCGTGGGGGCATCGTCTGATCCGGCTCCGTTCCCATCGTTCCCGTCCGGCCCCGCCGCGAGCGCCGCGGCCAGCGCTTCCAGCGCCCAGCCCAGATCCCGCACGGCTCGCCCGCGGTGACTGATCGCGTTCTTCTCCTCGCCCGTCAGCTCGGACATCCGCCGTCCGTCCGGCAGGGCGAAGACCGGGTCATAGCCGAAGCCCCGATCGCCGCGCTCATCGTCCGTGATCCGGCCCTCCACGCTCCCCTCCCCGAAACGGACGTTGGGTCCGTACGGGAACGACAGCGCCACGACCGCTCGGAAGCGAGCCCCCCGTTCTGCTTGCGGTACGCCTTCCAGCGCCGCGAGCAGCTGCGCGCGGTTGGCCGCGTCCGTTGCGCTCCCGCCAGCATAACGCGCGGAGTGGACCCCGGGTGCGCCACCCAGGGCCTCCACCTCCAGCCCCGAATCGTCGGCCAGCGCCGGCAGTCCGGAGGCGTTGGCATAGGCCCGCGCCTTCTTGGCCGCGTTCTCGCGAAACGTCGCCCCGTCCTCCACGATCGTCAGCTCCGCCACCCCCGCTTCGGCCGGGGTCACGATGCGCCAAACGCCGGGGTCCAGAAGGGCGCCGATCTCGCGGATCTTGTTCGCGTTGCCGCTGCCGACCAACAAGCGGTGTGGGCGTCGCGCCACGGCGGCGAACGCAGCGGGGCGCTAGACGCCCGCCAGGGCGCGCTCCATGGCCGGATCGTAGGCGCCGCTGCGGGCCGCCGCGGTCACCCGGGCCCGATGCTGCAAGGCGGCCTGGGCCTTGGCCAGGTTCGCGGCCTCACCACCCCAGGCCTGCAGTGGCGTCGCCTGCAGGCCGCGGCCGTAGGAGTAGCTCAGCTCCCAGGGCGCGCCCTCGGCCGCCGCCGCCCGGTTGATCGCATCCAGGTTGAGGGTTGCCTCCTCGTCCGTCTGGCCGCCCGAGAGGAAGACGACGCCGGGCAGCGCCGCCGGCACCGTGCGAAGGAAGCAGCGCAGCGTTGCCGTCGCCACCTCCGCCGGCGTCGCGCGCTGGGGCGCCGCCTTGCCGGACAAGACCATGTTGGGTTTGAGCAGCGCGCCCTCCAGGGCCACGCCCTGCTCAGCCAACTGCTGGAAGAGGGCCCGCTGCGCCGCCTCCGTGACCTCGAAGCAGCGGGCGATGTCGTGGTCCCCGTCCATCAGCACCTCGGGCTCGACGATGGGCGCCAGCCCCGCCTCCTGCGAGAGCGCCGCGAAGCGTGCCAGGGCATGCGCATTCACCTCCAGGCAGTAGGGAGTGGGCAGGCCCGCACCGATCGCGATCACGGCGCGCCACTTCGTGAAGCGGGCGCCCAACTCGCCGTACTCCCTCAGCCGCTCGCGCAGCCCGTCCAGTCCCTCCGTCACCTTCTCCTCCGGCGATCCCGCCAGCCCCTTCGCGCCCGTGTCCACCTTGATCCCTGGGATCACGCCGCCGCTCTGGAGGACCTCCACCAGCGGCCGCCCGTCTGACGCCTTCTGTCGGATCGTTTCGTCGTACAGGATGACGCCGCTCACGGCCTGGCCGATCTCGGGCGTCGTGAAGAGCACTTCGCGCCAGGCGCGCCGGCTGTCCGGCGTCGATTCCACGCCGATGCCGGCCAGTCGCTTGGTCATCGTGCCGGTACTCTCGTCCGCCGCCAGGATTCCCTTCCCCGGCGCGACCAAGGCCCCTGCGGTGCTCGCGAGTTCCTCGTACTGCATGCTGTCTCCTCGTACGCCTGCGGCCCGCTCGGTGCCCTCGCCGCCTCCGCCGCGCCGTGCGCCGCGATGCTAGCGCGACCCCCGGGGGCGGACCATGGACGGAGGGACGGATTTCCACCGCGGCGCGTTACGGCTCTCCCGCGCCGCCGCCGGGCCCCTCCGCCGCCAGCCGCGCCACCACCTCCGCGACCGGCGCCACGTTGCCCACGATCAGGGGCGTGCGCTGGTGCAGCGCCTGCGGCACGATCTCCAGGATTCGGGTGTGCCCGTCGCTGCCCGCCCCGCCGGCCTGTTCCGCCACGAAGCTCAGCGGGTTCGCCTCATAGCCCAGGCGCAACTTGCCCTGAGGGCTCTTGCCGTCGCCGGGGTAGAGGAAGATGCCCCCTTTCAGCAGGTTGCGATGGAAGTCCGCCACCAGCGAGCCCACGTAGCGCAGGCCGTAGCGGGACCGCAACGACGCCACCGCTGCCTGCATCGCCGCTGTCCAGCGCCCCTGGTTGCCCTCGTTCACCGAGTAGCAGGAAACCTTCTCCGGGATCCGGATGCCGGCGTGGCTGAGCAGGAAGTTCCCACTCTCCGGATCCATCGTGAAGCCGTCCACGCCCCTGCGCGTCGCGAGGACCAGCACCGTGCTGGAGCCGTAGATCACGTAGCAGGCGGCGACCTGCTCCTGCCCTGGGCGCCGCAACGACGCTTCCATCACCGGGGCGTCGTCCCGGCGCCGGTGGATGCCGAAGATGGAGCCGATCGTCACCCCCACGTCGATGTTGCTGGAGCCGTCCACCGGATCGAACAGGGCCAGGAAGGGATGGTCCGCTGCGTCACTGATGTGGACCATCGCCTCCAGTTCCTCGCACGCCAGCGCCGCCACCCGGCCGCAGGCGCTCAGCGCCCGCACGAAGGCCTCCGTGCCCTCGGCGTCCAGCCGCTGCACCAGTTCCCCCTGCACGTTGATTTCGCCCGTCTCGCCCAGGACCCCAGCCAGCGCCGCCCGGCGCGTAAGCCGCTCCACCGTCCGGGCCCCCTCCGCGATCGCCAGGATCACGCTTTCCAGTCCCCTGAGATCCGGCTCCGCGCCCACCAGGGCCGCCAGCGCTTCCTCCAAGGTCTGCGCCGCCGCCGGCTTCGCCGTCATCGTCGCCTCCATTCCCGCCGCCCGGCGCCAGACACCGCCTCCGGGCAAGGCTCCACCTCCGCCCAGGGGACGGTCAAGAGGCTGTGGACCCCGCCTGACCCGCACCCGGCTGCGCGCCACGGGCCCGCCCCGTACCATGGCACTCCCAAGTCAAGAGGGGTGGGCCCAGCGCCTTGGAATACGCCGCCGCCGTCGACTACATCCTCAGCTTCGCCGACTTCGAGCGGCGCGGTGCGCGCCGGGTCCCGGAGGCGTTCGCCTTGAACCGGATGACCTCCCTGCTGCGCCGGCTGGAGGAGCCGCAGGACGGGCGCCTCTGCGTGCATGTGGCCGGCTCCAAGGGCAAGGGCTCCACGGCCGCCATGATCGAGTCCGTCCTGCGCGCGGGGGGCTACCGCACCGGCTTCTTCAGCAGCCCCCACATCGACCACTTCACCGAGCGCATCCGGCTGGACGGCCGTCCCCTCTCGTCGGCACGCTTCGCCTCCCTCGTCGAACGTCTCCGCCCCGTCATCGAGACGGAGCTGGCCGAGAACCCCGGCCGCCTCAGCACCTTCGAGATCCTGACCGCCATGGCCTTCACGGCCTTCCGCGAGGACGAGGTGGACGCCCAGGTGGTCGAGGTCGGGATCGGCGGGCGCCTGGACTGCACGAACGTGGTGCGCCAGAAGGCCGCCGCCGTCGTGACCGCCCTCTCCCACGAGCACGTACACGTCCTGGGCCGCGAGATCGAGAAGATCGCCTGGGAGAAGGCGGGCATCATTCACGCCGCCACCGCCGCCGCCGTGCTCGGGCCCCAGCGCAGCCCCGCCGCGGCCGCCACGGTCCGGGAATACACCGCCGACATCCCCGTCCCCCTCTGCGACGTCGCCCAGGACTACGCCTGGGAACCCGCCGGCGTTGAAGCCGCCGGGCAGTGGTTTCGCTTGCGCCGCCACCGTCCCGCCCCGGGCGAGCCGGCCGAGGCGCTGTTCCTGTTGCCGCTGCTGGGCCTGCACCAGATCGAAAACGCCGCGACCGCCGTCGCCACGATCGACACCCTGCGCCGGGACGGGCTGGAGCTGCCCACGGCGGCGCTGCACAGCGGCCTCGCCCTCGTCGAGTGGCCGGGACGCCTGGAAACCGTCGCCCAGGAGCCGCGCATCGTGGTGGACGGGGCCCACAATGATGAGTCGCTCTGCCGCGTGCTGGAGTCCCTGCCCCACTACTTCGACTACGAGCGCCTCGTGGTCATCCTCGGTGTGCTCGGCGACAAGGACATCGGCGGCATGGCGGCCCGCTTGCGCGCGGACGCCGCGGCCGTGGTCGTCACCGCCGCCGATCACCCGCGCAGCCGCCCGGCCGCCGACACCGCCGCAGCCTTCCCGCCCGGTGACCCCGTCCCCAGCGTGCAGCCGGACGTGCCGCAGGCGCTGGCCGCCGCGCGCGAGCTGGCCGGCCCGGGCGACCTGATCTGCGTGCTCGGGTCGCTCTTTGTCGCCGCCGAAGCGCGCGCCTATATTCAGCGGGAGGCGGGCGGCCAACCCGCATCTGCCCGCGCCGATCGAGAGCCATGACCCGCGAGCGCCCCCGCGTCTTCGTCACCGGCATGGGAGCCGTTACCCCCCTGGGAACCGGGGTGGATCGCCTCTGGCAGCGCCTCGTCGCCGGTGAGAGCGGCATCGCCCCCGTCGAGCTGTTCGACGCCGCACAGTTCCCCTGCACCATCGGCGGCGAGGTCAGCGGCTTCGACCCCCAGGACTTCATGGAGCGCAAAGCCGCCCGCCGCATGGCCCGCTTCTCCCAGTTCGCCGTCGCCGCCACCAGCGAGGCCTTGGAAGACGCCGCCTTGGACCTGGAGGCCGAGGACCGGGAGCGCGTCGGCGTCGTCCTGGGCAACGGCAACGGCGGCTTTCCCGACCTGGAGGCGATGGTCGCCGTCCTCAACGAGAGGGGGGGCATGCGCATTGACCCCTTCTTCATCCCGCGCATCCTGCCCAACATGGCCGCCGCCAACGTCGCCATGCGCTACGGCCTGCTGGGCTTCAACACCACCGTCGTCACGGCCTGCGCCGCCGGCACCCAGGCGATCGGCGAGGCCGCCGAGGTGATCCGGCGCGGCGCCGCCGAGGTCATGGTCTGCGGCGGCACGGAGGCCGGCTTCTGCGCCCTGGGCCTGGCCGGCTTCGCCGTCATGCGCGCGCTCGCCACGAAGCGGGACGACGACCCCCAGCGCGCCTCGCGCCCCTTCGACGCCGACCGCGACGGCTTCGTCCCCGCCGAAGGCGCCGCCACCTTCATCCTCGAGAGCGAGGCGCACGCGCGCGCTCGGGGCGCCCGCCCACGGGCCGAGGTCGCCGGCTTCGGCTGCAGCGGCGACGCCTACCACCTCGTCATCCCCGACGAGACCGGCGCCGGCCCCGTGCGCGCCATCCGCTGGGCCATGGAGGACGCCGGCGTGAGCGCGGACGAGATCGACTACATCAACGCCCACGGCACCTCCACCCCCCTCAACGACGCTTCCGAAACCCGCGCCATCAAGACCGCCCTGGGCGAGGCCGCCCACAGCGTCGCGATCAGCTCCAGCAAGTCCATGATCGGGCACGCCTTCGGCGCCGCCGGCGCCATCGAGGCGGTCGCCACGGTGCGCACCCTGGAGACCGGCACCGTGCATCCCACCGCGAATCTGGACACGCCCGACCCCGAATGTGATCTGGACTACGTGCCGAACCGGGCTCGTGATCTGGACGTGCGCGTGGCGCTCAGCAACTCATTCGGTTTCGGCGGCCAGAACGCCTGCCTCATCCTCCGCACCGTGGAGGACTAGCGCGCGGCCCCGCTTACCCCACCGCGACCATTCCGCCCAGGATGCGCTCTAGCGCCATCGCGTGGCTGCAGGTGCCATAGTCGCCGAAGAAGCCGCAGTCGCACCGCCAGCAGCCGTCCGACAGGGCCACGCTGTGGCTGGCGTTGTCCCCCTGTACTTCACAGGCCAAGGAATCGATCGAAACCCGTTCCGGTTCCTCGGCGTAGATGCGGGCCTTCGCGATCTTGCTGATCAGACTACTCTGCATGCGCCGTCCCATTCCCGCCGAACTCAAGCGCCCCCGCCCCAAGCCGGTCCTCCCGGGAAACGCAAAGGCACCGGCCGAAGCCGGTGCCGATCGAGGCGCCGTTGCGGTGGGCGCGGTTTCCGCGGGTCCGTCTGCGAGCGTCGGCCCGTCTGTGACACGGTCCGAGTCTACCGGCAACGTCGCCCGGATGGCACGGGTCTTTTCGCCGCCAAGCCTTATCGTCACGCATCCGCCGGCGCTCCCCGCAACGTCGCCTGGGACCGGCGCGCGTAGCGCGCCCCGGCGGGGCCCAGCCTGCTCTCCATCAAGGCCAGCGCGGTTACCGGCAGCGGCAGGGGAGCGGGCGCACGCGTCGTCGTGAGCAGGCGCGCCAGCGTCGCGCGGTCCGCGGAGCGCAGCCGCGGCGGCACTCGGGCCAGCGTCAGATGCGGCCGGAAGGGGCGTCCCTCGGGCGCCAACCCGCGCTCCGCCAGCGCCGCCGCCAGCCGCTCCGCCAGCCGCGCCAACGCCGCGGCTCCGTCGCCAAGCTCTACCCACAGCGCCCGCGGCCGTCGCCGGTTGTTCAGCTCCAGGCGCCCCAGCCGCGGCGTCTGAGCGGGCGTCGCCGCCGCCGCCTCCCGCATCGCCGCCTCGATCCCGTCAACCGCGGCGGCCGGGGTCTGGCCCAGGAATCGCAGCGTGAGGTGCATGCCCTCCGGCCGCACCCAGCGCAGCGGCGGCGCGCCCGCGGCCTCCAGCCGCTTGCGCGTCGCGCTCAGCTCCGCCACCACGGCCGTCGGCGCCGCGACCGCGATGAAGAGCCGTGGATCGCTCTCCGCCACCGGGAACCCGCTCTCACAAGCGCAGCATGCGGCGCGCGTTCTCCCCCAGGATCGCCGCCTCCTCCTCCGCCCCAAGCGCGAGTCCCCGGATGTGCGCGATCTCCCGGGCCGGATCCCGCAGCGGATAGTCGCTGCCGAAGAGGATCGACTCGTAGCCCAGCAGATCCCCCACGATGCGGAACACGGCGTCATCGTAGAGGGAACGGCTCAGCGCCGTGTCCACCTGCACGCGGTCAAGATCCTGGCGCACTTCCGGCATCAGCGCGAAGAAGGGCAGGCCCCCACCCCAGTGCGCGCCGATCACCTCCGCCTCCGGGTGGTGGTTGAGGAACTGCGCGAACTCCGCCATCGGCGTCGCCGGCTTGCCTGGGTAGCGATGCCCCACCGGCTCGCTGACGTGAATGAGCAGCTGCAGGTCGTAGGCGCTGCTGCCCCAGGCCAGGAGCGCCGCCGCCCCGCCCCGCACCAGCGAGTAGCCCTGCTGCTCCGGCCGCAGCTCGCCGATCCCGCGCGCCCCGCCCCGCGCGACCCGCTCCATCTCGCCGCGCACATGCTCCGCGCCCGCGGCTGGCTGCACCATGCAGAAGGGGATCAGGCGCCCCCCGCTGGCCCGCGCCGCCTCCAGCACGTAGTCGTTCGTCTCCCGCACCCGCTCCACCTCGGACCAAGCGAAGTTGCAAATCACCGCCGCGTCCAGCTCGCTCTCCTCCACCAGACGCAGCACGTCGTCGGCGCTGACGAGCGCCGCGTCCTCCTGCGGGTAGACCTCGCGGAAGGCGGCCTCCTCGCGCAGGAGCTCGTCACGACGGGCGATCAGGTCGGGGGGGAAGACGTGCGTATGCGCGTCGATGATCACGCCCCGAGGCTACCACGCAGCCTTATGGCCCTGTACCGCTCGCGTGCAGCGACGGCGCGGATATACTCGCCCCACGACGCGCCCCGCGATCACCAAGGACCGGCATGACCACCACGACCTCCCCCCCGCAGCTCCAGGCGATCAGCCGGCGCCTGCGCCGCCGCACCGTGCAGATGACGCACGACGCGCAGTCCGGCCACCCCGGCGGCTCCCTCTCCGCCGTCGAGATCTGCACCGCCCTCTACTTCGGCGGCATCCTCCGCTACGACCCGGCCCGGCCCGACTGGCCGGAGCGCGATCGCTTCATCCTCAGCAAGGGCCACGCGACGCCCGTGCTCTACGCCACCCTGGCCGAGGCGGGCTTCATCGACCCCGCCGCGCTGACCACGTTCCGCCGCCTCGACAGCGACCTGCAGGGCCACGTCGTGCGCGGCCGCCCCCCCGGCGTGGAGATGAGCGGCGGCGCGCTCGGCATGGGCCTTTCCTACAGCCTGGGCCTGGCGCTGGCCGCCCGCCTCGATGGCGCCGCCTGGCGCGTCTACTGCCTGCTCGGCGACGGCGAGTTGAACGAAGGCCAGAACTGGGAAGCGGCCATGGCCGCCGCCCACTTCGAACTGGACGGCGTCACGGCCGTCGTCGACCGCAACCGCTTCCAGAACGACGGCCCCGTCGCCGAGATCATGCGCATGGACCCCCTGGGCGACAAGTGGCGCGCCTTCGGCTGGCACGTCATCGAGATCGCCGACGGGCACGACGTGCAACAGCTCATCGACGCGCTGGAAGCCGCGCGTGACGTGCGCGGCGCTCCCCAAGTCGTCATTGCCCCCACGCGGAAGGGCAAGGGTGTTTCGTTCATGGAAGCGAATCCCAGCGGCTGGCATGGCAAGGGCCCCTCCGACGAGCAACTTGCCCGGGCGCTCGCCGACCTTGACGCGGAGATCGGCGACGATCCCGGCGGCAACGGCCGGTGACCGCCATCGAGACCCGCACCGCGGCCACCCGCGAGGCCTACGGCCCCACCTTGGTCAAGCTGGTGGAATCCGGCCTCGACCTGGTCGCCTTGGACGCCGACCTCTCGGCCTCGACCGGCGGCCACGCGCTGGGCGCGGTCTATCCCGATCGCTGGTACACGGTGGGCGCGGCCGAAGCCAATATGGTCAACATGGCCGCCGGACTTGCCGCCGCCGGCAAGGTCGTCTTCTGTGCCTCCTTCGCCGTCTTCCTGCCCGGACACTGCTTCGACCAGATCCGCATCGGCGTCGCGCAGCCTCGCCTCAACGTGAAACTCATGGCGAGCCACGGCGGTATCAGCGTGGGCGAGGACGGCGCCTCCGCCCAGGCGCTGGAAGACCTGGCCCTGATGACGTCCCTGGCCAACATGCGGGTTGTCGTCCCGGCGGACGTCGTGGAGACCGAGCAGGCGATGATCGCCGCCGCCCACACCGACGGCCCCTTCTACATCCGCATGGGCCGCCCCAAGATCCCCGTCCTCTACGACGCCGGCCACGAGTTCCGCCTCGGCCGCGCCCACCGGCTGCGTGACGGTGACGACGTGACGGTGATCGCCTGCGGTCTCCTCGTGGGCGCCGCGCTGCGGGCGGCCGACGCCCTGGCCGCCGGCGGGCTGGCCGTCCGCGTGCTCAATATGGCCACCCTCAAGCCGCTCGACGACGACGCCGTGATCGCCGCCGCGCGCGAGACCGGCGCCATCGTCTGCGCCGAGGAGCACAACGTGATCGGCGGGCTCGGCAGCGCCGTCGCCCGCTGCCTGGCCTTGCACGCGCCCGTCCCGATGGAGCAGGTGGGCATGCCGGACCGCTTCGGCGAGTCCGGCGCCTGGACCCAGCTCGTCGACCGCTACGGCCTCAACGCGGCCGGCGTCGAGGACGCCGTCCGGCGCGTCGTGGCCCGCAAGGCGCCCGGGCACTCCTAGCCGGCAGACCCCAGCGCCTCGGCCAAGCCCGCCATCGAGCGGACGGTCGCCGTCGGCGGCGTCCGGGCCCCCGCCGGCGGGCCCGCGCCGCGCTCGTCCAGCCAGATGGCGTCCAGGCCCGCCGCCCGTGCCCCTTCCACGTCCAGGGCGTAGTTGTTGCCCACATAGACGCTCTCCCCCGCCTGGACCCCCAGCGCCGCCAGCGCCCGCTCGAAGATCGCCGCGTCCGGCTTCGCGACCCCCACTTCGCCCGACACCACTACGGCCGCAAAGCACGCGCTCAGGCCCGCCAGCACGAGCTTCTGCCGCTGCTCCCGCGAGGGGCCGTTGCTGATCAATCCCAGCGGACGCACCGCGCCCACGGCATCGACCGCCTCACGCGCGCCCGGCAGCAGGGCGAGACGGGCCAGCCGTTCCGCCTTGTACAGGTCCGCCAGGGCCGGCGCCTCGGCCTCTTCCAGCGACAGCGCCCGCAGCGTCGCGGCGATCGCGTCCAGACGGGAGAAGCTGGCCGGCCAGGATCCCCCGTTGGCCGCGATCGCCAGGTCGATCACCCGCTGCGCGGCAGCGGCGTAGGCAGCGTCGCTGACGGCCCGCCCCTGCGCCCGCAGGGCCGCCGCCACGGCCGCGCGCGCCTCAGCCACTCCCGCCCGCTCGCTGATCAGGGTGCCGTCCAGGTCGAAGAAGACCGCCCGGTAACGGATCGCCATGGCCGCCGCGTCAGTTCCCCGGGGCGTCCGTGGCCTCGGGGTCCTCCTGCGCGGCCACCTCGCGGAGGGGCGCCAGGTCGGCGCCCTCGTCCATCCCCAGCTCCTCCGCCAGCTCCCCCAGGCGCGCGTCCAGTCCGGGCCTGCCGTCGAACGCATCCACCTCATCCTGGTAGATCTCGAAGGGCCAGATGGGCCGCTCCGCAAACGCCTCCGGCGGGTCCTCCGTTGGCCCCTCGGGGTGCTCCACATCGGCCTCATGGTCCGGGATGAAGGACTCGGTGGCATTGGCCGTGAACTCGAGGCCATCCTCGTGCGTGACCACGTTGGCCAGGGCGTAGCCGATCCAGGCGAGGCAGCCGCAGTCCAGCCGGAAGGACACGGCGAAACGGCGCCGCAGGATCGCCTCCTCGCGGATGAAGTCGTGGAACTCGCCCATCTCTTCGGGCGGCACCAGCTCCTCCACCCGGCCGGCGAAGAGCAGATCCAGCGCGTCGGTGATCTCTGCCTCCTCGGCCGCCTCAGCGGCGGATGCGACCTCGTCGGGCGGCGATTCGGATGCCATGGATCTCCCTCAGCCAGGGGTCAGCCCCCCGCGGCGGACTCGCTCCTGGGAGCGGCGGTCACCGTCTCCAACGACTCCTCATCGGAGTAGACCGCCAGCTCGTCTCCCGCCCAGACGGTCACCACGAAGTCCTCGCGGAAGGGATCTGCCGTGCGCACGATGCGATCGTCCAGATCCGCGATGACGTCGCGGATGTCGTCCTCGTTCCAGTCGGACGGCACGCACAGCGTGCTGTAGACGATGGCCGGCGTGTAGTGCAGATCGGCGCGCGCGCGACTGCCCCGCTCGTTCTCGATCAGGTAGGCCTCGGACTGCGGCGTGCGGCTTTCGCGTTCATAGCTGAACATGCGCCACTCCTGCCGCCCTTCCTTGCCGCGCCAGTGTAGCCGCGCTAGCGCGGGCGAGTCTGCCCCGATCCGCGCACCACCCACTTGTACGACGTCAGCTCGCGCAGCCCCATGGGGCCGCGCGCGTGCAACTTGCCCGTGCTGATCCCCACCTCCGCCCCCAGCCCGAACTCGCCCCCGTCCGTGAACTGGGTGGAGGCGTTCACGTAGACCGTCGCCGCGTCCACCTCCCGCAGGAAGCGCTCCGCCAGGCCGTGGTCGTTCGTCACGATCGCTTCGGAATGTCCGGAGCCGTGGCTCGCAATATGCGCCAGGGCCTCCTCCGCCGACGCCACCACCCGCACCCCCGCGACCATCGCCAGAAACTCCGTCTCGTAGTCCGCCGGCCCGGCCGCGATGGCGGCCACCTCCGCCTCCGCCAGGATCGCCAGCCCGGCCGGGTCCGATCGCAGCTCCACGCTCGTCCCCCAGTGCCCGGCAAGATCCCTGAGGAACGGCCGCGCCACATCCGCGTGGACCAGCAGCACGTCCATCGCGTTGCAGATCGACACGCGGCGTGTCTTGGCGTTGTCCACGATGGCCAGGGCCATGGCCAGATCGGCGGCGCGATCCACGTAGGTGTGACAGATGCCGATCCCGCCCGCCACCACCGGCATCGACGCCTCGTCCCGCACCCGCCGCACCAGCCCCGCTCCGCCGCGCGGTACCATCAGATCGATCAAGTCCTGCATCCGCAGCAGCTCGCCCACCAAGGCCCGATCCGTATTGGCGATGAACTGCACCGCCTCGGCGGGCAGCCCGGCCCGCGCCAGCCCGTCCGCCACGATGCCGGCCAGGACGGAGTTGCTCTGCAGCGCTTCCTTGCCGCCGCGCAGCACACAGGCGTTGCCGCTCTTGAGGCAGAGCGCCGCAATGTCGATCGTCACGTTGGGGCGATTCTCGTAGATGGCCGCCACCACCCCCAGCGGCACGCGCACGCGCCCGATCGCCAGCCCGTTGGGCCGCACCGCCGCCTCGATCGTCTCCCCCACCGGGTCCGGCAGGCCCGCCACCTGCGCCAGCGCCGCCGCCAGCCCCTCAACCCGCTCCGGCGTCAGCCGGATGCGGTCGAGGGCCGCCGCCTCCGTGCCGTCGGCGCCTGCCGCGGCGAGATCGCGAGCGTTCGCCGCCAGCACCGCCCCCCGCCGCGCCCGCAGCCCCGCCGCCACCGCCGCCAGCGCTGCGTTCTTGGCCGAGGTCGCCGCCACCGCCAGCCCCCGGCTGCCCCTGCGCGCCGCTTCGACCTGCGCCCGCAGCGCCGCCACGGCGCTGCTCGGCGCGGTCGGGGCGGTCATGGCAGCTCCGGCGGCGCGCCGGCGCCCAGGAAGTCGTACTCGTCGCTGGTGATCCCCAAACGTTCTCCCGCCCCTCGCGTGACCTCAATCCGCGCAGCCGCCTCCGCGCCCTGCGGCCGTAGCTGATAGCGACCGTGGTAGGCGTGCTGCGGCGCCGACAGCGATGTGATCTTCCCCCGCCACGTCACCCGGCGCTGCGCGCCCTGCACCGTGGTCTCCACGTCCGCCAGCACGTAGCACGCAGTCAGCGGCTGGCCCCGATCGCTCAGCAGCGTGGCCGCGAATTGCTGGCGCTTGCGAATGCTCGGCACGCGCGCCTCGTCTTCCCCGTCCGCCGCGAATGCCCGGAGTGTACCGGTCACAGCAGGGCCAGGTTGTTGCGGTGGATCACCTCCTCGCCGTAGTTGGTCCCCAGCGTCCCCGTGATCTCGCCCGACTGCCGGCCCTGGATCCGCTCGATGTCCGCCGCCGCGTAGTTGCTGATCCCCACCGCCAGCCGGCCCCCGCTCTCATCCACCACCTCCACCACATCGCCGCGGTCGAAGCGGCCACGCACCGCCGCCACCCCGGCCGGGAGCAGGCTGCGGCCGTCGCGCTGGAGCGCCCGCGCCGCGCCCCTGTCGACCACGATGGCACCCCCGACCCCGCCCCTGACTGAGGCCGCGGGCGCCGCCGCACCCGACAGCAGCCAGCGCTTGCGGCTCTCGATCTGGCCCGTCCGCGCCGGAAACCGGGTGCCCAGCGCCTCACCACGGGCCACCCGCAGGAGCGCGTCGTGCTCCTGACCGTGCGCGATCACCACCGTGGTGCCGGCGCTCGCGGCTCGTCCCGCCGCCTCCACCTTGGCCCGCATGCCGCCGCGGCCCCGGGGGCCCACGGCCGATCCGCCGGCCCCCGCCGCCTGCAGGGCCGCCCGCACGTCCGTCACCTCCCCGATCAGGCGCGCCTCGGGGTGCACCCGGGGGTCGCGCTCGTAGAGGCCGGCCACATCGCTCAGGAGCACCAGGAGGTCGGCGTCAACGAGGGTCGCCACCAGCGCCGAAAGGGAGTCGTTCTCGCCGAAGGCGCCGCCCCGCAACTCTTCCTCCGCCACCACGTCGTTCTCGTTGATCACCGGGACCACGCCAGCGCGCAGCAGCCGGTCCAGCGTGTTGCGCGCGTTGAGGTAGCCAGCCCGGTCCGTCAGATCCGCGCGCGTGAGCAAGGCCTGCGCCGCGATCAGGTCGTGGGCGGCCAGGACGGCGTTGTAGCGCTCCATCAGGTGGCTCTGGCCCACGGCCGCCAGGACCTGACGCTCCTCCACGTCCTCCGCCGGTCCGCTGCCCAGCCGGTCCCGACCCGCCGCGACGGCGCCGCTCGTGACGACGGCGACCTGTGTCCCCGCGCCCCGCAGCGCGGCGACTTGGCGCACCAGATCCGCCATGACCGCGGCGTCCAGCCGCTCCCCGCCGCCGCAGAGCAGCTTCGTGCCGAACTTGACGACCACCCGGCGCCAGCGCGAGTCCACGGGCGCCTCGCTCATCCGGCCGGCTGATCGGGCCTGGACGCCGCCGTTGCCCCCACGAGCGTGGTCCCGGCGCGCTCTGCGCTCGGTCCGCGGGGCCGGGTCCGAAACCGCTGCAGGGCCAGGAGCGACCAGACACCCGCGATCGCCATGAGTGGATAGACCTCGGCCAGGCCGCTGTAGGCCGCCGTCGCCAGCGACGCCGCGGCGAAGATCAGCGTGTGCCAGCGCGATCGATCCTCCAGCCAGTAGGCGCCGGCCATGATCGTGACCGCGATAGCTCCCAAGATCGTCAACATATCCCGAGCTTAGCTCCCCCAACGCCCCACCTTGGCTGCCTGATCTTCGCCATAATCGCTCTATGCACTTCGCTGCGCGCGAGTGGCGTCACTGGTGGGCCGTCCATCTCCGTTGGTGGGCGCAGGACACCCGCCTGCTCGTTCGCCGCACCGGTGCGGAGTTCCTCGACGACAGCTGCACCCACCTGGCCGCCGGCATCGCCTACTACGTCCTCGTCTCCATCTTCCCGCTCGCCATCCTCTTCGTCTCCATCAGCGGCCTCGTCCTCACCAACGACGCCATCCGCGCGGACGTCGTGAACGAGCTGTTCGACGCCGTGCCCCTCTCCGAGGGCGAGGGGCGAGCGGATCTGGAAGACGCGATCGATGGCATCGCCAGCGGTTTCTCGGCCATCGGGCTGATCAGCATCGTCGGTCTGCTCTGGTCCGCCAGCGGTGTCATGGGCGCCATTCGCCACGCCCTCAACGAGGCCTGGGACACCAACTACCGGCGCCCCTTCCTGCGCGGCAAGCTGCTGGACCTGGGCATGATCTTCGGCGCCGGCCTGCTCCTGACCAGCTCCGTCGCCAGCACCATCTTCCTGCAAATCGCGCGGAGGGTGAGCGACGATCTCTCCGACGCCCTCGGTCCACTCGGGGCCGGCGCGACCGGCGGCTTCGAGGTTGTCGCCGTCTTCGTCCCGCTGCTGCTGTCCTTCGCCACGTTCCTCGTGATCTTCAAGTACGTGCCCAGCGTCACCACGCACTTCCGCCACGTCTGGCCCGGCGCCCTCTTCGCCGCCATCCTCTTCGAACTGCTCAAGAACGGGTTCGCCTTCTATCTGCGCTTCTTCGGGGATTACGACGCCGTCTACGGATCGCTCGGCGCCGTCATCGCCTTCCTCTTCTTTGTCTATCTCAGCGCCGTCGCGCTGCTGCTCGGCGCGGAAATGGCGTCCGAGTGGCCCCGCGTCATCCACGGCCACTACGACGCGGAACTCGCGCAGCACGGCATCGGTCCGCGTGGACCCCGCTGGCGGAGCGCGCTTGCCGCGCTCACCGGCCTGGTCCGCACGCGCGAAGCCGCCCCCGCCCACATCGCCGATGCCTCCGGGCTGGACGTCCGCCGCCGCCGCAAAGCCCGCCTGATCGAGGATCGCGCCGCCGGCGCGGCCGAAGACAGAAGCGCCGCCGGCGCCCCTGACGACCACCGCGCGCCCGCCGGCGAGGGCCGCCGGCTCCCCCGGGACCCCGAATCCACGCCCGCCCGAGAGCCCGGGAACGGCGGGAACGAGCCCGGCTAGCCCCGCCCCACGCCCAGCGTCACCGTCTCGCCGTCGATCGTCTCCACGCTCGTCGTCGCGTCCGCGGGCGGGGCGGACATGTGCAGCGCCCGCGCCAGCGTCTCCCCCCGGATGTGGCGCTCGTGCGCGGCCATCGCCGCCGACAGCGCCGGCGCATCTCCCGAGATCCAAACCGTGATCCGATCGGCGATCTCGAAGCCCGCCTCCCGCCGCAACGTTTGCAGGCGATGCACCAGCTCCCGTGCCCGCCCTTCCTGTTCCAGCTCCGCCGTCAGCGCCGTGGTCACCGCCACCGTGTAGAGCGCGTCCTGCGCCGTCGCCGCCCCTTCGCGCTCCCGCATCTCGATCAGCAGGTCCTCAGGCGCCAACTCCACCCCCGCGATCTCGATCGTCTCGCCGGCCTCCGCCGCCCGCGCGATCCCTGCCGCCACCGGACCGCCCAGCTCCTGCAGCGCACGCCGCAGCGGACCGACCGCCTTGCCCAGGCGCGGACCCAGGACGGGCAGGTTGGGCTTGATCACATACTCCACAAGGGCCCCGGACCCCTCGCCCGAGTCCCCCTCCAGGAACCCAATCGCCTTCACGTTCAGCTCCTCCAGCAGCATGGGCGCGTAGCGCTCCACGGCCGCTCGCTCCCCCGCCGACCGCACCCCCACCATCACGGCCGGCAAGGGCTGTCGCACCTTCACTCCCGCCTTGCTGCGGGCCGCCCGCCCCAGGGAGGCCAGGCGCTGCACCAGCCGCATCGCCCGCGCCCGTTCGGCGTCCACCAGCGACGCCTCCGCCTCCGGCCAGGCCGCCAGGTGCACCGATTCCGCCGCTTCCCCGCCGCCCGCCGCCACCAGATTGCGGTACATCTCCTCCGCCACGTAGGGCGTGAAGGGCGCCAGCAACGTCGAGAGCGTGGTCAGGCATTCGTACAGCGTCCTGTAGGCGGCCGCCTTATCGGCGTCGTCCTCCGACTTCCAGAAGCGGCGGCGGCTGCGGCGCACGTACCAGTTGCTCAGCTCACCCACGAAGCCCTCGATCGCGCGCCCGGCCGCCGTCGGGTCATACGCCTCCAGTGCCTCCGTGACGTCGCCGATCAGCCCCTGCAGCGCCCCCCGCACCCAGTCGTCCAACTCGGCCCGTTCCTCCCCCGCCCCCGCCGCCGCCGCGGGGTCGAAGCCGTCGATGTTGGCGTAGGTGACGAAGAAGGAGTAAGTGTTCCACAGCGTCAGCAGGAAACGGCGCTGCGCCTCCCCCACCAGATCGCTGCTGAAGCGCCGCGGGTTGCCCGTCGGCGAGGCCGTGTACAGGTACCAGCGCAGCGCGTCGGCCCCGTGCTCGTCCAGCACCGTCCAGGGGTCCACGACGTTCCCCTTGGACTTGCTCATCTTCTCGCCGCCCTCGTCCAGGATGTGCCCCAGCGAGATCACGTGCTGGTACGAGATTGGGGCCGGCACCTGCCCCACCTGATGCAGCAGCGCCGCCTCGGCGTGCAGCGAGTAGAACCAGCCCCGCGTCTGGTCCACCGCCTCGCAGATGAAATCGGCCGGGAAGCGCTGCCCGAACGTCTCCGCGTGCTCGAACGGATAGTGCCACTGCGCGTAGGGCATCGCCCCCGAGTCGAACCAGGCGTCCGCGACCTCCGGCACACGCCGCATCGTGCCGCCACAGTCCCCGCAGGCCAGCGTCACCTCGTCCACGTGCGGCCGGTGCGGGTCCTCGATCTCCGCCCCCCCGCCCGACCGCTCCGCCAACTCCCCGAACGACCCCACGGCCGTCGTCGCAGCGCAGTCCGCGCAGCGCCAGAACGGCAGCGGCGTGCCCCAGAAGCGCTCGCGGCTGATCGCCCAATCGACGTTGTTCGCCAGCCAATCGCCGTAGCGCCCATCCCGCACGTGGGCCGGGTACCAGTGCATCAGCTCACGGTTGCCCCGCGTCAGGGACTCCGCCACCTCCGTGGTCGCGATGTACCAGGACGGCTTGGCGTAGTAGAGCAGCGGCGTGTCGCAGCGCCAGCAGAACGGGTACGTGTGCCGGATCGTGCCGCGCTGGAGCAGCAGCCCCCGCGCCGTCAGGTCCTCCACGATCGCCGCGTCCGCCTCCTTGACGAACTGCCCCCCGAACGGCCCGCCCCTGAAGCGGCCCCGCAGGTCCACCGGCTGCAGGAAGAACAGGTCTTGCTCGCGTCCCAGCGCGTAGTCGTCCTCCCCGAACGAGGGCGCGATATGCACGATCCCCGTCCCCTCCTCCATGGACACGAAACCCGCCGGCAGCACCCGCCGCTCCACCGCTCCGGCGGCGGCGTCCCAGTCGTTCAGCCGCCCTTGCTGGAAGCGCAACACGCGCTCGCCCCAGTCGGCCGGCTCGTAGAGCCCCTCGTAGCGCAGCCCTGCCAGCGCGCTGCCCGGCAGCGTGCGCAGCACCGCCGCCCCCTCCAGCCCCGCCTCCCCGCCCCCCAGCCGCGCCTGCGCCAGAATGAGCCGCTCCGCCGCGCCCGTCGTCGCGTTGTGCGCCTCCACGACGGCGTACGTCTCCTCCGACGCCACCGCCAGCGCCGTGTTGCCCGGCAAGGTCCAGGGCGTCGTGGTCCAGGCGACCAGGGACGTCTCCCCCTGGAAGTCCGACAGCTCCGCCGGCAACCACTCCGGCAGCAGCCGAAACTTCACCGTGATGCTCGGGTCCGGCGTGTCCTCCTGATAGCCCAGCGACAGCTCGTGGCTGGACAGCGAGGTCTCGCAGCGGGGGCAGTGCGGCGTCACCCGCCGCGCCTCATAGATCAGCCCGCCGTCCCACAGCGACTTGAAAATCCACCAGGCCGTCTCCACGTAGTTCCGCTCGAAGGTGACGTAGGGGTCGTCCAGATCGATCCAGAACGCAATGCGGTCCGTCAGATCGCGCCACTGCTCCACGTAGCGCATCACCGACTCCCGGCAACGCTGGTTGAACTCCGCGATGCCGAAGGCCTCGATCTCCGCTTTCGTGCTCAGCCCCAGCTCCCGCTCCACCTCCAGCTCCACCGGCAGGCCGTGCGTGTCCCAGCCCGCCTTGCGCGGCACCCGGTAGCCCCGCATCGTCTTGTAGCGCGGGAAGAGATCCTTGTAGACACGCGAGATCACGTGGTGCACGCCCGGCGCCCCGTTCGCCGTGGGCGGCCCCTCGTAGAACGTGTACAGCCGCTCGGCGGGCCGCTCCTCGACGCTGCGCTCGAAGATGCGCCGCTCCCGCCAGAAGGCGCGCTGCCGCTCCTCCATCGCCAGGAACGGCATCGTGCTCCCCACCGCCTCGAACCGGCCCTCGGCCATGATTGCTCCCCAAACGAAAAACCCGTCCCCGACTCCTCAGGGACGGGCCGACGCATCGGTCCGCGGTACCACCCTGCTTCCCCGCCGGCTGGCGAGGCGCTCGACGGGCGCGCCTGGCACCCGGCCCTGCGCTAACGGGGGGTCTCCGGCCGCGCCTACTGGCGCCCCCTCCTACCGGACGAGGCGACGCGTTCGGGCGGCGGCTCGAGAGCGATGTCCGGCGGGGGCCTCACGCGTCCGCTTGCACCATCCGGACTCGCTGGGGCGCGGCCGTGCCCGCGGTGCGGTCTCCGTCGCAGCCGTTAAGCGATCGTAAGCCCGCGATTCACCGTCGATCAATCGTGGCGGCGTTAATCCGCCGGCGCGCGGCGCCTGACCTCCACCCTCGCCTGCACCCCGATCGCCGTGCGCATCTCCTCCGGTACCAGCGCCGCCCACTCCCGCAGGCGATCGTTGATGAAGCGCAGCGCCCCTTCCAGCGACGTCACATCGTCCGAGGCCAGCGCCTCCTCCACCAGCCCCCGCACCACCGGCCCCGGGTCCGTCAGCAGCCGACGCCGGATCTCCTCCGCCGACGCCGACGCGCCCGGCCCGAACCCCAGCAGCCGGGCCAGATGCCTTCCCTCGGGGGTCATCGCGGCGCCCCGCCGGGCTGGGCCCTAGTTATGGTGAGGCCGCCCGCCCGCCGCAGCGCCGGCCGGCGCCCCCTCGCGCGGCGGCGGGGGCGCGTTGCGCAAGAACTCGCGCGCCTCGTCGTTCTGGCAAGGGCGCTGCCCCCACTTGTTGGCGATCTCCTCCAACTGCATGCCGTGCGTCATGATCCGCTTCACCGCCGAGCAGAAGACCGGCCGGTCCCCGCGCGGGATGAACGGCACCTCGATCATGTCGCCGCAGAGCGCGCAGGCGGCCGGGTGCATCTGCCGCGGCGTCCGCCCCCCGAACGAGGCCGCCCCGCCGTAGCGGATGTAGCCGCTGTCGTTCTCCAGCGTCGTGCGGGCGCTCTTGCGCGCGTTGCGGCACTCGGGGCAGCGCACGGGGTCGTTCTGCAGCCCCTTGCTGGCATAAAACTCCTGCTCGCCTCCTGTGAAGACGAACTCCCGCTGGCAATCCCGACAGGTCAGCGAACGGTCCTGAAAACTCACCGGTCCTCCAAACTTCGTCGCGCCCTTAAAGCGTGAACCCCGCCAGCTGCGGCGGGGCGGGTGCGACACCTGGGCCCCCTCAGCTTACCAGCTTCCGCTGCCCCCGTGGCCGTCCGCTGAGCAGCCCCTGCAGGCGCGCTTGCAGCGCTCGGGCCTCTTCCACCCGCAGGATCAGCATCGCCGACTGGTAGACGACCACCCCAATGCCCGCCCCCGCCAGCAGCGCAAAGAACGACTTCGGCCCGAAGTTCCCATCCGCATCGAGCACCAGCAGCAGCAGGACCACCGCCTCCGTCATCAGGATCGTAGCCCCCACGATGCGGTACACCGTCGTCGCCGTGCGCCGGTCCCACAGCCCCCCCTCCAGCCGCCCGTGCAGCACCAGGAACAACCCCGCCGCCTCCACCATGGTCGCCACCGACAGCGCCAGCGCCAGCCCCCGGATCTCCAGCGGCCCCACCAGCGCCGCCGCCAGCACGATGTTGATCAGCATCGCCGCCACCGCGAACGTGACCGGCGTGCGCGTATCGCCCAGCGCGTAGAAGCCCCGCGACAGGATCTCGATCGACGTGTGCGCGGCCAGGGCCAGGGCGTAGAACAGCAGCGCGTCCGCTACCAGACCCGTCGCCGTTGCGTCGAAGGCGCCGTGCTCCAGGAGCGCGCGCACTAAGGGCTCGCGCAGCAGGATCAGACCCACCGTGGCCGGCACGGATAAGTACAGCGCGAAACGCAGTCCCTGTCCCACCATCGCCCGCACCTGCTCCCGCCCCCCTGTCTCCACCGCCCGCTCCGCCATGGTGGGGAACATCGCCATCGCCAGCGACATCCCGAACAGCCCCACCGGGAACAGCAGGATCAGCCAGGCGAAGTTCAACGCCGAGATGGAAGAGTCGCCCACGAACGACGCGAAAAACGTCAGCACCACGAAGTTCACCTGCGCCGCCGCCAGGCCGATCATGCGCGGCCCCATCAGCCGCAGCACCTCGCGCACGCCCGGATCGCCCAGGTTCAGCGAGGGCATCAGCCGCGCGCCGGCCGTGATCAGCGCTGGCAGCTGGATCACCACGTGCAGCCCGCTGCCCACGATCACCCCCAGCGCCAGCGCCTCCACCCCCAGTTCGTCCGAGAGCAGCAGCGCCCCCAGGATGATCGCCAGGTTGTAGAGCATGGGCGCGAACGCGGGCAGCAGGAAATGGTGCCGTGCGTTGAGAATGCCCGTGATCATCCCCGACACCGCGAAGAGAATCGGCGAGAGCAGCATCACCCGGGTGAGGAAAATCGCGTCGTCGCGCAGCTCGGACTGCATGCCGCTGTCCTCGCCCAGCCCCGGCGCCAGCGCCGGCACCAGCCACTCCGCGAAGATCAGCATCACCGCCGCCAGGACGATCGTCGCCAGCAGCACCACGTTCAGGACGATGCTGGCCAGCCGCCACGCCTCGTCCTCGCCCCGCCGGTTCAGGTAGCGCGCGTAGACCGGGATGAACGCGCTGGCCAGCGTCGCGCCCGCCAGCACTTGGAACACCAGCTCCGGCAGCCGCTGCGCCACGAAGAACGCGTCCAGCTCCGCGCTCGCCCCGTATTCATTGGCGATCACCACGGTCCGCAGCGCGCCGAGCAGGCGGCTGCCCAAGAAGCCGAGCGCGACCAGCATCGCCGCGCTCGCGATCGTGCGGTTGGCGCCGGTCAACACGACAAGGGCGCGCGGCCCGGAGGCGGGGCGTAGCGGATCCGCGGCGTTCGCGGCATTCTGGACACTCCTCCGCCACGGTGGATACGATAGCGCTGGGCTGGCCTAGACAGCAGCCCGGAGGAGCGACCGTGCCGAACAAGCGGGCCGCCGAAAAGTACTTCCGCGCATCCCAGCGGCGGCGCATGCGCAACAAGCCCGTCCGCACCCGCGCTCGCACCACCGTGCGCGACGCCCTGCTCGCCATCGACGCCGGGGACTGGGCCGACGCCGACCAACTGGTCAAGGACGCCGTCGCCGCCCTGGACCGCGCGACCCAGCGCGGCGTCGTCCACGCCAACAACGCCGCCCGCCGCAAGTCCCGTCTCCTGCGGCACTACCACACCGCCCGCGACCCTGAGGCCCAGCGCCGGCCCCACCTGCGCCCGCCCGACCCGGTGCAGGTCCCCTAACGCCTTTCCCGGCCCTCGGCGCCGGTGCAGGTCCGCGGGGAAGAGCGGAGACCCGACGCCCATGCGCGCGCTCATCTTCCACGAACCGGGACGCATCGCCGTCGAGACCCGGGACGACCCTGCCCCCGGCCCCGGCGAGGTCATCCTGCGCGCCGACGCCGGCGGCATCTGCGCCTCCGACCTGCGCGTCTTCCGCGGCGAGAAGCACGCCGCCCCCGGCGTCATCCCCGGCCACGAGATCACCGGCACCGTGGCCGAACTCGGGCAGGGCGTGGACGGTGTCGCCGTCGGCGACCGTGTCGCCGTCTACCCCATCGTCGCCTGCGGCCGCTGCGAGTTCTGCCGCCGCGGCCTGCGCAACCGCTGTCTCAACCGCCGCACTCTGGGCTACGACCTGGACGGCGGCCTCGCGCAATACGTTCGCGTGCCCGCTCCCATCGTGGCCCAGGGTCAGCTCATCGCTGTGCCGGACGGCGTGCCCGCCGGCCGCGCCGCCATGACCGAGCCCACGGCCTGCGTGCTCAACTCGCTGGAATCCTGCCGCTTCCGCGCCGGCGCGGCCCTGGCCGTGATCGGCGCCGGCCCCATGGGGCTCTCACACGTCGTGCTCGCCCGTGCGTTGGGAGCCGGCCCCGTCATTGTCAGTGAGCCCGTCGACTCGCGCCGCGCCGTCGCCGGCGAGATCGGCGCCAGCGCGGTCTGCGGCGGCGACCCGGAGGAGACGCGCGCGGCGGTGCTGGACGCCACCAGCGGGCGCGGCGCCGACGTCGTCATCGTCAGCGTCGGTCTGGCCGGCCTGCCCGAGATCGCCCTGCCGCTGGCCGCCCGTCAAGGCTGCATCAACCTCTTCGCCGGCTTCCCTCCCGGCACCCGCGCCGGCCTGGACGTGAACCTCCTGCACTACAGCGAGATCGTCCTCACCGGCTCCCAGAACGCCACCCCGGACCAATTCCGCCGCACCGCCGACCTGCTCCCGGCGCTCGGCGCCATCGACCGCCTCACGACGCATCGCTTCGAGATGAGCGACGCCGCCGGCGCCTACGCCACCCGCAACGACCCCGCCGCCCTCAAAACGCTGGTGCTGCCCCACGGGGAAGCCGCCTCCTGATGTCCGAGCGCGGGCCTCGCCAGCGCCCGTCCACCGGCATCGGCGAGGAACTCCACGACGCCCGCTTGGGGCGCGGCTACTCCATGGAGGACTGCCAGCGCGCCACCCGCATCTCCCGCCGATACTTGGAAGCCCTCGAAGGGGAGGACTTCAGCGCGCTCCCCGCGCCCGTCTTCGCCCGCGGCTTCCTGCGCTCCTACGCCCAGTACCTGGGCCTGGACCCCACGGCGCTCGTGGCCCGCTTCCCCGCCAACCCCCGCGCCCCTGGCGGCGCCCAGCCCGACCCGCCCCGGACACGGCGCGACGTCAGCCCCATCCGCCTGGAGAGCGCCGCTCCCTACTACGAGGACGAGTTTGCCGAGGACCAAGCGCTTCCCCCGATCCCCAGCGTGGAGACCACTCCCTCCTCCTTCCGGCTGGGGCCCTGGCTCGTCGCCGCCTTCGTCGTCCTGGTCGTTTTCGCCGGGGTGGTGGTGGTGGTGGTCTTGGGCGGTCAGGACGAACCGACGCCCGGGGCCGTCACCGCCGCCGTGCCCGGCGTCCCGCTAGGCCCCGCCGACGCTGAAGGACAGGACCAATCCTTCACGGCCCCGCTCGGCGTCCCCGAGGGCACGATCTTGCCCGACTTCTCCAGCGCCAGCATCTCCGACGCGCAACTCTGGCTGCGTCGGGCCGGCGCCCCCTTCGTCATCCTGCACGTCTTCGACCCGGAGCCCACCGGCCTCGTCATCGATCAGCTTCCGGCAGCAGGGAGCGCCCTGGACTCCGGCGCCACCGTCACGGTGGTCATCAGTCGCGGCCCCGCCCCTCCCCCGGAAGAGGCCGCCCCGGAGGATGCGGCGCCGGATGGTCCGGACGAGCCGTCGCTGCCGCCCAATGCGGCGGCGCCCGGCGGCACCCCTCCGGCCCCGCCCATCGACGGGACGGCCCCCGCGGACGCCGGGACGCCCCCCTGATGCGCTATCACCTGCAGACCCTGGGCTGTCCCAAGAACACCACCGATTCCGAGCAACTCTCTCGCGCCCTCGGCCGCGCCGGCCACCGCCCCGCCGCGGCCGCCGATGCCGACGTGCTGATCGTCAATACCTGTGGCTTCATCGACGCCGCCAAAGCCGAGTCCGCCCAGGCCGTCCAAGCCCTGGGCGCGGCCAAACGCCCCAGCCAGCGGCTCCTCGCCGTGGGCTGCTGGTCCCAGATCGAGAGCGAGCGCATCCGGGCCGAGCACCCCGCCGTCGACGCCACCTTCGGCATCGAGGCCTGGGACGCCATCGTCGCCTCGCTCGGCCCCGCCGACCCGGCCGACATCCCCGAGAGCGGGCACCTGCCCCGCCAGCGCCACAGCGCCTATCTCAAGATCTCCGACGGCTGCGCCCGGCCCTGCACGTTCTGCAACATCCCCGGCATCAAAGGCCGCGCCTTCCGCAGCCTGCAACCCGATCTCCTGATCGAGGAGGCCCGCCGTCTCGCCGCCCACGGCGCCCGCGAGATCGTCCTCGTGGCGCAGGATTCGACCGCCTACGGCGTGGATCTCGGGCTGCGGGACGGGCTCTCCGTCCTGCTGGAACGCCTCGCCGCGGCTGTCCCCCAGGTCCCCTGGTTGCGCCTGATGTACGCCTACCCCGGCGTTGTCACGCCCCGGCTCATTGAGACCATGGCCGCGCTGCCCCAGGTCTGCCACTACCTGGACATCCCCCTTCAGCACGGCAGCCCCGCCGTGCTCCGTCGCATGAAGCGCCCGCACAACCTGCGCATGGTGCATGAGACGCTCGATCGCCTCCGCAACGCCATGCCCGACATCGCCCTCCGCAGCACCTTCATCGTCGGCTTCCCCGGCGAGACCAAGTCCGAGTTCGAGGAGTTGCTGGACTTCCTCCGCGGCGGCCGCTTCGACCGCATCGGCGCCTTTCCCTATTCGCCGCAGGCCGGCACTCCCGCTGCTGCCATGTCGGGGCAGGTGCCCGAGCGCACCCGCGAGCGTCGCTACCGGCGCTTGATGAGCGTCCAAGCCGGGATCGCGGCCCAAATCGCGGCCGGCCAGGTGGGGCGCGAATTGCCGGTCCTGGTGGAGTCCCTCGAGGGCCAGCGGGACGAGGATGGCAGCCCGATCTTCGTCGGCCGGACGTATCGCGACGCGCCCCAAGTGGACGGGCTGGTCTTCTGCCGCGGTGTCGCCCGGCCGGGCTCCATGCCCAGGGTGCGCATCACCGGGGCGCTGGCCCACGATCTCCTGGGGGAGCCGGTCGCTGCTGAGGCCTTCCTTCTGCACACGCGCTGACACCCGCATCCCGGCCGCCGGTCGCGCGGCGCTGGCGGCGCACGCCAGCAGCGCCCGCTCCTGCGGACACGCCTCAGCCCCGGCCAGGATCCGGCCGAGAACACCGGCGATGACGCCGAGGCTCGCAGCCTCAGCGCCTAGAACGCCCGCACGATCTCCGTCTCGACATCGCGCAGTTCGGCGTCGAGCGGCAGGGTGGTGAGGTAGTCGAGCACCTGCATCAGCACCGCGTGGTTGTGCGCCGAGGCGTTGCTGACGCAAACGACGCCCAGCGTCGCGATGCGCCGGTCGTCCTGCGTGGCGACCTCGGCCACGGCCACGCCGAAGCGCCGCTGCAGCCGGTCCCGCACCCGCTGGATCACGGCCCGTTTGCCCTTGAGCGATTCGTTCGCGGGCATGACCAGCGTGAAGCGCAGGCAGCCGATCAACACGGGCGGCCCGCTGCGGCTAGTCTCCGCCGGCGGCGGCCAGGCTGCTCAGATCCGCCGGGGCCGGGAGTGGCGTCAGCACGGGGCGTCGCGGCGCGGAGTCCGCGGGGGCGGGCCCGAGGGGCGGCGCCGGATGCCCCGCGGCAGCCGCGCCCGCACTGCGGGCTGCGGGCTCCACGTCCTGCGCGTCCTCATCCAGCGAGAGCCGGCTCTGCGCCGCCGCCGGCGGCACCGCCGCGAGCGTCGGCAACTCGTGCAGCCCGCGTAGGCTGAAATGCTCCAGGAATCCCGGTGTCGTCCCCCACAGGTGGGGCCGTCCCGGAGCGTCCATCTGCCCGGCCGACGCGATCAGCTCCCGCGCCCGCAGCGTCGCGATGGGCGCGTCGCAGGAAACGCCTCGCACCCGCTCGATGGTGCCACGCGTGACCGGCTGCTGGTAGGCCACGATCGCCAGCGTCTCCAGCGCCGCCTTGGAGAGCCGGTTGGGCCGCTCCAATCCCAGCAGCCGCTGCACGAAGGGCGCCGCCTCCGGTGCGGTCACCAGCCGCACGTGGGGCCCATCGCGCTGCAGGCGCAGGCCGCGATCGCTGCTCGCCTGTTCAAGTGTCTCCAGCGCGGCCTCTACGGCGTCGGGCGGGGCGAAGGTGGCCCGGGCGAGCTGTGAAACCGTCGGCGGGTCCTCCGCCGCCAGCAACAGCGCCTCGACCACGAGGGGCAGGTCTTGCGGCGCGTGGGTCGCGTCCACCGCCTCCAGCAGCGCCATCACGGCAGGCCGATCCGCTGTTGCGGCGCTCGCCTCGTCGCCCTCCCTGGGGGTGGCGCGAGATGCTTCCGCCTCTGCGGGCGGCGGCGCATGCGCGATGCCGGCTGGGGCCGGAGCGCTGTCCGGGCGGAGCAAGAAAGCGGGGGGCGCGGCGCTCGACACAGCCTCGGACGCGACCGAGGAGTGGGCGTTCTCCATCGATGGTGTCTTCCTACACGGCCGCCACCGCGGAGTCTCGGATCACCCTACCACTCGTCCCAGGAGGGCTCCAGCGCCGCACGCGGTCAAGTGCAGCGGCAGCAAGCGGTTGCGCAGATCGTCGCCCTCCGCGCCGGCCGGCAGCGGCAGCCGCACGGGCGCATAGCTGTCGCTGAGGCCGTGCCAGGCCGCCTCCGCGCCGGCGCCCCGCCGCGCCTCGATCAGGACCGGCGCGATCGTCCCGTCGAGGCCCGTGCGAAAGGCCGTGCGTCCCTCCCGCGCGACGGCCTGTACCGCGGCCAGCCGTGCGCGCTTGGTCTTTGGGGGCACGTCGTCCGGCAGCTTGGCCGCGCTCGTGCGCGGGCGCTGCGAGTAGGGGAAGACGTGAATGTCCGCGAAGGCCGCTCTGCCGCAGACATCGAGCGTGGCCGCGAAGTCGGCCTCCGTCTCGCCGGGGAAGCCCACGATGACGTCGCTCGTGATCGCGGCGCCGGGCTGGGCCGCGCGGATCCGCGCCAGCGCGTCCAGGTACCCCTGCGCGTCGTAGCGACGACGCATCCTCCCCAGAACGGCGCCACTCCCGCTCTGCAAGGCGAGATGGAAGTGCGGGCAGAGGCGGCCGTCCTGCCAGCGCGCGAGGAGGTCGTCGGTGACGTCCTGGGGCTGAAGCGAGGAGTAGCGGATGCGCGGCAACGAGGTTGCCGTCAGCAGCGCTTCCAGCAGCGCCGCGGCGTTCGTGCCGTCGGCGCGGTCCCGCCCGTACGCCCCCGGCTGCGTCCCCGTCAGCACGACCTCCAGCACCCCCGACGCCTCCAGCGCTTGCGCCTCCGCCACGATCGCCCGGACGGGCCGGGCGCGCTCTCGCCCCCGCACCCGCGGCACGATGCAGAAAGCGCAGACATCGTCGCAACCCTCCTGGATCTTGAGGAAGGCGCGCGTCCGCCCCGTCGCCGCCGTTCCCGGCCCCGCCCGCCCCCCCGCCGGCGGCGAGCGGCGCAGCGCCTGCAAGACCGCCTCGGCGGCGGCGGCCTTCTCGCGATTGGGCAGCACGATGTCCGCGCCCGCCTCCTTGCGCAGCAACGCACCGGCCCACTCCGCGTAGCAGCCCGTCACCACCACCGGCGCCCCGGGCGAGAGCCGTTTGCTCATGCGGATCAGGCGCCGCGCCTTGCGATCGGCGACGTGCGTCACCGAGCAGGTGTTGATCAAGGTTGCATCGGCCGGCGCCGGCCGATCGATGACGTCGCAGCCGGCCGCCGTCAGACGCCTCGCCAGGGCCTGGCTTTCGGCCTGATTCAGCTTGCAGCCCAGCGTCAGCGTCGCAATCAACGGACGGCGCGGGACAGGCATCGGGGTGGGATCGGCCTGAGCGGTCTGCACGCCCCGATCGTAGCCCCTCGCCGGCGGCCCCTCACCGGCGGGCCCCGCGCCGCCGTCACCGCCCCCGTTTCGGCGCCCCCCAACTGCGCCCCCCAACTGCGAGTGCCACGGAGAGCGCCGAGCCGCTACCATCGGCGGAACCGAAAGGTGCGACATGGTTGAGATCGGCGTCGCCATCCTCTTCCTCGGCGTGCTCATCGCCGTCGATCGCAATCGGACGCAGCAGCTCACGGACCAGGTGCGGCGCTTCCTGGACTGGATCGAGCGCTCCCAGTAGCCGTCCCCTTGCCAGATCAGAACGGATGTGCTAGCCTGCCATAGCAGGAGAACGCCGTGGCTCGCGCCATGCCCCGTGCGGTCCAAGTCCCGCTGGCGCTGGACGCCCCCCAGCGACAGGTGCGCCGCCGCCGCCGGCGGCCCGATCGGCAGCCTCCGGCCGGGCGCTGCCCCGAATGTCGCGGCCCGCTGGCTCGCGGCGAGGGCCACGTCGCCTGTGTCGTCTGCGGACGCCGCCGCGCCGCCTGACGCCACTGGCCCGCGCGGCGCAGCCTGCCTAGGATGATCCCCGCCGCGCCTCGTTCCCGCGGCGGAGGCGTGCGGTGAGCGGTTTCGAGGCGATCTTAGTCATCGTCATCGTCTTGGGCGGCATGTACGCCCTGGGCGTCGTGCCTTCGGCAGGGTTCGTGCAAGCCTACCGGCGCATCCGCCTGGCGGGCATCCTCTGGGCGGTGGCGATCACCTTGATCGCGGCCGGCCGCGCCTTCGACTTCCCCTAGCCGCAGCCCCTAGCCGCAGCGCCCCGCCCGATCCCGTCGCCGCCTATCCTCCGCGCGTGCGGATCCTCCTCGCGCCGCAGGAATTCAAGGGCAGCCTCACCGCTCCCGAGGCCGTCGCCGCCATGCGCGACGGTGTGCTGCGGGTCTCCCCGGACGCCGGCATCGACGAGGCGCCGCTCGCCGACGGCGGGCCGGGCACCGTCGACGCGGTGCTCGCGGCGGCAGGTGGCCGGGCGTCCCATCTGCGCCTGGACGGGCCCCTGGGCGATCCCGTCGACGCCCGCTGGGGCCGCATCGACGACGGCGCCACGGCCATCATCGAGATGGCCGCGGCCTCCGGCCTGCTGCGGCTCCCGCCCGCCCGCCTCGACCCCCGCCGCGCCTCCACCTTCGGGACCGGCGAGTTGATCCGGGCCGCCCTCGACGCCGGTGTCCGGCGCCTCTTGATCGGCGTCGGCGGCAGCGCCACCAACGACGGCGGCGCGGGCGCCGCCAGCGCCCTCGGCGCCCGCCTGCTCGACGACGCGGGCCGCCCGCTGCCCCCCGGCGGGGCGGCGCTGGCGCGCCTCGCCCGCATCGACAGCACCGGCCTCGACCCGCGCCTGGCGCGAGCGGAGATCGTCGTGCTCGCCGACGTGCGCAACCCACTGATCGGCCCCGACGGCGCCAGCGCCGTCTACGGCCCGCAGAAGGGCGCCGATCCGCAGGCGGTGGCCGAACTCGACCGCGCCCTGCGCCACTTCGCCGACATCGTCGCCCGCGATCTGGGCCGGGAGATCGCCACCGTGCCCGGCGCGGGCGCCGCCGGCGGGCTGGCCGGTGGCCTCGTCGCGTTCGCCGGCGCGCGCATCGAATCCGGCCTGGAGCGGGTGGCCGACGCCGTCCGGCTCGACGCCCGTCTCGCGGATGCCGACCTGGCGCTCAGCGGCGAAGGCTCCCTGGACCGCCAGTCCGCCTTCGGCAAGACCGTGGCCGGCGTGGCCGCCCGCGCCGCCGCCGCCGGCGTCCCCTGCGGCGCGGTCGCCGGCCGCGTCCGCGACCGCGCCGCCGTCCTCGCCATCCCCGGCTTGCTCGACCTGGAAGCCGCCGCGTCCGACGATCTCGCCGAGGCGGAAGCCATGGCCCGCGCCGCCCCGCTCCTCGCGGACGCCACGGAGCGCCTGCTCCGCCGCTTCCGCCCGCCCGCCTAGTGCATGTTCAGCTCCTGCAGCCGCTCGTCGTCGATGCCGAAGTGGTGCGCGACCTCATGCAGGACCGTGCGCCGGACCTGCTCGATCACCTCCGCCTCGTTGCGGCAGATCGATTCGATCGCTTCCTGGTAGATCATGATCCGGTCCGGGAGCCCGCCCGGCGCTCCCCCGAGGTAGCTATCGCGGGGAGAGGTCAGCGGCTGTCCTATGTACAGCCCCAGCAAGTGGCTGCGAGGATCCAGATCCGCCCCCGCCAGCTCGTCCGGCGTGGGCCGCGTTCGCACCAGGATCTCCACGTTCTCCATCCGGTCGGCGAACTCCGGCGGGATCGAGTCCAGCGCCGTCCCCACCAGCCGCCGGAAGCGCGCACGATGCATGCCCGCACCCTACCCTGCCGCGCGCCTTGCGGCCCCGCTCGCCCTGCGCGCCGCCGCGCCACTCCGCTCGCCTGTCGGCGCGGGGTTCCCTGCCGATGATCCCCACGGACGGGGCCCGCGCCACCGTCTTCCGCGACTGATCCACTCCCCCGGTCCACGTCGCGCCCTTACTCCACCCAGCCGGAGAGCAGCGTGCGCTCCAGCACCAGCCGCGCGATGGGCCCCGCCACGCCCGCGCCGGATTCCCCGTCGTCCACCACCACCGTGACCAGCACCTTGGGGAGAGGGACGTTCGCCCAGACCACGAACCAGGCATGGTTGCGGGTATCGTCGGCCTCTTCCTCCTCCGCCGGGGCCGGGTCCTCGCCTTCGGCCGCCTCATCCGCAGGCGGTTCCGGCGGCGGCGGCGGCTCGGCTTCGCCGGGCTCGTCCTCGTTGGGGTCACGCTCCGCGACCAGATCCTCGGCCGTTCCCGACTTTCCCGCTGCCCGCAGGGGAGAGCTGCGGAAGATGCTGAAGCCGGTGCCCCGCGCCGTCGAGATGACTTCCCGGGTCCCCTGTTGCAGCAGCGTCTGCGCCGATGCCGACACCGGCAGCACCCCGATCGGAGTCGGCTCGAAACGCAGCAGAATCTCCCCCTCCGGCGTGCGCAGCGAGTGCGCCGCCAGCGGCGTGCGCAAAATGCCGTCCGTCGCCAGCGCCGCATAGGCGTTCGCCAATTGCAGCGGGGTGACGTCTAGGAAGCCCTGGCCAATGCTCACGTTGACCGTGTCACCCGTGTACCAAAAGTCGTTGAGGTTGAGCCGCTTCCACTCGGGACCGGGATTGATGCCCGGATGCTCGAACAGTCCCACCGCTCCCGTCTTGCGGCCGAACCCGAAGCCGGACGCGTATTCGGTCAGCACGTTCTCGTCCTGCAGGTGCAACGCCTTCCCCACCTCATAGAAGAACGTGTTGCAGCTCTCGGCCAGCGCCTGCGGCAAGCGCAGATTGCCGGCGTCGTCCTCTTTCCAGTTGTGCAGGGGGGACGCATCGGGCCCCAGGCCCGTCCAGATCGCATCACACGGCAGCTGCGTGTCGGCGCTGTAGCCCAGCGCCCCCAGCGCCGCCGCCGCCGTGACGATCTTGAACGTGGACCCGGGGGCGTACGTCTCCTCCGAGGCCCGGTTCACGAAAGGCCGGCGTTCATCCTCGAAGTATTCGCTGAACTGCTCCTCGCTGAGCCGTCCGATGAAGTCGTTGGGGTCGAAGCGTGGGAAGGACGCGACCGCCAGCAATTCGTTCGCGCGCAGGTCCTGCACGATGATCGCGCCCGGGTCCTCCCCCAGCGCCAGCTCCGCCACCTCCTGCACACGAACGTCGATGGTCAGGTAGACGTCCTGCGCCGGCGTCAGCGGCTGCTCTCCCAGCTCCCGCACCGTGCGTCCGTCCGGCGCAATGATGGCCAGGCGGCCGCCCCGCCGTCCGGCCAGCTCCCGCTCGAACAGCGCCTCCGCCCCGTCGCGCCCCACCAGGTCGCCCGGCTGGTACCCCAGCGGCGCCAGCTCCAGCAACTCCTCCTCCGTCACCTCCTGCAGGAAGCCGACCACGTGCGACGCCGTGCGCCCCTGCGGATAGCGCCGGATGGTCTCCCGTTGCACGAGGATGCCCAGGTCCGCCATTTGCTCGAACTGCGCCACCAGCCCTGGGTCCGTGTTGTGGTCCAGCCGCACGATGGGAATGAAGAAGTACGACGGCACGGGCTGGAAGACCAGATTCCGCACCGCCAGTTCGTCCAGGTCCAGCAGATCGACGAAGACATCGACCACCGCCGCCTCGTCCGTGATCAGATCGAGCGAGACGCCGATCACCGCGATCTCGCCCTTGTTCGCCAGTGGCACCCCGTTGCGATCAAAGATGTCGCCGCGCGGGGGCACGTCGACGAAGCGGTGCACGAGATAGCCCGGCGGTGCCAGGCCGTCGAAAATCAGATCCGGCGTCCAGTCCAGCACCCAGTTCGGCTCCCGCACCGTGGGCGCGAAGACGCGATCGCGCAGCTCGCCGAAGCCGCTCGTGGTATAGACCAGATCGACTTCGATCCCAGCCACGTTCTCGCCCGGCGGCGGCACTGTCTGCCAGGTCAGCCCCGTGATCGTGGCTTCCGCCCAGATGTCGTCGTGGCGCTGGACGAAGTCCTCGCTCGAGATGCGCGTGCGCGCCTCCAGACTCAGCTGCCGGTAGGCGTCCTCCAGGCGGCCCAGGGAGAGCAGGGCGTAGTACTTCTGCACGGCCTCCAGGGCCGTGCGCGGCGGGACCGTGACATCAAGCAACGCCTCGTCGATGGGGGTCTCGGCCGGCGCCCCCACCGGCGCCGGCTCCGCCGCCGCCGGGGCGCCCGCATCGATCGGCTCGGGCGCCGGCGCTTCCGGGAAGAACTCGGACAGATCGCGATCGCCTTCGCCACCGAACACGCAGGCGGCGCCGATCAGGGCCGCAACGATCGTCAGCGTGGTGAGAAAGAGCGCTGGTCGCGCGCGCGCGCGCATGAACTGCCTGCGGCCCCCGCCTTCGTTGGCAGAGTGTACCCGATCTTCCCCGCGGATCCCCGCCGGCGGCGCCGTCGAGCGGAGTCCGGCGACCCCCTACGCTCGCTGCATGTTCGCCCCGCTCCACCCTCGCGCGACCCTGGCCCTGTCCACGCTTGTCTGTTGCGCCCTCCTCTTGGCCGCCTGCCGCGGTGGCGGCGACGCCGAATCGACTCCCGCCGGCGATCCCGCTGCCTCCTCCCAAGACGCGCCCGCGCCCGCCGAGGCCTCGGCCGGCGGCGACCCAGCCGGTGCGTTGGCCGCCCTCCCGACTCCCCAACCCCCCCCCCGCATCGGCACGCCCCGGCCCTACGCCCTCGGCTTCAGCGCCGTCCCCGCCGCGCTGTCCCGCGCCGCCTACGCGGACGTCTTCGACCAGGCCGCGCTGCACGCCGACGCGCTCATGATCCAACGCGCCGTTCCCTGGCCTGAAGTCGCCCCCGGCGCGGCCCTCGAGCCCGAAACCCGCGCCACCATCGGCTGGGAGCGCCAACTGCTCGCCGACCGCGATTTGCAACTGGTCTTCGCCATTGACCCCTGGCAGCCCACCGATCGCGGCAGCCTGTCCGCCGCCGCGCCCGGTCGCTCCTTCAGCGACGCGGCCGTCCGCGAGGCCTACGTCGCCTACGCTGTCCTCGTCGCCGAACAGTACCGGCCACGCTGGCTCGCCCTCGGCGTCGATGTCGACGCCGCCCTGCGCGCGCGCCCCGAAACGATCGACGACTTTGAGGCCGCCTACCGGGAGGCCTACGCCGCGGTCAAAGCGGTGGCCCCCGGCACGGCCGTGTTCCTCATCTTCCAGTTCGAGGATCTGCAAGGCCTGCTCCCCTGGTCCGGCCACCCTCCCCAGTGGTCGCTGATCTTGCGCTTCGACGATGTGCTGGACCTGCTCGCCGTGAGTAGCTTTCCCTCCTTCGTCTTCCCCTTCGCCAGCGACATCCCAGGAGAGTATTTCTCCCGCCTGCAAGCCTTCGACAAGCCGCTCGCCCTGGTCCCCGTTGGCTACGCCTCCCAGCCTGCCCGCGGCGGCGTCACCTTTGGCACCGTGCGGGGCCAGGCCACCTTTCTCGCCGCCCTCCTGCGCGAAGCCGAAGCGATGGGCTGGGAGCTTGTCGTCTGGCTCAACCCCGTCGATGCCAGCTTCGCCGAGGCCCCACCGTTCGACCTGGTCGCCCACATGGGTCTGCGTGACGCCAGAGGGGCCGTGAAGCCGGCCTGGACGGCCTGGCTCGCCCAGGCCGGCCGTCCCTGGCTTCCCAGCCCGCGCGCCCCCGCCGCCGCGGACGCGGGCTGACCGCACCAAGCCGTCACCGCCCCCGCCGTCTGGCCACATATACTGGCCCCGCCCGAAGGAGGTCCGGCATGAGTGACGCGTCCCCGGAGCGGGACTACAGCGAGCAGAACCCCATGCGGGTCGCCGTGGTCTCCGACTACATTTGACCGTGGTGCTACATCGGCATGGCGCGCGCGGACCGGATGGTCCGCGAGTTCGCCGTCGAGGTCGAATGGGTCCCGTTCGAACTGCATTCCGAAGTCCCGCCCGAGGGCGAAACGAAGGACAAGGCCTACCAATCACGCGCCGACGGGCGTGATCGCCTCCACGCCCTGGCGGCGGCCGACGGCCTCCCCATGCAGTTCAACCCCGTCCGATCCAACGGCCACAAGGCCCTGGAGGCCGCCGAGTGGGCGCGCGAGCAGGGCCCTGACGTCTTCGACGCCGTGCATCGCGCCCTCTTCCGGGCCTACTTCGCCGACGCGGCCAACATCAGCACCATTGACCAGGTGGACAGCGCCGTTGCCGCCGCCGGCCTCCCCGTCGACCGTGCCGCCCTGCGCCGGGCGCTGGAGGCCGGGAGCTACGCGCCTCTCGTCGACGAATACACCCAGCTCGCCCGCCAGAACGGCATCAACAGCACCCCCACGTTCATCCTGGGCGGCGAGTTCGTCGTCTCCGGCGCCCAGGACTGGAACGTCTTCGCCGCCACGCTCAGCCAGCTCGGCGTCCCGCAACGGGCCGGCGTGGAGCCCGGCCCCGATGGACTGGGCCCGGACGCGCCGCCGCTGATCGGGCCGGAGAGCATCCACGCGGGCCGTGGCGCGCCCCCTCCCTGAGGCTCCCGGCGCGCCTCCGACGATCGCGACCGCACCGCTTCCCGCGGCGAACGCGCGCGTCGCCGCCCAGCGCCCGTCCGGCTGGGCCGGCACGAGGAGCCTGACTCCCGGCCTACCGCGTCTTCCGCCCAGGCGCTTTTCCGATGCTGAACAGCCTGCCCGCACTCAACCGCTACGACGTGATGCTCATCCTCGCCTCCGCCCAGACGACCAGCATGCAGTAGCCCGCCGCCCCCCGAACGCGGTGCCTGGCCGGCTCGCGGCCGCCGCGCTGTCCACCGCTCCTAGAGCGGGCCGCTGCCCTCCGGTAGGATGCCGAAGGCGGTGCGCGTCTCGCGACGGTGACCTCGCGCGACCCGGAAGGAACTCGCATGTCCCCCCTGCTACTTCGTCGGCCTGCTCTCGTCATCGTGCTCCTCGGCGTCGCGCTCCTGGCGCTCCTGCCCGCGATCACCTCGGCCCAGACGACGCCCCCGCGCCACTCCTTCTACGGCAGTGTCGCCGAGGTCACCATCGACGGCGTCCCCTGGGACGGCGTGAGCGAGATCGAGCTGATCGACCAGGACGGCGCCGTGGTCGACACCGTCCTCGTCCAGGGCGAGAACTGGGTCGCGGCGGCCCCCATCTCGGCGGATACCGCCCGCTTCCGGCAGGGCGCCGCTCTCTCCCCCACCCTCGTCGTGCAGGGCGGTCATGTGACCCCGCTGGTGCTGACCCTGGTCGCCGCTGGGCCGAGGCGGACCGTGACCCTGGTCCGCGGCTTCAACTTCATCACCTGGACCGGGGCCACGATGGCCGTCGAGGACGCGCTCGCCACCCTGCCCACCACGGACCGGGTGAGCGCCATCTTCGCCTTCGACGCCGGCGCCCAGGGCTGGGATAGCTTCCGCCCCGGGGCGCCCTTCGTGCAGGACATCGCTGAGCTGCGGGCGAACGGCGCCTACTTCTTCCTCATGACCGGCGCCGTCACCTGGGAGATGCCGGTGGAAGCCGCCCCCAGCGGCGCCGAGACGCTGCGCACCGGCTTCAACGCCATCCCTTGGCTGGGCGCCGACAACAGCGCCCCTGCCGCCGCGCTTGACGCCGTCGCCAACGCGGGCGCCGTGGGGACGATCTTCGTCTTCCGGGCAGGCACGCAGTCCTATCAGGTCTTCCGGCCGGCGGTCCCTGCCCATCTCAGCGACCTGACCGAACTCGATCAGTACGACGTGATGTTCATTCAGGCCTCCGCCCAGACGACCATCACCCAGTAGCGTCGCCGGCACAGGCCCCGCGAATACGCCGAGGCCCGGGCGACAGCCCGGGCCTCGTGCATCGGGGCAGTGGGACGCTGGCTAGGCCGTCGCCGCCTCCGGCGTCCGTTCCGCCTTGGGCATCGGTGGCTGGAAGGCGCCCGGACGCCGCGAGAAGACGAACGCGTCGTCGGCGTAGTCCACCGTGACGCAGTCCCCCTCTTCGTAGCTGCCCGCCAGCAACTCCTTGCTGAGGGGATTTTCCAGCCGGCGCTGGATCACCCGCCGCAGCGGGCGCGCGCCGAAGGCCGGGTCGTAGCCTTCCTCCACGAGCGCCGCCTTCGCCGCCTCGGTCAGCTCGAACGTTAGGCCGCGCTCCTCCAGCCGCGTGCGTTCGTCGGCGATGAGCAGATCGACGATCTGCAGCAATTCCGGCTGCGTCAGCGGCTCGAAGACGATCACCTCGTCCACCCGGTTGAGGAACTCGGGGCGGAAGAAGTCGCGCAGAGCCCGTTCCGCCTTCTGCACCCGCTCGCGCTGCTCACTGGCGTCCGCTGAGCGGGCGCTACTGACGAAGCCCAGGCCGCCGCCGCCGCCGCGTTCCGTGCCCAGGTTGCTGGTCATGATCAGCACCGTGTTGCGGAAGTCCACCACGCGGCCGTGGCCGTCCGTCAACCGGCCGTCGTCGAGGACCTGCAAGAGCACGTGGAACACGTCCGCGTGCGCCTTCTCGATCTCGTCCAGCAGGATCACCCGGTAGGGGCGGCGGCGCACGAGTTCCGTCAGGCCGCCACCCTCCTCGTAGCCGACGTAGCCCGGCGGCGCGCCGATAATCCGGCTGACGGTGTGGCGCTCTTGGTACTCCGACATGTCCAGCCGCAGGAGCGCCTCCTCATCGTCGAAGAGGTACTGCGCCAGGGCCTTCGCCAGCTCCGTTTTGCCCACCCCGGTGGGGCCCAGGAAGATGAACGAGCCGATGGGCCGCTTGGGATCCTGCAGGCCCGCCCGCGAGCGCCGGATTGCGTCTGCCAGCACCGTGATCGCCTCCTCCTGGCCGATCACACGGCGGTGCAACTCCTCCTCAATGTGGAGCAGCTTCGCGGCTTCGTTCTCCAGCATCCGTGCGGTCGGGATACCGGTCATCTCCGCCACCAACTCCGCGATATCGGAGGTGTCCACCTCCGTGCGGACGTCGTGCGCCGCCTCCCAGGCCGCCTTGCGCTGGCGGTACTCCTCTTCGATCTGCAGCAACTCCTGCTTGATCCGCGCCGCCGCCTCGAAGTCCTGACGCTTCGCGACAGCCCCCTGCTGGTCGCCCAGCGCGGTCACGCGCCGCTCCAGGTCCGCCACGTTGTCCGGCAAAGCCTGGTTGGCGATCACCCGCTTCGAGGCCGCCTCGTCGATCAGGTCGATCGCCTTGTCCGGCAGTTGGCGCTCGGTCAAGTAACGCTGACTGAGGCGCACGGCGGCCTCCAGCGCTTCGTCCGTGAGGGTCACGCCGTGGTGGGCCTCGTAGCGCGCCCGCAGGCCGCGCAGGATGCCGACGGAGTCCTCCAGGCTGGGTTCGTCCAGATAGACGGGCGCGAAGCGGCGCTCCAGCGCCGTGTCCTTCTCGATCCGCTGACGGTACTCGTCCAGCGTCGTGGCGCCGATCACGTGCAACTCGCCCCGCGCCAGCGCCGGCTTGAGCATGTTCGCGGCGTCGATCGCGCCCTCCGCGGCGCCCGCGCCCACCACCTGGTGCAGCTCGTCGATAAACAGGATCACCTGCCCGTCGGCCGCCTTCACCTCATCCATCACCGCCGTGAGCCGCTCCTCAAACTCGCCGCGGAACTTCGCGCCTGCCAGCATCTGGCCCATGTCCAGGGCCAGCACCTGCTTATCGCGTAGGTTCTCGGGCACGTCGCCCGCCGCGATCTTCTGGGCCAGCCCCTCCACGACGGCCGTCTTGCCCACACCCGCCTCGCCGATAACGACGGGGTTGTTCTTCGTCCGCCGGTTGAGGATCTGCATCACCCGGCGCACTTCTACCTCTCGACCGATCACGGGGTCCAGCTTGCCGTCCGCGGCGAGCCGCGTAAGATCCGTCGTGTACTTCTGCAGCGAGCCGTAGCGCGATTCCGCCGTGGGCTCCGTCACCCGCCGGCTGCCCCGGATCTTCTGCAAGGCGTCGTAGATCCGCTCCTGCGTGATCCCGTGCTGCTGCAGGATGCTGGCGCCGTTCTCGTACGGGCGAGTGCCGTCCGTGATCCCCGTGATGGCGATCAGCAGGTGCTCGACGCCGACGTAGTCGTCCTTGAGGCGTTCGGCCTCGGCGTTGGCCCGCTCCAGCATCTTCACCACGCGCGGCGTGGTGTAGACCTGCACCACATCCTGGGCCAGCTTCGGCGCCTGCTCCAACGAAGCCTGGGCGCCGGCGGCCAGCTTCTTCGTGTCCACCTCCAACTGCTTGAAGATGTCCGCCGCCAGCCCGCCTTCCGTCGCCAGCGCCAGCAGCACGTGCTCCACGTCCCACTGGCTCTGGCGGCTGCGCCGCACCAGCTCCTGGCTCGACGCCAGCGCCTTCTGTGCCTGCTCCGTGAAGCGATCTTGGCGCATCATGCTGCGCCCTCCTTCCAATCCTCCGGTTCGCCGGACCTCAGCCCTCGGACCCCGGATCGAATGCCCGCGTCGCCGGCAAGTGCCGGTCCCGCTCTCGCTGGAGCTCGTCCTGCAACCGCGCGATCTCCTCTTGCATCCCCCGCAGCCGCTCCAGCAACGTCAGGATCACGTCCGCGCCGGCCAGGTTGCAGCCCAGCTCGTCCACCAGGGTGCGGACGCGCCGCACCCGCTCGATGTCGTCATCGGAGTACATGCGCACGCCGCCCCGCGAGCGGGCCGGTGAGACGAGGCCCTCGCGCTCGTAGGTGCGCAGGGTTTGGGCGTGCACGGCCAGCATGCGCGCGGCAACGCTGATGACGTACAGCGGCTCGCTGCCGCGCCCTCGATCGACCACCAGCGCTGCCTTCCTCCCCTAGGCCGGCCCGGCGCCGCCCGCGTCCGTCTCGAAATCGCGCAGCTGCTCGAAAAGGGCGCGCTGCGCATCGCTCAGGCGCTCCGGCAGGACCACCCGCACCTTCGCGAACAGGTCGCCCACCGTGTCGCTGTGCATCACCGGCATGCCCTTGCCGCTGAGGCGGAAGACGCGCCCGTTCTGCGTGCCCTCCGGCACGAGCAGTGCCACCTCCCCAGTGACGGTGGGGACCATCACCTCGCCGCCCAGGACGACCGTCGCGAGGGGTACCGGCAGCTCCGTATGGAGCGCCGCCCCCCGCCGCTCGAAACGCGCATCCTCCGCCACCTCTACCTCCAGCACGACGTCCCCTGCCGGGCCTCCGCCGACCCCCGGACCGCCCTTCCCGCGCAGGCGGACCTTGGTTCCGCTCTCCACGCCCGCCGGGATGGTCACCTCCAGGCGCCTCCCCGCGGCGCGACGGCCGCTGCCCTGACAGGCGTGGCAGCTCACGTCGCCCACCCGCCCGCTGCCGCCGCAGGGAGGGCAGGGCTCCGGCCGCTGCAGTTGCACGGTCCGGTTGCTGCCGCCGTAGGCCTCCGCCAGCGACACAGTGACGGCTTGGCGCAGGTCGTGTCCTCGTGCCCTCGCCGGGGCCGCCGGCCGGCCGGCGCCCCGGAAGAGGCGGTCGAACACGCTGCCGAAGCCGCCGCCGGCATCCCCGAAGCCGCCGCCCTGGAAGGCCCCGGCATCGCCACCGAACTCGAAGCGAACACGGCCCGGCCCCGTTTCGGTGCCGCCCGGGAAGCCGCCGCGGCCTTGCATGGCCTCCAGTTGCTCGGCGTGCATCCAGCGCTCGCCCCACTTGTCGTAGGCCGCCCGCTTGGCCGCGTCGGAGAGCACCCCGTGCGCCTCGTTGGTGGCCTTGAAGCGCTCCTCAGCCGTCTTGTCGCCGCCCGTGACGTCCGGGTGGTACTTGCGGGCCAGTCGGCGGTAGGCCGACTGAATCTCCTTTTGGCTGGCGTCGGGTTTGACGCCCAATGTCTGGTAGTAGTTCGTGGCCATCGCGATGTCCTGCTACCCACTATACGCGATGAGTGGACATTACCTGAACGCTCGATGATCACGAAGTTGATAGGTATACAGTTAGGTCTCTTGCTAAAGCACGATGAAGTTTCTACAATGCCCATGAACGGCGGCGCTGCCGGACCCCGCCGCCCAACCAACGTCAAGAGGTCCGCACGATTAGGTGGACGTTTCATGGCCAACCTCGCGATGCACGATCCGTTTCAGGACATGCGATCCTTCATGCGGCGCGCCTTCGACGACCGTCGCCCCTCCTGGTTCGACGACTATGGCGCCGCCGCTCGCGGTGAGAGCGGCGCCCGCGTCCGGGCGCTCACCCTGCCGCTCGACGTCTTCGAGTCGGAGGACGGGCTCACCGTCCAGGCTCCCGTACCCGGCTTCAGCAAGGACGAGGTCGAGGTCACGTTGCAGAAGGGCCAGCTGACCATCCGGGCCGACAAGAAGGGCGAGCACGAGGAGAAGCACGAGGAAGACGGGCGTACCTATTTCCTGCGCGAGCGCTCTCACGGCGCCAGTTCCCGCAGTCTCCTCATCGGCGAGTCCTACGACCCCAATTCGGTCGAGGGCGCCCTCAAGGACGGCGTGCTCACGCTCTCCGTCAAGAAAGCCCCCGAGGCGCAGCCCAAGCGCGTCGCCATCAGCGGCTGAGCCTCGCATCCCGCCCCCCGGGTCAGGGCCGATCCCCGAGGGGACCGGCCCTGACTGCGTTTTCCCCGCTCCCTCTTGACGCCCCGGGCGCGCGCCCGACAAGGTGACCACATGACCGCGCGCACCATCTCGCTCCTCTTCGACGAGGACACCGCTCGCGACGTGGACCTGATCCGGGCGCTCTACGACCGCGCCGCCGTCGAAGCCGGGCCGCCCCATCTCCCCCTCGTCGCGGCCTTCGAGGAGAACACTCCCAGCTCCGACCTGCTGGACATGGTGGCTCTGACCGTCGCGGTGCACGCCCCCTTCGTGCTTGAACTCGGCGCTCCCGAGTCCTTCTTCGACGGCGAGGAGCAGCTGCTGCAGTTCGTCGCGGCGAAGGGTGGCGAAGAGTCACGCAAGCTGGCCGGCGCGCTCTACCGGGACGTCTTTCCCCACCATCAGCCCTCCGATCCCTCGGGCACGCCGCTGCAACGCACGGCGATCACCGTGGGCCGGTTCAGCCGCGAAGACGAGGCCGCCGCCGCCGCTACACAATTGCGGGGAAAGACCTATTTCTGCGTCATGACCCGGGTGGGCATGCTGGAAGGGGACGGCGAGGGCGGCTGGCAGCTGGTCCATTCGGCCGAGTTGGGCTCCATGATCACGCCCGGCTAGCCAGATCCTGGCCGCCGGCGGCCGGCCGCTGCAGGGCCGGATGTCGGCGGGACCATCGCCTGCTCGCAGGCCGCCGCCTTGCACTCCCCCTGATCGCCGCGCTGCCGCTACTGGCCGCTGCCTGTAGCGGCGGAGGCAGCGCCGCCCCGCCCCCCGCCGTGGATGCGGCCGAGGTGCGCAGCGCCACGGTCAGCTTCGAAAGCGCCGCCGTCGAGGAGAAGAGCGGGCGCTTCGGCGACCTGGGCTTCCTGATCCGTTTCCCCATCGTCGCGGCCAGGAATGGCCGCCTGCTCATTGCTCTGCCGGGCGCCGGCGGCCGCGCCGCCGGTCTGGACACGTTCGCTTGGCCCCAGATCACGGAGGGCAGCGCCTACGCCGCCATCGACTCCAGCGACCAGGCTCGGCCCAAGTCCGTACGCCAGATCGCCGACGGGCTCATCCCGGAGGGGCGCGTGGCCGTGCCGGCCGTGTTGCTCCAGGGCAGCGGCGCGCACGCTCTCCCCCCGCACTCTCGCGCGGCAGTCCAGCGGGCGTCCGCCTGACCCGGGAGCGCCCGCACGCTAGGATCGGACCGCGCGGAAGGGAGCGGCCATGCCCGTCGTCACCGTTTCGAGTCAATTCGGCGCCGGCGCGCGTCAGGTCGGACGCGCGATCGCCGACGAGGTGGCGCTGCAGTACGTCGATCAGGCGGTGCTGGTCGACGCGGCTCGGCAGTTGGGCGTGACCGTGAAGAGCGTGGCCAAGCACGACGAGCGCACGGACTCGCTGCGCCAGCGCCTGGGCCACTTCCTGCAGCGCGCGCTGGAGCGCTCCGCGGCCGGCGGCAACGTGGATCCGCTCATGGGTGCGGGCAACCTGGAGTTGATGCTCGCCCAGAGCTACCAAGACGTCGTGGAGTCGGACACGCCTGGCGTCCTGGACGACCGCACCTACCTGGAATCCATCACGGAGGCGCTGATCGATCTGGCGGGGCGTGGCGACATGGTGATCATCGGCCGGGGCAGTCAGATGATCCTGCGCGACCGAGCCGACACGGTGCACATCCAGCTCATTGCGGAGGAGGAGGTCCGCCTGGCCCGCGTTATGGAATGGGAGTCCCTGGACGAGCAGGAGGCCCGCCGCCGGGCCGGCGAGTTCAACCAGCACCGGGCCGCTTTCCACAAGAAGTTCTGGAAGGTGGACGTCTGGGATCCGCGTCTCTATGACGTAGTGATCAACACCACCCAGATCGACTACGCGCAGGCTGCCGCGATCGCGGTCGTGGCGATGAAGGCCAAGAGCCGGGCCGGCGCCGGCGTCTAGTCGCGCTCGCCGAGGAGTTGGCGCAGGACCTGCGTTCCCCGCTCGATGCGCACCCGCATGCCGGCCTCTCCCTCGATCGCCAGCCCTTCGGCATCGAGCGGATCGAACGGACCCACCGCCTCGCGGAAAGCCTGCCGCAGGGTGTGCGCGCTGCCGAGCAGGTCGGCCAGGAGCAGATCGACGCCGTCCCGCCAGCGCAGGTAGGCGTCGCTGGGCGGTCCAGCGGCGCGCAACTGCGCCGCCTGCGCGAGGTGCTCCCGAATGGTGGTGGCGCGGTCCATCTGCGCCCGAGTATCGATGGCCTGCGGGGTCGCGTCCAGCCGGCGGGACGCGGCCGCCACGACGCCGCTAGCCGGACACCGTGGTCAGCCGATGCCCATGCTGGGCGTCGTGCGCCCGGCGCCGCTCTTCCAGCTGCGCCCGATAGGCCGCCCCGCAGACGTCGGAGGCGGTCATGATCAGCGCGTCCTCGCGGTCGCTGTAGTAGCGCCGTCGGCGGCCCACCACGGCGAAGCGGTATTTGCCGTACAGCGCCTGCGCCGGCGCGTTGGAGGCCCGGCACTCCAGGGTGACCGCTGGGGCCTCGACCTCGGCTGCCAAGTCCAGCGCCCGCAGCACCAGCAACTCCCCGATCCCGCGCCGCTGCTGCGACGGCTCCACCGCGATCGTGACAATGTGGACCGCGTCCGCCAGCGCCCAGCAGCCCACGTAGCCCAGCAAAGACTGGTCGGCGTCGGCCGCCACCACGAAGTAGCGGGCGACACGATTCTCCCGCAACTCGGCGAGGAAAGCCCGCGCCGGCCAGCTCCCCGTCCCGAACGCGCGCGCATCCATTCGGCCCACCGCTGCGGCGTCGCGGACGGCCATGGGACGAAGCGTGAGGGCCTGTCCCGGCGATAGCACCTTCATCAGGGCGCAGTGTATCTAGGCCCACGCTGGCCGCGGGCGACGATCCCGCCGCTTCCTATACTGAGTGGCGTCCACAGAGAGTGCGCCAGATGACCGCGTCCGCCCCCTCGCCCGGTATCTCGTCCGCGGGGCTGCCAACCCCGAGGGGGACGGACGCAGCGCCTCAGGGCGCCGCCGGCACGCTACGCGTCGTGGGTCGGCTCGTGCGCTTCGCCGGGCCCTATCGCCGCGGCCTGGGCGTCACCTTGCTGGCCATTGTCGCCACGGCAGGCTTCGCCATCGCCACACCGGAACTCCTGGAGTGGGCGGTGAACACCGGGCTGGGGATCCGCGTGGTTGGAGGCGAGACCAGCGTCGACGTCGATAAGACCGTGCTCGTGGTGGCGGGCCTGGCCTTGCTGGGGGCGGCCCTGCTGCGCGGCCTGGCGCAGTTCCTGCAGGCGTACCTGGCGGAGTCCGTGGCCCAGGCCGTGGCCTACGACATCCGCAACCGGATCTACGAGCGTCTGCAACGCCTGTCGTTCGCCTACCACGATGACGCCGAGACGGGGCAGGTCATGGTGCGCGCCACGCAGGACGTGGAAGTCGTGCGGATGTTCCTCAATCTGGGCGGGGTGCGGCTCCTGTTCACGTCGGGGCTGATCGTCTCGATTCTCGTGCTCATGTTCGTCACCAACGGGAAGGTGGCGCTGGTCGTGCTGCCGTTCATGCTCGCCATCGCTGTGCGATCGTTCTTCATCGCCCGGCGCCTGCAACCGCTCTGGCGCGACGTGCAAGACGGCCAGGCGCAACTGGGCACCGTCTTGCAGGAGGCGCTCACCGGCATTCGCGTGGTCAAGGCGTTCGCCCGTGAGCCCTTCGAGGGAGGCAAGTTCGGTGATCGGGCCCGCTGGCTCTACGAACGGTCCTTCAAGACCAGCATGGTCCAGGCCCAGCATCAGCCCGTGATGAGTGGCCTCTGGATGGGTGCCCTGATCGGCACGGTCTGGATCGGTGGGATCGAAGTCGCCAACGGCGCCATGACCGCGGGCGCGCTGACCAAGTTCCTCTTCTTCGTGGCGCTGCTACAGATGCCGGTCCGCAGCCTGGGCTGGATGGTGATGATGGTGCCGCGCGCCGCCACTGCCGGCTCCCGCATTTTCGAGATCCTGGACCGCGAGTCGGAAGTGCAGGAGCGGCCTCTCGCCCGCGCCCCCGTCGCGCCGCGGGGCCTCGTTCGCTTCGAGAACGTGTCCTTCTCCTACGACCGAGATCGTCCCGTGCTGGACGGAGTGGACTTCGAGGCCCGCCCGGGGGAGGTCATCGCGCTGCTCGGCCCGACCGGCTCGGGCAAGACCAGCGTCGTCAACCTGATCCCGCGCTTTTACGACGTCAGCGAGGGCCACGTCCGCTTCGACGGGGTCGACGTGCGGGACCTCACCCTGGCCGGCTTGCGCGCCGAAGTCGCCATCGTGCAGCAGGACGTGTTCCTCTTCGCCGCCAGCCTGCGCGACAACATCGCCTACGGGCGCCCCGACGCGAACGACGCGGAGGTGGAGGCGGCCGCCCGCCTGGCCCGCATCCACGGCTACATCGACTCGCTGCCGGCCGGCTACCGCACCTGGGTGGGGGAGCGCGGCGCGACCCTCTCGGGCGGGCAGAAGCAACGCATCGCCATCGCGCGGGCCTTGCTGATGGACCCCCGTGTGCTCGTCTTCGACGACTCGACCTCCAGCGTCGACACGGGGACCGAGCAGGAGATCCAGCAGGCGATGGCCGCCCTCATGCAGGGCCGCACCACGTTCGTCATCGCGCACCGGTTGCGCAGCGTGCGCGACGCGGACCAGATCCTGGTGCTCGACCAGGGCCGCATCGTGCAGCGTGGGCGCCACGCGGAGCTGCTCGCCCAGGGCGGCCTGTACCGGAAAATCTATGACCTCGAACTGCGTGACCAGGCGGAGGCCTACGCGCAGATCGCCGGGGGAGGCGCCTGATGGGCTTCCACGGCCACATGGCCGGCGGCTGGTCGAGCAACATCGGCGGGCAGGGCCACGGCCCGCGCGGCGCCTGGGGCTCGTCGAGCAGCGGCAGCGACGGTTGGGAGCAGGAGTACGGCTCCCTCTACAACCCCGCCCTGATCCGGCGCATGGTCTGGTATCTCCGGCCCCACCGCCGTATGGCGGGAGTGGCCTTCGTCTCCATGATCGCGTTCGCCGCCTTCTCCTACATCCAGCCCTTCCTGATCACGCTGGCCATCCGCGACTTCATCACGAGCGGCGATCTGGGTGGCCTCAAGTGGCTCATGGCGGCCTTCATCGGCGTGGCCATCGGCGCCTCGGTCATGGAGTACGTCCGGCAGTGGGCGATGGCCCGGGTCGGGCACGGGATCCTGCTCGCCATGCGGCGGCAACTCTTCGACCACCTCATGTCGCTCTCGCAGCGCTTCTACGACGACGCGGAAGTGGGCCGCGTCATGTCCCGCGTCACCTCCGACGTGCAGGTATTGCAGGAACTGCTGACCACCGGTGTGCTGACCGTCGTCGCTGACATCATCGGCTTGGGCATCGTCATCGTGATCGTGCTGTTCTTGGACTGGCAGCTGGCACTCGTCACGTTCGCGGTGCTGCCCCTCCTCCTCTTCGTCATGGTCTTCTGGAGCCGTATGGCCCGCCGCGCCTTCCTGGAGGTGCGTGCCGCGATCGCGGCCGTGAACGGCACGCTCAATGAGGATCTCAACGGCGTCCGCGTCGTACAGGGCATGAGCCGCGAGGGGGAGAACGCACGCCGCTTCGACCGCGTCAACGCCCGCAACCTCCGCGCCACCCGCCGCGCCGGCATGCTCTCGGCCTCCGTGATCCCCTTCGTTGAAGTCCTCATCGCCGTGGCCACCGCGCTCGTCATTGTCGTCGCCGGCATCCGTCTGGCCGACGGCAACTTGGACCCGGCCACGGGCTTCGCCGCCGTCCTGGGCTTCGCCCTGTACATCCAGCGCTTCTTCGACCCCGTCCGCGACTTGGTCTTGCAGTACACGATGTTCCAGCGCGCCGTCGCCGGCGCCGAGCGCATCTTCGAGGTGCTGGACACCGAGCCGGAGATCACCGACAAGCCCGAGGCCCTGGACTTGGATGACATTCAGGGGGAGGTCGTTTTCGACAACGTGAGCCTGGAGTACGTCCCCGGCGTCCGCGTGCTGCACAACATCGACCTGCACGTGCGGCCCGGCGAGACCGTCGCGCTCGTGGGCGAGACCGGCGCGGGCAAGACGTCGATCACGGCGCTGATCGCACGCGGCTACGACGTGACGGAGGGCGCCGTCCGCATCGACGGGCACGACGTACGCGATGTCCGCCGTCGCGCGCTGACGCGCCGCATGGGCGTTGTCCTCCAGGACCCGTTCCTCTTCGCCGGCAGCGTGGCCGACAACATTCGCTACGGGAACCTGGACGCGACCCCGGCCGATATCGAGCGGGCGGCGCGCATCGTCGGCGCGCACGATTGGGTTGCCCGCTTGCCGCAGGGCTACGACACACCCCTCTCGGAGCGTGGGCAGAACTTCTCGCTGGGCGAGCGGCAGCTGATCGCTTTCGCCCGCGCGATCGTCGCCGACCCGCGCATCCTCATCCTGGACGAGGCCACCGCCAGCGTGGACTCGCGGACGGAGGCGCTCATCCAGGAGGCGATCCGGCGCGTCATGCGCGGCCGCACCAGCATCGTCATTGCGCACCGGCTGAGCACAATCCGCTCCGTGGACCGCATTCTCGTGCTGCGCGAGGGCCGTATCGTGGAGTCGGGCAGCCACGAGGAATTGCTTCACCAGGGGGACAGGTATGCGGAGTTGTACCGCCTGACCTATGCCGAGCAGGAAGAGGAGCGCTTCGACGAAGCGAGTGCGCTCGCCGTCCTGGACCGTCTCTGGCAGCGCTCCCGTGCGGAGAAGGCCGCGCGCCGTGGGCCCGCTGCCGCCCCGGCTTCCGGCGACTAGCGCCTAGTCACCGGCGCGCCCGTCGAAGAGGGGCGCTTGCGCCTCCGGGCGGCGCGGCGCTTCGATGTCGAGGTGCGCCCACGCCGCCGCCGTGGCCAGGCGCCCGCGTGGCGTCCGCTGCAGGAAGCCCAGTTGCAGCAGGTAGGGCTCGTAGACGTCCATCACCGTGTCCGGCTCTTCCGCGATCGACGCCGCCAGCGTTTCCAGCCCCACGGGTCCCCCGTCGAAGCGCTCCAGCAGCGTCCGCAGCAGGGCCCGGTCGCGATCGTCCAGGCCCAGCGCGTCCACCCCCAGTTGGGCAAGCGCCGCGTCCGCCACGCCCTGATCGATGCTGCCGTCTGCCCGGACCTCCGCGAAGTCGCGCACCCGGCGCAGCAGCCGGTTGGCGATGCGCGGAGTCCCTCGCGCCCGGCGCGCCAGCGTCTCCGCCCCGTCGGCGCTGATCGGCACCGCCAGCTTGGCCGCGTTGGTCCGCACCAGTCCGACCAGATCCTGGGCTCGGTAGAAGTCCAGCCGCTCCACCAGGCCAAAGCGATCACGCAGCGGCGACGAGATCATCGCGTAGCGGGTCGTCGCGCCGACCAGGGTGAACGGCTTGACCTGCAGCCGCACGCTGCGCGCGCCGGGCCCCTTGCCGATCAGGAGGTCGAGGGCGAAGTCCTCCATCGCCGGGTAGAGCACCTCCTCCACCGCGTTCGGCAGGCGGTGCATCTCATCGATGAAGAAGACATCGCCCTCTTGCAGCGTCGTCAGGATCCCGGCCAGGTCGCCCGGCCGCGCGATCGCCGGCCCCGAGGACGAGCGCAGGTTCACCCCCATCTCCGCCGCGACGATCCGCGCCAGCGTCGTCTTGCCGAGGCCCGGGGGGCCGTAGAGCAGCAGGTGATCGGGTGGCTCGCCGCGACGCCCCGCGGCCGTGAGCGCGATCGTGAGCACCTCTTTCAGCGCCGACTGTCCCACGAAGTCGTCCAGGCTGCGCGGTCGCAGCGACCGCTCGAGCGCCTCGTCGGCGGCGTCCAACTCCGGCGCCACGACCCGCGCTGATTCGCCCGAATCGGAAGATGCGGCCCTCATGCCCCGTCCCGGTCTGCCCCCGACCGGGCTCACTATACACGCACAGGTGTTCTACGCTCCGCCCGTCGCCCGCTCGCGCATCCGCGCCAGATACCAGTTGCGCGCCTCCAGCGTGGCGGAGTGCATCACCTCTCCCCGGCTGAGGTGCCCTCCGAGGCGACGCTCCAGCAGGGCAAGCATTGCCGCTTCCGGGTCGTGCCCGGCGAGCGAGCGGATGGGTGTCAGTCCGGGGTCCGCCGCCACCTTCTGCGGTTCCACCTTGTCCGCCAGGAACAGCGTCAGCCCCACCGCGCCCAGCCCCGGTCGGCCCGTCGTGTGCCAGCGGATCGCCTCCAGCACATCGGCGTCCGTCACCCCCCATTCGCGCTCCGCCCGGTCGGCCGCGATCGGTCCGTGCAGCAGGATGGGCGCGGCCCGCTCCGCCGCGTCCGTTTCCATCCCCAGCGACGCCGCTTGCGCCAGCAAGGCGGCGCCATCCAGGTGGCGATAGAGGTCGTGGCCCAGCGCCGCGGCCTGCACGCGCCCCGGATCCACCTCCAAGATCTGCGCCAGCCGCCGCCCCTCCACGACGACGCGGCCGATGTGCGCCTGCAGCCACGGCGGCAGATCCACCGTCCGTGCCTGGAAGGTCGCGATCACCGGGGACTCGGCGCCCGCCACGGCGGACTAGCCCTCCGGTCCCAGTTGCCGGCCGCCGACCAGGTGCAGGTGGAGGTGCGGGATCGTCATGCCCGCCGCCTCCCCGACGTTGAACGCCAGCCGGTAGCCGTCCGCGACGACGCCTTCCAGCCGGCCCACCTCCGCCGCCGTGGCGAACAGCGCACCCAGCAGCGGCCCCTCCGCCGCCGTCAGCAAGCGTGCATCCGCGATGTGCCGCCGCGGGATGAGCAGGACATGCACGGGCGCCCGCGGGTTGATGTCGCGGATGGCGAAGATGTCATCGTTGGCCAGCAGCGGATCGATGGGGATCTCCCCCCGCGCCATGCGGCAGAAGAGGCAATCCGGCACCGTCTCCTTCGAGGCCCCCTCGCTCATCGACGCGCTCCCTTGCGCTTGCCTGGCTTCTCGTTGCGGCGCACCGGCACGTCCAGGAAGGATGCCACCGGGGAGGCCATCGCCATCGCTTCCCCGTCCGTGTGGTATTCGCCCAGGGAGAGCGGCTTCTGCGTCTCGAACGCGATCGCCACCATATGGGTGCGTGTCAGGCGCAGCGGCAGACCTCGGCTGCTCCAGACGTAGACGCGGTCCACGTCGTCTAGGTCGAAGGCCGCGGCTCGCTTCCAGCGCCACAGCAGCGACTGCTCGACCTGGCCCGTGTCCGCCGCCAGGTCCAGCAGCAGCACCTGGCGGTCCCCCCCGGCCGCCCCCAGCACGGCCCAGGCGACCGCACTCCCGAAGTAACCGGCCACGAACGCGATCGCGACCACCGTGAGCACCGAATCGCCATCGCTGCCGGCCGAAGCCGCAACGCCTGCCGCCGCCCCGGCCGCTACACCGGCCAGCGTGAGGGCGGGAACCCAGGCCGGCACCGGCGCCCAGAGGGTGATGACGCGCAGCCCGTCGGCGCCGGCTTCCTCCACCCGCCCGAAGCCGCTCTGGCGTCGCTTGCGGGCGCTCTGGTCCTTGCGTTGACGTCCCTGCGTCATGCGGGGAGGCTATCGACGGGGTCCGCCGGGCGTCCAGCGTTTGCCACGCCGGGCCAATCGGACCGGAACCCCTGCCGGCCCCGCGCCGTCCTGCCCACAGTGGTCGGAGGATGATGGATGACGAGCCCCCGCGCCCGCTTTGCGATGCCCTTGCTGTCGCTGGCCCTCGGCCTTTCGGCGCTGATCGCGTTCGCGGGCGTCGCCCAGCCCGTCGCGTATGGGCAGAGTGAGACCGTCACCCCCGCCGCCCTCGTGCTCGCCGCGCAGGCGGACCTGGCGGAGCGGCGCGGCGCGCCGCCCACTGCGATCGCGCTGCTCCGCGTGGAGGCCGTCACCTGGAACGACGGCTGTCTGGGCGCGGCAGCGCCCGCGGAGGTGTGCACGCAGGCCCTCGTTGACGGGTTCGTCCTCTGGCTCTCCGACGGTGACGCGGCCCATCGCTACCACACGGGCGTCATCGGGAACGTCGTGCGCCTGGCGGCGTCGGGCATCCCCAGCGACATCGTGCAGGAAGCGCCGCTACCCGCGGGCGCGACGCCCCGCGCGGGCACCGCCGCCACAGTGGAGGGCTTCCTCAGCGTGCTCTCCGGCGCGGGCTTCGACGAGATCCTGGTGCAGGAGATCGGCGTGCTGCGCGACTGGATCCCGGGCGTGGTTTCGCCGCACTACATCGTGGGCGGCGCCACCCTCGAGATCTTCCAGACCGCCTCCAACGCCGAGGCCAGCGCCGCCCTCGCGAACCTCGACGCGTTCGGCGGGCGCGCCTCGCTCGGCGAGGATGGGGCCCTCTGGCGCTTCGACGCCCTTCTCATCGTCCTGCTGAGCGCGTCCGCGCAGCCGGAGATGCAGGCCACGATCACGGGCCTGATCGGCGGACCCTTGCTGACGACGGTGCCCGCCCCGGCGCAGGACCAGCCCGACCCAGCCGCACTTGAGACGTCCGTCAGCGCCGTCATCGACGCCCTGCAGCGCGCCGGCATCAGCGCGGTGCGCTTGGAGACCGTGGTCAACCGCCCCTTCCTGCCGGGCAACGCGCTGTCCGCGGTTCTCAGCGCCGGCGGGCGCAGCATCGAACTGTTCGCCCTCGCCGATCCCGCCGCCGTTGACACTGCACTCCGCGACCTCACCGCGGACGCCGGCCTCTCCGCCGGCCTGGTCGTCTGGAGGCGCGGCTCCACGCTGGCCGTGCTCCCCGGCGACGCCCCCGCGCTCAGCGTCGCGATCAGCGCCGTCCTCGAAGCGCCCGCCTTCGTCGGCGAGGCCGTTGCCGTCCCCACGCCGCCGCCGCCGCTCCCCGACGAGGTACCGATCGCCCTACCGGCGTCGGGCAACGGCGGGCTTGAGGAGGCAGAAGACGGCACGCCGGCCTGGGTCTGGGGGGTCATCGCCGCCGTTGCCGCCGTCGCCGTGAGCACCGGCGCCGCCTACCGTTTCTGGCTGCGCGGCCGCACCGCTGCGGACTAGAGCCCCCCTTTTTTCGAGCGCCCGTCACGTTTTCGACGCTCAAGTGTCTAATGACGGAAGACGCGGCAGCATCACCGCGTTGGGTCCCTAGACACCAGTGAGTGGGCGGGCGCGCACCCCGCCCGCTTCTCGTTAACGGCCCCGCCGAGGAGTCACTCGACGCGCAGTCCCCCCCGAGGAAGCCCGGGTTCGCCCGGGCTTCCTCGGGGGGGACTGGCCACCCCGCCACCAACGAACTGCGTCGATCAGATTCCCAGCAGATCCGCCACCTTGTCGCGATGGTGCTCCCCATCGCCCCACATCAACTCGGCCATCTTCTGTCGCCGGAAGTAGAGCTGGATCACGTACTCCTTGGTGAAGCCAATGCCGCCGTGGATCTGCTGCCCATGCGCGACCACGCGGCGGCTGGCGTCCGAGCACCAGGCTTTGGCCATACTCACGTGGAGATCCTGGTCCGGCTCGTTCTCGTTCACGGCCCAGGCCGCGCGGTACATGATGAAGCGTGAGCCGTCCACGTCCGTCACCATGTCGGCGGCTTTGTGCTGGATGGCCTGGAAGGAGCCGATGGGCCTCCCGAACTGGATCCGCTCCTTGGCGTACTCCACGCTGATCTCGAAGTCGCGCTGCGCCAGCCCCACCAAGTAGGCGCAGTAGGCCACCGTCGCCCGGCGCTGGACCTCACGCATGATCGCCCAGCCGCCATCGACCTCGCCCAGCACCGCCTCCGGGAGCACGGCCACGTTGTCGAAGGTCACCTCGCACTGTTTGTCGTCGGCGATCGTCTTCAGCACCGTCCTGCCGATGCCGGGCGTCCGGGCGTCCACCAAGAAAAGCGTGATCCCGTCCTCGCCACTGCCGGACGTCCGCGCCACCACGACCAGTTGGTCCGCGACGTGCGCATCCGGGACGAAGAGCTTCGTGCCGTGCAGCACATAGCCCCCGTCCTTGGCGGTGGCCGTCAACTCGACCCCCTCGGCGTCGAAGCGGGCGGAGGGCTCGGTGAAGGCCAGCGTCAGGATCAGGTCGCCGCTGGCCACCTTGGGCAGGATGGCCTGCTTGTGAGCGTCGCTCCCGGCCAGCATGATCGGGACCGCCCCCAGCACCACGGTGCTGATGAAGGGCCCCGGCACCAGCGCTCGTCCGAACTCCTCCAGCAACACGGCCAGGTCCAGGAAGCTCATCCCGTTGCCGCCGTACGCCTCGGGGATCATGAGACCCTGCCAGCCCTGCGCGGCCATGCCCTGCCAGAGCGCGTCCGTGTAGCCGCGCTCGTCCTCCTCCATCTCGCGCACCAGCGTCTCCGGCGACTCTTTCTCGAGGAAGTCGCGCGCGAACGTCTTGAGCATTTCCTGCTCTTCGGAAAGACCGAGATCCATGCGCTTCTCCTCGACGCCGTCCCGAGGCCGCGGCGCGGGGAAGGCTATCGTCAGCCCCCGACTCCGGCAACCCCGAACGCGCCGGCAGCGGGGCCCGGCCGGTGGACGCGCACTTCACGGCGCCGGGCAGAAGCGACGAGCTGGACTAGCATGCGGCCGTGTCCGACGCCGACGCCGCCCCGATCCCACTCCACGACCTCCACGCCGATCTGCTCGGCCGCCGCGCCGTGGTCTACGGCGCGGCCGGCGAGGTCGGGCGCGCCATCGTCAATGCCCTGCGCGCCGCCGGCGCCGAGCTGGGCCTGACGAGTGCCAGCACGGACGGCGCGGCCCTGTTCGCCCTCAAGCGGGCCGCCGCTGGCGTCCCCGCCCAGGCCGTCGATCTCACCAACCCCAGTAGCGTGCGCGTCGCCACGCGCAAGCTGGCCAAGGAGCTGGGCGGGCTCGACGTCGCCGTCGTCGTGCCTCCCGCACAGCTCGACCCCCGCGACCTGCTCGCGATCGCCGCCCGCGAGACTGGGCGCGGCGGCGCGGGCGCACTGATCCTGATCGGCCCCCTCCCAGGCGGGGACCTGCCCGACTCCCTCGTCGCCATCGACGCGCCGCAGGCCGCGGCCGACGAGATCGCGACGCTCGTTGCCCACCTCTCGGCGGCCCGCGAGCCGCCGGCCGCCCCCCGCGCCTGTACCATTCGCGACGGCCAGGCCGTCCCCATCGACCCCGCACCGTAGAATCGCGTTGCCCGCGGAAGGGGGCCCTCATGGATCTGGAAAACGTTCGTTACGAAGAGCGCGACGGCACTGCCTACGTCACGCTGAACCGTCCCGAGAAGCTCAACGCGCTCTCTTTCGATCTACTCGAGGATCTCAACACGGCCCTGTGGGAGGCCGATGACCGCAGCGCCGTGCACTCTGTCGTCCTGGCCGGTGAGGGCCGCGCCTTTTGCGCCGGGTACGACATCACGCCGGGCGGCGGCGGCGCCCGCGAGGGCTACCGCAGCAGCCGCAGCTACGACGACGACGTCTGGCAGTTGGAGCGGCGCCTGCGCCTGCGCATGCCCATCTTTGACATGCACAAGCCCGTGGTCGCGCGGCTACATGGCTACTGCCTGGCCGGAGGCACCGACCTCGCCCTCTCCTGCGATCTCATCATCGCGGCCGAGGACGCCCTGATCGGTTACCCGCCCACCCGCGCCATGGGCGGCCCCCCCGCGCACATGTGGCTGTACCACGTGGGGCCGCAGCAGGCCAAGCGGCTGCTCTTCACCGGCGACAGCGTCCGCGGGGCCGAGGCCGCCCAGATCGGCCTCGTCCTGGAGGCCGTCCCTGCCGACCGGCTGGACGAAGCCGTCGCGGCGCTCACCGGACGCCTGGCCATGATCGACCACGAGCTTCTCGCCGTACAGAAACGCACGGTCAACCTGGGGCTCGAGCTGATGGGCGCGCGCACGCTGCAGCGCCTCGCCGCCGAAACCGACGCCCGCGGCCATCAAGCCCCCAGCGCCCGCGAGTTCGGCCGTCTCAGCACGGAGCAGGGGCTGAAGAAGGCGCTCGAATGGCGCGACACCAAGTTCGGCGACGGCCGCGCCACCGCCGCCTACCAGCGCCGTCGCGAGGAGGCCGGCCGGCAGTCCTGATCAGCCGCGCCGCCGCGATCCGGGTGCGGATGTGGCGGAATTCTCCGGCCCCGGCGCCGGGTCGGCCAGGATGCGCAGATGCCGGTCCAGGCAGCGCGTGCAAACGCCGGGGCTGGCGGGGCGGCTGCCGCGGGACAGGACGGCTTTGCACCAGGCGCAGACCACCGCCGGTCCGCTGCTCACGGGCTATCGCTTTCGCCGCCGGCCCCTCTGGCGGGGCCGCTCCGCGCTCGGCTCATGGTCGAACTGACGGCAGTCAGTCCGTATGCGGGGTTCCCCCATATCCCGCCGCGCCCCGGCCGCGCGGTACCATGCGGCCATGGCCAGCCCGCCAGCGCCGGAAACGCCGCCCCCCGCCGTCGCCGCGCCGACCGTCGAGCCGAAGGCCGCCGCCGCCGAGCGAGCGGAACTGGAACCTCGCTACCACCTAGTCCTTCTGGACGACGACGACCACTCCTATGCCTACGTGGTGGAGATGCTCGGGCGGCTGCTGGGCTACTCGCGCGAGAAGGCGTTCGGCATCGCCGCGGTTGTCGACAGTCAGGGCCGCGCCATCGTGGAGACGGCGGGGTACGACAGCGTGAGCCGCCACCAGCAGCTGATCCACGGCTACGGCCCGGATCCGCGCGTGGAGCGCTGCAGCGGCTCCATGTCGGCGGTGCTGGAGGAGGCGCCCTAGGGACAGTCCTAGGCCAGACAGCGCAGCGGCCCGCCCTTCCACTCCACCATCTCACCGACCAGCGGGCCGAAGTCCAGCGGCGCCCCGAGCGGCCCGCCGCGCAGCTCGGAGTAGGCGCGATGCACGTTGCCCACCAAGCGCTCTGCGTCCAGCCAGGCCCCGAAGCGTCCCAGGTCCGTGTCTTGCGCCAGCGGCGTCGCGGCCGCTTCGACGCCGGCGCGGGCCACCTCCTGGACGAAGCGGAGATAGGCCGCCACCTCGTCGATGACCTCGGGTCCGCAGACCGGGCTATGACCGGGAATGAGGCATTCCGCCCCGAAGGCGCGGATCCGCTCCAGCGCGGGGGCGGGGACGTGGTCGCTGGGCGTGCCGTGATGACTGGTCATGCGCTGCTCCCCATCTGGTGGTCCAGGGCGGGGAGGTATAGCGTCAGTACCCCGTACGGCGGCGGAAGCGTGCGGCGTCGGCCAGCAACACGGCGCCGGCCAGCGCGGCGTGAAAGATCGTGAGCCCCAGCAGCGCGTCGCCCGCAGCCGTGCCCACGTCGCCGAGTTCGCGGATCGCGAGGAGGCTGCCGCCCAGCATCAGCGCGACGGAGAAGGCCGTCCAGTGCCGCAGATACTCGGCCAGGAAGGTCACGGCGATCGCCGCCGCCAGCGCCCCCCCGGCCACCAGCGCCAGCACGATGTCCTCGTCCCGATTCCAACCGCCCCGCGCCGTGCCGGTGAGTGGGTTGACGTCTCCGCCCGGCTCGCCGCCGCGGACGGCCAGGAACGTCACTACGATGGCCATTCCCACCGCGCCGCCCACGAGCGGCCGGCCCCAGCGGGCCGCTCCCCAATTGAGCCCCAGCGTGCGATAGCGGATCCGCGTTCGCCGAGCGTGTTCGGGCGCGCCCGTTGCTTCCGTGGCTCCCGCTCCGGACATGACGTCTCCCTAGATGTTCGAGCGGCTCTGGCCGCCGTCGACGTTGAGGCAGGTTCCGGTCACCCAGGACGCCCGCGGCGAGCAAAGGAACGCCACCACCGCGCCCACCTCCTCGGGCCGGCCGAAGCGCCCGAAGGCGATCCCATCCAGGATGGTGCGCTGGATGCCCTCCGGGTCCGCCTCGTAGCGCGTCTCCCAGCGACTCCCCGGCCAGGCGATGGAGCCCGGCGCCACCGCGTTGACGCGGATGTTGTCGCTGGCCAGCTCCAGCGCCAGGGCCTTGGCGTGGCTGTGGATCGCCGCCTTCATGGCGTTGTACTGCGGCGACCCCCCTGCCTCCCGTCCGAAAATCGATCCGATGTGCACGACCACACCGCTGTCGGCGCCCGGCGCGCCCGCTCGCGCCCGCAGGTGCGGCAGTGCAGCCTGCGTGGCGCGCACGGTGGCCAGCAAGTTGAGGCGGAACATCTCTTCCCAGACGGCGTCCCCCTCGCCGCGGACGGACGCCCCCATGTTGTTGATCAGGATGTCGATCCCTCCGAACGTGGTGGCGCTCTCGGCGACGACCCGCTCGATGTCTGCGGCGTCGCCCAGGTCCGCCGCCAGCGCCAGCACGCGCCCGGGCCCCGCCGCCTCGATTTCGGCCGCGGCCGCCTCCAGGATCTGGGGGCGGCGCGCGCAGATCGCGACATCGGCGCCTTCGGCGGCGAGAGAGAGCGCGCAGTACTTGCCGATGCCTTCGGAGGCGGCCGTCACCAAGGCGGCCTTGCCCGCGAGTCCGAGTTCCATCCCCTGCCCCGTTCTAGCGGCGGCAATATACCAGTGCCCTCTACACTCGCCCGGCATGCTCGATGACACGCGCGCCCTGCAGGAGACCGCCCGCCGGCGGTGGCGCGATCTCCGCCTCAGCGCGCGGCAGGGCGGAGCGTTCCTCCGCGCCCTCAGCGGTGAATGGCTGCGACCCCCGCCCGCCGCGCCCCGAGCGGGCAGGCTCCACGTCGGCGGCGTCCAGGGGACGGTCGAAATCCTCCGCGACGACGCCGGCGTCGCGCACATCTATGCGGGAAGTGAGGCGGACGCCCTCTTCGGCCTCGGCTTCGTCCACGTCCAGGATCGCTTCTGGCAGATGGAGTTCTTTCGCCGCGTCGGGGCGGGCCGCATGGCCGAGGTCAGCGGACCGAAGGCCCTGCCCACCGACCGCCTGATGCGCCACATCGGCCTGGCCCGTGCGGCCGACGCCGCCTGGACCGCGACGCCGGTGGCGCTACAGCGCCGCGTGCTGCCCTATATGGAGGGCGTCAACGTGGCGCTGGAGACCACCCCCCTGCCGCTGGAAGTCCGCATCCTCGACTACCAGCCGGAGCCCTGGCGGCCGCAGGACACCGCGCTCTGGGGCAAGCTGCTCGCCTTCATGCTCAGCCCCGCCTGGGAGGCCCAGATCCTGCGCGCCCGTCTCGTGGAGAGGGTCGGGCTTGCAGCCGTCATGGCGATCGACCCGGGCTACCCGGCCGTCGGGCCGGTGGTCGCGCCGCCCGGCGCGCCGTACGGCGCGCTGGCTGCCGGCATCAGCGACGCCTACGCCCGCGTGGTCCGGCAAACGGGGCTCGGTGCGCCCGGGCAGGGCAGCAACAACTGGGCCTTGGCCGGCGAGCAGACCGCGAGCGGCCGCGCCCTCTTCGCCTGCGATCCCCATCTCTCCGCCGTGATGCCCGCCCACGGCTACTTCGTGCACCTGGACTATCCCGGCGTCGGCGTTGGCGGTGCGAGCGTGCCTGGCCTGCCCGGAATCATCTGGGGCTTCAACGACCGCGTGGCCTGGGGCCCGACCGCCGGCCTCGCCTCCACACAGGACGTGGTGGTGGAGGAGTTCGACGGCGACCGCTACCGCACCGCCGACGGCTGGGCCCTCGCCGGGGCCATCGATGAGCGGATCGCCGTCCGTGGGCACCCCGACGCGCGCGTGTGGATCCGAGTGACCCAGCACGGCCCTGTCGTCTCGCCGGAGATCCCCCACATCCGCCAGGCCCTCGCGCTGCGTTCCACCGTGCTGGACCCGGCCACCTCCGGCGCCGGCCTGCTGGACCTGCTCGGTTGCGGCGACTTCGGCGAGTTTCGCCGCGCCGTAGCCGGCTTCCACGAGTTCAACCTGGTCTTCGCCTACGCCGACGTGGCGGGCCACATCGGCGCGCAGATGAGCGGCGCCGTGCCCCGCCGCCGTCCCGGCTCGGGCTGGCTGCCGGAGCCGGGCTGGGACCCCGCCAGCGAGTGGGATGGTTTGGTCCCGCCAGATCAGCTGCCACACGTCTTCGACCCGCCGCAGGGGCGGGTGTGGAGCGCCAACAACGCGCCCGTGCCCGTCGCCGACTTGCCATTCGCGGGGGAGTTCCTGGATGTCTTCCGGGCGGCCCGCATTGAGCAGGCGCTGGCGGCGCATTCCGCCCACGACGTGGACAGCGCCCGGCGCCTCCAGACCGACGACTTCTCGTCCCCCCTGCTCGCGGTCGCCCGCTATCTCGGCGACCTGGACGCGGTGGATGAGCGCGAAGCGCGGCTGCTCGACGGCGTGCGGCGCTGGGACGGCCGCGCCGCCCGGGACTCCGTCCCCGCGGCTGTGGCCGGCGTGACCTACAGCCGGTTGCTTGACGCCGTGTTGCGCGCGAAGCTCGGGGACGCCGTCGACACCTACTTCGACGACGTGCACGCCGTGCCCAACCTGAATCTCGTGGCCGCACGCGCGGCCTCGCTCGTCACCGGGCTACTCGACGACGCCCCGGCGGACTGGTTCGGCCCAGCCGGCCCCGGCGTGGGCGGGCGCGAGGTGTGGGGCGCCGCCTTGCTGCGCGCCTTCCGCGACGCGCTGGCCCTGCTGGAGGATCGTCTGGGCCGGGACGAGCAGCGCTGGACCTGGGGGCGCGTGCGGCGGATCACTTTCCAACACGGTTTGGGCGAGGTCCCGGCGCTGGCGCGGCTCTTCAACCTGGGCCCCTATCCGATCGGCTCCGACGCGCAGGCGCCCCTGCAGGCCGGCCCCCTGGGCCGCGACCCCTTCTTGCCAGTCACGGCCGTGCCCGCGCTGCGCCTCATCGTGGAGATGACAGACCCGCCGCGGGCCGAGTTTGCCCTCGCCGGGGGGCAGGTGGGCCGGCGAGGCGACCCCCAGGCGGCCGATCTCCTGCCCGACTGGCGAGCGGGTCGCACCCGTCCCTTGCCAACGCGGCGGCCCGCCGTAGAGGCGGCGGCGCGCTACAGGCTGCGCCTGGAGCCGCGAACCCGTCGCACGCCCGAGTAGCGGGCCGCGTGGCGGCGCGGCGACCTAGTGGCCGCTGAAGACGGCCTCGCGCTTTTCCACCCAGGCGGTGGCGGCTTCCCGGTGGTCGTCCTGCTGCATCGACAGCCACTCCCAGGACAGTCCCATGTCCAGCACCAGTTCGGCCTGCTGCTTGAGCATTTTGTTGATCGTGTTCTTGGTGGCCCGGCAGGCGTACGGGGGCATGCTGGCCAGCCTGTCTGCCAGGTCCATGCTGAACGACATCACCTGCTCCTGCGGGACGACGTGATTGGCGATGCCCATACTGAGCAACTCGGGCCCCGTGATGAGATCGCCCGTCATCAGCAGCTCCTTGGCCTTGTTCGGGCCCACGATCAACGGCCAGATCACCGCACCCCCATCCCCGGCCACCAGTCCCACGTTGACGTGCCGGTCACCGACTTTCGCGGTCTCCGAGCAGACCACCACGTCGCACATCAGCGCGATCGTCGCGCCCAACCCCACGGCGGCCCCGTTCACCGCGGCGACGATCGGCTTCTCGCAGTCCAGAATGGACTCCACGATCTCCGCGGCCTCACCCCGGACCTCCGCGAAGCGCGCCTGCGAACCGATCGAGCCGGCGCCGCCCTCGCTCATGTTCTGCACGTCGCCACCGGCGCAGAAGCCCCGGCCCTCACCTGTCAACAGCACCGCCCAGGCATCGTTGTCGTTGTTGACGCGGCGGAAGATCCGCGAGAGTTCGTTGTGAAGTGGGCCATGTACCGCGTTGAGCCGCTCCGGGCGGTTCAAGGTCAAGACCAGCACCTTGCCCTCGTAGCGGGACTTGATGAACTCGAAATCGCTGTAGTCCGTCATAGTGGGACGCTCCTCCTGTTGATGCCAGCCGCGCCGAGCTGGGCGCGCGCGTGCTGTGCCGGTGTTCGGCGCGCCGCTGATCCGACGGCCGCCGAGAGTCCGACCGGCAGTATCGTCAACCATGGGGGAGCAGGGCAACCGTCACGATCGCTCGGCCCCGGCCCGCCCGCGTTGCCAGGCTGCCCTGATCGCGCCACCCTGAGCCGGGACGCGCCGCTGCCCCCGCCGGCGGGGCCCGAAGGGAGCGATCGTGGAAGGGCTCACCCGCGAGGGGTTCGTGGCGATCCTGGCGCTGCCGGCCCGCCTGGATCGGCAGGCGGTGCGGCGTCTCGAGGACGCCTGCGCGGCCCTCGCGGACGAGGACGCCGCCAGCGAAGAAGCGGCGCGGGCCGTGCTCCTGCACGCCCCGGCGGGTTTCTGGCGTGGCTGGGCGGGAACGCCCCCGCGTCCGGAGGCGCTGCGGCCTGGCGGCGATCCCTTTGGCCCGCTCGCCGCGCTGCCTCAGCCGACGATCGTCGTGGTGGAGGGGGAGGTCCTGGATGTGGGGCTGGAGCTGGCCCTCTGCGCCGACATGCGCATCGCTCACGAGGGGGCCCGCTTCGGGCTGCCCGCCATCGGCGAAGGCGTGTTCCCCGCGGCGGGCGGACTGCAGCGGCTGGCCCGGACGGTGGGCCGATCCCGGGCGCTGCGGATCGTTCTTGCGGACGCGCCCATTGACGCCGCCCGCGCACAGGACTGGGGCCTGATCAGCGCCCGCGCGGCCGATCCGATGGCGCAGGCCCGGGCTCTCGCGCTCCGCATCGCCGAACGAGGGCCCCTCGCGACCCGGCTCGCCAAAGAGGCCCTGCGCCGGGGCGCGGAGATGCCCCTGGACCACGCCCTGCGCTACGAAGCGGACCTCACCGTGCTCTTGCAGAGCAGCGCCGATCGCGCAGAGGGCGTGCGGGCCTTCGGTGAGAAACGATCCCCTCGCTTCCAGGGCTCCTGACGTGCGCGTGGCGAGCCCTGTATCGTCGGCGGGGCGTCCTGCGCGGCCGCCACTGCGCGAGTCGGCCGCGGCCCGTGCCGGCGCGGACGCTCCGGGGCGGCCCAGTGAGGGACGCCGGTGGAGGACGAAGGAGGCGCGTGTGCACGTGATCCTTGATGAGGAGGAAGCCCAGTCCCTCCTGCAGCTCATCACGGCTCAGGTCATTGACCAGGTGGAACTCGACGAGGAATCCGTCAAACAGATCCGCGAGTGGCGCACCCGCATGGAGCGCGGCAGCGCCTCCCTGCTGGAGTTCGCGGCCGCGCTCAACGACCACCTCGGCAACACGGTGGACGAGGAACTGAAGCGGACCATCCGGCGGCGCGACTACTTCCGGACGAGTTGAGCGCCCCCCCGGCGCCCCAACCCCTGAGCCGATCCGCAAGCGAGGCAGCTATGGTCACCATCGATTTCAACGTTGACGAATCCTGGGAGCTGATGTCCTTGGTCGTCAATCAGATGCTGGAGGAGATCACGATCGGCAAGGGCGACCGGGCCAAGATCCGCCGCTGGAAATCGTCTGAGATGCGCACGAGCGGCGAGGATATGCGCGCCCTGGGCGAGAAGATCAATGCGGATATCAGCCGTCTCTGGGACGTGCGCCGCAAAGGCGAGATCCGCAAGCCGGACTGGCGCTGACGCGGCTCCGACGGCGCTCTTCTCGTGCCCCCGGCTGCGACGGTCCGCTACGAAAAGCCAGCCACGGGCGTGGCCTGGATCACGCTCGCCCGTCCTGGGGCGCTGAACGCGATCAATCTCGCCATGCGAGACGAACTCTGGACCTACTGCCAGGCCGCCGTCGCCGACCCGGACGTCCGCGTGCTCGGCTTCCGAGGCCTGGGCCGCGCCTTCTCCGCCGGCGCCGACGTGACCGAGTTCGGCAGCGCCCCCAGCCTGATCGCGGCACGTGAGGCGCGTCGGCAGCGCGACCTCTGGGCGCTGCTGGAGCGGCTGCCTCTGATCACCATTGCCGCGCTGCACGGCGATTGCTACGGTGCCGGGATCGAACTGCCGCTCTACTGCGACCTCCGCCTGGCCGCCGCGGACACGCGCATCGCGCTGCCAGAGGTGGGGTTGGGCTACATCCCTTCCGCCGGCGGTACCCAGATGCTGCCCCGCCTCGCGTCTCCCGGCGTCGCTGCCGCGCTGGTCCTGAGCGGTGACCCCATCGACGCTGCACAGGCGTTGCGGTGGGGCTTGCTGCGGGAGATCGTCCCGAGGGAGGCCTTGTGGCCCCGGGCCGAGGCTGTCGCCCGCGAGATCGCCGCCCGCGATACCGCTACCCTGACGGCTGCCGCCTTGGCGGTGCGGCGGGGGCTCGACCTCCCGCTTGCTGAGGCCATCGCGCAAGACGCGCTGACGGCGGCGGGCTAACGAATCGCCGCCGCCCGGCTCGCCGCTCGCTCCAGCGAGTTGGTCGCGCGCCAGAGGAATCAGGGGCGAATCAGGGAAAGGGCTCCCATGCCGAACCTGCTGGAGAAGACCTGGACGAGCATGCACCGGGGCATCTATCGGCTGAGCGGCGGTCGGGTGATGGGCAGCTTCGACGGCATGCCCGTCCTGATGCTGACCACCACCGGGCGCCGGAGTGGAAAGGCCCGCACGACGCCGTTGATGTACGTCGAAGAGAACGAGACGTATGCCGTGGTGGGCTCGGCCGCGGGGCGTCCGCAGCATCCGGCCTGGTTCCTGAACCTCCAAACGTCCCCAGGGGCCACCGTCCGCATTGGCAAGGAGACGCGGCGGGTGCGGGCTCGCGTCGCGGATGGAGCGGAACGCGAGCGCCTTTTCGGCGCGTTCAAGACCACCGCCAAGCGCTACGCGGGCTACGAGCAAAAGACCGCTCGCCGTATCCCCGTCGTCATCCTGGAGCCCGCGAGCAACTGATTGGGCCCGGTTGCCCGGTACGCTGGACGGCGGCGCGGCCACCCGCTAGACAGCTGAGGCGCAGGGGCTGGGCGTCGCGGCGGGCCGCGCGGGAGGAATGAATGAACACAGCGGAGTTTCTGGACATCTCCGCGGCGGTGGTGCCCGAGCGCGCGGCGCTGATTACCGGCGCGGGCGTACAAACCTACGCGGAGATGACCCAGGACGTGACCAAGCTGGCAAACGCCTTGCAGGCGCTGGGGCTGGGCAAAGGCGACCATCTGGGCGTGATGTCCGTCAATTCCTCCCAGTACGTCGTCACCTACTACGCCTGCGCCAAGCTGGGCGTGACCTTCGTGCCGCTGAACTATCGCGCCAAGGCGGAAGAGCTGGAATACATGATCAACACCGCCGAGGCCAAGGCGCTCTTCCTCTCGGAGCGCTACCAGGACCTCGTTGAAGCCATCCGCCCCAACATCCCGAGCGTGCGGCACTTCGTCGCGTTCGAGTCGCCGCGCGAAGGCCAGCTCCATTACCCGGACGTCGTTGCCGCCGGCTCCGACGACTTCCTCTACAGCGAACTCGACGACGACGACGCCACGATCATCATCTACACCTCCGGCACCACCGCCATGCCCAAGGGCGTCGAAGTCACGTATCAGGACCTCACGGTCTACGTGACGAACACGATGGCCCCCGCCGACCCCAGCGCGGACCACGACAAGACCCTGCTCAGCGTGCCGCTGTTCCACATCGCCGGGGCGACCGCCATGGTGTCGTCCATTTGGGGAGGGCGCACGCTGGTCATCCTGCCGCAGTTCACGCCCGAGGATTGGATGCAGGCCGTGGATACCCACGGCGTGACCCACAGCATGGTGGTCCCCACCATGATCAAACGCGTGATGGACCACCCCGCGTTTCCCAGGTTCCGGGGCGACTCCCTCAAGCTCCTCGCCTACGGCGCCGCGCCCATGCCGTACGAGGTCGTCCGGCGCGCCATCGACGTGTTCGACTGCGGCCTCATGAACGCGTACGGCCAGACGGAGTCCACATCCGCCGTCACCTTCCTCGGCCCAGACGACCACCGCTTGGAGGGCAGCGCCGCCGAGGTGGAGATCAAGGAGCGCCGCCTGCGCTCCGTGGGCAAGGTCATGGACGACGTGGACCTCTCCATCCAGGCCCCCGACGGCACCCACCTGCCCGCTGGCTCGGAGGGCGAGATCTGCGTCCTCTCGGCGCGCACTATGAAGGGCTACTATAAGCAGGAAGACGCGACGCAAGAGGCCATTCGCGACGGCTGGCTGCACACTGGCGACGTTGGCTACCTCGACGATGAGGGCTACCTCTTCATCACCGGTCGTACGAAGGACCTGATCATCCGCGGCGGCGAGAACATCGCCCCGGGCGAGATCGAGCAGGTGCTGGAGGATCATCCCGCCATCGAGGAAGCGGCCGTCATCGGCGTGCCCGACCAGGAGCTGGGCGAGGCGGTCAAGGCCGTCGTCGTTCCCGCTCGCGGGCGGACGATCACCCTGGACGAGGTGCGCGATTTCTGCAAAGGCCGCCTTGCCAGCTACAAGGCGCCCGGCTACCTGACCGTTACCGGCGAGCTGCCCCGCAACCACATGGGCAAGCTGCTCAAGAACGACCTGCGCAAACTGCACGGCGGAGCCGACAACCACTAGCCCGGTGCGGCGGAGGCCGCGGGGAGTCCAGCGAGGTGAACGTCACGTGAGCGCGGCAGCCCCCCCGCCGCGCGGCCCGATCCCGATCTTCCGCCCCTCCCGGGGCCGGACGGGTGAGAGCGCCGCACCGATCGGCCCCACCGCGGCTGCGCCGGGCCGCTCACGATCGGCCCCGCTGCGGCGGAGCAAGCGCGTGGCCGGGCTGGCCATCCCGCTTTGGATTCCGCTCGCGGGGCTGGGTCTGGTGAGCGCCGTTGAGACCGGCCGGATCGACGGGCCGCACCGCGAGATCTTCTTCAACATCGACAACTTCTGGGTGCTCTACGCCCTGCTGCCCGTGGCCATCGTGATTGTGGGCTACGGCCTCCTGCGACGAGCCCGCGTGTGGCGCCTGGGCCGGGCGGACTTCACCTTCGACAACCCCCGGGCGCGGCTGCGCCGCGCGCTCCGCGGCGGCGCCGGCACCGAACGCGTGCTGCGTGATCGGTACTCCGGCATCATGCACCTCTGCATCATGTCCAGCATGATCGTGCTCTTTCTCGTCACCGCGCTGCTCGCGATCGATGACTACCTGCCGGACGACAAGGTCCGCATCCTCGTCGGCGACCGCTACCTGGGTTACTCGCTGGTGGGCGACGTCTTCGGCCTGATCGGCATCGTCGGGGTCGGCATGGCTATCGCCCATCGCTGGGTGCGCCCCCGCACCGCCTGGTTGCCGAGCTACGAGGACAAGCTCATCGTGGGCGGGCTGGGGGTACTGCTGATCACGGGCTTCTTCGTGGAGGGGCTGCGCATCCAGACCTCCGAGATCGACGCCAACCCGGGCTGGTCCTATTGGTCGCCGGTGGGCTTCGTCGTCGCGGAGCTGTTCTCCGACGCCAACCCGGCCGCACTCCTGGAGGCGCACCAGGCGCTCTGGTGGTTCCATATGGTGGCCGCGCTCAGCTGGATCAGCCTGCTGGGCTTCAGCAAGCTCAATCATCTCGTCCTGGCGCCAGTCAACGCGTTCCTTAAGAGCACGGGGTCCAGTGGCAAGCTTCCTCTCATCGCCAACATCGAGGAGCAGGAGCACTTCGGCGCGAGTCAGCTGGAGCACTTCACGCAGAAGCAGCTCTTCGAACTGGACGTCTGCGTGCGCTGCGGGCGTTGCACGGACAGCTGCCCGGCCGATATCGCCGGCCAACCGCTCTCACCGATGCACATCATTCAGGATCTCAAGACCTACGCGACCGACGTGGGGGAGCGTAAAGCGGCCAACCTCGCCCGTGGGCGTCCCATCGACGAGGGCCTGGAAGGCACCCCCGTCATGGTTGGCGAAGTCATCCGCGACGAGTCGCTGTGGGCCTGCCGGACCTGCGGCGCGTGCGTGCAGGAATGCCCCGTCTTCATCGAGCACATCCCCACCATCGTGGACATGCGCCGCAGCCTGGTCATGGAGGAGGCGCGCATGCCGGACACGGTGCAGGCCACGCTGGAGACACTGGAGCGCCAGGGTCACCCGTGGCGTGGCACGCCCCATACCCGCGAGTCCTGGATGGAGGACTTGGACGTTCCCCTCTGGACGGGCGAACAGGAGTACCTGTATTTCGTGGGCTGCACGGGGGCGCTCGTCGACCGTGTGCAGCCGGTGACGCGCGCCGTGGTGCGGCTCCTGCGGGACGCCGGTGTCAGCTTCGGCGTGCTCGCCGGTCAGGAGACCTGCAACGGCGATCCTGCCCGTCGGCTGGGCAACGAGTACCTGTTCCAGATCCTGGCGGAGGGTCTCATCGCGACGTTGAACGAGGGCGGCGTCACGAAGATCGTTACCCACTGCCCGCACTGCTTCAACACCTTCAAGAACGAGTATCCGGACCTTGGCGGCCACTATGAGGTGGTCCATCACAGCGCGCTGCTGGAGCGGCTCCTGGTGGAGGGCAGGCTGGCGCCGCGCGCCGGCGGCGCGGCGCAGACGGTGACGTTCCACGACTCGTGCTACCTGGGCCGCCACAACAATCTCTACGAGGCGCCCCGCAACATCCTGCAGCGCATCCCCAACGTGACGTTGGTGGAGATGCCGCGCAACCGCGAGAAGGGGCTGTGTTGCGGCGCGGGTGGCGGCAATATGTGGATGGAGGAAGCTGGCCGGGCGCGCGTTAACGAGCTGCGGGTGACGGAAGCCATCGACACGGGGGCCGGCGCGGCCTGTACAGCCTGCCCCTTCTGCATTCAGATGTTCGACGCGGGGATCGGTAGCGTGCAGATGGCGGCGGAGGAGGACCAGCGCCTGGGCGTCTTCGACGTCGTGGAGTTCCTCGATGTCGCCGTTTCCGGCGCACCGACGGAGCCCATCCCCGCCACGGATACGGCCGGGAGTGAAAGCTAGCGCGCATGTCACGGGTCGAGGTCAACGGCGTCCAGCTGGAGTACACGGTCAGCGGCCAGGGCCCCCACGTGATTCAGATCCCGGGCGCCCTAAGCGGCAAGGAGGGTGACGCTGCGGCCACCCCGGGCCTGGCCGAGCACTACACGGTGATCGACTACGACCGCCGCGGCTACGGTGGCAGCGATCGCCCCCAGCAGACCGACACCCTCGACGTCTGGGTGGCCGACAGCGTGGCCCTCCTGGACGTCTCGGCATCGAGCGCACGCACGTGCGCGGCGGGTCGATGGGCAGCACCGTCGCGTTGCGCTACGCCACCATGCACCCCGATCGGGCCGAGGGCCTCGTTCTGAGCGGCTGCACCCGGCCCTGATGCAGGCGGTTCAGGATGTGGCCCAGCGCAACGTCAGCGTCGACGTCTTCAGCGACGCCTGCGACCTGCTCACGAACGTCGACGTCACCGCCGACCTCCCTCGAGTCACTGCTCCCACCCCCATCATGGTGGGCGACGAAGACGCCCACCCCCCCGCCGACCAGGGGCCCGAGGGGGCCGGAGGGCGCTACATTGACGCTACCTCGTCAACACCCGCTTCCGGGAGATCGCCGACAGCGGTCACGCCAACCTGCTCGACAACCTGGAGGTCTCCAACCGGCACGTCGTCGACTTCCTGGCCCGTGTAGACGCGGGCGAAGGAAGGCTTGGCGCCGGCCGCACGATCCTTCCGTAACCCCGGCGTTTGATTCAGCCGCCCAGACCGCGTGAGAATGCCTGCGGCGTGGGCTCCGCCGCGCCGCTCGGGCGCAGGTGTCATTGCGCCCCTCGCGTGAGGAGAAGCCATGGACGCCATTGTCTGCGTCAAGCAAATCCCCGATCCCGAGACCCCCGCCGCGGCCTTCAAGCTCGACGAAGCGGCAATGCAGGTGATCGAGGCGCCCGGCGTCTCGCCCGTCATCAACCCGTTCGACCAACAGGGCGTCGAGGCCGCGCTGCGCCTGCGCGAAGCCGCCGGCGACGAGGGCACGATCCATATCCTCTCCCTCGGCCCCGACTCCGCCCGCGACGCGATCAAGACCGGCCTCGCCATGGGCGCGGACGAGGGGTACCAGCTCTCCGACCCCGCCTTCGAGGGCGGCGACGCCTGGAGCACCGGTCTCGCGCTCTCCCGGGCGATCGGGAAGATCGGCCTGCCGGATGTGATCATCTTCGGCCGCCAGGCGGCCGACTTCGACCAGGGCGCCACCGGTAGCGTGGTCGCGGAGATCCTCAGCCTTCCCTCCGCGACCGTGCTGCGCTCCGTCGACTACGCGAACGGGCTGATCCGCGTCTCCCGCGTCGTCTCCGACGGCTACGAGAGAATCACCCTGCCGACGCCTTGCCTGCTCACGATCAGCAACGAACTCGGCGATCCGCGCTACCCACAACTGCGCCAGATCATGCAGGCGGCCAAGAAGCAGGTCACCGTCTGGGGCCCCGCCGACATCGGCCTGGAGCCGGGGGAAGCGGGCGCCGCCGGCGCGCGGGTCAAGATGCACGCCCTGTTCCAGCCCCAGAACGAAACCGCATGCGAGTTCATCGAAGCGGACACGGCCGAGGAGAAGGCCGCGCAACTCGCCCGGCGCCTGCGCGCAGCCAAGCTGCTCTAGGGCCGGCCGGCGGGAAGGACGATCCCATGGCCACCATCCTGGTCTTCGGCGAGAGCACGGGGGGGCGCGTCGCCCCGATCACGGCGGAGCTGCTCGGCGCCGCCACGCGCATGAGCGCAGCACTGGGCGCGGACGTGGCTTGCGCCCTCATCGGCAACGATCTGGACGCGGCCGCGCGGGGCGCGGTCGCGGCCGGCGCCGACACCGTCTTCGTCGCCGGCGATCCCGCGCTGGGCCAGTACCAGACGGACACCTACCTGCCGGTCGCGGCCGGCATCGCTGCGCAGGCCGCGCCGAGCGTCATCCTTTTCGGACAGACCAGCCTGGGCCGTGACCTGGCCCCGCGCCTGGCCACCCGCCTGGGCAGCGCCGCGGCGACGGACGCCCTCGAGTTGAGCGCCGATGGAGACCGCGTGCGCGTCACGCGATCCTGCTACGGGGGGAACGCCCGCCAGGTCGTGACCGTGCAGACTGACCCGCAGGTGATCACGGTGCGCGCCAAGTCCCAGGATCCGCTGCCGGAGGACTCGGGCCGCCGCGGCGACATCGTTGCAGTGCCGGTTGCGGCCGCCGACGCTCGCGCCAAGCTCGTGGAGAAGGAGACGGCTGAGGCTCAGGGCGTGCGCTTGGAGGACGCCGCCATCGTGGTTTCCGGTGGCCGCGGTCTTGGCGCTCCGGAAGCCTTCCGGGATCTGGAGCGCCTGGCGAGAATCCTCGGCGGCGCCGTGGGCGCCAGCCGGGCGGCCTGCGACCTGGGCTGGTATCCGCCCAGCCAGCAGGTGGGCCTGACGGGCACCGTCGTCTCGCCGGAGATCTACATGGCCATCGCCATCAGCGGGGCCAGCCAGCACATGGCCGGCTGCGGCGGCAGCAAGAACATCGTGGCCGTCAACAAGGATCCGGACGCCAACATCTTCCGCTACTGCCGCTTTGGGATCGTCGACGACTACAAGAAGATCCTGCCGGCTTTGGAGGCGGAGATCACGAAGCTCGTCGCGGACGGCTGAGAACGGGGATCGCCACCGAAGTCCTGTGCAGGACGCCCGGATCACCGCCGCCGCCCGGTGGGCGGCGTCCGGCGGGCCCCCAGCCGGGACGAGCTAGCAGATCCCGTGCGCCTTGCGCCAGGCCCGGATCTCGGCCGCATGCTCCCGGTCGTGCTCGATGAAGCCGTCGACGAAGTCGTCCGCGGAGATGAGGCGGTCGTCCAACCGGTAACGCGCCTCGGCGCGCTCTTCATCCGACATCGCGGCCAGCCGGGCCACCAACTCGGCCCGCGAGGCCAGCAGCAGCCGCTGCAGCTCCGTGCGGCCGAGTCCCTTGACGCGTGTGAACCACTCCTCATGCATGGCCTCGTCGTTCGCGGGCGCGGGCGCTTGCCCGCGCTCGAGCGCCTGCATAGCGGCGCCGCCCCAAGCGTCCCAGGCGAGGATGTGCGCCAGGGCCCGGCGGATGCTCCAGTCGCCCACGACGCCGGGCTCATCCAGCAGCGCGTCATCGAGTGGCGCGAAGCTTTGCGCCAGGACGTGGCGGGCATCATCGAGGTCGGCGGTGCTGCTGCGCGCTTCGACGGCCATCGCACTCCCGGCGGCGCGTCGCCCGGCGCGGGCAGGCGCGCTGCTTTTAGTATCGCAAGCGCGGGGACGCGGCGCCGCGCCTCAGTGTCCAGCCGGGCACTCCGTTCCAGGTGCACCAGCGGGGATGGGCCCGGAGCCCCGCCCGCCGACATGGCCGGGACCTTACCAGACGCCCAGCGGAGCGGTACGTACAGCCGGGCACACTCGCGCAGCGGCAGGTGACGGAACGTGTGTAGGGCCCAGGGCGTGGTTCGCTTGACGGGTCAGATCGGCCCTGGGTGTCCTCGCGGCGCGGGCCCCGACGGCCTTCTTTCGTGTTTGCCCTACCCTGGGCCGTGGACTGCGACCGGCCCCTGGCCGGCCCGGCGTCTGGCGCGGAGAGCACGAAGCTGCATGCGATCCATCGGACTCACCGGCGGGATCGCCTCCGGGAAGACCACGGTCAGCGCGATCCTCGCGGATCTCGGCGCCCTGATCATCGACGCGGATCGCCTGGGTCACCGCGCCTATGAGCCCGGCGGGGACACCTTCCGCCGCGTCGTTAAGGCGTTCGGCCCGGACATCGTCGCTGCGGATGGCACGATCGACCGCGCCGCCCTGGGCGCTCGAGTCTTCGCGGATCCGGGACAGATGATGCGCCTCACGGAGATGGTCTGGCCGGCGATCGGCGCGCTCGTCCAGGAGGAGCTAGCGACGGAGGCCGCGACCGGCGTGGAAGTCGCCATCGTGGAGGCGGCTGTCCTCTTCGAGGCCGGCTGGGAGGCACTGGTGGACGAGGTCTGGGTCGTGAGCGTGCCGCCGCTGGTTGCGCGAGAGCGGCTGATGCGGCGCAATGGTCTGAGCGCCGCGGAAGCGGAGGCTCGCATCGCCTCGCAGCTCTCCAACGCGGAGCGCGAGGCTCGCGCCGATATCATTCTCAGCACGGATTGCCCCCTGGCCCAGGTGCGCGGCCGGGTGGAGGAGGCTTGGCGGGGACTGCAGGCGCGCATCGCGCTCGCGCCGCAGGCCGCCAGCAGCGAGCGGAGTGCCCTATGACCAGTCGGACCGAGGGTGTGATGGCGGAATACCGCTCCTGGGCGGTAGAGGAGTTCCGTTTGGAGGAGGAGCCCTACTACGTCCCCGTTGGGGACGAGGTCGAACTCTTCCGGGCGTCCTGGGACGCCAAGATTCCGGTTCTCCTCAAGGGCCCCACGGGCTGCGGCAAGACCCGCTTCGTGGAGTACATGGCCTATCACCTCCACCGGCCACTCGTCGTCGTGAAGGACGGCACGAAGAGCATCGAGAGGGAGACCAACCTTCCGCTGGTGACTGTGGCCTGCCACGAGGACCTCACCGCCTCCGATCTGGTGGGCCGTTACCTGCTGGAAGGCGAGAGGACCCAGTGGATCGACGGGCCCCTGACGCGCGCCGTCAAGGCCGGCGCCATCTGCTATCTGGACGAGGTGGTGGAGGCGCGCAAAGACACGACCGTGCTGATCCACCCGCTGACGGACCACCGGCGCGTCCTGCCCGTGGAGAAGAGGTCAGAGCTGCTGCAGGCTCGTGACGGCTTCCTGCTGGTGATCTCGTTCAACCCGGGCTACCAAAGCGCGCTCAAAGACCTCAAGCAGAGCACGCGGCAACGCTTCATCTCGATCGAGTTCGGTTACCCCTCGCGGGAAGTGGAGGCCGAGATCGTGGCGCATGAAGCCGGGATCGACCTCGATGTCGCGTTGAACCTGGCGAAGATGGCCGAGAAGGTGCGGAATCTGCGCGAGCACGGCCTCTCGGAGGGGGCCAGCACCCGCCTGCTGATCTACGCGGGCAAGCTGATGGGCAACGGCATCGCCGCGCGGCGCGCCTGCCAAGTGGCCGTTGCCTGGGCCCTGACCGACGATGGGGACGTGCAACGCAGCATCGAGGAGGTCATCTCCTCGATCTTCGAGTAGCTCGTGCGGATCGGGATCGTCTCGGACGTCCACGGCAACATTGAGGCGCTGGACCAGGCCGTCGCCGCCATGGGCCGCGTCGACGAGTTGATCTGCGCGGGCGACGCCTGCTACCAGTTCCGCTTCTCCAATGACGTCGCGCGGCGTCTGCGCGAGATTGGGGCGCGCTACGTCCTGGGGAACCACGAGGAGATCCTGCTCAGCCCCGCCGGGATCCGTGCGCAGCAGTCGGGCCGGGTGGACCAAGAGCTGCTGGGCTGGACGGCGGAACAGCCGGCGGTGCTGCGCACGCGCGTGGACGGCAAGCGGCTGCTGCTTTTCCACGCCACGCCCTGGGCGCCGAACCGCGACTACCTCTATCCGTCCAGCCCCGACCTGCGCAAGCTGGCGGAGGAAGAGGCGGACATCATTGTCTACGGGCACACGCACTATCAGCTGGTCCGACGTGTGGGCCGGGCGCTGGTCGTGAACCCCGGCTCGACGGGTGAGCCGCGCGACCCCAACAACGACTTCCAAGTTTCGTATGCTGTCCTGGACACCGCCGCGGAGGAGGTGAGCGTCGGGAACTTCCCCGACCCTACCCGCACGGTGGCCAGACACTCGGGCGTCACCCCGGCCAGCGGAGTCCGGCGCGCCGTGAGCGAAGGACGCAGGGAGCCATGACGGAGGCGGCGCTGGACCGAGTGCGCGAGGCGCTGAGCGCGTTCCCGCCTGCCCTGCAGCAGGAGTTCGACGGATCCCGTGCGCTCCTCAGCGCCCTGCTCTCTCCGCCCGAGTTGGAGGACTGGGCCAGCGACGGGCTCGCGATCGCGCGGCACTCGCTGCGCTCCTGGGAGGCCGCGGGCGAATTTTTCCGCGCCAGTCCGGGCATGCTGGAGCAACTCCCGTTTCCCCGCTTCCGCGAGTGGACGCGCACAGGGGCCGAATTGGTGGAATCCTCGCCCGCGCTCGCGGGGGCCTACTTTCGCGCCAGCCCGCCCGCGCTGCGCTACTTGTCCGTGACGCAAGCGCCGGACTGGGGCGCGCAGGGCCGCTCGCTCTACAAGGGCACGTGGAAGTCCGGCTCGCTGGCGGCCCAATACTTCGAGATCAGCCCGGCCATCTTGCCGCAGCTGCCGCTGAACCAGATGCGCTTGCTCGTGGAATTGATTGATTCCCTCTCGGGCCATTCCTACGAACTCGCGAGCGCCTGCCTGGCCATGGCCCCGGGCGTGCTGGAGCAGCTCGAGCGGCCCGACCGAGCGCCGTTCCTGGAGTTTGGGTCCGTGGTGGCGCACACCGCCTGGGTGGACGCTCGCGTCTATTTCGAGCGCGGGCCGGCGCTGGTGCACCACGTTCACCCCCAACAGCGCGCCCGCTTCCTGGCCCTGGCCGGGCGCGTGGCGCTGGACGTGGGCCGGCTCGGTCATCCGTACTTCATGGAGGCCTCGCAGTCCCTGGCCGAGATCGACCGGGATGACCATCGCGAGATGCTGGAACTCGCGGAAGGGCTCGCCCCGGCCTCGGGGGTGGCGGCCATGGAGTTCATTAAGTCGGCGCCGGAAGTGCTGCGGCGGCTGCGCCCGGAGGACTTGCCCCGCTGGCAGGCGTCCGGCCGCGCGATTCTGGAGAGCAGTCCCGACGGGGGTGAGGCCTTCTTCCGGCTGGAGTCGTCCAAGGGGGAGGACATCATTGATGCGCTCTCCTCCCGGGTGGAGCTGGAGCGGGTGAGCGATCTGATCCGCATGTACTGCAAAGCCCTGACCGGCGCGGACGTGGCGGTGCACTCGGCGGAGCAGCTGGCGGAGAAGGGCGTGGGCTGGGTGGATGAGTCGAGCCCGACCACGGAGGGCACCGCGATCTATCTGCCGCCGATGGTGGAGCAGTACGCGGGCAAGGACGAGAACTTCGCGGTCTACAAGGTCTTCGCGACACACCAGGCGGCGCGTCTGGAGTTCGGCTCGTTCGAGTTCGACTTCGCCCGGCCAGGGCACGTCTTCCATCGCGCGGCCCGCGACGAGGTCGAGCCGCAGGGCGCCGCCGAGAGCGCCGAGGCGGTGACCGCGATGGAGCGGTTCTTCGACGGCTTCCCCGATCGCCAGCTCGCCCACGACATCTTCACGATCGTGGAGGACACCCGCATCGATACGATGGTCAAGCGGGAGTACGCCGGGATTCGCAAGCCGATGTCGCGGCTGCAGGAGGCGGCGATCGAGCGGCGCCGTCCGCTGGAGCAGATGCCGGCGCGGCAGGCGATGATCGAGAATCTGCTGCGCGCCAGCCTGGACGAGAGCCTGCGCGTGCGCTGGCCGGAGGGGATGCAGGAGCTGATGCGCGAACCGCTGCGCATCCTGGGCCGCATCCGCCACGAGCGGGCCAGCGTGGAGGACTCGGCCGCTGCGACCCAGGTCCTCTACCAGTGGATCCGGCGCATCCCGAACGTGGAGATGGACGAGGCCGACTGGAGCGAGGTGGAGAACCCGGAGGGGGCGGAGGAGGACATGCTCGACCTCGCGCCGGAGGGCGGGGAGGGCTCGATGGACTCGTCGCAGGCGCTCCCCGCGGGGGAGGAGCAGCCCTACGAGAGCCCGGACCCGATCGACTTCCGAGGCGACTTCAAGCCGGAACTCGTGCAACTCCTGATGAAGCTGAGGGAACAGACGGGGGATGGCGAGGCGCCGCCGGTGCAGCTGACCAAGGAGCAGATCCAGGAGCTGCTGGAGAAGAGCACCGAGATCAACGTGAGCGATCTCGTGGACGGCGACCTGGACGACTCCAGCGGCATGTTCCTGGACAACCTCATGAAGGAGGTGGAGCAGCAGCTGCAGCAATCGCAGCGGGAGGGCCAGACCGGCGAGGGCAGCGATTCGGACGACAGCGACGAGCCCCTGCCGGAGATCGCCGAGTCCTTCTACTACGACGAGTGGGACTTCCGCGCCAGCGACTACAAGCCGCGCTGGTGCCGGGTGCAGGAGATGCGGCTGGACTCGGGAGAGGCGGACTACTACGAGCGCACGCTGGCGGAGCACGCGGCGCTGGTGCAGGAGACACGGCGCCAGTTCGAGCAGCTGAAGCCGGAGATGTTCCGCAAGATCAAGCGCCTGCCCGATGGCGACGACTACGACCTGGACGCGGTGGTGGAGTGGATCGTGCAGCGCAAGGCGCAGGCGCCAACGGACGCCAAGCTCTATTACCGGCGCAACAAGGTGGAGCGGGACGTGGCGGTGGCCTTTCTGCTGGACATGTCCGCGTCGACGGACGAGGAGATCAGCAAGCACCAGCCTCGTCCGCAGACGGACGACTCCTTCGACGACGACCCGCGCAAGTACCTCAGTTGGTGGGCGCAGAAGCGGGCGCAGGAGGCGCACAGCCCGGCCAAGCGGATCATCGACCTGGAGAAGGAGGCCAGCGTTCTGCTGATCGAGGCGCTGGAGACGATCGGCGATACGTACGGGGTCTACGGGTTCAGCGGCTACGGCCGGGACAACGTGGAGTTCTACGTAATCAAGGACATGGAGGAAACCCTGAGCGAGACCGTCAAGGAGCGTATCGACACGATCGCGCCGGTCCGCTCCACGCGCATGGGTCCCGCCATCCGGCACTGCATTTCCAAGCTCAACCAGACCGGGGCGAAGGTGAAGATCCTGGTTCTGCTTTCGGACGGGCGGCCGCAGGACCATGGCTACGGGCGCGACCGTACCGAGAAGGAATACGCGATCCACGACACGCGCATGGCGCTGATCGAGGCGCGGCGGGAGGGGATGACGCCCTTCTGTCTGACGGTGGACCGGGCGGGGCATGACTACCTCAAGCAGATGTGCCAGGACATGGGCTACGAGGTGGTGGGGGATATCGAGTCGTTGCCGCGGCGGCTGCCGACGCTCTACCGGCGGCTGACGCAGTAGGCGGCGTTGCCTGCGCCCTCCTCCTCCACGATGTCGCCGCGCTCGGCGAGGGCGTCGATGTGGCCGACGACTTCGGCCATGGCCTGCCAGAGGCGGCCGTCGGGCAGGTGGGGGAAGAACTTGCACAGCAGCTCGTAGGGGGTGAGGGGGCCGTCGCGGAGGAAGCGGAGGACGCGCCCCTGGCGCTTGGCGTGATGGTCCAGGGTGCGGGCGATGGCGGCGGGCGCGTCCTCGTTGGGGCCGCCGTGGCCGGGGTAGAGATGGCGGGGGCGGTGCGCAGCGATGCGCTGCAGGGATCGGGTGTAGGCGGGGAGGCTGCGGAAGCGGCTGCGGTCGGCGAGGAAGTGGATGCCGGGGTTGGGGGTGATGCGGGGCAGCAACTGGTCGCCGCTGAACAGGCAGCCCGAAGCCTCTTCCAGATAGACGGCGTTGCCCGGGGTGTGCCCCGGGGCGGAGAGGAAGGTCAGCGCCCGCTCTCCCAACCGGACGACATCGCCGTCGTGGAGCCGGCGGTCGGGGGAGAAGGGGGCGCCGCGGAGGAAGCCGGGCCAGCGCTCTCGCGTGGGGGTTTGTCCCTTGGTGAGCCGCTCCTCCCGCGCCGCCTGGGCGCGCAAGAAGCGCTCCAGCCGTTGCGCCGGCACGCCCGCTTCCAGGAAGAAGCGGAAGACCAAGTCGCTCTGGAAGCGGACGACGCGGTCGCCGAGGAGGAAGCGGTCGACCTCGTCGGCCGAGGCGGCGACCTCGGCGCCTGTCTGCTGCCAGCGGCGAGCGAGGCCGCAGTGGTCGATGTGGGCGTGGGTGATGAGGACGGTGCGTACGTCGGATACGTCCAGGCCGGCGGCGTGGAGTTGGGCGGCGAGTACGTCCCAAGCGCCCTCGTAGTCGGGGCCGGCGTCGATGAGGAGGACGCCTTGGGAGGAGGGGAGGGCGTAGATCCAGTTGGCTCCCAGGGCAATGGAGAGGACGTTGTGCTCGTCGAGCATGCCGGCGTCGGACTCGGTCACCGGCGGAGTGTGACCGCGGCGGGGCCGGCGAGCAAGGTGGGCCGAGTCGTTCGGTGGGTGCGCCGCCGATCACGCCGAAGTCATCGCCCTCCCCCAGGCAATCGGCCGCATCGACCGCGAGGGCGGCGAAGCCCTGGACCGCGCGGCCTCTTCGTCTGGGGTCAGACCTTCAGCGACATCGACCCCTTCACCATCGAGGCCGTCACCCAAACGACCGAGCCCCGCCCTCCACGCCGTCGCCGACCGCTCCACCATCCCCGACCGCGAAGGCGCCTGCGGCTGATCCCCCGCTCATCACACCACGGGCTACCCAACCCGGGAGGAATCCGCTATACTCGGTTACGTAACCGCTATCAGCGTTCTCCCCGATCACTGAAACGCGGAATTCCCCCCGGATTCGCGCACCCGGCACGACCGGGACCACGAAAACCCCGGGAAAGACGGGGGATTCCTGCCCTTTCTCCCCTGCACAAACGTGCACAAACGCGCACAACCCTGCACCACCGTGACCCCAGATGACCCTCGCTGACCCCAGATGACACCCTCTGCGGACCCCTACCCCCCGGCCCCCGACCCCCCAGTGCCTCGACGCCAGCCCCCCCAACGATGTCTCCCCGGGCCTGGCTCGCCCTTGACGAATCCCTGGATCGTTCCAATACTTGGAATGGTCCGGCCAGCGGGCCGCCCCAAGCGCCGATCGTGGTGCCGGCGCCCCGCCCAAGGGAGGCAACCATGGCCCTCGCCCGCAACCAGTTCCTCGTCCTCGACTACCTCGTCGCCCAGCCCGGCGAACTCGCCGGCATCGACGTCGCCGACGCCATCGCCGTCCTCGGCCGCAGCTCCGTCTACGCCGCCCTCGCCGCCCTCCAGCGCGACGGCCTCATCGAGGCCCGCTGGGACCACAGCGCCTCCCATCCCCGCCGCCTCGTCCGCGTCAACGGCGCCGGCCGCGAGGCCCTCGCCGCCGAGCGCGGCCTGCGCGGCGGGCCTGCCGGGCCAGCTCCCACGACGCCGGCCGCGACCACGGAGGTAACGGCATGAGCCTCGCCCCCTACCGCACCCTCCCCCCTCCCCCTCCGCCGGCATCGGACCCGCGCACCGCGACCGCCTCCGCCGGACCCCTCGCGCGCGCCCTCGACGCCCTCCTGCTCGGGATCGTCGGCCGCGCCTGGCTCGGCCTCTGGCTGCGCCTCTACCCCCAGGCCCGTCCCGTCCTGGCCTGGACGTACCACGAGGAGATGGCCGCCGCGCCCCCCGCACGACGCTGGCGGCGCGGCCTCAGCTTCTTCGCCGGCCTCCCTCGCACCGCCGCCGCGCAGGCCCAGGCCGAAAGCAACGACGCCACCCACACCGGCGGCGACCCGCCCGAGCCACCGCCGTGGCCCAACGCCGGCTCCAGCGAACTCCCCCGCCTGCTGAGTCTCGCCGCGAGCTTGGTGGCCGGGGTCTTCTTCGCCTTCTTCGCCGTCGTCACCTGGTTCGCCGTGGCGGGCGAGATGGGCAACATCCTCGGCCGCACTCGCCCCACCAGCGGCGACGAGATCGCCGCCCTGGGCCTGATGGCGCTCGTCGCCTCCGCCCCCGTCCTGGCCATCCTCTACCGACGCCGCTTCGTCTGGCGTCGGCCCGCCGACACCGGCGAGTCCACGCCCCAACTCATCGGCTGGGCCGCCGCCCTGGTGGCCTTCGGCGCCCTCGCCTTCATCATCTGGCTCGGCGTCGTCGTGGAGAACATCGACCGCCTCGGCGGTCGCTCCGTTCACGCCTTCGACAACACCCTAGGCCTGGCCATCATGCCCATCGTTGCGGCGCTGCCCCTGGCCGCCCTGGTCCGCCGCCGCCACTGGCTCGAACGGCGCCCCAGCGAAGACCGCGCCGTTTAGCGCCCCCGCCACGCCATGCCAGGCCTCCGTCCCCAGCAGCCGCCCCGCCTCCACTCGCTGCTCGCGTCCGCCGCGTACGGCTGGTGGCGCCTCTGGCGCTGGTGCTATCCGGCCGCCGGCCCCGTCCTGGACGAGGTCGTCCGGCACGAGACCGCCCCCCGCCATCGCGCGAGGGCCCGCCTGGCCTTCCTCGCCCGCTTGCCCCTGCTGGCGCGCGCGCAAGCCGCGGCCGAGCGATCCCCCACGACGCGGACGCGCGACAGCGACGCCCCTCCGCCGCAGCCCCCCGGCGCCGCCATGCGCGAAGCCGCGATCGCCCTCCTGGGCCTGGGCTGGACCATCTCCGCCATCGCCATCGCCGTCTCCATGGCGGCCACCGGCAACTTCCTCTTCGAGTACGCCCCCCAACCGGGCCAGGAGGAAGTGGGCTCGCCCTACTTCCATATCGCCGCCCCCGCTTTCCTCCTCCCCCTGCCGTTCGCGGCGTCCGTCTTCGCTTGGGGCTGGCTGCGAACGCGTCTGGGCAGATAGCGCCGCCACCCCTCCCCGTCTTGGACTCGTCCCATCGATAGGGCGTCGAGGATGGGGGCGTCGGCGTCATCGCGGCTAGAGGCGGCGGCGAGGAGCAGCGGGCCCGCGGATCCGATCCGCTTGCGGATTGGTCCATCTTGCGGTCGCCCACGTTGTGCCGGGCTGTGCCCGGACGTGGACTCGTGCCGGCCGGTCGTGGGAACGGCATCGATACGTGCGGCAGGTAGCGGGCGATTCGGCGGGCGGCGAGGCGGGCGGGCGGGGTGATGGTGTGCGGGCTCAGGGGCGGCCGGGGCGGCGGCCGAAGGCTTGCTCCTGGGGGCGGAGTTCGCCGAGGGCGGCGCGGCGGAGGAGGAGGAGGGCGGTGGTGACGGCGCGGCGCTTGATGGCGTCGCGGGTCTGGGCAAAGACGTAGGTGGCGTGGGATTTCTCGGTGGGGGTCTCGATGCCGATGTGGATGGCGCCGACGGGCTTGCTGCCGTGGGCGTCGGGGCCGGCGACGCCGGTGATGCCGAGGCCGATGTCGGCCTCGAGTTCCTGGCGGACGGCGGCGGCCATGGCGCGGGCGGTCTCCTCACTGACGACGCCGTGCTGGAGGATGGTCTCGCCGGGGACGCCGTAGCGCTGCTTGGCCTCCTCGGTGTAGGTGACGAGGCCGCCGCGGACGTAGTCACTCGAGCCGGGCACGTCGGTGAGGGTGCTGGCGAGGAGGCCGCCGGTGGCGGATTCCATGACGGCGACGCTGAGGCCGTGCTGCTTGAGGAGGTCGCCGACGGCGCCGGCGAGGGTGTCGTCGTCGGTGCCCCAGACGGCGGTGCCGAAGAGGTCGCGGATCTCCTGCTCGACGGGGTAGATGAGGCTGTAGGCCTCGGCCTCGGTGGGGGCCTTGGCGGTGAGGCGCAGGTGGACGCCGTCAGTCTTGGCGTAGACGCCGATGCTGGGGTTGGGGTTCTTGAGGAGGGGGCTGGCCATCTCGTCGACGTGTCCCTCGCCGAGGCCGATGGTCTTGATGGTGCGGCTGATGAGGACGGCGCCGTCGCTGCGTTCGGCCAGGCGGGGGGCGACCCGCTGCTCCCACATGCCGGTCATCTCGGCGGGGGGGCCGGGCATCGCGACGATGATGCCCTGGGGCGTCTCAACCCACCAGCCGGGGGCGGTGCCGCGCGGGTTGGGGAGGATCTCGCCGGAGGGGATGATGGTGGCCTGCTTGAGGTTGCGCTCGGGCATGGTGATGTTGCGGCTGGTGAAGAACTGGCGCAGATGGGCCTCGGCGGCGGCGTCGATGGTGGCTGTCTCGCCGACGGCGGCGGCGATGGCGTCGCGGGTGACGTCGTCCTCGGTGGGCCCGAGGCCGCCGGTGAGGAGGACGACGTCGGAGCGCTGCAGGGCGGTGGCGATGAGGTCGGTAAGGCGGGCGCGGTTGTCGCCGATCTGGTGCATGTAGTAGAGGTCGACGCCGAGGGCGGGGAGGCGCTGGGCGATGTGGCTGGCGTTGGTGTCCTGGATATCGCCAAGCAGGATCTCGGTGCCGATGGAGATGATTTCCGCGCGCATTTCGCCTCCCTCTGGCCGCCTCCGCCCGGCTCCGGGGCCTCTTGCCGGCGGGGACAGCCTAGCGGTGGACGACGACGCGGCCGTGTTCGTCGATGCGGGCGGTGGGGACGAGGTCCTCGGCGTCGAGGATGGCGGCGAAGGTGAGGTCGTCGCGGAAGCCGAGGGCGCGCAGGTGGGCGGCGTGGGGGGACTCGGCAAAGGCGGCGGCGGGGTCGCCGTTGTAGGCGCGGAAGAGGTGCTGGGCAAGGAGAGCGCCGGCTTCGAGCTGGGCTGGGGGATCGGCCGGGGCCTGGAGCGCGGCGGCCACGATGGCGCCGGCCGTGAAAGCATCCTCGATCGAGGGGGCCGTGGCGAGACGCTCGCCGGCGCAGACGATGGCGAGGCTTCGCCGTGTGGCCAGCGCGGCCGTGGCGACGGCGGCGCGGTTGCGCACGCAGCCGACGAGGGTGCTGGGGGCGTGGTGGGCGAGGCGCAGGGCGCGGGTGCCGTTGCTGGTGGACTGGACCAGGGTGCGGCCGCGCAGGTCGAGGCGGGCGAACTCGCTGGGGGAGTTGCCGAAGTCGAAGCCGTCCAGGCGCAGTCCGTCGCGCTCGCCGCAGAGCTGGGCGGCGGGGAGGGCGGCGGCGAGCGAGCGGGCTTCGGCGTCGGTGGCGCAGGTGTAGACGGCCTCAGCGCCGGCGGTGAGGAGGGAGAGGAGGGCGGTGGTAGCGCGGAGGGTGTCGACGACGACGAGGGTGCGGGCCGCGACGCGCTCGGGGGGCGGAGGGGTGAAGAAGACGTTGATCGCGGTGACGCCGAGGTGGGGCGCGGGCGTGGGCAGGCGGGGGTCGGTCTGCGAGCGCATGGTGGGTAGTATGGGCCTATGGCCTCCCGCCACGAGTTGCCGTTCCGCGACAAGCTGGCCGCCGCCGCTCGGCGCAACGGATCGCTGCTATGCGTGGGGCTGGATCCGCAGCCGGATCGGTTGCCGGTGTCGGACGTGCTGGCCTTCACGCGAGCGATCATCGAGGCGACGTCGGACCTGGTCTGCGCGTTCAAGCCGCAATCCGCCTTCTTCGAGGCGCTGGGGGCGGACGGTTGGGGGATCCTGCGCCAAACGATTGCGGCGGCGCCGGACGACATTCCCGTGATTCTGGACGTCAAGCGGGGGGATATCGCGCATACGGCGGAGGCCTACGCGGAGGCCTGCTTCGAGCGGCTGGACGCCGACGCCGTGACGCTGAATCCCTACCTGGGGGCGGACGCTGTCGCGCCCTTCCTGACGCGACCCGAGCGGGGGGCGTTCGTGCTGTGCCGGACGTCGAACCCGGGCGGGGCGGACCTGCAAGAGCTGCAGGTAGAGGGGGAGCCGCTGTTCCTGCGGGTGGCGGAGCTGGCTCGCGACTGGGGGGCCGCGCAGGACAACGTGGGCTTGGTCGTGGGGGCGACCTACCCGCGCGAACTGGCGGCGGTGCGGTCGCGCTGTCCCGACTTGCCGATCCTGATGCCGGGTATTGGGGCGCAGGGCGGCGATCTGGAAGCGGCCGTGCAGGCGGGGCGAGACGGGCAGGGGGGGAACCTGGTCGTGAACGCGTCACGGGGGGTGATCTACGCGTCGGGCGGGAGCGACTTCGCGGAGGCGGCGCGGGCCGAGGCACGGCGCTTGCGCGACGCGATCAACGCCGTGCCGGCGCCGTCCTGAGCCGGTGGCAATCGTTGAATTCCGGCTGGGCGACGGGGTGGAGCTGCGCAAGCCGCACCCCTGCGGGGGGCGGGCGTGGACGGTGGTGCGGCTGGGGGCGGACATTGGGCTGAGCTGCGACACGTGCGGACAGCGGCTGCTGCTGTCGCGGTCGCGGCTGGAGCGGCGGCTGCGGCGGGTGGTGCGCGGAAGCGCCGAGGCAGCCGGGGCGCCGCCGGATGCGAGCGATGGCTGAGGGCGGGCCGGAGGAGCGGGTGGCGCAGGAGGCGCCGGTTCACCTGAACCGCGATTTCCGCGTTCTCTGGCTCTCGCGGGCGCTGGGACAGACCGGGCATCAGACGGCGAGTTTCGGCTCGCTGATCGTGCTGGCCGTGGCCGGGCCGTTTATCGGGCCGGCGGCGTCGGCGCTGGCGCCCACCCTGGTGGCGCGGGACAGGAGGGGTGCATGAGCGCCCCCGATCCGCCGCCTCCTCCAGGGGAGGCCGGGGCGGAGGGCGAGGGGCCTGTGGAGGAGGGACTGGAGACGGTGGCGCCGCCCTCGCTGCTGCGGAACCCCGACTTCCTGGCGCTGTGGTTCGCGCAGGGGTTCTCGCTGGTGGTGAACACGGCGCTGCAGTTCGTGCTGCTGATCCTGGTCGTGGAGCAGACGGGGAGCAGCATCGCGGGGTCGGGGCTGATCATCTTCCTGGCGGCGCCGCCGGTGCTCTTCGGGCCGATTTCGGGGATCGTGGTGGACCGGATCGACAAGCGCCGGGTGCTGATGGTGACGAACGTGGTGCGGGGGGCGGCGACGCTGCTGTTGCTGGTGGGGGATGTGTCGGTGGCGTCGATCTACGCGGTGGCGTTCGTGACCGCGACGATGGGGCAGTTCAACCTGCCGGCGGCGCAGGCGTCGGTGCCGGCGTTCGTGCCGCGGGCGCAGTTCCTGAGCGCCAATTCGGTGTTTCAACTGACGACGGCGGTGGGACAGTTGCTGGGCATGGTGCTGGTGGCGCCGCTGATGCTGAAGGCGCTGGGCTTCGACGCGTCGTACATCGTGGGGGGGGTGCTGATCCTGGTGACGGTGCCAGTGCTGGCGCGGCTGCCGGCGCTGCCCCCGAGTACGGATCAGGATGCGGATACGTGGCGGGCGCGGCTGCGTGCGGTGCCGCGCGACTTGCACGACACCTGGGTGGTGGTGCGGCGGGACCGGCTGACGCAGCTGGCGATGCTGCAGCTCTCGGTGGGGGGGATGCTGCTGTTCATGTTCGCGCTGCTGGTGCCGCGCTTCGTGGAGGACGTGCTGCAGCGCCCGCCGGATGACTCGGTGTTCGTGTTCTGGCCGGTGGGGTTGGGGGCGCTGCTGGCGCTGCGGGCGCTGCCGGCGTTAGGGCGGCGCTACCCGCCGACGGGGATCGTGACGGTGGGGCTGCTGGGGCTGACGGTTTCGATCGGGGCGTTCGGGGCGATCAATTTCCTGGTGGAGGCGCTGGAGAGCACGCCGGTGGGGCTGGACAACGTGGAGGGGGACGTGCTGTTCATCGCGGTCACGCTGGTGCTGGCGTTCCCGATGGGGATCACGTACGCGATGGTGAACGCGCCGGCGCAGACGGTGCTGCACGAACGGGCGCCGGCGGCGCTGCGCGGGCGGATCTTCGCCTCGCAGCTCATGGTGACGAATGGGGCGTCGATGGTGGCGCTGCTGCTGGTGGGGGCGATCGCCGATGCGTCGAGCGTGGAGGCGGCGCTGTTCGCGGTCGCGGGGCTGACGCTGCTGACGGCGCTGACGAGCGTGCAGATGCGCCGGGTGATCGGGCGGGCGGGGACGGAGGCGGAGGTCGCGGGGCCGGGCGAGGGGGGCGCGGGGCCAGATCCGGCGGGGGCCGATGAGGAGGGGGGGGAAGAGCGATAAGCGGATGGATCCGAGGAGGGGATCCGGGGCGGGTTCCTTGACAGCGATTTTCGGCCGTTCTTAGGCTGGATCGGGGAGCGGCTGCGCTGGCGGGGGGGATTTGGCCCGGGAGCGAAGCGGCGGATGGCCGCGCAGGGATGGGAGGCGTCATGGCCGAGACCGAGATGACGATCGAGGCCATTCGCGTCTCACTGATGAACTACAACCGGGTGGTGGTGCTGCGGGACGCGGGGAGCGACCGCTACCTGCCGATCTGGATCGGCGCGCCGGAGGCGGATGCGATCGCGGTGCGGCTGCAGGGGGTGGAGGTGCCGCGGCCGATGACGCACGATCTCCTGACGAAGGTGCTGCAGGAGCTGGGCGGGGCGGTGGAGCGGGTGGTCGTGAGCAGCCTCTCGAACGACACGTTCTACGCGCGAGTGCACGTGCGGGTGGAGGAGCGAGCGCTCGAGATCGACGCGCGGCCGAGCGACGCGATCGCGCTGGCGGTGCGGAGCGAGGCGCCGATCTTCGTGGCGGATGCGGTGCTGGAGCAGGCGGGGGTGACGCTGGCCGAGCAGGAGTCGGCGGCCGTGGAGGGGGAGGGACGGCCGCCGCAGCCGCCGGTGAAGCCGGAAGAGTTGGAGAAGATGTCGGCGTTCAAGGACTTCATTGAGGGGCTGGACCTGGACGACTTCGACCAGCGTTGAGGGTGGTCCACCGAGATCGCTTGTGATAGGGTTCACCAGGTTTTGCAGGGGCGCGGTCCGCGATGGGTAAGCTGCCGCCGGCACTGGGGCTGATCGGCATTGGTTGGTACATCGCGACGTGCATCGTTATGGGGACCCTGGCGGGGCTCTGGCTCGACGGGCAGACGGACACGCGACCGGTCTTCACGCTGCTGGGCATCGCTCTGGGGCTCATCACCGCCGGCTACGGCGGGTATCGCCTGTTGATGGACGTGCTGCGCCCGCGGCGGCCGCGCCGCTAGGGGCGAGTGAGGGAACGAGGGCGTGCCGGAGCGCCACCGCGGCAAACTGATCGGGCTGGGCGCCCTGTTGGTGATCGTGATCGGCTTCGTGCTGGTGAAGCCCGCGACGCCGATCATCTCGGTGGCGGCGGAGCCGATCATCGAGGGCGGCTACGAGATCACGAACACGATGATCTCCGCCTGGGTGATCATGGTGGTGCTGGCGATCGTGGTGTTCTGGCTCTACCGGCGGCTGCGCAACGTGGAAGAGGCGCTCGTGCCGCGGGGCTTGCAGAACGTCGTGGAGGCGCTGCTGGACGCCTTGTTCAACGTGGTGAAGCTGGTGGCGGGGGAGAAGAACGGCCGGCACTTCTTCCCGGTGGTGGCCTCGATCTTCCTGATCCTGCTGGTGGCGAACTGGTTTGGGCTCTTCCCCTGGAACAACTCGTTCGGGCGGACGGTGGATCTGCGTTTTGAGTACATCGAGGCGCTGGAGAAGGACGTGGAGGACGTGGTGGCGGGGCCGGAGGGGACGGGGCTGAGCGCGGCGCAGGTGAACCGGACGTTCAGCACGTTCTATTTCGACCCGATCCCGTTCGAGGCGTCGGCGCTGGACGAGGCGGACGTGTTGATCGCGGCGGCGCTGCGGGATGAGGTATCGGGGAGTGAGCGGGCGGTGCGGGAGTCCTTCCGGGAGGATCCGGTGCCGGCGGGGATGGAGGGGGCGGCCCTGATCGAGGCGACGGAGGAGCGGCTGGAGGAGGCGCTGGCGGCGTTCGGGGTGAGCACGGCGCTGTTGGAGCGGTACGGGGCGGCGACGGAGGCGGTGGCGCTGGAGCGGGCGTTGGTGTTCAATCTGCCGCTGTCGCTGGCGGCGGTGGGTGAGAGCGAACTGCACGGGGCGGTGATCAACAGCGGCGGCGTGAACGTGGTGCCGATCAAGGCGGACGATTTCGCGTACGACCCGTTCCTGGAGGACACGATCGCCGGGGCGGACGGACGCTTCGGCGGCCGCGCGCGGATCTTCGACCCGCTGGCGGAGGGGGAGGAGAACGTGCCGCCTGGGAGTGGCGAGGTGGCGCTGCCGGTGACGCTGAACACGGCGCACGTGGGGATCATCCTGAAGCAGGTGCGAGAGGACGTGATCGGGATCGAGGCGGGGGAGATCGCGCGGAGCAAGGGGGTGGGGGAGATTTTCCCGCTGTTCCGGTCGATCGCGACGGACCTGAATCTGCCGCTGGCGGTGGCGCTGTGGGCGTTCATTTTCGTGCAGCTGTGGGGGGTGCAGGCGCTGGGGGTGGGGACGAACTTCGGGCGCTTCCTGGGGGTGGGGAGGGCGGCGGTGGTGACGGGGCCGATCGGGGTGTTCGTGGGGATCCTGGAGATCATTTCGGAGGTGGCGCGGATCATCTCGTTCACGTTCCGACTCTTCGGCAACATCTTCGCGGGGGAGATCGTGCTGTTCATGGCGGCGTTCCTGGTACCGTTCCTGGTGGCGACGGTGTTCTACGGCCTGGAAGTATTCGTGGGCTTCATCCAGGCGTTCGTGTTCGCGATGCTCACGCTGGTGTTCGCGGTCACCGCGGTGTCCCATGGGGAGCACGGCGGTGAGGATGAAGAGATCGAGGAAGGTGTCGCCGGGCCCTGAGGCCGGGGACACGCAAGCGACGGAGCGGCCTGGGACGCCGCGGGAGGACTACATGCCGGATCTACTGCTGGCCATCGGTGACACGGGATTCTCCGATGGGATGAAGTTCATCGGCGCGGGGGTGGCGATCGGCTTTGGGGCGCTGGGCCCCGGGATCGGGATTGGCTGGCTGGTGGGGAAGGCGATGGAGGCGATGGGCCGCAACCCGGACGCGGCGGAGGTGGTGCAGCCGAACATGATCCTGGGGATGGCGTTCGCGGAGGCGATCGGGATTTACGCGCTGGTGGTGGCGGTGATGATCGGGTTCGTGTTCTAGCGGGACGGTCTTGCGTGGGGCGGTCGCGCGCGATCGCCCCTCCTTCCGCCCCGCTGGGCGCCGTCTCCCCCGGGGGGCGCCGGTGCGAGGCAGGCAGAAAGGTGCGGCAGCCGTGGATGGTCTCGGCATCAACCTCCCGACGCTGATCACGCAGTTCGTGAACTTCGGGCTGCTGCTGGCGCTGCTGTGGATTTTCCTGCACAAGCCGTTGCGGCGGGTGCTGGACGAGCGCCGCCGGCGGATTGAAGCGGGGCTGAAGGCGTCGGAGACGGCGCAGGTGGCGGCGGACGAAGCGAAGGTGGAGGCGGACGCGGCGATCCAGACGGGTCGCGAAGAGGGACAGCGCCTGGTGGCGCAGGCGCAGGAGATCGCGGAGCGGGTCCAGCGGGAGGGGCAGGAGGGTGCGCAGCGCGACGCGGAGCAGCTTCTGGAGCGGGCACGGCAGGAGATCCAGCAGGAGCGGGACGTGGCGATCGCGTCGCTGCGGGCGGAGTTCGCGGATCTGACGATCAGCGCGGCGGAGCGGGTGATTGGGCAGTCGTTGAGTGCGGGCGACCATGAGCGGCTGATCGATGAGGTGCTGGCGGGCTCATCGTTCGGCGGGCAGAACTAGGGGCGGGGGCGGTTTATGGCGGGCTCTGAGGTCGCTGCCGGCCGCTACGCTCAGGCCGCGTTCGCGATCGCGCAGGCGGAGGGGACGCAGGACCGCTGGCAGGAGGCGCTGCAGGCGTTGCGGGCGCTGATGGCGGAGCCGGTGGTGGCGGAGTACATGCGGACGACGCGGGTGGCGGAGGCGGCGAAGACGGCGATGCTGGAGGAGGCGCTGGGGGGGCAGGAGCCGAAGGCGCTGAACCTGGCGAAGCTGCTGCTGCGGAAGCGCCGGATCGGTGTGGCGGATCAGGTGGCGGAGCGATTCGAGGCGCTGCTGAACGCGGAGCGGGGGGTGGCGCTGGCCTCGGTGACGACGGCGACGCCGCTGCGCGCGGCGGGACGGGAGTCGATCATCCGGGCGGTCCGGGCGGGCAGCGCCGCCCGCGAGGTGCGCCTGGAAGAGCACGTCGACCGCGCGATCCTGGGCGGGGCCATCGTGCGGATCGGGGATCATCTGGTGGACGGCAGCGTCCGCACGCGGCTGCGGGGCTTGCGCCGCAGCATCGCGGGCGGCATGGCGTAGAGAGGAGCCGCATCATGGCGGTTCGCCCGGAAGAGATCGCATCCATCATCCGGCAGCAGATCGAGGGCTTTGAAGCGGGCGCGGTGGCAGCCGACGTGGGGACGGTGGTGCAGGCGGGGGACGGGATCGCCCGGATCTTCGGGCTTTCGGGGGCCCTGGCGGGGGAGTTGCTGGAGTTCTCGCGGACGGACGCGGCGGGGCGCCCGATCCAGGGGATGTCGCTGAACCTGGAGGAGGACATTGTTGGGGCGGTGATCCTGGGCGACTACCGTCCGATCGAGGAGGGGGACGAGGTGCGCTCAACGGGGCGGGTGGCGGAGGTCCCGGTGGGGGAGGCGATGATCGGGCGGGTGGTGAACGCGCTGGGGGAGCCGATCGACGGGAAGGGGCCGATCAGCGCGGAGCGGCGGCTGCCGATCGAGCGGATCGCGCCGAACGTGGTGACGCGGGCGGGCGTGGACACGCCGGTGCAGACGGGGATCCTGGCGGTGGACTCGCAGATCCCGATCGGGCGGGGGCAGCGGGAGTTGATCATCGGGGACCGACAGACGGGCAAGACGGCGATCGCGATCGACACGATCATCAACCAGAAGGGGCAGGGGCTGATCTGCGTCTACGTGGCGATCGGGCAGAAGCAGGCGAAGGTGGTGCAGGTGGTGGCGACGCTGGAAGAGCACGAGGCGATGGGGCACACGGTGGTGGTGAACGCCTCGGCGGCGGACTCGGCGGCGCAGCAGTACATGGCGCCTTACGCGGGGGTGGCGATCGCGGAGCACTTCATGAGCGAGGGGCGCGACGCGCTGATCGTCTACGACGACTTGAGCAAGCACGCTTGGGCCTACCGGCAGGTGTCGTTGCTGCTGCGGCGGCCGCCGGGGCGGGAGGCCTACCCGGGCGACGTCTTCTACCTGCACTCGCGCTTGCTGGAGCGGGCGGCGAAGCTGAACGAGGCCAACGGGGGCGGATCGATCACGGCGCTGCCGATCATCGAGACGCAGGCGGGGGACGTCTCGGCGTACATCCCGACGAACGTCATTTCGATCACGGACGGGCAGATCTTCCTGGAGTCGGACCTCTTCAACGCCGGGCAGCGGCCGGCGGTGAACTCCGGGATCTCGGTGAGCCGGGTGGGTGGGGCGGCCCAGCGGCGGGCGATGCGGGCGGTGGCGGGGCAGCTGCGGCTGGACATGGCGCAGTTCCGCGAACTGCAGGCGTTCGCCCAGTTCGGCACATCGGACCTGGACGCGGTGACGCGGCGCCAGCTGGAGCGCGGGCAGCGGCTGAGCCGGCTGCTGATCCAGCCGGAGAGCCAGCCGCAGCCGCTGGCGCAGCAGGTAGCGCTGCTGTTCGCGGCGAACGAAGGACTGATGGACGACGTGGCGGTGAACAAGATCGAGGACTTCGGGCGGGCGTTGCGGGACTACCTGCAGAGCAGCGCGCCGGCCATCCTGGAGGCCATCCGCAGCAGCGGTGAGCTGTCGGACGAGAGCCGGGCGGCGCTGACGGGGGCGATCGAGACGTTCAAGCAAACGGTGCCGTTCTAGCGGCGATTCACTCGGGAAGAGGGACGCCCGTCGATGCCGAGTACGCGCGAGATTCGCAGTCGCATCCGCTCCGTGGAGAACACGGCGAAGATCACGAACGCCGTGCAGCTGGTGGCGGCGTCGAAGATGCGGCGGGCGCAGCAGCGGGCGGAGGCGGCGCGGCCTTACGCGGAGGGGATGCGGGGGGTGCTGGGGAACCTGGCGGGGGTGAGCGGGGAGGGGGAGGATGGGCCGCTGCATCCGCTGCTCGAGCGGCGGGAGGTGAACGAGACGACGATCATCCTGATCACGCCGGACCGCGGTCTGGCGGGGGGGCTGATCTCGAACCTGCAGCGCCATGCGGGGGAGCTGGTGCTGGGCCCCGAGCAGAGCGGGGGGGTGTCGATGATTCCGGTGGGGCGCAAGGGACTGGACTACTTTCACCGCTTCGCCGTGCCGTACCGGGGGGAGTTCCAGCAGCTGGGCGACTACCCGGCGCTGGACGACACGCGTCCGATCTCGCGGATCGCGATGGAGGACTACACGGCGGGCGTGGTGGACCAGGTGTTGCTGGTCTACGCGGCCTTCGTGAGTACGGCGCAGCAGCGGCCGACCACGATCCGGATCCTGCCAGTGGAGCCGCCCCCGGCCGACGAGGCGCGGCGGGAGGTGGAGTACATCTTCGAGCCGGGGCCGGCGGAGGTGCTGGCCGAGTTGCTGCCGCGCTACGTGGAGATGCAGGTTTACCAGGCAGTGCTGGAGTCGGGCGCGAGCGAGCAGTCGGCGCGGATGGTCGCCATGCGCAATGCGACCGACGCCGCCAACGAGATGGTGGGGGATCTGAGGCTGGAGTACAACAAGGCGCGGCAGGAGCAGATCACCTCGGAGCTGCTCGATATCGTGGGCGGCGTCGAGGCGCTGAGCTGAGGCCGGCGATGGCGGCCGTCCCGCCGCCCGCTGGCACCGCCAAGCGACGGGCCGCCGAGAGCCGCTAGATTCGGAGCGGGGCGCCGCCCCGGGGAGAAGGAGCAGCGAGATGGCCGCAGCAGGCACCGTGGTGCAGGTGATCGGGACGGTCGTGGATGTGGAGTTCCCGCCGGAGTCGTTGCCGGCGCTGTTCGACGCCGTGGCGATCACGATGGGGGACGGGACGCGGGTGGTGACGGAGGTGCAGCAGCACCTGGGCAACAACCGGGCGCGCTGTCTGGCGATGGACGCGACGGAGGGGATGAAGCGGGGGGACACGGCGGAGGACACGGGGCAGCCGATCGCGGTGCCGGTGGGGGAGGTGGCGCTGGGGCGGATCTTCAACGTGCTGGGGGAGCCGCTGGACGACATCGGCCCGATCGACCCGGCGGCCGAGCGCTGGCCGATCCACCGGGCGCCGCCGACCTACGAGGAGCAGGTGGCGGAGTCGCAGATGTTCGAAACGGGGATGAAGGTGATCGATCTGATCGCGCCGTTCACGCGAGGCGGCAAGATCGGGGCGTACGGGGGGGCGGGGGTGGGCAAGACGGTGGTGATCCAGGAGCTGATTCACAACATCGCGACGGAGCACGGGGGGTTCTCGGTGTTCACGGGGGTGGGCGAGCGCTCGCGGGAGGGCAACGACCTCTGGAACGAGATGCGGGCGTCCGGGGTGCTGGCGAAGACGGCGCTGGTCTTCGGGCAGATGAACGAGCCACCGGGCGTGCGCCTGCGGGTGGGGATGGCGGGCCTGACGATGGCGGAGTACTTCCGTGACGAACAAGGGCAGGACGTGCTGCTGTTCATCGACAACATCTACCGCTACACGCTGGCGGGGCAGGAGGTGTCGGCGCTTTTGGGGCGGATGCCGTCAGCGGTGGGGTACCAGCCGACGCTGGCGACGGAGATGGGGGAGCTGGAGGAGCGGATCACAACGACGCCGAAGGGGTCGATTACGTCGTTCCAGGCGATCTACGTGCCGGCGGACGATTACACGGACCCGGGGGTGGCGACGACGTTCGGGCATCTGGACGCGGTGATCGCGCTGGAGCGGTCGATCGCCTCGCAGGGGTTCTACCCGGCCGTGGACCCGCTGACGAGCTTCAGCCGGGCGCTGGACCCGCGCTACGTGGGGGAGGAGCACTACGCGGTGGCGCGGGGGGTGCAGCAGGTGTTGCAGCGCTACAAGGACCTGCAGGACATCATCGCCATCCTGGGCGTGGATGAGCTGTCGGAGGAGGACAAGCTGACGGTGGCGCGGGCGCGGAAGATCCAACGGTTCCTGACGCAGCCGATGTTCGTGGCGGAGGCGTTCACGGGGCTGCCGGGGCAGTACGTGTCGGTGCGGGACACGGTGCGGGGGTTCCAGGAGATCCTGGCGGGGGAGCACGACGCGCTGCCGGAGCAGGCGTTCTACAATGTGGGGCCGATCGAGGCGGCGGTGGAGAAAGCGCAGCGGATCGCGGCCGAGTCGGCGGCGTAGGGGCGGCGGGCGAAGGGAGCGGCCATGGGCAAGCTGACGCTGGCGATCATCACGGGCGAGCAGCTGCTGCTGCGGGAAGAGGAGATCGACGAGGTGATCGCGCCGGGGAGCGTGGGGGAGCTGGGGATCCTGCCGAACCACGCGCCGCTGGTGACGGGGCTTCTGCCGGGCGAACTGCGGGTGAAGCGCGAGTGGGGGGAGGAGCAGTTTTTCATCAGCGGCGGCTTCCTGGAGGTCCGGGCGGATGAGGTGCGGGTGCTGGCGGACGCGGCCGAGCGTGGTGGGGAGATCGACTTGGAGCGGGCGGAGGCGGCGCGGGCGCGGGCGGAGGCGCGGCTGCAGGGCGAAGCGGAAGTGGACCGGGCGCGGGCGGAGGGAGCGCTGGGGCGGTCGTTGGTGCGGTTGCGGGTGGGACGGCGGCGGCGGCGAGGCCGGGCGGACCTGCCGTCGGGGGCGGGGGGCGCGGAGTAGGCGGGGGCGCTTGGTCGGGTGGTGGGGTACTGCTAGCCTGCACGACATAGGGTGATTTCCGCTTCGGGAAGGCAGGGGCGTGAGCGGTCCCTCGTACCGCATCCAGGGCGGTGGCCGGCTGTGTGGCGAGGCGCGCGTCAGCGGGGCCAAGAACGCGGCGATGCCCTGCCTGGCGGCGGCGCTGCTGACCGAGCAACCGTGCGTGGTGCGCAACCTGCCCGCGATCGCGGACGTGCGGCTGTTCCTGGATATTCTGGAGAGCCTTGGGGTGGAGGTGGATTTCGACGCGAAGGCGCACGTGGCGACCGTGCGGGCGCGGGGGGGGCTGGGGGAGGCGCCGCCGGACGACCTGGTCGCGAATCAGCGGGCGTCGTTCCTGGTGATGGGGCCGCTGCTGGCACGGGAGGGGCGGGGGGCGTGCGCGGCGCCGGGGGGCGACATCATTGGGCAGCGGCCGCTGGACGTGCACCTGCGGGGTTTCGCGGCGCTGGGGGCGGAGGTGCGGACCGAAGGGGGCCGGTTCGTGGCGACGGCGCCGGCGGGGCCGGCCGGGACGGCCTCGCGGCTGCGGGGTGGACGGGTGGTGCTGGACTACCCGAGCGTGCTGGGCACGGAGAACTTGCTGCTGGCGGCGGTGCGGGCCGAGGGGGAGACGGTGATCGTGAATGCGGCGGCGGAGCCGGAGGTGGTGGCGCTGGCGCAGATGCTCTCGGCGATGGGGGCGCGGATCCGGGGGGCGGGGTCGCACACGATCACGGTGTCCGGGGTGGAGCGGCTGCAGGGCACGGACCAGGCGCTGATCCCGGACCGGATTGAGTCGGGGACGTTCGCGGTGGCGGCGGCGATTTCGGGCGGGGAGGTGATGATCGAGAACGCGCGGCCGCGTCATATGGACGCGCTGCTGTGCAAGCTGGCCGAGGTGGGGGTGACGGTGGAGGAGGGGCCGGACAGCCTGCGCGTGCGCCGGAGTGGGCCGATGCGTGCGACGACGGTGCAGGCGGTGCCGTATCCGGGGCTGGCGACGGACCTGCAGGCGCTGGTGACGACGCTGCTGACGCAGGCCGAGGGGGTCAGTGTGGTGAACGAGCGGGTGTTCGAGAACCGGCTGGCGTACGTGGGGGAGCTGCGCAAGATGGGGGCGCGGATCGTGACGGCGGGGAGCACGGCGATCGTGCAGGGGCCGTCGCCGCTGCGGGGGGCGGTGGTGCAGGGGCTCGATGTGCGGGCATCGGCGGCGCTGATCGTGGCGGCGCTGGCGGCGGAGGGGGAGAGCGACGTGCTGGACGTCTCGCACCTGGAGCGGGGCTATGAGTGCTTCGACGAGAAGCTCCGGGCCTTAGGGGCGCGGGTGGAGCGGCACGATTCGGTGGCCCGATCGGCTCGTCGCTGAGCAGTCCCGGGCGCGGCCTGCGCCCAGTCCGGGCCGCGGGTATGCTGGCTCGGGCGCGCGCGGCCGGCGATGGCGGGCGGGTGGCGCCGGAGGGCCGGCATGGTGCTGAACAAGAAGATCGGGATCGATCTGGGCACGGCGAACATTCTGGTGGCGATCCGGGGCCGGGGGGTGGTGCTGCGGGAGCCGGCAGTGGTGGCGCTGTCGCAGCGGGACAACGATGTGGTGGCGGTGGGGGCGGACGCGCGGGCGATGATGGGTCGCAGCCCGGACGGGATCAGCATCGTGCGGCCGATGCGGGACGGGGTGATCGCGGATTACGTGGTGGTGGAGGCGATGCTGCGGTACTTCATTGGGCGGGTCACGGGGCGGCTGAATCTGGTGCGGCCGGAGATCATGGTGAGCGTGCCGGCGGGGGTCAACACGGTGGAGCAGCGGGCCGTGCGGGACGCGGCGGAGCAGGCGGGGGCGCGGCGTCCGGCGCACCTGTTGCCGGAGCCGCTGGCGGCGGCGATCGGAGCGGGTCTGCCGGTGGCGACGCCGCGGGGCAACCTGGTGGTGGACATCGGTGGGGGCCGCAGCGAGGCAGCGGTGATCTCGATGTACGGGATGGTCGTGTGGGATTCGGAGCGGATCGCGGGGAACCGCTTCGACGAGGCGATCGCGGCGTACATCAAGCGGCACCATAACCTGATCATCGGGGAGCGGACAGCGGAAGATCTGAAGATCGCGATCGGATCGGCGCTGCCGGTGGAGGACACGCTGCGGACGCAGGTGCGGGGCCGCGACCAGGTGAGCGGGATGCCGCGGACGATCACGGTGACGTCGAACGAGATCGCGACGGCGTTGCAGGAGCCGCTGGCGGGGGTGGTGCGGACGATCAAGTCGGTGCTGGAGAAGATGCCGCCGGAGCTGTCGGCGGACGTGATCGACCGGGGGGCGGTGCTGACGGGTGGCGGGGCACTGCTGCGCAACGTGGACCGCTTGCTGACGGAGGAGATCGGGATCCCCTGCCATGTGGCCGATCGGCCGCTGGACTGCGTGGCGGAGGGGGCGACGGTGGCGCTGGAGTACATCGATATCATCCGGCGGTCGCTGCCGAGCGATGAGGGGATTCTGGCCGGGGCGCCCAAGGTCTAGGGGGGTGGCGGCCGGGTGTCCGGGGCCGGCCGGGGGGGCAGGCCGGCGGCTGCTCCGGCGCGGCGCGCGTGGGTGGTGGGGACGGGCGGCGCGGCCCGGGGGGGCGCTGGGGCTTTGAGGAAGTAGGTCATGCTCTGGAGGGCGAGGACGGGGTCGATCTGGCGGAGCTGTACGCCGCGGGGGACGCGCACGGCGACGGGGGCGTAGTTGAGGACGGCGCGAACGCCGCTGGCGACGAGGACGTCGATGACCTGCTGGGCGGAGTCGGCGGGGACGGCGACGATGCCGATGTCGACGGGGGTGGCGCGGAGGGAGGCCTCGAGGTGGGCGACGTCCTCGACGAGGATGCCGCCGGCGGTCTGCCCGATCAGCTCGGGGGCGGCATCGTAGGCCTTGATGACGTGGAAGCCCTGCGGCCCGAAGCCGCCATAGCTCAGGATCGCTTGACCGAGGCGACCGGCGCCGATCAGGGCCATGCGCCAGGTGCGATCGAGGCCGAGGATGGTCCGCACCGTCGCGAGGAGGTAGGGCACGTTGTAGCCGCGGCCCTGCTTGCCGAAGCGGCCGAAGTAGGAGAGGTCCTTGCGGATCTGGGCGGGGGTGACGCCGAGTTCCTGGCCCAGCTCCTGCGAGCTGACGACTGTATGGGCCTCCAGTTCCAGGAGGGCGAGGGCTCGGGCGTAGACGGGGAGCCGGTTGATCACGACTTCCGGGATTTCCGGTGCGGCCACGCGCATCCTGCCCTCCGCCCGTCCGCGACGGGGAGCGGGCCCAGGGCCCGGCTCTGCCGCCACCGCGGGGGCGTGCCCTGATCGTACCGCGTCCGGGAATTGTCACCAATGCGTACAAACGAGGATGTGCGATGAAGATGGCGTCCTGTCCACAGGGGAGGGAGCAGGCGTGGGCTGTTCCCGTGTGAGTGGGGTTTATTGGGGGCCAGGCGGCCTGGTCGTTGGGTTGTGTGGGGTCTTCGTCGGCGGGGAGATCCGGGCCTTCAGCCGGGACGAGGTCGGCGCGGGTGATGTCGCCGGAGACGGCGTCCCCGCTGAGGCGTACGCAGGGAAGGCCTGCGGGCAGCCCGGCCGAGCGGGCGCGGCCGATGATGCGCTCCAGGTGCTCCTTGTCGGCGGGGGGGTGGGGTCGGCGTCGTCGCCGAGGGCCGCGCGAAGCTCCCCGCCAGCGTGCGTAGCGTTCCTGCGCGCGTTCCAGCCGACAAGCAGCGGCGCACAGATTCACGGGCGTTCCTTCGTCCCTCACAGGCATCATCGGCAAGGGAGGCGATCTCCATTGCCGGGCCGACCCCACCGCGACGGCGGGGGGTCCCGGAGGGTCCCGGAGGGGGGGAGGAGTCGCTAGCCTGGGGTTCGGCGCGTGCTGGTGATCGTGGGAGAGAGAGCATGGCGTCGTGGGATTCCTTGCCGAGCATGGCGCAGGCCCGCGCGGGCGGCGCGGGTCCGGCGGCGGCGGCGGACTGGCCGTCGTTGGGGGATGAGCCCTGCCGGTATCCGGACGGGCGTGCGCCCGCCGATCGCGTCCCGTACGGGTTTTCCCGGGGGCAGGTGTATCCGCTGGTGCGGGGGGGCGGTGCAGCGCCGTGGGTGCTGCGTGAGGCCGGGGCGACGTCGTTGGCGGACTGGCTCAGGGCGGTGGGGGGCGCGGCGCTGGAGGAGCGGGTGGCGGTCCTGGCGGTGGGATCGAACGTGTATCCGCGGCAGCTGCTGGACAAGTTCCGTCGTTCCCGGGTGGAGGACGACAGCGTGATCACGCTGGGGTGTCGAGTGAACGGGGCGGCGCTGGCCTACGCCGCGCAGTTGTCCCGGGCGGGCTACGTGCCCGTCAGCTTGCAGACCGCGCCCGGGCGAGAGACGCGGAGCTGGATCCAGTACGTGACGCCGGCGCAGTTGGAGGCGATCGCGGAGGGCGAGGGCGCGGCCTACGCCCTGGTGGAGTGCAGCGCAGGCGGGAGGGCCGTCGTGGTGGAGGGGCTGCCGCGGCCGCGGCGTGCGTACGGCTGGATGCACCGGGCGCTGCTGGGGCGGGGCGCCGAACTGGGGCTCGAGCTGGGGCTCGGGCCGGGGGGCGGCGTCGTGGGGGTGGTGGGCGTGGAGCAGGCGGTGCTGCTGGCGGCGCTGGTGCGGCGGGTGGATGTGGGGGCCGTCTGGGACGGCTGCCGGCTACCGCAGGGGCTGCGCGCGGGGGTCCGCGCGGCGGTGCGGACGGCGGCGGTGGGGAACCCGATCCCGGCGGCCTGGCCGGTGGTGGATCGCGCGGCAGCGGGGTTCGCGTCGGGTCTGGTGGGATAGGCGCGATCGCGAGTGTTCACGGGGGCTTTCGCGCCGGGCGGCCCTGTTTCGAGGGCGCGCGGATTGGTAGAATTGATGCACGGATTTGCCCCGGGAGAGGACCCCCAGCATGGTCAGTGGCGAGGACGCGATCCGTCCGTCGCAGGTGCGCGAGATCGAGACGGAGATGCGGACCTCGTATCTGGACTACGCGATGAGCGTGATCGTCTCGCGGGCGCTGCCGGACGTGCGGGACGGGCTGAAGCCGGTGCAGCGGCGCATCCTGTTCGCGATGGACGACTTGGGGCTGCGGCCGACGACGCCGTTCAAGAAGAGCGCGCGGATTGTGGGGGAGGTGCTGGGCAAGTATCACCCGCACTCGGACAGCCCGGTGTACGAGGCGATGGTGCGGATGGCGCAGAGCTTCACGCTGCGCTACCCGCTGGTGACGGGGCAGGGGAACTTCGGGTCGATCGACGCCGACCCGCCGGCCGCGATGCGCTACACGGAGGCGCGGCTGTCGGCCCTGGCGGACGAGATGCTGACGGACATCGACAAGCAGACGGTGGATTTCAGCCCGAATTTCGACGACTCGCTGAACGAGCCGACGGTCCTGCCGGGGCGGCTGCCGAACCTGCTGATCAACGGCGCGGCCGGGATCGCGGTGGGGATGGCGACGAACATTCCGCCGCATCATCTGGGCGAGATCGCGGCGGCGACGAAGCTGCTGCTGGCCAACCCCGAGGCGGACGTGGAGGAGTTGCTGGCGCTGGTGTCGGGCCCGGACTTCCCATCGGGCGGGATCGTCTTCGCGGGCGAGGGCTCCGCGGCCGTGCGGCAGATCTACGCGACGGGGCACGGGCGGGTGACGATGCGGGCGGTGCATCACGTGGAGGACACGGCGCGGGGCGGGCGCATGCAGATCGTGTTCACGGAGCTGCCGTACCAGGTCAACAAGGCCGGCCTGGTGGAGCAGATCGCGGATCTGGTGCGGGACAAGCGGATCGACGGGATTCAGGATCTGCGCGACGAGTCCGACCGCGAGGGGTTGCGGGTGGTGGTGGAGCTGAAGCGGGACGGGAACCTGCAGATGACGCTGGCGCGGCTGCACAAGCTGACCCCGCTGCAGGCGACGTACGCGGCGAACATGGTGGCGCTGGTGGGAGGGCGGCCGCGGACGATCGGGCTGAAGACGGCGCTGGAGGCGTTCATTGCGCACCGGCGGGAGATCGTCCGGCGGCGGTCGGAGTTCGACCTGGCGAAGGCGCGGGACCGGCACCACGTGGTGGAGGGGCTGCTGGTGGCGATCGGCCAGATCGACGCGATCATCGCGGCGATCCGGGCGGCAGCGTCGGCGGACGCGGCCAAGGGGGCGCTGCAGGAGGCGCCGTTCGGGCTCTCGGAGCGGCAGGCGCAAGCGGTGCTCGACATGCAGCTGCGGCGGCTGGCGGCGCTGGAACGCACGAAGCTGGAGGAGGAGTACCGCGAGCTGACGGAGACGATCGCGTACCTGGAGGGGCTGCTGGCGGACCCGAAGCAGATCGATGGGGTGATCGCGGACGACACCGACGAGGTGACGGAGCTGTACGCGGGCGAGCGGCAGTCGCAGATCGTGGCGAAGGACGCGGAGAACTTCAGCGAGGAAGAGCTGGTGGCGCACGAGGCGGTGGTGATCTCGCAGTCGCGCGCGGGCTACATCAAGCGGATGCCGCTGGCCACGTATCGGACGCAGCATCGGGGGGGCAAGGGCATCAAGGCGATGCAGACGCGCAGCGAGGACGCGGTGCGGGACCTGGTGGTGGCGGACACGCACGACCCATTGCTGTTTTTCACGGACCGCGGGCGGGTGTTCAGCCTGAAGGCGCACGAGATCGAGGCGCGGACACGGGAGTGGCGGGGGCTGCCGATCCGCAACCTGGTGCAGCTGGAGGGGGAGGAGAACGTCACGGCGATCGTGGTGGCGAAGGATCTGAGCAAGGACTACCTGCTGCTGGCGACGCGCGGGGGGCAGATCAAGAAGACATCGCTGGCGGAGTTCGCGAGCGTGCGCCGGGCGGGGTTGATCGCATTCAACCTGCAGGCCGAGGACGAACTGGCGCTGGCGACGACGGCGCGGGCGGGGGACGACGTGCTGGTGACGTCGGATGCGGGGCTGGCGGTGCGGTTTCCCGTGGACACGTTGCGGGAGGCGTCGCGCAGCAGCGGCGGTGTGCGGGCGATCCAGATCGCGGCGGCGGGGCGTCTGGTGGGCCTGGTGGCGATCAAAGCGGGGCAGGAGTTGCTGACGATCTCGGCCAACGGCTTTGGCAAACGGACGCCGGAGCAGCAGTTCCCGCGCAAAGGCCGGGGGGGCAAGGGCATGATCGCGCACAAGGTGAGCGGCCGGACGGGGCGGTTAGTGTCGTTGCGTCAGGTGAGCGGTGAGGAGGAGATCGTGCTGATCTCCGCGGAGGGGAAGTTCATCCGAACGGCGGTGTCCTCGATTGCGCAGCTGGGGCGGTCGACGCAGGGTGTGACGGTGATGAAGACGGACGGGTTGGACGTGGCGGCGGTGGCCGTGGTGGACACGAGCGGCGAGGTGGAGGCGAGCGAGGCCGGGCCGGGCGGGGGCAGGGCCCCTGGTGGCGGAGGCGGGAAGTCGAACGGCGGCATGGCGGCGCCGCGCCAGGCGCGGGCGAGCACGCGCGTGCCGCGGGCTGTGGCCAGGAGCACGGGCGCGCCCGGGAAGGGCGACGGCACGAGGGGCGCCAAGACGGCCGGCAAGGGCGCCGGCACGAAGGGCGCCAGCAGGCGCGGGGCGAAGGCTGTCGCTACGAAGACGGGCGCTACGAAGACGGGCGCTGCGAAGACGGGGGCGGCCAAGCGGACGGCCGGGAAGAAGGCGGGCGCGAAGAAGGGCGCGAAGCTCGCGGGGGGCCGGACGGCGACGCGCAGGCAAGGGCCCGCGAAGCCGGCAGCGAAGAAGAGCAGCGCCAAGAAAGCGGCGAAGAAGGCTCCGGCAGGCAAAGCCGCGCCGAGCAAGAGCCGCACGAAGCGCGGAGGCCGGCGGCGCTAGGGTGCGCGCTTCAGTCCTGGGGGTCCCGCCGGGACCCGTCGCCGGATACTCAACAGCCCGGCTGGCCGGGATGGCCGCAGCAGCCGGAGTGGGTGTGGAGCTTGGTCCAGGTGTTGCCCAGGGCGAGGCGCAGCTTGTGCAGGAAGGGTGCCTCATAGCCGCGCCAGTTGGCGATGAGCGCGCGCAGGGTGGCGCGTGGGCGTTGGGCCACGGCTAATAGCCGCGCTCGGCGTCGACGAGGTTGTGGAGGGGCCGGCCGTCGAGGTAGCGGCGCAGGTTGTCGATGAAGATCACCGTGGCGCCAGCGACGTAGTCGGGCAGGTTGCCGGCCACGTGCGGGGTAATGAAGAGGTTGGGCTGGGCCCAGGCGGGGTCATCGGCGGGGAGGGGCTCCGGCACGGTGACGTCAGTGTAGCAAGCGGCGATCGTCGCGGCGCTGAGGGCCTGGAAGAGCGCGGGCCACTGCACGAGTTCGCCGCGGGCGACGTTGATGAGCACGGCTGTGGGCCTCATGGCGGCGAATTCGGCGGCGCCGATGAGCCCTTGGGTCTGCGATGTGAGAGGGGCGGCGAGGACGACGTAGTCGGCGGCGGCGAGGAGGTCGGGCAGACGATGGAGGGGGTAGAGGCGGTCGCAGTGAGGGGCGGTCTCCCCCTCGTGGGCGGAGCGCTTGGTGGCGAGGACGTGCATGCCCAGGGCGGCGCAGAGGCGCGCGGTCTCGCGGCCGATGGCGCCGAGGCCGACAAGGCCGACCGTCTGGCCTCGCAGGACGTCGGGCCGCCAGCCCTTCCAGCGTGCCGCTCCCTGCTGTTCGAGCGCGCGCGGGAGTCGCTTGACGTGGGCCAGCATGTAGGCGAGGACCCACTCGGCGATGGTGACGCTGTGCAATCCGGCGGCCGTTGTGATGGCGACGCCAGAGGGCACGCCGTTTGGGAGCACGCGCTCGACGCCGGCGCTCCAGAACTGGGCCCAGCGCAGCGGGCCGTTGGCGGGCAGCTGCAGGGCGCGAAAGGCGGGGCTGAACCAGATCTCCGCGTGGGCGACGGCGGCCTGGAAGTCCCGGCGGGCGGCGGCCGCTTGGGGGGTGTCCTGGGCGGGGTCGTCGTGCCAGGAGGAGCGCTGGCGCAGCCAGGTGAAGGTGGCGTGATCGACGGTGTGGAGGCGCAGGCGGGGGTCGACGGTGCGGATGCGATCGGCGAGGGCGTCGTCGAGGTGCATGAGGGCGGCGATGTGCAGGGGTTCCGAGTGGGGCCACGCGGGCATGAGGGGGATGATAGCCGGGGCGTGCCCCGGGGGGCAGGCGGCTCATATACTCGGGCCATGCCGGACAGAACCGAATCCGCGCCCGCCGAATGGCGGATGGAGAGTCACAGCGCCGAGGAGACCCGGGCCCTGGCGGCGGTGCTGGGCGGCCTGGCGGAGGCGGGGACGGTGCTGCTGCTGAGTGGTGATCTGGGGGCGGGGAAGACGGTCGTGGCGCAGGGTGTGGGGCGCGGGCTGGGGGTGCCGGGCGTGGTCAACAGCCCCACTTTCGTGCTGGTGAACGAACATCTGGGAGGGCGCTTGCCACTGCTGCACGCCGATCTCTACCGGCTGAGCGATGCGGGGGAGATCGCCGAGCTGGCGCTGGAGGAGGTGGGGCAGGAGGGGGTGCTGGTGGTGGAGTGGCCGGAACGGAGCGCGGATGTGATTGCGCCCGAGGCACTGCATCTGCGGCTGGGCCCCGGCCGGGGCGAGGAAGACCGCAGATTGCGCTGGAGGGCACAGGGGCCGCGGGCCCGGGCGCTGCTGGCGGCGCTGCGGGCCGCCGCACCCGTGCCCGCCTCCGTTTGAGGTGGAACTTTCGCTGGACACGGTCGGGCCGCAGTCGAGCGTGGCGGTGAGTGAGGCGGGACGACCGATCGTGGAGATCACGTGGATGACGGGTCGACGGCACACGCCGAGCTTGGTGCCGACGATCGACGAGGCGGTGCGGCGGGCGGGGATCGAACGGGGGGACCTGCGGGCGGTCTTCGTGGATACGGGGCCGGGGGCGTATGGGGGGATCCGGGCGGGGATGGCGGCGGCGGCGGGCGTGGCGCTGGCGCTGGGGTTGCCGGCGCTGGGGGTGGGGCGCCTGGAGATCGAGGCCTACGCGCAGGCCGCGGCGGGGCGGGTGGCGGCGCTGCACAGCGCGGGGCGGGAGGAGTGGGCGCTGGCGCGGTATGCGGGCCCGGCGGCGGAGTGGCGAGAGACGGCGGGGCCGCGATTATGTGCGCTGGAGGAGGCGTTGGCGGCGCTGCGAGCGGAGCCGGGGGAGGTGGTCTGCGGGGACCTGGCGGCGCTGCCGTCGGAGGCGATGCCGGATCTGCAAGCGGCGGGCTGGACCCCGGCCGCCGCCGCCGCCAGCATGCGGCGGGCGGGCCTGCTGGCCGAACTGGGCTGGCGAGCGCTGCTGCGCGCTCGTGAGGCGGGCGAGGAGCCGCAGCCGGCGGGGCTGGAGCCGATCTACCTGCGGGCGCCCGCGATCGGCCCGCCGGCGCCGGCGGCGGGGCCGGTCCCGGCCGGGGGCGAGACGGTTGAGAGCGAAGGAGCGAGGCGATGAGCAACGAGCGGACGTTGGTGCTGGTGAAACCGGACGGCGTGCAGCGCGGGCTCGTGGGGGAGGTGCTGGGACGGCTGGAGCGGCGGGGGCTGCAGTTGGTGGCCTGCAAGCTGATGCAGATGGACGAGGCGCTGGCGGGGCGGCACTACGAGGCGCACGTCGAGAAGCCGTTCTTCCCCGGGCTGCGCGACTTCATGACGAGCAGCCCCCTGCTGGCGGCCGTCTTCGAGGGGCCGAATGCGGTGGCGGCGGCGCGCGCCGCGATGGGGGCGACGAACCCGGTGGAGTCGGGGGCGGGGACGATCCGGGGGGACCTGGGGCTGGACATTGGGCGGAATGTGGTGCACGGATCGGACTCGGCGGAAGCGGGGGAGCGGGAGGTGGCGCTCTTCTTCCGGCCCGAGGAGATCCTGAGCTGGGCGCGGGATCTGGACCGTTGGATCCTGGAGTAGCGCGGGGCTGGCGGGGCGGCCGTGCTCGCCACCCGGTCGGGGCGGCGTAGAATGGAAACGAGGCAGCGGGGCGCCTCGCTTGGCGCGGACGCCCGGGGCCGGAGCGGGGCGAGCGGCTACTCGATGCGGAGAAGCTGGCGGCCCTTGGCCCAGAGAGCCTCGAGATCGTAGAAGGCGCGCTCCTCGCGGCCGAAGAGATGGACGACCAGATCGCCGTAGTCGAAGAGCATCCAGCCGGCATCGGGGCCGCCCTCGCGGCCGGGGGGGTGGCCGGCGGCGTTCTCGACGGCCTGGGCGAGGGCCTGGAACTGGCGCGACGAGGTAGCGGTGGCGATGACGAAGTAGTCGGTGAAGCCGGCGAGCGCGGCGATATCGAGCAGGACGATTTCTTCGGCCTGGCGCTCGGCCAATTCGCCGGCGATGCGGCGTGCGAGGGTCGCGGCTTCTTCCAGTCGGAACTCCTTGGCTTCCTCCCGTTGGGCCGGGACGGGCGGCAGTATATCAGCGGGGTAGGAAGCGGGTGGGGGCGATGAGCCGGGTGGTGGTGGCGATGAGCGGCGGGGTGGACTCCTCGGTGGCGGCGGCGTTGCTGCGGGAGGCGGGGCACGAGGTGATCGGGATCACGATGCGGCTGTGGAGCGAGGCCCGGCCGGAGGCGTACCGGGGGCGCACGCAGTGTTGCGCGGTGGAAGACGTGCAGGATGCGCGGCGGGTGGCGCAGCGGCTGGAGATCCCGCACTACACGCTGAACCTGGAGCGTCCCTTCCGGCGCTTCGTGGTGGAGCCGTTCGTGGCGGAGTACGCGCGGGGGAGGACCCCGAACCCCTGCCTGAACTGCAACACGTACATCAAGTTCGACGCGTTTCTGCAGCGGGCGCGGGCGCTGGAGGCGGACTCTATCGCGACAGGGCACTACGCGCGGCGAGTGGAGGTGGGGGGCGAGGTGCAGCTGCACCGGGCGCGGGATGCGGCGAAGGACCAGTCGTACGTGCTGTACACGCTGAGCCCGGAGGCGCTGCGGCTGAGTCTGTTCCCGCTGGGGGGGCTGGCGAAGTCGGAGGTGCGGGCGATCGCGGCGCGGCAGGGGCTGGCGGTGGCGGAGAAGCCGGACAGCGCCGACATCTGCTTCGTGCCGGGGGGCGATTACCGGGCCTTCGTGCGGGAACGGGTCGCGGACCGTCGGGGTCCGTTCCTGGACGCGGCGGGCCGTGTGCTGGGGGAGCATGCGGGGGTGCAGCACTTCACGGTGGGCCAGCGGCGCGGGCTGGGGCTGGCGTTGGGGGAGCCGGCCTACGTGACAGGCATCGACGCGGAGCGCAACGCGGTGCGACTGGGCCGGCTGGAGGACTTGGCCGTTGTGGGGCTGGAGCTGGAGGGGATGCGCTGGCTGACGGCGTCGCCGGGGCCGGGCGAGGCGATCAGTGTGCAGGTGCGGGCGCACGGGGCGGCGCTGCCAGCGCGATTCGAGCCGCGGGCGGAGGGCCGGGCCTGGGTGCGCCTGGCGACCTCGCCGCCGGGCGTGGCCCCGGGTCAAGCGGCGGTGCTCTACGACGGCGAGCGGGTGCTGGGCGGCGGGACGATCGGATCCACCGTGGGGCCGGCGGGGGAGGGGTGGGCGGCTGGCGCCGCACCTCCTCGCGCCCATATACTCGCCGCCGCGACGCGCCAGCGACGGGACGGCGATGGCTGAACTCTCGACGATCAGCGACATCCGCGACATCGTGATCATCGTCGTGGGGATCCTGGGCGTCCTGGCGCTGCTGGTGCTGACGGTCTTTGGGGTGCTGATCGGGCTGGCAGTGCTGGGGCTGATCCGCGCCGGCCGGGGCACGATCCGCGAGGGCATCGCGCCGATCCTGGAGAACGCGCGCGACACGTCGCGGGAGGTGCGAGGGTCGACGGGATTCGTGGCGGACTCGGTGGTGCGGCCGATCATCCGGGTGTACGGGGCGGTGGCGGGCGTGCGGAAGGCCCTGGGGGTGCTGGGCAGCGCCCGTGGGGGCAAGGGGAAGTCCTGATCGATGGGATTCCGCCGAGGGCTCTTGCTGGGGACGTTGCTGGGCTTGGCGGGCGGGCTGATCAGCGGGCCGCCGTCGGAGCAGCGCGGCGCGGGGCCGCCGTCGCTGCTGGACCAGATGCGGGCGGCGGCGCGTGATGAGCGTGAGTCTACGGAGACGCGTCTGGAGGAGCGGTTCCGCGTGGCGAGGGAGACGGGGATCCTGCCCAGCGACGAGGGCTGAGGCGGGAGGCGGGGACGGGAATCCTGTGTGGGGTGGGGGAATCGTCGAGGGGGCCGTCGGGGACGCCTTGCTACCATGAACGGTGGAGAGGTGTCCGAGCGGTTTAAGGTGCCGATCTCGAAAATCGGTAGGTCTCAAAAGGGCCTCGTGGGTTCGAATCCCACCCTCTCCGCCATCGGCGCCGTCGTCGTTTCCGTCGTGTGGCGCGCCACCCGGCCTCGGGGGTCGGATTCTGCGCTGGGTGGGGGGGAATGTCGCTCCGAGGCGGGCCCTGTGGTGCGGAGGTAGCGGCCGAGCGGCGGGGGCTTGCTAGCGCGGGTTCTGACTGGTTCTGTGAAGCCGAAGCGAAGGCGACGGCGGGCTTGTCCCCCGTGCTCCACGACGACCCGGATGGGCTGGCCCGGCAGCGGGCGGGCGGTGAAGGGGACGAAGCGGTAGGCGTCGGCGTTGCCGGCGGCGGTGCTCGGGGCGGCGATGCGGGTCATGGTTGGTCCTCCTGTCGATGGGGGCATCGTGGATCGCGGGGGAACGGGCGGTCCGTGAGAAATGCCGCGCTCGGCGGCGATCGACGAGTGCGGAGTCGCGCGCCGCGAGGAAGGCCTCATACAGACGACGTGGCGACGCCGGCGGCGTGGCGGGCCGGGGTGGCGGGCCGGGGCGGGAGGCGTCACGATGATCGACAGCGGCAAGGCGGGGGCGGGCGAGCAGGGAGAGGTGACCGAGCGGCTTAAGGTGCACGCCTGGAAAGCGTGTGGGGGCGCAAGCCCCTCGTGGGTTCGAATCCCACCCTCTCCGCCACAGCCCTGCTCCCGTCCGTACCGCATCCGCGGCACGCGGGGTAGCGTGTGAAGCGCGGCCGGCCCCAAGGCGGGAGCCTATCTGGCCGCCGCCGCGACGGGAACCATATTCGCGCAGGCAGCGTCTGAGGGGCATGCGAGGTGCTGCGATGCGTCGACTGCTTCCGCTGTTTCCGGTTGCTCTGATGGTGGCGGTTGCGCTGGCGGCCTGCGGGGCGGATGACGGCGGCGACTTCAACGAGGTGACGCGAAGCTCCAGCGAGTCGGCTGGGTTCGACATGGCCGACTCGCCGGCCTTCGATGAGGCTGCCCTGGAGGAGGAGGCGCTGCTGCTGGAGTCCGCCAACGACGCCTTCGACTTCGCGGAGGAGCAAGTCGCGGCGGCGGCGGTCGCGCCGGAGCCCGAGCCGTCGTCGGCACCGTCGCCCAGGGACGGCGGGGGCGGAGACGCGGCGCTGCAGATCAGCGAGCGGCGCGTGATCTCCACGGGCTTCGTGAGCATGGAGGTGGAGGCGATCCAGAGCGCCGTGGATCAGATTCAGCTGACGGCGGAGTCGCTGGGGGGGTTCGTGGAGAATCTCTCGATCGACGGGGACGACGCGGAGGGCTTCGCGGAGATGACGATCCGCGTACCGCAGGACGAATTCTTCACGGCGCTGGAGCGGATCCGGCGTCTGGGCGACGTGGAGAGCGAGAATCTGGACGCGCAGGACGTGACGGAGCAGTTCATTGACCTGGAGGCGCGGCTGACCAGCGCGGTGTGGGAGGAGGACAGCCTGCTGGCCCTGCTGAAGGAGGCGCGGAGCGTCTCGGATGTGCTGATGATCGAACGGGAGCTGACGCGGATCCGGTCGGAGATCGAACGCCTGCAGGGGCAATTGAACTTCCTGGAGCGGCGCGTCTCGCTGGCGACGCTCTCGCTGTCATTGTTCACGCCGTCGGCGATCCGCACGGAGCCGCCCTCGGCATCGTACGGGGTGGACGTGGGGGACGTGAGCGAGGCAATCAGCCGGGTGGAGGAGGTCGCGGCGTCGTTCGACGGGCTCGTCGACAGCTCCGTGATCTCGATCGACGAGGGCGAGGCGACGGGGTTCGTGGCGGTTCGGGTGCCGCGCGACGATTTCGACCGGGCGATCCTGGCGGTGGAGGATCTGGGCGACGTGCGCAGCAAGCAGGTACGAAGGGGCGAACTGTCGGACGACCCGGCGGCGGCCTTGGGCGAGGAGCCGGACGCGTGGATCGAGGTGCGGCTGCGCGAAGACGACGATGGTACCGACGCGGGGATCATCGCGGCGATCGTCGTGCCGTCGGTGTTCGTGGGGCTGCTGGTGATCGTGGGGGCGTTTTGGATCGGGCGGCGCGGGCGCGGCGGGCCGGCTCGGCCGGCAGAAACGCGCGTGGCTGCGCCTGAAGACGGCAATGCGGAGGCGGGCGAGGACGAGAACGCCTAGCCGCGCGGGGGAAGGGGCGGCGTTGGGGCGTCGCCCGTCCGCCCCCGGCTAGGCGATTCCCCGATTGGCTGTGATAGGGGGTTGCCCTACCGTCGGGGGCATGTCCAGTTTGCTTTCAACAGTGCTGCGGCTGCCGACGCTGGTCACGTTCTTCGTGATCCTGGCCCTGAGCTTGGTACTGATCGTAGAGGGGCCAGCGGGCGCGCAGGAGGAGCCGGGCGGGCAGGAGGAGCCGGGTGGGGAGGGGGAGCAGGAGCCCGAGGCGGGGGTGGAGGACGGCGATGCGGGCGCGGGCTTGGCGGAGAGCGTGATCCAGCCGATCGCGGGGGGCTGGTCGTTGCTGGCGAACACGGGGCCGGCGGCGTCACCGTCGGCGCTGCTGGCGCCGATCAGCGATCTGGTGACGGCCGCGTTCACCTTCGACGCGGAGCGGAAGCGGTTCCGGTCGTTCCGCGCGGGGCAGCCGGCGCTGAGCGACCTGCGCGTGATCGAGGAGGGTGAGGCGTTCTTGGTCTTCGTGCCGCCGGAGCGGCTGGGGGGCGACCTCTCGTTCCTGGAAGTGCCGGCGGGGGTGCGGGGCTTGGCGGCGGAGTTGCAGCCCGGCTTCACGCTGGCGGGCTGGACGGGCAGCGACGGTGTGCGGATCAGTGCGGCGCTGGACGGGCTGCCGATGCCCCGGGCGTTCCTCTGGCAAACGGCGACACAGACGTTCGTGATCTGGGACCCACAGCTGCCGGTGACACTGCGGGAGGACTTCGCGCTGGAGTACGGGGCTGGGCTGTGGGTCGACCTGGGGGGCAGCCAGCCGGTGGTGTGGGAGCAGCCCTAGGACCCGGCCTCTAGTCCTCGCCCTCTGTGGTCCCCGCGACGAACGTCGTGGAGGTGGGGAGGCGCCGCCGCATGACGTCGATGGCCTCCGGATTGTCGTCGATGAGGAGGAAACGGCGGCCGAGTCGCGCGGCGACGGCGCCGACGGTGCCGCTGCCGGCGAAGGGGTCGAGGACGAGATCGCCGGGGTTGCTGGAGGCACGGAGGATGCGCTCGGCCAAGGCCGCGGGTTTCTGGGTGGGGTAGCCGGTGCGCTCGGCGCCGCTCGTGGGGACGACGGTGTGCCACCAGGTGTCGGTGGGGAGCTTGCCCCTGGCGGCCTTCTCCGGGCCGACGAGGCCGGGGGCCATGTAGGGGATGCGGTCGATGTCGTCGGTGTTGAAGGTGTAGCGGGCGGGGTCCTTGACGTAGAGGAGGATGGTGTCGTGCTTGGCGGGCCAGCGGCGCCTGGGGCGGCCTCCGAAGTCGTAGGCCCAGATGATCTCGTTGAGGAAGCAATCGCGGCCGAAGATCGTGTCGCAGAGCACTTTGATGTAGTGCACCTCGCGGGCGTCAAGGTGGAGGTAGAGCGAGCCGGCGGGGGTGAGGAGGCGGTGCACCTCGCGCAGGCGGGGTTCGAGGAAGGCGGGGAAGTCGTCGAAGGCGTCGGGGTAGGCGTGGACGGACAGCGTCTGGGTGCGGTAGCGGCGGCCACCGAAGCCCGCTCGGGCACCCTGGGGGTTGGCGGTGGTGCGGAGGCGCTCGTGGCGGCGGCGGGCGCCGGTGTTGAAGGGGGGGTCGGCGTAGACGAGGTGGACGGAGGCGTCAGGGAGGGCGCGGAGGAGGGGGAGGTTGTCCCCTAGGACGACCCGATCGGCGGAACACCGTCCCCCTTTGACAGGATCAGGGTGGACGGCGTCGTGCTGAGGAGATTCAGCGGTTGACTCCGCAGACACGCTACTGCTCCGGCCTCGGGCGCGGGCGGGAGGCGGTCTGGGGCTCGGCGTCGCCACGGCGGTCCTGCTCGTAGCGAGCTTCCTCCGCCTCCTCGCGTTTCTGCGCCCGCTCTGCCTCGACCTCCTCCAACTCGCGTCCCAAGCCTTCTTCGGCCATCTGCTCGGGGGAGCGCTGCTCGACCTCGGCGTCGAAGGGGACGCCGAGGAGGGAGTAGGTGCGCCCGCCGAGGTACTGGAGGGGCTTGTACTCGTCGTCGGCGAGGCTCCAGCGGCCGGCGTCGAAGTCCCAGGCGTCGGAGTCGGCCTGGGCGGCGACGACGCGGCCGACGAAGAGGGTGTGGTCGCCGGTGGTGTAGTGGTCGTGGAGGGTGCACTCGACCCAGCCGACGCAGCCTTCGAGCAAGGGGGCGCCGATGACCTTGGCCTTGAAGTAGGGCAGGCGGGAGCCCTCCAGCTTGTCGCCCTGCACGCCGCTGACCATACCGAGCCACTGGGTGTGGTTGACGACGACCTTGCTGGGGAAGTTGAGAGCGAACTCTTCGCCGAAGGTGATCATGTCGTGGCTGTGGCGGGAGGGGTGGACGGCGATGGCGACGAGGGGCGGGCTGACGCTGGTGGGCATGGCCCAGGCGACGGGGAAGGCGTTGGCGACGGCGCGCCAGCGGGTGGTGACGATCGTGACGGGGGCGCCGCCGAGCAGGCGGCGGGCGTCGGCATCCTCGAGCTTGCGGCGGGGCATGGGTACTCCTTGCGGGGCGATCGTACCGAGCCGCGCGGCCCCACGCACCGTGCGCCGGTTGCGTTGGCACCGCCGCTAGGATGCGCGGGCGAGGAGAGGCGTCGCCGATGGTGGATTTCGCCGATACGCCGGAGCAGGCCGCGTTCCGGCGCGAGGTGCGAACGCTGATCGGGGAGCGCTACGAGCCGCTGCGGCGGGCGATCCGGGAGGAGGCGCGGGAGGCGCCGCCGTTCACGGAGACGCCGTCGAAGCGTGCGTGGCTGACGGCGCTGGCGGGGTGGGGCTGGATCGCGCCGGCCTGGCCGGAGGCGTACGGGGGGGGCGGGGATGGGGGTGCTGGAGCAGTTCATCTTCAATGAGGAGATGGCGGAGGCGCGGGCAGAGGGTCCGAACATCCTGACGACCGGCTTCATTGGGCCGACGATCATCGCGCTGGGGACGGCGGAGCAGAAGCGGGAGCACCTGCCGCCGATCTTGCGCGGAGAGACGGTCTGGTGCCAGGGCTACTCGGAGCCGGGGTCGGGATCGGATCTGGCGTCGTTGCAGACGCGGGCGGTGCGCGAGGGCGACGACTGGGTGCTGAACGGGCAGAAGATCTGGACCAGCGGCGCGCACGTCGCCGACTTCATGATCCTGCTGGCGCGGACAAACCCGGACGCCCCGAAGCACAAGGGGATCACGTACTTCGTGCTGGACATGCGGTCGCCGGGGGTAGAGGTACGGCCGCTGCTGAATCTGGCCGGTAGGCACGAGTTCAACGAGGTGTATTTCGAGGATGTGCGCGTCCCGCAGCAGAACGTGATCGGCGAAGTGGGCCGGGGCTGGTACGGGGCGGTGACGACGCTGGACTTCGAGCGGAGCCGGATCGGCTCGGCGGTGGGGATCGGGCAGGCGGTGGAGTCGTTGGTGCGCTGGGCGAAGCAGGAGGCGGAGGGGCGTTCGCGGCTCGGGCGTAGGCCGCGGCTGCGGCTGGCGCTGGCGGATCGGGTCATCGAGGCACAGATCGCACGGATGATCTCGTACCGGATCGTGACGATGCAGGCGGCGGGCGAGATCCCGAACCATGAGGCGTCGATGGGGAAGCTGTACGCGATGGAGTTGAATCAGCGTATCGCGGCGACGGCGGTGGAGGTGTTCGGACTCCACGCGCTGCTGACGGCGGCGGAGACGCGGCCCCCGCGGTACGGGATGTACGCGTACGGCTACCTGCGGGCGGTGGCGAACACGATCGAGGGGGGCACGAGCGAGATCCAGCGGAATATCATCGCGACGCGCGGGCTGGGGCTGCCGCGGTGGTGAGGGTTACTTCGGCGCGCTCGCGACCTGGGGGATGGCCTGGAAGCCATGGGGGAGAGCGAGGACGGAGGCGCGCTCCTCGTGGCGCTGGCGGTGGTCCGCGGCGAGGCGGGCGACGGTTTCCTCGACATCGGCGATGGGCTGGAGGTGGGCGGCGCGGACGGCGTCGTCGTCCAGGGCGGAGCGGACGTGGACGGTCGCCTTCTGCTGGACGGCGACCTGCATCTGCACCTGCCACTGATCGATCAGGTGGACGTCGGGCTGGAGGAGGCGCTGCATGAGCGCGTCGGGGCTGTCCTCGGCGGCGAGGAGGTCGACGTATTCGGCGCCGCCGACGCCCTCGCGGCACTCCGCCGCTAGGACGATGTCGCCGCCGGGGCGGACGCCGAGAGCGGCGGAGACCATGCCCTTGACGCTCTGGTAGAGGTTGAGGTCGGCGGGGTAACCGCCGTTGCAGCCGACGACGATGTCGTACGGGGCGTCGATGGGGCGCAGGGCCTGGCGGTCGACCTGGGCGATGGCAGCGTCGTGGGCGGCGAGGAGGTCGCCGCAAAACACGCCGGTGACGCGCTTGTCCGGGTCCAGGGTGACGTTGCAGAGGAAGCCGAGGTCGGAGGCGAGGGCGATGCGGCGGCAGTCCTCGAAGACGGGATTGCCCTCGGCGACGCAGTAGGTGGCGCCGGCGCTGGCGAGGTTGGCGACGCCGTGGTTGCGCATGATGTTGTGGGCCGAGGCGACGCCTGGGAAGACACCCTTCCCGCCGCCGCTGTAGCCGGCGAAGAGGTGGGGTTCGACGAAGCCCGTGACGAGGCGGACCGTGGCCTGCATATAGGCCGCGTTGAGGTAGACGCCGCCGCGCGGCTCGTCCGGGTAGCGCTCCAGGAAGATCTGCTGGTCTGGGTCCCGAGCGTCGTGCATGACGGTGCGGTAGGAGGCCGCGACGTCGTCGCCGAGCAGGGTGGCGACCTCGGCGGGGGTCATGGGGCGGTGCAGGCCGCCGCCGACGATGAGCGTGATCTGGTGGTGGGGGACGCCGGCGGCGGCCAGGGCCTCGAGCAGGGCGGGGGCGATGAGGGTGTTGGGGACGGGGCGGGTCATGTCGCTGAAGACGATGGCGACGTGGTCGTCGGGGGTGACGAGGTCGGTGAGGGGCGGGGAGCCGATGGGCTCGGCGATGGCGGCGCGGAGCGCGGCGGGGACGTCGGGGAGGGGCGGGACGAGGACGGGTTCGAGGACGTCCGTCCAGTCTGGGAGGTCGACGGGGAGGCCGTCGTCGCCGTAGGCGAGGTGGAGCCGCATGGGGCGAGGCTAGCGCGGCGCGCTAGGCTCGATCCATGCGCGAGGGCGAAGGCGCGACGCGGGGCGAGCGGCGAGAGCAGAAGCAGCGCAAGCGGCGCCGCGCGATGCGGTTGCATGGGGCGTCGTTGCGGCGGGTCTATGCAGCGGCCGTGCGCAAGCGGGTAGGACGCCTGCGTCGCGGGAGAGACAGACGATCCTCGCGGGAGGAAGGCGAGGAGGGCCCAGCCGGAGCGGCCTAGACCTCGGTGAAGGTGGCGGAGTGGGTGACGGTGATGGCGTCCTTGACGCTTTCGTGGGCAGGGCAGCCGGCGGGGTAGACGCGGAGGGCGCGCTCGGCGGTTTCGCGCGTGCCGAAGGGGATCTCGACGCTGAAGTCGATATGGATCTTGGTGATGCGGATGGTCTGATTATCCGGGCCCTCGATGGCGCCGTCCACGGTGGCGCCGTAGGTGTCCCGGTTGAACTTGACTTTGCGAGCCGCCAGAGCCCCGGCGAAGGTGCCGAACAGTCAACCGCCGACGGCGGCGACGATGTGGTCGAGCGTGGCGGGGCGGGAGGGGACGGTGTCGGGGACGTTGTAGTGCTCCCGGAGCTTGCCTTGCTGGCCGTAGAGGACGGGCTCCGCGGTGTCGCCGAGGTAGGCATGGCGCACGCCGTCCCTGAAGACGAGCGTGTTGATGGAGTGGTACTCGAAGTGATCGGCCATGTCGTGCCTCGTTCCGCGTGCCTGTGGTGGGGTCGATCCTACGCCACCGGGCGGGTCCGGCGGCACGTCGCGGCACAGAGGCGGGGGCCGGCCGGGGCAGGCGGGGCCGGGATTTCACGCTCCCCTCACACAGGCGGGGAACCTCTGGGGCGGTACGGGCGTTGGGTTGGCGGGACGCGGCGGTGGCAATGGCGCCGCCAGCAGGAGTCGAGACGGAGAGCTGAAAGGGAGCGCAGCCCGTGAGTCTTCCCCGCTTCGCCCGCCCGCTTGATCCGCCCGTTGCGAGCGCCGGCGCCGCACCCCCGCGGCGCGCGCGGTCCGACGCGCGACCATCGGACGTGGGCTTGCCGGCCCCGCTGGCCGCCGCCTATCTGGACGCCTTGCGGCGGGCGTCCGAGATCCATCGAGGCGGGGCGCCGCACTGAGCGGGGAGCGGCCCGGCGGCTTCGGCGGCAGGCCGGTGAGGCCCGCCGCGGGGGGGGGCGCTAGGCCCGGCGGGCGCGGCTCAGGATGTAGGCGTCGTGGGCGCGATGGAGGTTGCGGCCGTACTCGAGGTAGCGGTCGTTGAGGAGCTGGCCGAAGTCCTTGCGGGTAACGGTGCGGCGGGCCCAGCCGCTGCCATCGGGGAGGTCGTCCAGGCGGGTAGCGGTGGCGCAGAGGAAGAGTTGGTAGCGTTCGGTCCCGGCCGGGTAGTCGTGGTTGTCGGAGGTGGCGCGCATTTCCAGGCGGCTGTGCTGGAACCAGTCGCCGATGCGGATGCCCCACTCGCCCTTGGCGATGGGGCCGAGCCAGCGTTCGAGGGCGGCGGCGGGACTCCTGCGCCTGCCGGCCGAGTCGACGGCGGCCGCATCGACGTCGAGGGTTGGGACGACGAGGAGATCGGAGCCCTCGGCGCGCACGACGACGGGGCGGTCCTTGTGCCAGGTGAGGAGGTAGACGCGCTCGACCTGGTCCAGGGGGGGTACCTGGTCGGTCTCAACGAGTTCGCCCAGCCACTGGTCGCCGAGCTGTTTCTCCCGCTTCCAGTTGCGGAGTTTGCGGGCGCGGGCGGCGGCGACTTCCGCGCCCTTCTGCTCCAACTGGGCCTGCGTCCTGGGATCCATCTGGGTACATCCTCCGTGCGAGGGACCTAGCGGTTGGGCGCGCCCGCCGGCTTGCCGAGCGGCGCGGCGTCGCCGGCGGGCGCCAGCGGCGGCTCGGCGACGAACGTGCGCTTGCCCTCGTGCGAGCGCATGCGGCCGACCCCGGGGAAGGGCAGATGCACGGCAACGATGAGGTGGTCGCCCTCGACCGCCTCGCGGACAAGGCGCTTCTTGGTTTCCAGGCTGACGAGGGGGAGGACGTCGAAGGCGCTGATCCAGGCGGCGCGTTCGAGCTGGACGCGATGCTGGACGAGATCACCGATGTAAACGGCCGTCTCGCCGCCATCGCGGATGAGGACGGCGGCGTGGTCGGCGGTATGGCCGGGGGTTTCGATGACGGTGATGGCGGAGGTGATCGGGGTTTCGCCGTCGATCAACTCCAGCTGGCCGGCCTCGGCGACGGGGGTGAGGTTGTCGGCCAGGTAGGCGGCGCGGGTGCGCTCGTTGGGGTGGCTGGCGGCGTCCCACTCGCCGCGCTGAGCGTAGTAGCGGGCGCGGGGGAAGGTGGGGCGCAGGGTGCCCTGGACGTGGCGGGTGTTCCAGCCGCAGTGGTCGTTGTGGAGGTGGGTGTTGATGACGATGTCGACATCGTTGGGCTGGACGCCGAGGCGGGCCAGGCCCTGCAAGAGGAGCCCGTGGTCGACGGACTCGCCGCGCTGGCGGAGAAGGGCGAAGTCCTTGTCGCCCTGGCCGGTCTCGATGAGGACGGTCTTGCCGTCGGACTTGAGGAGGAGGCAGTTGAGGGCGAGGGGCACCTGGTTGAGCGGGTTGAGGTCGTCGGTGAGGCGCTGCCACATGACCTTGGGGACGAGGCCGTGGACGGCGCCGGCGTCGCGCCAGGCGCGGCCGTCGGAGACGATGGCGATGGGCAGCGATCCCACCTGATAGCGGGCAGCGGACACCCGGTCCTCCCATTCCAATGCCCGAGCGTAGCATCGGCGGGAGGCAGAGAGGCCCCGGCGGGGGCCGGGGCCTCTCTGGCGTCGCATTGGGGCCGTGGGGGTGGTCAGGCCCACCTTGGCCTGCCGTCCGCGCGAACGGCGGACGCGGCGGGCCCGGCCTCGCTGCGGCGTCGCATCATCTCCCAGGCGCCGCCGACCACGGGCCCGACACCGATGGCAAGGGCGCCGAGGCCGAAGATGACCATGCCCATCGTGAGGAACCGCCGCCGGCCGTAGCGGTCGCCTATGGTGCCGCCGAGGACCAGGGTGTAGCCGTCGATGAACCCACTGCAGGGTGGCAGTGGAGGCGTTGAGGTCGCGGGAGATGGAGGGGAGTGCGGTGTTCACGACGGTGTTGTCGAGGAAGACCATGAAAGTGGTGAGCGACATGACCGCGAGGATCCACCAACGGCAGGAGACTTTGGACTGCGGCGGCGGCTCAGACGATGTCGCGGGAGGAGGCGGAGGCGATGGCCGGCGGGATCTTCCGGGTGATGGCGCAGGGGCTGGAGCCGCGTGGGGAGATGCGCCCCCGGAGCTGAGGGCGCGCCGGGGTGGGGCGACCGCGGCGGCAAGGGCGGGCCCATCTATACTGTCGGTCCGGCACTGGCGGTCTGGTCCCGTCGGTCTGGGGAGGGAGTGACGCCCATGGTGGGGACCCCGTACGCGTTCTTCCGGGGCGAGTTGATGCCCCTGGCCGAGGCCAAGATCGGCCTGATGACGCATGCCTTCAACTACGGCACGGCCGTCTTTGAGGGGATCCGGGCGAACTGGAACGCGGAGCAGGAGACGTTGTATCTGTTCCGGACGCGGGAGCACTACGAGCGGCTGCGGCAGTCGGCGCACGTGCTGATGATGGAGCTGCTCTACAGCGACGACGATCTGGTGCGGATCACGCAGGAGTTAGTCACGAAGAGCGGCTTCCGGGAGGATCTCTACATCCGGCCGATGGTCTACAAGGCGGAGGAGGTGCTGGGGGTGCGGCTGCACGATGTGGCGGACGACTTCCTGATGTACTGTGCGCCGTTCGGCGCCTACCTGGACCTGGACGCGGGGATTCGCTGCGGCACGTCGTCGTGGCGGCGAGCGGACGATACCTCGATCCCGGTGCGGGCGAAGGTGAGCGGGGTCTACATCAACTCGGCGCTGGCGAAGACGGAGGCGCACTACCACGGCTATGACGAGGCGATCCTGCTCAACGCGGACGGGCACGTGTCGGAGGGGAGCGGGGAGAACATCTTCATGGTGCAGGACGGGGTGCTGTACACGCCGCCGAGCGCGGACAACATCCTGGTGGGGATCACCCGGGCGACGGTGATGGAACTGGCGCAGCAAGAGCTTGGGCTGGTGACGGTGGAGCGCAGCATCGACCGGAGCGAGTTGTACCTGGCGGACGAAGTGTTCATGACGGGGACGGCCGCGCACGTCACGCCGATCCTGGAGATCGACGATCGCGAGGTGGGTGGGGGCGACTTGGGGGAGATCTCGGGGCGGCTGCAGAAGCTGTTCTTCGATGCGATCCTGGGCCGTTTGCCGGCCTACGAGCGCTGGCTGACGGGGATTCCCGCCGCCGACCTCGTGGGCGCCTAGCCGGTCCGGCCGGCACGGGCCGCCATGAGCGAGTTCATCGCGATCATCCTGGCGTACAGCATCGGCTCGGTGCCGATCAGCTGGCTGATCTATCGCCTGCGGACGGGCGGGGATCTGCGTGACGTTGGTGACGGCAACGTGGGTTCGGGGAACGCGATCCGTGAGGGGGCGGGCTGGTTTTGGGGGCACGTGGCCCTGCTGGGCGACGTTGGGAAGGGCCTGCTGGCGGTCTCGATCGCGCGGTGGCTGGAACTCCCAGTCGGCTGGTGGCTGGCGTCGGGCTACGTGGTGATCGCGGCGCACATGTTCCCGCTCTGGCTGGGGTTTCGCGGTGGCCGTGGCGCGGCGCCGGCGATGGGGGCGGTGGGCGCCTTCATTCCATGGCAGTTCGGCATCACCTTCGGGATCGGCACGGGGGTCTTCCTGCTGCTCCGGCTGGCGGCGCTGGGCATCGCTGTTGTGGTGGCGCCGCTCCCCTTTCTGGCGATCGGTTTCGGTCAGCCCTGGGAGGTGATCGTCTTCGCGTTCACGGCGCCGCTCCTGCCAGGGGTCAAGGCGGTGCTCGATCGCTGGCTGCGCGCGCGCCGTTCCCTGGGCGGTGCGGACCGATCCGACTCCAGCTTGAGTGGCTCGGCGGGGCGCGCGATGGTGGGGCGCAGCGGGTGAGGGCGGAGGTCGATTGCGTGGTGGTGGGGGCGGGGCCGGGGGGATCGCTGGCCGCGCACGACGTGGCGCGAACGGGCGCGCGGACGCTGCTGGTCGATCGGGCGGGGTTTCCGCGCGACAAGCCGTGCGGCGGCGGGGTGCTGGTGGGGGCGACGGCGCAGCTGCCGTTCTCGCTGGACCCGGTGGCGGAGCGGGTGATCCGCCGCTTCCGGGTGCGGTATCGGCGTCGCTCGGTGTTTGCGCACACGTTTCGGCGTCCACTGGCGTACATGACGCAGCGCGCGCGGCTGGACGCCTATCTCGTGGAGCGGGCGGTGGAGGCGGGGGCGGTCTTCGAGGATGGGCGGCGGCTGGTGCGCTTGCGACCGTTGGCGGAGGGCGTGCGCCTCAGCTTCGATGATGGGGGGGAGCTGACGGCGTCGGCGGTGGTGGCGGCGGACGGCGCCAACGGGGTGTGCCGCCGGTCGCTGGGGCTGCCACGGCTGCGTCACGCGGTGGCGCTGGAGGCGAACAGCGCCGGCGTGCCGTCGCTCTGGGCGGACAGCGTGGGCCTGGAGCTGGGCAGCATGCCCGGCGGCTACGGCTGGATCTTTCCCAAGGGGGACCACTGCAACCTGGGCGTGGGGGGCTGGCCGGTGGCGGGGCCGGGGCTGCGGCGTGAACTGGCCGCGTACAGCAGGAGTGAGGGTTTCGCGCCTGCCCGGCTGGAGGCGCAGCGGGGATATCAGTTGCCGCTGCGCGACCCGGGCAGCCCGGCCGTGCGGGGGCGGGTGGCGTTCGTGGGGGACGCGGCGGGGCTGGTCGATCCGCTGTCCGGGGAGGGGATCGGCAACGCCTTCCGCTCGGCGCGGCTGGCCGCGACGGAGGTCGATCGATTGCTCCGGGGTGCGGCGCCCGACCTGACGCACTACCAGCGGGCCGTGGAGGGCGCGATTGAGCCAGAGCTGGCGGTGGCGCGCCAGTTCCAAGCGCTTTTCCATCAGGCGCCGTGGCCGTATGTGCAGGCGCTGCGGCGTTCGGAGTACCTCTGGCGCGCCTTCTGCCGCATCCTGCGGGGGGAGGTGAGCTACGTGGGCTTCAAGCAGCGGCTGGGACCGCTGCGCCCGCTCTTTGACCTGGCGGCGTGGCAGGCGCAGCGATCGCTTCAGGCGCGCAGCGGCTGGGGCTGAGGCGCGCGAGGCTCGCACTGGACAGGGCTTTGCGCTAGGGTGAAGCGTAGCGGAGAAGGCGGAGCCCGCCCATGACCCGAGAGTGCCACAGTGCCAGGGGCCTCGTTGTCGGTGTAGGGGTGCGTTTCGCGCGAGGCCCCGTCCGCTAATCGTACGAGGCAGCCGCGGAACGTAACGCCGGTCCTGAGACCGGCGTTTTTGTCGTCCGCCACTGAATCGGATGCCGGCCGGGGCCGATGCGAGCCGCCCCGCGCGGGGCCCAAAGAGAGAGACGACGGCGATGCAGCTCACCGGCGCGCAGATCCTGCTCGAATGCCTGAAGGCGGAAGGGGTGGAGATCATCTTCGGCTACCCCGGTGGGGTGGTGCTGCCGCTCTACGACACGTTCGTGCAGTACCCGGAGATCAAGCACGTCCTGGTGCGGCACGAGCAGACCGCGGCGCACGCCGCCGACGCCTACGCGCGGGTGAGCGGGCGCACCGGGGTCTGCCTGGCGACGTCAGGGCCGGGCGCGACGAACCTGGTGACGGGCATCGCGACGGCGTATATGGACTCGGTGCCGATGGTAGCGCTGACGGGGAATGTGGCGCGGGACCTGCTGGGCCGGGACGGGTTCCAGGAGGCGGACATCACGGGCATCACGCTACCGATCACGAAGCACAACACACTCGTGATGCGGGCGAGCGAGGTGGCGCAGGCGATCAAGGAGGCCTTCCACATCGCTTCGACGGGGCGCAAGGGGCCGGTGCTGGTAGACATCCCGAAGGACGTCTTCATTGAGCAGGCGGAGTATGCGGGCTACCCGGAAGCCGTGCATCTGCGCGGCTACCCCCTGGTGGAGCGGCCACGGGCGCTGGAGGTGGAGCGGGCGGCGGAGCTGATCAACGGGGCCGAGCGGCCGGTGATCCTGGCCGGGCAGGGCGTGATCATGTCGGGCGCGAGCGAGGAGCTGGGGGCGATGGCGGAGCGGGCGGACATCCCCGTGATCACGACGCTGCTGGGCGTGGCCGGCTTCCCCGCGGATCACCCGCTGGCCTACGGTTTCCTGGGCATGCACGGGCACTACTACTGCAACATGGCGGCGGACGAGGCGGACGTGGTGATCGGGATCGGGATGCGCTTCGACGACCGGGCGATGGGGCGGTTCAAGGATTTCAATCCGACGGCGCAGATCGTGCACATCGACATCGATCCGGCCGAGATCGGGAAGAACTTTCACACGCACGCACCGGTGCAGGGGGACGTGCGGGAGACGCTGCGCCTGCTCGACCCCATGCTGGCGGACGCGGATCACCCAGAGTGGCGGGCGTGGATCGAGAAGGTGAAGGCGGAGCACCCGACGGACTACTTCGGTGAGGAGACGGAGCTGACGGGGACCTGGCTGGTGAAGGCGCTGGCCGAGGAGACGCAGGGCGAGGCGACGATCGTGACGGGGGTGGGGCAGCACCAGATGTGGGCGGCGCAGTATTACCCGTTCAAGCGCCCCCGGCAGTGGGTGACGAGCGGGGGGCTGGGGACCATGGGCTACGAGGTACCGGGGGCGATCGGGGCGCAGTTCGCGCAGGACGCTCCGGTCTGGACGATCTGCGGGGACGGCGGCTTCCAGATGACGCTGCAGGAGCTGCAGACGGTGAAGGACCACAACCTGCCGATTCGCTACGCGATCTTCAACAACGGTTTCCTGGGCATGGTGCGGCAGTGGCAGGAGCTGTTTTATGCCGACAATCAGCATTCTGTGGACCTGGGACAGCCGGACTTCGTGAAGCTGGCCGAGGCCTACGGGATCAAGGGGCTGCGGGCGAGGAACCGCCAGGAAGCGCTGCACGTGATCCGCGAGGCCGCTGCCCACGAGGGCCCGGTCCTGATGGACTTTCGCACAGCGGGCGTGGAGAACGTGTGGCCCATGGTGCCGGCGGGGGCGGCCTTGTCCGAGACGATCGAGGAGCCAGCCTGATGCCCTACGAGTCGAATGATGCCCTGAGTGTGATCGTGGCACACGTGGAGGACCGGCCCGGCGTGCTGGCGCGGGTGGCGTCGCTGTTCCGGCGGCGGGGGTTCAACATTGAGAGTTTGACGGTGGGGCGGGCGGATGAGCCGGGGCTGAGCCGGATGACGATCGTGGTGGAGGGGGGGCAGGCGAACGTGCAGCAGGTGGAGCGGCAGCTGTTCAAGCTGATCGACGTGGTGTCGGTGGTGGACATCACGGGGCAGCCGATGGTGGACCGGGAGCTGGCGCTGATCAAGGTGGCCTGCGACGTGAGCCGGCGGCTGGAGGTGGGGGAGCTGGTGCGGGCGTTCCGGGCGGACGTGGTGGACGTGGGGGAGGAGTCGTTGATCGTGCAGGTGCTGGGGGACGCGGGCAAGGTGGAGGCGCTGGCGGGCTTGCTGCGGCCGTATGGGGTGCTGGAGATGGTGCGCACGGGGCGGGTGGCGATGGTGCGGGGGGCGAGCACGAGCAAGCCGGCGCCGATCAGCGAGTACGAGCACGAGGCGGAGGCGGCACGGGCGCAGCTGGGGCGTCGGCCGGAGGGGGCGCTGCCGTTTGCGAGCGACTGAGGGGATGCGCCCGTTCGTTTCCCCTTCGACGAGATCAGGACAGGCTTCGACAGGCCGCTCGACCCTTCGACTGCGCTCGGGACAGGCTTCGCTCGGGAGAACCGCAGGACGAACGGGCTGGGGGGTAGGGGGGAGCGGGTCGGGCGCGACGAGGGGCGTGGCGTGCGGCTGGCCGGGAGGCCGACGCGCCGATAGCATCCACCCTGCCGCTGCGTAACCGCCCGCTCGTGGGCGCGGAAGAGGAGCTGCCGCATGGCCGCGAAGATGTACTACGACCAGGACGCCGACATGCAGTACCTGGAGGGGAAGACGATCGGGGTGATCGGCTTCGGCAGCCAGGGGCACGCGCACGCGCTGAACTTGAAGGACAGCGGGCAGAAGGTGATCGTGGGGCTGTACTCGGGGTCGAAGTCGTGGCAGAAAGCGGAGGACCTGGGGCTGCAGGTGGGAACGGTGGACGACGTGGCGGAGGCGGCGGACATCGTGATGGTGCTGACGCCGGACCACATCCAGAAGGAGCTGTACGACAACCACATCGCGCACGGGATGCGCGAGGGCAAGACGCTGATGTTCGCGCACGGCTTCAACATCCACTACGCGCAGATCACGGCGCCGGAGGAGGTGGACGTGTCGATGATCGCGCCGAAAGGGCCGGGGCATCTGGTGCGGCGGGTGTTCGAGGAGGGCGGGGGGGTGCCGGCGCTGCTGGCGATCCACCAGGACGCGTCGGAGACGGCGCGGCAGACAGCACTGGCCTACGCGCGGGGGATTGGGGGGACGAAGGGGGGCGTGCTGGAGACGACGTTCCTGGAGGAGACGGAGACGGACCTGTTCGGGGAGCAGACGGTGCTGTGCGGGGGGGTGTCGGCGCTGATGCAGGCGGCGTTCGAGACGCTGGTGGAGGCGGGGTACCAGCCGGAGTCGGCGTATTTCGAGACGGTGCACGAGCTGAAGCTCATCGTGGACCTGATCTACGAGGGCGGCTTCGGCAACATGCGCTACTCGGTGTCGGACACGGCGGAGTACGGGGACTACACGCGCGGGCCGCGGGTGCTGGGCCCGGAGGTGAAGGAGCGGATGCGGGCGATCCTGGACGAGATTCAGGGGGGCGAGTTCGCGCGGGAGTGGATCCTGGAGAACCGGGCGGGGCGGCCGGCGTTTTCGGTGATGCGGAAGCGGGCGCGGGAGCATCCGTCGGAGGTGGTGGGGGCGGAGCTGCGGGGGATGATGACGTGGCTGCGGGAGAAGGCGGACTGACCGAAGCGGAGATGCACGTCACCTAACCACTCCGAAGCGGCGCTATCTACGTGCGGCTGCGCACGGCAAGCCCACGGCGCGCGGGCTTGGGGCGCACAGCGTCATTCACTACCAGAGCGGCGCCGCCGTCATTGGTGTGGAGCTCCTGGTAGTCAGTGAGGGCATCGACTGGGTGGCGGTTTGCGCGCTCGGCGGCGAAGGCGTTCAGAAGCTCTCGTGCGCGTTGACGTCGGGGAGGAGGGGATCGGGCTCACGGAGCATCAACTCCAGGCGCTCGCGCAGGCCGAGGCGGTTGATGATGCGCAGGTGGGCGATGACGTCGCGGGCGCTCCAGCCCTCGGTGTCGGGGGTGGTCAGGGTGGCGTCGGGGAGCCCGATGAGCAGGGTTTCCAGGACGGCTGGGGTCCGGGCCAGGGTGTCGATGGTTCCCGGTGTGAGCGGCATGCGGCTGCCTCCCCCCCCTCGTGCGGCACCTGGCAGGGGCATCGTAGGGGAGGAAGGCGATCGGGGAATGCAACGCGGGGGAAAACTCCGGGTGACCCGCTAGGCAAGGCGCTGCCGGGCCTGGCATACTGGGGGCGTTATGCGTACACGATTCCTGGGAGGGACACCCCGGCGGGCTACTCAAGCCCGTCGCGTCCTCGGGCGGGGCCACTGAACTGTCGCCGCCGCCCGGCGGCGCGTGCCCTCCCGCACGAGCCGCACAATCCCAGGAGTTCCCCATGGTTGACCGAGTCAAGATCTTCGACACCACCCTGCGCGACGGTGAACAGGCCGCCGGCGTTTCCTTTTCGGCGGACGAAAAGCTCCAGATCGCGAGGCTGCTGGAGCGGATGCAGGTGGACTGCATTGAGGCGGGATTCGCGGCTGCCTCCCCGGCCGATTTCGACGCGGTGGCGCAGATCGCGAAGAAGGTGCGGGGGACGTCGATCGCGTCGCTCTGCCGCGCCGTGCCGAGCGACGTGGATCAGGGCTGGGCCGCCATTCAGGACGCGGAGGACCCGCGCCTGCACGTGTTCCTCTCGAGTTCGGACATCCACATCGCGCACCAGCTGCGTAAGGACCGCGAGCAGGTGCTGGAGCAGGCGCGGGAGATGGTGGCGCGGGCCAAGGGCTACGTGGAGAACGTGGAGTTCAGCCCCATGGACGCGACCCGCTCGGACCGGGACTTCTTGATCCGTATGCTGCGGGAGTGCGTGGAGGCGGGGGCGACGACGATCAACATCGCGGACACCGTGGGCTACGCGATCCCGGAGGAGTTCGAGGCCCTCATCCGCGAGATCCTGGAGAACGTGCCGGGTATGGACCACATCACGCTCTCGGTGCACTGCCACAACGACCTAGGGCTGAGCAGCGCCAACAGCCTGGCGGCCGTGCAGGCCGGCGCGCGTCAGGTGGAGTGCACGATCAACGGCCTGGGCGAGCGGGCAGGCAACGCCTCCTTGGAGGAGGTGGTCATGGCGATGCGTACGCGCGAGGACTTCCTTGGCGCGGAGACGCAGGTGGACCCGCAGTACCTGGTGCCGGCTTCGCGGATGGTGCAGGACTTCGCCGGGATGCACGTGCAGCCGAACAAGGCGATCGTGGGGCTGAACGCCTTCCGGCACCAGTCCGGGATTCACCAGGACGGGGTGTCCAAGCTGCGGGAGACCTACGAGATCATGGACCCCAAGACTGTGGGTTGGAAAGCGGGCGGCCAGTTCGTGTTGAGCAAGCTGTCGGGGCGGGCGGGGCTGCGGTCGCGGCTGGACGACCTGGGTTACCAGCTGGAGGACGAGGAGTTCAGGAGCGTGTTCCAGCGTTTCCAGGAGCTGGCGGACCGCAAGAACACCGTGGACGACCGCGACCTGGAGGCGATCGTTTCGGACAACATCGGGCAGGGCGAGGAGGCGTGGCACCTGGAGTCGATGGACGTGACGACGGGCACGGCGGCGACGCCGACGGCGAGTATCACGCTGCGCGGTCCGGACGGGGAGTTCCACACAGCGGCCGAGACCGGCACGGGACCGGTGGACGCGGTGTACCGGACGATCCGGTCGATCATCGGCACCGAGGACACGCTGACGGAGTACGCCGTGAGCGCGATCACGGAGGGCATCGACGCGCAAGGCGAGGTGACGATCCGGATCGAGGTGGACGGGATCACGCACACGGGGCGGGCAGCGGACCAGGACATCCTGGTCGCCAGCGCCCGGGCCTACGTCAACGCCGTCAACCGCTACCTGACGGGCAAGACGGGCGCCAAGGCGGCGAGCACGCAGCAGCGGACGCCGTAGGGGCGAACGCGCGACCTGGGTGGCTCATCCGGTCGCCCATCCGGGCCGGCTCAGGGCGAGCGGGACGTACACGAGCGCACTGTGCCGGGTACACTGGCACCGCGTTGTCACGCTGCAACGAAAGGAGCGGGCGGTGGCCGAACCGCGCACGCTGGCCCAGAAGATCTGGGATGCTCACCTGGTCCGTCGCGCCCAGGGCGAGCCAGACCTGCTCTACGTGGACCTGCACCTGGTGCATGAGGTGACATCGCCGCAGGCGTTCGAGGGTCTGCGCCTGAACGGCCGCAGCGTGCGGCGGCCGGATCTGACGCTGGCGGTGCCCGACCACAACGTGCCGACGGACAGCCGGGTGGAGCCGTACGCGGACCCGCTCTCGCAGCAGCAGGTGGAGTCATTGCGTGCGAACTGCCGGGAGTTCGGCGTGCCGCTGTACGACACGCTGGACCCGCGCCAGGGGATCGTGCACATCATCGGACCGGAGCAGGGGGTGACGCAGCCGGGGATGACCATTGTCTGCGGCGACAGCCACACGTCGACACACGGGGCGTTCGGGGCGCTGGCGTTCGGCATCGGGACGTCCGAGGTGGAGCACGTGCTGGCGACGCAGGCGCTGCCGCAGCAGCCGCTGAAGCAGATGGCGGTGGAGGTGAGCGGCGGCTTGCCCGCGGGCTGCACGGCCAAGGATGTGATCCTGACGATCATCAACCGGATCGGTGTCGACGGTGGGGTGGGGCATGTGATCGAGTATCGCGGCGACGTGATCCGCAACCTCTCGATGGAGGGGCGGATGACGGTCTGCAACATGTCGATCGAAGGGGGCGCGCGGGCCGGCTTGGTGGCGCCGGACGAGACGACGTTCGCCTACCTGCAGGGGCGGCCGCATGCGCCGCTGGGCGAATCCTGGGAGGTGGCACTGGAGGCCTGGCGGGCGCTGCCGAGCGACAAGGGGGCGGGCTTCGACCGCGAGGTGCTGATCGCGGGTGGGGAGATCGTGCCGCACGTGACCTGGGGGGTGACGCCGGCGCAGAGCGTGCCCGTGACCGAGGTGATCCCGGACCCGGAGGATGCGGCCGACCGGGCAACGCGCGAAACGGCCGAGCGGGCGCTGCAATACATGGACCTGCGGCCGGCGACGCGGGTGGTGGACATCAACCTGGACCGGGTATTCATTGGGTCGTGCACGAACGGGCGGATCGAGGACCTGCGGGCGGCGGCGGCGGTGGTGGAGGGGAAGCAGGTGGCCGCGACGGTGAGCGCGATGGTGGTCCCGGGGTCGGGGCTGGTGAAGGCCCAGGCGGAGGAGGAGGGGCTGGCGGACGTCTTCCGCGATGCCGGCTTCGAATGGCGGGAGGCGGGCTGTTCGATGTGCCTGGGGATGAACCCGGACATCCTGGCCCCCGGAGAGCGCTGCGCGTCGACGAGCAACCGCAACTTTGAGGGGCGGCAGGGGCCGGGGGGGCGGACGCACCTGGTGAGTCCGCCGATGGCGGCGGCGGCGGCGATCGCGGGGCACTTTGTGGATGTGCGGGAGTGGAGCTAGCGATGGAGCCCGTCACGCGCGTCAGCGGCCGCGCGATCCCCCTGGACCGGGCGGACGTGGACACCGACCAGATCATCCCGGCCAAGCACCTGAAGCGGATTGAGCGTACGGGCTACGGGCCCTTCGCCTTCGAACGCTGGCGGGCGGATGCGGAGTTCGTGCTGAACCGGCCGGAGTACGCGGGGGCGCCGATCCTGCTGGCGGGGGCGAACTTCGGCGGCGGATCGTCCCGCGAGCATGCGGTCTGGGCGCTGCAGCAGATGGGGCTGGGGGTGGTCATCGCGCCGTCCTTCGCGGACATCTTCCGCAACAACAGCGCCAAGATGGGGCTGCTGACGGTGACGCTGCTGCAGGCGGACGTGGAGCGGCTGATGGCGCGTGCGCAAGAGACGCCGGCGGCGGCGATCACGGTGGACCTCGAGACGCAGATGGTCTCAACGCCGGATGGGTGGTCGCGGCGGTTCGAGATCGACGGGTTCGTGAAGCGGACGCTGCTCGAGGGGCTGGACGCGATCGACCTGACGCTGGAGCAGGCCGAGGAGATCAGCGCGTTCGAGCGGACTCGGGCGGGGTACCAGCCGGTGACGAGCGGCTAAGCGGCGGCCGCGGCGAGGCTGCGGATGATGGGGGGCTGAGGGCGGCGGCGGGATCGCCCGGGGCGCGGAGCGCGGTATCGAGCGGCGGCGCGATCGGGTGCTTGAGTGTTGGCTTGCCGTTCGCGAGTATCGGGGCCGCTGCCGGGCAGCGAGGGCGGAGCGGAGAGTCGTATGGCCAGCTTGAATATTGCGTTGCTGCCAGGGGACGGGATCGGGCCGGAGGTGATGGCGGAGGGGGTGAAGGTGCTGGACGCGGTGGGCGGACGCTTTGGGCACGAGTTCGCGTACCGGGAGGACACCGTCGGCGGGGCGGCGATCGACGCGTTCGGCGTGGCGTTGCAGGAGGAGACGCTGGAGATGTGCCGGGGGCAGGACGCGGTCTTCTTTGGGGCGGTGGGCGGCCCCAAGTGGGATGACCCCAGCGCTGCCGTGCGGCCAGAGCAGGCGATCCTGGGGCTGCGCAAGTCGCTGGGCCTGTTCGCGAACATCCGGCCCGTGAAGATGTACGACTTCTTGGTGGACAGCACCACGCTGAAGCCGGAGGTGGTCCGCGGGGTGGACCTGATCGTGCTGCGTGAGCTGACGGGGGGGGTGTACTTCGGGCAGCCGCAGCGGCAGTGGGTGGAGGGCGGCGAGCGTCACGTGGTGGACACGCTGGCCTACAGCGAGCATGAGATCGAGCGGATCCTGCGGGTGGGGTTCGAGCTGGCGCGGGGGCGTCGCAAGAAGCTGACCTCGGTGGACAAGGCGAACGTGATGGAGAGTTCGCGGCTGTGGCGGACGATCGCGATGGAGCTGGCCGGCGAGTACCCGGAGGTGGAGCTGGAGCACGTCCTGATGGACGCCTGCGCGATGCACCTGATCGCGCGGCCGGCGGACTTCGACGTGATCGTGGCGGAGAATCTCTTCGGCGACGTGCTGAGCGATGAGGCGTCGATGCTGGCGGGGTCGATGGGGATGCTGCCGAGCGCGAGTCTGGGGGAACGTCGCGCGGACGGGACGGGGCTGGGGATGTACGAGCCGATCCACGGGACGGCGCCGGATATCGCGGGGCAGGGGATCGCGAACCCGCTGGCGCAGATCCTGAGCGGGGCGATGCTGCTGCGGCTCTCTCTGGGGCTGGAGGCGGAGGCCGCGGCGGTGGAGGCGGCCGTGTCGTGGGTGCTGGCCGACGGGCATCGGTCCGCGGACATCGCCGGCGAGGACGAGCGACCGGCGAGCACGAGTGAGATGGGCGATCTGGTGGTGGCGGCGCTGGGCTGAGCCCGGGCAGGATGCGGTGACTACCCGAGGGCAGGCGCGGCCCGGCCTGCGACCCTGCCCCGCATGCTGATCGACGACTTCTTGCCGGAGTACGACGTCACGCAGTTCCGCCACACGGTGGTCGAGGCGCCGCCGGAGCGTGTCTACCCAATCCTGCGCCGCTTCGACGTGAGCGGTGACCGGCTGGCCGATCTCTTGAACAAGGCGAGGGTCCTGCCGGAGAGCGCCGTGCGCCTGGTCCGGCGCCGCCTGCCGCCCGCGGTCGCAGCATCGAGGAGTTGCTGGAGGAGTTCGGCTGGGTGGTGCTGGCCGAGGAGCCGCCGCGCGAATTCGCTATGGGCCTGGTGGGGCAGTTCTGGAAGCCGGTCATCCCCGCAGTGCGCGTTAGCCCGGACGAGTTCGCCGGCTTTGACCGGCCGGGCTACGGGAAGGTCGTAGTGGGCTTCTCCCTGCGCGAGTACGGGCCCGGCCGAACGCTCGTCACGTACGAGTGTCGCACCGCCACGACCGCCGCCCGCGCGCGGCGGCTTTTTGGGCTCTACTGGCGTCTGGTCGGGCTCTTCGCCGGATTGCTGATGGGACGGGGCCCGGCAACGCTCAAGCGGCAGGCGGAGCGGGCGGCGGCGGCTCCGTCATCGAGCGCGCCCTAGAGGGAGCGGAGGAAGCGCTGCAGCATGGCGTTGACCTGCTGGGGGGATTCCAACTGCGCGAAATGGCCGCTGCCCACGGTTTCGCCGAACCAAACGCCGCGGGGGGTGAGGGCCTCGCGGATGCGGGTGGTGGGCAGGCCGGTGGTGCCCGCGGCGATATAGAGGGCGGGGAGGGAAAGGGCCTCGAGGGCGCCGGCGTTGTCGTGCGCCTGGAGGTGCTGCATGGCGGAGGCGATGACGTGGGGCGGGGTGTGGGCGGAGCGGGCGGCTTCGCGGTCGGCGAGGGCCTGGTCGAAGTCGGGGCGGAAGAAGGCACGGATGTAGCGGCGGGCGAAGTCGGCGTCGAGGGCGGCGGCGCGGGAGAGGCCGGCGCGGCGGCGGAAGCTGCGCCAGCGCTGGGCGGGGGGGTCGGGGTGGACGGGGGCATCCAGCATGACAAGGGCGCGGAGGGCACGGGGGTAGTCGGCGGCGAGGCGGAGGGCGATGACGCCGCCCATGGAGTGCCCGACGACGACGGGGCGGGGCAGCCGGAGCCGACGGATGAGCCAGGCCAGGTCGTCGGCGAGGGACTCCATCGTGTAGTCGCCGGGGGGCGCGTCGGAGCGGCCGTGGCCGCGCAGGTCGACGGCGACGACGCGATGGCGGCGTCGGAGGGCGCGGGCCAGCGGGGACCACTGGCCCAGGTGGCAGGTCCAGCCGTGGACGAGGAGGAAGGGGGGATCCTGGCGGCGACGGTGGGTGCCAGCGTCGGTGTAGTGCAGGCGGACCCCGTGCCGGGTGAGGTAGGGCATGGCCGTCTCCTTGGGGGGGCCGATGCTAGGGGACGGCTTGCCGCCTCCGAGCGCGGCGGGTAGCGTGGATAGCGACAGAACGACGAGACCGAGGCGCCTGCTCATGCCCGCTCCGCGAGCAGCGAAGGGACCAGCATCCGCCGCGACCCCCGCGGCGGTGGCAATTGCGCGCTGACGAGCGCGTTCGCCCGGCCCCCGCCGGGTCCCGCGAACCGTTCCCCCTCCTTCCCCGGCCGTCCCCACTCGACGGGTCTCGGCGCATTCGCAGGGAACCGCCATGACTGATCCTCCATCCGTTTTGCTCTACGACACGCTGCTGCGCGACGGTTCGCAAATGGAGGGCATCGCGTTTTCCTTGGACGACAAGGTGGTCATCGCGCACCGGCTGGATGCGCTGGGGGTGCACTACGTGGAGGGGGGGTTCCCGGGGAGCAACCAGAAGGACAAGGCGTTTTTCGAGCGCATGCGCGGGCGCCCGCTGGGCCGGGCCAAGTTGGTGGCTTTTGGGGGCACGCGCAAGCCGGACTCGGAGACCGCGGACGACTTCAACATGCAGGCGCTGTTGGGGGCAGAGACGGGCGTCGTGACGTTGGTTGGCAAGGCGAGCGCGTACCAGGTGCGGGTGGCGCTGGGGACATCGCAGGAGGAGAACCTGTCGATGGTGCGCGAGTCGGTGGCGTTCATGAAGGAGCAGGGCAAGGAGGTCCACTTCGACGCGGAGCATTTCTTCGACGGGTTCCGGCAAGACCCGGACTACGCTCTGCAGTCGTTGCGGAGCGCGGCGCGGGCGGGGGCGGATTCTTTGGTGCTCTGCGACACAAACGGCGGAGCGATGACGGCCGACGTGCTGCGGGCCATCGCGGCGGTGCGCGCGGCGGCGCCGGAGGCGACGCTGGGCATCCACTGTCACAACGACTGCGAGCTGGCGGTGGCGAACAGCCTCGCGGCGGTGGAGGCGGGCGTGACACACGTGCAGGGTTGTGTGAACGGGTACGGGGAGCGCTGCGGTAACGCGAACCTGAGCAGCGTGATCGCGAACCTGCAGCTGAAGATGGGGCGGCCGGTGGTGACGGCGGCGCAGCTGAGCGATCTGACGAGCAGCAGCCTCTTCGTCGCGGAAGTGGCGAATCTGCCGCTGGACGGGCAGGCGGCCTACGTGGGGCGGAGCGCGTTCGCGCACAAGGCGGGGTACCACGTGGCGGCGGTGGTGAAGGACGCGGACACGTACCAGCACATCGACCCGGACGTGGTGGGGAACGGGCGGCGTGTCCTGGTGAGTGAGCTGTCGGGCCAGCGCAACGTGGCCTACAAGCTGGAGGAGCGCGGGCTGGATCTGCCGCTGAGCCGGGAGGAGAACCGGACGCTGCTGGAGCGCGTGAAGGAGATGGAGGGGCGGGGGTTCCAGTACGAGGGAGCGGAAGCGTCGTTCGAGTTGCTGGCGCGGCGGCTGCGTCCCGGTTACCGGCCGCCGTTCAGCCTGGAGGACTTCCTGATCGTGAACCGGCGGCGGCATCGGGACGACGGCGACCCGACGACGCACTCGGAGATGCAGGCGGAGGCGATGACCAAGATCGGGGTGGGGGAGGAGGTCTACCAGACGGCCGGGGAGGGCAATGGGCCGGTGAGCGCGATGGACCAGTCGATCCGGCGGGGGTTGCGACAGGCCTATGCGGAGATCGACCAGGTGCACTTGCTGGACTACAAAGTGCGCATCCTCGATGCGGCGAGCGGCACGGACGCCTCGGTGCGGGTGCTGATTGAGTCGTCAGACGGCGCGCACGTCTGGCACACGGTGGGGTCCTCCACGGATGTGATCGAGGCGTCCTGGATCGCGCTGTCCGACGCTTACGAGTACTTCCTGCTCAAACAGCCGGAGTGGGGCGCGCCGGGCTGACGGGCGGTCTTGCTTCGCCGCGCGGGCCTAGTCCTGCGCGGCGGACGCCGGGGGCGGCGAGGGCAGGAGGTGGGGGGTGGCCGCGATCAGGCGCGCTTCGCCGTTCAGAGCGACGACGAGGACGCGATCCCCTGGGGTGGGTTCGCCCCGCACCGTCGTTTCCCCGTCGAGCGTGAACGTGCGCTCGGCGTCGTTCGCGGCCACGGTGACGGCATCGTCGCTGAGGCTCAGGAGCGTGCCACCGGCGGCTTCGACGTGGAGCGCGCCCTCGGCGCCCTCGAAGCGACCGTCGAACTCGAAGCTGCCGTTGGGGAGGCCGGGGAATCGCGGGAAGGGGAAGGGCGCGAAGCCGCCCTCGTGGCACGGCGGGAAGCCGGGCTCGCCGTGGCCGAAGGGGAAGCCGCCGGGGCCCAGGGCCACGTCCAGCGTCAGTTCGGCCCCATCGCGCTCGATGCGGAGGCTGACGGTATCGCCCGGCGATAGGTCCGCGAGCGCGTCGCGGACGGCCTCCGGGCTCTGGACGGGGACGCCGTTGAGGGAGCGGATCACGTCGTTGGGCTGGAGTCCGACCTCGGCGGCGCCGCTGCCGGGCAGGACGGCATGGACGGTGAGCCCGGCGTCGGTGTCGCGGACGGCAAGGCCGAGCAGCAGGCCGCCCCGGGTTGGTTGCGCCGCTTCCTGGACGCCGCGTGCGCCGGCGCCGGGGATGGGGACGGCTTCGGTGTGACTGGGGGCGGGGGCGGCGCGGTCAGGGGCGGGCAGGGCGGCGAGGAGGCTGGGGCTGGCGGTGTCGTCGTCGAGGGCGAGGATGAGGGCGGTCAGCCCGAGGCCGACACCGAGGATGGCCACGCCGACCAGGGCGACCCACGGCCAGGAGGCTGGTTTCATCCGCGGGTCCTCCCGCTGGTGCGCGTGGGGCACAGCCTGCGGCCCGGAGAATAGGCGGGCGTAACCCCGGTGTAAGAAGCGTGTAAACGGCATCGCCGGGCGGGGGCGGGTTACAATGGGGGGCGGCCGCCGACGGTCGGCGGGAGCGACGGGAACCGGGGCGCCCGCCCCGGGCGTCGTGTGGGAAAGGGAGTGACGGTGGAAGGCGATGGGTTCTTTTCGTTCCCGCCCTGCCAGCGGTGTGACGAGGGCCAGCTCGTGCCCCTGTCAGACTTCGGCAGTCAGGGGGCGTCCATCCTCTACAAGGCCTGGGTGTGCACCAACCCGCATTGCGGGTACAACGTGAAGATCCGGAACGGCGATGTCTACATCGACGAGCCCATCATGGACGCCACCCGCGAAGGCCGCCGCTGAGTTTCGGGGCCCAGGGCGTCGACGGGATGAGAGCGTCTGGTCAGGGCCGCTGCTGGGGGTGCTGGCGGCGGTGGCGGTGGGGCTGCCGGTGCTGGTGGCCGTACTCCTGATCACGGAGTTCGGCATCCTGGCGGAGACGGATTCCGCCCCGGGGAGCGCGGCGGCGGCGGAGGCGGCGCCGCGAGGGAGCCTCGAGCCCCTGTTGTCGGCGGCGCCGCGCGACGTGCTGGCGCTTGGGCCGACGGCGCCGGTGGCGGCGACGGCGGCGGACCTGCCGCCGCCGGCGGCCCGGGTGTACGTGGTGGTGCCGGGTGACGTGCTGCACGTGATCGCACGGCGTTTCGGGGTCACGACTGAGGCGCTGGCGGCCTATAACGCGCTGTCGAATCCAGATGCGCTGCGCGTTGGGCAGGAGTTGCGCGTGCCCCCGGCGGGCTACGTCCTGCCGAGCGAGGCCAGCCCGGCCGAGCAGGCGGCGGGCCCGCCGTCGTTCCCCTTTGGACCGCTGGCGCCCCGCGGCTGACGGCCCGGGAGCGCCTGCGGCGGGGGCGCTTGTCGCTCTGGGGCGCGGGCCCGTACCCTGAGGTCGCGTCGGGGAGTGGCGCAGTCCGGCAGCGCGCTTCGTTCGGGACGAAGAGGTCGGAGGTTCAAATCCTCTCTCCCCGACCACCCCTTCTGCTCGCCGCGGCCTGAGGCCGCGGGCGTGCGGGCGCTGTGGAGGGGGCGGGCTGGGCGGCGCCCAACGGGGGCCGGGGCGGTCAGGAGACTTCGCGCGACTCGTCGACGCTGCGGCGCGGCGGCTGGAAATCGCCGGCGGTGTGCTCCGGGGACGGCGCCAGGCCGGCGCGGACGGCGATCTGCGTGCGATTGGCGCGGCGCCCTAAGGGCCGGGGGGGGGCAGAGCGGGTGCGCGGCGCCGCATGCGGCGCCGCTGATCGAGACGCAGAGCGAGCATGGGGTGGGGACGCCGCGGCTCAACCGGCCCGAGAAGCGCAATGCGATCACCAGGGAGCTGGCGGAGGCGATTTGCTCGGCGATGGACCGGCTGAAGGCTGATCCGGGCTCGTCGTGGAGGCGAACGAGGCGCTGGCGATGGGCCTGGCGAATCGGGTGACACCGGCGGTGGGGCGCAGGGCTGAGGCTCGCGGGGTCCGGGCTACTGGGCGGGATAGACGAGACGGCGCAAGGCGATACGGCGGTTGCTGGCGTGGGGTCGGACCTGGCCGGGCCAGCGGCCGACATCGACGGCTTGGGCCCAGGCGTCGCTGCTGAGGACGTCCGGGCTTTCGAGTTCGTAGAGGGCGGTGTAGCGAGGCTCGTCGGCGGGGTCGGGGAGGGTGAAGGGTCGGCCGCCGATGACGACAGTGGCGGGCTCGATGCGGAAGCGAGCGACGGCGAGGACGCCGGGGACGTCGCGGACGGCGGGAAGGTGCTCGGTGTCGTAGACCTCCTCGAAGAGCGCCTCATGTTCGGCGTCGATGTCCATAGAGGCGGTGTAGATGTAGCGGCTGGTGACGGGCATGCTGGCGGTTCCTTTCCGGCCCCGGCGACAGTGTGGGGCGGGTCGGGCCCGGCCGCACGCTGGCTAGACTAGCCAGGGCGGGTCCTGTGTGGCGGCGCTGGAAGGGAGGGTGACCATGGCCGCGGCGTGTGGGACGGGCGGATGTGTGCCAGCGGCGGCTGGCTCGTGACGGCCTCCAGCGGGGGATCAGCTGAGAGGCGCGTGCCGCCGGAGCGGCTGCAGCATTTCGTGGCGGCGGTGGCGCGGGCGGAGGGCGTGCCAGGCGACCAGGCGGAGACGTTCGCGGCGCGCATGATCGAGGCGGACCTGCGGGGTATGCACGGGCACGGGGTGGTGCGGCTGGCACCCTACGTGCGGCGCATGCGCGAGGGCGGGTACACCCTGCGGCCGAAGATTCGGGCGCTGCGCGAGACGCCGGTGAGCGCTCTGGTGGAAGGCGACAACGGGCTGGGGCAGGTGGTGATGACGTTCGCGGTGGAGACGGCGATCGCGAAGGCGCGGGCGTCGGGGCTGGCCTGGGTGGGGGTGCGGGGAGGCAACCAGGCCGGGGCCGGGGGCGTCTATGCGGCGCTGGCCTTGCCGCACGACCTTGCCGGCCGGGTGGATGGTGGGGCCGGACGGGCGTGCGTTGACGGATTCGCGGCGGGCGGGGGAGGGGCTGTTGCTGCCGGTGGGGGGGCACAAGGGGTCGGGCCTGAGCATGATGGTGGGGATGCTGGCGGGGGTGATGAACGGAGCGGCGTTCGGCAGCGCCGTGATCGACTTCAACGCCGGCTACACGTCGGCGACGAATACGGGCAGGCCTACCTGGCGCTGCGCCCCGATCTGTTCCGCGACCTGCCGGAGTTCAAGGCGGAGATGGACCTGCGCTTGCGGGAGCTGCGCGCATCGCGGCCGGCGCCGGGCGAGGGCGCGGTGCGGGTTCCGGGGGAGATGGCCGCCGCCCGGGAGGCGGAGATGCGCGCGCAGGGCATCCCCGTGGCGGCAGGGGGGCACCTCCGTGACGCGCACGATCGTGGAGACGGGCGAGACGATCGAGCATCTTTCGGCCGCGGACCTGACGGGGACGACGGGCTAGCGGGAGGCCGATCTACTGGGGCGTGTCGCCGGGTTCGGGCAGGCCGAAGTCATCGGCGGCGAAGGCGTCGAGACGGGCGAGGTGGTCGTCGCTGATGGGGGGCAGGGCGGCGCCTTGGACGGCGCCCCGCAGCTCGGCGCGGTTCTTGGCGCCGGGGATGACGGTGGCGACCTGCGGGTTCCCGATGACGAAGCGGGCGGCCAACTGCGCCAGAGGCGTGCGGTCGGCGGTGAGGAAGTCGAGGCACTGCGCGCGCCGGGCGTCGCGGCCGTGCAGGGAGTCGGGGTCGACGGAGCGGTCGAAGCCGCCGGTGAGGGCGCCGGCGGCGAGGTTGCGGATGCCGATCACGCCCAGGCCGAGTTCGGCGGCGAGGGGGATGATCTGGCCGTGGTCGTGGAGGGTGGAGCCGGGGGGGAGCGGTTGGGCGGCGGAGCGGTTGAGGAGGTGGTAGTAGGCCTGAACGGTGTCGAAGGCGCCACTGCGCATGACCTCGCGGATAGCGGCGGCCTCGCCGACGCCGGTAAAGCCGACGAAGCGGACCGCCTCCGTGGCCTTGAGGCGGCGGAAGGCCTCGGCGACGCCGTGGGCGCCGAGGACGTGGTCGAGACCGAGGGAGCGGCGCGGCTCACCGGTGACCGTGACCTGGGTGACGGAGCCGGGCTCGCGGGAGACCATGTTGTGTAGTTGGAAAACATCGATGCGGTCGGTGCGGAGGCGCTCCAGGCTCTCGCTGACGCTGCGCTCGACGGCGGCGGGAATGTCGGTGAGATCGGCGGGCTGGAGGAGGATCTTGGTGGCGATGACGGCGTCGTGGCGGCGGCCGTCGAGGGCGCGGCCGAGGTTCTCCTCGGCCCTGCCGCCGCCGTAGGCGGGGGCGACGTCGAAGTAGTTGATGCCGGCATCGAGGGCGGCGTGGACGGTGGCCTGGGCTTCGGCGTCGGTGGTGTGGCCGAAGATGTGGCCGAGGCCGCCGCCGCCCAGGCCGAGCGCGGACACGCGCAGGCCGGTGCGACCGAGGATCCGATGCTGCATGCGGCACCTCCGGGCGTCGCAATGCTACCGCCAGCCTGGCCGCTCGTCGCCGCGTCTGTGCCCAGCGAGCGGGCGGCTGGACTCGCAGGTGGTGCGGAAGCGGGATGGAGGTCGCGATGGCTCGGGTGTCGTTCGTTGCCGAGGAAGACGCGTCGCCGGAGGTCCGCGGCGTGTATGCGCGCCAGCGCGCGCATCTGGGGCAGGTGCTGACGACTACGCGGGTGCGGGCGCACTGCCCCGAGCTGCTGCTGGGCATCGAGGCGTTGCTGGCGGGGCAGGAGCGTAGCGAGGCAGCGCCTGCGGCGACGAAGACGCTGGTGACGCTGCTGGTGTCGCGGCTGAACGGCTGCCCCATTGAGTGGACCGGCACTCGGCGCGGAGTCTCCGCGCCGGCCATGAAGCAGAGAAGCTGGCGCACATCTTGGACTACGCCACAGACCGGGCGTTCAGCGAGGCCGAGCGGGCCGCGCTGGCCTACGCCGAGGCGCTGACTCGGACGCCGGTGGCCGTGACCGATGCCATCTTCGAGGCGCTGCGTACGCACTTCGATACCGCGGCGATCGTGGAGTTGACCGGCGTGGCGGCGATCCAGAATTTCAACGCCAAGTTCAACGGGGGTTTGCGGGTGGATGCGAACGGGGTCTGCCCGATTCCCTTGCCGGGCACGCGCTGGCCGGAGGCGGGCGGGTAGCGGCGACGGCCGGAGCGATCGGCAGGGCGGACGGATTGGGCCCGAGGGCTCAGGCCGCGGGCGTGCGGACGATCGCGCCGCTGGAGAGGACGACGCCATCCTCGCAGCGGCTCTCGATGAGGCCGCCCTGGAACTGATGCTCGTACAGCTCGGCGTAGAGGCCGCCGGCGGCGAGGAGATCGGCGTGCGTGCCGGTCTCAGCCAGACGCCCCTCCTGGAGGACGAAGATGACGTCGGCGGCGATGATGGTGGAGAGGCGGTGGGCGATGGCGATGGTGGTGCGGTCGCGCATGAGCGGTTCAAGGGCCTGCTGGACGAGGCGCTCACTGCGGGTGTCGAGGGCGGAGGTGGCCTCATCGAGGATGAGGATGGCGGGGTCCTTGAGCAGCACGCGGGCGATGGCGAGGCGTTGCTTCTCGCCGCCGCTGAGGCGGTAGCCGCGTTCGCCGACGAGGGTGTCGTAGCCTTCCTCCAACTGAAGGACGCGATCGTGGATGAAGGCGGCGCGGGCGGCGGCTTCGATCTCGTCTTGGCCGGCGCCCGGGCGGGCGTAGAGGAGGTTCTCGCGGACGCTGCCGTGGAAGAGGTAGCTCTCCTGGGTGACGAGGCCGATGGCTTCGGCCAGCGATTGGAGCTGGATGTCGCGGACGTCGCGGGCATCGATCTCGACGTGGCCGCTGGAGGCCTCATAGAGGCGGGGGATGAGATAGCTGACGGTGGACTTGCCGGCGCCACTGGGGCCGACGAGCGCGGCCAGCTGCCCGGGCTCGACCCGCAGGGAGACATCGCGGAGGGCGGGGCGGAGGGGTGGCGGCGCCGCCCCGGCGCTGGTGTCGGGGCCGGCGGCGGCGAAGCGGAAGGGGGCGGGGTAGGTGAAGGTGACGTCGCGCAGGGCGACGGCGCCCCGCAGCGAGGCCCGGGGGAGTGCGACGGCCTGGGGACCGTCGACGATGTCCGACTCGATGTCGAAGTATTCAAAGATGCGCTCGAACTTGGCGAGCGAGGATTGCAACTCCACGGACTCGCGCAGCATGCCCATGATGGGGAAGAAGATGCGGGCCTGCACGGCGGTGAAGGCGACGATGGTGCCGGCGCTGAGCTGGGGCCCGAAGTTCTGGTCGATGGCGACGCCGGCGATGAGATAGGCGAAGGCGGGGGCCATGCTGAAGAAGATCTGGATGAAGGCGAAGGCGACCTCGCCGGTCATCTGCTGGCGCACCTGGAGGTCGGCGAGTTCGCGGCTGGCGCGGCTGTAGCGGTCGACTTCGTCGTCGCGGCGGGCAAAGACCTTGGTGAGGAGGATGCCGGAGGCGGAGAGCGCCTCCTGACTGATGCTGCTGAGGTCGGCGAGGGAGCGCTGGGTTTCGCGGGTGACGGCGCGGCGGCGGCGGCCGACACGGTAGGCGAGCAGGACGAAGAGCGGCACGACGACGAGGGAGACGAGGGTGAGCTGCCAGGAGAGGATGAGCATGGCAACGAAGGCAGCGATGAAGCCCACGACTTGGGAAAGCACGGAGGGGGCGACGGCGGTGACGACGCCCTGGATGCCGCCGATGTCGTTGGCGAGGCGGGACTGCAATTCGCCCGTGCGGGCCGTGGTGTAGAAGGCAATGGGCAAGGATTCGAGATGGGCGAAGAGGCGGTCGCGCAGGTCGTGCATGACGCGGTTGCCCATGATGTTGGTGAGGTACACCCGCACCACTCCCGCTGCGCCGGAGAGAACGGCGAAGAGGACCATGAGGCCGACGAGTACGCCGAGGAGGGGGAGGTCGGGTCCCCCGGGCCCGAAGAGGGCGTCGTCGAGGATGGCCTGGATGAGGAAGGGGTTGGCGACGCCGAAGGCGGCGCCCGCGATGATGACGAGCGCCGTCAGCGCCAGGCGTTTGCGATAGGGGCGGAAGAGGCGGGTGATGCGTCGGGGCAGGCTCTGTCCGGGGCGACCGACATCGAGCGTGGTGGGCGGCGGTTCAGGGGCCGATGCGGCTTCGTCCGCGCGGGGAGGATTGGCTGGGGTCACGCGGTACTTCTCCGGGCGGTGGGGGACCGCGGGGGCGCCTCCCGGTGGTTGGGGTTCCCCGCCTGCGGGCGGCCGGGGGCCGCTGGGCGGCAGTCTAGGGGAGGAGCACGGTCGGGCCGACGGTCCCGGGTTCGGTGAAGAGAGTCGGTACCGGGCGCGGGCCAGGGCCGGCGGCAGGCCGGGGCCCGCGCCCGGCGTCGATCAGTTGGCGGCGGCGCGGGCCGCATCGAGGACATCGGCCGGTTCCATGCGGCTGGTGTAGTCCGCGTTGATGAAGCGCGCGCGGATGGTGCGGTCCGTGGCGACGATGTAGGTGGCGGGGATGGGCAGGCGCCAGGGAACGTTGGGATTGGCGGTGCCCAGATCCAGCCCGATCTCGAGGAAGGCGTTCTGCATGGGCTCGGGGACGTCGAAGGCGAGCCGGTAGGATTCCATCACGGCGCCGTCGAGGTCGAAGAGCAGGGGGATGGTGGCCCGGCTCTTCTCCGTGTACTTGAGGCCTTCCTCTTCGGTCTCGGGGCCGATGAGGAAGATGTCGCCACCGAGCGCCCGGACGTCGTCGCGGATGGACTGCAGGCCTTGAGCCTCAAGGCCGCAGTACGGTCACCATTGCCCGCGGTAGAAGGAAAGGACGACCGGGCCGTTGCGGACCGCCTGGGACAGCGTGTGTGTGACACCGCTGCCGGCGGCGGCGAGGGTGAAGTCTGGGGCTTCGTCGCCGACGTTCAGGGTGCCGGGCACGACGGAGGCTTCGAGTTCCGCGATGAACTGGCGGTTGAAGTCGAGGAATTCCTGGGGGAAGAGCTGGGCGCTGGCGGCGCGGACCTCGGCGAGTCCGGGTTCGATCTCCATCGGTTGCGCCATGCTGCTTCTCCTGTGTGGTCCGTCCGTGGGGGGGCGGGCGGTGCTGCTGGGGCGCAGCGTACCGGGGACGCGGTGCGTTTTGGGTCGTCTGCGCGACACTGCGCTGGGGACGAGGCCGGAGCGGACAGCGGCGGGCGAGGGGAGGCGGCGTCAGTCGAGGCACTCACGAGGCCGGGGAGGAGAGGCAGCGGGCACGGCGTAGTGCGATCGTGCGGAGGGGACGTGCCGGCCGGGTGCGTTGACAGGCGCGCTCGGGCAGGTCTGGCTTCGCGTCGCTACGGATGGCAGCGGCGTCAGCAAAAGGATTCGTGATGCGCAGAAAGTTGTGGGTGCTTGGTCTGCCTGTCGCTGTTGTGGCGGCGGCCCTGGTGCCCGGGGTCGCGTCCGCCGGCCTCGGCTGGTAAGGCGCGAGCCACAGACTTGTGGTGAGGCCTGCGGCGGCGGCGGCGCGGGCCAACAGCGACATGTGGAATCTCCCGGCGGGAAGGTAGCGGCTGGGGCGGTGTGGTGTGTCCCGGAGGGAGGGGGGCTGGGCGAGGGAGCCCGGGGTGGCCGGTGGGCTATCGTGAGATCCCGCCGCATGGGGCGTTTGGAGGATGCGGCATGAGCGTTCGGATCGGCCTGGGGCTGAGCGACTTCCCCTTCGCCGATCAGGGCGCCTTCTGGCGCTGGATCGATCGTTGTGAGGAGGGCGACGTGGATTCGGTCTGGCAGACGGACCGTCTGCTGGGCCCGCAGCCGTTCTTGGAGTCGATGTCGACGATGGCGGCGCTGGCGGGGGGGACGGAGCGGTTGAAGTTCGGCATGAACGTGGTGGTGGTGCCGTTCCGCGACCCGCTGGTGCTGGCGAAAGAGTGCGCGACGATCGATTTCCTGAGCGGCGGACGGCTGCTGCCGGCGTTCGGGGTGGGGGGACCGCTGGCGCCCGAGTTCCGCGGGACGGGGCGGCCGCTGCAAGGGCGAGGACGGCTGGCGGACGAAGCCCTGGATCTCATGGTGCGGCTGTGGGCGGGCGAGACGGTGACGCAAGCGGGGGGGCACTACCGGTACGAGGAGGCCGTGATCGCGCCGCTGCCGGTGCAGGATCCGCTGCCGTTGTGGATTGGGGGGGACAGCGCGGCGGCGATCCGGCGGACGGCGCGGATCGGGACGGGGTGGCTGGGCGGTCTGCACCCGCCGGCGCGGGTGGCGGAGGTGGTGGCGGCGATCCGGGCGGCGCTGGGGGAATCTGGCAGGAGCATCGACGAAGACCACTACGGGGCGGCCTTCGCGTTCCGCTTCGGGAGCTGGGAGGACGCGCCGGTGCAGGCGCTGGTGCGGTCGTACGCGCGGCGGCTGCCGCATTTGGACCCGCACGATTATCTGGCCGTGGGCGATGCAGAGACGATCATCCAGCGGGTGGGGGAGTACCGGGCGGCAGGGGCGTCGAAGTTTGTGCTGCGGCCCGTGGCGCAGGGCGAGGGGGAGGTCTTCAAGCAGACGCAACGGTTGCTGGAGACGGTACTGCCGGCGGTACATGAGGCGGCGCCGGCGTGGGACGATTGAGGCTGGATCCGCGTCATGGACGTATGCGGCGTATGAGGATGCAGGGCCGCCGCCGGATCTTACCGGGGCTGTTGGTCGCGCTGGCGTCGTTGCTGCTGGTGGCCTGCGGCGGTGCGGGGCCGCCCGACGAGGAAGCGTCGGAGGGGGAGGGGGGGAGGGCGGTCGCGGCGCCGTCGGACGTGGAGGCGGAGGAGAGGGAGGCCGGGCCGGCGCTGGAGGCGCCGGTAGCTGGGCCGGCCTCTGCCGAAGACGCGAGCTATGACCCGGATGCCGCCGGGCTGAGCCGCCTTGTGTATTGGGACGCGCAGGTCTTTCCGCACTCGGGCGATCCCCCGCCGGCGGTGCTGGCCCTCTTCGCGGAGCTGCTGTCGTCGGGCCATCCGGGGGGAGACAAGTACCTGATCGACCTGGGGGCGTATCCCAGCCCCTACCAATCGCGCGTCCTGGAGCATTTGCAGGATCGCTTTGGGGGGCGGGCCTACACGTCCGTGTACGACTTCCCGGAGCTGTTCCAGTTCTCCTCTACGGATGCGGAGACGGACGCCTACGTGACCTTCAAGCGGGCGCTGTTCGGGGCGCTGGCGCCGGCGTTCTCGCTCTTCCTGCACCAAGATCTGCCGCGGCTGGTGGACGCGCGGGAGGTGGTGTGGGGGGGTGTGTTGGTGGACGGGATCCCGCCGCTGGAGTTCCCGGCCTACCAGACGGCGGAGTCGGCGGCGGCGTGGCTGCAGGAGACGGATGAGGTGGTGGGGGTGTCGATCAACGGCGACGTGCGGGCGCTGCCGATTCGGATCATCGCCTGGCACGAGATGGTGAACGACACGATCGGGGGGGTACCGGTGTCGCTGGCGTATTGCACGCTGTGCGGCAGCGCGATCCTGTACGACGGGCGGCTGGGGACGGAGCTGTACCGTTACGGGACGAGCGGGCTGCTGTACCGGTCGAACAAGTTGATGTACGACCGCAACACGGGCACGCTGTGGGACCAGTTCACGGGCGAGCCGGTCTGGGGCCGGCTGGTGGGGACGGATCTGCGCCTGGACTCGCTGCCGGTGACGATCATGACCTGGGGGGCCTGGCGAGCCGCGCACCCCGAGAGCATGGTGCTGGACATCGAGACGGGGTTCGAGCGGGACTACGGGTCCGGGGTGGCCTACGCGGCCTACAACGACGATCCGGGCCTGTGGTTCAACGCCCCACTGGCCGACGACCGCCTGGCGCAGAAGGACGAAGTCTACGTGGTGCGGGTGGAGGGGGCGCTGACGGCGTACCCGATCGCGCTGCTGGCCGAGCGGGGGGTGATCGCGGACATCGTGGGGGGCGTACCGCTGGTGGTGGTGGCGACGGCGGACGGACGGGGCGGCCGCGCATACGCATCAGAGGGGGTCGCGTTTCGTGATGCGGAGCCGGCGCGGGGTGTGCTGACCGACGAGATGGGCCGGACGTGGACGGTGACGGAGGAGGCGCTGGCGTCGGCGGGGGAGACGCCGCTGGCGCGGCTGGACGGACACAACGCCTTCTGGTTCGCGGTCGTGAATCACAGTCCTGAGGGGCGGCTCTACGAGGGCTAACGGCGGGAATCGCCGTCGCGAACGTTACGCGCATTCCTTCTTTACGGGGAGGCGCCGGAGCTGCGCAACCTGGGCGAGGGGGATCTGCGCCACAGCGTGGACTTCCGCTCCGTCTACGCGACGGCGCTGGAGCAGTGGCTGGGGACGGAATCGGCGCCGGTGCTGTTCGGGTCGTTTGGGACGTTGCCGCTCTTCCGCGACTGAACAGCGGTGGCGGGGTGGGGACTCAGGCGACGATGCAGGGGATGCGCATTTCCGCCGGCGTGAGGCCGGCGTGGAAGCCGCGGATGCGGTCGAAGGCGGGGGGTCCGGCGCAGGCGGTCAGGAGCACGTCCGGACCGGCGCTGAGGGCGACGTAGTCGCCGACGCGGGCGGCGGCGGTGGCGGTGAGGGGCTGTGGGCCCCAGAGCTGGAGGGTTTCCGTCTCGGTGCGGGTGAGCAGCGCGAAGCGGTGGCCGAGGCGCTCGCGGAACTGCGCGGCGAAGGCCTGGGCGGCGCCGGGGCGGATATGGAAGAGGGGGACGCGCGGCTCCCCCGAGGGGGGGACGCGCAGGAGGTCCAGGAGGGGGTCGCCGGCGGCGAGGGTGTGCCGGGCGTGGTCGGGGGTGGTGAGCATGCCGTGGTCGCTACTGACGGCCAGGCGGGCGTCCGGGGGCAAGGCCCGTGCGAGGCGGGCGAGGACTGCGTCGACCTCTGCGAGGGCGGCGGCGGCCTGCGGCGACTCGAAGCCGTGGTGGTGTTCGGCGGCGTCGACGCTGGGGAGATAGAGGAGGTGGAGGGTACGGGTGTCCGCGTCCGCGACGGCGCCCAGGACGCGGTCGACGGCCTCGGGCAGGGAGTCGTAGCCAGTGCAGCCGGGGCCCCAGTGATGGCGCGTGTAGACGCTGTCGGCGATGGCGCTGGGCTGGAGGGGACGAAAGGCGGCGGTCATGGCGGCGGCGAGCGATGGCTGGGGGAAGACGTCGGTGGGAGCGATGCCGTCGTCCTGGAGTGGGGTGCCGCTGATGCGATCGACGAAGGGGAGGATGGTGGCGGTGCGGCCGGCATGGGCGAGGTAGGTGAACCAGCCCGGGACGGCGTGGGTGGCGGGCCAGTGGCCGGTGGCGATGGAGGTGACCGCGGCCGCGGTGGTGGAGGGGAAGACGGCGCGGAGTTCCAGGGCGCGAGCGCGGCGGAGGAAGGCGGTGGGCGGAAGGCCGGCGAGGAGGTTGCAGCCGAGGCCGTCGATGAGGACGAAGACGATCTGGCGGGCGTGGGCGGCGTCGAGGAAGGCGGCGACGGCGTCGCGGTGGGGCCCAGTGGGGAGGCCCGGCACGCCGGCCCAGTGGCCGAGGGCGCGGGCGAGGTGCACGCTGCTGGGCCGGTCCGCGACGGGAGGGAGAAGTGCGCCGGCTTCGATCCAGGCCTGCACCCGGGCGAGGTTGGTCATGGGGCGCCCGGGGCCGGCAGGGGAGGGTGGGGCATCGGGTGGTGGGGGACCGGTCGGGTTATTCCACCAGCCAGGTATTGTCCCCGGCGACGAGCTGGGCGAGGTCCCCGGCGCCGCGTTGGGCGGTGGCGTCGTCGATTTGCTGCTGCAGGAGGTCGCCGTAGGAGGGGCGGACGATCTGGCGGAAGATGCCCATGGGGACGGGCATGTCGGGGTATTGGAAGCGGGCCAGCATGTTGCCCAGGATGGGGGTGCCCTCGGCGGGGTCGTGGCGGAGGAGGCGGGGGTCGTTGGCGCCGTTGACGTCGACGATGGCGGCGGTGGAGCCGTCGAGGGCGATGCCGTGCTGCTTGTCGTTGCCGAAGCGCATGGGCTGGCCGGGCTTGAGGTAGAGGATGCGTTCGCCGCGGACGGGCTTGTCGGTGAAGTCGCGGAAGGCGCCGTCGTTGAAGATATTGCAGTTCTGGTAGACCTCGACGAAGGAGGCGCCTTTGTGGCGGGCGGCGGCTTCGAGGGTGGTGGTGAGGTGGACGGGGTCGGTGTCGAAGGAGCGGGCGACGAAGGTGGCTTCGGCGGCGAGGGCGACGGCGATGGGGTTGAGGGGGCTTTCGATGCTGCCCATGGGGGAGGACTTGGTGACCTTGCCCATTTCGGAGGTGGGGGAGTACTGGCCCTTGGTGAGGCCGTAGATGCGGTTGTTGAAGAGGATGATATTGAGGTCGATGTTGCGGCGGAGGGCGTGGAGGAGATGGTTGCCGCCGATGCTGAGGCCGTCGCCATCGCCGGTGATGACGAAGACGAGGAGTTCGGGGCGCGTGAGCTTGAGGCCGGTGGCGAGGGTGGGGGCGCGGCCGTGGATGCTGTGGAAGCCGTAGGTGTTCATGTAGTAGGGGAAGCGGCTGGAGCAGCCGATGCCGGAGATGAAGACGATCTCCTCGCGGGGGCGGGCGAGGTTGGGGAGCATCTTCTGCATCTGCGCGAGGATGGAGTAGTCGCCGCAGCCGGGGCACCAGCGGGTGTCCTGGTCCGAGGCGAAGTCCTTCTTCGCGAGGCGGGGGGTTTCCGCCGCGCGTGCCGTGTGCTGTTGGTCCACCACCATGGCTGGCCTCTGCTCGCTCTGGCTACGACGCCTCGCTCAGTTGGACGATGGCCTCGGTGATCTCGGCCGAGGTGAAGGGTTGCCCGGAGACTTTATTGAGGCCCTGCGCGTCGGTTAGGAACTCGCTGCGGATCAGGAGGCGGAGCTGGCCTGCGTTGTTCTCGGGGATGAGAACCTTGCGGAAGCGGCCGAGCACCTCCCCCAAGTCGCGGGGGAAGGGGTTGAGATAGCGCAGGTGGGCGGTCGAGACGAGGGTGCCCTGGGCGCGGGCGTCTTCGGCGGCGCTCAGGGTTGCGCCGTAGGTGCTGCCCCAGGAGAGGACGAGGACGTCGCCTTGCGGCGGGCCGGCGACGTCCAGGGGGGGGATGACGTTGGCGATGCGGGCGACCTTTTCGGCGCGGAGCTGGCCCATACGCTGGTGGTTGTCGGGGTCGTAGGAGACGTTGCCGCTGCCGTCGGCCTTTTCCAGGCCGCCGATGCGGTGCTGCAGGCCTGGGGTGCCGGGGACGGCGTAGTGGCGGGCGAGGGTGTCGGGGTCCCGGGCGTAGGGGGCGAAGGTCGTGGGGTCGGTGTGGAAGGTGACGTCGATGGGGTCGAGCGCGGCGAGGTCGGGGACGGGCCAGGGCTCGGCGGTGGTGGCGAGGTAGCCGTCCGAGAGGAAGAAGACGGGGACCATGAACTGGAAGGCGAGGCGGACGGCCTCGATGGCGGTGTAGAAGCAGTCGCCGGGGCTGCGCGGGGCGAGGACACAGACGGGGCTCTCGCCGTTGCGGCCGAACATGGCCTGAAGCAGGTCGGACTGTTCGGTCTTGGTGGGGAGGCCGGTGCTGGGGCCGCCGCGCTGGATGGAGAGGATCACGAGGGGCAGCTCGGTCATGACGGCGAGGCCGATGCCTTCGCTCTTGAGGGCGACGCCGGGGCCGCTGGTGCCGGTGACGCCGATGGAGCCGCCGAAGGCGGCGCCGATGGCGGCGCCGACGGCGGCGATTTCGTCCTCGGCCTGGAAGGTTTTGACGCCGAAGTGGCGGAAGGAGGCGAGGGCGTGGAGGATGTCGCTGGCGGGGGTGATGGGGTAGCTGCCGTAGAAGAGTTGCAGGCCGCTGAGTTTCTGCGCGGCGACCAGGCCTATGGCGGTGGCTTCATTGCCGGTAATGGTGCGATAGGTGCCGGGGACGAGCTGGGCGGGGGGGATGGTGACGTGGGCGTCGGCGAGTTCGGCGGTTTCGCCGAAGGCATAGCCGGCCTTGAGGGCGGCCTCATTGGCTTGGGCGACCAGGGGGCGGCGGCCGAACTTTTCGGTGATCCAGTGGATGGTGGGCTGGAGGTCGCGGTCGTAGAGCCAGTAGACGAGGCCGAGGGCGAAGAAGTTCTTGGTGCGCTCCGCCTCCTGCGGGGTGACGCCCGTGGCAGCGGCGGCGGCGGTGGCGGCCTTGGTGATGGGGACGGTGATGAGGCGGTAGTCGCTGAGGCTGCCGTCATCGATGGGGTTGGAGGAGTAGCCAGCTTTCTTGAGGTTGGCGGGGGTGAAGGCGTCTTCGTTGAGGATGAGGAGGCCGCCGCGGAGGAGGTCCTGGAGGTGGACGTGGAGGGCGGCGGGGTTCATGGCGACGAGGGCGTCCGGGGCGTCGCCGGGGGTGTGGATGGTGCGAGCGGAGAAGCTGATCTGGAAGGAGCTGACGCCGGCGAGGGATCCGGCGGGGGCGCGGATCTCGGCGGGGAAGTCGGGCAGGGTGCTGAAGTCGTTGCCGAAGATGGCGGTGGCGTCGGTGAAGCGGTTGCCGGCGAGTTGCATGCCGTCGCCGGAGTCTCCGGCGAAGCGAATGGTGGCCCGCTGCCGCTGGGTCACGCCCTTGCGTGCGTCAAGCGCGCGCGTCTCAACCATGGGTCGCGGGCCTTCCTTCGCCTTCCCGACTCCTGATCGTCGCCCGTTGCGCCTGTTCGCAGGGGACCGTCCGGTCCGTCCGGCGCGATGGGGAGCGTGCGGCGGGTTCTGCCCGCTGTGTCGGTGCGCCCAAGGGCATCGTAGCAGTCGCGCGGCAGCAGGCACCCGCGCGGGCATGGCGTTCATGCCGTGGATTACGCAGGGGTTACGAAGGGAGTTCGCGGGGGTCGCGGGGAGAGGCGGGACGAGCCTTAGACTGCGCCGGCGCGGGGGGCGGTGGGGCGCGCGGGGCGACGTCACGGGGGTGGCCGGGCGGGTTGGAAGGAGCTGGCCGATGAAACTGGGCTACAGCATTGGCTATTCGGGGGCGGACTACCGATTGCCGCTATCGCAGGTGCTGGAGGCGGAGCGGCTGGGCTACGACTCGGTCTGGACGGCGGAGGCGTATGGATCGGATGCGGTGACGCCGCTGGCCTATCTGGCGGCGAAGACGGAGCGGATCAAGCTGGGCACGGGGATCATGCAGATCCCGGCGCGGACGCCGGCGATGACGGCGATGACCATGTCAACGCTGGACGCTTTGGCCGGGAGTGGGCGGGTGCTGATCGGCCTGGGGCTGTCGGGCCCGCAGGTGGTGGAGGGCTGGCACGGCCAGCCGTGGGGCAAGCCAACGGCGCGGGTGCGGGAGTACGTGGAGGTGCTGCGGCTGATTCTGGCGCGGGAGGAGCCGACGGCCTACGCGGGTGAGGAGTATCAGCTGCCGTACACGGGGCCGGGCAGCAGTGGCTTGGGCAAGCCCTTGAAGTCGATCCTGCATACGCGGCCGCTGCCGATTTTCGTGGCCGCGCTGGGACCGGTGAACGTGCGGAGCACGGCGGAACTGGCGGACGGCTGGCTGCCGATGTGGTTTTCGCCCTACCGCATGGAGACGTACCGGCCTTGGCTGGAGGAGGGCCTGGCGCGCGGGGCGGCACGGGGCGTGGCGAAGGCGCTGGACACGTTCGAGATTCAGGCGGCCTGCTCGGTGGTGGTGCACGACGATGTGGGCGAATGCATCCGGCAGATGCGGCCGACGGTGGCGCTGTACATGGGTGGGATGGGGGCGAAGTCGCAGAACTTCCACAACAGTGTGATGGTGCGTTACGGCTACACGGCGGCGGCGGCGCGGGTGCAGGACCTGTACCTGGCGGGCCGGCGCGGCGAAGCGATGGAGGCGATCCCGGACGAGTTCATCGATGAGATGGCGCTGCTGGGCCCTGCCGAGCGGATCCGGGAGCGCTACCGGGCTTGGGCCGACAGCGGGATCACCGGGATGCACGTGCAAACGACGCAAGTAGAGGCGCTGGCGCTGATGGCGGAGCTGGCCGAGACCGGCGTGGACGCCTGATCAGGGAGAGAGGATGGGCACGATGGCAGAGTCGGCGGAAGCGGTTGTGCGGGCACACATCCAAGAGTGGGACGCCCCCAAGCCGGACTTGGACCGGGTCTTGGATCTGTTCACGGATGATGCGGTGTGGTGGGATGCCCCGATGCGCCCGGCCGAGGGCAAAGCGGCGATCCGGGAGCGGCTGCAACAGCTGCTGGATTCCAGCACGAGCGGCGGGTTCGAGATCGTGCATTTCGCGGTGGCGGGCGACGTGGTGATGACGGAGCGGATCGACCGGTTCACGATCGAGGGGGTGGAGGTGGCGCTGCCGGTGTGCGGGGTGGCGGAGGTGCGGGACGGGAAGATCGCGGCGTGGCGCGATTACTGGGACCTGCGGGCCTACAAGCGGCAGCTGGCGCAGGGCGGCTAGGCGCCGCGGCGCCTTTGCAGAAGGAGATCGCGGACGAGCTGGGCCTCGCCCAGGTGTTCGGCGCTGTGGGCGATGACGCCGAGCAGCAGCTGCCGGCGCTGGATGGAGCCGCGGCTGGGGTGATCCACTTCGGCGTCGAGAGCGGCAGCATCGAGGCGGTGGAAGGCGTCGCGAGCCCGCGGGACGATCTGCGCCCACTGGGCGTGGAGACGATCGGGGCCGTCGCCGCGGGCGCGGAACTCGGCGTCGCGGTCGCGCTGGACGGGTTCGCCGGCGATGAAGTGGATCAGATTCTGTTCGCTACCGCCGACCACATGACTGGCGATGACGTAGAGGCTGTTGGCGGCGTCGGTGTCGGCACGCCAATTGCATTCGTCGGGGCTGAGGCCGTCGAGGCAGCCGAGCGTCTTTGAGACGACGGCGTCGATCACGGCGAGGGTGTCCAGGGCGTACTGGGACATGGCGTTACTCCTCTGCAGGGGGCGGCGTGAAGCGCTCGCCCTGGAGGCGGGCGGGGTTCATCTGGCGAAGGAGGGACTGCCAGCGGGCGTCGACGGTGGACCAGCCGCCGTCGACGGCGATGGCCTGCCCGGTGACGAGGGAGGAGTCGTCGCTGGCGAGCCAGAGGGCGGCCTGGGCGATGTCGTCGGGCCGGCCGGCGCGTCCGAGGGGGTGGATGGCGGCGAAGCGCTCGCTCATGATCTCCTCGGCGCGGGGGAAGGGGGCGGCGAGGGGGGTGATGATGCCGCCGGGGCAGATGCAGTTGACGCGGATGCCTTGCGGGCCGGCCTCGCCGGCGACGGATTGGGTGAGGGAAATGACGCCGGCCTTGGTCATGGCGTATACGGCCTGGCGCTCGAAGCCGTGCAGACCGGCGACGGAGGCGGTGGAGATGATGGATCCACTGCGCTGGGGACGCATGGCACGGACGGCGTGTTTGATGCCGAGCCAGACGCCCTTGAGGTTGATGGCCGTGATGTGGTCGAAGGTCTCGGGCGGGCAGTCGGCGATGGGGCCTTCGATGAGGCCGACGCCGGCGTTGTTGAACATCACGTCGAGGTGGCCGAAGCCGTCGACGGCGGCGGTGACGAGGGCGGCGACGTCGTCCTCGTGGCGGACGTCGGTGTGAAAGGCGCGGCAGGCGCCGCCGAGTTCGACGGCGAGGGCGCGGGCCTTCTCCTCCTGGACGTCGCCGATGACCACGCGTGCGCCCTCGGCGACGAAGCGGCGGACAGCGCCCTCGCCGATGCCGGAGGCGCCGCCGGTGATGGCGGCGACTTTGCCGTCGAGCCGGTTCATGCCTGCGCCTTTCGGATGGGGCCCGCCGGGTGGGGGTGCGGGGGAGGCTAGCTGAGGTCGGGCGGCGCCGGTTCGAGGAAGTGGTGGAGGCGGAACGGGGGAGGGTCGCCCCTCCCCCGTTCGGGATACCGCGCAGGCAGTGGGCTAGGCGTCGTCGCCTTCCGTCTCGCGGAGGACGGACCAGTAGAGCACGGCGCCGATGACGCCGCCGGTCGCTGGGGCCAGGATGTAGACCCAGAAGGAGTCGAAGGCGTTGGAGATGAGGGCCGGGCCGAAGGTGCGGGCCGGGTTGACGGACGCTCCGGTGAGCGGCACGGCGACGAGGTGGATCAGGGTGATGGTGAGGCCGATGGCGAGCGGGGCCATGTGGCCGGCGCCTTTCTTGGACACGGCCGTGGCGAAGATGACGATGAGCAAGACGGCGGTGAGAACAGCCTCGATGAGGAAAGCGCCGCCCTCGCCGTCGACAGAGGCGTTGATGCCGTGGGCCCCGAAGCCTGCGGCCTCTCCGACGGCGTCGCGGACGACGAGATAGAGGATGCCGGTCGCCACCACCGCGCCGAGCATCTGGGCGGCGATATAGAGGGCTCCCGGGGCCATTTTGATCTGCTTGGTCGCGATCATGCCCAGGGTGACGGCGGGGTTGAGGTGCCCGCCGGAGATGTTGGCCGTGGCGTAAACCATGAGGCCGATGCCGAGGCCGTGGGCGAGGGCGATGACGATGAGTTGGTCGGCGGTGCCGGCGGCAGCGCCGAAGAAGACGCTGGAGACGACGGCGCCGGTGCCCATGAGGACGAAGAGCATCGTGCCGAGGAACTCGGCGAGGTAGGCGCGGATGTTGGCGCGGGTCGCGACCTCCCCCATGCCGATGTCGGATCCGCTTGGTGCGAGTTCTGCCAAAGCCATGCCGTCTCCCCTATGTTCGCGGATCCGTGTACGCGGGCCCGCGCTCCCGACCGGCCGTCCGCCCCGGACGGTCCCCGTGGGCCCAAATCTCGGGCTTTTCGCGGGGCGGCGTCAACCGCTAGGCGCGTTATGCCTGCTGTGGGTCCTTGGCACGGACGAGGCCGATCACGTTGCCGGCGGGGTCGGCGAACTTGGCCAGGGTGATCATGTTGGGGATCTCGGTGACGTCCATCACGACGTGGCCGCCGGCGGCGGTGATCCGGCGCAGGTGCTCGGCGGGGTCTTGGACCTCGAGGTAGATAAGGACCCCCGCTGTCTCGCTCTTGGCGATGCCGCCGTTGATGCCCTGGCCGCCGGTGTCGACGAGGCCGTAGTTCATGGGGTTGTCCGCGTTGACGGACCAGCCGAAAAGATCGGTGCAGAAGGTCTCAGAACGTGATCGTCAGGGCCGTTGATTTCGAAGTGGACGAGCGGGTGGGCATGGGCCTCTCGTTTCCGGATGGTGGCAGGGGCCGGAGGCCGGGAGGCTAGCCGGGGGGTGAGGCCGTGTATACAGTCGGGCCCGGGGGTGACGGCGCTCTCCGCAAGGGGTGGGGACGGCATGCACCTGAACGAGTTCGCGGCGGAAGTGGGGCCGCTCGATCTGAGCGGCTCGGAGGAGTTCGCGAGCCTGCTGCAAAGCGCGGCGGAGCTTGGCATCCCGCATCGCCCGGACGTGCGCTATGTCTCGCGCAATGTGGTCCTGAACCACTTGCGGCTGCACCTGCTGGAATGGGGCGAGGCGGCGTCGCCGCCGGTGTTGCTCCTGCACGGGGGCAACCAGTCGGCGCATTCGTGGGATCTGGTGAGCCTGCACCTGGCGGATCGCTACCACGTACTGGCGCTGGACCAGCGCGGGCACGGGGACAGCGAGTGGGCGCGGGACGCGGACTATTTCGCGCCGGCGATGGCGCGGGACGCGGAGGCGCTGCTGCGGCGGGAGGGCGCGGCCGACCCGATCGTGATCGGGCACTCGATGGGCGGCCAGGTGGCGCTGACACTGGCGACCGCGGCGCCGGACCTGGCGCGGGCGCTGGTGATCGTGGACGTGGCGCCGACCGTGTCGGAGGAGGGGGTGCGGGCGATCGGGGACTTCGTGACGCGCAACGCGGAGTTCGATTCGATCGAGGCGTTCGTGGATCAGGTGGCGGGGTACGACCCGTACCGCTCGCGGGCGCACATGGAGCGGACGGCGCGCTACAACCTGATCGAGCGGGTGGACGGGCGCTACATCAGCAAGTCGGACCGGATCTTGCACGAGGAGTCGTTCCGGGCGGCCCGTACCGAGCGGGCGCCACGGGTTGGGTTGGAGGAGGTGCGCGGGATTCGCGCACCGACGCTGGTGGTGCGGGGGGAGCGGTCGAACGTTCTGGCGGCGGAGGCGGCAGCGGAGTTCGTGTCGGCGCTGCCGGAAGGGTCCCTGGTGACGGTGCCGGACTGCGGGCACAACGTGCAGACGCAGAACACGCCCGGGTTCCTGGCGGCGGTGCAGCCGTTCCTGGAGGGGCTGTAAGGGAGGCGGCGGTCCGGGGGGCGGGCGCAACCGGTCCGCTCAGGCGGCGTCGATGTACTGGCGGATGTAGCGGGGGAAGCGGGCCAGGCGGTCGCCCAGGCCGGCGACCTTGGGGCGGTGGTCGTACTCGTTCATCTGCTTCTTGATGACGAGCTGCTGGAGGCGCCAGCCGTCTTCCAGTTGCTGGGGGCTGCTGGGCGCCGGTGAGGGCTTGGACCAGTTCCACCTTGTCGAAGTAGCCGTGGATCTCCTCGCGGCGCTCGGGCTGCGTGTCCAGGATGTGCTTGAGGTGCATGACGCCGAAGGCGAGGTGGCGGGATTCGTCCTGCGCGCAGAGGCGGAAGATGGTCTTCTCGGCGGCGTTCTGGCCGAGCAGTTCGCCCATGCGGAAGAGGCTCTGCACGAGTCCTTCGGCTTGGACGTGCATCATGGTGGACAGCTCGGTGAAGTCACGGGCCTCCAGCAGGTTGCGGACGGCGTCGCCGGAGCCTTGCAGGAGGAGGCCGCCGCCGTTGGCGAGGGCGCGCTTGCGGAAGACCTCGAGGTGGCGGGCCTCGTCCATGATCTGGGTCATGAGGAAGAGGCCGACCTCGTCGTGCTCTGGGGAGAGACGGGGGAGCCACTGGCCGGGGATGTCGCCGGCGACGAATTCGACCTCGGTGAGGAAGGTACAGAACTGGCACATGGCGCGCTCGACGTCGTCGGGGAGGGGACGCAGTGTGTCCCAGGGGATGTCGGTGGCGGAGGACCACTGCCGCTGGACGGCCTCCTCGTAGAGCATGGGGACTGTTTCCGCCCAGGTTTCGGCGGGGTCCAGGTAGGCGTAGCCGAAGCGGGGGGCGCCGGGGCGTGGGGCGGCACCCCGCATGCGCATGGTGTGGTTGCCGGCGGGGGTGGATTCGGGGTCAAAGGCGGCGGCGTTGAGGTCATCCAGGGTGAGGCCGCGGCGGCCGGCGATGGCGTGGACGCCGTACTGCTCGTCCAGGTTGAGCCAGGAGAGGTCCAGGGGCGGCTGGTGGGCCGTCGTCATGGCAGGGGGGACTCCAGGTGCGTGCGGACGTGGCTGGAGTCTATGCGACCGGGCGGCGGGGGGCGGTGTCAACCGGCGGGGCCGGTGTCGTGTACGGGGGTGGGGTCCGGGGTGGCCGGGGCGGCCTGGGTCGCGGGGGGCTGGCGGCGGCCCCAGACGAGGTAGACGGCCGTGGCGATGACCGTCATGGCAAGCACCAGGCTGCCCTCGAGGGCGAGCGTTTCGCGCTCGCCGATGGCGTCGGCGAGGACGCCGATGGGCAGGGCCAGGGTGCCCTGGAGGCCAAAGGCGATGAGTGTCAGGGACATGACGCGGCCGTAGTAGGCGCGCTCGGTGTTGGCCATGAGCAGGGCGCTGCTGGTGAGCATGAAGCCGGTGAGGCCGGGGCCGAAGACGATCATGGCGACGAGGGCCATGGCGTAGGAGGAGGCGGTGGCGAGGAGGAAGAAGCCGACAGCGAGGAGGCCGGCGAGGGCGAGCATGATGGACCAGGCGCGCGGTCCGCCGACCTGTCCGGCCAGGAAGAGATTGAGGAGGAGGCCGGCGCCGGCCTCGACAGCGAGGAGCATGCCCATGTCCTCGGCGTCGCGGTTGAGTTCGTTTTCGAGCAGGCCGGGGAGCACGGTCAGGAAGCCGAAGGAGATCATGATGACGCCGATGAAGAGGAGCATGAGGAAGCGCAGAGGGGGCTGGCTGCGGACGTAGCGGAGGCCCTGGAGGAACTCGCTGCCGACGGAGCGGCGCTGGTCGGGCGGCGTGCCGGGGGATTCGGGCACGAGCCAGAGCGTGGCCATGACGACGACGATCAGCGACGACATGACGAGGTAGGTGCCGCCGGGGCCGAGGATGGCGCCGGCGACGAGGAGGCCACCAAGCAATGGGCCGGCGACGCGTCCGATGTTCATGCCGGTCTGCGTCAGGGCGACGGCGTTGGCGATGAGCTTGGGGCCGACGAGGGTGCCGACGTAGGCCTGGCGGGCGGGCGCAATGAAGGCGAAGGCGGCGCCCATGGTGAAGGTGCCGAGGGCGAGGAAGGCGATGGTGATGCGGTCGTTGAGGACGAGGAGGCCGAGGGCGAGCATGGCCAGGCCGATGATGGACTGGCCGAGGAGGAGGAGGCGGCGCTTGGAGACGCGGTCGGCGATGACGCCGCCGAAGGGGCCGACGATGAGGAGGGAGAGGCCGAGGCCGACGTTGACGATGCCGACGGCGCTGTTGTTGCCCTTGAGGTCGAAGGCGAGGACGGACTGGACGGTGACGCTCATGAAGAAGGCGAGCGCGGTGAGAGAGGCGCCGAGCCAGAGGATGCGGAAGGGGGGGTGCTGGTAGAGCGCGGCGAAGGAATCGCGGGACCATGAGGTCATATCGGCACCCTAGCCGAGGGGGTCGTGATCATGGATTGCGGGGGGCGCGGAGCGAGTGGGTCAGTCCTCCTCGAGCAGGGTGCCGCCGTAGTTTTCCTCGAGAAAGGAGCAGATGCGGATGAAGGCCGCATCGACGGACTCGACGGCGACGAAGAGGTCGCGGTCCTCGGCGGAGATGACGCCGTGCCGGACCATGGCGTCGAAGTTGATGACGGACTCCCAGTAGCCGCGGCCGTAGAGGACCACGCCCATGCGCTTGCGCACCTTCTGCGTCTGCATGAGGGTGAGCAGCTCCATCATCTCGTCGATGGTGCCGAAGCCGCCGGGGAAGAAGACGAGCGCCTTGGCGTTGTAGAGGAAATGGAACTTGCGGACGAAGAAGTAATGGAACTCGAAGGCGAGATCGGGCGTGACGTAGGTGTTGGTGGAGGGCTCGCAGGGGATGCTGATGCCCATGCCGACGGTGGGGCCGCCGGCCTCCTGGGCACCGCGGTTGGCGGCCTCCATGATACCGGGGCCGCCGCCGCTACAGACGACGAACTGGCTGGCGCTGGGCCGCTGCAGGCTCCACTCGGTGAGGCGGCGGGCGAGTTCCTGGGCGTCCGTGTAGTAGGAGGCGAGGCGGGCGAGGTTGTCGGGGCCGTCCTGGGCGCGAGCCGGGTCGGGGATGCGGGCGGAGCCGAAGAAGACGATGGTATCCCGGATGTCGTGGTTGGCGAGGCGATATTGGGGCGCCAGCAGCTCCGCGATCACGCGGATCGTGCGGGCCTCGGCGCTGCGCAGGAAGTCGAGATCTTCGTAGGCTTTGCGGGGACCATCGCCGGCGGTGGAGTCCCCAGGCTCGGGCACGGGTCGCATGGGATCAGCATAGGCAGGCGCGACGGAGGGCGGCGTCGGGGCGCGGAGGCCGGGCGCTCAGGGGTGGCCCGCCCCCGCAGGGGCTACCATTGCGGCGTGCCCGAGCAATACGTCGCCTCCGATAAGCGCAGCGGGGTTGAAGTCGCCGTGACGGGGGAGTTCCCGCCGCATCCCGACGACCGGATGCGGATCGCGCGGACGACGACGCTGTTCACGCGGCTGACGTCGACGCTGCTGGGGATGGAGAGCGAGGCGGAGCGCCGGGCGGGTTTTCGCGCGGTGGAGACGCAGTTGGAGTTGGCAGAGGCGCTGATCCGCCGGGACGCGGCGGACGTGCGGCGTTTGGTGCGGCAGACCATCGAGAGCATGGGCGTGACGACGGAGCAGCTGGAGGATCTGGCGCGCCAGTTACACCAGTTGAGCGGCCTGGACGAGAGCACCGCGGAGGAGATCATGCGAGCGCTGGGGTTGGACCGGGGGCCGGACGACGCTGGGCCGACGGCCGAGCAATCGGACTGGCCGCCCCCGCCCGAGGCGCGGGGCGCCGATCCGGCGGACGGGAGCCCTCCAGACGAGAGCGCGCCCAAGGGATCCGGGGAGGGGGAGGCGGGCGAGGGGGCGGAGGGGAACCCGCCCCCGGCGCCTACGTGATCTCCGGCCGGCCGGCTCTGGTTGCACGCCGCTGGGGCGGCGTCGCCCTCCCCTGGGGGCGCAGTGAGGGAGCGTTCGATGCGAGTGGTGGTTACGGGCGCGAGCGGGATGCTAGGCGGGGCCCTGACGGCGGCACTGACGGGGCGCGGCGACACGGTAACGGGCATCAGCCGGGACCCCACGCAGGCGAGGGCGCTGGCGGGGGTGGATTGGCGTGGCTGGGGGGAGATCGAGGGGGTGGTGGAGGGCGCCGGCGCCGTCGTGCATCTGGCCGGGGCGGGGGTGGCGGACAAACGCTGGAGCGCGAGCCGCAAGCAGGAGCTGCGGGATAGCCGCATTGGGACGGGGCGGCGGGTGGTGGAGGCGATCCGCGGTGCGGAGGCCAAGCCCGCGGTTCTCGTGACGATTTCGGCGAGCGGCTACTACGGATCGCGGGGGGACGATGTGCTGGGGGAGGAGGAGCCGCCGGGCGACGATTTCCTGGCGCGGCTCTGCGTGGATTGGGAGGCGGCGGCGGCCGACGCAGGGGTGCGCACGGTGATTCTGCGGATGGGGGTGGTGCTGGCGCGGGAATCGGGTGCGCTGACGAAGATGCTGCTGCCGTTCAAGCTGGGGCTGGGTGGGCCGGTTGGGCGGGGGCGGCAATATCTGCCCTGGATTCATCGGGACGACGCGGTGGGCATCCTGCTTCTTGCGATCGATGGGGAGGAAGTGGCGGGGGCGATCAACGCGGTCGCGCCGCAGGCGGTGACGAACGCGGAGTTCAGCAAGACGCTGGCCCGGGTCCTGCGTCGGCCGGCCTTGCTGCGGGTGCCGCCGGTGCTGCTGCGGCTGCAGCTGGGGGAGGGGGCGGGCGTGGTGACCTCGAGCCAGCGGGCCAGCGCGGAGCGGATCGTGGGGCTGGGGTACACGTTCCGGCATGCGGAGATGGAGGAGGCGCTGCGCGATCTGCTGCGCTAGCCTGAATCCACTGCCTCTCCACCAGTCGCGAGCCCTATCCACGGACCCCGTTCCCCACGGTTGACCCGGTCCGGGGCGGTCGATGGGCAGGAGGCTCCGGAGGGAGGGGCATGGCAGGCGAGATCGTGCTGCGCTATGGCCTGAATCCGCACCAAACCCCGGCGCGGGCGATCGTGGTGGGGGAGGGTCCGGGGCCGTTCGAGGTACTGAACGGAGCGCCGGGCTACATCAATCTGCTGGACGCGATCAGCGCGTGGCAGCTGGTGTGCGAATTGCGCGCGACGCTGGGCGAGTCGGCGGCGGCGAGCTTCAAGCATGTCAGCCCGGCGGGGGCGGCGATCGGTCGGCCGCTGAGCGATTCGTTGAGGCGCGCCTATCAGGTGGAGGGGCGGGAACTCTCGCCGGTGGCGACGGCGTACGTGCGGGCGCGGGGCGGCGACCTGGTGTCGTCGTACGGGGACTTCGCAGCGGTGAGCGATCGGGTGGATGCGTCGCTGGCGGGGGTGCTGCGGCGAGAGGTGTCGGACGGGATCGTGGCGCCGGCCTACGACGAGGCAGCGCTGGAGATCCTGCGGGCCAAGAAGGGCGGCGCGTACCTGGTGTTGCAGGCCGACCCCGCCTTCACGCCGCCGCCGTTGGAGTCGCGGACGACGTTCGGGCTGACGCTGGAGGAGCCGATCGACACGGCGCCGATTACGCCGGCGCTGCTGAAGAACGTGGTGACGATGTCGGGTGAGTTCCCACCGGAGGCGGTGCGCGACTTGATGGTGGCGACGATCGCGCTGCGCTACACGCAGTCCAACTCCGTCTGTCTGGCGGCGGAGGGGCAGGTGATCGGGCTGGGGGCGGGGCAGCAGTCGCGGATCCACTGCACGCGCATCGCGTGCGGGAAGGCGGACCGCTGGATGCTGCAGCAGCATTCACGGGTGCTGGCGCTGCCCTTGGGGGAGGGGATGAAACGGCCGGAGCGGTTCACGGCGCGGGAGCAGTTCATCGCCTGGGGGGAGCTGTCGGAGCCGGAGCGCGCGCACCTGCGGAGCCAGTTCACGGAGGCGGTGGAGCCACTCAGCGCCGGGGAGCGGGCGGGGTGGATTGGCGGCTTCAGGACGGTGCTCAGCCACGACGCGTTCATGCCCTTCCGCGACAACATCGATCGGGCCCAGGCGAGCGCGGTGCGCTACGTGCTGCAGCCGGGGGGTTCGATCGCGGACGAGGGCGTCACAGCGGCCGCGAATGCGTACGGCATGACGATGGCTCTCTCGGGCCTGCGGCTGTTCCGTCACTGATGGCGGCCCCGGATCTGGCGGCGATCGCGGCCGGGAACCTGCAACGGCAGCTGCGGGAGAATCGCTATCCGGGGCGGGGGCTGGTGCTGGGCCGGAGCGCGGATGGGGCGGCTTGGCTGCAGGTCTACTGGATCATGGGCCGGAGCGAGAACAGCCGGAACCGGCGCTTCGTGGCGGAGGGGACGACGCTGCGCACGGAGGCGGTGGATGCCTCGAAGGTGGTGGACGCGCGGCTGATCATCTACGAGGCGATGCTGGAGCTGCCGGACGTGTACGTGGTGGGCAACGGGGATCAGACGCGGACGGTGGTGGCGACGCTGGCGGCGGGGGGGACGTTCGAGGAGGCGCTGGCGGGGCGGGAGCGGGAGGACGACGCGCCGAACTACACGCCGCGGATCAGCGGGCTGATCGACTTGCGCGGGCACACGCACGGCGCTCCGCCGGTCCTGGCGCTGAGCATCCTGCGGGCGAGCGATGCGGATGCGACGGAGACCGATCGGACGACGGTGCGGCCGGCGTCGCCGCCGCCGGGGCTGGGGCTGGGACTGACGACCTACACGGGCGACGGGGATCCGCTGCCGCCGTTCCGGGGCGATCCGCTGTGGCTGCCGCTGCAGGGCGGTGCGGGGCACGTGCTGGCGACGTACTGGGAGGCGCTCGACGGGGAGAACCGGGTGGCACTGGCGGTGAAGACGATCCCGGTGGGGGGCGGGCGGGGGAGCATCCTGGTGCGGAACGCGGAGGGGGATTGAGGCGGTGGCCCAGGGCCTCAGATGAGGGGCCAGGGGTAAGGGCGGCGCCAGTCGGGGGGGTGGGGGAAGGTGCGCGCATGCAGGATCTCGGCGGCGCGGACGAGGAGCTGGCCGAGTTCGCTCTCACTGAGGTGCGGCGCGAGGTCGCGCCAGAGTTGGGAGGGTGGGGTGAGGGTGGCGAGGAAGGCGTCGATGTCCGCGAGGAGGGGTTCGGGGACGGGCTCGCCGGCGTAGTCCCAGATGACCGTGCGCAGCTTCTCCTCGACGTGGAAAGAGAGAGCGTTGTCGATGCCCCAGAGGTGGCCGCCCGGGCCCTGCAGGACGTGGCCGCCCTTGCGGTCGGCGTTGTTGGTAAGCCAGTCGAAGGCGGCGAAGCGGCGCATGGCCTCGGGGTGGTCGTCGCGGAGGTCGAAGAAGGTGCAGCCGTGGTCGGTGGCGATGAAGGCCTGAACGGAGCCGGGGCCGTGGGGAAGGCCCTCGGCGCGGAGCACGGTGGGCGGCACGAGTCCCCAGCCGAGGGCGGCGCTGACGAGGAAGCTGGCGACCTCGCGCTGGTAGATGTCGGGGGGGAAGTCCCAGAGGGGGGCCTCGCCGCGGGCGGGCTTGTAGACGGCATAGCCGGGGCCGGCGTCGCTGTCCCGGAGGGCGACGAGGAAGACGTAGTTGGAGGCGGAGGGGATGAGGCCCGTGTCTTCCACGGCCGCCTCCCGGAGGAGGCGCTCGATGTCGGGGCGCTGGGGGTCCCAGGAGGTCTGTGGGAAGCGGTCCATGCCGGTCCGTGGGCGGTGCGGCCGGCCCGGCGCCGGCGGCCGGGGATCATCGTACCGCCCGGGGGCGTGCGGCCCCGAAACTAGCCGGCGGCGTATTCGCGGCAGGCCTTGGCGCGCTCGATCTCGTCGAGGGCCTCGCGGAGGTTGCGACGCAGGAGCCGTTCGTCGTTGTTGAGGGAGTCGAGGACGGCGTTGGTGCGGCCGATCACGTCTTCAGTGGGGAGGTGGCCGGGGTAGAGGGCGCTGAAGTAGGTGGTGGCGAAGTCCTTGTCGCGGCTGTGGAAGATGGAGCGGACTTCGGCGAAGAAGCGGGTCACGTAGCCGGCGAGGAGGTTCTGTTGGTGCTGCCACCAAAAGCCCTGCATGGCGGCGCGGAGGATGTGGAGGGAGGAGTCCCGGTCGGCGCTAAAGCGGGCCCAGGCGGCGGCCTTCCGGTCCGGGTCCGGGACGGCCGTGCGAGCGGACTCGGTGGCGCGGGCGGCGCGGTCGCTGGCGTCGCCGGTCTGCTCGGCCGCGAGGCGCGCTTCGGCATCGGGCAGGCCGTAGGCCTGGGCCTTGACGACGAGGGACCAGCGCATGTCCTGGTCGAGGCTGAAGCCGTCGACGCCGGTGCCCTCGTCGACGAGGCGCCAGGCGCGGGCGACGGCGTCCGGCTCCTGCGCGGCGGCGATGAGGGCGCGGGTCCAGGTGATGCGCAGGTCCTGGTTGTCCACGCTGCGCAGCTGGGTCAGGGCGAGATCGAAGAGGGCGCGGGCCTCACTGAGGCGTCGGTCTGCGGGGACGTAGCTGCCGATGGCGAGGCCGGCGTGGGCAAGGGTGCTGCTGACGAGTTCGAGGGCCTCCTCCCGCGGCAGCTTGTCACGCACGAGCGCGAGCCAGTCGGTGGAGGGGAATTGGCGGTCGCGGACCATCTCCCAAAGCGTCTGCCAGAGCTGAAGGCGGAGGAGCGGATCATCGAAGCGGTGGAGACGGTCGCGGACGAAGGCGAGGGAGGTGTCGTCGAGGGCGACCTTGGCGTAGCCGTGGTCGTCGTAGTTGGGGAAGAGGGCGGTGGGGGCCGGACGGCCGGCGAGCGCGGGCAGGGGGGTGTGCTCGCCGTCGATGTCGATGGGCAGGACGCCGCGCAGGGTGGGGTCACCGCCGGAGTCCGCGTCGAAGACGGCGATGTCGACGCGGTGGGGGCGCAGGGTGGGATGCGCGCCGGGCGCGGCTTGCGCGACGACGGCGGCCGTGACGGACGGCCCGGCGGTGTCCCAGCGCGCTTGCAGTGTGTTGAGGCCGGCCGTCTCAAGCCAGAGGTGGGACCAGCGGCCGAGGTCGCGCCCGGCGCCCTGCTCGAGCGCGGCCAGGAAGTCCGTCAGGGTGGTGTTGTCCCAGGCGTGGGTGCGGAAGTAGTGGCGCATGCCCTCGCGGAAGCCGTCGGGGCCGATGGCGGCGACGAGCTGCTTGAGGACGGAGGCGCCCTTGCCGTAGGTGATGCCGTCGAAGTTGAGGAAGGTGGCGTCGGTGTCGGGGACGTCGCTGGAGATGGGGTGGGTGGTGACGAGTTGGTCCTGCTCGTAGGCCCAGGCCTTCATGCGCGCGTTGAACGCGGACCAGGCGCCGGGCCGGAAGCGCGTGGCCTCATGCAGGGCGAGGTAGGCCATGTAGGTGGCGAAGCTCTCGTTGAGCCAGAGGTCGCCCCACCAGCGCATGGTGACGAGGTCGCCGAACCACATATGGGCCATCTCATGGAGGACGACCTCGGCGCGGTTGAGGCGCTGGAGGTCGGTGGGGGGGTCGCGGAAGACCATGCGCTCGCTGAAGGTGACGGCGCCGGCGTTCTCCATAGCGCCGAAGTTGAACTCGGGCACGAAGAGCTGGTCGTACTTGCCGAAGGGGTAGGGGAAGTCGAAGAAGTCCGCGAAGAAGGTGAGGCCTTGCTTGGAGACCTGGAAGAACTCGTCGGGGTCCATGTGGGGGGCGAGGGACTCGCGGCAGAAGACGCGGAGGGGGATGTCGCCGTGGGCGTCCTCGAAGACGTGGAAGGGTCCCGCGACGAGGGCGAGCAGGTAGGGGCTGAGGAGCGCGGATTGATCGAATTCGTGCACCGTGCGCGCGTCGTCGGCGGGAGCGCGGGCGGCCATGGGGGCATTCGAGACGACCTGCCATTCGTCGGGCGCGGCCACGCGCAGGCGATAGCGGGCTTTGAGGTCGGGCTGGTCGAAGCAGGGGAGAAGGCGGTGGGCCTCGAAGGGCTCGAACTGGGTGAAGAGGTACTCGGCGCCGTCTTGCGGATCCTGGAAGTGGTGCAGGCCGACGCCGGTCTTGTCGTAGGCGTTGCGGTAGACGGTGCGGACGACGTTGGCGTCGCGGAGGAGGGCGCCGTCGAGGTGGAGACGGTTGGCGGCCCAGCGGACGCCGCTCGCCTCGCGGATGTCGCGGTCGTTGACGTCGAGGCGCTGAATCTCCAGGCCGGTGAAGTCGAGGAAGAGGCCGGCCGCCGGGTCGCGGAGCCGGAAGCGGATGGTGGCGTCGCCCTCATACTCGGCCGCGTGCGCGCGCAGGGAGAGGGCGAGGTCGTATTCGACGTCGTAGACGCGGGCCGCCCGCGCGACGGCCTCCTCGCGGCTGAGGAGATTGGGGCCGGAGGGATCGTCGTGGGTGATCATCGGGGCCAGCTCCGTCGGTTCTGCCGTGCGCGAGTATATCGAGCGGGGCGGAGCGAGGGCGGGCGGCGGGAGGCGTCTAGAGCTGGGGCCAGCGATCCCAGGGGCGCGCTTCTTCGTAGGCGCGCGAGGCTTGCAGGACCAGGTCATCGCGGAAGCGGGGGCCGACGATCTGGAGGCCGCAGGGCAGGCCGGCGTCGGTGAAGCCGGCGCGGACGCTGGCGGCGGGGTTGCCGCTGAAGTTGAAGGGGTAGGTAAAGGCGATGGGGCTGAAGGGCTCCCCGTCGAGGGTGCGGGGGGGCGGCCCCTCGGCGGCGAAGGCTTCGGTTGGGAGGGTGGGGGTAAGCAGCAGGTCGTAGCGGGCGAAGATGGAGGCCGTCCAGTCGACGACCTGCTGGCGCAGGCGGGTGAAGACGCCCATGGACTCGGCGGTGGTGTTCTCCAGGCCGCGGTCCAGCATGGCGGCGGCGACCTTGCCGTACTCGTCGTGGCGGGTGGTGTAGTCGCTCCAGGTCATGGCGACGTTGTTCCAAGAGGCGATCAAGTTCCAGTGGTTGCCCGTCTCCGGGATGGACTCCGTGTTCTCCTCGACCTCGTGGCCGAGGTCGCGGAAGACGGCGATGGCGGCCTCGACCTCGCGCATGACGTCGTGCTGGACACGCGTGACGCCGAGGGTGCGGTTGAAGGCGATGCGGAAGGGGGGAAGGGGCTGGGCGAGGGCGTCGCGGTAGGAGATGCCGGGGTCCGGGAGGGTGTTGCGGTCGCGGTCGTCGGGGCCAGCGAGGACGTCGAGGATGCGGGCGGCGTCGGTGACGGTGCGGGTCATGGGGCCGTAGACGCTGGTGTCGATCCAGGTGTCGTGAGGGCGAGGGGCGATGGGCACGCGGCCGAAGGAGGGTTTGAGGCCGTAGAGGCCTGTGTAGCAGGCCGGGATGCGGATGGAGCCGCCCCCGTCGGAGGCGGTGGTGAGGGCGAGCATGCCGCCGGCGAGGGCGGCGGCGGCGCCGCCGCTGGAGCCGCCAGGGGTGCGCTCCAGATTCCAGGGGTTGCGGGTGGCACCGAAGACATCGTTGCTGGTGAAGGGGACGAGGCCGAACTCGGGGGTATTGGTCTTGCCCAGGACGATGGCGCCGGCGGCCTTGAGCCGGGCGATGTGGACATCGTCGAAGTCGACGGGTGGGGCGCCGGCGTGGAGGCGCGAGCCCTGGCTGGTGACGAAGCCGGCGGCGTTCTCCAGATCCTTGACGCCACAGGGGATGCCGCCCAGGGGGCCGAGGTCCTCGCCGGAGGCGAGGCGTTGGGTCTGGGCGCGGGCCTGAGCGCGGGCGCCCTCGGCGTCGAGGGCGACGACGGCGTTGAGGCGGGGGTTGACCTCGTCGATGCGGGCGAGGGTGTGGTCAAGGAGTTCGAGGGGGGAGAGTTCACGAGAGCGCACGAGGCCCGCCAGCGTTTCGAGGGAGGCGTAGTTGAGGTCGGTCACGGGGGGCCTTCCCGATGGGGCCGAGGCGAAGCGGCCGGGGCGCGTCGCCGCGAAGCGTAGCGGGCGCGGCGCGGCGTTTCCGTTGAGTAGGGTTCAGCCGGTCCCGTCGCCGGCCGGCTCGCGGCGGTCGTGGGCGGGGATGGCGAGTTGGGGCTGTGGCGCGGATTCGGGGACCGCTTCGGCGCCGGCGTGCTCCCGCAGGGCATCGACCTTGTCCAGCTTGCGCTGCAGCTGCCGGGTGCGGGGCCCGGAGAGGTCGTCGTAAGCGCGCTGGGTGGTGGTGAGGCCGCGCCCTACTTTCTCGACGGCGCGCTGGTAGTTGGCCCACTCCTGCTGGAAGGCGCCGATGGCGGCCAGGATCTCGTTGGCGTGCTGCTCCAGGCGCACGGTCTCGACGGATTGGCGGATGACGGCGAGGACGGCGAAGAGGGTGAGGGGTGAGCAGAGGACGACGCGTTGGCGCAGGGCTTCTTCGGCGATGGCGGCGTCCTGCTCGTGGATGAAGGCGTAGACCTGCTCGTTGGGGATGAAGACGAGCATGTAGTCGAGGGTGCCGGCGGCGGTGTCGATGTAGTCGCGAGTGGCGACCTCTCGGATGCGCTGGCGCACGTCGCTGAGGAACTGGCGCAGGGCGGCGGCGCGCTCGACCTCGGCGGCGGCGTCGAGGTAGCGCAGGTAGCCAGCGAGGGGGAACTTGACGTCCATGTGCAGGACGCGGTCCTGGGGGAGCAGGAAGGTGTAATCGGGGCGGCCGCCGCCCTCCCCGGTCAGGCGGTTCTTGCGGTAGTTGAGGCCCTCGTGCAGGCCAGCGACGCGCAGCACGTCCTCGGCCATGCGCTCGCCCCACTGGCCGCGCGTCTGGCCGCCGCTGAGGGTGTTGCTGAGGCGTGCCGTTTCGGCGCCCAGCTCCTGCATCTGGCGGCGCGACTCCTGGGAGAGTTCGCGCATGGTGCGGCGGTTCTCCTCCATCACGGTGGCGAGGCCGGCGATGCTCTGGGCGCGTTCGCGGTCGACCCGCTGGACGAAGTCGGTGACGACGGTGAGGGACTGGCTCACGCGGGCGAGATCCTGCTGGATGGCGTCGCCGCGGGCGCGGAGTTGCTCGTCGCCGCGGGCGGTTTCGGCCTGGAGGCGGCTCTGGGCGAGGGTGAGGAACTGGTCGTTGTTGTCGCGCAGGGCGGCGTTCTGGAGGGCGGCGATCTCGGGGCGGAGGGCGTCGAGGAGGCTGCGGGCGGTGGCCTGAGCTTGCGCCTCGGAGTCCAGGGCGGGTTCGGGTGGGCGGCGTGCGCCGCGCTGTCGCCGCAGGAGGGCAGCGGAGCCGACGGCAGCCAGCAGCGCGAGGACCGTGACGACGGCGAGCGCAGCTTCCATCTCGGTTCTCCCGGCTCAGCGGCGTAGCCGCCTCATCCGTTTCCGCCCAGGCGAACAGATGTGTCACTTTAGCACCTGATGGAGCAGGAGCAATCCGACAGCAGTGAGGTGGCGCTGGGGATCATCCACGGGGTGGGGGCCACGCTCCGCTGCCGCAGCTCATCGGGGAGGGGGGGCGCTGGAGCTGTGAGGCGGGGCTGATACGGTTCGGGCCATGGACGCCGAGCACGCGGTTCCCTTCGACTATGCGGCCGTGACGCCGGACGCCGTTCGCCGTGCGGTGGAGGGGGCGATCGCGCGGTCGGAGGGGCTGGTGGAATCGATCGCGGCGGTGCCGGAGGCGGGGCGGACAGTGGAGAACACGCTGCTGCCGCTGGAGGAGATCGGCGACGCGCTGGGGCAGGCGGGCGGGCGCTACGGCTTCCTCTCGCAGGTGTCGCCGCAGCCGCAGGTGCGGGCCGCGGCGCACGAGTACGAGGAGCGACTGGACACCTACGCCACCGGGCTGGGCTTTCGTGAGGAGATCGCCGGGGCGCTGCGGGCGCTGGACGGGACCTCCGCCGAGCGGGCATTGGAGCCGGCGGTGGCGCGGCTGCTGGAGTTCGAGCTGCGCGACTACCGGCGCAACGGCATGGATCTGGACGCGGCGACGCGGGGGCGAGTGCAGGGGCTGAAGGAGCGGTTGGTGTCGCTGGGGATCGCCTTCCGCCGCAACATCGACGAGCACGAGGACGCGATCCTGGTGGATCGAGCGGGGCTGACGGGGCTGCCGGAGTCGTACGTGGAGCGGCTGCGCAGCGAAGGCGAGGGGGAGGCTCGGCGATACCGGATCTCGCTGGATTATCCGGAATTGGCGCCGTTCCTGGAGAACGCCGAGAACGGCGCGCTGCGTGAGGCGCTGTTCCACGAGTTCGGGCACGTCCTGCACCAGACGCTGACGCGGGCGCGCTTCCTGCGCTTCTCCGGCACGAGCGTGGAGCGGGACTTCGTGGAGGCGCCGTCGCAGATGTTGGAGCACTGGTGCTGGGACCCCGACGTGCTGCGCGGCTTCACGCGGCACTACCGGACGGGGGACCCGATCCCCGAGGCGCTGGTGAAGCGGATGGTGGCGGCGAAGAACGTGAGCAGCGGCATCGCGACGCTACGGCAGATCTATCTCTCGCGGCTGGATCTGGCCTACCACGCGCCGGGCGCGCAGAAGGAGACGGATGCGATCGCGCGGGAGCTGCACGTCATCACGGGCTTCGCCTTCCCGGAGGAGACGCACTTCCAGGCCGGGTTCGGCCACCTCTTCGGCTACGACGCGGGCTATTACGGCTACCTGTGGTCGAAGGTGAGCGGGGATGACATGTTCACCCGCTTCGAGGAGGCGGGGCTGCGCGACGCGGGCGTGGGGCGCGACTACCGACGCGGGATCCTCGAGCGTGGCGGGTCGGTGGACGGGGACGGGCTGGTGCGCGAATTCCTGGGGCGGGAGCCGTCGCCGGCGGCTTTCCTGCGCGATCTGGGTCTGGACGAGATCGCGCCCGGCGCGGCCCCTGGCTGACGCCGTGGCGCTTGCGGCGGTGCGTGGAATGCAGCACACTCGGGCCGCTGCGTCGCGGTGGGCTGGAGGCGGAAACAGGCCCGGGCTCCGAATGGCTCCCGCGGTCCCCCGCACGGCGAGTCCACAAGTCCTCACGGCCAACACTCGCGCGGCCGGCACGTTCTCGGGAGGTGTGATCGTGGCGGAATTGCAGTCGATCGCGGAAGCGCAGGCGCACTTCGGGCGTTTGCTCGAAGAGCAAGCGGCGCGGGTGGCGAAGATCCGCGACGCGGGGCCGCCGACGGACTTTGGGGCGCTGGAGACGATCGTGGTAGGGGTGCTGGGGGGGGACGGCATCGGTCCGGCGATCTCGGCGGAGGCGCAACGCTTGCTGGAGGAACTGCTGGCCGATCAGGTGGCGGCGGACAAGGTGGCGTTCCGTGTGATCGACGGGCTGACGATCGAGAACCGGGCGGCGGTGGGCCAGGCGATCCCGGACGACGTGCTGGCCGAGATCCGCGAGTGTCAGGTGACGCTGAAGGGCCCCACGACGACGCCGGAGCAGGGCGACGAGTGGCCCAATATCGAGAGCGCGAACGTGGCCATGCGCAAGGAGTTGGATCTGTTCGCGAACGTGCGGCCGGTGCGGATTCCGAGCGAGGGCATCGACTGGACATTCTTCCGCGAGAACACAGAGGACCTGTACGCGCTGGGCAGCCAGGGGATGGCGCTGGGGGACCTGAACATCGATTTCCGGCTGATTTCGAACCCGGGCGCGGAGCGCATCATTCGCATGGCCTTCGAGTACGCGAAGGCCAAGGGCAAGGATTCCGTCACGATCGTGACGAAGGCGAACGTGGTGAAGACCACGGACGGGGCTTTCCTGGACGCGGCCCGCAACGTGGCAGCCGACTACCCCGGCATCCGCTGGGAGGGTTGGTACATCGATATCATGACGGCGAAGCTGGTGGACCCGAAGCGGCGTACGGCGTTTCAGGTGCTGGCGTTGCCCAACCTCTACGGGGACATCCTGACGGACGAAGCGGCGGAGTTGCAGGGCGGCGTGGGGACGGCGGGCAGCGCCAACATCGGCCCGCGCTACGCGATGTTCGAGGCGATTCACGGCTCGGCGCCGCGGATGGTACGGGAAGGGCGGGCGCAGTACGCGGATCCGTCGTCGATGATGCGGGCGGCGGGGATGCTGCTGACGCACATCGGCTTCCCCGAGCTTGGCCAGAAGCTGGACATGGCGATGGACTTGTGCGGTCAGTACGAGAAGACGCTGGTGATGACGGGCCGCGACACGGGGGCGACGTCGCGGGAGTTCGGCGACTACGTGCTGAAGACGATGCGCTCGGCGGACCTGGCGGCGCGCTGGCAGGCGGCGGTGGAGGCGGAGGTCGCGACAGCGCGGTAGGGCCGGATGTGAGGGGGCGGGGGGCTAGAGCCCGGCGGCCTTGCGCAGCGTGGGCGCCATGGCGGTGCTTTCCCAGGGCAGCTCCACGTCGGGGCGGCCGAAGTGGCCGTAGGCGGCGGTCTGGCGGTAGATGGGGCGGAGCAGGCCGAGGGAATCGACGATGGCGCCGGGTCGCAGGTCGAAATGCTTCTGCACGATGCCCGCGACGGTGTCCTCATCGACGTGGCCGGTGCCGAAGGTTTCGACGGCGATGGAGGTGGGGCGGGCGACGCCGATGGCGTAGGAGAGCTGGACCTCGGCGCGGTCGGCGAGGCCGGCGGCGACGAGGTTCTTGGCGACCCAGCGGGCGGCGTAGGCGGCGGATCGATCAACCTTGGAGGGGTCTTTGCCGGAGAAGGCGCCGCCGCCGTGGCGGGCGATGCCGCCGTAGGTGTCGACGATGATCTTGCGGCCGGTGAGGCCGGCGTCGCCCTTGGGGCCGCCGATGACGAAGCGGCCGGTGGGGTTGATGTAGACGCGGGTGTCGTCGTCGACGAGGGCGGCAGGGATCTCGGCGTCGATGACTTCGCGGCGGATCTCGCGCTGGAGTTCCTGGTGGCTGACGCTCTCATCGTGCTGGGCCGAGACGACGACTGCGGCCATGCGTTTGGGCTGGCCGTGGGCGTACTCCACGGTGACCTGGGACTTGCCGTCGGGACGGAGCCAGGGGAGGGCGGCGTCGCGGCGGGCGGCGGCGAGGCGGCGGGTGAGGCGGTGGGCGAGGCTGATGGGCAGCGGCATCAGCTCGGGGGTTTCGTTGCAGGCGAAGCCGATCATCATGCCCTGGTCGCCGGCGCCCTGGCGCTCGTAGCGGTCCGCGCCGGCCTCTTCCTCGCGCACCTCCCAGGAGCGTTCGACGCCGACGGAGATATCGGGGGATTGCTCCTTGATGGAGACGACGACGCCACAGGTGTCGGCGTCGAAGCCGAGGTGGGAGTCCGTGTAGCCGATGTCGCGGATCACGTCGCGGACGATGGCGTCCACGTCGATGTAGGCGGAGGTGGTGATTTCGCCGCAGACCAGGACGAGGCCGGTGGTGATGGAGGTCTCACAGGCGACGCGGGCGTGGGCGTCCTGGCGCAGGGTTTCGTCCAGGACGGCGTCGGAGATTTGGTCGCAGATCTTGTCGGGGTGGCCTTCGGTGACCGACTCAGAGGTGAGCAGCAAGGAGGGGGAGGTGGAGAAGGTCGTGCTCATCGGCGGTGTACCTGCTTCCCAGGGCCGACGCGGGGGGCGCCAGCGGGTGTGCGTCGTCAGGTGTGGATTGGGGGCGGGCGCAGCCGCCGGACGAGTTCGATGGTGGAATCCCTGCGGCTGAGGGTAGGGATCAGGTAGACACCGGCGCAGTGAGGGCGCACGCTCTCGACGAATTCCTGGGCGAGGTCGATGGCTTCGGCGGGGGCGGCATCGCCGGCGGCGTCGAGGCGGTCCAGGATGGCTTGGGAGACGGCGACGCCGGGGACGTTCTGGGCCATGAAGCGGGCGTTGCGGGCGCTGGCGAGCACCATGACGCCGACGATGAGGGGTGGGCCGACGGCGGCCGCACGCTCGCTGAAGGCGAGGACGGCGTCGCGGTCGAAGGTGGGCTGGGTGAAGAAGACGTGGGCGCCGCGGGCGGCTTTGTCGCGCAGGCGGGCGAGTTCGGCGTCGGGGTCGGGGTTGTTGGGGTTGGCGGCGGCGGCGATGGTGAAGGCGGCCTCCGCACCGAGCGAGTTGCCGGCCGAGTCGAGGCCGCGGTTGAGCGTGCCGACGAGGTCGATGAGGCCCTCGGCTTTGACGTCCCAGACGGCGGAGGCGCCAGCGTACTTGCCTAGGGACGGGGGGTCGCCGGAGAGGGCGATGAGCGAGCGCAGGCCGAGCATATGGGCGCCCATGAGGTCAGACTGGAGGGCCATGAGGTTCCGGTCGCGGGCGGCGAAGTGAATAATGGCTTCGAGGCCGGTGCGCTGCTGCACGGCGGCGGCGAAAGCGACGGGGCTCATGCGGACGGAAGCCATGGGGCTGTCGCCGACATCGACGCAGTCGGCGCCGGCGTCGCGGAGGGCGGTGGCGTCACGCAGGCCGGCGTCGGCGGAGAGGCCGTGGGGCGGGTCCAGCTCGGTGCAGACGATCCACTCGCCGCGGTCGAGGCGGGAGCGGAAGCGGTAGTCGAGGGGGCGATCGCCGGTCATCGTCGTTCCGATGCGTCGCCCCGGGCGGGCACGACACGATCCACGCTACCGCGTGGCTGAGGGCGTGATGCAATCGGGAGGACTGTAACCCCCATCGCGCCCCAACGCTTGGAGCGGTGCGAGGAGGGCTCCTTAGACTGGAGGCGGGGCGAGGGCCAGCGGGATTCCGTGGCCGCGCCCGGAAGGGGAGAGGCGAGACGTGGCGGAGCGGCTCTCCCTGCTGGATATCGCGCGCACACGCGTGGTCTTCCTGGACAGCGCCACGGGGACGGCGATCCAGGACCGTCAGCTGCGCGCGGAGGACTTTGGTGGCCTGGACGGCTGCAACGAGTATCTGAACCTGGTCAATCCGGACGTGGTGCGCCGTTTGCACGAGGCCAACCTGGCCGTGGGGGTGGACGCGGTCAAGACGAACAGCTTTGGGGCCAGCGCGATCACGTTGGCCGAATACGGACTGGCCGATCGGACGCGAGAGATCAACGTCGCGGCGGCGGAGCTGGCGTGCGAGGTGGCGGCGGGCTACGCGACCGGGGCGCGCCCGCGCTTCGTGGTGGGGTCGATGGGGCCGGGCACGAAGCTGCCCAGCCTGGGACAGATCAGCTTCGAGGCGCTGCGCGCGGCTTACCAGGAACAGGCGGAGGCCCTGATGGCGGGTGGGGTGGACGCGCTGCTGGTGGAGACGGTGTACGACTTGCTGCAGGCGAAGTCGGCGATCATCGGGGCGCAGGACGCGATGGCGGCGTCGGGGCGGCGGGTGTCGCTGCTGGTCTCGGTGACGATCGAGACGACCGGTCAGATGCTGGTGGGGAGCGAGATCGGGGCGGCGCTGACGGCGCTGGCGCCGCTGGGGATCGACGCGCTGGGGCTGAACTGCGCGACCGGTCCGGACCATATGCACGAGCACCTGCGATATCTGTCGCAGGCGTCGCCGCTGCCCATCCTTTGCCAGCCGAACGCGGGGCTGCCGCACGTGGAGGACGATCGCGCCGTCTACGACCTGACGCCGGAGGGGCTGCGGGCGGCGCACGAGACGTTCGTGCGGGAGTACGGCGTCTCCATCGTGGGGGGGTGTTGCGGCACCAGGCCGGCGCACCTGGCAGCGGTGATCGAGGCGCTGGACGGCGTGGCGCCGGCGGTCCGGCGGCCGCGGCCGGAGGCGGGGGCGGCGTCGCTGTACACGGCGGTGCCGTACGAGCAGGACGCGAGCATCCTGATCGTGGGAGAGCGGGCGAACGCGAACGGGTCGCGGCGGTTCAAGCGGTTGCTGGCGGCCGAGAACTTCGACGAGATGGCGAACGTGGTGCGGGACCAGGCGGGGGAGGGCGCGCACATCGTGGACGTGTGCGTGGACTACGTGGGGCGTGACGGGGTGTCGGACATGGAGCGGTTGGTGGCGGCGGCGCGGGGCCGGAGCACGCTGCCGATCATGCTGGACTCGACGGAGGGGCCGGTGCTGGAGGCGGGTCTGAAGCTGATCGGGGGCAAGCCGCTGCTGAATTCGATCAACCTGGAGGACGGGGGTCAGCGGTTGGACCGGACGCTGCGGGCGGCGCGGCGCTTCGGCGCGGGGGTGGTGGCGCTGGTGATCGACGAGGAGGGGCAGGCGCGGACGGCCGACCGCAAGCTGGCCATTGCGCAGCGGATCTACCGCCTGGCGACGGAGGAGTACGGGCTGCCGCCGGGGGACCTGTTCTTCGATGCACTGACGCTGCCGCTGGGATCGGGGCAGGAGGAGCTGCGCAATGACGGCGTGGAGACGCTGACGGCGGTGCGGCGATTGAAGGAGGAACTGCCGCAGGCGCACACGATCTTGGGCGTGAGCAACATTTCCTTCGGGCTGGACCCCGCTGCGCGACAGGTGCTGAACAGCGTCTTCCTGCACGAGGCGGTGGTGGTCGGGCTGGATGCGGCCATCGTGCATGCGCGGCAGATCCTGCCGGAGCATCAGATCGAGGCCGCGCAGCGGCTGGCGGCGCAACGGTTGATTCACAACGACTGGAGCGAGGGCGACCCGCTGCAGGCGTTCATGGCGCTGTTCACGGGCGCCGTCGTGCGGGCCGAGGCGGCGGACCTTGTGGGGGCGCCGGTGGAGGAGCGGCTGCATCGTCGGATCCTGGACGGGTTGCGCGAAGGGCTGGCGGAGGATCTGGACGAGGCGCTCGGGGCGCGACCGGCGCTGGCGGTGATCAACGAGGTGCTGCTGCCGGCGATGCAGGTGGTGGGGGACCTCTTCGGCGCGGGCAAGATGCAGCTGCCGTTCGTGCTGCAGTCGGCGGAGACGATGAAAGCGGCGGTATCGCAGCTGGAGCCGCACATGGAGAAGAGCGCGGCGATGGGCAAGGGCACGATCGTGCTGGCGACGGTGCGGGGGGATGTACACGACATCGGCAAAAACTTGGTGGACATCATCCTCAGCAACAACGGGTTCCGCACGGTGAACCTCGGGATCAAGCAGCCGATCGCGAACGTGATCGACGCGGCGGAGCGTGTATCGGCGGACGCGATCGGGCTGTCGGGCTTGCTGGTCAAATCCACGGTGGTGATGAAGGAGGACCTGCAGGAGTTGAACCGGCGGGGGCTGTCGCAGTACCCGGTGCTGCTGGGTGGGGCGGCGCTGACGCGTCGCTACGTGGAGCAGGATCTGCGCGATGTCTACGAGGGGGCGGTGTACTACGGGCAGGACGCCTTCGAGGGGCTGGGGATCATGCACGCCCTGATGGAGGGGCGCGAGCCGGAGCGGCAGGGGGCGGCGTCGCGGGCTGCGGGGGAGGACGTGGCGGCTGGGGGCGAGGCGCCGGCCGCGGCCGCTCCGGGGGTGGCGCCGGCTCCGGCGGCCCGAGGGACGGGGCTGGCCGCGGCGACGCGTTCCGCCGTGCGGCGGGATGTCCCGCTGGTGACGCCGCCGTTCTGGGGGCGGCGGATGCACGCGGGGATCGCGCTGCGGGGGATCCTGCCGTACCTGAACGAGGTCGCGCTCTTCCGAGGGCAGTGGGGCTTCCGCAAGGGGGAGCTGAGCGACACGGAGTTCGCCGATCTCCTGGAGCGGGAGGCGCGGCCGGCGCTGCGCCGGCTCAGCGACGAGGCGATCGCCGGCGGGATCCTGGAGCCCGCGGTGGTGTATGGCTACTTCCCGGTGCAAGCGGATGGGGACGACCTGATCGTCTATCGGGAGGACCGGCGCAGCGAGTGGCTGCGCTTCCGCTTCCCGCGGCAGGAGGGGAAACGGCGGCTGTGTCTGGCGGACTTCTACCGGCCGGTGGAGAGCGGAGAGATGGACGTGGCCGGGTTCCACGTGGTGACGGTGGGGCCACGGGTGAGCCAGCGCGCGCAGGAGTTGTTCCACGCGAACCGCTATCAGGAGTACCTCTACTGGCATGGGTTCGGGGTGGAGATGGCGGAGGCGCTGGCGGAGTTCTGGCATCGGCGGGTGCGGGAGGAGCTGGGCATTGGGGGGGAGGACGGGGAGACGCCGCGGGATCTGTTCGCGGGACGCTACCGGGGAGCGCGGTTCAGCTTCGGCTACCCGGCGTGTCCGGATCTGGGGGATCAGAAGCTGCTGTTCGAGATGCTGCGGCCGGAGGAGATCGGGGTGACGTTGTCGGAGGAGTTCCAGTTGGTGCCGGAGCAGTCGACGAGCGCGATCGTGACGGCGCACCCCGAAGCGGCGTACTTCAACGTCTGAGGCTTCAACGTGTGAGCCGGTCGGCTTAGGCTGGGCGCAGACCGGGGGAGGCGCGTGCGCAGCGACGAAGGACCGGTGAAGGCGGAGATCTACCGTCCGCCCTGGCGCGAGGGCGTGGGCCTGATCCCACGGTACGTGGTGCGGCCCACGCTGCAGTTCGTGCGGATCGAGGCGGCGGGCGGCATCGTGCTGGTGGCGGCGGCGGCGGCGGCGCTGATCTGGGCGAACGTGTTTCCGCAGGCGTACGAGGATTTCTGGACGGCGGAGATCGTCCTGGACTTCGACATCCTGACGCTGTCCGAGTCGCTGGAGGGCTGGGTCAACGACGCCTTGATGGTGGTGTTCTTCTTCGTCATCGGGCTGGAGATCAAGCGGGAGGCGGTGTACGGGGAGCTGCGGGATCGGCGGCAGGCGATGCTGCCGGTGATGGCGGCGCTGGGGGGCATGGTGGGGCCGGCGCTGATCTTCACGGCCTTCAACGCGGGGGGCGAGGGGGCGCGGGGCTGGGGGATCCCGGTGGCGACGGACATCGCGTTCGCGCTGGGGGTGCTGTCGTTGATGGGGCCGCGGGTGCCGATCCAGCTGAAGATCTTCCTGCTGACGCTGGCGGTGGCGGACGATATTGGGGGCATTCTGATCATTGCGGTCTTCTACACGGACGACCTGGCGATCGAGTGGCTGCTGGGGGCGATGGGGGCGGTGGCATTCATCGTGCTGATGCAGCGGGGAGGGATCCGGCCCGTGCTGGCCTACGTGCCGATCGGCGCGATTCTGTGGCTGTGCATTTTCGAGTCGGGGGTGGAAGCGACGATCGGGGGGGTGATCCTGGGCTTGATGACGCCGGCCGGGTCACTGTACGTGCGGGAGCGCTTCGGGACGTCGGTCACGGCGCTGCTGGACGACTTCCACGGCGCGATGGGGCGGGGACCGTTGGAGGATCCGCACACGCGGCCCGGGACGGACCCTGAGGCGGGCCGGCACGAGGGCATGTACGCGGGGGAGATGGCGGAGCGGGTGGTGCGGGCCGACCTGGCCGATGTGGCGGTGGCGCACGTGGCGGACGTGGCGCGGGAGACGCAGAGTCCGCTGCATCGGGTGGAGTTGGCGGTGGGGCCCTGGAGCGCCTTCGTGGTGGTGCCGATCTTCGCGCTGGCGAACTCGGGGATCGAGCTGACGGGGGAGTCCATCTCGGATGCCGTGCAGTCGGACGTGGCCTGGGGGGTGGTGGCGGGGCTGCTCTTGGGGAAGGTGATCGGGGTGACGCTGGCGACGTACCTGACGGTGCGGCTGGGGATCTCCTCGCTGCCGCTGGGGGTGCGATGGGGGCACATCGTCGCGGCGGCGCTGCTGGCGGGGATCGGGTTCACGGTGGCGATCTTCATCGCGACGCTGTCTTTCGACGACGAGGTGCTGGTGGAGGATGCCAAGATCGGCATTTTCGCGGCGACGATCCTGGCGGCGATCCTGGGGTACGTGCTGCTGCGGCTGGTCCTGCGGGGCGAAGGGGAGCGGGCGGACTAGGGGCGTCGCCGGCGGTTTCGGTCCGCTATGCTGCTCGCGGCGCCCCGAGTGGGGCCTTGCAGAAGGGGTGAACTCCGCGTGCAGGAACTGCAATACGCCCGCGTCGACACCGTGGAGGATGCTGTAACGGCGCTCCACGGGGGTGGGGCGGGGGCACGGGTGCTGGCGGGCGGGACGGACGTGATCGTTCAGGCACGAGCGCGGCAGCGGGACGTGGATCTGCTGGTGGACATCAAGGGGATCCCCGAGGTCCTGCAGGTGGACTTTGATGCGGATGCGGGGTTGCGGGTGGGGGCGGCAGCTCCCTGCTACACGATCTACGGGGACGCCGCGGTGCAGCAGCACTACCCGGCGTTGATCGATTGCACAGTGCTGGTGGGCGGGACGGCGATCCAGGGGCGCGCGAGTCTGGGCGGGAACCTGTGCAACGCCTCCCCCTCGGGCGACACGCTGCCGGCGATGATCGTGCTGGAGGCGGAGGCGGAGGTGGCGGGGCCGGGCGGGCGCCGCCGGGTGCCGGTGGAGGATTTCTGCACGGGGCCGGGGCAGAGCGTGCTGGAGCCGGGGGAGTTGGTGGTGGCGATCCACTTCCCGCCGCCGGTGCCGCAGAGCGGGGCGCAGTTCCTGCGCTTCATTCCGCGCAATGAGATGGACATCGCGGTCACGAACGCCGCCACGCAGCTACGTGTGGACGGGGATCGGGTGAGCTGGGCGCGCGTGGCGCTGGGCGCGGTGGCGCCCACGCCGCTGCTGGTGGCGGAGGCCGCCGAGGCGCTGGTGGGCCAGCCACTGAGCGATGCGAGCATCGCGGCGGCGGCGGCGGCGGCGAAAGCCGCGGCGCGCCCGATCAACGACATGCGGGGGTCGATCAAGCAACGTAAGCACCTGGCCGCGGTCCTGACCGAGCGCACGATCCGCGGCGCGGCGGAACGAGCCAGGGAGTGACGAGTGTGAGCGACAAGATGTTGATCAGCGCCGCCATCAACGGCGAAGCCACCGATGTCCTGGTGTCGGCGCGGGACAGCCTGCTGGAGGCGCTGCGCGATCGGGCGGGAATCATGGGCCCGAAGGAGGGCTGCAACGACGGCAACTGCGGGGCCTGCTGCGTGATCCTGGATGGGCGGCTGGTGAACTCCTGCTTGGTGATGGCCGGCGAGGTGGACGGATCGACAGTGACGACGGTGGAGGGCATCGCGGGGAGTGACGGGTTGCATCCCTTGCAACAGACGTTCCTGGAGGACGCGGCGCTGCAGTGCGGCGTCTGTACGCCGGGCTTCTTGGTGGCGGCGAAGGCGCTGCTGGACGAGAACCCGAGCCCGAGTGAGCATGAGATCCGCTATTGGCTGGCGGGCAATCTCTGCCGCTGCACGGGCTACGACAAGATCATCCGTGCGGTGCAGCACGCGGCAGCGATGCGCGGCAACGGTTCCTAGGCTCCCTCCTGTCGCGGCAGGCAGCGAAAGGCGTTCTCCATGGTGATCGCGGACAAGCCTTACAAAGTGATCGGGACGCGGCCGATCCGCCCGGACGGGGTGGACAAGGTGATCGGCCGGGCGGAGTACGGGGCCGACTTGCAACTGCCCGGGGCGCTGGCGGGGCAGGTCTTGCGCAGCCCGCACGCGCACGCGCGGATCAAGCGGATCGACACCGCGAAGGCGGAGGCTCTGGCGGGTGTGCGCGCCGTGATCACGGCGGCGGACTTCCCGACGGTGCTGGAGGGGATGGCGACGCCGGGCGGGCTGGCGCACAACATGGGCCATCTGCAGCAGAACGTCCTGGCGCGCGACAAAGTGCTGTACGTGGGGCACGCGGTGGCGGCGGTGTGCGCGACGGATGCGCACATCGCGGAGGACGCGCTGGCGCTGATCGAGGTGGAGTACGCGGTGCTGCCGCACGTGCAAGACGTGCGCGACGCGATGCTGGCGGGGGCGCCGATCCTGCTCGACGATCTGCGGACGAAGGAGCCGGACGGCTCGACGGGGGAGACGCCCACGAACGTGGCGCTGCACCTGCAGTTCAGCAAGGGGGACGTGGAGAAGGGCTTCGCGGAGGCAGACGTCGTCATTGAGCGAGAATACGAGACGACGATGGTGCACCAGGGCTACATCGAGCCGCAGAACGGCAGCGCCTTCTGGAGCCGTGACGACCAGGTGACAGTGTGGACGAGCACCCAGGGGATGTTCGGGGTGCGGGACGCCGTGGCCCAGCTGATGGACCTGCCGGTGGCCAAGGTGAAGCTGGAGCCGATGGAGATCGGGGGCGGCTTTGGGGGGAAGATCAACGTCTACCTGGAGCCACTGGCGGCGCTCTTGTCGAAGAAGACGGGCAAGCCGGTGAAGATGACGATGTCGCGCAAGGAGGTGCTGGAGGCGACGGGGCCGACCTGCGGCACCTACGTGCGGGCCAAGGTAGGAGCGAAGCGGGACGGGACGATCACGGCGGTGGAGTCGTACCTGGCGTACGAGGCGGGGGCTTTCCCGGGTTCGCCGCTGGGGGCAGGGGCGATGTGCCAGTTCGGCCCTTACGACGTCGAGAACCAGCTGATCAACGGCTATGACGTGGTGGTGAACAAGCCTCGGGTGTCGGCCTATCGGGCGCCCGGTGCGCCGGCATCGGGCTACGCCGCGGAGTGCCTGATGGACGAACTGGCGGAGGCGCTGGAGATGGACCCGCTGGAGCTGCGGCTGCAGAACGCGTCCAAAGAGGGGACGACCCGGGCGGACGGCTTCAAGTTCGGGCCGATCGGGAACGAGGCCTGCCTGCAGGCAGCGAAGAGTAGCCCGCACTACCAGTCCGAGTTGAGCGGGGAGCACCGTGGGCGGGGGGTGGCGTCCGGGTTCTGGTTCAACGTTGGCTTCGAGTCGAGCGCATCGGCGCAGGTGCAGTGGGACGGCACGGTGCCGCTGGTGCTGGGCTCGGTGGACATCGGGGGCACGCGCGCCTCGATCGCGATGCAGATGGCGGAGGCGCTGGGCATCCCGAGCGAGGACCTGAAGCCGCACGTGGTGGATACGGACTCGGTGGGGTTCACGCAGGTCACGGGGGGCAGCCGGACGGCGTTCGCCGGCGGCTGGGCCGCGTACGAATGCGCGATGGACATCCGCGGCCAGATGGCAGAGCGTGCGGCTAAGATCTGGGACGTGGAAACGGACGCGGTCAGCTACGACGACGACGGTGTGATCCGGGGTCCGGCCGATGAGGAGGGGGCGGAGCGCGCCTTCACGTTCAAGGAGCTGGCGGCGCAGCAGCGCACGACGGGCGGGATGATCGTGGGGCGGGCGAACGTGGTCAAGACGACGGCGGGGCCCGCGTTCGCGACGCACATCGTGGATGTGGAGGTGGACCCGGAGACGGGCAAGGTGGAGATCCTGCGTTACACGGCCGTGCAGGACGTCGGCACCGCGATTCACCCGGCCTACGTGGAGGGGCAGATGCAGGGGGGTGCCGCGCAGGGCATCGGCATGGCGCTGAACGAGGAGTACGTCTACGGCGAGGACGGGCGGCTGCTGAACGCTAGCCTGCTGGATTACCGCATGCCGACGGCCCTGGACCTGCCGATGATCGACACGATCGTGGTGGAGGTGCCGAACCCGGGGCATCCCTACGGGGTGCGAGGGGTAGGGGAGGTGCCGATCGTACCGCCGGCGCCGGCGGTGCACGCGGCGATCAACGACGCCATCGGCGTGCGCATGCGCAAGCTGCCGATGTCACCGCGGGCGATTCTGGAGCGCACGCTGCCGGACGACGAGTAGCGCCTTGCTTGGGGGTGGTGGGCGATGCCGACCGTGCTGATCCCGCAGCTGCTGCGGGAACTGACGGACGGCGCGGAGCGGGTGGAGGTTGAGGGGGCGACGCTGCGCCGAGTCTTCAACGACCTGGAGCGGCAGTACCCCGGCACGCGGGCGCGGCTGGTGGAGAACGGGGAGATCCGGCCGGAGATCTCGGTGGCGGTGGATGGCTCCATCGCGGGGGCGGGATTGCTGACCGAGGTGCCGGAGGGCGGCGAGGTGGCGATCGTGCCGGCGATCTCGGGCGGCTCACGGGCCGAAGGACTTCGCTAGACTCCGCCGGGGCTGCGAGCGAGCGAGAGGGTTCTGCGCGGGCGGCCCCAGAAGGAGCGCCTGCATGCCCGACCTCGGGACGGAGTATCTCTTCAGCTTCACGCTCGATCTGGGTGAGACGATCGATGTGGGGACGACGCCGATCGGTCATCGTCTGATCGGGCCGATCACGGGGGGCACGGTGGAGGGGCCGGCGTTGCAGGGAGCGGTGGTGGCGGACGGTGGGGACTGGCTCTTCCAGCGCGGCGACGGGGCGTTGGAGCTTGATGTGCGGGCGACGCTGCGGGCGCGGGATGGGGCGCTGATCTACATGCCGTACACGGGCCTGGCGGTGATCCCGGAGGGCAAGCTGCCGCAGGCGCTGGCGGGCGAATTGGCGGCGGACGCGTACTACCTGCGCGTGGCGCTGCGCTTCGAGACGGCGTCGGAGGAGTACGACTGGCTCAATCGGGTGGTGGCGGTGGGGTCGGGGTGGCTGGGAGCGGGCACGGTGACCTACGACGTGTTCGCGGTGCGCTGATGCCGCAGCCGGGGCTCGGGGTGAGGGAGTCGGACGCGCTCAGGAGGCCACATCGTCGAGGAGGGCGAGCAGGGGCTGGGGTGGATCGCCGCGCACGGCGCGCAGGCGCACGACGCGCCGCCCGCTGCCACGGATGAGGCGTCCGCCCCAGCGGCTGCGGACGCGAGCCTCCGGGCCAAGCCAGGCGGTGTGCTGAGGGTGGAAGCGGGCGGCGGCGAGGGCGGGGGTGAGGCGGTGGACGAGGCCGTCGGGATCGAGGGTGGGGACTGCGGGTAGGTCGGTGACCTCGTTGAGCACGAGTTGCAGAGCGCAGTGGGGGGCGGCGAGATGGTTAAGGGCGCCCGCAAGCGTCGCCGGTCCGTCCGGTCCGAGCGCGAGGACGTGCTCGAGGAGGGCGGCCCAGGGGAAGTTGATGGTGATGGCGCCGGCGCGGGCGGCGAGTTCCGGCGGCAGTTCCTCCAACGCCGCGACGATGTAGCGCAGGTTCTCCCGGCCGCCGCGGGCGGGCTTGCGGCGGGCCTTGTGGGCGTACTTCGCTAGGCCGGCGGCGTGGGGGTCGAGGCCGAGGCAGAGGACGCCGGGGTGGGCGGCGGCGAGGCGGTAGGGGAGAGCGCCGTCGCCGCAGCCGATGTCCGTGAGGATGTGGTCGTAGGGGGCGGCGAGACGGTCGAAGGCGGCAGCGCCGATCTCCTCGCTCTCAGGCCCGCGAAGCACGCGCACGGCGTTTCCTTTCGCAGCGATATCGTAGGCAGCGCCGGAGAGGGGCCGGGCATGGCCAAACGATCGCGGGAGCGACGTTCGATGTCTGCGGAGGAGGTGGCCGCCTACCTCGATGCGCGCAGCGAGTGGGCCGTACTGACCACCCTGCAGCCGGACGGATACCCGCACAGCGTGACGCTGGGCTATTTCCGGCTGGGCGAGGACGTCTATCTGGGGATGAAGGAGGGTACGCAGAAGGTGCGCAACGTGGAGCGGGAGGCGCGGGCGTCGGTGCTGGTGACGTCGGCGAAGGTGGGGGGTGCGATCGCGGGAGTGTTGCTGCAGGGGGAGGCCTCGATCGTGCGCGATCGAGGGGAGCGGCTGCGGCTGGCGCGCGCGGCGGCGCGGGCGCGGGGGGATGCGGAGGCGGCGCTGCCGGGGCGTGTGTCGGAGGATGGGGTGTATCTGCGGCTGGCGCCGCGACGGACGGTGTCCTGGACGTACGACTGAAGCCGGCGCGGGCCTCACTCTTCGCCGGAGCCGAAGAGGAGGCGCCGGAGCACGGAAAGGCGCTTCTGCTCCCGCTGGAGGTCGCGGGGCAGGTCAGGCAGCATCCCGGGTGCGCCGGCGGCGAGGCGATCGCTCCAGCCGAGCAGTTCGCCGAGGCTTGGGGCGCGGTGGGGACCACCGCGGAAATGTTCCAGCGGGCGCCAGTCTCCGGCGCCACTGCCGCGTACCCAGACTGCGGCGCCGGCCTCCAGGCAGAGGGCGCTGCCGGCGGCGACATCCCAGATCTTGAGTCCGCCGAAGACGCCGGCCTGGAAGGTGCCTTCCGCCGTGAGGGCGAGTTCGGCGGCGGAACTCCCGAGCGTGCGGGCGGTGCCGAAGCGTTGCCGGCCACTGGGCCCGACGACGCCGCCCACGCCGGCGGGGACGGAGCTGATGCGGGAGCCGGGGGGGAGGGAGGTGGGGCGGAATCGGAGGGGGTCGGCGTTGAAGAAGGCGCCGCCGCCGCGCCGGCAGTGGTAGACGCCGGCGCCGAGGGCGCCGCCCCCGGGCAGGAAGAGTGCCCCGGCCACGGGCGCGCCTCGCCAGAGCACGCCGATGGAGGAGCTGAAGATCGCGAGGCCGTTGATGAAGTTGGTGGTGCCGTCCAGGGGATCGATGGCCCAGACGAAGTCCGCTCCGAGCGGGCCATGGCTGGCGCCCTCCTCGCCGAGGATGGCGTGATCGGGGAAGTCCCGGCCGACGCGCAGTTGCACCATCTCCTCGACGGCCTTGTCGACCTCCGTGACCGGGTCGTGGCCGTGGTCATCCTTGAACTGGACGTCGAGGACGGTACGGAAGCGGTCGAGGAGGAGGCTGCCGGCGTCGTGGGCGATGGCGACGGCGGCGTCCTCGATGGGGCGCAGGGTCTCGGGGGAGGGGAAGCTTGACGGCGGCAGGCGGTCGGCGGCGGACACCGGGTCATCGTAGTGGGGAGGGCCCGTTTGGGGGCGACGCGGGTGCGCCGTGCGAGGGAGACGGGGGTCGCGTAAGCTCGCGGCAACGAGAGGATCCGCCATGGAGCTGGATGAGGCGAACGCAGAGCCGGCCTTGAGCGCGCAGGCCCGGATGGTGGGGGGTGGTGGGCGGGCCGCGGCGGCCCTGCGCGGTGGGGACACGTGGGAAGATGTGGTGGGGGCGGTGCTGGCCGATCTGGCGGGCGAGGCACCGGTGGACCTCGCGTTGGTGTTCGTTGACTCGCTGTTCGGGCACAAGCGGGAGATTTGCGAGCGGCTGCGGGCGGGGTTGGGGGCGCGCCACCTCATCGGCTGTACGGGGCAGAGCGTGATCGGGCCAGGGGTGGAGGCGGAGGACGGCGCCGCGATCTCCGTGCTGACGTTGCGCTTGCCGGGGGCGCGCTTCTTCCCGATTGCGGTGATTCCGGGCGAGACGATGGAGGCGAGCCTGACGACGCTGACGGAAGCGGCGACGGATTCCTGGCTGCTTTTTGCGGACCCCTTCAGCTTGCAGACGGAGCAGTTGGTGCAGGCACTGCAGGCGCGGCGGCCGGAGATCGTGCTGCTGGGCGGGATGGCGTCGGCGCACAACAACGAGGCGGGGACGTCGGTCTTCCTGGACGACCGCGTGTACGAGGACGGCGCGGCCTTGCTAGGGCTGGAAGGCGTGCGGCTGCGACCGGTGGTGGCGCAGGGGGCGGAGCCGCTGGGCCGTCCTCTGACGATCACCGACTGCGAGCGCAACCTGGTGCAGACGCTCGGATCGCGGCCGGCCCTGGAGGTGCTGCGCGACGTGCTGTCGGAGTTAGATGAGGCGACGCGGTCGCGGGTGGGGCGCAACCTTCTGGTGGGTCTGGCGATGGACGAGTATCGCGAGGAGCACGGCCGCGGCGATTACCTGATCCGCAACATCACCGGCGTGGACCAGGGATCGGGAGCAATCGCGATCAACGCCCTGCCGCGCGTGGGGCAGACCTTCCAGTTCCAGTTCCGGGACGCGGCGGCGGCGCACGAAGACTTGCGGCAGCACCTGGAGGCGGCGCGCGCGGCGCTGTCGGCGGACGAAGTGGTGCTGGGATCGGTGCTGTGCGCATGCAACGGGCGGGGGCAGGGGCTGTTCGGGGAGCCGCACCACGACGCGGCGGCGGTGGCGTCGGCACTGGGGGAGGTGCCGACGGCGGGCTTCTTCTGCAACGGGGAGATCGGACCGGTGGGGGAAGCGAATTTCCTGCACGGGTTCACGGCCAGTATCGGGTTGCTGACGACGGCCGGGCCCTGAGGGGTGCGGGCAGAGGGGCCCTCGCCGTTAGCCGGCGGACTTGTGGCCTGTGTGCAGGGCGACCGTGCCCAGGCCCATCCGGCGCAGACGGACGTCTTGCGCGCCCGCCCCTTCGATGAGGAGGGCGAGCGCCTCGGCAGGGGGGTAGCCGTCCAGGGAGTCCGGCAGGTAGCGGTAGGCGGCGCGATGGCCGGAGAGGAGACCGGCCAGCGGGGCGACGCCGTAGCGCAGGCCGCTGCGGACGAGCGCTCCGCGGGCGCCCGCCGGGGTGTGGGTCATGTCCAGGGCGACGAGGCGCCCGCCGGGGCGGAGGACGCGCAGCATCTCGGCGAAGGCGGCCGGGAGGTCGACGAGGTTGCGCAGGAGGAAGCCGCTGGTGACGGCGTCGAAGGAGGCGTCGGCGAAGGGAAGCCGGAGGGCGTCGATCATGGTCCAGTGCATGGCGGGATGATCGCGCAGGCCACGCTTGCGGCGAGCGGCGAGGAGCATGGGGCGGGCGAAGTCGCCGGCGACGACCTGCCGGGCGCCGGCGCGGCGGAGGTCGCGGGCCAAGTCCCCCGTACCGGTGCCGAGGTCCAGGACGGCGCCGTCACGTGGGGCGGCGGCGGCCACGGCGCGGGCGCGCCAGCGGCCGTCCAGGCCAGCGGTCATGAAGCGGTTCATGAGGTCGTAGCGGGGAACGATGGCGGAGAACATCGTGCGCACTTCGGTGGCGCGTTGGGCCGGGGGGAGTGGAGCGGGAGAGCCGGGGGCGGGGCGCAGCGGAGGGGGCGGGCCGGGCGGCGACATGTGGTGTCCTTGCTGCGGCCGAGGCGGCGCGGCTGTCTTGTCCGCCTCCGGGGCGGCTGTTAGCGTAACAAAACCGACTCATCGGTCGGTTTCTTGGATGGGGAGGATCGCCGAGATGCCCGTCCAGCAGGCGCGCGCCCGGAGCCGCCAGCAGCGCATTCTGAAGGCGGCCGCAGCCGTGATCTCGCGGCGGGGATATCGCGAAGCGGCGGTGGAGGAGATCGCGCGGGAGGCGGAGACGTCCAAGGGCGGGGTCTATTTCCACTTCCCTGGCAAGGAGGCGATCCTGCTGGCGCTGCTGGACCACACGGCAGCGCTCTTACGGGGCAAGGTGGAGGAGGCGATCGCGGCCGAGGAGGAGCCCGTGGCCAAGGCAGACGCGGCCCTGCGTGTGCTGCTGCGCACCCTGGCCAAGCACCGCACGCTGGCGCGCGTGTTCGCGGTGGAGGCGAGCGGGGCGGGGCCGCAATTCAGCGCCCGGGTGACGGCGATTCAGGACGAGTTCTCGGGGCTGATTGAGGAGCAGTTGGATGCGGCGATCGCGCAGGGGGCGATCACGGCCATGGACACGGCGGTGGTGGCGCAGGCCTGGATGGGGGCTCTGGACGCGGTGCTGCTGCGCTACGTGACGGGGCGGGATCGTCGTTCGCTGGACGAGATTCATGGGACGCTCCGCGCGCTGCTGCTGCGCAGCATCGGCGCGGAGATGCCCGTGCCTGCTTGAGCGCGGGGCGGTAGGCGGGGCGAACAACGATGGCGGACGCACTCCCGCAGTGGCAGGCCGAGGGCGACTACGGCGATATCCGCTATGAGACGGCCGAGGGGATCGCCAAGATCACCATCGACCGTCCGGAGGTGCGGAACGCCTTCCGCCCGCAGACGCTGTTCGAGTTGCAGGCGGCGTTCAGCCGAGCACACGAGGACGGGCAAGTGGGCGTCATCATCCTGACCGGCGCGGGCCCCGAGGCGTTCTGCTCGGGCGGCGACCAGCGCATCCGAGGGGAAGGGGGCTACGTGGGAGCGGACGGGGTGCCGCGCCTGAACGTGCTGGAGTTGCAGCGCCAGATCCGGACGCTGCCGAAGCCGGTGATCGCGATGGTGGCGGGCTACGCGATCGGCGGGGGGCACGTGCTGCACATCGTGTGTGATCTCACGATCGCCGCGGACAACGCACGGTTCGGGCAGACGGGGCCGAAGGTGGGCAGCTTCGACGGGGGATACGGGGCGACGCTGCTGGCCCGGATCGTGGGGCACAAGAAGGCGCGGGAGATCTGGTATCTGTGCCGCCAGTACGACGCGCCGCAGGCGCTGGCGATGGGGCTGGTGAATACCGTGGTGCCGCTGGACCGGCTGGAGGCGGAGACGGTGCAGTGGTGCCGCGAGATCCTGACGATGAGCCCCACGGCGCTGCGCTTCCTGAAGGCGTCGTTCAACGCGGACACGGATGGGCTGGCGGGGATCCAACAGCTGGCCGGCGATGCGACGCTGCTCTACTACCTGACGGACGAGGCCAAGGAGGGCCGCAACGCGTTCATCGAGAAGCGCCGGCCCGACTTCGCTCAGTTCCCTCGCTTTCCGTAGGGCCGTGAGCCCGTGCGCGTGAGCGGGGTGGGGCCGCCGGCAAGCGTTGTGCCGCGCGCCGCCGGCCCGCGCATCTGGCTGCTGGCGGCGCGGCCCGCGACACTACCGGCGGCGCTGGCGCCGGTGCTGGTGGGGACGGCGGCGGCGACGGTGGACGCGGATCTGCGGGTGGGGGTCTTCCTGGTGGTGTTGTTCGCGGCGTTGCTGATCCAGATCGCGACGAACTTCGCCAACGACCTGGCCGACTTCCAACACGGAGCGGACACGGCGGAGCGGCTGGGGCCGACGCGGGCGACCGTGGCGGGGCTGGTGGCGCCGAAGCAGATGGCCCTGGCGACGGCGCTGACGTTCGCGGGGGCGGCGGGGCTGGGGGTGTACCTGATCGTGGAAGCCGGCTGGCCCGTATTGGGGGCGGGAGCGGCCTCGATCGTGGCGGGCTACCTCTACACGGGCGGGCCCTGGCCCTACGGGTACCGGGGGCTGGGGGACATCTTCGTCTTCGTCTTCTTCGGGCTGGTGGCGGTGATGGGCAGCTACTTCGTGCAGGTGGAAGCGCTGACCTGGGAGGCGGCGGCGGCCGCGGTGCCGATGGGCTTCACGGTGACGGCGATCCTGGTGGTGAACAATCTGCGCGACGTCCCGACCGATCGCCAGACGGGGAAGCGCACGCTGGCGGTGATCCTGGGACCGGCCTGGGCGCGACGGGAGTACGCGGCGCTGGTGCTGGGGGCGTTCGCGCTGGCGCCGATTTTCGCCGCCGCCGACCTCATGCCCTGGTGGTCCATGGAGACCTGGCTGGCGCTGCCGCTGGGGCTGGTGCTGGTGCGGCTGGTGCTGTCTGGGATGGAGGGACGGGCGCTGAACCGGATGCTGAAGCTGAGCGGGCAGCTGCACCTCGTCTTCGGTGTCTTGCTGGCCCTGAGCTACGTCTGGTAGACGGGGGCGTACGGTGAGCGGCCGGCCAGCCACTCAGACGAGTTGGCGGCCGGCGGTCTGGACGGGATCCCAGACGGGGGAGAAGGGGGGGGCGTAGCCCAGGTCGAGGTCGACGAGGTCCCGGGCGGTGAGGCCGGCGCTGATGGCGGTGGCCAGGGTGTCGATGCGCTTGGCGGCGCCGTCGGCGCCGACGATCTGGCCACCGACGACGCGGCCCGTGCGGGCCTCGGTGAGCAGCTTGGTGTGCATGGATCCGGACTCCGGCATGTAGCCCGCGCGTGTGGAGGTGGCGACGGTGCGGCTGCGCACGGGCAGGCCAATCTGGGCCGCCTCGCGCGAGGAGAGGCCGGTGCGGGCGACTTCGGTGTCGCAGATGCGGGAGATGGCGGTGCCCACCACGCCGGGGAAGCGCTCGGTGGCGCCGGCGACGTTGAGGCCGGCGACGCGCCCGGCCTTGTTGGCGATGGTGCCGAGATGGAAGTTGACCCAGCGGTCCATGACCCGGTGCCAGGCTTCGGCGCAATCGCCGGCGGCGTAGACGCCGTCGATGGCGGTGCGCTGGGCGTGGTCGACCGCGATGGCGCCGGTTGCGCCGAGGGGGACGCCGGCCTCCGCCGCGAGTGCGGCGCGCGGGCGGCTGCCCAGCCCGAGCACGACGACGTCGGTTGCGATCTCGCCGTCGCTGGTGCGCGCGATGAGGCGGTCGCCGTGGGCGGAGATGCCGGTGAGTTCCGTGTTGCAGCGCACGGCGACGCCTTCGGCTTCGACGGCGCGCTGCACTTCGATGGCGATGTCCTCGTCCAAGGTGCGGCGCATGACCTGGGGCGCGCGGGTGATGAGTTCCACGTCCATGCCGCGCCGGCGCAGGTTCTCGGCCATCTCCAGGCCGATATAGCCACCGCCGGCGATGACGGCGTGCTGCACGCCCTGGAGCGCTGCGCCCAGGCGCCGGGCCTGCCACGGCGTGTAGAGCGGGTGCCCCAGCTCCAGGCCGGGCAGGCTGGGCCGGAAGGCGCCCGCGCCGGTGGCGATGACGAGCGCGTCGAAGCCGTCGCGGCCCTCGGCGGAGGGCTCGGGATCGCCGGCGTGGCGGCGGCGCCAATGCACCTCCCGGCGGGCGAGGTCGATGGCGACGACTTCGGTGTGGAGGCGCACCTGGACGCCGCGGCGTTCGTGCTCCTGGGGGCTGCGAGCGATGAGGGGCTGCCAGCCGTGCACGTGCTCGCCGAGCACGTAGGGGAAGCCTCAAGCGGAATACGAGGTCCAGTCGCCGCGTTCGAACATGCGGACGTCGAGGCCGGGCCGGCGGCGCTTGGCGTTCGCCGCGGCGGCTCCTCCGGCGGCATCGCCCCCAATGACGATCAGACGCACGGCCTCCCCCGTTTCCCCTGATTCCCTCGTGTCCATCGTACGGGCCGTGAGGCCGGCGGGGGGACGTTACACTGAGGAGTAACTATTGCCTGGACTTCGCGCACGAGGTTCCCATGCTGGAAGTCCCCGTCTCCGTGCTGGCCCGTCGTCCTCCGATCCGCGTGGAGCGGACCCTGCCGCTGGGGCAGGCCGCGGCGCTGCTGCGGCAGGAGCGGACGCGCTGTCTGGCTGTCATGGACCATGGGAAGCTGGTGGGCTTGTTCACGGACCGGGACATGGTGAAGAAGTGTTTCTCCAGCGCGGTGACGGTGGAGACGGCCGTGGGGTTGGTGATGGACGCACCGGTGATCACGGTGCCCCCGGATTCCAGCATGCGCGACGCGCTGACGTTGCTGGACCGCGAGCGAGTGCGCCATTTGCCGCTGGTGGAGGAGGACGGGACGCTGCGGGCGATCATTCGCACGCGGGACATCCTGGACTATATCGCGGAGGCGATGCCGGAGGCGATCCTGAATCAGCCGCCCGCCCCGAACTCACCGTGGCAGCGGGAAGGGGCGTGACCGTGGCGGGCGCGAACGAACAGTATACGGCGCTGAACGATGAGAACCCCTGGGAGGACTCCGACTGGATCCCGAGCAACGCCGAGATTCTGCTCCCGCGCGATCGTTTGCAGGGGCTGCTCCTGGAGGTGCCGATTTCGGACGTCTACGTGGATGATCCCGTTGCGGTGGCGCCGGACGACACGATGGAAACCGCGCTGTGGCGGATGCGGCAGCATCACGTGCGGGCGCTGCTGGTGATGGAGGGGAAGGCGCTGGTGGGGATTCTTTCGGAGCGGGATGCGGTGCTGCACCTCGAGCCGGGGGACAGCGGGGCGGATCTGGCGGTGCGCGATCTCATGACAGCGGACCCGGTGCTGGTCGGCGTGGACGAGCCGGTGGGGGCGGCGGTGCAGCGCTTCAGCGTGGACGGCGTACACCATCTGCCGGTGCTCGACGACTTGCGCGGCGAGGTGGTGGGGATTGTGGCGCAGGGCCGGCTGATGCACGCGCTCATCGACACCATCCTCAACGAGGAGTGGGCAGCGGGGTCCGATTAGCGGTTGGGCTCCCCGGCCGAGGCGCGACGATGTCTGAGGCGGACTCCGAAGTGGTGGTGGAGGCGATCAGCGCGCTGACGCTGACGACGCGTGCAATGGCCCGCAGCGTGGCCTTCTACGAGGCGCTGGGGTTCGAGCGGATCGCGGGCGGACCGGGGGCGCGGTTCACGAGCTATGCGGTGGGCGAGGGCTATCTGAACCTGACCGGCGAAGGGGGGCAAGGCGTGCGCTGGTGGGGGCGGGCGATTTTCCATGTCTCAGACGTGGACGTGATGCACGCGCGCGCCGTGGCCGCCGGCTTCTCGCCGGAGTTCGCGCCGCGCGACGCGGTTTGGGGCGAGCGGTACTTCCATCTCCGCGACCCGGACGGGCACGAGCTGAGCTTCGCGCGGCCGTTGGCGAAGCGCGACTAGCCGTCCGCTGGGGCAGCGGGCGCGGGGACGGGGCGAGCGGCCAGCAGGACCGCCGTATCGGCATCGTCCGCGGGCAGGGCCTCGATCAGGCCGCCGGCATCGATCAGGGCGTATTCCACGCTGGCGCCCGCGCCGAAGAGGGCGGCGCTGTGGCGCTCCCAGACCAGGGCGTCGTAGGGGGCTGGGGTGGGCAGCGGGGGGGAGGGAGTGCGAATGATGACGGGGCGGACGCCGGCGCGGGCGGCGGCCTCGACGGTGCGGCGGAGTTCATCGTCGCAGTTGGCGCAGCCGGGACGGACGAAGACGAGGAGTTGGGCGGCGCCGCGCTGGTCGGAGAGACGCCAGAGGCGCTGGGGGTCTTGGGCGTCGATCAGGGCTAGGTCGGGCGCGAGGTCGCCGACGGCAGGGCCGACGGCGGCCTCGCCGTCGTCGAGTCCGGTCGGTAGCGCCTTGGGTCCGGGGAGCAGGCGCGGGCCGACGGGCACGGACAGGGTCGTGACGAGGGAGCCGACGACCTGTTCGAAAGCGTCGTCCGGTCCCTGGCCGCGGAAGATGTCGCGAACGACGCCGTCTGGGTCGACGAAGAAGGTGTGAGGCGGGCCGAGCTGGCCGCTGATGCCGTAGGCGCGGGTGACGCCGCCGGTGAAGTCCATGGGCAAGCGGAAGTTGATGCCGAACTCGCCGGCGAAGCTCCGGGCGGGGCTGCGGGCCTCCTCGATGTTGACGCCAACGATGATCAGGCCGTCGTCGCGGAACTGGTCCTGCAAGCGGATGAGAACGGGCACCTCCCGCCGGCAGGGGGTGCACCAGGAGGCCCAGAAGTTGACGACGACGGGGTGACCGCGCCAGTCGGAGAGGCGGAAGCGATCACCGTCCAGGGTTTCGAGTTCGAAGTCGGGCGCGAGGCGGCCGATTTCGTCGCCGGCGGGGAGGGCGGCCGGGTTGAGATAGGGGGGGAGGGCGACGATGCCGAAGTCGCCTTGAGTGCTGGGGTTGTCCCCCCCGCCGAGCGTGAGCCAAAGCGGCAGACCGACGGCGAGCAGGATGAGCAGGGCCACAATGAGGGTACGGGCGCCGTGGTACTCCCGGGGGCGGTTCGGGTTCTCCTGGGGGAATGCCGCCCCCTCGCCCGGCGTGTCGCCGGCTGCGTCCTGCGGGCCCTGCTGCGATCCCATCTGCCGCACTCCCGGGCCGATTCTACGGAGGACGGGCGGGGGCGTATGTCATTTGGCACCCGCAGGGGACCGGAGGACGCAGGACGGGGGAGGCCGTCCGGCCTCCCCCGCGCGATGGGCCGGACGGGCGTCGGACTAGGGGGCGACGTTCGGGCGGAGATCGGCCGCCGCATCGGTCGCGCGACGCACGAGCAGGGCGACGCGGTCGGACGCCGGCCGGGCGTTCTCGTCGCCGGCCGTTGCGACGCTCACGTATTCGCCCGAGCGACCCGGGGAAGCCTGCCCGGATCTGGCTGTCTGCGCCGACGCTCCCCGATCACCAACTCATCGTGATCGCGCGCGAGGACGACTACACGTTCGGCGTGCTGCACTTACGGGTGCACGAACTGTGGTTGCTGCGCCTGGGGACGAGCCTGGAGGATCGCCCGCGCTACACGCCGTCGACGACGTTCCCCTTCCCCTGGCCGCTGGACACCCCGGATGGAGAGGGGGGAATCGGAGGGCGTGTGATTGACACGCATGTTCTACTTCGGTAGGATCTGCGAGAGGTGATCATACCCTCGAGCCAGCTCGAGGAGCGAGGACGTTGCCGAACAACGTCGGCGAACAGCCCGGGATCGGCAGGTATTGCCGCACCGACTGCTCTTGGGTGGTCAACCTTGACGATGCCAGCGACCGGCTTCCGCCCTGCGGCAATTGCGGGCAAGGCCAGCAAACAACATACCGGCGCTGCTAACACTGAATTTGAAGTGGGAGGCCGCAGAGCCGACGCTGCTTGATGTGGTTCATGCTGATTGCGGCGTCCGTCCCTCCTCGACGCCAGAAGTTCGGCCAAGGCCCTGATCCTAATGCCACGCGATGCCGGACCGTGGGTGCGTGAGAAACTCAGGCTCCTCGGGTTGTACCTTCCCGGTTACCTTCAAGCGACGACCAGAGCCAGGGATCGGATCTACATCGACGGCTTCGCAGGCCCTGGATGGAACCGCATTCGTGAGTCTGGTGATCTAGTCGCGGGATCACCGCTGATCGCACTTGATGCTGGGGGCACCGATAACCAGCCCCCGTTTACGAAGCTTATCTTTATTGAAGGAGATCAGGCCACCGCCGATGAGTTCGCAGCCGCGATCGAGGCGCGCGGAACCGACCGGACGTGGGAAATCGTGGTCGGCGATGTGAACGAAAAGCTGCCGACGGTTGTTCGGATGTTGCCGAAGCAGGCACCGGCCTTCGTGTTCCTAGGTACACAGGGCATCGATCCGCGCTGGGGAACGATCGAGGCCATATCCACATGGCGAACCGAGTTGCTCATCAACTTCCCGCTCGGGATGGCGATCAACCGAAACCCAGACAGCGCGAAGGTGACCGAGTATTTCGGCACGAAGGAGTGGCGTCCGTGGTGGGAAAGGCGTCGGAGTACGGTCGTGGATTTCTATCGGAACCGCCTGATGGAGATCGGATACGCAGAGCAGCCGAAGGACTCGCGGCTCATCAATACGCAAGGAGAATTCGGTCAACATCTGTACTATTTGATCCCAGCGAGTAAGCATGCGGCGTCGCGGCAGATCTGGGATTGGATACTCAAGCAACCGGCCGAGTCAGGTCAAGGCCGCTTGCTCTGAGCTTGTCGGTATCTGGTCCCAGGTACGCCCGTCGAGGATTCGTCCATTCGCAGCCTTCGACCGGCGCCTGAGATCCGACCCCCACGCTCCCCACTGTTTGAAGAAGAACGGGACGCCGTTATCGAGGCACTGGTTGCGCAGCGACAACGCCCAATCGGCCTGCATCGGTCGCGCATGTGGTCCGCTCTCGCCTCCCGCGATCACCCAACTCACTCCTTCAAGGTCCAGCTCAAGGGGACCGAGCAACGGTTCACACGAGAGAAACTTCACTACCGCATCGGTTTGCCTCAGGTCGTGGATGCGTGGCGTGAACCGTTGATTCTCAACGGAGACGCCCATCCAAACGTTGGGTGGCCACGGGAGCTTCGGTGCGAGTTGCGCGAGCCGAATCGATCGCTTGGTCAGCACCTGGAACGTGTGCCAGTCTGCGCGGGCCATCGTCTCGAACAGGGGGATTCGACGGAGCGGCCCAGGTTGGCGGCGCAGGCCCGGCCGGCAGCCGACAAGGCCGTCGTTTCGTCGGGATGCGCCGCACTCCAGCCGACTGGGTGGCGAGATCTGTTGCGGTCGCCGCGGGCGAGTCGGGCCCCGCCGCGCGCGGCCGACATCGCGACAGCGCTCGCGCGCCGCACCGCGTGCCTCCCGTTGGAACGACACCCCAGGCGGGAAAACGTTTACAGCTCGGCCCGATCGCCCCCAGATCCGCGCCGGGCGACTTCCAGTGGTCTCGGTGTGCTCTATCCTCCCGGCGGAAGGGACGGGCCGTGGCGCCACGCCTTGCCGAATCGATCGCTGCCGCCGACCTGCTCCAGACCCTCTGGGAGGCGAACGTGCAGGACGTGGTGGCGGTTCCCGACACCCATCAGCGCACGCTGATCGAGGCGCTGCAGGCCCAGAGCAGGATCCGTTTCGTGCAGGCGAGCAGTGAGGACGAGGGGGTGGCGATCTGCGCCGGCCTGATCGTGGGTGGACGACGGCCGCTGCTCCAGATCCAGCACGCGGGACTCTACGCGTGCGTCAACAACCTGCGCGGCATGGGCATCGACGGCGGCTTCCCCATTGTCCTGCTGGTGGGGCTGCTGGGGCGGGACCCGGCGAAGGCGCCGCGCGACGATTTCGGCTCGATGGTGCGGCTGGCGCAACCGCTGCTAAGAGCGCTGGAGATTCCTGCCTACGTGATCGACGGAGGGGACGACCTGCATTACCTGCCGGAGGCATATGACGAGGCGGAGGGGCGTGGGGGACCGGTGGTGCTGTTGTTGGGAGCGGAGACCGTCTGATGCCGGGAGGCGAGCCGGTGCGGCGCATGCCGCGGGACGGGGTCCTCGAGGCGCTGGCGCGGCTGCGGGGCGAGGCCGTGGTGGTGGGGGCGATGACGGCGCTGGGGCCCTGGCTGAAGCGGTCACCGAGCGAGCGCAACCTGATCAACATCGGCTTCATGGGGGGCGCATCGACGTACGGGCTGGGGGTGGCGCTGGCGCGGCCGGACGTGCCGGTGTGGGTGCTGGACGGGGACGGATCGCTGCTGATGCAGCTCGGCTCGCTGCCCACGATCGCGCAGGCGGCCCCGGAACGCTTCCTGCACGTGGTCTTTCACAACGGGGTCTACGAGACCAGCGGGGGGCAACCGTTGCCGGGCGAGGGCGCGCTCTCGTTCGCGGGGATGGCGCGGGAGGCCGGCTATCCGCACACGTTCCGCTTCGACGACGTGGAGGCGCTGGACGCGGCGCTGGAGGACATCCTGGCGCTGCCCGGCCCCGTCCTGGTGGAGTTGATCACCGCGCCCGCGGGCAGCTTTTATCAGCCGGCGCCGCCGGCGGCCGCACGCCCGACGCCGGCGCTGGCCAAGAACTGGCCACGAGTGCGCGCGTCGTTGGCAGCCGACGGCGAGGCCTGAGCGGCGCTACTCGATCCACGCGGCGCCCTCCGGCTCGGCGACGATCTCGTTTTCGATGGCGCCAATGGCGGGGAACTCGACGCGGACGCGGTCGCCGACCCGGAGCCACTTGGGGGGATCGAAGCCGATGGCGACGCCGGAGCAGGTCCCCATGGCGATGACATCGCCGATCTCGAGCGTGCAGACGCTGGAGATGGTTTCGATGATCTCCCAGATGTTGTAAAGGAACTGCTCGGTATTGGAGTCCTGGCGCAACTCGCCATTGACCCAGGTCTTGTGGTCCAGGTTGTGGGGGTCCGGGATGGCGTCGGCGGTGACGAGGCAGGGGCCGAAGGGGGCGTGAGTGTCGAAGGACTTGCCGAGGGTCATGGTGGGGGAGCGTCGCTGCCAATCGCGCACACTGTAGTCGTTGATGACGGTGTAGCCGCCGATCACGGAAGGGGCCTGGGCCTGAGAGACGTAGCGGCAGCGACGGCCGATGACGACGCCGAGTTCACCCTCGTAGTCCAGCTGGCTGGAGACGCGCGGCAGGATCACGGGATCGTTGGGGCCGGTAATGGCGTTGAGCTGCTTGTTGAAGATGATCGGAAACTCGGGGCGGCTCTCGCCGGTTTCGTCGATGTGCTCCTGATAGTTGCGGCCCACGGCGAGGATCTTGGTGGCATCTGGTACGGGCGCTTCCAGGTGCACTGCCGGGAGTGGATGGCGGTTGCGACCACCGTCGACGCCGGCCTGGGCGGCGGCCAGCGCGGGCGCCCCGGCGGCGAGGAGATCGCGCATGTTGCCGGGAAGGGAGGGGGCAGCGGCCGCGAGATCGACGACCTCGTCGCCGTCGAGCGCGCCGAGCCGGGTGCGTCCGCCGGCCGTGAAGGTAACCAGTTTCATTGCGTTTCCTTTCCCCGTGACGCGTTCGCCACCGGCAAATCGGCCAGTACGGCGTGGAGGCGCGGGCCCGCCGCCGCGGGGTCCCGGGCGGCCCTCGCGCGCAGGCTAGCCAGATCGGCGGCGGTGTCCAGATCCCACTCGACACGGATGCGGCGGGTGCGGAGTCCGAGCCGCGTCGCGAGCGCCTCTGACGTTCGCAGGACGCCGTCGCTGCCCCAGGGGATCGAGTCCCGGAAGAGCCGGTGCTCGTGGCTAGGGCGGAGGCGGCGGAGGGCCAACAGGTAGTAACCGCCATCGGCGGCAGGGCCGAAAACAGCGCCGGCGCGGCGCGAGGCGTCCAGGGCCTCCGTGATGTGGCCCGCGCTGAGGCCGGGGATGTCGTTGCCGACGAGGACGACCGGTGTGAAGCCGTCGGCGAAAAGGGAGTCGGCGGCGGCCATGCGCGCCCCGATATCGCCGCCGAGCTGGAGTCGGACGTCGGTCTGCCCCGTGAGCGCGGTGACGTGGCCGGCGGCGGCGGGTTCGACGAAGATCGCGCAGTGCCAGGGTGCCCCGGGCGGGGTCAGGGCCTGGACCGTGTCGCGCAGGAGGGCGCAGGCGATCGCCGCGGCGGCCTCGTCGCCGATCGCGGCGGCGAGGCGAGTCTTGGCGCGGCCGGGCTGGGGGTCGCGGGTGAAGATGGCGAGGGCAGGCCGGCTGGGGGTGGCCAGGCCTCAGCGGATGTGGTGATAGAGCCGGGCCAGATGAGCCGGCGGGACGTGCAGGAAATAGCCGCTCTGAATGACCAGCCAGGAGGCCCAGGCCTGCGCGATGCCGCCCTGCTCCCAGCGACGGGGCGAGGCAACGACGGCCGGGGAGAGATAGGCCATGCCACCGAGCCGATGGAGGCGATGTACGAAAGCGAGATCCTTCATCAGAGGGTGGGGAGGGAAGCCGCCCGCGCGCGGAAGGCGGCAGCGCGGCAGAAGATGGCGGAGTCGCCGTAGTAGACGCGCAGCTGTCGGATGACGTGGCAGAAGGCGGCCAGGAAGCGGGCGTGCGGGCTGGGCCCGAAGTCGACGCGGAAGTTGCCGCCGACGAGGCGGGGATCGGCGAGTGCCAGGCGCATGGCGTCGCCGGCGCGGGGATGGAGGCGGACGTCGGTCTGGAGGAAGCAGAGGACGTCGCCGGCGGCGTGGGCGGCGCCGAGGTTGAGCTGGGGGCCGCGGCCCCGCTCCCCCGTGACGAGGCGGGCTCCGGCCGCACGGGCGCTGGCGCCGGCGCCGGCGATGTTGGGCGCCTCGTTGAGGGTGGGGATGACCACACTGAGGAGCGAGGTCACGAAAGGTGCCGCCCTGCCTGGCGGATCCACCCGCCGGGGGCCGCGTGGAGGCCGGCCGGGTGAATCTGGGGCCGGCCCGCGAACCGTATCGCGAGTACCGGACCGCTGGGGAAGCCCCCATTCTGAGCCCGGACTAGGATAGGCCCATGGCCACTGCGCAAGTCCTCGCCGGCAGCAGCCCTGTCCTGGTCCCCCCGCGCCGCGCCACGTTCCTCCATGCGCTGGCGTTCGTGGGCGGGTTCTCGGTGGTGTTCATCATCCTGGGGGCGTCCTTGGGGCTCGTGGGCTTCGCCCTGCAAGACAACATCATCTGGTTTCAGCGGGTTGCCGGGGTAGCGCTGATCATCCTGGGGCTGCACCTGGCGGAACTGATCACGATTCCCTTCCTGTTGCGGACGTACCAGTTCGGCAACGACGCTTCTGTGGCGACGAAGGCGGCGCCGCGCGGGCGGTTCCGGAAGTACGGCAAGTCGGTGTTCGTCGGGTCGGCGTTTTCCCTGGGATGGACCCCCTGCGTGGGGCCGATTCTGGCGGGGATCCTGACGCTGGCGGCGGACGGCGGATCGGTGGCGCAAGGCACACTGCTGCTGGTCTTCTACGCGGCGGGGTTGGGAATTCCGTTCCTGATCGCGGGGGCGGCGCTGGGCTCGTCCACGGCGGTGCTGAAGAAGCTGGGCCCGCACATGGCGCTCGTCTCCATCGGCAGCGGCATCCTGATCGTGTTCATGGGGATGCTGATTTTCCTGGACAACGTGGAAGTGCTCAACGACAGCTTCACCTTCCTGCCGGGGGCGGCGGATGACGCCAGCGGGACGACGGGGAACGTGACGGGGGTGTTCGGGTTCGGCATCGCCTTCGTCGGTGGGTTCCTCTCGTTCCTCTCTCCCTGCGTCCTGCCGTTGGTGCCGATCTACCTGAGTCACTTGGCGGGCGTGGGAGCGGGAGAAGCCCTGCTCCAGCGGCAGGAAGAGCGGGGCGCGCCGTCCCTCGACGGGCTCTCGTAGGCCTCGCGCCGGCAGCCCCCTGCTCCGCGTTCGGGAGGTGCGTCGATGGCGATTCGTGAGGCAAGTCTGGCAGCCGCGGTCCTGGGCGTGCTCACGTCGCTGCTGCCGGCGCGGAGAGCGGCCCGGCTCGGGATCCTGGATGGCCTCGCGCACGAGTGACCCCTTCCGCGCCCCCTCGTCGATCGAGCGGACGCTCGGGTACGCGAGAACGCGGAGGGGCTAGTCGCAATGCACCGTGACGTCGGCCGTCACACCACAGCCGGGGACCTCATTGACGCCGGGCGGACATTCCACGATCGCCGAGGCCGGGAAGCCGCGGGTGAAGGCGCGGCCCCAGGCGTCGAGGCCGGCCGGGATGTCGGCGAAGTCGTCGAATACGAGGTCGGCCTTGACCGTGTTTTCGATACTCGTGCCGGCTGCCTCGCAGAGCGCCTGGGTGTTCTCTTGGATCCGACCGATCTCGTCGCGCACGGCGCGACCCAGGTGCGGAAAGTGCCGCCGCTGCAGGACGTTCTCCTCAACGGCGCCGCTTTCGTTCCGGCCCTGCTGCGTGGAGAGGAAGAGGAGGTTGCCAGCCTTGACGGCGGGCGTGGCGTGGCCAACCTGCGGCAGGAAGTTCCCGTCCCCGATCCGTTCGATGGTGTTGCCGTGGTTCGTGCGGGCCACGATGAGGTCGATCTCGATGTTCCCGAACGCGATGCCGATGGATGTGACGGGGATGATGCCGCGCGCGGGCGGGTTGTCCGGCCAGAATTCGCGCCAGACGTCGTCGATCGCGGGGAGGTTCGCGATGGCGTTGGGCGTGCAGTAGAGGCGTGCTTTGACGACGTCTTCCCAGCGGGCGTCTCCCGCCTCGACCGTGGACTTGAGCTGGCGCAGCACCTCGGCGACCTCATTCGCGACCTGGTTCCCGTAGTAGAGCCAGTCGGGCACCAAGACCCCGGGGGCGGGGCCGCCCCAGGAGTCCTGGCCGCGCGCGTCGCGGGCGCCGCCAGCGAGGGCGTCAGCGGAGCCGGTCGCGAATTGCACCGGGACGAAGCCGGCGGTGAAGAGCCAGGGCCCGGCGGCGATCGCGATGGAGTAGCCGCCAAGCGGCGTGCTGACCTCGTGCTCGATGACGGTCTTGGCGATCCCGCTGTCGTTCTGGAGCGCGACAAGTTCAGCCTCGATGTGGGCGTCGGCGCAGAGCAGCCGGTCGACCGGCATCATGGTGCTGCTGGGGCGATCGACGGTGAGGAACTCATTGCGAGTGGCGAGGTAGGGTGTCCAGATACTGCGGTACTTCTCGGAGAAGAGCGCTCGCTGGTCGCGATACTTGGAGGCTCGCCCGGTGTCACCGTCATGGGGAGCACCGGCCGTGCTGGGCCGCCAGCCCTCGGCGACCGCGCCGCCTGCGACGGAGGGACCGGCGGTGTTGTAGGACGAGACCCACTGGTTGATCTGGATGCCCTGGCTGTAGGCGGAGCCGGCCGCGTCGAGGGCGGCGCCGATCTTCTCGTAGACGGCGCGGGTTTCATAGGCGTAGGGGCTGGCGCCGTGGAGGGGCAGACCGTCGTCCGCCCAGGCCCCATCGGCCAGACCCGATTCCCAGTCCGTGGCGCTCATCGCGCTGAGGAAGACGAACGGTCCACTCTTGACGGCAGCCGAGACGGGCAGTCCTTTCGGAAACTCGACGCCAGGCGCAGTCGCTACGACTTCGCGATCAGTCTTGGCCACGGGTACCTCCGAATCTTCGGGCGGCGAAGCGTAGTGGTTACGCCGCGTCGAGTCACATGATTGTGCGGTCGGGGAGGTCGCATCGCCCCTGGATCAACTTTGGCGGCACGTCCACACGGCCAACGCCTTCATCGATTCCTTCAACGCCCGCTTACGACAGGAACTCCCTAACCCTTCCTGGTTTCTCTCCCTGCCCGATGCCCGGGCCCGGATGGCGACGTGGCGTCGGGAATCCAACGAAGGCCGCCCCCACTCCGCCTACGGAGCTTGCCTACACGGATTCGCATCGCCCCTGGATCAACTCTGGGGGCGAGCCCGGCGGCCCGGCTCCCCGCATCGGATCCGGGCCGGTTCTGGGGGGCAAGGCATGTCCCGAGCGGCCTGGCAGCTCCAGTTAGGACGTTTTGGTCAGATACTGTGCTTCTTCGTCAGCGCCGATCTTGCCGAGAAACTCGTCGGCGCTGAGGACCCAGCCGAGGCAGCGGGCGGCGTTCTGCAAGCCGAAGACGTGCAGATCCTCGCCGTACATCGAGCCCACGCAGTCCGAAATGAAAATTGGGCGGAAGCCCAGGTTGAGCGTGTCGAAGCCGCCGTTCTGCACGCAGGTGTTGGTGTTGATCCCCATCAGGATCACGCTTCTCACCCCGAGCGTGCCGCGCAACAGCAACTCCAGGTTTGTTCCCCGATAGGGGGAGAGGGTCTTCTTGTTGTCGATCAGGTAGTCGCCGTCCTGCCAGAGTTCCGGGATCACTTCAGTCTGGCGAGATCCGACGAGGTTATGCCGCACCCCGTCTCGCAGCGCCGGCGTGGGGTCGTCCCGCACCGCCTCGGAAAGCAAGATGCCGCCCAGGGCGCCGCCGGGCCGCCGCATGATGTACTTGCCGTACTCCTCCGGGCGCCATCGCAGTACCACGTGCACCACTGGGATGCCCTTCGCGCGCGCCGCGCGCAACACGCGGGCGGCCTCACGAACGACGCGTTCCTGGACCTCCCGTGGGGCCGGCATCGTCGCCAGCTCCGGGTCCAAGTGGCCGCGGTGCATGTCGATCGTCACGATCGCCGTCTCCGCCGGATCGATCTCCAGATCGCGATTCATTGCCTCCAGCTCGGCGCTGAAGTCCTCAAGTTCGATGCTTGTCATGGTGGCCCCTTACCGTTCCCGCATCCGGACTCGCTGCTGTCACGGTGGGCAGCGCGGGTGCTGGCGGGAGGGTAGGGATCTGCGCCGCTGCAAGTCAATGTGGACGCGCCGAGCACTGCTCACCCGCCGTCTCGTTCCGCGCGGTCAAGGGATGGAGATGCTGAGGCAGGCGCCGCTCCCCGCTCCTCAAGCACGGCCGATCCGCCCCCGACGAAGCGGGCGTAGCGGGCGGCTGAGGCAGTCACGGCGGCCTTCGCTCCTTGCGGGATGACATGACCCCACCAGCCCCCATAGAGACGGTCGAAGTCGTACGGCTGCAAGGCCTCGACGATGCCGGAGACGTCGCGCGCGGGCAAGGGCACGATGTTCGGGTAGGACCACATGAAGGAGACGTAGCGCCGATCCATCACCACCCGGATCGTGTCGCCCGTGAGCAGCACGCCGTCGCCGTCGCCCCCGGCGTCCCAGTGAAGAACCGCACTGCCGGGAAAGTGACCGCCGCATTGGATCAGAGTCACGCCCGGAACGAGCTCGAGCGGCGCGCCGTCCCAAGGGCGCACCGCGCTGTCAGGGCGCATCACCCACTCGGCATCGGCATCAGGGATGTAGATCGGCGCACCATCGAACGCCTGGCTCCACGTGGCCATGCTGGCGTAGAAATGCGGATGGGAAAACGTCAGTGCGGAGATGCCACCCATGCCCCTGATCGCAGCGACCGTGCCATCGTCCAAGTAGGGAACACAGTCATAAAGCACGTTGCCCGCGGCCGTGCGCACGAGGAAGGCACGCTGGGCGATGCCGAGCGCCGGAACGACGCTGATCGAGAGGAGGTTCGCTTCTTCCTCGCGGATCTCGTTGCGGTACCCGGCCGTACGCAGTTCGTCCATGGTCGTCCATTGCTGCCCCTGCCAGCCAATGAACTGGCGCTCATCCTCGCAGATGGGGCACCGATCCGGAGGCGCCGCGGACTCCGCGAACTCCACGCCGCACGTCTTGCAGATGAAGAACGCCATGCTGCTTCCTTTCGCTGCCTTTGGCGGCTGATTATCGCCGAAAACGTCCGGCAACGGATCGGGGCGGTACCCTGGCCTCGTCTGCGCCGCGTGGTGCGGCGTGGTCACTTCGCGCGGCCCGCAGTCGGCAGGGGGCAATCCCATGATTCGCGCGGCGATCGTTGGCCTTGGGTGGTGGGGGCGAGCGCTCGTCGACGCTGTGCAAGATCGGAGCGAGGCCATTCGCTTCAACATCGGCACGACGCGGACAAGGGCCCGAGGCGAAGCGTTTGCCGTGGAGCGTGGCTTCCGCTTACTGGAGAGCTTCGATGACGTTCTGCGAGCGCCGGATATCGATGCGGTCGTCCTGACGACGCCGGATTCGCGGCACTCCGGACAGGTGGCCGCCGCCGCACAGGCCGGCAAGCACGTGTTTGTGGAGAAGCCGTTCGCGCAGACGACGGCGTCCGCCGAGGAAGCGTTGCGCGCGGTGGACGCGGCCGAGGTGACGCTGGGCGTGGGCTTTCAGCGGCGCTTCCATCCCGCCATGGAGCAACTGCGCGATTGGGTGCGGATCGGGGAATTCGGAACCGTTTCCTTCTGTGAGGCGACGATGTGCGCGGCCGATGCACTCGTCCTGTCAGCGGAGCAGTGGCGCGCCGATCCGGTCGAGACCCCGGCCGGGGGGCTCACGGTCCTCGGTCCCCACCTGATCGACTCGGTGATCGACTTGTTCGGCGCGATCGACGAGGTCTACTGCCAGAGCCTGAATCGGACGGGCCGGTTGCCAATCGATGACACCACGTCCGTCCTGCTACGCACGCAGGGCGGGATCGCTGCCTCCCTGAATATGGGGCTGGCCGCCCCATTCGCCTACCGTTTCCAGGTCTTCGGCTCGAGCGGGTGGGCGGCGATCAGCGAACTCGGCATGGACCGGCTTGAGTACGTCCTCGCGCCGGAACCGGCGCCGTTGTCTCCCCTCCCACCCCCGGTCGCGCCGACGGTGAGGCGGTTCGAACCCTTCGACATGCTCCGGGCCGAGCTCGAGACGTTCGCCGTCGCTGCCGAGGGCGGCACGCCCTACCCCGTCAGCGCCCCCCAGATCCGTGCGGGCGTGGCCGCCGTGGAGGCGATGAACGTGTCCGCCCGCTCCGGGCGGCCGGTACAGGTCGCCTAGAAAGGCCGCAGAAAGTCGCTGGCCAGACTGTCAGAGCCTATGATGTCTTGATCGTGAACGGATTCGGCTCCGACCGGTTCCGCAGGTACCACTGCATCATGGCCGATCGGATGGCGTCTTCGTCGTCGTCCGCCATTCCCGCCGCGATCAGGCGCCGGACCTGGTCATAATCCTCTGCCGACAGCTCGATCTCGATATCCTGGAACTGGAGGGGGAAGTTGACGAACTGCGGCTCATAGGTCGGGTCGGAGACGAGTTCCAGCTTGGTGCGGATGTCTGTGATCCGGAAATCCGCGAGGGTGCGCTGGGAGCGGAGACGCCCCCAGCGGTCCAAGTGCTCCTCGGCCAGGGCGCTCGTTTCGGCGGAACTCTCGAAAGCCTGCACACGAATCGGCTTCAGGAGGAAATTGCTGATCCCGGTGATGTCGCCGGAGCCGCAGACGATCGGCACCGCCAGTACGTCCATCAGCGCGAGCAGATCGACGTAGTCGCCGGGCTTGCCCTCGTTGCGCCGAATGCCCCACCGTCCGCGATCGTCCCAGCCCGTATACATCCACATATTGAAGGAATCATGGGTGTTGTCAGGCGTGAGCCCGTACTCACCAATGCATTCGGCCAGCGTGTCTTGGCAGTTGGTGTGAAGCTCGTAGCCCCAGGTCGCCTCGAACAGCTCCGGACTGCAGCGCGATCCGATGAGGTCCGTGATACACGTCGTTGGCATCTCCTGGATGTACATCAGCAAGTTGCTGCGTGACGCGGCGCTGAGAACGTAGTCACCTTCCACGACTCGGAGGCCCTGGCGGCGCATCTGCCCAACGGACATCGCCTCCTTGTAGTCGTGCAGGTTGAAACAGTTGAAGTCGACGCACTGCCCGCCCGCATCCTGCATGATGCGCAGAACTTCACCTTTGTAGATGGGCAGGGCCTTGCCGGACACCGGCTGCAGGAGGATGTCTTCGCGCATCTGACCGTACGCCGTCATGGGTCACCTCCCCCGGGGCAAGCCGCATGGTGCTCCAGTGCCGCTGTGTCCACCGAGGGCCGGAGGCTAGCCAGCGGCCACGGAATCGTCAAGCGAGCACTCCGCCCGTGTCGTCGCAAGCGGCGAGGCCTTCATGACTTCTCCTTGCGATATGGCACGGCGAGTTGCGCGGGCGGCCGCGCGCGTCCCAGGAAGCCGGTCATAATGATGATCGCCAGGATGTACGGCCACATCTGCAAGACCTGCTGCGGGATGCCGATGCTCTCCACCTGCAAGCGCAGCTGCAACGCGTCCGCGAACGCAAACAGCAGGGTCGCGAGGAGGACCTTCAGGGGATCCCAGCGTCCAAGCAGCACGATCGCGAGCGCGATGAACCCCCGTCCGGCCGTCAGACCGTCGGCGTACTGGCTCAGCTGCCCGATTGAGAGGGCTGCGCCCGCCAGGCCTGCGAAGCCTCCCCCGACGATCATCGCCAGGTACCGGACCCGCAGCACACTGACGCCGGCCGTGTCGACCGACTGAGGCAGTTCACCGGCCGCCCGCACGGTGATGCCGAACTGCGTCCGGTACAGCACGTACCCCATCACCGGGATGAGTAGGAAGGCGAGGTACACGAGCAGGGTCTGGTCGAAGAAGATGTCGCCCACATGCGGGATATCCGCCAGGAGCGGAATCTCTACCCGCTGGAAGGCGTCCACGGAGGGCAGGTTCACCGAGAACGTCTCACGGTAGACGAAGCTGGTGAAGCCGAGGGCAAAGATGTTGATCACGATCCCCGTGATCATCTGGTTGGCGCCCCGGCTGACGGAGAGGTAGGCGACAATCAGGCCCAGGAACATGCCCGCCGCGATGGCGCCGAGAACCCCCACCCAGCCGGAGCCCGTCCCGTTCGCCACCATGAACGCAGCCCAGGCGCCGATCAGCATCATCCCTTCCAGGCCGATGTTGAGGACGCCGGCGCGCTCCGCGAAGAGTTCTCCGGTGGCGGCAAACAGCAGCGGCGCGGTGAGACGCATCGTGGCGGCGAAGAGTCCAACCCAGAACACCGACTCACCGAAGAATTCCACGTGGCCCCCGCCCTACGTCACGCGCGTTGATTCCCGCCCGACGACCCGAAGACCGAGCAGGAAGATCAAGATGAGCCCCTGGATGATGAAGACCAGCGAGAACTGAATCCCTTCCGCGCGCTGCATCGCCTGCCCGCCCACGAGGAGCGCCGAGAACGCGAACGCCGCGACGAGGGCTCCGACGGCATGCAACCTGCCCAGGAGGGCCGCGGCCAGCGCCGTGAACCCGAAGGGCGCCAGTGGTGGCGAGAACCCGTTGAGCAAGTTGTGGTGTATGGCGGTGACCTGAACCATCCCGGCCAGGCCGGCGAGACCGCCCGCGATCAGGAAGGAGATCGTCAGCGTGCGGCCCACGTTGATGCCCGCGTTCCGTGCGGCATCGAGATTCGATCCGATCGCGCGGACCCGGTATCCAAAAGTGGTGCGCGTCATGAGGACGTACACGAGGATCGTGAGGAGCACCGCGAAGACGGCGCCCATGTGAAGGCGTACGCCCGCGATCTCCCACCAGGGGAGTTCGCCAGATTCGTTGATCCGGACGGTGGCCGGCGTGAATGTCGCCGTGTAGGCCACACTGATTACGTAGCCCGCCGCAAGGATCGCGATGAAGTTCATCATCAGCGTCACGAGGATCTCGTTGGCGCCGTAGCGGGTCTTGAGGATCGCGGGTAACAGCCCGGCCAGCGCGCCCGCGACGACGGCTCCCGCGAACTCAGCCAGGATGACGAGCGGTGCCGGACCGTCCAGCTCGATGCCGATGATGACCGCGGCGGTAGCGCCGAACCACAGTTGGCCCTCGCCGCCAGCGTTCCAGAGCCCGCACTTGAAGGTCAGCGCGACGCCGATCGCGATGAGGCCGATCGGGACGGTCTTGATGATGGTGTCACTGAGGTTCGTCGGGCTGCCGAACGCGCCATGGAGCATCGCGCCATAGGCGGTGATGGGGTTCACGCCGAGGACCAGCATCAGCAGGCCAGTCACGAGGAGCGCGACCAGGATCGCCCCCGCGCCCTTGGCGACGCCCGGCAGGTCGTTCGCAAGCACCGCGCTGCCCCGGCTCGCAGCGGCGATCCGCATCAGGACCCCCCGGCCCGATGGGTGAGGCCATGGCGTGTCGCGGGAAGCCCGTACTCAGGCGCTGGCAGCAACGGAGACTCCCGCCATGAGCATGCCAACGTGCTCAATTTCTGCGCCATCACCATCCAGGACGTCCATGAAGCGCCCCTCGTACATCACGGCGATGCGGTCGCTGAGCGCCATGACTTCATCGAGGTCCGCGGAAATGAGCAGCACCGCCGCCCCGCGATCTCTCTCCGCGAGGATCTGCTGGCGAATGGACTCGGTCGCGGCAACGTCCAGGCCCCGCGTGGGCTGGCTCACGACTAGCACATCCGGCTGGCGTGCCAGCGATCGCGCCACGATGACTTTCTGCTTGTTCCCGCCGGAGAGGGAATGCGCGGGGGCATCCTTCTCCGCGGGACGGATGTCGAAGTCTTTGATCAGGCGAACCGCGTGCGTCGCGATCGCGCGCGGGTCGAGGAAGCCCAACACGGCGAATGGACGCCAGGAATGACGGTCGGAGACAAGATTGTCCGCGACGGTGAAATCGGCGAACAGGCCCCAGCGCTGCCGGTCATCCGGGATATGCGCCAAACCGGCACGGATCAACCGTGATGGTGATCGGCCGGTGAACCGTTCGCCAGCGAGGATCAATTCACCACGCGCGAAGAGCCGGAGGCCGCAGAGGGCCTGCGCCAACTCCGCTTGACCGTTGCCGTCCACACCGGCAACACCGAGGATCTCGCCGGCACGCAGCGCGAACGAAAGGTCGCGGACAGCCGGCTGGCCGCGGTCATCGAGGACGTCCAGCGCTTGCACTTCCAGGGCGACATCCCCGGGTTCTCGGTCGGTGCGTTGCACTTGTGGGAGTTCCGGCTTGCCGACCATCAGCAGCGCGAGCTCCCGCTCCGTCGTCTCGGCCGTCGGCAACGTCTCGATGTGCTTCCCCCGTCGCAGCACCGTGACGCGGCCACTCACCGCCATCACCTCCCGAAGCTTGTGGGTGATGAAGACGATGCTTTTGCCTTCGTCGACCAGGGTGCGCAGGCCGGCCAGCAACTCGTCCGCCTCTTGCGGGGTGAGGACCGCCGTCGGCTCATCGAGGATGAGGACCTCCGCCCCACGAGCGAGAGCGCGAATGATCTCAACGCGCTGCTGGAGTCCAACGGACAGATCCTCAACGACGCTGTTCGGGTCGACGCGCAGCCCGTAGCGCTGCGCGATCACCTCCATGTCGGCCACGATGGGCGCAGCCACGAAGCGTTGGGTCAACGGGTCGCGGCCGATCGAACAGTTCTCCACGACGGTGAGCGTGGGCACGAGCATGAAATGCTGGTGGACCATCCCGACCCCCAGGGCGATCGCATCGCGCGGCGAGCGAATCTCGGCCTCGCGCCCATCGATGAGGATGGCGCCCCCCTCGGGACGGTGGATGCCGTAAAGGACGTTCATCAGCGTGGTTTTGCCGGCGCCGTTCTCGCCAAGCAAGGCGTGGATCTCGCCGGGCTCGATTTCGAAGTCGATCGCGTCGTTGGCGATCGTCGACCCGAAACGCTTCGTGATGCGCTGCATCTCGATTCGGGGTGCGGTCACGGGTTCTCGCCCTTCGACGCGCCATGCTCCTCGCGGGCCGGTGCATACAGCCGCTGGCTGGGCAGGATGGATCGACTCGCTCTGATGGCCTCGGGTCCGCGGCGGCGAGAGCCGCCGCAAACCCGAGGCCATCGCAGCCGCTTGGCTGGCGCCTCACACGGGCCGGCGCCGCTAGGCAGCCCCGAGGCAGTCGTGCGTCCCGCCCGGAACGATCGAGGCAGGATCGATGTCCTTGGCGGCGCCGACCACGCCCAACGCGGCCGTGCCGGGTACCACGAGCACGCCCGCGATGATGTCGGCGGCGATCTGGGTGACGCAGTCTTTCGCCTGGGCGCTGATTTCAGCTTCAAGCTGGCGGTATGGCGCGAGGTCGCCCACCCCCAGATCGAGGCCAGGCAGGAACGCCGCGAAGTCTTCCAACTCGCCGTCGCGCGCCAGCGTAATGACCTGGATCAGGAACTGGTCCTGCTGGTAGAGCACCGACGTCAGGAGGGTTTCCGGCCCGAGCGCGCTCTGATCGAAGTACTGCGCGATCGCGTAGATCCCGTTCTCACGCGCCGCTTCGAAGGCGCCGGCCGCCGCCTGATCGGTCGCGGTGTAGATCACATCCGCGCCGGCGTCGATCTGGGCAAGCGCCGCCTCTTTGCCCTTGGCCGTGTCTTCCCAGCTGTTGATGTACGTGTCCACGACCTCGACGTTCGGGTTCGCGAACCGCGCGCCAAGCCGGAACCCCTCAACCTGGCGGGTGATCCCGGCGAAGTCGAACGCCGCTACGACGCCCAGAGTGTTGGTCTTGGTCGTCAGCCCTGCCAGGACACCGGCGATGAACGAACCTTCTTGCTGCTGGGGGTCGTAGGCGAAGACGTTCGCCACCGGCGACTCTTCCAGTCCCGCCGCTTCGAACCAGACATCCGGGAAGTCCGGCGCCAGGTTCAGAACCGCGTCAATGAAGGTCCCGCAGTGAGCCAGGATGACGTCGAAGCCTTGCGAGGCGTAGTCCCGCATTGCGGCCTCAATGTCGGCCGGCGGGACCGACTCCGAAAGGGCGAGTTCGAAGCCCAGTGCGTCCTCCGCCGCTTCGACCCCTTCCCAGCCCGCCTGGCTCCAGGACAGGTCGTTGATGCGACCACAGGGGAGATAGGCGACCTTGAAGTCGTCCGCGGGCTCTGGCTCGGCCGCGGGCTCTGGCGCTGGCTCCGGCTGGGCCGCGGGCTCAGGGGCCGCCGCCGGCTCGGCCGCCGGCGCCGGGGCCGTCGTACTCCCCCCATCGTCGTCATCACCGCCACAGGCGACAGCCACCATCGCGATCAACAGGAGTGGCGCTGCCACGAGCAGAAACCATCGATACATCGGTCACCTCTCTCATGCAGCGAGCGGGGCCTCGGCAGGGAGCGGAAACCCCCACCACGCTGCGTGCCGAATCGCGGCCGGGATACGGTCTGGCTGTAGCGGTGTCAATATTGTGATTGCATTCACATGCGCGCTCGTGGAGATCCGGCGATGAGGGGATCCGGATTGCGGCACACGCACACGATCGCGCGAGTTCGTGTCCCCGTGCCGTAAGTTGCCAGACGATGCATTCCCACACTTGGCTCAGGATGCTCCGCGCAGGGGCGCAATCGTCCTCCAGCGTTGAGGTCGATGAGGAGCGCCCGGCGCGACAACAGTTTCGGCGCGGTGTGCTGGATGCCGTCCCGATCGCGCTCGGGCTGACGGTCGTCGGCTTCATCTTCGGGGTGACGGCACGCTCACAGGGGCTCAGCTGGGCGGAGGCAGGCCTGATGTCCGCCGTTGTCTACGCAGGCCCCTCGCAGTTCGTTGCGGTGGGGCTGCTGGGGCAAGGGGCGGCATTGCTTTCCATCGTGCTCGCCGCGTTCATCGTGAATCTGCGCTACGTCCTCTACGCGAGTTCGCTCGGCCCATACTTTCGCGATCGGTCCACACTGCGTCTCGGCGCGCTCGCCTACGGACTCGTCGACGCCGCCTACGCGTTGTCCATCTCCGATTGTCTCCGCCATCCCCACCTGCCGCGGAAAGATCAGTACTTCCTGGGCGCAACGCTGCTCATGTACGGGGTGTGGGTCCCCACCGCGATGGCCGGGGGCGCCGTCTTCAGTGCCGTCCCCGAGATCGACGAAATCGGCCTGGCCTTCATCATTCCCGCGATCTTCATTGCCATGCTGGTGCCGCTCTGGCGCAGCTGGATCGAGGTCGCGGCGACGGTTCTAATAGTGCCGCTCCTCATCGGGACGACGGAAGTGATGCAGCACACGCACGCTGTCCTGGTAACCATGCTCATCGCCATCTTGGTTGGAGGGACGCTCAAGTGGATGCGCCAAACATCTTCGCGTTGATCGGCGGCATGGCCGCGGCGACCTACGTCACGCGTGGCCCGGTGCTCGCGCTCGCGGGCCGTATCCAGATGCCCGCGATCGTCTCGCACTACCTGGAGATGGCACCCAGTGTGGCCATGGCCACGCTGGCCACCTCCTTCATCCTGTTTCCGAGCGGCGCGTACGGCGGCGTCGAGACAAACCCTGCCGTCTACGCGGGCGCCGTCACGCTCGCCGTCGTGTACGTGCGGCGATCGGTGCTCCTGGCGGCGCTGGTCGGGGTCGCCGCCCTGAACGTGTTCGAGTGGCTGCTGGGCTAGCCGGACAGGCCGTGCGGGCCCAAGACGGCGGCCGCCAGCCGAGCGTCAGGGCTTCAACCCGAACGGGCTCGGCTGCGATCGGTTACGCACGTACCAGGACATCACCATCGTCCGCACCGCATCCTCATCGTCGTCCACCAGTGCCTTGGCCTTGAGGCGCTCGACCTGTGCGTAGTCGTCGGCTGTCAGCTCAACTTCCAACTCCTGCTTCTTGAGGGGGAAGTTGACGAACTGCGGCTTGTAATTGGGGTCGCGCGTCAGTTCGCGGTCGAGCTTGATGCCTTGGACGTGGTACTGGTCCGGCGAGCGTTGGTTTCGCAGCCCGCTCCACCGGTCGAGGTGTTCTTCGGCGATGGCCTCCGTATCCGCCGAACTCTTGAACGCCTGGACGCGAATGGGTTTGAGGAAGAAGTTACTCAGGCCCGAGATGTCTCCCGAGCCGCAGACGATGGGCACGGCCAGCACATCCATCAGCGCGAGCAAGTCGACGGCATCGCCTTTCTTGCCCGTATTGCGCCGCAGCGTCCAGTGGCCGATATCGTTCCAGCCCGTGTTCATCCACATGTTGAAGGAGTCGTGGGTGTCGTCGGGGGTCAGCCCGTACTCGCCGATCGTTGCCGCGAACGTGTCCTGGCAATTCGTGTGCCGTTCGAAGCCCCAGCTGGCCTCGAAGAAGTCCGGACTGCAGCGCGATCCGAGGAGATCCGTGACGCAGGTGTCCGGCATTTCCTGGACGAGCATCATGAGATTACTGCGCGGGGGCGCGGAGAGGACGTAGTCACCCCGCCCAATGCGGAAGCCCTGGCGCCGCATATGCCCGACCGCCATGTACTCCCGATAGTCATGGAGGTTGTAGCAGTTGAAGTCCACGCACTCGCCGCCGACTTCCTGGATGATGCGCAGCACCTCTCCCTTGTGGACCGGGACGCCCTTGCCGGAGACGGGCTGAAGGAGGATGTCTTCGCGGAGTGCGCCGTACGTCGTCATAGCACCCCGCGCTCCCCGAACTGCTGCCGGATGGACTCCCGGAAAACCGCTGGGATGATCTCGGCGTAGTCGGACCCGAACGTGCCCTCCTGGCGGATTTTGTCTAAGAGGAACATCTGCTGTTCAGTGAAGGTGATCCGCACCTTCTTCGTGGCTTCGGCCATGGGAACCCTCCCGCCGTCACATATCTGCGCCGCCCGCGAGGAGTGGCGCGCAGCGAATGTGTCACGCGGATGAGAGGATAGTCGGCTCGTCAACTTTGTGAATCTGGGCACGAGCGAGCGGGCTCGGGCTTTGACAGTCCGGGTCCCGGTGACTAGCTTCGCGCCGACTGGGCCCAGGCGGTGGGGCCCTGGGACTCGGGGAGCAGCCCCGGTGGAATGGCGAGATCCAATGGCGACTTACGGCCGACAGCGCGAAGACGTTCTTCTACAACCGGTCTCGGGCAAGGCCCTCCCCCTCCGCAAGGGGGAGGTGCTGCGCATCATCCAGGAGGTCGGCGGCCAGTGCGTGGACTTCAATTGCTTCAACCTCCATGACTACAAAGAGAGGATGTCGGTTGGGCATATGCGGCGCCAGGGCTTCCGCGTGCGGCGGGGCAACTACGTCCTCTCGGCGCCGCCGCGTAGCAACTTGATGATGCTGATCATGGAGATGCCGGACACCTGCGTCACCGACCTCCTCGGATCGCGGTGTAGCGGCGAGCTGTTCGAGGCCTCGTGGGGATTCGACAGCCACACCAACTGCCAAGACACGCTGGCGGAGTCGATCGGAGAATACGGGCTGACCCCCGACGACACTCACGACTCCTTCAACATGTGGATGAACACGCATTGGGATGACGAGGGGAAATTCACGGTCCATCGGAACACGGGGCGTCAGGGCGATACGGTCGACCTGCTCTCGCTGATGGACGTGCTGGCCGTGCCGATCGTCTGCGGCTCCGGCGATACGCAGCACACGAGCAACTCGTTCCTCAAGCCGATTCGCGCCCAAGTCTTCGAGTCCACCGCCGAGACGGATTCGCTGGTCTCCGAGCATGTGGCGCGATTCGGAAGCTATCGCAGCCAACGATCGTTGGGGGATTTCCGGGTCCAGGCGATCCGGACGGAACGCGAGCTGACGCCGGACCCGGACTACGAGCCGCAGTTCGTCAATTTCCCCCTTAAGCACGAGACGCTGGATGTCGAGCTGGATGCCTGGTCCGCTGAGCAGGTCGAGCGTCTCAAAGCCAAGGGGCTCGCTTTCGACGACGAGGATGCGGTTCGGGCGAACCTCATGGACTGGTACTTGCGCAACCGATCCGAGCCCAGCCCCTTTGGCGTGCGCATCCCCTGAGGGGCCGGACCGCGGCGGCCCACTTTGCGGGAACGACATCCGTCCGCGCGGGCGCACGAGCATCGGCGCCGCCGTGCCGGGCGGCGTCAGACCTTCGTCCGCCGGGCAGGCCACGCAGCGATAGACGTGATGGAGCCCGCCGAGAACGGGGGTAGCGACCATGCGCCGCTGCCGTTCCGCTGAGGCCACGGCGCCCGCGGGCCGTCGGACGGATCGAGCCCGAACGCCTGCCGCGGGCGCGTCTCGTTGTCATAGACGACGCGTGCGCAGGATGCGGCCGCTGTGTGACTCAGATCTCCGCGTGGCCACCGTCCAGCGTGACCTCCGATCCGGCCATGAAGCTGGATTCGTCGGAGGCCAGGTAGACCGCGGCTTTGGCCATCTCCTCCGGGCGCGCGAAGCGATGCATCGGAACACGCTCTTTCATGAACTGGCCGAACTCCGCCAGCTCCTCCGGGCTCAGGCCGACTTTGTCGAAGAAGGGAGTCTCCGTGCCGCCCGGGCTGAGGGCGTTGACGCGGACGCCCCGCGGCAGCAGCTCGGCGGAGAAGGTTCGGGCCAGCGACCGGACCGCGGCCTTGGTCGCGCAGTAGACGGAGTACCCGGGAACGCCGAGGCGCTGGATGTTGGATGAGATGAGAATGACGGACGCGCCACGATTGAGCTTCGGCACGGCTCGCTGCACCGTGAAGAAGGCGCCCTTGAAGTTGACATCGGAGGTCCAGTTGAACGTTGCCTCGTCGACCGCTTCCAGCGGCGTGAGCTTGCCGACGCCGGCGTTGGCGACGAGTACATCGATGCCGCTCGCGAAGTGGCGTGTGGTCTCGGCATAGAGACGATCCAGATCGGCGTTGCTCCTCACGTCGCCCCGGACCGCGAGGGCTTCCCCACCGAGTTCGGCGCGGGTCGCGTCGAGCGACGTCTGATCGCGGGCGAAGATAGCTACCCGGGATCCCTCATGGGCGAACTCCCGAGCGATCGCCCGGCCGATGCCGCTGTTCCCGCCCGTCACCACGGCGACCTTGTGCTCCAGTCTCATCGCTCTTCCTCACGCTTTCGGTGCGGCGATTCTAGACTCCCTCTGGTCGCGCTGCCTGCCCGCGATTCGTCCCGGTTTCGCCCCGGGCGCCCTCCTGCCGATCGCGGTCAAACACTGGGGGCACTCGCGGCCCCACGGCGAGCGACCTCACGTCTCTGCTAGACTCCGCGGACGACGAATGGAGCCCTCCCATGGCGAAGGCTGCTCGCGAAGTCGTTGCGGCTGCGCCGGGGGTTGAGTTCCCCGCGGGGGTACCCGCGTCGGCCGCCGTTAAGAGCGCGCCCTTTGTCTTCCTCAGTTCACTGAGCGCCACCGATTGGGCGTCAGGCCTCGTCGATGGGTCCTGGACGGACGAAGGCTTGCCGTTCCACGGTGACAGCCCCTACGCCTACGAGACGCGTGCCGTCTACGGGAAGATCGGCGCGGCCCTGGAGGCCGCGGGCTCGGCGTTCGACCAGAGCCTCCAGGTCAACCAGTGGGTCTCGTCCTACAATCCGGCCGGCCCGACGGCCTCAGGCGGTGCTGCGGCGTCGGGCTGGCGGCCCACCACTGGCGGTGTGCCCACCGACGCCAACGCGGCGCGAGCTTCCAAGTATCGGGACCAGCGGGCGCTCTTCTTCGAGAAGTATCGGGGGCTCCTGACACCGTACCTCGCCACCCGGAATGAGTTTCTCACCGTCGACCGGCCGGGCAGCACGATGATGCCGGTCGACCGCCTGCTCTGTACCGACACGCACTTCGAGGTCGAACTCGTCGCACTCCAAAACGACAGTGGGATCACCAAGCGGGTGATCGAGCACGCGGTCACGACGCCGCTCGGCGGCTACTCTCTGGCGATCGCCGCAGGGCCGTGGTTGCTGACCGCGGGCATCACGGCCGTGCGCATGCGGGGAGGCTCTTCGGACGCCTTGGCCGGCGGCGCGCACGATGCGCGCGGCGAGGAGTCCTTGGGTGGCCCCGCCCCTGGGGTGCTCGTCCCCGACTGGCTCTGGTACGGCAACCAAGTCGGGAACGAGGTCGCCGAGGTCCTCAGCCAACTCCGGCTGACGGTTGAGGCGGCCGACGCCAATTGGGAGGACGTGGTCAAAGCCCGCCTGTACTGCACGCCGAACGCCATCGCGAACCTGCCCGCGATCGAACAGGTCTGGCGAGAATTCTGGCCGGAGAACCCGCCGGCACGCGGCATCATCCCCGTCACGGCGATTGGCGCTGCGTTCGCGAACATCGAGATCGACCTGATCGTGGCCCGACGGAACCACGGCAACACGGTCGAACGGATCAGCGCTGGGAAGTTCTTACCGCAGCTCGGCCACGCCGCGCCTGCGATTAAGGCGGGCAACCTCCTCTTCCTCTCCGCCCAGCAGGGCCGGACGGAGCGCGGCGCCGCAGAGACGAACGTGCAGCAGCGGGCGCACTTTCCGCACCTGCACCGGGCCGTGCGCGACGAGATCGCTCTCATCCAAGAGAACATCCAAGCGCTCTGTGAGGCCGCCGGCACGTCCATCGAGGAGACCCTCAAAGCCGATCTTGTCTTCGACGATTTCGCTGATCTCGATGGCGGTCTCGATGCCTGGCGTGGGGCCTTCACGTCCGGCTACCCCGCGTCGGCATTCGTTGAATGCCCGCCGGGCGTGAATGAAGTCCCCGGCTGTGGCGTGACCGCAGATGTCACGGTCCACTGCGACTAGCCCGCACGCCCTCTTCGCCCCCTGCAGGCCCGGGCGGCGAATTCTCATCTCGCGAGGGACTGCCTCGGCCGCTGGCCGGGCGGCCCACTCGTCGACGCGGGACCAGGCTGCGCCGCCTGGAAGGAGCGTGCGAGCCACATAACCGGGCTTGACAGCGATGATCGCTGATATATCTTTTCGCACAGCCCCCACAAGGGAGGGCGGACTATGGCGCTCGCCGGTGGCTTGACAACGGGTGCGCGCCGCGTTCCGGAACAGTGAGGTACGTCATGGCGAGTTGGTCTGGGCGCTGGAAGATCATCCTCTTCGCGGCGCTGGTGTTGGTCAGTACAGCGGTTGTGCTGGCGGCCTGCGGCGGCGACGACGACGAGGAGGCGGCCCCAGAGGCGGCCCCAGCGGCGGCCCCAGCGGCGGCCCCAGCGGCGGCCCCAGCGGCGGCCCCAGCGGCGGAGTCGGAGCCGACTGGGCTGCGGGAGTGCGGCGAGGGAGACGCGATCCCACCCGCGCCGAGCCCGGCGGACTCGGTGGGCGATCTGCTCGACCGGCCGGTGGCGGACTGCAAGTACACGATCGGCTGGGCCTTCCCGGACCAGAGCATTCCCTTCTTCATCTCGCAGCACTACGGGGCGACGACGGAATGCGACGCGATCGGCGTGGAGTGCATCATCCTAAACGCCGGTGGCTACGATAAGCCGCAGGAGCAGGTGGCGGACGTTGAGGACCTAGTGCAGTTGGGCGCCGACGCGATCTTGATCGACGCGATCGACGACGAGGCGCTGAAGGGGGCGATGGACGACGCCGTGCGCGCGGGCACGATGGTGATCTCCTGGACGGTCCCGACCGGAGCGGAGCTGGTCCAGGCCTACAACGGGACCGACCACTACTTCGTGGGCGTGGATATGGGGAAAGCGATGATCGAGACGCTGCCCAACGGTGGCGATATCATCGTGGTGAACGGGGTGCAGGGGGCGACCTGGGCGACGGGACGCTGGGACGGCTTTCAGGACGCGTTAGCGGACGCTGGCTACACCGACCGGATCAATATCGTGGCGCTGCAGTGGACGGACAGCAGCCGGGCGGGGGCGCAGGCCGTGTTCGAGGACATGTTCCTGGCGAACCCGGACATCGATGCGGTGCTGGTCTGCTGCGACCAGCCGGCGCTGGGAGTGGCGGACGTCCTGGAGGAAGCGGGGCAGGCGCAGGGCGGGATCCCGATCGTCACGGGTGGCGGCTGGGACGAGGAGGAGAAGAACCGGATCCGTGATGGCACGATCCGGATTTCCATCGTGCAGCAGCCCTTGATGGACGCGATCCAGGCCACGCGCATGGCGGTGGTGGCGCTGAACGGTGACACGATTCCCTTCTTCATCGGGTCGCCGGTGGTGCGCGTCGACCAGAGCAACGTGGAAACCGTTGACGAGAGCTTCTTCGCGCATCCCACGGATTACCGGATCCGCTAGGGCCGGCGCGGCTGCCGACGGAATAGAGAGGGAAAGACGGGACGATCATGGAAACCAAGGTCAAGACCTACTGGCTGGGGGAGCCGCGGGAGTTGAACCCGGACTTCGACGACTGGTTCGACCCGCGCAAGACGGCGATCATCGAGATCGACATGCACAAGGGGCACCTGGGTGGCCCCGGCTGCACCTGCCCGATGAACTACGCGATTCCCAAGATTCCAGTGCACAACAGCTTCAATGCCGCGGCGCGGAATGTGGGCGCGAAGGTCATCCACTGCCGCCTGATCTGGCGGGCGGACGGCATCGACCACATGACGGGGCCAACAGGGGCGTGGTCGGTGATCCAGCAGTACAAGTCCTTCTTCGGCCCGGAGATGGACACGCTGGACCAGCACAACCTGGAGGGCAGCCAGTGGACCGAGTGGGTGGTGGACGTGCTGCCGGAGGACTACACGATCAACAACAAGAAGCGCTACAGCTGCTTCTACCTGACCGATCTGGAGTTCCTCCTGCGACGCCTGGGCGTGGAGAACGTGGTCATCACCGGGGTGATGACCGACGCCTGCGACCTGGCCACGGCCTACGACGCCGTCAACCGCGACTTCCGCGTGATCATCCCGCGCGACGTGGCCGTGGGCACACCGGAGAACGAGCAGGCGGCCCTGAACATCATCGGCATGCACGTGGGGCTGGTCGTGGACTCGACCGACCTCATCGCCGAGTGGCAGGCCCGCGTCGCCAGCGGCGTCACGGCCTAGTCCGCGTGGTGCGCCGTGGGCGCGGCGTGCAGCGGAGGCCGGCCACCGTCGGGGGACGGTGGCCGGCGTCGCGCCGATGACGACAGCGACAGCACTGATCCAGCTGGAGGGAATCGGGAAGAGTTTCCCCGGCACGGAGGCGCTCGCGGACGTCTCGTTCGAGTTGCTGCCCGGGGAAGTGCACGCTCTGCTGGGAGCGAACGGGGCGGGCAAGTCGACGCTGATCAAGATCATCTCCGGCGTCTACGCGCCGGACCAGGGGACGATCCGGATCGGTGGGGCGCTGCAGCACATCCGTAGCCCGCACCACGCGCACCAACTCGGGATCGCGACGATCTTCCAGGATATCAACCTGGTGCCGGACCTGACGGCGGCCGAGAACCTGAGTCTGGGGCGCGAGGCCACGCTGGGCCAGAGCCCGTTCCTGCAACGAGGGGAGGCGCAGCGCCAGGCGCGGGAGCTGTTCGATCGGCTGGGGATGACGATCGACGCGGCGGTGAAGGTGCGTCAACTCAGTTTGGCCGAGCAACAGGTGGTGGCGATCGGGCGGGCGCTGGCGCTGGATGCGCGGGTGTTGATTCTGGACGAGCCGACAGCGGTGCTCTCGCGGGCTGACGCGGATCGCCTGTTCGCGTTGATCCGGCGCCTGAAGGAGGAGGGGGTGGGGATCATCTACATCTCGCACCAGCTCGAGGAGTCGCTGGAGATCGCGGATCGGGCGACGATCCTGCGCGATGGAGCGCTGGTGGCGACGATGCCGCTGGCGGGCCGGACCACCGGCGAGCTGGTGGAGCTGATCGTGGGGCGGCAGATGGGGGCGATGTTCCCGGAGATCGCACCGCCCCAGGATGAGCTGGCGCTGGAGGTGGACGACCTGTGTGGCGAGGGCAAGTTCGCCAACGTCTCGTTCCAGGTGCGGCGTGGGGAGATCCTCTGCATCACGGGCCTGATCGGCTCGGGGAAGGAGGAAGTGGGGCGGGCCCTCTTCGGCGATCTCCCGGACCGGAGGGGCCAGACCCGTGTGCACGGCCGGGCGGTGAGCTTGCCGACGGCCCACGTGGCGATCGGGCACGGGATCGGCTACGCACCGGCGGACCGCAAGGAGCAAGGGCTGATTCTCTATCAGTCGGTGAGCGAGAACATGTTCCTGCCTTCGCTGAAGCGCTTCACGGCGTCGGGGATGCTGTGGCCGTGGCGGCTGGGCAAGGCGGCGCAGCACTTCGTGGACTTGCTGGGGATCAAGACCAACTCGGTGGGAACGGAGGTGCAGTTCTTGAGCGGGGGCAACCAGCAGAAGGTGGTGCTGGCGAAGTGGATCGCGACGGAGTCCGACATCCTGGTGCTGGTGGAGCCCACGAACGGGCTGGACGTGGGGGCGAAGGCCGACGTGTATCGCGCGATCCGCGACTTGGCGCAGAGCGGGGCGGCGATCGTGATGATTTCGTCGGAGCTGCCGGAGGTGCTGGGCATGGGCCATCGCAGCCTGGTGATGCGTGGGGGGGCGATCGTGGCGGAGTTCGATCGTGAGGAGGCCACGCAGGAGGCGCTGCTGAACGCGGCGGTATCGAGTGGGGCGCTGGAGGCGGTCTCGTGAGCGCGCCATCGGCGAGCCTGTCGCAGGGTGAGCTGGCGCGGCGCCTGCGGCAGGCCGGAACCGCCGCGGCGCGCACGCCGGAGCTGGCGCTGCCGGTGGTGGTGGTGATCCTGGGCATCTACTTCACGATCGAGTCGGACGTCTTCCTGACGGACAGCAACTTCCAGAACATCGGCAAGCAGAGCGCGGCGCTGGCGATCCTGGCCTTCGGGCAGACCCTGGTGGTGATCTCCAGGGGTCTGGACCTGTCGGTGGGGGCGGTGGTGGGGCTGACGAGTATAGCGGGCGCGCAGGTCTGGCAAGACGCCGGCCCGGGGGCGGGGCTCTTCACGTTCCTGGCGGTGGGGCTGGCGGTGGGGACGGCGAACGGGATCCTGATCGCGGGGTTCCGGCTGTCCCCACTGATCACGACGCTGGGGATGCTCTCGGTTTGCCGGGCGCTGGCGCTGATCTTGTCGGGTGGGCTCCCGGTTTCGCCGATGCCGGGCGGTTTCCGGACGCTGGGCACGGAGTCGGTTGAGCTTTGGGGATGGATCGCGATCCCGATTCCGGCGTTGATCGCGATCCTCATCTTCGCGCTGTGCTACGTGATCCTGCGCTTCACGTCCTTCGGCGTGCACATCTATTCGATAGGGGGCAATCCGCGAGCGGCACGGCTGGCGGGGATCAACGTGCGGCGGGGCCAGTTCGCGGTGTATGCTTTCAATGGGCTGCTGGCCGGGCTGGCGGGGGCCATCCTGACATCGCGGGTGAACTCGGGGCAGCCGCTGCTGGGAGCGGGGCTGGAGCTGCAGGTGTTCGCGACGGTGTTCCTGGGTGGGGTGGCGCTGACGGGCGGGGTGGGCAGCCTGACCGGGGTGTTCTTCGGCGTGCTGCTGATCGCGGTGCTGGGCAACGGGCTGAACCTGACGAACGTGCAGTCCTTCTACCAGGACCTGATCATCGGTCTGGTGCTCATCCTGGCCATCGGCTTGAACCGGGCGCTGCGTCCGCGCGCGGCGGACGATTGAGCGGGGGCCGAAGGGGACGCCGGTGGGTCAGCTACCGGTCCGGAAGCGCCCTGCGGAAGAGCGCGCAGCCTTCCGCTCGCCCCTCACGCCTCGGTGACACGCCAGGGACTTTCTCACGCTCAGCCCGGTTGGCGTCGGGGGACTCGCCGATTCGCCGCACCGAGGAGCGCCCGATCACTGCGGCAGTCGATGTCCGGCCGGGTGAGGCCGTGCGCGACGGCGCCCGCCGTCGCCTCCGCCCGGTTGGCGGCGCCCGTCTCCTTGAGAGCGGCTCACGTGCCGGGGCACCGTGGGCGCGTGACGCAGCCCACTCCCGCCAGGCGTCCGCGTCATAAGTCCAGTAGGTCGGCACCTCACCAGGAGCGCTCCCGAGAGATTGCTAGGAAGCGTACGCAGGGTCTTGCCGCCCGGCTGGAGCGTGCCGCTCAGGCTCGTGGGGAGCAGGACTTCCGGCTGCGCGTGTGGTGTGTCCACCGGTCCGCGCGCCCGCACGACCGAAGCGTGCGCCGTCGGTGTCGAAGGCGAAGGGACCGATCAGCGGAATCGGGCAGTTCAGCTCCGGCGCCGCCAGCAGGCCCGGGGAGAGGCCGATCCAGACGCCGCCGCCCGCCACCCCCTCCACGCCGAGCAGCATCACGGGCTCCGCGCTGACGTCCCAGATCCCGAGCCGCGGTCCGTTGCTACCCGCCAGCCGCCAGCTCGTCCGCTTTGTTCGGCAGGTCAGGACGGCCATCGGACATGAGGGAACATCGTGCGCTGAAGGCGGAAGCTCAGGTGCAGCTCCTGACGCTGCTCGACAGCCAGGACAGATGGTGCGGCGTGGACTTTGGAGGCCGGTGTGAGCCCCAACACCCTCGGCCCGTCCACGATCCGCGACCTCGCGCCTCGCGCCTCGCGCCTCGCGCACACGTGTCGCGGGAAGAGTGTCTACTCCACCGCCAGGGTGCCGGCGCTAGGCTCCGTGGCCCCGGTGCGCGATCAGATCGATCTCGACGATCAGATCAGGCAGCATGGTTCCGCGGAGACCATTGGCCTGCTTGGACGGGATCAGGTTCATGCTGGGCCAGTGGCCAATCGGCTCGAAGACTCGCCGCCAGGCGCGTTCGAACCCCCGGTGGTCCCGGAGCGCGTCGAACAGGTAGATGCGCGCATCGACAATGCTCGTGAGCGAGAGGCCGTTGGCCTCCAGTTGCTCTTGCAGGAGCTCCATGGTCGATGCGGTTTGGATTTCGATGTCGGAGAAGTTGTGCGGCAGCCCGGCGGGTGCGGTTTCGAACCGGAGGTTTCCGTACTCCGGCATCGCGCCCTGCCCCGCCATGAAGAACCAGTCGCCAGCCCACAGCCCGGGCGTGTAGTGCACGTTGCGCGCATCCTCCGGATGCCATCGGATCCCTTTGCGCGAATCGGTCTTCTCGTGGTCCTGGTCCGGGGCGAGGAAGAAGATGTTCGGCACGAGCAGCACCCCGGGGACCAGCAACCCCTGTACGGACACGGAACTGCGCGTTGGCGGCGGCGCACCATTCCCCCATCCGACATAGGTGTTCCAGATCCCGTCCATGTCGTGGAAGTTGCGCAGGTCCGTCTCGTAGGACTGGGCCTTCAGCGCCTGATCCAGGCCGCTCCCGGCCGCGGGCAGGATCTTCCCCCACTGTTCGAAGATGTAGCTCGCCTGCAGCTCCATGTCCGAGCCGTAGTACGGGGCGATGGGGTTCCGTTTGACCGCGATGCCCGTTTCGAAGTCCGTGGCGGGCAGCGGGGAGGGGAAGACGAAGGGCGCGGCCTTGATCGCCTGGGCGCACCACTCCGCCTCCAGCGGATCAGGCGCCTCGTCCGTGTGGACGTACTCGCGCGCCGCGGTGGCGTCGTCGGCCAGCGCCACTGCCGACACGCTCAGCTGGGTCCCGGGGATGATGTGGTCCCTTCCCACGATCGCCGTCGTTCGCGCCGGGGGCTCGTTGGGGAAGTATTCCTTCCAGATCAGCTTGAACTCGTAGAACTCCGTCGGATCCACCAGGTAGACTTCGGCCTTGAGGACCCGCTCCAGCGAGCTCCCGGCCTCCGCCAGGACCTCGCGCAGCGTTTCCAGGATGGCCCGCGTCTGTGCGCCGATCTCCGCCTCCCCCACGTAGGGGGAGACCGCATCGCTGTGCACGACCTCCCCATCCGCCGTCAGTGGATAGATCGTCGAGACGTAGATGAAGTCGCCCTGGCGCGTGAAGCGCGGGGCAGGCAGGACGTTTAAGGCCTGAGTGATCGTGGCCATCATGTCCCCGTCCTGTGCCCGGATTGCCGTTGCCGCCTGCGAACGAGCGCGACCGCCGGCGGCTAGCTTCCCTGCGCGCGGTGGGCGATGAGGTCGATTTCGACGATCAACTCTTCCATCATCATGCCGCCGTGGCCGTCGCGCTGGCGCGAGGGGATGAGGTTCAGGCTGGGCATCCGGCCGACCGGCTCCCAGATGCGGCGCCAGGCGCGCGCGAAGCCCCGGTAGTCGCGCTGCGCGTGCACGAGGTAGACGCGCGCGTCCACGACGTTCGCGAGGGAGAGGTCGTTGCCCTCCAACTGTTCCCGGATCAGGGCCATCGTCCACTCCGTCTGGATCTCGATATCGGAGAAGTAGTACGGCAGTCCGGGCGGCGCCGTCACGAAGACGAAGTTCTCGTAGTCCCGAATCGCTCCCGCTCCTGCCATGAAGAACCAGTCGCCGGCCCACAGCCCGGGGCTGAAGTGCACGTTGCGCACGTCCTCCGGGTGCCAGCGGATGCCCTTGCGCGACTCGACCTTCTGGTGCGCGGCGTCGGGGGCGAGGAAGAAGCAGTTGACCACAAGGAGGGCGTCGGGCATGAGCAGCCCGCGCATCGCCATGGAGCTGCGTCCCGGGGGCGGCGCCCCCGCGCCCCGTCCGAGATACGCGCCCCAGAGCGCATCCATGTCGTGGAAGGTCCAGAGGCTGACTTCCATCCCCTGCGACTTGAGCCCCTGGTCGAGGCCGCTGCCCGCTGCCGCCAGCACCTTGGCCCAGTTCTCGAAGATGTAGCGCGTCTGCAATTCGGCGTCGGAGCCGTAATAGGGCGCGATCGGGTTCGTCTTGACGGCGATGCCGGTTTCGAAGTCGGTCGCCGGCAGCGCCGAGGGGAAGACGAAGATGCCCCCCTTCGTTGCCTGGGGGACCCACTCCGCCTCCATCGGGTCGGGCACGTCCGCGACGTGAATGGTCTCCTTCTGCAGGGCCGAGTCCCCCGCCAGCGCCACGGCCGAGAGGCTGAGACGGACCCCGGGGATGATGTGCTCGTCCATCACCACGGCCGTCGTCCGTGCCGGCGGCGCGCTGGGGAAGTACTCGCGCCAGACCAGCTTGAACTCATAGAACTCGGCCGGGTCCACCAGGTAGACCTCGGCCTTGAGCACGCGGTCCAGGCTGGAGCCGGCTTCGGCCAGCACGGCTTGCAGCGCGGCGCAGACGGCGCGCGTCTGCGCCGCCACCTCCGCCTCGCCCACGTACGGGGAGGGCGCGTCGGCATGCACCACGGCGCCATCCGCGTCAATGGGGTAGATCGTGGAGACCCAGATGTGGTCGCCCTGGCGGTTGACGCGCGGGGCGGGGAGCAGGTTCAGCGGCAGCGCGATCGTCGGTGTCATGGGTGGTCTTCCTCTCCAGGCGCCGCGGGCGCGACGCGCGGGCTGTCCGTCCGAGCGCGGAGTTCTGGGGAGCAGCCGAGTGCGCTCCGGCCAGCGCCCATCCGGTCACCCCCTGCCCGGCACGCCCCGCCCCCGCTGCGCCCGCGCCGGTTACGCCGCGACGAGGTCGTGGGCGGCCGGGCGCTCGCGTCGCGCCGGCGTTACGGCGCGGGGCATGGCCTTCCCCGCGACCGCCCCCCGTCTACGCGCCCAGAGCGCGCCTTGTCAACATTGTGCCGCGCGGCACGATCGGACAGGGATCATACGCGGCCCCGAACGGGGTCGACGGTTGCGACGACTACGGGACGAAGCCCCAGCCCAAACGATCTGGCAATCCGGCTGACCAGCGATCGTGCCTCAGGCCGCCCACCGGCAGAGATGACCGGCCAAGCACCGGCTCGCAGACGCTGCGACCAGTGCGTGGCGGCGCCGGCCGAGTCCCGTTGGGGGGCTCCAGGCGCGACGCGCCGTGCGCAGCCGGCTGGCGCTGCGGATCGCGCACGGGCCCAACGAACAGGCGGCACCCGCCCACCTGTTCGAGTCGGACGCTCGCGATTGCATCCTCTTAGTCGATTGCCAGGCAGCAGCGCCGGTCGCGGCGTTCAGCCGAAGCGCACATATTCGAAGCCGGCGGGCTTGCCGTCGATCCCGCGCGCGGGCGGTGCGATCCAGCCCGCCATCACGCCCGGCTCGACGACGCGGCCCATCAGCGAGGCGACGAACTTGTCGTCGGCGGGGGTCGGAAGCCAGTGGCTGCGTCTAGCCTCCCAGACGCTCGCGTCCACGATCCGTCCGCCCGGCGTCACGTGACGGTCCGCGAACGTGCCGATCTGCCGGTGGAAGCCGTGGTGTGGCAGTCGCAGTGTAACGTCCACGCCTGCGTCCTGGATGGCGCGGTTCCAACGATCCACGCCGCGCTGGCAGTCGCGGATGCAGTCGTGCCGCAGGCGCTCGTTCAGCGCGTTGCGAGCCGGATGCGACTCCAGCACGATACGGCCTTCCCGCACGGTCTTCACGTCCCATGTCTCGTCGTTGAGGAGGTGGTCGTCGTCCAGGCGCTCTTTCCGAAAGCGGCCCTTCAGCCCCGCGGCGAAGTACGTGGCGGCGTTGGTCGAGAACTCGCTGCCGAAGAGGTCTACCGAGACGGAGAAGTGCAGGTTGATACAACGCTGTATGGTCGGCAGGTCGATCACGCCGGCGCCGCGTAACCGATCCGGGTCGTCGGTGCGCAGCTGGCGCATGACGTCCGCCGTGCGCTGCAGCGTGCGCAGCACGCCCGTCTCGCCGACGAACATGTGGTGCGCCTCCTCCGTCAGCATGAAGTGGCAGGTGCGTGCAAGCGGGTCGAAGCCGGACTCGGCCAGTGAGGCGAGCTGGTAATTGCCGTCGCGGTCAGTGAAGAACGTGAACAGGAAGTAGGAGAGCCAGTTTGGCGTCGGCGCGTTGAAGGCGCCCAACATGCGTGGCCGGTCCGGGTCGCCCGAGTGGCGCTGCAGCAGTTCGGCGGCCTCCTCGCGCCCGTCGCGGCCGAAGTGCGCGTACAGCAGGTAGACCATCGCCCAGAGGTGGCGGCCCTCCTCTCCGTTGACCTGGAACAGATTGCGCAGGTCGTACATGGAGGGGCAGGTCAGGCCAAGGTGGCGCTGCTGCTCGACCGAGGCCGGCTCTGTGTCGCCCTGCGTCCCGATCAGGCGTCGCAGTTGCACGCGGAACTCGCCCGGTGCGTCCTGCTAAACGGGCTCGCCTGCGTGATCGCCGAACGGGATCGTGCGGCCGGGGTCGGGCTCAGCGAGGAAGATGCCTCCCGGTACTCGGGCATTTTCACGTAGCCGAAGTGGGCCCAGCCCCGCGCGCCGACGTTGACGACGGTGCGCAGGTATACCGCGTCGTTCTGCGTGCTGTCCGGGCCCATATCCTGCCACCAATCGAGGTAGGCCGGCCGCCAGCTCTCCAGCCCCACGCTGCAGGCGGCGGTTGTCGCTGAGGCCCACGTTGTTGGGGATGCGCTCCGAGTAGTCGATCGCCATCGTCAGGTCCGTTCCCAGCGGTATTCGGGCTGCTGGCCGCTGCCGTAGCGCCGAAGCGCCTCCGCTTCCCCGGCGGCGTTCTCGCGCTGGAAGATTCAGTTCTGCCAGGCGCTGAGTCGGGCGAAGATCTTCGTCTCCAGCGTCTCCGGGCCGGGGAACCGCAGATTAGCCTCCAACCCGGTCAGCGCGTCGGGGGAGAAGGCAGCTCGCGCCTCCAGGGTGATGCGAACTTCGTCCTCCCAGTCGATCGCGTCCGGCGCGAACGTCGTCAGACCTAGGTCCGCCATGGCGGCGGCGTCCAGATCGGCACCGGCCCGCTTCTGCAATCGGGCGAGATGATCGGGGTCAGCGAGGAAGCGCGTCGCCAGCCGGGTGAGCCCGTTGCTCATCGGCAGCGGCCCGAAGTTCATCCCTGTGAGCCGCACGACGGGCGGCTCCTGGCCGTCTGCGAACACACCGTCCAGCATGTATCGCGGGCGACCGCGCTCTCGCTCATCATCAGGCTTTCCGCCGAGCCCGCCGCGCGATGACGTGCCCCCTCCCGGCGGCCTATCGTACCCCGCGATGGTACCGCGGACGGGGTCAAGGAGCGGCCGATGCAGGACCTGCCGGAACGCTACAACCTGAGCCAACTGCTGGACGACACCTTGGAGGCCGGCCGGTCGGACAACGTCGCGATCCTCCACGGGGACAACGCCGTCAGCTTCGGCGCGCTCTTCGGGCGGGTCTGCGCTGGATGGGCAACGCACTGGCGGGGCTGGGGCTGCGCCGCCTCAAGTTCGCCAAGCACTATGCGGAGCGCAGCGACTCCGGATCGGCGGCTGCGAGCTGCAGTTGCTTGGCGCCGAGACCTTCGAAGAGCTGCTCGCGACAGGTGAAGACCACGATCTGTACGCGCTGGGCGGCGTGCGAGAGGATGTCGAACATCAGCTGCATCCGCTGGTCGTCGGAGAACACGAGCGCATCGTCCAGAATCACGGCGGCGGGTGCGCCTTGGTCAACCAGCATTTCGGCGAAGGCGAGACGCACGAGGACGGCGATCTGTTCTTGCGTCCCCATGCTCAGATGATCGAACCGTTCCTCGTATCCCGCGCGGCGGGACATGCCGGTGATTTTCAGGTCTTCGTCCATGCTGATTTCGGCGTTGGCGAACAGCATTTGCAGGTAGGGGCGGACGCGGTTGAGGACAGGCGCGAGGTAACGCTCTTTGGCTTCGCTCTCGGCGGCGCGAAGTGTCTTGCTGAGGAGGTCGAGGACGTCGATTTCGCGTTTCAGGTGATCGCGCTGTCGCGTCGCCTGTTCGAGTTCGTGTTGCGTGTGTTCGACGGCTTCCTCAATGCCGGCGCTGTCGTGGACTTCAATGCGTTCACGCAGGCGGACGATCTCGATTCTCGAATCGGCTCGTAGGTTCGTGCGTTGCCCAATCTTCGACTCCAGTCGTGTGATCCGACCTTCGAGCTGCGGCCTGGCGCCTGCCGACCCAACTTCTTCCAGCGCGGAGACAACCTGTTGCTGTTCCGCCACTGCTCGCTCTGCCGCGTCCGTCGCCGCAGCGAGTTGGTCATCAGGCGCGACCTCAGCATCGCTGCGTAGTTTCTTTTCACGCCGTTGAATCATCTCGGTTTGGAAATCCACGGCGCTTTGCGCTCGGAGCACTTCCGCGCGTCGTTCTGTGACGGCTGGCCCCCGCTCCTCCACAGCCGCGCGGGCGATCCGTTCCTCGCTTCTCGCATCCTGGAGTTCTGCCTGAGTGCTGCGCAATGCCGCCTCTGCGTGGTCCCGTTCAGGCAGTTCGGTGGTCTGCCATTCTGACGGCAGGGACGCCTGCCATTGGCGCAGCTCATCAATTCGATTCTGAAGCGCCAACGCGCCGCCGGGTGCTGCGAGCCGCTCCAACTCCTGCTGTGCGGCGATGGCGTCGGCCGCGAGGTCACGCCGCTGGTCGCGCAGGATTTCCGCCTCGGCGAGCGATTGCGCGCTCGCTTCGCGGAGTGCGGCGCGCAACGCTGCTTGGGCTTCCCGTTCCGCGCGCAAGAGCTGGTCGCGGTTGGCGATGGCCGGATCGATCAGAATCCGTCCGCGCTCCGGGATAATGATCGCGACTCGTTCCACCGCCTCAATCGTCGTGGGCGGATCGGTCAGCGGAGCGTCGGCGGCCTCAATGCCGGCGAGACGGTCGCTGGGGATGTCAAAGCTGATACGGGTCGCGGCGGCGCTGAGTTTGACGTTGGCCTGGTCGGCGGTGTTCGCGGCCTGGCGGATGCGTTGAAGAGATTCGTCGGTGACCTGAATTTGCTCGGCCAGACGCTGGGCGTCGCTGAGCCGCTCCTGCGCGTCGGCGACATCGCTCTGGAGGCGGAGCACGTCGATCAACTCTGCTGAGCGGGTGATGAGATCGAGGGTGTCGCGCCAACTCGCCTCCGACTGCTCCGCCGCTCCAACGGCGGCTTCGGCGGTGTTCACAGTTTGGCGCAGTTCTTCCAACGGGGCCGACCATTCGCGCTCTTGGTGTTGCAGTTGCACCAAGCGCTCGCGCTCTTGGTGCAACTTTTTCTGATCATCGGCGAGCTCGGCACGCAAGGATGCGCGCTCGGATTGGGCGCGTTGGGCTTGCTCAAGCTGTCTCTGCCGGTTCTGCAGCTCGCTGTCAGCCGCTTCAAGCTGCGACTCGCGCCGCATCACCTCGCCAAACTGGTTCCGCGCCTGGGTCAGTTCTTCCTGATCGATTCGGTCCTGATTGCCGTCGTCCAGCCGCTTGAGCCGTGTTTCCGCCGTCGCCAACTCCTCGAACGTGCCCGACATCGCTTGCTGTTGCTGCTGTTGCTCGCTGAGACGTTGTTCCAGCCCACCGATCTGGTCGAGCGCAACCTTGTAGTCGCCGTGTGGTTGGCGCCGCGCCTCCGTGATCAGTTCGCCGCGCCGTTGCTCAATGACCTGCGGCAACTCTCTGCCTCGTCGGCCTCCGAGGACCGCGCCGACCTCGGACTCCAAGCCCGCTCTGAGACTCGCCCGCGCCGAATCGGGCAAATCGGGTCTGCCGAAGGACTGTCCCTGCTGCACCCAGAGCACGCCCCACATACCCAGCGTTTCCGAATTCGCGCCGCGGCTGCCGGCCTCGGCGAAACCCAGCAGGTTACGCAGCTCAGCTTCCGCTGCGTCCGCCTCGAGCAACGTGCCATCGGGACATTGCAGCTGGGCATAGAACCTCTTTACGAACCGCTTGGTCAGCGTGTACTCAGCGCCGCTGACTTCGAAGACCAGTTCCACGACCGGCGCCGCTCCACTGCGGTCGTTCTGCAATGCGGTGATTGGCTGCGCCCTGGAGCTGTAGCGCTCGAACAGCACCGCTCGCAGCGCGTCCAGCAGGGTCGATTTGCCAAGCTCGTTCGGCCCGACGACCAGATTGAGACCGTCGCTGAGTTCGCCCAACCGGGTCGGCTCGGTGAAGCGCTTGAACTGGTTGACTGAGAGCGTGCGCAGCTTCATCGCAGTCCCGACTCAAGTTTCTTGTGTTCGATATAGAGTCGGTGCAGCGCTTCACGAGCGAGATCGGCGTCGCTCCCGCTTGCCTCGGCGGTAGCTCGAAGCTTGTCCGCGGCGGCGCGGACAATTCCGCCCGGGTCAATATTGTCCAGGTCGTCATCGGTCGGCTCCGGATACAGTTGCGCGCGGTCGATGCGAAGGTGATAGAGCGCTGCAGCCGCCCCATCGACGATCTGTTCCTCCAAGTACTGCATGTCAGCTAGCGAGAGCGCTCCGTCGAGCCTCAGGTCCACCAGCGTGCGGTTGAGATCGCCGTCCAGATTCCGCAGTTTGCGGTCGAGGAGGTCGATGTCTTCGAGGCTCTCCACATGCTCATTGAGCGAAACCCAGCGGAACTGGCCCGTCGAGAGCCGAGTGACGTGTGGCAACTCATTTGGACCGTCGATTTCGATCAGCAGGGCTGTGCCCGTACCACGCGTTTGGAACGAGTCGGTCTCGGGCGTGCCGCTGTACCAGCAGCGTTCGTTGACCTGCAGCTCTCCGTGCCAGTCGCCGAGCGCCAAGTAGTCAAGCCGAGCAAGCTGCGGGCGCGTAGGTCCGATTGGGTTGGCTCGCTGCTCCTCATCGGTGTCGAAGCCGTAGACGGCGCCATGCGCGAGGCCGATGCGGATCAGCCCATCGGCGGTGTCTGCGTGATCCATCCAGGCGGTGGGGTCGTCGAGGGTGCGGCGGTGCCGGAGTGGGGCTGGGAGCAGGGCAGCGACATCTTGTTCAATGATTGTGACGGCCGACTCTGTATGTGTGTAGATGTTGTCGGGCAAGCCGCTCCCGCGGAGCTGATCCCAGAGTCTATTGGGTTGGTGCGGATCATGGTTGCCCGGCAACAGATGCCACTGCACCGAGGCGTGAGCCCGCATCCGCTCAATGACCTGGTTGCGCGAGTGTGGAGAGGGCGCGGCGTAGTCATAGACATCGCCCGCGACCAGCACGTGGCGAACGTTGTGCTCGTGGGCGAGTTCGCCGATGCGGGTAATTGCCTCCAACCGCGCCAGCTGGAGCGGGCCCATTGCTGCATCCTCGACGAAGCGGAAGACTTTGCCGATCTGCCAGTCGGCAGTGTGGAGGAAGCGGAATGCCATCGCGCTGCCAGTACAGTGGTCGGATTTAATGGGGAACAATCGGAGGCGGCTTCGGGATCTGCAGCCTGTCCCCCGCTTAAGCCACCGTAGGGAGGATAGCAGGGCGAGTCGATGCCCCGCTCGTCGGCGTAGAGCAGACAGTCGACGGAGCGTTGCGCGTCCTCGGCGGGCATCCCGAGCGCCCGGAAGATCTCATCCACGGTCCGGCGCATGGCCGCGGCGTCGATCCGCACGGCAATGTCGTCTGCGACTCGAAACTGTTTGAGCATGCCCAGCTCCTTCAGACTGCGGCGACCAACGCGCCGTGGCGCCCCGCGGATGCGGGCACCCTAGTGGACTGGCAGCCAAGCCAGCATCGGTTCGTCGACAGCATGGAGCTCCGCAGGGGCTGCTGGAGCAGTCCGCGACCCTCGAGGATCCCTCAAACGAATCAAGAGCCGAATGCTTTTTCTCCCTGCCGACCTTCGTGCCGGGGGGCTTCGTCGCATGGATTCTTGTCGGACGCTGACTCCACGAACGCGGGGTGTGTCGCAGTCGCCACCGCGATCACCGGCGCGGCCGGCCGACGGAGGGCCTCGACGCGGGGGGCACCACGGCGCCGCGCTGCACTCGCATTTGTCGGGCGCGCATTGCCCACCTATCGTTTGCCGGGACCGGACGGGGACGCCGCAGAACACAGAAGGCGCCCCACTCAGGGAGGAGTCCCGTGGAGTTCGCGTTCTCCGAAGAGGAGACCCTCTTCGCTCAGACCGTACGGCGCTTCGCCCTGGAGCAACTGCTCCCCGATTACGCGACTTGGGACGACGGCACGCCGTTCCCCGCCGAGCGCCTGCGTGCTCTTGCCGACCTCGGCATCGTGGGCATGCGGGTGCCCCCGCGCTTCGGTGGGGTGGAGGCCTCCTTCGTCCTCGCCGGCATCGCCAGCGAGGAACTCGCGCGCGGCGACTTCAACACCACCTACTTCCTGCAGATCGCGGCGATCGTCGGGACGCTCCTCGCCGCCCACGCCAACGAGGATCTGCAGCAGCGCTGGCTGCCGCCGCTCGCCGCCGGCGACGTGACACTGGCCTTCGGGCTCACCGAGCCCGCCGCCGGGTCCGACGCCGCCAACATCCAGACCCGCGCTCGTCGCGACGGCGACAGCTGGGTTATCAGCGGCGAGAAGGCCTCGATCACCTTCGGCGGTGTGGCCGACGGCTGCGTGGTCTTCGCGCGGACGCAAGAGGAGGGCGCGCGCGGCGTCAGCGCCATCTTCGTCCCGCTCGACCAAGACGGTGTCACGCGCCAGGTGTACCGCAGCCCGGGGAGCAAGCTCACTCAGCGGGGCTCGTTGTTCTTCGATGACGTCCGTGTCCCCCTCGACCACCTGCTGGGCGACGAGGGGCGAGGCTTCTACGCGGCCATGGATTCGTTCGACTACAACCGCGCCCTGATCGCCCTCGCCTGCCTCGGGGCCGCTGCGCAGTCCCTGGACGAGACGATCGCCTACGTCAAGGAACGCCATACCTTCGGCCGCCCGCTGGCCCAACGCGAAGGCATCGCCTTCCAGGTCGCGGAGCACCTCACGCTGATCGCCGCGGCCCGCTTGCTGGCCTACGAGTGTCTCTGGCTGCGCGACCAAGGACGGCCACACATCAAGGAAGCCGCCATGGCCAAGTGGCTCGGCCCGAAGACCTCAACCGACGCGATCCACGCCTGCCTGCTCATGCACGGTCACTACGGGTACAACGCCGACCTCCCCTTTGAGCAGCGCCTGCGCGACGTGATGGGCCTGGAGATCGGCGATGGGACGCCCGAGATCATGAAGGGCGTCATCGCTCGCGAAGCGATCGGGCGCGAGTACACGTCGTACCGCTGACGCCACGTGGGCCGCCGCGCGACGGTCACGACGCGTGCCAGAGACCATGAATCCATATCGACGCCGGGGCCCCGGGCGGTGCGCGCCGGACTATGCTCCCCCCCGCGACGATGAGGAGGAGTCAATGGCGATCGGCGACACAGAACTCATCGAAGTCACGAACGGCGTCTACGCGCGGCTGCATGAGGGCCTCACGAATGCAGGGATTATCGTCGGCGAAGAGGGCGTCTTGCTCATCGACTCGCTCCGCGTCCCGTCGTTCGCGCGGGACCTCATCGCGGATGTGCGACGCCTCACGGACAAGCCGATCCGCTACGTCGTGAACACCCATTCCCACTGGGATCACAGCTGGGGCAACCAAGAGTTCCCCGGCGTGACCATCATCGGACACGTCAATTGCCGGGCCGAGATGCGCAGCGAGGAGATGACCGTTCGCTGGCGGGCGAAGGTGCTCGATGCGGGAGACGCCTGGTCGGCGGAGGCGCAGTCGGCGCGGATCATCCCACCGAACCTCACCTTCCCGGAGACGCTGCACCTCGACTTCGCGGCCCGCCCCATCGACCTGCATTGGCTGGGCCGCGCGCACACGAGCGGCGATATCTTTATTCACCTCCCCGAAGAGCGCCTGATCTTCACAGGCGATGTCGCGCAGGACGGAGGCGTGCCGTACATGCTTGACGGCTACATGAAGGATTGGGTGGAGACGGACGCACGCTTGCTGGAGATCGACGCCGAGCGCTTCGTCTCCGGGCACGGGCCCGTCGGCGAGCGGCCCGCGCTCCGGGCGGCGCACGAATTTATCCGCGCCCTCGTGGGGGACACCGCCGCGGCCCGTGCCGCGGGCCAGGACGAGGCCACGGCCGTCGCGGCCGTCACCAGCGCTATGCGCGATGATTTCGGCGGCTGGCGTGGCTTCGACCGGGTCGAGGAGGGCGTCGCCTACGCCTACTGCCAGCTGGCCTGACCGTCGAGCGCGCAGCCCGCGAACGTCCTCCCGCGCGGGGGTGCCCCCCCAGCACGCGCGCCAGCACCGTTTGCGCCGCCCGAACGTCCTCGCGCGCGGGGGTGCCCCTGCGCCGCCGCCGCGCCCCCCGTTGGTGGCGGAGCACCCGCGCTACCAGGCGGTGTAGCCGCCGTCGATGAGGAGGTCGGCGCCGGTCATGTATGAGGATTCGTCACTGGCGAGGAAGACGGCGCCGGCGGCGATCTCGTCGGGCTGGCCCAGCCGGCCGAGCATGGTGTTGGCGGATTCCTGGGCGGCAGCGCGGGAGGGGAAGTTGCGGAGGTAGCGGTCTGTCTCGACGGGGCCGGGGGAGAGGCAGTTGACGCGGATGCCCTGGGCCGCGTGGTCGAGCGCCATCGCTTGGGCGAGGCTGATGAGCGCGCCCTTCTGGGCGCAGTACCAAGGGCGGCCCGGCCTGGCAGTGCGGCCGAGCTGAGAGGCAATGTGAATGATGGAGCCGCCGCCGCCGGCTTCCATCCGCGGGATGGCGGCGCGGGAGAGCAGGAAGGCGCCGTCGACGTTGACGGCCCACGTGCGGCGCCAGTCGGCCAGGGAGATCTCGGTCAGCGGGGCGAGGGGGAGGTCGGAGATGGCGTTGTTGACGATGACGTCAAGGCCGCCAAAGGTCCCGGCCGTGCGATCGACGGCCTCGTCGATATCGGATTCTGAGGAGACGTCGCAAGTATGGGCGAGGCAGCGTCCGCCGGACTCGGCGGCGAGGGGTGCGAGCGGGCCGGGGTTGATGTCGAGAGCGAGGACGCGGGCGCCCTCGGAGAGGAAATGGCGACAGATCGCGCCCCCGATCCCGCCGGCGGCGCCGGTGACGATGGCGACTTTGTCGTCGAGCCTGCCCATGCTGTTTCTCCTCGTCCCGGTGGCGGCTGCCGTCCCGGGGTCGGCGGCCCGCGCACTGGCGTTGCGCGTCATGGCCAGGCCCGTGTCCGTCGTGCCGCCCTCGCCCACGAAGTCGATCACCGCCTCCGCACCGCTGCCGCCGGTCAGCTCCCGCACCGCCTCGACCTCGTCGCCATCGGCGGCCACCACGTGGTCGGCGCCCAGCTCCTGGGCCAGCCCGCGCGCCGTCTCCGACCGATCGACGACGATGATCGCTGCGGCGCAGAGCGCCCGCAACGACTGCAGCCCGATGTGCCCCAGGCCGCCCGCTCCGATGATCACCGCGTATTCGCCCGGCAACAGATGCCGCGACGCCTTCTTCGCCGCACAGTAAGCAGTGAGGCCGGCGTCCGCGTAGGGCGTCACGTCCTTCGGCGCCAGGCTCTGCGGCAGTGGCACCAGCGTGCGCGCGTTGGTCTTCAGCAGGTCCGCGTAGCCGCCGTTGGCGTTGATGCCGGGAAGGACGCCGTCCGGCGCATGCATGTCGTTGCCGCGACGCGCAGCTAGCGGATAGCCCCCGCTGACAAGCGGGTGGCAGATGGCGGGCGCGCCGGGCGCAAGTCCCTCGACGCCGCTGCCCACCTCCTCTACCCAACCGGCGTTCTCATGCCCCATCACGTACGGCAGCGTCACCTCTACCTTGTCCCGCCACAGCGCCTCGATCACGTGCAGATCGGTGCGGCAGACTCCCGCTCCACCGACGCGGACGATGACATCCAGCGGACTCTCAATGCGAGGGTCCGGGACCTCCTCATACACCACCTACTCCGCCTGGCTCACGCTGGGGTCGTACTCATGCAGCACTGCCGCCTTCATCGCCGCTCGCTCCCCCTCCGGTGTCCTTCCGGAAGGTCCGTATAGCACAACCGCGACGGCGGTCCGCCGCGGCCGCCTGGCGATCACGCTGCGAGGGGAGGCGCGCCCTCCCGGACAAGCGGGCGTGGCGCGCCTCCGTCGTCGGACGCCTGCAGCACGTCGATGAGCGCGCGGCGTGACCCGCGGGATGAGGTTTTGGCACCGCACAGGCAAGGATAGTCTAGGGGTCGCTCCGGATCCTCGGCCGGCGACGGCCGCAGGAACGCAGCCAAAGGGGGAACCGATGAACGTCCTGGACGCGATCACCGAAATCCTGAAGCGCGAGGGCGTGAAGCATCTGAGCTGTTACCCGACGACGGCCCTGATCGAGGCCGCGGCGGAGGCGGATATCCGGCCGATCATCTGCCGCCAAGAACGGGTCGGTGTCGGCATCGCTGACGGCTTCGCACGGGTCAGCAACGGCCGCTCCCCGTCGGTGTTCGCCATGCAGTACGGTCCGGGGGCGGAGAACGCCTTCGCCGGCATCGCCACCGCCTTTTCAGATTCGACCCCGCTGCTGCTGCTGCCGCTGGGGCATGCGCTGAGTCGCGATCGGGTGTTCCCGCTCTTCAATGCCACCCGGGTGTACGAACCCATGACCAAGTCGGTCGAGCAGGTCATCATCCCGGAGCGGATCGTCGACGCCATGCGCCGCGCCTTCGCCCGCATGCAGATCGGGCGCCCAGGGCCGGTGATGGTGGAGGTGCCCGAGGACGTGGCCGGGCAGCAGATCGATCCGGCGCTCGTCGAGCGTTACGCACCGGTCAAGGTCGCGCGCGCGCAGGCGGATCGCGCCGATATCGACGCCGCGGCGAAAGCCCTGCTCGCCGCCGAGCGCCCGATCGTTATCGCCGGCGCCGGCGTGCTCTACGCGGAAGCATCCCCGGAGCTTCAGGAGTTGGCTGAACTGCTGCAGCTGCCGGTGATGACCACCATGGAAGGCAAGAGCGCCATCTCCGAGCGGCATCACCCCCTCGCGCTTGGCAGCGGCTCCGCCGTGATGAGCGGGCCGGTCCATCGGTTCCTCCGTGATGCGGACCTAGTGCTCGCGGTCGGAACGAGCATGACCCGACACAACATGGTGACGCCGGTGCCGCCAGGCAAGACGATCATTCACGCGACCAATGATCCGATCGATCTGCACAAGTCGTACAGAGCCGACTACCCGGTCCTGGGCGACGCGAAGCTGGTGCTGCGCCAATTCATCGACTGTTGCAGCGATCTTCTTGGCGGCAGATCCCATCGAGAGGACAAGGACGTGGCCGGCGAAATCGCGGCCGCGCGAGAGTCCTGGCTCGACGAATGGATGCCGAAGTTGACCTCGGACGAGGTTCCCATCAATCCCTACCGCGTGATCTGGGAGCTGATGCAGCATGTCCCCCCCTCGGAGGCCATCGTCACCCACGACGCGGGCAATCCGCGCTTTGAGATGATGCCCTTCTATCGTTCCGACGGCCCCCGCAGCTACCTCGGCTGGGGCAAATCGCACCAGCTCGGCACCGGGCTCGGCCTCACCATCGGCGCCAAGCTGGCCGCGCCGGAGAAGTTCTGCATCAACGTCATGGGCGACGCCGCCTTCGGGATGACCGGGCTCGACTTCGAGACCGCCGTCCGAACCGATCTGCCGATCTGCACCATGGTGCTGGACAACTCGACCATGGCGGTGGAGACCGGCCACATGCGGATCTCGCACGAGAAATACCGCGCTCGCGACGTCGGCGGGGAATATGCCGAGATCGCCCGTTCGCTGGGCGGCTGGTCGGAACGCGTGGAGGACCCTGCTCAGATCGGCCCCGCGATCCTGCGGGCGAAGCGGGCGACCGAGGAGGGCAGGGCCGCGCTTCTGGATTTCGTCACCGGCGAGGAGTTGGCGCTCTCCCACCGAGCCGCCTTCGGGTGATCGAACCCAGTACCTACTCGCGAATGCCGGCGAGCCGCGCGCGACGGCCACTCGGTCGCGGGCAGTCCGGTTCCCACGTGGGGACCGAACATCGGCATCTCTGACACCGTTCAGGCCGCAGGATCTCCAGACTCAGGACTCCGAAGATCGAAAAGAGCAGGGCTTGAGGCGCTGGCTGATCCGGCGTTCCGGCAATGCGGATGCGGTTTCGCGAACACACCAGCAAGACAGGATCGCTACTGCAGCATCCCTGCGGCGGCGACGGGCCAGACGGCCTGCACGACCTCATCACGGATGGCATGGAACTCGCGATGCAGGAACACCGTGGAATCCGGAGTAGTGGGGGATGAGCTGAACCCTGTCGCCCGGGCGCACAGGGGCGCCGGGCGCCAGACGGTAGTGCGTGTGTTCGGCGCTGAGCCCCACCACCGCCAGGTCCGGGCGGCCGTGCACCAGCGGCAGGCCGGTGTGCCGGCCGGTCGCTTTCCAGCCTGCGTCGCCAACGGCGCGGCGCTCGCCGGGCGTGCTGATGATCTGTGTGAGAACGAAGAGCGCGTTCGTGTGGCCGCGGACCCCCATGCGAGCGTAGGTCGCGTCCATCAGTACGCCGCCGCCCGCCTGGAGCTCCGTGAGGTGGCCTTGCTCAAGCGTGATCCAGTAGTTCCCGGTGCCGCCGCCGCTCGTGCAACCGACCTCGATCCCGCCCGCCTCGACGAGTTGGCGGGCTTCAGCCAGCACCCCCGCGGCGGCACGTGTCTCGCGCTCTTTCTCCTCCAGGTCCATGTTCATGACATGGCCCTCGTAGCCCATCAGTCCGCGTAGTCCAACGCCTTCGAGATCGCACGCAAGCCCGGCCAGGGCCGGCGCGGCCTCCGGCAGGACGCCGCAGCGGTTCATGTTGACGTTGATATCGATGAGTACGTCGACCGACGTGCTCTCGGCCGTCATCGCTGCGGCGATCTCGCGCAGGTTGTCCGCGTCGTCCACCGCGACGCAGAGGCGCGTGCGCCGCGCCAGCTTCGCCAAGCGCGCGATCTTGATGGAGCCCACGATCTCGTTCGCGATGAGGATGTCGTCGACGCCGCCGTCGACCATCTGCTCCGCCTCCGAGACCTTGGCGCTCGTGACGCCGATCGCGCCCCCGGCGATCAACTGCTTGGCCAGCTCCGGCGCCTTGCTGGCCTTGATATGGGGCCGCCAGTCGGCGCTCGCCGCGCGGGCGGCCGCAGCCAGGGTCGCGACGTTATGGTCAAATGCGTCCAGATCGACGAGCAGGGCTGGGGTGTCGAGTTCGGCGATCGACTTGCCCATGTCAGCGTGGGGCATGACGGCCTCCTCCGCAGCGGCGTCAGCCTACCGCAGCCACTCGCCTTGACCGTCTTCCGGTCGCGCTCCGAGAATATGGTGGCGCCGCCCACGGCGCCTGCGGTGCGAGGGCAGCTGTGACCAGCAGCGTCGACGTCACGACGACGCGGAACCTCCGCGATCGGTATGCGATCGTCGGTGTGGGGGAGACCCTCTATACGCGCGGCTCCGGTCGCACAACGCGCGCGCTTGGCACGGAGGCAATTCGCAATGCGCTCGCCGACGCCGGGCTGGGCCCGGGCGATGTGGACGGGATGCTGTCCTACTCCGGTGGCGACTCCACGCCGGGGCCCATCCTGGCGGGAGATCTCGGCATCCACCTGAACTTCTACATGGACTGCCTGGGCGGCGGCTCAAGTACCGAAGCGCTGGTTGGGCTGGCAATGGGCGCCATCGAGGCGGGGATGGCTCACACCGTCGTCATCTTCCGCGCGATGAACGGCTATTCGCAGGTGCGGATCGGTGGCACGGGGCGGCGGGCGCAAGCCGCACTGACTGGGGACCGGCTGCATACCGCCGTCTACGGCTGGTTCAGCGCCGGGCAGACGTTCTCCCACGTGTTCATGCGGCACATGCACGAGTACGGCACAACCCCCGAGCAGGTCGCCCACGTCAAGGTGGCGCACAGCCGCCACGCTTCACAGAACCCGAAGGCTCTGTACAAGCAGCGGGTGACCGTGAGCGACGTGCTCAACAGTCGCTGGATCGTGAAGCCGCTGCATCTGTTGGACTGCTGCGTCGAAACGGACAACGGCACGGCGATCGTCGTGACGAGCGTGGAGCGCGCCTATGATCTGCGACAAGCGCCGGCGCGCATACTGGGCGTCGCCGGGCGGTGCTGTAAGCCGGGGAACGACGTCTTCCTCGGCTATCAGCGCGGATCGATCATCAACATCGGGGCGGACTACGCGGCTCCGCGTCTGTGGCAGAGCGCCGGCGTGGGCCCGGACGCGATCGATGTCACGGCCTCGTACGACGCCTTCACGTTTACGGCCATGATGCAGCTGGAAGCCTACGGCTTCTGTGCCAAAGGAGAGGGCGGCGGATACGTCAGCAGCGGCATCATTGAGCTGGGTGGCACGCGTCCCAACAACACGAGCGGCGGTCATTTGTGCGAGGGCTACACGCACGGGATGAACATGGTGATCGAGAACGTTCGGCAGCTGCGCCATGACGTGGATGACTACTGCGCGGTGGCTGCCGACGGGAGGCGAACCCACAGCTACGACTACGCGACGCCGGCCGCCTGCCGTCAGGTGCGAGATGTGGAACTCACGGCCAATCTCGGCTGGGCGAATCCCTCCACGGCTTCCGCGCTCGTGATGCGGCGTGGCTAGGGGAATGCATGCCCATTAGCGGCGAGTATCTGGGCTGGAACCTCCAGATCGAGGATTTCGATCGGGAGAACCTGGACTACTTCCGGTACTGCGCCCGCCATGAGTTCCACTTGCAGCGCTGTCGCGACTGCGACCTTTTCGTCTATCCCCCGCGGACGGCCTGCATGTGGTGCGCCGGTTCCGTACTCGAGTGGGCGCCGATCGCCGGGGCCGGCGCCGTGTACTCGTACTCCGAGGTCCACCACGCGATCCAGCCCAGCCTGCGCTCATCCACGCCGTACCTGATCTTGATGGTGGAACTCGACACGCAGCGCGGCCGGCCGGGACCGGAGGACGGACTGCGCGTCGTCACGAACCTGGTTACGCCGGAGGCCGCACTCGCCCCGCCGTCGCTCGTCACGCGCGTCGGGATTGGCAGCCGCATGCGAATGGTGTTCCGCGACATCGGCGCGGATTTCTCACTCCCGATGTGGACGCTCGACGAGCGCGCCGAGCAGCCGGCGTCACCTTGGCGCTACCCGGGAGACTGAATCCCCTTCCCGCACCCCTCGCGCCGCTCTCCTGGCCCGCAAGCGAGCGAACCCGTGAGCTACGGACACTCGATCGTCCCTCGGGCCGCGCCCTCTCTTCCCGACCAGGCCGGCGCAGCCGTCCCCCACGCCCCACCCCATTCGCGCACGCGCGGCATCGGCCCCGGTCTCTTCGACGCGGACGGTGAAATCGCCGCGGTCCGCGACATGGGCAACGAGGCTGATGCGCGGCAGAGTCCGCCACCGCACGAGGATCGCCCTCATCCCGGATCACGCTCCGAGTCCGAGCTGCGCATGCTCGGACTCCGGCAAGCCCCGGGAGCGCCGTCCCAGCTCCTCCGTCATTGCGCGCAGCGTCGTGAAGTTCTGCTGCGCAGACTCGATGCTTTCCTGCTTGACCCGCCCCGCGATGTCCATCGCTTCGATGAGATCGCCATGCGCGTGAGCATGACCAGCCCACGCTGCAACTTCGTTTCGATCAGGTCGATCTGCTTCGAGACGGACTCCTGGCGCATCTCGTACTGCTCAAGCATTCGCACGCTGGGAGCGGACCGGTCCAGGGAAACGAGGCCGCGCAGGCGTCGCAGCAGCCCGAGTCGGGCCAGATGCTCCGGATCGATCTGCCGCAACGCCGTCCGCATCTCTTCGAAGCTGCGCCACAGGTCTGCGTTGGGTCCGTGGCGGCTGAAGATATCGTCGGGGCGAGCGCGCAGCAGCTCCAGATCTGCGCCCGTGCAATCTCGGCGCCGGAGTGCCGCGGCTCGGAACGATCTACGGCGTCCGCGAAGGTGATCAGGTCTGTCGGACGTCCGCCGAGCGCACGCTCCACCCGCGCCTGCGCGGCCGTCGTGGTCGCGTGCGCCTCCGAGATCGCCCGCCGCGCCCGCATCGCATCGCTCTCCGATTCCAGGCGCTGCTCCGCCAGGCTCAATTCCTCGCCGCGCTCCCGCAGGAGGGCGAGCGTGGACTCCAGGGTTTCCAGCTCTCGCGCCGCCCGGCGCTGAAGCGGCCGGCTGTGCCGATCGGGATCGCCTAATGCGTTCTTCTGCACCTGCGCCTCCAGGAGCGCCAGCTTGCGCCGGCCGTCGGCGATCTGGGCCTCAAGGCGGCTGCCGGCGTCGGCGATCTCGGCACGGGCGGCCCGGACCTCCTCGACGAGCATCCCTTCCCGTCGCGCGGAGCCGGCGAATACCCTCCGCGGGTCCGCCGCCGGCAAGAGCAGCTTGCCGCACCATCCCCGACGGTCCGGGCGGAGTCGACGCAGCACACGCATCCCACAGCCTCACCTTCCGGACCTCCTGGACCGCACTCCGCCCACTCAGGCGTCGGTCGGCGGCGGGGGCATCGTGGAACTGGCGCCTCGCAGCTCGTGCCGGCGGCGCCGCTGGATGCGCCAGAGTAGGTGCCGAGACCGCCGACGGCGCCGATCGTGATGAGGTGCGCGGCGAGCAGCTCCAGCGCTCCGGACGAGGGCAGAACCGTCACCCTCTGCGGGGACTACAGCGAGCCGTCGAAGCGGGGCAGGACCTTGGTGGCGAACAGCTCCAGGGAGCGCATCAGCTTGTCGTGCGGCACGAGCCCGTTGTACTGCCAGGCGAAGAGCCAGCGCACGGGCGTCCCGGCCAGCATGGTCTCCATGTGCCGCGTGACGGTGTCGACACTGCCGACGAGCAGCAGCCCCTGATCGGCCATCTCGGGCACGGTCATGCGCCGGCCGGTGTCCGGGTGGTCGAGCAGGTCGGCGAAGCCGAAGGGCTCGAACCAAGCGGCGCCCACGAAGGCGCCGGAGTCGCGCCAGAGCGCGCGCGCCTCCGCGTCCGTGTCGGCGACGAGCACGTCGCGGAGGACACCGAGGCCCTGGCCGGGTTCGAGTGCGCGGCCGGCGGCGGCGGCTTCTTCCCGGTAGACGTCATAGAGGCGGTTCTGCACCTCTGGCCGGACGGGGGCGAGGATGGCGGTGACATCCTCGCGGGCGCACCAGCGGATGGTGCGCTCGCTGGCGGCGAAGGGCTGGAAGATGGGCGGATGGGGCGCTTGCAACGGCTTGGGCACAACCCCGACCTGGCGCACGGTGTTCTCCGCGTCAACGCCGGCGCCCCAGTCCCGGGTGGCGTTGAGGTCCCAGGGGGTGCCGGCCGGGGGGATCTGCCAGTAGCGTCCGTCGTAGTCGAGCATGTCCTGGGTCCAGGCCTGTTTGATGATGCGGAAGTGTTCTTCGTAGGCGGCGCGGTTGGCGTCATCGATGGCGTCGTGCTGGCCGGGGGTGACGCCGTGCATGCCGTGCATCTGCTGGGCGAGGGTGTCGACCCAGCGGCGCTGGTAGCCGCGGGCGAAGCCGGCCACGGCGCGGCCGCCGCTCATGTGATCGAGCATAGCGATGTCTTCGGCGACGCGGATGGGGTTGTGGGCGGGCAGCACGAGGCCGAGCTGGCCAACGCGGATGCGCTCGGTCTGCATGGCGATGAAGAGGTCGAGCAGCACGGGGTTGGTGGAGAGTTCGACGCCTTCGATGTGGAAGTGGTGCTCGGTGAAGGAGATGGAGTTGTAGCCGAGCTGGTCGGCGAGGCGCGCCTGCTCGGCCAGCTCCCGCAGCATCTGCTGGTATAGGTCGACGCGCAGGCCGGCCATACCCTCCTCGATTTGGGGCCGGGAGCCGATCGAAGGGAGGTAGAAGAGGCTGGTCTGGATCACGGCTCAGCGCTGAAGGATGCCGGAGACGCGCCGCGGCTTGACGCGGATGAGCAGGCGGCCGTCCTGCTTCAGGCCTTCCTCGAAGTCCGCGGGCGGCTGCCAGTCCTCGCCGCGCATGAAGCGGTTGATATTGACGTGGAAGGGGATGATGTCATTGCGCTGGATGGAGGCGGCTCCCTCGACAGTGACGTAGCGATGCGGTGCGCCCTCGTCCATGACGGTGACGGCGATGCGGGGGTCGTTTTCCACGGTGCGCGCCTTGAGACGGCTGGCGGTGGTTGAGAAGACGAGATCATTATCCTCGGCGAAGACGAAGATGGCGCTGTTGGTGGGACTGCCATCCTTGCGGAGCGTGGTGACGATGGCGAATTTGTGGTCGCGGACGAAGGCGTCTTGCTCAGCCGTACCGATCACGGGGTCCCCTCCCTGACGTCCTGCGGCGCCGCCATCGCGGGGCGGAACCGGCGCACAGCGTAGACGATGCCCCGGGATGGGAGGGGTCCATGGGGGGGCTCCTGATTACACTTCAGGCAGGCGTTGGAGTGGAGGCATCATGTTCGTTGCCATGAATCGGTTCCGGGTGGTGCCGGAGCGGGAACGCGACTTTGAGCGTGTCTGGCGGGAGCGCGAGACGTACCTGCAAGAGGTACCGGGGTTCGTGCAATTCGCGCTGCTGCGCAGCGATCAGGAAGGTGAGTACATCAGCCACAGCGTCTGGCAGGACCGGGCCGCGTTCGAGGCGTGGACACAGTCGGCGGCGTTCAGCAAGGGGCATGCGCAGGGTTCGCTGGCGGGGATCCTGGCGGGGCCGCCGCAGTTGGGCCTGTATCAAGCGGTGCTCCGGGAGGCGCCCGGGCAACGCGATGTTGGCACGAGCCATCCCCTGCCGGGGCGGCAGGGTCCGCGGCACTGAGCCGGGGCTTGCTGTCGTCCTGCGGCCTTGCGGGACCGTAAGGTACGGCTTACGGTAGGTGGCATGGAAACTGCGCTGCGTGCCATTGCGGAGCCTCGCCGACGGCGGATCCTGCAACTGGTGGCGGAGGGGGAACTCTCGGCGGGGGAGATCGCGGCGCACTTCGCGGTCAGCCGGCCGGCGATCTCGCAGCACCTACGGGTGCTGCGTGAGGCGCGGCTGCTGGAGGAGCGCCGGGACGGGACGCGTCGCTACTACCGGGCGCGGCGCGCGGGGCTGGATGAGTTGCGTGAATACTTGGAGCATTTCTGGGACGCCCGGCTGGACCGCCTGAAGTGGGCAGCCGAGTTGGAGGAGAGGATGGGCGATCGTGGTGCAGGCCGACGAGGGAGGGGTAGGGGCGGCGGAGGTGACGCGCGAGGTGCAGATTGACGCCCGCCCAGAGACGGTGTTCGCGCTGCTGACGGATCCCGCGCAGTATGTGCGCTGGATGGGGCTGACTGCCGAGATCGAGCCGTACCCCGGCGGGCGCTACCGGGTGGACGTGACCGGGAACGACATCGCGCGGGGGGAGTTCGTAGAGGTGACGGCGCCTTCGCGGTTGGTGCTGACCTGGGGCTGGGAGGGGGAGGGGCATCCGGTGCCGCCGGGGTCGAGCAGGGTGGAGATCACGCTGACGCCGGCGCAGGGGGGGACGCTGCTGCGGCTGGTGCATCGGGGCCTGCCGGATGCGGCGGCGGCGGGGAGCCACGGCGAGGGCTGGACGCACTTCCTGGAGCGCCTGGCCGTGCTGGCGGGAGGCGGGGATCCGGGCCCGGATCCGTGGCTGGCGGCGGCCCCGGACTAAGGCGCGCGCGGGCGGATGGGCTACCCTCGCGGCGCAGTCGCGAAGGGGGCGTCATGGCCGAGGCGATCGCGGACCGGATTCCCGTCATCGACGCGGACACGCATATCTCGGAGCCTCCGGATCTCTGGACCAGCCGTGTCTCGACGGAGCGCTGGGGCGAGATGGTGCCGCACGTAGTGTGGGATGAGAAGGCGCAGAAGGATCGCTGGATCCTTGGTGGGCGGCGGTTCATGCCCACAGGGGCGGGGGCCATGGCGGGCTGGCGGGAGGCGCCGCCCGGGCACCCGCCGCGGCTGAGCGAGGCCGACCCCGGCGCCTACGACGCGCGGGAGCGCTTGGGGCGCATGGACGAATACGGGATCCGGGCGCAGGTGATCTATCCCAACGTGGGGGGATTCGGCAGCGGGAATTTCCTGGCACTGGGCGATCCGGAGCTAATGCTGGCCTGTGTGCTGGCCTACAACGACTTCCTGGTGGAGTGGTGCGCGGCGGCGGCGGAGCGCTTGTTGCCCATCATGGCAATGCCGTTCTGGGACGTGGCGGCGTGCGTGGCCGAGATCGATCGCTGCGCGGCGCTGGGGCACAAGGGCGTGCTGATGACGAACCAGCCCGAGGTGTGGGACTTCCCACGAATCACGGACCGGCACTGGGACCCGCTCTGGGCGGCGGCGCAGGAGGCAGCGCTCTCGATCAACTTCCACATCGGGTCTGGGGACCTGACGGTCTTCGATGAGCAGGGTGTGCACAACGGGCGCCAGGCGGCGTACACGAAGACGTCGGTGCAGGTGTTCATGGACAACGCGAACGCCGTCCTGGACGTGATCCTGGGCGGCATCTGCCATCGCTTCCCGGAGTTGCCGATCGTCTCGGTGGAGAGCGGCGTGGGCTGGGTGCCGTTCCTGCTGGAGGCGATGGACTGGCAGTGGCTGAACAGCGGGGGGCCGGCGGAGCATCCAGAGATGACACTCCTGCCAAGCGAGTACTTCCGGCGCCAGGTGTACGCTTGCTTCTGGTTTGAGCGGGGGAGCGCGCTGCAGGCGATCGAATTGCTGGGGTCGGCGAACGTGCTGTACGAGACGGACTATCCGCACCCGACGAGCATGTCGCCGGGTCCGGCGTCGACGGCGGAGGCGCCGCGGGACTTCATTGAGCGGCAGCTGGGGGGATTGCCGGAGGCGGATTTGCACAACATCCTGCACGACAACGCGGCGCGGCTGTACCACGTGGCGGGCTGAGGCGCGGGGGGCGGCGCGCCTAGCCGAAGACGGGGGTGTCGCCGTCGATGAGGGCTTCAGGCTCTTCCCGGGGCAGTGTCTCGAGGTCGTTCAGCGCGGCGTTGACGTCGCCATGCCACTGCTTCGACGGGAGGGTGCAGATGCCCTGCTCCCGCTCGGCCCGGAGTCCGTCGGTGAGCAGGGCGAGGTCGACGTAGGCGTCGCCACGGGCCTTGCTGGTGCGCTCGATAGGGGCCATCTGGTCGTCGAAGGTCTGCTTGGCGTCGTAGAGCAAGCGGCCATTGAGCGTGCTCCTGCCATCGTCCACGGAGTCGGCGGTGGAGAAGCGGAGCAGCTCCGAGGCGCCGAAAAGCCCGGCGAGGGTGGGGGGGCACTAGGGGCGGGGTTGGCGGCCATGGACAGGCTCATCCTTCGGGCGGCGCGTGGTTAGAAATAGCCCTCACGCTTGCGGTCCTCCATGCCGGTTTCGGAGATGCGGTCGTCGGCATGAGTTTCGCCGCGCTCGGTGATGCGGGTGGCGGCGATTTCCATGATCACGGCCTCCAGAGTGCTGGCTTGGGACTCCACGGCGGCGGTGCAGGTCATATCGCCCACGGTGCGGTAGCGGACCTGGGCGCGGAGGGGATCTTCCTGGGGCAGGAGGGTCATGTGCGGGCCGACCGCGTAGAGCATGTCGTCACGCCGGAAGACCTGGCGATCGTGGGCGAAATAGAGGGAGGGGATCTCCAGGCGCTCCGCGGCGATGTATTCCCAGATGTCGAGTTCCGTCCAGTTCGAGAGGGGGAAGACGCGCACGTGCTGGCCGGGGCGATGGCGGCCGTGGCAGAGGCTCCAGAGTTCCGGTCGCTGGTTCTTGGGATCCCACTGCCCGAATTCGTCGCGGAGGGGGAAGATGCGTTCCTTGCGCGGGCCTTCTCCTCGTCGCGGCGGGCACCGCCGAAGAGGGCGTCAAAGCGATGCTCGGCGATCGCGTCCAGCAGCGTGACGGTTTGGAGGCGGTTGCGGGAGGCGCGCGGACCCGCCTCTTCCACGACGCGGCCTGCGTCGATGCTGGCCTGACGGAGGCCACGATGCGTTCAATGTCCAACTCGCGGGCACGGCGATCGCGGAAGGCAAGGGCCTCGGCGAAGTTGTGGTCGGTGTCCACGTGCATGGCGGGGAAGGGGATGCGGCCGGGAGCGAAGGCCTTGACGGCGACGGCGAGCAGGACGATGGAATCCTTGCCGCCGGAGAAGTGAGGAGGACGGGGCGCTCGAACTCGGCGGCGACCTCACGCATTCGGTCTCATGGCCTCCGACCTGACGCCCGCGGAGCGAGCGGCGATCGACTACTCCCTGCGGTGGCGCCGGATGCGCCGCTGACGTTGGAGCTTGAGGCCTGGCGGGCGCTCTGGCGGTCGGGGGCGGAGGTGTTCAACGCTGACGCGCCGACGCGACTGCTGATCTCCGGCGATTCGGCGGGGGCTAACCTGGCGGCGGCGCTGATCTACGGGGTGTTCGACATGCGCCTGTTCTACGGCTGCCGGTGGGATCGCGCTTCATGAAACATGCACGGGGCACGCCGGGTCCTACGCGACTATCTGGGCCGGAATCCGGACGCCGTCGATGCGGCCACCTACCGCGATCCGCGCCTGAGCCCGATCGAGAGCAAGGCGCTGGCGGGGTTCCCGCCCGTGCAGCTGGTGGGGGAGGCGGATCCGTTGCTGGGGCAGTCGCGGATGTTCGCGGCGGAGCTGCAGAAGGCCGGCGTGCCGGTGGAACTGCGGGAGTACGCGGGCATGCCGCACGGCTTCCTGCCAATGGAGATGCTGGCGCGCGCGAGGCGCAGGCGGCGCTGTGGGACTTCCTGCATGCACACGCGGGGGGCGGCTCAGCCGGGGACTGAGTGCACGGCGCCCGCGCCCCCGTTGGGGGCGTTACCCTCGCGCGGCCCGCCTGGTGGTGGGCGGCGGAGGACGACGCATGACGGCGCGCCTGACGAAGAACGCGATTGACGTGGGGGTGGTGGTGCAGGATGCCGAGCGCTCGCTGGGGTTCTGGCGGGACTTCCTGGGATTCGCGCTGGATGAGGTGAAAGATCTGCCGGGCGGCGCGGGGCGGCAGTACCGGCTGCGCTGCGGAGAGAGCCTGGTCAAGCTGCTGGCGCTGCCGGAGCCGCCCGCATCGGGTCCCGGCGGGGGGCTGCGGGGGGCTGGCGGCTATCGCTACCTGACGCTGTTCGTTTCCAACCTTGAGGAGGTCGTGGAGGGGGCGCGGGTGGCGGGATACCGGGTGGCGATGGAGCCTCAGGTTTCCCCGATCTTCCCGAACCGGATCGCGTTCCTCGAGGATCCGGACGGCAACTGGGTGGAGTTCTTCGAGACTGTATGAGGAAGCGAGGGGCCGATGGCGATCGGACTGACGAAGACGGCGATCGATTTGGGCATGGTGGTGCGGGATCTGGAGCCCATGCTGGCGTTCTACCGGGATGTGCTGGGCTTTGTGCCGGTGCCGGCGCGACCGGTTCCGGGCGGCATCCAGATCACGCGGCTGATGTGTGGCGAGAGCCAAATCAAGCTGGTCTTGCTGGAGGAGACGCCAGCGGCGGCGTCGCCGCCGGGCGGGCTCTTCAGTGCGACGGGGATTCGCTACTGGACGATCTGGGTGGACGATCTGGACGGGATCTTCGCCCGCGCGACGGCGGCGGGCGCGCCGGTCGCGATGCCGATCACGGACGTCCGCCCCAACGTGCGTGCCGCGCTGGTGGAGGATCCGGAGGGGAATTGGGTGGAGTTCCTGGACAGCCGGGAGTAGACACGGCGGGGCGATTGCCGGGCATCGGCGCCAGACGCCCGCGATAGACTCGCCGCATGCAGCGCGACGAGTTCGACCTGGCGGCGCTCGAGGAGGGGCAGGACCCGGTCATGGGGGCGCCGTCCGCACCCGCCGGGCCGCTGTTGCCGGACCCGGACGCTCCGCCGGGCTCTCTGGAGGGCGGGCCGGGAGGGGCAGCGGAGCCGTCCGCCGGGCCGCTGCCGGCCGCGCCGCTGCCAGCCGCGCCGCTGCTCAGGGGCGTTGCCGCTGAAGAGTCCCCGATGGAGCGGGGTTCGCGGGAGGGCTTGCCGGACGGGTCCGGGGCTGAGGTGGATGTGGCGACGCTGGCGGCGCCCGCCACGCCGCCGCGGGATTCGCCGCCGCCGGAGTCGACGCCGATCTGGGAGGGGCCGCTGCCGGCGGCCCGTGGTCTGACGTCGGCGGAAGCGACCGATCGGATCGCACGGGGTCTGGCGAATCGCGACGACAGGCGCGAGCGGCGAGACCGCGATGTCATCCGCGAGAACGCGTTCACCTACTTCAACATGGTGCTGTTCTCGCTCATCGCGGTGCTGTTGGTTCTGGCCGTGGTGGACCAGGACGCGGGCCACGCGCAGGACGGGCTTTTTGTGGGCATCGTCGTGGCGATGAACGTGGCGGTGGGGACGTGGCAGGAGCTGCGGGCGACGCACACGCTGCGGGCGCTGCAGGCGCTGTCTGCGCCGCAGGCCACCGTGGAGCGGGATGGGCTGGAGCAGCCGATCGCCTCGACCGACGTGGTGCAGGACGACCTGGTCTTGCTCACGCCGGGGGACCAGGTGGTGGCGGACGGGCGCATCGTGCGGGAGCGGGCGGAGATCGACGAGTCGTTGCTGACGGGCGAGTCGTCGTCGGTGCCTAAGGAGGTGGGGGACACGATTCTTTCTGGCAGCTTCTGCGTGGCGGGGCGCTGCTACTACGTGGCGGAGCGGGTGGGCCAAGAGGCCTACGCGATGCGGCTGACGCAGGACGCGCGCCGCCTGGTGCGGCGCTCCACCCCGCTGCAAGTGCGCTTCAAACGCATCGTGCGCCTGTTGTTGCTGGCCACGGCGGCGCTGGGCACGTTGTTGCTGATCTCGTCGGCGGTGCGTGACGACGACCTGGCCGAGGCGATCAAGAACACGACGGCCACGATCTCGTCGGTGGTGCCGGAGGGACTGCTGCTGGGCATGACCGTGGCCTTCGCGGTGGGCGCGGTCCGCCTGTCGCGGCGCGGCGCGATCGTGCAGGACATCAACGCGGTTGAGGCGATGAACTACTTGGACGTGGTCTGCCTGGACAAGACGGGCACGATCACGGCCAACGCGCTGAGTCTGCAGGAGGTGCGCTGGGCCTCCTCCGCGGGGGAACCGTTGCGGGGCTGGCTGGGGGCCTTTGCGGCAGCGGGGCGGGAGGAGAGCCGCACCGCGTCGGCGCTGGCCGATGAGCTGGCGGGGGGGAGCAACGGGGGGCAGCCGCTGCAGCGGGTGCCTTTCAACTCGGAGCGGCGCTGGAGTGCCCTGACGTTGGAACTGGAGGGGAGCCAACGCCATTTCGTGCTGGGAGCGCCGGAGACGATCTTGCCCTACAGCGACGACGACGGCGGCATGGCCCGCGCCTACGCGGAAGCGGCGCTGGCGGGGCTGCGCGGGATCGTGTTCGCCGAGGCGGCGTCGCTGCCGGACCCCGAAACGGGACTGCAGTCGCTCCGGGCGCTGGCGCTGTTGACGGTGGCGGACGTGCTGCGGGAGGAGGTGGCGGAGGCCTTCGCTCAGATGGGGGAGCTGGGGGTCGAGCCCAAGATCATCAGTGGCGACAACCCGGAAACCGTGGCGGCGCTGGTGCAGCAGTTGGGCATCCGGCTGAAGGGCGGCCGCGTTTCGGGGGCCCAGCTGGCGACGTTGTCGGATCCGGCCTTCGCGCAGGCGGTGGAGGAGAACAGCGTCTTCGGGCGGATCGGGCCGGAGCAGAAGGCGCGCATCGTGCGGGCGCTACGCGAACAGCAACACTACGTGGCGATGATCGGGGACGGGGCGAACGACGTGCGCGCCCTGCGCGCCGCCGATGTGGCGGTGGCGATGGAGTCGGGCACGCAGACAGCGCGGGGGGTGGCGGGGATCATCCTGGTGAAGGACTCTTTCGCCGCGTTCGTGCAGGGCACGGCGGAAGCGCAGGCGGTGCTGGGCAACAGTACGCAGCTGAGCAAGCTGTTCATCACGAAGAGCTTCTACGCCTTCTTGATCATTATTTGCGCGGACCTGCTGCAGCTGGACTTTCCCTTCTTGCCGCGGCACGGATCGCTGACGTCGCTGTTTACGCTGGGGATCCCGACCGTGTTCATCGCCCTCACCAAGCCGCCGCGGCGGGTTGGGGCGGACTTTACCAACTCCGTGCTGCGTTTTGCCTTGCCGGCCTCGGTGGCACTGGCGGCGTCGACGGTGGCGGTCCATCTGCTGACGCAGGGGTTCCTGGACCGTCCGATCGAGGATTCGCGGACGCTGGTGTCGCTGACGATCGGCATCGTGGGGATCTACTACATGGTGCAGGTGATTGGATACGACGGCGTCACGTGGGACACGCGCGGGCGGGCGCTGATGCGGCCGATGCTCACGACCGCATTCGGGGTGCTGTTGTTGTTCGTGTTCATCCTGACGATCTACGCCTCCTGGATCCGGGATTTCTTCGACTTCGTGGCGGTGGACGGCGACGAGTGGGGCATCGTCATTCCGGCGGTGATCGCGGCGATGGCGGGGCAGTACGGGATCAGCCGCTACTGGCGCCAGATCGTGGCCTGGATTATCAAACAGCCGGACGCGGAGGAACTGGAGCGGGGGCGCGCCAGCTGAGCAGGCGGGTTACTCCTGGTAGAGGGCGGCGACTTCCGGGTCGCGGGCCGCAATGAGATCGGCCATCTCGAGGAGGACGAGGGCCTGCTTGTAGGTGGCGTCGTCCTGCATTCTGCCGTCGACGAGCCCGACGCCGGATCCGCCGTCGATGGCGTCGACGACCCGGCGCGCGAAGGCGACATCGGCTGGCTCAGGGCGGAAGACGCGCCGGGCGATGGGGATCTGGCGGGGGTGCAGGGTCCAGGCGCCGACACAGCCGAGGATGAAAGCGTTGCGGAACTGGTCCTCGCACGCGGCGTCGTCGGAGAAGTCGCCGAAGGGGCCGTAGAAGGGGAAGATGCCGGCGGCGGCGCAGGCGTCCACCATGCGCGCCAGGGTGTAGTGCCAGGGGTCTTGGAGGAACGTCGCGCGGGGGGCGTGGGGGGCGGCGGGGTCTGGGTCGCCGCGCACGCGGTAGTGGGGGTGCGGGCCGCCGACGCGGGTGGTCTTCATACGACGGGAGGCGGCGAGGTCGGAGGGGCCCAGGCTCATGCCCTGCATGCGAGGGCTGGCGGTGGCGATGGCTTCCACGTTGGCGACGCCAGCGGCCGTCTCCAGGATGGCGTGCAGGAGGAGGGGGCGTCCCAGACCGCGGCGGGCCTCCAGCTGCGCCAGCAACTGGTCGGCGAACTGGATGTCCCAGGGGCCGTTGACCTTGGGCAGCATGAGCACGTCCAGGCGGTCGCCGACGGCGTCCACGAGGTCCAGCAGGTCGTCGAGGAACCAGGGGCTGTCCAAGCTGTTGACGCGTGCCCAGAGCTGGGCGCCGCCGAAGTCGTTGGCGCGCGCGACCTCGATCAGGCCGGCGCGTGCGGGCTCCTTGCGGTCGGGCGGGATGGCGTCCTCGAGGTTGCCGAGGAGGATGTCGACTTGCGCGATCATGTCGGGGACGCGGCGCCGCAATTTCTCACTGCTGGGGTCGAAGAAGTGGATCATGCGGGAGGCGCGGGCCGGGATCTCGGCGGGTGGTGGGGGTGCGCCGATGGCGAGCGGCCGGAGGAACTGGCGGGGACTGCGCATGGGGCCTCCTATCGACCGCTCACGACGATAGCCCAGGCCTTCGTCCGGGCCCAGAGCGGCAGCGGGGGCGCGCCACGGCCGAGCCGGATCAGGGCGCTGGGAGGAGATCGTCCAGGGGAGTCCAGTCACGCCCGAGGGAGTGGGCCACGGCCGGGTGCGTGAGATGACCGCAGTACGTGTTGACGGCGCGGAAGAGGGCACGGTCCCCCCGGACCGCGGCCTCGAATCCCTGGGCGGCGACGCGGAGGATGTAGGGCAGGGTGAGGCCGGTGAGGGCGCGCGAGGATGTGCGCGGCACGGAGCCGGGCATGTTGGGCACGGCGTAGTGGACGACGCCCTCCTCCACGTAGATGGGATCGCGGTGGTCGGTAGGGCGCGTGGTCTCGATACAGCCACCCTGATCGACGGCGACGTCGACGATGACGGCGCCGTTGTGCATGGAGCGCACCATCTCGCGCGTGACGACGATGGGGGCGCGGCGGCCCTGGACGAGCACGGCGCCGATCAGGACGTCGGCCTGCGCGACGGCGTGCGCGATGGCCTGGGGGCCGGCGAGCTGCGTTTCGATGCGGCCGGCGTAGAGTTCCTCCAAGGCCCGCAGCTGATCCTCATCGATAGAGAGGACGGTCACGCGGGCGCCGACGCCGACGGCGGCGCGACAGGCGTTCTTGCCGACGTTGCCGGAGCCGACGACGACGACGTGCGCGGGCGGCACGCCGGGCAGGCCGCCGAGCAGCTGGCCGCTGCCGGGGCCGGGCTTCTTGAGGAACTGCGCCGCCATCTCCACGGCCATGCGTCCGGCGACTTCGGACATGGGGGCCAGCAGCGGGAGAAAGCCGTCGTCGCGGCAGACGGTTTCGTAGCCGATGGCGATGCAACGGGAGCGGAGGAGGGCGTCGGTGACGGCCTCCTCCGCAGCCAGGTGCAGGTAGGTGAAGAGCAGCTGGCCCTCGCGCAGGAGGGCGTACTCGGAGGGCTGCGGTTCCTTCACTTCGCAGATCAGATCGGCGCGGGCGTAGACGGTCTTGGGGCTGCCGAGGATCTCGGCGCCGGCGGCCGCGTATTCGGCGTCGGGGAAGTTGGAGCCGGCGCCGGCGCCGCCCTGCACGAGCACTTGATGACCGGCGGCGACGATGTCCGCCACGCTGGCCGGCGTGAGGGCGACGCGATACTCCTCCGTCTTGGTTTCCGTCACGGTGCCGACGATCACGGGTGTGCCCCCCTCTGCTCCCCCGCCTCGGGGCCGGGGGACCCCCATCGAGGCTAGGGGATAGGCGCGCCGGGCGGCGGGGATGCCCGGCCGGGCGGAACGATCGGGTGGGGGCGGCCCGGATTGCCGGGCCAGGCGCCGCCTTCATAGGGTGAGCAGGGAGGACCACAGCAGGAGGGGGCCAGGGACGGAGCGTCAGATGCCCGCTGGAATGCGCGATGCTGGGGTGCCGGGTCGTGCGCGGCGCGTGCTGCTGTGAAGGACTCGGAGGTGGACGCGCGCTGGGTAAGGGGCGGTGCTGGAGGGATGGGAAGGAGGGTGTGGAAGCGCTCGTGCGTGCGCGCAGCCTGGGCGAGGGTCTGGGGTAGCTTCAGGAGGGCGCCTTCAGTCTGATCCTGCTGGATCTGGGCTGCCAGACAGCACCGATCTGGAAACCGTTCGGCGGGCTCGGCAGGTGTCCGGGGAGACGCCGATCGTGGTGCTGACGGCGCAGAGTTGGGGCGCTTGGCGAGGCCGCGATCAAACTGGGGGGCAGGACGTTGTGACCAAAGGGCACGCCTCGCCGGCGGCACTGCGGCGCGCGATCCGGTTCGCCGTCGAGCGGCAGCAACTGCTTACTCAGGTGCAGGCCACCGAGCGGCGGCACCGTCGGTTGCTGGGCCGCGTGCGGATCCGGTCTGTCGGCTGGACGGGGAGTAGCGGTCGCTCTATGTGAACAGCGCGCTGGCGCGCCTGCTAAGGCGGGCGGCGGCGGCCTGCCAGGGCACACCGCCGCCGGTGCGGTAGGCGTGGAGGAGTTGCGGCAGCACGGCACTGGTACCGGCGGCGAAGCGGGCCAGCGGGCCCTCGTGGCGCAGCGCGTCGTAGAGGCCGAGACGATCGCCGAGATGGACGCTTCGCGTCTCCAGCGTGGCGATCGTCGAGTTGACCAAGCGGTCAGCGAATGTGTCCGGGCCGGTCATCGGATCCTCCGTACGCTACTTCTTCAGTGGCCCGACAGGTACCCGGACCGCGGTCGCACTCAGCGGATCTTGGGAGCGCCAGCGGCGAGGGCGATGACGGCGTCGGGGTCGAGGCGGTAGGGAAGCCACGCGCGCGAGTGCTGCAGGCCGAGGCCGTGGTAGAACTCGCGGGCCGGGTTCCAGTCCAGCACAGCCAGCTCCAGCCGGCGCCAGCCGCGATCCAGAGCGACGCGGGCGCAGGCAGCCATGAGGGTGCGGCCCACGCCCCGGCCACGCATCTCCTCGTCCACGAAGAGGTCCTCCAGGTAGAGACCGGGGCGGCCCTCCCAGGTGGAGTAGTTGGGCAAGAAGAGGGCGAAGCCCGCAGCGCTGCCTTCCCACTCAGCGATGAGCGTCTCGAAGCGAGGCTGGGGGCCGAAGCCGTCGCGGAGGACGTCGGCCTCGCTGAGGCGCACCGTCTCGGGTGGTTCGTGCTCGAAGGCGGCGAGCGCGCGGACGAAGCGGACGATGGTAGCGGCGTCGTCGGGGCGGGCGAAGCGAACGTGGACGTCGCTCACGTGCGGCGCCAGGCGAGCGCGAGGCCGGCTAGCGGCAGCGGCAGGCCGAAGACCATGCCGTACTCCCAGGCAAAGAGCAGCGAGGCGGCGACGCCCAGGCCGACGAGGACACGCTGCGAAGGCAGCCTGCGGGCGCGGTGGGAGGGTCCGGCGACGGTGATGCGGGCCATGTCGTGCATTGTGCCACGTCGCTCGGAGGCCGGGGTTCAGACGCTCGAGCGATCGGCGAGGAAGGCGCGGATGGCGTCGGCGATTTCATCGGGGGCGTCCTCCTGGATGTAGTGCTTGGCGCTGGGGAGTTCCACGAGCCGGTGGTCGGCGAAGGTCTCCTGCCAGCGGGGGATGTAGTTCTTGGGCTTGAATCCGAAGTCCTTCATGCCCCAGACGAGCAACAGGGGCGTGCCCGTCATGCGCTCGGTCACGCGGCTGGCGAGCTGGTCCAGCCAAGGCCGGGCGGCGCGGATCTCCCGCGGAAAGACAGCGACGCCCTCGCGCTGGCCGGGAGGCTGCACGGCCTCGTAGTGGCGTTTCTCCTCGGCGCTGAGCTTGCGGCGCATGGCGATGGGCATCATCCGCCGGACGAAGAAGTTGCGACGCCGGATGGCCCACTGGAGCGGCGGCGAGGACATGATGGCGCTGAAGGTGCGGGCGCTGCGGTCGTCGGCGGGCCAGGCCCAGGTGTTGCCGAAGATGAGGCCACGGACGCGCCCGGGGTGTTCGGAGGCGACCCACATGCCGATGGGCCCGCCCCAGTCCTGGCCCATGACGGAGAAGTCCTCCAGGCGCAGGTGGTCGACGAGTTCGAGGGCGACGCGGGCGTGTTCGCCCGGCGTGTAGCCGTAGGTCTGGGGCCGCACGGAGAGGCCGAAGCCGGGGTAGTCGAGGGCGATGCAGCGCATCTCGCCGCGCAGCGATCGCACGATATGGCGGTAGAGGAAGCTCCAGGTGGGATTGCCGTGAAAGAAGAGGATGGTGGGGACCAGGCGGCCGCTGCCGTCGTCGGGCGGGGCTTCGTCGATGTAGTGAACGGGGCCGGCGGAGCTGTCGAACCAGCGGGACTGGAAAGGGAAGAGGTCGCGCGAGGGCGTGAAGTCGGGACGGAGTGGGTTGGCCAGGGCGCACCTCCTGCGCGGATGCTAGATCGTGCGGCTCAGTTCGGGACGGCCCCGCCGGCGGTGAGGAAGACCTGGGGCCGCCCGCCCGCCGGGTGGGGGCGCACGAGCGCCTCCACGCCGTAGCAGCGCCGTAGGTTGTCCTCCGTTACGACCGTCGCGGGGGAGCCGTCGGCGATCAAGCGCCCACCCTGGAGCATCATGAGGCGATCGCAGGTCAGCGCGGCCAGGTTGACGTCGTGGATGACGGCGAGCACCGTCAGCCCGCGCTCGGCGGTGAGACGGCGGAGGACGGTGAAGAAGGCCATCTGCTGGGCCAGGTCCAGGTTATGTGTGGGCTCGTCCAAGAGGAGGATGCGTGGCTCCTGCGCGAGGGCCATGGCCAGCGAAACACGCTGGCGTTCGCCGCCCGAGAGCTGGCGGTAAGAGCGGGCGGCCAGCGCATCGATGCCCACGGCCCGCATCGCCTGGAGGGCGCCGTCGCGGTCCCGGGCGGTGGGGCCGCGCAGCCAGCCGACGTGCGGCGCGCGCCCCAGCAGGACGAGTTCTTCGACGGTGAAGTCGAAGGCGACCTCCAACTCCTGCGGGACTAGTGCCAGACGCCGGGCCAGATCGCGCCGGCCGTAGTCGCGGCGGGGGCGGCCGTCGATGTGGATGCTGCCGGCGCGGGGGCGCAGGGCGCCGGTGATCAGCCGCAGGGCGGTGGTCTTGCCGCAGCCGTTGGGGCCCAGCAGGCCCGCGATCTCACTGCGGCGCAACGTGAAGTTCAGGCCCTCCAGCAACGGTGTACGGCCGTAGGCGAAGCGGATATCGGCCAGCTTCACGCTGAGGGCGTCTTTGCGGGCGGGGGGAGGGGCGGTGAGGGGGTCAGAAGACATAGGTCCCCCTGGCCCGGCGCAGCAAGAAGAGGAAGAAGGGTCCGCCGACGATGCCGGTGACGACGCCGAGCGGGATCTCGGTGGGGGAGAGCACTGTGCGCGCAACGAGGTCGGCGAGGACGACGAAGATGGCGCCGTAGAGCGCCGAGGCCCAGAGCAGACGTCGATGGTCAGGGCCGATGAGGAGTCGGAGGACATGGGGCGTGATCAGGCCCACGAAGGCGACGAGCCCGGCCGCGGCCACGGCCGCCGCCGTCAGCAGGGAGGAGGCGACGATGAGACTCAGCTTGAGCTGCTCGACGGGGACGCCGAGCGCCGCGGCGTGCTCTTCGCCCAGCGCCAGGGTGTTCAAGGGGTGGGCGAGGGCGCGCGCGATGGTGAAGGCGATGGCAACGATGGGCAGGAGCAGGATGAACTGGTCCCAGCCTACGGTGCCGACGCCGCCCAGCAGCCAGGAGAAGATCGCGCCGAGGCGGAATTGGGAGTCGCTCTGGGTGAGCATGATGAAGGACATGACGGCGCTGAGGAAGGCGCCGACGGCGACTCCGGCCAGCAGCAGGGTGGTGACGGCGACGCGCCCGTCGCTGCGGGCCAGCAGGTAGACCAGCAAGACGGTGGCGAGGCTGCCGAGAAAGGCCAGCGCGGGCGCCCAGGAGAAGCCGTAGACGATGAAACCCGCCTGGGGCGCGATGAGGAAGCCGATGACGGCGGCGAAGGCGGCGCCGCTGCTGGCGCCGATGATGAACGGGTCCACGAGGGGGTTGCGGAAAATGCCCTGGAAGACCACGCCAGCCACGCTGAGGGCTGCCCCCACCAGCGCCGCGGCGGCGACGCGCGGCAGCCGGATCTGCCGCAGGATGGTTTCCTCCGCGTCGGTCCAGGTCTGATGCAGTTCCACGCCGGGGAGCCAGTCGACGAGGATGCGGACGGTCTCGCCGAAGCTGATCTCGGCCGTGCCGACGGCGGTTGCGCCCGCGATGGCGAGGGCCAGGAGCGCGACGCCGCTCAGCAAGATCAGCGCCGTCCCGGCCGGGCGTTGCAGCAGGGCGGGCCGGCGTTGCAGCGAGAGGCGCAGGGTGCTCATCGGATCGGGGGGCGTTCCCGCGGCCGCTAGGGGGTCACCGCGGCCGCGCGGCGGGCGTCATCCAGCGCGGCGGCAACCTGCTCCAGGGCATCGACGAGGCCGACGCCGACACTGAAGAGATCGTTGGGCAGGGGCACGACCTGGTCGCCGCGGACGGCGCTGATCAGGTCCCAACCGGTGCGTTGCCCGACCTGTTCGACGGAGACGGGGTTGAAGGTGAGTTCGCCGGCGAACTCCTTGGAGTCGAGCAGAAGGATGACTTCGGGGTCGCGCGTGATGATCGCTTCCCAGTTCACCTGCGGGAAGTCGATCGCAGCGTCGGCGAAGATATTGACGCCACCGGCGAGGGTCAGGATCTCGTCGTGGATGGAGCCGGGGCCGATGGTGTAGGGCTGGGATGGGGTGGTTTGGTCGACCTCCAGGTAGACGCGCAGGGGGGAGACGTCCGTGGCCCCGGCGGCGACGGCGTCGATGCGCGCCTGCAAGCCGGCGACCAGCGTCTCGGCGGCGTCCGTCACGCCGAGCAGGCGCCCGATCGTGCCGAGCTGCGTCAGCACCTCCGCGATACTGGCGGGGAAGTCAAGCACGAAGATCGGCAGTCCGAGTTCGCGCGCGCCGGCGCGGAGGTCGTCGGTGCCGTCCTGCGCGGCGATAATGAGGTCGGGCTCGAGTTGGGCGAGCGCTTCCAGGTTGTAGACAAAGTTGTTGCCTCCAATGGAGGCGGTCTGCGGCAGGCGGTCGAGGGAGAAGTCGTCCGTGCCGATGATGCGGCCGTCCTGGCCCAGATCGATGACCAGGTCCACGACGGACGGCAGGACGGCGACGAGACGCTGGGGTGACGCGTGGAGGGTGAGGCTGGCGCCGTCATCATCGACGAGTGTGAGGGGGAAGGCGGATTCAGGCGTCGCGGCGGACTGGGAGGGCGCCGCGGCGGTTGCGCTGCCATCGTCATCACCGCCGCACGCCGCGAGGATCAGGCCGGCCAGCGCCAGCAGCAGCAGAATCAGGATCCCGCGTCGATCACGGGAGACAGTCGTGTACCCACGCACGCCACATTCCGTTCCTGCCCAGAGGAGGGAGCGGCGGGAGCGAGTCGCGGGAGGCTGGTCGCGGATCGAAGAGGCGACCGGCCGGCGCGGCTGGTCGCCCAGCGCCAGGCCCTTCCTCGAAGGCCCTTTTCAGGCGTGGGACGGCGCGAGTGTTCGGGCTTCCTCGACGAGCGAGGTTACCGTTGCGGGACAGCACCGGACTTGCACCGGCTTCCCCCGCGACGCCCCCATTGGTCGGAGGCAGCGTGACAGGGCGGCGGGGGCGGGGTCAAGCGACGCGCGCCGCGAGCGGGTCAGGAGGAGTTCCGGGCCTCGGGCCGCAAGCCCTCGACGATGTGGACCGCCTCCGGGATCCGCTCGCGGATGGTGTCGGAGGCCTGCCCCGGCGGCAGGGCGTCGCGGTCGAGGAGGTCGGCGCTGAGCTGGACGACGCTGCGCACGTTGTTGCGTTCATGCATCGTTTTGGGCCACGCTCTCGCGGAGGTCAGCGTCGTTGGGCATCGCGTCCCCCGGGTCGGGCTAGAGGATCCGACGCCCAAGGGCGGAGAGCGCGAGCTGGGCGCCGACTTCGGCCGTGGCGTTGGCGCGGTCCAGGGCGGGGTTGGTTTCGACGATGTCCATGCCGGCGAGGGCGCCAGCGTCGTGGACGAGTTCCATGAGGAGATGGGACTCGCGGTAGCTGAGGCCGCCGCGGACGGGCGTGCCCACGCCGGGGGCGACGGCGGGATCGACGGCGTCCATGTCGAGGCTGACGTGCAGGGGCTGGGCGCCGTCCTGCGTGGCTACGGCGAGGGCGCGCTCCGCCATGGGGCCGATACCGTGGCGATCGATGTCGGTCATGGTGAGGGCGATGACGCCCGATTCGCGGACGATCGTTTTCTCGCGCTTGTCCAGGTCGCGGATGCCGAAAAGCACGGTGTGCTGCGGCCGGACGGCGGGGGCGATGCCGCCGATGCGGACGAGGGGCTCGGGCCCGCGGCCCAGCAGCGCGGCGAGGGGCATGCCGTGGACGTTGCCCGAGGGGGAGGTTTCCGGAGTGTTCATGTCGGCGTGGGCGTCGACCCAGATCAGCCCCAACGGCCGATCCGCGAGGGCCGCCGCGACGCCGCTGATCGAACCCATGGCGAGGCTGTGGTCGCCGCCTAGGGTGAGCGGCAGGGCGCCATCCGCGACGGTCTCGCGGACGCGGTCGGCCAGATCCTCGCAGACGCCGGCGATCGCGCCGGCATAACGCTGGCGCTCGTCGCCGAGGGGGGTGCTCTCGGGGATGGGGACGTTGATGTTGCCGCGATCCCGCACGTCGTGACCGAGCGCGGCGAGGCGGGCGGCAAGGCCGGTCAGGCGCAGGGCGCTGGGGCCCATGTCGGGCCCGCGGCGACCGGCGCCGAGGTCGAGCGGCACGCCGATCAGGTGGATGGTGGCCATGGGCACAGCGTATCGCAGGGGTTCGGCGACGCCGCGGTTCGCGTAGCCGCCGGGAGCGTGCCGCTATGATCGGCCCGCGTTGAGGCCGCTGAACGAAACGGAGTCGTCATGGCGCGTCCCGAAAAGCTCGATGACGGAGAAGTGCGCGAGCGGCTGCAGTCGTTGTCCGGCTGGACGCTGGCCGAGGGGAAGCTGCACCGTGAGTATGAGTTCGGCAGCTTCGTGGAGGCGTTCGGGTTCATGGCGTCGGCGGCGCTGCGGGCGGAGAAGATGGACCACCACCCGGAGTGGTTCAACGTGTACAACCGGGTGGTGGTGGACCTGGCGACCCACGACGCGGGCGGTGTGACGTCGTTCGACTTCGAACTGGCCGCAGCGATGGAGGCGCTGGCGGGCTGAAGTTTGGCGACGCGATCCGGATAGACGGGGGATGCCGCCGCACGCCACGCTGTCCTCGGAAGCCAAGGGGGAAGCGATGGCCGTGGCCGCAGCGACGCAAACCCGGGTACGAGACGAGCAGCGCTGGCGGGCCGTGCTGGACCGCAACGCGGACGCCGATTTCCTCTACGGCGTCCGCTCGACGGGGATCTATTGCCGCCCCGCCTGCCCCAGCCGCCGTCCGAAGCGGGGGCTGGTGGAGTTCTTCCGCGACCGCGCGGACGCGGAGTCCGCCGGGTTCCGCGCGTGCAAGCGCTGCCGTCCCAATGGGGGCGCGCCGTCCGATCTGGAGCGGGTACGGCGCGCCTGCCGGCAGATCGCGGCAGACCCCGAGGGGACGATGCCGCTGGCCACGCTCGCCGCGACGGCGGGCTGCAGCCCGCGCGCGCTCCAGCGCCTGTTCCGCCGCTGGCTGGGGATCTCGCCCTCGGGCTATGCGTCGGCTTGCCGCCTGAGCCGCTTCAAGGCGCTGGTGCGCGAGGGCGGCGGGCTTTCCGATGCGGCCTACGAGGCCGGGTACGGATCGCTGAGCCGGGTCTACGAGCAGGCGGGGCCACGGCTGGGGATGACGCCCGGCGCCTACCGACGGGGCGGCGCGGGCACGACGCTGCGATACGCGCTGGGTCATGCGGAGGGCGACGGCTTCTTGCTGGCGGCAAGCGAGCGGGGGATCTGCGCGCTCTATCTGGGTAAGGATGCGAGCGTCCTGGTGGCCGAGCTGGGCCGGGAATTTCCGGCGGCGACAATCACGCGGGACGATGGCGGTCTGGCGCCGTGGGTGGCGCTGGTCGAAGCGCACTTGTGCGGGGAAGCGCCGGGCATCGAACTGCCGCTCGACGTGCGGGCGACGGCCTTCCAGGCGCTGGTGTGGCAGGCGCTGCAAGCGATCCCGCGCGGTGAGACGCGCACCTACGGGCAGATCGCCGCCGCCATCGGCCGGCCCTCGGCGGCACGCGCTGTGGGTCTGGCCTGTGCCCGGAATCCGGTCTCCCTCGCGATTCCCTGCCATCGGGCCATCGGGCGAGACGGGAGTCTGACCGGCTACCGTTGGGGGCTGGGGCGGAAGCAGGCGCTCTTGGCGGCAGAGCGGGAAGGCGTGGGGAGGGAACCGTAGGCCGGGTGCTGCCGTCGCCAGCAACGTCGCTGGCGCGCTATGAGGAGCCCTCGCGTCTGGAGCGGATCACCGTGCGGCACGCGCTGCGCGCGCCGAGTCCCAGCGTGTCCCGCTCGGCGATGCTTTCAGAGGCGGTGCGGGCGTTATGCGCCGTCGCCTGGGTGATCACCGCGGGCGGAGAGCCCGTGGGCGTGCTGACGGCGGAGTTGCTGGTCGCGCAGATGCTGGGCGCGGAACCATCGGGCGCGCTGGAGGCGACGGGCTAGATCGCTGCGGGCTCGATCAGGGCGCGCAGCTGTTCACGGGTGATGTTGGCGCCGGAGACCACGAGCACGAGGCGCTGCTCTCGCAGTCGCTCGGACTCCCGCACGGCGGCGGCGGCGCTGGCGGCTCCGGCCGGCTCCGCCAGCACATGCGCGAGGTCCAGGAGAATGCGCACGGCCGCCGCGATCTCCTCGTCCTCTACGAGGACGAACTCGTCCAGGCTGGGGCTGAGGATCTCAAGCGGATAGGGGAAGGCGTGTGCTGTCGAGAGGCCCTCGGCGAAGGTGGTGTTGGGACGCTCGGCGAGCCGACCGGTGCGCCAGGCGTCGTGCGCGGCAGGAGCCTGGGCGGACTGCACGGCCCAGATGCGGGCGGGGTGGGCCAGGCCGTCGCGGACGGTGACCCAGCCACAGGCGCCGGAGCCGCCGCCGAGCGGCACGATCACGCAGTCGGTATCGGGCTGCTGCGTCTGGAGCACCTCCAGTGCGGCTGTTCCCACGCCGGCGATGAGCGCGGGCTCATCGGACGAGTGGATGTAGCGCAGGCGGTGCTCGGCAGCGTACTCCTCGGCGTGGAGGCGGGCGTCGTCGTAGCGGGCGCCGCGCAGGATGACGTGTGCGCCCAACCGCTCTATCGAGGCGACCTTGTCCGGGTTGGCACCCTCGGGCACGAAGACGTGCGCCCGCACGTCGAAGAGCCGGGCAGCGTAGGCGGTGGACTGGCCGTGGTTGCCGGTGGAGGCGGCGACGACGCCCGCGGCGCGGTCGGCGGGGGGAAGCTCCGACATGAGATGGATGCCACCGCGCAGCTTGAAGGCCGAGATGGGGGTGGCGGTTTCCAGCTTCAGCGAGACGTGCGCGCCGACCCGCTCGGAGAGGCCCGGGCTGTAGACCAGCGGGGTGGGCGTGCTCATGTGGGGGGCGATGTTGCGCGCCGCGCGCCGGACGTCCTCGAGGGTGGGCGGCGCGAGACCGGAGGGCGGGAAAGCGGGATCGGGCATGGGGTCCTCGGACGGCTGCTCAGGCGCGGTACTTCCGCACTTGGTCCTGGCGTTGCGCGGTCACGGCCTCGGCTGTGCGCCCGTAGATGTCGGGCGGGTCCCAGCCGTTGAGGCCGGCGTAGGTGTCGAGCTGGCTGCGGTGGTGGATATCGTGCTCAACCATGAGCATGAGGACGCGCCAGCCGGAGAGTGTGCCGTCGGTGTCGATCATGGGGATCTTGCGGCGCAGCCACGCGTTGGGCGTGGGTTGCAAGGCAGCGTGGAACTCCGACGCGCTCTCTTCCAGGGCGGGGAGCCAGCGGTCGTGATGGGAGACGTCGGGCGGATCGCCCATGATCCAGCCTTCACCGCGATAGGCGCTGGCGAAATACAGGCGTGAGGTGACCATGTGCCCGATGATGCCGTTGATGGACCAGGCTTTCTCTGCGGCGCCGCGTACCGGCCGCCAGCCGTCCGCCGCTGGGGGAAGTGCGCCGACGTCGCGGAGCGCGCGACGATGGACGCCGTCGAAGTAGTGCAGGAAGTCGTTGATGGAGGGGAACATGGGATGCGCCTTTCCGCGCTAGTCGAAGAGCGCGCTCTGCGTCGCCGTTTCCACCTGCGGCTGCAGGGCGAGGCAGTCGGGGTCGTCGTTGGCGACGCTGTTGAGACGCCGCGGGACCGGCTCGGCGATGAGCAGGTCAGTGGCGGCCGGCATGAGCAGGGTGCGCACGTCGTCCGGGCCGTGTCCCTCGAAGATCCAGTCGTCGGCGGCGCGCGCGTCGAGAATGGCCGGCATGCGGTCGTGGATGGGGGCAACGGTGGCGTTGGCGTCGGTCGTGATGATGGTGAAGGTCCGCTCGCGGCGGTCCGGCGCCGGCCGCCAGGACTCGTAGAGTCCGGCGAAGAGCAGTAGGCCGCCGTCCCGGCGGTGAAACCAGAGCGGCCGGCGGGCCGTCTTGGGACCCGTCCACTCGAAGAAGCCGTCGGCGGGGACGAGGCAGCGGCGCCGAGTGAAGGCCTCGCGGAAGGCCTTGCGGCGGTCCAGACCCTCGGCACGGGCGTTGATCTGGGCGGCGGCGCGCTTGTGGTCGCGGGCCCAGTGGTTGACCAGGCCCCACCTCGCGGGACGCAACTCGCGCTCCTCGCGACGCTGCCGCACGATCCAGTGCGGCTGCGTGGGCGCGATGTTGTAGCGGGGCCGGTACTCCGCCTCGTCGAAGGCGGCGGGGCCCACGCCCAGAAGGCGCGCCAGCTCCTCCGTGCTGCGGGTGGTCAGGGTGAAGCGGCCGCACATGGCCGCAGTGTAGGGGGCTGGCGCTGGGCCCCCGGCGTCTTGCCACCTCCCGGCCGAGCGGCGAGCATACGGCGAGCGGAGGCCCTGCTCATGTCCACTGCCGCAGCCGATGGCGTCCCGGCCGAGGCCGGCGCGTCCGAGACCGTCCTGATCGACCGGCGCTCCGACGGCGTCGCGCTGGTGACGCTCAACCGCCCCGAGTCGCTGAACGCGCTGAACTATGCGATCGGCCATGCGCTGATCGCGGCGCTCGCCGATCTGGGCGCCGATGCGGCCGTGCGCTGTGTGGCGCTGACCGGGGCCGGCCGCGCCTTCTGCGCCGGCGGCGACGTCAAATCAATGCGCGAACGCTCGCGGGCGGAGGGTACGGGCGCGGACGGCGTCTTCCGGATTGAGCGGGCTGCCGCCGGGATGCAGCGTCGTCAGTTGGGGGCCAGCGGCGCGCTGCACCGCATGGCGAAGCCGACGGTGGCGTTGGTGAACGGGCACGCGGTGGGCGCGGGCATGTCCCTGGCGCTGGCCTGCGACCTGCGCCTCTGCTCGGAGAAGGCGAAGTTCGCGATGGCGTTCCGCAACGTGGGGCTGAGCGGCGATTACGGGGGCACTTACTTCCTGCCGCGCATCGTGGGCGAGGGGCTGGCACGGGAGATCTTCTTCACCGGCGCCACGATCGAGGCGGAGCGGGCCCGCGAGATCGGGCTGGCCAACCAGGTGTACGCGCATGACGACTTCATGACGCAGGCGCTCGACTTCTGCTCGCGCCTGGCACAGGGGCCGACGCTGGCCTTGGGGCGGATGAAGGGGAATCTCAATCGCTCGAGCGCAGCCGCGACGATGGAGGAAGTCTTCGAGTTGGAGGCGTTCAACACCCGCTTCAGCGGGGCGGACGCCGACCACCGCGACGCGGTGCAGGCCTTCAACGAGGGACAGAAGCCGGTCTTCAGGGGCCGGTAGAGGCGCCGTCCGTGGCGCCCGGAGGAGTCATGCCTGAGGCCCCTGTCCTGGTAGAGAAAGGCGACGACGGCGTCGCGTTGATCACGCTCAACCGGCCCGAACGGATGAACACGATGTCGGCGGAGTTGCTGTCGGCGCTGGGCGAGGCGCTGCGGGACTGCGCCGCGGACGAGGCCGTGCGCTGCTTGGCCCTGACCGGGGCCGGCCGTGCCTTCTCGGCCGGCGGCGACGTGAAGGAGATGGCGGCGGATATCCGCGCCGTGACCTTCGGCGGGGACACCGACGAGGCGGCAGCGGCGCATCTGGCGCGGGCGGCGCAGGCTACGACGGGCGCGATCTACACGCTGCCCAAGCCGGTGGTGGCGCTGATCAATGGGTTCGTGGTGGGGGGGTCGCTGGGGATCGCGCTGGCCTGCGATATCCGGCTGGCGGCCGCGGGGGCGCGGCTCGGCACGGCCTTCCGCAACGTGGGACTGAGCGGGGACTTCGGCACCACGTACCTGCTGCCGCGCATCGTTGGGGCGGGGCGGGCGCGGGAGATGTTCCTGACGGGCGAGATGGTGAAGGCCGAGGCGGCGCTGGCGATGGGGCTGGTCAGTCACGTGTATCCGGCCGATGCGCTGCTATCGGAAGGGCTGGCGTACTGCGCGGCGATCGCGCAGGGGCCGACGCTCGCGCTGGGGCGGATGAAGGCGAATCTGGCGTTCGGGGAGCAGCACTCGCTGTCGCGGGCGATGGAGCGCGAGGCCCTGAACCAGCGTTTCAGCGCCCTGGACGCGGACCATGCAGGCGCGGCCCGGGCGTTCGCGAACAAGGAGCAACCCGTCTTCCGCGGGCGCTGAGCATCCAGGCCGACGAGCGCCGGGGTCGTCGTGGGGCGGACCGGCCGGAGGGGGATCGCATGGAAACCGGTAGGTTCCGCGGTTTCGAGGTGGCGATGCGAGATCCGGGCGTCGCTTGGATCCGCTTCAACCAGCCCGAGCGGCTGAACGGGATGACGCACACGTTCAAGCGCGACCTGCGCGAGACGCTCTTGCAAGCGCAGTTCGACGACGCGGTGCGGGTGGTGGTGCTGACTGGGTCGGGCCGGGCGTTCAGCGCCGGCGACGACATTACCGGCCGGCAGGCCGACTACGGCGAGGCCGCGGCGCTGACGGGGGACATCGCGCGCGGGCATGACCACGCCCTGGGGACGTACTCCGGGCTGCGGGGGATCTCGCAGGCGCTGAACACGGCGGTGCGGGAGCTGGACAAGATCTCGATCGCGGCGATCAATGGGGTGGCGGTGCAGACGGGGCTATCCCTGGCGCTGGCGGCGGATTTCCGCGTCGCGGCGGAGAGCGCCCGGCTGACGAGCGGAACGCTGCGGTTCGGGCTGCTGCCGGACGAGGGGGGGCACTACCTCCTGGTGCAGCATCTGGGCGTCGCTGGGACGATGGACTTCCTCATGCGGCGCCGCTTCGTGGGGGCGGAGGAGGCGCTGGCGATGGGCCTCGTGCACGAGGTGGCGCCGGACGCGGAACTGGACGAGCGCGCTCTGGCGCTGGCGCGGGAGCTGGCGGAGGGGCCGCAGCTGGCCATGCGCCTGCTCAAGCGCACCATCTACAACGCTTACGAGATGAGCTGGGAACATGCCTGCGACGACATCGCCGCCAAGACGGCGATCTCGGACTGGGACGCCGACGCGATCGAGGGGATGCGCGCCTTCCGCGAGAAGCGGGCGCCGGTCTTCAATCAGCAGCTGGGCGCGCCGCTACCGGGTCTGGACTGAGGGCGGCTCGCCGTGGCGTCCTGGGCCGAATTCGGCGCCGCCGCGCCGGATCTGGCCGAGACGGCGGAGCGCCTCTTGGACGGTCCCGGCGTGGTGCTGCTGGGAACGTTGCGGCGCGACGGCTGGCCGCGCATCTCCCCCGTCGAGCCGGTCTTCACGGCGGGGGATCTTTGGCTGGGCATGACGCTGGGGTCGCGCAAGGCGCTGGACCTGCGACGCGATCGGCGCTGCCTGGTGCACAACGCCGTGGCCGATCGGACTGGGGAAAGCGGAGAGATCAAACTGCGTGGGCGGGCCGTGGAGGTCCTGGGGGGTGCCGAGCGCGAGCGCTATGCCGACGCACTGCTGGCCAAGATCGGCTGGCGGCCGGAGGGGGCCTACCACCTGTTCAGGCTGGACCTGATGGACGTGGGCTCCGTCTGGCGGGAGGGGGAGGAGCAGAAGGTCCGGCGCTGGGTGGCAGCCGGCTAGCCCGAGGCGGCGTCCCTCAGGGGCGCGAGCGGTGCGAGGTCGAAGGCTTGGGCCAGCAACGCGTAGGAGCGACGGCGGGCGGCGGGGTCGTGGGTGATGGTGAGCACGACGATTTCGTCCACGTCGTAGGTGCGGGCCAGCGCTTCCAGCTTGTCGCGGCATTGGGTGGGGCTGCCGTGGATCGATGTCGAGCGCATGTACTCCAGGTAGTCGAGCTCGCGCTCGTTGTAGGGGAAGGCTTTCGCGTCGCGCACGGAGGGGATGCCGCCGCGCAGGCCGCGGTTGCTCATGACGCGGAAACACCAGCGGCTCCAGGCCAGGTCGTCCGCCTCCGCTTCGGTCTGCGCACAGGTGACGGAGACGCCCATGTTGGTCCGCGGCTCAGGCCAGGCGGGGGAGGGGCGGAAGCGCTGGCGGTAGTTCCGGATCACGGCCTCGCCGCCTTCGGGGCTGATGAACTGCGCGAAGGAGAAGGCGAAGCCCAGCTCGGCGGCGTAGGTGGCGCTGACGGTTGACGACCCCAGCAGCCAGAGTTCGGGCATCCCGACGCCCTCCGGCATCGCACGGACGGCGCGGAAGGGGTGCTCGCTGGGGAGGTCGGCGGCGAGGTAGCCGTAGAGATCCTGGAGTTGCTCGGGGTACTGCTCAATGCCGAGGGCGCCGGGGCCGTGGGCCAGGGCGCGGGCGGTGCGGCCGTCGCTGCCGGGGGCGCGGCCGATGCCCAGGTCGATGCGGCCGGGGTAGAGGGCCTCGATGAGGTGGAAGCTCTCGGCCACCTTGAGCGGGCTGTAGTGGGTGAGCATGACGCCGCCGGAGCCGACGCGGATGCGCGAGGTGCGGCCGGCGATCTGCGGGATCATGACTTCGGGCGCCGGGCAGGCCAGGGCGCCGGTGTTGTGGTGCTCGGCGATCCAGTAGCGGTGGTAGCCGAGGCGGTCAGTCAGCTCCGCCAGGGCCAGGGTGCCCGCGACAGCTGCGGCGGCGCTGCTCCCGTCGGGGATGGGGATTTGGTCCAGGACGCTCAGTCGCACCGCGCCAGCGTAGGCAGTTCGGCCTCGAGGCGCACGCTGGGCGGCAGTCCGGCAACAGCGGTACCCGTACACTGCGGCGGGAGGCCCCCATGAGCACGCGTGAACCCGATGTCGCGCCGGCCGCCGCCGCGGACGACCTGGAAGCCGCGATGCAGGGCGTCGCGGCGCGGGCGGCCGTTGCCTGGGACGCCCGGCGGTCCGTGGACTACCAGGCCCAGCACCTGCAAGATCTGAGTGCCGGCACAATCACGGACTGGGGCCTGTCGGGCGACGGGCTGGAGGCGAAGCGCCAACCCATTTCCCTGGCGGGCGGCATCCCGGACGCGGCCACGCAGCCCAAGGGGGCGCTGGTGGAGGCGATGCGTCGCGCGCTGGCCGTGTCCGACGACAGTCCGCTGGTCTACGGGGGGGCGGTGGGATACGAGCCGCTGCGCGCCGAGATCGGGCGCTTCTTCGGTCGTGATCATGCCGAGGTCCCGAGTCCGGACCATTTCCTGCTGACGAACGGCGCGGCGGGAGCGATCGATGCGGTTTGTGCGGGGCTGCTGGATCCGGGCGACGTCGTGATCACGGAGGTGCCGACGTTCGCCGGGTCGCTGCGGACGCTGCGTGGGCACCAGGCAGCGCTGCGGGGCGCCCGACTGGACAACGAGGGGCTGCGGCTGGACGACGTGGGGGCTGCCATCGGGCAGGCGCGCCGGGACGGTCTGCGGCCGAAGCTGATCTACACGATCCCGACGTACCACAACCCCACGGGCCTGACGATGTCCCTGCAGCGGCGCATGGATCTGGTGGATCTCGCGGCACGGGAGGGCGTCTACATCCTGGAGGACACGGCGTACGCCGAGCTGTTCTTCGGGCAGGAGCGGCCACCGTCGCTGTCGGCGGTGGCGGGCGGGCGCGGCGTGATGACGGCGGGGACGTTTTCCAAGGTGATCGCGACGGGGCTGCGGGTGGGCTGGGTGCAGGCCGAGCCGGAGGTGCTCGCATTGCTGTTGCCCGCACGCTACGACATGGGCAACAGTCCCCTGCTGCACCGCATGCTGCACGAATACATGATCGGCGGAGAGTTCGGGGCGCACGTCGAGGAGATGCGGGCGCTGTACGCCGGGAAGGTGCGGACGATCAGCGACGCTTTGCGCGAGGGGGGCGAGCCCTACTTCGACTTCACGACGCCCGAGGGAGGCTTTTTCCTCTGGCTGCGTTTGCGCGAGGGGTTGAGGTGTCGTGAGGTGCAGGCGGCAGGGTTCGAGGAGGGGGCGATCTTCCCTCCCGGTGTCGTTTTCTACCCCGGTGGTGAGACCGGGGACGATCCGGATGCGATCCGGCTCGCTTATTCCTGGACGGACGCCGCGGATCTGGCGGAGGGCGGGGCGCGTGTCCTGGCGGCCTGCGCGCGAGCGGCCGCCGGGAGCTAGCCGGCAGGGGCCTTGGCGTGCAGATAGGCGCCGATGGCCTCGATGGCCTCTTGCCCTTCGGGCAGGACGGGGGCCCAGGACTGGAAGACGTGGACCTGGTCCGGGTAGATCTCGAGCGTGACGTCGACACCGGCGTCGCGGGCACGATCGGCCAGCCGGGTGCTGTCGTCGAGGAGGACTTCGGCGTCGCCGACTTGCACGAGCAGCGGCGGGAGTCCGGCGAGGTCCGCGAAGAGGGGTGAGGCGAGGGGGTCGCGGGCGTTCCCTTGCGGCAGGTACTCGCGCGCCATCCGCTCCAGCACGGCGTGGTTGAGGCTGGGATCGAGATCGGCCCGGCTGCGCATGGACTCGCCCGAGAGGGTGAGGTCGGTCCAGGGCGAGAGGAGCGCGGTGGCGTTGGGGAGGGTCCCGCCGGCGTTGCGGATGCGGATCAGGGCGGCGAGGGCGAGGCCGCCGCCGGCGGAGTCCCCGGCGAGGAACGTGGTCCTGGCAGGTCCGGGTCCGGCGGGGCCGTTCCCCGGCAGCCAGTCGAGGGCGGCAGTGGCGTCCTCGATCGCGGCGGGGAAGGGGCGCTCGGGAGCGCGGGCGTAGTCGAGCGAGAAGACGGCGGCGCCGGCGGCACGGGAGATGCGGCTGATCAGATTGCGGTGGGTGGTGGGGCTGCCGGCGAGGTAGCCGCCACCGTGCAGGTAGAGGAGGCGGCGGTCTGGGTCGGCGGACTCGTCGATGACCCACTCAGCGGGCACGCCCTGGGCCTCGGCGGGCGTGACCGTGGCCGAGCGTCGCGGGCGGGTCTCGGGCAGGCCCGCGCGCAGCTCCTCGATGGCGCCCAGCGGGTCCAGGGGGTTGGCGCGGAGCATCTCGATCACGGCCAGGAGATCGTCGGACGGCATCGTGCGTTCCTCCGGACGGGTGCGGGGCCGGGAGGGCGTGATCAGCCCGCCGGCACCTTGGCGGCGGTGAAGTCGCCGATCTTGCCGATCGCCTCCCGGCCCTCGGGCAGCAGGAAGGCGAAGAAGGGAAAGCTGTGGATGCGGCCGGGGCCGGCAGCGTCGGCGACGACCCACTCGCCGGGGACGCCGGCGGCCGTGAGCGGTGTGACGGCGGGGCCGGGCTCGGCGTCCGCGTCGGGCAGGGCGGCGCGGTATTGCGCGATGGTCCGATCGGGCGTGAAGGGGTTGGCGCGGAGTTGCTGTCCGAGTTCCCGGACGGCCTCAGAGACCATGGTTGCCTCCGCGGTGGACGGGCTTCCGCTGGGCGGGCCCCGGGCGTGCGGGGCGCATGGTAGTGGAGGACCGGGCGCCTGTCGCCGGTCGCTATGGTGTCGCGGCAGCCGGGGCGTGCGCCGCGGCGTAGGGGGACGGGTGCGGTGGAGTTCGCGAGCTTCTACCAGTTGCCGGCGTGGACAGGGCAGGTCCCGGCGCAGCGCTATCGCGACACGCTGGATCAGATCGCGCTGGCCGACGAGCTGGGGCTGGACGGGGTCTGGCTGGCGGAGCTGCATTTTCAGCCGGACTATTCGGTGATGCCGGCGCCGCTGCTGGTGGCGGCGGCGGCGTCGCAGCGGACGAGGAGTCTGCGGCTTGGCATTGGCGTGAACCTGCTGCCGCTGCACGACCCGCTGCGCCTGGCGGAGCAGGTGGCGGTGCTGGATGTGATGAGCGACGGCCGGGTGGACTGCGGCGTGGCGCGAGGGGGGAATCCGGAGCACTTCGCTGGTTACGGCGTGCCCATGGTGGAGCGCACCGAGCGATTCGAGGAGGGGGTCCAGGTGCTGGAGCGGGCGTGGGCGGAGGCGCCACTCTCCTTCGCGGGGAGGCACTTCCACTACGACGCGGTGAACGTGGCGCCGAAGCCCGTGCAGCGACCGGGGCCGCCGCTGTGGGTGGCGACGAACAGCGAAGAGACGGTGGAGTACGCCGCGCGTGAGGCGCGCCCGATCCTCGTTTCCACCGTGACGCATCCGGCGGCCGTGGTGCGCGAGCGGGTGCGGCGCTACCGGGCGGTGCGGCGGGAGGTGGGTCGTCCGGCCGCCGACAGGGAGGTGGGGCTGATGTTCCCGGTGCACGTGGCGGAGGAGGGCGCCGAGGCGCGGATGGAGGCGGAGCGCAGCATCATTTCCTACATGCGCATGGTGGGGACGGATCTGGGCGGTGCCTACGTCTCTCGGGGGCAGGAGCCGCCGCCGCGGTTGCGGCGCTACGCCGAGTCCGGATTCGACGTGGTGACGGGCGACATGGGCGCGATCGGTGACCCCATCGCAGTGGCCGGCCGCGTACGGGCGCTTGCGGACGGGGTTGGGGCCGGGCACCTGGCGTGCTGGTTCAATACGGGCGGTCTGATCCCACACGATCGGGTCTGCGCCTCCATGCGGCTCTTCGTGTCGGAGGTCGTGCCGCGGCTGGGCTGAGGCCCCGGGGATGCGGGGCCGGTCAGGCGCAGATGCGGCGGACGATCTCGTAGGTCAGTTCAAGGCCCATGTTGAGGTTGTCGACGGTGAGGAACTCGTCGTTGCCGTGAAAGCCCGCGGCCTCGGCGGGGCTGAGGAGGCAGGGGATGAAGCCGTAGGCGGGGATGCCGCGGGCGCGCAGGAAGCGGTTGTCGGTGCCTCCGATGCAGAGGGCGGGGACCACCACGGCATCCTCCGAGGCCTCCTTCATGACGCTGGAGATGGTGCGGAAGAGTTCGGTGTCCCAGGGGACCGGCTCCGGGACTTCCTGGCCCCAGTCGGTGTAGTAGGAGACCTCGACGCGGGGGTCCGCAACGACCGCGGCGACCTGCTGCCGCCAGGCCTCGCGGTCCTGGCCGGGGAGCAGGCGGCAGTCGAGGACGGCGGTGCTGCGGGCGGGGATGACGTTGGCTTTCATGCCGCTCGCGATCATGGTGACGTTGAGGGTGTTGCAAAAGGCCGCGTGGAGTACGGGGTTGGCGGTGATAACGCGTTCGAGGTCGGCGTCGTCCTTGGTGTGGGGGAAGAGCCCGGCGTCGTGCAGGCGGTCGAGATAGAGCTGTGTCTGCGGGGTGCGCGTGATGGGGCGCTTCCAGGCGGCCAGGCGGGCGAGCGCCTGGGTGAGGTGGACGGCGGAGTTGTCGGCGTGCGGGCGGCTGCCGTGCCCCGGTGTGCCGGTGGCGGTGAGCTGTAGCCAGCAGATGGTCTTTTCGTTCGTGGCGACGGCGAAGAGTTCCGCCTCTTCGCCGAGGAACTGCGAGGAGCCGGCTCCGCCTTCGCTCAGTTCGAACTCCACGTCGATCAGATCGGGGTGGTGTTCGGAGAGCCACTGCATGCCCCAGTAGCTGCCCGCTTCCTCGTCGGGCACGGCGCAGAAGACGATGTCGCGGGTGAGGCGGAGGCCCTGCCGCTTGAGCAGGATCATGGTCATGAGCTGCATGACCGCTGGCCCCTTCATGTCGATGGCGCCGCGGCCGTAGATGCGGCCGTTGTGGACGAGGCCGTCGAAGGCGGGCTTGGTCCAGTATTCGGCCTCGACGGGGACGACATCGGTGTGGTTGCAGAGCATGAGGGGGCGCTTGGCGCCGCTGCCGGGGAGGGTGGCGAGGAGGATGTCGCGGTTGGGCTGGGGGGCGAGGTAGCGGCAGTGGAGGCCCTCGGCGGCGAGGAGGTCGCCGAGGAAGTGGGCGGCGGGGGCCTCGTTGCCGGGGGGGTTGGAGGTGTCGATGCGGAGGTAGCGGGTGAGGAGGTCGAGGGCTTCGGCGTGGGCGGCGGGCCAGTCGATTTCGGTGTTGGTCGTCATACGGGGCGTCTCCGGAGCGTCGGTTTCGCTGCGGGGGAAGCTAACATCCGTCGCCCCGGGTTTTGGCAAGCTCGTTGGAGATGCCGAGAAAGCGGCGCTGTCCTGTTGGCTCGACACGGCTGATCTTCGTGAAGAAGCCTTTCCCTCTGCGATGCTTGCTCGCGAAGACGAGGTGATACATCGTTGACCGCTTGGTGTTCGGAATCCGTCCGTCGTCATCTCGATCTGAGGCCTGGAGCAGCGTCACGCTCTTGCTCGCATCGCGGGCAAGTTATCCCATGTATGGCCGTCGAGTTCGCGCCCTGTCGCGCGCTTGTTGCGGCGAACGCCGACTTCATCATGCGCCCCCCATTGCTTGAAGAAGAAAGGGACGTCCGCGTCCAGACACTGGTCTCGGACGGAGCGGGCCCAGTCCAGTTGCATGGGACGGGCACGGGGGCCGCTTTCCCCTCCGACGATGACCCAGTCGATCGTGTCGAGGTTCAGATCGAGCGGGCCGAGGAGGGGCTCGCAGGAGAGGAAGCGGACGACGGCCGGTACCTTGCGCACGTCATTGATCCGGCTCGTCCAGCGCTGGTTCTCGACGGAGACGCCCATCCAGACGTTGCCAGGCCAGGGGAGCGCGGGCGCCAACCGGGCGACGCGTTCAGATCGTTTGGTCAGCACCTGGAAGACATGGTGGCTCGCTTCCTCCATGACGCGGAAGACGCTGGCGATGTAGTCATCACTGACGCCGTCGTGGAAGAGGTCGCTCATGCTGTTGACGAAGATCATGCGCGGCTTCTGCCACCTCAGGGGTTGTTCCAGCCGCTCCGGTCGAAGCGTGAGATCGAAGCCGGGCTCGTACGGGTGCCCAGGCACACCGCGGAATCGCTCGGCGAAGGTCTTGGCGTAGCAGTGCGCGCAGCCGGGTGAGATCTGCGTGCAGCCGGTGACTGGGTTCCAGGTGGCGTCGGTCCACTCGATCTTGCTGGTGGCGCTCACGTGGAGCCTCCGCCTCCATAGAACATACGTTCTCCCATGTGATCTGTCAAGCGGCTAGGCTTCGAACACGCGAACTATACGGCGGGCGCCGCGCGCGGCGCGGTTGCGCTAGAGTGCCGGCAGTCGAACAGATGGTCCAAATGCTCGATCCCCCGCCGCCGCGACGGGACGTGGCCGTCCCCGCGGCGCTGCGCGAGTTCCATCCGGCGATCCAGGCCTGGTTCGTGCGGCACTTCGAGAAGCCGACGGAGGCCCAGGCGGATGGCTGGCCGGAGATCCGCGCGCGGCGCGATGTGCTGATCGCGGCGCCGACGGGGTCGGGCAAGACGCTGGCGGCGTTCCTGGCCGGCATCGACGCGCTGATCCGCAAGGCGGAGGCGGGGCTGCTCGACGACGGGATCGCGATCCTGTACGTCTCGCCGCTGAAGGCGCTGGGCAGCGACATCCATCGCAACCTGGAGGCGCCGCTGGCGGAGATCCGGGAGATCGCGAGCGAGCTGGGCTATGACCTGCCGGAAATCCGCGTTGCGGTGCGCAGTGGCGATACCACCCCTTCCCAGCGGCGGGCGATCACCAAGCAGCCGCCGCACATCCTGATCACGACGCCGGAGTCGCTCTACCTGATGCTGACGGCGGAGAAGAGCCGGGCGACGCTGCGGCAGGTGCGCACGCTGATCGTGGATGAGATCCATGCGCTGGTGCGAGACCGGCGCGGCAGCCACCTGGCGTTGAGCGTGGCGCGGCTGGAGCACGTGGCGAAGGAGCGGCCGGCGCGCATTGGGCTGTCGGCGACGCAGCGCCCGATCGGGGAGATCGCCGCCTACCTGGTGGGCACGGAGCGTCGCTTGCCGGACGGCGCGCCGGAGTGCGTGATCGTTGACCGGGGCCACCAGCGGGACCTGGAGCTGTCGATTGAGGTTCCGAACTCGGAGATGATGGCGGTCGCGTCGCACGAGCAGTGGGGGGAGATCTACGACTGTCTGACGGACCTGATCGCGGGCCACAGGACGACGCTGATCTTCGTCAATACGCGGCGGCTGGCGGAGCGGGTGGCGCATCAGTTGAGCGAGCGGGTGGGGGCAGAGCACGTGGCTAGCCATCACGGCAGCCTCTCGAAGGAGCGACGGCTGCAGATGGAGCAGCGGCTGAAGCGGGGCGAGCTGCGGGCGCTGGTGGCGACGGCGTCGTTGGAGTTGGGGATCGACGTGGGCTCGATCGACCTGGTCTGCCAGATCGGTTCGCCACGCGCGATCGGGACCTTCCTGCAACGGGTTGGCCGTTCGGGGCACGCGCTGGGATTGACGCCGCGCGGCAAGCTCTTCCCCAGTACGCGCGACGAGTTGGTGGAGTGCGCGGCGCTGGTCCGCGCCGTGCGGGCGGGGCGCCTGGACGCGATCGCGCAGCCGGTCGCGCCGCTCGACGTGCTGGCGCAGCAGATCGTGGCGGAGACGGCCTGCGAGGACTGGCGGGCAGCGGACCTGCTGGCGCTGTTCCGGACGGCGACGCCGTACCGGGACCTGCGCCGCGAGGAGTTCGGCGAGATCGTGACGATGCTGCGGGACGGCGTGGGCGAGAGCGGGGGGCGGGCCGCGCCGCTGATCCACCACGACCGCATCAACGGCGTGCTGCGGGCGCGGCGCGGGGGCCGCATGAAGGCGCTGACGAACGGCGGCACGATTCCGGAGACGGGGGACTTCCGCGTGGTGGCGGAGCCGGACGGGATATTCGTGGGCAGCGTCAACGAGGATTGGGCCATCGAGAGCATGGCGGGCGACATCTTCCTGCTGGGCACCACGTCCTGGCGGATCAAGCGGATCGAGAGCGGCGTTGTGCGGGCGGAGAACGCGCAGGGCGCCCCGCCGACGCTCCCGTTCTGGCTGGGCGAAGCACCCGGGCGGACGCCGGAGCTGTCGCAGGAAGTGGGGTCGTTGCGGCGGGACGTGGTGAGCGGACTGTCGGATGTCGAAGCGTTGCAGGAGATGCTGCACGAGGATTGCGGCCTGGAGGGGCTGGGGGCGGCGCAGCTGATCGACTACGTGCGCACGAGCCACACTAGCCTGGGGGTGATCCCGTCCGAGCGGGACGTGGTGTTCGAGCGTTTCTTCGACGAGGCGGGCGACCAGCATCTGGTCGTGCACGCGCCGTTCGGGGCGCGGATCAACCGGGCCTGGGGGCTGGCGCTGCGTAAGCGCTTCTGCGTGCGCTTCGACTTCGAGTTGCAGGCGGCGGCGAACGACGACGCGATCGTGCTGTCGATCGGGCCGGCGCAGTCGTTCGCACTGGAGGAGGCGTTCGGATACCTGAAAGCGGACAACGCGGAGGCGGCGCTGGAGCAAGCGATCCTCTACGTGCCGCAGTGGGGCACCCGCTGGCGCTGGAACGCCACGCGGGCGCTGGCGGTGGAGCGGCAGCGCGGGGGCAAGAAGGTACCGCCCCAGATCCAGCGGATGCGGGCTGACGACCTGCTGGCCTCGGTCTTCCCCGCGCAGGTGGGATGCCAGGAGAACCTGACGGGGCCGCTGGAGTACCCGGATCACCCGCTGGTGCGGCAGACGCGTGAGGATTGCCTGCGGGAGTGGATGGATGTGGATGGGCTGGTCTCGACGTTGCGGCGGGTGGAGGGCGGTGAGATCCGCCTGCACGCCCGGGACACGACCGAGCCCTCACCGATGGCGCACGAGGTCATCAACGGCAAGCCATATACGTTCCTGGACGACGCCCCACTGGAAGAGCGCCGGACCCGGGCGGTCATGCTGCGGCATGCGCTGCCCAATGACGCGCGCGACCTGGCGGCCCTGGATCCGGACGCGATCGCGCGCGTGCAGGATGAGGCGTGGCCCGAGCCGCGCGACGCGGAGGAGGTGCACGAGGTGCTGCTGTCGCTGGTGGCGCTGTCGGCGGAGCGCGCGCGTGGGTGGGCGGATCGAATCACGGAGCTGGTCCAGGCGGGGCGGGCGGCGGCCGTGGAGCTAGCGGGCGTGGGGGCGGATGCGCCGTTGCCGGGGCTGCGGCGACGCTACTGGTTCGCGGCGGAGAACCTGCCGTTGATCGAGATGCTGTTCCCGGGGGCGCCGGTGACGCCGACGCTGTCCTTGCCCTTTGGGGCCGGGGTGGTGGTGGCCGATCGCGAGGAAGCGCGGGCCCGTTTGCTGCGTGGCCATTGCGAGGCGGCGGGTCCGATCACGGCCGCGGAGCTGGCCGCACGCAGTGGGGTGCGCAGGGAGGATGTGGAGCGCGGTCTGGCGCAGGTGGAGGCCTCCGGACATGTGATGCGGGGTCGGTTCTCGCCGGCGCCGCCCGGCTCGGACGATGCGCCCGAGGAATTCTGCGATCGGCGGCTGCTGGCGCGCATCCACCGCTACACGCTGGATTTGCTGCGCAAGCAGATCGAGCCCGTGGGCGCGCGCGACTTCATGCGCTTTCTGCTGCGCTGGCAGCATCTCACGCGGGAGACGCGGCTGAGCGGGAAGGCGGGGGTGCGCGCCGCCGTCGAGGGGCTGCAGGGCTTCGAGGCGCCGGCGGTGAGCTGGGAGCGCGACCTCCTGCCGGCGCGGGTGGCCGAGTACGACCCGGCCTGGTTGGACGAACTCTGCCTGGACGGCACGCTGACCTGGGGCCGGCTGACGCCACGAAAGCCGAGTGGCGATGGGACGGCGCCGGCCTCGCCGTCGCGGGTGATGCCGGTGACGGTGGCGACGCGGGCGGACTTCCCCATGCTGCGGGCGGGCGTGCGGGCGGGCGGTGGGGCGGGGGCGGACAGCGAGGACGGCGAGGGGCGCGCGAGTCTTGAAGCGGGGTCCGGCGCGTCACGGGCCGTGCTTGCGGTGCTGCGGGATCGGGGGGCGCTGTTCTTCGACGAGATCGTCAACGGCAGCCGCCAGCTGGCGACGGAGGTGGAGAACGCTCTGCGGGACCTTGTGGCGCGGGGTCTGGTGCACGCGGACGGGTTCGAGGGGCTGCGACATCTGGCGGGGCGGCGTCGCCGAGCGCCCGTGGGACGCCGGCGGGTGGGGTCGCAATACCCGGGGGGGATCTTCCGCGGGGGCGGCCCGGCCGGACGCTGGGCGCTGATGGACGCGGCGGGCCTGGACCTGGATAGCGACGATCTGGCCGAGCGGACGGCCGAGGTCCTGCTGGCCCGCTACGGCGTGGTCTTCCGGGACCTCATCGCGCGGGAGAGCCAGACCGTCCCGTGGCGGCACGTGCTGAAGGCGCTGCGCCGCATGGAGGCGCGCGGCGTCGTGCGAGGCGGGCGCTTCGTCTCGGGCTTCCTGGGGGAGCAATACGCGCTGCCGGAGGCGGTGGAGGCCGTGCGGGCGGTGCGCAAGCGCGAGCGCAGCGGGGAGCGGATCTCCCTCAGCGCCGTGGACCCGTGCAACCTGGCGGGCATTGTGCTGCCCGGAGAGAGGGTGACAGCGCGGCCGGGGGAGTCGCTGGTGCTGGTGGACGGGGCGCTGCCGGAGGAGGCGGAGGCGGGGGGGCGCATTCCCTGGCCCCAGCGGCCCGGGGAGGTCCAGGCGACGCCGCGAGAGGACATCGCGGGGGGCTCGGGCGGCTCGTCCGCAGAGATGAGCGATGCGGCGGCCCGCCGGGCGGTGGAGCGGGTGACGGGAAGCTAGGACGATGTCTCAGTTCGGCTGCTGGAGAGCGGAAGGGACTGTACGCGGCGCTTGGCTCGTTGGTGGCGGCCTTCGGTGAGCTTGAGATCGCAACCCACTATCTGATCTGGGTGTTGATCAACAAGGATAATCCGCGAATAGGGCGCGAGCTGACGGAGCGCTGGACGCTGGGGCGGCGGCGGTGGAAACGACCGCAGGCAAGGTGGAGCGCATCAGCACGAAGCGGAACGACGCGATCCATGCGGTGACCACGTCGGTGAGGGGCGTCAGCGGGCGGACGAGGCAGCTTCTCGTTCGCACGCGGTTGGTTCTGGAATCCAGATGACGGGTTCCCACTTGGGGAGTGGCAGTACGACGTCAATGGTCTGGGGGCGCTGGAGGACGAGTGTTGGGAACTCTGGGAAGAAGTCGAACGCGTTCGGACGAGAGCCCAATACTTCCCGAAGGATCCCCTCGAATTCCCTGACCTCAGTAAGATTGAGGCCCTCTCCGACGAGGGCCTCGCTTTTGGCCCGGGCTGAGGGGCGGTTAGCTCCAGGCCTGCATCTTGGGGCCCATGCCGCGGATCTTCTCGACGTCGATCTTGACGAGCAGGCGCTGCTCGCCGGGCTGGCGGAAGGGGTAGGTGTCCAGGCCCAGGAAGCGGTTGGCGAGCTTGTCGATCTGGTCGTCGGCGCCTTCCGTCGTGACGGTGGCCTTGCCGTAGATGGCGGCGTAGGCTTGCGGGTCGTCCTTGCTCTGCACGGTGACGATGACGTTGGGGTTGTTACGGATGTTGTCGGGCTTGACGCGGCCCTCGGCAGAGTTGAACTGCGGCGTGTCGCCGTCGACGTCCATCCAGATCATGGTGATCTGGGGGCTGCCGTCCTTGTTGATGGTGACGACGTGGCCGTAGGCCTTGTCCTCGAGCAGGTTCTTGACCGACTGCGGCAGTGCGATCCCCATGTTCCCAGTCCCTTCCGCTGCCCGCCCACACCCTTCGTGCCGACGGCGTTCGATGCCTCATTGCGGGCGCATTGTAGGCGAAGCGCGGGCCCCGGGATGTCGCCTGCGCGTCGGGGAGGTCAGCGCTGGTAGCTACGGGTCAGGGACTCGGTGGGGTCCGTTTCGATGCCGAGTGAGGCGATGGGATAGCGCAGGCCGTTGCGGTGCAGGCGCTCGAGGCCGTCGACGATCTTGGGCAGGTAGCGGGGCGGCAGGGCGATGAGAAGTTCGTCGTCCTGGACGCCGCCGAAGCGGCGCTCGGCGAAGCAGGGGATGGAGAGGCTGGGCTCGCCGCCGCGCAGGGCGCGGCCCCAGGAGTCGGCGCAGGCGGACTCGCCGACGCAGCTGAAGTCAAGCTTCTTGTAGCCGCTGAACTGGAGGGCGTTGATGAGAATGATCATCTGGCCGGGGGTGGCGTAGATGAGGGCGACGTCGGGGGGGTCGAGGCGGCCGGACACAATCGGCGAGACGGCCAGGGCGCGGTAGCGGCCGTAGGGCAGGCAGTCCATGGCTTGCTGATGGGCGACGGCGTCGGCGTCGGTCTCGAACCAGACGCCGGCCATGTCCGTGCGCCGGCGCCAGTCCGGCTCCTGCGGATAGAGGCCGACGGGCGCACCGCATTGGGGCCCGCTGAGATCGTCCATGGTGATGCCCAGGGTGCGATGCAGCCAGCGCGCCTGGGCCACGATCTGGTCGAGGGCGTGCTTGCGGTCGGGGCGCCGGATGCGCTGGACGGCCTCCATGGCGGCGACGGTCTCGAAGAGCTTCATGCCGACGGGGGTGGCGCGGAGGCGCAGGTAGCGGTTGAGGCCGTCGACGAGTGCGGGCCAGTCGTAGGTGTCGGGCTCGGGCGGGGCGTCGGGGGCGACGCCGAGTGTCACGTCCGGGTCGTCGTGATCGGGCGACATAGGGTCTCCTTGCCGGGCTGCGTGCGGGGCGCGGCTAACAGCGCCCGCGCGGGTCGTTAGAATCGGGGCGCTGATCCCGCTCAGTGAGAGGAAGCCCGCCATGCCCGCCCTCGACGGAATGCGCGTTCTGGACATGACCCAGTACGAGGCCGGCACGTCCTGCACGCAGGCGCTGGCTTGGCTGGGGGCGGACGTGGTGAAAATCGAGCGGCCGGAGGGGGGGGATCCGGGCCGTGTGGTGTCGACGGGGACGGACCACTCGCCGTATTTCCTCGCCTGGAACAGCAACAAGCGCAGCGTGACGCTGGACCTGCAGAGTTCGGCGGGCCGGGATCTGTTTCTGCGGCTGGTGCCGAAGTTCGACGCGTTCGTCGAGAACTACGGGCCGGGGGTGATCGAGAAGATGGACATCGGCTACGCGGTGCTGCAGGGGATCAACCCGGGCATCATCTACGGGCGGATCAAGGGGTTCGGGCTGAGCGGACCCTACGCGGGCTACAAGTGCTACGACATGATCACACAGGCGATGGGGGGTGGGTTTTCCACCACCGGCGCGCCGGACGGCCCGCCGATGCGGCCGGGCCCGACGATCGGCGACGCCGGCAGCGGGGTGCAGATGGCGCTGGCGATGACGGCGGCGTACGTGGAGAAGCTCCGCACGGGCGAGGGCCAGCTGATCGACCTGTCGATGCAGGAGGCGTACACGTACTACATGCGGACGATGCTGGCCACTTCGGGCGACTACCACCGTGTGCCGGCCTCGCGGCAGGGCAACGACGCGGGGGCGCCCACGGACCTCTATCCGTGCAAGCCGGCGGGGTTGAACGAGCCCGCCGGCCCGAACGACTACGTGTACATCATGGTCGTGACGACGCGGATGTGGGACACGCTGTGCCTGGCGATCGAGCGGCCGGATCTGCTGGCGGACCCGCGCTTCGAGCGGGGGAGCAAGCGGCGGGCGCATCGCGACGCCCTCCATGCGGAGATCGCGACGTGGACGCGCCAGCACACGAAGCACGAGGCGATGCGGATCCTGGGTGAGGCCGGCGTGCCCTGCGGCTACGTGGCCGACACGACCGACTATTGGAAGGACCCGCACATGCAGGAGCGAGGGCTGATCCAGACGGTGCAGCATGCCGAGGCGGGCCCGATCGATCTGCTGCGCTGGCCGCCGCGGATGCGAGGGGCCGAGTTGCCCATGCGGGCGGCGCCCCTGCTGGGGGAGCACACGGAGGAAGTCCTGTCGCAGGAGCTGGGGCTGAGCCGGGGCGAGATCGCCGAGCTGACGGCGCAGGGCGTGCTGGGTTCGGGCGAAGCGCCGGAGGGGGCTGAGATCGATCTGGCGGAACCGGCGCGCTGAGGCGCATGGCCTCCGTCGTGCGCTGATCCCCTGCGACCGTGTTTCCGCGAGGCTTGTGCTGCTCCTAGACTCGGTCGAACGCGACGCGGGCCGCGGAGTTGGCAGTCGGTCCTGGGGGGAACCCATGACGACGCAAGCGATCAAGGACGAGAGGCTGCACGAGTTCATGATGCAGATCGTGGGTGACATGGGGGCGGCAGCCGGGGACCGTCTGGGGCTCTCCAAGGCGATGGATGGGGTCGGCCCGCTGACGGCGGAGCAGCCGGCGGAGAAGACGGGGGCACACGTCCGCTCGGTGCGGGAGTGGCTGAACGCACAGGCGGCAGTGGGCTACATAACGTACGACCCGGAGGCTCAGACCTTGCACGCTGCCTCCAGAGCAGGCGATGGCCCTGGCGAACGAGGACAGCCCGGTCTTCATGGGGGGCGCATGGGAAGTGGTGGGATCGATGTGGGGGACGAGCGACAGGATCGTCGATGCGTGGGAGCCGTGATGGGGGCGCAGGCGGGTGAGGCGCGGCACCAGGAGATGTTCAACGAGGCGGGATTCGGCCGCTTCCGGCGGGCGACGGAGACGCCGTTCAACCTGATCCTGGAGGCACGGCCGTAGCGGGTGAGGCGCGCGAACGGAAGGCAGGGCTGGCGCCGGTCCTGCCGCGGGGGCGCATCCGGCTCTTGATCTTGGGCTCGCTGCCGAGCGACGCATCGATCGCGCGGGGGGAGTACTACGGGCACCCGGGGAACCACTTCTGGCGCGTGCTGGAGGGGTGTGACGTGATCGCGGCGGCGGAGGCGCCGTATCGCCGTCGTATCGCGCAGGTGCGGAGGCGCGGCCTGGCGATCTGGGATCTGTACGCGTCGGCGGAGCGCGAGGGGTCGGGGGACGATCGCATCGAGCGGGCTGAGGCGAATGACATCCCCGGTCTGTGGCGGGAGCGGGGTCCGTTTCCCGTCGCGCTGAACGGGCGGCGGGGGCGGGAGTGGCGGCGGCTGTTCGGAGAGCTGCCGGTGGAACCAGTGGCGCTGCCATCGACGAGTCCGCGGCCGCTGCACTGGAACACGGCGGCGTCGCGGCGGGCGGCGCTGCGGGAGTGGTGCGCGGCGCTGGGGGTGGTGGGGGGCTAAGAGGCCTTGCGGCGAGAGCGTGGTTCAGTGCTCGCGGCCGCGGTCGAGGATGGCGACGAGGGCCGTGAGCATGGTGAGGTAGGGGACGGGGACGTCGAGTTCGCGGGCGCGGGCGAGGGGGCGCTGCCACAGGGCCTCGACCTCCAGGGGGCGGCCCTCGACGAAGTCGATCATGGTGCTGGGCCGGTAGGGGCCGATCTTGTCGGTCTGGGCGAACATCCTGGCGACGTGGGCGGGGCCGTCGATGCGAAAGGCTTCGCGGCGGTCGGCGAGGTCGGCGTTGCCGGCGGCGACGACCTCCTCCATGGTGGCGCGGGCGGCGGCGCGGAGTTCCGGGTCGCCGATGATGCGGTCGACGCTCACGCCGCCGGCGATGACGGTGAAGCCGTTGAATGGGATATTCCAACAGAGCTTCTCCCAGCGCGCGGCGCGGAGGGAGACGTGGGGGGTGCAGTCGACTTCGGCGGCGGCCCAGAGGGCGAGGGCGCGGTCGACCTCGGCGGGGTCGTCGAGGAGGTGGCCGACGGTGACGGCGCCGTAGCCGATATGGCGTACGTGTCCGGGATCGACGCGGTTGATGCCGACGAAGGCCATGCCGCCGAAGATGCGCTCAGGACTGAACCATTGACCGAAGCGCTCCTCCAGGCCGAGGCCGTTCATGAGGACGAGGATGCGCGTGCGGGGGCCGATGCAGGGGCGGATGAGGTCCGGCACTGCGTCAATGGAGGTGGCCTTGAGCGAGCAGATGACCCAGTCGGCGGGGCCGATCTGCGTGGGATGGCGGGCGATCGCGGGGCTGGGGAAGTCCATGTCGCCGCGGGGGCTGGTGATGTGGAGGCCGCCCGCCTTGACGGCGTCGTAGTCGCGGCGCATGAGGAAGTGGACGTCGTGACCGGCCTCAGCGAGGCGGCCGCCGTAGTAGCAGCCGATGGCGCCGGCGCCGATCACGGCGACGCGCTGTGGGGCCGTGGTCCGGGGCATGCGGGCGGCGCTCAGGCGGCGTGCTCGCGCAGGAAGGCGCGGATGGTGGCGGCCGTGGCGTCGCGCTTGGCGGGAGAGCGACAGTCGATGTCGAGGCAGCGGGCGTCGGGGGCCTCGGCGCAGATCTTCTCCGAGACGCTCGTGGGGTGGAAATCGTCGCTGCCGGGGAGGATGAGGAGGGGGGTGGGGCAGGTGCGGAGCCACTCTGGGCGGACGGTGAAGTAGGGCGGACTGTCGGGCCAGATGGCGTCGGCGAAGGCGGTGACGAGGGCGACGTACTCTTCCCTGGGCATCTGGCGCAGCCGGGCGCGGAAGTCCGGGTCCTGGCCGGCGCGTTGCGCAAAGGGGCCGCTGGCGTTGTGCTGCACGAAGACGGGGTTTCGGATGGCCTCGTGCATGACGGGCTCGACGCCCTCCTCGCGGGCGAGGGCCAGGGTGGGCTCAAACATGGCGGTGAAGGTGGCGCGGGAGTTGGTGTGGTCGAGGCCGACGGGGTCCTGGCCCACGGCGCCGCTGATACGGTCCGGCGCCTCCTGGATGAGACGCAGCAAGTAGCCGACACCGATGCAGCCGCCCCAGACCTGCGCCCTGCCGACGCCGGCGTCGTCGAGGACGGCGAGCTGATCCTGCCAGGCGAGGTCGTAGGAGAAGATCGTGGGTGCGTTCCAACTCTTGCCGGCGTGGCGCTGATCCATGGCGATGAGCGTGAACTCATCGGCGAGTTCGGCGATGGGGTCGATCGCGCCGCTGCGCCAGATTCCGGCCTGGCTACTGACGCCGCCGGGGGCGATGAGCAGGACGGGCGGGCCGCTGCCGTAGGTGTCGTAGTGGATGACGGCGCCGTCGGGCCGAGTGATGTCGGGCATGCCAGGTCCTCTCCGGGCGCGAGTCTATTGCACCCTGCCGTGCGCGCGGGGTTGTGACGGCTCCTCGGGCGCCGCCGCCGACCGCCCGGCCTGGGGCGAGGCTGCGGGCTTCGGCGGGACGAGGCGATCGGCGCGGAAGAGGCGGAGATCGACGGCGGGGGTGCGGCCCGTCACGAGGTCCGCGATGGCATCGCCGATGGCGGGGGAGAACTTGAAGCCGTGCCCCGAACAGGGACTGACGAGGATGATGCCGGGGCGTTTGGGGTGGCGGTCGAGGAGGAAGTGGGCGTCCGGGGTGTTGGTGTAGAGGCAGGCCTGAGCGCGGTGGAGGCCCGCGACGCCGTGGAACTGGCGCCGTGCGCCCTGGGTCATCGCGTCGGCCTCCTGCGGGGAGACGTCGCGGCGGACGGTGTCGGGGTCAGCGCCCTCCAGGGGGTCGTGCCAGCCGATCTTGATGCCCTCGCCGAGGTCGGGAAAGCCGTAGGTGACGCCGTCGGGCGCGCCGCGCTGCCACATGAAGACGGGCATGCGGGCGGGATCTGTGTGTGCCTGGTGGGCGGGGTCGATGTCGAACCAGCCGACGCGCTGGCGGGTGACGCGCAAGGGCAGGGGGAGGTGGCTGAGGAGGCGGGGCATCCAGGCGCCGCCGGCCATTACGAGCTGCGTGGCGCGGTAGTCGCCGGCGGGGGTGTGGAGCTGGAAGCCTTCGCCGTCGGCGCGCCATTTATCGACCGGCTCGTCGAAGTGGAGGTCTGCGCCGGCGCGGGCTGCGGAGTCGAGGTGGGCGGCGACGCAGGCTTCGGGGTCGAGGACGCCGGCGCGGGGCTCGAAGATGCCGGCGCTGCCGTCAGGGACGCGGAAGGCGGGGAAGCGGCGCTGGATGCCGGCCTGATCGAGCGCATCGTGGGGGATGTGGTACTGCTCGGCGCTGCGCCGGGCGCCGGCGACGATCTCGCCCTGAGCGGGGCCGAGGGTGAGACAACCGGTCTCCCGGTAGAGGGAGCGTCCGCTCTCCGATTCGAGGTCCGCCCAGAGGTCGAAGGCGCGGTCGACGAGGGGCACGTACTGCGGGGCCTCGTGATAGGCGCGGCGGATGATCCGTGAGCCACCGTGCGAGGAGCCGAGCGTGTGTGGCGGGCGCCAGCGGTCGAAGGCGGCGACGCGGAGGCCGCGCCGGGCACAGTGGTAGGCGGCAGCGCTGCCCATGGCGCCGAGTCCGATCACGGCGACGTCAGCGGTTGGGGCCAGGGTGGGCCTCCTTCGGCGGCGGAAATGATATCCGACGCCTCCGCCGTGGGGGGCGGGCGCGGTAGACTCCCGCGGCGGTGGCGCGGTTGCCGCAAAGCAAGGGGGTCACGATGCGGATTCTGCTGAAGGTGTCATTACCGACTGAGGTGGCGAATGACAAGGCGCAGGACGGGACGATGGGGAGCACGATCCAGTCGATCTTGGCAGAGCAGGAGCCGGAAGCGGCCTACTTCACGGAATTCGACGGCGAGCGGACGGGGATCATCGTGGTGAACATCGACGAGGCGTCGGAGATCCCGGCGATCGCGGAGCCGTGGTTCCAGGCCTTCGAAGCGGGGGTGGAGTTCCACCCGGCGATGGTGGCGGCGGATCTGGAAGCGGCGGGCGCGGATATCGAGGCAGCGGCAGAGGAGTACGGCTAGGCCGCGGGGATCCCCCGCGACCGGCATGCGGGAGGCGCGAGAAGGCCCAGCGGGCGCTCGCCCGCGATGGTGTTGTGCACAGGCATGATCTCGGGCTCGCCCGTGTCGAGGCCGAGTTCGGCGAGGGTAGGCATGAGGGTCTCGCCGAAGGCCTCGAACTGCGCGGCCGAATCCCAGCCGTCGAAGACCATGAGGTTGTTGGGCTCGCCGAAGCTCGAGTGGTGGGTGCGGCCGGGGGGCGTATCCGCGCCGGCGGCCTGAAGCTTGGCGATGACCCGGTCGTACTGGGCGGCCGTCATGCCGTTGGGGCTGAAGTAGACGCCGATGGCCATGTTGGGTCCTTCGTGTTCACTCGATCCGATCGTGCTTCTGCAGATTGTGGCGGGCGCAGAGTAGCTGGATGTGGCCATAGTGCGGCTATGGTTCGGGACCCGTCTCGAAGTCTCCGAGGCGCTCCTCGGCGAGGTGCTCCAGACGTCGCGCCTGCATCACCAGGACGCGGCGCAGTCCGGTGCTTACAGATCGCTCACTCATTTGCCGGGCCAGATCAGCGATAGTCGCGGCGCGGCGAGCGATTCGTACGTCTGGATGGCTTTTCCGTCTGAACAAATCGTCCGGAACAATTTTCATTCGGATTGAGGACGGGAGCGTGATGGGCTCAGTTTCTGGGATAGCTCCTTCGTTCAGCACGGCGTCGAATGTTGATTCAGCAAGGACTCGCTGGAACACAGTGTGCTCGGCTCGGTTGAGCGTTTCTTTGATTAATGAGTCGTCCCCCGCCAAGCGCTCAAGCTCAAAGAATGGCCACATCTCGATCTCGGCTACTTCGTCCGGATCGAGAACAGATTTGGCGACCGGATCGGACCGCCGTCCGGTGAGGTGGCGACCAATCCGCACCCTGATCTGTTCTACAGTCTGTCCGACGTACAGAGGCTCGCCGTTGAAGTCGAAGAATGCGTACACACCGTACTTCGCGTTGCCAACCTGGCGATCGCGTGAGTCGGTGGCATCGAGAGCGGTCTTCAGCGTTTCGCGAAGCGCCCTGACGTCATCGGGGATTGGGCGAGATGGCACAGCATCACACAAGCTAGCGAATCGCGTGGGACGCGAGCCACTCGACTGCCGGAACGCAGACGGCATCTCCGAAAGCGAAGAGGCCCTCGTTGGTGGTACCGACGATTTTGAAGGAGTCGGAGACGCCTTGGAGCCGTGCATACTCGCGCGGCGTCATGAATCGGGCCCGCGCGCGCTCATAGCCGCCCTCGAACACGATCTGGCGGCTGCTTCCTCCCCTTGGTGTTCGGAGACAGCCGGCGATCCCATCGAGCCGGAGCTCCGCCATGGTCTTCCCGGAGCGGACGCGCCGGTAGACGGTACCATGGCGCCTACGACGCCGACCGATCAGATGGTCCGCCTCGGATCGGTGCGCAGTGCTCATCTGGTCGAGCAGGTGGTTCACCTTGTGCTCCGGCCACCAACCTAGGTCCCTCCAACGGTCCTCGAGAAGGTCCGAGAAACGGACGTTCGTTTTCCTCCGCGGCGCAGGATAACGTCCCAGCCTCCAGGCAAGGTCGCGATTCGCTTGAAGCGCCTGGATCAGGCGCGCAGGGCGAAGCGTGTTCGGAGGCTCCATCAGATCGGGTACTCCCGCGTGGGCTGCGTCCGCAGTCCCGACGACGAAGACTCGCGGCCGACTCTGCGGCACGAAATGCACGGCGTCCACAACGAGCGCGTCGCAGACGTATCCGAGGGTGTTCAGCCCCGCGATCGCTGCGCGGAAGTCCCGCCCGCCGTTAGACGAGATGAACCCCGTCACGTTCTCAAGCATCACGCGGCGGGGGCGTCGATTGCCCATCTCACCCAGAACGCGAAGAAATTCCCACAGGGTTCCCGACTCACTACCGCTCAGCCCCGCGCGCTCGCCCGCGAGCGACAGATCGGTGCAGGGGAAGGATGCGGTCGCAAGCTCGACGTCGGGAACGTCACTTCCATGAACGGCGGCGACGTCTCTCCGGTCGAACTCACCTGATCCGAAGTTCGCCTCGTAGATCCGTTGTTTCGACTCTGATATATCGTTCGCGTAGACCGCCTGCCAGCCGGCTTGCTGGAGCCCCAGGCGGACGAGTCCGATGCCGGCGAAGAACTCCGCGAATCTCATAGGGCGCGGATCCGGCGATCAAGTCGTCCGGCAACGCGGTTGGGATCCCGTTGAACGCTTGACTCCCAGACTCGGAACACGCTCCACTCTTGCGCGCGAAGCTCTCGGCTCACTGTTTGGTCCCGCTTCATGTTGCGCCGGATCTTCCGGACCCAATACTCCGAGTTGGAGACTCCAGCAAAGGCGTCCTCAAGGCTCGCGAAGCCGCGCGATCTCCATTGGCGTCCGTGCCAGTAGTCACCATCGACGAAAATCACGGCTCGGTAACGCGGCAGCACAATGTCGGGGCTCCCCGGCAGATCCGGCCTCGGGCGCAAGCTGTACCGGTAACCTCTCTGCCATAGCGCGCGCCGGAACTCCCGTTCCGGCGTCGTATGCCTGGAACGGACGGCGCGCATCGCGCGGCGGACGTGCTCTCTCGGCCGCTTCGCGCGGCTTTTTTGCGCTGCCACAAGAACGATGACATCGCGAGAACGTCCGTTCGTCAACCCACGCGGGACATAGTGGCACCATCGACACGTTAGCGTGTACACGCTTCCGTGTAAAGAGTGCATGGCCGCGCTTACGACCGTCGACCCAGGCCCATTAGTTGACGCGGCGGGTCTGGCCGTGCCAGAACTGGTCGCGGAGTTCGAACTTCTTGAGCTTGCCGGTGGCGGTGCGGGGCAGGGCCTGGACGAACTCGACGCGGGTGGGGGCCTTGAAGTGGGCCATGTTGTCGCGGCAGTGGGCGATGATCTCGTCTGCGGAGGGGCTGCCGCCCTCGCGGGGGACGATGACGGCGATGGGCGTTTCGCCCCACTTCTCGGAGGGCACGCCGATGACGGCCGCCTCCAGCACGGCGGGATGCTTGTAGAGCACGTCCTCGATCTCGATGGAGGAGATGTTCTCGCCGCCGGAAATGATGACGTCCTTGGCGCGGTCGACGATGTTGACGTAGCCGTCTTTGTTGACGGTCGCCATATCCCCGGTGAAGAACCAGCCGTCGCGGATGACCTTGGCGGTCTCGTCGGGCTGCTGCCAGTAGCCGGCGAGGACGACGTTGGATCGGGCGGCGATCTCGCCGACGGTCTCATCGTCCCAGGGGACCTCGTTGCCGCCGGAATCGAAGACGCGGACGTCAGTGCCGACGACCTCCTGGCCGGCGCGGGCCTTGGTGCGGTAGTAGGCGTCGCCCTGGAGGCCCAGGTGCGTCTTCATCTCGGAGACGGTGAGGATGGGGGAGGTCTCGGTGAGGCCGTAGATCTGGATGAACTCCCAGCCCAATTCCTCTTCCAGGCGCTGGATGAATGTTTGCGGCGGCGGAGCGCCGGCGATGACGAAGCGGGGCTTGGTCCGGATGTCGTAGTTCGCCTTGCCGGGGAACTCGAGGATGGTGGCGAGGACGGCGGGGGCCATGCAGGCGAAGGTGACGCCCTCGTCCTGAAGCATCCGGTAGATGGCCTCGCCCTCCACCCGGCGCAGGACGACATGGGTGGCGCCCATGGCGGTGATGGCGTAGGGGCCGCCCCAGCCGTTGGCGTGGAACATGGGCAGGGTCCACATCTCGCGGTCGTCCTGGGTGATGCGCCAGTGGATGATGGCGTTGTAGGCGTTGATGTAGGCGTTGCGATGGGTGATCATCACGCCCTTGGGGCGGGCGGTGGTGCCGGAGGTGTAGTTGATGCTGAGCAGATCGTTCTCGCCCAGGCCGGGGTCGGGGGGCGGGGTGGCGGGCTGGGCCGCGAGGAGGGCTTCGTAGTCGTCCCAGCCGGCGGGAGCGGCGTTGGTGTCGTAGCGGGCGACGACGAAGCGCCCCAGCTGGGGGAGGCTGTCGCGCAGCTCGTCGACCACGGCCGTGTGGTCGGAGTCGACGATGGCGACCTTGCTGCCCGAATGCTGGAGGATGTACTCGAAGTCGGCGGCGATGAGGCGGAAGTTGATGGGCACGGCGCCCGCGCCGATGGCGGCGGTGGCGTAGAGCGTCTCCAGGAACTGATGGCTGTTGGGGCTGAGGATGGCGACGCGATCGCCCTTGGCGACGCCCATGGTCGTGAGGGCGTTGGCGAGCCGGTTGACGCGGTCGCCGAAGTCACGGTAGGTGAAGCGCTCGTCGCGGTCGACGACGGCTTCTTTGTCCGGGTAGAGCTTGACCGCGCGGCGGAGGAAATCGTTGACGAGCAGGGGGACTTCCATGGCGATCTCTTCCCTTCGCTGCTGTCGATCCGGCCCCTTCCGGGTGGGCCGGGCGTCCTTTCGGCCGCGATAGTCTGCCACCCACGGCGGAGGGGCGGCAAGCGGCCCTTGGCCAGCGCGATACTCAGGGCTCGCTGGAGGGCCGGGCAAGGGCGAGGGCGAGGTCCACGGCCTGGGCGGGGGTGGCAGCACGGACGATGGGGTCGGCGCCCGCGGCGTCGCGGAGGGGCCAGGCGCCGAGGCCGACGACGGGGGCGCCGAACTGCAAGGCGAAGGCGATCTCGCTGAGGGTGCCGTAGGAGCCGCCGACGGCGATGACGGCGGCGCCGGCGCGGACAACGAGCACGTTGCGGGCGACGCCGAGGCCGGTGGGGAGGACGAACTCGATGTGGGGGTTGGCGGCGGTGGGGTCGTCGCCGGGGAGGAGGCCGATGGTGTGGCCGCCGGCGGCGCGTGCGCCCCGGCAGACGGCCTCCATAACGCCGCCGAGGCCGCCGCAGACGACGGTATGGCCGCGTTCGGCGAGGGCCCGGCCGACGGCCTCGGCGTGGGCGGCGTCCTCCGCGGAGGCGTCGCCGGCGCCGATGACGCTGATCAGCATGGCGGCGGGGCTAGTCGAGCTTCTGGTCTTCGACGCCGGGCATGATCCAGACCTCGCGTGGGGGGGTGTCGAAGGAGAGGCCGGGCCTATCGGGCCCGAGGTTGGTGAGAATGAGTTCGAAGTCGGCGACGTAGGTGATCTCCCCGTTCTCGAGGCGGAAGGGGCGGTCGTGGCCGGGGTAGAGGATGTCGGCGGCGGTGACCATCTTCTGGATGCTCTCGTTGGCTTCCTGCTCGTTCCAGAAGACGAGGGGGTTGCGGCCGGTGAGGGCGACCTGGGCGTAGTGAAGGGCGTCGCCGGTGAGGCCGCAGACGCCGTCGTCGGTGTCGACGAGGAGGGCGATGCTGCCGGGGGAGTGGCCGGGCATGTCGAGGACAGTGACGCCGGCGGCGAGTTCGTCACCGCCCTGGACCTCCTGGATGTTGTGGGTTTCGAGGGCGGCGCCGGTCCAGGCGGGGGTGGCCCAGTCGTTGGGGTGGGGCTTCTGGGCGTACTTGCGCTCCTTGGGGTGGAGGAGCATGGGCGCGTTGGGGAAGCGGTCGAAGTTCTGGGCGTGGTCCCAGTGGGCATGGGTCATGAAGACGAGGTCGATGTCCTCATAGCCGAGCTTGCGCTTCTTGAGTTCTTCCTCCAAGTAGATGAGGCGGCCGACGTGCCCGGTGTCGAGCAGGATGCGCCGACCTTGGGACTCGACCAGGATGATGGAGCAGAAGGCGGGGAGGCCGACGTTGGTCCCCCAGGCCATGCCGGGAAGCAGGATATCGACGGTTGCCATGCGCGCTCCTCACTGCTGCGTGATTGCTGCCGGGGCCGGGGGGGCGGCCCAATTGATGCCTTGCCGATGCGGCCGGCCCCGTCATACGGAGGGGACTGGCTGCGGCTGCCGAGCGTGATCGAGGCTGGCGGGGGCGCCGCGGCCTGGAAGGGGTCGGTGAGGCCGAGTCGTCGCCGATGTCGCGCAGAGCGGACATGCCCTCGCGGCCGAGGAGTTCGATGCAGCGCTTGGAGTCGGTGTGGCTGACGGCCGTCGTTGCCCCAGAGGGCGAGGATGCGGGGGCGGGTCTGCCCCAGGATGCTGCGGAGCTTGGCGACGACCTGGTCCGGGGCGCCGACGAGGATGAGGCGACGGAGGCGGGTCTGGGCGAGGGTGGCCATTTCGGCCGCGATCCAGCCGGCGACGCCGATGTCGTGGGGGAGGAGGACCAGGGGTGGTCCTTCGCCGCCGCGTCGGAGGGTGACCGGCAGGCCGATGCGGTCGGTCTGCTCTTCGACGTGGGTCCTGGCGAGGGGAGGGGCGGTCATTCAGTGCTCCTGCGGCGGGGGGCAGTCTCGTGCCGAGTCTCGGGCGACGGCGATGACCTGCCCCGCCGTCACGCGCTGGAGGTCGGCGGGGGTGAGGCGGAAGACGGCGCGGGGGGTGCCGGCGGCGGCCCAGATTTCGTCGAAGGCGAGGAGGTCCTGATCGATGAGGGTGCGCAGGGGTTGGGGGTGCCCGGCGGGGGGTACGCCGCCGATGCTGAAGCCGGTGCGCTGCTTGACGAAGTCGGCGGCGGGGAAGGCGACCGGCTCGCCGACGACGGCGGCGATGCGGTCCTCGGCGACGCGGTTGGGGCCGCTGGCGATGACGAGGACGGCGTCGCCGGCGGCGGTGCGGAAGACGAGCGACTTGCAGATCTGTGCGACGGCGCAGCCGATGGCGGCGGCGGCCTGCGCGGCCGTGTGTGTGCTGGCGGGCATCTCGACGACTGCGGCGTCGAGGCCGGCTTGCTGAAGGGCGCGCTGGGCGCGGCGGGCGCTCTTGGAGGTGGCGGGCGTGCGGGCTGGGGTGGGGCCGGTCACGATCCGGGCTTGCGCTTGTAGCCGGTGGAGAGGCGAATGGGGGCGAGGCCGCCTTCCACATAGAGGGTCTGGCCGGTGATGAAGGCGGCGGCCGGGGAGGCGAGGAAGAGGCAGGCGTAGCCGATCTCCTCGGGCTCGGCGATGCGGCCGAGGGGGGTGGAGCCTTCGATGGGGGCGAGTTGTTCGGGGTCTTCCCAGGTGGCGCGGGTTTCGTCGGTGCGGGTGAAGCCGGGGCCGACGCAGTTGACGCGGATGCCGTAGGGGCCCCACTCGGCGGCGGTGGATTCGGACCAGCGCATAAGAGCGGCCTTGGAGCCGGAGTAGGCGCCGAGCTTGGGGATGCCCATCCAGCCGCCGATGGAGGTGACGTTGACGATGGCGCCGCCCCGGCCACGGTCGATCATGTGACGGCCGACGAGCTGGGTGAGGTGGAAGGGGGAGAGGACGTTGACCTCCAGGGTGGTTTGGAAGTTGTCGTAGTCCATTTCGTGCGCGAGGCCGGTGAGACTCCAGCGGGGAGCGGCGGCGTTGTTGACGAGGACGTCGATGAGGCCGAAGGCGTCGAGGGCGGCCTGGACGAGCCGGGTGCGGTCGTCGGCGCGCGAGACATCGGTGGGGACGACGAGGGCGGCGCCGCCGGCGGCCTCGATCTCGTCGCGGACGGCGTTGAGGTTGTCGACGCCGCGGGCGGCGAGGACGACGTTGGCCCCGGCCTGAGCGAAGACGGTGGAGATGCCGCGCCCGATGCCGCGGCTGGCGCCGGTGATGATGGCGGTTTTGCCGGGCAGGGAGAACGTGTCTTGCAGGGTCATGCGCGGTCCTCCGGACGCGAGCATGCTAGCGAACGGGAGGGGGGCGTGGCGTCGACGGGCGTGCGCCGCGGTGGCTGGCAGGTGGGCGCCGGCTGTCCTACGATCGCGGCGGCGGCACGGACGTCGCGGAATGGAGGAGGGCGCATGGCGAGTCCGGACGAAGTGCGGGCAGCGATCGAGGCGGCACGGGGGGAGCTGCGCGAGGCGATCGGCGCGGCGGGCGGGAACTGGAGCGTGGCGCCGGCCGTAAGCGGCGATGAGGAGTCGTGGTCGGCGGAGGCGGTGGCGAAACACGTGATCGGGGCGGAGATCTTCTTCGCGACCGCGGTGTGTGAGGCGTGCGGGTACGAGGGGCCGGCAAATCCGGTAGGAGAGGATCCGACGCTTGCGGGCGCCGAGGAGGCGCTGGCGGTGTGGTCGCAGGTGGTGGAGGCGGCGGATTCCACGATCAGGTACGTGACGGCGGAGGATCTGGAGCGCACGCACGAGCGGATGGGGACGGTGGCGGAGGTGATGGCGACCTGGCAGGGGCACATCCGCGAGCACGCGGGCCAGATCCGGCAGGCGGGGGGCGCCTGATGCGTCGGACGACGACCACGCTGGCGGCATTACTGGCGGCTTTGGTCCTGGGGGGGTTGCTGGGAGGCACGGCGATGGCGGCGCCGCCGGACGAATTGGGATTGGGGGTCCCTGCGGCCGTAGCGGGAGCGTCCCAGGCGGAGATCGACGTGGCGGGGGAGGGGGAGGCGCCGGCACCGCGGACTGGCTTCGGGGGGGGTGAGCAGCACGACTCCGATCTGCCGGCGGGGGCGATCGTGGGGATCGTGTTCTCGATCATCATCGGAGCGCTGGTGCTGGTGCTGTCGCTGGGGTACATCCTGCCGAAGCCGCCGGGTCGGTAGCGGGGGCGTGGTGGGGAGGTCCGTGCGCGGGCGGCGGGAGGGCGGGACGCCCCTGCTGCTGCTGCCGGACTGCGGGCAGAGCGGGGCCTCATGGCCGGAGGCCTTCCTGAGGGGGCTGGGGGACGCGTTGCCGGTGCTGCGGCCGGATTGGCCGGAGGGGGCCCTGAGCGACGAGGGCGGCTGCACGACGGAAGGGCTGGCAGCGGGGCTGGGGGAGAAGCTGCAGGGCTGGGGGGTGGGGCGGGCGCATGTGCTGGGGGTGGGCCTAGGGGCGCTGGTGGCGCTGGAGCTGGCTCTGGGGCGCCGACGGGTGGTGGAGCGGTTCGTGCTGGTGGGGGGCACACCGGCATGCGGACGGCAGTGGCGTCGCCGCCGTGGGTGCGGGAGGCGCTGGCGTCGCCCGGGGAGGGGGCTGTGGGGGGCGGAGCGGGCGGGGGCGTCGCGGCCGCTGCTGCGTCGGGAGGGTTGGGCAGGGCATGCGGGGGTGGGGCCCTCGCGGCCGGGGTCCGCGGGGATTGCGTTCACGCGGCGGGGGGGCGCTCTTGGCCTGACGCGGCCGGGGGCGGCTCTGGGGGCGCAGTGGGCGGCGGCGGCGGCGTTCGAGGGGTATGAGCGGCTGCCGCGTGTGGGGCAGCCGACGCTGGTGGTGCACGGGGAGTCGGACGTGGTGGTGCTGGCGGAGAACGGGCGTACGTTGCGGGACCGAATTCCGGGGGCGCGGTTCGCGCTGCTGGCGGGGGCCGGGCACCTGGCGCTGCACGATGCGCCGGCCGAGGGGGCGGCGCTGGTGCGGGAGTTCCTGGCGTCGCCCGGGGAGGGGGCTGTGGGGGGCGGAGCGGGCGGGGGCGTCGCGAGCTAGACTCCGCCCATGCCGACTTCGCGCAGGCCGCCTCGGGACCGCCGTCTGTGCTACGCGCCGCTGGAGACCAGGCTGGGCCGCTTGCTGGTGGGGTTCCGGGGGGAGACGGTGGTGCGGTCGAGCGTGACGGAGCGGCCGGGGGCGTTCGCGGCGGCGCTGGGGGAGCGTTTCGGGGTGCCGCCGGAGGCTCGGCCGTCGTTGCCGGCGTCGTTGGGAGCGCGGGTGCGGGCAGCGGTGGAGGGGGGCATTTGCGTCGTGGATGTGGATCTCTCCGCGCTGACGCGGTTCCAGCAACGAGTGTTGCGGGCGACGGCGCAGATTCCGTCCGGGGAGACGCGGACGTACGGGGAGGTGGCGGAGGCGGTGGGGGCGCCGCGGGCGGCGCGGGCGGTGGGGACGGCGCTGTCGCGGAACCCGGTGCCGCTCGTGATTCCTTGCCACCGCGTGGTGCGGTCGGGGGGAGAGGTTGGGGAGTACGGGATGGGGGGCAAGGCGATCAAGCGTCGGCTGCTGCGTGGGGAGGGGTCGTTGACGGCGGGGGGGCGGGTGCGGGGGCGGGCGTGAGGGGGGTGTGCCCGGTTTTTGGGGGTGCGGCGCGTCGTCGGGAGGCTGCCGAGGGGACAAGGCCGGCTGTGAGGAGGTCGCCAGAGCGCACCTGTTGGGAGGAATGCGCCGTACTGGGCGATCGCGTCCCGCATTTGCCCGAGGGCGTAGCCGAGGATGTTTCCGATGTCGCTGCCATCGGGCGGCTTGGCCTTCGACGCCGGCGGTGCGGAGGAATTGGTCGGGGCCGGCTGGGGGATGGCGCCGCCTAGCTGCCCAACGCGCTCGGCGATGGCAGCGGCGTGCTTGCGCGCCTCCTCGGCGACGTCGCTGAGTTCGTCATTGAGGATGAAGAGGGCCTGCCCTTCCAGGCGGTTCTGGACGGCGAGCGCTTAGTGCATCGTGAGGGCTTCGCGAGCGTAGAAGCTGTTGAGTCGTTGGACGACATCTTCGGGCGTCGTGCCATCGAGGAGTGCGTTCCCGGCGGTGCCCATGGGGTCGATCTCTCTGCTCTCGGCGGACTGGGAGGATACAAGAGCGGCTGCACGGCGAGGCGCGGTGGGCACGGGGCCAAGCGCGGGCTGATCTTGGGGATCGTGCGGCCGGTGGGAGCCGCGGGGGGCACGGGGCGTCGTTCCCGCCTAGGCGGTGTGGACGCGGAAGACGGGGCGCCGAGGCGGGTGAAACCTCGGATGAGGCGGATGAGGAGCCGGACGCCGGGGCCGCGACGGTACTGCTTGGCCGTGGTGTCGCCGTTCGGGGCGATGCTAGCGACCCGGGAGGAGGACGGCGGCGCCTTGGATGTGGCCGGTGGCGAGGCCGGGGCGTGTCGAGCTGATCGTCACGGAGGGGAGAGCCGGCGATGGGGGCTGGGCGGTGGAGACGCTGGGCGCGCATGGGCGGTGCTCCGTGCGGGGGCCGGCCGGGCGCGGGCTCGTGGGAGGTGGGGGAGCCGCCGGCGAGGAGTGTTTCGTTGGCGCGTTCCTCGACGGGCTACCCGAGGATGGAGGGGGTGAGGCCGAGGCCGGCGGCGCGGCGGGGGGCGGCGATGGTGCGGCGGCGGCGGTGGCGCTCGAGCGCCGCCTTCCTGGGTCCCTCATGGCGTCGCTATTCTCATTGTCATGCCGTCGGCGTCCAGTCCCGGCGCCAGATCGGGCAGCCAAACGACCGCGCCCGCCAGCACAAGAGCGGCCATTGCGATCGCTTTGCCGAACGCTGCTCCGTGGGACCAGTGCTTCTCGATCGCGACGCCGGCGGCCAGCCCGATCATCGCCTACAGGTTCATGAAACCGAAGGCGGCCATTGAGACCATCAACGACCAGCAGCAACCGAGGCAGAAGAGGCCGTTGTGCGTGCCTGCGCGGAGATCGCGCAGGGCTCCTTGAAAGGCAGGGCTCCTTGAAAGGCAGGGCTCCTTGAAAGGCAGGGCTCCTTGAAAGGAGGCGACGTGAAAGATCTGGGCGCGGGGCGAGCGATAGTGCGCCAGGCAGCGAGACTTCAAGGGCGTCAGTTGATAGACGCCGCGGGCGGCGAAGATCGCTACGACGGCGACCGTCCCGGTGGCGGGCGCCGCGCTCACGATCTGGTCCACGCCCCGCACCAGACGGGGGTGAGGGGCGCCTCTTGCCGTGGATGAGGGAGCGGGGGCGTGTCGACTGCGGAGGTTTGACAGGCTCGCTTTCTGTTGTGAGACGGTGTGCGGTCGCACGCCTGGGCGGCTCGCTCAGGGCGAGCGGGATCAGGCGCTGCGGGCGAACGAGCGAGGGCGGGGGGTGGGTGGCGGCTAGTCGTAGGTGAGGACGCCGCGGCCGAGGAGTTCCTCCGCGTAGAGGTCCTCGAAGATGGACTCCAGTTCCGTGAAATGGACGCGCTTCCCGACGACGGGTTGGATGTCGCCGCGGGCCACGAGCTGGAAGGCCTCGGCGAGTTCCTTCTTGGTGGAGTAGCGGGTGCCGGTGACGATCTTCTCGGTGAGGATGAGCTGGGTGTGGGGGAAGGTGACCTCGCCGGGCTTGCCGCCGACAAGCAGCGCCGTGCCGCCGATGCCGGTGCTGGCGATGGCGGCCTGGAAGGTGTCCGGTCCGCCGTTGAAGTCGATAGCGGCCTGGACGCCTTTGCCGTCGGTGAGCTTCATGACCGCTTCGGCGATGTCGTCGGTCTTGGCGTTGATGACCTCGTTGGCGCCCCACTGGCGGCAGAGATTGAGCTTCTCCTCGGAGACATCGACGGCGAAGACGCGGCCGCCGAAGAGGCGGACCATCTGCACGCAGTGGATCCCGACGCCGCCACCCGCGCCGATGATGAGCACGTCGTCGAGGGGTTTGACCTTGGCACGCTCCTTGACGGCGTGCCAAGGCGTGCAGACCGCGTCGGCGGCGACGGCGGCGGTTTCGTAGTCGAGGCCGTCGGGGAGGGGGAGGAGGTTTTCGGCGGGGAGTGTGACGTAGTCGGCCCAGCCGCCGTCGATGTGGACCCCGACGTAGCCCTTCCAGCCGGTGCAGAGGGTTTCACGGCCGCCGCGGCACCATTCGCAGACGCCGCAGTTGAGGTAGAAGTAGACGCCGACACGGTCGCCAACCGCGAGGGAGGCGACGCCGTCGCCGAGAGCGACGATGTCGCCGGCGAGTTCGTGGCCCATGATGCGGGGCACGGAGCCGCCGAAGATGCCGCGGCGCATGTGGGCGAGGGTGAGGCCGACACCGGCGGCGCGAACCTTCACGAGGGCCTCGCCGGGGCCGGGCACGGGGTCGGGGCGTTGCTGCTCGGTCATGGGGCCGCCCCATTCGTCCAGGACCATGGCTCGCATTGGGAATCCCCTTTCGGCGGGGCGGCGCGGAGGCGTGCGCCGCGGGCTGCGCGATCAGACGGGTGGCGTGCGGCGGGGCTGGTAGAGGGGGGCGTCGGGGTTGCGGATGGTCAGCACGGGCGGGTTCCTGCGGTGGGGGGAGCGGCGGATCAGGGGCCGATGAGGTCAGGGCGGCGGAGGAGGCGGGCGGCGGTGTCGCTCTCGATGGCGCGGCGGTCGGGGGCGTCGAGGGCGATGCGGTCGAGGCGGGCCTTGGGGGGGTACTGGCCCATGTCGTAGTTGTAGTCGGTGCCGATGACGACGCGGTCGGGGCCGACGATGGTGAGGAGGCCGCGGAGGACATCGTCGGAGTGGACGAGGTGGTCGAAGTAGAGCTTGCGGAAGTAGGTGCTGGGGGGCTTGTCGATGGCGACCTTGCCCTCTTCGCGGACGGACCAGCCGTGGTCCCAGCGACCGATGAGACTGGGGATGATGCCGCCGCCGTGGGCGAAGCAGATTTTGATGTTGGGGTAGCGCTCGAGGACGCCGCCGAAGATGAGGGAGTTGGCGGCGATGCCGGATTCGACGGGGAGGGCGATGATGTTCTCGGTGTAGTAGCGGAGGAGGCGGGTGGGGGCGGGGTTGGCGATGGGGTGGATAAGGATGAAGACGTCGAGGGCTTCGGCGCGCTGGAAGAAGGGGTCGAAGCGGGGGTCATCGAGGTTGACGTCCGCGACGGAGCCGCCGATCTGAATGGAGGTGAAGCCGTACTCGGCGACGACGCGTTCGAGTTCCTGGATGGCGCGGTCGGGGTCCTGGAGGGGGACGGTGCCCATGGCGACGAAGCGGTCGGGGTGCTGCTGGACGGCCTGGTGGATCATGTCGTTGAGGAGGCCGGCGACTTCGACGCCGAGGTCGGGGTCCGCCCAGTAATAGAAGAGGAGGGGGGAGAGGGAGAGGGCGGCGACGTCGATCTCCAGCTCGGTCATTTCCTGGACGTGGAGGGAGAGGTCGTAGAGGCCGGGGTCCATGGCGAAGAAGTTGCGGCCGAGGGGGCGCTCGGGGGGCTCTTCGGTCATGCCGATGGCGAGGGCGTCAAGGCCGGTGGGGCGGTCACGATAGAGGACGGCCTGGTACTTGTCGCCGTCGCGGCGGCAGAGGTCGATGAAGCCCTGGGGGATGTAGTGGTGGTGGACGTCGATGATCATGCCGGCTCCAAACCTGGCGGAGTGTAGGGCACGGTCCCGGCGCCGTCATGGGTCGGGGTGGGGGCGGCGTATCCTGCCGGCCGGAGGGCGGCCCGATGCGCTGGCTGGAGGCGACGGCGGCGGTGGAGATCGCGCGGCCGCCGGAGGCGGTCTGGGCGTTCGTCAGCGATCTGCGGCAGATGCCGCATTGGGTACGGGGGGTGCGCGTTCCGGAGCCGACCTCGGGCGGGGCGTGGGGGGTGGGGTCGACGTTCCGGAGCCAGTACCGTTCCGCGGGGCGGACGCATCGGGCGGAGTACGAGGTGAGGGAGTTCGCCGCGCCGGAGCGCTACGGGGTGCGGACGACGGCGGGACCGTTTCCGTTCGAGGGGAGGCTGTCGCTGGCGGGGACGTCGCGGGGGACGGCGGTGCTGAAGAGCACACGGGCGGGCTCCGACGGGCGAGTGACGAGCTGGATGTTCGCGGCGCTGGGGTGGGGTCTGCGCTGGGCGATGCGGCGCCGGCTGCGGGGGGAGCTGGGAGAGCTGAAGGCGCGGGTGGAGGCGGTGGGCTGAGGCGGGCTGGGGCTGGGGTGGTTCAGTCGGGAGGCGTATCGGTGTCGGCGGCGATGGGGCCGGGTTCGACGCTGTCCGGGGCGGTGAGCGTGGCGGGGGGGACGAGGGCGGGTCGGGCTGGGGCGGGGCGCATGGCGGCGAGGGCGTCCGTGACGCGACGGAAGATTGTGCCGGGGGGGTAGACGCCGTCGTCGTTGGGGCGGCCGGCTTCGAGGCCGGTGAGGAGGTGGAGGCCCTCTTCGACGCGCTGGACGGTCCAGAGGTGGAAGCGGCCTTGCTCGACGGCCTGGACGACGTCTTGGCGGAGGGTGAGGGAGACGCGGTTGGTGTCGGGGATGATGACGCCCTGGCTACCGGTGAGGCCGGTTTCGGCGCAGACGTCGAAGAAGCCTTCGACCTTTTCGGTGACACCGCCGACGGGCTGGATGTTGCCGAACTGATCGATGGAGCCGGTGACGGCGATGTCCTGGCGCATGGGGACGCGGGCGAGGGAGGTGAGGATGGCGTAGAGCTCGGCGGAGGAGGCGCTGTCGCCGTCGACTTCGTCGTAGCTCTGTTCGAAGGTGAGGCTGGCGGAGAAGGAGAGGGGGTGCTGGCGGCCGAAGGTGCCGATGAGGAAGCCGTTGAGGACGAGGACACCTTTGGTGTGGATGGCGCCGCTGCGTTCGACCTCGCGTTCGATGTTGACGACGCCCAGGGTGCCGGCGCCGGTGCGGCAGGTGATGCGGCTGGGGGTGCCGAAGGCGTGGGCGCCGATCTGGAAGACGGCGAGGCCATTGACCTGGCCGATGACGTGGCCGCTGGTTTCGATGTGGAGGGAGCCTTCGGCGATGGCGCGGCGGAGGCGGGTGGGGACGAGGTCGGAGCGGCGGGCGATGCCGGCGAGGGCGCGGCCGACGTGATCGGCGGTGATGGTGGGGGCGTCCTCGGCGGTGGCGAGCTGATTGGCCTCCTCGCAGAGGTCCTGGACGGCGCCGTAGCGGGCGGTGAGGCGGTCCTGGCGTCCGGTGAGGCGGGTGCCGTAGCGGAGGACTTCGACGAGGGCGTCGCGGGTGAAGTGGCGGAGGGTGCATTCGTCGCAGGATTGGCGGACAAAGGCGGCGTAGGAGCGGATGGCGGATTCGTCGACGGGGGTGTCGGGCTCGAACTGGGCGCGGATTTTGAAGAGGGTGGAGAAGTCGGGGTCGGCGCCTTCGAGGAGGGCGAGGGTGAGGGGGGAGCCGACGAGGATGACCTTGACGTTGAGGGGGATGGGCTCGGGGATGAGGTTGGCGACGGGGACGGGGGCGGCGATCTGGTCGATGTCCTCGACGCGGATCTGCTTGGTGCGGAGGGAGCGTTTGAGCTTGAGCCAGGAGCGGGGGTCGCTGAGGAGATCTTCGGCCTGGAGGATGAGGTAGCCGCCGTTGGCGAGGTGGAGGGCGCCGGAGCGGATGAGGGTGAAGTCGGTGGTCATGCCGCCGAAGCGCTGCTGGTAATCGAGGCGGCCGAAGAGGTTGTAAAAGGTGGGCTGGGTTTCGTCGATGACGGGGGCGTGCTCGGCGGGCTGCTCGCCGTGGGTGATGAAGAGGTTGACTTCGTAGCGGCGGAAGAGGGCGTCGCGGCGTTCCGCGAGGGGGTCGGGGACGCCGGGGGGGAGGGGCTGGGCGGCGGCGGCGGGCTTGAGGGCGACGACGTTGTCCAGGATGTCTTTCTGCATGGCCTGGAAGTGGTCACGCAGGGGCTGCTGGGGGTACTGGATGCGGAGGTCGTCGAGGGCGGGGCCGACGGCGAAGCCGGCGATCTCGCGGTCCAGCGCTTCGAGGGCGTCGCGGGCGCGGACGTCGAGACGGCGGAGTTCGCGTACCGTGCGGTTGGCCTCCTCCTGGAGTTCGCGGCCGCGGGCTTCCAGTTGCTCGCGGACGTCGTCCGGGAGCTGGGCGAAGGCGTCCGGCGGGATGGGCTGGCCCTCGGGGCCGCGGGGGACGCTGACAACGCCGCTGGGGGTGAGGGAGATGAGGAAGCCGCGCGCGGCGGCGCCCGCTTGGAGCTGTTCGAGGCGCTGCTCGCGTTCGGCGACGATGGGCTGGAGCACCTGCTTGCGGCGCTGGTCGTAGGAGTCGTCGTCGAAGATGGTGGGGAGTTCCTGGCGGAGGGTTTCGACGAGGGCGGCGAGGTCGCGCTGGAGGTCGTCGCCAGTGGCGGTGGGGAGGGCGACGGCGCGGGGGCGGTAGGGGTCGTCGAAGTTGTAGAGGTAGCACCAATCCTGGACGGGGGGGTGGCCTGCCGCGGCTTCATGGACGAGGCGGCGGGCGGCGGTGTTGCGGCCGGAGGCGCGGGGGCCGGAGATGGCGATGTTGAAGCCGTCGGCGTCGACGCGGAGGCCGAAGGTGATGGCTTCCAAGGCGCGGTCCTGTCCGGCGACGCGGGCGAGGGGTTCGATCTCGGCGGTGCTGGCGGGGAGGAACTCGGGGGGGAAGTGGGCGTGGAGGTCGTGGGCGTGGAGTTCCATGGCCTCGGCGGGGGCGGGAGCGGTCATGGGGTGGTCCGTCTCCGTGGGGGGCGAGTATAGGAGCGCTGCGGGGGATGTGGGACTCAGGCGCTGGGGGGGAGGGGAAGGTCGATGGGGCGGCCTTGCTGGAGGCTGCGCTCGATGGCGATGGTGACTTCCAGGACGGTGCGGGCGTGGTGGGGGGTGGTGAGGGGGACGTCCCGGCCGGTGGTGACGTGCTCCAGCCAGGCGCGGGTTTCGTCGCGCATGGGGCCGTAGAAGCCGTCGAGGAGGAAGTCGCCGGCCATCATGGATTCCAGGAAGAGGACGTCGTGGTCGACGCCGGGGGCGTAGGGGGAGGGGATGGGGTGCTGGGTGGCGAGGACGGCGTCGCGGTGGGAGTCGTCGATGACGAGGGCGCCGTCGGTGCCCATGAGGTCGACGGCGATCTGACAGACGTTGGCGGGCCAGTTCTGGGGCTGGAGCCAGCTGGCGCCGAGCGAGAGGTTGCTGCCGTCGTCGAGGGTGAGGATGGCCCAGGCGCCGTCGCCGCCGGGGTGGTGGGTGAAGTGCCGGGCGCTGCCCTGGCCGTAGACGCGGACGGGGCGGCGGCCTTCGAAGTACCAGAGGCCGATATCGACCATGTAGGTGAGGGTGTCCATGACGGGGCCGGCGTGGGGGGAGCGTTTGTAGATTTCGGCAGCCATGTGGCGGGGGTTGTAGATGGTGAAGCGGCCGGTGAGGGGGCGGCCGAGGCGGCCCTGGGCGATCTGCTCCTTGCCGTTGAGGAAGCGGCGGCGGAGGCGCTGGGTATAGCCGACGCAGAGGTCGCCTTGGTACCGGTCGATGGCGGCAAGGATGCGGTCGGCCTGGGGGAGGGAGAGGTCGAGGGGCTTTTCGACGAGGACGGGCTTGCCGAGTTCGAGGGCACGGACGACGGGGTGGGCGTGGGCGTGCTCGGGGGTCGAGACGATGACGGCGTCGACTTGGGGGTGGGTGAGAACCTCCTCCGGGTCGGTGGAGTGGAGGTCCGCGCCGACCTCTTCGGCGATGAGTTCGACGCGGGCGGGGTCGGTGTCGGCGAGGGCGAGGAAGCCGACCTGGGGCGCTTCGCGGGTGAGGGTGGCGCGGAGGCGGCCCATACGGCCGGCGCCGATGTGGCCGATGCCGATGCGGCCGATGCCGGTGTGGGGGGTGGGGGTGAGGGGGTCGCTCATGGGGCGCTCCGTAGCGGGAGGTCAATGACGGTCCCGCCGGCGAGGGCGCTTTCTTCCATGGCGAGGGTGAGTTCGAGGACGTCGCGGCCGTGGGGACCGTCGGGGAGGGGGATGGGGCCGCCGCCGGCGACGTGGTCCAGGAAGAGGCGGGTTTCGTCGCGCATGGGGCCGTAGAAGTCGCCGAGGGCCCAGTCGCCGGGCATCTGGGAGCCGAGGAAGGCGACGGGGAGGGTGGCGTTGGGGACGTAGGGGTGGGGGGTGGGGTCTTGGCTGGCGACGATGACGTCCGTGTGGGCGTCGTTGATGGTGAGGGCGCCGTCGGCGCCGAAGATTTCCATGCCCATGCTGGCGACGTAGGCGGGCCAGTTGTCGGGGAGGATGGCGCTGACGCCGAGGGAGGCGGTGGCGCCGTCTTGGAAGGTGACGATGGCCCAGCCGTAGTCGCCGAGTTTGCGGGGATGATCGGGGAAGACGTCGCTGCCGGCTTGGGCGTAGACGCGGACGGGCTTGCGCGGGGCGAAGAACCAGAGGGCCATGTCGGCGACGTAGGTGAGGCCGTCGGTGATGGGGGAGGCGTGGGGGGCGCGTTTGTTGATTTCGCGGAATATGGCGCGGTTGTTGTAGATGTGCATGCGGGCCATGAGGACGGTGCCGAGGCGGCCGGCGCGGATGTGTTCCTTGACGGAGAGGAAGCGGCGGCGGAGGCGCTGGGTGTAGCCGACGTGGAGGGTGCCTTGGGAGGCGCCGAGGGTTTCGAGGATGCGGTCAGCGTCGACGAGGGTGAGAGCGAGGGGCTTTTCGACCAGGACGGTTTTGCCGGCTTGGAGGGCGGCGCAGACGGCGTCGGTGTGTTCGCCTTCGGGCGTGGAGACGATGACGGCGGTGACGTGGGGGTGGGAGAGGGCGGCGAGGTTGTCGTCGGTGTGGAGGTCGGCGCCGGTTTGCTGGGCGAGGGCGGCGGCTTGCTGGGGGTCGGCGTCGCTGAGGGCGAGGAAGTCGACGCGGGGGTCGCGGGCGGCGAGGTGGGCGCGGAGGCGGCCCATGCGGCCGTTGCCGATGACGGCGACGCCGATCCGGTCGAGGCCGGTGTCGTCGGGGCTGGTGTCGTCGGGGCTGGGGGTGCGGGCCATGGCTGCCTCCGTTCCCGCCGGGCCAGGGTAGGGCAGGGTGGGGGTTGCGCGGCGTCGCCGGCGGCGCGAGCCTGCGCGGGATCGTGCCCGGCGGAGGGGCGGGATCGCAGGGGAAAGAGAGCGTGCGATGAAGACGATCCTGCAGGTCTACCCGATCATGGCGGACCCGGAGACGGCGGCGGCGAAGCGGCCGGTGGGGCGGGACGCGGAGCAGTACCAGGTGATGTTGGATTACCTGGTGCACACGGCGCGGACGGCCGACCGGCTGGGGTACTGGGGGATGTGCCACACGGAGCACCATTTCCACTCGGAGGGGCTGGAGGTCTCGCCGGATCCGGGGATCCTGAACCTGTACCTGGGGCTACACACGGAGCAGTTGCGGCTGGGGCAGCTGGGCTACGTGCTGCCGACGCGGGATCCGATCCGGCTGGCGGAGCAGACGGCGATGATCGACCACATGCTCAAGGGGCGGTTTTTCGTGGGGCTGGCGCGGGGATACCAGCGGCGCTGGACGAACGTGCTTGGGCAGGTGTTCGGGGCGCAGGGGACGTATTCGGACCAGTCCGAGATCGACCTGACGAACCGTCGGATTTTCGAGGAGCACCTGCACCTGCTGCGACGGGCATGGACGGAGGATGCGATCGACTGGAAGAGCGAGGGGTACATGGTGCCGTACCCGAACACGGAGTGGCCGGCGGCGGAGTTGGCGCGGGAGCTGGGGGTGCCGGGGGAGGTGGACGACGAGGGGATCATGCAGAAGGTGAGCGTGGTGCCGAGTCCGTATCAGAAGCCGCATCCGCCGCTGTTCCAGGCGTTCTCGGTGAGTCCGGCGACGATTGAGTGGTGCGCGGAGCAGGACATCATTCCGACGGTGCTGCCGGGGCCGCTGGAGCGGGTGCAGGAGCTGGCGGAGACGTACCAGCGGGTGTGCCGGGAGCACGGGCGGGACTACGCGCTGGGGGAGCACAACGCGATCGTGCGGGATGTGTTCATTCTTGAAGAGGGTGAAGACATTGAGGAGTACGTGGAGAAGTACGAGGCGCCGGTCTGGGCGACCTACTTCGGGCACTTCGGCTTCTACGAGGCGTTCCGGCTGCCCGGGGAGGAGGGGCCGGTGCCGAGCCCCGGGGAGACGCTGGCGGAGCGGATGATCAAGTCGGAGTATCTGCTGATCGGGACGATGGACGAGGTGAAGGCGAAGGTGCAGGCGATCCAGGATCGGTTCCACTTCGAGTACTGGGTGTTGCTGTGGCACATTGGCTTGATGTCGACGGAGAAGTCGGACGAGCAGCTAGAGCGGTTCGCGGAGATCATGCAGGCGGTGGAGTAGGGGAGGGGTGCAGCGAAGGGGTGGGGGGCCCGTTCGCGTCCTTCGAGCGGCGCCCTTCGACTCGCTGCGCGCGCTCAGGACAGGCAGGGCGAACGGGACGCGGCGGGCGACCTCACCCCCGAGCCCCCTCTCTCTCTGAACTGATGGAGAGGGGCTGAACCGATGGAGAGGGGGGAGCGAAGGTTTCCGTTGGCGGCGCGTTCGGGGCGGGAGTGTCAGGCGGGGGGCGCGCGGGCAGGGGCTGGTCGGCGGCGGGCGGTGAGGCCCCGCGGGGAGAGGAGAAAGGCGAGGATGAAGAGGGCGACGGCGGCGAGGACGATGGCGGGGCCGGCGGCGACGTCGAGGTGGAAGGAGGCGTAGAGGCCGCCGACGACGGCGAGGAGGCCGGCGAGGGCACCGAGGGCCATCATGCGGGGGAGGCTGCGGGAGAGGAGCTGGGCGGCGGCGGCGGGGGCGACGAGCATGGCGAGGGCGAGGACGACGCCGACGAGGCGGAAGGCGACGACGGCGGCAAGGGCGATGAGGACGAGCATGCCCGCTTGGACGAGAGCGACGGGGACGCCGCTGGCGGCGGCCATCCCGGGGTCGTAGGCGACGTAGCGGAGTTCGGGGTAGAAGTAGGCGGTGGCGAGGCAGATGAGGGCGGTGAGGGCGCCCATGGTGATGACGTCGGCGTCGGCGACGCCGAGGATGTTGCCGACGAGGAAGGCGTTGAGGTTGAGGGCGGAGTTGCGCTCGCTGCTGATGAGGAGGAGGCCGAGGGCGAAGAGGCCGGCGAACATGATGCCGATGGCGGTGTCGGGTCGGAGGCGGGCGTGCTGGGTGAGGGCGGAGACGCCGAGGGCTGTGGCGACGGCGGCGAGGGCGGCGGCGAGGGTGACGGCAACGGCGCCGGCGCCGCTGAGGAAGGCGACGGCCGCGCCGGCGAGCTGGGTGTGGGCGACGGCGTCGCCGAGGAAGGCGAGGCCTTTGAGGACGACGAAGACGCCGACGACGCTGCCAGCGAGGGCGACGATGGCGCCGGCTAGGAGGGCGCGGCGCATGAACTCGAAATGCCAGGGGTCGGTGAGCCAGTCCATGGGGTCGTCTCGGGGGTGGGGGACCTAGATGTGGGTGAGGCCGGCGGTGATGGTGAGGGTCTCGGCGGTCATGCCGGCGGATTCATCGGAGCCGAGGTAGACGGCGAGGTGGGCGATCTCCTCGGACTTGAGGAGGCGGCCCATGGCGACGCGCTGGAGGAGGAGGTCTTGGGCTCCTTCGACGGGGATGGCGGCGGCGGCGGCGAATTCCGGCAGGGCTTCCTGGAGGAGCGGGGTGTCGACGTAACCGGGGCAGATGGCGTTGGCGGTGACGCCGCTGGTGGCGAGTTCCCAGCCGAGGCACTTGGTGAGGCCGACGACGGCGTGCTTGGAGGCGTTGTAGGGGCTCTGGAAGCGAGAGCCGAAGACGCCAGCGGTCGAGGCGATGTTGACGATGCGGCCCCAGCCGGCCTGGACCATGGCGGGCAGAAACGCCTGGGTGACGCGGATGGTGCCGTAGCAGTTGACGTCCATGACGGCCTGGAAGTCGGCCAGGGTCTGGTCTTGGAAGAGCGCGGCCTTGCCGATGCCGGCGTTGTTGACGACGACGTCGACGGGGCCGAAGGGTTGGGCGGCCTGGGAGGCGAGCCGGGCGACGGCGTCGTCGCGGGTGACGTCGCAAGGGACGGCGGCGGCGCGGCCACCGGCGGCGGTGATGGCCTGGGCGCCCGCTTCGATCTGGGAGACGGTGCGGGCGGCGAGGATGACGGCGGCGCCCTCGGCGGCGTAGCGCTCGGCGATGGCGCGGCCGATGCCGCGTCCGGCGCCGGTCACGACGGCGACCCGTCCTTGCATGCGCCCGCTGGCCATCGGTGTCCTCCTCGATCGCGGCCGCTGGGGCGGCCGGTGGCAGGGGTAGGCTAGCGGCCTGGGGCCGTTGGCTGGAGTTGGGAGGCGGGTGGGGGTGGTGGGGGTGGGACGTCAGTCCAAGAAGGGGCGAGCGAGGAGGGTGCCGACGGCGAGGGTGAGGGGTGAGGAAGAAGGTGTGGGGAGGTACCAGGCCACGCGCTCGATGGGGGGTGGGACGTCAGCCCGGCCTTCCGGCCGGGTGGGAGGTGGGGGTGGCCAGGCGGTCATGGGCTCTCCACTGCACGTGAAGGATTTCTCCGGCGGGGGTCTTGCGCCTGTAGTAAGGACATAATACTCCTCGTGGAGATGAGGAGGCTGGCCCCCCCCCCGGGGGGGCACCGGCCTTGCGACCGGCGCGGAACTCATCCTGGTTGGGGCTAGTCGATGTAGTCGCGGAGCTTCTGGGCGCGGGTGGGGTGACGCAGCTTGGCGAGGGCCTTGGTCTCGATCTGGCGGATGCGCTCGCGGGTGAGGCTGAAGACCTCGCCGACCTCGGAGAGGGTGCGGCTGCGGCCGTCGGCGAGGCCGAAGCGGAGTTCGAGGACTTCGCGCTCGCGGGGGCTGAGCCCGCCGAGGGCGTCCGCGAGGGCCTCGCGCATGAGGGTGTAGTCGACGGTGTCCGGGGGGGCAGGGGCGTCCGCGTCCTCGATGAAGCTGCCCAGGGTATCGGCGTCTTCGTCGACGCCGACGGGGGAGTCGAGGGAGGCGGGCTCGAGGCTGGCTTTGAGGATCTCGCGGACGCGATCCTCGGAGAGGTCCATGGCGCGGCCGATCTCGGCGGGGGTGGGTTCGCGACCGTACTCCTGCACGAAGCGGCGGGCGGCGCGATTGAGCTTGTTGAGGACCTCGGTGAGGTGCACGGGGATACGGATGGTGCGGGACTTGTCGGCGATGGCGCGGGTGACGGCCTGGCGGATCCACCAGGTGGCGTAGGTGGAGAACTTGTAGCCTTTGCGGTAGTCGAACTTTTCGACGCCGCGGAAGAGGCCGATGTTGCCTTCCTGGATGAGGTCGAGGAGGGGCAGGCCGCGGCCGCCGTACTTCTTGGCGACAGCGACGACGAGGCGGAGGTTGGCCTCGATGAGGTGGGTTTCGGCTTCGTGGGCTTCGCGCTTGATGCGGTCCAGGTAGCGCTCCAGGCGGGGCAGGAGGGCCTGGAGGCGCGGGGCGAGGCCGGCGTCGGGCGGATGGACGGCGTCCTCGCCGCCGGCGGCCTGGACGGTGCGGCGCAGGAGGTCCGGCTCGAGGAGGTGGCTGACGATGGAGAGGCGGACGAGTTCGTCCTGGGCGGCTTTGGGGTCGAGCTTGCGGACGCGGCAGAGGCGGTCGTGGAGGTCCTCGTCGAGGATGCCATCGACGCGGTCGCGGAAGGCGGGATCGGCGATGAGGTCGAGGCGGGAGCGCTTGCCCCAGCGGAGGGCGCGGGCGACGACGTTGAGGGTGGGGCGCAGGGCGGCGAACTGCTGGAGCAGGAGCAGCCAGACATCGAGGGGGCCGGGGGGGTGGCCGTGCTGCTCAGTGAAGGTCTCGTGAAGGCCGTGGATCCAGTTGCCGTCTTCGAGGCGGCGGGCGAGGCGGCGCTCGTCGGCGGCGGTGAGGAGATCGACGCGGCCGATCTCGGAGAGGTACTGGCGGACGGCGTCGTCGGTGCCGACGTCCGTGGCGGAGAAGGGGCGGGCGCGGGCGCGCTTGGCGGGGCGGGTGAGCCAGGCGGGGGGCGCGGCGACGGCACCGGCGCGGGGGGCTTCCTGGGCGCGGGCGGCGCGGCGGCGGGCAGCGGCGCGCTCCGTGCTGGGGGCGGCGTTGGCCGCGGCGGGCACGGGCGCGGCCGGGCGGCGGGCGCGGCGGCGGCGGTCGGGGGCTGGCTGGAGGTCGGTCTTCGTCATTGCGTTTCGTACTCTGGGTCAGCGCGGGGACGGAGGGGCGGCGAGGGGGCGGCGGTGCGAAGAGCCGCTGTGGGAGATGTCGCCAGACGTGGCGGGTGGCTTAGCGATCGCGCCGCGGGCCGTAGCGGGGTGCGGGGCGGCCGGCGCGGGCGAATTCGGGCAGGCCGGCGCGGAGGTAGCTGTTGTGGCCCTTGCGATGATCCAGGTTGGCGGGCTGGCGGTCCGGATCCTGGGGCTGCGCGTTGCCGCGGCGTCGCCTGCGTGGTTTGGTCATGATCACCCTTCTGCACAGATTCCCGCGCGTCCCGCGCATTGGGCCTCCCGCGCGTCCCGCGCATTGGGCCTCCCGCGCGTCCCGCGCATTGGGCCTCCCGCGCGTCCCGCGCATTGGGCCTCCCGCGCGTCCCGCGCATTGGGCCTCCCGCGCGTCCCGCGCATTGGGCCTCCCGCGCGTCCCGCGCATTGGGCCTCCCGCGCGTCCCGCGCATTGGGCCTCCCGCGCGTCCCGCGCATTGGGCCTCCCGCGCGTCCCGCGCATTGGGCCTCCCGCGCGTCCCGCGCATTGGGCCTCCCGCGCGTCCCGCGCATTGGGCCTCCCGCGCGTCCCGCGCATTGGGCCTCCCGCGCGTCCCGCGCATTGGGCCTCCCGCGCGTCCCGCGCATTGGGCCTCCGCGCCTCCCGCGCGTCCCGCGCATTGGGCCTGGTGGGCCCGGCAGCATGAGGAAGCGGGCTCTGGCTCGGATCGGGTCTGCTCCAGCGAGGAGCGGGTGCGCCTGATCCGGCCCGCCGATGCTGCGCCGCAACTCGTTCCGTACCCGGAGGGGGCGTTCCCAGCGAAGGGCGCCCGGTATCGGCGGGAAATCATCGCGATCATACCACGCTTGGGGGGGTTCTTGGGAATGGGATGCCCGCCAGTTGACTGGGTTACTCAACGGGCATGGCAGCCTGGAGGCGCTGGAGGATGATGAGTTCGGCGCGCGATCCGCCGGCGCGGCGGTCCGTCGTCGCAGAGAGGGCTGGCATGCGATGGGCGGGGGGTCCGTCCAGGCAGGCCGGAAGCACCGGCCCGGCAATCGTGATGAGCGTCGAGGCTCAGTTTTCCCCCGCCCATCCCCCGAGGCGGTGGTGGGAGGAGGTCGCCGGCGGGGCGTTCAGTCGAGGTCGAGGGGCGGGAAATTGGGCTGGCGGCGCTCTTGGAAGGATCTGACGCCTTCGGCGAAGTCGGGCCAGTCGAAGCTCTGGTCCATGAGGGCTTCGGTGTCGACCATGGCGGGGCCGAGGGGACGCATGAGGTCGCGGTATACCTGCTGCTTCATTGTCATGAGGGAGCGGCGGGAGGTGGTGCGGGCGAGTTCGCGGACGTAGTCCTGGGCGCTGGAGACGAGTTCGGCCTTGGGGACGACGCGGTTGACGAAGCCGATCTGGAGGGCTTCGTCGGCGGAGACACGGCGGCCGGTCCACATGATGTCGAGGGCGCGAGCGGGGCCGAGGAGGCGGGGGAGCATCCAGCTGGTGGCGTGTTCGGCGACGAGGCCGCGCTGGGCGAAGGCGTTGACGAAGAAGGCGCCTTCGCCGGCGAAGCGGATGTCGCAGACGGCGGCGAAGGCGAAGCCCATGCCGGCGCAGGGGCCGTTGATGGCGCCGATGATGGGCTTGCGGACGGCGAGGAAGTAGGTGAGACCGCGGCTGTAGTCGTCGTCGGCGTTGGGGCCGCCGGGGCGAAGGTCGTCGCGGCGCTCAGGGCGGTACTCGTCGCGCTCGCCCTGGGTTTGCTCTTGGAGGGCGTCCATGTCGACGCCGGCGCAGAAGCCGCGGCCTTCGCCGGTGAGGACGATGCCGACGACGCGCTGGTCGTGTTCGGCGTCGACCATGGCCTGTCGCATTTCGTCCTGCATGCGGTCGGTGATGGCGTTGAGGCGCTCGGGGCGATTGAGGGTGATGGTGGCGACGGGGCCGTCGACTTCGTAGCGGATGGTTTCGTACACGGGGTCCTCCAGATGCGGGGTGGGGGAGGAGTGTACCGCGCGCGTGGGCGCGGGGGTGGGGGCTAACGGCCGTGGTATCGGGGGTCGCGCTTTTGGGCGAAGGCGCGCGGGCCCTCGCGGGCGTCGTCGGTGAGGCGGGCGGCGAGGGCGAGGAGGCCCTCGAGGCGGATGCCGTCGTTGAGGGGGAGGGCGTGGCCTCGGACGATGGCTTCCTTGATGGCACGCTGCGTGAGGGGTGCGCCGGCGACGAGGCGCTGGGCCATAGCGCGGGCGGTGGGGATGACGTCTTGCTTGGGCACGACGCGGTTGACGAGCCCGTGTTGCAGAGCCTGCGGGGCCGTGAGGTGCTCACCGTAGAGGAGGACCTCCATCGCGACGGCGTAGGGGAGCTGGCGGGCGAGGCGCTGGGTTGCGCCGAGGGTGGGGACGAGGCCGCGGCGGACTTCGGGCAGGCCGAAGGTGGCGTCTTCGGAGGCGACGCGCAGGTCGCAGACGCTGAGCAGGGTGAGGCCACCGCCGAGGCAGTAGCCGTTGACGGCGGCGATGATGGGCTTCCAGACGTCGATGCCGTTGTCGAGGGAGGGGAAGTCGGCGGGCTGGAAGAGGCGCCAGATGTCGGCGCTGCCAGGACCGGGGCGAGCGGGGATGGTTTTCTTGAGGTCGGCGCCGGCGCAGAAGGCGCGATCGCCGGCGCCGGTGAGGATAGCGACCCAGATCTCCGGGTCGTCGCGGACGGTGGTCCAGATCTCGGCGAGGGCGCCGAAGGTTTCCGGGTCGAGGGCGTTGAGGGCGTGGGGGCGGTTGAGGGTGATGGTGGCGATGCGGTCCTGGACGTCGAAGAGGACGGGGCTTTGGGCGGGCATGTCGTGACCTCCGGGTCGGGCGGGTGCGCGCGGGGAGGGTAGGGGGCGGCGGTGGCCGCGGGGGGTGGGGCGTCGTTAGCATCGGCGCAGTGCGGAGCGAGGAAAGGCGTTGCGATGAGTGAAGAACATCTGCTGTACGAGAAGCGCGAGGACGGGGTGGGGCTGATCACGCTGAACCGGCCAGAGCGGCTGAACGCGATGAGCGGGGCCATGATGTCGCGCTGGCAGGAGGTGCTGCGGGAGGCGACGGCGGACGCGGGCGTGCGCTGCGTGGCGGTGACGGGGGCGGGGCGAGCGTTTTCGGCGGGGGGCGATGTGAAGGAGATGGCGAAGGACCCGAAGGCGGTGACGCTGGGCGGCGATACGAGTGACGAGGCGGCGCGGCTGTTGGCGGAGGCGGGCTGGGCGGTGAGTGGGGCGCTGGCGACGATGCCGAAGCCGACGGTGGCGCTGGTGAACGGGTTCGCGATGGGGGCGTCGTTGAGCATTGCCTGCGCGTGCGACATCCGGCTGGCGTCGAGCGAGGCGAAGTTCGGGACGGCGTTCCGCAACGTGGGGCTTTCGGGGGACTTCGGGGGGAGCTACTTCCTGCCGAGGCTGGTGGGGACGGCGCGCGCGCGGGAGCTGTACTTCACGGGGGAGATCGTGGATGCGGAGCGGGCGCTGGGGCTGGGGCTGGCGAACCACGTCTACCCGGCGGCGGAGTTCATGTCGCGGGGGCTGGTGTTCTGCGCGCAGCTGGCGTCGGGGCCGACGCTGGCGCTGGGGCGGATGAAGACGAACCTGAACCGGTCCGAGCTGACGCCGCTGTGGGAGCAGTTGCGGGGGGAGGCGCTGCACCATCGGCTGAGTTCGCTGGACGCGGATCATCGCAGCGCGGCGGCGGCGTTCGTGGAGAAGCGGCCGCCGGTGTTCGAGGGACGATAGGCGGGCGGGGATCGTGGCAGAGGAGACGGCCGCCGAGCTGATCGGAGTGCGGGAGGCCCACCGTTTCGACGAGGGGGCGCTGGAGCGGTACCTGGCGGCGCATCTGGTGGGCTTCACCCCACCGATGGCGGTGCGGCAGTTCGATGCGGGGCACTCGAACCCGACGTTCCTGGTCAGCGCCGGGGGACGGGACTACGTGGTGCGGAAGAAGCCGCCCGGGGAGCTGCTGCCGAGTGCGCACGCAGTGGAGCGGGAGTATCGCGTGATCACGGCGCTGCGGGAGACGGACGTGCCGGTGGCGCGGACGTATCTGCTATGCGAGGACGCGTCGGTGATCGGGACGCCGTTCTTCGTGATGGAGCGGCTGCAGGGCCGGATCTTCCGCGACCTGGCGCTGGCGGGGCGGGACGCGACGGAGCGGCGGGCTGTGTTCCGGGAGATGATGCGGGTGCAGGCGGCGCTGCACGGGGTGGACCACGGGGGGGTGGGGCTGGGGGATTTCGGGCGGCCGGGGAACTACTGCCGGCGGCAGATCGGCCGTTGGACGAAGCAGTATTTGGCGTCGCAGACTGAGGAGATCGTGTCGATCGATCGCTTGATGGAGTGGCTGCCGGAGCGGGTGCCGGAGCAGGAGGAGACGACGCTGGTGCACGGAGACTTCGGCATGCACAACGTGGTCTTCGATGCGAAAGCGCCGCGGGTGATCGGGGTGCTGGACTGGGAGCTGTCGACGCTGGGGAACCCGTTCTCGGACGTCGCGTACTTCTGCCTGCGGCACCTGGTGGACGACCCGCGTTTCCGGCCGCTGCGGCCGGGGGATGGGGTGCCGACGATCACGGAGATCGTGGCAGACTACTGCGGCTTCGCGGGCAAGGAGGCGATCCGGGACTGGACGTTCTACCTGGCGTTCAACCTGTTCCGGCTGGCGGCGATTTCCCAGGGGGTGTACCAGCGTGGGGTGCAGGGGAACGCGGCGTCGTCGCGGGTGTTCGAACTGGAGGGGCAGTCACGACGGATCGCGGACGCGGGCTGGCGGGTGGCGCAGGAGGGGGCGCCGGCGGGGGTGTGAGGGCTGGGCGGTCAGGCGGGCTGGGCGGCCGGCTCCATGAGGGGGGCGTCTCGGGCGGGCTTGCAGGCTTCCTCGACGACCTGGGAGAGGGCGGGATGGGCGTGGACGGCGTCGACGACGGCGTCGAGGGCGCCGGTGGTGCTGAGGGCGACGACGACCTGATGGATGCGGATGGAGGCTGACCATGGTGGTGGTCCTTCCGGTCGGGGCGACTTGTGGGCGGAGGATGTCGAACGGGGGCTTTTTGGAACGACGGTCGGGTAGAGGCGCGGAGAGAAGGCGCCGTGCTGCGTTAGGCTGGCGGCCGATCACGCCGCTCAGTATGAAGGAGGGTCTCATGGCCGATGCATCGTTGCGCGGGCGCTTTCTCTGGCACGAGCTGCTGACGTCGGATCCGGCGGCCGGGGAGGCGTTCTATACGGCGCTGGTGGGGTACGGCACGATGACGATGGACCCGGGCAGCGGGCCCTACACGATGCTCACGATGGGGGAGGAGCCGAGGGCGGGGCTGATGGAGCTGCCCGAAGAGGCGAAGAAGATGGGCGCGCCACCGCACTGGCTGCTGTACGTGGGGGCGCCGGATGTGGACGCGACGGTGGCGCAGGCGACGAGCCTGGGCGGCGCGTCGTTGCACGAGCCGTTCGACGTGCCGACGGTGGGGCGGTTTGGGATCATCGCGGATCCGCAGGGGGCGGCCCTGGGGGTCTACACGCCGGCGGAGGGTCCGCCGCCGGAGCAGGAGCCGGGGCTCGGCGGGTTCGCCTGGCATGAGTTGGCAACGTCGGATTACGAGGCGGCGTTCGGCTTCTACGAGCAGTTGTTCGGCTGGGAGAAGACCGAGGCGATGGATATGGGCGAGGGGGACATGTACCAGATGTACGGGCGCAATGCGACCGACTCGCTGGGGGGCATGTTCAACACGCCGGCGGAGATGCCGGGCCCGCCGGCGTGGCTGCTGTACATCGAAGTGGCCGATGCGGACGCGGCGGCGGCGAAGGCGTCGGAACTTGGGGGGCAGGTCTTGAACGGGCCGATGGACGTGCCGGGCGGCGGGCGCATCGTGCAACTGCTGGACCCGCAGGGGGTGGCCTTCGCGGTGCACGCGGCGGCGTCAGGCTAGCCGGCCCGCCCGCGAGGTTCTGAGCGCCCGGCGGTCCTGGATCGCCGGGCGCTAGACTCCGCGCGCCTCGCCCGGGGGGCGAGGCGTGCAGGAGGGGTCATGGGCCAGGAGATCGCGACGGGGGACGTGCGGACGGCGGGGATCGAGTACGTGGAGGACGGGCAGGGCACGATCCTGGCGATGGCCGTGCGGCACGACTTCGAGGATTACGCGGCGTTTCCGCCCTACCTGGACAGCGAGGGGGAGCGCCGGGAGCTGGCGGCTGGGTACGCGGGGACGGACCCGGAGACGGAGCGGCGGGCGAAGGCACATATCACGGCGGACGATTTGGCGTTCCAGATCACGCTGCTGAATCGTCCGCCGGGGGCGGTGACGAAGCCGCACTACCACCACGTGGCGACGGAGCGTGCGGGGAACGCGACGCGGCAGAAGCTGATGATGTGCCGCTCAGGGCGGATGCGGGCGAACGTGTACACGGCGAGCGGGGAGCACGTGGCAGACGTGGAGCTGGCGCCGGGGGACTTCGTGCTGACGTTCGAGGGGCACGGCTACGAGTTCCTGGAGGCGGGGACGCGGGCGCTGGAGATCATGGAGGGCCCGCTGCTGCTCGGTGCGGGCTTCTCGCGGGTGGACCTGGAGGCCAGAACGGCGAGGAGCGAGCGATGACACCAGAGGAGCGCCGGCAGTTCGTGCGGGATCACCGGACGTGCGTGTGGGGGTACGGGCGGCAGTCGGGGCCGCCGTCGATGTCGGTGGTGTACTACGTGATGGACGGGGACGCGATCCTGATCTCGACGATGCAGGAGCGGGGGAAGGCGAAGGCGCTGGAGCGCAACGCGGAGGTGTCCCTGTGCGTGCTGGACGAGCAGTGGCCGCTGACGTACCTGGTGGTCTACGGGCGGGGGGAGATCATCGCCGACCACGATCGGGCGGCGGCGTTGATGGGGCGGATTACGGAGCTGATGTCGGGACAGGCGCCGAGCGAAGAGGACCTGGCGAAGATCGATGCGATGTGCCGGGAAGAGCACCGGGTGGTGGCGCGGATCACACCGGTGGCAACGTTCGAGACGCCGCCGCGGCACGTGTACGCGGAAACGAACCTGGCCGAGGTCCGGCACGGGCTGGGGAACACGCTGGCGTGGGACGCGTGGGGTCGCGGGGGGACGGGCGCGGCGCGTGCTAGCGCCGCTCGATGCTGGATGCGGCGGTGGAGGTCTGGGAGTCGATGGGGACGGTGTGGTCGGGGCTCGGGCCGGCGTAGGTCAGGTGGGATGCGCCGGTGACGATGGCGCGGGTGATGCGCTCGGAGACGGTGATCTCGGCGTCGCTGGCGCCGCCGAGATCGACGGAGGCGATGCGCGCTTCGAGGTCGCGGAGGCCGGCGTCGCTGGCGCCGTTGAGTTCGAGTTCGAGTTGTTCGGCGGTCCCGGCGAGCGTGAGGCGGCTGGCGCCGAAGGCGCGCGCCTCGATCCTGGGGGCGGTGAGGGTAGCGTCGATCTGGGAGGCGCCGCCGGCGCGGAGCGCGATGGCGGCGGCGGTGAAGTCACCGCTGATGCGGGCGGCGCCGGCGGCTTCGATCCGGAGATCGCCGGTCGTGCCGAGGGGATCGTGGAATTCGACGCGGGCGGCGCCGCTGACGACAAGCTGGCTGATCTCCAGCATGGAGACGGTGGCGTGCAAGGTGGCGTTGTCGATGGGGTTGCCGCTTTCCAGGGTCAGCGCGAGGGAGCCGGGGCCGTTGGCGACGCGGACCCGGTCGAGCAGGTTGTCGTCGACTTCGATGACGGCTGAGGAGGGCCCGCGGCTGACGGTGACGTCGAAGCCGGCGCCGATGGTGAGCTGGTGGAGGTCGGCGACGTCGATGGTGCGTTGGACGAGGTCGCCGGAGCCGCGGATGCCGAGGGCGAGGTCGTCGTCGCCGCAGGCGGGGGCGGCGAGGAGGAGGGCGAGGAGGAGGAGGGCGAGGGGGAGTCTGGGCACGGCACCTTCCCGCAGCGCGTGGGTGGGCCAGAGGAGGCGATCGTACAGGGGGCGATGGGAGGCAGGGAGCGGGAGGGGGACGTCGATCGGGGGGCGGGGCGCGATCAGCTAGGCGGGCTTCCGGCGGGGTCCGAGGGGACGGTATTGAGGGCGGTGGCGCCCGGGGAGTTGAGGGTGAAACCGCCATCGACGGCGAGGGTCTGGCCGGTGACGTAGGTGGCGGCGGGGGAGGCGAGGTAGAGGATGGCGTCGGCGATCTCGTGCGGTTTGGCAACGCGGTGGAGAGGGATCTGATCGTCGAGGCGGGCTTTGGCGTCCAGGCGCTGCTGCTCGGGCAGGAGGGCGAAGATGGCGTGGTACAGGCGGGTGTCGACCATGCCGGGGGCGACGCAGTTGACGCGGATGCCGAAGGGGGCCCACTCGAGGGCGCAGGCTTTGGTGGCCATGATGACGCCGGCCTTGGCGATGGAGTAGTGGCTGGTGGGGACCTGGGCGCGGAGGCCGCTGACGGAGGCGACGTTGACGATGGCGCCGCCGCCGTGGTCACGCATGTAGCGGGCGGCGGCCTGGCTGAGGAAGAAGAGGCCTTTGAGGTTGAGGTTCATGACCGTGTCCCAGGCGCGCTCTTCCATGTCGATGGCGGGGGCGAAGAAGTTGGTGGCGGCGTTGTTGACGAGGATGTCGAGGCCGCCGAGGTCCTGAGCGACGCGGTCGACGAGGGGGGCGAGCTGGTCGACGCGGCCGACGTGGGCCTCGAGGGGAAGGGCGCGGCGGCCCTCGGCGCGGACCTGCTGGGCGACGCGTTCGAGGTCGGGGCGCTTGCGGCTGGCGACGGCGACGTCGGCGCCGGCCTGGGCAAGGAGGAGGGCGGCGGCTTCGCCGATGCCTCGGCTGCCGCCGGTGACGAGGGCGACCTTGCCTTGGAGGGAGAAGCGGGGCAGGTCCACGGGGGTTCCCTTCTGCGGCTGCCGACCGTGCGGCCGTGGCAGGCGGAGGCGCTAGCTGAGGGAGCCCCGGTAGGCGAGGGCTTCCTGGGCGGCGGCGGCGCCGGCGTCGATGATGGGGGTGATGACGAAGTCGAGGCAGGGGGCGAAGACGGCGCAGGCTTTGTTGAGGGGGAGGGCGCTGTCGGCCTCGACGAGGTTGACGCCGCCGCTGCCGTCGGCGAAGGAGTCGTGGGCCTTGAACTCGAAGCCGTCGGGGGGCGTCCCGTTGGCGAAGAGCTGCAGGCCGCGGGCGGCGGATTCTTCGTCGCTGTTCTTGAGGGTGCAGGTGACGTGGAAGAGCATGCGGGTCCTCCTCGGGCGGTAGCGGGTGGCCGATTCCGGCCGAGCGCAGTTTAGGAGGAGGGCGGGGCGGTCGGCTAGACGGCGGGACCGGACTGCCCGCTGCGGGGGCGTGCGGAGGGCTCGGAGGTGACGCCGTGGTCGAAGAGGCGGTTGATCTCGTGGGGGGCGAGGCCGAGATCGTGGAGGGTCTCGCGGGAGTGCTGGCCCAGTTCGGGGGCGGGCGTGGGGGGCGGGTCGCGGTCGCCGATGCGGGCGAAGCGGGCGCCGTGGGCGGCGGTGCTGAAGCGGGCCGTTTGGACGGCGACCATGGCGCCGTTGGCGAGGGCCTGTGGCCCGGCGAAGATCTCTTGCGGGCCGATGCGCCGTCCCAGGTGGTGAGCCAGCCGGGGCGGCCGAGGGCGGGGGCGAGGGGGACGGTGTCGTCCGTGGGGGCGTGGGAAGATGAGCAGCGGGCGGGCGAGGGCGGCGATGCGACGCTGCATTCGTGCGCATCGAGGTCCTGGAGCATGCGGCGGCTGATCTCGAAGGGTCGGCCGGCGATAGTGGCGAGGGCGCGCTCGTGCTGGGCGAGGCCGGGGGCGGCGCGGCGCAGGCTGTCGATGAGATGGGCGGCGATGGTGGTGGCGGCGACCGTTTCGGGGATGCGGGCGGCGGCGGCGAGGGCGGCGGTGCTGCCGAGGCTGTGGCCGACGAGGAGGCTGGGAGCCTGGCTGGTTTGGCCGAGGAAGGCGGCGGCGGCGAGGAGATCGTCGCTGTTGGCGGTGACGGGGGTGTTCGCGAAGTCACCTTCGCTTTCGCCGATGGCGGTGAAGTCGAAGCGAACGACGGCGAGGCCGGCGTCGGTGAGGGCTTGGCTGAGGGCGCCCAGGGGTTTGAGGTCTTTGGAGCAGGTGCAGGGGTAGGCGAGAAGGGCGGTGGGCCGGGTGGGCGGTCGAGGCGGGCGATGAGGGTGTCGCCGAAGGCGCCGGGGAAGCGGAGGCGCTCGGACAGGGAGCCGCTCCCGATGGCCGGCGCGCGGCCGGCCTTGGGTTGGGCGACGGGGTGGGGGGAGGGGATCGCAGCAGGGCGGGGGCGCTTGACCGGGGAGGGACGGCGGGCGCAGGCTGTCGGCGGGCGCGCTCCAGGGACGGGGCGGCTGAGGAACGGAGCCGGGGCGTGACGCTGCTCTGGGTCGCGCTGGGCGGTGCGGTGGGGTCCGTCCTGCGCTACAAGATGTCGGGGTGGGTGCAGGGGGGCGGGGGCGGGACGTTTCCGGTGGGGACGCTGTTCGTGAACGTCAGCGGGGCGTTCGCGGCGGGGCTGCTGGCGACGTTCCTGCTGGAGCGGTCATCGGTGCCGGCCGAAGTGCGGACTGGGCTGCTGGTGGGGGTGCTGGGGGGTTATACGACGTTTTCAACGTTCAGCCTGGAGACGCTGACGCTGGCGCACGAGGGGGAGTGGCTGTACGTGGTGGTGAACGTGGTGGCGTCGGTGGCGGGGGCGCTGCTGGCGGTGTGGCTGGGGCAGACGCTGGCGCGGTTGTAGGGAGATGTGATGGACGGCGAGACACGAACGGCGCTGGTCTTGCGGATCTTCGTGGGGGAGTCCGATCGGGTGGGGCAGCGGACGTTGTGGGAGGAGATCCTGGAGCGGGCCCGGCGGGCGAACCTGGCGGGGACGACGGTCCTGCGCGGGATCGCGGGATTCGGGGCGCACAGCCGGGTGCACACGAGGAAGATCCTGCGGCTGTCGCAGACTTGCCGATGGTGATCGAGATCGTAGATGAGGCGGCGGCGATCCTGGCCTTCCGGGAGACGGTGGAGTCGTTGGTGCGGGGGGGCCTGATCACGGTGGAGCGGGTGGAGATCTGGGCGTACCGAGGGGCCGCCGAGGGCGAGGCCTCGGCGAGGGTGAAGCGGGTATCCTGCGGGGGAGGGAGAGCGGTGGGATGGCGACCTACATACTGCTGCTGCGGTTGACGCCGGGCGGGCGCCGCCGGGTGCTGGCGGCGCCGCGCAGCTTGCTTCGGGCGGAGCGGGAGACGGGGGCGCCGGAGGTGCAGAGTCTGGGGTGTACGGGGTGATCGGGGCGTACGACTTCGTGAGCATCGTGGAGGCGCCGGACAACGATGCGGCGGAGCGGTTCTCGCTGGAGTTCGGGGTGCGGGCGGGGGTGCAGGTGGAGACGTTGCCGGCGGTGCCGATTGGGGAGTTCAAGCCGCAGGAGGCGCTGGCGCTGGAAGCGGCCGCGGAGGCGCCGACTTTGGAGGGGCCGGTGGGGTGAGGGCGCCGGTGGCGCTCGTCACGGGAGGGAACTCGGGGATCGGCCGAGCGACGGCGGCAGCGTTGCTGGGGCGGGGGTGGGAGGTGGCGATCACGGCGCGGCGGCCGGCGGCGGGGGCGGCGGCGGTGGAGCGGTTGCGCGGGGCGGGGCCGGGGCCCGTGACGTGCCTGTCCCTGGACCTGGCGGATCTGGCGTCGGTGCGGGCGTGCGCGGAGGCGGCGCGGGAACAGTGGGGGTCGTTGGAGGCGCTGGTGAACAATGCGGGCACGGTCCGCTCCCGGCGCGCATTGAGCGTGGACGGGTACGAGGTGACGTTCCAGGTGAATCACCTGGGGCACTTCCTGTTGACGACACTGCTGCTGGATCGGCTGCGGGCCGGTGGTGCGTCGCCGTCGCCGGGGACGGCAGGCGGGGGGCGGGTGGTGACGGTGAGTTCGCAGATGCACGCGCGGGCGCGGGGGCTGGACTTCGAGGACTTGCAGATGGCGCAGGGCTACGGGGCAGCGCGGGCCTACGCGCACTCGAAGCTGGCGAACGTGCTGTTCTCGCGGGAGCTGGCGCGTCGACTCGCGGGTACGGGGGTGACGGCGAACGCGGTGCATCCGGGCGGGGTGCGGACGGAGCTGGGTGGGGGCGGGGAACTGACGGGGCTGGCGGGGCGCGGATGGTGGTTGATGAAGCGGTTCCTGCGATCGCCGGGGGCGGGGGCGCGACCGGTGGCGCGGCTGGTGGCGGAGGGGGACGTGGCGGGGGTGAGCGGGGCGTACTTCGACCGGATGCGGCAAGTGGAGCCGGCGGCGGCGGCGCGGGACGACGTGGCGGCGCGGCGGTTGTGGGCGGTGAGCGCGGCGCTGGTGGGGGTGGAGGGTTAGTCGCCGTTGCCGCCGTCGTCGTCGTCGGTGATGCGGTCGGCGTCGCCGCCGAGGCGGTGCGCGAGGGCGGCGCCGCGTCCGCCGAAGAGCTGGAACTGGGGTGGGGCCTGCTGGGCGCGGCGGACCTCGGCGGTGCGGACGACGCGGCTGGAGCGGCGGCGGGTGGAGGGCCTTGGGATCGGGAAGGTGGGGAGGCGCGCGGCATCCTCACGTTCCTGGCGCTGCCGGGGCTGTTGCTGACGGTGGGGCCCTGGGTGGCGTCGGCGCGAGGTCCAGTCCGCCGCCTTCCGGGCGGGTGTAGCTGGAGCGAATCCGTTGGAAGCCGCGGGGGTCGATCGTGGGGGTGCTGGCGGGGCTGCTGGTGAGTGTGGGGACGGTGGTGCTGTTGCAGCAGTACTCGGAGGTGTACCCGACGCGGACGGTGACGGTGGCGGGGCTGGTGATCGGGCTCGTGATCGGGTTGACGGTTCCTTCGATCATCCGGGTGTACAACGTGCGGGCGAACCGGCTGATCGGCGGGGCGCAGCGGCGGCTGAACGCGGCGATGGGGAGTCGCGCGGGGACGACGGGGCCGCCCGCGGGGAGTGGTGAGGACGTGGGGCACTCGTCGGGGAGGAGCCGGGGATGGGGGCTGAAGGCGAGGCGGCCGCATCCGGCGAGGGCGACGGGGGCGAGGCCGAGGGCGACGAGGCTGCGCGCGACGAGGGCGAGCGGGACGGCTAGACCAGTCCGGCATGAGGGGGCGTCGTTCCCAGCGGAGGGTGAAGAGGTCGTCCCTTGCGGATCCCGCTGGCGCCGGGGTTCGCCGCGCGCATATGCTCGGGCGGGCCCGGCGACGCGACGGCCGGGCGGAGCGAAGGGGACGGTCATGGCCGAGCGACAGACCCGGATTATCGATGTGGACGACGTGGCGTGGGGCGATGGGTCGTCGAAGATGACGCTGCCGGAGGGAGTGCGGGTGAAGCTGTTCGCGGAGGACGAGGCGACGGGCCGGACGGACATGCTGATCAATTTCCCCGTGGGGTACGTGGAACCGCGGCACACGCACGACAGCTGGCACAGCTGCTTCCTGAAGGAGGGGCATTGGCTGGTGGAGGGAGAGCGGCTGGGGCCGGGGAGCTACATGCACGGGCCGGCGGGTCCGGGGCAGGCGCACGGGCCGTTCCATTCGCCGGAAGGGACGTACGTGTTCGTGTCGGTGGGGGGGACGGGGGCGCAGCTGCACCACGAGTGGGATCACGGGGCGGAGCTGTCGACGCCGGCGCCGGCGGAGCGGGCACGGGAGAACAAGACGCGGGTGATCGGGGGGGAGGCCTTGCCGTGGCAGAACGGGTCGCAGCTGATGACGCTGCCGGAGGGGGTGCGGATGAAGGTGTTCGCGGAGGATCTGGAGACGGGGCGGACGGATGCGCTGATCGAGTTTCCGGCGGGGTATGTGGAGCCGCGGCACACGCACGCGGCGTCGCACAGTGCGTTCTTGTTGCGCGGGCGCTGGATCGTGGAAGGGCGGGAGCTGCAGCCGGGCAGCTACTTCTACGGGCCGGCGGGCGAGGACCAGCCGCATGGGCCGTTCGAGAGCCCAGAGGGGACGCTGATCTTCATCTGCTTCCGGGGCGGGACGGGTGCGGCGATCGAGCACCACTGGGAGGGCGAATCCTGAGGGCGGGGCGGGCGGGGACGAGGAGGCGCGGCAGGAGGCCGCAGGGAGATGGGCGCGCGGCTGGGGGGGCAGTGCGGACCGTCGTGGTCGTTCTCGGGTCCGGTGCGGTGACGATCGGGGAGGGGGCGACCGTCCCGGCGGGAGGCGGTGGTGGCGGATGGGGCGGCGCTGAACGTGGGGGAGACGGTCGGGTAGCTGTTGGGGCGGATAATCGTTGGGAAGGGGGCCGCGGCGGGGTCGGTGCAGCGCCTGCGATCCCTGCATTGATCACGCTGGAACGGGCTTGTCATGGGCCGTGGCGCACGGGCCGCCGCCGGGGGCGCCGATCGCGACGGACCTCGGGCTTCTCGTGCGTTTGGGACGGGGTCCATCGGCGAGGCGGAGGCGCGGCGTGATGACGCGATCCCGGCGGGCGGAGAGGGCGCGGGGGCGTCAGTCGAGGCGGCGGACTTCGGGGCGGAAGCTGATCCAGACGAGCAGGGCGGCGAGGCCGGCGAAGCCGCTGGCGGCCACCGCGGCGGCGGGGCCGACGGCCTCAGCGAGGAGGCCGAGGAGGAGCATGCCGAAGGGGAGGGCGCCGATGGCCATGCTGACCATGCCCACGGCGCGCCCGCGCATGTCGGGGCTGGAGACTTCCAGGGCGAGCACGCTCTGCATGGTGCTGAAGCCGGCGATGGCGAGGCCGACGGCCACGAGGGCGAGGAAGGCGCCGGGGTACCAGGGGATGAGGGCGAAGGCGGCGAGGAGGGCCATGGCGAAGCTGGAGCCCAGGACGAAGATGCGGCCGCGGCGGCCGGGGCGGCGGGCGGCGATGAGGGAGGAGCCGAGGACCATGCCGAAGCCTGGGGCGCTGGCGAGGAGGCCGGCGAGGAATGCGCCGACGCCGAGGTCGTCGGCGAAGACCGGGATGAGGGGTGGGAAGGTCCAGAAGAAGATATTCACGAGGGTGGTGATGCCGAGGATGCTGACAAGGGTACGGTTGCTACGGAGGACCTGAAGGAGGTCGTGGAGGTCGCGGCGGGGGGAGCTTGGGCTGGAAGCGCCGGGGACGATGCGAGCGGGAGGCGTGGGGACGAGGGACATGAGGAGGAAGGCGGCGGCATAGAGGGCGCTGCTGAGGAGGAAGGCTTCGCCGATGCCGAGGGTGTCGATGAGGGCGCCGCCGAGGAGGCCGCTGAGAAGGGTGCCCATGGAGAGGCTGGCGGCCTCGAGGGAGAGGGCGCTGGTGAGGCGGTGGCGGCCGACGAGGTCGAAGAGGAGGGCGCGGCGGGCGGTGATATCGATGACGTTGCCGACGCCAATGACGAGGACGAGGGGGTAGACCATCCAGGCGTCGATGCGGCCGGAGAGGATGAGGGCGGCGAGGGCGGTGGAGGTGGGGAGGACGTAGGCGGTCTGGAAGAGGACCGTGCGGCGGCGGTCGAAGCGGTCGACGAGGACGCCGACGAGGCCGCCGAGGAGCATGGGGGCGAAGAAGGCGACGCCGACGAGCTGGACGAGGAAGGGGGAGCCGGTGAGGTCGTTGACGAGGAAGCTGCCGAGGAAGATGGGGAGCCAGCGATTGACGTTCCAGAACCAGCCGCTGAGCCAGGCGGCGGTGAAGCCGGGGGCTTGGAAGGCGTGACCGCTGCGGGGTCGCGCGCCAGCGGGGGCGTGGCGGCTCAGTCGCCCGACTTCCCGCCGGCCAGGGCACCGGCGCCGAGGGCGGCGTCGCTGCGGGGGATGCGGACGTGGCGGATGTGTGACCAGGCGAGGAGGGCAGCGAGCACGAGGAGGGCGTTGGTGACGGCGAGGACGGGGAAGACGGTTTCGAAGCCGAAGGCCTGGGCAGCGCCGGCGACGGCCAGGGTGAGCATTTGCACGGTGCCGAGGCTGAGGAGGAGCAAGCCCATGACGCGGGCGCGCACGGCGGGGGAGGTGAAGTGGGCGACGAGGTGGGTCGCGGCGACGGAGGTGGTGGCGAGGCCGGCGCCGAGGAGGAGGTTGCCGACGACGACGAAGGGCCAGACGTGTCCGCTGGAGAAGACGAGGAAGCCGACTGTGAAGAGGAGGAGGCCGGTGACGAAGAGGGCGCCCTTGCGCTCGAAGAGGGCGTAGCGGGTGAGGCTGAGGCCGACGAGGCCGGCGGCGCCGACCCAGGCGAGCTGCATGAGGCTGAACTCGCTGAAAGAGGCGCCGACGACGGTGGTGACCCAGGTGGGGCCGAGGTGGCCGGCGGCGGCGGTGACGATGGTGGTGGAGACCATGAAGGTGAGGACGATCGCGAAGAGGGTGTCGTGGTCGCGGGTGTAGCGGAGGCCGATGCGGACGTTGCGCAGCGTTTCACGGATGAGGGGGAGGCCGTGATCTTCGGCGCCGGGGCGGGAGCGGTAGCGGAGGGCGAAGAGCGTGGCGAGGCCGACGAAGTGGCAGGCGCCGGTGAGGGCGTAGGTGGTCGGGGCGCCGAAGGCGTCGGTGAGGAGGCCAGCGGAGAAGATCGCGAGGGGGAAGACGAGCAGCATGCCGGCGAGCATGAGGCCGAGGCCGCCGGGGGTGAGGCGGGGGCCGAGGATGTCGGGGGCGGAGGCCTGGCGGGTGGGGAGGTCGACGGAGGCCTGGCCGGAACCGAAGAAGGTGAGGCCGAAGACGAGGGCGAGGGCGAGGGGGTCGCTGGGGCTGACGACGAGCATGGTGAGGCCGACGGCGACATTGACGAGGAGGGCGCTGGCCTGGAGCGCCATGAGCAGGCGGCGGCGGTCGTGGCGGTCGGCGAGTGCGCCGCCGATGAGGCCGAGGGAGACCATGCCGGCGCCACGGACGAGGCCGACAACGCCGACGAGGATGAAGCGGGAGTCCTCTGGGGCCATTTCCTGTAGCCAGAAGATCTGGGAGACGGCCTGGATGGGGTGGGCGAGATGGACGAAGGAGAAGCCGAGGAAGAGGATGCGGAAGTCGCGGACAGCGAGGGGGCTGAGGAAGCCCGGTCGTGGTGCCGCGTCTGCTGGCTCTGCCACCCGCACTCCCCCCGCGATTGCCGGCCTCCAGGATACTCGGCCGGGGGGTCCGAAGGGCGCTCTGGGGTCAGGAGGCTGGGTCCCCGGGGCCGGGGCCGGCGTTGCAGGCAGCGGTGTCGAGGAGGGAGCTGCGTTCGGCGGGGTCGGCGAGGCGGAGGCGGAGGATCCAGCCGTCGGCGTACGGGGAAGCGTTGACGGTTTCCGGGGCGTCGTCGAGGGAGTGGTTGAGGGAGACGACCTCACCGGAGACGGGGGCGTGGAGGTCAGCGACGGCCTTGGCGGACTCGATCACGCCGAAGGGCTGCCCTTGGATGAGGCAGCTGCCGGGGTCGGGCAATTCGACGTAGACGATCTCGCCGAGCTGCTCCTGGGCGAAGTCGGTGATGCCGACCGCGCCCTCGTCCCCATCGAGGCGGATCCAGGTGTGCTCGGGGTGGTAACGGAGGTCGCTGGGGGTCTCCGGCATCGGGACTTCGTTCCGGCGTGGGCGGGCTATTCGGCGTCGTGCTGCCAGCCGCCGCCGTGCCAGGAGGCGAAGACGATGCACTCCTCGGGGCACTCGAAGGGGCCGTGGGGGGTGCCGGCGGGGCCGTAGATGTAGCCGCCGGGGCCGACCTCCCGGCCCTCGATGATCCAGCGGCCGCTGACGAGGACGTCGTGGTGGGCGGCCTCGTGGGTGTGGCGGGGCTCGACGTAGCCGGGGGGGAAGCGGGCGAGGATGTCGCGGCGGCCGCTGTGAACGTTCTGGGAGAGGATCTTGTACTGGACGCCCGGGGGGAGCGTGAAGCGCTCGGAGCCGTCGTGCCAGTCCATGGTGTTGCCGTCGGCGATGACACGGGGCTCGGGAGCGGAAGCGGCGGCGGCCTCGACGCCCTTCTTGGGGGGCCATTCGTGCTCCAGGGAGCCTTCGAAGTGGGCGAAGACGAGGCAGCCCTCGGGGCACTGGAAGGGGCCGTGGGGGACATCGGGGGGACCGTAGATGTAGCCGCCGCCGGCGGTGACTTCGGTGCCTTCGATGATCCAGCGGCCTTCGATGAGGATGTCGGAGTGGGCGCCGCCGTGCGTGTGGCGGGGCTCGACGTAGCCGGGGGGGAAGTTCCAGAGGGCGTCGCGCCGGCCGGTGGCGGGGTCTTCCCAGAGGATCTTGGCCTTGACGCCCTGGGGCAGGGCAAGCAACTCCGCGGCGTCGACCCACTCCATGGTGCTGGGATCGACGATGACACGTTCGTCGGGCATGGGGGCGGGTCCTTTCGGTGGCGCAGGCGCGCAGAGCGTCAGGCTCGGTCTCGGCTGGCTGGGGGTTGGTTGGCTGGGGGTTGGTTGGCTGGGGGTTGGCTGGCTGGGGCCGAGCCGCGCTGGGCGTCAAGCCCAGCGAGCTGAGCGTAGGCCTCGGCGACGGCGGTCATGTCGCTGCGGGCGTGGCCAAGCGCGCCGGCGGTGGTGATGAGCTGGCGGGCGGCGGCGCAGGAGTCGACGACGGGGACGCCACGGTCGGCGGCGGCTCGCCGGGTGGCGGCGGAGGGGGAGAACCCCCTGACATCGAAGCCTGCCTGGACGAGGTTGGCGGCCATGCGGCCGCCCATGGCGCCGACGCCGAGGAAGGCGATCTGCTTGCTCATCTGTGGCGCTCCGGTTGGTGGGGGCTAGTCGAGGACGGCCATGGCCTCGACCTCGATGAGGAAGTCGGGGCGGAAGAGGGCCTGGACGCCGATGAGGGTATTGGCGGGCTTGTCGCCGGTGATGACCTGGGAGCGGGCCTCGACGAGGGGGGCGAAGTGGGTGGCTTCGTCGAAGCCGACGATGAAGACGGTCATCTTGGTGACGTCGTCGAAGGTGGCGCCGGCGGCTGCGAGGGCGGCGGCGACGTTCTGATAGGCCTGCAGGGCCTGGGCGGCGAAGTCGCCTTTACCGACGAGGTTGCCCTGGACGTCCATGGCGACCTGACCGGCCACGGAGACGACGCGGGTACCGGCGCCGACGACGACGTGCGAGTAGGCGCCGGGCTTGTGGATGGTGTCCGGGTTGATGTGCTGGGTGGCCATGCGTGTCTCCTGATCTCGTTGTGGGACGGGTGGACTGATGCGGCGGCCGGGCTTGGGGGGCTCAGAACTCGATGATGGCGCGGCCGAGGATACGGCCGTTGCGGAGGGCGTCGGTGGCGTCGTTGATCTGGTCGAGGCGATAGCGGTGGGTGACGAGGGCATTGAGGTCGAGGTCGCCGTCCTGGAACCAGCGGATGAAGGTGGGGAAGTCGCGCTCGGGGCGGCAGGAGCCGCCGACGCTGGCGATGTACTTCTTCTCGTTGATGAGGAGATCGGTGGCGTCCATGGAGAAGGGGCCGGTGGGGACGCCGACAAGGACGGCGGTGCCGCCGCTGGTTGCGCCGAGCTGGTGGCCGCGGACGGCGGGGCCGATCTGCTCCATGGTGGCGCGGACGCCGATGCAGTCGAAGGCGTAGTCGACGCCATCGGCGGGGGCGTTGCTCATGTTGATTTCGTGGGGGTGGGGGGTGAGCTGCTTGATGCGGGCGACGGGGTCCTCGCGGGCGGCGTTGACGGTTTCGGTGGCGCCGAAGCGGCGCGCGAGGTGGAGTTTTTCGTCGCTGAGGTCGACGGCGATGATGGGCTCGGCGCCAACGACGCGGGCGGCGGCGAGGGCGCTGAGGCCGACGCCGCCGATGCCGAAGACGGCGACGCTTTGGCCACGGCGGACGGCGGCGGTGTTGCGGACGGCGCCGGCGCCGGTGATGACGGCGCAGCCGAGGATGCAGCTGACGTCGGTGGGGAGGTCCTTGGGGACGGGGACCACGTAGGCGCCGTGGGAGATGGTGACGTCCGCCCAGGTGAACGAGAGGGGGGTGGTGGCGAGAGCGCCGTTGGCGAAGGTGAGGGTGACGCCTTCCGGGGTGGCGGCGGCGGCTTGTTCGTTGCGGGGGACCCAGGTGACGATGACGTGGTCGCCCTCACGGACGTGGTCGACTCGGGCGCCGGCGGCGGTGACGACGCCCGTCCCTTCATGGCCGAGGAGGCGTGCGTGCTGGCGCGGCGCGTCCAGATGGTGGAGCTGGCTGTGGCAGATGCCGCTGGAGAAGAGCTTGACGACGACTTGGTCGGGGCCGGGGTCGGGGATGGTGATTTGCTCGACGCCGAGGTGGGGTTCGCCGGGTGGGGCGTAGACCGCGCGCGCCTGGGTGGGCATGCGGGGCTCCTTTCGCGAGGGGCGGGGGCAGTCTACCGAGGAGGGGTGGGGTCAGGCGAGCATGCCGCCGTCGATGATGAATTCGCTGCCGGTGCAGTAGGCGCTGTCGTCGGAGGCGAGGAAGAGGACGAGGCGGGCGACGTCGTGGACGGTGGCGACGCGGCCGAGGGGGACGAGAGCCTCGACGGCTTTGAGGCCGCCCTGGGCGACGAGTGGGACGTCGCGGAGCATGTCGGTGTCGACGGCGCCGGGGTGGATGGAGTTGACGCGGATGCTGTGGGGGCCAAGTTCGCGGGCGGCGACGCGGGTCATGCCGCGCACGGCCCATTTGGAGGCGCCGTAGGCGATGGAATTGGGGAAGCCGCGCAGGGCGTCGATGGAGGAGACGTTGATGATGGCGCCGCGGGCGGCGGCCTTCATGGCGGGTGCGACGGCGCGCATACCGAGGAAGACGCCGACCTGGTTGATGTCGATGATGCGGCGGTAGGCGTTGAGGTCCATTTCGTCGAGGGGTTGGGCGGCGAAGACGCCGGCGTTGTTGACGAGGACGTCGAGGCGGCCGTGGGCGTGGAGGATGGTGTCGACGGCGCGCTGCCAATGATCCGGCTCGCGGACGTCGAGGTGGTGGTAGGCGGCGCCGTCAATAGAGGCGGCGACGGCGTCGCCCTCCGTGTCGAGGATGTCGGCGAGGGCGACGGTGGCACCCTCGGCGGCGAAGAGACGGGCCTCGGCGGGGCCCTGTCCACGGGCGGCGCCGGTGATGAGGGCGACGCGTCCTTGCAGGCGGCCGGGCATGGGCGTTCCTTGCGTCCGTGGCCTTCCGCGCCGGCGCGCGGCCTGACAGTGGCGGCGGGTGGGGCCATGCTGCTGAGAGGCGGCGGCGCCGTCAAGGGAGGTGGGAAGGGAGGGGCGGGCGGGCGAGGCGTTCGTCGTGGAGGCGTTTGAGGGAGGTGCCGGCGGCGGCGGCGATGACCATGCCGGCGCCGATGAAGGTGAGGGTGGTGGGGACTTCGGCGAGGGCGAAGAGACCACCTTCGGCGGCGAGGACGTGACGGGCGCCGATGTTGAGGAGCGTGAAGCCGATGCCGATTTGGACGAAGCCGAGGAGGAGGGAGAGGCTGGCGTCGTGGAGGGGGATGGATGAGGTCGGAGGTGGCGGCGAGGGCGATGGCGACGCCGACGAGGCCAGCGCCGGCGGTGGCCGAGGTCATGTCGACGGCGGGCCAGCGGCGGACGACGATGATGACGAGGGCGGAGTTGATGGGGACGCCGAGGGCGATGAGGTTGCCTTTGAGCCCACCCGCTTGGAGGCCGTCGGCCATCATGCCGGCGGTGCCGGCGGTGCCGGCGATGCCGGCGGGGCCGAGGACGATGGCGGCCCAAATGAGCGGGGCGACGCGCTCACGCAGGACGAAGAGTCCGGCGAGGGGGGCGAAGAGGGGGGCGGTGGCGGAGATGGCGGCGAGGTTGGCAACGCTGGTGAGGGTGAGGGCTTGGATGTACGTAGGGAAGCCGGCGCCGAGGCCGAGGGTGTCGAGGAGGCCGCCCCTGCGGTCCGCCGGGTGCGGGTGAGGCTTGCGCCGCGGCGGCGGTAGGCGGCGACGAGGAAGAGGACCACGGCGGCGGCGAGGGAGTGGTAGAAGAGGATCTGCCAGCCGTCGGCCTGATCGACATGGCGGGCGATGACGCCGCCGGTGCTGACGGCGAGGCCGAAGAGGAAGATGAGGGCGACGCCGCGACGGTAGTGCGGATCGCACATGGCGGGCAGTCTAGGCAGCGGGGTCGGGGGGGGGGCAGTTGTGGGAGGCGGGCGGGTTGAACGGAATGGGCGGCGTGTGGAGACTCGAGCGGGAGGCGCAATGGCCGAGGCGGACGGTGTGCCGGGGAGAAGGAGCAATGCCGTGAAGCGGGCGGGGCCGGCGCTGTTGCTGGTGACCGGGCTGGCGCTGGCAGCATGCGGCGGCGGAGTTCGGTCCGTTCCGGACGGAGTTGTCGTTCGAGATCGAGTCGGAGACGGAGCTGGCGGACGGCAAGGTGCTGCGGGCGACGAACAGCTTCGGGAATCAGATCGTGGTCGTGGCGCGCTGGCTGGAGGGGCGGACGGAGTACCTATTCTGTCGCTACAGCACGTCGAAGCCGGAGGTGTACCGGCGGGCGTCCTTCGAGGAGGCGTGCCGGGCAGCGGCGATCGACGATTCGCCGCGTTCGAGCAGGGCCTAGGCGGCCGGGGCAGGCCGGGGAAGCGATGGGTATGACATGACGATGGACGGGTCGGCGGCGAAGTCGGCGGCGCGGGCGGCGATCGCGGAGGACGAGGCGGCGTTGCGAGCGCTGTCGCTGGAGATCCATGGGCGGCCGGAGCTGAACTTCGAGGAAGTGCAGGCGCACGACGCGCTGAGCATGGCGCTGGAGGAGCGGGGCTTCGCGGTGGAGCGGGGGGCGTACGGGCTGGCGACGGCGTTCGCGGCGCGGATGGGTGTGGGCGGCCCGACGATCGCGATCTGCTGCGAGTACGACGCTCTACCGGAGATCGGGCACGCCTGCGGGCACAACCTGATCGCGATGGCGGGGGTGGGGGCGGCGCTGGGGCTGGGGGCAGCGCTGCGGCCGGACGAGGGGCAGATCCTGGTGCTGGGAACGCCGGCGGAAGAGGGTGGGGGCGGCAAAGTGGAGCTGATCGAGCGGGGGGCGCTGGCGGGGGTGGACGCGGCGATGATGGTGCATCCGGCGCTGGAGGACTCGGTGCGGCCGGGGATCAATGCGCTGCATGCGCTGGAGATCGAGTTCCGCGGACGGAACGCACACGCCGCAGCGGCGCCGTGGGACGGGATCAACGCGCTGGACGCGATGGTCCTGGCCTACAACGGGGTTTCCGTGCTGCGGCAGCAGCTGCCGCCGGACGCGCGCGTGCACGGTGTGATCACCGATGGGGGCGGCAAGCCGAACATCATTCCCAAGCGGACGCGGGCGGAGTTCCTGGTGCGGGCTGGGGATGAGACGTCGCTGGCGGCACTGAAGCCGCGGGTGCTGGCCTGTTTCGAGGCGGCGGCGACGGCGACGGGGTGCCTGCTGGAGGCGGGCTGGAGCGGGCACCCCTACAGCCATCTGACGACGAACGGGCCGATGGCGGAGGCGTACGTGGCCAACGCGGGGGCGCTGGGCAAGGCCCTGGACGCGGGCGCGGCGGGGTTCGTGGGGGGGAGCACGGACATGGGGAACGTGTCGCACGTGGTGCCGACGATCCACCCGATGTTCGCGATCGAGGCGGAGGCGGGGAACCACACGGCGGCGTTCGCGGCAGGGGCGGCGAGGCCGGGAGCGCAGGAAGCGGCGCTGCTGGCGGCGACGGCGATGGCGATGACGGGCGTCGATCTGTGCGCCGACGCGGATCTGCTGGCGCGGGCGCAGGCGGACTTCCGGGCGGCGCACGATTAGCGGTCGAGGGCGTTGAGGCCGCGGATAGCGGCGCAGGAGGCAGCGGCCTCGGTAGACTTCGCGCGACAGCGAGAGACAGGGAGGGAGCAGACGATGCGACTGGCGATCATTGGCTCGGGAAACGTGGGCGGGGCGCTGGGGCGGTTGTGGGCGGGGAACGGGCACGAGGTGACGTTCGGGTCGCGGGACCCGTCGGGAGAGGGGGTGCAGGCAGCGGTGAGCGCGGCGGGGTCGAGGGCGCGGGCGGCGACGGTGGCCGAGGCGGCGCAGGGGGCGGAGGTGGTGGTCCTGGCGACGCCGTGGGACGCGACGCAGGGGTCGGTGAAGGCGGCGGGGGACCTGTCGGGCAAGGTGGTACTGGACGCGACGAACCCGCTGCAGATGACGGAGTCGGGGCTGGAGCTGGCGGTGGGGTTCACGACGTCGGCGGGGGAGCAAGTGGCGGGCTGGGCGCCCGGGGCGCGGGTGGTGAAGGCGTTCAATTCCACGGGGTCGGGAAACTACGCGCAAGCGAACTTCGGGGGGCAGGCGGCGAGCATGGCGATCTGCGGCGACGACGAGGAGGCGAAGGCGACGGTGGCCGGGCTGGCGGAGGAACTGGGCTTCGACGTGCTGGACGCGGGACCACTGCGCTGCGCGCGCCTGCTGGAGCCGCTGGCGATGCTCTGGATCACCCTGGCTTACTCGCAGGGCGAGGGGCCGGAGATCGCCTGGAAGCTGTTGCGGCGCTAGCGCCGCAAAGGGCGGGACGGCCGGTCCGCTAGGCGGTGGGGTCGGGGCGGACGCGGATGAGGGCGCGGCCGGTGTTGCGGCCCTCGTAGAGGCCGGCGAGGACGTGGGGGGCCTGGGCGAGGCCGTCGGTGACGTCCTCGCGGTAGGCGAGGCGGCCCTGGCGGAACCAGTCCCGAAGGGCGGCGAGGGCCTCGGGGTAGCGGTCCTTGTAGTCGAAGACGACGAAGCCTTGGATGCGGAGGCGGTTGACGAGGGCGTAGCGCTCGAGGCGGAGGCCGGTGGGGGGCGGGTCCCAGGACTCGGTGGCGGAGGTGCCGCAGACGACGACGCGGCCGCCGGGGTTGAGGAGGCCCGCGACGGTGTCCAGGGTGGGGCCGCCGACGTTGTCGAAGTAGACGTCGACGCCCTCCGGCGCGGCGGCGCGGATGGCGGCGGCGAGGTCCGGGGTGGCCTTGTAGTCGATGGCGTCGTCGTAGGCGAAGGCGTCGCGGCAGAGGGCGACCTTGGTGGGCCCGCCGGCGATTCCCACGGTGCGGCAGTCGTGGATCTTGGCGATCTGGCCAGCGGCGCTGCCGACGGCGCCGGCGGCGGTGGAGACGAGGACGGTCTCGCCGGGCTGGGGGCGGCCGACGTCGAGGAGGCCGAAATAGGCCGTGACGCCGGAGTGGCCGAGGAGGCCGAGGGCGGTGGAGAGGGGGGCGTCGCTGGGGTCGAGGAGGCGGAAGCCGGGGTGGTCGGGCGAAGCGATGCCGTACTCCTGCCAGCCCGTCTGGCCGAAGACGAAGTCGCCGACGGAGACGTCCGGGTTGTGCGTGGCGACGACCTCGCCGACGCCGAAGGCGTTCATCGTGGCGCCGGTCTCGACGCTGGCGTAGTTGCGGGCGGTGCTGATCCAGCCCTTCATGCCGGGGTCGGCGGAGACATAGACGTTGTGGACGAGGACCTCGCCTTGGGCGGGCTGGGGGACGTCGCGGTCCTCCAGCCCGAAGAGGTCTGGGGTGGGGAGGGCGGTGGCGCGGCGGCGGAGGACGACGGAGGGGTTGGGTTGGGTGGTCATGGGGCGTCTCCAGGGTAAAGGGGCGGCGAGTCGAGTTGGGGGGGAAGGGCGCAGAAGCCCTGGGCCTCGATACGGAAGGCGTTGTTGAACTTGCTGCGATAATTCTCGAAGGCGATGACGGCGGCGAGTTCGACGAGTTCGTCGGAGGAGAACTCCGGGGTGAGGCGGGCGAAGAAGGCGTCGTCGACGTCCTGGTCGCTGTAGGTCATGCGGTCGGCGAACTCGAGGGCGAGGCGTTCGCGGGGGGAGTAGTGGGGGCTGGTGGCGTAGCTGGGGAGGGCTTCGACCTTGTCGAGGGAGGCGCCGGCCCGCATTCCACGGAATGCGTTGAGATCGATTCAAAAGGGGCAACCGTTGATGGTTGCGACGCGGACACAGAGGAGGGCCTGGAGCTGCTGGGGGATGAGGGCAGAGGCGTCGATGCCGGCGCGAAGCTGGAGGTGGCCTTGGAGGATGGTGGGGCGGCGACCGAGGATGCGGGAGGTGTTGAAGACGGCGCCGCGCTGCTCCTCCTGGGCGTCGAAGAGTTCACGGGCGAGGGGGTCGGCAGCGGGGAGGGGGATTTCGGGGATGCGAGCCATGGGCGTCTCCTCTGGGGCGGATAGGGTAGGCGGCCGAGGCGGGCGGTCGTCTCGCTGTGGTCAGGAGCAGGCGATGGCAACGTACAAAGTGAACATCCACGATTACCCCTTCAGCGAGGGCGGCCCGGTGGAAGAGGGCTGGATCGCGATGAAAGTGCAGTTCCTGATCGACCGGGAGCATGGGGGGGCGGAGCAGATCGTGTTCGGGCGGACGTTGTTCGCGCCGGGGTCGGAGCACCGGCGGCACGCGCACCCGCAGGGGGAGGAGTTCGAGTACCTGACGGTGGGGGAGGGGCGGGCGCTGCGCAGCGAAGGCGACATCCCGGTGGGGGTGGGGGACGCCTGGCTGACGCCGATGGGAGGGATGCACGGGTTCAAGAACACGAGCAACAGCGAAGTCGAGATGATCTGGGGCTGGGCGGGAGGCGGATCGAAGGCGGCGGTGGGGTATCGCAAGCTTGAGGACGCGGCTCCCGGCGGCGGGGAGACGTTCAAGGTGAGCGTGGAGGAGACGCCGTACACGGAAGGCGGCCCGCCGGAAGAGGGGTGGATCAACATGAAGGTGCAGTGGCTGCTGAGTGGGGAGCGAGGCGGGGCGACGCAGGTGGTGTTCGGGCGGACGGTGATGGCGCCGGGGTCGGCGCACGAGTGGCACCGGCACCCCAAGGCGGAGGAGTTCATCTACCTGCATGAGGGAGCCGGGCTGGTGCTGAACGGCGAAGAGCAGCTGTCGGCGCGGGAGGGGGACGTGTGGCTGAGCCGGAAGGGGGAGTGGCACGGCTTCCGCAACACGTCGGCGGAGGAGGTGGTGCTGATCTGGGGCTGGGCGGGGGCGGCGACGCGGGAGGCGGCGGGCTACGAAGTGCGACCGGACCGCTAGCGGGGATCGTCGCAGGCGAGGCGGAAGGCGTCGTCGAGGCGGTGGCGTATGAGAGCGAGGATCTGGGGCGAGCGAACGTCGAGCCAGCGCTCGCCCTCCCAGGCGTCGAGGGGATTACCGAGGGCGGCGGCGGGGATGCGGGCGTAGTCGGGGCGCCGGGTTGGGCGGTGGTGGGGGGGTGGAGATAGCGACGTCATCGGCGCCGGCGGCGCAGGCGGTGAGGAGGAGGGCGGGGAGCAGGAAGACGGGGGCGAAGAGCCGAGGCACGGGCGGACCGTATACTGCCGCGCGCGTAAGGAGGAGCGGGATGCTGCGTGCGGCGGTGATCGGGCTGGGGCGGTGGGGGCGGCGGATCAGCGAGGCGCTGCAGGGGAGCGATCGGCTGCGGGTGGTGCATGGGGTGGAGCTGGACCCGGAACCGGCGCGGGAATTCGCGGCGTCGATGGGGTTCCGGCTGACGACGGCGTACGAGGAGGCGCTGGAGAATCCGGAGGTGGAGGCGGTCATCCTGGCGACGCCGCCGTCGCAGCATGAGGCGCAGGTGCTGGCGGCGCTGGCGGCGGGCATGCAGATCTTCTGCGAGAAGCCGTTCACGCCGACGCAGGAGAGCGCGGCGCGGGTGCTGGCGGCGTGCGCGGAGGCGGGCGTGGTGGTGGGGAGCGGTTTCGAGCGGCGCTACGATCCGGCGCTCGTGGAACTGCGGCGGCTGGCGGCGGCTGGGGCGATCGGGACAGTGCTGCACCTGGAGGCGAACTACTCCCACAACAAGATGGGGGTCGTGCCGGACGGGCACTGGCGGGCGGACCGGCGGGAGGGGCCGCACCCGGGGATGGTGGGGCAGGGGATCCACCTGGTGGACCTGTTCCTGCAGATCGCGGGCCCCGTGGATGAGGTGTTCGTGTACACGGCGCGGCGGGTGCGGGAGTTCGAGGCGGGGGATGTGGTGTCGACGCAGATGCGGTTTCGGGACGGGACGACGGGGGCGTTCGCGGCGAGCGTGATCACGCCGTTTTACGGGCGGGTGGCGGCGCTGGGGGATCGGGGCTGGATTGAGACGAGCGAGGACCTGTACGTGTACGAGGGGGCGCACACGCGGTTGCGGATGCGGGGCGAGGAGGGAGAGCCGAGCGAGCGGGCGTTCGAGCCGATCGACACGGTGCGGCTGAACCTGGAGGCCTGGGCGGAGGCGGTGGAGGGTGGGGCGGCTTACCCAATCCGGCCGGAGGACATCGTGGGGACGGTGGGGGTGCTGGAGGCGATGTCGCGGTCGATCGGGTCGGGGCGGCCGGAGCCGGTCGGCTAGGGGAGGGCGAAGCAGGCGGCGAAGTCGTCGCGGTAGTTGCGCGGGGTGAACTCGCCGCTGGCGCGGTCCTGGCGGTAGTCGCCCTGGATGTCGCCGCGGGCGATGCGGTGGAGGGCGTGGACGAGGGCGTCGACGTCGTCGTGGTTGCTGTAGCAGCCGAAGCTGATGCGGACCATACCGGGCATGGCGGAGCGGTCGCCGGCGAGGATGCGGTCGCGCCAGGCGACGGCCTCGGAGGGGGCGAGCTGGAGGAGGTGGACGACGTAGGGGTGGGCGCAGAAGCAGCCGGCGCGGACGCCGATGCCAGCCTCGTAGCCGAGGACGGCGGCGACCTGGAAGTGCGAGAGTCCGTCGAGGTTGAAGGGGATGACGCCAACGCGCTCGCCGACCTCCCGGGGGAAGGAGGAGCCATAGAGGGTGAGGCCGGGCACGGTGGCCAAGCGCTCGAGGGCGTAGGCGGTGAGGGCCTCCTCGTGGGCGGAGACGTCGTTCATGCCGACGGCGGCGAGGGCCCGCAGGGCGGCGGCGAAGGCAACGGCGCCGACAACGTTGGGGCTGCCGGCCTCCTCACGGTCAGGGAGGCCGGCCCAGTGGACGGCGTCCTCGGTGACGACGTCGACGGTGCCGCCGCCGGACTCGGAGGGAGGGGCGTTTTGGAAGAAGGCGGCGGGGCCGATGAGGGCGCCGCTGCCGAAGGGGGCGTAGAGCTTGTGGGCGGAGAGGGCGACGAAGTCGAGGTGTTCGGGGTCGCCGGGGGGTTTCATGTCGATGGGCCGGTGGGGGGCGAGCTGGGCGGCGTCGACGACGATGCGAGCGCCGGCGGCGTGGGCCTTGGCGGCGAGGCGATGAATGGGCTGGACGAAGCCGGTGACGTTGGAGGCGCCGGCGACGGCGACGAGGGCGACGCGTCCGGCGTGGCGGGCGAGCTGGGCGTCGAAGTCGGCTTCGTCGAGGCGGCCTTCGGGGGTGACGGCGACGTGGACGACATCGGCGACGGCGCGCCAGGGGAGGTCGTTGGAGTGGTGTTCGAGTTGGGTGCAGAGGACGACCGAGCGGTCGCGGCCTGGGACGGCCGGGAGGCAGCGGGCGATCTTGTTGAGGGCTTCGGTGGTGTGCTTGACGAAGATGACGGTGTCGGTGTCCGGATCCGCAGCGACGAAGTCGCGCACGACGTGATGGGCCCGGTCGTAGGCTTCAGTGCTGAGGCGGGACTTGAAGCCGGTGCCGCGGTGGACGCTGGCGTAATAGGGGAGAAAGCGGGCGACGGCGTCGGCGGCGTCCTGGAGGGGGGGCGTGCTGGCGGCGTTATCGAGGTTGCGGTAGGGGACGCGGCGGCCGTCGAGGAGGGGGACGGGGTCGTGGAGGCCGACGATGCGTGAGCGCAGGTGCTCGACGGCGGTGCTGACGGTCGTCGCCATGGGTGGGTCTCCCTCGGCGGTACGTGCTGTGACCCCACCATACTGCGCTGCTTGGCGGCGTTGACGGGCCGCGCGTCGGTGGGGAGGATGCGTCGAGCAGGGAGGTGGGTCGTGGCGTCGTTCGGGCCGGTGGACCACCTCGTGTACGGGGCGCCGGAGTTGGGGGCCGCCTGCGCAGAGCTGGAGCGGCTGCTGGGGGTGCGTCCGGCGGCGGGCGGGGTGCACGAGGGGCTGGGGACGCACAACGCGCTGCTGGGGCTGGGGGACGGGGCCTACCTCGAGGTGATCGCGCCGGACCCCGGGCAGCCGGCGCCCGATGTCCCGCGCCACCAGGGGCTGGACGCGTTGCCGGCGCCGCGGCTGGTGGGGTGGGCGGCGAAGGCGACGGGGTTAGAGGCGCGCGTGGCATCGTCGCGGGCGGCGGGCTACGACCCGGGGCCGGCAGTGCCGATGAGCCGGCGACGGCCGGACGCGGTGTTGCTGGAGTGGAGGTTGACGGTGCTGGGCAGGGAGCCGGCGGGGGGCGGGCTGGCGCCGTTTCTGATCGACTGGGGGGCGGCGGCGCATCCGGCCGAAACGGCGCCGGGGGGGTGCCGGCTGACGGGGTTGCGGGGGGAGCACCCGGAGCCGGCGCGTGTGGAGGCGATGCTGTCGGCGCTGGGGGTGTCGTTGGCGGTGAGCTGGGGGAAGCGGGCGGCGCTGGTGGCCACGATCGAGGCGCGGGGCGGGACGGTGGAGCTGCGCTGAGCCGACGGGGGCGCTGGGTCGCGGGTGGCGCTCAGCCGGGGGGGATCTCGGCCGCGAGGGCGGCGACGGCGTCTTGGAAGCATCCGAGGGGAGGACGGACGACGCCGGCGCCGACCTGGCCGGTGCCGGGGAGGCGGCCGGCGATGCCGGTGTTGATGACGGGCGTGATTCCGCTGCGGACGACAGTGACGGCGTCGATGCCGAGAGGAGTGCCACGGAACTCCAGGGCGGGGATGCGGAAGGTGGGGTGCTCGGCGAGGGTGATCTCGTACATCGTGCGGGTGGCGCGAAGGGCGCCGGCGGCGGTGCCGCCGATGAAGCCGGCGATGGCGGGGGCGGCGGCCATGGCCATGCCGCCGAGGCCGACGGTTTCGGTGATGGAGGAGTCGCCGATATCGGGGTTGGCGTCCTGCGGGCCGTAGTCGCCGAGGAAGAGGCCGTCGGCGACAGGAGCAGGGGCGGTGAACCAGCGGTCGCCGGTACCGGCGAGGCGGATGCCGAAGGTGGTGCCGTTGCGGGCCATGGCGACAACGAGGCTGGAGCCAGGGACGCCGCCGGCGGCGTCCGCGGTGAGCTTGGCGGCGGCCATGATGAGGTTGAGAGCGAAGTGGTCGTTGCCGTCGATGAAGCGCCAGGCGACGCGGCGGTCGTGGGGGGTGGTGGGACCATCAGCGTTGTCAGATTCGTGGAACCAGTGGGTGGCGAGGGCGCGGAGAAGGAGGGAGGTGGCGGCGCGGTTGCGGTTGTGGCCGTCGTCGCCCATCTGCAGGGCCTGGGCGAGGAGGGCGTGGAGGTCGAGGGGGCCGTGGCGGTGGAGGGCGGCGGCGAGGAGGGGAGCGAGGACGTCCTGCATCCAGCGGAGGCGGTCGATGACCTCGGGGGCGAAAGCGCCGTAGCGGAGAACGCGGCCGAGGCCCTCGTTGAGGGTGGCGTAGGCGACGCCGTCACCGGCCGCGTCGTGGACGACGGCGACCGGCATGGAGCGGCTGATGACGCCGGCCATGGGGCCGACGGCGCCGTGGTGGTGGCAGGGGGCGAGCTGGATGCCGCCGGCGTTGGCGAGGCGCTCGGCCTCCTCGGCGGTGGGGGCGAGGCCCTCGTAGAGGATCGCGCCGATGAGGGCGCCGCGGAGGGGGCCGCTGGCATCGTCCCAGGTGATGGGCGGTCCGGCGTGGAAGAAGGTGCTGGGTGTGATCCCGGGAAAGGCGTCGACGGCAGAGATGACGTCGTGGAGGTGGGGGCGGACGGCGGTGAGGCGGTTGATGGCGTCGCGATTGGCGGCCTCCAGGCGGCCGTGCTGGACGAGGCGGGCGAGGGGTTCCTCGAGGCCGGGTGGGGGCGGGCGCCAGGCGGCCTGGGCGACGGGGATTGCCTGGTCGCGGAGGGCGGCGGCGAGAGTGTCGATGCCGACGGCGGCGACGGTGGGCGGGGATTGCAGGAGGGCGGCGGGGTCGTTCACGGCTGCGTCTCCGCGGAGGCGACGAGCCCGGCGGCGTGTCGGGCGGCGGCGGCGTTGGAGCGCCAGACGGAGGCGCCGGCCTCTCGCAGGGCCTGCGCTTGTCCTTCCAGGCCCTGGGGGTCGTCGCGGGTGCCGCAGAGGGAGACGACGAGGTTGACGCCGCTCGCGGCGATCGGGGCGAGGGCAGGGGCGAGTTCGCTGGCGGGGTCGGGGTGGGCGGCGTGGCCGAGAACGACGTCGAGGAGGAGGACGGCGACGCCTGGGTCGGTCCTGCCGCCCTGCAACCAGTCGAGGCGGAGGCGCTGGTCGATCATGGGGTGGGCGCGGCCCTGGGTGAAGGCGTCGGCGCCGAAGTCGACGCAGGCGTGGCCGCCGGGTTGGGGGTCGCCGGGGCGGATGGTGGGGGCGTAGCCAGTGGCGTTGGAGAGGACGGGCCCGAGGGTTTCGGTGGCGATCGCGGCGGCCTCCGCGCAGAGAGAGCCACCGGCGAAGAGGCCGCGGAGGAGGCCGGGGCACGGGGTTTGCAGGGTGGGGGCGGGCCAGTGGCGCGGCTCGCGCGGGGGTGCGCCGAGGACGTCCAGGGTGCGTTGGGCGGCGTCTTCCAGGGTCGCGCCGCCGGGGCCGAGGAAGGCGAGCACGGTAGGGGTGGCGCAGGCGGCGGCGGCATCGCGGACGGTGGCGGCGACGTCCGGATGGGGCTGCTTGGCGACGACGACGATGACCTCGGTGGCGGGGTCGTCGTCGAGGAGGGCGAGGAGACGCAGGGTGGCGGCGGCAGCCACGGTCCGGGAGAGGTCGCGGCCGCCGCTGCCAAGGGCGTGGCTGATACCGACGCCGGCGTCGTCGAGGAGGCAGACGAGTTGTTGGATGCCGGTGCCAGAGGCGCCGACGATGCCGACTGGGCCGGGGCGGGCGACGTTGGCAAAGCCGAGGCCAGCGCCAGCGATGATGGCGGTGCCGCAGTCGGGCCCCATGCAGAGGAGGCCGCGGCGGGCGGCTTCCGCCTTGAGCGCGACTTCCTGGTGGAGGGGGACGTTGTCGCTGAAGATCATGACGTGGGCGCCGGCGGCGATGGCGTCCATGGCCTCGACGAAGGCGTGGGGGCCGGGGACGGAGATGAGGGCGAGGTTTGCGCCGCCACGGTGGACGGCTGAGGAGGCCGTGGGCGGCGGATCCTCGCCGGCGGCATCGACGGGAGGGGAGGTGGAGGCGAGCGCGGCGTCGAGGGCGTCGCGGGCGGCGGCGAGGGCGGCTTCGTCGCGGGCCGCGATGGCGACGACGAGGTCGTTGGGGGTGGCGGTGACGGGGTCGAAGCCCATGCCGGGGAGGAGGTCGAGGTTGAGCGGGGTCCCCATGGCGACGGAGGCGGCGTCGACGCCGGGCAGGGCGGCGAGGGTGCGGCTGCCCTGCATGAGGACGACGGAGTCGTGGTAGCGGCCGGGGAGGACCTCCACGTGGCGGATCACGGGGCTTGTTCCGTCGCGGTGAGGGCGTGGGCGGCGGCGAGGGCGCCGGCGGCGAGGCCGGCGCCGGATGTGTGGCCGACGTCGAGGAGGGGTGGGAGGGTGTGAAGCGGGTCGCCGCGTCCGGTGAGGGTGTGGAGGAAGCCGGCGAGGGGAGCGGCGACCTCGCCGGCAGCGGCGTGGTGCAGGAGGGAGGCTGAGAGCAGGGTGGTGCGGGCGGGGGCGAGCGGGAGGATGGCGGCGGCGAGGGCGTGGTGGAGCGCGCGGGCGTGCGCGGCGAGGGGGTGCGGGAGGGTGGGGCCGATGAGGCGGAGGGCGGCGAGGGCAGCGGTGAGGACGTCGTCCCCGAGAGGGGTGAGGCCGGGGCCGCGGCCGAGGAGGTCACGGGCGGGAGGAAGGGTAGCGGTGGGGTGGCGACCTGTGAGGGCGTCGTAGAACGCGGAGGCGGCATCGAGGGGAAGGGGCGGGGGGGCATCGATGGCGCGGAGCCGATGGGCAAGGGTGCGGGGGTGGGTGGGGGCCAGGGTGGGATGGGGGTCCCACCAGCGGGCAGGGCGGAGGGCGATGGGGCCGAGGTCGATGCGGCCGTGGCCGAGCCGGACGTCGTGACCGGGAGCGAGTTGCCCCAGCGCTTGGAGAGGGCCGGGAAGGATCAGCGCGTTGGGGAGGCGCGCGTGGCGATCCGCCGTGAGGACGAGACAGGCATCGGGAGCGCAGGGACGGGCGACACCGATCCAGGCTCCAGAGGAGGTGAGACCGAGCACACGGCCAGAGCGGGCAGGGCCGTTGATGAGGGGGAGGGTAGCGCTGCTGGCGGCGGCCGGCAGCGTGGCGTTTGTGGGGCGCGCGGGGGCGGCGGGCGCGGGTTCAGCCGAGATCGACGATGGCGGCAACGGGGCCTCCGCCCGACGGACCCTGGTGCAAAGCGGCGACCGAGACGAAGACGGCGGGGTCCCCGATGGCGGTGGCGGCGACGGCGCCCACAGCGGCCTTCATGTGGTGGGTGTGATGAACGTCGGAATCGTCGAGGGCGACCTGGCGACGGCCGCGCAGGCGGGCGGTGGGGTCGGCCTCGCACTTGATGAAGACGTTGACGAGGCGGCCTTGAAGATCCTCGGCGCGGGGGCGCTCTGGGAGGTCGAGGCCGGCGTTGCGAATGGCGGCGTAGATGCCGTCGATGTCGAGGGCGTCTTGCATGAAGGCGTGGCCGATGCGGAAGCGGCCGCCGGCGCCGGGGCGGTTGCCGACGAGGACGATCTGGGCGCGGTCCAACTCGACGCCGGAGGAGCAGGAAGCGCGGGCGGAGAAGAGGGAGAGGTCGAGGGCGATTTGGTCGGCGGTGGGCATGGGGATTTCGCCGAGGGCGACCCCGATGCCGAGGGCGGTGGCGCCGTTGGAGATGTTCATGGAGTCCATGGTGTCCTGGGTGAAGACGCGATGGCCGCGGGATTTGGCGTCGTTGATGGTTTCGACGGTGAGGAGGGGGGTCTTGGTCTGGACGTAGTGGACGTCCTGGGCGTCGGCGATGGCGGCGTCGGCCATGGCGCGGCGGACGCCCTGGGCGACCTTTTCGACCATGGTGGGGCGGCCGATGTCCTCGGGGAGGATGACGTCGCTGATGGCGATGCCGACCGCGAGGCGGGGATCGCCGATGTCTGGGGCGCCGGTGTCTGGTGTGCGGGCGAAGATCGTGGCGTGGGGGCAGATGACGCCGTCGGTGCCGCCGGACCAGACCATGGGGATCTGCTTGATTTCCTCTAGGGAGCGGCTGCCGTGTTGGAGCAGGATCTCGCGGAAGGCGCGGTCGGAGAGGAGGCGGGTGAAGTCGTTGACGCCGCCGTTGCCCTCGGTCTTGCCGATGACGGCGATGACGTGGTCGGCGGCGAAGTCGCCGTCGCTGATGGCGCGGGCGAGGCCGGAGGCGTCGGCGACGCTTTCGATGACGACCTTCTTGACGACGATGGGCATGCGCGGAGGATAGCGCGCGCGGCGCGGGGGGTCAGACGGGGGCGGGCTGGTCGCCGCGGACGAGTGCGCCGGGGCGGGCGCCGGTGTCTTGGCCGTCCCGCAGGACGACCTGTCCGCTGATGATGGTGGCCTTGTAACCGTCGACGCGCTGGACGATGCGGCGGGCGTCGTCGGGGAGATCGTGCCAGAACTCGGGCATGTGGAGGTTGAGGGCGTCGAAGTTGAAGACGTTGATGTCCGCCTTCATACCGGGGCGGAGGATGCCGCGGTCGTGGAGGCCCCAGAGCTGGGCGGTTTCGGAGGTCATCATCTTGACGGCATATTCGACGGGGAGGGTGCCGTGGTCGCGGTCGCGGCACCAGTGGGTGAGGAAGTGGCTTGGGAGGCTGGCGTCGCACATGACGCCGCAGTGGGCGCCGCCGTCGCCGAGGCCGAAGACGCTGCGGGGATGGCGCAGCATCTCGCCGGCGGCGTCGTAGGAGTAGTCGACGTAGTTGAGGAAGGGGACGTAGCAGAGGCGCATGCCGTCGTCTTCGAGGAGGATTTCGTAAAAGACCTCGGCGGGGTCGCGGCCCTCGCGCTCAGCGATGGCCAGGGGGGTGACGTCGTAGGGCTGCTCGTAGGAGAGGGGCGGGCGGAGGGGGAAGACGTGATCGAGCTTGGCCTCGGAGATGGCGACGCTGGGGATGTCCTGGAAGGCGGCGCCGGCCTCCTGGAGGATGCGGGCCTTGGTGGCGGGGTCGCGCATGCGGCGGACCTTTTCGGCGAGATCGAGGCCGTTGAGGGCCTGGAAGGTGGGGGTGTGGAGGAAGGGGTGGACGTTCTGCAGGCCGAGGAGGACGCCGGGGGAGCGGGTGTGGACCATGGGGTAGAGGGCGGCGCCGTCGTCAGCGGCGGCGTCGCAGAAGTCGAGGGCGCGCTGCCAGGCGGTGGGGTCGGCGGGGTTCTGGAGGAGGGTGAAGACGATGGGGCGTCCGGTGCGGAGGGCGGCGTCGCGCAGCCAGAGGAGGTCGCGCTCCCAGCCTTCGGTGTCTTCACCGGCGACGCCGGCGGAGACGACCTGGTAGACGCCGCGGTCGAGTTCGCGGAGAGGCTCGGCGACGTCGATGAGTTCTTCGGCGTCGGCGAGGGCGCCGGGCACGTACTCGCCGCCGGTGGACTTGAGGATGAGGGTGTGGGCGCAGCTGAAGCCCTGGGCGCCGGCCTCAAGGCCCTCGCGGATAATGCCGGCCATGGCGGTAACGTCGTCCGGCGTGGGGTCGGCGTGGCCGCCGCGGTCGCGCAGGACGTAGGCGCGGACGGGGCCGTAGGGGACCTGGGCGACGACGTCGAGGGCTTTGGTGGCGGCGTCGACGGCGTCGAGGTACTGGGGGAAGGACTCCCAGCCCCAGCGGATGCCGGCGGCGAGGGCGGAGCCGGGGATGTCCTCGACGCCCTCCATGAGGCTGATGAGCCAGTCGTGGCCGTCGGGGGCGGCGGGGGCGAAGCCGACGCCGCAGTTGCCCATGACGACGGTGGTGACACCGTGCCAGCTGGAGGGGGTGAGGAGGGGGTCCCAGGTGACCTGGCCGTCGAAGTGGGTGTGGGGGTCGACGAAGCCGGGGGTGACGAGGTGGCCGGCGGCGTCGATGGTCTCGCGCGCTTCGATCTCGGGGGCGAGGGGGCCGACCTCGGCGATACGGCCGTCCTGGACGGCGACATCGGCGGGGCGGCCGGGGGCGCCGGTGCCGTCGATGACGGTGCCGCTGCGGATCACGAGGTCGAGCATGGTGCTGCCTTCCTGACGCAGGGTGCAATGGGCCTGATGCAGGGCACGCTGGGGGGATGGGAGCGGAGCGGGCAGGGGTTGTCAAGCAGCACGGAGGTGTGTTGTCCGGGGTCGTGGCGGGGAGCGGAATCCGGGTGGCGCGGCGGCGGCGGTGTTTGGGTGAGGCTGTGGCTGTTGAGTAGACTCGGGCGGGGCCTAAGGGCGAGCCGAAGCGTGGTGAAGGGGAGCTGGATGTCGGATGGGCCCAGCGCAGCAGGGTTGCGGCAACCGGTGTTGGCGGGTGCGCACCGGGCGGCCGGGGCGCGGATGACCGAGTTCGCCGGATGGTCAATGCCGCTGCAATACGCCGGGATCCTGGCGGAGCACGCGGCGGTGCGGAGCGACGTGGGCGTGTTCGACGTATCGCACCTGGGGCGGGCGTTCGTGGACGGGGCGGGGGCGGGGGAGGCGATCCGGTCGGTGACGACGTACGACGTGACGCAACTCGCGCCGGGGTGGGCGCACTACTCGCTGTACTGCACGGAGGCGGGGGGGATCGCGGACGACATCTTCATTTACCACATCGCAGGCGAGCGGTGGCTGGTGGTGCACAACGCGGCGAACGCGGAGGCAGACACGGCGCGACTGCGGGCGGCGGCTGGAGAGGCGGTGCGGGACGAGACCGCGGAGACGGTGATGTTGGCGGTGCAGGGGCCGCGGGCGCTGGCACTGTCGGCGGAGGTGTTGGGTGGCGCGCTGGCGGATCTGGCGGTGCGGGCCTGCGCGGAGTGGCAATGGCAGGGGGAGCGGGTGCTGGTGGCGCGGACGGGGTACACGGGGGAGGACGGGGTCGAGTGCATCGTGGGGGCGAGCGGGGGGGAGCGGCTGTGGGGGGCGTTGGTGGAAGCGGGGGCGACGCCGGCGGGGCTGGGCGCACGCGATTCGTTGCGGCTGGAGGCGGCGCTGCCGCTGCACGGGCAGGACATCAGCGAGGAGACGGACCCCTACGCGGCGGGGCTGGGCTTCGCGGTGAGGCTGGACGACGGAGCGGCGTTCACGGGCCGGGAGGCGCTGGCGGCCCTGAAGGCGCGCGGCGTCGAGCGCAAGTTGCGCTACGTGCGGACGGCGGGGCGGGCGGTGCCGCGGGCGGGCTACGCACTGCGGGCCGATCCCGGTGGAGAACCGCTGGCGCGGTTGACCAGCGGCGGCCTCAGTCCGACGCTACGGGCGGGCATCGGCATGGCGTACCTGCCGGCGGAGTTGAGCCGTCCGGGCAGCGGGTTTTTCGTGGATATCCGGGGCCGCGCGGAGGCGGTGACGACGGTGCGACGGCCGTTCTATCGACGGAGCTAAGCGCGGAGGAGGTGGCCAATGGAGACGCCGAGCGATCGCCAGTACACGAGTGAGCACGAGTGGGTGGAGCGGGTGGATGACACGCTCGTTCGGGTGGGGATCACCGATTTCGCGCAGGACCAGCTAGGTGACATCGTCTACGTGGAGTTGCCGGAGGTGGGTAGGGCGATCCGTAAGGACGAGGCGTTCGGGGTGGTGGAGTCGGTGAAGGCGGTGTCGGACCTGTTCGCGCCGCTGTCGGGGGAGGTGGCGGGGCGGAACGCGGCGCTGGAAGAGGAGCCGGAGCGGGTGAACGCGTCGCCGTACGGGGAGGGGTGGATGATCGAGGTGCGAGCGAGCGAGCCGGACGAGTTCGCCGATCTGCTGGAGGCGGAGGCGTACCGGCGCGTGAGCGAAGAGCCGGATTCGTGAGCAGTTCGTCCGCGGATGCGCCGACGCCGTACATCGCGAATACGGCGGCCGATCAGCGGCTGATGCTCGATCGGATCGGGCTGGCGGAGATGGCGGATCTGTTCACGGAGGTGCCGGCGGCGCATCGCGACCCGGGGATCGCACTGCCGGCGCCGCTGGGGGAGTGGGATCTGCGGCAGCTGTTCGAGGAGCGGGCGGGGGAGAACGAGGTAGCGGCGCCGTCGTTCCTGGGGGCCGGGGCCTACCGGCGGGCGGTGCCGGCGGTGACGGGGGCGCTGGCGTCGCGGGGGGAGTTCGTGACGCCCTACACGCCGTACCAGCCGGAGATCAGCCAGGGGACGTTGCAGGCGGCGTTCGAGTTTCAGTCGGTGGTGTGTGAGTTGACGGGGATGGAGGTGGCGAACACGGGGCTGTACGACGTGGCGTCGGCGACGGCCGAGGCAACGCTGCTGGCGGCGCGGGTGACGGGGCGCCGGGCCGTGGCGCTGCTGGAGCCGTTACACCCGCACACGGTGGATGTGGTGCGGACCTACGCGTTTGGGGCGGAGTTGCGGGTGGACGTCGTGGAGGGGGTGGAGAAGGTGAGCGAGGAGCACGCCTGCCTGGTGGCTCAGCAGCCGGATTTCCTGGGCAGGATCCGCGATCTGGCGCCGCCAGCCGAGGCGGCGCATGCGCGGGAGGCGCTGTGCGTGGCGGTGGTCGATCCGTTTGCGCTGGGGCTGCTACGGGCGCCGGGCGAGGCGGGGGTGGACATCGTGGTGGGGGAGGGCCGGGATTTGGCGGGCCCGCCGAGTTTCGGGGGACCGTCGCTGGGGCTCTTCGCGACGCGGCAGGTGTACCTGCGGCAGATGCCGGGGCGGATCGTGGGGCGGACGGAGGAGGTGGCCCGCGGGGAGGGGGAGCGGGCGCCGCAAACGGGCTACGTGCTGACCTTGCAGGCGCGCGAGCAGTTCATCCGGCGGGAGCGGGCGACGTCGAACTTTTCAACGGGGCAGGCGCTGCTGGCGCTGGCGTTCACGATCAGCGTGGAGGCGCTGGGGCCGCAGGGGCTGCGGCAGCAGGCGGAGCGCTGCTACCAGCGGGCGCACGCGGCGGCGGCGGCGATTGGGGCTCTGCCGGGCTACACGATTGCGGAGGGGGGGCCGTGGTTCCAGGAGTTCCTGGTGCGGGGGCCGGTGGGGGCGGCGGAGCTGCTGCGGCGCTTGGCGGAGCGCGGGATCCAAGGGGGGGTGGACGTGTCGGCGCGGCGCGAGCCGGAGGCGAAGGAGGCGGTGCTGGTGTGCGTGACGGAGGCGACGCCGGCTGCGCACGTGGATCGGCTGGTGGCAGCGCTGGAGGCGATCGGGAGCGAGGCGTGAGTGGCGCAGTTGAGGACACGGCGGGCGTGGCCGGTCCGGGGCAGGGCGAGAATGTGGGAGCGCGGCTGAGTTTCGACCGGGGGGCGCGGGGGCGGCGGGCGGTGGCGGTGGGGGAGCCGGAGGAGGCGGCGGCAGCGCTGCCGGAGGCGTCGCTGCTGCGGGAGTCGCTGCGGCTGCCGGAGATGAGCCAGCCGGATCTGGTGCGCTACTACACGGCGCTGTCCGTGCGGAACTACAGCGTGGACTCCGGCATGTACCCGCTGGGGTCGTGCACGATGAAGCACAACCCGAAGGTGCACGAGGTGGTGGTGGGGCTGGCGGGGTTCGCCCAGGCGCATCCGCTGGGGGGGCCGGGGGCCGCGCAGGGCGTGCTGCGCTGCCTGCTGGAGTTGCAGGAGTACCTGGGGGCGATCACGGGCTTGCCGTCGGTGAGTCTGGCGCCGGCGGCGGGCGCGCAGGGGGAGCTGGCGGGGATGCTGATGATCAAGCGGGCCTTGCGGGCCCGCGAGGGCGGCTCAGGGCGGAGGCGGGTGCTGGTGCCGGACAGCGCGCACGGAACGAATCCGGCGTCGGCGGCGATGGCGGGGTTTACGACGACGGAGATCCCGTCGGACGGGAGCGGGTCGATGGACCTGGGGGCGCTGCGGGCGGCGCTGGGGGAGGACGTGGCGGCGCTGATGATCACGATGCCGAACACGCTGGGGCTGTGGGAGTCGAACATTGAGGAGGCGATCGGGCTGATGCACGCGGCCGGGGGGCTGGTGTACGGGGACGGGGCGAACCTGAACGCGATCGTGGGGCGGATGCGGTACGGGGACCTGGGCTTCGACGTCGTGCACCTGAACTTGCACAAGACGTTCAGTACCCCCCACGGAGGTGGCGGACCAGGAATGGGGCCGGTGTGCGCCGGGGAGGGGTTGGCTGCGTACCTGCCGGCGCCCGTCGTGGTGGCCGGAGCCGAGGGGGGGCTGGAGTTGGCGCGGCCGAGGGAGAGCATTGGGCGGCTGCAGCAGTTTCACGGCAGTGTGGGGGTGGGGCTGCGGGCGCTGGCGTACATCCGCAGCCTGGGGCTGGAGGGGCTGCGGGCGGTCTCGGCGAACGCGGTGCTGAACGCGAACTACTTGCGGGTGCTGCTGGGGGAGGACTACGCGTTGCCGTACGACCGGCCGGTACTGCACGAGGTGGTGTTCTCGGCCGCAAGGCAGAAGCAGGCGCACGGCGTGAGCGCGTACGACATCGCCAAGCGGCTGATCGACTACGGTTTTCATCCGCCGACGGTGTATTTTCCGCTGATCGTCGCGGAGGCGCTGATGATCGAGCCGACGGAGAGCGAGTCGCGGGAGACGCTGGAGGCGTTCGCGGCGGCGCTGGGGGCGATCGCGCGGGAGGCGGAGCGCGATCCGGCGCTGGTGCAGTCGGCGCCGAGCCGGGCGCCCCTGGGCCGCCTGGACGAGGCGCGGGCGGCGCGGCGGCCGGTGCTGCGCTGGCGTCCAGGCGGGCCGAGCGAGGGGGGCGGCTCGCGGCCGTCCTGAGGGGCCGGGCGGTGGGGCCGGGGACATGTACTGGGGGACTGGCAATTGGTAAGACTTGCTGTACTGTTAACGAGCGGTGCCCGGTCGGCACCGTGACAGATTCGCCTCTCGGTCGTTGCCCGCAGCTCCGGTGTCGATTCTGGAATTCGGCGGACCCGCCGCCGACGGAACGCGGGTGATTAGGTCGGACCTCGGTTCGACATCGAGAGGAATGCTTGATGGCTCAGAGAATCTACGTCGGCAACCTGCCGTTCAGTTCGTCCGAGGCGGACGTGGAGTCGCTATTCGCGTCGTACGGGAGTGTGCTGTCGTGCGCGCTGCCGACGGACCGGGAGACGGGCCGTCCGCGCGGATTCGGCTTCGTGGAGATGGACGAAGCGGAAGCGGCGAAGGCGATTCAGGCGTTGAACGGGCAAGATTTCCAAGGACGCACGCTGACCGTGAACGAGGCGCGACCGCGCCGTGAGGGTGGCGGCGGGGGCGGCGGCCGGGGCGGAGACCGGCGCTGGTAGCGCGCTCCGGCCAGGGCTCCGAGCGGCGGCGGCCGCGCCGCGCCCGCGCCCCAGCAGCCCCCTCGGGGGCCGGGGTAGCGGCGCGGGCGGGATCATTCGACACGCTGGGGCTCCGGGTGGAGCTACTGCAGTCGGTCGCGGATTCCGGTTACGTCGATCCGACCGCGGTGCAGTTGCGGGCGATCCCTCCCATCTTGGAGGGGCGAGATCTGCTGGCGGCGGCGCAGACGGGGACGGGCAAGACGGCCGGGTTCATGCTGCCGCTACTGCAGACGCTGATGGCGGCGCCGCCGCGCCGGGGTCGTCCCGTCCGCGCGCTGGTGCTGACGCCGACGCGGGAACTGGCGGCGCAGGTGCGGGAGAGCGCGCGCGTCTATGGGGCGGGGCTGCCGCTCCGCAGTAGGGCGATCTTCGGCGGGGTGGGCATGCAGCCGCAGATCACGGCGCTGCGCCAAGGGGTCGACGTGGTGATCGCGACGCCGGGGCGGCTGCTGGACCATGCATCGCGGGGGACGATCAACCTATCGGCGGTGGAGATCCTCGTGCTGGACGAGGCGGACCGCATGCTGGACATGGGCTTCATCCACGATCTGCGGCGGGTGCTGGCGCTGCTGCCGGAGGGGCGACAGAATCTGCTCTTCAGCGCTACCTTCGCGCCGGAGATCCGGGCGCTGGCCCGATCCCTGTTGCGGGAGCCGGTGCAGATCGACGTGACGCCGGCGCAGCCGGCCGCGGAGACCGTGGAGCAACACATCTACCACGTTGCGCAGGGGGAGAAGGCGGAGGTGCTCGCCGAGCTGATTCACAGCCGTGGCTGGGAGCAGGTGCTGATCTTCACGCGCACGAAGCACGGCGCGAACCGGCTGGCGGCGCGGCTCCAGACGGCGGACATCGCGGCGGCTCCGATCCACAGCAATAAGAGCCAAGGGGCGCGGACCCGGGCGCTGGCCGGATTCAAGGCGGGGGAAGTGCGGGCGCTGGTGGCGACAGATATCGCGTCGCGGGGGCTAGACATCAGCGGGCTGCCGCAGGTGGTGAACTTCGAGTTGCCGCACGTGCCGGAGGACTACGTCCATCGGATCGGCCGGACGGGGCGGGCGGGCGCGGGTGGGGCAGGCATACTCGTTGGTGTCACACGAGGAGGCGCCGCGGCTGCGAGCGATCGAGCGGCTGCTGCGGCGCCGGTTGCCATCCCGGACGCTGCCAGGGAGCGAGGGGGGGCGCGCCAGGACGCCGCCGATCGGCGACCCGCGCGCGGGGGCGGAGGGCGGAGCGACGCGAGCGAGACGGCCGCGACGGCGGTTGCGCGGTGCGAGGGGGCCGAGCGGGACTCGGCGGTCCGGGCGGCGCGACGGATCGGGCGGACGGCCGCCACGATGAGCGACGAGAAGATTGAGGTCGAGGGCCGGGTGTCGGCGGTGCTGGGGAACGACTACTACCGCGTGGAGCTGGCGAACGGCTCGGAGGCGCTGGTGCGGCCCGCGGGGCGGTTGCGGAAGTTCCGCATCCGCACGTTGCTGGGCGACCGGGTGCTGGTGGAGCTGTCGGAGTACGACCTCACGCGGGGCCGAATCACGTATCGATTCCGGGACTAGGATGCGACGAGCGGCTCTGCCGGCGCGGCGGGGTGCGGGAGGTAGCGATGACGACGGCTGAGCGATCGACGGGGTCCTACGTCGAGTTGCGACGATTGTTGGCGGCGGAGGGGCTGCTGGAGAAGCAGCGGGCCTTCTACGCGCGACAGCTCGTGATTGCGCTGGCGTATTCGGGCACGGCCATTGCGCTGATCGTGGTGCTGGGGGAGACATGGTGGCAGCTGCTGACGGCGGCGCTGCTGGCGCTGGGGGGAATGCAGTGGGCGTTCTGGGGGCACGACGGAGCGCACCGGCAGATCGCGCGGTCCCCGCGGATCAACGACCTGCTGACGATCGGTGGGGCGACAGTGTTCACGGGGTTCGGTCTGAGCTGGTGGATGGATTCGCACAACCGGCATCATGCGTTTCCGAACCACGAGACGCTGGATCCGAACGCGGATGTCGCCCCGTTCGCGTTCTCGCGCGATCAGCTCGCGAAGAAAGAGGGCGTGATGCGGGTCCTGGCGCGCTTTCAGGGGACGGTGTGGATCCCCCTGCAGACGCTGGGGGTCTACGACAAAGAGGTCGCGAGTGCATTGTTCCTGGTGCATGGCAAGCTGCGGCACCGGTATCTGGAGCCGCTGGCGACGGCGCTGCACTTTGGGGGCTACTTTGGGCTGCTGTTCGTGTTCCTGGGGCCGGTCCTGGCGGTGGCGTTCCTGGCCGTGCACTACGGGCTCTACGGGCTGTTCCTGGGGTCCACCATCGCGCCGAACCACAAGGGGATGGCGACGCTGCGGGGGAACGAGCGGCGGGACTTCCTCCGGACGCAGGTGATCACGAGCCGGAACGTGCGCGGGGGCCGGTTGACGGACGCGTGGTACGGCGGGTTGAACTACCAGATTGAGCACCACCTCTTCCCGACGATGGCGCGGAACCAGCTGCGGGCGGCGCGGGCGATCGTGAAGCCGTACTGCGAAAGCCATGGGATTCCCTACGCGGAGAGCAATCCGGCGCAGTCGTACTGGGAGATCACGCAGTTCCTGCGGTCGATCAGCGCGGGGGACACGCCGGCCCCACCGCGTGGCAGCCGCGACGAGGCGCCAGCGCCGGCCCGCTCCTAGCCGTTCGTGCGGGCCTCAGGGTCGGAGGGCGTCACGGCCTCATAGAGGCAGTAGAGGCCGGACTGGTCCAGATCTCCGTGGCCCTGGTTGACGAGGCGGTCGAAGAGCTGGAGGCCCGTGGCGGTGACGGGCAGAGATAAGGCGGAGGCCGGCGGTCAACTCCTGATCTCGGCAAGGTCCTTGCGCTGCGTGGTGGCGCGGCCGCCGGGGCGGAAGTCGTCATCGATCATGCGCTGTCCGTGCAGCTCCAAGATACGGGAGCCGGCGAAGCCGCTGCTGAGGGCGTTGCGGACGCGGCGGGGTCGACGCTGGGCGAGAGCGAGGGCCTCGGCGCCGATCTGTCCACCGGAGACCGGGGCGTCGACGTCGTGGGGGGAGGCGGCGGGGGTCATGCCTTGGGCGGCGAGTTCGTCGACGGGAGGGGGCTGCTGCGGCTGTGGATGATGAGGTGGGCGCCGGCGCGGTGGAGGTTGCGGGCCATGGGGCGGCCCATGAGGCCGAGGCCGATGAACCGATGGGTTATGCCTGGAGCGTCATGGGGCGGCTTCCGCAGCGGCGGCGAAGAAGTCGGGAACGAGCGTCCAATCTTGTTCGCGCCGGCCGACGGCGTTGGCGAGGAGGTAGGAGCGGGCGGCGCTGGCGAGGTAGTACTGCTCGTAGAGTTCGGTGCGGGCGCCGAGGGCGGAGCCGGCGAAGTCCCAGGCGGTGCGGAAGAGGTGGGCGCGGTCGCGGGCGGGCAGGCCGTTGGCGCCGGGGAGGTAGGTGTTGAGGTGGGGGCTGAGGGCGGAATCGGCGAGGGCGGTGTCGGTGGGGGTGGCGAGGAGGTTGTGACTGCCGACGAGGGTGATGATCTCGTTCACGCGGCGCATCCAGCCGGGCATGGTGGGGCGGAGGGCGTGGAAGGGGGCGTCGTCGCAGAACCACGTGTCGTTGCCGTAGTCGCGAGCGCCGGCCTCGGCAGCGCGGATGGCGGCGCGGGTGAGGGCGACGTAGCTCCAGATCTCGCCGAGGAGCTGACGGGTTTCGGCGCGGCGGTCGTTGAGGGCTTCGGCCAAGCGGGTGCAGAGGTCGTAGGCGAACTCGAGCTTGACCAGAGCGCGGATGCTGGTCTGCTGGAGGACGTTGCCGACCCAGCCGCCGCTCATGAGAGCGTTGTAGGCCTCGGTGTCACCGTCGATGAAGATGCGGTCGCGGGGGACTTCGACGTCATCGAAGATGAGGAAGGCGTCCTGTTCGTCGAAGCGGGAGGAGAAGGGGCGGTCGAAGGGGTTGTCGCCGGCGGCGTAGTGGTCGCGGCAGAGGACCTTGAGGCCGGGGGTGGCGGCGGGGATGCTGAAGACGAGGGCGTAGTCGCGGGCTTCGGAGTCGATGGGGTGGCCGGGGTAGATGGCGACCTCGTCGGCGAAGGGGCCGAGGGTGGCGAGGATGCGGGCGCCGCGGACGAGGATGCCGTTGTCCGTGTCGGCGAGCTTGCGCAGGGCGAGCCGTCCATTGAGGCCCGCGACGTCGCCGACGGCTTTGTCGACGACGGGGTGGATGATGGCGTGGGCGATGGCGAGGTCGCGGTCGGCGATGAAGCGCTGGTAGCGGAGCATATTGGCGGCGCCGCAGTCGTTGCCGTTCATGGCGAGGACGTCGGCGCGGCCGGCGAAACCGGCGAAGGTCGTGTTCACGTAGTCGGGGGTGCGGCCGAGCATGCCCATGCTGTAACGAGCGAGTTGCTCGAAGCAGCGATGGCGGCGCTGGAGGTCGTGGGGGCCGCGGGGGATGAGGTGGCTGACGGCCATCGGGTCGCCGGTGTGGGGGTTGGTGGTGAGGCAGTCGTGGGCGTGGCGGTGCTGCCAGTCGTAGAAGCCGGCGAGGCCCTGCAGGGAGCCCGCGAAGGCAGGGTGGGCGGTGACGTCAGTGATGCGCTCGGCGCCGAGCCAGACTTCGCGGTCCTCGCGGAGGCCGTCGAGGTACTGGGCTCCGGTGCGTGCGGGCATGCGCGCTCCCTTGGCTGGATGGTACTGAGGGGCTGCGGGCGGGGGCCAGCAGACGCTGAGGCAGCGATGTGCCGCAGACGCTGGCGTGCAGGCCGGGCAGGCTCTATCCCTAGGCAGTAGGAGGACGCGATGGACGCGATCAACGAAATGGTAATGACGGAGCAGCGCGGGGCGATCGCGCTGATTCTGGTGGACAACCCGCCGGTCAACGCGCTCAGTCAGGGCGTGCGGCAGGGGCTGCTGGAGGCGTTTCAGGCGGCGGCGGCGGACGACGCGATGCGGGGGGTGGTGCTGGCGTGCCAGGGGCGGACGTTCATTGCGGGTGCGGACATCACGGAGTTCGGCAAGCCGATGCAGGCGCCGTCGCTGCAGGAGGCGCAGGCAGCGATCGAAGGGTGCCCGAAGCCGGTGGTGGCGGCGATCCACGGGACGGCGCTGGGGGGCGGGCTGGAGGTGGCGATGTGCGCGCACTACCGGGTGGGGGCGCCGGCGGCGCGGTACGGGCAGCCGGAGGTGAAGCTGGGGCTGGCGCCGGGTGCGGGGGGGACGCAGCGGTTGCCACGCGTGACGGGGGTGGCGAAGGCGCTGGCGATGTGCGCGATCGGGGATCCGATCGGGTCGAAGGAGGCGCTGGCGGAGGGGCTGATCGACGCGATCGTGGAGGGGGACTTGGTGGAGGGTGCGATCCGCTTCGTGGAGGGGAAGGTGGCAGCGGGGGCGCCGCTGACGAAGATCCGCGATCGGGAGGAGAAGCTGGCTGCGGCGCGGGCGGACGCGGGCGTGTTCGAGGACTTCCGCAAGCAGATCGCACGCAAGACGCGCGGGTTCGAAGCGCCCGAGGCGAACGTGCAGTGCATTGAGGCGGCGGTGTCGTTGCCGTTCGAGGGGGGGCTGGCGAAAGAATCCGAGATCTTCGCGGACTTGATGGCGGGGCGGCAGTCGGCGGCGCAGCGCTACTACTTCTTCGCGGAGCGGGAGGCGGCGAAGGTACCGGACATCCCACGGGATATCGCATTGCGGGAGATCAGGACGGTGGGGGTGCTGGGGGCGGGGACGATGGGCGGCGGGATCTCGATGAACTTCTTGAACGCCGGGATCCCGGTGAAGATCGTGGAGCGGGATCAGGAGTCGTTGGAGCGCGGGCTGGGAGTGATCCGGAAGAACTACCAGCGCACGGCGCAGCGGGGGCGGATCACGATGGAGGATGTGGAGGAGCGGATGAGCCTGCTGGAGCCCGGGCTGGACACGCAGGCCTTCGCGGAGGTGGACATCGTGATTGAGGCGGTGTTCGAGAACTTGGAGTTGAAGAAGCGCGTGTTCCGGGAGCTGGACGGGATCTGCCGGGAGGGGGCGATCCTGGCGACGAACACGTCGGCGCTGGACGTGAACGCGATCGCGGCGGAAACGCAGCGGCCGGAGGAGGTGATCGGTCTGCACTTCTTCAGCCCGGCGAACGTGATGCGGCAGCTGGAGATCGTGCGGGGGGCGGAGACGGCGGCGGACATCGTGGCGACGAGTTTGCGGCTGGGGAAGACGATCGGGAAGGCACCGGTGGTGGTGGGGGTGTGCCCGGGGTTCGTGGGGAACCGGATCCTGTTCCAGCGGGGGATCGAGGCGGACCGGGTGATCCTGGAGGGGGCGACGCCGGCACGGGTGGACGAGATCCTGTACGACTTCGGGCTGCCGATGGGGCCGTTCGCGATGATGGATCTGGCGGGGCTGGACATCGGCTGGGATGAGGCGACGTCGTCGAGCGCGACGGTGCGGGAGATCCTGTGCGAGTCGGGGCGGCGGGGGCAGAAGAACGGGCGCGGCTACTACATCTACGACCCGGAGACGCGGGCGGCGACGCCGGACCCAGAGGCGGAGGGGATGATCCGGGCGTTCGCGTCGCGGCTGGGCGTGCAGGAGCGGCCGGTGAGCGACGGGGAGATCCTGGAGCGCTGCTTGCTGCCGATGGTGAACGAGGGGGCGAAGATCCTGGAGGAGGGGAAGGCGATGCGGGCGTCGGACATCGACGTGATCTGGGTGAACGGCTACGGCTGGCCGGTCTACACGGGCGGCCCGATGTTCTGGGCGGAGGGGCTGGGGCTGGACGTGGTGGCGGCCAAGATCCGCGAGTACGGGGCGAAGTTTGGCGGCGAGCACTGGGAGCTGTCGCCCCTGATCGGGCGGCTGGCGGCGGAGGGGAAGACGTTCCGGGATCTGGAGGCGCAGTCGATCCGGTAGGGCAGCGGGCAGAGGGTACCGGACGGCGTGGGCGGAAGGAGCGGCGGCGATGGTGAATGTCGGCCTGATCGGGCTGGGGATCATGGGGCGGGGGATGGCGCGGAATCTGGCGCTGGCGGGGCACGAGGTGGTGGCCTGGAACCGCACGCCGCGGGAGATGCTGGAGGGGTTCGCGCAGCCGGGGCTGCGTGTTGCGAAGTCGATGGGGGAGGCGGAGGCGGGCCGGGAGGCGGTCGTGGTGTGTGTGACCGGGCCGGAGGCGCAGCGGGCGATCTTCGAGGGCGGGGCGGGACTGGCGGCGACGATGACGGGCGGCCTGGTCATCGATGCGACGACGAGCAGCCCGCGTCAGGCGTGGGAGTTCGCGGCGGCTTTCGAGCAGCAGGGGGTGGCGTATCTGGAGGCGCCGGTGTTCGGCAGCAAGTTCCCGGCCTGGAACGGCGAACTGGACTTCGTCTGCGGGGACGCGCGCGAGGCGTACGAACGGTCGGCGCCGCTCTTTCGAGGTGATGGGTGAAGTCGCATCACTACCTGGGCGCGAGCGGCTCGGGGATGGTGATGAAGCTGATGGGCAACCTGCTGGTGGTGGCGCTGGCGGAGAGCGTGGCGATGGCGAAGCAGGCGGGGCTGGAGAAGGAGGCGGGGCTGGGGGTGCCGCTGCCGGCGATGTCGAGCAACGCGGAGATCCTGGCGCTGGCGACGGGGCGGGGTTCGGGGAACAGAACCAGACGGCGGTGCACGCGTGGCTGATGGGCTGCATCCGCGGGGGCGCCGGGGGCTGACGTTCATTGCGGGGGCCGGGTGCGGTGGGGGGCGGCCCGCGTTGGCGGCGGTCGCGCTAGCCTATGCGCCTCGTGCGGGGCAGCGCGGGCGGCATCGCAGGGACGATGAGTGGAGGAAGGGGTCGTGACGGTGGAGGAGCGGATCATTGCCGATCCGGAGACGCTGGAGTGGATAGACGCGACGGCGATGACGCAGCTGCCCAAAGGGGTGCAGGTGAAGCTGCTGTCGGAGAGCACGGAGCGGGATCTGCGGAACTTCCTGGCCTGGTTCCCAGCGGGCTATGTGGAGCCGCGGCACGCGCACGAGGGGGACCATTCCACGTTCCTCCTGGAAGGGCGGTGGATCGTGGAGGGGAAGGAGCTTGGCCCGGGGGGCTACATGTACGGACCGGGGGGGATCGCGCACGGGCCGTTCGAGTCGCCGGAGGGGAGTTTGGTGTTCGCGTCGGTGCGCGGGGGCGGCGTCCACGTCTACCCGCCGCCGCCGGAGGCGGAGGAAGCGGCGCGGGGGAAGCGGACCGTGATCGTGGCGGCGGACGAGGTGGCGTGGCAGGATGCGGCGGAGCGGTTTCAGCTGCCGGCGGGGGTGGAGTTCAAGCTGTACGACGAGGATGCGGCGACGGGGCGGCTGGATGGGCTGGGGCGGTTCCCGCCGGGGTACGTCGAGCCGCGCCACACGCATGCGGCGCTGCATTCGGACGCGCTCCTGGAGGGGCGCTGGATTATCGAGGGGCAGGAGGTGGGGATGGGGGGCCACATTTACGGCCCGCCGGATGTGCCGCACGGGCCGTTCGAGTGTCCCGAGGGGGTGGTGGTCTGCGCGGCGATGTTCGGGTCGCCGATTCACGAGTGGGATTAGGCCGGCGACCGCCGGCGCGGCGGCGCCGAGTCTGCGGCGCGGCGGGGAATCGTTGTGTGCAGGAGCGAGAGGGAGTGTGCGCGATGCTGTTTCACCTTGATTTCGACGTGGAGTACGGGGCGGAGATGTCGCAGCAGGACCTCTTTGGGGTCTGGTCGCGGGAGGCGGCGGCGGCGCTGGGGGCGAAGGAGGCGGGCGTGGTGGTCGATCTGTGGAAGTGTGTGGGTCAGCGTCGTGTGATCGCGGTGGTGGAGGTGGAGTCGCACGACATGCTGGATCAGGCGCTGTTCACGCTGCCGATCATGAAGGAGATGGGGCAGTACGTACAAATTGAGGTGACGCCGCTGCGCCGCTACGAGGACTTCGCGAGCGATGTGAACGGCTGGCTGGAGTCAGGCGAATAGCGCTTTTCCGGCGCGCTCGGCGGGACCGACGGGCGGAGCGGGGCATGGGATTCTTCGAGTACGGAGGGTCGCCGATCAAGGTGCCGGCGCGGATCACGGATGCGCACCGGCGGACGTGGGGGAGCCTGGCTCGACCGGGGCGGTACTGGCCGGGGGCGGAGCGGGTGGCGATCGCGGAGCACGTCCGCCGCGCGGAGCGGTGCAGGTATTGCGCCGCGCGGAAGGCACTCTCGATGGAGAGCGTGCTTGGTGCGCACGACGGGGGCGGGGCGCTGCCGCGGGCGGCGGTGGAGGCGGTGCACCGGATCGTGGGGGATCCGAGGCGGCTGGATCGGGCATGGTTTGAGTCGTTGTTGGAGGCGGGGTTGGGGGAGGGGGCGTACGCGGAGTTGGTGGGGGTGGTGACGAGCGTGCTCTCGATCGACGAGGTGCATCGGGGGCTGGGGCTGCCGCTCGAGCCGCTGCCGGAGGCGGAGGAGGGTTCGCCGAGCGGGCGGCGGCCGAGCGGGGCGAGGAGGGAGGGGTCGTGGGTGGCGACGGTGCCGCCCGCGGGGCTGGAGCCGGAGGATGCGGACATCTATGAGGGGATGTCGCAGGTGGCGAACGTGCGGCGGGCGTTGAGCTTGGCGCCGAACGAGGTGCGGATCCTGTCGGACCTGCACAGGGCGCACTACGTGCCGATGGCAGAGATGCGGAATATGGGCTGGCAGCGCGGGCTGAGCCGCCAGCAAGTGGAGTTGGTGGCGGCGCGGGTGTCGGCGGTGAACGAGTGCTTCTATTGAACGGCGGCGCATGCGGGGATGCTCCGTGAGAGCGTCGAGGCGGCCGATGCGACGGTGGACCTGCGGGCGGTGGTGGATGCCCGAGTGGAGAGCGGCGTGCCGCAGGGGGCGCTGCTGGCGCGGTTCGCGACGGCGCTGGTGCGGCGATCGCCGGAGCTGACGGCGCTGCGGGAGCGCATCCGGGCCGAGCTGGGGGAGGAGGCGCTGGTGGAGGCGGCCGGGGCGGTGGCGAACTTCCAGCGCATGACGCGGATCGCGGACGGGATCGGGATCCCGCTGGACGAGTGGATGGCGGAGGCGAGCGCAGATATCCGGGCCGATCTGGATCTGGGGCGGTTCGCGTCGTCGGCGAACACGCCGGGGGGCTGAGGGGGCGCGGGCGCCGCCGGGCCGTTGGGTGGCGGTGGGCCTTGGGGGCCGACCCCGGGGGCTAGGACTCCCACCAGTGGAGGGAGTCCTGTCCGTCCCCCTGGGCGCCGTTGGGGCCGCCGCCGCCGGTGCGAAGGAAGGTCTTGCGGGCGTAGCCGGAAGCGAACTTGCCGGCGAGGGCGTCGCGGAGCCAGTCGACGGACATGGCGTGGGTCTCGAGGCGGGCGAGGTCGCCGCCGGGGAAGAGGCGGGCCATGTGGTACTGGTCTTCGAAGACCCAGAGTTCCTTGGGGGCGTTGATCTTGTCGTAGAAGTCGTAGATGAGCTCGACGGGGCTGCGGGAGTCGTACTCGCCGACGGTGAGGAGGACAGGGCACTTGATGTCGGCCTCACGGCCCTCCACCGTCATTTTGCCGACGATCTCGTCCAGCTCCTCCTCGCTCCCCGCGCCGGTGAGGTAGCCGAAGAGCTGCTTGTAGCGCGGCGAGAACGTGTCCAGGATGTAGTACTTATCGATGTAGGAGGCCCAGGGGCCGGCGACAGCCTTGATGCGGGGGTCGCCGGTGGCGGCGACCTGGAAGCCCCAGAAGGAGCCCATGCTGAGGGCGTAGACGGTGATGGCGTCGCCGTCGATTTCGTCGCGGGTTTGCAGGTAGTCGACGACGGCGAGGAGGGCGCGCTCGTAGTTGTCGTGGGTGACCTTGATGCCGCGGAGGTTGCTGGTCCCCTGGCCGGGGCCGTCCATGACGATCATGTGCATGCCACGCTGGTGGGCGTGGACGGCGAGGGGGTCGGGGTAGAACTCCTTGGTGACGTCGCAGCCGGGGATGGCGATGACGCATGGGGCCTTGGGCTTGCCAGGGATGAGGTGGAGGTTGCATTGAATCTCAACGCCCTCCCAGGGGACCTCGACGCGTTCGAGGGGGTAGGGGGCGTGCTCGGCGACCTTCTCGTAGGTGGCGAGGCAGCGGCCGTGGAGGTAGCGCTTCTCGTCGGTGGTTTCGAGGATGGGGTGCTGGGCGTGGAGGTAGGTGTTGGAGGCGCGGAAGTAGAGTTCCAGGGCGGTCTCGGGGTGGCCGGCCTGCTCCTCTTCGGCGGCGACGCGCTCCAGGCGCTGCGCAATGCGGCCGAGGTGCTTGGCGATCTGGCCGTGGCTCTTGACGCTTGGGGGAAGGTCGCGGCCGGCTTCGTCCCAGTGGAAGACGCGGCCGGATTCCTTGACGACGTAGTCGTAGATCCACTGCTGGCGGTCGCGGTGCAGGCGCGGCGTACGCATGGGTCGGATTCTCCTTGATCGTGGAGCGAGTCGCGGCGACTGCTCCCGTGTCCGGCCGGCGGGGCGGCGCGGGGCTGCGAGTGTAGGACCCCGGTGGCAGAGGACGAAAGCCATTGGTGGCGGTGTCAGGGATTTTCGCGGACGAGCCGGGCGATGGACTCGAAGTATTGGGCGCGGCCGCACCAGAGGAGATCGTTGTGGCCGGCGGCGGGGATGACGACGAGGCGGCGGGGGGCGCCGCTGAGGAGGTCGTAGAGCTCGGCGGCCTGGGCGAGGGGGACGAGGTCGTCCTGCTCACCGTGGATGAGGAGCGCCGGGAGGCGAATGGTGCGGATCTTGGCCTCGTGCTGGGCGACGAGGGTGGCGGCCTCTCCGTTGTGGGGGAGGCCGAGGCGGTCGAGGAAGCGGCGCATGCCGGCGGCGCCGCTTTCGATCGCCAGCCCGCGGAAGCGCCGGGGGGTGCGGGCGGCGATCTCCAGGGCGGGCTGGCTGCCGAGGCTGCGGCCCATCAGGAAGCGTGGGCCGAGGAGGCCAGCGGTGTCGAGGATGGTGTGGAAGTGTTGGGCCACGAGCGGGCCGTCGGCGATGAGGTGGGCGAGGGAGGGGTGGCCGTCGCTTCGGCCGTAGCCGCGGAACTCGGCGACGAAGAGGTTGAGCCCGGCCTGGTGGTAGAGAGGGGCGAGGGCGTCATGGTCGCTGACGACTTCGCCATTGCCGTGGAAGTACAGCAGGGTGGGGAGGGCGGGGTCGCGGAGGTAGAAGCGGGCGGCGAGGGCGAGGCCGGGGGCGACGGTGAGGCGGTGGTCGGTGGCGTCGGGCGGGGGCGGGCGGTCGTCGGGGCGGGGGAAGAAGACGGCGGCGGCGCCGGCACGGTCGAGGAGGGCGTAGTCGGGGGTGGGGATTGGGGGACCGGTCATCAGGTCCCTGAGCCCGAAGGGCGCGGGCGGTCGCGGGCAAGGGCGAAGTCGATCATCTCGGAGGCGAGGCTAGCTGGTCGCGGCGGTGTGCAGAACCATGCGGGGGAGGGAGGACGCGGTACCCTGGCGGCCGTTCATGAGGAGGTGTGCCTTGGATCTCGAACTGAACGGGAAGACGGCGATCGTGACGGGGGGCAGCCGGGGGATCGGCAAGGCGGTGGCGGCGCAGCTGATGGCGGAGGGGGTGGATGTGGCGCTGGCAGCGCGGGATGAGGCGACGCTGGCGGAGGCGGTGCGGGAGCTGTCGGCGGGGAGCGATCGTCGTGTGCTGGGGCTGGGCTGCGATACGGGGGACGACGCAGCGGTGCGGGGGATGGTGGAGCGGGTGCTGGGGGAGCTGGGGCGGATCGACATCCTCGTGAACTGCGCGGCGAAGCCGGGCGGACAGGCGGCACCGCCGGGGATGGACGCGATCACGGACGAGCTGTTCTGGGAGGACATGAACGTGAAGGTGATGGGGTACCTGCGCTGCGCCCGGGCGGTGGCGCCGCAGATGCGGGCGCAGGGGTGGGGCAGGATCATCAACGTGAGCGGACTGGCGGCACGGCAGTCGGGATCGATGGTGGGGAGCATGCGGAATGTGGCGGTGTCGGCGCTGACGAAAAACCTGGCGGACGAGCTGGGGCGGGACGGGATCAACGTGACGGTGGTGCATCCGGGGCTGACGGTGACGGAGCGGACGCCGGAGGTGCTGGCGGCGCGGGCGGCGCGGACGGGGCGCGCAGTCGAGGAACTGCGCCGGGAGATGTTCGAGAGCAACACGATCCGCCGGGCGGTGGAGGCGCGGGACGTGGCGGACGTGGTGGTGTTTCTGGCGTCGCCGCGATCCGTGGCGATCTCGGGGGACGCCATCGCGGTTGGTGGAGGAGTGGGACGGGCGATCTTCTACTGAGGTCGCGCCGAGCGGAGATGGGGCGGGCCGGGGAGGGCCGCTACTCCCAGGGCAAGCGGCGGCGAACGAGGGATTCGTCCAGTTGATCGACGCGGGTGCAGCCGAACAGGGGCAGGGCGCGGCTGGTTTCCACGTGGAGCAGGTCGAGGGCATGGTCCAGGCCGGGCTCCCCGGCTGCGTCGAGACCGTAGAGATAGGGGCGTCCGGTCATGCAGGCGCGGGCGCCGAGGACGAGGGCCTTGACGATGTCGGCGCCGCGGCGGATGCCGCCGTCGAGGATGACCTCGGCGTCATGGCCGACCGCCTGGACAACGGCGGGGAGGGCGGCGATGGCGCCGTCGAGTTGGCGGTGGCTGGTGGATGGGCTGATCCCCCAGGGCCGCGTGACGATCCTGCTGGAGGAGGACGACCGGGCCTCCGCCCCGCGGCTATCTGGCGACTGATCTCGCCGTCCGGGTGGCGGCCGGCCGCGACAGGCTGCCCCGTGTTGGATGCTCGCCAGCCTCAGCCCCCCGCGGCGTCGGCTTCGGCCTCCCAGCGCTGCCGCGTTCGACACGTGCGGAGCTGCACGCCCCACCGCAGGGAACCGGGCGTGTCGGCCAGCCGTTTATCCTCTCGTGGGAGCCCAATGGGGTCTCCCCAAGCGAAGGGGGATTGCCATGACACGACTGCGAACGATGGGCATTGGGGTCGCGCTACTGGCCGCGCTGGCCGTCGGCGTGTTCGCCTTGGGCGGGAGCCAGCGCGCGGAAGCGCAGGTCCCGGCGCACACGGTGAGCACGCTCACGGTCATCGGCTCGGCCACGGTCGCTGCCCCACCCGACGGCGCCAGCATCGACATCCGCGTCTCCGCGCTCCGGCCCACCGCGACCGAGGCGCTGGCGGCTGGCGCGGAGGCGCTGAACGTCGTCCGCGCCGCGCTCCGCGAGCACGGCGTCGCCGACGGAGACCTCCAGACCGTCCGCATCACCCTCCGCGAAGACTTCGAGTACACCGCGGACGAGGGTGAGGTCAGCATCGGCTTCCGCTTCAGCAACACCATCCGCGTCACGATCGCCGGCGTGGACACGATCGGCGACATCATCGACGCTGCGGTCAGGGCGGGCGGCGATGCCGTCTCCATCAGCGGAATCCGCTTCCTCGTCAGCAACCGCCCCGCCCTGGAGGAGGCCGCGCGCCGCGCCGCCATCGACGAAGCCGGCCGCAAGGCGGCCGCCATGGCCGAGCGCGCCGGCGTCAGCCTGGGCCGGGTGAGCGTCATCGAGGAGCTCGGCAGCGGCACGCCGGTCAGCGTCAGGGATGCCCCGGCTGCGGACGCCGCCGAGGCCGCGACCGCCCCCAGCGCCCCGGTCTTCGGCGGCGACGAGCAGGTCATCGCCGCCGTCCGGATCGTCTTCAAGATTTACTGACGGGCGACCGCTCGGGCAAAGAGGAAGGGGAACGGTTATGAGAGACGGATTCGCCACCATCGTTCGCCACAACCTCTGGTTGGCTGCGGTGATGCTGGGCGTGTTCTTCGTGGGCCTCGGCGCCTTCTTCATCTACGAAGGCGTCGCCGCTCAGGACACGGTCCGAGAGGCACTGGTCGCGGAGCAGGCCACGACAGCCAGCGATGCGGTCATCCCCGACACCCCCATCGTCGACGTGGCGACCGCCGAGGCGCAGGAAGACACGATCACCGCCCACACGCTGGGCCGGCTGGGACCCTACGGCGATCTCGAGCGCGGCTCCGATGAGCGCGCTACGTACCTGGAGGGGCTGACGCTGCGCAACTCCCTGAACATGGCCATCGTGGGATTCAGAGTGGCCGACCTCGTCATCGGCGTCGGCGCGGTCATCATGATCGTCGGCGCCGCGAGCCTGCTGCTCCTTGCGCCCGTACTCCACTGGGCCCGCCAGCCGGCCGCGGAGCGCGCAGCTGCACCAGTCCGCCAGTGACGCCCGCCGGAGCACACGCGCCGATCGTCTGATGGCGACACATCACCTCGGCGCTGACTGCCCAAGGCGTCGACCAGGAAACCGGAGGGAGAGGCCCCTCCGGTTTCCTTTTTGCGCCCGACTCGGATCGGTGTCGCCCAGCCGCGTCCCGCGACGGCGCGGAACGCCAGCTGAAGGGGCGCCTGAGGACTGCGGCGGCGGCTACTCCCAGGGCAAGCGGCGGCGAACGAGGGATTCGTCCAGTTGATCGACGCGGGTGCAGCCGACGAGGGCCATGGCGCGGCGCGTCTCCGCCTGGAGCAGGTTGAGGGCGCGGTCCACACCGGGCTCCCCGGCGGCGCCGAGGCCGTAGAGATAGGGGCGTCCGGTCATGCAGGCGCGGGCGCCGAGGGCGAGGGCCTTGACGATGTCGGCGCCGCGGCGGATGCCGCCGTCGAGGATGACCTCGGCGTCGTGGCCGACCGCCTGGACAACGGCGGGGAGGGCGTCGAGGGCGGCGATGGCGCCGTCGAGCTGGCGGCCGCCGTGATTGGACACGATGATGCCGCGGGCGCCGAGATCGACGGCGCGGCGGGCGTCGTCGGGGCGCAGGATGCCCTTCACTGTGAGGGGGCCGTCCCATTCGGCGACCATCCAGGCAAGGTCGTCCCAAGTGACGCTGGGGTCGAACTGGCTGTTGACGTATGTGCCGAGGGTGGTGACGTCGGTGCGGCCGGCCTCGCCGTGAGCGACGACACTGGCGAGGGTGACGCGCTTGCTGGTGAGGAAGCCCCACCACCAGGCGGGGTGGAGGGCGGCGTCGAAGATGGCGCCGGCGGTGAGCTGGGGCGGGATCGTCATGCCGTTGCGGAGGTCCCGCTCGCGCTGGCCGAGGACGGGGACGTCGACGGTGATGCAGAGGGCGTGGTAGCCGGCGGCGCGGCAGCGAGCGAAGAAGTCGCGGACGAGGGCGCGGTCGCGCCAGACGTAGACCTGGAACCATTTGGGGCCTGAGGAGACGGCGGCCACGTCCTCGATGGAGGTGCTGCCCATGGCGGAGAGGGTATAGACGGTTTCGGCCCGGGCGGCGGCACGGGCGATCGCCCGTTCCCCCTGGGGATGGATCAGGCGGGGAAGGCCAGTTGGGGCGACGATGATGGGGGAGGCGACGGTCTGTCCGAGCACCGTGGTGGTGAGGTCGACGTGGGAGACGTCTTGGAAGACGCGGGGAAGGAAGTCGTAGCGCTGGAAGGCGGCCCGATTCGCGGCGAGGGTGGTTTCGTCCTCAGCGGCGCCGTCGGCGAAGTCGAAGACGGCGCGAGGCAGGCGGCGGCGGGCGGCGGTGCGCAGGTCGTCGATGGAGTGGGCGCGGTTGAGCCGCCGGTTGCGCAGGCCGATGGCCATGGGGGTCCTCCTGGTGGTGGAGAAGGCGGACCGCCAGCGGCCGCCGCCCCCGTGCGAGGGAAGATATCGGGCGGGGGCGAGGACCGCTACGCGTCCGATCAGCGGGCCTCGGCGGCGGCAAGGCCGATGGCGGTGTCGAGGCGCTCGAGGATTTCATCGCAGAGGGCGCGGTCGCAGAGGAGGCCGGGCTTGAACTGGAGGATGCGGGGGTCGAGGGTGGAGAAGATGGCCCAGACGCCGTTCTCGTAGAGGGCCTTCATGACGAACTTCGCGCCCTGGGGGTGATCGAACTCCAGGCCTATGACGACGCCGCGCTGGCGGACAGCGATGAAGAAGTCCGCGTGGCGGGCGCGGATGGCCTCCAGCTCCGTGGCGAACAATTCGGTCATGCGGCGGACGTTGTCGCGAACCTCGGGGCGCTGGGTGATCTCGAGGGTCTTGAGCGCAGCGATGCAGCCGAGTTCGGCACCGCCGAAGGTGGACATGTGGCCGAAGCCGTCCTCGGTGAGCCAGCCGGCACAGCGCGCGGCGGCGACGACGGCGGCGATGGGATAGAGGCCGCCGCTGAGTCCCTTGGCGGTGACGAGGATGTCGGGCTGGACGTCGTAGGTATCGATGGCCCACATGGCGCCGCAGCGCATGAGGCCGGTCTGGACTTCGTCGGCGATGTAGAGCGTGCCGTGCCGCTCGCAGAGGGCCTTGACGGCTTGCAGGTAGCCGTCGGCGGGGAGAGGGAAGCCGTAGGTGGCGGGGATGGTCTCCATGATGACGCAGGCGACGTCGCCGGGGGCGAGGGCGTGTTCCATGGCGCCGAGGTCGTTGAAGGGGACGTGCTGGAAGACGTCCGGCGCGCCATGGCTGAGGAAGAGGCGGGAGAAGCGGTCGTCGCCGCAGGCGAGGGCGAGGCCGGTGTGGCCGTGGTAGCAGTGCTCGATGGAGACGATCTTGCGGCGCTGGGTGGCGTGGCGGGCGGTTTTGAGGGCGATGTCGATGGCCTCGCCGCCGCCGCTGGCGTAGATAGTGTGCTGGAGGTCAGCGGGGGTGCAGGCGGCGAGGGCCTGGGCGAGTTCGGTGCGCTTCAGGGAGGGGAAGTGGTGGTTGCCGATGTCGAAGTGGTCGAGGCCGTCCTTGAGGGCGGCGACGATCTCCGGGTTGCGATGGCCGAGGTTATACGTGCCGCCGTTGAGGTGGACGTCGATGAGGCGGCGGCCGTCCATGTCGTAGAGGAAGTAGCCTTGGCGGCGGTCGATGACGAGATCGACGCCGAAGTCCTGCCAGGCGGCCGTCTTGCCGGGGTTCCAGTAGCGCTTGGTGCGCTTGAGGAAGTCCGCCTTGGTGTCAGGCATTGCCGTCTCCCGTCCGATCGAACGTGCGCAGGTAGTCCCGGGCGAGACGACAGGTCCCGGCGGTGTACTGGGGGCCGAGGTCGCGGGCGAGGTCGGTGGCGGCGTGGGAGCCGATCCAGGCCAGGACGAGGAGGCGGCGGAGCATGAGGAAAGTGGGGATCTCGCGTTCGTCGTCCTGGCTGAGGGGGTGGAGGGAGCGGTAGCCTTCGAGCCAGGCGGCGACGAGTTCGGGCACGTCGGGGCGCTCCTCCATGAAGCTGAGGGCGGTGGCCAAGTCGTAGAGGAACCAGCCGAAGCCGGCGTCGTCGAAGTCGATGACGTAGGTCTGGTCGCCGTCGAGGAGGAGGTTCGCGAGGCGGAGATCGGCGTGGATGAGGCCGAAGCGGCCGGGGCCGGCGCCGTAGGCATCGAGGCGGCGCCGGAGCGTGGCGCTGAGGCGATCGAGGAGGGCGACGCGAGCGGGGTCGAGGGCGGGGCCGGCGCGCCAGTCGCCCCAGTTGGGGCGGGCGCCGAGCATGTGCGCATGGTCCCAGCGCAAGCGCTCGAAGCCCGGGGGGCGCTGCCAAGAGACGGCGTGGGCGTGCATGCGGGCGGCGATCGCGCCGAGGCGGCGGAAGGGGCTGAGCAGATCGGACTCGTCGGGCTGATGGCCGGGGAGGAAGTCGAAGAGCACGGCACGGCGGGACTGGATGCCGGGTGCTTCGAGTTGCTGGACGAGGCGGCCGTCGGGGCCGGGGATGGGGGTGGGGGTGGTGATGCCGGCGTCGTCGCGGAGGGCCTGCATCCAGTGCAGCTCGCTGCGGATTGCGGCAGGAGTCTGGTAGTTGGTGCGGTGGATGCGGAGGACGCGGGGCTCGGCGCCGCGGGGGGAATCAATGCGGAATGTGGTGTTCTCAGAGTGGTTGAGCAGCGTGACGGCGGAGTCGGGGGGGAGGCCGTAGCGGGGGAGGGCGGCGCAGGCCATGGCCGTGAGGCGCTGGAGGAGGAGGTCGTGGGGGAGTTCGTTGTGGGCCACGGTAGCTTCTGGAGGGCGCTCCTCGATGGGGTCCTTAGATCGCCTGGAGGGCCTGGAGCGACTCGGGCAGGACCTGGCCGCCATCGACGACGAGGGTCTGGCCGGTGATGAAGCCGGCCTCGTCGGAGGCGAAGAAGAGGCAGGCGTGGGCGACGTCATCGACGGTGCCGAGCTGCTTCATGGGGATAGCGTCAGTCATGTCGCGGACGTACTGCTCGCCCATGCCGTGGAGGCCCTCGGTGGCGACGTTGCCGGGCAGGACGGCGTTGATGGTGATGTGGTGGGGGGCGAGTTCGAGGGCGGCCGTTTTGAGGAAGCCGAGCTGGCCGGCCTTGCTGGCGGCGTAGTGGCACCAGCCTGGGTAGGCGGTGATGGGCCCAGTGATGGAGGAGATGAGGATGATGCGGCCGCGGCCGACGGCTTGCATGGCGGGGAGGCAGGCCTGGACGGAGAGGAAGGATCCCGTGAGGTTGGTGGCGAGGACCTGATCCCACTCAGCGAGGGTCAGCGCGTCGAGGCGAGCTTCGGGGAAGATGCCGGCGTTGGCGCAGAGGATGTCGATGCCGCCGAAACGGTCGACGGCCGCCTGGGCGGCGGCCTGCATGGAGGGCCGGGAGGTGACGTCGGCGGGGAGGAAGGCAGCGACGCCGCCAGCGGCCTCGATCTCGGCGACGGCTCGGGGGCCCTCATCCTGGCTGCGGGCGACGAGGAGCACGCGCGCGCCCTCGGCAGCGAGGACGCGCGCCACGCCCTTGCCAATGCCGCGGCCGGCGCCGGTGACGAGGGCGACACGACCGGCGATCGATGTGAACATGGTTGGGTCCTCTCCCGCGGCGGCAAGTTTCGCACACGGAGGGACTGGGGGCCGAGAAGCGATCGCTCGGGGGTTCGGCTGGCCGAGGAAAGCGATGACGGACCCTGCGGTGGCGCCCAGAGACTCGGACGCGCCGGATGTGCGCTACCTCACCCTGGCCGAGGCGCGAGCGATCGAGTGCAACGGGTGCGGGGATTGCTGCGATTCGCGCCGGACGGATGGGTTCTGGACGTGGGGATCGTTGCCGGGTGACCAATACGCGGGGCTGACGACGGCGGGGCGGCTGATTCTGCCACTGGAGCGGACGGACGCGGGCTGGCGGGATCGTGGGTACGAGGCTGCGGACGCGCAGGCGCTGACACCGACGCGGTTCCGCTGCGCGGCCTTCGAGCCGCACGCGGACGGCGGGGGCGGCTGCGGGGTGCACGATCAGCCGCGACCGCGCCAGTGCGGGGAGTTCCCGGTGTGGGGCGGGGCGGTGGAGGCGGACCTGGGCGCGCAGGGGGAGGTGTGGCTGCAGACGGGCGCGTTCCCGCGGTGCTCGTGGTTCCGCATGTGCGTGGTGCACGACGGTGATCCCCGGCTCAGTGGAGCGGGGAGGGCGGAGGAGGCCTAGGCCCTTGCTCCGCAGCCAGCAGCCGGTGCTCAGCCAGCGCGCGCCGAGGGGACGGTCAGTCGCCGGCGGTGGCAGGGGCCATGGGCGTGGTCTCGTAGTGGGCGGTGAGTTCGTCGAGGGCGGGCTTGACCTCGCGCATGAAGCGTTCAAGGTTCTCGATGACGCTCTCCTTGGGCTGCTGGGCGTAGTGGAAGATGAGCGTGATGTACTCCGTGGGGAAGCGGGTCCACTCCTCGACCAGCTCATCGCGCACCTGGGCGGCGGTGCCGATCTTCCAGAGCCCGGAGGCGAGGATCTCATCGACGAGTTCCTCGGTGTTCATGGCTTCCGGATCGGTGGCGTCCTCCTTTGGACCCCCGAAGGCGGCGTAGAAGGGGTTGTAGAAGTGCTTCCAGATGTCGGCGTCGTAGGCGGCGACGCGGCGGCGCGCCTCCTCCGTTGAGGCGGCGATGTTGATGATGCGGGTCTGAGCGACGTTCTGGCCGAGTTCGACGGTGTAGCCGGCGGCGCGGGCGGCCTCCAGGTAGGTCGGTCCCTGCTTGAGGGAAGCCTCCAGGGGGGTGAAGAAGTTGGGGATGAAGCCGTGGCGGCCGCAGTATTCGATGGAAGCGGGGCTGGCGGTGGTGGCGACGAAGACGGGCGGGTGGGGGTCGCTGTAGGGGGCGGGGACGACGGAGATGCGCTGGACGGTGCCGGCGTCGCTGGCCTCGTCGCGGGCGCCGAGCTTGCGGGTGGCGTTGATCATGGGCCAGTTGGCGACGCCCGCCTCGTAGGGGTAGGGGATCTGCCAGAGGTCGCTGTTGTGGGTGACGCTCTCCTGGGTCCAGGCGCGGAGCACCATGGCGACCTGCTCTTCGAAGATGGCGCGGTTGCGCTGGTCGTCGGCGCTGCCGTCGGAGAGGGTGGGCGGGGCGCCGAGGTGTTGCCCGAGCACCTGCGTCCAGCGGGCCTGGTAGCCGCGGGCGAAGCCGACGAAGCAGCGGCCCTGGCTGAGGTGGTCGAGGATGGCGACCTCCTCGGCGACGCGGAAGGGGTTCTGGGCGCTCATGACGTAGCCGAGCTGGCCGACGCGGATGTTCTTGGTGATGGCGGCCCAGTAGGCGTTGAGGACGCCGGGGTTGGGGCCGACTTCGTAGCCCTCGGAGTGGAAATGGTGCTCGATGGTGGCGGCGCCCCAGACGCCGAGGCGGTCGGCGGCCTGGATGATCTCGTTCCAGCCGCGCAGGGTCTCCTGGTAGCGGGCCTTGTTGCGGCCAATGGGGCGGAGGGCGATGCGTTCGGCCTCATCGGCGGCCGGCAGGACGGGGTAAAGCTGCAGGACGACCTTGACCACGGGGACTCCTTGCTGGGCGGGTTCTCGCGTTGAGGGGTGAGTCTAGCGGTGGGCAGGGATCTGGGGGCAAGCGCGGGGTCGCGGCGCACGTGCGGTAGGAGCATCTCCGGTCCACGGCGGACCCGCATGTCGTCTAGCTCGGTGGTCTCCCTGGTTCATAACGATCCTGGAATGAGCGGCTCGATCCATATGGCCAACCCACGATAGATCGGCCCGTCTGTGTGGGCCGGAGTCTGATTCCGTGCGGTCTTTGAGGCTCCATGCAGCCCGGGGGTCAGCACAATTTTCCCTCTATGTCTAATGTAGAGTGAAGCCAATACTCGCAGGCGGGAATCTTACGAGATGGCAAGACACGCGGTAGCCGACTCCAGAATAAGAGTGACCAATTTCTTCGGCAGCAGCGACAACCAGATCGCCAGCCAGCAGTTTCGAGGCGGTCGAGTTTACGTTGTACTCGGTAGCAGCGACATAGACTTGCGTCGTGCGACCATCGCCGATGAGGGAGCGACGATCAACATCATAACCGGCCTTGGCAGCGTCAGGCTCCTAGTTCCTGAAGACTGGGCTGTAAATGTCCAAACCAGGGCTGTATTAGGCGGTGTCGCATCCAAACGAGTTGCCCCCACCTCGCCCGTGGGCCAACTCACTCTAACCGGGTTGTGTCTCTTTGGCGGCGTGGAAATAAGATCCTAAAACTGGAGCCTCCAAAGGCAACTGATTCCTCCCCGGAACATGCTCCGTGACTTTCCACAAGATCAGCATATGGCGCACGCGACGGCAGGTTGCAGGTTAGACTGTCTTTGAGCAACGCGGGAAGCAGCACCGACCAGTCCCGCCTCCCACTCCGTCCCAGCGCCCACTCGAAGAGGGAGGCTGGCGCGCGCGGGTCTGCCAGTAGCGTCTCTGCCCCGAGCGCCCCACCGGGCGTTCCAAGCCCGCCCGCTTGCGGTTCGTAGCTCCTCCGAAGCGGCTATCGCCGACGGCCGACGAAGCAGCGTAGTGACCTCGGATGGCAGCTTGGCGCCGAACTTGCCCTCGAACTCTGCGGCGGCCACAGAACTCTCCCAAGAACTCGGCAGCAACATCGCACCCGAGATCCCGTGCCGCCTGGAGGTCAGCCTTTGCTTCTTCCCATTCCATCTGGGCGAGACGGGCGATGGCCCTGTTGTACAGGGCGAGCGCGTACTTTGGGTCGAGGGCTAGTACGTCATCGAAGTCCCGAATGGCTCAGGAAACTGGCGATAGAGGCTGGATGAGACTCTTGGGTTACTGCTTTGGGTTCACCTCGGTAGACGTACCTGCTCTCCGCAGACTTGCGCGCCAGCGCACTGAATGTAGCCAGGACCTCATCGAGCCGGTCCTCGCCGGAGGACCGGTCAGGTTGAGAGGTGTGCATAGCAATCTCCTCCAGCTCGGTGACGGCCGGGCCGACATGTCTATTGGAGGCCGACGAGGAGCGATGATATGCGGTCGCCGTGCCAGGCGGTGGACCGACGGGAAGGCTGGCCTCGTGCCACAATTGCGTTAGATCGGACCGCTTGCCCGCCCTGCCGGGAGTGAGCTGGTGAGTGAAACGGCGGTGTTCGGGCAGCAGAAAAGGCGTACATATGAAAGCCGGGAAGGAGGCCGTCGCCTGTGTAGGGCGACGGAGACCCAGTACGACAGCTTCTCAGGGGACGGCGCCCTCCGCGGCGCCAACGTCGACTGCCGGCGTCCCCCAACACCCCGCGCCCCCGGGCGATCGGGGCTTGACTACCGCCGCCGTCCGAGCGTTCATGGACAAGGCATGCACCCCACCCCGCCTGCGACCTGGCCCGCTGTGCCGTCGAGGGCAAGTCGCCCCGCACGGTCGCCGCCTACCGCGAGTCGCTCGCCCACTTCCAGCGCTCCCTGCGCGATGACGGAGCCCCGCTGGACCCCCACCGGATCCGCCCCGATCACGTCGTCGCTTCCCTCGCCCGCTTCGCCGCCCACAGCCCCGACACCCGCCACCGCGCCTTCCGCGAGGTGCGCTGCTTCTGCACCTGGCTGCGCGCCGCCGGCTACACCGACAACGACCCCTTCCGCGGCCTCCGCAACGTCCGCCTGCCTCGCAAGATCGTGCGTGGCCGGCGCTGAAGGAGCGGGTCGTGGCGATCGTGCTGTCGAAGACGCGCGATGAGTGGGAGGCGATTATGGCGGGGAGCGACGTCTGCTTCGCGCCGGTGCTGGAGCCGACGGAAGCGCCGGACCATCCACAGGCGCAGGCGCGGGCGGCGTTCGTGGAGGTGGCGGGGGTGGTGCAGCCGGCGCCGGTGCCGCGCTTCGAGCGGACGCCGAGTGCGGTACAAGGGCCGCCGGCGCATCCGGGCCAGCACAGCACAGAGCTGTTGCAGGAGCTGGGCTACGAGGAGGAAGCGGCGCGTGCGCTGCGGGCGTCGGGGGCGGTGGCCTGATGCGAGGGAGATGCCGTTTTGAGGAGGAGTCCGGACGATGATGATCGCGGATGCGCAAGTGCACGTGTGGGAGGCGGAGCGTCCCACTGATCCCTGGCCGGCCGGGGGGCAGGAAGCGGCGGCGCGGCACCGGCCGCCGCTCAGCCCGGCGGCGCTGCTGGAAGAAATGGATGCGGCGGGGGTGGAGCGGGCGGTGCTGGTGCCGCCGTTCTTCGAGGGATACCGCAACGGCTACGCGATCCAGGCGTCGCGCGATCACCCAGAGCGGTTCCGGGTGATGCCGCGCCTGGACCTGCGCGCCGCGGACGGGCCGAGGCGGCTGGAGGCGCTGCTGAGGGAGCCGGCGGTGGCGGGGCTTCGCTTCGTCTTCGTGCCGGCGGCGGGGGTGGTACTGAACGACGGCGCGGCGGATTGGTTGTGGCCGATCGCGGCGGAGCGGGAGGTGCCGGTGATGCTGCATGTGCCGGGACAACTGGAAGAGGCGGGGCGTTTGGCGAGCACGTTCCCCAGTCTGCGCTTGACGATCGATCACCTGGGCCTCAGCGGCGGGGCGAAGGACGGGGCGATCGCGGCGGAGATCGATGATCTGGTGGCGCTGCACGTACATCGAAACGTGTGCGTGAAGGCTTCGACGCTGCCGTACTACAGCAGTGAGCCGTATCCCTACCCGTCGTTGCATCCCTTGCTGGCGCGGGTGCTGGACGCCTTCGGTCCGGAGCGGGTCTTCTGGGGGTCCGATCTGTCGCGGTTGCCCGGCAGCTACGCGCAGCTCGTCGCGCTCTTTCGCGAGGAGTTGCCGTTTCTGCGCGGGGCGGCGCTGTCGGCGGTGATGGGGGAGAGCCTCTGCGCCTGGCTGGAGTGGCCGGCGCACCTGGACGCGGGGGTTCCGCCGCCGAGTGGCGAGCGGTGATGGCGATGTCGGGTGGGGCAGGAGTGCGCCAGCGCTCGTTGCGGCCGCGGGGGCGGTTTGGTGGGGCGGGAAAGCGCCGTTAGACTGGGGGAGCGCCGGACCGAGCGGGAGTAGCTCAGTGGTAGAGCATCTGCTTCCCAAGCAGAGGGTCGCGGGTTCGAGTCCCGTCTCCCGCTCCAGACCGCCCAACTCATGAAGAGACCGAGCCGTCGCCGGAGCCGCCGAGGGGCGGGCGTCGTCCACCCTCTGCTTTCGAGGCAGGACGATGGGCCGGCGCTACGCGGCCACCGACGCCGCCGCCAAGGCCGCCGCCGTGCACGCCGCCTTCAGCCCGGCCGCCCGTCTGCTGGCCCCCGGCTGAGCGCCCGCCGGCCCCCAGAAGGCGGCTTACCTCCTTACCAACCCCCCGATCGATACCAGAGGTATCGAATGGGAATTACATACCAGGGTAGACAGGCGGCTGTAAGTCTACTATAATCTCTTTATTGGAGGGTGCAGCGATGGCCAAGCAGGGACCGGGGCGAAACGAACGCAAGGGGATCACCTTTGTTGAGGTGATGCAGCTCTTCCCGGACGACGCGGCATCCGAGGCATGGTTCGCCGAGATTCGCTGGCCGGACGGGCCGATCTGCCCGCGCTGCGAATCGGCCAACGTGCAGGACGGGGCCAAGCACCCGAGGATGCGCTACCACTGCCGCGCCTGCCGCAAGTACTTCTCGGTCAAAACGGGAACGGTGATGGAGGGATCGAAGCTGGGCTACCAGGTCTGGGCGCTCGCGATTTTCATCCTTAATACGGGCCTCAAGGGAACGTCGTCCATGAAGCTCCACCGCGACCTGGGCGTCACCCAGAAGACGGCGTGGCACCTGGCGCACCGTATCCGCGAATCCTACCGACAGGATCTCCCGCCATTCACTGGCCCCGTCGAAGCCGACGAGACATTCATCGGCGGCAAGGAGGGCAACAAGCACTCATCGAAGAAGCTCCGGGCGGGTCGCGGTCCCGTCGGCAAGACCGCCGTCGCGGGCGTCAAGGACCGCGCCACGAACCGCGTCCGTGCTGCCGTCGTTCCGGGGACGGACGGCCCGACACTCAAAGGCTTCATCGCGGAGCGGGTCAATCGGGATGCGATGGTCTACACGGACGAGCACCTCGGCTATCGGGGACTCCCGAATCACGGGGCCGTCCGCCATGGGGTGGGCGAGTTCGTGCGCGAGCAGGCGCACACGAACGGCGTGGAATCGTTCTGGTCACTCCTCAAGCGTGGCTACCAAGGGACGTATCACCAGATGAGCCCGAAACACCTGGACCGTTACGGGTCCGAATTTGCGGGACGGCATAATCAGCGCTCCCTCGACACCGCCGAGCAGATGCACTCCGTTGCCCGTGGTCTCGTGGGGAAGCGTCTCCAGTACCGGGAGCTGACGGCCTAGGCCATCGCAAGTTGGGGTGCAGGATCCCCCCTTTAAGCTAACCTCCACGCAGTAACGCTTAGAAGCTAGTCGCTAGCTCAAAACTTGCTTGATCTCTTGCCCGCGCGTGACTATGATGAAGCCAGGAAGCGAGGTAGTCATGGAAATGGCCAAGCGGCCGCGCAGCCCTTCTTATCCACGATCGGGGTTACGGGAAACGATTGCGCGGGTGCGGAAAATCAAGGACTTGCATGCGCAGACGGACATTGAGCGGGAGGCGGCCTGTCTAGCGATGGGATACACCACGAGCAAGAGCGGTGCTGCGCAGGGATCCCTTTCAGCCGCGTTGGCCTACGGTCTCCTAGAGACTCGTGGGAAAGGGTCTGTCGGGGTGAGCAAGGCGGGCATGATCGTGCTTGTTGGAGAGGAACCTGCGCGATCGGAAGCCCTGAGGGAGGCTGCCCAAGCGCCCTCGCTCCATCAGAAACTGAACGATCATTTTGCCGGGGATGCGATCCCGTCGCAAAGAACGATTGAGGCCCATTTGGAGATAGAGGGATTCACGAAGGGAGCCGCTACAACAGCCGCAAAGCAGTATATTGAGGCGATCGATTTCGCGGGCCAAAAATCAGTCAATGAAAGTGGTGGTGGTTTCGTCGGTCAGCCTACTAGTGTTGCGGAAGCGCAACCCGAAGGAGGCCCAATGCCGATGTCAACCGCGACAGGATTTCAGACCCAGCTCAGGGGGAAACTGCCCGATGGGAACGAGTTCGCGCTGAACACGCGAGAGCCCATCAGTCTCACCATTCTCGCGGAGGTGCTCGAAGTCTTCTCCAGGACCAAGAGTGAACCGCCTGTCGAATCGCAGGAGCCAGTGAAAGAAGACGACGCTCCCTCCTTCGACGATTAGCGGTACCAACCGCCTGGGGAACACGTATGTCCGACAACAATGCCGAACCGCGCAAGCGGGGACGGCCTCCGTTGCCGATGCCGGAACCGATCGATGACACCCCAGAGAACGTCGCGCGAGCGATCCTGAACGTGCCGCCCAAGAAGCCCGGCGAGTGGCGCTACCTCAAAGAGTGGACGCAGCGCAAACGCTAGCGGTCCCTCGCCTGTCTACCCTGGTATGTAATTCCCTATCGAATGGTAAGCGTTGCTATTGGATCGGAGCCGGGAAGGTAACTTACCAGGGGGCAGCATCCGATGCTTCCTCGGGTCGGCAGCGCGCGGCGACCGCGGCGTCGGACGGCTCGGTCAGCGTGACGGGCGGGGTCCGCGTCCCACTCCCCGCCGATCCGGTTCAGCGCGACGTTGAGCAGCCGGGCATCCTCAGCCGAGAGGTCGAGCAGGATCACCGGCACCGTGGGGAGCCCGCAACCCCGGCCGGCGAGCCCTGCGCACGCGAGATCGCGGCTCTGATCGGAGGGCGTCATGGCTGAACAGTGTTCGGGGTGCCGGAGGGCCATTCCCCCGGGCGGTCGGGGATTCCTCTTCGGCGACAAGGGACGTGCACTGTGCTCGTCGTGTGGCGTGATCTACTGCCTCGACTGCTTCGACACACTGACGAAGTCGCCGATGCGCTGGCATAGGCCGCCTGAGTGGTTTTCTCTCTTCTTCTTCATCCGCGACCGTGATTGCCGGGAGTGCGGCCGCCGTGTGGGCGACCCGGTGCAGTTTCTGGGCGGCTGAAGCTTCCCAGGAGGTCCCGGCCCGAATGCCGAGCCGCCAACCCGCATCCGGAGGATCGGGCCGTCTGGCTAGCCATCTGGATCCTTGGTCAGAACGCGACCGCACCGCTGGATACGCCGCTGATGCACAGCCGCGACGACTCTTCCTTCGGCGCGCCCGCTATCCATCAGGCTGCCCGTGAGCGTCCCCGGACGGGGGGGCGATCGTGGTCGCGGGAATAGTGCGCTAAAAACCCCAATGCGAGGGTCGCCGCCGCCGCCACACAGCTCGGGATCAACCCGGATACATGCCCCGCGGGCTCTCGGTGAGCGTTTCGCTTCCCTCCGCTGTCACGAGGACGGTGTCCTCGATTCGTGTTCCCGCAATGTTGGGTAGAAGAAGACACGGTTCGACCGTGATTACCTCACCCGCTCGCAAGGGGTGGTCATCGAAGTAGTAATCCGGAATGTCGTGGATATCAATTCCGACACCGTGCCCCAGAAGGCCGATCTTGTTCTCACCGAAGCCTTCCTGGGTCGCTATGTCAGTGGCGAGTTCGTTGAGCTGGCGCCCCGTTGCACCCGGCTTGACCGCTTTCCGCACCTCCTCATTCATGAGGATGGTGGTATCCATCATGCGCTTCAGCTCGGGATCGAGGTCGCTATCGTCGCCCACCAGCCGGTGTCGGGAGATGTCGCTGCAGTATCCCTCCACGCGTGGACAGACATCCAGCATTACCCACTCTCCCGCCTGCATCTTCCGGTCGTGGTACCGAGACGGCAAGTAGGTCCCGGTTGCCGTGTGCGGACCACATCCACCGACCGATTCGCCGCTGGGGTGGAGATCGCCGCCCGCCCGCATCTCGTACTCGCAAAGGAGCTGAACTTCGTACTCGCTGCCACCCACCTCCACAGCTGCGAGCGCCTTGGTAGTCGCCGCGACCGCGACCTTGGCGGCGCGCCTCATGATGGCCAGCTCGGTCGGGCTCTTCACCCGCCGAACGTGGGACATCAGATGGGTCGGCACGAATTCGGTCTCCGGTGCCGCCTTCTGAAGAGCCATGTAGTCTTTGGCGGGGAAGAGATACCAGTTGTCGATCCCAACTCTCTTGAATCCCCGCGCCGCGATAATCGGTCCTAGTTCAGCCCCGAGGTCGTCGGATCCAGCAGCGTCGGGATAGACCGACATTTCTTTGCAACGGTCTACGTCCCACGGCTGGTCGGTGCGCACCACAGGCTCGTCGTCGTCCGCGGAGAGGAGACAAGCCGCGGCGCCGAACATGTAGTAGCTCCCGTCCAGACGATTCTGCATTCCCGTGAAGCGAACGTAGTAGCTCGTCAGCCAGCGCACGTTCGCCTGGGCCTTCGCCGTCGAATAAGCGATGATGGCGTCGAATTCTTCCTCGGCCATCGCGAGTTGTGTCTTCTGGCGTCTCGCTGCATATTCGTCTTGAGTAATTGTGAACTCGTCCATTCCTGTCTCATCTCCTGTTCTGGCATCCTGGGCCGCACCGTCCGACGAGAGAGATGGCCGCGCGCGTCTTGGTCGCAGTGGGCCGTTTCTGGCACATCGCTGGGAGGTTCTTAGCATACGACGCCGTCTCAATACGACGGTCGCCTAGGCGAGCTCCACGGTTTTCATCCGCTCGATCCTCTCAAAATCGATCTGCGCGCCCAGCCCAGGTCCGTCGAAGGGATGGACCGCGCCCTGTTCATCGATGTCGATGTCTTCGATCAACCCGTGTTTTTGCGCCTCGGCGGGCAACAACACTTCGAAGTATTCCGTGTTGGGAATGGCCGCCGCGAGATGGAGGATCGCGACGTTATTGAGCGAATTGCCACCGTGATGCAGCTCGTAATTCATGTGAAAGGCCTCCGCCAGATGCGCTGCCTTCTGGCACGCCGTTAGCCCACCCTTCAATGCGACATCACCGCGCAGGTAGTCGGTTGCCTGCGCGGTCAGCCACGGGGCGTAGGCGGTCAGCTCCACGGAGGGCTGCTCTGTCGCCATGATGGGGATATCAAGCCGCTGCTTCAGCTTCACGTATCCGTAGATGTCATCGGCCGCTAGCGGGTCCTCGTACCAGTAGAAGCCGAGCTCTTCAAGGGCCCGCCCCACCCTCACGGCGGCAGGAAAGTCGTAGGACCAAGTCGAGTCCAGCATCAGGCGAAAATCGTCGCCCACCGCTTTGCGCACGGTCTCGCAGACCTTGATGTCGAGTTCGGGTTCAGCGGGCGGGTGAATTTTGTACGCCGGCCACCCCGACTCCTTGATCGCGACCGCCTCTTCGGCGTAGGCCTCGGGCGCGGGGAGCACGGCGGAACTCGCGTAGGCGGGGACGGCGTCGCGATACGACCCGAGGAGTTGGTGTAGGGGAAGGCCCGCGAACTTCGCTGCCAAGTCCCAGAGCGCCACGTCGATGGCCCCGACGATGCGTAAGGCCTGGCCCCGCGCGTGCCGAAACATGGCCTGGTTTATCCGTTCGCGGGCGAACGCGTCCTCACCAATCAGCAGTGGCTTGAAGCGGCTTATCAACAGTGCAGCATCCCAATCAGCGGGCGCCAAGGACGATCCCACGAAGGCGTGGCCCTCGAGGCCCTCGTCGGTGGAAATCCGCACGAGCCCTAGCTGGCTGCTTCCGCTCTCGCTGCTCGCGACGGAACGCGTGTAGCGTGTGGGTGGAATGTCGGCCCATTCCCATATCGTCACGCTCACGTCGGAGATGCGCATCCTATCGCCCCCTCACGGATTGGATCGGATGGATGCTAGCGCACTGCAGCCTGCATGCGGCCGGAGAGATCGGCTGGCCCCGGCAGCGCTCGGCCTGCGCACTGACAACGATCGATCGCATCGGATCGGCCCCAACTTCACCCAGCATGCGCCGATCGACACCGCCAGCGACGGGTTCCGTGCTCATACTTTTGCAACGGAGCCGTCAGCGGCCACTTCGCCTGATGCGATGATCACTCTTCCCGTTTCCATATTCGTGGACGCGCCTGGCGCCGGCTCGGGCCGGAGCTGGGGCACGGAACGGGGCTCCGGCTCAACGAGTGGTCGTTGACTGGCTCGCTCCTGATCGTCGCGGGTATCGCTGTAACCGATCAGGGCGATCCGGCCGCGCCCACGTCCAGGAGACGGCTATGCTGGTCGGAGATCGACTCGATGCGATGTAGTTCGGCGGAGAGTGAAACGCCACGACCGTTGGCCATCTTCGATTCCAGTCAGACCGGCTCGACGCCAGCATCACCGCAATGCTGCGAGATCTGTCGTCCGTTGCGGCGGATGGGGGCGGCCTGACGGTGCCGAGCGCGAATGTCCGGGGAGTGGTCCGGCGGTCGTGTTCTGCGGCCGCGGCGTGATCGCCGTAGCCACGCCTATTACCTGAGTCGGTGCGACGTCCCTCCCGTATCATCGAGGCCGACGGCGTCGCGTCCGGACCTCCGCTGTTCTATTCGCGACCTCGGCCTGCAGGCCACCCTCGACCATGTGCGGGCGTGCGCGCTCCCGCTGGGTGCCGACCCCTCGATTTCGTTGGCACGGTGGTCGACGAGTGCCATCTTCGCCGGTGTCGTTGTTCGATCCGCCCGAAACCCGATCGCCCTCACGCCCCTTCCCCGTGGCTGGAAGGTGAGGTTTCGGGCAGCTGGCCACGCTGCCTGTAGCAATCCGGGGTGTCAGATACTGGCGAAACCGCACCCGTGCGGTTCGACTAGCCGCCCGAATAGCCGCTCAACAGCGGCTTTTCCGACATCCGCTCACCACACCGTCTGCAGAGGCGATGGCGGGTGAACAGCGGCACCCTCCTCCACCAACGGTCTTCTGACGCGGTCTCGAGCTTATGCGAGCAGTCCCAGCAGTAGTGCTCCCCGCACGCACAGCATGTAAGCCACCCTGCGTTGCGGCGAACGAGCGAGTTGCCTTCCCGCGCACAGGCGGAGCACATGTCCCGAACACTGGACGGATTCAGCAGGTACATTGTCCTACCGGGAGGGGTGAAGCCGGTCTCCTGCCGTCACCCCGGCTGCGCACGGCTCGCGCGCTCGCGACGATTCGGGATTCTCAGCACCGCATTTCGAGCAGACAAGCATCGCGGTGGGGATTGTAGTACCACTGCTGCGAGTCCTCACTTCCCACCTACTCCGCGTACTTGGCAGGTAGAATTCCGCACAAGTGAACACTAGCGCCAGGCGGGCTGACACGGGATGGAACTTGGCCGATTGGGGCGAGCTGGTCATTACGCGATGGTTGTCGGCCTAGCACAAAGCGCCGAAACCTTGCCCCGAACCCGTCCGACGAGTGCGGCCTACTCGCCGGCACGATCTGGTAATCGTGCCGCGAGCGCGAGCGGGCTGGAGATCGCCGTCATGAAACGCCTCCTGCTCATCGCTCCGGCGCTGCTGCTGGCCTGCGGCGGCAGTGATCCGGTCGTAGAGCCGGGCGCCGACGCAGAATCCAGCTCCCAACCAGACGTTGCGCCCGTTGTGCCGGTCGCCCGCGAGTCGGCGCTGAACACCGCATCGCTCATCCAACTCGTCTACTGGGACGACCCTCTCGCGGCGGGCCCCGGCGGCGTGCCGGGCGGCGTTGCGTCGATCCTCGGCGAGCTCCTCGCGGCCGACCCTGCCATCGCGGACTCCTACCTCATCGACCTCGCCGCGATCCCCGGACCACTGCGGAATCCGGTCGTCGAACATCTCAGGCAACGGTTTGAGCGCCCGTTCGCAGTAAGCGTCCACGATTTCCCTGAGCTCTTCGCCGCTCATTCGCCGCAAGAGGACACGGCCGATTACTTGAAGTTCAAGAATCGCCTCTACTCGACGATGCAGCCACAGCTCGGCAGCTTCCTCAGCTTGCTGCATCCGCGTAGCATTTCCGCACAGGAAGTGGTCTGGGGTGGCGTGCTCGTTGATGGCATTCCGCCGCTCGAACTGCCTGGATTCGCGACGGCGCAACAGGCCTCCGACTGGATCAACGCCTCCGATCCGGTGATCGGCGTGGAGATCAACGGCGACGCCCGCGCCTACCCCATCCGCATCATCGCTTGGCACGAAATGGTCAACGACACCGTCGGCGGGGTCCCAGTCTCGCTCGCCTACTGCACGCTCTGCGGCAGCGCTATCCTCTACAGCGGGCGGGTAGGCGACAGGGTCTACCGCTTCGGCACCAGTGGCCTGCTCTACCGATCCAACAAGCTCATGTGGGACCGCGAGACGCGAACGCTCTGGGACCAGTTCACCGGGGAGCCGGTCTGGGGAGCGCTCGTCGACAGCGGCGTCGAGGTTGAGGCAGTGCCCACCGTCTACACGACTTTCAGCGATTGGCTCGAGGATCACCCCGACACCTTCGTGCTCGACATTGAGACCGGCTTCCTACGCGACTACCGCCCCGGCGCCGCCTACGCTAATTACAACGCCTCGCCCGACCCATTCTTCGCTGTGCCGCTCAGCGACGACCGCCTGCGCGACAAAGCGATGGTTTACGTCATCCAGCGCGACGGCGAAAGCGTGGCCTATCCGGTTGAGCTGATCGCCGAGCAGGGAGTCCTGCACGACGTGATCGCCGGCCTAAGCGTCGCCCTCGTCGCGACTAGAGACGGCTTGGGCGCACGGGCTTACCTCAACGGTGATCTCACCTTCCTGGCCGACAGCCCAGCAGGCGACACGATCGAGAGCGTTGACGGGCGTACGTGGCAGATCACCGAAGAAGCCCTCATCGCCGCCGACGGCCACTCGCTCCCCCGCATTGAGGGCCACAACGCCTTCTGGTTCGGCTTCATCAACCAAACCCCCGACGGGCGGCTGTTCGAGTTCGACGCCGCGAACTAACCAGCGTCCGTCGCATCGGGCTCTGCGATCTGCGCCCCCCCTCATTCGCGCATAGCCCGGTGCCCTCAGCCTGGCCTCGTCAGTGATCGCGCGCTGGGACGGCTAGAGGCCGAAACCACTCGACGAGAGACCGGGTACCGTCATCCCTTGATCGAGGTTCTTCCACGGCGACAAGGACCCGCGGACGATTCTCCACGCGGAGGGCGCCGCCCCGACGGTCGGGAGGCATCCCGTCAACCCCGTGAGCAGCTTGAAGGCGTCCCGGCTTCGGAGTCCATTCGGCCCCCCCGGCCGCTTGAGTGCGCTATCTCAGATCCACTCGCGCCCGCGATCTCTCCGAGGCACAGATCGGAGGCCTTTCGCGGGCCTGGCTCAGTCGAGATTCTCACAACCCACTCGCCTCCCGGCGACTTACGGCTCGAACACGCGTTCGATCTGCGCGAAACACTGCTCGGCGTAGTCGACGAAGACGCCGCTGTTGGTCACGTTCCAATCCTCCCGGGACCCCGGTTGAAGCCCGCGCACCGAACGAACCTCCTTCTGGAGAAGGCGTCCATCTGCCGTGAGGAAATCCACGCTAAATATGACATCGACTGCTACATCGGAACGGTTGCGTCCATACCCCGCGGCATAGTCCCACCCGATAAGAGCAGCCCGCCTGACCGCGTCGCCGCATACCGTAACTTCGATCGCGACCTGCGATGCCAGATGTCCGGGGGCCGGGAGTTGATATCCGGGGGGTGACAACGGTTCCTGCTCCCCAATGCGTGCGATGCTTTCTACCACCACCTCGGCGATCTGCTCTTCCTCCGACTGCTCTTCACATGCCGCCCCCGTGAGGAGCATGCGAGTGCCAGCAGCACAAGCCAGGGCATCGCTCACCCCCAACGGGGACGAGCATAGCGCGGCGTCGCTAGGAGAATTGTCCCAGCGCCGATCGAGTTCGTCTCTGGCACCCCGCTCCATTTGGCGAAGTGGTCCGGCTGTAAGAGGGGTGAAGGGAGGGGGACGAGCAGGTGAGGGAGACGCTGACCGAGTTCCCGCCGGTGATCGCGAGCAAGATGCGCGCGTGCTTTGGAGTGGAGCGATCCAGTCGCGTTCCAAGTCACGACGGCCGGCATGACCAGACTCCCTCTCGGAGCGACACAGCGCCTCGCTAAGTGGACAGATACCGTTCGGGCGAACGCCAGAACATCCCGGGACGAATCTGGCGCGGTAGTGCCAGTGCTGCGGGGGACGGAGATCAGCGACGGCTACACGGCGTACTCCCCTCCGCGTGGCTCTCCCGCGTACGTGTCGCGGCGAAGATAGCGATCGGGACCCAGCCGCTTTACCGCACTGCCAGTGGGCCTGAATGTCCGGAACTGGCGCCGGGGGACGCGACATGGCGAATGATGCGATCACGTATCGGCCCCTGACTATCGCCGACATCGGCTCGCTACCTTGTTGGTTGTCAGGGTGACCGAGAGCAGGTGCGGGCCCGCGTCTGCGACCTCGGATCGAGCGCGATTCTCGCGTTCGATGGGGACCGGCATGTCGGCCAGCTGCAATTCCGGCGCTACGCGGCTGGCACGCGGGCGCCGAACGGGCTCTGGAATCCCCTCTATTGGGGCGACGTCGGCAGCGCAACGCCGTCGTTGCCGATCGAAACCTCAGCATCTATATGTTCCCACGTCGGCCAACTCGGTGACACGGACGCGCGAGACGTGACGTATCAAGAGCGCGGGATCGGGCTCCAACTTCTCGACCACTTCTTGGACTGGGCGATGGGACACGGCTTCGGCGCCGTCGCTGCGAAGGCGACCCCGTCCGTGCGATCGGTCATGCGCTTCATGGCCGGCCTGCCCGCCGAAGCCTACGCCGAGCGGGGCTTTGAGGTTGCGGCGAGTTATGTAGACGTGCAGCTGCATAACGTTGTGCGGGAGCGGAAGCTGACGGACGCCGGTGCCGATGCCGCGGCGCGGGTGAGCTGCGGTGTCAAACGTCGCTGAGACGGTCTGCCGTGCCGAGTCCTGCGCGAGAATCTCTAGACGGAATGTTGAGTCCCCCCAGCGGTGAAATGCCCGGCCGCAGATCGCGGTGTTACCCGCTTGACATTTCGGAACGGGCCTGGCAGCATCCGCGCTTGACAAAGCGTGGGACACGTGAATGCTGGTGCCCCGCCAGGAGGGAGCTACTGATCGAAGCTGCATCCCGAACCCTGCACGCCGGGCCTCAGGCAAACGCGCGAGACGCCGAGTCACCTACCACCATCCATCCTCATCCGATTCACCAGCGACGGAAACGTCGTGTACACCCACGCCACCTCAATTCTACCAGAGGGGAGGCGGCCGTCGTCGGACGGGCCATCCTCGAAATGCCGAGGGAATCACTGGTGGACGCGGGAACCAGCTCGGACCGCGTGCTGCACGCCGGGAGAGAATGAGGTGAAAGAAGAACGCATCCCCATAACCAAACCTTTAGGGGTCCAGTAGAGGGCCAAGGGGAGCCAACAGGAAGCGGCAGCAAATGAACGCCATCGATATCGATCTCGGCCAATCTCGGTACGAGAAGTGGCCCCTGGACGTGACCTGTGCGGCGAAGAAGGTGGACGACCTCGTCTACATTGGTATGCAGTTGCCATTGGATGACGATGATAATTTGGTTGGCCTGGGAAACGTTCAGGAACAGGCTCGTTACGCCCTGACGAGGGTCCAGCAGTGCGTTGAGGCGGCAGGCGGTTCGATCGATGACGTAGTCCACGTCGAGTCATACACCAAGGACTCGCGCACGATTCCGGCCGTCATGGAAGTGGCCAAAGAGTTCTTTACGAACAGCAAGCCCACGTGGACTGCGACCGCGACATCGGGGCTGTACAAGAAGGCGGCTGAGGTCGGTTTTGAGGCCCTGGCGGTCCTCAACGCGGAGACGAAGGACATCAATCCCGGTCTGGAGTGGTACGCGGAGCCGCCGTGGGACGTCACGGTCCCCTGCAAGGTGGCCAATGACCTGGTGATCATGGGCCAGCTGGCGGGTGTCGATGCGCGGGGGGAGGTGGTGAGCCCGGGCGACATTCAAGCGCAGCAGCGCCACATCTGGGCGACCGCCGAGCAGTGTCTCGACGAAGCGGGGGGATCACTTGACAACGTCGCCGACATTCTCTGGTACGACACGGATCAGCGGACGCAATTGCTCCAGTTCGCACAGTATCGGACCGCGCGGGGCCAGGATCCGAACGCGGCGCCCAGGATGATTGAGCACACGGCTGGGACCGCCATCAGCATGCGGGGACTGTTCCGGCCCGACATCGCCGGACAGGTCCGCATCATTGGGGTCTTGGGCGACATCAAGAAGGAGCCGCTGGGCGGGTGGGTTTTCTGGAATTCATGGTACCCGGCCGATCAGATTCCGTACGCCTTGAAGATCGGGCGGTACGTGTTCATCGCCGGGTCGGTCATGTTCACCCCGGAAGTCTTTTACGATACGGTTCGACTGGACCAGGACATCCCGGGACCGAGGAAACAGTTCCGGCACTGCATTGAGGAGTACATCAAGTTCCTGCGGACGATCGGCGGGGAGCGAGACAATATCGTCATGCTCCGGCCCTACACCTACTCCCAGTTCCACGAGGTCTTCCTCGAGACCGCCCAGGAGTACTTCCACGGGCAGCGGGTCGCCTGGAGTTCGGTAGGGTTCGCCGGCTCCTTCCTGCCCCAGTTCATGCTGGAACTGTATGGGATGTGCATCGTGGATGAGGACAGCTACGCCACGAACTACGCGGCACCCCACAAGCCGTAGGCATGGCACCTGCGAGCGAAGGGGTATGCAACGCATACCTGCGAGCGATTGGAGGATTCGTATGAAGAAGAGCACGGGTTCCTGGCAGCGGATCAATCGAAAGCAGTTGACGCGTCGCGCCCTATTAGGTGCCGGCGCGAAGGCCGGGGTAGGCGCAGTCGGTCTCGCCCTCGTGGGCTGCGGCGGCGATGACGAGGCCCCCGCGGTGGCGGAAGCGCCGGCGCCTGAGCCGGCGGCACCGGCGCCCGAGGCTGCGGCCCCTGAGCCTGCGGCCCCTGAGCCTGCGGCTCCTGAGGCCCCCGCAGCGCCGCCCGAGCCCGAGCCCGTGGAAGCAACGCCCGCGGTTCTGTCTGGTGAGGAAGAGCCCGAGGCGGGGGCGGTCGGGCCCGGGCTGCGGATGGCGCCCGAAGGGCTCGCCAAGCCCGTGTCCGTGGAGAAGTACTGGGAGCTGTACGGCAAAGAGCCCTCCGGCACGTGGAATCCCACGACGGTCGCGCAGGTAGACGCGTGGGCTCCGGTGGCTTCGCAGCCTTATGTGATCGGTGCCGCTGTTCCCCATATCAAGGACCCCTACTGGATCGGGAACGCGTACGGCATGGCCTTGGCGGCCTCGGAACTCGGCATCACCGTTGAGTTTCATGCCTCGAGCGGCTATGGCGACCTGGAGGACCAGACGCGAGTCCTGGATGACCTCCTCGTCAAGCAGGTGGATGCCATTGTCCTGGGGGCAGTGGACTCGGCCGGGATGACCCCGGTTGTCGAGCGATCGTGGAACGAGGGGGTTCCCCTTGTCTACAACACGGTTGGAACCGAATCTCCTCTGAGCCCAACTGCTGGTTTCGACTTCGTCGCCGCGGCGGAGCAGCAAGGAGAGTTCTACTGCCAGCAGTATGGCGAGGGGAAGAACGTTATCGTCTTGTCCGGTCCGGCGGGACTGGAATGGGCGCGGCTTGCGGGCGAAGGGATTGTGGGAGAACTCGAAAAGTGCAACACCAACGTCCTGGACGTCAAGAACCATGACATGGACCTGCCGATCATTCAGAATCTCACCGAGGACCTGCTGACCAGGTTCTCCGGCACGAAGATCGACGCCATCCTCAGCTATACCGACTTCGGCGCTAAAGGCATCATCGCTTCCCTTCGGTCCCGCGGGTTCGAGCCCGGAGAGGTCGTGACTTCGGGCAACCCACTCAGCTTTGAGGCCTTGCAGTTGATGGAAGAGGGCTGGTTTACTCTCGGACAGATCATCGCGCCCGCCCTCAACGGAAAATGGTCGGTCTACGCGGCCGTGCATATTCTGGAAGGGAACGAGGTCCCTGCGGCGCTGAACACGCCGATCACGATGGTCACAAAGGCAGACCTGCCAGAGTGGAAGCCCATCTTGGAAGGGGTGGAGTACGCGCCCCCGGGCTGGCTCCCGCCCGCGTTCATGACCTAATGGATGAAATGAGGAGTCGGCGTTAGTGTCGCCGTTAAGTCGCAAGTGGTGTCCCTCGCCGGGATCTCGGCGAGGGACATTCCTTGTTCCGAGCGGATGTAGTCAGAGGGCGGGAGCCGGACATACATGCTGAAGATGTTGTCCAGCTGGAGAAAAATCCGAGCACACCTGAGACCAGAACCAGCTCCTGCTGGCGCTATGGCAGCAGAAGCGGGGGCAGGCTGGGAGAGGTTCCACCCGGGGTACATCCTGGGCAATTCGAGGCTGCGGAATATCTTCCGCAATGGGGCGCTGTGGTTCGGCCTCGGACTCCTGATTCTGATTTTCGGGCTGCTGGAACCACGTTTTTGGAGCACTGACAATTTCTGGAACGTGCTCAGGCAGGCAGCACCACTGGGCCTGATCGCGGCAGGGCAAACCATCGTCCTCATAGGTGGGAGGTTTGATCTCTCCGTCGGCTCTACCACGGCCTTGACGAGCGTGGTGATGGTCACGGCCGTATGGGAGTTCGGCACCGTCGCAGGCTCGCTGCTGGGCATCCTCGCGGGGGTTGGAGTGGGTGTAGTAAATGGGGTCATCATCGGAAGGTGGAACCTCAACGCTCTGATTGTGACGATCGGCATGATGACGGCCATCCGCGGCCTCGCCATCTGGATCTCCGGAGGGGGTTCGCTGCATGGCGATATCCCACGAAACATGCTCATGATAGGAAACGACTTCGTTGGACCCGTGCCCGTTCCCGTGATCGTGGCTGCGGCGGGTTTCGTTCTGTTACATCTCTTCTTGCGGCAAATGGCGCTGGGACGCCGGGTTTACGCCGTCGGCGGCAACCGTGAGGCAGCACGACTGGCCGGGATAAATCTGTTCCACACCACGTTCTGGACCTTCGTCTTGAGCGGGCTATTCGCTGGCGTGGCCGGGGTCATCCTGACTTCCCGACTGGGCGTGGGCACGCCGACCATAGGGGAGTTCTACCCGCTCGAGAGCATCGCAGCCGCGGTGATCGGCGGAGTGGCGATTATGGGCGGGCGGGGCAACGCGCTCGGGGCCATACTCGGAGTGTTGCTTCTCGCGGTCATTCGGAATGGGCTGAACCTCTATGGGGTGCCATCGTATGCTCAGGAAATAGCCACCGGGCTGATTATCATCTTCGCGATCTTCATCGACCGTTTCAAGTACGGTCGCGGCCCGGTATCGGAGTGACGGCAAGACGGGCGTCGGCTCCTGACGAGACGCTCAGCGGTCAGGAGGGGCGTCCGCCCGTGACCCCGTGTATCGCCGATGGTCCACCCGCACGCGCAGTTCGACGAGTTGCTCGGTGCCGGGCGCGAGTTGGACGCCATCCGCGAGGAGGCTAGCCGGTTCACGCTGCGCCTGTCCCCTAGCAGGTGCTCGCGGCGGAAACACCGCGTGGGCCGCGAGCGCTGCATTACGATTGGTACGCGATCGGCACGCGACCTTCCTTATCGCCGATAGGATGAGCTTCGGAAGAAGCTGACTGCAAGATGTCAGGGACGTTTTGGTATTGTTCCTGGGGGGTGATCGAATGAGTGGCGTACAAGGCGATGACCTTTTGCTTCGCGCGGAAGGGATCAATAAGTCATACCCAGGGGTTCATGCCCTCGAACAGGTTGACTTTGAACTCAGGCCAGGGGAGGTACACGTTCTGCTGGGTGAAAACGGGGCAGGGAAGTCAACCCTCGTCAAGATCTTGTCGGGAGCCGAATCTCCCGACAAGGGGCACATCTCGATAAGCGGAGAGCCAGTCCACATAGGCAACCCGCTGAAAGCGAGGAGCCTGGGCATCTTCACCATCTATCAGGAGCTGTCTCTGGTTCCCCAACTCACGGTAGCGGAAAACATCTGCCTAGGGACGTTTCCGTCGGCTCGGGGTTGGGCCGATTGGAACCAAGTTCACGACACCGCCCGAAGGGCTCTCGAACGCCTGAACATCCACGGCATCAGCACCGGCGCCACGGTTGGCGAGCTAAGTGTGCATGAGCAACAACTCGTCGAGATATCCAGGGCTCTCACCATGGAGACGAGAATCCTGATCCTGGACGAGCCCACCTCAGCCCTCACGGCCGAGGAAACCGCTGTTCTCTTTGACCTTCTACGTGACCTGGTAGCCGAGGGCGTGGGCGTTATTTACATCTCCCACAAGTTGGAAGAGGTGACACAAATCGGCGACCGAGCAACGGTCCTTCGGGACGGCGAGGTTATTGGGACCGTGCGAATGGCCGAAACGTCGCGGGACGACTTAGTCACCATGATCGTCGGCAAAGAAATCAAGGAGCGATTCCCGAAGAAAGAGGTCGAGAAGGGGAAGCTGCTGTTGAAGGTCGAAGCCGACGGCCACCCGGGGGCGAAGTTCAGCGACGTAGGCTTTGAACTCTACGAAGGCGAAGTTCTTGGCATGGCCGGGTTGATGGGATCCGGTTCGAAGGAGTTCGTTCGGGGCATCCTGGGCATTGACGCGGATATCCCTTCTGTAGAACTGGAGCTCAACGGGAAGAGGAAGAAGATACGATCGCCTGCGGATTCCATTCGTGCCGGCATATACTATCTGCCGAGCGATAGAAAGAGTGAGGGCGTCGTCATGCCTCTATCGGTGGCCGACAATATCATTCTTTCTGTCTTCAAACGCTATGTGGTTGGCGGGTTCCTGTCGTCTGCAAGGGTCAATGCCGACTGTCGCGTGCTACGCGACCAACTCAATATCAAGACGCCGTCGCTGGCGACGATCGTGGAACACCTCAGCGGAGGCAACCAGCAAAAGGTGCTGATCGCCCGGGCCCTTTGTGCGCAATCCAAGGTCTTCATCTTTGATGAGCCCACCCGCGGTATCGATGTTGGGTCCAAGGTCGAAATCTACACACTCATCAGCGGACTACTCGAGCAGGGAGCGGGGGTGATCCTGAGCAGTCCTGAGTTGCCCGAACTTGTCGGAATATGCGACCGGATTCTCGCGTGGCGCGACGGTAAGATCATTGGGGAGTTACTCCACAAGGAGGCGAGCGAGGAACGCCTTCTACACCTGATTAGCGCGTGACCATCCTCGGCCCGCCCCGGTTGCTCGGACCGGTCATGCAGAGACATTGGCCTTCCCTGCGATCTTCCACAGTCGTTGATCTCGTCCTACCGCGGGGAGGACTGTCATGGGCGCTCCCCGGGCTGCCGGGTTTCGCGAGCTGGCGGCGGAATCCAAGGGCGCTGCGGTGCCAGCGCTGGCGCTCGATCAGCGCCTGAGCCTCGGACAGGGTGGTGACGCTCTCCGGATTGAGGCTCTCGTCGTGCCGTTGAATGAGCCGATGCGGGGCTCGCCGACTCCCCGCTCACGGCCGTGATCCTCGCGCAGGATCTGAGCCGGTTCGAGGGGACCTCGAGGTGTGCGGGGCGGACGCCCCGTCCCTGATGATCGTGAACGGAGCTTCGCTGCAGGCAAGCCGCGTCGCGACCTTCCCCACCGCCAGCCCATGGCAGCGGCGTGGGGCGGGTACTGGTCGGCATCTCCACAACGCGTGTCCTACGCCAGGCGCGTCAAGCACGGCCCGCACCCGCTGCGGACACGTGCTCACGTGAGCCGGTAGCCCATCGCAGGGCGCACGGGCGCCCAGCCTCCATCGACGTAAAGTGTCTGGCCGGTGATGAAGTCGGCGGCGGCGGAGACCATGAAGAGCACGGCGTACGCGATGTCCTCAGGCTGGCCGGGGCGGCGCAGCGGGGTGGACTGCTTGAGATGTTCGAGCGCGGCTGGATCCTCCCAGGTCTTGCGCGTCTCATCAGTTTGGGTGAAGCCGGGCCCGATGCAGTTCACACGGATGCCGTGTGGCCCGACTTCCAGCGCCATTGCCTCCGACCAGCGCATGAGCGCCGCCTTCGACGCCGAGTAGACGCCCAGGTTCTGGATGCCCATCCATCCGGCGATCGAGGTGACGTTGACGATTGCTCCACCGCGTCCCTGGTCCAGCATCTGTCGGATCGCCAACTGGCAGAGCAGAAAGGGACTGCGCATGTTCATGTCAACCGTGAACGCGTAGATTTCGGGCTTGAGTTCATGGATGGGGGCCGCAGTTTCCCAGGCCGGCGCGGCGGCGTTGTTGACCAGGACATCGACGCCGCCGAACGCCTCTTTGCTGCGGGCGACAAGCCGCCGCAAGTCTTCATCTTTAGCCACGTCTGTCGGAACTGCCAGGGCACGACCGCCCTGGGCCTCGATCTCCGCCTGCAGGCCCTCCAGTTGCTGGGCATCGCGGGCGGCGAGCACGACGTTCGCCCCGGCTTGCCCGAAGACCCGCGCGGTGCTCCGGCCGATCCCTCGGCTGGCCCCCGTAATGATGGCGGTGCGCCCATCGATGCGGTAGACATCTGCCAGCGCCATGTATCAGCCCTCTTCCGCGGAGACCGCAGGCTAGCCGAGGCGTAAGGGGGGTGCCAGCGCGGTGGTCTTTACCCCGGATCCTGATCCAGCCGCGATGCCACTTGTCCGGGACGCTGCACCAGAACGAGAGGAGCAGCGTCCGTACCCAGGAAGTACACGGATGAGCAGATCGGCTTCGCTCTGCGCCAGGCGGGAGGCGGGCATGCTGCCAGACGTCCTGCGGCGAAAGGATCAGGCCCTCCCGTCGCCGGCACGATCCGCTGTTGGCAACGGTCCCGAATTCGCAGGGTATCTGCTCGACCAGTGGACCGACTGCAGCCGCGTTAGGCTGAGTTGTTTAGATTTCCAAAGAGAGGGTGACGCTTCGTTTTATTGGCGAGATACCACTCCATCACAGCTGTTCGCACCGCGTCATCAGCATCATCTCTCAGTCCGCGGGCTATTTGTCGTTGCACCTGGTCATAATCTTCTTCAGTTAGCTCGACCTCCAGCGTTTGAACCTTCTGCGGAAAGTTGATGAATTCCGGCTCGTACCCTGGAACCTGCTTGATCTCGTAGTCCGCATCTTCACCACGCTTCACACGGAAGTCCTTCGGCGTCCGCTGCGTTTTCAGAGGCGGGTATGTCTGGAACACCTCTTCGACCAAACTCTCGGTTTCTGGCGAGGGTTCGAAGATCTGGATCCGTATAGGCCTCGGAAAGTAATTACCCAGCATGAGATAGTCAGTACAGCCACATATGCAATTTGCAGCTAACACATCTGACAAAGCCAAGAGATCAAGGCGGTCGCCTTTTTTGACTTTCCTATTGTCCGCAACAGTGAACTTACCGCGATTATCCCAGTTGGTGGGGGTCCAGGGACAAAGCACTGCGTGCGTATCGTCTGGAGTCAAGCCGTACTCGCCCATAGCCTCTGCGAGCGAATCTTGACAACTGGAATGGTGATCCACCTCCCACACTGCTTCAATCATCGCTGCGCTGCATCGATGAACAAGGACATCAATGATGTTCGCGGGAGATTTCTCGAGTATCTGCATCATGAGACTATTCCGTGGCGAGTTACTGATGAGAAAGTCACCCGTTTCCAAATGGAAACCTTGTCTTCTCATGATGCTGGTGTCCATGAACTCTCTGTAATCGTGCAGGTTGAATACGTTGGTATCAACGCATTGCCCGCCTTCCTCCTGGACGATTCTTAGAACTTCACCCTTGTAAACTGGCGTCGCTGTGCCTGAAATAGGCTGAACCAGTATGTCTTCTCGCATCTTGCCGTACGTAACCATTACTTGAGCCCTCCCGCACCAAAGGTTTGGTTTACGTATTCGCGGAATACTGCCGGGATTATCTCCTCATACGTCTTTCCGAATGTACCCTCCTGCTTCAACTTGTCGACCAACATCATTTGTTGCTCGGTGAACTTGACTTCGACCTTTCTGCCTGCCATCCGTGGCCTCCCGCCAGTGCCGCAGTGTTCGGAACGATGTGCCTCTACAATCTCTCCCGGATAGGGCTCATTCGTACCACTCCGGAGGCGAACGTATCGTACTGAGCTGCCCGTAACCGCCTGGATGCAGGGCGAGAATGGGGCGCGGGCGCGCAGGCGAAGCGAGAGCGCAGCCTGCCGCACGGGCCGCCGCGTTGTCCCTATCGGGGAGGCCATGTACATCCGCTGAAATGCGACGATGGGATCGGGCTGCGCCTCGCGGTTCAGTTCCTACCGCTGACGGGTGAGGAAGTCGATGAGATCCGGCTCTTCGTTGAAGACGCAGCGCGCAATGATGTCCGAACGTTCGGGCCGGCAAGAACGTCAGCGGCCAGATGATGAATAGCACGACTCCCACTACCGCAAGGGTCGCGACGAGAAGTATTGGAGGGTCGAACCAGAGCACGAACAGCACTTCACCGATCGCCACCGTCAGCAGCGTTGTCCATGTCGAAGGGTAGGCAGCGATGGTCCTCAGGTACTGCCGGTCCATTCGCCACGCTCCGGTAACATCCGCTCGCATAGCTGCGCGCAGTCTAAGGCAAGGGTGCCGCCACGGGTAAAGCACGTGCCGATTCGTCCCGTTCCTGTTGTGAATGCCATCACAGGACCGCTGTGGAGGCACCCAAGGCCCATCCGTGGACTTCCTGGGCACGGATGCTGCTCCTCTCGTTTGGTGCAGCGTCCCCGAAACGTCACATTGCGTCTGGTTCAGGTTCCGGGGTCAAGACGAGTGCACCCTCCATCACGGCGTGGCCCCGACCCTGGCGCGTTTCCTGGCGTCCTCACGCGGCTGACGACGCTCCCCATCGAACCCGGCAGCGCCTGGGAGAACGGCTGCGTGGAAGCCTCTAACGGCAAAAACTGCGCGCCGAGTGCCTCAACCCAGAGATCTTCGCCACCTTCAGTCCCGGAGGCCGCAGAGCCAGTCGATCAACCTTGGAGGCAAAGGGACGGGCCTCAGGATCCGGCAGAAGGATCGGGGTAGGTCAACCGCCTCGGGGCACCTTACAATCACGCATTGGGGAGGTCGTTCATTGACCGAGACAGACCAGGGGGGCGTGTACCGAGAGATCGGAGTTACCCCCGTCATCAACGCCATTGGCAGCGTCACACTTCTGGGCGGGTCACGTATTCCTGACGAAGTGACAGGGGCGATGGACCGTGCGAATGAAGCGTACGTCCCAATGGCTGAGCTTCAAGCAGCTGCAGGTGCCCGCGCCGCTGATCTCGCCGGGGTTCCTGCCGCGTACGTAACCTCGGGCGCTGCCTCAGCGCTGACGCTGGCCGCGGCGGCTTGCATGGCGGGTGACGACGATACCCTCATTGAACGTCTTCCCGATCCGGAGGGGATGCCCTGCGAGTTCCTGATTCAGACCCGCCAACGACATCGATTCGATCGATGCCTGGAGTTCTCGGGAGGGCGTCTCGCCGAGTTCGGTACTCCAGACAGGACAACAGGTGAAGACCTTGACCTAGCCATTGGGCCACAGACAGCCGCTATCCATTATCTCGCGATGGAGCAGGCGCCTGACCCAAACGCGCTTTCACTCGAGGCCACTATCGAAATCGCCCAGAAGCACGGTGTTCCCGTCATCGTTGATGCAGCCGGCCAGGTTTACCCGACCGAGAACATCGGGAAGTACGTTCGAATGGGCGCGGATGTCCAGTGCGTGGCGACGAAGTACATCGGCAGTCCTCATTCAACTGGACTCGCGTTGGGGACCGAAGAATTCATTCGGAAGCTCTCGCTGCAGTCATTCGTCAGTTACGAAAGCCGCGCTGTCAAGGGCGTCGGGAGGCCGCAGAAGATAGACAGGCAGGAGGTAGTGGGAACCGTCGTCGCGCTCCAACGTTGGATGACCTTGGATCATGAGCAGCGACTGGCAAACGACTTGAAAATCAGCGAGCGGATTGTTGATCACCTGGCTGATCTCCCCGGCGTCGCTCCGAGGGTGAATCCTAACGTGATAGGGCAGCAGGCGTACGGAGTAATCGCTGAGATCGAAGATTCAGCCGGGATCAGTCCAACTCAACTGACCAAACAGCTGCGCTCCGGCGACCCACCGATCTGGACTCTGGTCGATCCAAAGTCAGGGCACCTCGTTATCAACACCTCCGGATTGCTTCCAGGGCAAGAGAATATCGTGGGATCCCGGATCCGAGAACTCGTGCTGAGAGCATAGGACAACGTCGCCGGGACGAGACCGGACGATTCTGGCTCGCAAGCGTATTGCTTTGTTCAGGTATGATATTATGTACATCGATGGCACGCGGATCGCCGCCGCCGCGGATGCACTCCTTGTTTGTCTGAACCGCCCCGGGAATGTTGGAGGCTCCAACCTCTGGGAGGATGGCGCGATGACACAACGAGGCAGTATCCAGCAGAGATCCACGAGCGGGCTGTCCGCATGGTGCTCGAGCACGAGGGGGAGCACCCGTCGCAGTGGGCGACGATCATCTCGATCGCCGCGAAGTTCGGGATGACGCCCGAGACGCTGCGGACGTGGGTGCTGGCGGGCTGAGGTCGACGCCGGCGCGCGGCCGGGGCGGACGAGCGAGGAGCGGGAACGGCTGCGGCAGCTCGAGTGGGAGAACCGCGAGCTGCGCCGTGCCAACGAGATCCTCAAGGCCGCCTCGGCTTTCTTCGCGCGGGGGTTCGACCCCCGACTGCCGAAGTGACCCGCTTCATCGACGAGCACCGGGCGCGCTTCGGGGTCGAGCCGATCTGCCGCGAGCTGCAGGTCGCCCCGTCGACCTATTACGCCGCCCGGCGGCGCCGGCCCTCGGCGCGGCAGGTGCGCAACGAGGCGCTGAGGGTGAAGCTGCGCTAGGTCCACGCCGAGCACTTCGGCGTCTACGGCGCGCGCAAGCTCTGGCGCCAGCTGCAGCGCGAGGGCGTCCCTGTCGCCCGCTGCACCGTGGAGCCGAGTTCTACCGTGAGACCCGTCCCGGCGGAGGCCGGGACTCAATGAACGGAGTCTCCATCAAACCCGGGGCGGTTCAGTCGTCTTTGCCGCCGACCTCGATAGTGATTGGCAAACTGATCTGCCAGCGGCATCGTGATGCTCGCTTGGAGTACGGGGTTCTCATTTCGTTTCCTGGGCTGCGCAGTGGCCCACCGCCCCAGAACCGGTCCAGATCCTGTGCAATGATTCGGGCCGGGAAAGCGAGGGGCGGCATGGCGCGGAAGCGTACAGGGGGCGGAGCAGATCATCGGCAAGCTGCGGGAGGAGGAGGTGGTGGCCCTGACGCAGAGTGCGGGTGTGGGCTAGGTCGCGCGGCGGCTCGGGGTCGCTGAGCAGACCTACTACAGCTGGCGGCGGGAATATCGCGGCCTGCGGGTGGGATCAGGCTAAGCGGCTCAAGGAGCTGGAGCGGGAGAACACGCGGCTGAAGAGGCTTGTGGCGGACCAGGCGTCCTATCTGGAGAGCCGGCGGGAGAGGCCGCTGGCGGGCGGGCTGCCTTCCAAGCACGAGGCCGCAGGTTCGAATCCCGTCGCCCGCTCCATTCTCCCTCGCGCCGTCCCCTACTCGCGCAGCTCCACGATCATCTCGATCTCTACGGGGATCCCCATCGGCAGCGAGCCCATCCCGACCGCCGACCGCGCGTGGCGCCCCTCCTCTCCAAACAGCTCCACCAGTAGGTCCGACGCCCCGTTCGCCACCTGCGGCTGCTGCCCGAAGTCGGGCGGGCAGTTCACCATGCAGAGAAGCTTGACGACCCGCGACACGTTGTCTAGCGATCCGGCCTCCTCCCGCAACGAGGCCAGAAGTTTTATCATCGTCAGCCGGGCGGCGGCGTACCCTTCCTCCAGCGAAAGCTCTGCGCCCACCTTCCCCGTCACAATGCTCCCATCCGGGCGGTAGGGGCCCTGCCCGGACAGAAAGACCAGATTGCCCGTGCGCACCGCGCGCACGTAGTTCGCCACCGGCGGCACCGTCTTGCTCAGATCCACACCCAGCTCGGCTGCCTTCGACTCATATGACATCGCTCTTCCTTCCGGCGTCTGACCGGATCTTTGCCGACCCGCCCTTCTTCCTAGCACGCTTCGCCGCTGTGCGGCACGAAAAATCGATCGTGCCTCAGGCCTCTGCCGGCCAAGAACTCAATCCGTGTTGCCCGAACGCGGAGCGGCACGCAGACGCAAGCACTCTCAGGGGATCGAGTTTTGACGCCCCACACCCGCCACCGTCGCCCCCTGTCGGCGATTGGGGGCCTGCGAAAGGGCATGCGTCACCCTCTCTCGCTTCCGAGCCTCGCGTGTACGCGTCCCGCCGCCAGCCCTCCCGCGAACCGTCCTTCGGTGTCAGGGCTTTGGGGGGTGTGGAAAAGGAGTCGGGGATCCTGGGGCTGGCGGCGAACTGAGTGGTCAGGCGAGGAGGCCGATGCCGGCGATGGCGAGGCCCGTGCCGGCGACGGCCCAGATTGTGACGCGCTCGCGCAGGACCAGTACCGCCAGGGGCATGGCGAATAACGGAGAGGTTGCGAAGAGGACGGCAGCCGGCCCGACGCCGATATCCTGGATGGCGGAGACGAAGGGGACGCTGCCGATCCCTCCGGAGAGGATGCTGGAGAGTGCGATGATCGCGACGGTCCGGCGGTCGATGCGGCGACGGCGGAGCGCGCTGCTGGGGCGGGCGTAGACGAAGAAAACCGTGCCGAAGGCGGCGAGCGGCATGTGGACGATGGCGATGCGGCGGCGGCGACTCCCTCGGAGGTGGCACGGATCCAGGTGCTGTCGGTGGCCCAGACGAGGGCGATGAGGAGAGCTGCAGAGGGGCACCAAAGGGGCGGCACGTTGTCGTACCGGCCTGCGCGCGGGCCGTGGCCCGGGCGGCAATGTCGCCGCAGTGGGCGTCATTGCTCAGCCCGGCGCCGTGTTCGCCACGGCGTCCAGGAGGTTGGCGAGCCAGCGAACGGCGACGGCCGCCTCGCCGCGCTCCGCCGCTCGTTCCCTGAGCGCCCTGCACCGCGACCGCGGCCTCGGCGACATCGTCCGGGTCAAGATCGTCTTCGAGTATCCAGATCAGGTCGTCGAGGCTCAGCTCGTCGAACGCATCGCTCATCGCATCGATGCGGATCCCGCAGTAGTCGACGTTCAGCCAGGGACACGGGCTGTTGGTCAGCCGCGCGCCGCAGTTGCGGATGCCTTGCACTGGGTTCTCCGGGCGGCAGGGAACGGGATCAGGCCAGATCAGCGAAGGGTCCACGCAGGTCAGGATACCCAACGGGCACCCTCTTCGCGCGGCTGGGCCGGCGCGCGGGCGTGCACGCCAACCCCCACCGCCTCCGTCACACCTTCGCCACCTGGGCGATCGAGAAGGAGGCGCGGGAGCTGGGCGTGCAGTACCTGCTGAGGCACTCCACCTCCGCGATGGTGCGCCGCTACGCGGCCACCGAAGCCTCTGGGAGAAGGGCGACCGCAATCCCTTAATCCTGCCTGCCAACGTCTCCCTGGACGACCCGCGTGTGCGGTTTGAACTCACGCGCTACCTCCCCGAGAACTAGCTCCCGGTGATCGATGGCGATATCGACGGCCCGAACTCCCTTCCCCTGCGCTTGGACGGTGAGGTGCCCAATCTGGGCAAATATGGGGCATGCCGCCGGGTGGCGCGTTCGATCTACCTCGGATCCGCGCCCATCCCCGCGGCGGCGAACCAGGGGCTGGAAGACCGGTCAAGCTCGGCTGCGTCATTCCCGGAGAGTCTGCCGCTGTGTTCGGGGACGCCATGCGGTGCCTGGGCAGCGCCGCGACTTACCTGTACCAGGATGGATCCCGCTACTGGTACTCCACTCAGCCGACGGTGGCCAAACTGGCTGAGAGCCGGGCGGAGGAGCGCCGGCGCCACCGGACAAGGTGCACCAGGAGATCGAAGGGCGGCTGCGCGCAGACCTGAGCGACAGGGGCGAGTTCCGCCGCGTTCATGTGTTTCCAGCCTCTGGGCACGACGTGCAGGACGACCTTGAGACGAGGCTTGTCGTGCTCCCGGTTACCCCCACACGCGGGATGGATGTCCGAGAGCCGCGCCATCGGTGCCGCCAAGTCGATGCGGGAGTCGCGCGGGAACGCTCCTCGCCTGTTGAAGGAACACCCTGGTCTTCTTGGCAGCGGACGAGACGCGCCTGCAGGACCTCGAGGAGGGGGTGAGTCTCTACCTGGCGTGGCAATCGATTCTCGCCGACAAGGAGACCCTCGACCTTCCACCGCACCAGGTGCGGCAGGCGGGGCGGAGCTGGCGGACGTGCAGGGCAGACTGCTGCGGATCTACGAGGCGCTGGAGAAGAGCGCGCTGACCCTGGAGGCGCTGTCGCCGCGGATCCTCTCGCTACGGCAGCGCGAAGACCAGCTCGTCGCGGCGCGCGAGGAAGGCCGCCCGTCAGCTGGCGCAGCGCAAGGTGGAACTGCCCACCAGCGAGGAGATCAAGGCGTACGTCTCGGACTTCCGCAACTTCGTGCGGGGCATCGAGGTGGCGGGCGCGGAGGCCACGCTGACCAACACGATCCCTATGCCGGCCGGGGGCGTGACCAGCGAGCGGAGCCCCTGTTCTTGATTTTGTCCAGTCCGGCCCACCACACTGGACAAAATCAAGAACCTTCGTTCTGAGGCTCGCTCTCTCCCCACCTTCTTCCGCGCACCACTCATGTTGATGCGCCAATCGAGCATGCTGGCACTCACGCGGAGACGTTGCAGGGTCTGCTGCTCGGTGAATCGGCCACGGGCAACGGCTAGGGCCATCTTGCCGGTCACTAGCAACGCACCGCTGAGCCACGCTGCTTCCTCCTCGTTCGTGTCGTTCCAGATCCGGCATCCGGTCACTCCGTCTAGCGGCGGGGCCGGCTCATGTAGCAGGAGCCCGTGGGCCAGTTCGTGCGCCAAGTTGCTGTTCTGGCGCACCTCGGAATGCGAGTCGTTGTGCACGATCATCCTGCGGTAGCCGTCAAAGACGGTGAGTGCCGAAAAGAAGTCTGAATCCGTGGAGAGGGAGTGTCGGGCGCCGTCTGAGCTAGCAGCTCGCTCGCTCAGTGGCACGATGGGGATCGCCAGATGTGCAGCCAGTTGGTGGGGATCCAGGCGATCGAACGGACTCAGCCCAAGTTCGGCCCTCAGCTCCCCAGCGAGTCCTGCTGCCTGAGACTTGAAACCCCGCCGCAGCTTCATCATGCCTCCTGAGTTCTGAGCCGCGCGTAGGTCGCTTTGACTACCTCGTCGAGGGCTGCAGCGGCCTCGGGGTTGAGGTTCTTGTCGGCTCTGAGGTACGTCGAGATCATGGCTAACGGCTCCGGCTCCCCCTGCTTGGCCCGCCACGTTGCTGCCAGGTCGCCGCTGCCGCCATCTGCCCGAGTGCCCCGGAACCTCCCGATCCGGGGCAGCATTGCCTTGACTTCCGCCGCCGACAGAGCGTCCATGGACGGGCCATGGACGCTGCTTCCTCCCCCATCCCGCTCCTCCCATCCCTCGTCGAGACCTACCTCGCTCGCTGCACCGTCGAAGGCAAGTCGCCCCGCACCGTCCAGGCCTACCGGGAGACGCTGACCCGCTTTTGCCGCTGCCTCGTCGAGGATGGGGCGCCCCTGGATCCGGACCGGATCCGCCCCGACCACGTCATCGCCTCCCTCGTCCGCTTTGCCGCCCACCGCCCCGCCACCCGCCACCGCGCCTTCCGCGAGGTGCGCTGCTTCTGCACCTGGCTGCGCACGGCCGGCTACACGGCCAAGACCCCTTCCGGGGCCTGCGCAACGTGCGGCTGCCGCAGAAGATCGTGCCGCCGTTCACGCCGGCGGAGATCCGCACGCTGCTTGCGGCCTGCAACGGCGGCACGCCGCTGGGCAGCCGGGATCGGGCGCTCCTGGTCACGCTTCTGGATACCGGCCTCCGCTGCGCCGAGGCGCTGGCGACCTACCTGCAGGATCGCGGGACCGCGTCCGGCCCTCTCTTTCTCGCCGCCTGCTACGGGCGCCTCCACCCCGGGGTCCGGCTCGGCGGCAAACGGCCTCAAGCAGCGGCTGCGCGTGCTGGGGCGGGAGACCGGCATCCCGCGCGTTCACGTCCACCGCTTCCGCCACACGTTCGCGACCTGGGCCATCGCGCACGACGCGCGGGAACTCGACGTGCAGCACCCGTCGTGCGCAGCGCCTCGACGTGCGCAGTCGGGAATCGCGCACGACGCGCGGGAACTCGACGTGCAGCACCTGCTGGGCCACAGCTCCCCGGACATGGTGCGACGCTACAGCGCCACGTACCGCAGCGCCCAGGCCGCGGAACGCCACGCCGCGTTCTCGCCCGGCGACGGCATGCTCGTTGGTCCGGGCTGAGCGGACCGCCTCGCCTCCACCCCCGACACCCCGCGCAGTGTCTTCCCGGCACGGTCCCTGCCGTGCGTTCTCCGGGGGCGACAGGCCGAGCGCGCGTGGGGCCCTGCCCCGCGGTGGTGCGCCGCGCGCCAGTCCGCCCGAGCGCCCCAGCCTCCGCCGGCCGCCTCGCCCCCGCCCCCGTCGACTTCGCCGACGTCCGCGGCCAGGAGCATGTCAAGCGCGCCATTGAGGTCGCCGCTGGCGGCGGACACAACATCCTCATGTCCGGCCCGCCCGGCGCGGGCAAGACCCTGCTCGCCCGCGCCGTCTCCGGCATCATGCCCGCCCTCGAATCCCTCCGCCAGTCCCTCGCGGACCGCGTCGTCACCATCGCCCGCGTCCCCGGCGCCGTCACCTACCCCGCCAACTTCATGCTCGTCGCTGCGAACGCGCCTCCGCCCACGCCCATCAAGGCAGCGAACGCGGCGACGGCCGCGTGCCCGGGGTGTTGGGGCAGGCGCGCCGCGATAAGCGCTCCGACCGCCGGTCTTGAGGCTGGGTCCCTTCGCGGCAGACTGGCGGATCACGGACAGATGCCAGCTCTTCTCAGACGTCCCCCGATTGAGCTGGGACAGGCGGACGAAGTCTCGGAGGAGGACGAGTCGCTGTCCGCCCCTCGCTACCTCCCCGATTGGCATCAGGCAACTTGTCCGCCGACACCGGGTCTCACACTCACATCAGGGCGACACGGTCGGACGCCAGAATCTCCTCGATGTAGAGTCGCGCGGCGCCAGCACCAAGGTTCCGGTCTCCCGGCGGCACGGGCAGGCCATCCGTTACTTCCTCGAAGCAGCCCTCTGGACAGCGATCGTCGAAGAAGACGTACGCGAAGCCCTCGGGCTCCCGGTGCGAGCGCCACGTCAGACCGCCGGCCCGCGGCGCCCATCCCCGGACCGCCGAGGCCCAGCGCCGGGTCATCACGTACTCAGCGGCAGGGGAGGCCGTCAGCCAGGTGTCCTGACCGACCGCGGCGAGGTCTCGGCCCGAACGGAGGCTCACGAGTTCCAGGTCAAGGGTTGTGCGCAACCAACTGATGCTCAGCCGTGAGAGCCTGGCCCGCGGGAGCAGCCGCGCGCCGTACTCGTCGATCGGAAGGTCACGGAGGAGCGCTTCCGAGATAGCGGTCGCATCGCCTTCGGCAGCGTAGAGGAACGCATACTCATTACCCGGCGTCGCGTCGAACCGGCCACCCAGGAGGTCGCTTCGAGCCACGGTTGGATTGAACTGCGTCACGCCGAAGGAGGTGCTGTGGATGCGCGTCAGAGTCGTGCCTGCCGGCAGCAGGAACTTGTGTGGTGTGCCCTCGTACTCTGCAGGGGGTGGCTGGTTCGGCGACAAGCCCGCCTACCCAACCAGCTCTGTAACTGCCCCGGCGACAGCGACGAGGTCGTCCGCCCGGTCGGTCCCGACGACGTCGATGGGCCGGGTGCCGAGGCGCGCGTGACGGGAGATCCACCACGACGCTACGCCCCAGGGATCGTCCACGGTCTCAAGCCGTTCGTTCACCGCCCGCACCTCGGGGAAGACATCGCGTCGTTTGGGGTCGAACTGGAACGCCGGATACAGGTAGCCACGGCCGGACGGCAGCCCCAACAGCCAGGACCGCTCGCGATACTGCCGAACCTTCTCCCTGTTCGTCTCCCGTGCCCCGAGCGCGACTGCAGCGTCCTTTGGCTCAAGCATAGGTTCACGCCAGATCGTCTGGATCGCTTCTCCCTGGAGCCTCGTCTGAGTCATCACCGTCTGTCCGACCTCGTCGAGCACATGACGTGGCTCTCCGCCAAGCTGCCGGATGAGGTCGCTCCGCAGCGCGAGCAGCGCCAGCCAGCTCCGCAGCTGGGACTCGTCGCCTTCCAGGGCGTGATGCCGTGCGGCGAGAGATGCTGCGGCATCTAGCAGATGCGATTCCTCCCCCGACCAACTGGCGGCAAGCCGCTCCAACAGCTCCCCCCAAGAGCCCAAGTCGTGTTCCCGGCGCGACAACAGAGTCAGGAGCACCTCCATGAGTTCCTCATCACTGAGTTCTCGCTCCAAGTCCCGGAATCGCTCGTCCAGTTCAGGTCGGCTCGTCATCACGATCCCCTTCTCTGACAGTGGCACATTCATCTTATCACCGTCACAAACGTCAGCGAGCCGTATGGAGCCAGGTCGTGGACCATCTCTCGCGGCGTGGCATTCTTCCCGTCGCGAGGGTTCCATACCCCATGGCGGCCCGCCGGCCACGACAGGCCGACGATGCCGCGCTCACCCGCGATCCCCTCGATGCTGGCCTTGCTTCTGCTGTTTGCTGTCTGTGGCGATAAAGGCGACTCCGATGGGGTCGCGCTGTACATCGCAGTATGCTCCCGGAGACAGGGACGCTCTCGGAGACTGGGAGCCCCGCCCCATGACCGGGGATGTGAAGTCACTGAGGAATCCGGCCGGCGCCCTCATCCAGCGCTCGGAGGGTTTGTCGCCACCATTGTCAGCGGTGAGGTGGTGATGCGCGAGGGCGAGGACGCGGGCGCGCGCTCATCCGCGGCGAGCGGTAGCCCGCCGCCAGCGGCACGTAGCGCGCCGGATCAGGGGACCCCGTTGCTCTACGCGCACTCCAGGAACGATCGAGGTGAGCGGCAGCTCCTCGTCGATCACCTGCGCAACGTCGCCAAGCTCGCGCGCGATCTGACTACGCCGTTTGGTGGAGGCGACCTCGCCTTCCTCGCTGGCCTCTGGCACGACGTGGGGAAGGCCGACCCCGCCTGGCAACGCCGTCTGATCGAGTGCGAAAAGGGGGAGCGCAGCCGTATCGGCCTCGATCACAAGTGCGCTGGAGCGCTCCTCGCGGAGGAGGCCGACCTGCAGATGGTTGGGCTCCTTATCCACGCGCACCACGGCGGACTCAGGGATCCGCATAAGGACTTCGCACCGTGGCTGAAGGAAAAGCGCCTCCTCCCCGGCCCCGGAAAGGCGCTTGAAGCGCTGCGTGCGGCGATGCCTGAACTCACGAGGCATGACGCCGCGACCTTCCCCGCTCATGTCACCAAGGATGCGCTCAGCGCGGAGTTCTTCCTGCGCCTGACCTACTCCGCGCTCGTCGATGCCGACAGCCTCGACACCGAGGCGCACAAGCTGGGTGGTGCGCCGCCCGGGCGCGGAAGCGCGTTTACGCTGGGGGAACTTTGGGAGCGCTACAGGGCGTTCCTGGCCAGGCAACCCCCGGCTCCGGACAACCCCGTCAATCGCGTTCGCCGCGAGGTTCATGACGCCTGCCTTCAAGCGGCGAGCAAGCCGCGCGGCGTCTTTCGGCTCACCGTCCCCACCGGCGGCGGCAAGACCCGCTCCGCGATGGCATTCGCCCTCCGCCACGGGATCGAACACGGCCTGCGCCGCATCATCGTGGCCGTCCCATTCACGACCATTACCCAGCAGACCGCGCGCGTCTACCGCGACATCTTCGAGAACGCCTCCCCCGATCCTGGTCCCGTCGTGCTCGAACACCACTCGGCGGGCACGGAGGGCGCTGGCGCTGCCAGCGACGATGACGACCGTTTCACCCCCGAAGATGTCTGGCAGCGCCTCGCGGCCGACAACTGGGACGCACCGGTCGTCGTCACGACGACCGTGCAGCTCTTCGAGAGCCTCTTCTCGAACCGGCGCAGTAAGACGCGCAAGCTACACAACCTCGCCGGCAGCGTGATCATTCTCGACGAGACGCAGGCGCTGCCGGCGGGCCTGCTCTCCCCCATCCTCGACGGCCTCCGCCAGCTGACCGAGAACTACGGTGCCAGCGTTGTGCTCTCCACGGCGACGCAGCCCGCCTTCGAACTGATCAAGGAGTTCAGCGACATTAACGCTCACGAGATCGTCCCCGATCATGCTCGCCACTTCGAGACGCTCACGCGTGTCAAGTACGAATGGCGAACGGACGAACGGAATCAGTGGCCGGAGGTCGCGGCGTGGATGCGGAAAGAGCGCAGCGCGCTCGCCATCGTGAACACGAAGCGCCACGCGATGGAGCTACTCGATGCACTCGACGATCCGGATGTCCTGCATCTCTCGACGCTCCTCTGCGGCGCACACCGTAACGACGTTCTCGATGAGATCAGGCGGCGGCTCGATGCGGGAGAGCCTTGCCGGGTGGTGAGCACGCAGGTGGTGGAAGCGGGCGTTGATCTCGACTTCGCGACGGTGTTCCGCGCCGAGGCGCCGCTCGACGCCATCTTTCAGGCCGCCGGGCGCTGCAACCGCGAAGGGAAGCTGGACGGTCGCGGGCGCGTGGTCGTCTTCAGGCCACCGGACGATGCGTCGCCGCAGGGCGTCTACCGCTCGGGACGGGACATCGCCCGGGTCGTCCGGCAGCTCCCCAACTTCGATCCGAACGATCCGGGGGCCGTCCGGCAGTACTTTGCGCTGCTCTTCGGCGCGGCGGTGAATCCGGACCAGAAGAAGATTCAGAGCTTGCGCAAGAGCCTCGACTTCCCGGCGGTGGCGGACAAGTCCCGCATGATCGACGAGGACACCTGCGACGTCATCGTCGACTACCCCGAGACGCACGCCCGGGACATCGAGCGCCTCGCCGAGCAGTTGCGTACCCGCGAACGACCAGCCCGCGAGATCTTACGCCAACTCCAGCCGCACACCGTCTCGCTCCACCGGCGGGAGTATGAGCGCCTGCGGGTTAAGAGTTTCATCGAGGAAGTCATGCCCGGCATCGGTCGCTGGCACGGCACGTACGACGCTGTTCGAGGAATCGTCGAAGCGGATCCTGAACGCATCGTCTGACAGTGGCTGCGCCCGTGCTGGGCACGCAGCACCGACTTCGCGCCGCACCCGTGGAAGAACGTGTGTTCTGCATCCCACAAAGAATGTTTCAATCCTCACCTGCACGGGCAGGTGCAGCGGCGGGAGCCTGTCGATTCTCCGCGTTGGGATTCTACCCCCTCGGGGAGGAGAGTTTGATGACAGCCGAACCGGCGTGTAGCATCGAAAAATGGATCACATAGAATGAAGGCGATACCATGAATCGTGACCCGACCCCCCTCACCGTCAAGCTTTGGGGCGACTACGCCTGCTTTACCCGCCCGGAGATGAAGGTCGAAAGGGTGAGCTACCCCGTCATGACGCCGTCTGCCGCGCGCGGCGCGTTGGAGGCGATCTTTTGGAAGCCGCAGGTCGCCTGGCGCATCGAGGAGATTCACGTCCTCAAGCCGATCGCCTACGCGTCCATCCTGCGGAACGAGATCAACGATCGCCAGAGCGATCGCTCGGCTCGCGGCTGGGCGAAGAGCGGCGGCGGCTACGATGCTTCCGCTTCTACGAATCGCGCCCAGCGCCACACGCTGGCGCTTCGCGATGTCGCCTACGTCGTGCGTGCCCAACTGGCCCTCCAGGAGGGCGTCGACGACGATATCGCGAAGTACCGCGACCAGTTCCGCCGTCGCGTCGCCTCGGGGCGCTGCTTCGCCACGCCCTATCTCGGGTGCCGTGAGTTCAGCGCCGCGTTCGGCGAGCCAGCGCCCAGCAACACGCCCATCAACCGCAGCGAGGACCTTGGTCTCATGTTGCTCGACATCGACTACGACCCGGACGGCCGCGGCCGCGGCACGCCGCGATTCTTCCACGCCTCGCTCGAAGGCGGCGTGCTGCGCGTCCCCGACCGCTTCGTGGAGGCGGCCTGATGCTGCTCAGCAAGCTGAAGGAGTACGCGGACGAGCGGATGGAGGGGCAGCTTCCGCCGCTCTACGCCCCAACGCCCGTCGCCTGCATCGTCGCTCTGGACGCCGACGGACGTCCGCTTTCGCGACAGCCGATTTCGCGTATCGACCCGAGCACGCCACGCGGGAAGCGCGGCTTGGACATGGCTGCGCCGGAAATCCAGCGCGCGTCCGGCATCAAACCCTTGCTGCTTGCCGACAACGGCGAGTACACCTTCGGCCGGGCGCGCGATCCCGGCAAACAGGCTCGCGTCGAGCAGGCGCACGCGGCCTATCGCGATCTCCTCGATCGCTGCGCGATCGAGACGGAGGAGCCAGCAGTGCTCGCCGTGCGACGCTTCTACGAACGTGGTGGCGTGGATCAGCTCAACCTCGGTGAGGAGTGGGACTACGGCCTGAAGGTCACCTTCAGCGTGCGCCTGGATGCCGGCGATGTCCGTCCTATCGACTTGCCTGCGGTGCAGGAGTTCTGGCTCTCGATCAATACACCCGACCCGGACACCAGTGGTCAGTGCCTCGTCTGCGGCGAGCGCAAGCCCGTGCTTGACCGTCTGCAAGCGAAGATCAAGGGGATTCGCGGCGGCCAGTCGTCCGGCACTTCGATCATCTCGGCCAACTCCGACGCGTTCGAGTCCTACGGCCTGAAGGCTTCCAAGATCGCGCCCACCTGCCGGGAATGCGGGGAGGCGTTCACGCGCGCGGCAAACGACCTGATCGCAGGGGAGCAGAGCAGCCTCTCTGTCGGCGACGCCACGTTCATCTTCTGGACGCGCGAGAGCGTGGAATTCGACTTCGGAGGCTTCATGCGGGAACCCGATGCCGCACAGGTCAAGGCGCTCGTCGAGTCCGTGGGCAGAGGCCGTCAAGCCCCTATCGAGAACGAGACAGTGTTCTACGCCGCGTCGCTCTCGGCCAGCGGTGGCCGGGCGGTGGTGCGCGACTGGATGGATACCACCGTGGGCAGCGTCGTGAAGAGCATCGCGCGGTGGTTTGAGCTTCAGTGGATCACCGATCCGCGGGACGAGGATCCAGCAGGCGTGAATCCCCGCCCGCTCAGCCTCTTCCAACTCGCGATCTCCACAGTTCGGACGGCGAACGATCTCCCCGTCACGATGCCCCGTGCTCTGTTCCGTGCTGCCCTCGCGGGCACGCCTCTGCCGATGGAACTTGCCTTCCAGGCGGTCAGGCGCTGTCGCGCGGAGCAGGGCGTCACCCGACCTCGCGCGGCCCTCATCAAACTCGTCCTGCTCAGTCAGGAAACACAACTACCAGAGGAGGATTACATGGTTGCCCTCGATCCCGAACACCCAGAACCCGCCTACCAGTGCGGCCGCCTGCTGGCCGTGCTGGAGTCGGCGCAGCGCCAGGCCATGCCCAGGCTCAAGACGGGCATCGTGGACCGCTTCTACGGAGCCGCTTCCACGGCCCCGCTCTCAGTCTTCCCACGCCTGATCCGGGGCGCCCAGCCTCACCTCGCGCGCCTGGAGCGGGACAAGGCGGGCGCTCACGTCGCTCTCCAGCGACGGCTGGAAGAGGTCGTCGACCAGATCGGAGCGTTCCCAACGGTGCTCCCGCTGCCCGAACAAGGTCTCTTCGCCCTCGGCTACTACCACCAGCGTGCCGCAGACCACGCGCGGGCCCGCGAGCGTAGTGAAGCCCGCGCGGCTGAGCCCACGGGTACCACCGAGAACTAACAACCCACACTGAGAACCGATCGAGCCCTGAAAGGACTCCACCATGACGACCACTACCGTTCCCCACCTCGGCCTGGATCGCCGCCATGACTTCGTCCTGTTGTTTGACGTGCGGGACGGCAACCCCAACGGCGACCCCGACGCCGGCAACCTGCCGCGCGTTGATCCGGAGACGATGCAGGGCCTCGTGACCGATGTCGCGATCAAGCGCAAGGTGCGCGACTACGTCGACATGGCTCACGGCGAGGGGCGCTTCAAAGTCTACGTACAGCATGGCCAGTTTCTCGCGGACCGACGCGCTCGCGTCTTCGCCGGGCGCGCGAACGGAGAGAAGAACCCTGCCGTGAAGGATGCCCAGGGCTGGATGTGCGAGGAGTTCTACGACGTGCGCATGTTCGGCGCGGTGATGTCCATGAAGGAACACAACGCCGGCCAGGTCCGGGGTCCGATGCAATTGACGTTCGCGCGGTCGATCAACCCCATCGTGCCCCTCGACTCGAGCATCGTCGGGCCAGCCCAGAACGAGCGGGATGTGAATCGCGAGGATGCCGAGGGTCAGGCGACCAACTACGGGACGATGGGCCGCAAGTCCACGGTTCCGTACGGCCTCTATCGTGCGCACGGCTTCTTCAACCCCCACTTCGCCGAAAAGACTGGCGTCGACGGCGACGACCTTGAGCTCTTCTGGAAGGCCCTTGAAATGATGTGGGACGTCGACCGCTCCGCGTCGCGCGGCGAGATGGCTTGCCGCGGCCTCTACGTCTTCTCGCATGAGAGCAAGCTTGGGAACGCACCGGCGCACACTCTCTTCGATCGGATTCGAATCGAGCGCAGGGGAGAGACGGCATCGCGCCAGTTCGCCGACTACGCCGTCACGATCGACAAGGGAGCGCTCCCGGATGGCGTCACGCTCACCCGACTGGTCGGTGCGTGATCTCCCCCGCGGACCTCGCTGCGGAACTCGGGGGCGAGGACGCTGCCGATCTGCTCACGGTGCCAATCTCGGCCATCGAGCACTTCTCGTACTGCCCGCGCCAGTGTGCGCTGATCCATGTGGAGCAGATTTACGAGGAGAACGTCTTCACGATGCGCGGCCGGCTGGCGCACGAGCGCGTGGACGCCGGCGAGGCCGAGCAGCGTGACGGTGTCCGCATTGTCCGCAGCCTGCCGCTCTGGTCGGAGCGGCTTGGCCTGAGCGGCAAGAGCGACGTCGTGGAGTTCCGGGACCGCCGCCCGTTCCCCATCGAGTACAAGGTGGGGCGCCGTCGTCCCCCGCACGCCGATCTGCAGCTCTGCGCGCAGGCGCTCTGCCTGGAGGAGATGCTGGCGACGGCCGTCCCCTCCGGCGCCATCTACACGCACGCCGAGCGTCGTCGCCATCACGTCGCCTTTACCCCCGCGCTGCGCCGGCAGACGGAAGCGACGATCGCCGCCGTCCGCGCGCAGCTGCGAACACAGCGGCTCCCGCCCGCCCCCAACGATGCCCGCTGCCCCCCCTGCTCGCTGCTCGGCACCTGCTTGCCACAGGTCGTCAGTGCCCGGTCGAGACTTCGGGGCTTGCAAGGCGCGCTCTTCCGGCCGCTGAAGGCCGGGCTCGACGATGTATGAGGTACTGAACACCCTCTATGCGCTCACGCCGGGGACCAGCCTCTCCCTGGACCACGACACGGTACGGGTGACCGTCGAGGGGGAGACACGTCTGCGCGTCCCCCTCGTCCGGCTGGAGGGGATCGTTGCCGTGGGGCGGATCACGCTGAGTCCGTTCCTGATCCATCGTTGCGCGGAGGACGGGCGCAGCATCGTCTGGCTAAGCCGCGCGGGGAGGTTCAAAGCGCGGCTGGAGGGCCCCACGCGAGGGAATGTCCTCCTGCGGCGGGCCCAGCACCTCGCACTTTCCGATGCCGAATGGCCGCGGGCCCTGGGCCGCCAGTTCGTGGCCGGGAAGATCCAGAACAGTCGCACGCTGCTGCTCCGTGCGGCGCGCGAGGCGGCGCAACCCGTGGATGCGGAACCCCTGCGGGATGCGGCCGACCGGCTTGCCAACATCTTGGCCACGCTGCCGGCCACCGCCACACTCGATCACGTGCGCGGCGCCGAAGGCGACGCCGCGCGGACCTACTTCGCCGTCTTCGGCCACATGGTGCGTGGGGACCGGCGTGCCTTCATCCCAGACGGACGCTCCAAGCGTCCCCCGCGCGATCGCGCCAACGCGGTCCTCTCCTTCCTCTACGCGCTCGTGCGCGGCGAGTGCGCCGCGGCGCTGGAGGGGGTGGGCCTGGACCCGCAGGTGGGCTACCTCCATGCCCTGCGCCCCGGCCGGCCGGCGCTCGCCCTCGATCTGATGGAGGAACTGCGTCCGGCCGTCGCCGACCGCTTGGCGCTCCGCCTGATCAATTGGCGCCAGCTGCAGGCCAACCACTTCGAGACGACGGCCGGGGGCGCCGTCCGCCTGACGGATGCCGGCCGCCGCGCCGTGGTCACGGCGTACCAGAAACGGAAGGAGGCAGTCGTGGACCATCGGACCTTGCGGGACAAGGTGCCCCTGGGCCTCGTCCCCCACCTCCAGGCCCGGCTGCTCGCGCGCCACCTCCGCGGGGACCTGGCGCATTACCCGCCTTACCTGGCGCGTTAGGAGGGGGTGGATGGAACTGCTGGTCGCCTACGACGTCGCCACAGAGGATGCGGACGGCCGGCGCCGCTTGCGCCGCGTCGCCGCCGTCTGCCAGGCCTTCGGCCAGCGCGTACAGAAGTCCGTCTTCGAGTGTGTGCTGAACGATGTGCAGTTGGAGGTGCTGGTCGCCCAGCTACGGGGGGAAATGGACGAGGCGGCGGACAGTGTGCGCATCTATCGGTTGCGGGAGCCTCGCGCGCGCTACCTGCATCACTACGGCGTGAAGCCGCAGGTGGATCTGCACGACCCGCTGGTGCTTTGATGGCCGCGACCGCGCGCCGCGCGGACCACAGGTGCACAGGCCACTCCGGGGGGATCCGCGCTGCCGCGAGCCCTTCGGCGCCTGGAGAGGCACCCCGGCGGGAGGCGCCAGACTCCCATCGGGGCACGGTTGGCCGTCCTGGATGGCCCGTCGTAGGGAGAGCGCCCCCCGGGGGCGCAGGAACGGAGTCGCGCCCGGCCCTAGAGCCGGGCGAGGATTGAAACTCGAATCGTCACACGAATGCGCTACTAGCACCCGCGTCGCGCCCGGCCCTAGAGCCGGGCGAGGATTGAAACAGCTTCTGTCGAGCTGCCACCGTGGCACCGAGCTCGGGTCGCGCCCGGCCCTAGAGCCGGGCGAGGATTGAAACGCGCAACGCGCGCAGGAGATGCGCGACCGCTGGCAGGTCGCGCCCGGCCCTAGAGCCGGGCGAGGATTGAAACCCTTCCAGTATCGCGGCCACGGTGAGCAGTTGCATTGTCGCGCCCGGCCCTAGAGCCGGGCGAGGATTGAAACCGGGGCTGGGCATCACTGCCCTGCTTATCCCTCCGGGTCGCGCCCGGCCCTAGAGCCGGGCGAGGATTGAAACCGTCATGGCCTCAGCCGTCGGCACGCCAGTTGTCGTCAAGTCGCGCCCGGCCCTAGAGCCGGGCGAGGATTGAAACCAATCCGCGCCGAGCCAGTCCATCGGTGAAGCAATGGTCGCGCCCGGCCCTAGAGCCGGGCGAGGATTGAAACGCCTGGGATACACAGTGGACTACCCCGCCGTGGCCTGTCGCGCCCGGCCCTAGAGCCGGGCGAGGATTGAAACCGGAGGAGCTGCACAGATGGCGACGTGCGCCCCGTGTCGCGCCCGGCCCTAGAGCCGGGCGAGGATTGAAACTGGGATTCCATCATGTCGTGCACCTTACGTTCGGGGTCGCGCCCGGCCCTAGAGCCGGGCGAGGATTGAAACGGCTTCCTCGTCTCGCTCATCGCATCCGGGATTTTGTCGCGCCCGGCCCTAGAGCCGGGCGAGGATTGAAACTAGGAGGTCCTGCGCCCTGGGAACGGGCATCTCAAGAGTCGCGCTCGGCCCTAGAGCCGGGCGAGGATTGAAACGACGCGCGCCGGACCCGGGACTTGGAACTCAACGTGCGTCGCGCTCGGCCCTAGAGCCGGGCGAGGATTGAAACGGCCGTTTTCACCACTTTTGGACGTTTTCGGCCGTGTCGCGCTCGGCCCTAGAGCCGGGCGAGGATTGAAACTGCGGTTGTGGGCGCCGTGGGATGATGCCATTCAGTGTCGCGCTCGGCCCTAGAGCCGGGCGAGGATTGAAACCTCACCCCGACCAGATTGGTGACTAGCTGCTGTCGTGTCACGGGCTTACCGGGAGAGGCTGACCCGTTTTTGCCGCTGCCTCGTCGAGGATGGGCGCCCCTGGATCCGGACCGGATCCGCCCCGACCACGTGATCGCCTCCCTCGTCCGCTTTGCCGCCCGCAGCCCCGCCACCCGCCACCGCGCCTTCCGCGAGGTGCGCTACTTCTGCACCTGGCTGCGCGCCGCCGGCTACACCGACAACGACCCCTTCCGCGGTCTCCGCAATGTGCGCCTGCCCCGGACGATCGTGCCGCCCCTGACGCCCGCGGAGATCGCCCGCCTGCTCGCCGGCTGCGACGGCGCCACGGTGGTGGGCCGCCGCGACCGCGCGATCCTCCTCACGCTGCTCGACACCGGCCTCCGTTGCGCCGAAGCGGTCCAGTTGGACCTCGCGGACTGCGCCTGGGCGGAGCGGCGGGTGAGCGTCGAACTCCGGCGCGGCCGCTGACGGGGGAACGCCGCCGGCTAGGGGTTGGATTCCTGGGTTGGGGCAGGACATCCGCTGTCGGGGGCGCAGTCGGCCTCCGACTCGGCGCGCGGTTCGTCAATGAGCCGGGCAAGGGTGGCGCCGACGGCGAGGTCGTCGATCTGGCCAAACGCGTGGAGGCGGATGCGTCCGGCCCGGTCGATGACAACCAAGCTTGGGGTGCCCCGCAGCTGGAACCGGCCCATCGTGATGGGCAGGGTGCCCCCGGGGTCGTGGGCGTCGACGCCGACCGGGAACGGGATGCGATACTCGTGCAGGAACGCTTCGAGTGACACCGGGGTCATGGCGGCGTGGTGTTCGAACACGCAGTGGAGCCCGAGCACGGTGACGTCGTCGCCGAAGGCCTGCTGGATGCGCTTGGCCTGCGGCAGCCCGTGGGAGACGCAACCGGGGCAGAGCATCTGGAACGCCTCGATGACCACCACCTCGCCTCGGAGATCAGCCAGCGTCGGATCAGTGGCCGTATTGAACCACCGGGTGATCGCCAGCTCAGGAGCAGCGGGGTACGTCGATTGCATGGTCATCGGCGGTTGCATTCCCGTCGCGCCCCGCACCATAGGGGAAACGGCCAAGCAGGCGGGGTGATGACGGCCAGACCTCCCATAAGAGGGGGACTATAGGAGAACCTCCGTCTGTGATCGAACACGTTCGGTCTCGGCCACAGCCTCACCCACACAGTCTTCTCCTTGAGGCGATAGCGGAGGAAACCGGTACCGGCATGGCCGTTAGCGCGTTAGATGTCTTCAAGATCGACGTTGAGGGAAACCACGCCGGCGAGCCCGTTGCCCCCTTCGTCGACTGCGAACTGCAGGACGGGGCGACAGCGGAGTTCCTCAAGCTCTGGCGACGCCGGCCGCGCGAGTTCACGCAGTACGTCGGGGGCCCAGAACCCGGATGCCTCTGCGTACTCCGCGCGTACCCCGTGACCCTGGAGGACGAGCCCAGTGTCTATCTCGCGGAGCTGGACCGGTGGCTGATCGACTATGGGTACTAGGGTGCGGGGACGCCCGCAGCGGGGGATGGAAGGGCTGGAGAGTAAAGCTATGTCCGATCTGATCACGCACCTGCGAAGCTTCAACAGGAAGGAGCGGTTCATCCTGTTGCGCGAGTCCCTCGGCGCAAGCACGTTCTCCCTCCACAACAACTTCCGTGAACGGCTCGGGAATCTGCTGGGCTGACCATCCCGGACGATGCGTTCGTGGCGATGGACTACCACCTCGACTGGCTGCAGATGGCCCTGTACCTGGCGGCAACCCCTTCGCCGCCGTCGCCGATCCCGAACGACGATCTATTCAAGGCTAATCAGGAAGATGTCGACTTGCTCGTCGCGTTTGACGACACGGCGACGACCCACCTCGTGCTGGTCGAGGCGAAGATGGAGACGGGGTGGAGAAACAGCCAGCTGCGCTCGAAGGCACAGCGGCTCCGCCTGATCTTCGGCACGGGCCGGCCCGGCGCCGCGTCCGCCACGCCGCGCTTCGTGCTGGCGTCGCCGAAGAAGCCGGGACGCCTCCGCACTGACAGCTGGCCCGAGTGGGATGGCGCGGGACGGCGCTGCTCTTTGGATGGAGTTGCCGCGGCCCCCAGGACTTCGCAAGGTGACGCGCTGCATGGAGGACGGACGTGTCTCGGCGTCCGGCGGCTTCCTGCGTATCGACCCCTAGCAGGGCGCTAAAAAGGGGAGCCCTGGCAGCATGGGAGCAGAGAGGCTCCTATGCGCGGAGCGTCAGCACACGAAATTTCCTGTGAGGACATTGACGAATATCTATACGGCAACGATCTAAGGTCTCGCCCCTCCAGCCCCTTGCCCTACCCTGTTGTCGTTTTTCCCAAGCAAAGGGTCGCGGGTTCGACCCCCGTTTCCCGCTCCAATGCCTTCGTGGAATACAGAGAAGGGACGGTCGCCGGAGCCGGCAGCGCGCCGCGACGGGGCGGGCGTCACCCGAAGGGGACGAATCATGACGGAAGGCGACGTGCGAGCATTCCTGAACCGGTTTCCGGCCGAGGAACTTGCCTCAAGGGGCATCCTCAACGGCGGAACACACCTGCTCAACAACAAGAGCGTGACTCCGCTGATCGAGTTCATGACCGAGCACGGCCTCTCGCGCCTGGTATCGGCCGCGAAGGGCTGGTCCCTCGACGTGAACGGAGAATTCCGGAATCCCCATTCCGCCGAAGCGACGTCCGGCAACGTGGAGGGCCTGCAAAATCCGGGGAACGTATTCAACAAGCAGAACACGTCGATCAATCCCCACTACGCGGGGGGGCAGGAGCCCGACGCGGAGAGTGCCGATGAGCTCACGTTCGCCCTCGAGCGGGACCTCCAGAAGGCCCTGCGCGAGAATATCGGTCAACTCGATCCTGAGCTGACGATCGTCGACGGCGGCAGCGAGCGCAAGGTCGCCGCCGGACGGATCGACATCACCGCTGAGGCGCCCGATGGTGCTCTGGTGGTGATCGAATGCAAGGCCGGCAAGGCCGACTTGCGCGCGATCGGGCAGATACTCTCGTACATGGGCGCCGTCAGCTCCGACCCGAACCGCCATGTGCGCGGCATCCTGGTCGCGGGCGACTTCGACCCGCGCGCGGTCATGGCTGTGCGGGCCGTGCCGAACCTGTCGCTCAAGGCATATTCGTTCCAGTTCGCGTTCAGCGAACCGAAAAGAACAACCCTGCCGGTGCCCCACCCAGGAGCGGCAGTCAGCGGGGAGGATGAGCCCCCACGCGAGGCGCCATCGCTTGTCGGCACGGAAAGATAGTTCACCGCGGACGCTCGATAGACTGCGGAAGATGAATCGAACTCGAATAGTCCTGGGCGTGCTGGTCGTCCTGACCGTGGCAGGGTTGACCGCTGCGTGCAGTTCGGACGACCCTCCTGCCCCCACCGATGCGCCCGCCACCGCTACCACGCCTGCGCCATCCCCAACGTCTACCCCACCAGCGGCCCCGACAGAACCTTCCAGTCCCACTGCAGTTGACCCCAGTGGTGCTTACTTCGCTCTCGACAGGGTGCTGGAAATCGCCATCGAGATAGCGTCCGAGGACTGGGACACCCTGCGTCATCAGACGCGGACATTCGAGGACTTGATGACGGAAATCGAGAGATACAACCTGTCTCAACCGTTCGCGGACATCTACGACTGGTTCCCGGGCACTGTGACCGTGGACGGCGAAACGCACACCGAGGTGGGCGTCCGCAAGAAGGGGTTCATCGGCTCCCAGAGTGATACCAAGCCCTCCCTCAAGCTGCGCTTCGACAAGTACGTTGACGGCCAGGCTCTGGGTGGGCGTATGGAGCGGATGACCCTGAACAACAGCATCCAGGACCCTTCGATGGTTAACACCTGCCTGGCGTATCAAATCTTCGCCGCCGCCGGCTCGCCGTCGCCCCGCTGCAACTTCACCACGGTCTCGGTGAACGGGAAGAACCTCGGCCTATACATTCACGTGGAGGAAATCAAGCCACCCTTCCTGGGGCGCCATTTCGACAGCGCCGCAGGGAACCTGTATGAGGGAACAGTCAGCGACTTCACTCCCGAGTTTCGCGGCACCATTGAGAAGAAAACCAACGAAGACGCCGACGACTGGTCGGACATTAACGCCGTGGTCGCGGCCCTCCAAGACCCTTCAGCGGGCGGGCTGGAGGCCCTGACCTCAGTCGTTGACCTGGACCGCTTCCTCTCGTTCTGGGCAACGGAAGTGCTGGTGGGCCACTGGGACGGTTACACCGGCGGCCGCAACAACTACCACTTCTACCGGGAACCCGGCGGCCCCTTCGTGTTCATCCCTTGGGGTGTGGATGACACGTTCCACCTGAGGGACGATCCCAACCCCTTCGACAACATCAGCGATCCGCCGCCGTCGGTGCTGGCTCTCACGGCCATTCCCAACCGGCTATACAACCACCCGGACTGGCGGGTGCAATACGCCCTCCGGCTGAGACAACTGCTGGATACCGTCTGGAACGAAAACGAGTTGCTGGCCAGCGTGGACGAAATGGCAGCCATCGTGGAGCAGAACGCCTTGCCCGACACGAGGGTGGCACGGGCCGCCGACACGGAGCGGGTGCGCAAGTTCATCCTGAAGCGGAAGGGCGAGATCCTGGCGGACATCACGCCGAAGCCGCCGGACTGGCCCGAGCCAGTCGAGGACGCGCCGCCTTCCGGCGCTCTGGAAGTGGTCTTTGAATCCACCTGGGGGAGCAACCAGCGCGACAATCCCTTTGCAGGGGGATCAGCGACCCGTCTCGTCGTGAACGAAATTGAGGAATCCGTCGAGGGTGTGGCAGCGATCGTTGGCCCTGCTACACCGTCGGAGCAAGAGATACTGCCGGGTGTCGGCGAACTGGCGTCTCTCACCATCTTCGGCGTTGACGGCGACGGCTCAGTAAACGGGATGGCCATCGTGCTTCCCGTGGCCCAACTGACACCGGGCGCAACGTGGGTCATCGGCGAGGATGCGATTGGGGGCGGGGTGTGGACCATCCCGCCGGGGGCGCCCGCCCCGACCAGCTTCCTCCCCTTCACCGCAGGAACGCTTGAGCTGACGGAAGCCGGAACAGGTGACGGCGCAACGGTCGCCGGTCGCTTCTCCGGCGTCTTTGGCGAGCCCGGCCCGCAAGGACCGTCGAGGCCCCGGGCGCATTTGATTCCGGCACCGTGACACTGCGTGTTGAGACCACTTGGGGTCCAACCGAAGTGGCGATCCCTTCAACGAAGGGGGATGTTCCCCCTTTCCTGCTGAACGGAACGGAGCAATCCACCGTCGACTATGGAGTCATTGCCGGTATCGCCAGCCAGGATGAACGGAACCTTTTGCCGGGCGTGGACGAGGTGGCGTCCCTGGTCGTCTTGACTATTCGGCCGGACTCCTTGCATGGATTTATCTTTGTGCTTCCCGTGTCCGAAGTAGTCAGCGGAGCCACGCTGGCCGTTGGCGAGGATGCAATATGGCTGTAGGGCTCGCGAAAAAAAACGCGCCGACTTTCGTCCGGCCAAAAAGAGAGGGCCGGGGTGTCCTGGCCCCCGCAGCCCTGGTGAACTTTTGACCCGCCCCTCCCGGACCGCGGGCCGAGATCAGCACCGCGGCGCCGCTTCGGCCGTTTGGTCGCGCCACGGCGCAGTCGGGTAGATTAGCTGCTCACGGGAGACTTCTCGCCATGGCTAATCCCGGAGGCGAGGTGGGCCCGAACGTCCTTCAGCAAGCTCGAGAACTCGTTCACCTGAGCGCCGAGGAAGCCGCCACTCGGGCTAACCAGGTCTATTCCGGCGAGCCGACGGACATCACTGCTGAAGAGGTCCTCAGGCTGGAGCGCGGCTTCACGGAGCCGACCATCCCGATGCTCGATGCACTAGCTGCAACGTACCTGGTGCCGTTTACGGCCTTCTTCACGGGTGATCTGGCGGCAACCATTCGGCGAGACTTCAGACGAGCCGCGGTCGCCCCGGAAGTGCTGTCGTACGAGACGTTGACGAGGTTGGGGTGGTTTGACGGTTTCTATGAGGTGGCCGCGAGGCTGTCTAGTGCGATGTCAGTGAGCGAAGAGGTTAGGTGTTCCGGTATTCGCCCTCACGTCCCTGCGAGATGCCGAGGAAGTCGAACGCGCTGGTCGCCTGATTAGGGATGCCCTTGGGATTAGGCCGGAAGACCAGCGCTCCTGGGATTCCGAAGACGAAGCCCTCGAGAGCTGGGTCGCGGCCATCGAGATGCTCGGGGTGTTCGTGTTCCGGATCGGCATGGACGTTGGCGATATCCGAGGCGTCTCTCGCTGGGACCGCGGTGGGCCGCCGGTCATCTTGTTGAACACCGCGGACACGAAAGCGGCGCAGACCTTCACCGCTCTCCATGAGCTGGCGCTCCTGATGCTCCGCTCTGCCGAGGCCACCAATCTCTGCGACATATCGAGACCCTCGAGCGGCGAGGGACGCTTCGTGAATCGAGTTGCGGCCGCAGCACTGATTCCTCGAGAGATGCTAGGCAGATCCCTGCCGAGTCACCCGGCGTCGGGAAACTACCGCCTGTGGCCAAGGCATCTCCACTCGAGTCTCGGGAAGGAGTTCCGGGTGAGCCAAGCTGTCCTCGGCATCCGATTGGAAGACCTTGGGATGGTCGAAGAGAGCGGATACCAGCCTTTCTGGCGCAGGCCTCATAGCTTCGGGCGGGGACGGCCGCAGAAACGGTGGCAGCGGACGGCGCGATCTATCGGTGCCCGTGCGACAGACTTGGCGAGACGTGCACTGACAGAGGAGCGGGTCAGCTCATCGGAGCTCTCAAGGATGCTGGGCGTGAAGGCATCTGAGATTGAGCAGATGGTTAGCTGACGTGACCGAGGAGCGTGACGAGTACTTCGTGCTCGATAGTGGCTCGTTGATTGACCTTTCGGGCGGCGCACACCCTGCAATCAAGCCGAAGGCGCTGCGTGAACTCGCGAAGCAATTCCGCCTTCGTGTTCCTGCGGCGGTCGTCAGGGAACTGTGCAAGGGCAGCATCGACGACCCGGTGAAGGCCTGGGTCAACAGCGAGGCAGGGCAACGGTGCCCAGTCAAGGAGCTCGGGCAAATACCCAGCGAAATATCCCGAAGTGATCGATTTCCCGCAGCCGTACCTCCCGCCCGGCCCGTCGGTCTATGTCGCGCTGGCCGGTGCCAGCGATGGGGCGGTCAACGGCAAAGTGGCCGCCCAGGTGGCCACCATCCAGGCCGACCACCTGTCGGGATCCGGCGCCACGCTGCGGGAGTACGCCACGGCGCCGGAACTCGTCGCGGCCATCCTCAGCGGCGAGGTGGATGCGGCGTTGGTCGACGGCGCGTTCGCCGGCGACAGCCTGGCAGCAAGCGGGGGAAGGCTGACGCTCGTCGGCCCCGAGGTGCTGCTCGACTCCGGTGTTGGTGTTGGCATCCGGGAGGGCGATCACCGGTTGCAGGGCAAGCTGGACCGGGCGATCAGCGAAATGAAAGCGGACGGCTCGTTGAACGCCCTGATCAAGAAGTGGCTGGGCCCCGCCGCGGAGACCTTCTGAGGGTCGGAGGTGGGTCGCGGGCTGCGTCGGGACGTGCGCGGCGGCCGTGCGTCACTGCGCCTTCTCTTCGGGGGACCAGATGCTCTCCGCGGTCCGCTGGGCGCGGACCGCCACCGCGCCGACAGGCCCTCTGTCAGCCTGCGTTCTACCTGAAGCCACCCTGCAGGTCTCTATCTGGTCGTGGTGATCCGCTTCGGTGTGTCGGCGACGAGGTTCGGAAGACGGTTCCGTCGGCAATCCGTCCGCACTCCGCGAACGGGCCAGCCATCCTGTGGTGCTCCCCTACTAGTTACAGTGACCGCCAGCGCGCGGTGTCCGCTAGCGTGCTTCCCAAGCAGAGGGTCGCGGGACCCCCGTCTCCCACTCCAGAAAGATTCTTCCAGAGAACGCGATCGCCGAACGAGTGATTCGCACGATCCGCCAGGAATGCCTTGACCATGTGATCGTGCTCAACGAGCGGTACCGGCGGCGTCTGCTGGGCGAGTTCGTGCCCTACGACAACCGCTGGCGCCCGCACCGCTCCCTCGATCTTGAGCCCCCCGATGGGCCCCGCGTGTGTGTGCGCCCGCCCGGCGCACGCCTCATCTCACGTTCCGTCCTCGCTGGATTGCATCACGTCTACGAGTGGGCGGCGTGACGATGAGGTTTTGGCACCCTCCAGGCCGTCGAGGATCTCCTCGCCCCGGGCCGCGCCGGCGGCTTTTCCAAGCCCAGCGCCGTCGCCAGGCGGTGCGGTGCCAACGGACGACCGTGTCGCGATGCACGAAGAGGACGGCGGTCCGCCAGCTCGCCCCACGACCGGGCGAGCGTGGACCAGAACCGCCGATCCGCGTCGGTGACGGTGACGCGGCGGCGGGACCGTCGGTAGACCTCCAGCTGGTGCCGGAGCGCGACGTTCTCGAGGACGACGTCCGTCCAGGACCGGACGACCAGGCGTAATGCCGCGAGCAGGACGCGAAATAGGAGCCACATCGGCCAACCCTCCGCATCAGAGGGTCGCCGAACCGGGCCTGCGCGCAAGCATCCGCTCGCGATCAAATATTCGTGCCGCACAGCGTCGACGTGGGCTAGGGACTGCATGTCGTCGTGCGCGAGACTGGCGACTACGGCGCACCGCTGGATCCGGATGCGGTGCGCCCGGACCACGTGATTGCCTACCTGGTCCGCTACGCGGAGCACAGCCCCGACACCCCGACACCGCTACTTCTGCGAGGTGCGCTGCTTCTTCAACTGGTTGCGCGCGGCCGGCTATACGGAGAACGACCCCTTCCGCGGGCTGCGCAACGTGCGCCTGCCCCAGAAGATCGTGCCTCCGTTCACGCCCGTGGAGATCCAGGCGCTGCTCGCCGGCTGCAACGGTGGCACGCCCCTGGGGGGGCGCGATCGCGCGCTCCTGCTCACCCTGCTCGATACGGGCATCCGCTGTGCGGAGGCTGTGCAGCTCGACCTGGCAGACTGCGACCTGGACGGGCGGTGTCTCCACGTCCGCCACGTGACTACAACTCGTGCTTGTGCTCGCTGGCCAGGGCAGCCGCGCTTGCGGGCCTGAGGCTTTCGACATACTGCTCGGAGCGCTACCCGGGTCACCAATGCTCGGCCTTCCGTGATCGCACATGGTGGGACGCAGGAGGGGGCAGCGATGAAGCAACTGCCGACCCGCGCGGGATCCCCCTCCGCCGACGTGTTCTCGCGCGCGAGGGCGTGCCGATCAGGCGCGGGCCTCAGCCGCGGCCGACATACGGCATCTTCGTCGCCATCAGGGTCATGAACTGCACGTTGGCCTCGAGCGGCAGTCCGGCCATGTAGACGACGGCGCGAGCGACGTCCTGCACATCCATGGTGGGTTCGACCGCGACGGCGCCGTTGGCTTGCGGCACGCCCCGGCGCATGCGCGCGGCCATGTCCGTGGCGGCGTTGCCAATGTCGATCTGTCCGCAGGCGATGTTGTACTTGCGCCCATCGAGCGAGGTCGACTTGGTGAGGCCCGTGAGGGCGTGCTTCGTCGCGGTGTAGGGGGCCGAATTGGGCCGGGGCCGGTCGGCCGAGATCGAGCCGTTGTTGATGATGCGGCCACCCATCGGGTCTTGGTCCTGCATAATGCGGAACGCCTCTTGCGTACAGAGGAAGGCGCCGGTCAGATTGACGTCCACGACGGCCCGCCATCGCTCGACGGTCAGGTCCTCCAGCGGCACGGCCGGCGCACTGATTCCGGCGTTGTTGAAGAGCACATCCAGGCGCCCGAACCGATCGCGGACAGCAGCGAAGAGGGCAGCGACGGCGTCGGCGTCGGCGACATCCGTCACGACGGGCAGCGCGCGCGGCGCGGCCTCGCGGGCGCGCGCGACCGTGTCGTCGAGCGCGCCCGCCCGGCGGCCGGCGAGGGTCACGGCGTAACCCTCATCGAGCAGCGCCAGCGCGGCGGCGCGGCCGATGCCCGACCCTGCGCCCGTCACCAGGGCAACCTTGCCCGAGGCATCGCTGGTCACGGTGTCCGTCCCTCCGAATTCGTTCCCGTCAGGCCGCTCAGCGATCGGCGAGCGGGGGGCTATCCTCTGGGCCGTCGCGATCCCCTCCGCCGGATGTTTCGCGAAGCGACGCTACCACTGCCGGGCAGGCGTCTCCGTATTCGCCGCGTTTGCGGCCAGGGCCCAACGTCCGTCACGCTCCTGGAACAGGGGCCAGACCCAGAGGCTGTGCCGCTCGCCACCCTCCCACTCGAAACGCAGCTCAAAGGCTGCGTGCTGCGCCGGGACGGTGACGTCGTCAGACCTGGCCGGGTCGGCGATCGTTGCGTGCATCTGGTAGCTGTGTTCATGGATGTCGATCAGCGGGACGACGAAGGGCATCTCCACGGCCGCGCCGCGCCAGCGGGCGCGCAGGCTCGCTTCGACGTCATGGCCGGCAGTCTGCCGGAAGCTCATCAAGAGGCGCACGGTGCGGCCGTCGGGCATGTGGCCGACCACGGGGTCCAGCCGGAAGACGGGCGCGCTCGGGCGAGTCCACCAGCGCTCGCCGCGACTCTGCGGGCGCGGCGCCCGCTGCGGCAGCAACCTGTCACGCATCGAACGGAGGCGCGCCCAGAGGCCCACGGCCATCTCCGATCCGATGCGCAGGGTAGCAACGGGCCTCGGGAGTGCGGGCCGTCCGCGCCAGCGCGGGCTCAACGGCGCGAAGGCCCCTGGAGCGCGCCGAGCGGCGCGGAGGAAGTCGCGGGGGCTCGCTGCGAGGGAGACGCGCCGCGCGAGTGGCTCGGGCTAGCGGCCGTAGCGGTTCTCCGCGGGCACCGTGTGCGTCTCGCGGGCGTTGCCCGAGGAGGTCAGGAGCTGGGATTCGAACAGGCGCAGGCAGTTGTAGTCGTAGGAGCGCTTGTGCGTGCGGCTGACGAAGCGCGTCCAGGAGCGGAAGATGTCGTCGCGGAGGCCCGCGGGGAGGGTGGTGTTGCGGTACTCCTCGATGTGGGACATGGCGTTGCGGGGGAGATGCGGGTCGCCTTCGAACTTGGCGGACTCGAAGCTGAGGGTCTGGATGAGGCGGCTGCGGTCCCGCGTGCGAGCGAGGTAGGAGTTGGTGAGGGCGGTTGCATAGGGGGCGTCCTGCTCGTCACAGGCGCGCGCCAGGGTGGTGAGGCAGTCGTCCAGGGAGAGGGCGTCGGCGGCTTCGAGGTGCTCCTCAGGCCGGCTGGCGAATTCGTTGCTGGGATCGCGTTCGAGCTGGCGGAGGAAGCGGGCGGTGTCGGTGACGAAGAGCGCGGTGAAGTACGGGGCTTTCATCTGTTGCGGGTGGTCGTACTTGCGCAGCCAGTAGCCCACGACGTTCGTGTAGTCGAAGGCGTGGTCCGTGTTGGCGAGGCCCTTGCGGAAGCTGGGATGTTCGACATTGGCCTGGAGCCGGGCCGCGGCGACGATGCAGGCGTCATTGAGGGCGACGAGCGACTTCTTCTGCTCCAGGAGCGCGGTGACGCGGGCGACCGTCTCTTCGAGAGAGCCATGGAGCATCACCGCGATGAAGTCCTCGACCTCGCGGGCGTTGAGGGCGTCGCGGTTGGTCAGCCGCCGGTTGTGATAGTCGGGGCCGAAGGCGCTGCTGAGGGCGACGTTCGCAGCCTGGAACAGCTCGTGGGAGCGGGGTGCGGAGGCGAGGTCGGGGATGACGATGAGGAAGAGCGGATAGGCCTGACCCCAGCCGAAGGTGTTGGCGAGATCGACCATGGCGCGGGCTCGGATCGCCTTGTGGGCGCCGTTGACGATCTGGAGGGTGACGCCGTAGCTGCGCGGGCTGGGCAGGTCGATGATGCCGGTGTAGAGGACGTTCGCCTCGAGCCTGCGCCGCTTGTCGTCGTCGCCGGCGGCCTCGTCGGCCAGGCCGAGGAAGGAGCGGAAGGCCATCACGCGGTCGCCGTGGATGATGCTATCGACCATCAAGGCGAGGCGGTCGTCGAAGGGACCGTCCGTGTAGGGCGGGTGCTCCTCGAAGTGCTGGCGGGGCCCGTGGAGGTTGATGGTGGGGCACTTCTCTTGCTCACGGGCATAATGCCCGGGGAACTCGCAGAGAATCTGGCTCCAGATGTCGATCCCTTGGGGCAGGTACCACATGGCCTGGACGAGGGGGAGCTTGCTGTAGCCGCGCGGCATCATCTTGGCCAGCTGGTAGGAGCGCCAGAAGCCAAGGACGGTGTGGTCGTAGTTGACGGTACGGATCTCGCCCACGTCCGTGACCATCGTGTGGGCGGGCACGTTGAGGAACGGTGAGGCGCCCGCGATTGCTTCTCGCCCGAGGCTGCCCGGACGGGCGCCGTCCCTGAGCAAGTCGCAGAAGTCCTGGGTGGCCGTTTCGTGCCGGCCCTCGCGCATACGCTCGGTCATCCGGGCGAGCAAACGCGCATTCGGCGGCAATCCGCACCTCCCTCAGGGGGTTTCGGCCTACAGCTCTTGCGGAGCATGGACTTGCGGGGATCGACCTGTCAAGCAGAGCCGTGCGGCCGTGGGCGGGGGGGCAGGGCGGGGAGATCCCGACGCTTGATCCGAGGGCGGCGGGTGCAGCCGGCGCCATTCCGGGTGCGCGCCGGCTCACCTGGCCGCAGCCCGCACGAGCGGATTGCCTCTGACTATGATCCGCTTGCGTTTCGGCGCGCAGAGATCGCGACGAGGGGGATCAGCGATGAAGATCACGGAGGTCACGACCACGCTGTTGCACGACCCGGACGGGTTCGTGTTCCAGGACGCCACCGTGCCGGCACTGGAACCGGGGGCGCGCGGACGCTCGCAGCTATTCGTTCACGTCCGCACCGACGAGGGCGTGGAGGGGCTCGGCCAGTGCGCTGGCCTCACGGCCACGCGCAGCTTGATCGAGGATGCGCTGGCGGACGTCCTGCTGGGCGCGCATCCGTTCCACATCGAGAAGCTGTGGCACGATCTCTTCTGGAAGGTCCGCGGCTACGGCCGCAAGGGGCTGGCCTTCCAGGCGATCTCCGCGCTCGACATCGCGCTGTGGGATCTCAAGGCGAAGGCGCTGGGGCTGCCGCTGTACCAGCTGCTGGGTCCCTACACGGAGTCCGTGCCGGTCTACGCGAGCGGGGGCTGGACCAACTTCTCGCTCGAGGAGTTGATCGAGGAGCAAGTGGAATACGCGGCGCGGGGCTTCAAAGCGATCAAGCTCAAAGTCGGCAAGGACTTCGGCCAATCCGAGGGCGAGGATCTGGCGCGACTGGCAGCGGTGCGCGAGGCGGTGGGGGAGGAGGTCGAGATCTACGTCGACGCGAACAACGGCTACACGGCGAAGCAGGCGATCCGGATGGCGGGCCGGTTCGAGGAGTACAACATCGGCTGGTTCGAGGAGCCCGTGCTCGCGGACGACATTCCCGGGCTGGCGGCGGTGGCGGCGGCGACGATGACTCCCGTGGCCACGGGCGAGCATGAGTACACGAAGTTCGGCTTCCGCGACCTGCTGATGGCGAACGCGGCGGACATCGTGCAGCCGGATGTGGGCCGCGTCGGCGGCGTCACGGAGTGGCTGAAGATCGCGCACATGGCGCACGCGTTCAACCGGCCGGTGGCGCCGCATGCCTTCCAGCTGGTGCACCTGCACCTGGCCTGCGCCACGCCGAACCTGAAGGTCGTGGAATACCTCGGCACCTACGAGGAGAGCGACCGTATCTGGTACCGTGACTGCCCGCAACCGGAGGACGGGCGGCTGGCGCCGTTCCCCGACCGGCCGGGGCTGGGCCTGGAGCTGGATCCGGAGACGGTCCGGGCGATGTCGGTGTGAGCGAGACGGGCGGATTCCCGATCTGCTGCTGCGGGTGGTGCGAGATCGTGAGGGCGGGAGTCGCGCGCGGGCGGTGAGGGGCGATCGGATGGGCCGGGCGGAGGTGTGTTGACAATCGGTGCTGGGGGACCTAGACGGAGAGCGTCGGCAGAGGGGGATCGCGCACCGATCGGCCGTGCATGGGCCGGGAGTGCGAATCGGCCACCTGCGTCGGGCGACCGAGTAGCCGACCCGTCCGGCGGGGTCCGGGCTCCGAGAGGCCGGATCCGGGTGGAGGCAGCGATCGGGGCGAGTGATCTGATCGCGGGCCGGGCGCCGGGGACGAGCCCGGCGCGGCCTCGGTAGCGCACCTACCGGCCGGAGTCAGAGTTCGCGTTGGATTGAGAGGGAGATGATGGTCACTACCGCTCAGGCACTGAACGTCCTACCGGCTCCGCGCTTCGCGCGGCAGGGCGACTTCATCTACGTCTCGACGATCTACCCGCTGACGGCGGAGGGGGAGGTCGTCCACAGCGAGGCCGTCTCGCCCTACGTGGGCGAGGCGGAGATCGCGGCGCAGACGCGGGCCATCCTGGAGACGCTGGGCGGGGTCCTGGCCGAGGCCGGCAGCGGCCTGGATCGGGTGCTGAAGGCCGAGGTCTACCTGGTGGACCCGGCGGAGTTCTACGAGTTCAAGCTGGTCTGGAAAGCGTACTTCCCGCAGGAGCCGCCGGCGCGCACGACGGCCGTCATCGGCGACGACCACATTTTCCCGGGGGCGCGGGTGAGCGTATCGGCGGTGGCGCTGGCGAACGACGCGACCGTGCCGCGGGAGTACATCCACACGGACGCGGCGCCGGATCCGCTGGAGGCGGAGTGGTGCGCGCAGGCGGTCAAGGCGGCGCCGTTCGTGTTCCCGTCGCCGGTGCCGGCGACGGACTTCGAGACCGGCCTGGCGGTGAAGACGAACCCCATCGCCCCCTACTACGGCTCCGAGATGGAGCTGCAAGCGAGCTACATCTTCGAGCAGTGGGGCAAGATTCTGACTGCGGCGGGCAGCGGCCTGGACCAGGCGCTGAAGTCGCAGGCCTACGAGACGGACCTCGCGCACTTCCACGACATGGACGCGATCTGGGACCAATACATCGGCCACTCCGGCGGCGGGGCGCCGCCCACGCGCAGCTCGATGGCCATGCGCGGGCTGCTGGTCCCGGGCGCGCTGCTGGTGCCCAACGTCTTTTTCCTGGCGCCGGACGCGGACCATCAGAAGTCCGAGTCCCGCGAAGGGATTCGCTGGGGACACCCGGAGGACGTGCGCAACGTCCACTTCACGCCCGGCCTGTGGGCCGGGAAGTGGTTCTTCATGGCCGGGCATTGCGCGATTCCGGACTTCGAGAACTTCGGATTCGTGACCGCGCCGGCGGGGCTGCCGCACTACTTCTCCGACATCGAGATCCAGACCGAGGCGACGATGAGCCTTCTGGTGGAGCAACTGGAAGCGAACGGCCTGTCGTTGCGCAACATCGTGGACGCGCGAGTGTTTCTTGCGGGCGTGGATCCCAAGGGAGACTATCGAGGGTTCGAGCGGGCTTGGAAACGGGTCTTCGAACCCAGCGGCCATTGGCCGAGCATGAACCTGATCCCGTCGCGCCAAGCGAGTGGCCTGGGGGGCATCATGATGCCCGATCTGATCATCGAGATCGACCTGACGGTCCACGCGGGGGAGCCGGACTGAGCCGAGGGCATCGGTCGTTCGCGGGCGGCGCGAAGACGCGGCGACGCCTTCGAGCGCAGCCGCGCATGCGTTGGGGCCGGCAGACGGGGACGGACCTCCTTGCCCGCAGAGATTGACGACGAAACAGGCGCGTTCCTCGATGCGCAGCGCGTGGCGCGGCTCGCAACGGCCGGGGCCGATCGCGCGCCGCACGTCGTGCCGGTGGTGTTCGCCCGGCGCGGGCCGAGAGTGTACATCGCCATCGACGAGAAGCCCAAGACGACGACCCGCTTGCGCCGGCTGCGGAACATCGAAGAGAACCCACGCGCCGCCCTGATCGCGGACGTGTACGACGAGGACTGGGGCGGGCTGCGGTGGGTCATGCTGCGCGGGGCCGCCGCCGTCTTGACTGAGGGCCCGGAACACGCCGCCGCGATCGCGGCGCTGCGGGCGAAGTATCCGCAGTATCGGGGCATGGCCCTGGAGGGCCGGCCGATCATCCGTCTGCGCGCGGAGCGGGTGACGGCCTGGCGTGCCGCGGAGGGGAGTGCGTTCGCCTGATCGCCGGCGAACCCGCGGCGGTATACTCGCTCGCGCCACGCTAGCCGGGTCCAGGCTGGACACAACGGTTGACCTTGCGCCCGGTGCGGCGATCCCCGGCGGCGGGCTGACTCATGCCCCTGAATCGGCTCCGCGAGCGCGACCAGGCCCTGGAGAAGATCCAGGATCGGGTACTCTGGCTCGCGGCGCAGATGGTGCACCACGCGAACCGGGCTCGCCCGAATGGCGACGACCTCAAGGTGGGCGGCCACCAAGCGTCCAGCGCCTCCGTCGCCACGATCATGACCGCGCTCTATTTCGATTTCATGCGGGCGGGCGATCGGATCGCGGTGAAGCCGCACGCCTCGCCGGTCTTTCACGCCATCCAATACCTGCTGGGCGGTCTGGACGCGGAATACCTCAAGACACTGCGATCGTTCCGGGGATTGCAGGCCTATCCGAGCCGCACGAAGGATCCCGATCGGGTGGACTTCTCGACCGGATCGGTCGGCATCGGCGCGGTCGCGCCGAACTTCGCCGCGCTGGTCGAGGAATACAGCCGGTCGCACTTCGACCGCGCGGCGTCGCCGGATGCGGCGGCAGCCGGCCGCCGCTACATCAGCCTGGTCAGGGACGCGGAGCTGAATGAGGGCTCGGTCTGGGAGGCGATCGCGGAGCCCTGCATGAGCGGGCTGCGCAACGTACTCTGGGTCGTCGACCTCAATCGCCAAAGCCTCGACCGGATCATTCCCGGCATCCGGGTGCAGGTCTGGCGGGAAATGTTCGCTGCCAACGGGTGGACGGTAGTGGACGCCAAGTACGGCACGCGCCTGCAAGCGGCGTTCGAGGAGAGCGGCGGCGATCTCCTGCGCGGCAGCATCGACGGGATGTCCAACGAGCTGTACCAGCGCCTGCTGCGGCTCGCCCCGGCCGAGCTGCGCGAGTGGCTCCCCCGGACCAGCGGCGATCCGGAGAGCTTGCGGCGCTTCATCGGCCGCTGGACGGATCAGGCGCTGCAGGACGTGTTCCGCAACTTGGGGGGGCACGATTTCGCCAGCGGCGCGCTGGTGCCGGAGGCGATCAGGGCCGCGGCCGGGCTGGAGGGCGAAGGGGTGTTCGCGAACGTGATAAACGTGACGGGGCCGGGGCCGCTGTACGGGCGCTACCAGGCGCACGTACGCGCGGCGGTGGACGGAACGCGCGAAACGCCTGAATTCCTGTCCGAGATCGTCCCAGCCGACGAACGGTCGGCGTCGATCGTCACGGTGGTCGACGGGCATCCCCACACGCTGGCGTGGCTGGGCGGGGCGCTGAGCGCGAAGACGCTTGCGCTGGGCGTGACGGAGTTCGGGCAGTCCGGCAGCCCGGATGATCTGTATCGCGAGTACCGCATCGACGCGACGAGCATCATGGGGGCATGCTTTAGCGCGTTGGGCTCCTAGCCTGCCTCAAGTCCCATCGCCCCTCGCGGGGTGCCGCGCCTCTTGCGGGCGGCGCGGGCGTGCGCACAGGCTGCACCCGGCCCCACCGGCCGGGAGGGCGCCAGCGGGGCTATGCTCCCCCTCGAGGCGACGACGGTCCGGGCGGATTGGGAGCAGACCATGGCGGCGATGAGCCCGTTGCTTATCGGCAGCGATGATGACGTCTGGGCGTTCGCCGACGGGGTCCTGGAGGCTCGCGGCCTCGGCGGCCGTGCGGTGACCCACCTGGCCGCGCGGGGCGACGACCTCATCGCAGCCGTTCCCGCCGATGGGCTCTACCGGTTGCGAGCCGGGCAGGCGGAGCGGATCTGGGACGGGGATGCGCGCGCATGCGCGATCGGGCCGGATGGCACGCCGTACGTGGGGATAGAGCCCGCGATGATCCACCGTCGCGATCCGGGCGGGATCTGGCGGCGCTGCGACGCCATCGACGCGCTCCCCAGCCGGGGCGACTGGACGTATCCGCCGCCGCCGCACGAACCGCACGTCCTGGCGATCGATTTCAGCGCCGGGCTGCTCGTTGCGGGCATCGAAGTGGGTGGGGTCATCGTGTCATCGGACCGGGGGGAGCGCTGGGAAGAGCGCAACGCGGGGCTGTACGTGGACGTGCATTCCGTGCGGCCCGATCCCTCCGAAGCGGACGCCCTCTACGCGGTGACGGGCGCGGGCTTCTACGCCAGCAGAGACGCGGGGCGCTCCTGGCGCGAGCGGATGGCCGGCGTGCGCAACGGATACACCATCGGACTGAGCGTGCACCCGGAGCGGGCTGGCGCGCTGCTCATCGCGGCGGGGGCCCGGCCGCCGGGACGGGAGGGGCGCCTCTATCGGTCCGACGACGGCGGCGAGACCTGGGCCGAGATCCGGGATCCCGCGCTGCCGGAGTCGTTTCCACGCGCGCCCGTCCCCTTGTTGACCGCGGCCGGGGCCTGCATCGGGACGGACGAGGGCCGGATCTTCCAGGCCGAAGAGGCGGCGGGGCGCTGGCGGCTCGTGGCCGAACTGCGCAGCGCGATCAACTGCATGGTGGTGGCCGGCGGCAGCCCCTCGTCGGTCATGCACTAGCGGGCCTGACACGGACGCGCCCGTCCCGCGGATCGCATTGCCAGGGAGGCGAAGCCCGATGAATCACCACCGTCTCTTAGAGGAGCGGGCGGCGGCGGGGCGGCCCGTCCGCGTCGGGCTGATCGGCGCCGGCAAGTTCGGCTCGATGTATCTGGCGCAAGCGGCGCATACTGCGGGGGTCCACGTCATGGCGGTGGCGGACCTCGACCCGGAGCGCGTGCACGAGGCCGCCTCCCTCGCGGGCTGGGATGCGGAGCGGACGCGGGCGGGCGATTTCCACGACGCCTCGGCCACGGGCCGAACCTACGTCACGGACGATGCTATGGCGCTGATCGCGGCCTCCGGGCTGGAGGTGGTCATCGACGCCACGGGCAGCCCCGCGGCCGGAATCCGGCACGTCCGCGCCTGCTGCCGTGAGGGCAAGCACATCATCATGGTCAACGTCGAGGCCGACGCCCTGGCGGGGCCGCTGCTGGCCCGCGAGGCGGAGCAGGCCGGCGTGGTCTACAGCCTGGCCTATGGTGACCAGCCCGCCCTGATCTGCGAGCAGGTGGACTGGGCACGGAGCAGCGGCCTGTCCGTGGTCGCGGCCGGGAAGGGCACGAAGTACCTCCCCAGTTACCACCGCTCCACGCCAGACACCGTGTGGGAGCACTACGGCGTGAGCCCGGAGGAGGCGGCCGCCGGCGGCATGAACCCGCGCATGTTCAATTCGTTTCTGGACGGTACCAAGTCCGCCATCGAGATGGCCGCCGTGGCAAACGCGACGGGGCTGACGCCGGCGCCAGGGGGCCTCGCGTTCCCGCCCTGTGGCGTGGACGACCTGGCCCGCGTGCTGCGTCCGCAGGCGGACGGAGGTGTGCTGCACCATAAGGGGCAGGTGGAGGTGATCTCCAGCCAGGAGCGCGATGGGCGCCCGGTCGCCGGGGATCTGCGCTGGGGGGTCTATGTGGTGTTCGAGGGGCCGAGCGACTACGCGGCTCGCTGCTTTGGGGAGTACGGCTTGGTCACGGACACCAGCGGCCGGCTCAGCGCGATGTACCGGCCCTTCCACCTGGTCGGCCTTGAGCTCGGCATCTCGGTGGCCAGCGTGACGCTGCGCCGGGAGCCGACCGGCGCGCCCACGGGTTTCCGCGCGGACGTCGTGGCCGTCGCCAAACGCGATCTGGGGCCGGGCGAAGTCCTGGACGGTGAGGGCGGCTACACGGTGTGGGGGCGGCTGATGCCGGCGGCCGAGAGCCTGGCGGCGCGGGCGCTGCCCATCGGCCTCGCGCAGGGCGCGCCGGTGCAGACGGCCGTCGAGGCCGGTCAGATCTTGCGCCTGAGCGACATCGTCCTCGATGAGGGCCAGGAAGTGGTGCAGGTCCGGCGCGAACTCGAACGGAGCTTCGGCGGGGCGGACGGGGAGCTGAGCGTCCAAGCGTAGGCCGGGATGAGGGGACCGCGCGTGAGGCGCCGGAAGCGCTCGGTCAAGCCGCGGAGATGGCGCTCGCGCCGCCAACGGCTGCGGCCGACGTAAGCTGCCACCATCCCGCGAGGGAGCGGGGCGCGGGCGAGGAGAGGAAGCGGCCCGGAGGCCGTCGCCTGCGCGCGGCGGTGCTCCTGGCGATGGTCGCGCTGGCCGCCCTGCTGCCCCTCGGCGCGCCGACGGGTTTCGAGGTGGACCGCTTTGTTTCCAACCTCGATCACCCCACGAGCATGGTCTGGGGGCCGGATGGGGTGCTATACGTCGCGCAGCAGAACGGCGACATCACTCGCAGTGACGGATGCGAACGGAGATGGCATTGGCGATGCGCCCGTCATCTTCGCCAGTGGCTTTGTGCTGTCGCTGGGTCTCACGCTCGTAGACGGAGACTTGTACGTGTCAGACGCGGCAGCGTTCTGCGCGTCCTGGATCGCGACGGGGACGGCGTCAGCGAGCGCCTCCGAGCCCGTCGTGACCGGCCTCCCCGTGGGAGGGGTCCTCCACGCCAACCACCCGAACAACGGAATCGTGCTGGGCCCGGACGGCTACTTATGCGTCGGCGTCGGCATCGACCCGGAAAGCCCGGGACCGACGAGTCGACTGAAGAGCGCAAGTCCCACTTGGGCATCAGTTTCGACAGCGACAGCGATATTGGCAGCGGCCTCGGTGATGCCGCTTGACAGTCTGAGTACGGCTGGGACCGTTGACGAGCGCGCCGGAACGATCGTCAGCTTCAGTCCGGATGGATCTGATATGCCGGGGTGGTCTCAAGCGAAGTACCTCGCGAGGGAGGAGCGAATCCGGCGAGCGCGACGTCGCCTGCTGCGACCGGGGGCCCACCGGCGGCGGGAGGTGCGTCGGCAGCGACGGGAGGGTCGAGCGGGTCCGGTGCCGGGCGGCGCCGTCTGGGGGTGGTTCATAACGGGGCTGCGTAGGTCCCGGGTCCAGGGTCGGGGTGGGGGTTGGGAGGCAGGCCCCAGGATGCCCCACCGCTTCACCGCGGGCGCTACCGCGCGCAGCGACAGCTGCGGCCGGACCGTCGCTGCGTGCTTCCCGTGGCGTGCCAGCGTCTGGCGTGTGTGCGCTCGGCGAAACTCATAATAAGACATAACCATAGCGACTTGCTGGGGTCCTGCGCTAGCTCGCGCGGTCGGGCGTGGTGACAAGCGCTAGTCCGCAGCGCCAGTGTTACGGCGCTCGTGCGGACGCCCCAGCGCCCGTCTATCGTGCGCAGCATCAGTGGCACCTGCCCCAGAGGTCCCCAGCGTGACGGCCGGTCACAGCCCCCTGCTGCCGGGCCGCGGCGCAGGATCTCCGCGGCGCGCAGCAGCCCCGTTCGCGGCCGGCTCAAAGGGAGGAGACAGCAGCTATGCCGGTCCCAGCCGTGGTCTTGGTGGGTGGGCGGGGCACGCGGCTGCATCCACTGTCTATCGGGACGCCGAAGCCGCTGACGCCCATCCTGAACCTGCCCATGCTGGCCCACATACTCCGGCATCTGCGGCGCCACGGCATCAGCCGGGTCACGCTCGCCAGCGCCGCGAGCGATACCGCCATCCCGACGGCTTTCGGGGACGGGGCACCGTTCGGAGTCCGCTTGCGTTATGTGGATGAGACGATACCGCTAGGGTCGGGCGGGGCGATCGCGAAGGCCACGGCCGATTGGCGCGAACCGTTTCTGGTGCTCAACGGGGACATCATCACGGACCTGGACCTGGGCGAGTTCATAGCCTTCCATCAGGAGCACGGGGCGGACGTCAGCATCGCGCTGCATGCGGTGGACGATCCGTCGCGCTACGGCGTGGTCGCGCGGAACAGCGGGGGCCACATCACGCAATTCGTGGAGAAACCTTCGGAGGGGGAAGCGCCTTCCCGCTGGATCAATGCCGGCGCCTGGATGTTCGCGCGGCCGTTTCTGGGTCGCGAGGCTGCAGCCCACTTTCATCGGGTGGAAGAGCAGCTCTTCCCCCGCCTGGCCGAGACGAGTCGGCCGATCTTCGGCTTCGAGCATGACGGCTACTGGTTGGACGTGGGCACACTCGACACCTATCGCCAAGCGAATCTCGACGCCTTGCAGGGGCTCGGCCCCTGCCGCGATGTGCTGCCCGGGCCGCTGGGCACGCCGCATCTGGTCGGTGCGACGGTGGAGCCTGGGGCGGAGGTCAGCGGGCCGGTCCTGATCGGGTCCGGAAGCGTGGTGCACGCGGGCGCGTCCGTGCGGGGACCAGTGGTGATGGGGCGCGATTGCCACATTGCCGGTACGGCCCGCGTCACGCGGAGCATTCTCTGGGACGCGGTCACGATCGACCGGGGGGCACAGGTCGAGGGGTCCATCCTCGTCGTCGGCGCGACCGTGGGCGCCAACGCTCGCCTGCACGATGTCGCGTTGGCCCGGGGGACCCGGATCGCGGCCGGAGCGCGCCCCACCACCGCCATACATCTGCCGCCGGGATCCCGCTTCGTCTGAGGAGCCTCCGCACCCACCCGGTGGGGTCGGCTGGCCGCCATTGCTGCACCGCAGCGATCGCGCCGCCCATTCGGCCGCCTCCGCATGGCTCTCCCACGTAGCAGAGTCCGTCGCTCACCCGGCGCGATACTTCGAGGGGAACACCGCCCGCAGCGCCACCCTGATCCGTGCGGCGGCTGAGCGCGGCGTGGAAGCGCTCGTCTACTCATCTACGGCAGCGGTGTACGGCGGAACCGTCCCAGCGCCTGATTCCGGAACCCCCACCGTCCAGCCGATCAACCCCTACGGCGCGAGTAAGCGGATGGTGGAGCAGATGCTCAAATGGAACGCACGATGCGGGGCGATGCGGGGCGTCTCGCTGCGGTACTTCAACGTGGGCGGAGCCTCATTCGGCGTCGTGAGGCTCACGTCCCCGAGACCCACCTGAGCCCGCGCCTGCCGTGGGCCGCAGCCCATGGCGAACGCGCCGAGATCTTTGGTGGCGACTACTCCACCCCCGACGGCACCTGCGTGCATGATTACCGCCACGTTGCGGACCTCGTCGACGCCCACCTCGCGGCGATTCAGCGTCTGGAGGCAGGGGACGGGCGCGATCATCAAGTCTGGGCGGCGGCGTGGGCCAGTCGGTAGGCGACGTCCTGCGGACCGTCCGCCACGTCACGAGGCTGGACCTTCCGGCGGATATCCGGGAGCGTCGGCCTGGGGACCCGCCGACGCTCGTCGCCGACATTGGGCGTGCCCGCGACATGCTTCACTGGACGCCCCAGCGGGGCCTTGAGGCGATCGTGGAAAGTGCCTGGAAAACGAGAATCACGTCGGAAACGCCCAACGCCCGGCAGACATCGAAGGAATAGGCGATGAGCGGCCGGTTGGCCACCGGCATCAGGTGTTTCGGCAGGCCGGGCGTGAGCGGGCGCAGCCGCGTCCCCTCCGCCGGCCGCCAAGACCACGGCCTTCATGCAACGTCCCGCGTCATATCGGTGGCGCCCCCACCGTCCCCGCGGGAGGAAGACCGGACCTCGCCTCTTCCGGCACCAAGCGGAGCGCTTCCGGGATCGTGACCTTGCCGTACGCGGAGAGCGCCTCCCACAGCTCCGCTCCGATGGACGCGTAGCGCTCCCGTGTCTCCGCCTCGACCCGGACGCTGAGGACCGGCTCGGTGTTCGACGCGCGGACCAGCGCCCAGCCAGCGCCGAAATCGATCCGCGCCCCATCCACCTCAAGGATGGGGTAGCGGCCACGAAAGTGCTCGGTCACGGCGTCCACCACCCCCAGCTTTCGATCGTCGTCGCAGGGCAGCCGGAGTTCCGGGGAGGTCACGTACGAGACCAATCCGGCGAAATGCTGGGACAGTTTGCGCTCAGAGCGCGCCAGCAGATCGACGATCAAGCACGCGGCGTAGACGGCGTCGTCGAAGCCGTAGAACTCTTCGGCAAAGTAGAAGTGCGCTGACCCCTCGCCCCCCAGCAGGATGCCTTCGTCGCGCATCTTGCGTTTGCCGAGCGAATGTCCGGTGGGCCCGAAGACCGGAATCCCCCCCTGCGCCTCGATATCGCGGATCGCGCTCAAGGAAACCTTCACATCGACCAAGATCCGCTCACCGGGCCGGCGGCCCAGCAGGTCGCGGGCAAGCAGTGCCAGAATGGCGTCCGGCTCATAGCGGTGGCCCGTCTCGTCCACCAGCCCGAGGCGATCCCCGTCGCCGTCCCACGCCACACCGAGATCCGCTCCACTGCGCACCACTTCGTCCTGCAGACCAGCCATCGTGGCCGCCACTTGCGGATCAGGGACGTGGTTGGGAAACGTGCCGTCCAGCTCAAGGTTCAGCCCCGTCACCTCGCAGCCCAGCCGCCGCAACGCCTCCGGGCCCGTGCAAGCCGCGACTCCGTTCCCCGGATCGACGACGACCTTCAGGGGCCGTGTGAGCGGGAACCGCGTCGAGAGGAAGCTCAGGTACTCGCTTCGGGCCTCGCGCCGCACGAGCCTGCCGCTCCCGCATTCGAAATCCCCCGTCTGCGCCAGGACGCGTACCGCCTGGATCTCCTCCGGCGCGATCGGGATTCCGGACCGTTCAAGCAGCTTGAGCCCATTCATGTGTGCGGGGCTGTGGCTGGCCGTCACATTGCAACCGCCGTCGACGCCCCAGGCTGCCGCGGCGAAATACAACAACGGTGACGGCGCCAGCCCAATCTCAACGACGTCCGTGCCGCTCGCCTGCAGACCACTGATGAACGCGCCCTGCAGTGACACCGACGACTGGCGGTTGTCGCGCCCGACTACGACTTCGTGCACTCCGTACGATCGCCGCATATGCGTGGCGTAGGCCCGTCCGATGCGCTGGACCGTTTCCGGGCTCAGGTCGTCACCAGCGCGGCCACGGATGTCGTACGCGCGGAAGATTGCCGGGTTGATCGGGGCGGCGGTCAACGCCGCCTGTCCCTGCGTTTGAGAGGGCCCATCGACACCCGCCCTGTCCACGCACCGCGCCGGCCCAGTGCGGGGTGGCGCTGGCGCCGGAGGCCGCGAATCAAACGAGCCGTTGGCTCCACTTTATGCCACCCCACGGGACTGCGTCCGATCGCCCGAAGCACCCGGCTCGCAGGATCTCACGCTGGCCATCTCGCTTCGTGGGCGTGGACTGGTCCTTCCGTTGCTCACCCGCCCGTGAGCCGTGGAGCAGGTGTCCGCGCTTACGGGTCGGGGACCACGGGCAGCAACAGATAGGAGGGGTGCTTCGGTCCGCTGTAGATCGTGTTGCTCCCGTTGAAGATCGCCTCGGGCCGATCCTGCGGGTCATTGTGCAAGAACAGCCCGCCGCCCAGGAACAGGTCGTCCCACTCCTGCCCGGCGAAGGAACTCATGCGCGCCGCCATCGCACCGTAGGTCTCGTCCCGCTCGGAGGCGTCGCGGGCGAAGTCCTTGCCCTCGATCAGCAGCTCCAGCGTATAGTCCACCGGGACCACCAGGCAGGTGGGCCAGATCTCCACGTCCACCTCGTAGATCTCGCCCGGGGTCAGCGGCTGCTTCTCGTCGTGGCTGTGCCAGGGGCGGTAGGGGGTACTGCGCTCCGCGTCCAACTTACGGTGCGAGACCCGCAGCCAGCCCTGGGCGAGCGGCGCCCGCGGCTCCGCCGAGGCGGCGAACGTCACCTCGTCGCCGTACGGGTCCAGCACGCGCAGCGTGGCGAAGATGTCCATGTCTTCCGTTGAGGAGGACACGAAGAGCTTCGCGGCCAGGGGACCCGTGATCTCCGTCTCCGCGGCAAGCGGCGCCGTCCGTAGGCGCAGCCCGGTACCCATCCCCTGGTACGAGGCCGAACCCTCCGCCGCCGGCACGGCATCGCCCAGTGTGCCCGCTTGTACGTCCAGGTATTGTTTGGTCCACTGCGTGCGCGCCAGTGGCCATTCCTGCTCCTCCCGATCGACGAAGGTGTCAGCGATGTGGCGTATCCGGAGCAGCACCGGCGCGCGATCCCGCCAGCCGTTCTCGACGCCCCGCAGGTAGTGGTCGAAGAACTCCTTCTGCAGCGACTCGCCGTTGGGCAGGTAGAAGGCGTCGCGGTGGTTCCCGCCGTGCACCTCCATCCACTTCTCCGCCGAGGCCGACTGCGTGAAGCCCTCCACATTGCCGCGCCCGTGCAGCCCCTGCCCGCCCCAATTCGCCGCTGAGAGCAGCGGCACGGTGATCTTCTCGTAGGCGCCGCTGCGATCGCGGTACCACTGGTCGTCCATCTCCCGATCGCGGTACGCCTGCAGGATGTCCACGCGATTCGCTCTGAGATCCTCTTCGGACAGGCTTCCGGGCCCGCCGATGGGGGCGTCCGCGTCGTCCAGGTCGTGGTACTTGGCGCCGGCGAATCCGTTCTGCAGCGCCAGGACTTGCGTGGGGTACCAGAGCGCCGTGAACGTGTTGCTCAGGATGCCGCCGTGGCGCGCCCACTCACGGTAGTAGTCAAACTCGCCCTCCCAGGGACAGATGCAGGTCAGGTGGGGCGGCTGCTCGGTCGCCACCCGCCACTGAATGATTGCCAGGTAGGAAATCCCGATCAGGGCCACCTTGCCGTTGCACCAATCCTGCGCAGCGCACCACTCGATCGCGTCGTACGTGGCCTTCGCCTCCACCGGCGAGTAGCAGTCGATCACGCCCGGCGACTTGCCTGAGCCCGGCGTGTCCATGCGCACGCAGGCGTAGCCCCAGGGCACCCAGATCTCCGGGTCGTTCGTCTCCCAGGTGTGCAGACTGAGCGTCGAATCCTTGTTGAAATGCGGCGAGAGGTGAGCCTGCATCTCCTCCCAAATCTCGGGGAAGCCATCCTTCGTGTGCAGGTCCTTGCCGTACGGCGACACCCCCAGCAGCGCCGGCACCTTCGCTTCTAACGCTGGCCGGAAGATGTTCACCGACACGAAGGAGTCCCCGCTGGGGATTTCGACGTTCTTCTCATAGATCATCGCATCCGTCGCGGCTGCCATGTCCACGATGGTCTGGGGGTGCTTCCTGGTGGTGGTCACCGTGCCGGCCTTTCTCTGACGGTCCTCCGACCCTTGTCCGATCAGTTCCCTGCCCGAAAACTGTGCCCTTCCACAGCCCGTCCACGCCCGAGAAGAGGGCTGGTAGTCACGCGCGGCCAGGTCGCTACGACCGCGGGCTCGCCAGGCGCGAAGCGTAGTCGTGTGCCCCTGCAGATCACGCAGACCCGCGCAGCCTACTCGGGCACGTACGCCACGCCGTCGACGATCATGGAGCCGCCGGGAATCGGAAGCGGGCCGGGCACTCCCGTGACGACAACGGAGGGCGGATTCGAGGGCACCGCATCCCGCAGAGCGGCGTAGACGGCGCTGGAGTCCCGCACGTCCGCCACGAATGCGCGCAGCCGCACCAGGTTCGAGAGCTCCGTGCCGCCGGCCCGGCAGATCTCATCGAGCCGGCCGAAGATGTACTCCAGCTGGCTGCGAGCATCCGGCGCGGAGTGAGGACCGCTGCGATCTCCTGCCGCCAGCTGCGAGATCCAGAGGAGCGGGCCGGCCTTGATCGCCTCCGGCTCGTGCGCGAGGGACTCAGCGCCGGTGCTGATCACCTCTCTCGTCGCGCCGAAGCCCGGCCGCAGCGTCTGGGTCAGATGCTCCATCTTCACAGCGTTGTCAGCGTGGCCAAGGTTCGGCGCCTCGAGCCGTGGCGTGCCGAGTCCGTGCACCGGCACGACGGTTCGGGCCGGTGGGTTCTCGCCGAAACGGTTCTTCCAGACCTGGTCGAGTTCGTAGTAATCGCCGATGTCGGTCAGATAGAGGGTCGTGTGCACAACGTCATCAAGCGTGGCGTCGACACGTCCGATGAAGTCTTCGAAGCGTGTCAGCAGGAAGTCCACCTCGTTGCGGATCTCGCTGCCCCACCAGAGCGCCTCGTTTACCCGGACTCCGTCCGGGATACCCATCGTTTTCCAGTCGTTGGCGACATCGCCAACCGTGAAGACATAGGGGCCGGCCGTGACGACCTCGTTGAAGGGGCCCTCCTCCACGAATGACTCGCCCCACAGGGGCTGGGAGAGACGCTCCTGGTAACCCTCCGTGGAGGGCTGGATCTCCTTGCGATGCGTCTCGTTCGGGATCACGGCGATGCCGGTCGGATTGATCACGCAGCCCTCCGGCGCGAGCTCTCCCGTCGCCAGGAGCGCGCTCGCCGGCCGGCCGCGCTCCATGAAACCCGGTCCCCGGCTGACGTCGAGGTAGGCATCGGCGTACACCTTGCGCGGAATGTGCTGTTCGACCTGGAGCATCTCGTTGATCGACGAGCCGAGCTCCGCCAGTCCCTTGGCGTAGCGCTCGAAGATGTACCGCGTCTGTGCCGCGCAGTGGCCAGGCGGCGAGAAGTGGTATGGCGCCTCGGGCTGCACCTCCTTCGGCATGCGACCCGAACCGTCGACCGCGACGCTCCCCATGAACGCATACGGCCCGGCGCTCGCGATCCTGGAGTAGTAGAGCCCCTCACCATCGACAACGTCCTTGACCGCTCGCCCCACGCCGGATTCGACCGTGCTCATCTTGCTCCTACCCCTCGTTTCGAAGCGACCGGCGGAAACACTCGGCCCTGCCGTGCCGCGACGCTGAATGCAGCGCGGACCCTAACCGTGCCGCTGGCCGTTGTCGAGGAAACGAGGCGAAGCTTGACGCCCCCACCGGAGTCAAGAGCCTCGTGCGCCATGGCATCCAGCGGCGGCGGGAACATCGTCTGTGTGGCCTCGATCTCGGGCGAGAAGGTCACCGCCACCACGCAGACCGCCTACTGCGCCTCGAAAGGGGCCTACCACCAACTGGTGCGGTATATGGCGTGTCGCTGGCCCTGCACCAGATCTGCGTCAACGCCTTCCGGGCGGAATCCCCATGGATCAAAACCTGGAGTTCATCCAGGTGCCCGAGATTCGCGCCGCGTTCTCACAGCGGACGCCCCTGGGTCGGTTCGGAACGCTCCATGATGTAGCCGGCGCCGTCGAGTACTTCGCCTCCGATGAAGCGAGTTGGATCACGGGGTCGCTCCTGATCATGGACGGCGGCTACGAGCTGACGTAGGACCGCGTCGCCCGGGCCCACCGAAGCAGGGCTGCGCCGCGCGGATCTGCACCCCCTCAGTCGATCGGCGCGGGGTGCGACAGCTGATACTGCCCTCGTCCCTCATGAAGCCCAGCATCAACGAAACGCCGCCCGTACGCGTCCTCCTTCAAGGTGAGTTCCAGAGGCTGATGGGCTCACCCCTGCGCAAAGAGGGGGGCATGGCACTACCTTTAGGCGACGCGGGACCGATCAGCGCAGCTCACTCAGATCCACGTTGACGGAGGTTCACAATGGCTGAAGGGACGGGCTCCGAACTCCTCGCGCGGCAGATGCGCGACGAGGGGGTTGAAGATCTCTTCTACATCATGGGCGGCCCCATCATCGAGGTCGCCGGATCGGCCGCGGACTACGGGATCCGCACCATCGATTGCCGCCACGAGCAGGGCGCCGCAATGGCGGCGCACGGCTATGCGCGGGTGAAGCGCGCGCCTGGCATGTGCCTCGCCGCCTCCGGCCCCGCCACCACGAACCTGCTCACAGGCATCGCCAACGCCTACCTGGACGGCGTGCCGATGGTGGCGCTGGGCGGCGCTGCCGCGGTGCGGTCCTTCGACACGGACGCGTTCCAGGAGTACGACCAACTGGCCATGGCGCGGCCGGTCACACGCTGGGCGGCGCGCGTCCACCACGCCGATCGCCTGCCGGAGTACTTCAACATCGCGATTCGCAAGGCGCAAGGGCCAAAGCCCGGCCCGACCTATCTCGACCTCCCCGGCGACGCGCTCTACCAGCGGGTTGACGATGCGTCCGTCTGGTTCCCTCCGGGCGGGGAGAGGCCCGCGCGACCGGCCGCCGACGAAGGTGCGATCGCCCGGGCGATCGAGATCCTGGGGCGGGCCGAGCGACCGATCGTGCTGACCGGCAGTGGGGTCTTCTGGTCCGAGGCGGCGGCCGAGCTGCGCGCGTTCGTCGAGCAGGCGCGCGTCCCGTTCTTCACCACGCCCCAAGGCCGAGGGGTGATTCCGGAGGACCACGAACTCGCTTTCCTGGCCGCCCGCGGCCAGGCCTTCCGCGAAGCGGACGCGATCCTCGTGGTCGGGACACGCTTCAACTTCATCGTCTCGTTCGGCCACCCACCGCGGTTCGCCGAGGACGTCAAGGTGATCCAGATCGATACGGACTCAACGGAGATCGGGCGTAATCGGCCCATTGAGCTTGGGATCGTCGCCGACGCGAAAGTCGCTCTCGCTGCGCTGACGGCGGCAGCGAGGCGAGCCGGCATTCGGGCCCCGGACACATGGGCGGCCCGGCTGAGCGAGTCCCACGACGCGAAACGCCAGCAGTCGCTCGAACTCGCTGAATCGGACGCGTCGCCGATTCACCCGTTGCGCATCGCCAACGAGCTGGTGAACTTCGTAAACCGCGACACCATCTTCTGCGTCGATGGCATGGACACTCTGAACTTCGGCCGTCAGTGGATCCCGTCATACGTGGAGGGCGCTCGTCTCAACTCCGGGCCGAACGGCTGCATGGGGACCGGTCTCCCCTTCGCGATGGGTGCGCAGGTCGCGGCGCCGGGCCGCCAAGTCGTGGCGTTCGTCGGCGATGGATCGTTTCTCATGAACGTCCAGGAGTTCGACACGATGGTGCGGCACAATCTGCCGATCGTCGCCGTCATCAACAACAACGGTGGCTGGACAGGCGGCTCGAACACGACACCAGGTCGTTCCCTGGGCTTCGGGCAGCGATACCACGACGTGGTCGAGGCGCTCGGCGGCTACGGCGAACTCGTCACGGAGCCGCAGGAAATCCGCCCGGCCATCGAGCGGGCGTTCGCCAGCGGGAAGCCGGCTTGTGTGAACGTCCACGCCGCGGAGCACGAGCGCGCCTCCACCGTTCGCTTCGGCGGCTACTCGACCATGATGGCGCGCCAGTAGCGGACCGCGTCCGCTGCGGCCGCGGTCACGCCGGAGGTCTTCCTCGACTCCCACGGGCACAACCGCGTCCGCAGGCACCGCCGCGACCGCGGGCGCCACCGGCTCCGGGGGCTCGGCCGCCTCCGGGCGCACGACGGCCGCTTCCTCGGCCCCTCTTGTCGCGGGTACCGCCGGGCTGCGTTCCGGCTCAGGGGCGGGATCGCGCGCCGTCACCGCCGTGCGCTCCTCGTCGCCGGCCAGGCTGCTGACTGAGGAGCCAGAACTCCCGATCATCACGGCCGCAGTCACGCTCCCGACTACCAGGCCGAAGAGAAGGGGGCTGAGGGCTCTCCAACGCCGGTCATCTCCCGGCTGCTCGCGCATGCTCGAGACAATTCCCCCCCACCCGCTAACGGCATCTTCGACTCACGATTCGCCATGGATCACCCTCGAACATATCGGAGCGATTGCTGCCGGTGTGCGCCCGCGCAGGGGACTCGGAACCGAAGTTCCCGGTACGTGACGAAAGGGCGGAGAGTGGGAAGCGGACCACGCCGTGGACCCCGCCCGTTGGCCACATGCGGCCACGACGGCGTCCCTGCCTGGCACTCGCGCTTTCCTGCGCCGACCAAGATTGTCGCCCGGGACACCGCTGTCAATCCGGCGCGCGGCCTGCTCGCGGTCGGGGCCCTCTGGCGCGCCCCCGGCGACGCGGCCTGGAGCAGCGAAATCTCCCGCCCAGTTGCGTTGCCTTCGCTCTCCGAGCCGCCTCGCCACCGCCTCGCGGGCCGGGCGCGCAGACTCAACCCCGGCGGGCGGCCCCTTGCCCCAGTTCGTCCGCCGGGCTCGGGACTGTGGCCGAAGCCTCGCAGCAGAGACCAGATGATGTTTCACCATCGGGCCACTCGGCGTTAGCGCTCGATCGGAGCGTGGGGATCGCGAACCCAGTCACCGAAGGAGCCGTCGTACAGCCGTACGTCGTATCCGGCGAGCCGCAGCGCCATCGTGGGGACGGAGGCGCGAGGCCCACGCAGGCAGTACGTGATGATGGGCCGTCCCGGCGGGATCCCGGCCTTGTCGAGGATTGTCGAGATACTTTCCGCCGTGGCGAAGAGATCGTCGTCTTGGGGACGAAACGCCTGCCAGGGGACGTGGACCGCGCCGGGCAGATGTCCACCGCGGCCGCTCACCTCCACCTCCCCAGCGAATTCCTCATCCGTGCGGGTGTCCAGCAGGACCGGTCCCGCACCATCGCTGATGGCGCGGCGCACATCGTCCCGGTCCGCACGCAACTCCGGACGCGGCCGAGCTATGAAGCCCGCCGGCTGCGCTCGGATCGGACGGTAGTACAGCTCGCCGCCGAGATCTTCCCAGCGGTTGAAAGGCTGGCGTAGGAAGCGCACATCGGGATGCCCGAGATACTCCAGGATCCAGGCGAACATCGCGCCATCCCGCCCGTCCGCGTCGTCATAGAGGAGAACGGGGCTGTCGCCGGGCACGCCCAGCCCTGCCAGCCAGCCGGCCAGCTCGTCGTCGCTAAGCAGCGCGCCGTTCGGATCGAACGCTTTGGCGGCCGGAACGTTGATGGCGCCCTGGATGTGTCCCTTCAAGTAGCGGACCATTCGTCGGGGATCGACGATGACGACCGCGGCGTCGGACGGGTCCGGCAGAAGGGAGGTGGCGTCGAGGAGTTGCACCGCAGGGACTACTGCACAATCTCAAGCTCGGCGCGAACTGGTGTCGCACGCGCCACGCTCTGCGCGACGGGAGAGCCGGCCACGGCCTTGTCGAAGATCTCCTGCAGCGCGGCCGCGTCCGCATCGGCCTGCGCATAGATCTTGACGTCGACGCCTCCGTAGGCGGGATTGCCGCTGTCGTCCAGGTCAGCCCACTTGAGGATGTTCTCGAAATTGCCCTCGACGGCGATCTCCAGGTTCTGGATCTGCACGCCGCGGCGGGTGGCGTTGAGCACGAAGCCGACCATGATGCAGGAGCCCACCGCGGAGAGCAGGTGCTCGTGGGCGCTGGCGCCGCTGTCCTGCGTGTCGAGCGCGTCCGGCTCGTCGAGTTCCACGGTGTGGGTGCGGGTGTGCGCCTTGGCCTTGAAGCCGCCCTGCCAGACGACGCGGGATCGCCACGGGCCGCTGAAGGCCTTGAGGTTGTCCTCATCCTTCAGGCCCTCTATGACGGCTTCCAGCTTGGCTGGATGGAGGCCATTGATGACCACGTCTTCCTGGGTTGTCATGGTGTGCTGCCTTTCTACGCGTGCGCGAAATCCGCGCGCAGTTGCTGCGCGGCGGTGGCGATCGCCTTGAGCTTGGCGGCGGCGACGTCCGGCGTGGCGACCGAACGCTCGGCGAAGGTCCCGAAGCCGCAGTCGGGGTTTAGGGTGATCCGGTCGGCGTCGAAGAAACGGAGGAACTCCTTGGTGCGGGCGACGATAGCGGCGGGTTCTTCGATCTCGTCCGTGCGGGGATTGACGACTCCCAAGCCCAGCTCCTTCTCGTTGCCGTACTCCTTGAACACGTCCACCTCGCCGGCCCGGGGCGTCGCCATCTCCAGCACGAGCTGATCGACCGGCATGCGCATCAGCCAGGGCAGGAGCGGGCCGTAGTTGCCCTCCAGCAGGACCTCCTCCTTCTTGCTCCAGTTGCCACGACAGACGTGCACGGAGAGGTGCACGCCCTCGATGCCGTGCACGGTTTCTTCCATCAGCCGCAGGGCGAAGTCCATCTCGTCGCTGGGGTCCCGCCGGGAGCCAAGTGCCGCGCACATGAAGGTTTCCTCGCTCTCGTCTCCGTAGACGACCTGGGTCAGCGTGGGCTCATCGAGCTGCACTGTGGCGACGCCCATGTCCCGCAGCGCGAGGATCTCGTCGCGCAGGATACGAACGACGTCCTCGGCACACGCTTCCTGCGCCGGATAGGCGTCCTTGGAGAGTTGCTCGAACCAGGCTGAACGGGTCAGCAAGTACGGCCCGGGCAGCGGTACTTTGATCGGCTTGCTTGTGTGCTTCTGGAGGAACGCGACCTCATCCAGAGCCAGGCCCGTGGGCTTGCGCCGCAGCTTGTCGATGGCCACCGGACTCTTGATGGCGAAGGCGGGCACATCGAGGGCGCGCAGCGTTTCCTCGAAGCTGGCGCGGTCCGGCACGTAGTCGAGCAGCTCGGAAACCGTCATGAGCCGCATGCCCTCGATCTTCTCCACCACAAAGGAGTAGAAGTTGTCGCGGCGCTGCTCGCCGTCGGTAACCTCGTCCACGCCGGCCTCCTCCTGTAGGCGGAGGGCCTCGATCACGGCGTCGTCGGCAACGCTGTCGAACTCTTGCTGTGAGATTTCGTCCGCTTGCCGCTTGCGCAGCGCCCGGACGAGTTCGGGCGGGCGGCACCAGCTTCCGACCGTGGAAACCGTGAATAGCTGTTGCATACACACCTCCAGACCCCTCGCTGCTGGAGGGCCAGGCTAGGCGAGGATCGGATCGTGCTCAACAGTCACGCCCACCGCGCCCGCGGAGGTCTGCATCCTGCGCTGCGGATCGGCTCGTGCCGAACGCTCGCACGGTGGGAGCCGCCGTAAGAGAGTCGCAAGCATGGCCAGAATCTTGCCCGCCCAGGCGGCTCGGATCGCCTTCAACGACAGACCGCGATATGTGCGGACGCACGCCCCCAACCTCCCCATGCACCTTCCAACGATGGGATAGGGCCAACGATGGGATAGGGAAGCTGTGCGGGATCAGGGGCGCGAGCCGCGTCACGCCTGTGAGCCTCTGTACTGCCCGGCGCCGGGGTGGCCGCCGATATCCAGCGAGGGATGGGCCCGCGGCCAGCGCGAGGGACGGGACAGCACCGTGGTGGACCCGCCACGCGAGACGTGGGCGGGCCGGCGCCGCGCACGGCGTGATCTCTTCCGTCTGCCGCGGGGACTGCGGCGGGACGGCCGGCAGCGGATGCCGACAGCGGAGGGCCTCGCCGTGCGCCTAGCCGCCGTCGTCAGCGCACGCCTCCTCTCCCGCCGCCAGCTGCTCAAGCTGAGCGGCGTCGGCGGGGCGTTCTTGTTCGTCCAGCGCCTCGGCCTCACGGGACGCGCGCTGGAGGCCATGGAGATCCTCCCGGGCCGCAGGACCCAGGAGCAACGGCCCCCGCGTGCCACTGGCATCGGGCTCGCGCCGAGAGCCGCCTCCCCGGACCGGCCCCAGGCGCCGCCACCCACTGCCGCCGATCAGGCCCACCATGCGCAGCGGTCCAGCACCCTCGCTTCCACCTTCACCGCGTCGCCCTTCCGCCGCGAGGACATGCTCATGATCGAGTTCGAGTTCTTCAATCTGGAACTCCAGGGCGGATCGCTGGCGCGCACATCGAACGCGACCGCGTACATCGTCGCCAAGTTCGCCACGGGGGCTGAGGCGCTGGCCGCAACATATCGTGGAAGAGGCCTCCCGCGAGCCGGGCGACGCGCTGGAAGCGCCTGGAACCATTGGCGGCTCGCTGCCCCCGCGGGCACCGTCAGCTTCGATCTGACCGGTTCCTCCCTCGGCACCTACGCGGTGGTCTTCGATCTCTTCGACGCCCGCGGGCAACACCACGCACTGGTGGGAAGCACACTCGGCCGCCGGCCAGTGCAGCACCATCGTGCGCCTGGAAGCGACGCCGCCGACCTACGTGAGTCACTCCTTCTCCCCGCCCTCGGGTCCTCCACTACCTCCGTCGACGTTACGGCCACCGCCAGCGACGCCGGCGGCAGCGGCGTGCAGCGCATCGACGTCTGGCTCAACGATGCTCCCGTCGGGTACAACGGCGGCTGGCACGTCCGGACCATCTTCGCGCCCAGCGGCACCGTCACCTTCGACTTGAGCGCCCTGACCCCAGGCACCTATGGGGTCGTCTTCGACATCTTTGATGGTGCCGGGAACACCACCCACTGGTGGGAGGCGCCGCACGGCCTACGACTCACCTGGCGTTCCCGATCGCGGGACCCGGCTGGCGAATCCCCGCGCCCGGGAAAGTCAGGATGCGGGAAGGGCGACTTATCCGTCGCCCAGCGAGCGCGCGGGGAACTGCCGGTAGGGAAAACGGTTCAGGGCGGTCTCATCGAGGTCGATGCCGAGACCAGGGCCGGTGGGCACGTCGATGCAGCCATCGCGCACCTCGAGAGGATGCTGGACGACTTCCTGTCCCCACGCCTCGAGGTTGACGAAGTACTCGGTGATGAGGAAGTTGGGCATGACGGCAGCAGCTTGGAGAGTGGCGGCGAGCCCGATCGTGGTGCTGTTGTAGTTGTGCGGGGCGACGGCGACGAAGTAGGGCTCCGCCATCGCCGCGATCTCCTTGAGTTCCAGGATCCCGCCCACGTTGCAGACGTCGGGGTTGATGATGTCGGCCGCGCCGCGCTCGAAGACCTCGCGGAACTCGGCCTTTGTGTAGAGTTCTTCACCGGTCACGACAGGTATGCCGACCTCGCGTCGGACGGAAGCCAGTGCAGGCAGGTTCTCCGCCAGAACCGGCTCTTCGAACCAGTAGGGACGGAACGGCTCGATCGCGCGGCCGATGCGGACCGCATGCATCGGCGCGAGGCGGCGGTGCATCTCGATCAAGAGGTCGCTTTCCGGTCCCACCGCCTCGCGGACGACGCGGACCCGCTCGATCGCCTCATCCTCCTCATCCCGCGTGATGAATGTCCGCCAGGCACCAGGGACGGGGTCGAATTTGAGCGCGGTGAACCCCCGCGCGATCACTGCGCAAGCACGATCGGCGAGTTCGGCGTGACTCGTCGATCGCGCCCAACCGTTGGCGTACACGCGCAGCCGCGTGCGGCAGGCGCCGCCGAGCAGAGCGTGGACCGGAGCGCCGAGGCGTTTCCCGGCCAGGTCCCAGAAGGCCTGTTCGATGCCGCTCACGGCGCTGTAGTAGTCCATTGCACCGCGCCGGGCGGCGAAGTCGTTGTAGGCGCTGTCGGTGAAGCTTTTGATGCGGCGGGCGTCCCAGCCGACCACGTAGCGTTTGAGCTGATCGACATGCGCCAGGATCTGTGTGTCACGATCGGCTTGGGTGTAGCACTCGCCCCACCCGTGCAGGCCGTCCTCCGTCTCGAGACGGACGAAGAGGAGGTTCTTGGCGGCTGTGTGGGCGTCCGGTACGCGAGCGGGGTCCACGGCCGGATGAACGAGGTACCCGCGACACTGGATGATTTTCATATGGGCCCTTGCCTCCGCGTGCCGGCCATCGAATGGCGAAGGAACGTACTCGGGCGAGTCTAATAGACGCCGCCGGGCCGCGGACGAGTAGCCGAGCCCCTCGCGAGCGTGTAGTCTGCCGCTCGTCCCAATGCCGCAGGGTACGGTCGCGAACCCACTGCACGTCCTTGTCATCGGCGCCGGCCAAGCCGGCCTTGCCGCTGGCTACTCCCTGCGCGGGCAGGGACGGCCGTATCTCATCCTGGAGGCGCACGATCAGGTGGGGGCAAGTTGGTCGCGCCGCTGGGATACGTTGCGGCTTTTCTCCCCGGCCGGTTACAACGACCTGCCGGGCATGCCGTTTCCGCGCAGCGCCGACCGCTTCCCCTCCAAGGACCAGGTCACGGCGTACTTCCAGGCGTACGTCGCGCGATTCGGGCTGCCGGTGCAGCTGAGCAGCGTGGCGCGATCGCTGTCCTGGGAAAACGGGTTCTATGTCGTGGACACGGAGGCGCAGCGCCTGCACGCGCGTCATGTCATCGTCGCCACTGGCGCCTTTCAGAAGCTCCGGGTGCCGGCGTTTGCGTCCGACCTGGCACCCGCCGTGTGGCAATCGCACTCCAGTGCCTATCACAACCCAGCGGAGTTGCCGCCTGGACCGGCCCTCGTGGTCGGGACGGGGAACTCCGGCTGTCAGATCGCGATGGAGCTGGCGGCAACTCGCGAGACCTGGCTCTCCGGTGGGGACACCGGCTACATGCCCCGCGACGTCTTAGGAATCGATATCTACTGGTGGCTGCGCTGGACGGGGCTGCTCACCGCCCGTGACGTCCGCTGGGGAGCCGGCGCCAGCGGTCAGGGGGCCAGCGGGGATGTGCGCGTCGGCATCACCCCGCGCGATCTCGATGCGTGCGGGATCCATCGAGTCCCACGTACCGCCGGCGTGCGCGGCGGCCGTCCCGTCCTCGCGGACGGCCGGGTCTTGGACATCGCCAGCGTGATCTGGTGCACCGGCTACGCGCCAGATTTCGGATGGATTCAGCTGCCCGTTTTCGGCACTGACGGCTACCCGCAGCACCGCCGGGGAGTGGTGTCGGGGGAACCGGGGCTGTACTTCTTGGGCTTGCGCTACCTCGACCGGCTCAACTCGTCCCTCATAGGGGGTGTAGGGACCGATGCTGCCTACGTGACGAAGGTGATCGCGATGCGAATGGCAGGTCTGGAACCGCCCTCGGGGGAACACGCTGCACGCAGGGCCGCGCCGGGCGTGTTGTGGCGTCGCCTCTGGAAGCGCGTCTTGCTTGGTCGATCGCCGCGCGACGACACGGGCCGGTGGTCGGCGTAGCGAGGGCTGGGTGCGGTGGAGGCCCCGGCTCGTCACGGCTGTTGTACGCTGGTTGAATCGGGTCAGCGTCGCAAGTCCATCGGGGTCAGCGACGGATTCCCGTCGGTCCGTACACCGTGGAGGCCGATGGTCCCGCAGCGCAGGCGCGTGTTTCGGCGTGAATCAAGTCCCTGATCGCAGCGCATCCACAGGCGCTATCCGCACCGCTCGCATCGCGGGGTACGCGCCCGCGAGAAGGCCGGTCACGGCCCCGATGGGGGGAATCAGGAATGGGACGGCCGGGTCCAGGACCGGCGTCCATGACTGATAGGCCGAGACGCCAACGACGATCAACGTCCCCAAGCTGTCCCCCAGGGTCCCACCGACCAAGCCCATGCTGCCGCTTTCGAGGAGGAACTGCGTGGCGATGTGGCGTCGAGTGGCGCCCAACGCCCGGCGCAACCCGATCTCGCCCGTGCGCTCGATGATGGAAACCAACGTGACGTTCGCGATTCCGATCGCGCCGACCACCAACGACACCGCGCCCAGCGCAAAGAAGAGCGCGTTGAGATCGCGCTCCACGTTGTCGCGCACACGGCGCGGCTCGGGAGGGGACGCCACCTGGATGGCGCGCGGATCGTCGGGACGCAGCGCAGCGGGGATCTGCTGGGAGATCAGCGCGCTGGCCCCGATCGCCGTCCCCACCACCACGAACTCCGGCACGAGCAGGCGGAACTCTCGCCGGGCCGTGCCCTCCGGAATGATCACCGCACCGAGGAGTTCGGGGCGGCGCGCAACGCCATCGAGGATCCCGACCACGAGGTACGTGTCGTCACCGATGCCGATCGCCGGCAGGCTCGCGACGTCCCGGATCCCCAGGCGCAGCGCCGCCGACGGCCCCGGCACGGCCATCCGCTCTGCCCGCTGGGAGTCCCCCAGGTCCAGCAAGCGGCCGCTCCGCACGCTGGATCGCTGACCGGCGACGTGCGCACCAAGGCGCCGCCGACATCCACCGCACTCAGCGTCCCGGAAGCAACCACGCCCTCCAAGCGATCCAGCCGCGTCTCCGCATCCCAAAGGATCTGCACCGCGACCGCGTGGCTTGGCGCGGGACGCGCTTGCACGATGATCTCCGTAGCCACTAGCTCGTCGAAGCGGCCAACGATTCGGTTGCTCGCCGTTCGCGACAGACCCAACGTCGCCACAAGCGCGCGTGAATAGCCCCGCTACGGTTTCGCTTCCGAGATCGATCCAGGAAATGCGCGAAAGCTGCAGGGCGATTCGCCTGCGCCCGAGCCGGCGCCCTGCCCCGACAGCTGCTCTGCGATGAACCGACGGGCAACCTGGACTCGGGGCACGACGGCGACCACTCTCGACCTTTTCGGGGATCTGCACGAACAGGGAACGACGATCATCATGATCACCCACGAACGCGAGGTCGCCGCGCGAGCGGGGCGTGAGATGCGGACCGTCGATGGCATCCTGACGGCGCTGGCATCCTGACGGAGAGCCGATGACCACGGGCACGGTGATGCTCAGCGGCCTGCGTGCCTGCAGGCTCGGCCTCCCCATCACCGCCCGGGCGATCGCGACTCGTTGACGCTCCCCCCCGGACAGCTGCGACGGCAGGAACTCCGCCCGCTCCGTCAGGCCGATTCTTTCCAGCGCCGCCCCAGCCCGGTCGCGACGGCCGGCGCGAGGCTCAGCCCGGTACACCTCCGCCAGCATCACCTTCTCCACCACCGTCCGTTGCTCCATCAGGTAGAACGATTGGAAGACGAAGCCGATCCGCCGGGCGCGCGATCTGGCCTCCGTCGCTCGAGACGTGGAGCGGGCGCTCGATCGGGTCGACTTCCCGCTCGGCTATAGCCCTGCACTGTTAGGCGAGTTCGCCGAGCTGAAGAGCACCCAGAGACGCATCCTGATCTTCGCCATCGCGGCCGCGATCGCGATCTTCTTCCTGCTGCACACGGTCTTCTCGAGCTTCCGTTTGGCGACACTCGCGTTCCTGACCTTGCCGGCAGCCCTCGCGGGTGGCGCGCTGGCGGCCTACGCCGGTAGCGGCGTCATCACGCTCGGGTCTCTGGTCGGCTTCCTCACAGTGCTCGTGCATCGCAACCCGGGACGGGATCATGGTGATGAAGCACTATCAGCATCTGGAGGAGGGGGAGGAGGGCGAGGTCTTCGGGCTGGGGTTGGTCCTCCGGCGCGCGCGCGAGCGGCTCGTGCCGATTCTGATGACGGCGCTGACGACTGGGCTGGCACTGGTCCCGCTGGTCGTCGCGGGGAACGTGCCGGGGCACGAGGTCGAGCATCCGATGGCGGTCGTGATCTTGGGCGGCCTCATCACGTCGATCTTGCTCAACCTGTTCATCGTCCCTCCCTGTACTTGCGCTTTGGCCGGCGCCGTCGCTCGGCCGGGGACAGCGCCGCCGCCTCGTGGGGAGCCGCCGGGGGTTGCACATGGGAACCATCGCGTCGCTCCGAGGCACGAGCTACGGCAGGGCTCAGACCTCGACCTGCATCTGCCGTGCCGCCCGGAATCTAATCTCAGATGACTTCACCGTGGAAGGAGCGCCGAACTTGCCAGCACGGCTTGGCGGCGCGTAGCGTTCGGAGCGGTGGTTGGGCCAGGGCAGGGACGCCATCCGCGGGCAGATATGCCCACCGTTCCCCCAGGGCGTGCGGTTGGCCCGGTCTCCCACTACATCCCTCATCCTTCGGCCAGCCCCTCGCGAACCAACCCCGCTGTGGCATCCGCCGCCAGACCCCGCCGCGCTGGTGCGCACCTCGGCCTCCCGGGCGTGAGTCCTCGGCCCGACGACGCGGGGAACCAGCCGAATTTCGGCTGGCGATCTCCTGGTCTCGCGCCGATGCGTCCCACGCCAGGTCCGGGCGTGCACAGTTCGGCATCACCTCACTTCGCGCGACCACGACCGCAGCCACCGTGCGATCGCCCCGTCGGAGTCCTCAGGTGGATCGAAGCGCGCCCCGCGCTCTCGAAACAGGGACCACCGGATCAGCGCCGGCAAGGCCTTCGTGAGTCCCCGCTCATCCCGCCGCGCGATAGCGGCCCCGCCTTACGTGGCAGCGGCCACGCTCTCCTCTTTGAAACGGGGGATCACGTGCCGGCCCATGAGATCCATGGAGTGAATGACCTTCCTGGGGTCCAAACCGCCGATGCGCGTCCCACAGATGACGTCGCTGACGCCTAGCTGCGCCGTCGTCTCATCCAGGCGCTGTGTAACGTAGTCGGGCGTGCCGGCAATGACGGCGCCGGATTCCACCAACTGGCCCCAGGTCACTGCGGAGACGATGTCGCGTGCCTCGACGTATGCCTCGTACGTCGGCACGGCCGGCTCGCCGACGGGCGGCGCCACAATGTCAGTGGACTGCTTGTAGAACTACTCAGTCCGTGGCTCGAGTTCGCGGCGCGCCTGCTCCATGGAATCCACGACGTAGACGATCTTGTAACAGGCGGTGCGCTTGGTGGCGGGGTCGTGGCCGTTGGCGACAAGCGCCTTGCGGTATAGCTCCAACGCCTCAGGGATGTCGGGGCTGTCGGGCGTGAAACTCGGGATGAAGATGAGATTGGCGCCCAGCCGCCCCGCGATCTCGAACGAACCCCGGCTGATTGCGGCCATCCAGAGCGGCGGGTGAGGCTTCTGGTACACCTCCATCAGCATTGACGGGCCGCCGATCTTGATTCCAGTCGTTGCGTTCGTCCGGTCAGGGGAACGAGCGTGGTCGCCGGCATCCAGGTGCCTGGCTGCCCCTGCAGGAGCGGGAGGTGCCCGCCCTATCCCTCACCATCGTCCACGTCAGACACCTCGCCGGCCGGCACGGTCACCGGGGTGCTCGTCCGTGACGCGAGCGACGAGCCGAGCGATCTCTTCAGGTAGAGATACAGATCCCGGGCTCCCAGGACGAGCCCGTTCGGTAATAGTGTGATCACCATGATAAGGAGGCCGCCGAAGACCATCTGGCGCTCGAAGGGCGAGAGCCCCAGTCCGATCTCCGCAAGGAACTCCGGTAGGAAGCCGACGATGATCGCGCCGACGACCGGACCCAGGATGGTGCGAGAGCCGCCGAGGAGCACCATTAGCGCCAGCTCCACGCCCTCGAAGGAGCCGAAGAGTAGCGGGGAGATGTGGCGCAACTTGTAGGCGTACAGCGCGCCCGCCACGCCGGCGAAGCCGCCGCTGAGCGCGAAGGCGGCCACCTTGTAGTAGCCGATTCGAACCCCAACCGATCGAGCCAGATCCTCGTTCTCACGGATCGCGCGCAGCGTCCGGCCGAATGGCGACACCACGATCAGGTACACGAGGGCCATCGTGGCGAAGAGGAACGCGAGTGCGAGGTAGTAGAAGGGCTCCAGCTCGAGGGCGATGTTGAACTTTTGCCCGAAGATCGATCCGATCGACTCTTGGATGTCCAGACCCTGCGCCCCGCCCGTCAGGCCAAGACGCGCCTCGGCGCCGCCCAGGTTGGTCGCGACGATCACCATCATCGCCCCGAAGGCGAAGGTCACGATGACGAAGTGGTACCCGCCCACGCGCATCGAGGGAACTCCAAGGATGCCCGCCGCCGTCGCCGTGATCAGAGCGGAGATCGGCAGCGCGGCCCAGAATCCCATGTCGGCCCGAATGAGCAGGATGGCGGCCGTGTAGGCACCGAACCCCAGGAAGGCGGAATGGGCGATCGACAGCAGGCCCACCTGGCCGTAGAGCAGCGCGACGCCGTAGAGGGCGATCGAGAAGATCGCGTATGTGATCCCGATGTCGAGGAGGTTCGACTTGGTCAGGATGATGTTCGGCGCGAAGATCAGGAAGAGCGGCACCACGACGATGAGGACGGTTCGCTCTGGCGACCTGCGGACCCACGCCACCGCGCCGCTTCCTACGGCAGTTGCTGCCGGCAGCCGGTCACTCACGCCGCCCCCCAACTGGCCTCGTTGTGCACTGGGGCAGCGCGTCCCTGGCGCCGCCTCCGGACGCATCCGGCTTGCCTCTGCGCACGCGGCGCGTCCCCTTACCGCCGCTCACATGCACGCTCGGCGATTCCAAATGCTTTGCAAGCAAGGGAGCCGCGGGCCTTAGCAGGCCCGCGGCCCTCCTCGCCTTCGTTCTTCGGTGGGCTGGCGTCAGCCTATTCGAAGACCGGCGTTCCCGGCGGCGCCTGCGCGGGGAATGGCGTGAACTGGCACTCGAACTCGAGCGCCCGAGAGACACACACCTCGGTGCCGTGCGAGACGATGTGGTTCTTGTCGTAGGTGAACTCGTCGCCGATCACACCCTTGAACGGCTTGTTGATGATCTCGTCCACAATCGCGTCCGGGTCGTCAACCGTGCCGGCGTCCTTCCAGGCGCGGAAGAGGATGTAGTAGTCGTCGTAGGTCAGCAGGCTGACCGTCGAGAACGAGCGCAACTCGTTTCCGACCGACGCGTACCGATCCCAGTACGCTTTCGCCGGCTCGCGGTTTGTCGCCCCCCAGCAGATCGGCACGCAGGACATCGCGATCGGTACGTCCGTCTCAATGGCGACTTCCGCGTACTTGCCGGGGTCGATCCCGAACATGAAGTAGCCGGACTTGGCCGCGTCGATCTCGAGCGCCTGCGGAATCGCGATCAGCGCTTTGTCCGGGTTGTACCAGAAGTGAATGATGTCCGGATCGTTTTGCTTGGCTCGCGCCAGCAACGGGGTGAAGTCCGTCGTCTCGGGGTCCCAGAAGATCATCTCCGGCACCGTCTGCCCGTTGGCCTCCAGCGCCCGCACGTAGAACGGACCTAGGAACTGCCCGGTGGCGTCGTTCAGCATCATCACCACCGAGACTTTGGAGTTCGGATCGATCAGGTCGATCGCACCCTTGGCTACGGAGCCGCTGCGCTGCCACTCGCGCGTCTCGGTCTGGAAGAGGTAGTGGTTCTCACCTCCCAGCGCCGTCGCCTCGTCGGTCAGCAGTTCCTCCAGCGTGCTGGAGCCCGAGAAGTGCAGCACCTTGGCCGGCTGCGTCACCTTGGAGCCGGCGATAGCGAAGTCGTGCGGCGTACCGCAGAAGCAGGCGATGATGCCGACGTCGCGCACCAACTCCGTCACGAACGCGACCGTGACGTTGATGTCGGAGCGGTCGTCGCGGATATGGAAGCGGAGCTTGATCAGCTCGTCACCCACCAGGATGCCGCCGCCCGGCTCGCAGATCCCGATATCGACGCAGTAGGAGGGATCGCCGTTGTTGACTTCCTGCTCGACCAGCCGCGCCGCCGAGGCGTAGGTGTGGCCGAATACCTCATAGTTGCCGGATTCCGGCGCTACCACGCCGATGTCGACGAACCTGACCTCTCGTTCCGCCGCGGGCTCGGGGGCCGCGGGCTCGGGGGCCGCGGGCTCAGCAGCCGCGGGCTCCGGCGTCGCCGCCGCCGCCGGTTCCCCGTCATCGTCACCGCCACAAGCGGCCGCCGCAATGGCCACGGCGGCCAGGACGCTCACGACGGCGAGCAGGCTCCCTCGCTTCCCGCGATCCTTCAACCTCCGACGCCAGTCGCTCAGCACATGCGCCTCCTTCGCGTACACGGGCAGGCCGGCACCCCCTCGAGCGCCGAGCGGAAGGAAGTCTCGGCTTGCGCGTTCGCACTGTCTGTTCGTTCGGCGACACACGTTATGGTGTGGATGGTCATCACTTCCGGGATGCCCCGCTCCAGCTCGCGGCCCGTCGATCGCCGGCAGCGCAAGCGATGCGCTCAGCGGCCGCGTTCCATCGCACCCGACAGTCGTCGGCGCCGTCTGTGCTACCTTCCGCGCTACGGCGGGCGAACGCGCCCGCCGTCCGGCAGCGTGGCTCCACGAAGCGCAGACCACCGGAGGCACCGGGCGAGCCGATGGAGAATTTCCTCCAGTTCTTTATCCTTGGACTGTCGATCTCGAGCGTGATCGCGCTGATCGCGATCGGAATCACGATGATCTTCGGCCTGACCGGTATCGTGAACTTCGCCCAGGGCGAGATGCTGATGATCGGCGGCTACACCGTCTGGTTTATCATCGCTGAGGTGGGCCTGGGAGGGGGACTGGGCTGGTTCCTGATCTCCGCGGTGGTGGCGGTCCTCCTTGTGGGCACCTTCGGCCTGGTCCTGGAGCGGGGGATCTTCCGCTTCACGCTGGACGAACCGATCAATGGCTTCATCGTCTCGATCGGATTGATCGTCTTCCTGCAGCATTTCGTGAGTCAAATATTCACGAGCGACCAGCAGTTCATCCCGCGGCCACTGAACACCGTCTGGGAGGTGGGTGAGGTGCGGATCCTGGCCACCCGGGTCTTCGTCATCGGGGTGACGCTCGCCCTCCTGCTGGGGACGTTCTACGCGATCAATCGGAGCCGCTGGGGGAGGGCCTTGCGCGCCTCCGCCGTCGACCGGGATACGGCCGAGCTGATGGGGATCCCCGTCCGGCGCTACATCATGCTGATCTTCTTCGCCGGCAGTGCCATCGCAGGCTTAGGCGGCGCGCTGCTCATCGCGCTCCAGCCCGTCACGCCGATCATCGGCGGGGCCTTCGTGATCAAGGCCTTCGCCGTGGCGATCATCGGCGGCCTGGGCAACGTCACCGGCGCGGCGCTGGCGGCGCTGATCCTGGGGCTGCTGGAGGCGATGAGCCAGGGCTACTTCGTCCCCGAGTGGACGAACGCCTACGCCTTCGGCCTGATGATCGTGATCCTCCTCGTGCGACCGCAAGGCTTGCTCAAGGGGACCGCCGCACCCGCCTAGGCGCCGCCGCGTTCATGCCCAGCAAGCATCTCGACGCTTGTTCTTCCGGCACGACGGGAAGGCGTAGGCATGACGCTCTTAGGCGACGACAAGGCGGCGATCCAGGAACTGCTGGCGCGCCGCAGTCAAGCGGCCGACTTCGCCGACGCGGACGCGTGGGCCGCGACATGGACGGCCGACGGGGTGCTGGAGCTGCCGGAGGGCACGGTGCTCAACGTGCCGGGGGTTCCGAGATGGACGCGCGCATCGAGGGCCGCGAGAATCTCCGGGCCTCCGTAGCAGCGCTTCTCCCCCAGCTCAAAGGGTCCCGGCACTGGATCAACAGCGTCGTCATCAACGGGGACGGCGACGTCGCCCAGTCGACCTGCTACTTCAGCTTGCTGAACGTGGCGGAAGGCGGACTGCCGGCGCACACGGGGGTCTACAACGACAGCGTCCGCAAGGTGGATGGCGAGTGGAAGACTCGCCATCGCCGCGTCACGTTCGACTAGCGCGCGAATCCAGGCCGCCCCAGCCTCCGGGGCGCGCCGGGCAGAGAAGACGGTAGTGAGATGCTCAAGTGGATCGTGACGGTCAAGCGACGGCCGGGCGTCGAGCGGGAGGCGCTCTTCGAGCACTGGCAGCACAAACACGCGTCCAACGTCGTGAGCCTGTTCCAGCCGGAGAAGTACTGCATCACCTTCTTCGACCCCGACGACGACGGCGGCATCGCGATGGACGGCATGGCCGAGATCTGGTTCCGCGACCGCGCGCACTTCGAGCGCTCCATCGGTCCGGACATCCCCCTGGCACGTGAGACGGACGGGTTCGGCGAGTACTCCAACTATGAGGACGGCTTCGGCCTGCTGACCAGCGAGCACATCCGGGTGGACGGCGCCGTCGGCCCAGATGACACCAAGCTCAACTTCTTCGTGAAGCGCCGCGAGGGCGTGACGCAAGCGGCCCTCTTCGAGTACTGGACCACCATCCACATGCCCACCGTCAGCCGAGCAGTGGAACAGAGCCCGGACGCGCTGCGCTACACCGTCGCACTGGCGGACCAGGGACGCGACGGCCTCTACGACGGCATGGCCAGCATCTGGTTCCGTAACGCGGACGCGCAGCTCGCGGATCTGCGGCGGCAACCCGACGGCTTCCGGGACCTCCAATCGTTCATGATGGTGCGGGGCCGAGAGATCGCGGTCGTCGGGTAGACGCCCCGCGCAGTCGCTGGGCGTAGCCCGCGCGGGGGCCCGGGATGCCGTGCGGGCTTGGGGCGCGGCCCCTTGCGTCCCGGCATGCGCCTCCTCGCCCCAGCCGGGGCCGCGGGCTCGCGCCGACGCGGCTACACTCCGCCGAGGGGGCTGCGATGAAGTTCGAGTGGTTTCACTTGATGCCCTACCGGGATCTGCCGAAGGACTTCGCCGATCGCTACCGCTCGATCTGGGTCGATATCCCGAGCACGCTGTTCGACTCGGAAGTCGTGCACGCCCTCTACAACGACTATTTAGACGAGCTTGAGTTCGCCGCGAGTGTCGGCTTCGACGGCATCTGCGTGAACGAACATCACTCGAACGGGTACGGGATGATGCCGTCCCCCAACATCATGGCCGCCACGCTGGCCCGGCGGACCCAAGACTGCGCGATCATCATCCTCGGCAATTCCGTCGCGCTCTATAACCCGCCCCTGCGCGTAGCGGAAGAGATGGCGATGCTGGACTGCGTCTCCGGCGGGCGCCTCGTCGCCGGCTTCCCGGTTGGATCGGCAGCGGACGTGAACTGGGCCTACGGGCAGAATCCGGCGCTGATCCGTCGTCGTTATCTCGAGGCGTGCCAGCTCATCGTCCGCGCCTGGCGCGAAGACGAGGTGTTCTCGTTCAACGGCGAGTTCAACCAGCACCGCTACGTGAACGTCACCCCGAAGCCGCTGCAGAAGCCGCATCCGCCGATCTGGATCCCGGGCGGCGGATCCGTTGAGACCTGGGACTTCTGCGCGGATCAGGGCTACGTCTACTGCGCGCTCTCCTACGGAGGCTACAAACTGGGCAAGCGCACACTGGACGGCTTCTGGCAAGTGATGCAGGAGAAGGAGAAGCCGCTGAATCCGTACCATGCCGGCTTCTTGCAGCTCATCGCTTGCGCCGAGACGCGCAGTGAGGCCGAGGACAAGTTCGGGCCACACGCCGAATACTTCTACAACAAGATGCTGCATATCGATCCAGCCTTTTTCGACGCGCCCGGCTACCGCACGCTCTCGTCCATCGAGGCAGGGTTCAGTCGCGGCGCCGTCGCCGGGCCAGTGTTCAACGACTCGACCCGCTTCAAGGACAACACCGCGGCGAAACGTTACGTCGCGACCGCGAACACGCCCAAAGGGGAGGCGTCTTTCCAGGATCTGACTGAGGCGGGCAACATCGTCGCCGGTACCCCCAACGACGTGGCGGAACAGTTGGAAGCGGGGATCCGCAGTCTCCATGTGGGGCACCTGATGTGCCTCTGCCAGTTCGGCAGCGTCCCGCATGACCTCGCGATGGCAAATTCGCAGATCGTGGCGGAGCAGGTGCTGCCCAAGATCCGGCAGATCTGGGACGCCGAGGGCTGGCAAGACCAGTGGTGGCCGTCACCACTCAGAAGAACTCAGCGACCCGCGGCAATCCGATCGCGAGCGGTCGCGACGTGAGGCGCTCCCTCCCGGCCGACCGGGCAAGCCGGCGAGGCCCAAATGGATGAGCGTGTCATCCCCGTCCGTGGTGAGCGCGAGCGCCTCACGATCATGGACGCGGGCTCTGGCCCGCCGATGGTCTTCCTGCCGGACGTCTGGGGGCTGCATTGGGATCCGTTCCTTGAGGCGATGTCCGAAGCGCACCGCGTCCTGGGGGTCCACCTCCCCGGCACTGGCGGGTCAACGGGAGACGAGTGGATCATCGATCTGTTTGACCTCACCTATCTCCTCACGGACCTTCTGGACGAACTCGATCTGGACGATGTCGTCGTGGTGGGGAACGGCCTGGGAGGAATGCTGGCAGCCGAACTCGCGGCGATGCAGCCGCAGCGGTACCGGGCCCTGGTCCTGATCAGCGCCTACGGTCTCTGGAACGAGGCGCACCCCAACGTGGATGTCTTCTTCCATCGTGACCAGTTCGAGGTCCTGGCGGCGATGACGTTCCACAACCCCGAACATCCTTTCCGCACCGTGCTCTTCCCGCAGGCGGAATCCCGCCAGGAGCACCAGACGCAAATGGTGGAGCGGGCGCAGACGTTGCAAGCGGCGGCCAAGCACCTGTGGCCGCTCCCCGATCGGGGACTGGCCCGCCGGATCCACCGGATCATCAGCCCCACGCTGATCGTCTGGGGCAGGAAAGACGGCGTCGTGCCCGTGCAATACGCCGAAGACTTCGCCCGCCTGATCCCGCACGCGACCATCCAGATCCAAGAGCATTCGGGCCACCTCCCCCAGGTAGAGGAGACCGAAGCCGTGGCTGCGGCAGTATCGGCGTTCCTGGCCGCCGCCGGGAACGGTCAGGCCTGAAGCCCGCCGCCCGATGCACGGCTCACGGCGCCGGACTGCCTGCAGCGATGACCAAGAAGTTGCCGCCGGCATTGCGCGCCCCGGCTGTCGTTGGTTGCGACCGCCCGACGCCCGGCCACGACCCCCTCCAGTGTCGACGCGCGGGTGGATGAGCGAAGCGCGACATCCTAGACTCCGCCGGCGATGGCCCGAGCCAGCGCGGCGGAGAGTAGACATGCCGTTGACGACAGACGACCGGGTGGAGATCCACGAACTGATCTCCCGCTACAACTTCGCAATTGATTTTGGTGACGTGGCCACCTGGGTCGCAACATTCACGGAGGACGGTGTGTTCCACGGCTCGATGGGCCGCTACGAAGGGCGGCAGGCGCTGACCGCCTTCGCGGACGGCTTCGTTCGCGAGTATCCGGACGGCCGGCATTGGGTCAACAACCTCGTCGTAGACGGGGACGGCGAAATGGCCAGCGCAGCCTGCTACATCCACATGTTCCGCGCCTCCGGCGACCGGGAAACCGTCGCCACCGGACGCTACGACGACCGGCTGCGGAAAGTGAACGGCCGCTGGCGCTTCGTCGAACGGGTCGTGACGGTCGACTAGCAGCGGGCGACGAGAGGCTCCCAGCGATGCCGATTAGCACCGAGACCGCGGCCTTCTTGGAGAGCCTGGCGGAAGCCGATGGGCCGACCTTCTTGGAGATGAGCCCGGATCAAGCGCGCGCCGCCTACGTGGAGATGGCGGCCATGCAGGGCGAGCCCGCGGAGGTCGCGTCGGTCGAGAATCGAGGGGCGCCCGGACCTGCCGGCGATGTACCCATCCGCGTCTATCGTCCGGCGCTGGATGCGCAGCTGCCGGTCTTCATCTATTACCACGGCGGCGGCTGGGTGGTCGGCGACCTCGACAGTCACGATCCACTCTGCCGCCAGATCGCGAACGTGGCCGGCTGCGCCGTCGTTGCGGTCGACTACCGGCTCGGCCCCGAGCACAAGTACCCCGCCGCGGCCGAAGACGCCTATGCGGTCGCCGCCTGGCTCGCAACGGACGGGGCGACGCTCGGCCTGGACGGCGATCGGATCGCTGTCGGCGGCGACAGCGCCGGCGGCAACCTGGCCGCAGTGGTCCCGCTGATGGCCCGGGACCGGCAGGGACCCACGATCGCCTCCCAGATCCTGATCTATCCGGTCACGGATCACCGCTTCGACACACCCTCGTATCGCGAGCATGCTGAGGGGTTCATCCTGGTCGCGGACCTTATGCAGCAGTTCTGGGCGTCCTATTTGGCGGACGAAGCGGACGGGCAGCAGCCCTACGCGTCGCCGCTGCGGGCCGCGGATCTCGGCGGACTGCCGCGCGCGCTCGTCATGACCGCGGAGTTCGACGTTCTGCGCGACGAGGGCGAGGCCTACGGCGAGCGCCTTCGCGCAGCGGGAGTGGAAACGAGGATCCATCGCTACGATGGCATGATGCACGGGTTCCTGCAGTTCGGCGCCGTCATTCCCGAGGCGCGCGCCGCTGTGCACGAGATTGCATCGGAGCTCCCGGCCGCGTTCCCGCGCTGACCGGCCTTAATGGCCCAGCCTTGGAAAGTCCGGACCAAGCGGAGTACGCTCCGCGCGTCAACCGCTCGAGCCGCCTGCATGATTTGCTTCCCGCGATCGCGCAGGGCGCCAGGAGGCCCCACACGCAGACAAGCGATCACGTTCTTGGATGGAGACAACACATGGCCGAGACCCCACCGAGCGCGGCAGACCTTGACGTGATCGTCCAGCAAGTCTCCAACTGGGGGCGCTGGGGTCCGGATGACGAACGGGGCGCCCTGAACCTGATCAGCGACGCCAAGCGGGCGCAGGCGGCAACCCTCGTGCAGGACGGCGTCGCCATCAGTTGCTCGTTGTCGCTGCCCGTGACGCCCGGAATCGACAATCCCGAACCGGTTCAGCACCACATGCTCGCGGCTGGGGATCTCCCCGAGGGAGCGCTGATCCCGGGACTCGCGTATACGGCAGATTACTTCGCGATCGGCTGCCACGGTCTCGCCACCACCCACCTCGACGCGCTCTGCCACTTCGTCATCAAGGGCAAGCTCTACAACGGCTTCGACGCCAACAGCGTGCTGAGCAATGGCGCCGGCCGCAACAGCGTGATGGCCGGCCAGGACGGGCTTGTGGGCCGTGGCGTGCTGCTCGATATCCCAGGCTTGCGGGGCGTCGAGTGGCTCGAACTCGGCGACCGTATCACGCGGAGTGAGCTTGAAGCCGCCGAGGCGCGGCAAGGCGTCACGGTGGAGGAAGGCGACATCTTGCTCGTCGCCACCGGCCGGGACGCCCGGCGCGCCACACTCGGTCCCTGGGGATTCGACGACGGACTCTCGGGGTTGGCGGTGGACTGCCTGCCATGGCTCCACGAACGGGGGGTGGCGGTGCTGGGCTGCGATGGAATCTCGGACACCCACCCCAGCGGAATCGAAGGGTGGGCTATGCCGATCCATCAGATCGGAATCACCTACCTGGGGCTGCATCTCATCGACAACATGCGGTTGGATCGGCTTCTCGAAGCGTGTCGGCAGCGCGGGCGCTGGGCGTTCTTCCTGACGATGGCGCCCTTACCACTGGAACGGGGCACCGGTTCGCCACTGAACCCGATCGCGGTCCTCTGACCGGCGCCCGGCCGGGACCCGGCCCGCGCGTGAAGAGCCCGGCGGGCCACGCTGGCGACACCCTCAGCGACGCCGATCGTCCCAGTTCGCCTTGAGCCCACCAACGCCGATCGAGCGGGGACAGACGCTAGAGAATGGGCGCTTGACCTGCTGCCGTCGTCGACGACTATCCTGGGCGGCGACCGGCGTCGCGGTGGAGACAAACGGCGGCCCCTACACCCCTCCGGGCCCGTCCGGCTGCGCAGCAGGAAGAAACATAATATCGTCTGCCATGCGACAGACCCCCCGGAAAACCACCAGTGGGATCGATGCGCTTCTCGAGCCGCTCGGACGCGTGCGCCCCTCCCGGGCAACGGGGGACACAACCACTCCCGGACCGCTTACCTGACGGAGACGCCGATGGGCGACAACCAGACCGTTCAAATCGCCGAGTTGAGCATCGCCCCCGTGCTGCATCGCTTCGTTGAGGAGGAAGCACTCCCCGACTCCGGGGTGGACCCGGACCGCTTTTGGCAGGGCCTCGCCGACCTGGTCCACCAGCACGGCCCGCGGAATCGTCAACTGCTCGAGCGCCGGACCGAACTCCAGGCTCGCCTCGACGCCTGGCACCGCGATCATCGCGATCACCCGCCGGAGCCTGGTGAGTACCAGGCCTTCTTGGAGGAGATCGGCTATCTCGAGTCCGACGGACCCGACTTTCTGATCGACACCGAGGGCAGCGACACCGAAATCGCGGAGCTTCCCGGTCCCCAGTTGGTTGTCCCGTTGACCAACGCCCGCTACGCGCTTAACGCCGCCAACGCCCGCTGGGGGTCGCTGTACGACGCGGTCTACGGGACCGACGCGCTGGGCGACCTACCCGATCCCGGCCCCTACGACCCCGCCCGCGGCGATCGCGTGATCGCCTGGGTCCGGGCCCTCCTAGACGACGTCACCCCTCTCGCGTCCGGCTCCCACGCCGATGTCGCCTCCCTCGCGGTAGACGGTGGCCACCTGCGGCTCACCCTCACGGACGGGCGCCGCGTCGGCTTGGCCGATCCCGAGCAGTTCGCCGGCTTCACCGGGGATCCCGCCGCGCCATCCACGTTCCTGCTCCGGCGCCATGGTCTCCACCTTGAGTTCGTCATCAATCCGGACCATCCGGTCGGCGCCGTGGACCGGGCCGGCATCGCCGATGTGCAACTGGAAGCGGCCGTCACCTCGATCATGGACTGTGAAGACTCGGTCGCCACCGTGGATGCGGAGGACAAGGTCCTCGCCTACCGCAACTGGCTCGGCCTGATGCGCGGCGATCTCACTGCGGAAGTGACCAAGGGGGACCGAACCTTCACCCGTCGGCTGCGGGACGACAAAACCTTCACCACGCCCGCTGGAACGCCCGCGACGCTGCCCGGCCGTGCCCTGATGCTGGTCCGCAACGTAGGCCACCTGATGACCACCTCCGCGGTGCGCGATCGCGAGGGGAGAGAGATCCCCGAGGGGCTCCTGGACGCCATGATCACCGTGCTGGCGACCACACACGACCTCGCCAAACACGATGGCGATCTGCGCAGCTCCCGTACTGGCTCTGTCTATGTTGTCAAGCCCAAAATGCACGGGCCCGCCGAAGTCGCCTTCACCTGCCAGATCTTCACCCATGTCGAGCGCGTACTCGGCTTGCCGGCCAACACCGTCAAGCTCGGCATCATGGACGAGGAGCGGCGCACCACTCTGAACCTCAAGGAATGCATCAGGGCAGCGAAGTCGCGCGTGGCGTTCATCAACACCGGCTTCCTCGACCGCACCGGCGACGAAATTCATACCTCGCTGGAGGCGGGTCCGATGGTCCGCAAGAACGACATGAGGCTGCAACGCTGGCTCACGGCCTACGAAGACTGGAACGTGGACACGGGGCTCGCCTGTGGGTTCCCGGGCCGCGCCCAGATCGGCAAAGGGATGTGGACCGCACCGGACCTGATGGCGAAGATGCTTGAGGAGAAGGCGCAGCACCCGCAGTCGGGGGCCAATTGTGCCTGGGTACCCTCGCCCACGGCGGCCACCCTGCACGCCACCCACTACCTGCGGGTTGATGTCCTCGCTCGCCAGGCCGAACTCGCAAGGCGCCATCGGGCGACGGTCGACGATCTGCTCATGATCCCCGTGGCTCCGTCCCCCGATTGGTCGCAGGACGAGATCCGCTCCGAGCTGGAGAACAACGCCCAGGGCATCCTCGGCTACACCGTGCGCTGGATCGACCAAGGCATCGGCTGCTCCAAGGTGCCAGACATTGATGACGTGGCCTTGATGGAGGACCGCGCAACCTGCCGGATCTCCTCGCAGCACATCGCCAACTGGCTCCGGCACGGCATTGTCGACGTCGATGCCGTCCGAACCGTGATGGAGCGGATGGCCGCCGTCGTCGACGCGCAGAACGCCAACGATCCGGTGTACACGCCGATGGCGCCCGGGTTCGATGGGCCCGCGTTCCTGGCCGCCTGTGATCTAGTCTTCCACGGGACCGAGCAGCCATCGGGCTACACGGAGCCCATTCTGCACAGGCGCCGCCAGGAGCGGAAGGCAGCGCCCGCCTGAACCCGAGACGACCGCCACGCGATGGCCGCGTTACGGGCTGCTCGAGTGGACGCACTCGTCAATCTGCGCTCCACTTGCCGCCGCGCGCTCGAGGAACAGCGCCCAGCACTCGCAAGCTCGCGCCGACAGGCACTCCCCATCGTCGATTAGGATGCGGCCGCGGCCGGCAGGCTCGATCAAGCCGTGCTCCGCCAGCTCGGAGATCACGACGCTCAGGCTGGGCCGGCTCGCCCCAACGATCTCCGCGAGCTCTTCGTGGGTCAGACGCACGACTCCGCGCGGGGCCGAATGATAGCTCATGATCAGCAGCCAGGTGCTCGCGCGCTCCGCGAGCGTATGCAAACGCGCGCAGAGCACATGCTGCGTCAAACTCTGGAAGAGGCGGAGCGCGCAACGTTCGATCGCCTCGCGGAAGTCTCGGTGCCGCTCCGCCAGCGTCCGGACTGCGCTCATCCGCATGGCGAACGCCTCGCCGGCAACGGTGACACGCACGGAGAGCAGGGCCGCCTCAACGCCGAGGACGGCCCGGAGGCCGCCCACGACTCCGTCTGGGCCCACGAGCATCGCTTGCACCGGCGCCCCCTCAACCCCGCTCGTGAACCCGCTGAGGACCCCGCTCACCGGGAAGTAGGCCCAATCGCCGACGCGACTCGCGCTGTAGATCACCTCGTGCTTCCTCAGTGATACGAAGTCAGCGAGCTGCAGGAACTCATCGCGTGTGGCGGGTGTGAGCGCGCTCAGTAGGATGCTGCCCTGTGCAGCGACGTGGGGCGTGACTGCCTCAGCCCCAGTCTGATTCACCAGCCGGCCCGCACGCATGATCGCTCCGTTGACTTGCGAAGGCAGTTCGTCGAACGTGCCTTCTCCTGGGCGACAGGATACCAGCATGACCAGAGTGCACAGTTTGTTGCGCAATTCTGCACTCCCGTCTGCGCTCTTCGATACCAGGCGACTAACCCATGACGGGAACCTCGATGCCTGGGCCGAGGTGGTCAGCGAAGAGTTCCTGCATCTGCGCGTGGAGCCCCATGAGGCGGCGCGTGGTCCGTGTCGGGCTACGGTCCGGCTGCATCCACTGGGCGCCATGATCGCGGCTGAGGTGGAGTGTGCGGGCCTCCGTGTGCACCGCGACCTCGACACCATCGCCCAGGATCGCAGCGAAGTGTTCTTCGCGATCCTGCACCTGGCTGGCGATCAATCCACGATTCGTCAGGACGAGGAGTGGCGCCCTATGACCCCGGGCTCGATCGCCCTCATCGACCCCAATCGTCCCTTCGCGGTTTCCTTACCTGGACCTTTCCGCTACCTGGTGATCGCGATCCCCGCCCAAGCCCTCGAGTCTCGCGGGCCGGATCTGTACCACCGAGGCGGCGCGGTCGTGACCGCGGCGCATCCCATGGCATGCCTCGCCGGCTCCACCATCCGCGATGTGCTGGCCCTGGATCCCAGCCTGCGCGAAGAGAGATCGGCAGGACTTGGCTGCGCGATCGTCGAACTGCTCGCGCTCGTCTTCGCCGGGTCGCGGCCGGCCCCCTGCGCCGCCGACAGGCACTGGAATGAGGCCTGCACGCACATTGACCTGTACCTCGCCGACCCAGACCTGTCGCCGGCCGCCATCGCCCGGGCGCTGGGGATCTCGGTCCGGTACCTGCACCAGATCTTCGCACGGCACACCACAACGGTGGGACGGTTCATTCGTGAGCGCCGACTCGAACGGTGTGCTGCGGACCTCCGCGCCTTCCCCGACCGAAAGGTGGCGGGCGTATCCCTGGCTTGGGGCTTCAACGACCCCGCCCACTTCAGCCGGTGCTTCCGGGAGACGTTCCGCATATCCCCCAGTGAATGGCGGCAGGAAGCGGCCAATCGTCGCAGGCACGGGTTTCGGCGGACGGGCGATCTTGAGCCGGCCGGCCGGGGTGGAGAGAAGCGACGGCCCCGCCCGGCTGCGCTCGCGAAACCCACCCTGGAGTCCCACGATCCCGGCGCCGCCAAGCCTGGTCTGGGAGGCGGAGTCGGGGCTCGGCCCAGCTGAGAGCGGGTCCGATCACCCCGGGACCTCCTGCGTGGATCGCGCTCGCTGCGCCGGGGCGCGGGCGGCAGGCGTGCCCGGTTTCCGCGGCGGCGTGACGGAATTAGGGTGCACGACGGCGCTTGTGGCGCAGGCCGGCCTGGACAAGCCGCGGCGCCTGCTACCAGCCCGTGCTCGCGATGCATGCCAGCTCTCGGTGTTCGGCGTCTCAAAACGGCCGCTTCGCGCCGCCGGGGATCCGCCCGCGCCCCCGGTGGGCGAATCCGATCGAGCTACCGCCAAATCTTTCCCCCGACGCATAGCGAGGGAACTGGCTGCCGGCACGGACGCAGCGCGGGATCCCGCTCAACACTGTTCGCGGGCAAACCACGGGTGATCGCTCGTTATGCGATACGTACGGGCGGCCGCGGCTGAACCTGCGGACGAACTGAAGCTGATGATTCCGGCCCTACGCGCGTGAGCACCGAGGAGGCGAAATGCCGAGCTACCGCATCGCACTGATTGCAGGTGACGGGATTGGCAAAGAGGTGGCGCCCGAAGGCGTCCGTGTGCTGAACGCCGTGGGGCGTCGCTTCAACGTTCAGTTCCAGTGGGACGAACGACCGTGGGGCTGCGAGTACTACCAGCAGACCGGCCGGATGATGCCTGAGGAGGGCCTGGACCAGATCGCCGGGCACGACGCGATCTTCCTGGGAGCCGTCGGGTTCCCCGGCGTCCCCGATCACGTCTCCCTCTGGGGCTTGCTGATTCCCATTCGCAGACAGTTCCAGCAATACGTCAATCTTCGACCCGTACGCCTCCTGAGAGGGATCACCTCTCCACTCAGAGATCGCGGCGCCGCGGATATCGACCTCTGCATCGTGCGGGAGAACACGGAAGGCGAATACTCGGAAATCGGCGGGCGCCTCTACCAGGGGACGGACGCCGAACTCGTCGTCCAGGAGACGATCTTCACGCGGCGTGGCGTCGATCGCGTGATTCGCTTTGCCCTGGCACTTGCCGAGTCCCGCCCGGCCAAGCACCTGACCTCAGCCACGAAGTCCAACGGCATCATTCACACGATGCCGTATTGGGACGAACGATTCGCCGTCCTCTCCGCGCAGCACCCCAATATCACCGTGGACCAGTACCACATCGATATCCTCACGGCGCACTTCGTCCTACATCCAGACTGGTTCGATGTCGTTGTGGGCAGCAACCTCTTCGGCGACATCCTCTCTGACCTCGGACCGGCGGTCGCCGGAACAATCGGCATCGCCCCCTCGGCGAATATCAACCCTGAGCGGGAGTATCCCTCCATGTTCGAGCCGGTCCATGGCTCCGCGCCCGACATCGCCGGACAGGGCATCGCCAATCCCATCGCGCAAATCTGGTCCGGCGCCATGATGCTCGACCATCTCGGCCAGGGGGAGGCGGCGCGCTGCGTGGAGCGGGCGATCGAAGCCGTAATCGCGGATCCCCGCTGGCACACACCCGACATGGGCGGCGCTGCGACCACCGCCGAAGTCGGTAGGGCCGTCGCAGCGGCCCTCTAGCTCGCCCCGCCAGGAAAGCCGCTCGCCCATTGCCGGTGGGGTTCCGAACCTGGCCGATCCGGGCCTCATCGACGCACCGATCTCCCAGCACATCCAACGGGACCGGACGCCGCCGGCGCTACGCGCAGACGCTACCCCAGCGCCGCCACCCCGGCCTGCGCCACCTCCATGTCTTGCGGGTAGGAGCCGCCGCTCGTGCCGATCGCCCCGATCACCTGCCCGCTCTGCTGCAGCGGGTAGCCGCCGCCGATCATGATGAACCGCTCAATAAAGCCGATCCCATGGAGCAGCGCCGGATCGTCCTTGATCACGTCGTACCACTGGTCGGTCGAGAGCCCGAAGCCTGCCGCGGTATAGGCCTTGTCGTTCGCCACTCCGATCGACGGCAGCGGCGCCCCGTCCATGCGCAGCAGGCCCTTGAGATGCCCGGCGTCGTCCAGCACCGAAATCACCATCGCCACACCCATCTCGGTGGCCTTGGCCTCCGCTGCCGCGATCACCTGCTTCGCCGCCTCCGCGCTGATGGTCTCTTTCGTCACGGTCGTCGCCATCTCGGTCCCTTTCTTGTCTGCCATAGAGCGCCAGGCTCAGGCGCTGTGTGGGGCAGCCTAGTGAGACGTAGATCCCACCGTCGGTTCGAGGGCCACCCCTCTTCTCCGGCCATTCCGTCCAAGGTCAACCCGGGTCGCCTTCACAAAGTCCGGATCAATGGTCACCCCTAGCCCCGGGCCATCAGGCACCGCGATCATCCCGTCCGTCACCGTGACGCCCTCGACTGCCAACTCTCGCAGCATGGGATTGGCGCCAACCGGGTACTCCACGATGAACCCCGTCGAGGCCGCCGCCGTCGCGTGCAAACCCGCAGCGAAGTTCAGCGCGCCGCCCCAAAGATGAGGGGCAAAGCGGATCTGGAAGGCGCTGCAGATCGCCTCGATCCGCATCAATTCCGTGATCCCGCCCGCGATCGCTGGGTCGGGTTGGAGCACGTCCACGGCTCGCAGCTCCGCCAACTCGCGGAAGGGAAAGCGCGTCGCTTCGCGCTCGCCGGTCGCAATCGGTATATCCGTGGCGGTCCGAACATCCACCAATCCACGGAAGTCGTCGCCGCTGAGCGGCTCTTCCAGCCAATCGATGTTGGCATCCGCCACACCCCGGCAGAAGCGCTTCGCCTCCGCCACATTGAAGGTTCCGTGGGCGTCGCACATGATCGCGGTCTCGTCCCCCAGTCCGCCCCGTGCGGCGTTCACCCGGGCGATCGAGTTCGCCACGGTCCCATCAGCCGCCCCCACCCGCATCTTGACTGCCCGGAACTGCCCCTGGTCCAGGAAGCCTTGGAGCTCCTCCGCGATGCGATCCACCGGCGCCCACCCGCCGGACGCGTAGGCGGGGAGCGCCTCCTGCCTGCGTCCACCCAGCAACTGTGAGACCGGCGCGTCAAGAGATTTCCCCAGCAAGTCCCAGAGCGCCATGTCGATACCGCTGATCGCGCCCATGCCATGCCCGCGGCTCCCGACCGTAGGGAAGCTGCGTCCACGTGCGATCGCGTAATGGGCTCGCGAGCCGTTGTACATGACGTCCCAGAGACGGCTGATCTGGCGTGCGTCCGCCCCGATGATCATGGGCGCCAGATCCTCTTCGATCAGCGCGCACGTCGCCCCGCAGTTCGCCACGCTGCCAACACTCGCCTTCGCCTCCCCGTATCCGATGAGGCCCCCTGCGTGCACTTCCACCAGCACCATGTCGAATGCGTCCACGCGCCCGTAGTCGCTCGTGTGCTGCTGCGCGGCGGGGATGTCGGCGTGCAGCCACGTCGCCGTGATAGATTCGATTTTCATGGGACGCTCCTCCGGCCGCGACGCATTGCTGTGCTTGCGCGCCAGCCGGCAGGAACCTACCGCCCGCCGCAGCGCAGATCCGTCCCCCAACGAACGGTCGCCAGAGATGGATGATCCGCCACGCGCGACGCCGGTGGGAGTCTCCCAGCCACTCGAGCGCCCCACGCTCCGCGGTCGCGCCGCCTGCACCGCCGGCCCACCCGCCACTTCCCAGCGGCGCCATCTTCACTCTCGATGACTCCAGGACGCGGCGCCTGAGGCCAGGCGCCGCCGCCCCGGATGCGTCGCGGAACAGCACAGGCAGTATGCACTCGTACTGACGAAGCCTGTGCTATACTTTGAGGTAGCTTCATCCGAGGTGGCTTCCACCCCGTCGCTGCGCGGACGGGAATGGCCCTGCGGGAGCAGCCGATGACAGCAGGCAGGGGCGGCGTGTCTCGCCTCTACGACGCACTCCACACCGCGGTCATGGATCGCGCGACCAGCACGCCGCCCAGAGCGCCTACTACCATCTGATCCGGGCCGAACGGCCGCTCCACGAGGTCATCAGCGAATCCGTGAGGATCCACGCCCCCTATACCCACGTCCCCTACCATCAGCGCCTTGACAACGGCATCGTCCGCTTCGTCAACAACGACCATTGCCTCTCCAGCGAGCGCATCGCCTACCGCATGCCGGAGTACCTCCCCAGCGGCTATGAACACCTCCCGATGGCCCAGGCCCTGTGGTACATCCCGATCGGACTCGACCCCTGGAACCAACTCCTGGGGCGAATGCCCGGGCATTACGGCTACGCTGCCTACGAGCCGGAGAAGCACGCCACGCCCCAAGCCCCGGAGGTCCACGTGTCGGACCAGGAGCCCCTCCACATCGAAGGGACGCCGGAGGAGCAACGCAACGAGTGGCTCACCCTTGTGCAGATCGGCGACGCCACCCGCGCCTATCGCGTCTGGCTGGGGATCTGGGAGTCGGTGCCCGAGCACCGAGACGATCTCCTCGCCCAGTACGTCTTCGCCGGCCTCATCAACGTGCAAGACCGCATCCTCAACAACCGCTCCTACACAACGGGCCACAAGAGCCACCGTGCCCGCGCCGTCGTAGAACTCGGCGAGCGCATCGGCTGGGAGCACGCGCGCCACGTGATCTACGCCGGCGTCCCGGACATGGCGGTGGGCCCCAACTATCACCAGATTTATGAAGCGGCCTGTCAGATCGCGCTCTACACCTGGGAGGACGAGCCGCCACCTTCCTCCATGTCACCAACACCGTTCGTCCTCAGCAAGGACCGGGAGTACTTTCGCAACGACGAGCCCCTGTCCCCTGCCGAGAGCGAGGCCCTGCTCCGCGCCATCCTGCGAGAGCGCGATCCCGCCTACACCAACGGGATCACGACGCTCTTGCGCGACGGGAAAGGCCCGCGACACATCCTGGACCTCATCCAGATCGCGGCCGCACGCAATGTGCTGGAGTCGCGCGTTCCGGATGCCTTCAACATGTCACATCACGGCTACCAGTACACCAACAGCCTGGCCTGGTTCTACGACCGCTTCGATCACCCCCACAAGACGAAGCTGCTCTACGTCGCCGCGGACTTCATTAATCAGATCTCGCACTACGTCCAGGAACTGCCGGGCAACGCTCGCTCGATCGTGAGCCCCCCACCGGGTGCCGACGCCCTCTCGGGGCCGCAGATCCTCAACCGGCTCGACAGCGCCATGGTGCGCCTCGACATGGAAGAAAGCGTCACCTGGGCGCAGACCTACCTCCACGGCGAGCATTCCCGCCGGGCCATGATCGAAACGCTGGCGCTCGGGGCCGCCAAATTCGGCAATGACCCCCACAATCAGGAAATCTCCACATGCTTCCTCGAGGACTACTACCGCAACCGATCCCCCTACCGCGATGAACTCCTCCTCGCCGCCGCGCACCACGCCGCCGGCCATCGCAAGTACCTGAACTATCTGGAGTCCTTCCAGCGCTACGCGCGGGAGTGGGGGGTCGCCTCGGCGCCTTTCCCCGACGCCCTCGGTGACGATGAGAACCCCGCCCTGGAGGACATCGAGGAGTACAGCGGCGGTGGCGTCGGCGACGTCGCAGCCCCGCCCATCGTCAGCTGAGGCCCCCGCCCCTTCGTCCCAACCGGTGATGGGTTTCCACGGCGACGTCGCGCCCCAGTGAAGCTGGGCTTCCGCCCCACCCGCGCACACCCGCTCCAGCTCCCCAAGCAGCGGCACGATCGGATGGGCGGTCCGCTCCAGGTCCGTCCGCACACCTGCGAGGGCGCGCGATCCGAACTCGGCGTTACTCGCGATCTCTCGCGCCGCCGGCTCGGCAATCATCTGCCTGCGCGCCCGCCAGCGCCGTCTCCACGTCGAGTCTCGCCCTGCACCACACCGCTTGCGTGAAGAGCGCCCGGATCCCCACAGGCGGTCGCTGCGAACTCGCGGATGCCGCGCTGTCCACCTTCCAGCCCGGCATCCGCCTCGCGCGCGGCCGCGCCTGCTAGCATGCCGAGGTCCGCGCCGCCGCACGTCGCTTCAATGTGCAGGTGTGAAGTTCAGGTAGAGGGGTGGTGGCGGATGCTACGAGTGCACGTGCATCGGCGAATGATGACCGTCGCCCCCCTGATCGTCCTGGGAACGCTCCTCCCCGTCGCCTGCGCCGGCGATGAGGAGGCTGCCGATCCCGGCGATGCTGCGGCGGCTCCCGCTGCGGATGCCGTCGGTGAGGAAGCGGTCGGCGAGGAGCTTGTGCAGGCCCTTGGGGACGCGCTGTACTTCGAACAGCTGCGCGTGCTGCTGGCGGAATATACGGCGCTGCACAACACATTCGAGCAGAACACGTTCGGCCGCGTCAGCGCCACCACCGATCCCACGCAGGCCGCGGGCTTTCTCGCAGCCTTCTATTCAGCCTCAGCCGAGCTTGCGCAGGAGGTTCGTGAGGCCCTGGAGAGCCTCGAGCCCCCGCCCAACGCAGAGGACGCGCACCTGCGCCTCCTCGCAACCGTCGCCGATCGGCAGGAGATCAGCAGCCAGATCGCCCGGGCGATCGGGCTGAACGACGATTCCGAGCAGGGCCGCCAGGAGGCGCGGGACTTGGTGGCACAGGAGGAAGTGATCAGGGAGAGCGAGCAGGCGGTCTGCGCCCGGCTCCAGGAAATCGCGGCCGCAACCGGGTTCCCCGTCTCCCTGGCCTGCGCCTGAGCGCACACCGCCCGCCCTGGCGCGTCCCGTTCCGGGACGACTCCGAGCTAGCCGGCCCCCAGATACAGCTCCCGCATGAGCCCGGTTTCCTGCATCTCGACCAGGGGCCCCTCGGCAGCGATCGCGCCGGTCTGCATCAGATAGCCCCGTGACGACGTCCCCAGCGCAAGGCTCGCGTTCTGCTCAACCAGCAACACAGAGGCGCCAAACCGGTCGCGCAGGCCAAGGATGATCCCCGCAAGGTCACGCACCAGCACCGGAGAGAGCCCCAGCGACGGCTCGTCCAGCAGGATCACCTTGGGATGCGCCATCACGCCCCGGGCAATCGCGAGCATCTGCTGCTGGCCGCCGCTCAAGTCGCTCCCCTGCGCATCGAGCCGGTCGCGCAGGATCGGGAAGTAGTTCAGCACTCGCTCCAGATCCTCATTCACGTCGGCCCGATTCCCCCGGGTGTAGGCCCCCAGCTCCAGATTGTCCTGCACGGTCATCCCCACGAAGATCTTGCGGCCCTCCGGGACAAGGCTGATCCCCGCCTGCGCCGCGCGATCGGCCGACCACGATGTGATTTCACGGTCCTGGAACCGGATGCGCCCCTGAGTTGGACGGATCGACCCCGCGATCGCTCGGAGCAGGGTGGTCTTGCCCGCCCCGTTCGGTCCCAGGATCGTGACGATCTCTCCCTCGTCGAGCGTGACGTCCACGCCACGATGGACCTGCGTCCGCCCGTACGCCGTGTGGAGGTTGCTAACTTCCAGCAGTGCCAACGTCTTCTCCCAAATAGACTTCTAACACCTTGGGATCGTTGCGAACGGTCTCCGGCAGCCCTTCCGCGATCTTGTGTCCGAAATCCAAGACCACCAGGCGCTGGCAGAGGTCCATCATCATCTTCATGTCATGGTCAATCACGACAACAGTAATCCCTCGAGCGGCGATCGCCTGAAGCAACGCACTCAGATCGGCCGTCTCACTGTCGTTGAGCCCAGCGGCGGGCTCATCGGCCATCAGCATGCGCGGGTGCCCCCCGAGCGCGATGCCCACCCCCAGCCGCCTAAGATTCCCGAAGCCCAGATTGGTCGCCGTTTCGGAGCCGAACCCCTGCAACCCCACGAAATCCAGGATCTCCCGCGCGGTCCCCAGCCCCGAGTAGTCGGCCTCCTCCGGGTCCAACTTCGGCCGATGCTGGCAGGCAACCTGCACGTTGTCGAGGACGGTCAGATCCACGAATGCCATCGCCTGCTGAAAGGTACGGATCAGACCGTGCTTGGCCACCTTCGGCGGAGCCATCCCGGTGATGTCCTTGCCGAGCCAGCTCACGTGTCCCGCCGTGGGCTTGTGCACCCCCGAGATCGTGTTAAAGAGCGTCGTCTTCCCGGAGCCGTTCGGCCCGATGATCCCGAGAATCTCCCCGTCGTAAACCTCGAGATCGATGCCGTCCAGCGCCAGCACCCCGCCAAAGTGTTTCTTCAACCCGCGGATCTCGAGGATCGGCGTCCCTTCTGCCGTGGGAGCCTCTGTCATAGGAGTCCCCTTACTATCGCCTTGCTGAGCGACCTCAGCGGGCCGCGTACGTGTCCTCCCCCGCTGCCGGCGCGGGCGGGCCGGGGCGTAGGTCATCGTACATCCCGTGCACGTCCGCCCCATGGACGCGCGCCACGTGGTTCGTGGGCGCCACCGGCTCCTCGTAGAAGAACGTCGGCAACTCATCGTCCGCTTCTGTGAATCCCGCCGTCCGGTTGAACTCGTGCTCAAGCACGAGCACCCCGCGGCCCAAGGCCTCAAAGAAGCTTTCATCCAGGCTGGTCCCGTGGGCCGCGTTGATCGCCTCCGCGATAAACGCGACGTTGGGGTTCGTGACGCTCCCACCGAACGAGCACAACCCCAGCGAGTCCGCTGCGGCGATCCGCGTCTGCTGCGCCAAGCTCTGGGCGACCACCTCCCCCACCGTCATCTCCCGCGTGTTCAAGCGCGCAAGGTTGCCCACCGTGTGATCGGCGCCCTGCGCTGTGGCCATCATGGAGATCCCCGTCCCCTCGATGACCCGCGGATCGTATGCGCTGATCGCCTGCCGCTTGATCACCGGCACACGCGCCACCCCGTAGTGGTCACCCACCCGCGCGGTTCCCTGCGCCCAGATCCGGCCCTTCTCCGTTCCCCGCCGGATCTCCTCCAAACATTCCGCCATGAACGCCTTGTCGCCGAATGATCCCTCGCCGGCTTCCATGAGCACGGCAAGCGTGGCGCCGGTCTCGATCGTGTCGATCCCCAAGTCGTTCGCGATGTAGTTCAACTCCGCGAGGTCGTCAGGATCCGTCAGTCCGCAGTTCGATCCCAGCAACCCGAGTGTCTCGTACTCGACCGGCGACACCACCTCCTTGCCATCCGCGTCGTGATACAGATTGCTGCACTGGATCACACACCCCGGCATGCAGGCATGTGACTGCTCCCCACCCCGCGATGTGTTCAATGGGCCGATGTAATCCGCGCCCATCTTGAACGTTTCGCCCGCCTCTACATCCGCCAGCCGGCCGGCGCTGAAGTTCCGCACAGGCAAGCCGCCCATGTAGTTCTGGATGTCCGCCATCCCCATCGTGCCCAGCGGTTTCAGGGAACTCTGGATGACTTCATCCTCCTGGAGCATCTTGGCGTAGCCTCGGATTGCCTGGTTCACCTTCTTGGCGTCTTCGAAGGCCGGGAGCCGATCCAGATCCACCACGATCGCCTTGACGCGCTTCGCGCCCATCACCGCACCCACTCCACCCCGCGCCGCCAGCCGCGACGGCCGGCCGTCCTTGTCGGTGAAGCTCACGCCCGCCAGCAAGCCCTCGTACTCGCCCACCGGCCCACAGATCGCAACGGCGATTTTCTTGCCGTACTTCGCGATCAATTCCTCGGTGGCTTCGAAGTTCCCGATCCCGAGGTACGCGTCGGCGTCATCAAAGTCGATCCCCCCGCCCCTCTTCAAGTGCAGGACCACCCAGTCCGACGACGCATCGAGCAGCGTCAGCCCAGCAACCCCCAGTTGCCCCAGGCCGTAGCCGAACGTGCCGCCCCCGTTGGCCTCCTTCACTCCCCCCGTCAGCGGACTCTTGCATCCCACGCTCGTGCGGTTCGCGTTCGAGAAACTCGTCCCCGCAAAGGGGCCAGCCGAGAAGATCAACGGATTCTCTGGCCCTATCGGATCCACCTTCGCGACGTGACGCTCCAGCAGCGTCTTCGCGATCAGGTATCGCCCCGCGTTGACGATCTCCTCGCCGTGTAGATCCCGGGTCGCCACCGTCTTGTCGCGAAGATGGATGTCGTGGAACACGCGCATCGACAACTCCTGACCGCCTGGATAGCGAGCGGACCCATGAATGAAGCGCCCGATCAACGCTCCCCGGACGATCGATGGTCCACCGGCGAGCGCGACCACGGCGTCAGCGCGCTCGCACAGCTTCACGTCACACGATGGTCAGCGCCACTTGCACGTCGCCCGCATCAGGCCCGTGACTCGGACCTCAAGCGTATCGGCAGAGTCTTGAAGTTGCCCGGCACCGGGTCTGTCACCAGGCGGACATTACTTATGTCTGGGTGGCGCCGGTGCCGGACCCGCCGGTTCGACGATCGCTCCCCCTGAAACCAGAGATCGTCGGCCAGCGAACAGTGGTCCAGGCACCTGCTGCTAGCCTCGCGCGGCAAGAATGCCCGCTACAGTTGGGGCCGCGCCCCAGCGACTCGCGCCGCAGGGGATAGCTCGCACAGCCCAGCGCGCCAGAGGCACAGCCCCACAATTCGGAGGACACCGTGACCGGACGACTCAAGGTCGGCATGTTCCTAGCCCCGTTCCATGCCCTTGGGGAGAGTCCCACAATGTCCATGGCGCGCGACATGGAGCTCATCGAGTGGATGGATGAAATCGGCTACGACGCCTGTTTCGTCGGTGAGCACCACAGCGGCGGCTGGGAAACCATCGGCTCGCCGGAGATCTTCATCGCCGCCGCCGCCGAGCGCACCCGCCACATCAAGCTAGGCACCGGCGTCGTCAGCTTGCCGTACCACCATCCCCTCATGGTCGCCGACCGCTTCATCCAGCTCGATCACATGACCCGCGGCCGCGTGATCATGGGGGTCGGCCCGGGCGCCCTGGCGAACGACGCCTACATGATGGGCATCGACCCCATCGTCCAGCGCGAGCGCATGTACGAGTCCCTCAGCCTCATCATGCGCCTGTTCCGCGGCGAGACCGTCACGCACAAGTCGGACTGGTTCGAGATGCGCGACGCGCGGGTGCAGTTCCAGCCCTACAGCGATCCGCACCCCGATGTGGTCGTTGCGGCGCTGATCTCGCCCTCCGGCATGGTGCTCGCCGGCCAGGAGGGCGTCGGCGTCGTCAGCATGCCCAACCTCGTCCCCGCTCCCCCGAAGAACCTCGCCGAATGGTGGGAGATCGCGGAAAACTCGGCCGCCGAGAACAACCAGACGATCGACCGCGCCAACTGGTGGGTGGGCGCCCCAGTCTACGTCGCGGAATCGCGCGCGCAGGCCTTCGAGGACGTTCGCGAGGGCGCCAATCGCTTCTACCAGGGGTACTTCGTGGATACGATGGGCATGCCCCCGGGCGAAGGCGACCACCTGGATCAAGCTATCGCGCGCAAGGGCGCCTTCGTCGGGACGCCGGACGACGTCATTGAGGCGATCGAAGACCTCCAGGCCGAAACCGGCGGTTTTGGCGGCTTTCTGCACACCCACCACGAATGGGCCACGCGCGAGAAGATCCTGCGCAGTCATGAACTCTTCGCTCGCTACGTGCTGCCGCAACTCCAGGGACACCTGGCCTCGCTGCGGGAGTCGAACGCCTGGGTGAGACTCCGCCAGCAGGAGATCTTCGGTACCCAACCCGACGTGATGCGCAAGGCGTTTCAGGATGCCAACCAGGAGGTACCGGAGGCCTTCGCCGCGCCGGAGGGTGCTTAAAGACTCCGTCGCCACCGTCGGGCGAGCGGGAGTCGCGGCATCATCGCGGCGGGCGCCCTCTGGCCACGCCCCGGCGCGCTCGCGCCGCTCCGCCTTGCAGTCGTGTGATAGAGCCGGAGGGAGCCAGCCATCGCTGCGAAGGGCCTTTCCCAGATCCGCGCGCTCACATTCGATGTCTTCGGCACCGTCGTCGACTGGCGGGGCTCCGTGCTGCGGCAGTGTCAGGCCGTCGGTCGCGAGTATGGCATCCAGACCGACTGGGACTCCTTCGTCGACTCCTGGCGCTACGACGGCTACATCGCCGGCATCGGCAAGGTCATCCGGGGCGAGCTTCCCTTCCAGACCGCGGACGAACTCCATCACCGCCATCTCCTGCTCCTCCTCGAGGAGCGCGACATTGATCTCCCCTCCGACGTCATCGGCGAACTCAATCGCGCTTGGCACCGGCTGGACCCCTGGCCGGACAGCCGCGCAGGCCTCGACCGCCTCCGCGCTCGCTACGTGGTCTCCACCCTCTCCAACGGAAACACCGCGCTCCTGGTCGCGATGGCCCGCCACGCCGGTGTCACCTGGGACTGCGTGCTCAGCGCCGAGACGACCGGCGCGTTCAAGCCGCAGCCCGACTGCTACACGCGCGCAGCGGAACTGCTCGGCTGCGAGCCGCAGCAGGTGATGATGGTCGCCTGCCACCAGAATGACCTGCAGGCCGCCCAGTCCGTCGGGCTGCGGGCGGCCTTCGTCACCCGCCCGGACGAGGCCGGCCCCCAGCACCCGGCCGACCTGACGCCGGACCCTCGCTTCGACATCGTGGCTCAGGACTTCGGCGACCTCGCCGACCAACTCGGATGTTGAGGGCAGCGGACGGGGAGCGTCCGCTGGTCCTCGGGCCTAGCGAGCGGACTGGCCTCGCCGCCCATCGAAGCCTCATGCGTGTCGGGGGACGAGAGGCGGCGGACGCGCACATGAGTGACGCGCGGACTGACCAGATCACCGTATACGTCTCGCTGTTCGCGGATCTGCGCCGGTTTGCCCCGTCCAACTCCCCCGGCCGACAGGAAATCCGCCTGCGACACCACGCCACGGTGGCGGACCTCCGCGCCGCCCTGGCGATCCCGCCCGGGGCGGAAATCACCGCCGGTCTGAACGGTGAGCAAGCCCAGTTCAATACAGTCCTCCGGCACGGCGATCACGTCATGCTGTTCAACGCCCTGTCCGGAGGCTAAGGGGGAGCGCTTCCCTCCCTTGCCCTCGCGCGACCAGCCGCAGCGGCCGCTGGCGACTTCATCCCGGACGGTATTCAGCTTGCGCTGATCGTGCTCCTCGGAGGGCGCTGCCGCTGCTAGGACCACTCGTCGGCACCGGCGCCGTGACGTTTCTTCCTGAGCTGCCCTTCATCGACAATCCCAACCTGGTCCAGATCGTCTACGGTGTCGCCCTGATCACTATCATTCTCCTGCTGCCCGCCGGCATCGTTGGCGGTATCGCCAAGGGCTACGGAGGAGTCAAGCGCTTCCTCAAAGGCCACTGGGGCGCTACCTCCGTGCTTAAAAGGAGACATAACAAGTGTCCTCGCGCGAACTGACCTCCCCGCACCGAGTGGGTGAACGTCCGCCTGTGACCTGGGCGCGGCCGCGCGGAGGCGGTGCCTGCTAAACGCGCCCCCCACCCGCTCCCCCCTCGGGGTGCTCCGCGCCGCAGCGGGGGGGCGGCGAACGTCACTGGCAACATCATTTGGAGCGGATGACGGCACAGATCCGGGCCGCGCCGACGGAAAGGGATTTTTGATGCTGGAGTTGGCGGTATTCCAGAACGGGGCGGCGGACCTGCCGGGCGTCGACGTACACGGCACGCGGGCCAACGCGGGCTCGCTCGCCGAGACCAGTGAGAGCTTCCAGCGGATCCTCATCAACCAAGTCCGCCAGGGCATCCTCGCCGACGATCTGGGCTTCAACTACTACTTCATGACCGAGCACCACATGCAGCCCGAAGGCGCGGAGTTCAGTCCCAACCCCCTGCTCGCGGAGACGGCGATCGCGGCCCGCACCAAGCGCATCCGCCTGGGCCAGATGGCCAACATCCTCACCTGGCACCACCCGATCCGCCTCGCCGAGCAGGCCGCCATGCTCGACGTCATCAGCGGAGGCCGCGTCGAATTCGGCGCCGGCCGCGGCTACCAGTCCCGCGAGACCGAGGTCCTGGGTGGACCCATGGGCGCCACGGTCCAGGACCAGGAGCGCAACCGTGCCTTCTTCCAGGACTGCTACGAGATCATCATGAAGGCCTGGACGCAGCCCTCCTTCAGCCACAACGGAGAGTTCTTCCACCTCCCGCCCAGCTATACCAAGTGGAACAACCCCTCCACTATCGCCTACTTCCAGCAGGACAACGTCGAACGCAATGTCGACGATATCCTCGACGTCGGTCCCCCTGACATGTACTCCGCCGGCCCGCCCGTCTATGCCACCACCACCACCCTCAAAGAGATCAGCGTCTACCCACAGCCGCTCCAGAAGCCGCACCCGCCCATCTGGCAGCCCGTCACTAGCCCTCGCTCCATCCAGTGGGCCGCCGAGAACGGCGTCAATTGCTACACCATCCCCGAACCCAACTCTCGCCTCAAGGCCAACGTCGAGCTGTACTACGAGCATCTCGAGAAGAACAACTGGCCCGATCGCCTCAACCGTCCGGGACCGTTCAAGTTCGGCTACGACGCCGGTGTCAAGCGTGGCTTTACCCCCGCCCGCTACGTCCACATCCTGCCCGCCGGCAAAGAGAAGGAAGATCTCCAGCGATACAAGGACGGCATGGAAGTCGCGTGGCCCTACCTGGGTGCCTTCGGGTTCGCCGCCATCATCTCCGAGATCGATGACCCGCCCCTGCCCCCGGATTTCGTGGTCTCCGCCGACCATGCGATCGAGAAGGGCCTGGCCATCGTCGGCACCGCCGACCACGTCGTTGAGCAGATCATGAAGATCAAAGAGTCCGTTGGCTACGAGGACTTCTTGTTCACCGGCTGGTTCGAAATGGGTGGCTACCGCGGCGAGGAGGTCGAAGAACAGATGCAGATGTTCGCCGACCAGTGCATTCCCCAGCTGGCAGACGCCTGCGGTGGCCTTGCCGAGAACCCGGATGTCGCGCCCGAGTTCGAGAGGACGGCGGTCGGTACCTAAGCGCGGTTGGCGCCCGGAGAGAACTGAGCGTCCGTTTCGATCCACGCGCGCATGAACCGGAAGTAGGGACTATGGGGATAACACTGCAGGGCCTCAACCTTGGCTACATGAGCATGGACTACGGCCTGCTTGGCTACCCCAATCCCAGCGACTTGCTCATGCCCAGCCGCCGCGAGGCAGCGCGTCGCTGGTACCGCTGCCCGTCGATGGCCTACATCATCGAGCACCCCGCCGGCCGCATCCTCTACGACACCGGTATCTCCACCAACTTCGCCGAGGACTGGCTGCCCGAATGGCAGGGGCTCATCGACCTCAGCGAGATCAACGAGGACATCCTGCTCGAAAGCGCACTCAAGAAGCGAGGGCTCGGGCCGGACGACTTCCGCTACGTCATCTTGAGCCACTGCCACGCGGACCACGCCGGCGGCGTCCGCATCTTCCAGGATGCCGGCGCGGAGGTCATCGTCCACGAGGACGAGCATCGGGCCGTGACTAAGGTCTGGAAGGCGGACAACTTCTTCGTCCGCAACGACTGGAACTTCCTCTCCCAAAAGAGCCTCAACCTCATGTACGGCGACCAGGAGATCCTCCCCGATCTCTGGACCGTCAGTCTGCCGGGCCACACCGCAGGATCCATGGGCGTGCTGATCCGCCTCGACAGCACCGGCTGGGCCCTCCTCGCCGGCGATGCCGTGGCAACGCATGAGTCCTACGGACCACCCTCCCTCCCGAACTTCGTCAACTGGAGTAATGAATCCGCCGCGGCCTCCTGCCAAAAGATCGAGGGCTTCGCAAGCGAACTCGACGCGTTCATCTTCCCGGGCCACGACGAATCCGGCATCAAGTATGAAAATGGGAACCTCGCGATCAAGCAGATTGAGTTCCTCCCAGGGCACACCTACGAGTAGCGATGCAGGACGTGCGGGCACGGCGTGGTCGCGGCGCCGAACCCCCAGCGACTGCCTGCGGGTTCGCGGAACACCGGGGTCCTGGGGGGCCGCCAAACGGGCTCGCCGCCGCGCGCGCCGCGCCGCCTAGGCACGGTCCCAGAACGGCTCGAGAGGCGCACATGCCAAGATCATTGACCGATGCGCAGGTCCAGGCCGCTACGGACTTCCTGATCACGGCCCGTCAAAAATCGGAGCCATTCGAATCCATTCCCGAGGATTGTCGGCCCGACACCATCGACGATGCCACACGCGTCTCGGAGCAGCTTGCCGAAGTGCTGAGCCGGCGTCCGGTGGGCTGGAAGGCCGGCTACTCCAGTCCCGAACAACTCCGGACCCTGCCCACGGGTGCGCCGCCCAGCAGCCCCCCCTATGCCGGCATGCTGCAGGACAGCCCGGCCCAGCTCAGCACGGCGGTTTACCGGACCTGCATGATCGAAGCCGAAGTCGCATTCCGCCTTGGGTGGGACCTCCCCCCGCGCGACACGCCCTATGCCGTGGAGGAAGTGCGCGACGCGGTCGCGAGCGCGCACGCTGTCATCGAGGCCCCCAACGTCCGCTTCGCAGCAGGACGAGACATCGGTTTGCCCAGCATCATCGCCGATGGATACGCCGCCGAGACGCTCGTCATCGGGCCCGCGATCGAGGACTGGCGCGACCGAGACCTCACCGCGATCGAGATCGAACTCCTCTTCGATGGCGGGATCGTCGCCGGGGGCCTGGAAGGCGACCAGCGATGCGACCCGCTGGGAGTCTTGCATGCCATGGCCAACGACACCTCCCGGCGGCCCGACGGGCTCCTGGCGGGTCAAGTCATTACCACCGGGCAAGCGGCGCCCGCGACACAGATCCAGCCCGGCCAGACTGCCGTTGCGCGCTTCGTCGGGATCGGCGATGTGAACGTGGCCCTCGTTTAACCGGCCTGGACCCGATGGCTGGCCACCGCTCCGAGCAGTAAACAGACTGCATAGCGCGCGAATCGCCCTGGCGCCGTGACCGAGGCAGAATCTGAACCGCGAGGGAGGACCCTATCATGAGCACCGAGTCACCTCTGCACCGGCTCCTCGGCGCGGTGTTCCCACGAGCATTTCGGTTCGACGACGCGGATATCGCCGCTCTGAAAGCCACCCCCCTTTTTGAACATCTCGATGATCATGAGGGCAGCGTGGTCCGGCGGCACCTGGACCGCGTCACCGTGGACGCCGGGACGGTCCTTGCCCATCAAGACGGTCGCTCCGCGCGCGAACTCCTCGTCATCGTCCGGGGCAGCGTCCGGATCGAGCGGGATGGGCGCCTCCTCGCCCAGCTCGGCCCTGGCGGCATCATCGGCGATCTCTCCCTCTTGGACGGCAAACCGCGCACCGCCACCGCCACTGCGGACACCGAGACGGAGATCTTCATCCTCGAGCAGGAAGGCTTCTTGGAACTCCTGGATATCGACCCGGACTTTCAGCGCAAACTGATCCTTCGGTTGGTGGACCGGCTCCGCGCCACGGACGAGCTTGCTAACAGGGCCCTGTAGTCACTCACAGACTCGCGCAACCCGGAGGGGCCGGCCGGGGGCCGTCGAGATCCAGATCCGGGGGCGAACGCCTACGCCGTGCTGGCGTGCTTCCCGGTGGTTGTGAGCACGCGAATATGGCAGCGCCGCACCGCCCAGGAACCTCAAGCCGTACGGAATCGCTCATGCCGGCTGCCCCAAGAGGCGCAGATCCCGGGGTCGGGGCGCGGACCCGCGGTCGCCCGCCGCAAGCTCGATCGCGTCGCCGGGTACGAGGAATGGGGCTTCAATCTCCCACTCACGGCCATCGCGGAGTGCGGCCGCCCGGGCCGGGGCCAGCTGCTGTGAGGCTCCCATCGCTCTCCTGGCGGTCGTGCGATCTGCCCGCCCAGACTCCGCTCAGACAACGATCAGCATCCGGCGTCGGTGCCGATTCCTCTATCAGGCGGCGGGCGGAGATCTGACGGGCCGCGGCCCTGGCCCTCAGGCGTTCGCACCTGCGGCCCGGTCCACGCAAGACCCGGGCCTCGACAGCGATCTTCCGCCCCGACGGCTTGACCTGGAATCGCCCTCGCCGCGGCCGCGCCTGACGGGCGGCAACGCGAGGAAAACGATGCCAAACGGCGGCGCTAGGGCGCGAAGAGGATCCCGACCCCGCTTACATCCAGCAGGAAGCCCCGGGGAATACGAATCGTTCCGCCAATTGAGAGCTGTCCCGGATCCGTGATGCCGTTGTACAGCGCGAGAGCCCCGGCCGTCGTGAAGAACCGTGCAGCGAGCGCCTCCAGCGTGTCGCCGGCGGTCACGACGTACTCCGTAACGCGCGGCCACGCGCCGAGCGCAGCGGCCGGGGGCACGGCTGGCAGGGCGACTGACGCACTGTAGCCGACGGGGATGACGAGCACCTCCCAGGCGAAGAGCTGCGCGGTGTCGGTGAGCTGGTTCAGCCCCTGGATAGCGGACGGCGTGGTTCCGAAGGCTGCCGCGATGACGGGCAGGGTCTCGCCGGGCGGGACGACGTGGCGGAAGCGATCGGTCCAGCCGCTGAGAAGTGGGGGGAGTCGATAGCCCAGAAACGGTTCAACCAGTAGCCGGGTGGGTGGGTGCCGGCCGCGATTGCTGTCGGCTCCGCCGACGCGTTCGCGCCGTCGGACAGCTCGCGCCCCAACAGCGGGAATCCCGGCCCTGGACCGTCAACCAAGGACACCTCGGCGGGGACGCCCGCCAGAGTGGGGACGGTCGCGTCCGGAGCCGCGGCGATGCTCCGCGCGGGAACCTCTCCTGCTGGTTCCGGCGGCGCGATCTGCGCCACCGGGGCCGCGGTGACCGCACTCACGCCGGGAAACACGAACTGCTCCGCCCGTCCTCGCGAACGGTCCACCCGTAACCTAGCATGACGGTCACACCTCGCCACGACGGCCACGGGAACAAGGCCCCCCTGGAGCGAAGGGAACGGCGGGCGGCGGCGCCCCCGATCCGGCCGCCTCACCTCCGCCGCGCGCGCTGCCGGGTCACGGCGCGCCACACCCCGGCCCCGCAGCCAGCGCCGCAGCCCGACGACCCCCACCGCCCGCCAACTCGGTCCCCCCGACAGGCGCGGAGGATGCCACATCGTGGGGAGTGGGGGAGGGAAGTGCCTGCGCCGACTTCGACGACCAGATGAACCGGCTCGACAAGGTGTAGCGAATGATGAAGAGCGCGAGCAGCGTCACGAGCGTCGACGCGAGGTAATGCAGCCCGAGCCCCGACGTGAGCAGCCACAGTGTTGGCGCTCGGAGCGCATTGGACCCGTCGTTGGTGATGGCGTACAGGAAGAAGCGCCTGAGTGCCCGGCCTCGCACCCGATCCCGGAACACCCAGCGGTCAATCAGCGCGAAGTTCCAGGTCGTTGAACCCTGCGTCGCGATGATCGCCGAAACCAGATAGTGCACGCCCAGCAGTTTAGTGAACACTGCCGTCAACGCGAAATTCACGTGAAGCGGCGGAAGGAGGCGTGAGCGCCGCCGAGCGAGATCCGCGTCCGGATTGGGCTCCATTCCGACGAGGCGATCTGGGAAGCGATCGATTCCCTCGGCACGGACCGGAGCGTGGCCACACGCATCGGCGTACTTCACTGCCTGGGCCGCCGAGCAGCGCACTCTTTTCCGAAGGTCCGTCGCGGGCGGCGTCTGACCCACCAACACAGCGCGGTCATCGCACGCATCCCGGTCGACCGACTGTTTCCTTCCCACTCTATTCCGGCGTTGATTTTCACAGGCTCAGGCGTTCATGTCCTGCCCCAAGGAGGACATCATGGTGGCAGCCCGCCTACCCGAAGACCCGGAACCCGAGCCCTCGATGAGGCGATCTGGGAGTACTTGCTGGCCTGCGATATCGAAGGCAAGAGCGCAGTGCCCATCTATCAGTGCCTCAAGACTGTACAAGACACGGGCGTCTCGATCGGGACGCGGCACGGCTTTCGCGAACCCCCCGCGCTCTTTAGTTGGGTGCTGCGCATGGGCTACAGCGCCCGCCATCCCTTCGCCGGGATCCTCAACGTGCGGCTCGAGAAGATCATTCAGCCCTATACGCCGGAGGAGGTCCAGGTCCTGGTGGACGTCTGCGATTCCCCCACGGCGTTCGGCTGCCGGAACCAGGCGATCATCCTGCTCCTCATCGACACGGGGTTGCGCGTCTCAGAGCTGCTGCAACTTAGCTTGGCCGACATCCAGTGGGACGAACGACGCGTGCACATTCGCTGGGGAAAAAGGGCGCAAGCAGAGCACGGTCCCTTTAGGGGAGCGATCCGCAGCCACCCTGCACGACTACACTGATAACTTCCCGCCGACGCCCCTGGGTGCATCTTCCTGGCGTCGCGCGGGTCGCGGGTCCCGCTGGCGCCTTCATCGCCGAGATCGCACGCGGCAGTATTCAAGCGCTGCCCCGCGGCCAGTCGGAGGCCGCCGTGGCTATCGGGCTCTCGGCCTATCAACGCGTGACGCTGATCATCCTGCCACAGGCCTTGCGGATCATGATTCCGCCGCTCACCAACTAATACCTCAATCTCACCAAGAACTCGAGCCTGGCCGTGGCTATCGCTTTTCCAGAACTCGTGTTCGTCGGCACGACCATTATTAACGACATCGGCCGCGCCGTCCCCGTGTTCATCTTGATTTTGGCCACCTACCTGGTGCTCAGCCTCAGCCCTTGTCAGCCAGCTCATCTCGCTGTGGAAGGACACGACGTTTTTCTCGATTCTGAGTTTCACCGACGCCCTCGGCGGTGCTCAGGCCGCCATCGCCCAAGCTGATTTCATCGGCCGACAGAAGGAAGTGCTGCTCTTCGTCGCCTTCGGCATGTCCCGCCTCAGCCACCGATTGGAGCGGGCGCTCGGCGTGGGGTGCGATAATCGACGCGATGGACACCAACGACACAGCCATCATTCAGTGCGACCAAGTCGAGAAGTGGTTCGGCGATTTCCAGGCCCTCAAGGGCATCACCACCAGCGTCGCGGAAGGGGAGGGCGTCGTCATTCTGGGCCCCTCCGGCTCCGGCAAGTCCACGTTTATCCTCACCATCAATCGACTCGAGGAGCGCGACGCCAGCCACATCATTGTCGACGGCGTGGCACTCAACGACGACCTCCGCAACCTGGAGCGCATCCGCTCAGAGGTCGGCATGGTGTTTCAGTAGTTCAACCTCTTCCCGCACCTCTCCGTCCTGCGCAATGTGGCGCTCGGCCCGCAGAAGGTCCGCCACATGTCTCGACCCAAAGCGGAGGCGCTAGCCACCGAACTTCTCGACCGTGGGTATTCCCGAGCAGGCCGACAAGTTTCCCGCCCACCTCTCCGGCGGCCAGCAACAGCCGTGTCGCCATCGCCCGCGCCTTGGCCATGCGACCCAAGATCATGCTTTTCGACGAGCCGACCAGCGCCCTGGACCCCGAGATGATCAAGGAGGTGCTGGACGTCATGCGCGAGCTGGCCGAGTCCGGCATGACGACGTTGGTCGTCACCCATGAGATGGGCTTCGCGCGCGAGGTGGTCGACCGCTTCCTCTTCTTCGACGAAGGGGAGATCGTGGAAGAGGGGCACACCCGAGCACTTTTACCAACCCACGAGAAGAGCGCACCAAGCTCTTCCTCTCGCAGATCCTCTAACGAGCGCGGGCCGACCCGCCCACGGCGGGACCAACTTGCACGATCGATCGGCCTGCAAATCTCGTCCCCGCCGGTAGCCTGCCTCCGATCATCGTCCCAGGCGTCAAGTTCGGCCAAATCCCATGCCAGCGGAGCATCGCGAAGTTGCACTGGGATCAGTCTCGCTGTCGTTCCGCGCTAGAGCGAGCGCGACGCGCAGGCGGGCCGGGCGATTGTCTGCGACTCATCACTGGGAGACACGGATCCCGATGTTCGTGGAGTGATGGCCGAGCCCGCTGCTTTCGACAAGAATCCGAGCCGGACGCACGCCCGCGGACTCGATGGGACCAACCTTAGCCCCAGCCCAATTCCGTGAGGCGTGGGCGTCGCTCGACACCGAATCTATGTCTGGGGCAAACTCACTGTGGGCCCTTAGCTCAGCTGGCAGAGCAGCGGACTTTTAATCCGAAGGTCCAGGGTTCGAATCCCTGAGGGCCCACCACCACGCTTCTTAATAGGACCACCGCGAATCCGGCTCGAATCCGGGCCTGGCGCTGCGGACTGCACCGGTTCGGCTCCGGCTCGCGCTTGACTTCGTCCCCCACCCGAGCGTCCATGGACGGGCGGAACGGGGGCGATCATGGGCGCCGAGATGGTGCGCTATCCGGACGACGGCATGGGCCTGGCTGAGGCCATTGCCGCCTATCTCGCGGCCTGCGAGGTGGAGGGCAAGAGCCCGCGCACGGTCGACGCCTACGCGGAGACGCTGGGCATGTTCCACGCGATCTGCCTGCAGAAGGGATTGCCGGCGCGGGTTGCCACGTTCCGCCCGGCCCACGTGTATGCCTTCCTCAAGGTGATCGCCGACCGCGGCGTCTCCCTCGGCACGCGCCACCGCCGCTTCCGGGAAACGCGCGCGTTCTTCTCCTGGTGCACCCGGATGGGCGGCTGCGCCGCGAGCCCGTTCACGGGGATCCCCAACGTCAAGGTCGAGCAGAAAGTGATCCAGCCGCTCTCGGAGGAGGAGATTCAGGCGTTGCTCGACGTCTGCAACCCCGCCGAGGAGTTCGGCTGCCGCAATCGGGCGATCATCCTGCTCTTCCTCGATACCGGCATGCGCTACACGGAGCTGCACCGGCTCACCCTCGCCGACGTGTCCTGGGGAGACCCGGCGCATCCACATCCGTCACGGCAAGGGGCGCACGCAGCGGGTGGTGCCCTTCGGGGATGGCCCGGAGGCGGCACTCCGCGCCTACATCGACCGCTTCCGTGGGGAGGATGGGGGGCCGTTGTTTCTCACGATCTCGCGCTGGGGGGAGCCGCGGCGCCCGATGAACCCATACTTGCTCGGGACGCTCTTCGCCCGGCTCGGCCAGCGGGCCGGCGTGCACGCCAACCCCCACCGCTTCCGCCACACCTTCGCCACCTGGGCGATTGAGAACCACGCCCGGGAGCTGGACGTGCAGTACCTGCTCGGCCACTCCACCTCGGCGATGGTGCGGCGCTACGCCGCCACCTACGACGCGGCGAAGGCCGCGGACGCGCACGCGGCGTTCAGTCCCGCGGCCCGTCTGCTGGGATCCCGAGGCCCCTCAGCGAGGCGCGGCGGCTCTCCCGGTTGACCCTCCGCTTCCCAAGCAGAGGGCCCACGGCGCCTGAGGCCAGCGCATGGCTTTCCTATCTGGGGAGGCAGACCGCACGGAATAATGAGCCCCCACAGGGTGTCTGTGGACCACTGGCTCACAACCCGGTTGTAGAACGGAGACACCCATGACCCTGACCCCGCATCCCGACGGCAGCTCTACCTATCGCAACGACTTTCTCGATGAGATTGGGGTTTCTCACGCCAGCTACCGCTTCAGGGTTTACCCAGCCGAGGGCGCGCCCACGTGTGATCTCAGTCTGCGCGTGATCCCGGATGCGTTCGACGAACCGGTGCAGGATATCCAGGTGACGATCTCGCCCGAACTGCTGGATCTGATCCGGCAGCAGATCGCCGTCGCCTCGGACCAGCGCGGCGACGGTTAGCGCCGGAGATACTCGACGCACGCTGCTAGGCAGCGCGATCTGATGCAAGCAAGAGACCCCCGTGCCCGGGGGTCTCTGTGCGTAGAGAGGAGGAGCCATGGATCCGATTGATTTTCCCGAACCACCGATCCAGCCGCCCATCATCTGGGCATAGCAAGAATCCCCCTCGCGCGAGGGGGATTCTACACTCCCCTACTTCTTCGGTTTCCGCACGCCGCCACCCTTGACGATGGCGAGCGCGACCTGGTCAGGCGTCGCTTTGATGCGGAGGTCTTTCGTCTTCGGCATGGGCTTACCCTAGCACCCGATCATCCAGGAAGCGGGAGCGGATCGAGGGTGGGGGCCTGGAGCGCCGCGTACTCGGCCGCGACCCAAGCGGCGAAGGCGTCCCAGGCCTCTTGCATCGTCAGGTCCGCCGCCGCGAGTTCGGCGGCCAATGCCGCCGTGAAGGTGTCCTCTTGATGGCGGACGAGCCGCGCATGGACGTCCTCCCCGAGCGCGACGGCGAGCCAGTAGACGATCAGGTGCCCACCGAAGTAGATGTCCATCGTGGTGATCGTGGGCGCGACCGTGGCGCCCGTCAGGTCCTGGGATGAACGGAAGACCACCTGATCGGGGATCTCCTCGACCACATGGCGGAGGAGCCGCTGGTAGCCCGTCGTCCGGTAGAACGCGGTCGTGTGGGCGCCGCCCTCGTACTCCGCCAGGCCCTCGGTGACCCACGCCGGCAGATAGTCCCACGGCCGGCGCTGCGCCGTCTCTCCCACCCGGATCGTGTACTGCACGGCATGGGTGTATTCGTGCATCAGGTTCTTGGCGTGGAAGTGGCCGGCTGGCGCTTGGAGGACGCCCCAGCGGTCGGCAACGGTCCAGTGAGGCGCTGAGGGAGTGAGGTAGGGGATAAAGGCATGGCGCACTTGGTCGGTGATCGTGCCGTAGAGGGCATCGGCTTCCGAAGAGCCCCAACCGTGCATGAACTGGGTAGTACCCGTACTGGCGTTCCCGTCCGGCTGTGGGAGAAGCATCACGTTGACGTGCATCCGGGCGCCGTCGGGGCCGCCCTGGTAGGCATCCTCGCGGTTCTCGGGGGTCGCGTCGCGGACGGTGCGCAGTTCCGGGGTGCCATATTTACGTGCCAGGGTGGTGTGCGCATAGGTCACCCATTGGGCCACCCACGGCACGTCATCCGCATAGGCCGCCGTGTAGCAGATCGAGAAGTGCTGGTAGGGCGCCTCCAGCCAGGCGATCGCCGGATCGTACGCGTCGCAGCGGTCCTGCGGTGGCGGACTGTCGGCGTGCGCACCCTCGATGCTGAGGATGAGAACAAACGCAGTCGCGAATACCCAAGCGAGAATGCGCTGCACAGGTGCTCCCTTGCCGCGTAAGCGGATTGATTGCTGAGACCATTCCACGGCATGGCAACAAGGGAGCATGGCTCCGCTTCATCAAACATGCCGTGGGTCTCAGCAAGGAGCACGGTACTACAGAATGGTACTATTGTGTATAACTACCCCTCAGCCGTGTACCGCTTGCGTGCCATGCCGGCTCCCCTCGTCCGGCCCGGATCCTCTCACAGGATCTGGACCAGTTCTGAGGGGGCAGGTCACCCCGCGCAACGCCCGGCTGAGGCGGATCGTCGCTGAGTGGCCCGCCCTGCTCCGACGGGGTGGTCACGGAGGCGCAAGACGGGCGACATGGAAGCCTGCGGTCCGCCTGCTGGCCGCCGGCTGAGCGCGGACCGGCCCCGCAGGGTGGCATACCTCCGTAGCAACCGCGCAACTGATACCAGAGGTATCGAATGGTAAGGGGTGCTATTGGATCGGAGCCGGGAAGGTAACTTACCAGGGGGCAGCATCCGATGCTTCCTCGGGTCGGCAGCGCGCGGCGAGCGTGGCGACGAACTCGTCGGACGGCTCGGTCAGCGTGACGGGCGGGGTCCGCGTCCCACTCCCCGCCGATCCGGTTCAGCGCGACGTTGAGCAGCCGGGCATCCTCAGCCGAGAGGTCGAGCAGGATCACCGGCACCGTGGGGAGCCCGCAGCGCCGGCCGGCGATCACGCGCCGGTCGGCGCGCCGCGCGAGCACGGGGTCGACGACGCCGAACGTCTCGATCGAGCGGGTCAGGGCCGACAGCTCCGCCTCCTCGATGCGGCGCGGGTTGAGCGGATCGGGGTGCAGATCATCGATCGGCAGCTGTTCCACGGTGAGGGAGGCGGCGGCGGCTCCCTTGCCGCGCCGCGCGCTGGCGGTCATCGGGCCCATCCCTTCCCCTGCCGGTCCCGCAGACCGCGCTGGGGATGGAGGACCCGTCGCTCGCCCATTGGGACAACGGTCGCGAGGCCCTCGGCTGCCATCTGCCGGACCAGGGCGGAGATGGTGACGCCGACCGCCGTCGCGATGCGGTCCAGCCCCGGCCGCTCGGCCGGGGTGCCGAGGCGCCACCGCTTCGGGCGGTGCCGCCGCCCGAAGGTCTCGCCGAGAGTGAGCGCAGTCTCCATGCCGCCATCTCCAGTGCGCGCGCGTGCGTCCAGTATGGCGGTGAGAACGGGTGTTCGCATCGTAGGGAAGGGCTGTTCTGTGAACTCGAATACGCTGATCACCAGCTCTCCGCTCGCCTTCCGCACCTGGGCGATCGCGATCTCCTTGCTCAAGACGAATCTCCAAGGCACGTCGGGCATGAGGATCCACCGCGATCTGAAGGTCACGCAAGAGACGGCCTGGTAGCTGGCCCATCGCATCCGCGCATCGTGGGACAAGCAGCAGGCGCCGTGGGTCACGTTGTCGGGGGGATCGGTGACGACCAGGTCCGCGGGCGTGTCGCCCAGGCACCGCGCCAGCGCCGCCGCGTCCGTGGCGTCGCCGCGGAAGAGGCGATGGGCACCCAATTGCCAGCGCGCCGGGGGCGATCCCGCTGGCCTCGCGGTCGACCGCCGCCAGCGCCTCGTCCAGGTCGAACCGCTCCGGCCGCTCGCGCCGCTCGCGTTGGTCGAAGCGGGTGAGCAGGTCGGCCAGCGCGTCGTCGGAGAAGCCGCTCAGCGTCAGGTCGCGGTCCGCCGTCGCGCGCAGGTCGATCAGCAGGCGGGCGAGCAGGTCGGCGTCCCAGTCCCCGCCGATCTGGTTCAGGGCGACGTTGAGCAGGCGGGCATCCTCCGCGGTCAGGTCGAGCAGGATCACGGGCACCGTCGTGAGGCCGGCGCGGCGGGCGGCGACGAGCCGCTGGTGGCCGGCGATCAGGCGCTGGTCGGCACACCGCGCCAGCACGGGGTCGACGACCCCGAACGTGGCGATCGAGCGGGTCAGGGCCGCCAGCTCCGCCTCCTCGATGCGGCGCGGGTTGCCCGGATCGGGGTGCAGATCTTCGATCGGCACCTGTTCCACGGTGACGGGGGAGGTGGATGCCGCCCCGTCGGGTGTCGTCTGTACACTAGACATTGCACATCATCCTCAAAAAAAGAGCCTTCAGGCGCTGGCCGGAAGCCGCGGGTTGGGGACGGCACGGCGCAGCAAGCCGAGCTTCTCCAATCGAATGCGCATCGCGATCGGCGAGACGTCGAAGCGTCTCGCCAACGGCCGGCAGAACCGTTCCAGGTCCTGCTCGTCCCTCGCCAGACGGTCGGCCTCGCCGCAAGACGCGGTCCCGCGTGCGACGTCGACGCAGGGATGATCGACGGGGGTGGGCGGCTGGAGGACCCGGCGTTGCTGGTCGGGAAAGCGGTCGTTCCAGGCCGCCACGATCATCGGGCGCGGTATCAGCAGGCAGGAGGCGTAATGGTTCGCCTGCCACTCCCCTCGCCGCGTGGTCTGGGTCGGCCAGCAGATGGCCTCGGCCGCAGGCGCCGCGCCGAGGAACACGGTCTGCGGCGCGTCCCGCAGGATCCGGGGCGGATGCAGCCGCCAGTGTCCACCCTCGTGCGCCAGCGTGAAGCGGTAGCGATTCTCTTGGGAGGGATGCTCCTCGGGATCCAGGCTCTCGTCGACAAAGATACTGCCGCCCCCGTAGATCGCGCCCAGGATGGCCGTCTCGCCGCTCGCCGGCCGCGGCACGGTTGACCTGCCCCCCCAGAGCCGGACCAGATCCTGTGAGAGGATTCGGGGCGGTGCGAAGGGAGTCGGCATGGCACGCAAGCGGTACGCGGCCGAGGAGATCATCGGCAAGCTGCGGGAAGCGGAGGTGGCGCTCGCGCAGGTCGCCCGCCGCCGCGGTGTGGCCGAACCGCCGTACTCCCGCTGGCGGCGCGAGTACGGCGGGCTGCGGGTCGATCAGGCCAAACGCCTGAAGGCGCTGGAGCGCGAGAACAGCCGGTTGAAGCGCCTGGTGGCCGATCAGGCGCTGGACAATGCGATGTTGCGGGACGTCGCGGCGGGAAACTTCTGCGCCCGGCCAAGCGGCGCCGGGCGACGTCCTACCTCACGGACCAGTACGCGGTGTCGGAGCGGCGAGCTTGCCAGGTCACCGGGCAGGCGCGGGCCACGCAGCGCGACGTGCCCCGGCCGTCCCCGGATGCGCCGGCGCTGATCGTGCGCATCGTCGCCCTCGCCACGCGCTTCGGCCGCTACGGCTCCCGTCGCATCACGGCCCTGCTGCGCGCGGAGGGCTGGCGCGTGAACCACAAGCGGGTGGAGCGCCTGTGGCGCCAGGAGGGCCTGCGGGTGCCGGCGAAACAGCCGAAGCGCGGCCGCCTCTGGTTGGCCGACGGCTCGCTGGTCCGGCGGCGGGCCGAGCGCCCCCACCACGTCGGGTCCTACGACTTCGTCTTCGACCGCACCGCCGATGGGCGCCCGGTGCGGATCCTCGCCATCGTGGATGAGTACACGCGCGAGTGCCTGAGTCTCGACGTGGCCCGCCGGCTGCGTAGCGACGATGTCCTGGCGCGGCGGGCTCAGCTCTTCGTCGAGCGTGGGCCGCCGGCGTACCTGCGGTCCGACAACGGCCCGGAGTTCACGGCCACGGCGGTGCGCGACTGGCTGACGCGGGTCGGCGTGACCACCCTCTTCATCGAGCCCGGCAGTCCCTGGGAGAACGGCTCTGTGGAATCTTGCAACGGCACGCTGCGCGACGAGTGCCTCAACCGCGAACGCTTCGACACCCTGCTGGAGGCCCAGGTCCTCATCGAAGGCTGGCGGCGGGAGTACAACCAAATCCGGCCCCACAGTGCGCTCGGCTACCGTCCACCCGCCCCGGAAACGCAGGAGATCCGATCTCCCCTCCCCACCCTCCGGGCAGCCCGGAGCGTCCCAGCCCTAACTTAACCACTGGTACAACGATCGGGGGCAGGTCACACGTGACCTGCCCCCTCAGAACTGGTCCAGATCCTGTGAGAGGATCCGGGCCGGACGAGGGGAGCCGGCATGGCACGCAAGCGGGACCCGGCGGAGGAGATCATCGGCCCCCTGAGGGAGGCGGAGGTGGCCCTGGCGCAGGGGCAGCCGGTGGGGGCGGTGGTGCGGACGCTCGGGATCAGCGAGCCGACGGATGACCGCGGGCGCCGGGAGTACGGCGGGCTGCGGGTGGATCAGGCCAAACGGCTGCAGGGGCTCGCGCGGGAGAACAGCCGGCGCAAGCGGCTGGTGGCCGACCAGGCGTTGGACAACGCGATGGTGCGGGACGTCGCAGCGGGAAACTTCTGCGCCCGGCCACGCGGCACCGGGCGACGTCCTCCCGCACCAACCCGTCCCCCGTGTCGGAGCGACGGGCCTGCCAGGTCACCGCCCAGGCGCGGGCACCGCCGCGCTCCGTGCGCCAGCCGTCGACGGATGCGCCGGCGCGGATCGCGCGCATCGTCGCCCTCGCCACGCGCTGCGGGCGCGACGGCGACCGCCGCATCACCGCCGTACTGCGCCAAGAAGGCGGGCGCGTCAATCACACGCGGGTGGAACGACGCTGGCGCCCAGCGGGGCGACGGGTGCCGGCGAAACACCCCACGCGGGGCCGTCTCTGGCGGGCGGACGGCGCGCGGATGCGGCGACGGGCGGAGCGCCCCCACCATGTCTGGTCCGACGCCGTCGTCTGCGACCGGACCGCAGACGGGCGGCCCCTCCGGTTGCTGGCCAGCGTGGACGCGTACACGCGGGAGTGCCGCAGCCGCGACGTCGTCCGGCGGCGGCGCAGCGACGACGTCCTGGCCCGCCGCGCCCCGCGCTTCGTCGCGCGGGGCCCACCGACCGACCTCCGCTCCGACAACGGCCCAGCGTGCACCGCCACCGCGGTCCGCGACTGGCTGACGCGGGTCGGCGTGACCACGCTCGTCATTGAACCGGGCAGCCCCTGGGAGAACGGCGATGGGGAATCCTTCACCGGCACGCTGCGCGACGCGTGTCTCAATCGGGAACGCTTCGACACCCTGCTGGAAGCCCAGGTCCTCATCGCGGGCTGGCGGCGGGAGTCCAACCAGATCCGTCCCCACAGCGCCCTCGGTTACCGCCCCCCCGCCCCGGAAACGCTGGAGATCCAACCTCCCCACCCCGCCGACTGGGCAGACCGGCGGGTCCCGGCACTCACTTAACGACTGGTACAACGATCGGGGGCAGGTCAGGCCGAGCCATCGCGCCAGACCTCATGTTCCTGCCAGCTGAGCTGTCCGGTTGGGGCCTGGCTCCGCAGCAGCGAGATCGACGTGCCGGCCGCTCACCCGACTGCGGGATAGTGGGTGCCTCCACGGTGTCTGCATCGATGGACGGCACTGGAGGGCGTCGCTGGTGGCTCTAGAGCTGGCAGCCGGGCCCCTCCGCTCTGAGCCGGAAGAACGACCCCGGGGTTTCGTCACTAGCAAGGGCGGATTGCAGCAGGGGGGATGATCGTCGCTCCCGTGGTCTTGACCGCGGTTAGGGCCTGCGCCGTGGCGCCGCTCTCGCCGTTAGGATGCGGGACGCGGACCTGCCCGCCGGCGCAGGACATGGGGATCGGGAGATGCCGGCGACAGCGGGATGGCCCGGATCGGAGGTTCTGCGTGGGGGAACGGATTTACGCGAGAAGCCAAGACGGACGCCTCGAACCACTCGAGGAGCAGGCCTTCGCGACGGAGGACGATCTCCAGGCGTTGATCGCCGATCACCCCGAGCTGCTCGACGGGAAGCAGATCCAGCCCGACAACCCCCGCCGCTGGATTCTCGTCACCCGTGAGAAGGGGATCGCCGAGTCGCCCGGAGCGAGCCACCGCTGGGCGGTGGATCACCTGGTCGTCGACCAGGACGCGGTGCCGACCTTGGTCGAGGTGAAGCGCGCCTCGAATCCCGAGATCCGCCGGACCATCGTCGGCCAGATGCTGGAGTACGCGGCGCACGCGGCAGTGACCTGGACGAAGGACGAGTTGCGCCGGGCCTTCGAGCAATCATCCCGGGACCAGGACCGCGACCCCGATCAGGTGCTCGGGGAGCTGCTAGGGCCGGACGAAGACGTGGACACGGATCGGTTCTGGGACGAGGTTGCCCGCAACCTCGCGGCGAAGCGCCTCCGGCTGCTCTTCGTCGCGGACGGGATTCCGGAACCCCTTGAGCGTGTCGTCGCGTTCCTGAACGCGCAGATGTCCGGGATCGAGGTCCTCGCGGTGGAGGTGAAGCAGTTCCGGGGCTCGCAGACCCAGACGCTGGTGCCGCGCGTCCTCGGAAGGACGGCGGCATCCCCTGCCGCCGGCTCAGCGCCGCGATTGACGAGGGAGAAGTTTCTGGGCGACTTCGGCAGCGAAATACAACAGAAGGCGGCGGCGCAGCTGCTGGATGCGGCGAAGGGCGCCGGCGCCACGTTCGAATGGGGTCCGAGCGGCGTCAGCGTCCGCGTCCCGTGCCCGCTCTGGCCCCAACCGGTCACGGTCGCCTGGATCTATCCTCCCTCGACATCCGAGAAGGGCTGGATGAAGACCCGGGCGTTCACCTTTGGGGCGGCGATCCTCGAGAGTGACCCGGACGAGCGACTGCGGGCCATCCTGCAGCGCTGGGTGGGACAGTTCGAGGGCGATCCCTTCGCCGATGCGTCGAGCAAGGGGGTGCAGGCGCGGTCGATCGACCATGCGGAGGCCGTCGGCCAAGTCGAGCGACTGACAGCACTCCTCGCGGGTGTCATCTCCGATATCCGATCGCTGGAAGCGAGATGAAGCGTGCGGCGTACCTGGACGATCCCCACGTTCGCAGCTTCCTCGACTGGGCGGCGCCGCTAGCTGCCGGCAAGCGGCCTCTCTGGCATCGCTGGCGAAGAGGGCTTCGACAGAGTGCCCAAGCCTGTGTTCAGGCGTACGCCCACGCGGGCAGCGGTCGCGCATTATCATCCCTCACGGCGCGCGCGAGACTGCGGCGTCGGCCCTCGCCTGCGTCTCTGCACTCGTGTCTCCGTACAAACTAGGCGTGAATCGAGTTGCGACATTCTCGACAATTTCCCTCCCGGAGTCGCTTCTGACATCCGGCACTCGAGGTACGCGAGTTGGAACGCGGCAATCTCCGGGTACTATTTCGGTGGAAAATGGTCAGGTCGGCCTGTATATCTCGACCTAGAACCTGACGCGCTTCATAAACTCTCGGTAATGGCCGGAGAGGCCGGCGATCCTGAGACGGCGTTCGCCGACGCGGTGATCGAGACACTCGAGCTTTCCGCAGCTGGGCCGAGCGTCTTCAGACGGCATCGCGAGGCGTGCTCTGCCTGGATGGTGGGGGGGCGCATTACCCCTCCTCCGTTCCTAGCCATCTTGGCCCTCTTTTCGATAGTCGCAGAACGGATGCGCTCCGACGATCAGTTTCGTGCGAACAACTACTATGGGCGGCTCGCCCAGGCCCTGCGGGTCAGAGACACATCCGTCCGCTGTAAGCTCGAGCGTGACTTCCGACACGACAGCAGTCTTCTATGGGATGGCCTTAACTCATGGCTGCTACTCAAGGAAGGTCGCCTCGGCTTGCCGACCGCTTTCGCGTTCGACTGGCGGTCTCACATCGGAAGGCCGATGTCTCAGGCACTTGTATCTGACCAAGATCGGCGACGTTTCAAAGAGGCCTTCAGTGATTTCGGACTTGATCCAGGTCCAGTCGCGCTAACGGAGATGGAGGAGCTACTCGATGGTTGGCTGCCTCTCTCCTCTGCGTCGGCATCGCTAGAGGGGCTCTGGGGAGTTCGAGACGCTCGTGAACGCATCACTGCTGTCGCCTGCTTGGAACTCGAGGCTTGGGATGGTCTTCGTGAATCGCAATTCTCGCCGACCGCCGACCTACCGATTCGACTCGTGGGCAGTCTGATCCAGATGCCTCCACCGCGGCTTGAACTCGGCCTTAGAGTGAGGTCTCTCGAAGGGGCTCCCGTCGGTTCCTACATGTTGGCGACCGATCATCGTGCCCCAAATGAGGCCGGCGTACTCAGGGGCCCGGAATCGCCGATAGAACTCATCGAGTCGTCCCTGGAGACATGGTACAAATTCGACGATCAAGACCGAGTCTCGATCCCCGACGCTCTAATTCAGCACGTGCGACTTGAGTCGAGCGACCAACAACGCCCTGCGGTTACAAGAGCACCGAAGCGCTTAATCACACTGCTCTTCGATCCGGAGGCTCGATGGTACCGGGAAGTCCCGCGAGCGCGGCTCGGTGAGCGGCACCTGCTGATCGGTCACAGCTCCCTCCAGAAAGCGCTGGAGGCGGTCCTCGACAAGGTTGCTCTCCCAGGCTGGCAACTACACACCGCCGGTGAACTTGCCGGTTGCCCGGTCGACTGGATCGTGGTGTCCGACGTGCGCATCGGAACTGTGGCCGACGACTGCACTTACGACGACGACACTCAGCAGCTGTATCCACTCGGAACTGCGAGCGTGTCGCTCGATGGTGGGTTCCGCATGCCCGGTCGATCAACGTTCCACCGCGATCGGCCCCCGCGAGCAATCGTGACCCTTGTTGGCGGGCAGCGCGGCAGACTGCACCTAGTGCCCGTCCACTCCACTGACGACGCCACTGGAAGGTTCCTTGGAACCCACGAGGCAGTCGCTGAGATTGACCTCGGCGAACTGGGAGCGGTGGAGCATGGTAAGTACCGCCTTGCCTTGGTCGCTGAGAGGGTCCGAGATCGAGATGGGGCGCTTCTCTACAGCGCTCCTGCTCGATTCGTGAGTGCGGCGGCCGCTCAAATCGAGAGTCGGCCGCGCCTCGCGCATGCTCTGGAGTCAGATCCCCTGGGTGCGCTTGGTGCCTGCGAGTCCTGGGAGGGGGCAGGCGCGACAGTAGCCGGAGCCCGAACCGACTGCTCAATGACTCCCGGATCCACTGAGGGCCCTCTCCCACCCGCCGAGTTGGGCGCCCTAGCGCAAGTGGAACCGGACGATGTGTGGTTCTCGCAGGTCGCCGTCAGGGCCTCGCGCTCCTCTGGGACGAGCTGTCTTCTGGGCTCGCACCACTGGATGCTAGAGTCCGTTCCACCCGGGTCTCGACGGCCTGTGCACGGGGAGTGCCGGAATTGCGGAGCGGAGCGGTGGCACGGCCGACGGCGTCCACGGCACGCCTCTATCCGCAAGGTGGTCCGCAAGCAGGCAGCCCGCTCGCTCCCTCGCCTTGCCACTCGGGCCGAGGAGGCAGACTTCGCCTTGCTCATCGACGCGTTGACGTGGTTGGGAGGGGGGCCTTGGGATTCCTTCGCGAGACTGGCATCACAGATAGATGACTCTCCTTGGTTCCCGATGGAGGCTGCAAGGGATCTGTCGGCACTAGGCCATCTGGACATTGAGTTGGACCCGGCGACGCTGAGGCCACGGTCCTGGTCGATCGCGCCCCCAACTCTGGCGATGACGAGCTCCGGAACGGCAGTCCTCTGTGGCGCGCGGATCCCATCGCTGACCGAGGCCATCTGCGAGGATGCAAGGAGCCTCGGAGCGGAGATCGTGGACGAGCTGTCAGCACGTGGCTTGCGGACGATTGGGATCAAGGGGCTTCCAGTGGATGATGTCCACCTGCTCGCCTCAGTGGTCTCAACTGATCAGGCCGATGTTGGTGTCTCGGTCCAGCCCGCCCTCCAGATTCTCGACAACCTCCCGCCGGTGTCTGAGATCGCAAGTGCGTTGCCAGAGACCCAGTTGCCGGCCGGCGTCGACTTCTGGAGGTGGGCGCCTGAGAGTCGAAAGTGGACCGAGGTTGGGAGAGTAGGAGAGCTGGGCGTCTTCAGGTTTAGGACGTCACCTGCGCGCTTTGGCTTCCGTCGTGCGTCGGGCAGCTCTGGCATGCGCACAGTCGACTCCCGACTCGGGAAGCTGCTCGCAGCTGTCGAGGCTGGAGTTTCTCCTGTTGCGTACGACCCCGGGACCGCGCGTCTGTTCGCAGCGAGAGGGGCGCAGCTTCCTGGACTCTACGAGCGTGCGATCGTCCTCTGCTCGGGGCACTTGCCAACGGACGTAGACGGTCTGGCGGTCGCGTATCGCGAGGTCCCCGAGACTGTCGCGCGCCTACTCTGGTCCAAGCTGTCGGCGTAGGGAGGACGTTTACGTGGTGTTGGGCCCATTGCGTGTCTACGAGGCGATCAAGGAGGGCTACCTCAGGTACTTCGAGACGGCATTCTGGGTACGGGATTCAGCAATTCGGGCAGAGCGGGCGCAACTGCTCCAGGGCGACAGCCGGTACTTCACCGAGCCCTTGATCGAGCCGGTCCTTCCATACGAGCCACGAGACAGCATCGCTGAAGTTGCGGACGCTCTCGACCTGCCGCATCAGATCGCTACGGAGCTCGCCCACATTGTCTTCGGCGAGGGGCCAGACTTCCCGCTGTTCGATCACCAGCGAGAGGCGCTCACATCATCGATGGGGCCACCGACCGACGGTTCGAACCCTGTTGTCACGGCCGGGACGGGAGCGGGGAAGACGGAGTGTTTCTTACTTCCGATCTTCGCGAGGCTTCTGCTCGAGAAGCGAGTCGATGACTCAGGATCGGAGACTCGCTGGTGGGGCGCTGGATTCACTGGTTCGTGGCGCGATGTTCGGAGCGAAGCAGCACGACCCGCCGCAGTTCGTGCGATGATCCTCTACCCAACAAACGCCCTCGTCGAGGATCAGATGACGAGGCTACGCTCCGCTGTTCGACGCGCGCGCACGATGCGAGAGCCCCTTTCGGTCTACTTCGGGCGCTATACGGGCGCTACGGAGGGAGCGCAAGACTCGCCATCTACAGTCGGAGTGCCGCGCGCGAGGGAAGCCTCGCTGACGCTCAGAAGTCACGAGAGGGACGTTGACCAGCTACACGAGCCGGCCGACGAACTCCTCGACGAACTGCCGGACCCCCGCGAGGGTGAGTTGCTCACTCGCTGGGACATGATCGAGTCACCGCCCGACATCCTTGTCACAAACTTCTCGATGCTCAACGTGATCATGATGCGAGAGCGCGAGGAGAGCATCTTCGATAAGACTGCTCAGTGGCTTGCAGAGGATCGTCAGCGCGTCTTCACGCTGGTTGTTGATGAGCTTCATCTCTATCGAGGCACGCAGGGAAGCGAAGTTGCTCTTGTCATACGGAATCTGCTTAGGCGACTCGGGCTGAGTCCAGACTCACCACAGCTTCGGTGTATTGGGACCTCGGCATCACTCGACGCCACAGCCTTGGAGTTCCTCGAGCAGTTCTTCGGCGTCCAAAGGTCTCGGTTCAGAGTGATCGCGGGGAGCCCCGTCGAGATCATGCCCTCTGGGTCGATCCCGCTTGAGGCCGCATTGGAAGCGGTGGACTCTATCGAAGCCCGCACTCGGCTCGCCAGAGAGCTCGACCTTCCAATGGCGCTCGCCAATGCGTCCCTCAACGATGGCGGGCAAGTCACCCCCCGTCCTGTACCTGAGCTCGCCAAGTCAGCCTTCCCTGATGCGGAAGAGGAGGAGGGCATTCGAGCGCTCGAGGGTGTTCTTGCAGCGATCGAGGAGTCCCCAGGTGGCGACCTCTCGACGATTCGCTTCAGAGTGCACATGTTCCTTCGGAACGTTAGAGGGCTCTGGGCCTGCTCCAACCCGGCGTGCGATAAAATCGGGGAGTATGCGTCGGATGAGCGTCGGATCGGCAAGCTCTACGCGCGTCCGGCTGATACGTGCGCGTGCGGCGGTCGCGTGCTCGAGCTTCTCTACTGCTATCAGTGCGGAGATGTCTCGCTCGGGGGCTATTCCACCCCATCTAGCAATGCCGCGAGCGGAGCCCCTGATCACTGGTACCTGTCACCGACACCCGGCGGCGCACAGGACCTCCCCCGCCAGGACTTCGTCTTCAAGCGAGCATGGGGCGAGTTCATGTGGTACCGGCCAGCGCGAACTCGCCCAAGCCAGAGGAATAGCTGGGAGCACACGCCCCCGGAAGAGAACTCACTGACCTTCCGGTTCGTGGACGCTGTCCTCGACCCCATCACGGGCCTCTTGCGCCCCGCGCCCATCGGGGGTGCCACGGGGACCATGCTCTCTGCACCTCCGATGTCCGAGGGCTCAGGCAGAGTACCCGCCTTGCCGCAGCGATGCCCGAACTGCCTCCAAGAGGGCTGGAATCGGGACCCGGAGACCTTCTTCCGGGGAGTGGTCCGAAGCGAGATCCGAGCTCACACGATGGGCGTAGCTGTGACGGGGCAAGTAATCGCTGACCGTCTCATCGCGTCCCTAGACCTCCCTCGGGACGAGCCCCAGACGATCGTCTTCACCGACAGTCGGAACGATGCTGCAACAACGTCCGGTGGCTTGGAACTGAACCACTTCCGCGACCTCGTCCGCCAGCTCCTAGTCGGCGCGGTGGGCGAATCCGAGTCTCCCGCGAAGCTTCTAGCACGTGCAGCGGCAGGCGACAGTCAGGACGACGACCGGACCGCGAGCCTGAAGCAGAGCTTCCCAAATGAGTGGGGTGCATACCTACTCCGCGCTCGCGGTGCGGCAACCGATGCAGACCTTGCTCGGCTCCAGGAGTTCGAGCAAGGGTCCGCAGGTTCGGGAGCTGCCGCCTGGGGAGCGTTACTCCTCGGACTTGAACGCCGGCTGGTGTCATTGGGTGTAAATCCCTTCGGCCCAGGTCCATCGGTTCGGGCATGGGGCAATGAGGACTGGTGGAGGATCTACGAGGCCCCCGCGGGTGAGTGGATCACACTCGACCCGGAGCTCGTGCAGCTTGCTGGCGGTGAGAAGCTCCGACGGATTGCCCGACACCTTGGCGACGCCGTATTTGACCGCGCGGGCCGTGACGCTGAGTCCATCGGCCTTGGCGTTGTGCGACCGCGCGTGGCCAAGAACGATCTCGCCATAGAGCGAGGCGAGTGGCTGTCGCTGTGCTCGAGCGCCGTGCGGATCCTCGGGCTATCCAGGAGGTACGGGGGACTCCGCGAGGGAAGGCCTAACTGCCCACGGGTCCTCGCAGGCTATCTTGAGCGAGTGGGCTCCCGGCTCGGGATCGATCCCAGCCAACTTGAGCAAGAGGTGAAGCGTGCGCTCGTGGATGCTGGCGCAGTGGACGACTGGTGGCTCCTGCAACTCACCCAGGTAAACGCCGGGCTCGCCTTCGAGCTGTCGGAGGAAGGGCAGGATGCGTACCGATGTCGCCGGTGCGCGCGCGTCCACCACGACAACCCCCTCGGTGTTTGCACCACCGAGGCTTGCGCTTCGTCAGAGTTCGAGACATTCGCCCTGGACAGGACAAGCGACTACTACTCGTGGCTGGCCCTCCAGCCAGCACGCCGGCTTCGCGTCGAAGAGCTGACCGGCCAAACCGATAGAGAGGAGCAGAGGCTTCGGCAACGCCGATTCAAGCGACTGCTGCTCGAGGACGAGATCGAGCTAACGCAAGGGCTTGATGTGCTGAGCGTGACGACAACGATGGAAGTCGGGATAGACATCGGCGCGCTCTCATCGGTTCTGATGGCGAACATGCCGCCCGAGAGATTCAACTACCAGCAGCGGGTCGGCCGCGCCGGACGTACAGGACAGCCATTCTCATACGCCGTGACCCTCTGCCGGGAGCGGACGCACGATGATTTCCACTTCCAACGACTTCACCGGATGACCGCCGCGCCTCCACCCCAGCCGTACCTGGAAGTTAGCCGGCTGCCCCTGGTCAAACGCGTGGTGGCGGCCGAAGCACTACGCCGAGCTTTTCGGTCCATGCCGCCGGGATCACGGCCAAGACCGGGTCGAGACAGCATCCACGGCACGTTCGGAGCGACAGCCGACTGGGCCACGCTCTATAGGACAGACGTTGAGCACTGGCTCGCGGCATCCGAGGAGCACGCCGATCTCGCTGCTGGCCTAGCGGCCTACACGGGGCTCGAGCACGACGGCCAGGCGGAGATCGTGAGTTGGCTTCGAAGTGGGCTGGTCGATGACGTCGACGAGGCCGTCCAGAGCGATGCATTCCGAAGTCGGGAGCTGAGTCAGCAGCTGGCCTCAGCCGCGGTCCTTCCGATGTTCGGATTCCCATCTACGATTCGCCCCCTGTACTACAGGGCCCCGGAGAGTCTCCGCGATGACGAGCAGGCGCAGGTGGCAGACCGACCTTTGGACCTCGCAGTCTCGCTCTTCGCTCCAGGATCGGAGATTGTGAAAGACAAGCGCTTGCACGTGAGCGGCGGCTTCGCGGCCTGGGACTTCCGGGGTAACCAGGCCGTACCCGTGGCAGAGCCGCTCGGCGCTCCGATGCGCATCAGACGATGCACCAACTGTGGCTCGATAGAGCCCTCTACTGATGAAGACAGCCCGTGTCAGGTCTGCGACACGTTGTGCGACTCGGTGAATCTGTTCCAGCCGATCGGGTTTGCGACGACCTCGTTGCTTGGAGGGCAACCGGCGCGCGACTTCGACGATCAGCCCGACATGGGACCACTGCTGTCGCCTCCTCAGCTCGCCTTCGGTTCCGACGCGGAGTCCGAGTCCCAGTTTGGGGTAGGTCGAGTGGAGAGCCTGCGCGGAGCCGATGTGTACTCGATCAACGACAACGACAAGAAGCAGTTCGAGTTCTACGCGAACGGGTCGAGGGTTGTGGTTCCCGATCGCTCCCTCTACCGAGAGGACCAGGCCCCCCCATTCGGGGCGACGGACCCCTCAGCGGTAGGCTCGATTGGCTCCGTCCGACGAACAGACGTCATGAGGATCTCATTCGATGGCATCCCTACGCTAGGTCCGCCGAATCAAGTGATTGGCGTACATGACCGCATGCCGGGCGGAAAAGCAGCGCTGTGGTCATTTGCCGAGGCCGTTCGAATCGCAGCAGCCGCTGTTCTGGGGGTCGACCCGACCGAGCTTCAAGCCGGAGTTCAACCGTATCGAGTTCATGAGGAGGTGACCGGACGTGTGTTCCTCGCGGATACCCTCGAGAACGGTGCCGGCTACTCGACCCACCTGGCGACCGAAGAGGGGGCTGCGCAAGTCCTCGAACTCCTTGTCGACGATCTTGGTCAGCGCTTCCGAGACCCCGCACACGCGAGTGAGTGCGACTCGTCGTGTCAAGATTGCCTGAGAGGATGGGAGAACCGTCAACTTCACCCACGGCTGCACTGGAGACTTGCACTCGACGTGGCCGAGGCGGTCAGCGGTCACGCCCTCAGCTTTGAGAAGTGGCGACCACTGGTTTCGAAGCGGGTTGACGCCTTCCTGAGGGGCTTCGCTGAACCACTCCCTGAGCTCGAGGCAGTCGACGCCGAGGGCCTGCCGGCAATAGTGGATCGGAAGACCGGTCGCGCAGCGATCATCGGACACCCTCTTTGGCGGTCCGACCAGAAATTCTGGAGTGCGCCTCAGGCAGTGGCGCTCGACTTCCTCAAGCACGAGCAGAAGGTCAGGGACGTCGAAGCGCTCGACGCACTTGAGCTACTGATGCGGCCATCCGACCTATACGCGCGATTCGCAGACGCGAGGGGTGAGTGACAGTCGCCCCCCAACCGCGGCCAGATGTCTCCCGCACTCAGATGCTCTCCCCCTCGACTGCCGAGATGCTCATGAGTTGCCCTTCGAGATTCGCGTTCTCGGCGGATCCGCGCTTTCAGCCCCTCGATAGAGGGGGCCTCCCGGCGGCCTTGGGCAACGTGATCCACACTGTTGCCGAGCGTGTCGATGAGCATGAGGCGCGTGACAGTGGCGACAACGCGGACTCGTTCCTGAGCGAACTGTGGGACGACGCCGTGGCCGGCGAGGTCGGCAAGCTTGAGGCCGAAGCAAGGCTAACTCCGGTGCCGGAACCTCGCCTGTGGCCCAACTATGAGGTTGCACGAGCTCGTTTCCTCGGCCGCCTCAGGCGCCAGTCGCGGCGCGGACCGACCGCATCGGGATTAGTGCGGGCTCCTACCAGACGAGAGGTCTGGATTTCCGCCCCTGACATGCGCTTTAAGGGTCGCATCGATCGAGTTGAGTCCGGACAGGATGGTTCCGTGACCATCGTCGACCTCAAGAGTAGCCAGGAGTATGGCGATGAGATCACAGAGCGGCATAGACGCCAACTGCTCGTGTACGCGGCGCTCTGGCACTCACAGACCGGCGAATGGCCTCGGCGAGCGGCGATCGAACTCAGCTCGGGTGAGCGACGCTGGATGGAGATCCATCCCGCGGAGGCGCAGGAGACAGTTGAGGGCTTCCTCACACTCCTAGACGAGTTCAACGAGCGTGTCGAGCACGGGGAGGACATGACCGAGCGCGCGGTACCCAGTCCCGACAACTGCGTGCACTGCCCATTCCGCGTGGCATGCAAGCCGTTCTTCGATGCGTTGTCGCCCAAGTGGGACTGGTGGCTCGTCAGTGGTCTAGGCGAGATTCTGACTGTCACACACCAGAATCTGACGTCCATCACACTCGCCATCGACGCGACGAATCTCGAGCGTCGCGAGGATTCAACTCTGGTCCGCTTCACCGGACTGCCTCAGTCGATGGACCTAGAGCCAGGAACGCGCTTCGCCTTCGCCGATGCCGATCGTGCGCGGACCCGCAGCGACGACCTGCGCGTTATCTTCCCAACCTCTGCTCTCAGTTGGGCCGAGTCCACGTGACGGTCACAGGCTTGCCGACGCTCTATGGTGCTCGAGTGCCTCACGACTCGGCCGTAGGGCAGGCGCGGCAGGCAGTGTTAGCTTGGCCCTCGTAAGCGAGGCATAGTTCGTCCCTTTCAGCCGAGCCGCCACCATGACTGCTCCGGTTGCGGAGTCGAACGCGATGAGGCCGAGATCGAAGAGCGTGTGCAAGTCGGCCCGGAGCAGGATGCCGTTACCGGGATGATCGGTCGACGGTCCGCGATAGGGAACAATGTGACACGCTTCTAGCACTTCCTGTACATCGCAGCCGGTGACGGCACACCGGCCGTCGTACGCTTCGAGGAGCTTCTGCCGGAACTCTGGTTGACCGCGTCGCCGAACAATGGAGGCAGCTACCCGCTCACGGGCATCGGGCAGACTTTCTGGGGAAAAGAAACCCGAGTCGACAGCGTCGTCTTGCTGAGCGGCAAGCAACTCCGTCATCTGCGCCGGTGTAGGGACGCCCTCTGCCGATGGGATTCCCTCAAGCAAGAAGAAGCCCTCCTCCCATCCTGCGATAACCGCTAGACCCTCCACCTTGTATCGGGGATCTGGCGAGGGAGAAGTTTGTCGCAAGACTCCTACGGGGACCTCGTCCTCGTGACACCGCAGCAAGCCACGATTCGTATAAGCCTGACCCCGCTGCTGAGGGTCGGGTCCCTCTTGGAAGTAGCGCATGGACCAGGTCCCACGGGGGCCTGGTTGCCGCTCTCCATCGGGGTAGGGACTATCAAGGGTTGTCCGTACGCTGAGGGCGTACTCAGTCCACGCTGGCTTGTAGATCCCCTTGGCCCTCGTAGCTAGGAACGTCCCGTCGGGTAGCGGATCAGGCCACGAGACCTCAGTGCCAGCGCTTTGAGCGAACCAGAGGAGGGCTTGACGATGGTGGTCCGGAAGTCGGTTGAGGAGGTCGTCAATAGCCACTTGGCGCAGCACATCCGACGGCCATTGTGGAGGCCTTTCCATACTCACAGTCACTCACGAGCGGACACTCGGAGCAATGAGCCGTACGCGGGTGGCAGAAACGGGCAGCGATGTCGATCAGTCCAAGATTGAACTCCTTTGCTGAGCCCTCGGGCAGGAGCTCCTCCGCGGACTGCATGAGCGTCCGACTCGCGTAGGACGGTCCACTGATGTCCTGGCCGAGGACTCTTCTCAAGACCCTGCCGCTTCCCTCATCGATCATCGGCACAGCCTGGCCGTATGCCAGGCACAGGACGGCCCGCGCGCTGTATCGGCCGAGCCCCGGCAACGCCTCCAACTCCCGCAGACCTTGTGGCACCTGGCCTCCGTGCTCCTGCACCAGAATTCGTGCGCACTCCACAAGCCTGTCCGCCCGGTTCACCAGACCAAGAGTGCGGAAGTGTCGACGCACGCTAGCGACGTTCGCCTGAGCAAGCGACTCGGGGTCAGGATACTTCGCGATCAAGTCCAGATACGGAGTAACTACCCGAGGAGCTTGGGTCTGGCGGAGCAGCACCTCCGCAACGAGAAGATGGTATGGGTTCCGGATCTCCCGCCAGGGGAAAACTCGCCCATTCTCACGGTACCACCCGACCGCGGAGTCTGCCAGTTCCCGGCGAGCTTGTAGATCCCGTGCTCCTTCAGATTCTTCGACAGGCTCTCGTTCCATCCTCAACGGCCCCCGGAGGCGGTTGATGGACCGAGGTCACGGTGATCCAAGAGTCGTCTCGCGACCTCATAGGCTACGTCAACGTGCACAGCGTTCCCCAGAGCTTTGAAGGTAGCAACTCTGGACGTCGGGACATTGAACTCATCAGGAAAACCCTGCAGGCGTAGCCCTTCCACACGGGACAAGTGGCGCCGCTCGGGTCCTAGGATGGGAATCTGCGTGCTAGTCATCGCCACCAGAGACGGGCTGCTCGCATATCGCTTGACACGCAGGCCAGACGGCCTGAACTGGAGGATGTGTCTCCACAGGTCCCTCTCTTCTCCCTGGCAGTTCCACTCGAGCTTTCGGAGGGAGGGGGGAAAGGCCTGAAGGCCGCTAACCCAACCTAGGGGAAGTTCGTCTCGAATCGTCGAAAGCCAGGCGCGGTTTGCTCTGATGAACTGCACCTTCCACCGGGGGAACTCCGTGACTTTGGTTTTCGCATAGCTGGGCAGGAGATTGAATTCCCGCCTGAGGCCAGACGTCCCGTGGCTGGGGGGGTCAGAGCCATTCTCCCGAGCTCGCACCTTAGCCCATGGTGTCACGCCTTCGTAGGAGTAGGTCGCGTTGAACTCATCGCCCCATATCGGAAACGACGGCAGCGATATCTGGTCCTCCGAAAGTGCCCCCAGAAAGGCGGTCCAGTGCTCTATGCAGTGCCAGTGCTGGTCCCCGATGAGTGTCTCCTCGCGATCTCGCGTAGACAGCTCAGTCCGCGCTTGGACAACGTCATCCATCGAAGTCACGGCCCTCCTATTCCTCGGCGGGAAGGGACTGGCCAAGAGGCCCTCAAGTGAAGCTACGGCGAAGAAGCGCTCCCGGTGATGCGGGAACCCGAGGTGATGTGGTGAGATAAGGCCCTCACCTCCACTCGTGACATGCTCGGTTCCTCGGACCTCGTAGCCGAGCTCTTCCAGGCTGCTCTTCACGATCGACCATGTGCGTCCCTGGTCGTGGCGTTCAAAGTTCCCGACATTCTCCAAGATCACGAAGCTGGGCCTGTGCCTCTCGACGATCTCTCGAATCTCGTGAAACAGTGTCCCGGTCGTCTGGTCCCTCATGCCAGCCTGAGCGCCAGACTTGGAGAAGGGTTGGCACGGGAAGCCGGCACAAAGCACGTCGTGCTGAGGAACGTCGTCCTTTGCGAGCCTGATATCGCCGTGGACGGGCGGCCCATCGAGAAAGTTCTTGCCATAGACCTCTTGGAGTTGGCCATCGATTTCGCACGCAAAGACGCACTCGTGCCCAAGACGCTCGAGTGCGAGGCGGAAGCCACCCAGGCCAGCGAAGAGGTCGATGAACCTCATCGGTGGGACGCCCATGAGGGGTGTATGGTGAGCGGGCTACGCACTTCGGTGCATCCCTCCCCTCGTGTCTCCCCTAACCGATCACTGCTGACCTTAACGGCCTGCGTCTCGATACGCACCGGGCCAGAGGCGTGCATGACGAATAAGGGGAGTCGGCCTACGCATCGCCCTATTGGTGAGATGACTCCCGGAGGCCGACGGTCGACTACTGTGCGCCGGCCAAGTCGAGTGGCCTCCCTGTCTCACGCAGGAGCGTGACGGTACGGCGACGGTGGGGGATCCACGGTCGACCACTAGCCTGCCCTCCGCATCGCCTGGATTTGCCGTCAGCCATTCGACCATCTGGCGCTGGGCCCCGAATCTCTTCGACGGGCCGGACGTGCTCCCGGAGGGTGTGGACCCGCCGATAGCCGAAGGCATCGGCGACCACCTTTTCGTCCCATCCCCGGTCGCACAGTGAGAGCGCGAAGGGGGCGTTGAGCCGGCGGCGGTCGACACCGCCCAGCCCGGCGACACCGAGATAGCCCGCTACCACGAGGCGCAGGTGACTCGCGGTCGTGAGTTTCTCCGAGCGATTCGTCTGGAGGAAGATCGTCCCCCGCGGGGGCTCGGCGCTGGCCTGCCAGTACGCCTCGGAAGCGGTCTTCGAGCCAGTGCAAGCGATCGCTCGCGCTCTCGACATTTGAACCGGAAGCGCCGGAGTCGATATCTGGCGACTCGGAGTCTGGAGCAAACCATAAGAAGACTGCGCGGGGACTGGCCCCCGGGAGTCGTCGACCACGCGCTGATCTTGGTAGACTTGATCTGGCGCCAGGCGCGGATCGCGTGACGGGTGCATCACAACCAGCCCACGGTCCGACTGGGTCGATGCCCCGCTCCCCCGCGCCGCATCGGTCTGCGACGCGACGGATTGGCAGCGTAGGGAGGGAACGAGATGGCGCAGTGCAAAGCGCGGACCGCCCGGGGCACGCGATGCTCCTACCCAGCGGTGCCGCCGTCCCGAAGCCTCTGCGGAAGGCACCAGCGGGCGTTGGCACGCGGGACCCACGTGATCAACGCGGACAGCGGGCGAGCGTTCCCCAAGCCGCGCTGAGTCGCGGCGGTCCGAGCAAGCGGGCTGTCGACGCGCGAGCGATCTGCGCAGCGAACGTCAACGCGCTGTTCATCCTCGCTGGTGGTGAGGCGATCGAGAGCCCGGAATGCCGTGACCGTGTCCATGGGTCTCCTCTGCGCGACGTCCGGCCATCGGTGGCCGTCCGTTCCGGACCGTTCACGTCAGGCGCAGGGCCACGGATCCCAACCCGCGAAGTCGGCACGGAACGCACGGCCGGCGGGTGCCTCGACGGCGCCCACCAGCGATCCGGGCATATGATCCCCTGGCCCGCGCGCTCCGTGACGTGCCGAGGGGCGCGCGCGGCCGGCGCGCGGCCGCAGGCTGTTCGGGTGCGACGGGGGCACGGCGCGGACTGGCGGGGCCGCGCCGGCTCCGTCCAGCCCGATTTCGGGCCCAGCGCATCCCTCGGCGCCACGTATCCCCAGGCGGCGCGCCCCCTGCGCCACGGGCTCCCACGGCACCGGGGCGACTCATCAACGCAACTGAAGCGTCTGGCGCCTGCTGCCCTGCGGGGTACCCCCGCATCCGTGGGAAGGACGCCACGGTCTGAACACCCGAGCGAAGTGCCTGAGCCTCGTCGCCGGCTACGCGGAGGCGTAGGGCGACGGCATCATCGCGTCGTTCCCGAGCGCGGTCTGGAGGATGATATCCTTGGGGCAAGAAAAAAGGGGGGCAGCCTCGCGGCGACCCCACCTTTGATTAGCGATCGGTGGTCGCAAGGATAGGGATCACGGTTCCAAGCAGTCAAGAGGGCACAGGCACCGGAGCGTCCGCGTTCGACGACATCGTGGTGGCCAGACTCTTCGAGTTCTGGGGGGCGAACACCTCTTGGGAGCGTTCGCTTTGGGCCGTAGGTACCGTGGCGCAGCTGGACGAGCTTCTTGAGGCCTGCGTGGCGGGACTCAAGCCGGGGGCGCTGCATGCATTTCGGAGTGAGATCCAGCGCTTCGTCGGCCCGGACCCAGGAGTGGGCGATGCCAAAGCCCGACAAGTGCTCCTTGATGCCATCGGGGGAGATCTGACGGCAGAATCCGTTGGGTGGCACCGACTCAGTCTCGTCGTACCCAATATTCGCAAGGGCTACCTAGCGCGATGGACCACTGCAGTTCGAGCGAACCCACAGCCTGGTGCTGAGCTCGTAGCCCGCCACGTTGCCGCTCATCTCTTAGATCTCGGCTACTCGCCGAGCCACCTCTACCGATGGCTTGACTACAAGACAAACCACCAAACTCCACAGCCTGCTCTCGCCAACGTCCTCGACGCAGGAGATCTTGAGCTTGGCGGCGAGAACCCTCGAATGTTCCGCGTTCTCGTACCAGTTAAGGGGGCTCCCCATCTTCCGAACCCAGCACCCGCCAGCTGGAAGACTGCTCCCGAAGTGTCTCACCTAGTGCACACGTGGGGCGGCAACATATCTGGGCTGAGGCAAAATGGCGGCTTCCTGTTGGAGGTCTCCGCGATGGATCGGTTTGCCGCCGCAGCGGCGGCTCGTGATGTGATCGACCGGTGGAACTCGCGGGTCGAGTTGGCAACGAGCGACAGTCTCTCCACCATCCTCCAGGCATGGATCGAGGGTGTGCCATCGCCACTCGATTTGTCCGCACGACGAAGAGGTGTCCGGGTCCGTGCTCTTAAGCTGGAGTTTCAACTCTATGCGACGCCAAGGCCAGATCCGTGGGAAGTACGCATTGATGACGCGTTCCAGCTGGCGCAACCGGCCGAGACCGGCCCTCGCTCAGCAGCAATCGCGGGTGCTTGGGCCTCGATTGCGTCCCTTCTGACGTCAGAACACGAAGACGACCGTTTGGGGGCACCACGGCTGGCAGCAATCGTCGCTTGTTCCTTCCCACGCGCAGAGTTAACTCGCTTGGCTCGTGTGCACGAGGCTTATGGCAACGATCAGCTGGCTCAAGACCTGTCTAGCAAGAGCAATCTGGATCGATCGGAACTCATCGCCGCCGCCCTGATGTCGGGCCAAGCTACGGCGATCCGTGATGCTGGTGACGAGGCAGCAGCCCGAAGGATGAGGGAACTGCTCACCTATCCCCAAGCGATTCTCAAGCGGATTCGAGGGCACCTGGAAGGCAGCATTAACCGGCTCCACCGCCAGCGGAATCTCTTGCTCCACGCTGGCCTTGTCTCAGGCGATGGGCGCACAAGAACTCTGCGAAGCGCGCCTACGATCGTCGGCGCAGGGCTCGACCGGATTGCTCACGCTTGGTTTGCCGAACGCACAACCCCTCTCGAACTCGCGGCGCGAGCGGAGAATGGGATCTCACTCGTCGGGTCCTCGTCTGAGCGACCACCTACCCGCCTGCTTGAGCCTTGATCCTGGCTGTCAGCGCATGCGACTCCCTGCTCACGGGGCGCGGGCTGCGGCTGTTGCTCCTCGTTCGGCTCCGCGTTCCTAGCCTTCGCCCCGTTCCGCCTCTTCCCGCTCCCGGGGTTCAATGTCGTCCCGGATTCGCTCGCTGATGCGGTCCGTCTCCACCCGCAGCTCCTCGATGCGCCGGAGCGCGGCAGCGCCCGGCATCGCCAACACCCCTTCCAGACCCTCACAGAGCCCGTCGAACCGCGGCCACTCCGCCGCCTCGAAGCGCTCCGGTGCAAGCTCGCCGCGCGACCCCACCCACGAGCACATGGCGAAGACGCTCTCGTCCGAGTCGAGCACCTCGCCGCAGTCGTCCTCCTCCAGGCACTCCTGCAGGTCCCCCAGGCGCGCGTCGAAGCGCCGTGCGAGCGTCTCGGAGTCGACGATCCAGTCCTCGATGTCGGGAAACAAAGGCTCGCAGCCGACCAGGACCAAGGCGTCGACCCCGGCAGCCGCGACTTCGACGCCTGGATCGCCTACACCGGCGCGACCGCGGCGCCGCACCCGGCCACGCGCCGCGTCGACACGCTGATCGAGGAGACGCTCTACGAGGAGCAGCTGCTCCCGGTCTGCAGCCCGGCCCTGCTCGCGGCGCGCGGGCAGCCCCGCGGCGCGGCCGAGCTGGACAGCTGGCCGCTGCTCTACGACCTGGGCTGGGACACCGACTGGGCGTACTGGTCGGCCTGCCAGAACCAGCCCGCGCCGGACCTCTCGCGGGCCTCGGGCTTCCGCCTCTACAGCATGCTGGTCGACGCTGCCGGCCAGGGGCTGGGGGCCGCCATCGGGCGCACCGCGCTGATTGCGGACGAGATCGCGAGCGGGACGCTGGTCCCCGTCCTCGAGTACCAGGCCAACGCCCCCAAGCGCTGCTGCCTCATCACCACCGCGAGCTCCCGGCGCAAGCCCGAGGTCCAGGCGTTCCGCCAGTGGATCCTCCGTCAGGCCCAATCCGCCACGCATCCGACGCGAGCACGCTGACTCAGAGCCCAGCACGCCGCTGGGCACCCCCAGGTGCATCCGCCACGTGACGACAGCGCGCAAGCCTCGGTGAGCTATCGGTCACCGACCTGGAGCGGCTCCGCGTCTCCGCGGGGCTCGGCCGCCATGGCTTCAGGGCCGCGGTGATGAAGGCCGACGCCGTCCCGCCCGAGCGCCGCGAGGCCTGGGTGGCGAAGCGGGTCGAGGAGGGCGTCGATGTCCTCGTCTGCCACGCCAGGACATCGTCGCTACGCAGCCGGCGGGACACGTCGAGACTCACGATCTGGCAATCGTGTGGGCGTGTCCCGCGGCGCTGGCTGCTGGTTGGTGGGCCTCGGAAGACTAGATATCCGCAAGCCGGAACCGAACCCCGTGCCTTATCCATCTAGCCGCCCGCCGCAGGCGCTCCAGGTGGGGGCAAGGTCAGTTGCTAAGGCGGGCTCCTGACACTAAGGTCGAGACGTTTCTATCGTTCCCCTGACCTTCGCGACCTTACTTGTCCCGCTTGGTCTGCCGCTTCTCCTTCAGCGTCCGGGACGCGGCCTGCTTCGTGTTCTTGCCGCCCTTGTCCTTCGTCGCCATCAGTGCCTCCTCGCCGACCGCCTTCGTGGCGACCATGGCCACCCCCTCTGGAGAGCCAGTGGGGCAGGAAATACAACGCCAAATTAGAGCAGCTGTAGTTTTCGCGCCCCGTAGGCCCTCGCGCGCCCTTCCCACTCCGCCTCAAAGTCGGCTCGCGTTGCGCAGTGTACGCGCTGTGCTCGTCCCGCCGGGCCTGGATGACACGGCCCCGGTGGAGGCAGCGGGGCACGGACTCGGGGCAGGCGCGCCCCCGGCGTCGCTGGCACCTCTGCCGCCGTCTGGCCATCATGCCCGCGTGAATCGCGCGCTCGCGTGACCCCGGACGACGCCACCCCCCAGCGCCACCCCTGGCGGCCCCAGACCTTCGCCGCCTTCCAGGCCCCCTATTTCGCCCGCGTCCTCGTCAGCGGCGGGATCTGGAACATCACGCGCTGGATGAACCTCTTTCTCGCCGCGTTCCTGGCCGCGGATCTCACCGACTCCCCCATCCTCTTGCAACTCGTCGGCGCCGCGCTCTTCGCCCCCTTCTTGCTCGGCGGCCTGCTCGGGGGCTTGATCTCCGACCGCTTCGACCGGCGCCTCACCGTGATCGGATACCTCCTCTTCCTCACCCCGGTCAGCCTCGGCCTCGCGGCCCTCGTCCTGAGCGACGCGATCCGTATCTGGATGCTCTACCCCTTCGCCCTCGTCGCCGGCTTCGGCTGGGTGGTCGACCTGACGACCCGGCGCGCGCTGGTCGCCGACATCGTCGGCGATCACCTCGTCACCAACGCCTTTTCGCTCGAGACGCTCAGCAGCTCCCTGGGCGGCGTTGTCGGCGCGCTCGGCGGCGGCGCTCTCGTCGGGCTGATCGGCGTTGGCGAGGCCTACACCGCCGTCGCTGCGCTCCATCTCGCGGCCATCGCCGTCCTGCTCACCGTTCCCTCGCCCCCGCGCCGGCACCAGATCACGCGCCCGTGGCGCCGCGAGCTGCGCGCCGGCATCGCCATGCTGCCGCGTCACCGCCCGCTCGTCAGCATCCTCGGGGTCACCGTGGTCGTGAACCTCTTCTATTTCACCTTCATTGCGCTCGTCCCGGAGGTCGCCGAAAGCCTCGGCGTCGGCGCCTTCGCGACCGGCGTCCTCACCGGCGCCACCACGATCGGGGCAACGATCGCCTCCGCGGCTATCGCGTCCCTGGCGCGCCCTCCCCGGGGCCGGATCTACGTCCTCGGATCGCTGCTCGCCCTGGTGGCCCTGCCCGTCTTCGCCCTGGTCGACGTCTACGCCGTTGCGCTGCTTGCCCTCATCGTCAGCGGACTCGGCATGGGCGGATTCGCCACGATGCAGCTGACCCTCGCCGCCACCGTCGTCGAACAGGAAGCACGCGGCCGCGCGCTCGGCCTCATGAGTACGGCCATTGGCGTCCTGCCCTTCGGCACGATTCTGCTCGGTCTCGTCGCCGAGCCAATCGGTGTCGGCCCCGCGATCGCCGGTAGCGCCGGCGTCGGTGCGTTGCTGCTCGTGCTCTGGCTCCTGCGCTGGCCCGAGGCCTTGCGTCTTCCCTGACCCTGAGCCGCTCTCCAGGATCCGTGCGACTCGGGAGCGCTCCTCGTTGGCCTCATCACGGGTATGCCTTGGAGGCGACGTGACGGTGTCGTGAGACACCGCTGGTGAACGCCTCCGGCCAGGCACGCGGGTCGCAGCCTACGTCGACGAAATCCGCGCCGTGGTCTTGCATCGGTCCGGCGCACGGGCGACTTCGCGGGCACATCCTCAGCGTCGTCGGCCCGGACACGGTCGGCGGCTGCGCGGTCGGCGCGCGCCTCACGTTTGAGATCGACGGCCGGCCCGCCGATGAACCCGCCATCAACGACTGTGACCTGTCCCCCCAGAACCGGTCCAGATCCTGTGCGAGGATTCGGGCCGGTGAGGAGGGAGTCGGCATGGCGCGGAAGCGGTACACGGCGGAGCCGATCATCGGCAAGCTGCGGGAGGCGGAGGTCGGTCCTCCTCCGGCCAACTCGGCATCGCCGGGTAGCAACGCCTTCGGGAGATCGTCGTGCCGATCGACCTCCGAGGATCCGGCGAGTTGCAGAACGAGCGGATGGTCGATGCCCTCACGCTCCGCTTGGTCCAGATCCTGGTGCATCGCGATCTTGGAGTAGGAGAGCGTCGCGAGGTAGATGTCCGGCGAGACTTCCCACCCCCTGCGGCGGCGGATCACCCGCTTGACCCGGTGTAGGTACGCGCTCGGCGGCTCGTCGGCAAACTCCGGGAGATCGAGATGCTCCAGGCTGAGCTTGTAGCGCAACGTCGCATTGTCACCGGCATCGTCGCTCTCGCGCACCAGGTAGTACGGGTCCCGCGGTGAGGCGCGTTCGAGGTCGCACGGAATCAGGATCAACGGCGCCTGGGCGCGCTCGTCGTCGGCATCGATCCAGTGCAGGACGCCGACGGCGAGGAACAGAACGTTTAGGCCTTGCTCCTCCTCGTACTGACGATCCCGGGTCCGCAGCGCGCCCAATCGTCGCTGGAGGTCCAGCAGGGGGAGGTCGCTATGCAGGTCACCGGGCCGATCGGGTCGCTCGGGCGGCTCCGCGAGCTTCCGTCGCGGTTCGACGAAATCGAAGGCGAGCCCGCCCCGCTTCGACACGAGCTCTTCGACGATCTGATCCGGATCGCGATCCACGATCCGCACTGCTCGATTCGGCTTGAAGTAGAGCAACGTGTTGCGTCGGTCGAGTTGCAGCAGGCGCTCCTTCCAAGCCCGGAAGGACTCCTGCCAGGTCGTCACCGCCATGCCCGTCCTCACCCTACGTCTCGCGGTTCGCGAGGGCGTGAGTGTAATCGAATGGCCTAGACCCCTGTGACCTGCCCCCCAGAACCGGTCCCGATCCTGTGCGAGGATGCGGGCCGATGCGGCGGGAGGCGGAGGTGGCCCTGACGCAGGGGAGGCCGTCGCGCAGGTGGCGCGGCGCCGGGGCGCGAGCGCGCCGACCGCTGGCGGCGCGAGTCCGGCGGCCTGCGGGTGAACCAGGCGAAGCGCCTCACGGAGCGCGAGCGCGAGACCGCGCGGCTGAAGACGCGGGGGGGGGGCGACCAGGCCGGGGACCACGCCATCCGCACAGCGGTCACGGCGGGACATGGCGGAGGAAGCCCGCGGGCCCGGCGCTTCGGGCGTGACGGCTCCCGCCGCGTCATGGCCCTGCTGCGGGCTGCGGGCATCCCGGAGGGTCGCCGCACGAACTGCGGTACTGGGACAACGATCGGGGACAGGTCACTATCTTCACCCCAGCGAGTCTCACTGGGTCTGGTGCTTCGTCTATGACCGATTGGTGTCTTGCGCGGTGAACGACAGCATCGGCAATGATGACGTCGATTGTCGGCTCGCAACCCCCGCGCAGAACCGCTGACGTTCTTCCTTTTAATCCGAAGGTCCAGGGTTCGAATCCCTGAGGGCCCACCATCACGTTTCTTAATAGGACCGCCGCGAATCCGACCCGAATCCCGGGCCGGAGCTGCGGACTGCAACGGCTCTGCTCCGGTTTTCGCTTGACTTCGTCCCCCCGCCAGAGCGTCCATGGTTGGGCGGGCAGACGGCCCCTATGGCGACACCCCGACCGGACGACGACCTGCGCCTCGTGGAAGCGATCCCCGCCTACTTGGCCGCCTGCACCGTCGAGGGCAAGAGCCCCGACGCCTACGCCGAGACCCTGCGCCGCTTCCAGGGCATCTGCGTCGCCGGGAACCTGCCGTCCTGGATGGGCGACTTCCGTGCCCCCCACATCTACGCTTTCCTCCAGGTCGTCGCCGACAGCGGCGTCTCCCTGGGCTCGTCGGGAAGAGCCAGAGCCTGGAGCCGCTCGCGCTCTTGACGTATGTGGCGGCGCTGACCGAGCGCGTGTGGCTCGGGGTCTCGATCATCGTGTTGCCGCACCAGAATCCGGTGCACCTGGCGAAGTCGTTGGCGACGATGGATGTGCTGAGTCAAGGCCGTGTGATCGCCGGAGTGGGGTTGGGCAACGAGGTGCATCCGACCTTCGGGATCCCGGGGGAGCGACGGGTGCGTTGGTTCACGGAGGTGCTGGAGGCGATGCAGGCGCTGTGGGCCCCCGGTGAGGCGCGCTACGCGGGGGAGTTGATCCGGCTCGATGGGGTGCCGCAGGAGCCGAAGCCGGTGCAGCAACCGCACCCGCCGCTGTGGTTTTGGATCACGGGTGACGGCGGCGCTGGAGCGGTCGGTCAAGTACGCCGATGGGTGGATGGGAGCAGGGTCATCGACGGTGGGCAGCAGATCGCCGAGCTCCGCGGGATGTTGGAGCGAGGCGATCGGGACCCGGCTACGTTCACGCTCTCGAAGCGGCTGTACGTGGCGATCGACGACGACGCCGATCGGGCGGAGCGGCGGTTGCAGGAATGGTTCGCGCACAACTATGGCAACCCTGGGATGGGCAGCAAGGTTTCGGTGTGGGGCCGGCGGAGCGCGTGTACGAGGCGATCGATGGGTTGATCGAGGCCGGCGCGCAGCACATCTTGTTGAATCCGGTCTTCGAGTACGACGAGCACATGGAAGCGTTGGCGCACCTTCCAACCGGTTAAAGAGGGGCGGCGAGGCGCGGCCGAAATCTCGGAGTTCGCCACCGGTGATCCGCGGGGGACACCGAACCCCATGCCGATTGGGCAATCGATTCGTGCCGCGCAAGACAACCGCGGGAACGCGTCGCGGGGCGCGGTTCCTTGTCGGGCGGATCGGAGGCGGACCGATCGTTTGCCGAGCAGCCAAGATCCGCGGGAGAGTTCGTGCGTGGCTCGGACCCCACGTGGTACGCGAACCAGGGATGAGGGATGACCAAGAACATCGTCGTCCTCGGCACCGGCGCCAACGGGAGTTGCATTGCCGCCGACCTCATCGAGGCGGGGTTCGATGTCTCCCTCGTTGACCAATGGCCGGCGTACGTCGAGGCGCTGCGGGCGAACGGCCTGCGGATTCAACGGAGGACGAGGAGCTGCACGTTCCGGTGCGTGCCCACCACTTGTGCGAAGTGTGCACGTTCGAGGACGCCTTCGGCATCGTCCTGCTGGCGATGAAGGCCTATGACACGACGTAGGCGTGTCATTTCGTCGAGCCCTACCTCCAGCCCGACGGGCTGCTGGTCGGGGCGTAGAACGGAATGATGGTGGAAGCAATCGTCGGGATCGTTGGCCCGTCACGCACGCTGGGGTGCGTGGTTGAACTGGGTTCGGAGCTGTCCATCCCCGGTATCGTGCGGCGGAATACGGAGCGAGACAAATCATGGTTCGGTTTCGGCAGCCTGGACCCCTCGACCGCCGGCCGCGAGGAAGAGGTAGCGGAGTTCTTGCGGCATGTCGCGACGGTGGACACCGTGCCCGATATTCTCTCCACCAAGTGGATGAAGCTGGCTGTCAACGCCATGATCTTGGCCCCCATGGCGATCCTCGGGCTGCCGACCAACGAGGCGCTGGAGGTGCCGGGCATGCGGGCGCTGATGCTGCGATTGGGGGCGGAGGACGTCGTTGACCCCGACACGCTCCCCGGGGTGCTGATGGATCACCTCAAGGGGCGCAAGACCGAGGCACGGTTAATCAACAGGTTGGTCGCCGCTGAACTCGAACGACTCGGTACCGCCAGCTCGGTCAATGCCACGGTACGAAGAGCTCCGAGCGGATCACACAAGAGGAACTCGAGCCCACGATCACCAACCTCGATCTGCTGGTGCTGGTCGATCTGCCGCTTCCTCCCGGGTAGATGCGCGCGAGCGGTAGGCCAACGCCACCGGTGGGGGCACACTATTCCATCCGCCCAGATCAAACTCGCTTCCCGTGGTCCGTAGATCGTCGAATTGGCCCGAAACGAACGGATGAGTGTTCGTGCCCCACGAGAACTCCGGGCGTCAGACCACCCGCTTCGCCCGCGGATCGGCGATCTGCGCAGCCGCGTCCCCGAGTTCAGTGAGCACCTCGGCAGTGTGCTCGCCCAGTTCCGGCGCCCGCCGCTGATCCGGCCGGGGTGGTCGACAGAGCCACCGGGAAGTCCACGACGCGGGCCGGCTGGCTGAGCGTGGGATAGTCGACGGCGGCCATCATGTGGTGGCATTGATGTGGGGATCGTCCAGCGCCTGCGGAGGTGAGTAGACCGGGCCGCCCGGCACCTTGGCCTCTTCCATGGCGGCCAATGCCTCGGTGTTCGTCCGAGTTCGGCGGGCACATCTCGGTCGATCATCCGCTGGACGCCCCTATCCTGTTGGGCGAGCCACTATTCCTGCCGCACAGCAGCCTTGGCGCCGGCATCTCGTGCCGGAGCAACTTGGTCTTGGGCCTGGGCGGCGCTAGCTTGCCTGCAATCCGACCGTAAGCGGGGATGGCGCGATTCGCGCGAAGGAGTGAGCGACCGTGGCTTCATTGAAATTCGGCTGGATTTCGCCAGTGATCGGGCCACCCGAAAGCGACCATGTACCGATCGTGCAATACCAGGTCGATCACATCCTGCCCACGGCATTCCAGCACTTCGACTCGGTCTGGATGGCGGACCACTTCTGGGGCTTCGACCGCAAGACCGATCCCTTCCTGGAAGCCTGGACGACGATGACGTGGGTGGCCGCGAAGTTTCCCAGCGTGCTGCTCAGCCATCATGTTCTGGGACACGGCTACCGCAACCCGGCCCTGACGGCCAAGATGGCCGCGACGCTCCAGACGCTGTCCGGTGGGCGCTTCATCCTCAGCATCGGCGCGGGCTGGCGGGAGGAGGAGTACGACGCCTACGGCTACGACTTCCCCTCCGTCGCCACGCGGCTGCGGCAGTTGGAGGAAGTCGTCCAGATCTGCCGGTTGATGTGGACGGAGGAATCGCCCCGCTTCGAAGGCAAGCATTTCCGAATCCGCGACGCGATGGCGCCCCCGTTGCCCGATCCCATCCCTCCCATCTGCATCGGCAGCCAGGGTGAGCAGATCGGACTCCCGCTGGTGGGGCGCCAGGCGGACATGTGGAACACTTACATGCCTGCGAACGAGGAGGATTGGATCCGCAAGCGCGACATCGTGCTGCGGTCGGCGGAGGAAGCGGGACGCGACCCCGCCTCGATCGAGATCAGCGCGACCCGCGAGGCGCCGCTGCCGACCACAGACGCCGAGGCCGAGGAGTGGCGCACGACCCTCCAGCACTGGGCGGAACTGGGGATCTCGCACTTCGTGCTGGACTTCGGCCATGTGACGTCGACCGAGTTGGTGGAGCGCTTCGCCGCGCAGGTGATCCAGCCGATGCAGTCTGGCTGACCGTGTGTCGATGGCCGGCGCGGGCCCCCGGCGACCGATCTGCTCGATCGCAGAATGGTGGCGCTGGCTGTGCGGCGCCAAAACCTCATCGGGTGGGTCACGCCGCGCGCTCATGGACGATGTTCGTTCAGAGTAGAACCATAATGCCATCGTTTTGCACGGTTAGATCGTCGGTTATGCTGGTGCCTATCGAGAGGCGAAGTCGCAACCTCCGCGAAAGACGCGCAGAATTTCGACCTCCTTTCCTTTAATCCGAAGGTACAGGGCTCGCGAATCCCAGAGGGCCCACCACCACACTTCCTAATAGGACGCCTTGAAAACCGCCCCGATATCGGGACGGGAGCAGCGGACTGCAAGGGTTCTGCTCCGGGTCTCGCTTGACTTCGTCCCTCCGCGAGAGCGTCCATGGACGGGCCGAAGGGAACGATCACGATCGGTGACATGCCGGTCCAGATCCTGTGCAGGGATCCGGCCGGTGGACTTGCCCCCGATAGTTGATCCAGGAGCTACGCGACCTCCGCGGCTGCCTGAGCATGGTGGACGAACCCCTCTGGGGCCAAGGGCTCCAGGCGGGAGCGGGGCGGTCTTCGCTGTACTCCTGACGCCAGGCGCCGAGCCGAGGCCGGGCGGCGGGCACGGAAGGGAACCACTAGGCGTTGAGGCACTCTTGCCGCGAGCGGACCTGGAGGGACTCGATGAAGGCCTTGTCCGTCGGCGTGGGGGGCCGGGAGACGTCCAGTCCCACGCGGTTGAAGTAGACCACTGGTCCAGCAGCCGTCCGGCGAACTCCGGACCGCTGTCGCAGCGGATCGTCCCGGGGGCGCTCCCGCACGTCCAGCGCGTCCACGACGTGGGGGGGCCGGAAACGGCTCCGCGGCATGATCGTGAGGCTCTCCCGCGTGTGGCAGTCCACGACGGTGAGGATGCGGAAGGCGCGGCCATCGAACAAGGTGTCGGCCATGAAGCCTATGGCCCAAACCGCGTTGGGGGTGGTCGGGGCAACGCGGTCGCCCCGGTACTGGCCGGCGCGAGGGCGCCGCGGCGTCTTGCGTCGGATGCGTACGCTGTGCGCGGCGACGTCAGACCGCCCCGAGTTCTTCGCGCACGAGAGCCGCGCCTTCCACCAGCGCACGCAGTTTGCCGCGGGCGACGTCGCGCGTAAGCGGCACCATCCCGCAATTTGTGCAGGGGATAATCCGATCGGCGGGCACATAGGCCAGGGCGTCTCGGATGGTCTCTGCGACTTCTCCGGGCGTCTCGATCTCGTTGGTGGCCACGTCGATCACGCCAAGCAGCACATCCTTGCCTTGCAGCAGCTCCAACAGCGGCATGGGGACTCTCGAGCCCGCGCACTCGACGGAAACCTGGTCAATTCGACTCTTGGCGAGGAGGGGGAAGGTTCGCTCATACTGGCGCCACTCCTGTCCGAGTGTCCCTTTCCAGGCAATGTTCGCCTTGATCCCATAGCCGTAGCAGATGTGAACCGCGGTCAGGCAGCGAATTCCTTCGAGAGCCTGGTGCAAGGCGTCGATCCCCCAGTCCGCCACGTCATCCAAGTAGACGTTAAATGCGGGTTCATCGAGTTGAATGACGTCCACGCCGAGCACCTCCAATTCGCGCGCCTCGTCATTGATCAGGCGAGCGAACTCCATGGCGAGACGCGGCCGGTCGCGGTAATACTCGTCGGCGACAGTGTCCGTGATGGTCATGGGCCCGGGGATGGTGAATTTCAGACTCTTGGCGGTGTGGGCACGCGTAAACCGTGCCTCGCCGGCGTGCACCGGTGATGGACGAGCAATTGGCCCGATCACCGTGGGGCACTCGGCTTCGTACCGGTTATCCCGGATGCCGATGCGCCGGCGGTTCGCGAAATCGACACCGCTGATGTACTCCAGGAAGCCGTGGACGAAGTGCTGGCGAAACTGTTCGCCGCCGCTGACGATGTCAATGCCGGCCGTCTCTTGCTCCTTGAGCGCGATCAGCGCGGCATCCCGTTTGGCTTGCTCAAGCGCCTCCTCAGAGAATCGCCATGGCGCCCAGAGCTCCTCCGGCTCCGCGAGCCAGAACGGCTTGGGAAGACTTCCCGAGATTGTGGTCGGTAGGAGGATGGTCTTCTCCATCAGTTAGGAACTGACGGCATGCCGCGGTAGGCGAGTCGCTCCTTCCGCCAATCCGGGGGAATGGAGGCCCACAACGCGTGCATCACGTCGACGACATCGCCGAGGCCTCGGCTGTCGCGCCCCACCTCGCGCGGAGCATCGAGCATATCGCTGTGTTTGACCAGGCCCCTCGCCTCGAACGTGGTGATGAGTCCACGACCCTCTCGATGTGGAGCTGCGTTCGGTTCGCGTTGCGAGCCGGCCTCACGCCCTACAAGCTGGCCGGCAAGATCGGGGGAGCCGCTGAGCGTGTCCTTTCGCGTCTCGACGGCGCCGGCACCCGCCCCTCCTGACTGCAGCTCCCGCCCCTCCGGCCAGAGGAGCTCTCTTCCAGCAACACGCGTGAATCAACAGCGAGCTGCGGAGACAGATCGATCTCGTCCTCGGTAGGGTGCGCGGTCCGCGCCTCCAGTGCCACCCACGCGACCTGTTGCGGGCGATCTAGGTGCGCGCCGCGTTGCACGCAGTCGGGGGGGACCCCGGATCGATCCGGGAGTGCGCCAACCCGCGCTGACATGGGTGGCCTGGGTCGCAACCTTGGTCATGAAACCTCGCCCCCTCCTGAGCCCGAGCTTCTGGAGCGCGATGCTTTCATGTAGGGGCCGAATGGTCTGTACCGAGAGACCCTCGCGAGGTGGGGTCGGAACCTGATACGTTGCCCGGCGCAGCAGGCGCTGCGCGGGCGGACAACCGGCCGCATCGCACAATCGCGACACAGGACACCCCGCGGCATGACGACACTTCCCGCCCCGGAGCCGTATGCCGGCGTGTTCCCGATCGCTCCGACGCCGTTTCGCGACGACGGCACCTTGGATCTCGACGGCCAGCGCCGGGTGCTCGACTGCATGGTCGATCAGGGGGTCAGAGGAATCTGCATTCTCGCGAACTACTCGGAGCAGTTCCTGCTCTCGGACGCGGAGCGCGATCTGCTGCTGGATCTCTGTCTCGAGCACATTGCCGACCGCGTGCCGGTGATTGTCACGACCAGTCACTTCAGCACGCACCTGGCGATCGAGCGGGCACGGCGAGCCGAGGCGGCCGGCGCGAAGATGATCATGCTGATGCCGCCGTACCACGGCGCGCTCCTAAGAGCGGACGACACCGGCGCCTTCGAGCATTTCGCCCGCATCGCCGAAGCGATCGACATCCCCATCATGGTCCAGGATGCCCCGCTGAGCGGCGTCACGCTGTCCGTCGCGTTTCTCATCCGTCTCGCGCAGCAGGTGCCCCAGGTTCGCTATTTCAAGGTCGAGACCGCCGGTGCGGCCGCCAAGCTGAGGGCGCTGATCGAGGCCGGTGGCGACGCCGTCGTCGGTCCGTTCGACGGCGAGGAGTCGATCACGCTGATGGCCGATCTCGACGCCGGCGCGACCGGAGCGATGCCGAGCGCGCTGCTGCCGGATCTCATCAAGCATGTCGTGGACCATCACCGCGCGGGTCGCCGCGCCGATGCCGCCGCGCAGTACGCGCGGATCCTGCCGCTCATCAACTTCGAGAATCGCCAGTGCGGACTGCGCGCGACCAAAGTTGCGATGGTCGAAGGCGGCGTCATTGGCAGCGACACGGTGCGCCATCCGCTGGCGCCGCTCGGTACGGCGACCCGCGTGGGCCTGCTGGAACTCGCGCGCGAGGTGCGGCCGCTGGCGCTGGAATGGGGCCGGTAACGGAGGCAAGGGTGTGGCCAAGGGATACGGATCGTTCACGTCGACGTGACCGAACCCGACCGCTGTTCAAAGCAGCTCGACGCGAATCTGGTGGCGTTCTCGTGGATGCTCTCGTACAAATCCGCGCGCGACGAACCTCGTGACGCTCAGAGCCCCGCCTGCGATGGTGCTCTGCGTCCCGTGGCCAAGCTGGTGATGCGGTCACCCGAGCTGGCGGCGGTCAACGTCGTGCCAATCCTGCTGGTCATGGTTTGGCTGCTCGGCTTCATGTATCTCTGCGATTACGACTTCAACGTCATCACCGCGACGATCGCCGCGATCTCGGTGGCGGTGGGCGTCGATTTCTCGATCCATTACGCAATGTGCTTCCGAGAGGAGCTGGCACGCGCGGGCGACCGCATGGCGGCGATCGGCCTTGCTTCGGAGGGCACCGGCACCGCGCTTACGCTGTCTGGCGGCACTAGTGTGATCGGCTTCGCATCCTTGCCCCTCGCCCCGATGCTCATCCTGGCGGCTTACGGTCTCCTGACCGCCGTCATGATCCCGCTCTCGCTGCTCGCGAGCTTACGGTCCTGCCGTCGCTCCTGTTCTTCGTGAGTCGGGAGACCGCCGCCCGGACCGCCGACGCGGGCGAGCCCAGCCCGACAGTCGCCGGCGCCGACACAGGCGGAGGAGCGAGCCGCACTCGCTCCTCCGCCCCGCCTCCAGGAACCGGCCCCCCCTCGCTTCGAAAGCCCGGCCAAAGCCCGAGCCCAACCGCAGCCACGCGCGGGCGCGAGGCGAGAGCGCAGCGCCACCGCTGGCAGCGCGTTTCGCCAGCGTGTGCCGCAGGTGGGTGCCAGGCACAGAGTCATCTGGTGTCGCGGGAGTCCGTGCGCGTGCGTCACTAGCGTGCATGGATGACGCGATCGCGATCAGCGAGCGGGCATCTGCGACGAGTGCTCGGCGAATGCGTCCGGCGCTACAACGAGATGCGGCCTAATTCGTTCGCTCGGACTTGATGCTGTGGGACATCTTCGGTCTAGAAGTCAAGCGGCGGCCCCCGGGATCAGGGGGCTGCCTCCGCGCGGAGTCACAGGGGACCCTGTCACCCAGCGTGGCGACGGGGCAGCTGAGGAGGCCGCGAGACCGCGGAGCGCCCGTTGGTGGGCGTGCCCGCGGGGGCGGAGCGGATCGGAGAAGGCCCGGCCGTGAGGATGGGAGATGACGCTCGCCCGCGCCCACTGGCGCACGGCGATGCGCAGCCGGTGATTGCCGCTCCGCCGCATCCCCCACCCGCCAGCTCTTGTCATTCCGCCGTGCAGCGCGCACGGGCGAGTCCTTCCTGGATCACCCAGAAGCCCCCGCGCGCTCGAAGGCGGCGGCGGCACGGTAGATCGTCGCTTCGTCGAAATGCCGCCCCACGAGCATCAGGCCGATCGGCAGGCCCTCACGCTCGCCGCAGGGGATCGAGATCGCTGGGTGGCCCGTGACGTCGAAGGGCGCCGTGTTGGGGATCATCTCGAAGGCCCGCGCGATGATCTCCTCGCGCGACGCGTCGTCTGGCGGCAGCGGGGTCGCTTTGAGCGGCAGCGTGGGCATGAGCAGGAGGTCGTGCTCCGCGAGGGCGGCATCGTAGGCGGCGCGTATCCGCCGGCGGACGTTCTGCGCTTTCGCATACGAGCGCCCACCGGACTGCCGGCTCATGAACTCCCCCACCAACATGGCGAGCTTGAGCGACTCCGAGAGTTCGTCGGCGCGATCACGCCAGCCGGCATGCGCCGCCATCAGACTGGTGACGTAGAGCCCCTGCCAGTTGGTGCCGAAGCCGTTGCCCTTCATCATCAGGGCGGTCAGCCCCTCCAGGATGATCGGCGTCCAGACGGCCGACGCGAGCAGATGTTCCGGGATCCCCACCTCCTCGACGCGAGCGCCCAGGCGGGCCAGCCCGTCGGCGCCCGCCCGCACGGCGGCGTCGACGTCGGGCTCGGAGTTATGGTGTCCGAAGCCCTGGCGCAGCACACCGATGCGCAGGCCTTCGACCCCTCGGCCGAGGGCGCGTGTGTAGCGCGCCGGGCGAACGTCCGGCTGGCGCGGGTCGAGGCCGTCGGGCCCGGCCACGACCTCCAAGAGCAGGGCGTTGTCGGCGACGGTGGCGGTCATCGGCCCTACGTGGTCCACGGTCACCTCGATCGGCATGACGCCGCTGTAGGGCACCAGCCCGTGCGTGGGCTTCAGTCCCACGATGCCGCAGTAGGAGGCGGGAATGCGGATCGATCCGCCTTGGTCGCCGCCGATCGCCATGTCCACCTCCCCTGCCGCGACCAGCGCCGCGCTGCCCGAGGACGAGCCACCGGCGGAGTAGCCGCGGCGGCGCGGGTTGTGAACCGGCCCCGTGGAGTTCGTGTGGCTGCCGCCCGAGAGGCAGAAGTTCTCGCAGTGCGCCTTGCCCGCGATCTCGCCACCGGCGTCGAGGATGCGCGTAACGATGGTCGCGTCGACGTCGGGCACGTAGCCCTCCAGGGTCGAGGCGCCGTTCATCATGGGCACTCCGGCGACGCAGACGTTGTCCTTGATCACGATGCGTTTGCCGGCTAGCTTGCCGCGCCGCGCACCACGAATCGCCGTCTGGACGTACCAGGCGTTGTAGGGATTCTCGTCGGCCGCGGGACGCCTGCCCGGGCTGCGGGGATAGCGCACAGAGGGCAGCTCGTCGGGCACGGCGGCGAGCCGATCGTAGGTGCCGATCGTAGAGTCGATCAAGGCGAGGAAGGAGTCGACGTCGGCGTCGCTCAGGTGGAGGTGCAGGTCGCTCGCGACCTGACGAAGCTGGACCGGGGTGGGGCGGGGAACGGGCATGGCGACCTCCGGACCGGCCGCGCTAGGCCGCGGCACGACGCCGGCATGATACGGCGGCGTGACCGCTATGGATCAACTCGCCTGGCGCCAACGACCGTGCAGCTGTCGTGAGGTCCATGCGCGCTCGCGCGCGCGGCTCTCGGGCGCGCATTGCTGTACGAGAGGCCCAGCTCCACCTGGACTGCGCGATGCGTCGGCGGCGGGAGCACGGCCGCGGCTCCCCCAACGCCTCCTACGCCAGCTTCGGCGCGCAAGAGGACGCCTACCGTCTTGACGCGATCCTGCGGACTCCACCGGCGTGCATGCGAAAGCTCTGGCCTGCACCACGGATGTGCATGATCTGATCGAGATCGACGCCGGGGATCGCGCCCTACGCACCTTCTGACGCGCCGCTCCGCGCCATCCTCCTCGGGGTCGCGTCGGCCCTGCACTGCTGGCTGCGCCAGGCCGACAGCGATGAGGGCCAGCGAGAGGCCTGACCAGCGACGAGCGCGGGGAACGCCTACGCCGGGCCAGCCGCCAAGTCGAGACGGAGAACGAGATCCTCAAGCGGGCGGCGGCGTTCTTCACGCGCGGGAACCTCCTCCCAACATGACCTTCCGCCTGGTCCAGGAACTCGCCGCCGACGGGGTCCGCGTCGCGGTGGCCTGCCCGCAAAGTTCTCCCAGGTGTGTCGTGATGTCTAGCGGGGGGACCAGCTCGCGAACACACCGGGGCTGATGGCGCTTGGCGGACTGGATCCATCCACGCGCTGGATCCAGATGTTGCTGCTGCCGGCCGTGTCGCGCGCGGCGAAGACGATCTGGGTGCCGTCGGGCGACCAGGGTGTCAGCGTCTGGGCGTACTGATCGAAGAAGGGCAGGTAGTTGCGCACAAAGTCCGCTGTGGGGAGGAAAAACGCCAGCCCCTCACTCCGATTCCCGTCCCACACCCACCAGCGCAGCCCCACCTGCCCGGCCTGTTCGTCCAGCGCCAGGTACAGCAGCGATCCGCCACCGAGGCTCCAAAGGAAGGCGATCACCGGCCCGTTGGTGATCTGATTCGATCGCCCTGAGGTCAGATCGAGAATCGCCAGTCCACTCGGACCTCCCTCTTGCGTTCCGCGCCTGGTGGCGGGAGATTGCGGGTCGTTGGCTTCGTCGCGGGGATCGATCGGGAACACCTGGTACGCGATGCGGTCGCCGGTGGCATTGAGACCGAATTCGATGAACCCAGCAAATTGGAGGAGTTCGCGCCGCCCCTCGCCGCGTTGCGCTGCGAGCACGAGACGTTGGCCGGTGGGTGCCCTGGTGGCGTACAGGATTCGGTCGCGATCGCGGTCCCATTGCGGTGCGCGGAACTCGCCGCCGCGCTCGGTCAGGGGTGCTGAGGTGCCGTCCACGGACACGTAAGTGAGCAGATCAGCGCCGACGCGGCTGGAGAGGCGCTCGCCGTCCGGGCCCCACGAAAAGTAGAAGGGTTGGCCGGCCGCCAGCGGGGTGGCGACGTCCCCTCCGATAACCCGATCGATGATCCCGAGTTCGACGCCGGCTGCCCCGGGACCAAGATAGGCCACCCGAGACCCGGTGGGGTCCCAGTTGAGGAAGAACGCGGGGGCGCCTGTCACCGCCGATGTCCGCTCCGAGCCATCGATTGCGGCGGTGACGACGATGCTCGCTGCTACCTCAGTGGTCCCGTCAATCGCCACCCACGCGACGCGCTCCCCGTCGGGTGACCAGGTGGGTTGTCGGGCCAGCAAGAACTCGGGTGGCTCACTGAGGACGATGCTTCCGGTCCCATCGGGGCGCACGCTGAAGAGGTGGCCATCCTCACTTTGCACCAGCACCCGGTTGATTGAGCGCGGAATTTCCCCACGGGCGCCGCGCGCAGGTTCGCTCCTCGTTGCTGCAGGTGGACCTGCCTCGACAGGCCCGCGCTCCCCTTGCCGCGCTGCACCCGAGCACGCGGCAAGGATCACACTGGCGGTGAGCAACACGAGACTCGCGCGGAGCATGATCCAGACAGTAGCGCCCCAGAGTCGGGGCGCGCTGCTCTGGACCCGGCGTTCGCAAGCCATGACAGCGCCTGGCGAGTCGGCCAATTCGAGGCGGCGTACACCATGGGTACCTCTGGGAGGCGGCGTGGTGAGGTTTTTAAGCGCTAGAGGTCACCTGCTTGGCCATAGCGCGCCGCTCGAGCGCTCTCGTCCGCTGCGGGAATCGGCAGGCCGGGGGGTCGTCGGACGCTGCCTGCCCGGACGGGTCTGGCTGTGAATCGCCGCCGGCAGCCCGGCTTGTCGATGAGGGTGACCAGGCCCTCTTGGGGTGGAGACGGAGGGGCTGGGCTCTCCGCGCGCGCTGCGCGTCGCGCCGGGATCAGGGCCCGCGGATCACCGGGCAAGACGCCCCGACAGACGCGGAGTCAAGCGGGATGACTTCACGATGCGGGAGTTCTTCGACTATTGGCGCGATAGGCGATGAGTACCGCGTGCGCAACTACGCCAAGCCGACAGGCCAGTTCTGGGTCGTCAAGGAGCACGTCTACATTCCGCCCCTATCAGCCGTGGCTCCCTGACGAACAGAGTCTGGGTCGCCTGACGCGACCGGCGTGGCTCGCGACTTCCGCTGCCCGGGCTCGACCCGAGTCATGCCGCAGAGAACGACTCGGTCGAGACAACGCGCCCCAGCTGTAGCTCGCGCCGCAGAGCTTTGCCGGCATGGGTTAGAGGACCACCCCATCAGCTATTGGCCCGCAAATCAGGGATCGTCCGGGTGTCTTGCGTAATCGTGGGCCCTGAGGAGATCCTCCGCTGCGGAGGGGAGGCCCCGATGCAAGCGGTGTCGCCTTGTTCGTCGGCTTGCGGAGGCGCGGCACCTCGGCCGCTCACACGCTCACCTGCTTCTCGAGAACCTCGCCTTGCCCACCAGTTGGCGGAAGTGCGACGGCGCCCGCGAGTGACGTCGATCTGGCCAGAGGCCAGTCCCTCACGCGGCGAACGCCCTTCGACGAAGTCCATGACCGCAGGTACTGATCGCCGCTCCAGACCCTAAGGCAGGCCTGCCGAGGCCAGCTGGCCCTACGGACACCCGCGGCTCTTGGTCGTCCGAAGCGGGATGGATGCCCTTCGAGGGGTGTGGCCCGCTGTGGCTAGCCGCCGTGCCTCCGGTGGGCGATGAGGTCGATCTCGATGTGCATGAGGTCGTCCGGCGCCATCACGCCGCTACTCCCGTTGGCCTGCTTGGAGGGGATGAGATTGATGCTGGGCCAGTGTCCCAGCGGCGCGAAGAGGCGGCGCCAGACCCGCTCGAAGCCGCGGTAGTCGCGGCGGGGCTCGACCAGGTAGATGCGCGCGTCGACGATGTCGCGCAGCGTCATGCCGTTGCCCTCCAGCTGCTCCTGGAGCAGCTCCATCGTGGTCTCGGTCTGGACCTCGATGTCGGAGAAGTAGTGGGGCAGGCCGTGGGGGGCGGTCTTCACGACCATATTTTCGTAGTCGGGGAGCGATGTATGCCCGGCCATGAAGAACCAGTCGCCGGCCAACAGGCACGGGGTGTAGTTGACCTGGCGCAAGTCGACGGGGTGCCAGCGGATGCCCTTGCGCGTTTCCACCTTCTGGTGCGCGGCGTCCGGCGCCAGGAAGAAGCAATTGACGACGAGGAGGGCGTCCGGCACCAGCAGCCCGCGCATGGCCATGGAGCTGCGGCCCGGTGGCGGCACGCCCGCCCCGTGCCCCATGTACTGGCCCCAGATGCCGTCCATGTCGTAGAAGTTGGTGAGGTCCACCTCCATGGCCTGCGCCTTCAGGCCCTGCTCCAGCCCGCTGCCCGCCGCCGCCAGCACCTTGGCCCACTGCTCGAAGATATAGGTGGTCTGCATCTCCGCGTCGGAGCCGTAGTAGGGCGCGATCGGGTTGCGCTTGACCGGAATCCCCGTCTCGAAGTCCGTCGCCGGCAGGGCCGAGGGGAAGACGAAGATCCCGGCCTTCGTCGCCTGCGGCGCCCACTCGGCCTCCATCGGGTCGGGCGCGTCAGCGACGTGGATGGTCTCCTTGACGGCCGCCGCGTCGCCGGCCAGGGCGACGGCCTGCAGGCTGAGCCGCACGCCGGGGACCAGGTGGTCATCCAATACGACCGCCGTCGTCCGGGCGGGGGGTTCGCTGGGGAAGTACTCGCACCAGACCAGCTTGAACTCGTAGAAATCCTCGGGCGCGACGAGGTAGACCTCCGCCTTGACCACGCGGTCCAGGCTGGAGCCGGCCTCGGCCAGCACGGCGTGCAGCGCCGCGCAGACGGCGCGCGTCTGCGCCGCCACCTCCGACTCGCCCACATAGGGCGAGGGCGCATCCGCGTGCACCACGCCGCCGGCCGCGTCCAGCGGATAGATCGTGGAGACCCAGATGTAGTCCCCCTGGCGGTTGGAGCGGGGGGCCGGGAGCAGGTTCATTGGCAGAGCGGTCGTCGTCGTCATGGGTCGTCCTTCCGATCCGTGCGCCGTCGGCGACGACGCGGGCGGTCGCCGGCCGGAGTCCGCCGCCCCGTGGGGGGCTGACGCGCGCCCGCCGGTCGCCGCCGGCGGTCTGCGCATCCTCGAGGTGCCGCACGGCGAGCGCGCCGGGGGCATGCGCTCGGTCGTGGGGCCGCCGCGTGATCTCGCCGCTCCAGCGATCGCCCGATGGCCATCGCCGTGCTCTGCAAACGCTCTCCGTCTAGGCCGCAGAGCCCTGCTTGTCAACAGTGTTCCGCCCTGCGCGATCGGAGGCCTAGCTGGATCCCGTCGCCCCGAGACGCGGTCTCCCCGGTCTCTGAGGTCGAATGGGGCCCTGACGTCCTCTCAGGCTCCCGAGATCGGGACCAGGCGACCGGGCATCGAGAGAGACGATGCCGCCGAAACTGCGGTTCGGCTGAGCGGGGAGACGGGCTAGTAGTCCGTTGCTCATGCCCCCGAGGGGTCCAACGGGGTCGATTCAGCGTCGTGGTCGAGGCGCTCAGCCCACGACGCCGGCTCGGCTGCGACGTTACTCGAGCCGAGACTTCGAGTTCGCACCGCGACGAGGAGACCATTCGCTGGCAGCTTCGGGAAGCCTCTCGCGCACCCGCATCACGAGGTTGTGCAGCATATGCGGGCTCCGGCGCGCCTTTCGCCTCGCCTCGCGAAGGCGCAATGCGGCGGGAGAGCCAGCGGGCAGTAGTTGGCGTCGGCCACGTTATCCTCACTATCGTGTCGAAGCGGGCATTGAAGGGGGAGGCGATGCGGCGGGGTTCATACGTGCGTGTACGGATGGCGTTCGATGGGAGGAAACAATGACGACGGCGCGCGGGACAACGGTGATCGCGATTGAGGAGCACTACCTGGACCCTGAGGTGGACGCTGCTCTGGGCGGGAAGGGAGGTGGGGCCGGCGCGCTCATGCGCGAGCGCCTGCTCGACGTGGACGAGGGCCGGCTCCGCGAGATGGATGCGGCCGGGATCGACATCCAGGTGTTGTCTCACACTCTGCCTGGGGCGCAGGTGTTCGAGGCCGAGTCCGCCGCCGATCGCGCGCGCGGCGTCAATGATCGACTGCACGACGTCGTGCGCGCGCACCCCGACCGGTTCGCCGCGTTCGCAACGCTCCCCACGCGCGACCCGACGGCTTGCGCCGATGAACTCGCGCGTTGCGTCGAAGAGCTCGGCTTCAAAGGCGCTATGGTCCACGGTCTCACAGACGGCCGCTTCATCGACGATCGGCGGTTCTGGCCCATCCTCGAGCGGGCCGCGGCGCTGGACGTGCCGATCTATGTGCACCCGGGCTGGCCGCACCCGGCCGTGGTCGAGGCCTACTACGGGGATTACCTGGAGAAGTACCCGGGGATCGGTACGGCGGCCTGGGGCTTCACGGTGGAGACGGCGACGGCGGGGCTGCGGCTCGTCCTGAGCGGGGTGTTCGACGCACATCCCAATCTGAAGATCATCCTGGGCCATCTCGGTGAAGGCCTCCCCTTCTCGTTGTGGCGCATCGACCACGCGTTCGAGATCCTCGCCCGGCCGGACGTGGATCCGGTCCGCTTCCGTGAGGTCTTCAGCGAACACTTCTGGATCACGACCAGCGGCAACTTCTCCGACCCGGCGCTCCTCTGCTCCCTGATGGAACTCGGCGCGGATCGGATCCTCTTCTCCGTCGACTGGCCATACATCGAGAACAGACTCGGCACCGACTGGGTCGCCCGGATCCCCCTGAGCCGGGAAGACAAGGACAAGATGCTGAGCGGGAACGCCCGGCGCCTACTCGCGCTGTGACAGCCGCCCGGTTCATCGGCATGCGCGTCCGACCGCGCTGAGCCTGTGTGCAAGCTGATTGTCGCCTGCCGATTGTTCTCCAGCGAGGGTGAGCAGTTTTCCGTGGAGACCCTTCCTCCAATCCGCTGCTCATGACCTCAAGCGATTCCAACGGCCTCGATTCACCGTCATCGGCGGGAACGAGCTTGCGACTTTGCCACACCTTTGAGGCTCCGCTCATCAGATCGAAAGTCCTTAGCCTGGACGCCGGACGACTCATGGACGAGCCGACGAATTCGCCGGCTGGCCCCGAACCGGCCTCGAAGAGGAGCTGATCTCCGATGAACTCGACGCTGAAGCTATTCGTTGTGGTGATCGGGGGGCGACGTCGAAGTGGCAGGCGGATGGCCGCAACACCCGGCTCGCCCACGGAGCTTGACGACAGCGGACCTGCCGGTCGGGTCGCGCTGGGGGATCGGCGGGGCCGTGGCGTAGAAGTTCGCGCAGGAAGGTTTCTTCGTCGTGCTCACGACCCGGAACGCCACCAACGCCGCTGCCCTGGAGCGCGCAATCGAAGCGCAAGGGGGTGATTGCCTGATCGTCGAGCTGGACCTCACCTCGGCGGATTCCATCTCCGGCGCGTTCGCCACCATCCGAAGTGAAGTCGGCGACCCGCACGTACTGATCTACAACGCTGGCTACTTGGAGGGGCGCGAGCTTCCTCCCGACAAGGAGCTCCTCGAGCACGTCCCCCTCGAGACGTTCGAAACCGCGCAGCACATTGCTAGCTGAGGGCCGTTCTTGGTCGCGAAAGAGGTCCTCCTGGTGATGCGCAGGAGGGGCGAGGGCTCGTTCCTCATCTCGAACAACGCGGCGTCGCTGCGGGGGCGCAAGCGCCGGACGGGACAATCGCTCTACTACCCGAGAGTCATGATGCGCACTCTGGCTCAGGTGCTCACCGAGGAGTACTCCGAGCACGGCGTGCACGTGGCCAACGTCGTGATCGACGGGCTCATCGACTCGCCCGGCACGAGGGCGCTGACCAGGGCGCAGGAAAGGCCCGAGGTGGTGATGAATCCCGCCAAGATTGCCGAGGCCTTTTACTATCTGCATAGCCAGGACAGATCCTGCTGGACGCACGAGCTGCAGCTAACCCCGTTCTCGACGAAGCGCGCTACCGAGGTCGTGCAACTTGCCCGGGCGAGGGCCGGTGAGCGCGGGCCGGATGTCGCGCGCGGTCGCGACCGCGCCGACATCGTCGCGCGGCTCGTCGAGTCGCGGGGGCGCCCGGGAGGATCGTTCTGCTAGTGGCAAGCACCAACGGAAGTCATAGCGCTGACGACGGAGCTAGTGACGGGGAATCACAGCCCATCTACACCATGGGGCGGAGGATCTGTTCGAGCCGCTCCCCCTCCGCCCTCAGGGCCTAACTGCACGTGCCAAAATGAGGCGCATGGCCCCAGTTTGGCCCCAATTGATTAACCACATGAGCATCGATGGCTACAGCCAAGGCATCGCAACCAGATGATGAAGATGGTGGGCCTCAGGGATTCGAACCCTGAACCTTCGGATTCAAGGTCCGATGCGCGGTCAGGCAGCGGTCTTGCCCCCTCCTCCGGTGTAGCCCCAGGCACCGACCCGGCTGCCGGCCTTCGAGATCACCATCCCGACGCCGACGACGAGGACAAGCACGACGTGTCGCGGGACGAACAGCACCAGCGACAGCAGGAGGTCGACGAGGCGGTGCCCCCAGGTCAGCGGGTTGAGGACCGACCCGCCCCTCGCGGGAACGCGCATCACGATGGCTTCAGTGCTGCGGGAAAGCACAAGCTCCCAGCGATCGAATACGTCCCAAAGCCATGTTGCCATCTCCCTCCCTCCTTCCTGCAAGACACGCGCGCCATACACGCTGCGATGTCGGTTTGCATTTTCGATCTATCGGCGAGTATCCCTCATACCAAAGAACATTGAGGGACCTGAGCCGCGGCTACGGATCGCCCGCGTATTCTCGCAATCGATGGTGGTGGCATTCGCGGCATCACCGCCGCCAGCGCCCTCATGAAACTGGAACAGGAAACCGGGACACTCACGCGCGACTCATTCCATTTCGTGGCGGGTACCTCCACGGGTACCCTGCTGGCCGCCGGGATCGCCGCCGGAGTCCCCGCCCGCGATCTCCGCGACATCTACGTCGAGCGCATGGGCGAGGTCTTCGGCCCATCGACCGTGGCCGAGCTGCGCCGAGTCCTCTTCGGCTGGAAACACCGCACCGAGAACCTCTATGCTCTGGTCGTCGACGAACTGAGACCCGCGCCCGGCCGGCCCGGCGGTCTTCCGCGAGCCGGCCGCGATCCGTTCGGCGGCTCCAAGCCCAGTGACCTGTGTGGCCGATCGTCGTTGTGCCCCCAGTACGGCCGCGCCTTCGAGGTCACTCGCCCTACGCGCGCGGCCCTTGACATCAACCCAGACCCACTCCAACCCCCTCGCCGATAGCCCAACGCTCTGCAGTGCTTCCGCCTGGCCGTGGCGGCCGACTGGCAGTGGGGGACAGGGCATCGGCGTTCCTTCGTCGCAACACGGACGAGGCTACGCTACGCGGACGAGCGCTGAATTCTGACAGCAGCCGTTGTGGGACGGACGCCGACATCGCAATCAGGAGGCCTCGATGGGAAAGCTCGACACCAAAGTCGCCATCGTCACCGGCGCGGCCGGCGGAATCGGTGGCGCCATCTGCCGTCGCTTTCTTGCTGAGGGCGCGCGCGTCGCGGCCCTGGACATCAACCCAGACCCCCTCCGACCCCTCGTCGCCGAGTCCGGCGGGCGCTGCCTCGCCCGGACCTGCGATGTCTCCTCCGAGTCCGACATTGAGGACGCCGTCGCCCAAACCGTTGACGAGTTCGGCGGCCTCGACGTCATCGTCAATAACGCCGTCTACGACCTTCCACTCGCCCCCCTCACCGAGGTGTCCCTCGCCGACTGGCGCCGCACCTGGGCCGTCAATATCGACGGGCCCTTTCTCCTCTCGCGCGCCGCGATCCCCCACATGGCAGCTCGCGACGGCGGCTCCATCGTCCACATCGCCTCCCAGCTCGCTCGAAGCGCAAAGCCGCGGCGCCCCTGGTACTGCTCTCAGAAAGGCGCGCTGATCAGTCTCGCCCGCGCGATGGCTCTCGACCATGCCCCGCAGGGCATCCGCGTGAATACCGTCTCCCCCGGCCCTGTGGAAACCGACCGATTCTTCCGCAACTTTCCTTCGCGGGCCATTGCCCGAGAGAACGCCGACACCATGCTCGGACGCGCGGGCCAACCCGACGAGATCGCGGCGGGCGTCCTTTTCCTCGCCAGCGACGAATCCTCGTACATGACGGGCGCCGACCTCCTCATCGACGGGGGCTACACCGCCCAGTAGACGCATCCGGGGTAGTCACGTGCCTCGAAAACACCCACGCTGGCGCGTTGGGCACGGTGCGGGAGCTGGCGTGTGAGTGGGCTCATGCGCACGCCATCCGAGGCGTTTCCGGGCCCGCGAGCAGGAGCGCTAACGCCCGAGTGGAGGCGTCGCAGTATCCGGCGATGAGCAGCTACACCGCTGGGCGTGACAAGGTCGCTGGATCGACCGCGCGCGACAGCCATTGTCCATCATCCGGGCTTCCCAATAGGCGACCGTTGTCGACGATCACCTTGCCGCGCAGGATGGTCATGATCGGGTATCCGCGGCACGGAAAGCCCTCCCAGATGGTGTAATCGCAGTCAGCGTGCAGATCATCCAAGGTGATCGTCCGCTTCAGATTCGGATCGAGGACGACGAGGTCGGCGTCACTGCCCGGCACAATGACGCCTTTGCGAGGATAGAGACCTAAGATCTTGGCGGCGTTCGTCGCGATTAGCTCGGCGAAGCGCGATAGCGACATCCCGCGTTCCTGCACAAGTTTCGTGAAGGCGACGGGAATACGAGTCTCGATGCCGTTATGACCACCGCAGATCGTGTCGATCGTGGCTCCGAACAGCTTGACGTCCCTGGGGGTCGTGTAGTCATCGGTAGCCACGGTCGCGAGGCGGCCATCGAGTAAGCCGGCGAGGAGTGCGTCGCGGTCATCGGCCCCCTTGATCGAGGGGTAGGTATGGACTGCGGTGCCGTCCGGCTGGCGATAGTCGTCCGCAGTGAAATGCAAATAGTTATGTAATGCCTCGCCGTAGACTGGAAGCCCGTCGGCGCGCGCCTCCGCAATCGCGTGCACTCCCTCCTTGGCCGTGGTGTGCAGGAAGTAGATGGCGGCGCCGGTGTCTCGGGCAAGGTGCACCACTCGTCGGAACGCGAGATCCTCCGAGAGATTGTTGTGGGCCAGGGGGAGGTTGAATCCTTGCCCGCGGCCCTCGCGCCAAAGTTTGTCCTTCATGTACCGGACGATGTCTTCGTCTTCGGCATGAACGGCCATCATGCCGCCGGCGTCGGCCACGCTCTCGAACACGGCATGCAGATGGCCCCAAGGCACGCGGATCGGGTCGTTGATCGTGTACACCTTGAAACTGGCAATGCCGGACCGGACCGCGGGGCCAATCTGCTCGAGCGTGCCCGGCGCCACGTCGCCGAAGAGCGTGCAGTGAAACGCGAAATCCGTGTAGCAGCGGCCGGAATACTCGCGGCGGCGCTGGCCAATGTCGGCCTCGATCTCGGGGACCGGCACTGGTTCGCCGGGCATCGGGGCAGGCATCGCAAAATCGACGATCGTGGTCGTGCCACCAAAGGCGGCGGCCATGCTGCCCGCCGGTGGTTGTTGCGTGTAAACGTTGGGCCGTCCCGTCCGCGCCTCCGGCACCTTGGCATTGAAATGCGCGTGCGGCTCGACCCCACCCGGCAAGACGACGCGGTCTCGCGCGTCAATGACGTGCGCAGCCTCTTCCGTGATCTCCCCCGGACTGGCAAGCGCGGCGATGACGCCGCCGCGCACAGCGATGTCCATCAGCGCGACCCCGCTGGGAGTAGCGACGTTGCCGCCTCGAACGAGAAGATCGAAGACCACCCCTGTCTCCTTTCGTGGTCAGATCCATACGGTGTCGACGAGCCGGGTTGGCCGGAAGCCGGCGTGTCCCGGGCGCCGGAGAATAACGGAACGCGATCGATGGTGGGTAGAACGGCGGCTCGCCGTTCGAGGCTCAGGGCGCTCTCCCCTTCGCTTTACGGGCGCGCGTTATGGCAGAGCTGTCGGTCCAACGGGCCATTCCGAGGCGCTGTCTGTCTCCAAGCGACCGGGGTAGCCGACGGTGTGGTGTACAGCCTCCAAAGCCAACGTGGGCCCGGTCTGGTATTCATGGCGCGCAGCAGCGATTGGGGAATGCGGCATGACGAAGAACATCGCCATCCTTGGCACTGGCGCGAACGGTAGTTGCATCGCCGCCGACCTGATTGAGGCGGGCGTCGATGTCGCTCTCATCGACTATTGGCCCGAGCACGTCGAGGCCATGCGCGCAAGCGGCCTGCGGATTCAGATGATAGAAACGGAGGAACTGCACGTTCCCGTCCGTGCCTACCATTTATCCGATGTGGCCACGTTCACGGACAAGTTCGATATCGTTCTTCTGGTGATGAAGGGGTATGATACGACCTGGGCGTGCCACTTCATCGAGCCGTACCTCCAGCCCGATGGGCTGCTGGTCGGGGTGCAAAACGGAATGTTAGCGGAGGAGATCGCCGCGATCGTCGGTCCGTCACGCACGCTGGGGTGCGTGGTCGAATTAGCCTCGGAGCTCCACACGCCCGGGTTCGTGGAGCGCAACACGACCCGCGACGAATCGTGGTTCGGTCTTGGCAGCCTGGACCCATCGACCGCCGGCCGCGAGGACGAGGCCGCGGACCTCTTAAGGCATGTTGGCGAGGTGGACGCGGTACCCGAGATTCTTTCGGCCAAGTGGATGAAGCTGATCGTCAACACCATGATCATGACGCCAATCGCGATCCTTGGGCTGCCGACCAGCGAAGCGATGGACGTGCCGGGCCTGCGAACCTTGATGGTGCGATTGGGAACGGAGTCGCTCCTCGCCGGTGAGGCGCTCGGGCATCATCCGATACCGATCATGGGTCTGGGCGTCGAGGACATCGCCAACAGAGATACCCTTCCCGAGGTGCTCATGGATGAACTCACCTCCCGGCTCCGGCCAGGGGGACTGAATACGCTGCTCATGGATTACCGCAGGGGTCGCAAGACGGAAGCGCCGTTAATCAACGGTTTGGTCGCCACTGAACTGGAACGACTCGGGCACACCTGCTCGGCCAATGCAGCGGTCACCGCGGTCTCCGAGCGGATCACACGGGGGGAACTCGAACCCGCGATCACCAATCTTGACCTGGTCCGGGCGATGCTTCCGCCCGAATAAGCGTGCAGCCGGGCCGCGCCTGTCCTGGCCAGCTGGCCGCCGAACGGATCTCGCGCATTGTTTTGGCTCGACCAGGTTATACGGGACCGTAACTTGTGCGGCGCGAAAATCAGATCGCTTCTGCATTCCGCCCGACGGAGGGGGTGGTCCGCATTGGACCTGCCATCTACCGAACTGCCGTCATGTCGCACAGAGAGGGATCTTCACGACCTGCTGACGAGAGATCCGCGGTTCATGTCGCTAGGGGACCAAACGCTGCGACCTTCTAACTCGTGACCTGCCGCTCGATGATCCGCATGATGGCTGCAGGATCCTCGGTCCCGTGGCCCTCGCGCGACGCTTGGTCCATGATCGCGCGTGCCAACGACCCCAGCCGGGCCGGCGGCAGCTCCTCGGCGGCCAGCCGCGGATCCTTGCACATCAGATCGATCCTGGTCCGGGGGTTGTAGTCGCGCTTCATCAGCGCCCGGCCCTTGTAATCGAGGAGTCGCGGCACAACGCCCGCGCCGATCAGATCCAGGCCGTGCTCGACGTCCAGGCCAACCGCTTCCATACCGACGATGGCCTCGCCTCCGCGGCAAGGCTGTCTACTCTCGATCCGACGTGGTGCTCCGGGGCGGTAAGCCCGGGCCAATCAATGGGGAGTAAACAACCGCCCGAGTCCAGCGGCCCTAGGTGACGCTGTCGTGTACATCGACCTCGACACTGCCAACGACTCCGACGAGTACCGACGGCTCGGCAGCAGTCCCGAACCCGCGCCCGGCGGACGGGTAGAGGACGATGTCGGGCAGCGGGCCCGGGTTCGTTGCCGAAGCACTTGGCAGCGCCACCTGAGAGTTGGAGGCGGAGCCCGTCTTACAATGGCCCGGCTCCAGCGCTCGTCTCGGCGCACCGTGCCGACTGAGTAGCTGCCGCGCAGGGGGTTCCGATGAGCGAGCGCGAACGCGCCATCGGCTTGTACATATTTCTGAAGGAGTTCGCGCAGCTCCGCACGAGGCCCGTGCGCGACGTAGCCACTTACGAGCGTGACGGTGCCGTCACTTGGGTCGCCGACATCCCGCGCGAACGCGGCTGCGAGTGCATCGCGCGGTATCGCGCAGCCACCGCAGGCGATAACGACGACGAGCCCGATCCAGAAGACAGCGCGAACTCTGCCGCGGCCTGGCTGAAGATCCGCAGGCCGCGCGTGCCCCCACCCCCGGCGCTGCCGGAAGTCGCTCGCGAATGGGCGCGACAAGACCAGATCGAGAACTCCTCGATCGATCTCCCGGAACCGAGCACAACGATTCCAGCCGAGTCAGCGGATCATCCACCGCTTCGCATCGAGGACCACCCTGATGTACAGGCCGCGTGGGATGACTGGGTGGAGACTTCGTGGTGGGCGTGGGCCGAGCGGGACCGTCGTGAGCAGGCCGTCCGCCAAGTCTACGCCGACCTTTTTCGCGATGCGGCAGCGCCAGCAGGCCCTCGGCGAGGAGTACGAATTGGTGTTCGGACTCGGCCTCCTGGTCTGGCAGCCGCCGGACAGCGGCGCGGCGGTGCGGCGCCATCTTGTTTGCACCCGCGTCGGTATCGAACTCGACCATGAGAGTGGCGAGCTGCCGGTGATCCCGGATGCCGAAGGTGCCCGGCCGACGCTCGAACAGGACATGCTCGAACAGAGTGACCGCCCCGATTCCGCACTACTCGCACAGCTCGAGCTGGAGTTGGAAGGCAGCGGTGACGCGCTCTGGGAGGCAGGGTTGGTCGACGGTCTGCTGAAGGCGTGGGTCAACGAGACATCCTCCCACGGCACCTACGACGAATCACTCGACCAGCCGGGCACCCCGACGAGCGCTCCGGTTGTGCACTTCGCGCCCGCGCTCATCCTGCGGCGAAGGACGGAGCACTCGTTCGTGCGGGCCTTCGACGAGATCACGAAGCTGCTTGAAGACGGCGCGGCCGTGCCCGAGGGCGTGCTGCGCTTCATCGGGGCTGCCAACGGCGGAGCAGGGTTGGTGGTTGGGGATGGCGGCGACCCGGACGGCCTCGGAGACGGCGGCGGTGACCCGGAACTGTACTTCCCGCTCGCGGCGAGCGACGCGCAGCGGCAGATAGTGCAGCGGTTGAATGCCAACCGGGGCGTGCTCGTGCAGGGGCCGCCGGGCACGGGCAAGTCGCACACGATCGTGAACCTGATCTCACACGCGCTTGCCACCGGCCAGCGCGTGCTCGTCACCAGCCACGCCCCGCGGGCTCTGCGCGTGCTCCGCGACATGATCCACGATCGGGCGCCGAAGATCGCGCCGCTCGCAGTGGTGCTCCCGGGCAACAGCCGCGACGCCCTCACTGAGATGGAGGCGTCCGTACAGGGCATCCTCGACAGGCAAAGCTCGTGGGGGCGGCGAGAAAGTCGCGCCAAGATTGAAGGGCTGCGCGAGGAGCTCGATCGGGCTCGGCGCAACGAGGCCCGCGCGCACAACGAACTGCGCGCGATCCGGGAACAGGAGACCTACCGGCATGACGATCGGTTCGGCTACAGCGGCACACTCGCCCGCATCGCCGAAACGCTGAACCGAGAGCGAGAAGCGCTGGGTTGGGTACCCGACGACATCGCTGATCACGCCGAGCCTCCCCTAGCAGAGGCGGGGTTCATGGAGCTTGTGTCGCTCCTACGCGAGGCGGATGTGACGTGTTGGGAGGAGCGCGGCTGGGATCCCGTAAGCACCGACAGCCTGCCCAGTGCGGACGCTTTCGAGGAGGCCGTGGCGGACGAACACGACATCCGCGCGCGGCACGACGATGCCGCATCCACGCGAGAGCGCCCCGAGTACGCTGCGTTGGAGGCGCTCGCCGAGAACCACCGCCGGAACCTCGCGAGCGGACTGAGCGAGCTAGCGCGGGCGCTTGAACGCATCGAGCGCCACCCAATGCCGTGGACGGCTGCCGCGGCGGCAGAGATCGTCGGGGGCTCCGATCAGGCGTGGCGGCGGCTACACGAAGACACACTCGCCGCCGCCGAGTCCATGGCTGGGGAGGCGGGCTGGCTAGACGCCCACCCGGTCACGCCGGAGCCATCGGACTTGGCGGCGCTCCGCGCCGACGCGACCGACCTCCTTGCACACCTCGAAGCAGGTCGCGGCTGGGGCTCTGGGTATTTCGCGCGGAGGTCGTCAGGCGCACGCTCCACATCCGGGAGCGGCGCGTCGGCGGACGGCGCTGCGCGACTGCCGAGGCTGTGCGCAACCTCGTGCGGCGGCTGGACGGCGAGCTTGAGCGCGCCCGCCTGCGCGAGCACTGGGCACGGCATCACGAGTTCGCCTCAGGTACGTTCGCCGACCGCGCAGCCGAAATGCGAGATGTCTGCGCGCCGGTCAAGGATGCGCTGGAAGCGTTCGCGGTGCGGCAGCGGCTGGCGTGGATCATGGCGTTCGCGTCCGATGCGCCCGAGCCCGTCTGGACGGACGGCACCGCCCTGCACCGCCTGCGGGAGGCGCTCGACGCCATCGATACGGCGGAGCGCCACGAGAGAGCGAATCAGCGGCTTGAGGCGTGGCTGCGCGAGCTAACGGAGCAGCGGCGGCTTGGCATCGACCCGACGCTCGGGAACCTAGCCGAAGCGGTGATGCGACGCGATCCGGATGCCTACGCCGCCGCCCACCAGCGCGCACTCGACAACATCGGGCTTGCCGCGCGGCTCAGACGGCGGCACGCCCTGCTCAGCACGGTCGAGGCGTCCGCACCCGGGTTGGCAGCCGACCTCGCGGAAACGTCTGGCGACGCTGTGTGGGGCGCGCGCACCGAGTACTTCGAGCGCGCTTGGGACTGGCGGCGCGCGCACACGTGGGTCACGCGCATGACCTCGCCGGACGAAGAGCGGCGACTCCGTCTCGAGTTCGACCGCGCGAAGCAGGAGATTGCAGCCGCCCGCGAACGACTCGCTGCAGAGCAGGCATGGAGCCACCGCCTCACCCACATGACCAAAGACGAGAAAGGAAGCCTGATCGCGTGGCGGCATGCGGTTCGCAGAGTTGGACGGGGCACCGGGCGGTTCGCTACCCAACACCAGCGCGCTGCCCGGGAACACCTCAATAGGTCCCGATCGGCCATCCCGGCGTGGGTTATGCCGTTGCACCGCGTGGCCGAAACCATGGAACCGGGGCCCGAGCCTCTGTTCGACATCGCAATCATCGACGAAGCCAGCCAGTCCGGTCCGGAGGCGCTGTTGCTGGCGTGGCTGGCGAGGCGTGTCGTGGTCGTCGGGGACGACGAGCAGATTCGCCCTACGTACGCAGGCATCAGGGTCGGCGCCGTCAACCGGCTCCGAGCGCAGCACCTCCAGGACATCCCTTTCGTCGATGCGTTCGGCGCGCAGGGCGGCAGCTTCTTCGATCTGGCCGAGATCTTCTTCGGGGAGCGTATCCGGCTGCGCGAGCACTTCCGCTGCATGCCGGAGATCATCCAGTTCTCGAGCCAGCTGTCCTATGCGAACCGGCCATTGATCCCGCTGCGCCAGTACGGCGCCGATCGCCTCGAACCGGTGCTCGCGCGCCACGTGCCCGACGGATACCAACGCGGCACGGCCGGTAACGCCACAAACCCGCCCGAGGCCGAGGCGATCGTGGAGGCGATCGTGCGGATGTGCGCAGACCCTGCGTACGAGAGCAAGACGATAGGCGTCATCAGCCTCGTGGGCGGAGCGCAGGCCTGCGCTATCGAGGAGCGGCTCGTGCAAGACCTCGGCCCCGAGGAGATGGAGCGCCGGCGCATCGTCTGCGGCGACGCCTACGCGTTCCAGGGAGACGAGCGCGACGTGATGCTGCTCAGCCTCGTCTCTGCGTCCGCCGAGGACCGGCGCGTCCCGGCGCTGACCGACCGGGCGGCGCGGCAGCGCTTCAACGTCGCGGCCAGCCGCGCCCGCGACCAACTGGTGCTGTTCCCACACTGCTACGCCGAACGACCTCTCGCCCAACCCCGACTGCGTTCGCCACCGGCTCCTCAAGTACTGCCTGAACCCGCGGGTCGCGCCCATCGGCGCGGGCGGCCTCGACATCGCTGAGCTGGAACGCATGGCGGCGCAGACTGCACGCGAGATCGGCAACCAGCCGCCGCCGTTCGAGAGCTGGTTCGAGTTGGACGTGTTCCTCCGCATCGTCCGTCGCGGATACCGAGTGACTCCGCAGCACGAGGTCCTCGACTACCACATTGACCTCGTCGTGTGGGGCATGGATGGAGCGCTGGCCGTCGAGTGCGACGGCGACTACTGGCACGGCCCGAGTCGTTACGCGCAGGACGTGGCTCGCCAGCGCGACCTGGAACGCTGCGGCTGGACGTTCTGGCGCGTGCGCGAGGGAGCGTTCCGCCTTGACCCGGACGCCGCGCTAGAGGACCTCTGGAGGACGCTCGATCGGCAGGGCATTCTCCGTCACGGTCCGTGAGCAGAACGCTCGCTTGACTGCCAGGCACGAGCCCAGCCCAGGGCGAACTCGGGCGCAGCACCTTGAAGCCCTACCCCCCTTTTAGGTGCCCGGTCGACCCCTGGACGACGCCGCGCGCATCCCCCGCCTCAGCCACGCCGCCACGCTCCTCGCCGACGACCGGGTCCTGGTCAGCGGCGGCTTCTCCGACACGCGACCACAGACACGGCCGAGATCTACGACCCTGCCACCAATACTTGGTCCCCCACGGGATCGACGCACGAGTCCCGCGGGGCCCACACAAGCTTCCTCCTCTACGATGGCGCCGTCCTCATTGCTGGCGGCGCGGCGTTCCCGATCCGGCGCTCTTTGACCGAGATCTATGACCCCGCCACCGGCGGGTTTAGCCTCGTCGGCGCGCTCGGCACCGCCCGCAGCCGCCACGCCGCGACCAAGCTCGCCAACGGCATGGTCCTGATCATGGGCCGCGTAAACGACAGCGGCCGCCTCGCCTCCGTCGAGGTCTACGACCCCGCTCCGGCGTCTGGGCCTCGCTGCCCGGCATGCGTGCCGGCTGCATGGGTCACGCCGCCTCGCTTCTGCCCGACGGGTCAATCTTGCTTCTTCGGCGGCGACGTCGGTGGCACCCTCGCCACCGGCGGCGGCTCCGTCGAGCGCTACGACCCCGCCGTCGTCCTCGGCACAATCCCAGGTGGCCGGGTCCGAGGAGGAGGCGATTCGTAGCTGGTGCCTTCAGCCAATCCGTTCCGACCCCGCATGGAGGGACGGGAGGCGCCAGTGATGCCGGGAGTGCGTCATGAACCATTACGAATTTCCTCGGCGTCAGCCGACACGCCCCGCCCCAAGCTATCCGCGACGCGGCGGAGCGCAAGCGCCGCGAGGTTGCCATCGATACAGATTCCGAGGAGTTCGCCCGCGTTGACGACGCGCGCCGCGGCTTCCTCGATCCGGATCGGCGTCAGCGCTACGACGCTGGCCTCGCGGACTCAGCCAGGCAGGAGGCGTCGGCGCCCGAAGCTCCCCCTCCTTCGCCCCCTGACGATGCCTCATCACCGATCACCGATTACTACGAGGTTCTCGGGATCGCGCCGGCCGCGCCCGAGGAGAAGATTCGCGCTGCGGCCAACGCGCAGCGGCGAGATCTGGCAAGGGTTGAGAGCGGTCGCTGGCAACTGGACCGAATCGATGGGGCGCTCAGCGTCCTCCTCGACCCGGAGCACCGCGCCCGCCGCGACGCCGCACGCCGAAAATGGCGGCAGGAACGGGATCGTCGGCAGGAAGAACAGGGGCCGACCGCCGAAGGCGCAGATCACTACTACCAGTTCTTGGGCCTTCCAGCGGGCGCAGCGGAATCCGAGGTACGCCGGGCGGCGACACCCTGCGCCGTGAACTTGCCGCGCAGGATGGCGCTCTCGGGCAACTCGACCGGCTGGACGAGGTGCTGGCGGCCCTCCTCGAACGGCCGCCACCGGGTCGGACCGACGCCGACGCACGCGGAGCGAGGCGGATCGGCACGCTCTGGCACCACAGCGCAATCAGGGAGAGGAGGTGCCTGATCTGCGGCGACCACGTAGGGGGTCTGCCTCCCCCTGTGCACCGCGCCTTTTCCAGGCTTGGGCAGGTGGTCCGGGTGCGGAGTTGGATCGGCATGGTGGCGCAGCCGTTCGCGTTCCCCGCTGGCCGTGCTGAACTGCCCGATACTCCACCCTGGGTATGCGTCCGTTGCCCGGCGTGCGGCAGCGACTTCTGCCGCGACTGCAACTGGGCGCTGCGGCCGTCGCCGCTGGACGATGGCGATCTCGGGGGCACGTGTCCGTACTGCCGTCTTGAGTGGACGATCGCGCGGCCTTAGGCAGCCGACGAGCGTCTGCTGCCAGTTATCTGCTCGATCTTCTCTGGGGGAAGTTGGGTGGAGCGGGAGACGTGGGTCGAACCCGCGACCCTCTGCTTGGGAAGCCGGTGCTCGCCAGGGCGGGTGCTGCTCCCGAACGCTACCCTGTCGTCGCCACGCCGAGTTCGCCGCTGCCCACGCGCAACTGGGCGTGCTCCACCGCGTGGCCACGACGACGCTGGCGCTGGTCACCAGCACCATCGAGACGCTGGAGGAGCAAGCGCGCACCATCGCGGTGCTGCACCTGGGGGCCAACCAGGCCGAGGCGTTGCGCGGGGCCGAGGAGGCCGCCGTCGTCCTCGTCTCCCCGGCCGAGGCCGCTACCGCGCACCCCGTCGCCCTGGCCATGGCGACGAGGCAGCTGGCCCTCCGTACCGTGACGGGCGCCACCCCGTCGGCGCCGCTTCACGAGCGGAGGATCGCGGGTTCGAGCCCCGTTTGCTGCCCTCCCTGAGGTGCCGGGGGGTGGCGAGCGCCGGCGCACCCGGCCTCCACCATCCAGTTTGCGAGTGAGCGCTCCGCCGATAGAATTCCCCCGCGCCGAACCTACCGGGCGTCTGGCATGCACGCCGCGCTCGACCGCCCAGTGCACCCGCAGCGAGGCGCGATCTTGAGGGTGAGGCCATCATGTACCAGCGCGATCTTCGCGGCTACGGCGAGCACCCACCCCACGCCGCCTGGCCGAATGCCGCGCGCGTGGCTGTCTCCATCGTGGTGAACGTCGAAGAGGGATCCGAACGCAACGTCTCCCGCGGCGACGCGATCAACGAACCGCTGTTCGGCCCCATCGGCGACGTGCCGGGCAAACCCAACCTGACCATGGAATCCCACTTCGACTACGGCACGCGGGCTGGCTACTGGCGGGCCATGCGTGTCCTCGATCGATGCGGCGTCGTCTGCACCCTCAATGCCTGCGGCGAGGCGTTGGAACGCTCGCCCTGGTTGGCGCAGGATGCCGTGCAGCGCGGGCACGAACTTTCCGCCCACGGCTACCGCTGGCTGAGCCCGGCCCACATGACCGAGGCGCAAGAGCGGGAATGGATCGCCCGCACGGTGGCGGCGTTCCAGCAGGCCGCGGGGCAGCGGCCCGTCGGCTGGCACTCCCGCAACCCCCCCACACTGAACACGCGCCGGCTCCTGATCGAGGAGGGGGGCTTCCTCTACGACAGCGACGCCTACGACGACGACCTCCCCTATCTCGTGGAGACCGGCGCCCGCCAGCACGTCGTCTTGCCCTACAGCCTGTATACGAACGATATGTGGTTCCGCCGTCCCAGCGCCGGCTTCGTGCGGGCGCAGGACTTCGCCGACTTCGTCATCGACGCCTTCGACTGGCTCTGGGAGGAAGGTGCGACCACTCCCAAGATGCTGTCCGTCGGCCTCCACCTCCGCACCATCGGCCGCCCGCCCCGCATCCGTGCGCTCGACGCCATCCTCAAGCACATGACCGCCAAGGGGTCGGTCTGGTTCGCCCGTCGCGATGCGATCGCGCAGCACTGGCTGCGCCTGCACGGCCGCACCGGGGACCCCGCGCATCCGGGCTGACCTGGACCCCATCACCGGCGATGTGGGAGCAAGGGGAGGACGCGGGCGACGATCCCGGCGACGCGCGGACCACAGGATTCGGATCGCCGACAACGTTGCGCTCCACGGGGACCGTCTGCTCCCCCCGCTCGACGGCGAATTCGACGCGGGCGTGCCCGTCCACGAGGTGCCCCGTGCGGCGGTTGGCGATGACGCTCTGGACCCAGCCGACCGCGTCGAGGGCGGCCGCACTGACGGTGCGGCCGTCGCTGTTGTTCATCGTGAGCCGGGAGCCCGTACCCCTCACCACCCACGCGGTGGATCCGGACACGGCAGTCGTGATGGAGAACCTCTTGCCTAGATCAACCCCGATGTTCCGTTTCAGATCCTTGCACTCAACCACCAGGCGTTGGGCACCTAGCCCCCGCGTCGGGTCGGGCTGCGCGTCCAGACGGGCGGCAAGGCGGTACGTATTGCTGAGCTTCTTTTCGCCTGACCTCTAGCGCCCCGAGCGTGGTCCCGGCCCGGGCCGATAGCAGCCTCCCGTCCGGCTTGACTTCGGGCCGAAGCAGAGCGTCCATAGACCCACGATGGACACAGATGTGCCCGAACTGCCGACCCTCGTGGAGACCCACCTCACCCGCTGCGCGGTGGATGGGAAGTCGCCCCAGACGGTGCAGGCCTACCGCGAAACCCTGGGCCGCTTCTGCCGCTGGTCTCGCCCAGGATGGGGCCCCGACGGAGCCGGGGTCGGTTCGCACCGACCAGGTCGCATCCTGCGGTGCGCCTGGGCGTGAACGGACTCAAGCATCGGTTGCGCACGCTGGGCCGGGAGGCCGGCGTCTCGAAGGTGCACGCCCACCGCTTCCGACACACGTTCGCCCCTTGGGCGATCGCTCACGACATCCGCGAGCTCGATGTCCAGCACCTGCTCGGCCATCGCCGGACATGGTGCGCCGCTACAGCGCCACCGACCGCAGTACCCAGGCAACCGAGCGTCACGCCGCCTTCTCCCCCGGCGATGGCGTGCTCGAGGCCGCGAGCGCGGCCACTTGACCCCGGGCGTCCACGGTGCCTCCAGGTGTCCGCAACGGGTGCACGTTCCGCCGCCCCCGTTCCTGCCGGTCTGGCGCCGGCAGGAACGGCTGATGGGAGGCGCCGGCCCTGCTGGGGCGAATGCCGCGGGACCGACCGGTCGTCGCGGCGCCGCTAATGGCGGAATGCCGGGGTCGTCTACCACGGATTGGCGACGGTCCGCCGGATCTGTGCGGTGCTTCCCAAGCAAAGAGTTGCGCGCTCGAGTCCCGTCTCCCGCTCCGAAAGAATTCTCCCAGAAAAGACCGAGCAGACAACAGGCAGCAGACGCTCTCCGGCGTCCAACGCCGGAGAGCGTCGAGAGCATCCGCATCGATTTCGCGTGATCCAAGCGAACCGATGCGATGCCGAACGGTGTTGACGGTCCTCGTATCATGCTGGTCCCTTCGGACGGGCCTCGGTCGGGGCAGCCGCGAATTGGACGCGAAGCCCGCCCGCTCGGATCAGATTCCGCGCCCGCTTCCATGCCCTGGGCGACGTCCGCGTCCTGACCCATGGCGGTGAGCATCAGGATCGCCGGGCGCGGGTCCAGAGACTCAGCGCGCAGCGCCCGCGCCACACGGTAGCCATCCATCTCCGGCATGCGCACATCCAGGATCACCAGGTGGGGATGCTCGCGGCGCGCGATCGCGACAGCCTCAGCGCCGTTCGTCGCTTCCAGGACCTGGAAGCGATCGTCCTGTGTCAGCGTCACCTTGATCAGCTCGCGGATCATCTCTTCGTCGTCGGCGAGCAGGATCTTGAAGCTCATGGCGCGGTTCCCTTCAAGGCGGTCGCGACCGCGACTTGCAGATCCCGGCCACGAAACGGTTTCATCAGCCAGGCTCGTACGGAAGGTGACAGCTCCGCTTGCGACTGCGGATCGGACACGCTCACGATCACCATGGGGACGGTCCAGCTCGCGTGTCAGGTTCTCGATCGGCCACGTCGCTAACGTGCGCCGGAACCGGTCGGCATGCACGTGCCGGACGTCCGCACGGTGGCCGAGCCGATCGAAGAGCGTCACGAGGCTGAACGGGGCTAGTGGCACTCGAGGCCCGCGCGACGCCAGGAAGACGCAGCCGGGCACCTCGCCGCGGGAAGCGGCTGATGTAGTCGCGGATCGCCGCCGCCGGCCGTTCGCCGAGCGGCGCCACACGCTGTTTGGCCCCTTGCCCAACGGATGTGAATGCGCCGTTCGTGCCATTGGATATCAGCGACCGTCAGTTGTAATAGCTCTGAGACGAGCAATCCGGTATCCAGGAGAAGCAAGATGATCACCCGGTTCCGGCAGCCAGACTCTGTGGCCGGATCGCGGATGTCGACCTGCACCCCCTCCGGCGTGTAGCGCTGGATCACCTTCTGCTCGAGCCACACGTTGGGTCCGGCGAACGGCTTCCGCGCGCAGTAGCCCATGGCAGCGACCACCTGCACAGCGCGCGCGTCTCACGGAAGCGCCGATGCTCCCCCGATCGAGACGCCCGTGTCCTGCATGGCCTTGAGGAACTGGTAGATGTGCGCCGGCCGGAAGGCGTCGATCGCGGTGGGCAAGCCCCGCTCTGCGCAGATGCGTCGGAGAGTGATCTGCCCCCCCAAACCGGTCCAGATCCTGTGCGAGGATTCGGCCGGTGAGGATGGACTACTCGTCCGATGACCCGGCCGCTGAGCGCGGGCGCGTGGCGTGGCTCACCCGCCCGACGCCGGCACGGCCGCCGGGTGGGGGCGCGTCCAACCCCGCTCGCGTCCCACCAAGAGCCCAAGCGCGCCCAACAGCAGCAGCGTGCCCGCGACCCAGAACACCGTCTCCACGTCGATGGCCGAGGCGATCAGGCCCAGCCCCACGCCCGCCACCAGACTGCCGATGTCCCACGCCACCTGGAACACTGCCGTCGCGCCGCCGTGCTGCCCCGCCGGGGTCCGGTCGATCGAGAGGGCCAGCAAGCTCGTGTGCACGGCCGCGAAGCCGAGGCCCGTGGGTACCCCGGCCGCCAGCATGATCCCCAGCGACTGCGCTTGCGCGAGGAGCAGCATCCCGGCCGCCGCGGCGAGCAGCCCCGGCAGAACCACGAAAACGCGCCCCACCCGGTCGGAGATCCGTCCCGCCGCGGGACGGGCCACCACAGTGACCGCCCCCATCACGAGGAAGAACAGCCCCACGTTACCGAGATCCCGATCCTTGCCTAGGAGCGGCAAGAATGTCGCCGCCGCCGAGAACGCGAAGGTGAAGGTCAGGAAGATCAGCATGGGGAAGATCGCCCCGCGCGGGATCAGGCTGGCCGCGTCGCCCCGCCGCTCACCGTGCCGCCCCGGCTCCTGCACGGTCAGCGTGAAGAACAGTGTCGCCAGCGACGTCGCCGCCGCCACGATGAAGACCGCGTCGAAGCCCCACGTATCGGCGATCACGACACCCAGCGCCGGCACGATGATCTGGGCGCCCGAGGGAGCCATCCCGAAGAATCCGAACCCCTCGCCGCGCCGTGACGGGGGCACTACCTCCGCCACCAGCGAGCTGGCCGCCGTCGGCCAGAGCGCCATCCCGATCCCCTGCACGATCCGTAAGGCCAGCAGCGACCACACGTCGGCGGAAAACACCATCAGCCCCAGCGCCAGCGCGAAGACGACGGTCGCAAGGCGCATCAGCCGCAGCCGATGTCCGCGATCGCTCCAGCGGCCCACGAACGGGCGCAGGACGATCGGCAGGATGCCGAAGCTGCCCACCACCAGCCCCACGTGCCACTCCTCGCCCCCGATCTCGTCGATGTAGTCGGGCAACACGGAGAGCAGGTAGAGGAAGCTGCTGAAGAAGCTGAACGTGCCCAGCGTCGTCAGGACATAGTCCCTCGACCAGAGCGGTGGGCGTTCGCTGGGCGAGCGGTGGCGATCGGCGTCCGGCACGCCTTCCAGTATCCGCTATGTGTCCCATTGCGCGGCCGGCGGACTGGGAACGGATGCGCGGCGCCCTGTTCAAGCGGTGGGTAGGATCGGTGCACCGGCGGCCGAGGATGAGGGGCAGCGTGCCGCCGGCGCGACCGGTCCGGATCGTGACGTCGCACTGGTCGGGGGCGCAGGCTCGGACGCGGAGGACGACAGTCGCCGACGTCGGGGGTGGGAATCGGGACCGTTCTCCAGCGCGAGTGGGCTGCCCGAGTCGTGCAGGACCGTGGCGCGCATGGGGGCCTCCTTCGCGCGGCCGGGGCCGGGGGCTGCGTACCTCAGCCGGCCCATCAATGGTCGTGTGGAGGGACAGCCATCGGCAAGCGGGCGGCGCGGCGCTATTCTCCACATCCACCCCTGGCGAGCCGCGTTCAGCTGACGTGAGCGATCGAGGTGCGGATGTCACTCGCCACCGATCTCTACCGCGTTCCCCTGCGGGAGTTGGTCCCACCGGACTTCACGCTGCCGATGCTGGATCCGGTCGGAGTGACGCTGGAGACGCGCGAGCTTGCGGCGGGGGTGTACGCCCTACTGTCGAACGCGGGGCCCATCGACAACAGCGGTTTCGTGGTGGGTGAGCGCGGTGTGCTCGTCGCCGATGCGCACATCAACGCGGCGATGGCACGGCAGATCCAGGAGGCGGTCCGCGCGGTCACCGATCGGCCGATTCTCTACCTGGCGCACACGAACCATCACGGCGATCACACGTTCGGGAACCACGCCTTCCCCGATGCGACGTTGATCGTCGCGCACGAGCTGACAGCGGCGGCCATGCGGCTCTCCGATCGGGAGCGGCGGTTCATGACACAGCTCGTCGGGGGGGACGGAAGCGTCTTCGACGACGCGCCGCCGCGGTCGCCGGACATCGTGTTTACGCGTTCGTTGCGGCTGGATCTGGGCGGGCGCAGCGTGGAACTCCACCACTTCGGCGAGGGCAATACGCCCGGCGATACGGTAGTCTGCTGCCCCGACGCGCGCGTAGCGTGGACGGGCAACCTGGTCGTGGGTGGGCCGGTGCCGTGGGTGCTGGAATGCGACGCGCGTGCCTACCTCGTGACGCTCACCCAGCTGGCGGCTGCCCTTGATGTGGGGACGATTGTGCCGGGGCATGGCGAAATGGTGCCGGGGACGATGATCGCGACGTGCGTCAGCTACTTCGCCGAGCTGGTGACGTCGGTGGGGGCGGCTCGCGGGGACGGCTGGAGTCTGGAGGAAGCGACGGCGCGGTTGACGCTGGCCGATCGGTATACGCTGGCAGGCACGGCGGGGATGGCGGGGCTGACGGCGGGACTACATCGCTGGAACGTGCAGCACGCCTTCGAAGGGCTTGCCGCGGCGCCCGGGGAATGACGACGGCTGGCGCGAACTCATCCAGCGCCTCGGCCAGCGCCCTGGGCGCCGATCGCTGTCCATGAACCTCTCCGCGGCCCAGCCCATGGACGCTCTGCGGGGCTGCGGCGTCAAGCGAGATGGGTAGGTCTCGCTCCGCTTGGAAGAGCAACGTATTACTAGTCCGGCCACCCGGGGATCAGATGCGGCAACCGCTCCCCGCGAGTCAGTCGTCGTCGTCATCGTCCTCCATGGGAGTCTTCGCGGCCTCAGCCAGCGCCTCCTTCGCTCCTCCCAGGCCTCCTGGTAGTGGTCGATCGCCCTGTGCGGTTTGCCGGCTGCGTCATCGGCGTCGCCGTCCGCCAGCTCCTCTTCCGCCTCATCCCGCGCCTCGTCCACCCCGTCCTGTCGGTCCGGGTCCAGCACGAGCGCAGCCATCGCCTCGTCGAGCAGGGTCTGGGCGAGGGCCCGATCGGCTCCGACGAGTCGGCTGATCGCGTTGGTCACCGCGGCGGCCGTGAGCGAGTCGCGCTCGAGGGCCTTCGCGAGTTTCTTGACGGCGCTCCGCTCCTTCTTGAAGACTGTCTCCCCGCTCTCGCAGACCAAGTGGGTGTCGTCGATCCAGCGGTCGGGCTCCAAAGCGCGGTCGAGGCACCGGATCGCCCGACGGATCCGCTTCGACTCACCTTGGAAGGGGATCAGGGCCGCCCGCACCTCCTCCTCGATCAACCGCGGCGCGGCGGGGACGAGCGCGATGTCGTCGTTCGTGATCGTGCACACTGCCGACTCACCGAGACCGCGCGTGAGCATGTCGCCGACGAGGGCGCCCTCGCCGCTGCAGTCCCACGCGCTCGCCGCGTAGCCCGGGATCCCGCCCGTCTCACTCAACGTGTAGGCGTCGGCCGCGAAGGTGACGCCGCTGGCCAGGCCCAGGCCCGCGTCATTCGGAGCCGGGTCGGGCCCGTCGAGAGGGATCGTCCCCGTGTCCGTCGCGCGCAGGTCCCACTCGCTCCCGCTGGCTGTGCCGCCGTCGTCGTCGATCACGACCTTGTGCAGGATCAGCGACGGTGGGCCGGGGTAACACACGCTCGGGTCACCTGGGCTCGTCACCGGTGACGCCGATCCATTGACCACGAAGTCGCCCAGCGCGGTGGTTGTGGGGGACACGTCGGCCGCCGAGACGCGGAGGAGGAAACCCACCAGATCCCCGGGACCTAGCCTGAAGTCGTGACAGTCGTCGCTGCTGTCAAGCGGGTGAGCGAACTCGTAGGTCTGCGCGCCGGCACGTTGCTCAAGACACCCGCCGGGTCCTCGGAGCGAATTGTCGAGGCGGGCTATCGAGTGCGCCCCGCCAGAACGGGGAAGCCGAAGCCGGTCCTGCCTTCGTCCCATGCGGCGATCATCGCGGTGCCCCCGCTGGAATCCGAGGGGCATCTGTCCCATGTCGCGCCGGACCGGTCGGGATCACGCCTAGCAGTACGACAACGGGCACTTCGTGGGAAAAGAACGGCACGTACAGGACGGAACTAGCGCCTTCAGGCGCGCCCGTGCTCCTGGACGCGCCCGCGTGGGCGTCCCTCCGCTTCGTTGACTACGCCGATGCCGGGGACCACGTACCAATCGTGGCAGAGGTGACGGCGGTCGGGGCACGTGTGGATCACCCGGCAGTGCTCACGTTGCGAGAACTGGGTGTCTAGTATGGCGGATAGCCCGCGAGCCGGCACGGCGATGTCCTGCGCGGCAGCGTCGGACCGCTCCATCACACGGCGGCAGCGACACGTCCACCGGCAAGCGCGCCTGCCCACCGGCGTCCTCAGCGGTGAAGCACAATACCGCGCGATCGGGCCGCCGTCCGTGCCGCCTTAGCCAGCCGCGACTACAACCCCTCGCCGCCCCTGTGAAGTTGGGACGGAGTGGCGAACGCTTCCAGGCGGCACGCCGAACACCCGTTTGAACGCCCAGCTGAACGCCGCTTCGGATTCGTACCCGACGCTGCCAGCGACAACCGAGAGCGGCTCGGAGGTCTCAAGGAGCTGGGTACGGGCGAGCCGCATGCGCCAGTGTGTCAGGTAGCGCATGGCGGATTCGCCGACCAGGTCCATGAAGCGGGCGGAGAACCCAGATCGCGACATGCCGACCTCTTTCGCCAGGTGGACACGGTCCAGTCTGCTTCGGGCTCGCGCTGGATGGCCGCGATCGCTCGTCCCACTTGGCCGTCGCGCAGGGCGGCGAGCCAACCCTGATCCGACTCGGGGGCGGAGTCGATCCACGAACGGATGGCCTGGATGACGAGGGTGTCGGCCAGTCGGGTGATGACGGTTTCTCCGCCCGGGTGCAGTTCCTTGGCTTCACGAGAGATGAGCCGCAAAGTGCTTTGGAGCCAGCCGCCCTCCTGGTCCCAGCTGTCGACCTGCAACACCTTGGGGCGCAGCTCGATGAGGCGTTGCGCCGCGACGTGGTCGAAACGCACCACGCCGCAGGTGAGGTGAGCGAAGTCGCCGTCGCCGCCATAGCGCATGATTTCGTAGCGGTCGCTGACCCGCTGGACCGGGATGTCGAACAGCGCCGCGGCGTTGGCCTTGGGACCGCTGCGGATGACGTGCCCGGCACCGTGAGGGATGAGCGCCAGGCTGCCTTGCTGAAGCAGGCGCGGCTCGTCGCCGTCGACTTCGAGCCAGCAGTGACCGGCGGTCACGATGTGAAACATCATGCATCCCTCGAACGGGGGGAGGTCGATTCCCCAAGGTGCTGTGAACTCACACCGGCCGTAGAGGGCACCGCTGAGCCGGAGCAGCCTGCGGGCCGACGCGGCGACTCTGGCCTAATCCCGCTGATCCGCGGCCTGCTCGGCCTGGCCCAGAAGGCGGTCAATTCGGCGCTGGGCATGTGCTCGCGCCACGCGGTCGCCGCTTCGATGGCGGTGGCGCGTTCGTGCAGATATCCCGCATGCGGATTGCGCGGGGACCATGTGGTGAGCCGCAGCGCGTTGACGCTTGGGCCAGCGCCCCCCAAAGCAGGATCACCAGGAACGGCTCCCGCCCCTCCCCGACCGCGTCGATGTCGAAAGAGCCGCGAACGGATTCCGTGGTGCGGGGCGTTGCGCCTATGGCTGTGACGAGATGTCGGGAACGGAGTCGCCGGGACGGTGGACGCCCATCAGCTCCCATTCAAGAGACTGACCCGGCCACCGGCTGGCGCAAAGACGAAGCCTTGCGTAGGAGGTTCGCCTACCTCTTGCGTCATCCTTGTTAGTGCCTCGTCAGCGAACCTCGGCACGACCAGCAGTCGGTGCGGCACCGCTCGTCAGGCAAGAGACGGAAGCCAACGAATACCGACCGCCGTGTCCACGCCTGCGCGCGTGTACGCGGGCATGGGATCACTTCGGTCTCCGCCGACCTGACGTCGGTGAAGTGCGAGTCCGATCCGGGCTAGTGGGGCGCGGCGGGGGCACGAGGCCATGGACGCTCGCAGTGGCGATGAAGTCAAGCCCGAATCGGCGATGGGGTGGACGTTGTCGCGCGCGCATCGCTGTACCAAAGTGACCTCATCGGTGGATCAGCCCACTGCGCGGGGCGGATAGGATTTTGCCTCCCCACGGGTACGCAAGCAGGGCGCATCCTTACCTCAAGCGCTACCTGGTCCGCACCGTCCTCCGCTTCTGGTTCGAGTGGCTCCGGATCCCGCGAGGTCCCTCCCCGCAGCGAATCCCTACCGCGTGACACATGGGAGCGTGCGAGCGTGGCGTCCATCCGCTCGCTGCCGCGTACATCTCACGGCATACGCGCAGCGGGCGTCTGGCAGCGGACGCGGCGGGCCAGGTGAAAGCGGATGATGATCGTGCCGGCGGGACACGTGACTGGTATTGTCGTTGCGTTGTCGGTGGAGGAGGTTGCGGCGCAGATCCGTCGCTCCGGGCGCGGCGAAGCTGGCGCGGACGCGGGGCCGGCGCGCGCCGTTGCGCGGGCTGTCGCTCCCCGCCGCTGACGCGGCAGTGGCCTTGGTACTGGCCGCCATGGGCCTCGGGCTGCTGCTGGCCAGCGGCGACCCGCGGAAGCGCGGACGTGGTGGCGATCATCATCGTGATCGGCGGGGCGTGGCTACTGGGCGACACGGCGCGGCGCCGGCGCTTGACGGCGGAGCAGCTGGCCCTCCAGGCCGCGGAGTTGCGCGCAGCCCGCTCGACGCTGGCGGACCAGGCGGTCAGCCATGAGCGGCTGCGGATCGCGCGTGAGTTGCATGACGTCGCGCGACCGAACGCAGCTGGTGATCGCCGCCTTCGGGAGCGGCCTGGTGCGGTCGGCCGCACCCCGCAGCGACTTGACCTCGCCCGCCGGCGGCGCCGCTTCCGTCTAGCGCATGACGGGCTCCTAGCGGATGACGGGCCACGTCCCTCGCGCGCGCGCTACGCGGTGCTCGCCGTCCTCACCGTCGTGACGGTCGCGGCGGGCTTCGCGGCCTTCGAAGTCGGTTCCAAAACGGAGCCGGAGGACTTCTTCCCAAGTGGTAGTGACTTCATTGTGGGCATCAACACCGTGCAGGCGCACAGCACGACGCTGGGCCCCGGCGACGTGCTCATCTACACCGAGGGCGATCTCGACGACCCCCGGATCCTCGCGGCCGCCGCCGCAACGGACGCGGTCTCGCGTGACGGTGGCGACGTGTTCACCCGTCATCCGAACGGCGACCTCGCGGTGCCGGACAATGCGCTCGATATCGTGCGCGCCGCGGTCAGCGTGGAGTTCGCCGCAACGAGGATCGCGGCCGCCAGCGGTGTCCGCATCACCGATGGCGACGGCTTCCCGGACAGCCGGGGACAGGTCGCCGCGGTGTTCGCGTTCGCCGTCGAGAACGGTGTGCCCGCGGACGCCTCGATGTTCGTGTATACGGTGGAGGAAGTCGCTGAACTCATCGCCCGCACCGACGCGGGCGTCTGGGCCACGGCGCTCCGCTTCCCCATCCAAGGCTTCGTAGATGAAGCCAGGGTTGCGACGGCCCGCGCTGCGGCCGAGGTCGGCGCGGATACCCTGCGCGGCGTCGCGGTGGCGTCCGGACTCGCGCTGAGCCTCCGTGAGCGGCGAGGCCGGCGCGGAGCAGGTGTCGCTGGACGGGATCACCGACGCCATGGTCGTCTCCGTCCCGCTCGCCATGGTGCTCTGCCTCCTGGTGGCTGGGCTGGTGATGCGGTCCGTGAAGCTGTCGGCGGTGAGTGTCGTGCCGATCCTGCTCGTGATCGCCTGGCTACTCGGCTTCATGTATCTCTTCGACTACGACCTCAACGTCGTCACCGCCACGATCGCGGCGATCTCCGTGGGCGTGGGCATCGACTTCTCGATCCACTACGCGATGCGCTTTCGTGAGGAGCTGCGACGCAGCGGCGACCGCATGGTGGCGATCCGCCATGCCGCACAGGACACCGGCACAGCCCTGATGCTGTCCGGCGGGACGAGCGTCCTGGGCTTCGCGTTCTTGGCGCTTGCACCGCTGCCGATCCTGGCGGCCTACGGCCTGCTGACCGCATGATCGCGCTCTCGCTGCTGGCAGCGCTCACGGTCCTGTCGTCCCTCCTGTTCATTGTGAGCCGGGAGCCGGCGGCCGCACCAGTGGCGGCGAAGCGCTGGGGGGAGACGGTCGCCGCTCAAGATCGCGGCGATCGGCATCGCCTCGCTGGTGAGCGCGGCAGTCGCTTGCCTCATCGTCGTGGTGATCCTGGTCTTCGTTGGCGGGCCCGACCTCGAGGCGGAGTGTGGCGACCGCCCTGATCGACCTGGCCGGCCACAGCGACGCGGCCTTCGACGCGAGGTGGCAGGCGTTCGATGTCGAGGTGGGCACGGGCCGCGAGCGTCATTTTCGACGAGGCGGAGCTAGCACAGCGCGTCCAGTCGTTCCTCATCGCGGAGGACGTGGACCGAGATCAAGGACGTGACCATCTGCCTCTTCGCCGACGGGATGGGCGAGGGCCGCGGCCAGATCGACGTGCCCGGACTCCCGGACATCAACGCGAAGAACAGCGGGCGGATCGAGCTTTCCGGTGACGTGTGTTCGACATTGACGGCTTCGACGTGGGCCGCGCGGGTTTCATTGTGAACGCCCTGGGCGCGAAGGGTGGGATCGAGGACACGGTGAACGTGGCGCTGGAGGAGATCGACCTTCAGCAACCGCCGTACCGGAACGTGATCGAAGAGGTGGACGTGACCGCCAGCGGCGGCTGGTCATGGTGCATACCGGCGCCGTCAGATCGGCGATGCCAGTACGCCCGGCTTCCTCGCTGACAACGCCGATGAAGGCATCGCCACGAGTGTGCGCGCCGGCTCCTGGACTGAGACCCGTAGGAGCCTTGCGCTCCCAGCCCTCGGGCGGGGCGGGTGAGTGCACTCCTTCTCGGACCCCACCACGCTCGTCGTGCCCGATCCATCGCTGTCGCCCTCGCCTCCAAAGACGCGCAAGATGGTCGCCGCAAACCCGAGGGGTGGACGGGTCTGGGTGATCGGGCGGAAGACGTACAGGGTGCGGGGACGACGAAATCGAACAGCGACCAGCGAATAGCCGCAAGTCCTTAGCCGTTAGGGCAAGATCCCCATCGGCCCCCCGAGAACCATCGGCTCGGGCGCTGGGCGAACCGCCACACGATCTGGCAATCGCGTGCGTGTCCGCGTTCCGTGACGGATGGTCCACTGTCGAGTCGAGCGTCCGCGTGAGCAACATCCTCAACAAGACGGACTTGCCGAATCGCGCCGCGCTCGCCCGCTTCGCGGCCGATCAGGGGCTGCTCGACTGAGCCACGCTCGCCGTACTCCTCCCCGCCTACAGCGAACGCTGTAGCCGCGATCAGCGCAGAACCTGTACGCCCGCCGCCCGCAAGATGGCCCGTTTACGCGACGCGGTGGCAGCCCTTCCCGGCCGACGCTCTCCCCAACATGGAGAGCCGGAACCGATGGCGAGCCGGGCTGGGCGATGCTGACGAGGGAGATCGCGGGGGATGGCGTGGGCGCCGCCGCATGGTGGTGGCCGGACTGGCCCTCCTCACGCTCGGCCTGGCCTCCCTCGCCTTCGTCCACCCATCGACAACGCTGCTGGACCTGATGCTGCGCTTGGCCCTGGTTGGGGTGGCGGCGGGACTGTTCCAGGCGCCCAATCTGGCGGCGCTGATGGGCGGCGTGCGGCCGGCCCAGGCGCCGGCGGCGGGCGCTACGGTCGTGTTCCGCAACGTTGGTATTTCGCTGGGGGTGGCGCTGGGCGGTGCGATCTACGCGGGGGCAGAACCGGCCGCGGATATCGTGCGGGCGACCGAAGGATTCCGGGCCGCATCGCTGGCCTTCGCAGCCTCACCGCCGCGGCGCCGGATCGCGCGGCGGGGTCCCCTGCCCCAAGGGTCCTGACGCCGCCACGAGCCCTTGCGTCGCGCGCGTCCTATTGTGGGGACGGTGAATCCAGCCACCGCGGGCGCCCCAGGGCCCGCGGTGTTGCGTGCCGGGGAGACTCGAAGGAGGCCGCGGGTGACGAAGGCCGGGAGAGCGCAGCCGCGATCCCGTCGGCCCCGGGGCGCGCGCTGATGGGCGCGTTCGCCGGGCTGGGCGGCGCCTTCTCCTGGGCCTTCGCCAGCACTCTGCTGGCCTCACAGGCTCGCAAGGCGGACTCGCTCTCGGCCAGCGCGCTGCGCGCCTCCGCGGCGATGGTCTTCCTCCTGGCGATGCTCTTCATCCTCAACGCGGAGGGCGATATCGGTCGCATGTCCGTCTGGGACATCCTGCAGCTGCTCGGCAACGGACTGCTCAACCTCACCATCGGCGAGAGCCTGTACGCGGCCGCCGTGGCCTCCATCGGGCTCACCCGCTCCTTCACGACGGTCATCGGGACCTACAACCTCTCCACGTTCTTGCTGGCCGCGGTGCTGCTGGGGGAGTCGGTCACGGGGGAAGTGGCCTTGGGAGCGGTGGCCATCGTCGTGGGGGTCTACGTCGTGCTGTCGTACGGACGCGCCGGACCTGGGGAGGAGCCGCCGGGCCGGGCCGCGCCCGGGCGCGGGCGCCGCTCAGGAATGGCGGCCGAAGGGGAGGCAGACGTGCGCTTGCCCTTCTTCGGGAGGCTGCGCGCGGGCGTAGGCATGGGGATCGTGCTGGCGCTGGTCACGGGGCTGGTCTGGGGCGCCGGCGCGGTCTGGATGCGCAGCGCGACGGAGGGCTTCGACGCGGCCGCGGCGTCGGTGGTGCGGATGCCGGCGGCCATGTCGGTGCTGGTCGTGGCCGCCCTGGCCCAACCCGATTCGAGCTTTCGCGGCCGGCCCATGTCGCTACGCACGGCGGGACTGCTGGGGCTGTCCGGGGCCCTAACGCAGGGCGTCTCGGGCTTACTGTTCATTGTCTCGCTGGCGGAGATCGGCGCGGGGCAAACGGTGGTGCTCTTCTCCACCGCGCCCCTCTTTGGGCTGGGGTTGGGGCTGCTGCTGCTCAAGGAGCCCGTCACCCGCTGGGCGCTGCTAGGCAGCGGGATCGCGCTGGGTGGCGTCGCGCTGCTGGTCGCCTGAGCGCGGGTAGACTATGCCGGTGCCAGCAGGTTCACTCGTGAGCCCGTCTTGATACGGCTGTCGTCCCGCCCGCGCCGCGGTGAGGTCTACTGGGGCTGGTGGATGGTCGCGGGCGGCTTCGCCATGCAGACGATTCACGCGGTGCTGATCTTCCAGTCCTACGGCGCCTACGTCGCCGTCCTCCGCGACGATTTCGGCTGGAGCAAGACGCTCTTTTCGGTGGGCTTCGCCATGTCGCGGGTGGAGAGCGGCGCCCTGGGGCCCGTGCAGGGCTGGCTCGTGGACCGCTTCGGGCCGCGCCGGGTGATGCAGCTGGGCCTGGTCATCATGGCGGGCGGCTTCTTCTTCTTCAGTCAGTTGCACTCGCCGGCGGAATTCCTCATCGCCTTCTTCATCATGTCCGTGGGCGCCGGCCTGGCCGGCTTCATGACCATCACAACGTCGATCGTGAAGTGGTTCGAGCGCCGCCGGGCGACCGCGCTGGGGCTGATGTCCACGGGGCTCGCCGTCGGCGGGCTGCTGGTGCCGGTGCTGGTGCTGGCGCTGGACGAATTCGGCTGGCGCAATACGGCGTTTGCATCCGGGATCCTGGTGCTGGCGCTGGGCTTGCCCCTATCACTCTTGATGCGCAGCGACCCGGAGTCGCACGGCTACCACTTGGACGGGGCGAAGCCCCGCGACGATGATCCCGAAACGCGCACCGGGGCCCGGCCGCAGGGCGACTTCACGGCCCGCGAGGCCTTGCGCACGGGGGCCTTCTGGTTCCTGGCGCTCGGCCACGCCTCGGCGCTGCTGATCGTCTCCGCGGTCATGGTGCACCTCGTGGTGTACCTGAACGAGGAACTCGGCTACTCCCTGGGCCAGGCGGGGCTGATGATCGCGCTGATGACCGCCCTGATGATCGTGGGGCAGATCGGGGGCGGCGTGGTGGGCGATCGGGTCAGCAAGCGCGGCATCGTGGTGGGCTGCATGGTGATGCACGTCGTGGCGATGCTGATCCTGGCCAACGCGACGGCGCTGTGGATGGTCGCGCTCTTCGCCGTGCTGCACGGCCTGGCCTGGGGGACGCGGGGACCCTTGCTCGCCGCACTGCGAGCCGACTACTTCGGCCGCACGTCGTTCGGCGTGATCCTGGGCTTCTCCTCGATGATCATCATGCTGGGGATGGTGGCGGGCCCGATCATCGCCGGGGTGCTGGCGGACGAGACGGGCAACTACACCACCGGGTTCACGGTGCTGGCGATCATGGCCGCGATCGGATCCCTTTTCTTCGTGCTGGCCCGGCCGCCGCGGCAACCGGGGCCGGCCGGGGCCGGGGTACCGGCCGGCCGGCGCCTGGCGCTGCGGCCGCAGCCCGCGCGGGAGCGCTAGCCCGCGGACCAACTCCTACTTGCCCGCCTCGACCGGGTTGCGCAGCGTGCCCAGCCCCTCGATCTCGATGCGGACGCGGTCCCCGGCCTGCAGGCGCTTCCCCTGGAAGACGCCCACGCCCGCGCCGGTGCCGGTCGAGATGACGTCGCTGGGGCGCAGGGTGAGTTGTCGCGACAGCGCGGCGATCTGCTCCGGGACCGTGAAGATCATCTGGGCCGAGGACGTGTGTTGCTCGTGGCTGTCGTTGATCCAGGTGTTGAGCGCCAGGTTGTGGGGGTCGCGGATCTCGCTGGCCGGCGTGATCCAGGGTCCCATGGGGGCGGAGGTGTCGAAGCTCTTATGGGGGAACCAGTCCCAGGTGAAGGGCCAGTCGCTCCGCTTGGAGTGGTCGCGTGCGGAGAGGTCGTTGAGGATGGTGTAGCCGGCCACGTGCTTGAGGGCGTCCTTCTCTGCCACGTTGCGCGCGCTGCGCCCGATCACGACCGCGATCTCGCCCTCCCAGTCAACGAGGTTGGACCAGGCGGGGAACAGGATCGGGGCCTCGGGCCCGATCACGGTGGAGCCCGCCGCCTTGATGAAGAAGAAGGGGCGCACCTCGTCCTTGTCGACGGTCACGCCGGCTTCGGCGGCGTGGTCGTAGTAGTTGGCGCCCGCGCAGTAGATCGTGCGCACGTCCGGCAAGGGGGGCAGCAGCCGCGTGCGCGAGAGCGGGCGGGCGCGCACGCGTTGCACGCCGTCGCGCGCGATGGCGTTCAGCACGGGGCGGGCCTTGCTCCAGTTGGCGAGCACGCTCGCGGTGGTCGCCCCGGGGAACCCGGGGGCTTTCCCCGTCGCTCGCCGATGCGCCCGCAACGCCGTCACCAGATCGACCACGCGCGTGCCGTCGAGGAGGAGGCCGGCGCGCGGGTCGTTGCGGCCGGCGGCGTAGGTGAGCAGGCGGTACGAAGCCATTAGATGTCTCCCTGCCTCCCGCGCTGCTGGAAGCGCGGGGGCTCGCTGCTGCCCCGCTGTCTAACCGTCGTGGGAGCGGGCGTCCATGACGCCGGGCACGCGCGCGCCAGCGCGGCCCACGCGGGGCCTACTGCGGCAGCACGACGCGGCCGCCGCGCTCGACGGACTCCGCCACGGCGTCGAAGACGGCCTGGCCGTGCAGTGCCTCCTGGCTACTCACCGGGAAGCTGGCCTCGCCGCGGATCATCCCGGCGAAGCACTCCAGTTCGGCCCGCTCGAGGGTGGGGGCCGGGAAGTCGATCACCTTGGCCTCGCCCTGGACGGGGCGCAGTTCGAAGCGACGGTGGTCGCGCATCTCGGCCCAGGCCTGGTCGCCGAAGACCTGGAAGCGGTGCGTCGGCGCCGTCGCGAGCAGCGTGCCGACGTAGCCGGTCATGCCGTTCGCGAACTCGATCTCCACGGTGGTGGTGTCCTGGATGTCGATCTCCAGCACGTGGCGACGGGCCTGCGCGTCCACCGCCGCGATGGGGCCGAAGAGGCCGATCATGGCGTCGACCATGTGGATTCCGTGGGCGCCTATGCCGCCGCCGCGGAACTCGTTCGGCTGGGTGCGCCAATTGTCGGCGCGCAGGCGCAGGCCCGCGGGGGCGGACTGGTTGGCTTCGACGTAGTGCACGCGCCCCAGCTCGCCGGCCTCCATGCGCCGGCGGATCTCGGCGTAGGGCGCCAGAAAGCGCCGCTGGAAGCCCACTACGCAAGCCACCCCCGCCTGCTCGGTGGCGCCCATCACTCGCTGGGCTTCGTCCAAGGTGACGGTGAAGGGCTTGTCGCAGAGGATGTGCTTGCCGGCCGCAGCAGCGCGCAGGCACTGATCGACGTGCTGCGTGTTCGGCGTCGCGATGACGACCGCCTGGATGCTGGGATCGGCGAGCACGGCGTCGTAGTCGCTGCCCACCTCCAAGCCCTGGCGTGCCGCGATGTCGGCGTGCTTCTCGGGCGAGCGCACGACGGCGCGGGTAAAGCGGATGGCCTCGCTCCTGCCGTTGACCGCGTTGACCAGTACGGTCCCCCAGTGCCCCAGCCCGAGGATCGCTGCCTCGATCATCCCACTCGAACCTCTCCGTCTTGCAGCACCAGGACGGGCTGCTCCCGCTCCAGGATCGTGATGTCGGCCAAGGGGTCCCCGCGGAACGCTGCTAGGTCGGCGCGCTTGCCCGTCTCCACCGTCCCGATCTCGTCCGCCAGCTGCAGGCACTCGGCCGCTCGGCCGGTGGCGGCTTGGATGGCTTGCATCGGGCTGAGACCGGCCTCCACCAGCAGCGCCAGTTCGCGAGCGTTGATGTTGTGCGCGTAGCCGCCGGCGTCCGTGCCGGCGACGATCTTGACGCCCGCCTCCAGGGCCAGCCGGATGCTCGCCTGCTCGTGCGGCTGCATCTCGCGGGCGCGGGCCTGCACGTGCGGCGCACCGCGGTCGCGATGGAACGTGTAGACGGTGAGCGTGGGCACGAAGAACGTCCCCTGCGCGGCCATCTGCTCGACCAGCCCCGGATCGTCGTCGAGGTAGGCGCCGTGGTCGACGGAGTCGACGCCCGCCTCGATGGCCAGGCGCAGGCCGGGACCGCCGATGGCATGGCACATCACGGGGCGGCCGTGCGCGTGCGCCTCTTCGACGAGCGCGCGCATCTCCTCCAGCGTGAAGACGGGATCGAGCGGGCCGTGCCCCACGCGGCTGCTGGCCCCGCCCGTGGTGGCGCACTTGATCACGTCCGCGCCGGCTCGCACCATGCGGCGCACCGCCGCGCGCGCGGCGTCGGCCCCGTCGGCGACGCCGTCGGGCAGCATGGGGTCGGCCGGGTGCATGCGCCCGTGCCCGGCGGGGCTGGTCGCGTCGCCGATGCCGCCCGTGGGGGTGATGATGTTGACCGCCAGCACCAGCCGCGGCCCCACGATATCCCCGGCGGCGATGGCCTGCTTGAAGCCCAAGTCCAGCCAAGCCGCATCCCGGACCGTGGTGTAGCCGCTCTCCAGGGTCCTGCGCAGGATCGACGCCGTGCGCAGATGGCGCGCGCTGGCGGGCGCGTCCAGGCCCCAGACGTCCATCAGGCTGTAGGCACCGAAGGCGAAGTGATCGTGGCAGTCGATCAGTCCTGGGAGCAGGGTGCACCCGGTCAGGTCCGCGATTTCGGCCTCGGCTGGGACCGGCACGGCGCTGCGGGGCCCGGCGGCGGCGATGCGTTCACCCTCCACCAGCACGGCGGCATCGGCCAGGGGCGGGGCGCCGCTGCCGTCGATCAGGGTGGCGCCGAGGAGCGCTCGCATGCCGTCCTCCCTCGCCTCGCTGCGGTGCAGCGGCTGGGCTCGACCGCGCTCCGCGGCGGGAGCCTAGCATGTCGGGCGCAGGCGGAACGGAGGGCGCGGCACGATGGCCAAGGAGATCCTCTGCGCGTACGGCGTGGACCTGGACGCGGTGGCGGGCTGGCTCGGCTCCTACGGGGGCGAGAACTCCCCCGACGACATCTCGCGCGGGATGTTCGCGGGGGAGGTGGGCACGCCCCGCCTCCTGCGGCTGTTCGAGCGGCACGGGATACGCACAAGCTGGTTCGTGCCCGGGCACTCGATCGAGACGTTCCCCGAGCAAACACGGATGATCGCCGAGGCGGGCCACGAGATCGGGCTGCACGGCTACTCGCACGAGAACCCCATCGCGATGACGCGCGAGCAGGAAGAGGCCGTCCTGCTTCGCTGCCTGGACGTGATCGAGCGCACTGGCGCGCGACGGCCGACGGGCTATGTGGCGCCCTGGTGGGAGTTCTCGCCTGTCACCAACGAGTTGCTTCTCACGCACGGCGTCAAGTACGACCACTCGCTGATGCACAACGACTTCCATCCCTACTACGTGCGGGCAGGGGACCGCTGGACCCGCATCGATTACAGCCAACCGGCGCAGAGCTGGATGGCGCCCCTGCAGCGCGGCGAGGAAACTCCGCTGATCGAGGTGCCGGCCAGCTGGTACCTGGACGACCTCCCGCCGATGATGTTCATCAAGGCGGCGCCCAACAGCCACGGCTTCGTCAACCCGCGCCAGCTTGAGCAGATCTGGATGGACCAGTTCGACTGGGTCGAGCGCGAGTACGACTACGCGGCCTTCGTCATGACGGTGCACCCGGACGTCAGCGGCCGCCCCCAGGCCTTGCTCATGCACGAGCGCATCATCGCGCACATCAACGCCCATCCCGCCGCCCGCTGGGTCACGCTCGACGAGATCGCGGACGACTTCGCGCGGCGCTTCCCCTTCGACGGCGCCGAGCGGCCCGTCTCCTGACGCGACGGCCAACCCGTCCCCGAGATCGAGGGCAGCGCCGCCCCCGCGCAGGACCACGCTTGCGGGTCGGCGGCGCGGTCGAGGGCTCAGGAGGTTTCGACCGCGCCGGCCAGGACGGCAGCGTAGAACTGCGCCCCCTTTGGCCGCAGGTGGTAGCCGTCGTCCCGGAAGAAGTCGTCGTGGCCCGCGCCGATGTGGTTCCAATCGACCAATCTCGCCTTGGCGTGCCGCGCGACGCCTTCGGCGATGACCGCGTTGTTGGGCTCTTCCCAGGCGCGCGGAACGAGCACGTTGACGAAGATCATCCGTTCGACACCGCTGAGGATGTCCATGATCTGGTCGAACTGGTCCGCCGTGATGGTGCCGTTGTTGCCCAAATGCAGCAGCACCACCGAACCCAGCGAGCCCGAGTCGCGGTAGCTCCGCAGCAAGCCGATGGCGGGGTCCAGCTGACGCCCCACCGCGGCGTCCACGCCGATCGCCTCAAAGGCGCCCGTGAGTGTGTCGGCGGCCCCCAACATGACGGAGTCGCCGATGGCCGCGACCTGCATCGGTGACGACGGCCGCGCCACTGCTTGCCCGGCCGGGGCGCTGGGATCCAGCTCGGACACCAGCAGGGAGGCGTCGGCGGCATCGTCGGCGTTCGCGTCGATGGGCGGCACATCCGCGGCCGCTCCCTCGGGCGGGGCCGCGACGATGACTTCCGCGTCCGCCCGCGGGGCGCCGAGATCTTCAATCGGCCCAAACTGCGGCTCTGCACGCAACGTGACATAGGCGGCGGCCGCCGAAACCGTGGGGCGCGCGGTGGCCTGAGCGAAGTCGTCCAGCGCTGGCGGGGCGGCCCCGGCCCTGCTCGGGGGTGGTGGGGGAGCGGGCGTGGCTGGCTCGTCCACGCTGACCTGATCGGGCGGCTCGCTGGGGGTCGCCGCCAGTGCGATCGTGACGACGCGCTCCTGTAGGAGGTGGCTGGGCGGTGCGGGCGACTCCGCCATGGCGACCGCGAGGCCGAGAGCCAGCGTCGCACCGGCCGCGGGCAGGACGAGGGCGCCGCGTCGTCCCGCCCCACGCCAGCGGCCGGCCCGCGATCGCCTGCGCAGCCCGGCCCAGGCGCGGCCCAGCGCGCCCCGGCGGATGGGGGTCTCCACAAAGCGGTAGGAGATCTCCGCCAGGAACAGCGTCAGCGTCAGGGGCAGCATCAGGGGCCACCAGCCGTCGAAGCGCAGATCGGCCCCGTCCCGCGTCAGCACGAAGATGGGCCAGTGCCAGAGGTAGATCGCGTACGAGCGCAGGCCGATCCAGCGCAGCGGCGCCCAGCCCAGGGCGGGGCCCAGGAGGCCGCGTCGTTGCACGGCGGCGGCGACGACCACGGCGGTCAGCAAGCTGACCAGCGCGAAGCCCCCCTGGTACAGGGACGCTTGGAGTTCGTGAACCGCCGTCACGAGGTAGACGAGCCCGCCCAGCGCCGCCAGCCCGGCCAGGTCCAAGAGCAGTTGCGCCCGCCGCCCGCCCCAGGAGAGGAGCTGCGCGGGCGCCCAGAAGAACGCCAGCGCTGCGCCGATCAGCAGACCCGCGGCGCGCGTGTCGGTGCCGTAGTAAATGCGCGACGTGGAGGCTGCCGGGTCGTAGAGGCTGGCCATGAGCCAGGCCGAGGCCGCCGCCCCTAGCAGCGTCAGGAGCAGCGTCCCTCGCACCCCGGCTAGGCGCAGGACCGCCAGGAGCAGCAACGGCCAGATGAGGTAGAACTGCTCCTCCACCGCCAGCGACCAAAGATGCAGGAGCGGCGACGGGCTGCCCGCCTGCTCGAAGTAAGAGCGGCTCTCCAGGATCAGCGACCAGTTCGTGACATAGGCCAGAGCGGTGGCGGTTTCGGAGCGCACGCGGGCGATCTCGTCGGGGGCGAATATCACGGCAAAGGCCAGCGTGCCGATGAGCAGCAGGAAGAGCGCCGGCAGGAGCCGCCGGGCCCGGCGCCCCCAGAAGTGGCGCAGGGCGATCCGTCGATCTCGCCGCCACTCCGCCACCAGCAGAAAGGTGATCAGGTAGCCGCTGATGACGAAGAAGATCTCCACCCCAGGAAGCCACCCGGAGCCCAGAGCAAGCCGGCGTGATACAGGACGACAACGCCCACCGCAATGGCGCGGAGTCCGTCTAGGCCGGGCAGGTAGGGGAGACGACCCGTGCGCCCTCGCGGCGCAGCGCCGTCCGATCGTGATGGCGGCGGCGGTGGCGGCGGCGCGTCGGGGGGAGGGGACGGGCCCTCCGGCTCACGGGCCGCGGCGAGCGTCGTGGGAGCCCCCTCCGCGGGGGAGGCGTGCAGTCCTCGGGCGTGGCGGGGGGGGACGTGGATCATACGGACGGCGGCGGCCAGCGCGGCAAGCAGCGCGATGTCCAGCGCCCCCACACGGGCGCGCGCCGCTCTCCTCCCCAGGAGCGGGCGATCGGACTTCGCGCCGGCCGTCACACCTCCGCCTTCCAGGCACCGTGGCGCAGGATATCGTGTCCAGGCTGCACGGGGAGCCGGATGAGGGCGGGCCGCGCGAGCGACGGCCCTCGCCTTGCCAGCGGCAGCCCGCGGCAAGCCGAGCCACCGAATCACGCCGGCGAGGACGGAGGCGGGGCGGTTAGCCGGCGGGGCGGATGGACCGAGTGCGGTCGCGCTGGCGCTGCGTCTGGCGCAGCTCCAGCTTGCGGGGACGGACGTGCTGTGGCGTAACCTCCAGCACTTCATCCTCCGCGATGAATTCGAGCGCCTGCTCCAGGGAGAGCAGACGGGGCGCGTGCAGGGATTCGGTCTGCTCCTTCGTGGAGGAGCGCACGTTGGACTGCTTCTTCTCCCGGGTCGGGTTCACGTTCATGTCGTCGGCGCGCGGGTTTTCGCCCACGATCATGCCTTCGTAGACCTCCACGCCCGGCCCCAGGAAGAGGGTCCCGCGCTCCTGCAAGCTGAGCAGCGCGTAGGCGCTGCAGGCCCCGCGCCGGTCGGCCACCAGGCTGCCGGTCGGCCGGCTGCGCAGCTCGCCGAACCAGGGCGCGTAGCCCTCGAAGACGTGGTGCAGGATGCCGGTGCCGCGGGTCTCGGTCAGGAAGGCCGTGTGGAAGCCGATCAGGCCCCGCGCGGGCACGACGAAGTCCATGCGCACCCGCCCGCTGCCGTGGTTCACCATCTGCTCTATGCGCCCCTTGCGCGGGGCCAGCAGCTGCGTGACGATGCCCATGTGCTCCTCCGGCACATCCACGGAGAGCCGCTCGACGGGCTCGTGTAGGCGGCCGTCGATCTCGCGCGTGACGACCTCGGGCTTGCCCACGGTCAGCTCGAAGCCCTCGCGCCGCATCGACTCCACGAGCACCGCCAGCTGAAGCTCGCCGCGCCCCTGCACGGTCCAAGTGTCCAGCCGGTCCGCCGACAGGACGCGGATCGCGACGTTGCCCAGGGCCTCGGCCTCCAGGCGGTTCTGCAGGAGGCGGCCGGTCAGCTCGCTCCCGTCGAGCCCGGCCAGCGGCGAGGTGTTGACGCCGACGGTCATCGCCAGGCTCGGCTCATCCACACGGATGGCTGGCAGCGGGCGCACGTCGGCCGGGTCGGCCAGCGTCTCGCCGATGCTGATGTCCGGGATGCCGGCGATGGCCATGATCTCGCCCGGGCCCGCCTCCTCCGCGTCGATGCGGTCGAGCGCCTTCGTCACGTACAGCTCCGCGATCTTGACGTCGTCGCGGCTGCCGTCGACGCGGCAGCGGGTCACGGTCTGGCCCTTGTGGATTGTGCCCTCGTGCACCCGGCAGAGCGCGATGCGGCCCACGTACGGGGAGGCGTCCAGGTTGGCCACTTGCGCTTGCAGCGGCTGGCCCTCCCGGTAGGTGGGGGCAGGGATGGTGGTCAGTAGCAGGTCGAAGAGCGGGCGCAGGTCGCTGCCCGGACTCGACGCGTCCAGGCTGGCCCGGCCCGCGCGCGCGTTGCAGTAGACGATGGGGAAGTCGATCTGCGCTTCGGCCGCGTCCAGGTCGAAGAACAGCTCGAAGACCTCGTCCACGACCTCCGCGATGCGGGCGTCCGGGCGGTCGATCTTGTTGATGCCCAGCACGATCGGCAGCCGCGCTTCCAAGGCCTTGCGCAGGACGAAGCGGGTCTGGGGCAGGGGGCCCTCGCTCGCGTCGACCAGCAGCAGCACCCCATCCACCATCGTCAGGCCCCGCTCCACCTCGCCGCCGAAGTCCGCGTGGCCGGGCGTGTCGATGATGTTGAACTTGACCCCGCCGTAGTGCACGGCGGTGTTCTTGGCCAGGATCGTGATGCCCTTCTCCCGCTCCAGCTCCAGCGAGTCCATGACGCGGTCGGTGGCCTCGCGATGGCCGGCCAGCGCGCCCGTCTGCCGCAGCATGGCGTCCACCAGCGTGGTCTTTCCGTGGTCCACGTGGGCGATGATGGCGACGTTGCGGATGTCGCTGCGGGTTGGCATGGCTCCACCGTACGGCCAGGGCCTGGTGCCGTCTGTCGTGGGCGCAGCCCTGGCCGGCGGAACCGACTCCTGTCGGTCAGCGCACGGGCGAGAAGGGCGCGGGGATGAGGATCTTGCTCTCTTGGGCCAGCAGCAATTCCCGTGTCTTGGGCGGCCAGTGCGGGTCCGTGGCGGCCTCCGCGCGGACCCGCGCCCGCTCATCCAGGCTGGCGTAGGGCCAGAGGTGGATCCAGCGGTTGAGCGGGCCCATCTCCGTGTACCAGGCGCCCGCCAGCGGCGAGTACTTCTCGCGGTGGGGGATCGCCTCGGCGAAGCGCTCGATCACCGTCGGCATCGTGCCGGGCCGATACGTGTAGATACGCATCTCGTAGACGGCCCCCAGTTCCTGCACGTTGTCTTCCCAGGGCCGCATGAAGGGGGCGGGGTTGCAGATCCAGGACTCCTGCGCCAGGAAGGTGGCGTCATGCGGCGGGGGCCAGTTGGGCTCGTCCTGGAGCCCCGCGCGGACGGCCTGGCGCTGGTTGAGGTCGTCGTAGGGCCAGATGTGGACGACTTCGCTCAGGGGCCCAAGTTCCGTGTGGAAAAAGGCGCCCAGGCGGGAATGCTTGGTGCGGTGTTCGAGGGCGCCACCGAAGGCACGCTCGAACGCGGGCACGCCACCGGTCGCCAGGGTGTAGGTGCGGATTTCGTAGAACATATCGCCTCTTCCGGCTCGTTCCGTTGCTACTTGATCTCAATCTCGACGAAGACGAAGTCGCCGCTGTGCGGGTTGATCACGTCATGCTCGGCCCCCGCTTGGCGGAAGTAGGCGAGGCCGGCCGTTAGCTGCGCCGTGCTCTCCTGGCCGTCCACGGTGACGATGCGTAGCGCCCCCGTGGTGCCGGGAACCACCACGTAATCGTGCGCATGGCGGTGCCGGCCGGTGGCGGCGCCCGCCGTGAAGCGCCACTCGGTCACGCGCACGCGGCCGTTGTCGATCTGCACCGTTGGCGTCGCGGCTGCGGGCACGGGCGGGCCTCCTCCCCGGTCGGGCACGACCATAGCGCGAAGCGGACCCATCGCGGGGACCCATCTATTCTGCGAGTCCCCGGTCGGTCCGGCAAAGAGCAGGAGGCGTGCGCGTGGAATTCACTGGTCTGGTTGCGCTTGTTACGGGTGGGGCGTCCGGCCTTGGCGAAGCCACGGCGACGGCGCTCGCCGCACGCGGGGCCCGGGTGGCGATCCTGGACTTGCCGTCCTCGCGGGGGGGCGAAGTGGCGCACCAGCTGGGGGGCGTCTTCCAGGCCGGCGACGTGACCGACCCCGATGCCGTCGCGGCCGCCCTCGACGCGCTGATCGCTGCCCAGGGCGCTTTGCACGTGGCGGTGAACTGCGCCGGCATCGGCATCGCGCAGCGGACGGTGCGGCGCGGCGGTGAGCCGCACGACCTCGCCGCCTTCGCCCGGCTGATCCAGGTCAACCTCATTGGGACCTTCAACGTCATCCGTCTGGCCGCAGCGCGCATGACAGGCAACGATCCCAACGCCGACGGCGAGCGCGGGGTGATCATCAATACGGCCTCGGTGGCCGCCTTCGACGGGCAGATCGGGCAGGCGGCGTACTCCGCTTCCAAGGGTGGGGTGGTGGGGCTGACGCTGCCCGTGGCGCGGGACCTGGCGAGCGCGGGCGTGCGCTGTGTCACCATCGCGCCGGGATTGTTCGAAACGCCGATGCTGGCCGGCTTGCGCGACGAGGCGCGGCAGGCGCTGGAGGCCACGATTCCTTTCCCGCCCCGCTTGGGCCGTCCCAGCGAGTACGCCGCGCTGGCCTGCCAGATCGTCGAGAATCCCATGCTCAACGGCGAGGTGATCCGGCTCGACGGCGCGCTGCGCATGGCCCCACGCTAGGCCGCGCGGGGTTGAGGCGCGCTGCGAGCGCGCGGGGAGTTCAGGTGCGCCGGGGCAGGCCGGCGATCTCTCGCAGGATCTCGTAGACCACGGAGGAATCCTGCGCGGGGTCGAGGCGATCCCAGGCGACGTTGAGCAGTTGCCCGTAGAGCGACGTCAGCAGGAGCGGCGCGCCGTACTCGCGCCCCTGCTCCAGCATCAGCGCGTTGTCCTTGTGGGCAACGGCGAGCGCCCCCTGCGGCGCGTAGTCGCCGGCCAGGAGCTTGGCGCCCTTCTGGTCCATCGCCTTGGAACCGGCGGCGCCGTCCTTGAGCACGCTGAGCAGCCGCTCCCCGTCCACGTCGGCCTTCGTGCCTAGCAGCAGCCCCTCCATCAGGGCGAAGCGGTTGCCCGCCAGGACGAGATTGATGATGAGCTTCGTCAGCGCCCCGGCGCCCGGCGGTCCCATGTAGTAGGCGGCTCGGCTGAAGCCGGCCAGCAACTCGCGGCAGGCCTCGAAATCCTCCGCCGCGCCCCCGGCGATGACGATTAGGTCCTTCGTGCGGGCCATGGTGCTGGTGCCGCTGACGGCGGCGTCCAGGAAGCGCACGCCCTGCTCGGCTAGCTCGGCGGCCATGGTGGCGGAGTCAGCCGGTCGCGAGGTGGTGGTATCGACGATGTACAGGCCGGGCGCGGCCGCCCCCAGGATGCCGCCCGGCCCCAACACGACTTCGCGCACGATGTCGCTGTTCGGCAGCGAGAGCAGCACCAGGCCTACGTCGCGGGCGGCGGCGGCCGGGGAGTCGACCGGGGCGCCGCCCTGGGCGTGCAGGTCGTCGAGGCGCGCGCTATCGATGTCGAACCCCTGGACGGCGAAGCCGGCCCGGCCGAGGTTGTGGACCATCGCCTGGCCCATCAGGCCCAAGCCGACCATGCCAATGCGCTCGGGCAACGGGTCCTCCGCCGTCTCGCCTGCCAGCCTCCGGGCGCTTAGGGCTGCTCGTACGCTTCGGCCTCCGCGAGCGCCCCCGTGATTGCCTGCGCCAGCTCGCGTGCGGCGTCGATGGTCAGCTCCACCGCCACCCGCGCGCCCAATCCCATCGACTCGTTGACGAAGTCGATGTTGAGCGCATGCTCCAACTGGGCGTGGACCGGATGGTCGTAGGAGACGTAGGCGTGATCCAGTGCGAACCAGCCGCCGGCTCCTTTGCCGCTGCCGGAGGCGGGAACCTTCTGCGCGATCATGGTGCACATAGCGATGCCTCCGGGAGCGGGCTAGGCGCTGAGATGGCGGCCGAGGAAGTCGAAGAGTTTGGCCCAGCCGTCCACGGCCTGCTCGGCGCGATAGGCGGCTGGCCGGTCGTAGTAGAAGAAGCCGTGGCCGGCGCCGTCGTAGCGGTGGAACTCGTAGTCTTTGCCGTGGCGCTTCAGCTCCGCTTCGTGCTGATCGACCTGCTCCGGGCTGGGGGCGCCGTCGTCGTTGCCGAAGAGGCCGAGCACCGGGCAGCTGAGATCCGCCGTGAGGTCAATGGGGGCGACGGGGCGTTTGGCGTCCAGCGCGTCCGCCGCCATGACGACGCCGCCGCCCCAGCAGTCCACGCAGGCGTCCACGCCGTGCGCCCGGCTGGAGACGAGCACGGCGTGGCGCCCGCCGGAGCAGGTGCCCATGACGCCGATCTTGCCGTTCAGGATCGGCAGCGAGCGCAGGAAGTCGATGCTGCCCTGCGCGTCCCCCACGACCTGGTCATCGGCGACGCCGCCCTCGGCCCGCACCCGCGCGCCGACGTCGTCGGCGTCGCCGTGCCCCTCACGGCAGTAGAGGTCGGGGGAGATCGTGACATACCCGTGATGCGCGTAGCGTCGCGTTGTCTCCCGGTACCACTCGTCCCAGCCCGGCAAATGGTGGAAGAGCACCATCCCGGGGAAGGGGCCGGGCCCGAGTGGGCGCGCGAAGTAGGCGTGGATGCGGTCGCCGCCGGCGCCCTGGATCGTCGTCGTCTCCGCGATCATCCCCTCGTAGTCACCGGTTTCGTGGGGCATGGCTAGCCGTCCTCCCGTCCCTTTGGTCTGCGGATGCGGGGGCGAGTCTAGCGGCTGCTGGCGGGCGGGTGCTCAGCGGCCGATCTCGGGCAAGAGGGCGCCGTCCGCCGGCTCGATCTCGAAGGCGTTGAGCACGGTGCCCACGAAGGTGTAGTAGCCGACGAGCCCGCTGAGGTCCACGATGCCGACGTCGCCCAGGCGCGCGTGCAGCGCGGCGAAGATGTCCTCGTCGATGCGGTGCCCGCGCACCAGTTGCTCGACGTAACGGATGATCTCGGCCTCCTCGTCCTGGAGCGCGCCGGGATCGCGGGCCTGGCCGATGGCCGTGATCACGTCCTCGCGCACGCCGGCCTCCCGGCCCAAGCGCACGTGGCCGGCCCACATCACAGCCGCGTTCAGTGCCCGCGCCGTCGTGAGCACGGCGATCTCCCGCTGGACGGGCGTGAGATCGGAGTGCCAGCGCACGAAATTGCTGAGCGAGGCAGCGCGAATTGCGACCTCCGGGCTGTGCAGAAGGACACCGTAGGGCCCGGAGACGGCGCCGCCGCGCAGCGCCGCCACCTGGTCGTAGGCGTCGCGAAGGGCCTCCGGTACCTGCGCGCGGTCGGTCAGGTTGGGCAGCCGTGCCATGGGTCTCCTGCTCCCCTCTGCTCCCTGCGACGACGGCGCGCCGGGAGCCGGGACTAGCTCACCGCGTCGCGGTAGCGACGGAACGCCTCGATGTGCGCGTCCGGCGTGGCCAGCCCGGCGTCCATCGTCGCGAGCGAGAGGTGGCTGGCGCCCAGCGCCGCCCATGCCTCCGCGTCCGCTCCCCAGCGATCGGGTCCGTCCTGTACGTAGGCCCGTCCCTCGATGCCGACGTGCGCGGGCTCGCGACCGGCCTCCGCGGCGTAGCGCCGCAGCCGCTCGATGGGGCCTGCGGCATCCGCCGGAGACATGCGCGAGACGATCCAGCCGTCACCGATGCGGGCGGCGCGACGTAGCATGCGGTCGTCGCTCCCGCCCAGCCAGATCGGGATCCGGCGCGCGGGCCGCGGGTTCAGCCCGGCCCGGTCGATGCGGTGCCACGGGTCTTGCACCTCCACGAACTCTTGCGCCCACAGGGCCCGCATCAGCTCGATCTGCGCTTCCTCGCGCCGGCCGCGGTCGTGGAAGTTCTGGCCCAGCGCCTCGAACTCCACGTGGTTCCAGCCGCTGCCCACGCCCAGCCGCAGCCGGCCGCCGGAGAGCAGGTCGACCTGCGCCGCCTGCTTGGCGACCAGGGCCGTCTGTCGCTGCGGCAGGACGATGACGCCGGTGGTGAGTTCGATCGTGGTGGTCAGGGCGGCCAGGTAGCCCAGTGTGACGAAGGGCTCGTGGAAGGGGTGGGCGCTGGTGTAAGGACCGCGCAGGGGCGGATCGCGGTCGGCAGGGTCCGCGCCGAGGATGTGGTCGTACAGCACCAGGTGGTCATAGCTCATGGCCTCCACGGCCTGCGCCAGGTCGCGGATGGCCGCCGGATCCGTGCCGATCTCGGTCTGCGGGAAGACGGCGCCGAAGCGCATGGGAACCCCTCGCGGAGCGGGCGGCGTTCCGCACCCGATCGCTGGCCGGCAGTCTAGCCGGGCCGGGCGGCGACCGCCTCGGCTGGGGCGGTCAGGCGCGGACGGGGGCGCCTGCGCGGGCGGCGACGCCGGCGCGCAGGCGCGGGATCAACTCGCGCCCGAAGTCGACCGTGTCGTTGTAGGGATCGAAGCCGCGGATGAGGATTGTTGTGACGCCCAGGTCGTAGTAGGCCAGCAGCGACTCCGCCACCTGCTTCGCCGTGCCCACGAGGGCGCTGGTGTTGCCCGCCGCGCCGGTGGCGGCGGCGACGGGCATCCACAGCCGTTCGTCGTGGACCTCGGCCTGCGCGGCGAGTGCCAACAGCCGCCGAGCGCCCTCGGACTGATGCCGCGAGGTGATGGTCCCCGCCCCGCTCGTCTTGCGGTCGGCCTCCACCCCGGCCAGGATCGAGCCGGCCCGTTCCCAGGCGGCGGCTTCCGTTTCGCCCAGGATCGGCCGGAAGGAGACGCTGATGCGGGGCCGGCGGCCGTGCGCGGCCGCGGTGCGCCGTACCGCCGCGATCTGGGCGGCGACGGCGGCGCGGGGCTCGCCCCACATCGCGTACACGTCACAGTGCTTCGCCGCCACCGCCAGCGCGACTTGGGAGGAGCCGCCGAAATAGATAGGGATCGCGCCGGGCTCCGGTCGCACCTCGCTGAAGGCCGCCCGCACGCGGTAGAACTCGCCCTCGTGGTCGAAGGGCTCGGCCGCCGTCCACATCCGGCGCACTAGCCCCACGTACTCGTCGGTGCGCCGGTAGCGCTGGTCGTGGCCGAGGAAATCGCCGTCGCGTTCCTGTTCGGCATCGGAGCCGCCGCTGATGATGTGCAGCGCGACGCGGCCGGGCGCGAAGCGATCCAGCGTCGCTGCACGGCGCGCGGCGAGGGTAGGCGCGACGAAGCCGGGGCGGTGCGCGATCAGGAAGCCGATCCGCTCCGTGCACGCCGCCGCGTGCTGGGCCACCAGGAAGCCGTCGGCGGACGTGGAGGCGTAGCCCACCAGGACGCGGTCGAAGCCGCTCGCTTCGTGCGCGCTGGTGAAGTCGCAGACGAAGCCCGGATCGACCCCGCCCCCGATCACGTTGACGCGGCTGGTCGAGGCCGCCGGCTGGACGCCGATCATCCCCACGAGTTCCAGTGCCATGGCCGCAGAATAGCCGCCCCGGTGCCGGCGTGGGGGAGCGGCGCGCGCCGTGCTCCGGTCGACACCGCATTGCCGAGAAGCCTCCGTTCCGTGAGAGTACGCGCGCTCTGGAGGGACCATGGCGCGCAGCCGCGACGCGGAGCAGGCACTGATCAGCGGCCGGCCGCTGCTGGGCCTCCCCTATCGCTACTGGGCGCTCGTGTTGGCCTGCCTGGGCTTCCTCTTCAACACGGTGGAAGTTTCGGCGGTGACCGTGGCGCTGCCCGTGCTGTCGGACGAATTCGGCTCCAGCACGGACGACGTGCTGTGGCTGGCGCTCGTCTTCGCGTTGGTGACGGTGGGCTGGTCGCTCAACGCGGGGCGCTTCGGCGACCTCTACGGTCACCGTCGCTTGTTTGCCGGGGGGCTGCTGCTGTCGGCCGTGGGTGGTGGGCTGGCGGCGGCCGCGGGATCGCTGGGGGAGTTGCTGGCGGCCCGCGTCGTCATCGCCCTGGGCCTGGCGACGGTGGCCGCGCTGACCCCGGCGATCGTCACGGCCGTCTTTCCCGCCTCCCAGCGCCGCTTCGCCATCGGGCTCATGATGGGCTCCGTCGGCGTGGGCCTGGCGACGGGTCCGGTGCTGGGCGGCGTCATCCTGGAAACGCTGGACTGGCGAGCGCTCTTCTGGCTGCGGGCGCCGTTCGGCGTGCTCACGGCGGTTGCCGCCTGGTTCATCCTGCGCGACCGCCCGGCGCTGGAGCGGCCCCACGGCGCCGATCTGCCCGGGGCCGTGCTGCTCTTCATCTTTCTCTTCTTGCTGGTGCTGGGGGTGAATCGCGGTAACGCCTGGGGCTGGGGCAGCGCCGCCGTGATCGGCGCGTTCGCCACCGGCGTCGCGCTAGCGGGCGCCTTCGTCTGGTGGGAGCGCCGCGCGCCGAGCCCGGTCGTGGCCCTCCCCATGCTGGCAGTGCGGCCCTTCGCCATGGCGGTGCTGGCGCAGACGCTGCAGTTCGCGGGCAACTTCGGCGTTTGGGTGCTGATGCCCTTCTTCCTGCTGCAGGCGCGCGGCTTTTCGATCCTGGAAACCGGCGGCCTCGTCGCGGCGCTCCCCATCGGCATGGCCCTGACCGGACCCATCGCCGGCCGCCTCGGGGGCCGCTTCTCCGCGCGGATGCTCGCGACGGCTGGGCTGCTGATCATGCTCGGCGGGGAGGTGTGGCTGCTGACCATGCCGCTGGAGGCTTCCGTGCCGGGTTTGGTCCTCCGGCTGAGCGTGATCGGGGTCGGCAGCGGCGTCTTTCAGACGTCCAATATCGCCGCGATGGTGCAATCGATCCCCGCGGAGCGCGTGGGAACGGCGGCCGCCTTCGATGCCACCACCCGCACGGTGGGGCAGTCGGTGGGGCTCGCCATCAGCGGCGCCCTCTTCAGCGCCCAAGCGGCGGCCTACGCGGAGGCGCGCTCGCCGCGGGGCCTGGATGATCCGCTCGTGGCGCCCGCGGCGCTCCTTGATGGGCTGCAGCTGGCCTTCCTGGTCAGCGTCGGCATCCTGGCGGCGGCGGTCGTGGCCTCCTGGCTGCGCGGCGCGCCGGCGGGGCATCGCTAAGGGACGGCCCCGCCCGGGACGGCGGCTTAGGCGGCGCGCGGACGCTCCATCATGTCGAATTCGCAGCCGCGCTGATCGGTGAGGACAATGCCGCTGGGGCCTCGGTCGAGGAAGATCAACTCGTCGCTCTCGATTTCGGACGGCAGCTGGTACCCGATCAGCCACCCGAGCCGAGCGACATGATCTTCGTCCGGACTTGTACCTTCTTGACGAAGCCGATATCGCCGCGCACATAAGTCACGCCCGTGACCTTGACGACGCCCGAATCATAGGCGTCGGCGGTACCCAGGAAGTAGCGCCCCCCGTCGCCCTCGAAGAGCCGCCGGTGCACCAGCAAGACCTTGTCGCCCGGCGCGACCAGGGACATCCCCGGCCTCCTCCGGTCGCGATCCACTCCCCGGTACCCGGCCACGCTAGCGAGCGCCATCCGGGCGAGCGTGGGGGTTTTCCCCAAAACCAAGGCAGCGCATCCGCAAAGCCGCCGGCGCCGGCCGCGGGGCGGCTAAAGCGCCGGACCCGCCGTGATCTCCGGCGCGATGGCCCGCGGCAGCCACCTGCCGTCGCTCGGGTCTCCCAGCAGCTCGCCACCCTCGACGATGATCTTGCCGCGCAGGATGGTCGTCACAGGGTAGCCGCGGCAATGGTAGCCCTCCCAGATGCTGTAGTCGGAGCCGTCGTGCAGGTCGGCGCGCGTCAGCGTCTTCTCCAGCGCCGGGTCGAAGAGCACTAAGTCGGCGTCGCTGCCGGGACGGACGACGCCCTTGCGCGGGAACAGGCCCAGCAGGCGCGCGGCGTTGGTCGAGGTGACGGCGGCGAAGCGCTCCAGCGACATGCCCCGCTCCTGCACCAGCTTCGTATAGGCCACCGGCAGGCGCGTTTCGATCCCGTTGTGGCCGCCGCAGACCGTGTCGATGGTCTGGCCGTGCAGCTTCACCTCGCGTGAGGTCGTGTATTCGTCCGTGGCCGTGGTGGCCAGGCGCCCGTCCAGGAGCCCGTCGATTAGCGCCTGGCGGTCGCCCGCGGACTTGATCGCGGGGTAGGTGTGGATGGCGGTGCCGCCCTCGCCTCGGTAGTCGTCGGCGGTAAAGTGCAGGTAGTGGTGCAGCGCCTCGCCGTAGACGGGCAGGCCCTCGCGCCGCGCCCCGTCGATCGCCGCCACGCCCTCGGTCGCCGTAACGTGCACGAAGTAGACGGCGGCCCCGCTGTGCCGCGCCAGATCGACCACGCGGCGGAAGGCCAGTTGTTCCGAGAGGTTGTTGTGCACGAGGGGCAGGTTGTAGCCCTGGTCGCGTCCCTCGCGTTTGAGTTTTTCCGTCATGTAACCGACGATCTCGTCGTCCTCGGCGTGGACCGCCATGATGCCGCCGTGCCGGGCGACCTCCTCCATGACCGCACCGAGCGGCCCGGCCGGCACCCGCACGCGGCCGTTGGTGAAGATCTTGAAGCTGGCCACCCCCTGCGCGATCGCCTCCGGGATCTGGGCGATGACGTCCGGTGGGACATCGAAGAAGAGGAAGAAGTGGAAGGCGAAGTCGGTGTAGCAGTTCCCGCCGAACGTCGCGCGCCGGGCCTCCAGTCCGTCCAGGATCGACGGTGGCGGCCCGTCCGGCTCCCGCGATCGTGGCAGCGCCGCGAAGTCCAGGATGGTGGTCACCCCGCCGAAGGCGGCGGCCCGGCTCGCGTCCTGGGGCGACTGCGTGTACACCTGGGGCCGCCCCGCCCACTCCTGCTGCACGCGCTCGGCGATGTGGGCGTGGGGCTCGATTCCGCCGGGCAAGACGAGCAGGCCGCCGGCGTCGATCGTGCGCGCGGCCTCCGGCGCTTCCGCCCCGTGCGGATGGAGCGCGGCGATGCGCCCGTCCTCCACGGCCACGTCGACACCGGCCGCGCCCCGCTCCGTGACGACGGTGCCATTGCGGATAAGCAACTGCAGCATGACGCGGTCCTCCTCGCCACGGCCGCGAGTGTAGCGGGACGTCGAAGATCGAACCGGGCGGGCCTCAGCCCCGCTCGGCGGTGGGCGCGACGGGTCGCGTGCGGGCCGCTCCCGGTGCGCGGGCGCCGGCGAGACGGTCCCAGAGGCGCCAGCGCTCGAGGGCGAAGAACAGCAGGTAGGCCACGCCCAGCAGCTGGTAGGGGAAGGCGATCCACATCATGGCGAAGATGCCCACGTGCAGGGCCCAGGCCGCCATGGCCCACCAGACGCTGATCGAACGACCCAGGATCCGCCCAGGCAACAACGCGATCGGTGCGCCAATCTCGGTCACGATCGTCAGCGGCCAGCGGCAGGAAGAACCTGGGGTACCGCAGCCGCTCCGCGCCGATGGGGGAGTGCGCGCCCCCCAGGAGCAGCTTGCGCAGGCTGTCGAACGCCACGTGGTTGCGCAGGACGTCGTCCGTGACTCAGGCGAAGCCGGCCTGCATCAGCTTGGCCTCGCCGGCGATCACGTAGGCGAGCACGGTGATCAGCGCCATCAGGCGCACGGGCCAGCCGTAGCGCGGGTCGGGGGCCGGCGCCGATACGGTGCGCCCGGCGCGCGCGTCCAGCGAGCGCACGTCGGCGGCGGGAGCCAGAGCCAGCACCAGGACGTGCAGAACGAGCAGGCTCTCGGTGTGGAAGATCTGCCCCCAGGAGTTGCGGTAGGTCGTGACTCAGAGCAGCAGCAGAGCAAAGAGCAGCTCCGAGAGGCGGTATCGCCAGCCCAGCAGGAATGCGACCTCTGAGGCGAAGGCCACCAGCACCAAGGCCCGCACGAGCGAGGCCGGCAACGGCTCCGTCAGCACGTTGACCAACGCCCACGGCCTCGAAGCGGGGGTCGCCGAAGTCGGCGACGCTGGCCAGCGCCGCGCCCCGAATCGCGAGGTAGCCCAACGCGAAGCCCCCGATCAGGATGCGCAGCAGCGCCAGCCGATCGGCCGGGGCGGGGGCCAGCCAGTAGGCAAGCCACGGCCGATCATCCGGGCACCGCACAGCTCACGTGCACGATGCGCTCCAGCGGCTCGGTGCGGCCGTCGAAGTAGGCGACGGCGTTGTAGCGCTCTGTGACCACCCCCACCCGGGCGCCGGATTCGCCGGCCAGGGAGCCCGCGACCAGGCGACAGCGCCTGGCCATGGCCTCGGGCCCCTGCCGCAGGGCTTGGAGCACGGTCTCGGCGGCCTGGATCACATCGTCGTTGGCGACGGCCTGGGGACGGGGGAGCCGCTGGCTGCCGTCCGCCGCGATCACGACCGTATGCGCGATCGACACCTCCTCGGAGCGGGCCCCGGCGAACATCGGGAAGGTGGAGATGGGAAAGCCGTCCGCGACGACGCCGCGTAGGGCACGCCGGCCGCCACAATGAACAGGCCGCTGATGAGATAGGCGCGCCAGCGCAGCCCCCGCGAGGGCTCCGGAGGGGTCACGACAGCCCGGTCCGTCGCTCAACGGGCGCGCGGTTGGGCACCAAGAGCGAGAGGATCTCGCGGTTGCGCGCCGCCAGGCCGTAGCCCCCGCCGACCAGGCGCTGCACGACGCCGCAGCGGCGCGCCAGGGCGCCCAGCCAGCGCAGCCCGGGCAGCGCCTCCAGCAAGGCCACCATCGCCTCGTCCGAGTGCAGGAGCGCGCCGTCGGGCAGGCGCACGTGCATGCTGCGGTCGCGCACGGCCGGCGTCAGCTCTTGCATCCAGGCCAGGGCCTGGGGGTCGGACCAGGGCAGCAGCGCCAGCCGCCCGGCGCGGTCCCAGCGAAGCACGGCCTCTGCCGAGGCGCGACAGAATCGGCAGCCGTCGTCGTAGAGGAGAACCGGACGGTCCGGGGCGTCCATCGTATTGTCCCGGCCCCGGCCGGCGCGGAGGGGCCCGGGAGCAGGATAGCCCGTCCCGGTCCCCGCCACGCCTAGCGCGCGCTGGCGGACGTGGACGTGTGTGACCCGGTACAGCCTCGCGGCGCTGCGCGGGTCCCGATCCACTCCACGACGCTGGCGATCACCGATGCCCCGTGGCGCGGGTCCTGCAGCAGGCAGTGATCGGCCCCGGGGGCCACCTGAATGCGCATGTCCTCACTCGCGATGCGGCGGGCCAGCAGGCGTAGCCCCACCGAACGCGCGACCCGATCTCCGCTCGGGCGCCAGATCCGGACCGGGGCGTGGATGCCGGGCGCGCGGCGGACGACCGCCGCCAGCGCTGCGCGTCCGAAGATCAGCAGGTGGTGCCGATCGACGCTCCGCAGCGCCTGCGGATCCGTACGGTGTTCGGCGATGAACGCGGCGTTCGACGAGGCATCCTCCATCCGTCTCCCCCGGATGTCGAGCCGGTCGGAAAGCACGAGCCGCAGATTGTCCCGCAGCACCCGGCGCGAGATGATCTGCGTGGCCCGCGGGAGCACATAGGGGGCGACCAGGGCGAGCGGATAGCAGCCGAACTCCCGGCCGAACGCGGTGACCAGCGTGGCGCCGCCGCTGTCGGCCACTAGCGTCAGCGGTGCCTGGGGATTAGCCGCACCGCGGCCGCCGGCGCCTCCTCGACGCGCGAGAAGGAGAACCGCTCGCCGGCCGCGGCGCCGTGCCCCGGGAGGTCGATCGCGCAGGCCTCGATATTCGCCCGGGCCAGGGCCTCGCCCAGGGGCGCGCAGGTGCGGCCGTGCGTGCCCCAGCCGTGCACGATCAGCGCTTTGCCCGGCCGCCTCGCCCTGCGCCAGCGGTGCAACGTGGGGCCGCATGCCGCGTCGGCTTTAACCGTCATCCGCCGCGCCGAGACCCCGCTGCTCGTCCAAGGCTGCACTGCCCCCATCGCGACCGCTCGCTCCGTCGCCAAAGGATAGCCGTGGCGTCGGTTCGGGTCCGCGTCCTCGCAGCTGGGCCGCCGAGGCCCCGTGGCGGCGCGATACGATGCCCCCGCGCCAGGCCGACGACGGCTCGCCCTGCTGCCGGGACCCTCGAGAGCGAGACGATGTTTCTGCCGCGTATCGGCCTCACCACCGCGGCGGCGCTGATCGCCGGAGGGGTAGCGGCGGTCGCCGCCTGGTTGATCGTCGCCGACGGCTGGGCGGCGCACTGGACGCTGCTCTTTATCGCCTCCGTGCTCGCCTTCGGCTACCTCGCGACGAAGTCCGTCTGGATCACCGGTCGCCCCAGCCGCCCCGTGCGCCTGATTTCCGCGCTGGGATCCTTGGCGGCGATGGCCTTCGGCGTGCTGGCGATCGTGCTGGGGTCCGCGATCCCCGGCGACGCGCCCGCCGCCGTCGCCGCGGAGCTGGCCGAAGACATCGCGACGCGCTTTTCCCCCGTCCTCGCCTTCGACGAGAGCGAGCGCTTCTCTCCCCGTGATCTCGAACTGTTCCGCCGCCATGCGACGGTCCTCTCCGGCGCGGAGGTCAGCGGCCGTGCGGACGGACCGGCCTTCCAGGCGGCGCTGGCGGACGAGGAGTCCTTCCTGGATCTCAGCCCACTGTCTGGGCGCGCGTCCTGGACGACGGGCTCAACGTCGTCGTGCAGTACTGGCTGTTCTACATCTTCAACGACGCACTCAACCACCACGAGGGCGACTGGGAGATGATCATGCTCGTCTTTCTCGACGCGGACCCCGCCGAGGCCCGCGCCGGCGAGCGGCCGCCGGACCTGCTCGCTTACAGTCAGCACGGGGCGGGCAGGCCGTCGGCTGGCTCGAGATCCTGCGCGCGGGGGGCACGCACCCGTACGTCTACGTCGCCGGGGGCTCCCACGCGAACTACACGCTGGCGGGGATCTACGCGCGGGTCATCGTCCAGACCGATCGGGCCCGCGGCAGCGGCGTCCTGCTCGCCGAGCGGCAGGTGCTCGGGCAGCTGGACGACGATCGTGCCGGCGAATACACGCTCCGTCTGTTCGATCAGGAAGCCCTCTGGACCCGCTACCGCGGGCATTGGGGTGAGCCCGGCCGGTCCACCATCCCCTTCGTCAGCGACAGAGATTTCTCCGGTCCCGCCGCTCCCATCGCCAAGGGGCGCAGTGGCACGACCCGGCTCTGTGAGCCACGGAACTGCCGACGACGCCAGCGCTGTTTCCCGACTTCGGCCGCTGAGCCGTTGGCGGGCGCGAAGACCGACATCACGCCGCCGTGCGAGAATGGCCCGGGCGCGGGCTGGGGCGCGTGTACGTGATTGTTCTTCGCGAGGGTCATGTTCCGCTCGCGCTGCGCCCGCTCGCCAGCCAGCGCATGCGGCCCGTGGTCGCTGTGCGCGGCGTCGCCGTCAGCGTCGTGCTGATCGTCGTCGCCGTCGTGTCCCTGTACCGGGGACGGCAGGGCGCCGGCGATGCCTTTCACGCGCCTCCCCGGCAGTTTCTGGGTCCTCCAGAGCGGTTCCACACCATTTCGCAGCTCGACCCGGACACCGTCGCGCGTGTGCGCGATCACCCAGACGTCGCCAACGCCATCGAGGTCTGCGGACGGCTGTTCCCCTTCCGTTACGAGGAGGTCCGCGATCTCGGCTTCTTCCTGGCCTTCGGTCCGGAGGGGGTGGCCGGGGGCTGCCGGCCGCGCTCCGCACCCGCTTCGAGGTCGCGCCCGGCGCCGTCGTGATCGACGAATCGTTCCGCAGTCGCTTCGGTGTGGAGGTGGGCGACGGCCTGGACCTCAACGGCATTGCGTTCCGCGTCGCCGCCACGACGACCGGCGGCAACGCGCTGACGCAGCACTCGCCTTCCTGAACTGGGACGACGCCGCGGCGGTGTTGGCGCCCGTCAGCGCCACCTCCGACGTCTTCCTAACCCCGCGGCCCGGCGTCTCCCCCGACGAACTGATCGCCGGCCTCGGCGATCTCGGTCCGCGCGCCGAGGCGATCCGCAGTGAGGTGATCGCGCAAACCGTCGCGGACGAAGTGGCGGAGATCGGAACCCCCGTCCTCAGTATCGTCGTTGTGCTGGAGGCGTCACCGGCTCGGCCTTCGCGAAGCAAGCGATCGTCGTGTTCGCGGCCGACTTCCGCTGGACGGACCTGATCCTGATCGTCGTCGCCGCCCCCCTGATCGCGCTCATCGCAGCGCTGGTGCCGCTGCGCCGGGTCGTGCAAGCGGACCCCGTCTCGGTCTTCCGAGCTTAGGCGGGCTCGATGAGCGAGCCGCTGCTCTGGGAGGAGGGGTCTGGCGAAGGTCTTCGGAACGGGCGACAACGCGGTCGTCGCCGTCAGCGGCGTCGACCTCCGCATCAGCGCGGGCGAACTCGTCACGATCTTGGTCCCGTCCGGCTCCGGCAAGACGACGCTCCTGACATTGCTCGGTGGCCTCGCTCGCCCCACGGACGGCGGGTCTGGATCGGCGGGCGGCCGCTCCATCGGCTTCGTCTTCCAGAGCTTCAACCTGATCGACTCCCTCTCCGCGCTGGAGAACGTCCTCCTCCTCCTCAACCTGGACGGCCGCTACGGAGCCGACGCGAGCCGCCGCGCGGCTGAGATCCTCGACCGGGTCGGCTTGGCGGAGCGCCTGCAGCACCATCCTGACGAACTCTCCGCTGGCGAGCGGCAGCGCGTCGCGATCGCCCGCGTCCTCGTCAACGACCCGGCCGTCATCCTCGCCGACGAGCCCACCGCCAGCCTCGACGGCGAGCGCGGCCTGGCCGTCATGGAGCTGCTGCGGGCCGAGGCCACGGTCGGCCGCGCGGTCGCCGTCGTCTCGCACGACCAGCGCCTCGCCCGCTTCGCCGACCGTCGCCTGGAGATGTACGACGGCTGTGTCACCACAGCCGATGGCCGCTAGGGGCGCGGCGCGGTGCCCGTGTCGGGTCGCCTAGACTTCGCGCGCTTCCGCGGGGGCCGGCGAAAGGAACGTCGGGATGGCGCGTCGCAAGGGGATCGTGGCGGGGTCGCTGGGGGTCACGGGCCGCGCCCTCGTCGGGCATCTCGTCAGCGCCGGCGCTTGGGACGTCGTGGGGATCTCGCGGCGCAGGCCGGAGTACGAGACGGGCGCGCAACACCTTGCGCTGGACCTGCTCGATCGCGCGGCCTGCCAGGCCGCTCTGGCCGGCGTGACGGATGTCGACACGATCTTTTTCGCGGCGCTGCAGCACTTCGATCGCCCCGCCGACAACGTGGGGCCGAACCTGACCATGCTGCGCAACCTGGTGGAGACGGTGGAGCAGCGCTCGCCGGGGCTGCGCCGCGTGGTCCTGGTGGAGGGCGCGAAGTACTACGGCATCCACCTGGGCCCCTTCACGACGCCCGCGCGCGAGGACGACCCCCGCCACCTGCCGCCCAACTTCTACTACGACCAGGAGGACTGGCTGCGGGCGCGACAGGTGGGCAAGGACTGGCACTGGTCCGTCGTGCGGCCGCTGGGGATCTGCGGCTTCGCCGTGGGCAACCCGCAGAACATCTTCACCAACATCGCCCTCTACGCGGTGATCTGCCGCGAGTTGGGCCGACCGCTGCGCTTCCCAGGGCCGGAGACCGCTTACCACACCCTGCGGGACCTCACGGACGCCGGCCTGCTAGCCCGGGCGATGGAGTGGGCGGCGACCGCCCCAGCGGCCCGCAACGAGGCGTTCAACATCGCCAACGGGACCATCTACCGCTGGGACGCGCTCTGGCCCAAGCTGGCGGACTTCTTCGGCATGGAGGTGGCCCCGCCGCAGGGGCTCTCCCTGCAGGAGTTCATGGCCGACAAGGGGCCCGTCTGGGAGGGGATGGTCGCCAAGTACGGCCTCAAGCCGTACCGCTACGAGGAGATCGCCGTCTGGCGCTTCGCCGACATCTTCTTCCGCCAGACGTACGACGCCATCTTCGACGTCTCCAAGGCCCGCCGCGCCGGCTTCGACGCCTTCGTCGACAACGAGGAGATGTTCCGTCGCCACTACAGCGCCTGGCAGCGCGAGAAGATCATCCCCTGAGGCGCGATGACTTCCGTTCGCCGGCTGGGAGCGCCGCACGAGATTCTTTAGAGCCGGGAGAGGTAGTGTGTTTGGAGTACGCGGCCATCGTGCGAGTGCGCCGGGTATGGCTCCCGCTCGGGCGTCTCGGTGCGGGGAAAATGACCCTCACGGATCGATGGTTCCTCTTGGAGACGTCGACGGCTCTGCCGTCGGCCATGCTGGCTGGGGATCGGGCACCTTCGGATAACAGCGGGCAGAGAGCGTATCCGACTCCTGCTCACGAAGACCGGTTATCACATACGGACGGCGGGTGAATGGACGGTGGAGGAGTGGGCCAGCCAGAACGCGACGCGCGCGCGACGCGGAGGGTTGCGGGACCTAGTCGGGGCGCTTGGTCAGTAGCGGCTTCTCCGCCTTGGCGTAGGTCTGCTTGACGGTCAGTTGCCTGTCGCGGAAGTGGAGGATGTCCAGGCCGCGCCAGGCGACGGCGCTGTCGCCGCGCTGGAGGCTGCAGGTCCAGCTGATCAGCGCCTTGCCCGACTCGGCGTCCAGGATGAGGTCGTCGGGGTGGAAGCGGATCGTCCCGAAATCGCCGCGGAACTGCGGCTCGAAGGCAGCCCGGATAGCGGCCTTGCCTTCGGAGCGGGCACCGTTGAACTCGTCGTAGAGCGCGTCCTCGGCCATGTAGGCCATGACGCCGTCCAGGTCTTCCCGGTTGAAGGCCTCGGTGAAGTCGAGGACCCACCCCTTCAGCCTCTCGCGATCGGACTCGGTCACGCCGCACCTCCTTGCCGCTCGGGGCGCATCCTACCGCGAGGGCAAAGGCGCTAGTCTGCCCTGCGCCCGGTTTCCTACGACGGAGGCCCGAGGGAAGGAGCGCTGCATGGCTGCCTACTGGTTCGCCTTCGTCAAGGTGCATGACCCTGAGCAGTACAAGAAGTACGCCGATCGCGCGACCAAGATCCTGGCCGACACCGACGCCCGTGTGCTCTCACGCGGCGGTGGCTCCCATGTGCTGGAAGGCTTCGAAGGCGGCTACAACCGCTTCGTCCTCGTCGAGTGGCCCTCCGTGGAGGCGGCGCTGACCAACTTCAACAAGCCGGAGTACCAGAAGGCGGCGGGCTTCCGTCGCGACGGCGGCGGCGAGGCGGAGATCTCGATCGTGGAGGGGGTGGAGGGCGTCGCGGCCGAGAAGGCGCCCGGGCAGGCCTACTATGTCGCCCGCGTCACCATCACCGACCAGGAGAAGTATCAGCGCTACCTCGACGGCACGGCGCCGCTCTACGCCGCCGCGCCCGGACGCACGCTGACGCGCGGCGGCAACCAGCAGATCCTGGAAGGCCCCACCCACTACAACCGCTACGTCGCCACCGAGTTCCCCTCCGCGGACGAGGCCATCGCCTACTACCGCAACCCGGCCTACCAGGCGGCGGCCGAGCACCGCCGCAACGGTGGCGGCACGGCCGAGATCGTGATCATGGAGCAGTAGCCATGGCTGAGCTGCTGGCGATGGCGGAGTCGGTGGGGGCGCTGCTGAAGCAGCGCGGCGAGACGGTCGCGGTGTCGGAGTCGTCCTCGGGCGGGCTGGTGGCGGCGGCGCTGCTCTCGGTGCCGGGGGCCTCGGCCTACTTCATGGGCGGCGGCGCGATCTACACGCAGACCGCGCGCGAGGTGCTGCTGGGCATCGACCTGGCCGACCACCCCGGCGTCCGGTCGAGCAGCGAACCCTACGCCCTGCTGGGGGCGAGCGCGATCCGCGACCGGCTGGGGACGACCTGGGGCCTGGCCGAGACGGGCGCCGCCGGGCCCACGGGCAACCGCTACGGTGACGCCGCCGGGCACACCTGCATCGCCGTGACGGGTCCGGCCGAGCACACGGAGACCCTGGAGACCGGGATTGTGGAGCGCGAAGAGAACATGTGGCGCTTCGCGCGGCGCACGCTGGAGGTCTTCGAGCGGGTTCTGCGTGAGGCGGGTTGAACGGCGGGGGAAGCGCGATGGCCGATCCGCAGCCGACGCAGGCCGACGTCGACGCCATCGCCCAGCAGGTGTCGAACTGGAGGCGCTGGGGCCCCGACGATCAGCGCGGCACCCTGAACCTGCTCCGGCCGGAGCATGTGCGCGCGGCCGCCGCCCTGATCCGGGACGGCACGACGGTCTCCTGCGCGCTGCCCATCGCCACCCAGCCCCGCATCGACAACCCCTTCCCGGCGCGGCACATCATGCTCGCGGCCGGCGACGATGCCCGCCACGACCCGGGCCTGCCCGGCTTCGAGGCCGCCTTCGATCTGGTCATGTTCCAGCCCCACGGCCCCACCAGCAGCCACATCGACGCGCTCAGCCACGTCTTCATCAAGGGCCAGATGTACAACGGCGTGGACTCACGCAAGGTGCGCAGCGACGGGGCGCACGCGCACACGGTCATGAACTTCGCGAGCGGCATCGTCGGCCGCGGCGTGCTGCTGGACGTGCCCGCCGCTCACGGCCTGGAGTGGCTCGAGTTGGGCTACGCGATCACCGTCGCCGATCTGGAAACGGCGGAGGCCCGGCAAGACCTGCGCGTCGGCGAGGGCGACATCCTGCTCGTCGCGACCGGCCGCGCCGCGCGCCGCGCCGCGGTGGGCGCCTGGGCGCACCGCGTGGAGGGGATGGCCGGGCTGGCGGTGGAGTGTCTGCCCTGGCTGCACGATCGTGGCGTTGCCGTGCTCGGCTGTGACGGCATCTCCGACACCCTCCCCACCGAGATCCCCGGCTGGCGTATGCCCATCCACGAGATCGCGCTGGTCATGATGGGCTGCCCCCTGCTGGACAACTTGCGTCTGGACCGGCTCATGGCGGCCTGCCGCGAGAAGCAGCGCTGGGCCTTCCACTTCAGCGTCGCGCCGCTGCTGATCGAGCGAGGAACCGGCTGCCCGGTCAACCCGATCGCGACTTTCTGACCGAGCCGAACAGGGAGAGCATGGCATGCCACTCGAGAACCCCTTCGACTTCTCGGGCCAGGTCGTCTTGATCACGGGACCCACCGGCGCCCTCGGCCGGCCCATCGCGACGGCCTTCGCCGAGGCCGGCGCGACCCTGGCCCTGGCCGACCTGGACGACGCGGCCGGCGCCCGCCTCGCGAGCGAACTGGCGCGGCCGGACGCGCCGGCACAAGCCTTCCACCTGGACGTCGAGGATCCCGGCTCGGTGCAGCCGATGGCGGCCTCCGCCATGGGGGCGTTCGGCCGCCTGGATGTGCTGGTCAACGTGGCCGGGATCAACGCACGCCATGAGGCGGCGGACTACCCCTTGGAGCTGTGGGACCGGGTGGTGGACATTGACCTGCGCGGCACCTGGCTGGTCTGCCAGGCGGTGGGCCGCGTGATGCTTGCCCAGGGGGGTGGCCGCATCGTCAACGTCGCCTCGGGCGCTGCCTACTCCGGCTCACCCGGCTACGCCGCCTACAGTCCGGCCAAGGCTGGCGTGGCGTCCCTGACGCGGGTGCTGGGTGGGGAATGGGCCCCGCGCGGCATCCGCGTCAACGCGATCGCGCCCGGCCATACCGACTCGCCCATGCTCCGCTCCATGATGACCCAGCCCGGCATGCTGGAGGCGGCGGCGCGGCGCATGCCCGTGGGGCGGATCCTGCCTCCGGAGGCCCAGGTGGGGCCGGTGCTCTTCCTGGCTTCGGAGGCCGCCCGCTGGATCACCGGCGTCACCCTCCGCGTCGACGGTGGCTGGCACACGACCTGACCGCCGCTCGGCCCGACGGCGCAGCCCCGTCCGAGCGCCCCCGGGCGGCTCCCCGTCCTCCGCGCGCGCGCGCGGCGCATCCGCGGATGCGGCTGTACCGTTGGTCGGGGTATGTGTTCGCCAGGAGGAATCGATGAGCCAGCAAGCCGGCATCCCGTCTGATATCGCCGATCCGTCCCTGGAAACGGCTGGCGTGGACCGTATCGAGTGGGCCGAGCGGGAGATGCCGGTACTGGGGCAGATCCGCGAGCGCTTCATCCGTGAGCAACCGTTTGCCGGCCAACGGCTGGCGGCCTGCCTCCACGTCACGAGCGAGACGGCCAACCTCGTGCTGACGCTGGCGGCGGGCGGAGCCGAGATCACCCTCTGCGCGAGCAACCCGCTCTCCACGCAGGACGATGTGGCGGCGGCGCTCGTCGCCGATGCCGGCCTCTCCGTCTTCGCCATCAAGGGCGAGGACGATGCTACCTACTACCGGCACCTCAACCAGGCGCTGGACACGGATCCCACGCTGACCATGGACGATGGCGCCGACCTGGTGGCCACCCTGCATCGCGACCGGCGCGAGCGGTTGCCGGACGTGATCGGCGGCACCGAAGAGACCACCACGGGCGTCATCCGCCTGCGCTCCATGGCCGCCGACGGCGCGCTGGAGTACCCCATCGTCGCGGTCAACGACGCCAGCACCAAGCACTTCTTCGACAACCGCTACGGCACCGGCCAGAGCACCCTGGACGGCATCATCCGCGCCACGAACGTGCTCCTGGCCGGCAAGACCGTGGTCGTCGTGGGCTACGGCTGGTGCGGGCGCGGCGTGGCCTCCCGCGCGCGGGGGATGGGAGCGCTGGTCGTGGTGACCGAGGTGCAGGCCCTGCCCGCCCTGGAGGCGACGATGGACGGCTTCCGCGTCATGCCCATACTCGAGGCGGCGGCGATCGGCGACGTATTCGTCACCGTCACGGGCGACAAGCACGTCATCGATCGGCCGGCGCTGGAGCTGATGAAGAGCGGCGCCATCCTGGCCAACAGCGGCCACTTCGATCACGAGATCAACAAGGAGGCGCTGGCGGAGATGAGCGAGACGCGCCGCGTCGTGCAGCCCTTCGTGGAGGAGTTCCAGCTGGGCCAGCGCTCCATCTTCCTGCTGGCCAACGGACGCCTGGTCAACCTGGGAGCCGCGCAGGGCCATCCGGCGAGCGTGATGGACATGTCCTTCGCCAACCAGGCCCTGGCCGCCGAATATCTGGTGCTGCAGGATCCGACGCCCGCGCCCGGCGTGATCCCGGTCCCGCCCGCCATCGATGAGCAAGTGGCAGAGCTGAAGCTGGCCGCCATGGGCGTCACGATCGACACCCTCACGGCCGAACAGGAGGCCTACCTGCACTCCTGGGAGAGCGGTACCTAGGCGCCGGTGCAGCGCGCGGAACGGAGACGCCGGTGCCCGCAATCACGTACGACGTCGTCGGCGTCGGCAACGCCATCGTCGATGTGCTGGCGCAGGCCGGCGAGGCCCAGATTCGCGCACTCGGACTCGCCAAGGGCGCGATGACGCTGATCGAGGCGGACCAGGCCGAGGCCCTCTACGCCCGGATGGGCGCCGGCATCGAGATCTCCGGCGGCTCGGCGGCCAACACCGTCGTCGGCGTGGCCTCGCTGGGCGGCCGCGCAGCGTACATCGGCCAGGTTCGCGACGACCAGTTGGGCGCGGTCTTCCAGCACGACATCCGCGCTGCGGGAGTGGACTTCCGCGCCGCCCCGGCCCTCGACGGCCGCTCCACGGCGCGCTGCCTCATCTTCGTCACGCCCGACGCCCAGCGCACTATGCAGACCTTCCTCGGCGTCAGTGTGGAGCTGGGCCCGGACGACATCGACGCCGCCGCGATCCAAGCTTCGGCCATCACCTACCTGGAGGGCTACCTGTTCGACAAAGAGCCCGCCAAGGCCGCCTTCGTCCGCGCCTCGGAAATCGCGCACATGGCGGGGCGCCGCGTCGCGCTGACGCTGTCCGACCCCTTCTGCGTGGAGCGGCACCGCGGCCCGTTCCTGCATCTGGTCTCGGGGCACGTGGACGTGCTGTTCGCCAATGAGGCGGAGATCCTCTCCCTGTTCCAGGTCGATGACTTCGACGCCGCCCTGGCTCGAATCCGCGGGCACTGCGAGATCACCGCGCTCACCCGCGGGTCGGCCGGCTCGCTGATCGTGACCCCGGAGGCCGTTCTGCCCGTCGCGGCGGAGCCCGTCGAGCGCGTCGTCGACACGACCGGTGCGGGCGATCTCTACGCCGCGGGCGTGCTCTTCGGGCTGACTCGCGGTTATGAGTTGGAAACCTGCGGGCGCCTGGGCAGCATCGCCGCCGCCGAGATCATCAGCCATTACGGCGCCCGGCCCGAGACGTCGCTGGCTGGCCTGGTGCGGACGACGCTGGGCTGAGCGCGGTCACACCGGCCGCGAGGCGGGAGGGCGACATGTTCCAGACAGTCCGGCTGTCCCAGTCCCCGACGATGACGGCGCCGGACGGCGCCGCCGTGCGAGTATTGCCTGGCCTGAGCCGCGGTGGCATGGCGCAGTTTACGTTGCGCCCGGGCCAGATCTCGCGTGCCGTGCGCCACCGCACGGTCGAGGAACTCTGGTTCGTCTTGTCGGGACGCGGCGCGGTCTGGTGCAACGCTGGCGGCCGCGACGCCGTGCTGGCCCTGGACCCCGGCGTCGCGCTGACGCTGCCGCTCGCCACGCGTTTTCAGTTCCGCGCCTTGGGCGGCGAGCCCCTGCGTGTGCTGGGCCTGACCATGCCCCCCTGGCCGGGGCAGCAGGAGGCCGTCGTGGTCGAGGGACCCTGGACACCGACCGTCTAGCCCGCGCCTAGGACCCTCGCCGCCACCCGTTGCGTGCTAGCTCTCCCACCAGTGCAAGGCGTCCTGCCCCTCGCCCTGGCTGCCGCTGGGCCCGCCGCCGCCCGTGCGCAGGTACATCTGGCGTGCGTAGCCCGCAGGGAACTTCCCCGCCAAAGCGTCGCGCAGCCAGTCCACGGTCATCATGTGGCTGTCCACCCGGCTGAGGTCGGCCGGGAAGAGCTTGGTCATGTGGTACGTGTCCTCGTAGACCCAGAGTTCCTTGGGCGCTGAGATCTTGTCGTAGAAGTCGTAGATCAATTCCACGGGGCTGCGCGCGTCGTACTCCCCAACGCTGAGCAGCACGGGGCACTGGATGTCCCCCTCCCGACCCTCCACCGTCATCTTGCCCACGATCTCGTCCAGCTCCTCTTCGCTCTGCGCACCGGTGAGGTAGCCGAAGAGCTGCTTGTAGCGGGGAGAGAACGTGTCCAGGATCCAGTACTTGTCGATGAACGAGGCCCAAGGCCCGGCCACGGCCTTGATGCGCGGATCGGCCACCGCCGCCACCTGCAACGACCAGAACGAGCCCATGCTCAGACCCCAGACCGTGATGCCCTCGTTGTCGATCTCGTCGCGGCCCTGCAAGTAATCCACCACACTGAGCACGGCACGTTCGTAGTTGTCGTGCGTGACCTTGATCTCGCGCAGGTTGCTCGTGCCCTGTCCCGGACCGTCCATCACCAGCAGGTGCATGCCGCGCCGGTGGGCGTGATTCACCAGCGGGTCGGGGAACATCTCCTTCGTCATGTCGCAGCCCGGGATCAGGATTACCACGGGCGCCGTGGGTTTGCCGGGCAGCAGGTGCAGGTTGCACTGGATCTCCACCCCCTCCCAGGGCACCTCGACGCGCTCCAGGGGGTAGGGGGCGTACTCCATCACCTTGGCGAAGCTCGCCAGGGAGCGCCCGTGCAGGTAGCGCTTCTCATCCGTGGTCTCCAGCACCGGGTGCTGTCCCTGAGCGAACGCGTCCGCCGCCCGGAAGTACAGCTCCATCGCCGTTTCCGTGTGCCCGGCGGCTTCCTCTTCCGCCGCGATGCGCTCGAAGCGCTGCCCCACCCGCCCGAAGTGCTTGCTGATTTGCGCGTGGCTGCGAACGCTCGGCGGCGTGGCGCGCCCGTCCTCGTCCCAGTGGAAGACGCGGCCGGTCTCCTTGACGAGATAGTCGAACATCCATTGCTGGCGATCACGGTGCAGGCGTGGCGTGCGCATAGGGCGAAGGGCCTTTCTTTCTCTTCTGGAGTTGGACGCGTGCAGCGGGGGCGGGCCCCGGCGCCCACCGATGCTAGGCCGTCCCATGGATAAGGAAAACGACCGCCGCCGCCGCCGTCAGGCGCCGGCGCGCGCCCCCCGCACGAGGAGCCCCGGTCGGGCGCCCGTGTCCTCATCGTGCCGCCGCACGACGGTCCCGCGGACGACGGTCGCCTCGTACCCGCTGGCGCGCTGCAACAGCCGCGCGGCCCCGGCGGGGAGGTCGTGCGCGACCTCCGGCAGCGCCAGGCGCAGATTCTCGTAGTCGATCACGTTGACGTCACCCTTGAGCCCCGGGCGCAGGGCGCCGCGATCGTTCAGGCCGTACAGCGTCGCCGTGTCCTGCGTCATCTTCTTCACCACCCACTCCAACGGCAGGCGCTCGCCGCGGGAGCGGTCTCGCGTCCAATGGCTGAGCATGAAGGTGGGCGTCGCCGCGTCGCAGATGATGCGGCAGTGCGCGCCAGCGTCGGCGAGGCCGATTGCGCTGCGTGGGTGCTGCAGCATGGCCCGCGTCGCTTCCAGATCGCCGTCGCTGTAGTTGAAGAGCGGCGTCATCAGCATCGCCCGGCCGTTGTCCCGCAGCAGATGGTCATAGGCGACCTCCAAGGGCCTGCGGCCCTCCCGCGCCGCGATGGCCGCAACCGCCTGGTCCGGCCTGGGCTCGTAGTCGGGCGGGTCGCTGAGCGGGAACATGCGATCGAAGCGGACGAAGGACAGGGCCGGGTCCGGCGCATCGCACTGCGAGAGGATGGCGGCGCGCAACGCCGGCTCGCGCAAACGGGCGATCCGCTCGTCCCAGGGCAGATCGCGCACGGTGCGGTAGGCCGGGGCTTGAAGGAAAGGGTGGCGGCTGGCCAGGGTCATCAGCATCGTGATCGTGCGGCCGGCGACCTGCGGCACGATGTCCGCCCCCCCGTCCAGCGCCTCCTGGGCTTCCGCCAGGATGCCCCGCCAATGCTCGGGGTCGCTGTCCACCTGCGTCAGGCCGAACGTCACAGGCCGGCGGATCTCCGCTGACAGCTTCCGCATCCAGGCCACTTCCTTCACGGGTTGGGAGGGGTCGTCGCCGGTCACGCCGGCGGGCGCCACCTCGAAAAGGCCTGTGCCCAGCTCGCCCAGCACCCGGCCGATGCCGAAAAGCTCATCTTCCGCTGCGAAGGTGCCGGGTACCGGCTCGCCGTCGATTGCGCGGTGCGCCAGTGTGCGCGAGGTGGTGAATCCCAGGCCGCCGGCGCGGATGCCCTCCTCCACCACACGGGCCATCTCGGCGATGTCCTCGGGATTGGCAGGCTCGTTCAGGGCGCCGCGTTCCCCCATGACGTACGCCCGCACGGCGCCGTGCGGCACCTGCGCGCCGACGTCCATCACCGTGGGAAGCCCCTCGATGTAGTCCAGGTACTCGGGGAAGGTCTCCCAGCGCCAGGCCATGCCCTCGGCGAGCGCCGAGCCCGGGATGTCCTCCACCCCCTCCATCAGCCCGATCAACCAGTCCTCGCGGCCCGGCGCCACCGGGGCGAAGCCCACGCCGCAGTTGCCCATGACTACAGTCGTGACTCCGTGCCAGCTGGAGGGGGAGAGGGTGGGGTCCCAGGTGATCTGGCCGTCGAAGTGGGTGTGGATGTCCACGAAACCCGGCGTGACCAGCTTGCCCTCGGCCTCGATCGTCTCGCGCGCCGGGCCGTCCACAGCGCCCACGGCGCTGATGCGGCCGTTATCGATGGCCACGTCGCCGGGGGCGGCGGGTGCTCCCGTGCCGTCCACCACGGTGCCGCCGCGAATCACCAGGTCGTGCATGGGAGGTCCTTCCGGGGGGGGGCAGTGAGCGGCCGCTCTGCGCAGGATAACGCCGAGCGTGAGAACGGTCAGGCTTCCCCCGTGAGGAAGCGCCGCGGGGCCTCCCGCATCATCGTGTCCACCGTCTCTTCGCTCACGCCGTCGGCGCGGAGCGCCGGGAGGGCCACGTTGGTGAGGAAGAGGTACAGCGTGGGGCTCTCCTCTTTATGGACGTGCGGGGCGTAGTCGTGCCCCAGCATCAGCCGTGACTCCCAGCCCCGGTCGATCAGCGTCTTCACGGTCGCGTTGCGTTCTTGCCAGCTGGGCGTGTCCTCGTAGCCCCGGTAGCGGTTCAGCGATGGGTAGCGGTCCAGCGAGAGGTAGACGCCCGCTCGCAGCAGATCCTCCAGGTAGTCGGCGTCGGTTGTGTCGGCGCTGTGGCCGATGCAGACGCGGTCCAGGTCCGCGCCCTCTTCGTGAAGAATCTCCACCTGCCGCCGCCCCACCTCCTTCGGCGCCCAGTGGTGCGTGCTGATGGGGCGGCCGGTCTGCCGGCTGACGCGTGCCGCCGCCCGCAGGAGCTTTTCGCCCTGCTCGGTCACGCCCTCGGCGTCGTTGGCGACCTTGATCACCCCCGCACGGATGCCGCTCTCGCCGATCCCCACCTCGATCTCGCGTCGGAACACGTCCGCCATCTCGTCGGCGCTCCTGTCGTGGAAGTACCGCGGGATGACCCGCCACAGCCCCGTAGCGCAGACGATCTGGACCCCCGTCGCCTGCGACACCTCTTGCATCAGCTCGACGTCGCGCTCCAGGTCCGGCGTGCTCAGTTCGATGAGGCTGTCCACGCCGCCCGCCTTGGCCTGAGACAGCTCACGGATCGACTGCTCGCGCTCGGCGTCCCGATCGACCAACCAGGGGTAGTGGTGCTTGACCACCGGAATCTGGCCCCCCACGTGTTCGTGGCTAAGCGTGAAGCCCAGCTTCTTGCCCTCCACCGGACCGGTGACGGTTTCGACCGTTGCCATGACGCGCTCCTCCGCTGCGGCGGCAGGATAGGGCGAGGCCGAGCGGTGAGGGGGAGGGTGTGAGGCCCACGGTCGCCGGCCGTGGGCCTCACGAAGGGGACGTGGGCAGGGGCAGTGGCTAGTCGTCGTCGCCGCCGTTGTCGGGCTGGCTGTCGATAGGAACGAAATTTTCGTCGAGGCGCACGTCGACGGAGCGTCCATCGGGCAGGCGCACCTCCACCTCGTAGGCGCCGTCCTCGTCTCCGGCCTCCGTCTCGGTGACGCTGCCGCCGCCGGTGAAGGCCAGCGCGGCATCGACCGCCTGCTGGTAGGCGGCGCCGGTGATCGGGGCTTCGTTGTCGTCCCCAACGTCCGTCGCGGCGATGACGCCGCCGGTGACCCCGTCGGCCACGAGGTCGCCGGCCGCGAATATGGCAGCGATCTTGCGGTTGATTCTCCGGGTCATCTCTGCCTGTTCTCCTCTCCCGACCCTGCCTCGTCCGCCCGCTCGCCCCGTTGCCAAGGCCTCGCGTGGATGCTCTGCGAGCATTGTGGCACGGGCAACCTGAAGCTCTGGCGAACGACGCAGCGGGTTCGAAGGCTCGCCCCGGAAGTCGCGCGGCCGCTATCCTCCCCGCACCCAGGAGGCAGCCTCATGGCGAAGAAGGAATCCACCCCCATCGGCCTGGCGGTGATCGGCTGCGGCACCATCGGGCGCATCCGGGCGATCCTGGCGCAGAACTACCCTTCGGTGGAGTGGCTGGGCCTCTGTGACCTCAACGAGACCCGCGCCCGCGAACTCGCCGAAACCACGGGCGCCGACTTCTACACGACCGATATCGAGGCCCTCCTCTCCCGCCCCGAGGTGAACGCCACCATCATCGCCACCGACGAGGCCGGGCACGCCCAGCCCACCCTGGCCGCCGTGGAGCACGGCCACGACCTGCTGGTCGAGAAGCCGCTGGCCACCACGGTCTACCAGTCGTTGGAGGTCTACCAGGCGATCCGCGAGGCCGGTGTCGACGCCGTGATGGGGTACACCCAGCGTTTCCGCCGCCGCTACATCACGATCAAGCAGCGCATCGCGGGCGGTGCCATCGGCGACGTGGACTCCGTCACCACCCGGGCGCTACTCAATCGGGTCGCGCCGGAGGCGGGCTTGGGGCGCACCAAGTCGCCGGAGGAGCGCCTCGGCTGGACACCGATGAACATCAACGGTACCCACACCGTCGATATCAGCATGTGGTTCATGGAGGGCAAGACGCCCGTCGAGATCTACGCCCGCTCGTCGGACAAGGTGCTGGGCCACCTGGGCGTCAACAACACCACCTCGGGCATCGTCACCATGGACGACGGCACGGTCTGGACCATGACGCTCAGCGTGGGCATGCCGGTTAGCTGGCCGGCGGCCGTCTACGGCCTGGAGATCGCCATCGTGGGGACCCGCGGCGCCCTCACCATCGACGACACCCACCGCGATATCGTGCTCGCCTCGGACTATCCCCAGCACGCCGGTTATCGCCCCGCCGACGAGGGCTACGACCTCCCCCAAGATCGGCACGTGGAGTTCCTGGCGAGCTACCCGCCCGGCGACGAGGCCTATGGGCAGATCTGGGGACCCATGCGCGAAGAGACCAACAGCTGGTTTGCGCGCGTCGCCAAGGGCGTGGAGACGCCGCACGCCACCGCCGCCGAAGGGCATCGCAACGCGCTGCTCACCGCTGCCTTCGACCTCTCGGCCAAGCGGGGGACCCCCGTTCGCTGGCCGCTCGATCTGGACGAAGTGCAGGCCGAACTCGGCTGAGCGCGGCACGGGAAGGGAGCGGCCATGGCGCAGGCTGAGGGCGAAGGCGACCGGCTACAGGATTACGTCACCGTGGGCGCGACCTTCAGCCCCGCCGGCGACGTGGAGGTCAGCGCCAATCAGATGCTCAAGTTCGGCACTTTCTACCGGCCCGAGCCGATCTTCGAGAACCGGCGCCCAGACGGATCCGAAGCCGGGCGCTTCACCATCGTCAGCGACGAGGGGGCGGCGCTGGGCGGCCAGGGCACAGCCCCGGCGCCGCTGCAGTATTTCCTGGCCGCCATCGCCTTTTGACACCTCACCCAACTGGCGCTGTACGCGTCCATGCTCAACATCACGATCGCTAAGGTGCGCATGCACATCACGGGCCAGTGGCGCATCGAAGGCTCGGTCTTCCGCCAGGACCGTCGCTCCCTGATGGAGAAGGTCGAGGTCGATTTGGACGTGGAGTCGGACGCGGACGAGAAACTCGTCGCCGCGGCGCTGCGCAACGCCCGCAACGGCTGTCATACAGAGGCCGCACTGCGCGACCCCACCCCCGTCTCCGAGACCGTGAAGCTAAACGGCGCCGATTTCGACGTGGAGGCCTTCCCTGTCGAGCCCGTACGTCGGCAGCGGGACGGCTGACGCCATGACCGTCGACAACGCGGGGACGCCGCAGGCGTTGCAGGGACTCAAGGTCGTGGAGTGCGCGACGGTGGTCGCGGCGCCCCTCGCCGGCCGCTTCCTGGCCGACTTCGGCGCCGAGGTCATCCACGTGGAGCACCCCACGCAGGGCGACCATCTGCGCGGGTTCGGCTTCAGCGTGGACGGCGTCAACCCCTGGTGGAAGTACTACGACCGCAACAAGAAGCTGATCACGCTGGACATCTCCAAGCCGGACGGACGCGACCTCCTCTTGCGGCTGCTGGCCGACGCCGATGTCTTCATCGAGAACTTTCGCCCCGGCCGGCTGGAGGCCTGGGGCGTCGATTACGAGACCCTGGCCGCCCTCAACCCCCGCCTGATCATGGTGCGCCTCACCGGCTTCGGGCAGTCCGGCCCGTACAGCAGCCAGCCGGGCTTCGGCACCATCGTGGAGGCGATGAGCGGCTTCGCCGAGATGACGGGCGAGCCCGACGGCCCGCCCACGCTGCCGCAATTCCCCTTAGCCGACAGCTTCGCCGGCTTCTACGCCACCACCGCGACGATGTTTGCCCTCTACCACCGCGATGTCGTGGGCAGCGGTCGCGGGCAGGTGATCGACGTTAGCCTTTGGGAGAGCCTCTTCTCCATGCTCGGGCCCAACGCCCTCGTGCATCAACTCACGGGCGAAGCGCCCACCCGCATCGGCAACAGGACGCGGACCTCCGCGCCGCGCAACACCTACCGCACGGGGGACGACCGCTGGGTCGTGATCTCCGCCGGCACGCAGACCACGGCCACCCGCCTCTTCGCGGCCATGCAGCAGCCTGAGCTGGTGGAGGATCCGCGCTTCGATATCAACATGCACCGCGTCCAGCACGTCGAGGCGCTGGACGTCATCATCAGCGAGTGGATGGCCGCCCGCCCCCGCGACGAGATCATGTCGATCCTGCGCGAGTACGAGGTCCCCGTCGGGCCGATCTACGATATCGCCGACATCCTGGCCGACCCGCACGCCCAGGCGCGCGAGATGGTGGTGGAGAGCCCCGATGGCGAGGGCGCGCCGCTGCGCATGGAGGGCGTCTTCCCCAAGATGGGACGTACGCCCGGCGCCGTGCGCCACGCCGGCAAGAGCCTGGGCGCCGACAACGACGAGATCTACCGCCAGCGGCTGGGCCTCTCGGCGCAGGAGCTGGAGGAGTTGCGCGCGCAGGGCGTCGTCTGACCCCGCGTGCGCTGGGGGAGGAGCCCGAGTGCCGGCGCCACTGATCAGCCTCTACACCCCCGGTAGCCGGCCGGAACTCATCGAGAAGGCGGCCCGCTACGATCCGGACGCGATCATCATCGATCTCGAGGATTCCGTCGCCGTGGAGCGCAAGGAGTCTGCGCGTCGCGCGGTGGCGGCGCTCTTGCCTTCCCTCAGCCTGCCCGCCCTGGTGCGCGTGAACAGCGAGCCCGAATACTTGGAGCACGATCTCACGGCGGTGATCTCGCCCCAGCTCTACGGCATCGCGCTGCCCATGGCCGAGGGCGGCGGAGACGTGCGCAACGCCGATGCGATGATCGCTCGCCTGGAGCGGGAGCGCGGCCTGGCGCCGGACTCCGTCAAGCTCGTGCCGCTGATCGAGACGGCGCTCGGCGTGCATCGCTGCTTCGAGATCGCCACCGCCGCCCCGCGCGTCGAGAGTGTGGCCTTCGGCAGTGCCGAGGACGGCGATCTCCAGCGCGACCTCAAGAGCGCCTGGTCGGTGGAGGGCACGGAGTTGCTCTATGCTCGCTCCAAGGTCCTGCTGGAGGCGCGCGCGGCGCGGCTGCCCTACGTGCTGGACGGCGCTTTCAGCGAGATCGACAATGAGGAGGCGCTGCGGGCGGACTGCCGCCTCTCCAAGCGGCTCGGCTACGACGGCCGCACGCTCATCCATCCCAGCCAGGTGGCGCCGGCGCGCGAGCTGTACGCGGCCTCGGCGGAGGACGTGGCCTACTACCGCCGCCTCGTCGTCGCCTTCGAGGAGGCCGAAGCGGCGGGGCGCGCCGCCATCGCCCTGGAGGGCAAGCTCGTCGACTACGCGATGTACAAGAAGGCGCAGGCCCTGCTGGCCTCTACCGAAGCGGGCGCGCCTCCGCGTCGCTAGTCCACTCCGGCGGCGGCCTGGGCCAGAGCCCGCGCGTCCGTGAGCGCCACCGCGCCGCGACCCAGCCGCACCCAGCCGGCCCGCGCGCAGGTGTTCAGTTCCGTGTTCACACTCTCCCGGCTGACGCCCAGCATGGAGGCCAGGGCCGCTTGCGTGATCGGCACGCGCCGCGCCCGGCCGCCCCGCCAGCCAGTGATCGAAGGCGGCGCGCGTCACCACGAGCGTGCGTGTGGACTCCAAGCGCGATCGCGCTGGCCGAGCGCGGCCGCCCGTCCAGCAGCGACAGTTCACCGAAGGAGTCGCCGGGGCCCAATACGGTCAGCGTGGCTTCCGTGCCGTCGGGCGCCGTCACCGCGATCCGCACGCTGCCCTGCAGCACGGTTGCAGCGCGTCGCCGGGGTCGCCTTCCCGCGCGATGAACGCGCCCGGGCGGTGGCCTCGGATCAGGCCGGCCGCGGCCAGTGCTGCCGCGTCGCCGGCGTCGAACGGGGCCAGCAAGGCGATCGTCGCGCTCGCGCGCTCCCGGTCCGTCGCCCTCTTCGGCATGGCCTCCCCCCTTCATCCCGGAGACGGGCAGTCTGACGCGCCGGGACGTGCCCGTCGCCTCACCCGGAGGGCGGGCTTGCCCCCTCACGCCGCCGCCGCGCCGCGCGCAGTACACCCCGATCGCCCGCCTGCCAGGTCACCACCAGGGTGTAGGCCGCGATCCGCCAGGCCTCCCCGGCCTTGTGCAAGTCGACCTCGTAGTGCCCGCCCACGACGTAGTGGTCGCCGCCGGCCTCGTTCGCGCAGACGTGCGTGGCCTGCAGGTAAGTTGTGCCGGTGGCGCGCTCCCCCGCCAGCGTGTAGTGGTGATTCCCCATCAGGTGTTGCGTGGCGTCCATCCCGGAAAGCGTTCCCTCGAGCCGCGCGATCCATTCCCCAGCCGGCCCCGTGAAGACCTGTTTGACGCCGAAGGAGCGGAAGTCCGCCCGCACCTCAGCCGTGAACACGGCCCTGAGGTCGGGCCAGTTCTTGCCGTCCAGCGCGCTCGCGTAGCGATGCAGGACGTCCTGGATGGCGAGGAAGTCCGAGGTTAGGTTGGACATCGTTCGTCCCATCGGCCCCCGCGCCGCGTTCCCACCACGTCGCTCCGAGGGGGTCCGCCGAATGCGCCTAGTACGGCGTCTGGTTCTCGAACAGGCGCCGCGGGTTGTCGACCAGCATCGCCTGGATCTGATCGTCGCTGACGCCGGCCTCACGCAGCAGCGCCAGCACGGCGCGGCTGATGTGTGTGTAATTCCAGTCGGGGTTACTGCCCTCGGGGAATTGCGTGGATATGCCCCAGTCCCGGCAGGCCTGCGCGTCCTGACTCAGGACGATGCGGTCGCTGTAGCCCGCCGTGCAGAGCCGTGCGACGACGGCCACCCGTCCCGTGGTGTTGTGTATCGTGCGGTTCGGGAACACTGCGACGCCGAAGTGATCGATCCCAATGAAGCTCCCCGCATCCATGAACTCCTGGTAATAATCGAAGTCGTCCTGGTCGCCTGGTGGCCGATCACTACCCGACTCAGATCGACGCCTTCCTCCCGGAACACGCGCTGCTGCTCGCGGCCCATCTCCTGGGGAAACGTGCGCGTGGTGATGGGCGTGCCCGTGGCCCGGTGCGCGCGGGCGCCGCCGCGCAAGCAGACCTCGTTCACCGGTCTGAACTCCATGTGGATGGCCAGCTTGATGATCCCCGCGCGGACCGCGCTGCCCTCCGTGATCTCGCTGATGAAGGCCTTGGCCATCTCGTCGGGCTCACGCCCTTGCCAGGAGAAGGGGACGTTCCAGTAGATACCGGCAGCGGCGATGGGGTTGATCGACGTCGCTTCCTGGACATCGCGGAGGAGGCGACGTCCCGGCCCATATCGGCCCTGCTCACGTCCACCAGCGTGCGGAACTCCGTCGCTTCAATCGTGCGGATCTTCTCGATGGTGGACTGGAGGCAGGCGTCCCGATCCCACAGTTGCGGCCAGGTTTCCCGTACCCCCGGCGACCCCAACAGCACGTGTTCGTGCATGAGCACCGTGCCCAGCTCGTCACTGCTGACGGGATCCCGGACGGTGTGGACAACGGGCATCGGGCGTTCCCTTTCGCGCCCCGCACGGCGGGGAGGCGATTCGCGCTGGACCCCAGGCGATCATGCCCCTGGCGCGGCGACGGCGAGGGGCTGGTTCGTCGACGGATCCAGCTCGAAGGGACTCGGCAAGTCCAACTCCTTGGCGTATTCGCGAATGGCCGGCAGCACGTCGCTCCCCATCAAGCGAAGGCTCCGCATGGCGTCTTCATGCGTCATGGCGCCGTCCCCGTCCCAGAAGGCGAGCGTACCCGGCCGCAGGTACTCCATGATCTGCCGGATCCGAGGCAGGACGCTGTCGGGCGTCCCGCAGACGATGCTCATCCGCTCGATCTGATCCTCGTAGGTGCCGAGGTTCGTGGCGGTGTTCTCCCGCGGGCTGGCGGTCTCGCGGGCGCGCTCTTCGCGGCCCCGCGAGAAGCGGGCCGCGAAGACCTCCACCGTGGGCAGCAATCCGCTCCCGGAGGTCAGCCCGGGGGCGTTTTGGATGTGGGGGCGCACGGAGCCCTGGTTGCCCTCCAGGAAGGGATTGCTGGGCCCGGCGATGAAGCGGCGCCCCGCCTCCTCGGCCAGCTCGTCCGTTTCGTCCACGTGCAGCTTGAAGAGGTAGGCGCGGTGCTGCGGCCCCGCTTCGTAGCCGTTCTCACCTGCCACTTCGTCGTAATAGGCGAAGGAGTCGCGCGTGGGTTCCAGGTCGGTGGCCAGCATCACGTAGGGGTAGCGTCGCTCGGCGGCCCACTTGACGGTGTTCTTGCTGACCACGCCGGGGATCCAGATAGGCGGGTGCGGTTGTTGGTAGGGGCGCGTCCAGGGATTCACGTAGCGGTACTGGAAGTGCTCGCCCTCCCAGCGGAAGGGGCCGGCGCTGATCCAGGTCTTGATGATCAGGTCGTGCGCCTCTTGGAAGCGCTCCCAGTTGTACGGCGGCGGGATGTTGTGCGTGAACTGCTCCCGGCCGGTCCCCCGCACCCAGCCCGGAACCAGACGGCCACGCGAGATCATATCCACTTCGGCCAGCGTTTCGGCTAGCCAGAGCGGATCGTCCCAGAGCGGGAGGATGTTGCCCAGCAGGATGATCTTGGCGCGCTGGGTGACGCGCGCCAGGATGCTGGCCTCCACGTTGACCACGCTGCCCATGCAGAACGGCGTGCTGTGGTGCTCGTTCAGGATGAGGCCGTCGAACCCGACCTCCTCGGCGTAGACCTTCTCATCGATGTAGCGGTTGTACAGGTCCGCCGCCACGCGCGGGTTGTACGAGGCGTTGCTCTCCTCCAGATCCACGATCGCCCGGCCCGAGGCCCCGAAGTACCCCGACTGCGGGTCCTGGTAGGGCCGCTCCGTGAAGTAGGCGATGTGCATGGACGTTCCTTCCAGATGGCTGCGGCTCAGCGAGCGCCGGCGTGCGCGGCGATCAGGCCCGCCAGGATCGTGGGCTGCTCCAGGTCCACCAAATGTCCGGCGCCGGCCACGATTTCGAGGCGGGCGTTGGGCAACGCCTCTGCGTAGCCGTCGGCGCAACTCCGCGGTACGACCTGATCGTGCTCGCCCCAGACGATCAGCGCGGGCGTCCGGACTTCCGTGAGCAGGTGCGGCAGCCGGCGGTCGAACATGTAGGGGCGCCAGGCCACGCGCGCCGTCATCTCCCGGCTGGCTTGCCAGGCCGCTAGCGAGTCCTCGGGCAGCGGGTCGCCGAAGCACTCCTCGAAGGCGCTTGGATCACTGAAGCCGGCTCTCGCGTAGTCCCCATAGTCCATCAGCATCTGGTCCAGGATCGCACCCTCGCTGGGCTGCAGGCCGGCTGCACCCACCAGCACCAGCGCGCCCAGGCGGCGGGCATTCAGGACCGCCATCTCTGCGGCCAGGTAGCCGCCGAAGCCCAGCCCGATCAGCACCACGTCCGCCAGCGCCAGGCGCTCCAGGCCGTCGTTGAGAAGGATCGCCAGGTCACGGGGATCGCGCGCCCATTCCGGCCGCTGCGATCTCCCGTAGCCGGGGATGTCGGGGGCGAACAGCTGAAAGCGCCGCGCCAGCGCCTCGTGCAACGGCGTCCAGCCCAGCCCGCCGATCGAGTGATGCAGGACGACGGCGGGCTTGCCGCTGCCCCCGCTGAGTACGTGGAGGTCCAGGCCGGCGACGCGCAGCATTTGGGCAGTGGCGCCGGGCGCTGTCGTTGTCACCGCCGGTGCTCGACACGGGGGCGGAGCTTCGTCTGTTTCAGCTCATTCATTCCCCTCAAGCTCATGCTGGCCATGGGCTCACTCCGCACACGGCGCGCCGACCGGGGCAGTATCGCAGGATTGGGCGGGGGCGGCGCAAGGCCCGGCGGCCGCGTGGCGCCGGCGTCGCGCGACTTGACGTGCCAGCGAGCGGTGGTAAGCATGCAGCGCGAGAGGTGCGGGAGGAGCTGTGACGATGCCGGGACCAGAACGACAGGTGGTGCCGTCCGCCGCGATGGGCTGGCTGGCGGAGTGGCCGGCCTCGCCGGCCGTGCGGATGGGCGATCTCCTCTTCGTCTCGGGCCAGATCGCCGTGGATACGAACTTCGAGCCGCTGGCGCCGGGCGACGTGCGCGCCCAAGCCACACACGCCCTGGACCAGATCCGCGCCATCGTCTCCGCTGCCGGCGGCAGCATGGACGATATCGTCGAGATCATGGCCTTCGTGCGCGACCCGCGGGACCTCCCCACCGTCTACGACGTCGCACGCGGCTACTGGAGCGGCGAGTACCCCGCCTGGACCGCGCTCGGGGCCGTCGGCTTCCAGCGCCCCGAGGCGCTCCTCAGCCTGCGCGCGATCGCCCACCTCGGCGACGCGCCCAAGCAGTGCCTCACCCCGGACACGCTGCGCTGGCTGCGCCAGTACCCGGTTTCGGCCGGCTGCCGCAAGGGCGACTACATCTACGTCTCCGGCCAGGTCGCGGCCGACGCCGACGGTCTCCTCATCGGCCCCGGCAACCACGCCGCCCAGGCCCGCTACGGCTGCAACCGCATGCGCGAGATCGTCGAAGGCCTCGGCGGCGGCATCGACGACGTCATCGACGTGATCAGCTTCCACCAGGACGCCCGTGGGATGGAGGCCTCGGTCGGCGTCTGGCAGGACGAGTTCGTTAACGACCGCCCCTTCTCCGAGGTCGCCGCCGTGACCGCCATCGCCATGCCCACCCTGCCGCAGTTGGGCATGCTCGGATCCTTCCGCGCCGTCGCCGATCTCAGCGGCGGCGGCCGCCAGGCCCACACCCCGCCCAGCATCTGGTGGAAGGTCATGCCGATCTCCGGCGGCACAAAGAAGGCCGACGGGCACTTGATCGGCCTCGCCGGCCAGGTCGCCTCCGACGGCGATGGCGAGATCACCACGCCCGGTGACACCGCCGCCCAGGCGCGCTACGCCTTCAACCGCCTGCGCGAAGTCTTGGCCGAATTCGGCGCCTCTATGGACAACATCGCCGAGGTCATCTCCTTCCACAAGGACCCGCGCGCCTGGGAGATCGTCATGGACGTGGGCCGGGAGTACTTCCCCGCGGACCAGGGTCCGGCTTGGACTCCGGTGGGTGTCACCGGACTCTTCCAGGAGGGCTATCTGCACGAGATCTACGCGGTCGCCGTCGTCTAGGCACGAGTGTCCGCGCGGGAGCGCCGATGATCATCGATGTCCATGCGCACGCCCTCTCCCCGCAGCTCGCGCGCGAATACGCCCGCGACCCCCACTCCGTGATCGAGGAGCCCGAGCCCGGCGTCTTCGCCATCGGCGGCTACGGCCCCATCGACCCCCCCGCCTACGACCTGGAGCTTCGCCTGGCGAGCCTGCGCGCCCGCCACGTCGACCTGCAGCTCATCTCGGCCCCGATGTTCCCCGGCGTCGGCATGGCCGAGGACGTGGAGGGCGCGCGCCGGATCAACCACTACACCGCCCGCCTGGCGGAGGAGAGCGATGGAGCCCTGATCGGCCTGGCCGTGTCGCCTCTGGCCGAGCCGGCCCGCGCGGCCGGCGAGTTGCGCCGGGCCGTGGAGACCCACGGCTTCCACGCTGCCCACCTCAGCACTAGCGTCTCCGGCCGCCCTCTCGACGGCCCCGAATACGAGGAGTTCTGGACGGCCATGGAAGAGCTGCAGCTCCTCGCCGTCATGCATCCCATGACGGGCGCGACTCGTGAAACCCTCAACCCCTATTCGCTCGTGACGCTGGTCGACTGGCCGCAGGAGACCGCAATCGCGGTCAGTCGCATGATCTTCTCCGGCCTGCTGGAGCGGCACCCCGGCCTCCAGATCTGCCTCTGTCACGGCGGCGGCACGCTGCCCTACCTCAGCGGGCGCATGGACCGCGGCTACGACGCACCCCACTACGAGGCCAACCCCGAGTGCCGCGCCAACATCTCCGCGCCCCCCAGCACCTATCTGCGCCGCCTCTACTTCGATTCCCTCGTCGGGGCGGATGCACCGCTGCGCTTCTTGATCGATCTCGTCGGCGCCGATCGCGTGATGTTCGGGACGGACTACCCCTTCGAGATCGGCGACGCCGAAGGCAAGTACGCTCTGCCCACCATCGACGCCTTGCCCGCCGCCGACCGCGACCGGATCCTGGGGGGGAACGCCGCCGCCGCCCTCCAGCGGAGCGGGCTCAACCTGAGCCCCTAGCCTGGGCGGCGCCCGATCGGCCCGCCGCGCGCCGCGCGTGCGTGACCCGCGGGCGCGGGCAGGAGGCGAAGCCGTGGATCTCGTCATTCGCAACACGCGCCTGCGGGACCGGGAAAGGGCGGTCGAGGTCGGGATCAGCGGCAAGCGTGTGGTCGCGATCGGGCCCTCGCTGGGCGCCGCCGATCGCACCATCGACGCCGCCGGCGGCCTCACCACCCCTGGCTTCGTCAACATCCACATCCACCTGGACAAGGTGATGTCGCGCGACGCCGTCGACGAGGTCAGCGGCAGCTTCGACGACGCCGTCACGGGCACCATCGAACTCAGCCGCGACTACACCGTCGAGGGCATCGTGGAGCGGGCGGGCCCCGTCGTCGAACTGGCGGTTGGCTACGGCACCACCCACCTGCGGGCGTTCGCCGACATCGGTCCCACGGAGGGCCTCACCGCTCTGGAGGCGTTGCTGGATCTGAAACGCCGCTACGCGGACGTGATCGATATCGCGGTCGTCCCCTTTCCCCAGGCGGGCATCATCGCCCAGCCCGGAACGGAAATGTTGCTCAACGAGGCCATAGCAGCGGGCGCCGACGTCGTGGGCGGCATTCCCTGGATCGAATGGACCGACGCAGACGCCCGCCGCCACGTGGAGATCTGCTTCGACATCGCCCAGCGGACGGGGCGGCCGCTCCACTTCCTCGCCGACGAGACCGACGACGGCACCTCCCGCACCCTGGAGAGCATCGCCGTCACCGCCTTGCGCAGCGGCTTCGACGGCGGTATCACGGTCTCCCATGCCACCGCCATGGCCTCCTGGAACGGGGCCTACGCGGACAAAGTGCTGCGCCTGGCCCGCCGGGCCGGGCTCCACTTCGCATGCAACGCACACGAGAACCTGATGCTCATGGGCCGCTTCGACGCCGAGCCTGTGCGCCGCGGCATCCCGCGCGTCAACGAGATGCGGGCCCTGGACCTCAACGTCTGCAGCGCGCAGGACAGTGTGGCCGACCTCTTCTACCCCTTCGGCCGGATGAACCAGTTGGAGGTTGCCTGGGCGCTGGGCCACGCCATCCGCGCGCAGTCGCGCTCGGACATGGACTTCCTCTACGACGCCGTCACAGAGAACGCCGCCCGCGCCGCCGGGCTCGCCGGCTACGGCCTCAGGGAAGGCGCGCGCGCCGATCTCGTCGTCCTCGATGCTCCTTCGGTGCGCGAGGCGATTCGTTTCATGGGCCCCGTCCGCTATACGATCCGCGCGGGCCTCATCACGGCGCAGAACGGTCGGGTCCTGCGTCGGGCCTAGACCGGCCGCGGCTCCCCGGCGGCGTCCGCAGCCCGCCGCGACCCGAGGCTCTACGCTGGGCCGGATCGAACGGGCCCGATCGGAAGGGGGCGAACATGCCGGGAATCCGCGCCATCGTGGAGGTGGTTCTGCGAGTGGCCGACATGGAGGAGTCGCTACGCTTCTACCGGGACGCCCTGGGACTGGAGGTGTTCTCGCCCCCAGACCTCCCCGGCAAGTTCTTGCGCGTCGGCGACAAGGAAGCGATCCCCATGCAGATCGTCCTCGTTCCCGGGGGCGCTACGGCCGCGGGACCGTCCTCGCTTCACCACCTTGGCCTCGAGGTCGAGCCGCAGGATTGGCAACCGCTGCGCGCCCGCCTCGAGGGGCTCGGCCACGCCACGCGCGACGGCGCTCACCCCTTCATGGCCGTCGACGCCTTCTACATCGACGATCCGGACGGCAACGAAGTGGAGATCGCCGCGCCTCGCTCCTGAGCGCATCGCTGCTTCCCGCTGCCGCTCGCCCGCGCGCTCAGCCCGGCGCGTAGAGCCGGAAGCCGTAGTCGTTGTAGCGGGCGCTCGGCCGCAGGCTGGAGCGGGCCGAGACGCGGGTGAACTTCACCCGGTGGCGCCAGGATCCGCCCCGGCTCGCCCGCCGCCGATCGTCGTCCGCGGGGTAAGACGCGTCCGTCGTGCCCTCCGCCCCGGCCGTGTAGAGGTTCGCGCACCACTCGTGCACGTTCTCGGCCATGCAGCGCAGGCCGTAGCCGTTGGCGCAGGCCGCGCGTGGAATGTGGGGGCCGCTGGCCTCGGCTACAAAGGCGAGGGGGGCGTAGCGCTCCGGCTCGATCTCGCCCCAGGGCCAGTCCCCTCCTGCGCGCCCGCCCAGCGCGGCGAATTCCCGCTCCGCCTCGCTTGGCAGCCGCAGCGGGATGCCGCTGGCCTGCGCGAGCCAGGCACAGTAAGCGAGCGCCTCGTGCCAGGAGACGCCGACCACGGGCTGCTCGGCTTGGTTGAAGCGCGGCTCCTCGAAGAACCGGGGCGGCCTCGCCTCGCTGTGGGCCATGAAGACGGCGTACTCGGCGTTGCAGACGGGCCTGGGGGCCGCGCGGAACGGGCTCACCCGCACCGTGCGGGCGGGCCGCTCGTCGGGCCGCCGGTCGTCGCGCCCCATCACGAATTTTCCCCCCGAGATCGCGATCAGCGGAGGCGGGCGGATCCGGGCGGCGGTGGGTGTGCGATCCATCGGGCGCAGTCTAGGCGTCGTCACACGAAGGAGCCGGGCGCATTGCTGCGCCCGGCTCCCCGGGACTGGACCGCGGGCGCGCCAACCGGGGCGCGCCCGCATGACACCACTAGCGGACGACGTAGCCGGCGGCGGGGTCGTAGACGGCGATTTCGGGCAGAACGTTGCTGGTGAGGTCCAGGGAGCGCGTCGCCGAGGCGACGACCGTCGTGGGCTCGCTGCTCGGTGCGTTCGCTGGCGTGCGGTCGTCGCCGCTCAGGCTGAGCGCCCGTGCGATGCCGACGGCTGCCGTCACCACGGCGACAGCCACGGGGGCCATGCGCGCGCATCGGGTTCTGGCGGGGGAACGGAAGGATATGCGGGAAAGCTAGCCATGACGAATTCCTTTGTGAACTGTGGCCCTGGAGGTCGGGTGCGGCCCCACCATGTGCGCCGCCGCCTGCGTCCTCCATGGCGTTTCTCACGCAAGCGCCCACTTCGCCGGTGAGCCCGCAACAGTGCTGTTCCGGTGCCGGTGCGGCCGCCCGCGAGCCTCAGAGGCCGGCGACCTGCGGCAGGATCTCCCGCCCGATGTAGTCCAGGACTTCGTCCGTCTCCACGAACAGCAGCTGGAGCTGCACTTCGTCGACGCCCTGATCGGCCAGCCGCCCGATGAAGTCGACGACGGCGTCCGTGCCCGGCTCGAACAGCGGCTCCACCGCGAACTGCTGCTGCGGGGTCTGGTCCGTGAACATCTCGTCGATCCGGCGCTGCGCTTCGGTCACGAAGGCCGGCGAGGGGCCCACGAGGCCCAGCAGCTCAAACGAGCGCCGCAGCGACCCGGGATCCCGGCCCGCTGCCTCGCAGGCCCGCCCGAGCACACCGTTCTTCTCGGCGAACGTCGTTAGGGGGAGCTGCCCCACGTGCCACTCATCGGCGTAGGCGTGGCCAGTGGGATCGTGCGGCGCACTCCGCCGCCGCCGATCAGCAAGGTCGGGCGCCCAGCTAGGGGCTTGGGATGGCAGTAAGCCCCGTCGATCGCGTAGTGCTCCCCGCGAAACGTCGCCGGACCGGGACCCCAGAGTGCGCGAATCACCTGAACCGCCTCGCTCAGCCGGTCCAGGCGCTCCCCGATCGGCGGGAAGGGGAAGCCCAGCGCCGCGTGCTCCGGGGCGAACCAGCCTGCCCCCACTCCCAGCACGTAGCGTCCGCCGCTGATCTCGTCCAGATGCACCGCCGTTCGGGCGAGATGCACCGGATGGCGGAAGGTGATCGGCGACACCAGCGGTCCGAAGCGCAGGCGCTGGGTGTCCGTCGCCGCGATCGCCGCCAGCATCAGCGCGTCCGGCGACGCCGCCTCGGGGCGGGCGGTGAAGAAGTGGTCGCTGTGGAAGACGGAGGTGAAGCCCAGCCGCTCGGCAGCCCCCAGGATGCGACGCCAGCGGTCGACCGTGAGGCCCAGATGACTGGGAACGCCGAGGCCGATCTCCATCGCCGCAGGATAAGGCAGCCCGGCCGTTGCGCAGCACGTGCCGCCGCCCAGGCCCGAGCGTCTGCACTCCGTTGGTCGTTTCTCTATCCTCTACGCCAACGCGCTCGAAGGCCGCCGCGCACGCTCTCTACTGCGCGGCCGCTCGATCTGGGAGGATGGCATCGTGGCGAGACGAATTGTGGATCTATCGATGGTGACGGACAGCGATCCGAGCCCGCTCATGAACGTCAAGGTCACGCATCTGGGGCACGAACTCGGCGCCATCGAAGACCAGAAGTACTACGACATTGACCCCGCCGACTGGCCCTTCCCCGGCAAGAGCTACGCCGACGACTTCGTCGAGATGAGCAGCCACGCCGGCACCCACATGGATGCCCCTTACCACTACGGCCCCCAGACTATCCCCGGTGGCGAGCGCCCAAAGTACATCGACGAGTGGCCGCTGGAGTGGTGCTTCGGTCCCGGCGTCGTGCTCGACATCCGCGGCCTGTCCGACGGCGCCGAGGTCGGCCCGCAGGAGGTGGAGCAGAAGTTCAAGGAGATGAACTACGACCTCCAGCCCCGCGACGTCGTGCTGGTCATGACCGGCAACGACAAACTCTGGGGCAGCGAGGAGTACCTCACCTGCGGCGGCCACCTGGGCCGTGACGCCCTCAAGTGGATCCTGGAGCACGACATCAAGCTCGTCGGCACCGATTCCTGGTGCTTCGACCGCTCCTACGCCGCCTGGTCCGCCGACTACCTCAAGCACGACCGGGACGCCAGCTACCTCTGGCCCTGCCACCTGCTGGGGCTGGAGATGGAGTACGTCCACGTGGAGAAGATGGCCCACCTGGACGAGTTGCCGCCCTCCGGCTTCACCGTCTATGCCTTCCCCATCAAGATCTCGCAGGGCACGGCCGGCTTCGTACGGGCCGTCGCCTTCATCGACGATTAGGGCCCGCCCGCCGGCGCGGGCGCGCGTAGCGCAGTCCGATCACTCCAGCGCGTTCGCGCCCAGCCCTTCCAGCGCCAGCCCGTAGCCCAGATAGCGCTCCAACTGGTCGCGCAGTTGCCGCGCGAAGAGCAGTCGGGTGTAGCGCAGCGTCAGCTCCGGCTGCCGTAGCAGCTGCGCGGCCAGCTCGCGCGCGCGCGGCAGCAATTGCTCGCGCGGCAGCACCTCCGCCACCAACCCCAGCTCCAGCGCCCGCCGCGCCTCCAGCCTCTCGCCCGTCAGCAGGAAGTAGCGACCCCGGTTCCAGCCCAGCAGCAGCGGCAGCACGACGTGCATGCCGTCGCCCGGTACCAGCCCGTGCTGGAAGTGGGCGCTGTCCTGGAAGGCCGCCGTCTCCGCCGCCAGCACGATGTCCGACAGCAGCGGGATCTCCGCGTGCCGGTAGGCCGGCCCGTTCACCGCCGCGATCACCGGAACCTCAATGCGTAGCAAGTTCCCCAGCAGCGCCCGCCCCTGCCGGAACACCCGGTCCCACTCGCCCGCCGGCATCCCGCGCAGGAAGCCCGCCGTCCCTTGCGGGCCGGAGAACTCCTCCCCCGTCCCCGTCATGATCACGATGCGGTTTCCCCCGTCCGTCGCGATCTCATTGAAGGCCGCGCCGAACTCCCCATGCGCCACGCTGCCCCAGCGCAGGGGACCGCCCTCCGTGTGGAAGGTCAACTCCAGCACCCCGTCCTGACGCTCCATCACGATCGTCTCGTAGCGGTTGCGGTACTCCTCGAATGTGCTCACCGGCGTCTCTCCCTCGCTGCGCGGCGCGGCATGGCACAGCCTAGTGTGGCGGCGAATCCCCCCGGCCCGGCGCACCGGCAGTGTTAGCCTGCCGGTGCGGGCCGAGACCGACGCCGGGGGCCCGTAGGGAGCAGCCGCATGGCCGTCAAGCTCATCCTCCAGCTCTACCCCGTCATGCCCGCCAAAGACGAAGCCGAGCGCGAAGCCCTGCGGCCCCTGGGCCGCAACGCCGAGCGCTACCACGAGGTCGTCGAGGGCATGGGCGACATCGTCAAAGCCGCCGACGACCTCGGCTTCTGGGGCCTCACCTGGATCGAGCACCACTTCCACTCCGAGGGCTATGAACTCAACCCTTCACCAGGAATCATGAACGCCTTCTACGCCAGCCAGGTGAAGCAGCTGCGCATGGGCCAGCTGGGCTACGTCATGGGCGCCCAGAACCCCATCCGGGTCGCCGAGGAGACCGCCACCCTCGACCACCTCACCAACGGCAAGTACTTCGTCGGCTTCGCCCGCGGCTATCAGTCGCGTTGGACCAACATCCTCGGCCAGCAGTACGACGCCCGCGCCGCCGTCACCGAGGGCGGCATGGGTCCCGAGGGCGAGGCGCAGCGCCTCGCCGACGACGAACGCAACCGCCGCATCTTCGAGGACCAGATCGACCTCGTGCTCAAGGCCTGGACGCAGGACCTCGTGCGCCACCAGAGCGAGTTCCTGGAGGTGCCCTACCCCTACGAGACCGGCGTCGAGCACTACCCCGCCCGCGAGGCCGCGCGGCGCTTCGGCGCTCCTGGCGAGGTCGGCGCCCACGACGAGATCCGCGCCGTCTCGGTCGTCCCCGCCCCCTACCAGAAGCCCCATCCGCCCGTCTTCATCAGCAGCAGCGCCAGCCTGGAGACCGTGGAGTACGCCGCCAAGCGCGACTTCAACGTTGGGTACTTCCTCGACATCGACAAGCTGAAGTCCCGCGCCGAACTCTACCGCGACATCGCCGCGAGCGAGGGCCGCCACTACTCCCTCGGCAAGCGCCAGGCCAATTTCCGCTGGTTCCACCCCGCCTACGACCCCGCCGACTACGACGACCGTGTCCTCAGATACGACGTGGAGATCTTCAAGAACTTCATCAGTTCCTTCTTCCCCCGCACCCACTTCCGCCCGCCCTCCAGCCCCTCCGGATGGGTCCAGACGATCAAGGACAGCGGCATGTGGATCCTGGGCGACGACCTGGAGGCGCAGAAGCGCGCCCTCGTCCGCGAGTGGGAAGAGGTTCCCGCCGAATACCTCATGTTCATCTGGCACTATGCCCAGCAGCCCAAGGAACAGGTCATCGCCGAGATGGAGACCTTCGTGGAGCAGGTCTACCCCGAGATCCGGGACGCTTACCCGGACGACTAGCGCAAGCGGGGGAGAAGAGGTTCGCATGACGGTCAAGGTCATCATTCAGCTCTACCCCGTGCTGCCCGCCAAAGACGAGGCCGAGCGTCGCGCCCGCCGGCCCCTCGGCCGCGACCGCGACCTCTACCACACCGTCGTCCACGACATGACGGACATCATCAAGGCCGCCGATGACCTCGGCTACTGGGCCCTCACCCAGATCGAGCACCACCTGCATTCCGAGGGCTACGAGATCGGACCCTCCCCCGGCATCCTCAACGCCTACTGGGCCAGCCAGGTGAAGAACCTGCGCATGGGCCAGCTGGGCTACGTCATGACCACCCAGCACCCGATCCGCGTCGCCGAGGACACCGCCATTCTCGACCACCTCACACGGGGGAAGTTCATCGTCGGCTTCGCCCGCGGCTATCAGTCCCGCTGGACGGAGATCCTCGGCCAGCACTACGGCAGCCGCGCCACCGTCGCAGGAGCCGCCGACCCGGCCGCGGGCGCCACCGAAGGCAGCATCGCCGCCCAGCGCGAGGCCGACGACGCCCTCAACCGCCGCATCTTCCAAGACCAGGTCGATCTCGTCGTCAAGGCCTGGACCCAGGACCTGCTGCGGCACGAGGGCGAGTTCTTCCAGGTCCCCTACCCCTACGCCGAGGGCGTCCGCGGCTACCCCGCCGCCGACCTCGCGGCCGAGTTCGGCGTCCCCGGCGAGGTCGGGCCCGACGGCGAGATCCGCGGCGTCGCTGTCACCCCCGCCCCCTACCAGCGGCCCCACCCGCCCGTCTTCATCAGCAGCGCCACCAGCCTGGAGTCCGTCGACTTCGCCGCCAAGCGTGGTTTCAACATCGGCTACTTCGTCGACATCGACAAGCTGGAGGAGCGCGCCCACCGCTATGTCGAGGTTGCGAAGGCGGAGGGCCGCAGCGCCCGCCTCGGCCAGGGCCAGGCCAACATCCGTTGGGTCCACTTCGGGCCCGACCGCGCCACCTTCGACGAGCAGCTGCGCCGCTACGACCTGGACATCTACAAGAACTTCTATAGTCGCTTCTTCACCGGCTCCCACTTCGACTACGCTCAGTCCGAACAGGCCTGGATCGAGTCCATCAAGAACAGCGGCCTCTTCTACGGCGGCACCGCCGACGACGTCAAGCGCGCCCTCGTCGCCGAGTGGAAGCGCGTCCCCGCCGAGTACCTGATCATCATCTGGCACTACGCCCAGCAGCCCAAGGATGAGGTGATCCGAGAGATGGAGGCCTTCATGCGTGAGGTTTACCCCGAGATCAAGGATGCCTATCCCGCCTAGCCTCGAGGCCCCGCCCCGCTCGCGCGGCGGATCTCCGCCCGCCCTCCCCTATAGTGCCCCCACTCACAACGACCAGTCAGCCGGGGACGCCATGGCTGCCCTCTACGACCTCACCATCGCCGAGGCCGCGCGCCGCCTCCGCGACGGCTCCCTCAGCGCCGCCGCCCTGACCGGGGCTGTCCTCCGGCGCATCCACGACAGCGAACCCGCCCTCAACGCCTACATCACCGTCACGGCCGACCTCGCCCGCGAGCAGGCCGCCCGCGCCGACGCCGACCTCCAAGCCGGCCGCGACCGTGGCCCCCTCCATGGCGTCCCCCTGGGCGTCAAGGACCTCATCGACACGGCTGGGATCGCGACGACCGCTGGGTCGGGCTTCCTGCGCGACCGCGTCCCGGCCCAGGACGCCTTCGTCATCACCCGGCTCGCCGAGGCGGGCGCCGTCCTCAGTGGCAAGCACAACCTGCACGAATTCGCCGCCGGCACCAGCTGCAACAACCCCTACTTCGGCGCCGTCCACAACCCCTGGGAACTGGCCCACAGCCCCGGCGGCAGCAGCGGCGGCAGCGCCGCCTCCGTCCTCGTCGGCTCCTGCCTCGGCGCACTCGGCAGCGACACGGGCGGCTCGATCCGCGCACCGGCCTCGATGAGTGGCGTGGTAGGGCTGAAGCCCACCTACGGGCTCGTCAGCTGCCGCGGCGTCGTGGCCCGCTGCTGGTCCTACGACTGCGTCGGGCCGATGGCCAAGACGGTCGAGGACGCCGCCCTCCTCCTCAACGCCATCGCCGCCTACGACCCCGCCGACCCTGCCAGCGTCGATCGTCCCCTGCCCGACTACACGAGCGCCCTCGACCGCGGCCTGGATGGCCTCCGCATCGGCGTGCCCCGCGCCCAGCTCTGGCTCGACTGCGATCCCGAAGTCGCCGCCGCCTGCGACGTGGCCCTCGATCTCATGGCCGCCAACGGGGCAACGGTCGAGGAAGTCGAGCTCCCCATCCCGCCGGAGATCGACTGGACTGTCGCCCGTGAGCCAGAAGCCGCCGCTTTCCACGCGCCCTGGATGGCGGCGCACGCCGCGGACTACGGCGCCGAGATCTACGACAACCTCGTCCGCGCCGCCGCCGTCCCCGCCGTCGATTACATCAACGCCCAGCGCACGCGGCGCCAGATCAGCGACGACACCAAGACCCTGCTCGAGCGCGTCGACCTGCTGGTTTCGCCGACCAACCCCCGCCCAGCGGTCCTGATCGACGGGCCCGAGCCCGGCTTTACTTTGAGCCGCTACACCGCCGGCTACAACTTCACCGGCATCCCTGCCATCAGCGTCCCAGGCGGCTTCACCACCGGCGGCCTTCCCATCGGCATCATGTTCGCCGCCCGCCACTTCGACGAGGTCACCCTGCTCCGCGCCGCCCACGCCTACGAGCAATTGACCGACTGGCACACGCGCCGGCCCCCGGTCTGAGGAACCACCGCCCCCGGCGCGGGCTCCGTGCGCTAGGGATCGGCCTCGCCCGGGGACGCCCCTCCCGGGGTCGGCGCCGGCTCCCCGCCCGCCGCCGAAGCCGCCGTCCAGAGCTGCCGCTGAGAGGCCGCGATCGCGACCACCAGGAACAAGCTGCCGAACCCGATCGCCGGCAACAGGACCGTCAATGACACCGCCTGGCCGATGCCGGCGATCGGCAGCGTCAGGAGCTGTGCCGTCCCCTGGTTGAGCTGCACCAGACTCATCACCCGCCCGCGCATCTCGTTGGGCACACGTTCCTGCACCAGGGACACGGTGGAAACCAACGTCGCCGATTGCGAACTGCCGAAGCCGAAGTTGCCCAGGAACGCCGACGTCAGCGTCTGCGGCAGGGCGTACACCAGCACGGCGACCGGAAAAAGCACGGCGCCCACCACCACCACGCGTGTCTTGTGCACCAGCGTCGGAATCCCGGCCAGGATCAGGGCCGTCACGGCGCCGCTGAGCAGCCAGGGCCACTGGATCCGGCCCAGGCTCGTGCCCGGCTCCTCCAGCACCTCCGTAAGCCACGTCGCCCCCAGATGGGTCACGGCCGGGAACGTCGCCGCTTGCGACACCACGAGCAGCATGATCGTCCAGAAAAGCAGCCGATCGCGCCGGGCGAACCGCATCCCCTCACGGACGTCCTGCACGGCCCGCCCCGCGGTTTTACGGATGCCGCGCGGGGCTGCGCGCGCCTGCCGCTCGAAGCGCGTGCGGTAGCGCAACGGCACCAGCGTCGCCGCGTTGAGCGCCGAGAACCCAGCGATCAGCAGGAACGCCCCGTCGAAGCCCAGCGCGCTAATAATGTCGCCCGAGAAGAGCAGCGTGAACAGCGCCGGTACCTGCCAGGCGAACTGCAGCGCCCCCAGTCCGGTCTGCGTGGCCGCTCCCAGCACCTCGGAGACCACGGCGTTGCGGGCCGCCATGTCGGCGGGCTGCACCGCCGAGACCCCCAACGTCAGGAGATAGAACAGCGCGACCCCCTCCGCCGTCCCCCCAAGCCAGCGCGCGACGCCCGCGCTGGCCAGGGCCAGCACGAGCGCCGCCATCTGCAGCGCGATCAGCAGCCGGCGCCGGTCGAACCGATCCGCCAGTGCCCCCGCGTACAGCCCGAAGCCGATCGTGCCGACGCCCCGCAGCGTCCCCACCGCCCCCACCATCACGATCTCCCAGCCGGCGGGCGCCTGGTCCAGGACCCAGAGGATCTGGACCACGAAGATCACGGGCCCCAAGGACCCCGTGATCAGCTGCCCCAGCAGCAGCAGCCGGAAATCACGCACACGGAGCAGGCCCCACGCTGTGGGGCCACGGTGGGCTTGCGACATCGATTGGACGCTATCGGCCCAGGTGCCCCTGGGCGACACAGCCCGTCACAGCCCCCCGAACCCGCCCCGGCCCTCGGACGCGCGGTCCGGCGCTGCTTAGGCCGTCCCCATCCGCAGGACCGCCTTGATGGTGCTCCCCGCCAGCATGTCCGCCACCGCCTCGTTGATGGCCGCGTGCTCGTAGTGACGCACCAGCCGGTCGACGGGCAGCCTGCCCTCCTGGAACAGCTCGATCAGGGACGGTAAGAACGTCTGCACGTCGCTCTCGCCCTGCACGCACCCCCGCACCATGCGGCCCTGCTGGATCGTCGCCATCTCCAGCGCGACGTCCGTCCCGGGCCGCGCGCTGCCCACCAGACAGGCGGTGCCGCGCGGCGCCAGCACCTCCACCGCCGCGCGCAGCGCCTCCGGCGCGCCGGCGGCCTCCAGACAGAACTTCGCGCCCCGCCCCCCGGCCAGGCGGCGGACCTGCTCCACCAGCCCCTCTTCCTTGGCGTTGACCGTGTGGGTTGCGCCCAGTTCACGCGCCAGCGCCAGCCGCTCCTCGAACAGATCGACCGCGATGATCGGCTCGCAGCCCGCCAGCTTGGCGGCCATCAGCCCCGCGAAGCCCACGGTGCCGCTGCCGAAGGCCACGTAGGAGTCCCCGGCTTCCGGCTTGAGCACGTTCAGCACCGCGCCGGCGCCCGTGTTCACCCCGCAGGGAAACGCGGCCAGCACCTCCAGTGGCGCCTCCGCGGGCACGCGGATCGTGTTGCGCTCGGTGGCCAGCGTGTAGCTCGCGAAGGACGACTGCTGGAAGAAGGAGCCGTACACTGCCTTCCCACCGCGTCGGAAACTCAGCGACGATTCATCCGCCCGGTAGCCGCTCTGCTTCAACTCGGCGGCGCGGGCGCAGTATGCCCCGAATCCGCTCAGACAGTCCGCGCACTCCCCGCAGGACGGGTTGGCCATGAGCACGTGATCGCCGAGCTTGAGCGAAGTCACCGCGGAGCCGGCGCGCTCCACCACGCCCGCTCCTTCATGGCCGTACACCGCGGGGCAGGGGATGGAGAAGAAGCCGTCCCGGGCGTGCACGTCCGTCTGGCAGATGCCGCTGGCCACCACGCGCACCAGCACCTCGTTCGGTCCGGGCTCGGCCACCTCCAGGCTGTCGATCTGCCAGCGGCCGGATCGTTCCGGCATCACCGCCGCGGTTGCCTGCATCGTCCTGCTCCTTCGTGCCTCAGGCCTGGGCCGCCCCTGGCCGGGGCGGCGGCTCCGCTTCCTGCATCACCAGCGCGACGCGGCGCCCGCGCAGGCGCTGCCCTTCACTCGCCGATCGACAGCGGGCCGAAGGCCGGCGGCGGAATCCGCCGCCTGGAGGCCGCCTCATAGGCCGACGCCACCCGCAGCAGTACGTCCTCCTTGCCCGGATCGGCCCGGAACACGAGCGAGAAGGGCAGCCCTGGCTCCGCGATCGTCGTCGGGCTGGTGGACGGCGTCGAGACGTATCGGCTCCCATCCGCGCTCAGCGAGAACACCGGGTCGTAGACCGTCGTCACGTATCCCGCCGGCACCAGCATCTCCGTCAGACCTGCGTTGGGGCCGTACAGCGACTCCGGGCGCAAGTTGTGGGGGACATCGTATTGGTGCGGTCCCCCGATGATCCCCGGCGGCCACGGCGTGTGCAAGCGGACCAACACATCCAGCTGGTTCTCCAGGATCACCATCATGTCCACCCGGCGCAGCAGTTCCCGCAGCATGATGCGCTCGTCGACCCCTTGACGTCCGCCCTGCGGATTGCGCGGGTCGGCCACCTCTTCCCAGTTCTTGAAGGCGGCCCGCTGATCGTCCCCCCAGAACTTCGAGCGCGCGTTCAGCGTGGGGAAGTCCGCGAGCGATTCCTTGAAGCCCCGCTCCCGCCAGTCCGCCGCCCGCCGGCTCAGGTATTGCGGGAGGTGGAACCGGAACCCCATCGCTATTTCCTGCTCTTGGATCGTGGCGATGTCCAGATTCGCCGGCGGCGCGATCCGTCCCTCCGCCATCTCCACCATGTAGTCGATGGGCCGCAGCGCGCCCGTTCCGAAGACCATGCCGGGCGCGAACTCGGTCGGCACGATCGCCGCGGCGAAGTCCGGGAACAACGGCCTTCCCTCCGGCCCCAGCCGGAAGAGGAGGTCGGGCATGAACACGGGCAGGAGCCGGGCCAGCGCCCGGCGGAAATCCGTCGTCATCGCTTCCATCTCGGGATCCGGCACCCACAGCGGGTCGGACGACTCCACGAGCGTCGCCCCCAGATGGCCGCCGAGCACCGTTTTGATCTCCGCCGCGGCTGCGCTGACGATCGGCTCCTCCGTCTTGGAGCCCGGCGGGAACACCATGGACTCCCGGATCACCCCAAGGCGCATGCCCGCCAGCGCGCCCGTCTCCCCGCCCGACAGGTGGTCGGCGTATGGGCTGCTCAGCACCGACGCCCGCGGCACGGTGGTGTAAGGGTCACGCGCGTCGTAGTACCCGGCCACGGGATCCTTCAGTGCGTCGAGCACTTTGGCGCAGTCGCCCAGCGTGCGGCCGTGGATGCCGCTGCGGTCGCAGTAGATGTCCGCGCCGATCGCCCCGCCGTCGAAGCCCAGCATCGCCTTGTGCGGCAGGATCAGCGCCACCGCATTGTGATTCGACGGCCCCCGGCAGGAGGCCCGCGTCTCCTCTCCCAGGCTGGCCATCACCAGGTTGGCGCTCACCGACACCGCCGAGCCCGCACTCGAGCCGAGCGAAGCCGCCCGCGTCGTGTCGTAGGGGTTGCCGGGATTGCCGCTCCAACTGCTGCGCTGATGGCCCAGCACCGACGGCAGCACGCGCTCGGGCGTGTGCCGCCCGCCCGGATCCCCAGCCCGCCCGTTGTATTCCGTGTTGACCGCCTTGGCGAAGATGATCGCGCCCTTGTTGCGCAGTTGCTCCACCAGCACGTGGTCGCGTGCCGGAAAATCGATGTCGTAGCCCGCGTCGCCGCCCCCCGTCGACCGCATATCTTTGACGTCGAATGAGTCCTTGAAGGAGAAGACCACGCCGTACATCGGCATGGCCTCGAGATCGGGCTCGTGCCCGAAGCGCTCGTCCAGTTCGGCCGCCTGCTCCAGCGCGTCGGGCAGCCGCCGGAACACGTCGCAGACCGGCGGTGCGCCGGGAGGCAGCGGGCCCTCGGACGGATGCCGGTCGAAGTCGCCCCGGCACGTGACCGACCGCTCGCCGCGGATGTTCAGCGTCGCCAGCGCGTTCAGCTGCCCGGCGTTCGCGATGCCCGCGATCATCCCGAACTGCTGCTGCACGCTGGGATCGGACGCCGTCGCCTCCATGCGGCCGTACTCCAGCGGCGGCCCCCGGTACTCGTCGAGATCCGGCAGCAGCGTCGATGCCTTGATCGTGTCCCGCGGGAAGCGCAGGGGTGCCCCCGCCCGCACCGCGCCCGCCGCCGCCGCCGCCACCCGCGCCCCGTCCTCTGTGACGAGCACGCTGGCGACCCCGTTATAGGCGCGGGCGCGGGCGACGTATTCCTCCACGATCGCCGCACACGTCGTGCGCCCCGACTGGATCGCCGCCTGCAATTCCCCGATCGTCGCCTCCTCGAGACGAAACCGCTCAGCCGCTGCGCTCTGCTCCATGTGTGTGACCTCCCCCTCGGTGCTCGCCCTCGATAATAGGCCGCGGCAGTCCCCGCACGCGGCCGGATCCAGCCGGGATCAGGTCACCCCGTCGGCCATCGTGCCACGATCGCGCGCTGCGGCTCCTCCCGTGGCGCCCTAGGACGGCCCCCGCGCCCTCCGGCCCCACGCGGCCACGAGCAGGGCACCGACGATCGCCCCCAGCGTTGCCGCGCAACCGACCAGCAACGCCAGACGCCACCCCCACGGCTCGCACTGCCCCGGCCGCATCGGCGGATTCCCGGGCGGGTCGCTCGCCCCTGGCCGCCCTGCTCCCCCGGCCAGCGCGTGCACGCGACACGCGTTGAGCCCCCGCTGTGCCCGATTACGGCAGCGAACCCCGCTTCATGCGATCGCCGGGCACTGCGGCTGGGCCACGCTCACGCTCGATTCGTCGTTCGCCCGGCGAGCCGGTTCACCCGGCGGGTCCCGGAGAGGGACTGTGGGCCGTCCCAAGGAAACCTCGCTCGATCTTCGACGCTCAGCTGGAGGGCCTGAAACCCCGGCGGCGGCGCTACGCAAACCGGCCGCACACAAAGTGGGCCCCGGGCGTCGCCGTCGCCGATCCGCGCTAACCGGCCTGCGTCCCCGCGATCGTCTCCAGGCTCTGTCCCCGCTCGATCTCCCTGCGGTAGTAGTCGCAGTCGAAGTCGTCCGGGTGCGACTTCCGCAGCGGCCCATAGATCGAGGGCCGGCGGGCCGTCTGTGGCGGAGTCTACGCCAACCGGCGGCGTGGCAGGCCCCAGACCGGCGGCCGCGCCGCAGGCGGGAGCAACGCGGCCAGGCCCCGCCATCCGTCGGACGCTATTGCGTTAGACGAAGGATCTGCCCATCGGCCGTCAGCAGGTAGACCTCTCCCTGCCCGTCGACGCCGAACGACGTCGCCTGCCGCCCGGTTTCGAGGATCACGCGGGGCGCATCGAGACGGTCGGCGTCCATCGCCCACAGCCGCCCGCTGCAGTAGTCGGCGAAGAGGTGGACGTCGGCGATCGCGGGCAGGCCGGCGCCGCGGTACACCACGCCGCCGGTGACGGAGCAGTTGCCGTTCACGTGCAGGTAGGTCGCGACTGGGAGCACGGTCCCCGCGGAGCTACAGCGCTCGCTGGCGAAGCAGCGCTCCCCCTCCAGCCGGTTCCAGCCGTAGTTCCCGCCCGCCACCACCACGTCGATCTCCTCAACGGCGTCCTGCCCCACATCCGCCACCCAGAGCTGGCCTGTCAGCGCATCGAAACTCATTCGCCAGGGGTTGCGGAGGCCGTAGGCAAAGATCTCGGCCCGCGCCCCGTCGCGGTCAAGGAAGGGGTTGGCGGACGGGACTCGGTAGGGCTCCGCCTCCGACGCCCGTGAGACGTCGATGCGGATGATCGAGCCCAGCAGCGTCGCGAGGTCCTGCCCGTTGCCGAACGGGTCCCCGCCCGATCCCCCGTCGCCGAGGCTCAGGTACAGCATGCCGTCCGGCCCGAACCGGATCGCGCCGCCATTGTGGTTGCTGAACGGCTGCCCGACCTCCAAGATCGTCAGCTCCGTCGACCGCGGCGCCCGATCCCCAGAGACCACGAAGCGCGACAACCGGCTGCGATCCTCGCCCGCGACCGTATAGTACGCATAGAGGGCGCCGCTGCTCGCGAAGCCCGGCGCCAGCGCGACGCTCAGCAATCCCTCTTCGCCTCCGCCGCTGACGGCGTCGCGCAGATCGATCAGGGTCGTCTCCCCACCGCCGTCCAGGCCGAAGGAGGCGCACCACGCCACCCTGCTCCGCGATGAAGACCCGCTCGCCCGGGTAGGGTCCCAGCTCGATCGGCTGGTCGAACGCCCGCCCGCTGAAGGCCGGCGCGAGCGTCAGGCGTCCCGGTCCGTAGAAGGCCCAGATCGCCTGCCCCGCTCCACGCGCGGCAGCGCGTTCAACTGCGGCGGCACAGCCGGATCGAAGGTCAAGAACGACTGGGTCGCCGCATGCTCCCCATCCTACGCCGGCGGGATCCGGCGGCCCGATGGACGCCGTCGCCGTCCGTCGGCGATAGGCATCGTGGGCACTCCCTGGCGGCGCGTGTCTTGATCACGCGGATGGGCGGGCGGCCAAGTCTGCGCGACACGCGCCGTTAGGTTCGGGAGCCCAGGAACCAGTCCCGAATCCGCGCCCCCTCCTCCACCGGGTAGGTGTGGGAGAGATCGGGGATCTCGCGGTATTCCAGGGCTGCACCGGCCCGTCGCAGCGCCTGAGCCGCGACGCGCGTCCGAGCGACGGGGAACATCCAGTCCTGGACGCCATGGGTCAGATAGATCGGCAATCCCGCCAGCCGCTCCGCCCGCGCCCGATCGATCATGGCGGGATGGAAGGACGCCGCGATCGGGGCCAGGTGGGTTGCGGGCACTGTTTCCAGCAGCCCGGCCAGCAGCGTGAAGCTGCCGCCGTCCGACATCCCGCTCAGCAGCACGCGCGAACGGTCGACGCGCCAGCGCGCCGCGATCTGCTCGATCATCGCGCTCAGGCTGGCGCCGTCGACCCGCGGGTCGTCCAGCGACCAGGTCCGGCCCTGCGCCGTTGGGCTGAGGAGGAGCGCGCCCGCCCCGCGCACCTCACGCAGCCACGACCAGAGGAAATCTCGCCCGTTCCCGGAACCGCCGTGGAGGCCCACCACCAGCGGCCACGCGGTCGTCGCGTCGTAGTACTCGGGCACGTACAGCGAGTAGCCGCCCCGCGCGTCCCGATCGTTGTGCACGTGGATCATCCCCACGGCGGTCGAGCCGGGATGCGCGCGCGCGATCTTGGCGATCAGCGTCGCGTCCTGACGCTGGTCGGCGCAGAGGAAGAACTCGCTCACGGCTCGCGACGCCGCGGACGCCAGATAGAGCGCCTCGAGCGCCCGGCTGCTGCCGCGCAGCGCTCCGTAGGCGCTGCGGGTCGGATCCAGCTCCGTCAGCGAGGCCGCGAGGCGCTCGTGACTCTGTATGGCCGCAGCGGCCGCCGCTCGCAGGTTAGGGGCGAACGGCTGCAGGGACGGTGGCCAAACCATCCCCTCGAGCCGCGCCGCGGCATCGATAAGCGGTGCGCATCTCGGCCCCGCCGCGGCGACGATCGCCGGCAATTCGGGCGGGTTCAGACGCCGGCCGGCGTCACGGAGGGCCTCCAGGGCGTCGAGGAGCGGCGGCACGAAGGCGGACCCCACGTCCAGGGCCTCGGTCCCATCCTCACTCACAACCCCATCCTTCCCCGTGGCGCGTGCGCCCACCTCATCCATCCGGCCCCTCATCTGGGAGATGCCCGGAGCAGGTGTTCCGCATCGGACCGCAAGCGGCGCCCGGGCGCAGTGTCGTCAGCGCCCGTCCGCAGAAGGTAGCCCCCTTCGCGAGCGCGGATAGGACCCGGGGCCCGCAAGCGGTATCATCCCACGCGGCAGCTCGCCCCCCCGTCGACCGGCAGCGCCGCCCCCGTGATAAAGGTCGCCTCCTCGGAGGCCAGGAAAAGGGCGGCGTGCGCCACGTCCCAGGCGGTGCCCATCGTGGCGCGCAGCGGCACCCGGGCGTCGCGCTTGGCCGCGATCGCCTCGCGGCTCCGACCCCAGGCCCGGGCGCGTGTATCCACCGCCATGGGAGTATCCATGAGCCCAGGCAGGATGGCGTTGGCCCGCACGCCATACTCGGCGTTCTGGATCGCGAGTTGCTTCGTGTAGGCGATCATCGCGGACTTGCTGGCCTTGTACCCCACCCACGGGTAGCTCTCCCACGCCGCCACGGAGGAGATATTGACGATGTGGCCCCAGCGCCCTGGGCGCGCATGACCGGCAGGGCGTGCTTACAGGCCAGCACGACGCCCCGCAGGTTCACGGCCATGACCTGATCGAAAGCCTCGCTTGTGATCTCTGTGGGGGAGGTGTCGCCCCCCCGCCACGCTGATGCCCACGTTGTTGTGCAGCACATCCAGCCGCTCCCAGCGATCGACGCAGCCCTGCACCGCCGCCGCCAGGCTCGCCTCATCCAAGACGTCCGCCCGCACCGCCTCCGCGACCCCGCCCGCCTCCCGGATCAGCCCCACCGTTTCCTTCGCAGACGTGAGGTCCCGATCCACCGCCAGCACCCGCGCGCCCTCCCGAGCGAAGAGGAGGGCGGTCGCCCGGCCGTTGCCCATGGTGGGACCGGGCGTTTGCCCCGCGCCGACCACCATGGCCACTTTGTCGTTCAGTCGCATGCCCATCTCCAATCTCCCGATCGTCCCCCCCGTCCGCGCCCGGGGGGTGCCTGCCCGCCGTCCGGATGGTTCGGCTCGGTCGGATCCAGTTGTTCGCGCAGGGACGACTCGGCTATCCTCCGTCCCCCTCCGCTGAAGACTAGACGGGCACGTGTTTCGGCCTGGCGCGCTCCGCCGGGAAGGCCCCTCTCCATGACCACGACGACGAGCCCCAGCACCAGCGCTGAGCCGGTGCTCAGCGCAGACAGTGTGGTCTACTCCGCCGATCCCCACGTCCTCGAGCCCGGCATCCTCTGGACCGAGTACATCGAGCCCGCCTTCCGCGACCGCGCGCCGCACGTGGAGTACGAAGAGGGAGGCCGACGGCACCATCGCCAAGGGCGAGTTCATGGTCTGCGAAAGGATCAATTCGGATCCCGTCGCCCTGTTCGCAGCCGCCGACTGTCGATGACCCCAAGCTCCGCTCACAAATGGGCGAACGCGGCTACGACGATCTCCTCTCCGGCGGCTGGGACCCCGCCGCGCGCCTCAAGGATCAAGACCTGGACGGCGTCACCGCCGAGGTGATCTTTCCCCAGCATGGGCATGCCCATGTTCGCTGTCCCCGACCTGCCGCTCCAGCACGCCGTCTTCCGCGCCTACAACAGCTGGCTGGTCGACTATTGCTCCCACGCGCCGCAGCGCCTCCTGGGGCTCGCGATGATCAGTCTGGATGACGTCGACTGGGCCGTCGCCGAGTTCAAGCGCACCCGCGACATCGGCCTGCGCGGCGCCTGCATCTCCATCGATCCGCGCCTCGGCTCCCCTACTCCGACCGGCGCTACGATCCCTTCTGGGCCGCCGCCGTCGACCTGCAGGTGCCCGTCAACCTCCACATCCTGACCGGCAAGGCCGGCAGCGGGCTCGGCGGCGTGGAGGCCAACCTCTTCACGGAGGTGATCCCCCTGCATCACCCGATCCAGATCGCGCTGACCGCCATGCTCACGTCGGGCGTGTTCGAGCGGCATCCCGACCTCACCGTCGTCTCCGTGGAGAACGACATCGGCTGGCTCGCCCACTTCCTCTTCCGCCTCGACCACTTCTTCAACGCACTCCGCTACGTCGTCAACTACTCCGACCCCCTCACGCCCACGGAGTACTTCCGCCGCAACGTCCTCGCCACGTTCCAGGACGACCCCGTGGGCGTCGCCACGCGCGACTTCATCGGCGCGGACCGCATCATGTGGGCCTCCGACTACCCGCACGGTGATTCCACCTGGCCCTACTCACGGGACATCATCGAGCGAAACTTCCAGGGCGTCGACGCCGAAACGGTCCAGCGGATTACGCACGACACCGTCACCGCGCTCTATAACATCGGCTGACGAGGTGGCGAGGGCTAGCCTTCCCGCTTCGCCGTGAAGTTGGTCGTCGCCGCGGCCAGCCCCGCGCGCGTGAACTCCGGCGACTTGGCGTAGTCGATCACCACCCGCTCCCGGTCCTCCACCAGCTGCGCCGCTCCCGGCACCTCCTTGGCGATCTCCAGCGGGATCTGCATCGCGCCGTGGAGATCGGCGTGCATCAGGTCGCCCGGCTGCACGGTCAGCCCGCCCACGCGCACCGCGCCACCGATCTCCACGATGTGCACGTAGGCGTGGGACACGAGGACCGATTGGCTCAGGAACTGGAAGCCCAGCTCCCGCACCTCCTCCAGATCGCGCACGCCCCCGTCCGTGATCACGCCCACCGCCCCCAGCGCGCGATGGATGTTCGCGTTCACCTCGCCCCAAAACGACCCGATCGCCGGCTGGTCCAGGTCCTGAATCACGATCACCCGCGGGGCCGGGATGGACTCCACGAACTCCCACCAGTCCGATCGGCTCCGGGACGCCACGTCCTGCTCGCCGGGGATGCTGGCCCGGATCGTGCACGTCGCCGCGTAGCCCACCATCGGCGCCATCTCCCGGTAGCGGCAGACGATCTCGGACGACATGAAGCCGCGCTCCCGGCCGCGAATGTCGAACGTTTCGATCGCGTTCGAGATCGCCGGCGTCGGCCAGCGCCGCAGCGCCGCCAGGTCGTCCGCGCTGAGATCGGTCATGCCCTGTCCCGCTCCTTTGCTCGCCGTCGTCCGGCCCGCGCGCCCGCGCGGCGCCGGGATGCTAGCAGCTCAGGCCCAGGGGAGGCGGCGTTAGACCCGGCGCTCGCTGCGGCGGCCACGCCGGTCAGCACACCGATCTCGGCGGCCGTTTCTCGTGCCAGCGCGGCCTGTTCCCGCGCCACCTTGGCGCTCAGGCCCATGTAGCGCGTCGGGTCGAGCAGGGCGTCGATCCCTGCGTCGCTGAGATACTCGCGCACGGCGGCGTCGCTCGCCAGCAAATCACGGAAGGAGCGCTCGCCGGTGGCGGCCGCCTGTGCCGCTTCATAGACGATGTCGTGCGCCCGCTGCCGGCCGATGGTGTGGCCCAGCTCCAGCATCACCGCCTCCGACATGATCAGCCCGCCCGACAGGTCGAGGTTGGGCCATTACCTGCGCGATGAGGCCCAGGGCGCGGAGCCGCACGCCTCGCCCCTGCGCGCCGAAAGCCTCGCCTGCCTGCCCCCCCCACGTCGTCACCGCCGAGTACGACCCCTGCGCGACGAGGGCGAAGCCTACGCCGAGCGGCTCAAGGAGGCGGGCGTCCCCACGACGCTCATTCGCTACGACGGCCTCATCCACGGCTTCTTCGGCCAAATGAACCAGGTCCCGCTCGCTCGCGAGGCCATCCGCAGCAGCGGCGCCGCCCTGCACAATGTCTCGCGCGGGAGGCGCTAGCCAGAACGCGCATTCCCAGCGCCCCGCGGCTGACGCGCTGAGTTCACCGCCCCGCGTCGGCTAGGCCGGGTCCGTGAAGGTGCAGGGGCCGGGGTCGCGGATGAGCTGCATGGTGTTGCAGCGGATGCCGCCGCCGTACTTGTGCACCTCGTCGTACTCCAGAGGGATCACCTCCACACCGTGCGCCTCTAGCCGCCGCCGCGTGCGTACGGCGCTGGCGTTCATGATCACCCGGCGTGGTTCGATTGTGATGCCGTTGGTCGGGTAGAGGTCGATCTCGCCGCGGGGCACCTCCAGCAACTCGTAGCCGATGGCGTGCAGGTCACGGATCGTCTGGTAATCGCACCAGGGCGGATAGATCAGGGCCAGGCGAGCGTCGAGCGGCAGGATCCACATGTCCGCGTGCATCCAGCCGGGGACCTCCTCGTGGAAGTCGTAGAGGGGCCCGGGGCTGCTCGCCAGGAGCACCTCCCGGTAGCCGGAGCGCTTGAGGACAGGGATCACCTGCTCCGCGCCCGCGCGATTGCAGTCCGTCGAGAGCATGAGCACGATCAAGTCGTCGCTCATCCGCACGGAGGCGCCCACCTCGCACACCCCGGTGCCGTGCACGGTGTAGAGGATCGGGCAGCCCAAGCCCATGAGGAACTGCGCCACGTAGCGCGAACGGCCGCGCCAGTACGGGGTCGCCTCGCGCGGGATGATGGCGCCGCCGTTGATCACGAACCCGGCTGCCGCCGAGATCGAGCGCTTCATCGGGCCGTAGGCGGAGCGCGGCGTCTCGTCCGACCAGGTGGAGTAGTGCACCGTGATCTCCAGACGCTCGTACAGATCCGCCAAGGCTCGGTGCTGCCGCTGCATCAATTCGAGGTCCGGCGTCTCCCCGTTGAAGACGAAGAAGGCCGGGTCCTGCTCGTACAGCGCCCGCACCTCCGTCTCCGTCGGTCGCACCATCGCCACCTCGCGCAGCCGGCCGATGCCCTGGGCGCCCCAGCGCTTGCCCCAGATCCGCTCTAGCTCGTCCAGGTAGGAAACTTCCGCGTGGTAGCGGTGGTATTGCGGCACCTTGCCTGGCTCGTAGTACGGGAAGCCGGCGAGCGAATCATCCGGCGTCTCTGTTGCCTCCGCCACGGCGGCCCTCTCTCTCTATGCGCGTTCGCCGGGCCGAGAGAATAGCGCCCCGGGACCTCGCACTGCCGGCGCGATACCCGCGACGACGGCGGTGGGGTCGTCGCACCGGATCGGCCTGCCGGCCCGGCTGGGGCCGGGAGGTACTGCGGCGCCCGCCCATCCGCACGCCGCGCATCAACGCGGGCGGATGGCGTTCACTCGAGTGGTGCGGTGGCGAACGTGACCGAGAATGGCTGGCAGTAGATGACGGCGCTGCGGAACACACGCGCATCGACGCCCGCCGGCACGTCGTAGTTCACGGAACCCTGTGTGGCCTTGATCTCCCCGAGGTCCACGGCCCCGTCGGCGTGCACGTCGCCGTCCGCGTCGGGCGTCAGGTAGACGTGAAGGTCCGGCCCGTTGCGGACCGCGTAGTCCTCGAAGCGGAGGATGAGGCTGCCGTCGGGCGCCTCGATCAGCCGCACGGCCCCGCTGCCGGTATGGAACGCGTCCACCCCCATCAGCTCCCCCTGCGTGATCACCTGGCCGCTCCCTCCGGGGACCGCGGCGGGCGGAGTCTCAGCGCCCGCTGATCCCGCTGGCCCCGCGTTCACTGCACCTCCGACGGCCGCGGCCGGCGTGGGCTCCACGCCGCCGCCCGGGGCGCGGGTAGCGGCCCTGCTGGAAGGCGCCGCCGCCGCGCCCTCCACACGGAAGGTCAGTTGCTCATTGAGCGTCTCACCCTCGTCGAACAACGGCTCCACGAGCCACACCGAGAGCCAGGCGAGCGCCGCCACACCCACCGCAACGCCAATCCCCCCGGCCGCCCACGCGATCGGGTAGCGGCGTGGCCCGAACTGCACCGCACGGTCCCGCCGGACCCGGCCCGTGCCGTCCGCGACGACGGCGAGTGCGAGCAGTCCGGCCGCCGGCATCAGCAACGCGTGGATCAGGAAAAAGCCCCCCGCCAGGGCGGCGCCCGCCACCAGGAGTCGCCCGATCCCCACGGCCGGCCACAGCGCCAGCACCGCGATCGCCGTGCCCGCCAGCGTCCCCGCCCCAAGCACGATCCGCAGCGTGTCGCCGCGCAGATCGGTGAGCCGCACCGGCCCCTCACGGAGGAAATCCGCGACCTCCTGCGATCCAAGCACGATGCCGCCCGCCACCGCGCCGGCCGCCGCGGCGAGGAGCAAGAGCGCCTGGCGCAACCGCTTCGCACGTTCGGGGTACAACACCGGGGCGCTCGTCATGTCGGTCGATTTCTCTGGTGCCGCTGCTCTGCCTCGCCCAGACGATCGCACGGGAGTCTTACAAAGTATTACGGATCTTCGAGCCCCCAGCACCCGCTGCCAGGCCCAGACCCATGCCGCTTGGCGCAGGGCGGCTTCCGCTGCGCATCGACCCCCGGGCGAGGGGCTCCGCTCGCGGGGAGAGCCAGGACTTGTTCCGGGGGGTGCGACCACCTCCGCCCTCGCCCCGCCTCGTCCGTTTCGTCCTCTAGACTGCGGATCCGCTGACCCGCGCGGCGCCCCGTGCGCCGCCGACCCCAGGGAGTGCACGATGGATGAACGTCCACCCGTCATCGCTGCCGGCGCCGTCGACATCACCATGCGATACCGCGACGATATCGCCGGCGACGCCGGACTGTGCATTCAGGTCTACGCCAGCGTCGACGGGCGCGAGACCGAGCTTCTCCGCTTCGACTGCTTCCAGCACGCCCCGCACTACCACTACGGCCCTGCGGCCGGCGATGAGCGTCTCATGCTCGACGCGACCGCCAGCGGCGACCCTCTGCAGTGGACCATCGAGCGCTTCCAGCGGGGACGCCTCAAACCGATGATCGCGCGTGCCGGCTACCCTGCCGTCGCCGCTGCCCTGGACGAAGCCCTCGTCGCCTCCGTCCTTCCCCGCGTGATCAGCCAGGCGCACGCCCTCGTCGACGCGCACACCTCTGAGTCGACCGGGCCCTGACCGCACCGCTTCTGTGAGCCGCCGCCACCGCGGGCGGCACGGGCCAGGGAACGGGGAGCCAGCTAAGCGAGCCGAGGCGGCAGAGCTGCCGCTTCGCCGGGGCGCGGCGCGGGCAGGGGACGGGGGCTGGTGGAGGCGCTCAAGGGTGGGGCGGGCGCCCCACCCAGGTCAATGACCAGCTCCGGCGCGAAGCCGTTGAAGTGCTCCTTGGAGGCGTAGTCGGCGCTGGAGGCGTCCGAGGAGGCGATGCGCACGGCGGCGCCGCCGGGGGGGAGGGCGCCGCCGGCGACGAGGGCGGTGACATCCAATACCAGCCGCCCGCGACGATGGGGCCCACGCTGCCGAGCAGGCCGCCGGCGGCGAAGACCGTGTTCCAGGTGACGACGCTCTCGCTCCAGGCGGTGTCGGGCAGCGCGTACACGTCCCCGCCGACGGGCGCGCCGGTCAGGGCATGGAGTCGCAGCCGCGCGCTGGCCACGGGCGCCCCGCCGAGGCCGCCGACGTCGAAGCGCAGCAGAGTGTCCTTGCGGGAACTGGCGTCAACTCGCACTTCGCTGCCGGCCGCCGTAGTTCCGCGTGGGACTGCTCTGCTTGACGTAGGTGTCGTCGCTGGGCGTGAACGTGAGTAGCGAGGCGGTGTGCTCGCCACGGTGACCGTCACGATCGCGGTGTTGCTGAGCGCGCCCGCGAGGTCGGCCACTTCTTAGCTGAACGGGTCGTCGCCGCTGAAGTCGGGATCGGGGAGGTAGGTGATCTGCCCGCTCGCCGGGTCCACGAGGGTCTGGCCGCCGGTGGGCGGGGTGACCACGGTCACGGAGGCCGGATCGAGGTTGGGGCTGCCGCTGCCGTTCACGTCGAGGTCGTTCAGCAGCACGGGGACGACGACGGCGGTATCGGCGGGGGTCGTGGCGGCGTCCGTGACGGCGAGGGGAGCGGCGTTGGTGGGCGCGGCTACGCAGGCGGCGCTGCCGGCGTCCGTTTTGGGGTCGCCCGGCTCAGAGATGAAGCTCCAGTCGTAGCTGCCGGCGCGCAGCGCGATCCGCAGCACACCGAAGGTGTTGGCGAACGCCTCTACTTCCGGATCGAGGCCCGCGGCGGTCAGGCCGGAGATGTCGCGCCCGCCGGTGCCAATGATGATCTGGCGGGGACCGCTGGGGTCGGGCAGGCCGGCGGCGTCGAGCGGGAGGTAGCGCTGCATGTTGTGGTTGTGGCCGGCGAGGTAGAGGTCCACGCCCGCGTCCACCATCAGGCACCAGAATGTCTGCAGCTCGGGGTTGTCCCCGTTCACGGAGCCGGAGGCCCAGCGCGGATGGTGTCCGATCGCGACCGTGCAGGAGAAGGCGCTGTTCTGCGCCAGGTCCGCCGCGAGCCATTGCGCCTGCGGCGAGCCGGGCCCGTAGCCGCCGGGCACGCCGCCCGCGGCGCAGTTGGTAACGTCTGGCTGAACGACGCGCCCGATGGCTCGTTCAGCGGCGTCTGGACTGCAGACGATCCTGGGCGCGACGGGGACGGCCACCTTCGACGTCTCGGCCCATGGGCCCGGGATCTTCGCCGTCGTGATCGACATATTCGACAACGCGGGCAACACGACGCACTGGTGGGAGGGCCGCGCCGACCCCGGCCAGACCAGCGACTACACGATCCCGTAGCGCCGGCTGCGCGGCGTGGGCCGCCTGCCGGGCGAACGCGTTGGCCGTCGCTCCGGCGTCGCACGCAACTGTAGGCGCTGCTTGGGCAGGCGGTGCCGCTTCGCCTCCCGGCGTTGGCTCCGGAGCCGTGGTCGCTGTCGCCCGCGACGGCTCGCGAGACGTGATCCGGCGTGTGCCCTCCTCGTCCCTCTCCCGGTTCCGTGCCAGGGGCGCTACGGCCCTCGGCTGCCGGCTGGGGATCCGACGCGGGCCGCCTGATGCGGGCGGTCAGCCGCGACTTTCGCGGCCCCCATCGACGCGCAAGGCCAGCCAGCTCACCGCAAGAATGGCGACCGCCGCCAGAATCGCCAAGCCCACAGTCGGCAGGACGGCCCCGGACGGATCGCCGAGGCCCGTGCCGTTGAGGCCGTCCGGCCACGGCCAGAGCACCCGCACCGATCCGGCCATAAGGCCGATCAAGCCGGCCATCACGGTTTCATGATGGTGATGCAAAGCCCAGTGTAAGAGCTGCGAGAACGAGGCCAGCCCTCCCGCCGCTCCTGCGACGAAGAGGATCACTCGGACCAGGTCACGCTCCGTTACGGCGTCCAGCACAGGGCCGTACATTCCCAGGATCACGAGCAACAGCGACCCACTGATGCCGGGGAGGATCATGGCGCAGATGGCGACGGCCCCGGCGAGGAAGAACGCCCACGCGGGCGCCGTTTCACTTTGCCTCACCGTGTCCTCCGTCACTCCCTCACTCAGTCCGAGTAGTCCGAAGACCAAACCGCCAACGAGAATCATGATCAGGACACGTTGGAAATCGGGACGGCCGATGAGCCCCCAGGCGACGACGATGGCGCTCAGCACCAGTCCCAGAAAGAGCCCCGCCATTTCCACCGGGTGGTCCTCGAGCTGCGCGTCCACGACATCGGCGAGGACCAAGATCGCCACCGCGATCCCCAGCAGCAGTGGGACCACGAAGAACCACTCCACCGCCCGGAAGCAGCGAATCGCGCCAGGCCGGTTGAGGCGCACCAGCTCGCCCAGCGCCGAACTCGCGGCCCGGATCGAGCCGAGCAGGCGATCGTAGATCCCCAGCACGAGGGCCACGGTTCCCCCGGATACCCCCGGCACGATGTCGGCGGCCCCCATCAGGAAGCCCCGCGCCATTGTCCAGATGATCGCGACCGTCGAGGCCTCGCGCGTGGAGTCGGGGGAGGGCATCACAGCGACCGTAACGTCGAGCGGATCATATAAGCGGACTCTGATGGCGGCCGGACGTTCGCCCTCATCTCGGCGCCCGCGCGAGCCGTCGGGGCGGGCCGGGGATCGGGCCGCGACCGCCGCGGAGCTGACTGACGGCGCAGGGGTGGCTCACGCCCGCTCCACCCCGCGCCTCGTGCCGGGTCGTGCGCTGTAGCCGAGGGTGGGATCGTGCGGCGGCATCGCAGGCTGCGAGCGAAACGCTGTCGATGAACAGGGCATCACGTCTCACCATGCACTCCCAGCTCGGGGCAGCCCACGCCGCCGTCCAGCCGCCACGTGATCATCGGCGGCCTGGTGAGCGCGTGCAGGACGGGCCGCGGTCCAGATCGGCCGCCGCGCCGTGTTCCAGGTCTTCGTTCCGCGGTACCACGGCTGACGAGTGCGCGTCGCTCCGTGTGGCGATGCGCGGTCGGACGCTCAGCGTTCTGCCGAGGGGGCGGGCGGCCCCGTTGGGTGGAGCGACCAGCGACCCCGCGAGCGGGTCACGACGATCAATCTCCCGCGCCCGCGGCCGCCCGAGGGTCCGCGATGGGGGCGTACTCGTCGAGAGCGGGCTTGATCTCGGTCATGAATCTCTCGAGGTTCCAGATCACGCTGTCGAGCGGCTGCTGCGCGTAATGCATGATCAAGACGCAATACTCCGCCGGCAATTCCTGCCACTGCCGCACCATCTTGTCCCGCACCTCGTCGATCGTGCCCACGCAGTGCTGCTCAGACTCCTCGATCACCTCGGTGAAGGCGTTGACGCTGGTCTCCGGCGGCAGTGTCGTGCGGTCACGGCGGGCCTTCAGGGCCAGCAGATTGTAGAAGTTGCGCTGAATCTCAGCGTCGTACTTGGCGGTCGCCTCCACCGCCTGCGCGTGGGTGTCCCCAAGCTGCAGCCACCGCGTCGTTGCCTGGCGCTCCCCGAATTGCACGTCGTGGCCGGCGCCGCGGGCGGCGTCCAGGTAGATCCCGCCCATCTCGGCGCCCTTCTCCACGTTCGTGAAGTACGTTGGTGTGAAGCCCATGCGGGCGCAGTACTCGACGGTCGGCACAGAGCCGCTGCTGGCGACGAAGATGGGTGGGTGGGGCTGCGTGTAGGGCGCCGGGACGACGCTCACCCGGTGGACGCGGCCGTCCTCCCCGATCTCGCCGGGGGCTCCGAACTCCTTGGTGGCCTGCGCCATCCACCAGTCCACCCCTTCCTCGTAGGGGAAGGGGATCTTCCAGAGCGAATCGTTTTGCTCCACCGACTCCTGCGTCCAGGCGTTGAGCACCATCTGGACTTGTCGCTCAAAGATGTCCCGGTTGATCAGGTCGTCCTTGCTCCCGTCGGAGTGGGTGGCGCGGGTCCCTAAGTGCTGGCCAATGATGTTGGTCCAGCGGTCTTGGTAGCCCCGCGCGAACCCCACGAAGGAGCGGCCCTCCGTCAGGTGATCCAGGATCGCGGTTTCCTCGGCGACGCGGATGGGGTGCTGAGCGCTCATCACGTAGCCCAGCGCGCCGACGCGCAGATTCTTGGTCAGGGTGCCCCAGCGCATGTTCAGCATGCCTGGATTGGGCCCCAGCTCGTAGCCCTCCGAGTGGAAATGATGCTCGATAGTGGCCGCGCCCCAGAACCCCAAGTCGTCGCAGGCCTGGACCAGATCGTCACAGCCCAGGATCACCTCGTGGTACCGCTCCACGTTGCGGCCAATCGGCCGCAGCGCGCGACGTTCGTCCTCGTCCACAGTGGGAATCACCGGGTAGATCTGCAGAATGACCTTGACCATGGGAACCTCTCTGCTGCGTCGGCCGGCTCGCTGCTAGGCGGGTCGGGAAAACGGCCGCGCGTCCACCTCCAGGGGAACGCGCATCGTATTGATGAAGCGAGCCAGCATCCCGTAGTAGCCCGCCAGGATCGTCAGATCGACGAATCCCTCAATCCCGAACGCCTCCTGCAGCGCCGCCACCGTTGCCTCGTCCACGGGCTCATTGTTCGCCACCAGGCGCGTGTAGCGCAGGGCGGCCCCGGCTGGCGCGGGCAGCGTCTCGGCCTCCGGCGACCCGAGCGTCGCGATCGTTGCCGCATCAATGCCCAGCCGGTCCGCCACTTCCAAGTGATGGGTCCATTCGTAGGCGCAGCGTGCCTCTTGCGCTACGGTCAGGATGCAGAGTTCCCGCAGTTGGGCGTCGAAGTCGGTGTGGTAGCGGATGTGCTCCCCCACCGCCGCGACCGTGGTCAGCGCCCCGGGGCTGTTGCCCAATCCGCTGAACACGTTGGGCATGAAATCGACGCCGCGGGTTTCCATGATGTGTTCGAAGGCGGCGCGCTGATCGCCGGAGACGTCGGCGAACTGCGGTAGTGGTACGCGCGTGCCGGAGGTCGCTTGCGTCATGCTGGTCCTTTCGCGTGCTGTCGCCATCGGCGCGCAGACGGCCCGGACGTCTGCTCTCCCTCGACCAGGCGCGGGCTCACCTCCGCCGCGAAGAGCCGCATGGAGGCCATGATCTGTGCATGGCTCGGCCCGCCGACATGGACGAAGAGGATAACGTATTCCACGCCCAGCGCCCGGATCCGCTCGAGGGCCGTACCGCACTGCTCCGGACCTCCGAACACGGCCGATTCCCGCAAGGACTCAGTATCGAACGGCGTCCGCACCTGGTCGCGCTGCTCCGGCGCCGCCGCGTGGCGCCGCGCACCTAGCGGAAGCGCAGATGCGGCTCCTCGACCTCGCCCCAGGCCTGATCATCCGCTGGCGCCATGTAGAGCCCTTGGGCCAGCGGAGGCGTGCGGGATCGAAGGGCTCGCCGAGCGGCGCGAGCGCCGCCCGGTACGCCTCGACTAACCTTCCGACCTGGGTCAGCGTCTGCCCTTGCGCCAGCATCACGCCCCAGCCCTCCCGCGCTGCCCGCTCCACGCCAGCGGCGCTGCCGGTGGCCAGCCAGACCGGTGGGTGCGGTCGCTGGTAGGGGCGTGGGACGACCGCGACATCCGGGAATCGCCAGTGCGCGCCCTCAAAGTCGAACGGCTCCGTGGCCTTCCAGGCGCGCAGGGCCAAGTCGATCGTTTCGTCGAACCGGGCCGCGCACTCCTCCATCGGGTGGTCGAAGCCGTGATACTCCGTCCACTGGTAGCCACGCCCAATGCCGAAGTCGAAGCGGCCGTTGGAGAGGTGGTCCAGGATGGCCCCGGACTCCGCCAGGCGAAGGGGGTGGTAGGGAGCGCGGAGACGGCGGTGCCCAGTCGGACGTGGTCGGTTTCGGCGGCCAGATAGCTGAGCAGCTGGAAGTGTCCGCCGTGATGCCGTGGCCGGTGAAGTGGCGCTCGGTCATCCAGATGGATGCAAAGCCCAGCCGCTCCGCCTCCAGGGCCTGAGCGAGAGCCTGGCGATAGCGGTCGTGCTGGTCGGAGCCGGAGGGCCACTGAACGCTGTGAAAGAGGCCTAACTGCACGCGGGCTCCTCGCTCGCTGGTGAGTAGACGGGGAGATTCCGGCCGATGCCCCAGCAACTGTTGTGCGAGAGATGCGGGCCACGCGGCTCCGCGATATAGTTCGCCCACCGGAAGATGCAGGCCCCCAGAATGGGCTGGGGCGGCGCGACCGCCGCCCCAGGGCCGAGTCTCACGAACCGAGGAAGGGTCCCCCGTATGGTCAAGATCATCTTGCAGCTCTACCCGGTCATCCCGGCCGCCAGCGAAGAGGAGCGCATCGCGCTGCGGCCCATTGGCCGCAACGCGGAGCGCTACCAGCAAGTCGTGCGCGATTGGGCGGACATCATCCGCTGGTGCGACAATGAAGACGTCTGGGGCGCGGCCACCATTGAGCACCACTTCCACTCCGAGGGCTACGAAGTGGGGCCGAACCCGGGCATTCTCAACGCCTACTGGGCGGCGATGACCAAGAACATCCGTCTGGGCCAGCTGGGCTACGTGATGAGCGCCCAGAACCCCATCCGGGTGGCTGAGGAAGCTGCCATCCTGGACCACCTCAGCCAGGGGCGCTGCTTCATCGGCTTCGCCCGGGGTTATCAGGACCGCTGGACCAACATCCTGGGGCAACACCTGGGCACCCGCGCAACCCATTCCGACGGCAGCGCCGACGACAAGCTCAACCGCGACATCTTCGAAGAGCAGGTCCAGATGGTGCTGGACGCCTGGACCCAGGACAGCATCGACCACAACAGCGACATCTGGCAGGTCCCCTACCCCTATGAGACCGGCATCGACTCGTGGTTCATGAAGCAGCGCACCGCGGTCCTGGGCGCCCCCGGCGAGGTCGACGAGAATCTCAACGTTCGGCGCGTCTCCGTGGTCCCGGCGCCGTACACCAAGCCCCATCCGCCGGTCATCGTGGCCAGCAACGCCAGCATCGAAACCGTCAGCTACTGCGGTGAGCGCGGTTTCATTCCCAATTACTTCACCCACATCGACCGCGCCGCCGGCCACGACCAGGCGTACATGGACGCCTCGCGCAAGGCGGGACGCCCGACGGTCTCCGGCCAGCTGCAGTCCCTCTGCCGCTGGATTCAGATCGGCGAGAACGACGCCGACGCGCGCCGCGCCATCGCCGCGTACGACAGCGATATCTGGAAGAACTTCTACGTGCCGACGTTCAAGGCGGTGGCGCCGGACGCGGCCAGCCTGCGCGAAGAAGGTGCCCCGGAGGACTTCGTCGATGACGTCGTCGGCTCCGGCATCTGGTTCTGGGGGGACATCCACAAGGTGAAGGACCAGATGGTGAGCGAATGGAAGCGGCTCCCCGCCGAGTACATCACGATCATCTTCCACTTCGCCCAAATGCCGAAGGAGGCCGTGCTCTACAACTTGGACCGCTTCATCAAGGAGATCAAGCCGGACCTGGACGAGATCACGGAGAAGGCCCACGCCGGCAGCGGCGTGGCCACCCCCGCCAGCTGACCCGGTCCATCGCGAGCGTTGGAGGGCCACCCGTGCGGGTGGCCCTCTTGCTTCCCACAAACGAGGGTCCCTATGCTGCCGCCGCGCGAACCGTGGACTGGTTCGCCGCGTCAAGCCGCCGCACGATCGTCGAGCAGGAGAAGGATATGGCCAACGAGCTGGAGCAAGCGTGCGAGAAATACCGCAATTGGGGCAAGTGGGGTGTGGACGATGAGTTGGGCACGCTCAACTACATCACGCCCGAGAAGATCGTCGAGGCCGCGGCCACGGTCAAGCAGGGCAAGGTCATCCACATGGGGATGCCGCTGGACTCGGACGGCCCGCAAACAGGCGGCATCGGGCGCTTCAACCCCATCCACCAGATGATCGCCACCGGCACCGACGCCGTCGCCGGCAAGCAGCTGTTCAACGGTGAACCGCTACCCGGCGGACTGGGCTACGCGGATGACACCATCGCGATGCCCCTCCAGTGCGCCTCCCAGTGGGACGCGCTCTCGCACGTCTACGACCGCGGTCGCATGTGGAACAACCGCTCCGCTGACCTGGTCACCGCCGGTGGCGCCGCCGCCTGCGGCATCCAGACGATGAAGGACAAGATCGTCAGCCGCGGGATCCTCTTCGATGTCGCCCGCTACAAGGGTGTCGACTACCTGGAGCCGGGCTACGCGATCACGGAAGAAGACCTCAACGGCTGCTTGGAGGAGGCGGGCCTCTCCATCGGCACGGGCGACGTTGCCATCATCCGCACAGGGCAGATGGGCTACTGCGTGAAGAACGGCTGGGGTGACTACGCCGGCGGCGACGCGCCCGGGCTCTCCTTCTCCACACTCGACTGGGTCCACCGCAACGAGGTCGCGGCCATCGCCACGGACACCTGGGGCGCAGAAGTTAGGCCCAACGAGCTTCCCAACACCTTCCAGCCTTGTCATGTCGTCTGGATTCCCAACATGGGGCTGCTGGTGGGCGAAATCCTCGACTTGGAGCCGCTGGGCGAGGATTGCGCCAACGACGGCGTCTACGAGTTCATGTTCGTCGCGCCGCCGTTGATCGTGACGGGTGGGGTCGGATCGCCCATCAACCCCCAGGCCGTCAAGTAGTCAACTCCCTCCACGCGGCGCAGTGAACGGGGGGCGCGGATGCGCCCCCCGTCGCCACCGGGGCCCGCGGACGCTCCGAGTCGGCGGGGTACGCTTGAAGCGCGAAGGGCTCGACGATGACTGCCGCGGACCCCACCCGTCTGGTGACGCCCGAGTGGCTGGCCGCGCATCTCGACGATCCGACGGTCAAGGTCGCCGAGATCTCCTTCGCTGCCCAGGACACCGCCTATGAGCGCGGCCACATCCCCGGTGCGCGCTGGTGGTATTGGAAGGCCCTCTGCTGGGACGACGACATTCGCGAGTTGGTTACCCCCGCGCAGATGGCGGCGCGTCTGGGCGCGGCCGGCGTGGGAGCGGATGACACGCTGGTGCTGTACGGTGACCCCGCCCAGTTCGGCAGTTACGCGTTCTGGGCCCTGCACATGGCAGGCCATCGCGACATACGCCTTCTCAACGGCAGCCGCGCTCGGTGGGAGGCCGAGGGCCTGCCCCTCACAACCGACGCCCCTGCCGTGAGCGCCGTCGACTATCCGCCGCCGACCGCGCGCGGCGCCGCCCGCGTCGGGCGCGACGATGTCCGTGACCATCTGCGCGAGGCGGGACGGGTGCTGCTGGACGTGCGCTCTCCCGCCGAATACCGCGGAGAGCGGGTCATGCCGCCCCCCGGCTTCGACCACGGCGCTGAGCGCACCGGCCGCATTCCGGGCGCGGTGCATCTGCACTTCCGCGACATCCTCCACGACGATGACACCTACAAGTCGCCCGACGAGATCCGCCGCCTCTGCGCCGCCACCGGCGTCGATGTCGCGGCCGGCAGCCAGGAAATCGTCACTTATTGCCGTCTCAGCCATCGCGCCACGTCCGTCTGGTTCGCGCTCACCTTCCTGCTTGGACACCCCGCCACCCGCGTCTACGACGGCTCCTGGACCGAGTGGGGCAGCATCGTCGGCTTCCCCATCGAGCGATAGCCCCCCTTGGCGCGGCGCCCGTTGCGCCCCACTCACCGTTTCGGCAAGGACGGGTCCACGACACACGCGACCTAACTCCGGCGGAGTCCTCCCCCGCACACGGAAGGTCGGCCGCGGCTCATCGCCCGGGAAAGCGCCAAGCGGGTGAGGAACTGCTAGCCTCGCGCCGATCCGCGACAGAAAAAGGGGGTGGCATCGTGGCGACAACGGGACCTGTGGGCGCGGCCCCGGCGGAGCAGCGCGGCTGGGCATCGCGCCTGTTCGGGGCCCTGCGCACGGGCGCGAGGGGGATCTGGCTCCTCCTCTCCGTGCTCTTCCTCGCCCTGGGGCTCCTGCTGCGCGGCGCCGGCAAGGGCCTGACCAGCGCCGGCGGCTGGCGGTTCGGGGGCAAGAAGAAGGCCTAGGTCAGTGGGCGGTACGCACCCCCCGCGACGCCGTACACCCCCGCAGGCGGCACGTTGGGGGGGCAGGCGGTGACCCGGCGACCGATCGGCCTGGCCGTCGCAGTGCTGGCGCTGTGCCTGGCCAGCTTCGCCGCGTTTCTGTTCGATTCGGTGGACGCCCCCCTCGCTCCGGCCACCTCCGTCCAGGTCCAGCGAGCCCCACCTCCCTCGGCTGCGCCGCAAGCCACCGCCCCCGCGTCGCAGAGCCAAGACGATCCTTCCGCCTCCCCCCCCGTGCAGCGCCGGGCGGCGCCTGTGATTGCCGTTCTCGCCGCCCAACCCGACCCGACGCGCCCAGACTCGACCCCAACGATGGCCGTCCCGCCCACGCCGCCGCCATCGCCGCCCCCCGCACCGACCGCCCCCGCCAGCATCGGTCCCCGCCCTCTCTCCGATCTGAGCGAAGCCGCCAGCGCCATCGCGGCCGTCAGACCCGGCGAGGTCGGCATCGTGGTGCTGGACCTGAGGGGCGATCGCACCTTCGCCTCTGGCGGCGAAACCTACTACGACATCGCCAGTTTGGCCAAGGTCCCGCTCATGCTGACCGTGCTCGAGCACCTCCGCGCCGAGGGCCGTGCCCCCGACGAAAACGAGCGCCTACTCCTGGAACTGATGATCCAGTGGAGCGACAACGGCGCCGCCACAGAACTGTGGCAGCGGCTCCAAGGTGGCGATCGCCAGCGCGCTTTGCTGGAGTCCCTGGCGGTCTGGCCGCGCCTCCTGCGGCTCGGCGACGGTTGGGGTGACCTGCGCGGCAGCGCCCAGGGCGTGGCCCTCCTCTTCGCGGAGATCGCCCGTGGCGACCAGCTGGCCGCCGTGGTCCGTGACGAAGCGATGGGCCTCCTGGCCGGGGTCAGTGTTTCCCAGCGCTGGGGGGTAAGTGCCGGGCTCTCTGACAACGGAGCGCGCGTCGATCTCAAGAATGGCTGGTATCCCACGGAGGCCGGCTGGGCGGTACACAGCGCCGGCTACGTTTTGGACGCCGAGGGGCGCCCAGATTACGTTCTGGCCATCCTCACGCACGGCCCACAAACGCTGGATGAGGGCATCGCCGCCGTCGAGAACATGGCTGCCGCCATTCACGCCGCGATGCGGCCCGACGCGAGCGAGGCCCTGACGCACACGGAGACGCGCGACGATCCTGCCGCCACCGATCGCCCCTAGCCGGCGTTGGGCCCACACTGCAGGTAGTGGCATGACGGGTGCGCCCCGCTTCGCGTGGGGCCGAGCGATGTATGCCGGCCGCTGAAATCGTCTCTTTAGCCGTCTTCTTGGCCTTCCTGCTGACGCTGGCGTGGATTGACCTGCGCACTCGCTTACTGCCCAACGTGCTGGTCTATCGCGGCACCGTGGGCGGCCTTGGCCGCACCTCTCCTCCCAGCCGACGGTTACGTGAGCGCATTCATCGGCGGCGGGCTTGGCTTCCTGGTGTTCGCTGTCGTCTTCTTCGCTTCTCCTGGCGTCCTGGGCGGCGACAACGTCAAACTGGCGGTGGCAATCGGCCTGGCGCTGGGGGTCCCCGACGGCCCCTACGCGTTAGCCCTCGGCCCGCTGTTGATCGCCGTTGTCGCGGCGCCCATGCTGCTGAGCCACCGCTGGACCCTGCGCTCACGTGTCCCGTACGGTCCCTACCTGGCAGCCGGCGCCGGCGCCGTCGCCCTGGCGGTGTCCCTCTGAGCGGCCCGGCTAGAGCGTGTTACTGAGCCGCATGAACGCGGGTCCTAGCAGCACGACCAGGCCGGGCATAACGAAGAACAGCGTCAGGAGCAGCACCTTGACCGGCGCCTTCGCCGCCGCCTTCGCCGCCGCCTCCGAACGCTGGCGCTTTTCGAGGCGGATCTCGTCGGCCTGGGAGCGCAGCATCTGCCCCAGGGGAACACCGGTGCTCTGCGCGTGCACGATCGCCTGAACGAAACTTCGAAGCTCCGACACGTCGGAACCTCCGAGAACGTGGGGCGCAGTCCCGTCGCTCGGAACTTGCCGATGATCTTGCCCTCTGCCGTGCGGCGCTCCGCCTCATACCGGAAGATGTCCTACAGGGTGATGTTGTCCCCCTCCATCCCCGTCACCTCGGTGATGGCGGTGACGCGCTGCACCCCGTCCGATCCCCGCTCCAGCTGCATGACCAAGTTGAGGGCGGAGCCGATCTGCTCGCGGGTCGCCCGTACCGCCAACTCGAAGCCGGCCATCAGCACCATGTCCCCCACGCGCGAGAGCGCGTCACGCGGGGTGTTGGCGTGCACCGTGCTCAGAGAGCCGTCGTGACCGGTGTCCATCGCCTGCAGCACATCGAAGGCCTCGGAACCGCGGATCTCGCCGACGATGATGCGGTCCGGACGCATGCGCAGGGTGTTGCGCAGCAACTCGCGCTGCGTGAGCGCGTGACGCCCGGTCATGTCCGGCGGGCGCGCTTCCAACGCCACGATGTGCGATTGCTTGCAGCGTCAGCTCCAGCGGATCCTCGATCGTGATGATGCGTTCGCTGCTCGGAATGAACGCCGAGACCGCGTTCAGCATCGTTGTTTCCCCGCCCCCGGTCCCGCCGGAGATGAGGATGTTCATGCGTTCGCTCACGCTGGCGCCCAGCAACTCCGCCATGCGATCGTCCAGCGATCCCACCTCCAGCAGCGACTGCAAATCCAGGCGGTCTTTGCGGAACTTGCGGATGGTGATGGACGCGTGCTTGGGGGATGCCGGCGGCACGGTGATATTCATGCGGGAGCCGTTCTCGAGGCGGGCGTTCACCAGCGGGGAACTCTCGTCCACCCGTCGGCCGATGACCGAGAGGATGCGGTCGGCGATGCGGCGCACGTGCGCGTCGTCGCGGAAGCGGATCTCCGTGCGCCGCAGCTTGCCGTCCCGCTCCACGTAGACCAGGTTGGGCGCATTGACCATCGCCTCTTGCACCGCCGGGTCGTCCAGCAGGATCTGCAGCGGGCCCAGGCCCGGGACTTCGTCCAAGACCATCGTGACCACCCGGTCGCTGACCTCCCCGTGGGGCGGAACACCCACGTTGGGGAGCAGCGTCTGGACGGTGTTGCTGACCATGCCGCGCGCCTCGTCCGCAGGGACGTCGTGCAGCTTCTCGAGATCGAGATTCTTCCAACAGTGCGTCATGGAGATCGGCCGCGCGGGTCGATCTCCTGGAAGAGGCCGCCCGCACCTGGCCGGCGCTCCGTGCCGACGGGGCCACGGTTCGGCCGCAGCCGCATCCCCGGCGCGGGTGCGTTCTGACGCAACTGCCCGTCACCGAATCCGTCTCGTTCAACTCCTCGATGGCGAACACGTCGACGCGGTGCCCCGGACGGATCAGGCCGCCGGTGCCGATGATCTTGTCGAAGCCGATCGCCATCGCCCGCATGCCGCTGGGGATCACGAAGGGGAGGCCCTCCCCCTCGACCGTGGAGTTCACACTTGCTCTCGATCAGCTGCTCGCCCGCGATGAGCGGGATGCGTGCGAACTGCCCCACCACATCGTTGGGGTCCGTCACGACTCCGCTCAGCACGGCGTCCGCCGAGATGGCCTTCACCACCAGCATATCCGCCTCGATCTCGGTACTGGCCGAGATCGACTCCCCGACCGTGACCACGCTCCGCGTGGACGCCGCCTCGGGGACCAGGGCTGGTTGCTCCTCCGTGGTGTTGGGGGAGGCGAAGATCAGGGCGCCCGTGATGCCGGCAAGCACCACGCGCAGCAGCAGCCCCAAGTGGCTACTGCCGCCCAGACCGGACAGCGGCGCGGAGATCCCTCGCAGCACCGTCAGTTCCTCCTTGGAGCCGTCCCTCCAGCCGTGCACGTTCGGCGGGCCGCGGGCCCGGGCGTCTAGTCAATCGTCGGCTGATCACGTCCCCCTCAGTACCCGCGACTTTCCCGAGGGACTCGCCCGAAGGGTCGTCCCGCGATCGCCACGGGGGCCTGCAGGCTCCGGGGGCCCCAGGGCGCGTTTATGCGTCGCAGTTGGTCTGGGAGAAGTCCGTGGTCTCGAGCCGCATGATGACCGCGCGGTGTACTGCGTCAGGTCGAGCCCCCCGATGATGGGCGTGATCCAATTGTGGTCGAACGTGCCACTGACCGTGAAGTCGTCGTCGATCTGCGCCCCGCGCGGCTGGGCAGGGTGAGCGTAACGGGGTCGTTGAAATCCGAGGCCGCATTTACGCGGTCGATCACCGCCGCATCGCTGTAGCCCACCGCGCCGCAGCGCCCCCTCCCGCAGCGAGTTGGACGCCCCGACGTAGCCGTAGAACAGCAACCCCAGGTCCGTCATCAACAGAATGGCGATCACGATCAGGGGCATGATCAGCGCCATTTCCAGGATGGCGAGCCCGTCCTGCGCCCCATGCCACGCACCCATCCGGCGGGAGAGGCGCGGCCGCCGGGCGCGGCGCAGGCAATGGAAACAGGCCCGGAGCATCTGCCCGCTCCTGACTCCCGGGGCGCGAGCCCCCAGGGGAACGCGGGCGGGGGACCGCGGCAGCGGCCCCCCGCCCCTCACGTGTCAAGCGCGAGCTAGCTGGCCGCGATGGCCGCGTCCACGGCCGCTTCCGCGTCCGTCACCGCGTCCTGGCCGAAGCTCAGCAAGAGGATCGCGATCGGGGCCACGATGACGGCCGCCCCCAGCGCGTGGGCCAGCAGGGAGAGGTCTTCCTCGTCCTGGTGCAGCTGGCGCTGCATGCGGCGGTCCCGGAGCTTCACGAAGCCGGTCGAAAGGAAGTTGCGCATCTTTGGATCCCTTTTCCATGCGGACAGTCGCCCGCGGTTCGCGCCGAGGTGCGGCCGGACCCGGCCAGAGCGCCCCGCGCCGCCGCCGTCTGGCGATCCGGACCCGCGGCGCCGCCTCGTGGCGGACATCACCTGGGCTATTCGCGAGGCCGCCGACGCCCTGCCCCCCGGCGACCGCGACCGCATCTGGGGATCGTGTCGTGGCGCAGGTCGAGCGCACCATCCAGCGCGAGTCTGTCCCGGAGGACGACGCCCTCTAGCGCCCTCTCCGGCCCTCGGCTGGACGCCCGGATCCGGACCATCGCGGTCACCCGCGCCGCCCTATCCGATCTACCGTTGTGCCCCGGGTTGGTCCGGGAACGATCGCTCCGAGCGCAGCGTCCTGCCGGGTGAGCGATTAGGAAGCACGCGAAAGGGGTCGAGAGTTATGGGTCGGAACGCCGTAATGGGAGCCGTCGTGGCTTTGGCGGCCGTCCTGGGCGTCGGGCTGGTCGGCCTGGGGGGGGGTCGGGGCAGGCGCTGGCAGCGGAGCCGGGCACGCTCACCGTCACCGGGTCCGCCTCCACCTCCGTGGAGCCCGATGGCGCTTCGCTGGATCTCAACGTCTCCAGAGTCGAGGCGACGGCATCCCTGGCCCAGAGCCGCGCCAACAGCACGATGGTCCGTGTCGTCAGCGCCCTCATGGACCAGGGACTCACCACGGACAACCTCCGCACCGTCAGCATTTCCCTGTTCGAGGAGTTTGACTTCACGGAGAGCGGCCAGGAGCGCATCGGCTTCCGCTTCAGCAACACCATCCGGGTCAGCGTGGACTCCGTCGAAGCCACAGCGGGCGTGATTGACGCCGCCGTGTCCGCCGGCTGCGATAGCGTCAGTCTGGGGCAACGTCCGTTTCCTGGTCAGCAACCGGGCGGAGGTGGAAACCGCCGTGCGCCTGGCCGCGATCGACGACGCGATCGAGAAGGCGACGGCGATGGCGGAGCGCGCCGGTGTGCAGCTGGGCAACGTCATCGCGATCGAGGAGATCGGTTTCTCCTCGCCGCGGGCCGTGGGCGGAATCGCGTTCGAGGCGGATGCCGCGGCGACCCCGATCTTCGGGGGCACGGAGGAGATCAGCGCTTCTGTGCGGATCGTCTTCGCGATCTCCTGACGTCCGCCCTGGCGCTGAAGATCGGGCGGGGCGCTACGGCGCCCCGCCCGACTGTTTCGGCCCCTCCTGGATCCGCTCTGATAGCCTGAGCGCCCGCTGCCGTGTTGCGGGTCCCCGCGGGGCAGAAGGAGGCGGCTTCGTGGTCACGCAGGCGCAGCAGGTCCCGGAGTTGATTGGCGGCGAGTACCGGCAGCCCGCCGCGGCTCAGCGGGAGGACGTCCCGAATCCCGCCGACGGCGAGACCATCGCCGTGCTGGCGCACTCCAGCTCCCAGGAGATCAACGACGCCGTCGCCGCAGCCAAGCTGGCCTTGCCGGATTGGGCGGGGACCCCGTCGCCGGACCGTGCCCAGATCATGTTCCGCTACAAGGCGCTGCTGGAAGAGCACTTCGAAGCGCTCTCGCAGACCGTCACCCAGGAGAACGGTAAGACCCTGGATGAGGCGCGCGGCGAGGTCCGTCGCGGCATCGAGGTGGTGGAGTTCGCCTGCGGCGCGCCCACCCTCCTGCAAGGCGGCATCCTGCCCCAGATCGCCCGCGGCATCGACGAAGACCTCACCCGCCATCCCCTGGGCGTCGTGGCGGGAATCACGCCGTTCAACTTCCCCGCCATGATCCCCCTCTGGATGATCCCGATCGCCCTTGTCTGCGGCAACACTTTCGTGCTCAAGCCCTCGCCGCGTACGCCCCTCTCCGCCCTGCGGCTGGCCGGGCTGCTGGGAGAGGCGGGGCTCCCGGATGGGGTGTTGAACGTGGTGCACGGGGGCAAGGAGTCGGTCGATACCTTGCTCCAGCACCCGGATGTCGCCGCCGTTTCCTTCGTCGGCTCTGCCGGCGTGGCGCGCGACATCTACGCGGACGCGGCGGCCAACGGCAAGAGGGTCCAGGCCCTGGGCGGCGCCAAGAACCACCTCATCGTGATGGACGACGCCAACCTCGATGCGGCCGTGCCAAATATGATCGGTTCCGCCTTCGGCTGCGCCGGGCAGCGCTGCCTGGCAGGCAGCGTCGCGGTGGGTGTCGGCGGCGTCGCTGACGACTTGGTGAAGCGCTTCAGCGATCAGGCCGAGGCCCTCGCCATGGGGCCCGGCAATGACCCCGCCACCGAGTTGGGCCCAGTGATCCGCGATCAGCGTCGGCGTGAACTGCTGGGATACATCGACGAGGCCACCGGGGCGGGGGCGAAGCTCGTGCTGGATGGCCGGGGCGCGGGGCCCGACATGGGCTATTTCTTGGGCGCCACCATCTTCGACGAGGTCACGCCCGACATGCGCCTTTGGCAAGAAGAGCTGTTCGGCCCCGTCATCGGCGTGGCCCGCGTGCGCGACATCGACGACGCGGTACGTCTGGTCAACCAGAGCAGCTACGGCAACACCGCCGTGATCTACACGAACTCCGGCAGAAATGCCCGCGAGTTCCGACAGCGCGCCGACGCGGGCATGATCGGCGTGAACGTGGGTGTGCCGGCGCCCATGGCCTTCTTCCCCTTCGGTGGCTGGAAGCAATCGTTCTTCGGGGACCTCCACGCCACCGGTATGGACGCCGTGATCTTCTACACGGCGACCAAGGTGACGGTCACCCGCTGGCCCTAAGCCGCCCGCACCATCCCGCCGGGATCGGGCGCCGTACCCCCTGCACGATGCAGGCCCAGCGGGCGGCGGAGGACGATGGCGGAGACGGTGTCCGGAAGTGTCGGGTCGGCCCTGGGGGCGGCGTCGTCGCTCGCGGTCCCTGGGCGCCGGGATACCGTGTCCGTGCTCGTCCTCTCCACCCTGCTGGCCATGAGCGCCTGGTTTTCGACCGGGGCCGTGGGGCGGCGCTTATGGCCGAGCGCGGCTATTCGGACGCCGATCTCACATGGATGGCCGTGGGCGTGCAGGCCGGCTTCGTGGCCGGCCCGCTCTCGCTCGCGATCCTGAATTTGCCAGATCTCTTCCGTCCCCAGCGGGTGTACCTCCTGGGGGCCGTGCTCGCCTCCGCCGCCGCCTTCAGCCTGCTGCCGGACCAGAGCGCCGGAGTCGCGATCGGCGCCCGCGTCGTGCTGGGGGCCGCACTGGCCGCCGTCTACCCGGTGGGGATGAAGATGCTCGCCGGCTGGTACCGCGACGGCCGAGGACTGGTGCTGGGCATCATGATTGGGCGCCGTGGCCGTGTTCATCGGCTTCCTACCGCAGGGCGACAAGGAACGCATCGTGCCATTGATGGTGATCTGGGGAATCGCCGTCGTCGCCGACTCCGCGCAGTCCTCCACTGCGATGTCCGAACTCGCCGACCCCCGCTACCTCGGCTCGGCCTTGAGCATGCAGACGGCACTCGGCTTCGCCCTGACCATCATCTCCATCCGCCTGCTGCCGATCGTGCAGGATGCGGCCGGCTGGGGCGTGGCCCTCGCCATGCTGGCCGCGGGGCCGGCCCTGGGCACGCTGGCGATGATCTGGCTGCGATCGCGCTGCCGGAGGCCCGGCGCATCGCCGGAGGCGCGCGCTAGCGTGCTCTAGACGACGACGTTCTCGCGGTGCTCGCCGAAGACCCCGCGCATGCAATCCATGATCTCCCCCACGGTGGCCCGCGCGTTGACCGCATCTAACAGCAACGGCATCACGTTGGCCTTGGGATCTCGGCAGGCCGTTTCGAGCGCCTTCAGCGCCTGTTGGTGCGCCTCCGCGTCCCGATCGGCGCGCAGGGCACGCAGGCGCGTCAGGTGCCGATCCTCCCCCTCCGGGTCCATCCGTAGGATGGGGATCTCGATCGGCTCTTCGATCTGGAAATCGTTCACCCCCACGATCGTCCGGTCCCCCTCTGCGATCTCGCGCTGGAAACTGTAAGAGGCGTCCGCAATCTCGCGTTGGAAGAAGCCCGCCTCGACCGCCGGGATGACGCCGCCCAGCGCCTCGATCTGCCCGAAGTAGTCGCGCGCGTCCCGCTCCATCGCGTTCGTCAGCGACTCGATGAAGTAGGAGCCGCCTAACGGGTCAACGGTGTTGACCACGCCCGATTCGTGCATGATTACCTGCTGCGTGCGGACGGCCAGCCGCGCGGCCTTGTCGCTGGGCAGGGCCAACGCCTCGTCCATGGCGTCAGTGTGCATGGATTGCGTGCCGCCGAGCGCGCCGGCGAGCGCCTGGATGGTGACGCGCAACAGGTTCACCTCGGGTTGCACGTCCGTCAGGGACACGCCCGCCGTCTGGGTGTGAAAGCGCAGCCACCAGGAGCGCGAATGCTTCGCGCCGAAGGTCTCGCGCATCTCCCGCGCCCAGATCCGGCGCGCCGCCCGATACTTCGCGATCTCTTCAAAGAAGTCGTTGTGCGCGTTGAAGAAGAACGACAGCCGCGGCGCGAAGTCGTCGATGTCGAGTCCCCGCTCCAGGGCCCAGCGCACGTACTCCATCCCGTCCGCCAGGGTGAAGGCCAGCTCCTGCGCCGCCGTCGAGCCTGCCTCGCGGATGTGGTAGCCGCTGATGCTGATGCTGTTCCACTTCGGCAGCTGCTGGCTGGCGAACTCCACGGTGTCGGTCACCAGGCGCATCGACGGCCGCGGGGGAAAGACGAACTCGTTCTGCGCGATATACTCCTTGAGGATGTCGTTCTGCAGCGTCCCGCCCAGCTCCGCCCGGTCGATCCCCCGCTTCTCCGCCGCCGCGATGTAGAGCGCCCAGATCACCGCCGCGGGCGAGTTGATGGTCATGGACGTGGTGATCCGGTCCAGCGGTAGGTCGCGCAGGAGGATCTCCATGTCGGCCAGCGAATCGATCGCCACGCCGCACTTGCCGAACTCCCCCAGAGCCCAGGGGCTGTCGTGGTCGTAGCCCATCAACGTCGGCATGTCGAAGGCGACGCTCAGCCCCGTTTGCCCGTCCGAGAGCAGCTGCTTGAAGCGCCGGTTCGTCTCTTCGGCGCTGCCGAAGCCGGAAAACATGCGGATGGTCCAAGGGCGCGCTCGGTACCCGCTGGGGTGGATGCCACGTGTGAAGGGATACGCGCCGGGGTTGCCCAAATGCTCCGAGTAGTCGAAGCCCTCATCCGCCAGATCCGTGGGCCCGTAGAGCCGGCGCACCGGCCGCGAGGACACCGTGATGAACGGTCCCGGCCGTTCTGGGCCGGAGGCCTCGGCCTGGCGTTCCCACTTCGCACGCTGCGCGCGCAGCGCCTCCAAGGTCTCGCGGTCTTCCATGCCCTGCGCCTCCGGGTCCGGGCGCCGGGGGGACGCCCTTGTGCGCAAGTACAAGTATACGTGCGGGCGCTGCCCCGCTCGGCTCTGGGGCCGAACCTGGCTCTGCGCTAGGCTCAGCCACGCCGGACGCTGCCCCGAGACGGGGCGGGAGAGTCGCTTGGGGCCGGCGCGACAGCGGAGGGGACGCCGTGCTGGACAAGCGATGGGCCCTCTCGCTGCCCCTGCCGGCGGTTCCACTCCGGGATCACCCCGACTTCATGGCGGAAGCGGCCGACTGCGGCTACCGCGACGTCTGGTCCGCGGAAGTGATCGGCTTGGATGGCTTCACCCCGCTCGCGGTGACGGCAATGGCGGCCCCCCGTATGCGCCTTGGCATCGCCATCGCGAGCGTCTTCACCCGCGGTCCGGGCACCCTCGCCACTCACGCGGCTGCCATGGAGGAGCTGGCGCCCGGCCGCTTCTGTCTTGGGGTAGGCCTCGGCTCCCCGGCCACCGTCGAACGCTGGAACGGGGTGCCCTATCGCCACCCGATGACCCGCTTGCGCGAGTACTTGACCGTGCTCCGCGGCGCACTGGGCGGCGAGCGCGTCAGCTTCCAGGGGCGAACGCTCAGCGTGGAGGGGCTCCGACTCGAGCGCCCGCCCGAGCGGCGCGTCCCGATCTACGTGGCGGCCTTGCGCGAGAAGATGCTGTACCTGGCCGGGGAAATGGGCGACGGCGTCATCACCAACTGGCTCGGCGCCGACGACGTACCGCAGATCGTCGCCGCCGCGCGCGCGGGGGCGGCGGCGGCCGGCAAGGATCCCGAGCAAGTCGAGGTCGTCTGTCGCATCCCGGTCATCGTCGATCCCCCGGGGGAGGCGACGGAGAGGGAGCTGCGGCGCTACGTCTGCGCGTACCTCAACGTCCCCGCCTACGCTCGCTTCCAATCGTGGCTGGGCGCGGGGGAGCAACTGGCGCCGATGTGGGACGCCTGGGCTGCGGGCGACCGCAAGGCCGCCGTCGCCGCTGTGCCGCCCCAGCGCATGAGCGAACTCTTCGTCACCGGCAGCGCCGAGGAGCGCCGGGAGCACATTCAGCGCTTCCTGGACAACGGCGTCGATGTCGCCGTCTGCAACTTCACGACCACTGAGCCGGACGCCGGCAAGGCGGCCGACCTATTGCGCCGTGAGATCCGCGCGATGGCTCCGCGGTAGATCGCCGCCCGTCTCGGACATGAAGAAGGGCCGGTCTCACACCGGCCCTTCGGAGTTCCCGTCCCTGGCGCCACCACTCCACGGTGTTGCGCGGTTGTCCGCGCGGCCATGCGTCGCCTGTGAGGCGCGTCCGGTCTATGGCCCGTGGCTGGCGGCCAAGGCGCCAGCGGACGCCCGATTCTGCACGATGAGCACGCCGTAGAGAACGTGCAGCTTGCTGCGCATCCGCCATCCCTCTCCACGCCGGCCGGCGTCCGGTTCGCCTAGCTCTCTCATTCCCATCCTCGCGTGCGAGGCTCTGCGAGGCCATCCAGGCGCGACCTGATGGCGCCCGTTGATTGCTGCCGAGTGCAGCAGAGCGGGCGCGCACCAATCCGATCGCATCCACGCGCCCGCAGACTCTGTGCTGATGCGGAAAACGCACGCATGCGAATGCGCGCACTTTCACAACGTGCTCTGCTGACCGCAGGGGGTGAGTCACGGGTCTGGCGGGCGCGAGCCACCCCCGCAGCTATGCCCTGGCGGTTGAACGTGATCTCCCGTTGCATGCCGTCCTCACGTCCTCGGGTTGGCGGATTTCCGCCGAGTGTGCTCCACTCGCTGCCGCCTCTTGCACCAGGCCATGATCCGAGGCGGCGTCGAGAGAGTCTCCTCCGTCGCCCCCACGAAGGGGTGCGCCGCATATGCTCAACGTGCGGAGGGGGAGCGATGGCGCCCATCATTGAGGCTCGGGCTCTGCGCAAGCGGTACGGCGACTGCGAGGCCGTTGCGAGCATCGACTTCACCGTGGCGGAGGGGGAGTTCTTCGGCCTGCTCGGCCCCAACGGGGCCGGCAAGACCTCCACCATCGGCATGATCAGCTGCGTGCTGCCGCTGAGCGAGGGCCAGCTCACGGTGGCTGGTCTCGACGTCCGCCGGCATGACCGGGCCATCAAGGCCCAACTCGGCGTTGTGCCCCAGGCCAACAACCTGGACCCCGACCTCAGCGTGCGCCGCAACCTGGAGGCCTACGCTCGCTTCTTCCGCCTGCCCGCCGGGGAAGCGCGCGCCCGCGCCGATTCGGCGCTGGCCCTGATGCAGTTGAGCGATCGGGCCCAGGACCCCGTCGGCGCCCTCTCCGGTGGCCTGGCGAGGCGCCTTGTGCTGGCCCGCGCCATGATCAATAACCCGCGCATTCTGGTCCTGGACGAGCCCACCACCGGCCTCGACCCGCAAGCCCGCCGCCTCGTTTGGAGGAAGCTGCGGCAACTGCGGGAGCGCGGCATCACGGTGCTCCTCAGCACCCACTACATGGACGAGGCGGAACAACTCTGCGACCGGATCGTGATCATGGATCGCGGCGTCATCCTCGAGTCCGGTCGCCCCCGGGACCTGATCGAGCGGCACATCGGGGCCGCAGTGCTGCAGCTGCGTCTCCTCGACGGCGAGGCCGACCGCCTGCGCGAGGCGCTGGCCCCTCAATTGGCCAACGGCGCTCGCCTCGAAGAGGCTGGCGATCTGATCTACGCCTACGGCCTCGACGCGGCCGCCACCGATCGCGCGACCGCGATCCTCGGCGATCCATACCGGGTCACGTCGCGGCACGCGAACCTGGAGGATGTCTTCCTGCGCCTCACCGGCCACGGCCTGCAGGAGTAGCGCGATGAGTTCCACCTCGCTGCCGCAGGAGTCGCTCCGTCCCGGCGCCGGCTGGGGCGTCCACGTCTGGCTGGGGGTGGCCCTTCCCTCACGCCCGGCGTTGGCTGTCCTGCGGCGTCATCTGGACGTCTTCGTCCAGCTCTGGCGCATTAACGTCGTGCCGGCGCTGATCGAGCCGACCCTGACCATCCTCATCATGGGCCTGGCGCTAGGGACGTTCGTTGAACTCGATCGCGACGTCGACTACATCGTGTTCGTGGCCCCGGGCATCCTCGCGACGTTCGCCATGTTCCGCAGCTTGGGAGAGTCACTCTGGGGCGCGTTCAACCGGCTCACCCAGCAAGGCGCCTACGAGGCCATGCTGGCGACGCCTGCGCGCGCCGAGGACATTGCCGCCGGCGAGATCCTCTGGGGCGCGACACAAACCGCCCTGGGCGCCCTGATCACGCTGATCGTGATGGCCCTACTCACCCCGGCCTTCGACCTCGTCCAGTCGCCGCTGGCGATTCTGGCGCTGCCCGTGGCCTTCCTCATGGGACTGCTGTTCTCGTCCATCGCGCTGGCCTTCGTGGGTGTCACGCACTCCATCCACGAACTGATGTACTTCTTCACGATCGTGATCACGCCCATGTTCTGGTTCAGCGGCACGTTCTTCCCCCTGGATGAGCTGCCTCGTTGGGCGGAAACGCTGGGCTGGTTCATCCCCATGACCCACGCCGTGGACCTCTTCCGCGGCCTGATCCTAGGAAACCTCGGCTGGGGGCACGCCTGGGACCTGCTGTGGCTCGCCGTGGTGACGGTGCCGTTCTGTTGGCTGGCGATTTGGTCCCTGCGTCGGCGCCTGATTCGCTGAGCGCGCCCCCGCTAGGTGGCGTCGATCACCGGCAGGGCTGGCGCCTCCCGGGACCAGGGGCTGCCCGGCGTGGCCAGGATCTCGCGCAGCTCGGCTTCGTAGAAGAACTCGCGCTCCCCAAAGGCTGGCTCCAGATCGTCCAGCCAGCGCGCCTCCGGGTCGTACTTGGCGAAAAAGGGGCGCCCCACCCAGTCCGGGTTGCGCCCTTGCAGGAACCGGAGCACGAAGACGCGCTCGCGGCCGGCGTTGCTCACACCCAGGATCTGCACCTTGCCCGGCGTCGCCGACATGCTCGGCCCCCGCACGGTGCGGGAAACGCCGCTCACCCGCTGGTAGGCCTGGCGGAAGGTCTCCCAGGCGCGCTCCAGCGTCAACTCGAAGTAGTGGCGTGCTCCCGTGTCCCGCTCCACGAACAAGTAGTAGGGAACGCAGCCCAGCTGCGCCTGTTGCTGCCACATGCGGGCCAGCGCGGCTGGGTCATCGTTAATGTGCCGGGCCAGCGGCGTTTGGGTGCGGATCTGCGCCCCGGTCCCCCGGATTCGGGCGATCGCCTCCTGCGCCACCGCAGTCTCCAACTCGCGTGGGTGGTTGTAGTGGGCCATCAGCGCTAACTGCCGGCCGGACGCCACCACCTGGCGGAACAGGCGCAGGAGGTCTGGCGCGTCCTCGTCGCTGACGAACCGATGCGGCCAGTAGGCCGACGACTTGGAGCCGATCCGGATGGTGCGCAAATTCGGCGCCGCTTCGTCCTCCAGCAGCGCCTCCAGATAGCCGCGCAGGACTTTGGTCCGCATCACCAGCGGATCCCCGCCCGTGAAGAGGACGTCCGTGACCTCGGGATGGGCGGTGAGGTAACGGCACAGCAGGTCCCCCTCGCGCATCGCGAACTTCTGGCCCTCCATCCCTACGAACTGGGGCCAGCGGAAGCAGAAGGTGCAGTAGGCGTGGCAGGTCTGTCCCTGGCTGGGAAAGAAGAGGACGGTCTCGCGGTACTTGTGCTGCATCCCGGGCAGCGGCTGACCCTCCAGGGTGGGCACGTTGTGGTCCAGCTGCCCTGCTGGGTGAGGGTTCAACGTCAGCCGGATCTCGTCCGCAGCGCCCCGCAGTTCCCGCGCGTCTGCCCCGGCGCGAAGCAACCGCTCGATGCGGGCGAAGGCGGCGGGCTCCAGCATGTCCCGGTGCGGGAAGGTCAGGCGGTAGATCGGGTCGTCCGGAACGCGCGACCAGTCGATCAGCTCGTCCACCACGTAGCGGTTGGACTTGAAGGGCAGCACCTGCGCCACGACGCGGATGTCCCAGCGCTGCTGCTCACTGAGGCAACGGAGTTGCGGCGTCTGCTCGAAGTTATGGAGATTGATGACTTCGTAGGCGGGACGGCCTTGGGGCGCGAAACTTGCCCGACGAGAACCGCCGTTCGCTGATGATTGACGGGGTGGCTGCGCGGACTGGATGGTCACGCGTCTCTCCTCTCTCGACGCCGGGGCGATCCCCCACCGTCGATCGTCCGGGTTTGACACGGGCACCGTCGTCGTGTGAATGGACAGCCCCTGAGTCGCCTACGAGGTTAGCTGACGGGTTCGGCGCTCGGGTCGCCTACCAGTCTCCAGACAGGATACACCCCAAGGGGTGGTTCCCCCGTCCTCACCTGGGTGAGGTTAGGCGGCAGAAGACTAGCGTATCAGTCCCGGGCACGACCCTGCCGCTGCGGGGTATGGGACTGAATCGTGTCAAGCCAATATCATACGGAGGGAACTTCACATGGAGATTGAGAACGCGCGAAGTCTCTGTTGAGAGCACCAATTCAACGATACTCTCACTTGTACTAGCGAATGCGACTGGTACGTGCACTTATGCCCGATCGGCTAGCCGCTCCCGCTGCACGACGCCCAGTGCGGGCCGGCAAGCGATGCGTAACGGGACCGCCGTGGTACCGAAGCCTCGGCTGATCACGATCACCGCGTCGGCGCGGCGCACGACCCCGTCCGCTTCCCGCCGCCCGACCGAGTGCGCGTGCCGCACCGGCGCGCCGTAGCCCGGCAGCCGAGTCTGGCCCCCATGCCTGTGACCGGAGAACGCCAACGGAAAATCGGCCACCAACGGCTCTCGCACCCTGTCCGGCGAGTGGCTGAGCAGGATGCGGAAGTCATCCTCGCTGGGCTCCGAGGGTCCAAGGGCTAGCCGCAGGTCGTCCGGGCTGTGGTAGGCATCGTCAATGCCGACGAACGGCATCTGCTCCCCACGGATCGTCGTGCGCAGGCCGCGTTGACCAGGATGTGGACCCCGGCGTCATCCAACCCATCGATCAGCGGCGCCGGGTCGACCCAATGCCGGTCGCACTGGCCCGTCAGATACGGGCCAGACGGAGCACGTCCGCCCGGCGCGTCGCGGCAGTGCGGTCGTGTCCCCCGAGCACCGCATACATGCGTCCGGTCTCGAGAGCGCGGAAGGCGCGGAGAACAGGAGCCCGGCCGCGCTGGGAGTCGGCGTAGTCTCCCGTCGCCACGACCAGGTCGTAACGGCAGCGCCGTGCCGCCGCCAGGAAGCGTGGGACTCGCCACTGCTCGGGAAGTGCGTGTCCGACACGTGCAGGATGCGGAAGCCGTCAAGCGCCGGCGGGAGATTGGGAATCCCGACGACCGTCTCCGTCCGTTCTACCCACTTCGACTCCCGCCAGGCGTAGAGCGTCGTCAGCAAGCCGGCCAGGCCCCCGGCCAGGAGCCCGCGCCTCAGCATCAGCGTTCCCTCCCAGCCTCCTGTTCAGGCCGATCGCGCCGCCAGAGCGGCGTCGAGCGCCGCGCGCTCCTCGGCGCTCATGGCCCAGGCCTGGGTGGCGGCCGTATTGCTCCGCACCTGCTCCGCGCTCGTTGCCCCCGCGATCACCGAGGAAACGACGTGCTGGCTCGCCAGCCAGCTCAGCGCCAGATCGTGCACACGGTGGCCGTGCTCCTCCGCGAAGGTCGTCAGGCGCTCCAAGCGATCCCAGTTCGCCTCCGCCGTAACCGCCTGGATGTGCGCCGCCATCCGATCTCGCCACTCGTGCAGGCGCGTGCCCACTGGCGGAGGCTGGCTCCGGCGATACTTCCCGGTCAGGAAGCCGCTGGCCAGGGGGAAGTAGGGCAGCATCCCCACGCCGAAGTGCCCGCAGGCCGGAATCAGCTCCGCTTCCACATCCCGCTGCAGCAGGCTCCACTCGTTCTGCGCCGACACGAAGCGCGTCAGGCCTCGCGCGCGGGCCGCCCACTCTGCCTCTGCGACCTGCCAGCCGGCAAAGTTGGATGAGCCGATGTAGCGCACGGTCCCCGCCCGCATCAGGTCGTCGAGGGCCCGCAGCGTCTCCTCGATCGGGGTGCGCGGGTCCGGCAGATGAACCTGGTAGAGGTCCAGGTAATCGGTTCCCAGCCGGCGCAGGCTGGCCTCCAGCGCCTCCTGCACCACGTCCGTCGTGGCGGTCTGGTCCAAGCGCGCTCCGAAGTTGTTCGTGCCCAGGCCGGCCAGGGAGACGCGCAGCCCCGACCCTCCCAACTGGCGATATTCCATGCTGGCCTCCCGTGCTCTGGCGCGCCCTAGCGTCGCACTTCCGCGCGGCCCCCGCCACGACGCTCGCTATCAGGGTTCTCCTACTACGGGGCGGCGCACGCGCTGCCGATGATCATGGAGATGCCCAGGCGATTCCGCTCCCCTTCGCAGCTGGGACGGATCACACGGTCCGCGGCCTTCGTGGCCACGATGGCCCTCCTGCTCCTGGCACCGTTGGCGCACACCCCGCCCCGCGGGCTCTCCGCCGTCGGCGGGGTGCCTCTTCCGGCAGCAGCGGGCACGGAGTAGCAGATCATCGCTGGCTACAACACCGCTACCCATGCCGGGCAGGATGCAGAGGCCATCGACATCGTGCGGGTGGATGGCCCGACCGCGGGCTCCCGCGCCCTGGCCCCGGTGGGCAGCGATTGTCTCAGCCTGTACGGCGGCGGCGGCCGCTCGCACCTGCTCTGCCATGTGTTGTCGCTCAACGGTCTGGAGCGCGGGATGGAGGCCGCGGCCGGGCAGTGGCTGGCCACCGTCGCGCCGGACGGGCAGGCACCTGCCTGTCAGCAGACTCGCTCCTAGTGGCGGGTCAGCCAGCCGAACTCCTGCTTACGTCGCTGCGGCCTCGCGGCCAGCTCCACGTGGATCAACGTGGAGCCCTCCTGGGCGAAGGAATCCTTGACGGCGGCTTCCACTTCAGCCGGGGTGGTGCAGTAATACCCCTTGCCGCCGAAGGCCTCGATGATCTTCTCGTAGTGGGAACCGGGCAGCATCACGTTCGGCGGGATGGGCCGGCTCTCGTCGATCTCGGCTACACCCCCGCCGATGCCGTTGTTGTTGAAGATCACCCAGGTGATCGGCAGCTTGTGACGCACCGCGGTCTCCACCTCGGCCGGCCCGAAGCCGAAGGCCGCGTCGCCCTCCAGCGCCACCACCCGCTTGCCTGGGTTGAGCGCCTGGGCGGCCAGCGCGAAGCCGGGGCCCACGCCCATCGTGCCCCAGGTGCCGGCGTCCAGCCTGGCCCGTGCCTCGTAGCTGTTGATCACCGTGCGCGCCACACCCATGGTGTTCTCACCCTCGGTGATGAAGATGGCGTCCCGGGGCATGGCGTCGTCCAGGATTTTTAGCGGACGGTAGTAGCCCATGGGCACCTCGTCCGAGGTGAACAACTCCTCGTTCTGTTTGCGCTTCTTTTCCACTTCCGCGTTGAGGCTTGCCAGCCACTCGGCCGAATCCTCGAAGTGCCACGGCTCGGCGTCCAGCGCGCCGTTGATCTGCCCCATCACAGCCTGCGCGTCGCCGACCAGTGGCGCTTCGGTGGGGACGTTCGTGCCGATCTCCTCCGGCTCGATGTCCAGCTGCACCACGCGCAGATCCTCGCGCCAGCGCGGCGGGAGCCCGAAGTGCATGATCCAGTTGAGCCGCGCCCCAATCAGGAAGACCACGTCCGCGTTCTTCAGCGCCATGGTCCGCGCGGCGGAGACGTTCAGGGGGTGGTCGTCCGGCACGACGCCTTTCCCCATGGGCGTGGGCAGAAACGGCAACCCCGTCTTGTCGATGAACTCGCGAACCGCGTGCTCGGCCTGGGACCAGGCGGCGCCCTTGCCGACGACCACGAGCGGGTTGGAGGCGCTCGTCAGCGCCTCCAACGCCTTGGCCACGTCCGCGTCGGCGGCCTCGCTGCGCGCCGGCTCCGGCACGCGCTCCAACCAGCGCACCTCGGCCTCGTCGACTTTGGCGTCGATCACGTTGCCCGGCATGTCCAGATAGACCGGCCCCGGACGGCCACTGATGGCCGTGCGCACCGCGTTGGCGATGAGGTGGGGGATGAGGCGCACGTCCTGCGCCTGCTGCGCCCACTTGACGAAGGGCTGGGCGGCGGCCACCTGCGGCGCTTCCTGGAAGTCACCGCGATTCATCAGCTCGGTGCTGGAGGAGCCGCCGATTAGCAGCATTGGCCAGCAGTTCGCTTCGGCGTTGCCCAGCGCGGTGACGGCGTTGGTCATGCCGGGGCCGGACACCGTCAGAGCGACGCCGATGCGCCCGTTCATGTAGCCCGCCGCCTGCGCCGCGAAGGCCGCCGCTTGCTCATGGCGGGTGCCGATGTAGCGCAACCCTGCCCGCTGCACGCCGGCGGCGATCGGTCCCACCGGCAAGCCCACCACGCCGAATACCTCACCCACCCCCTGCGTCTTCAGCGACTGCGCCACGATCTCCGCGCCCGTGATTTCGACCACGCTGGTCTCCTTCGCCCGGCGCGCGGGCCTCGCCGGCACGTCCGGCGCCGCCGCCCCCTCGGGTGCGCTGAAGGTATCGGAATCGGAGGATGGGCGCAGCGGCGCAAGGCGACGTCAGGTGGCCCGATCGTCGTCGGGCGCCTCTACTCGCGCGTGGCGGCGCCGGCGGCAGACGGGGTGGTCGATGCATTCCTCGCGGCCCGCATCGGTCATGGAGTCCCAGCGCGGATCGAGCGTCTCATGGGGGTATGCCGCCTCGGCCTTGTCCTTGCTGCGTGAGAACAGACGCATCGTGCTCGCCCCTTCCACTTCCCGGCCTCGCCTCACCATGGGTACGCCCTGTGCGGTGGCCTGGACGTGTTGTGCGCCAGCGCACAAGCGGAGGACGGGCGACGGGCGTGGATCAGTAGCCGAGCGCCTTATCGACCAAGCCGATCAGCGGCTGTCCACGGCGGAAGCGCCGCAGGTTTTCCACAAACCGCTCAAGGTTGCGGTCAGCACGCAGCTGGCTGGCGCCCGCTGTGTGCGGGGTGATGACGACGTTGTCCATGCGCCACAAGGGGTGATCGGCCGGCAGCGGCTCCGGCGGTGTCACGTCCAGCCCGGCCCCGGCGATCTGACCCTCCTCTAACGCTCGCACGAGCGCCTCCCCATCGACGATGGCGCCCCGCGTGACGTTGATCAGGAAAGCCGACGGCTTCATCCGCTCCAGTGCCGCAGCGTCGATCAGGCCGGCGGTCTCAGCGGTCAGGGGGCAACAGACCGTGACCACGTCCGACTGCTCCAGCAGCCCCGGCAAGTGCGAGAGCGTATGCACCAGCGGCGTCTCCGGCGTGCCGTGCACCGTATCCCTGTCGACGGCGCGGCAGCGCATGCCGAAGGCCGCCGCGCGCCGCGCCACCTCGCGGCCCGTGCCACCGAAGCCGATGATCCCCATCTCCAGCCCAGACAACTCCAGTGATTCCGATCGCAATGCGCCGCGTTGCTCCCAGGCCGTGGGGCCCAGCCGCACCGCCGTGGCCAGGCGCCGGCTGAGCGCCAGGAGAAGGGCGAAGGCGTGGTCCGCCAGGTGTCCGCCCACGAGGCCCTTCTCGCCGGTCAGGAGGACGTCGCCTTGCTGGAACTCCGGGAAGAGAAAGGCGTCCACGCCCGCAGCGATGGCGTGCACCCAGCGCAGCCGCTCCGTCGTCGCGAACAGCTCCTCGTCGATGAAGCCCAGGACCACGTGGGCGGTCGGGGCGGCCGCGAGCGCCTCCTCTCGTGTCTGTGCGACGGTCACCGTGTCGTCCGCGCCGAGCGCGCCGCGGACGCGAGTCAGCTGGGCCGGCGACACCTCGGGCAGCGTTTGCCCGGTCATGATCAGGATCTGCATGGCCCGAGGATAGCGCCCGGCCGGCGACGTGATCCGCACCGCCTGTGTACGGACGCAGCCGGCGCCGAGGCGGTAGCATGCCGCGGCGGAGGGGGCCCATGGAGCACCGTCAGTTGGGTCGGAGCGGGCTACGCGTTTCGGCCCTCGCGATGGGGACCTCCGTGTTCGGCTCCCAGGTCGCTGAGGCCAACGCCTGCGCCATCCTCGACAAGGCGGTGGACGGCGGGATCACCTTCATCGACACCGCTGATATGTACCCCGCCCCGGCGGAGCAGCCCGGCCTGTCCGAGGAAATCGTGGGCCGCTGGCTGGCCCAGCGCCCGCGCGATTCCGTTGTGCTCGCTAGCAAGGTCTGGGGTGAGACCGGTCCCGGCCTCAACGACCGTGGCCTTTCCCGTGCGCACATCCTCACCGCGATCGACGCCAGCCTGCGACGCCTGGGCACCGACTACCTCGACCTCTATCACCTCCACTTCCCCGACACCTCAGTCCGTATTGAGGAGACGCTGCAGGCCCTGGACGATGTGGTGCGTTGGGGGAAAGTGCGGTACATCGCCGCCTCCAACTTCGCTGGCTGGCAGCTGGTTCGGGCCCTGAACGTCGCGGAAGCGCACGGGCTCACCCGCTTCATCTGCAACCAGGCCCGCTACAACGTCCTCTACCGCGAGCCCGATGACGAAATTTTCCCCCTCTGCCGAGCGACGGGTCTGGGGATCACGATTTACAACCCCCTGGCGGGGGGCATGCTGACCGGCAAGTACGCGAACGCCAAGGACCGGCAGGAAGGCAGCCGCTTCTCGATGGGCTCCGTCGGTGCGGCCTACCGCGATCGCTATTGGGACGAGATCCAGTTCGACCAAGTCCGTCGGCTACAGGCGCATTTCGCCGAGCGCGGGATTCCGCTGACGCAGGCCGTGCTGGCCTGGGCTCTGGCGCGCGAGGGCATGTCCTCCGTCATGATCGGCGCCAGCCGGCCCGCCCAGCTCGACGATCTCCTCGCCGCGACGGAGTTGCAGCTCGAAGAGGCCGACCTCGCCCTCTGCGACGACGTCTGGTACCACCTGCCACGCAAGAAGAAGGCGGCCCTGGTGATCAATTGGAAGAACGAGGGCGAAGAGGAGTGAGGCCGTCGTGAAGTACCGGCGCCTGGGCCGCACCGGCTTGCGGGTGTCCGCCATCTGCCTGGGCACCATGACCTTCGGCTACCAGACCGACCGTGCCGAGGCCCGACGCATCCTGGACACCGCCGCCGAAGGCGGCGTCACCTTCTTCGACTGCTCCGACGTGTACCCCGTGGGCTCGCCCGACACCGGCACCAGCGAGGAGATCCTGGGGGAATGGGCCGCGGCCCGGCCGCGGGAGTCGCTGGTCCTGGCGACGAAATGCTTCGGGTCCGTCGGACCGGGCGAGAACGACCGCGGCCTTTCTCGCGCGCACGTGCTCAATGCCGTCGAGGCGAGCCTGCGGCGGCTCCGGACCGACTACATCGACCTCTACCAGCTCCACCACCCCGACCCCTCCGTGCCCATCGACGAAACGCTGGAGGTTTTGGACGACCTCGTGCGCTGGGGCAAGGTGCGCTACATCGGCACCTCCAACTTCCGCAGCTGGCAACTGGGCTTGGCCCTGGGCGTCAGCGATCGCCGTGGTCTGGCCCGCTTCGAGTCCGAGCAGCCGCGCTACAACCTGCTCCATCGGGCCGCCGAGGAGGAATTGCTCCCACTCGCGCGGGAGGAGGGCATCGGGATCATCGCCTACAATCCGCTCGCTGGCGGCTTGCTCACTGGCAAGTATGCAGACACGAGCGATCTCCGCGAGGGCACTCGCTTCATGCTCGGCAACGTCGCGGGGCGCTACCAGGACCGCTACTGGCACGAGGATGAGTTCCGCGAGGTCGAGCGCCTCAAGACCTACTTCGATCAACGCGACACGGCCCTGACGCACGCCGCGGTCGCCTGGGTGCTCGCGCAGGAAGGCGTGACCGCCGCCATCGTCGGAGCCAGCCGCGGGGAGCAGGTCGAGGATTCGCTCAAGGCACTGGACGTGGACCTCTCCCCGGACGATCTGGCCTTCTGCGACGCCGCCTGGTACACCCTGCCCCGCCGACCGCCGACGATCAGCAGGCAGGGATGACGGCGCCCGAATGCGCCCCGGCCCGGCACGTCGTCGTCGTGGGGGCGGGCAACGCGGCGCTCAGTGCCGCCCTGGCCGCAGCGGAGCAGGGCGCCCGCGTCAGCGTGCTCGAGAAGGCGCCGGAGACCGAGCGCGGCGGCAATACCTACTTCGCGGGCGGCGGTTTCCGCTTCCCCTACGACGGACTCGATACCATCCGAGCCCTCATTCCGGACCTGAGTGATGCTGAGGCGGCCACAAGTGAAGTGGGCTCCTATCCGGCGCCGCAGTTCCGCGCCGACCTGGCCGCCGTCAGCGACGGCCTGATGGACGATCATCTGGCGGACGCGCTCGTGCGCGAGGCCCTGCCCACGATGCACTGGCTGCGGGCGCAGGGCGGTCGCTGGGTGCTCATGACCGGCCGCCAGGCGCATCGCGTGGGGGACAAGCTCGTTTTCTACGGGGGCCTGATCGTGGAGGCGGTGGGCGGGGGCGCCGGCCTCTCGGACGGGCTGTTCGAGTCGGCGCTCACCTCCGGCGTCGACGTGCGCTACGAGCACAAGCTCATGCGCTTGGCGATGGATGGCGCGCGCGTCGTGGGAGCGGTCGCGCGCACGCCCCGTGGCGACGAGACCATCGCCGCGGACGCTGTCGTGCTGGCCGCCGGCGGATTCGAGGCCAACACGGAGATGCGGGCCCGCTACCTGGGTGCGGGCTGGGATCTGGCCAAAGTGCGCGGCTCGCGCTTCAACACCGGCGACGCGATTCGCGCCGCCCTGGACGCCGGCGCCCAGCCCTTCGGCAATTGGTCCGGCGCTCACGCCGTCGCCTGGGATCTCAACGCCCCCGCGACCGGCAACCGCGGCGTGGGCGACCTCTACCAAAAGCACTCGTATCCCTACGGGATCGTCGTCAACGTGAATGGCGAGCGCTTCCTCGACGAGGGCGCCGACTATCGCAACTACACCTACGCCAAGTACGGCCGCGCGATACTCGGACAGCCGCTGCGCACCGCCTTCCAACTCTTCGATCAGAAGTCCGTCCCCCTCCTCCGCGACGAGTACCGCGTGCGGCACGCCACCCGAGCGGAGGCCGCGATCATCCCGGCGCTCGGCGAGCAGCTGGGCGTCGACGTGGCCGGGCTCGCGGCCACGGTGGAGGCGTTCAACGCCGCCTGCCGCCCCGGCAACTTCAATCCGTCGGCCTTGGACGGCGTTCACACGGAAGGAATCACGCCCCCCAAATCCAACTGGGCGGCCCCGCTTGACGCGCCGCCCTACCTGGGCTTCGCCGTCACCTGCGGCATCACATTCACGTTCGGGGGGTTGAAGATCGTGCCCAATACTGCCCAGGTCCTTGACACCGAAGAGCGCCCCATCCCCGGGCTCTACGCCGCGGGAGAGTTGGTGGGCGGACTCTTCTACGGCAACTACGCGGGCGGCTCGGGTCTCATGGCGGGCGCGGTGTTCGGCCGCATCGCCGGACGGGCGGCGGCGACGCCATAGCGACATAACTGGTGCGGAACTTCGGCCTATCGCCCGACGTTCAGAACAGGGAACGGGGAGTCCGGCGATGTCACTCCAGGCGCGTGTGCTGATACTGCTCGTGGTGGCGCTCACCGCCACCGCCTTGGCGGCGCCGGCCGGCTTCGCCGCCGGGAGCGAGACGCCAGCCGCCGAGCGACCCATCCCCGGGCGCGCGGCGGGTGATCATCTGCCGGGCGCCGCGGGGGCAGGCGCCGCTGGCGATTGGGCGGCCCCCGTCACTGCCTTGGCGGTGACGGCCGTTCTGGCCGCCATGGGCTATGGCGTCGTGCGACGCTGGTTCCCCGAGCCCAAAGGCGGGCGGGCTGAGGTCAGGCTAGAGGCTTAGTCCGGCGTCTCCTCGAGCGGCACGGCCTGCTCGCGACCTTCGCGCGTGAAGAGCAGGTAGGCCCCAGTCACCGGCTCACCCGTCTCCCGCAGCATCGACGCGTACTCCCGCACCTGGCGCTCATAGCCCCCGATCGTCGCCGCGGATGGCTGTCGGTCGCTCTTGTAGTCCACCAGCACCCAGCCTGCGCGCTCGTAGAAGGCCAGATCGACGTATCCCTCCGACACCCGATCGGGCCGCACGGACACCAGTGGCAGCTCCCGCTCGACCCGTTCGGCGGCGCGCGCGCGATTCAGCAGGGCGCTGCCCAGGGTGTGGCGCAGGTCCGCCGCCACCTCGTCCGCTAGCGCCTCCAGTCCGCGCTCCCGGCAGAGGCGTCGCGCCCGCCATTCGCTCAGATCCGTATCCCCGAAGTCCGCCACGAACAGCGCGTCGTGCAGGACGATGCCGCGCCGCCGCGCGTCGCGTTCGAGGGAGGCGTAGACGCTGTCGCCCGGTCCCGTCGCACTCAGCGCCGCCCCGTCCTCAGCGGCGAGGTCGCGGTCCTCCGTCTCACCGGAGCGGCTCGGCGGCTCCGTTTCACGCGGCTCCTTGGGGCGATCGTGCCCGACCTGTGAGGGGACTACGTAGCGCGGCGCGCGGGCCCCGGCCACCAGCGCCGCCGCGTGCCGCTCCTGCCAGTCCGCCCAGAGCGTCTCTACGTCCGGCGAGAGCGGGAGCCGGGCCTGCGCCGGAGTCGCGGCGAGTTCCTCCACACGCCAGGTGATCGCGCCCGGCGCCGGCACGTCGAAGGACTGGTCCATCCAGCCCGGCAGCGCCTCGGCGAGGTCGGCATGGTACCCCGGCGTGCGGTCTGTGAAGAACACCGGCAGCACCAGCCAGTCGCGCGCGCGGGTCGCGGCCACGTAGAGCAGGCGACGCTCCTCTGCCCGCTCGTAGACCTCGTGGCGCGCCTGAGCAGCTCCATAACCGGGGGTGGCGAAGCGTGCCTCGCGCGCTCCGACCTGGAAGTCGATGTGCCCCTCATCGCGGTTGACCACCGCGATCGCCCGATCGCGGTTCTCGGCCGCGGCCATCTTCGCCAGCACAACCACCGGGAACTCCAGCCCCTTCGCCTGGTGGATCGTGAGGAGCCGCACCACATCGTCCTCCACCTCCGTCACCGGCGACTCCGCCTCCGCCAGATCCGTGCGCGATTGTGTGCCGAGCCAGCGCACAAACGGCCGCAAGGAGTCGACCTCGTTGGCGGCGAAGTCGGCGGCGCGCTGCACGATGATCTGCAGGTTGGCCGCCCGCGCCACGCTGCCCCGCGCCAGCTGGATCTCCAGCAGGTAGGTCTCGCGCAGCACCGAGTCCACGTAGGCCGGCAGCGGCAGTGAGGCCTTGCGCTCCGCCAGCGCCCGCAGCCGCTCGATGGGCTCGCGCAGGGGACCGCTGTACTCGTTGGGGAGGACGCCCGCAACCAGTTGGAAGCGCGGGGCGCCCCCTGCCGCGCGCTGCGCGTTGGCCAGATCCAGCAGCTCCAGATCGGAGGCGGCGAAGGGCGCGCTCTTCAGCGCCGCCACGACGGCCACCTCGTCCGACGCGTCGTCCAGGGCGGTCAGGATGGCCGCTGCGTCGCGGATCTCTTGCTGCTGGAAGAAGCCCCGCCCGCTGTCCAGGTGGAAGGGGATGCCCGCTTGCTCCAGGGCCTCCGTGTAGATCTCGATGTTGGTGCGGTTGCGGACCAGCAGGCAGATGTCCTTGTAGCGTGGGCGGCGCTGCCCCCCGGGAGGGCCCGCCTCCCGCAGCATGATCGTGCCTTCGTCCGATCCCACCGCCGACGCGATCAGCCGGGCCAGCCCCCGCGCCTCGTCCTCGCGCGCCTCCCGGACGGAGCGCCACCCCGCGCCGGTGTTCGGACGCAGCGTCAGCACGGAGGGCCCGCCATCCTGCCGGTGCGGTGTCAGCGGTTGATACTCCGGCTGCGCCTGCGGAAAGGCCGTGTCCGGGTGGATCAGCGTTCCGAAGACCTGGTTGTGCCACTCCACCAGCTCCGGCCGCGACCGGAAATTCGTCTCCAGTACGGAGACTCGGGCCCTCGGGGGATCCTCGGCCGCCGCGGCCTTGAAGATCTCCTCCACCTCGGCGTAGGTGTCGATGTCGGCGCGGCGGAAGCGGTAGATGGACTGCTTGGGGTCCCCCACCAGGAACAGCCGGCCCGGCTCCAGATCCACGTCGCGCCAGCCCGTCGGATCGTTTCGGGCGGCCAAGTACAGCACGATCTCCGCCTGCAGCGGGTCGGTGTCCTGGAATTCATCCACGAGCAAGAAGCGGTAGCGATCGCGGAAGTAGTGCCGCACGCCGGGCTCGTCCTGCAGGACGTCTCGCGCGTGGATCAGCAAGTCCTGGAAAGTCAGCGTTCCGTCACGACGACGTTGCTCCGACGCGTGCGCGACAAAGACGACGGCCACGTCCACGTAGTCGGCCAGCGCCTGCGCCCGCACCCCGGCGGCGTAGGCCGCGTGCTGCTCTTCCAGCTGCTTCCAGCGTTCGAGCAGCTGGACGCGCTCCTCGCCTCGGCCGCGACCGAGCGGCGGGCTCCGCAGCGCCAAGCCCACCAGGTCGGCTTCCAGCGCCTCCGCCGGCAGGTCGCGCAGTGCTTCCAGTTGGTCCACGAGCCGCTGCGCGCGCTGCCGCAGTGAGTCCGACACCCGCTCGGCCGTTGCGCGCAGCGAGGCCGTCTCGCGCAGCAGATGCTTGAGGACGTCCCGGGCGGGCGGGACCGGCGCGGCCGTCTGGCGTGCTTGGAGATCGCGAAACTCCGTGATTTGGAAGGCCAGATCCCGCAGCCGGTCCAGTCCCAGCCCCAGGCGCAAGCAGCGCTCAATGCGCGGCCGGGCGCTCCCCTCTTCCTCCGACCAGAGCCAGTCCTGCCAGCCCTGCTCGAAGGCAAGCTGCTCATTGACCGCGTCCAGCACGGTGAAGCCGGGATCGAGGCCCGCTTCCAGGGGCCGTTCGCGCAGTAAGCTGGAGGCGAAGGCGTGGATCGTCTCGATGTGCGCGGCGTCGGCCTGCTCGATCGCCAGCCGCAGCCGCTCCGCCTCGGCCTCACCTGCAGCGCCCAAGGATCGGTAGAGTTCGCGGCGCACCCGGTCGCGCAGCTCGCCGGCCGCCTTCTCGGTGAAGGTGATCGCCACGACCTGCCGTAGCTCGGCCCGGCCCGTCCGCACGGCCTCCACGACCCGTCCCACCAAGACCGACGTCTTGCCCGTTCCCGCTCCCGCCTGCAGGAAGATGGACGTGTCCAGATCCTGCATGGCGGCCTCGCGCACCGCCTGGTCGGCCGCGACCCGCAACGCGCTCACCGACGCGCCTGCAACTTGAGGAAGTCCGCGACCACCGCGCTGTCTTGCCGGGCCTTGTGCGCGAAGCGCCGGTCCACGTCCGTCGCGCAGACGCTCTGGTAGTCGCAGTAAGTGCAGTTGGGACGCGGCTGCGAACCGCGCCCGGGGTGCGGGAAGAAACGCCCGCTCCGGATCCCGTCCGTGAGGATCTCGAGCGCCTCCCAATACTGGGGATCCGTCAGGACGTCGGCGCCGCGCAGCGTCGATCGGGTGAACTTCCCTTTGCGCGTCGCGTACCAGTATTCGGCCTCCACGTCCTCCGGCGCCAGGTCCAGCGCCTCCGCCACCGCGTGGAGGTAGACGGGTAGCTGCAGCGCCGCGCCGCTGCGATACTCGTCCGCCCGCTTGCGCGCGGCGCCGGTCTTGTAGTCCATCGCTACGGGTCCCGTGGGGCCCTCGTCTACCCGATCGATCTTGCCGCGAAATGTCAGGGACACGTCGTTGGGCAGCGTCAAGGTCAGATCCTGAAACGGCGTCTCGGGCTCGAAGGCCGGGTGTGGACGGAATCCGTCCGCCGCCCGCGTCCGCTCCTCGCGCAGCAGCGCCTCCAGGTCGGTCAGGACTTCCTGTCGAACGATGGTCCAGGTGGCGGGCAGTCCCGAGAGCCCGCCCAGCTGCTGCTGCTCGAACTCCTCCTCCGCGATCTGACGGAGTTGCCCCTCATCGGCGAGGAACGTGCTCCACTCGACGCCGGACGCTCGCCCCTCCCGCACCCAGCGTTCCAGGATGCGATGCACCATGCTGCCGCGATCCAGCGGCGTCATCTGCAGCGCGTGGGCGGGCTCGGAGACGGCTCCGACGTGGAGCACGTAGCGCAAGTAGTAGCGGTACGGGCACTCGGCGTACTGCTCCAGCGCGGTGGGCGATGCGGGCCGGCTCAGCACGCTCTCCCCCAGCCGGTCGGGGGAGAGCACCCCGTCCCACTCGCCGAAGCGCGTCCCATTGCGACTCTGCCGCGCGATGTCGTAGCGGCGATACCCCTCCCACAGCCCGGCCAGGGCGTGCCGCGCGCCGCCCTTGCCCGCCGCCTCCAGGACCGCCAGCCGGAAGTCGGAGTCGTCCAGGGCCGTCAGGGTTCGCGACCAGTCGCCGGCCTGGGAGTCGACGGGGCTTGGAGCGGCGCCGGCCAAGCGCGCCGGCAACCGCACCACCGTGCCGCTCGCCTCCAGATCCTCCAGGGCAGCCAGCTCGTCTACGTCGCCGGGGATCGAGCGCAGGAGGAAGGGCGACGGCAGCTTGGGGGCCCCGGTCGTGTTGGTGCGGCGTGCGTAGGAGATCGTCAGGATGTGCTCCGCCGACTGCTGTAGCAGCGCGAAGAGCATCGCTTCCTCTTGCGCGCGCTCCCGCTTGATCGGCAGGGCCGGCCGGCGCAGACGACGGTTCAGCTGCTCCCGTTCGCTGTCCAGCAGCAACGGGTCCTGGCGCACCAACGGCGGGAAGATGCGCTCGGCGCACTCGGCCAGAAACACGGCCCGGAAGCGCAGTGACCGCGCGGCAGAGACATTGCCCACGAAAACGCCCTGGCGCAGCGGATCCCGATCGTTCAGGACGGCCCGGCGGATCGCGCGCGCCGCCGCGCCCCGGAAGCGCTCCCGGTCGACCGCCACGCCTGCCGAGTCGAGCAGCGCCAGGGCCTCGATCTGCCCCCGCACGATGCTGGTCAGGTCGCGCCCCTCATCGTCCAGCTCTGGGTCGGCCTCCACCACGTAGTCGTCGAGGATCGCCAGGACGGTATTGCAGTAGTCCGTCCAGGAGTCGCACCGCTCCAGTGCGGTCGCGCGCTCCCTCAGCGCGGCCACGACGTCGCGCAGCTCCCGCGCGGTTTCTCGCGCGAACTCGGGCACCACCTCGTCGCGCTGCAGCCGTGCGATGTGGGCCGCCAGCTGATCGCCGAAGCGCTGCCAGCCCCGCACCATCCCTGCCTGTTTGGAATGCCGCTCCCAGAGCACGGGTTTGGGCCGTACGCTGGGCGGCAGCGCCGCCGCCGCGGCCGGGCTGCCGACGAACTCGAGCAGCCGGTGGCGCTGCGGCTCCTGCAGCAGCAAGTCCAGTAGCACCAGCGCCGCCCGGCCTGTGGCCGTGTGGCGCAGAGGCCGCCCGGCGGCGCGGTAGACGGGCACACCTGCGCGCGTGAGCGCCGCCGCGATCGCGTCATCCGCGGCGTGGTCCAGGCGATGCAGCACCGCCATCGCCTGGAAGGGGATGTCTGCATCGGCGGCCAGCGTCAGCACCCGACGGGCGATCTCCTCCGCCTCGGCCTGACGCGAGGGGGCTGAGAAATAGTCGAGGTGGGCGGACGTTGCGCGTGCCTCGGGCTCGTCGTCCGCCGGCTCCGCCCCAACGGCGGCCAGCAGCGCCGCGAAGCGCCGCGCAACGCCGAAGGCCGGCAGCGCGGGCGCGACCAGCAGCACGTGGACGTCGACGACCCGCGCCGCGCGCTGCAGGAGCGCGAGCTGCACCGCGGGCGCGTCGTAGATCCCAGCGACGAGCAGTGGGCCGCCGCCCAGCGCCTCCCGGTAGGCCACGTCGGGAAGACGCGCATCGAGCGCATCCTCGTACAGGCTCGAGCGGTCACGGAAGGCGGCGATCTGCGACGTGAAGCGCGTATAGACCGCCGCCAGATCGTGCAGCTTCGGGTCGTCCGCTGCGCCGAGCGCGGCGCGGTAGTCTGCCGCGCTGACGCGCCCCTCACGCAAGTCCGTGAGCGAGCTTGCGACCGCCTCGGCCACGCCACCGGCGCTCGGCCGCAGCTGCCGCACGGCCCCCTCCGCACGCAGCTCGCGGAGGATGCCATCCACCAGCAGGGTGTCCGCTCCGTCCGGCAGGGGCGAGCGAGCGGGGGCGGCTCCTCGCTCTCGCACCGCCACGGCGAGGTCCACCGGCGTGAAGAAGCGAATGTTTCCCGTCGGCCCCAGCGCCTCGGCGAGACGCCGTCGGAACGAGAGCCGCTGCAAATTCGACCCGACCAGGACGTTGAGCCGCCCCAGCGGCTCCCTGCGGGATGCGCGGGCGAGGGCCGCCAGGCGCTCTTCCGCCTCCTGCAGGTCGGCGAGGGCCTCCACTCTGAACCGCATACTCGCGAGTCTATCCCGATCGCGCTCTGCTTTACGCCGCGCCCTACGCTGAGGCGGGGCGGGATGCTACGGTGGTGGCACGGACACGCGCGCCGCTCCCGCTTGGTGAGCGAAGCCGTGAGCAGGAACTCTTGGGACTTCTCGACCGCCTGACCCGCCGCTCCGCACTTGCCTCCGCGGCCCCCGATCCGGCACCCGCTCTAGCTGCGGACACGGAGTCTGCCAATGCGCCGCGCCGCTCCCGCAGCCGTTCGCGCCGTCGCGGGCGCCGCGACGTGCAGGCCGAGGGCGCCGCTGCCGCCGCCGAACCCGAAACTCGTCCGCGACACGCATCCGAGCACGAGCCATCTCCGCAGCGTGCGCCAGAAGGCGCCGATGAGAACGTAGCTCCGCGCCGCCGCCGCCGCCGTCGCGGCCGGCGTGCCCCTGCCACCGCCGCCGACAGTCCCGAGGCGTCCGGCCGCGCCGGGTCCGATGGCGACGGGCCCGATCGCGATTCCTCCGCCCGCCGCTCCGATCGGCCGCGCTCCGGGCGGTCCTCAAGCCAGGGCCGTGGACCGGCCCCGCGTGGTCGCTCCGCCACCCAGAAGGCGCTCGCTTCCGGCGGCTACGCCCTGCCCACCACGGATGCCCTGGACGCGATCGACCTGCAAGAGGCTCCCGGAGCCTTTCGCGCCATGGGTCTCAGCGACCGTGCCCTGGCCATCGTCACTGCGCTCGGCTTCGACGAGCCCACCCCCATCCAGAAGCAAGCGGTTCCTCTCCTGCTCGCGGGTCGGGACGTGGTCGGTCAGGCCCAGACGGGGACCGGCAAGACCCTGGCCTTCGGGCTGCTGATCGTCGAGCGGCTGGATCCACAGATGCCCGAGGTTCAGGCAATCGTGCTGGTGCCCACGCGGGAGCTGGCCCAGCAGGTCTTCGGGGTCTTGGAGTTCCTCGCCGAGGCCAAGGGCCTCCAGGCGACGGCGCTGATGGGCGGTCGTCGGCTGGCGCAGGACTTTGAGGCACTCGAGCGGCGGCCCCAGATCGTCGTCGGCACGCCGGGGCGCGTCATCGACCACCTGCAGCGCGGCACCCTCAGCCTGCGCCGGGTGCGGGTCGCCGTTCTGGACGAGGCCGACCGCATGCTCGACATCGGCTTCGAGCCCGATATGCGTCGCATCCTCAGTCGCTGTCCCGATGATCGGCAGACAGCGCTCTTCTCGGCCACGATCCCCACCGCCATCAAGACCTTGATCTGGCGCTACATGCACGAGCCCGAGCACATCCAGATCGAGCCGGAGCAGCGCACCGCCCGTGAGATCCGCCAGCATTACTACGAGGTCGCGGAACGTGACAAGCTGCGCGCGCTGGTGGAGATCCTGCCGGAGATGTCTGGCGGCACGCTGATCTTTTGCAATATGAAGGTGACGGTGGACCGCCTCGTGCGGCGGCTGCGCGAACGCGACATCCCCGCCGACGCGATTCACGGGGACCTGGACCAGCGCAAGCGCGATCGCGTCATGCAGCAGTTTCGCTCCGGCGAGTTGCGCTTCCTCGTCGCCACGAACGTCGCCGCCCGCGGCCTGGACATCCCCGATCTGAACCACGTCGTGAACTTCGATCTGCCCCAGAATGCAGACGAATACGTGCACCGCGTGGGGCGAACTGGTCGCGCGGGCCGTGAGGGCAGCGCCATCACCTTCGTCTCCGAGTGGGACTATGACGTCTTCGAGGCGATCCAGAAGGCTGTCGGCGACGAACTCCAGCACGGGCAACTCGAACTCTACGCCGCGTCCTGATCTCGGTTTGCCCGCCTCAACCCCCGCCTGATTCGGGGTTTCATGGCGCCCCCGCAGGGGGGATCCCGCATGCCCAGCCCTGTCGCGCTTCCGCTCTCAGATACGAGGGGAGGCCGGTCCGCCGGTCGCACTGCGCAGGGAGGGAGACGGCCAATGTCTGAACCCCTGGAGTTCTCGGAAGTGCAGGCGCGTGTGCAGCGGCACAACGCCCTGGCCCAGAAATATCGCATTCAGGTGGACGCGCTGCGCGAGCAGGCAGAGGAGGATGCCCGGATTTGGGAGGTGCCGCTCCCGCAGAGGTTCCTCCAGAATCTGGAGGAGGAAGTCCCGCAGGCCTCGCCCGAAGCGGTCCAGCGCGCCGCGCTCGACTTCAGCTTCCAGTGCATGGGCGTGGGGCGCCGTGATGGCCATGAATGCGCTGGCTCAGGAAGACATCGTGATCTGTGACCCCGGAGGGGACGCGCGGGCGGCCTATTCCTTGGGCTCGATCTGCGCCGCGAAGGTCTGGAAGACGATCTTGTCGCCCCGCACGATGAACGTGTCCGTCCCCAGCGGGAAGTCGAACGTGGCGGAAGCGGCGCGCCAGAGAATGTAGGCCTGCTCCCCCACGATCTCCTGCCGCTTCAATTCCAGATCCGACCCGGGCGGCAGCATGTCGTTAACAAACCCCTCGAACAGCGGCCGGATCTCCGCCGGACCGCGAAGCGTCGCGTCCGGGGTCAGGAGAACGGCGTCGTCGCTGTAGTCGCTGAGGATCCTATCCACGTCGCCCGCGCTGATGGCTGCCAGGTGATGCGAGAGCACACTCTCAGTGGACATCGGACCGCCTTTCGGAGGATCGCGCGCGGCGGCGCTGCCCCCCGGGTCCGCCGCGCGGCTGTTGTACGCGACGCAGCCTAGCGCCGCGCCCCCGATCGATTGACAGGGTCGTCGGGCGCGTGGGACGCTCAAGCGATGCAGCCGGTGCGCATGCCGCAAACGGGCGAGGTCGCGCTCACGATGGCGATGCCGAAGGGCTCCGCCCGCAGGGGCGAGCCCCTCCCTCCGCTCGTCGTGCCGGCCTGCGTCGGCTAGCCAAGGCCGTTTCCATGTCCTATGCAACCGCGCTCATCTGCCGCGAATGCGGCAATGAGACCGCCCTGGAACCCCTCAATGCCTGCGACTTCTGCTTCGGGCCGTTGGAGGTCGCCTACGACTACGACGCCATGCGTGGCCGGCTCACCCGGGAGTCCATCGCCGCCGGCCCGCGCTCCATCTGGCGTTATCTCGATCTGCTTCCTGTCGAGCCCGAGTTCTGCATCGACCTCGGCGTGGGCTTCACGCCCCTCTTGCGCGCCGAAAACCTCGCCCGAAGGCTCGGCATGCGGGAACTCTGGATCAAGAATGACACGATGAATCCCACCTGGTCCTTCAAGGACCGGGTGGTGGCCATCGCTAGCAGCCGCGCGCGCCAGTTCGGCTTCGAGACGCTGGCCTGCGCCTCCACCGGCAACCTGGCCAACTCGGTCTCGGCGCATGCCGCGCGCGGGGGCATGCGCGCTATCGTCTTCATTCCGCACGACCTTGAGGCGGGGAAGGTGCTGGGGTCGGCCATTTACGATCCGACCATCGTCGCCGTGCACGGCTCCTACGACGACGTCAACCGGCTTTGTTCGGAGCTGGCGGACGCGCATCATTGGGCCTTCGCCAATATCAACGTGCGACCCTACTACGCGGAGGGCAGCCGCACGCTGGGCTTCGAGGTGGTGGAGCAGCTGGGCTGGCGCAAGCCGGACCAATGCGTGGCGCCCATGGCCAGCGGCGCGCTCTTCACCAAGATCCACAAGGGTATGGCCGAGTTCGCCGACCTGGGCCTCGTCGAGGACACGCCGGTGCGCATGTTCGGCGGCCAGGCCAGCGGCTGTGCACCCATCGCGACGGCCTGGGCGGCCGGAACCATGAACATCCGCCCGGTCAAGCCCAGCACGATCGCCAAGAGCCTCGCCATCGGCAACCCGGCCGATGGCTACTACGCGCTCAAGACCATGCAGGAGACGCGGGGCGGCGCCGTGGCGGTCGATGATGAGGCGATCGTGGCCGCAATGAAGCTGCTGGCCGAAAGCGAGGGGATCTTTGCCGAGACGGCCGGCGGCGTCACCCTGGCGGCGCTGCAGCAAGGACTGGACGAGGGCCTCATCGACCGGGAGGGCAGCACCGTCATCTTCATTACCGGCGGCGGCCTCAAGACTACCGACGCCGTCGCGGGGCGTGTGACGGAGCCGATCGCGGTCGACGGATCCCTGGAGTCCTTCGAAGAAGCCTTCGCCGCCGCCGGCGGCTGAGCGTCGCCGGCCGGACCCCGCGGCCGTGAATCGGGAAAGGTGGGCCCCAATGAGCAGCAAGCGTGTGCGCTTCACCTTCGAGCGGGAGCAGGTGGGCGATCCGCTGATCTATCGCCTGGGACAAGAGTTCCCGGTCGTCACGAACATTCGCATGGCCGACGTGGAGCACGACTTCGGCTGGGTCATCCTGGAGATCGAGGGATCGGAGGCCGAGATCGACCGCGCGATCGACTGGATGCGCGACCAGGGCGTCCGGGTGGACCCGGTCAGTGGGGACATTGTCGAGGGCTGACCCCCGCCGACGTCCCCGCTCTGCCGGCCGTTCGGCGTCACCGGTCCAGTAGCCCGCGAATGCGGTCGCGGTGCGCGGCGACGTGGATGCCGAAGTTCAGGCCCGGCCCGATCATGCTCTCGAAATCGCTGATCCCGACCACACGGCCGTCCTCCAGGATGATCGGTCCGCCGCTGTTGCCCGGACTGATCGCGGCATCCGTCTGCAGGATGGAGAACGTCTCCCCGGCGACGTCGAACGGGCGCACCGCGGAGACGATGCCGGTGGTGACCGTCGCAACAAGGTCGCCCACCGTCCCATCGTCATGCCGCACCCCGTCCCTGCGCCCCTGGGCGGGGGACGCGCAGTATGCCAAACATTACCCTTCGCGTGTGGAGTTTCTCCCCTTCGCCCGCCACGCGACAGGGGCGAGTGTCCCATCCTCCACGCGATCGGCTACCCCGGGATTTTTCCTGTGTGAAAGGTACGAGAGCCGTGAAACCCTTGACGATCCGAGTAGCGGACGACGCCATCGACGATCTGCACGAGCGCCTTTCTCGCACGCGCTGGCCGGGCGAGATCCGGGATGGAAGCTGGACCTACGGCGCCAACCTGGCCTACGTGCGGGAGTTCTGCGCCTACTGGCGTGACACGTTCGACTGGCGTGCGCAGGAGGCGGCCCTCAACGCCATGCCGCAGTTCACCGCGGAGATCGATGGCTATCGCGTGCACTTCGTTCACCAGGCGGGCGTGGGCCCGGACCCGCTCCCGCTCATCTTCACGCATGGCTGGCCCGGATCCTTCTACGAGGTCCACAAGGTGCTGGGCCCCCTTACCGACCCGGCCGCGCACGGTGGCGACCCCGCCGACGCCTTCACGGTCGTCGCGCCGTCGCTGCCGGGCTACGGCTTCTCCGAGATCTTCACCCGTCGTGGCTACAGTCGCGCCGCCGAAACGGCCCAACTGTGGGACCGGCTCATGAGCCTTCTCGGTTACGACCGCTACGGCGCTCAGGGCGGTGACTGGGGCGCGCACGTCAGTGCCCGCCTGGCCGCGCTCTTCCCCCTGCGCGTCGTGGGCGCCCACCTCAACATGCCCAGCGCGGTGGCCCCGCCCCGCGGCGACCGCGACGCCCGTACGCCGCAGGAGGAGGCCTTCCTCCAAGCGCAGCGAACGTGGCAGCGCGAGGAAGCGGGCTACCAGCGCATCCAGGGCACGCGTCCTCAGACGCTCGCCTACGCCCTGACCGACTCCCCGGCCGGGCTGGCCGCCTGGATCGTCGAAAAATGGCGCGCCTGGAGCGACTGCCATGGCGATGTGGAGTCGCGCTTCAGCAAGGATGAGCTGCTCACCAACATCGCCCTCTACTGGTTCAGCGGCACCATCCACACCAGCATGCACCGCTACTACGAGTGGTTCCATGACCCGGCCCACGATCTGCTGGAGCCGATCACGGTCCCCATCGGTGCTGCCCTCTTCCCCGCCGAGATCGTTCGTCCCCCCCGCTCATGGGTTGAGCGGGCGTGCAACCTGGTCCATTGGAGTGAGTTCGACCGAGGTGGCCACTTCGCTGCCATGGAAGAGCCGGAGCTGCTGGTGCAGGATGTGCGCGCCTTCTTCCGGCCGCTCCGCTAACCGCCCGGCAGCTCACGGCTGCACGCGGATCAGCCGATGCTGGCCGGCGTCCCATCCCCGTTCGCGACGAAGTCCGCCTGCGCTGTCTTGAAGTCGGCGTCCACGGCGAAGGGGATCTCGCGGCGCGGCGCGTTCCCGCCCGCGTCCATGATCCCGACGATATCGGAGGTGTTGACGTAATGCCCGCTCCCGTCCAGGAAGCCGAGCGATCGGTCCAGGCGCAGCGCGAAGCGGTGCATCAACTCGTGCGTCAGCGCGCCGCCGTTGGCGAAACCGTTGAAGACGATGCCCTGCAGCCGGCCGTCCGTGAACGGGTTCGCAAAACTGTTGTTGAACAGGGGACGGCCGGTGCCCTCAGCGTCGTTGGATTTCAGGCTGAAGGAGGCCAGCAGCCCGTCCTCACGCCCCACGCCGCCTGTTCCGTCGAACTTCGTCAGCTCGGCCGTGCCCAGGATGATGAAGTCGAAGACGTCCCCGAAGCGGTCCGTGAAGATGCCGCAGCCCAGGCAGACGTCCACGACGGCCTCCGCGTCGATGGTTGGATAGGTGGGAAAGATCGTGCCGTCGTCCACCAGGAAGGGGGCGTGGGAGGTGGCGAAGAGGTTGCTCTCGATCTGGGTCACGGGCACGGCGCCCCGCTGTGAGACGTCCCCCACCGACACGCCCGTCTCGGTCGACTGGGCGAAGTAGTTGAATCCATCGACGAGGATCACGTTGTTGTGCAGGGTCTGGTGCGTTCCCCCGTCGTGCTGTAGCCGCCCGCTCGCTGTGATTCCGCTGCGGCTGAAGATGCGGTCGCCGGGCAGGATGTCGCCATGGCTGCCGTCATCGAGGGTTTGGATCAGCTCGTTGCCGAGGATCGCTGTCTCGGCTGGTAAGCCGGGATCCGCATCCAGGACGCCGTTGGTGGAGATGAAGGCAAACTGAAGCTGCCGCTGTCGAGCAGCACTTCGACCAGGGTGGATTCCACCCCCGTCGTTGAAGATCACCTCCGAGGTCCAGAAGACCTGCTGCTCGGCCAGACTGGTCTGCGTGGCGGTCACGACCAAGCCCTCGGCGCTCACGGCGGCGTTCGTTCCGGCGCTGCTGCCAGCCCCGGGCGTTCCCATGAGGGCGAGGCCGGCGGCGGTCGCGAGGATCAGCGTGAGCGCAGCGATCGCCGAAGACCGGTAGCGGGGCAGGGGAATCGCGGGCGCGGCGCGGCCTCCCGGCGAGGCGAGCGTCGCTGACTGGGCGGCGCGCCGCGCGAGCCAGTGTCCATCATCGCGACTCGGCCAGTGGGGCGCCAGCCGGCGTGCGGGCCCGGGACTTAGTTCGTGGGGAAGGGGATGACGTCGGTCAGCTCCGCCACCACAATGCGGCGGTTGGAGTAATTGAGCGTCGCTTCGTCGAAGGAGCCTTCGCAGGTGATCAACGTCAGAATCGGCTCGGTGCGGGGCCGGAGGTAGACGAGGCCTTCCGGCGCGTCCCAGACGACGGAGGTCGTCTCGATCACCGTGTAGACGTAATTCAGCTCGGCTGCGTTGTCGCGAATAATGGCGAAATCGCCCGTCAGGGTATCCGCCAGCAGCCAGCAAACCCCGGTCCCCACATTGCCATCCGTGTCGGTGAAGTCCCGATGGCCGTCCAGCAGCACGTTGCCCGCTTCGCCCGGCGCGGGGCCGGATTCCCACCAGCCAATCACGTCAGGGTTGTCCGGCGCCCCCAGCGCGTTGGATCGAGTCAGGCCGATCCGCACGATGTTGGCCCGGATCTTGGCCGATGGCAGCAGGAACTCCCAGGGCGTCTGCCGGTCGGCGCCGCTGCTCCGCACGATTCCCGGCCCCGCGAGGATCGCGCCCGCTTCACCCGCACCGCCCAGGACCAGCTCATCTTCGTTGAACGCAGGCAGCGGCTGTGAATCCGCTGCCGCCGCCTCCCCGTCCGGCCCCGCCGCCGGCAGTTCGAAGCGCGGCTGCGCGGGCTCCGGGGGCTGCGCCGCCGGCAGTTCGAAGGGAGGCTGCGCGGGCTCTGGGGGCTGCGCCGCCGCCGGGGTCTTCACAGCACGGGATGGGAGCTGGTCCGCGGCCGCGTTGCCGGGTGGGGCGGGCGCTGTTACCTCGGGATCGAGCGGTCGGACCGCGGGCTGTGCGGCCGTCGGCGTGGCAGGCGGTGGCGCCTCCGGAGCGACCGCGACCGCGCGCGATTCCGGGATCACCGGCTCCGCGCTGCCCGTGGCTGCGGATACGGCAATGAAGGTGATCGCAAAGACGAGGGCGGCGGTGCCTACCGTTCCCACGACCCAGAGATGCGCACCGAGTCGGTTGCGGATCGAACGTGCGCCCATACCCTCCCGCTCTCGCTCCACGACCTCAGACTGCCGTCTGCGGCGCTTCACTGTATACCGCGGTACGCTGGTGCGGCAGGCGTGGCAGACCCCATGTCCTCCCGACAACCCCTACGGGAATCGAACATGCGCGCCCCCCGCCGATGCCGGGCCCGCGGCTCCATCACTTCGCGTGGATGTGGCGCGATCGGTTGCATCCCGAGGGGTCATGCCCGGGCGAACACCTGTCCTCATCGGAGCGCTCGCCCTGCTCCCGTCGATTCTCATCGCCTGCACCGCGAGCGCTGAGGTCGCTGACGAGGCGCCGTCCGCACAGGCGGACGCCAGCGAGGCCGCCGGGTCTGCAGCGCCGGCTGGAGACGAGTCTGCCGCGGACTCGGGGCCCGCACCGCCGCCCCCCGCCGAGGAATTGACCCTGCCGCCAGGCTTCGCTGCCGTTCGCTGGGCGGAGGGCTTCGAGCGACCAGTGGCGCTGGCCATCAGTCCGGACGGACGAATCATCCTGGCCGAAGAGGGCGGACGCGTCTGGATGCTGACCGATGCGGGCAACGATGGCCTCGCCTACGCCCCCGTCCTCTTCGCTCGCAGCGAGGCTGGGATCACAGGCCTCGCCGTGCTCGACGACGACCGTCTCTACCTCAGCGAGGTGGGCCGCCTCTCGCTGGCCGAGGACCAGGACGGCGACGGCGTCGCCGACGCGGTCACCCCCCTCCTCCGGGGCCTGCCCAGCAGCGTGCATAGCGCTAGTGGCATTGCGGTCGCCCCGAGCGGCCGGGTCCTTGTGGCCCTGGGATCGACCTGCAACGACTGCCGGGAGTCGAACGCCCTCGCCGCCTCCGTCCTGGCGTTCGAGCCGGATTCGGGCGACCTCATGGTCTACGCCTCCGGTCTGCGCAACGCGCGCGGCCTGGCCTTCGATGCGGATGGGGCGCTCTGGGCCACCGACGCCGACTCCACTGCGTCCTGTCCGAGTCAGGACGACTCAACGCGCTCCGTGCCGAGGTCCACTACGGCTGGCCCTACTGCGCAGACGAAACGACCCCGTTTCGCGAGCCAAGTGGCCGGTGCTTCCGCTTGGCGTCGACGCAGGCGCGGCCGGCCTGACCTGGTTCGACTCGCCCGTCTTCCCAGTCGAGTTCCGCGGGGGATTTCCATCGCCTTCAGCGCCGCAAGCGACTCCGCCCCCGATGCCGGTAGCGTCCAGTTCGCACAGCGCCGTGACGACGACCGCTTCGAGTTGCGGCACTTCGCCGGCGGTTTCGGCATCCCGTGGCGGTCGTGGCGGGGCCGCGGGACAGTTCTACGTTGCCGACGGTCTGCGCGGTGTGCTCTACCGCGTGGGCCCGCCGCTCGACTGATCCATTCAGCGCGGACGCTGGATTGTGAGCGCCTGCTCCTCCAGCGAAGCCAGTGTCTCGTCGAGCGTGGCCAGCTCGCGTCCGGGACGGCCGCCCAGGGCCGCCCCGATGAAGGCCGATTCCTCTCGCTGCAGGCGCCGCGCCAGTCGCCGGCCGCTCCCTGTCAGCGATAGGTAGTGCGAACGCCGGTCGGCGCTGTTCGCGGCGCGCTTGATCAATTTCTCTTCTTGCAGCGCCCGCAGGAGCGGAGAGATCGCGTTGGGGCTGCGGCCTGTGGCGGCCGAGACGTCCGAGGGGGTCATGGCCCCGTCGCTGCCGGCGAGCGCGGCAAGCACCGCGAAACGCGCGCCGTTGCTGCCCACGCTGGCGAGCCAGCGCTCATGCGAGCGATCCAGGGCGCTGAACGTTCGGTACAGCTGCGTGTAAGCGGCCGTGGCCCGCGGGGACGCTTGTTCTCGTGCCTTCGCCATGTATAGTTCCTTCCTGTTTCTGTCGGCGCCGCTACGTTCCGTCACGTTGGAGAGAGGCGCGCAACTCTGTCGCTGCGCTGCGGACCCGATCGGGGGCCACCGTGGTGTCCCCGGGAGTGCGCGGCACCGGGGCATCGTACGACCGCTGGGCCCTTGCCGCACCACATCACTATACAGATGCGAAGGGCCATCCGGCTCGTCTGCGGCGTCGGAAGATCATTCTGCTGGTTTCCGCTTCGGCGCGCGCGCGCGGCGCGTCCGCTCCCGCTCCCGCACCGCGACCAGGCGCACCGCTCGCTCCGGGTCGGTCGGCCGGCCGCGGGAGAGGGAGGGGTGCCCCGCGATGCAGAACCGCCATGGGATCGCAGCGGCCTCCCGCCCCGCGTATTCCACCCCGACGCGCGTGCTCGTGGCCACGCGTTCCTCCGCACGCAGACCGCCGGCGTAGATCCGGACGACGCCGTGCCGCAGGTCGCTGCCGTCATGCGCCCGTGTCACGCCGAGCGCGCGGGTGAGCAGCCCGGGGCCGCGACCGGTGGCGGCAGCGTCCGGCACGTCCACAGCACGCAGGAGGACGCCGCTGGGGAAGCCGGCCTCCTCCGTGACCGCGTTCAGCATGTGGTGGACGCCGTAGGTGATGTAGACAAACGCATGCCCGCCCGGGCCGAAGAGGGAGCGCAGGCGGGGCGTCTCCCCTCGCCAGCCGTGGCAGGCGCGATCGTCGAAGCCGCGGTAGGCTTCCGTCTCCACGATCCGCCCCCGCCGCACGCGGCCGTCCTGGCCCCAGACCCGGACCTCACAGCCGAGCAACTCCCGCGCCACGGTTGGGGTGTCGCGAAGGTAGAAGCGCTGGGGCAGGGGGCGAGCCATCGACATCCCGAGGCGATTGCGCGGCGCGCCGGCCGGCGTGCCATGGACCGACGGGCGGCGGCAGCCTAGCATCGCCCGCGACTGAGAACCGGGAGGTCGCATGCAGGCGCGCGTCGATCCCACGCGCTTGCGCTATTTCCGCCGCCGCTTGCGTCACTGGTTCCGCGCCAACGGCCGCGATCTGCCCTGGCGCCGCACGCGTGACCCCTACCGCATCCTGGTCTCGGAGATCATGCTGCAGCAGACGCAAGTTCCGCGCGTCGCGCAGGTCTACGAGCAGTTCCTGGCCGCCTACCCCCGGATCGAAGACGTGGCCGCCGCGCCCCTGCCTGAGGTCCGGCGCATCACGGATCCGCTCGGCTACACAGTCCGCGGGCGTCAGATCAAGCGCATCGCGGACGAGGTGGTGCGCTATCGTGCGGGGCGCGTCCCGGACACCATGCCGGAACTTCTTGCCTTGCCCGGCGTGGGTCGCTACACGGCCGGCGCCGTGATGACCTTCGCCCACGGCCGGCCCACACCGATCGTCGATACCAACGTCGCGCGGGTGCTCGGGCGCTGGTTCGCCGGTGCGTTGCCCGCGGACGAGCCAGCTGGGCCTCGCAGCCGCCGCCTCTGGGCGCTCTCGGCGGCGCTGCTGCCGCGGCGAGGCGACGGCTGGGAGATCAACCAGGCGCTGATGGATTTCGGCGCCCAGGTCTGCCCAGCGCGCCGCCCCCGCTGCGACGACTGTCCACTGCGGCGGCGCTGTCACCACGTGCGGCCGGGGGCGGCGGCCGCGGAAGCGGACATCGTGCTCTGGAGCGAGCGGGCGCCGGCCGACGCCTAGGCCGCGGCTACCAGCCGCACGATGGCGCCGTCCGCGAACAGGTCGGGAGGCACCTCGAGCCCTAGGCGCTCGTAGATGTAGCGTGGGATGCCGATATCGGCGAGGAGGAGGTCACCGACAGCGGCGGCCGCATCGCCTTCGATTAGGCCCGTCTTCGGCAGCGCCAGCGTCAACGTGACCGTCGCCACGATGGCCGAGGCGTAGATGTCGCCTGAGGTCGCCTCCACGCCCGACGGCACGTCCAGAGAGAGCACCAACGGCGGCGCCTGCTCCAGTACAGCGTCCACCAGCAAGGCGGTGTCGCCCTGCAAGGGGCCGCGCAGTCCGTAGCCGACGAGGCCGTCCACCACCACGCCGGCCGTCGCGAGCAGGGGCGGGAACTCTGCGTCGAACTCCGCTGATCCGGGCCAGAGGGAGCGCACCCCGTCACGATGTAGGACGGCATGCTGCGCCGCCGCCGCCTCACCGAGTTGCCCGGGGGCGCTGGCCAGTACCACGTGTGGATCGACGCCCCAGTTGCGCAGGTGTCGCGCCGCGGCCAGCGCCCCCCCACCGTTGTTGCCGCGGCCCGCGAAGACCACGACCGGGGTAGGGGAGGTGGCGCGGCCCGGCGTCGCGGCATAGTCCCGTGTCACTCGGGCCAAGGCCCGGCCAGCATTCTCCATCATCTGCAGCAGCGAAAGCCGGGCGTCCTCCGTCGCGAGGCGGTCCACCTCTCGCATGACGTCGGCGGAGACGCGGGGCAGGCCGCCGATCGTTCGCAGTGGGTACAGGACCAGTCGATCGCGGTGCATGCGGCGAGTATCCGGGCCGTACGGCGGCGCGTCCACCGCGCCCCCATGCCGAGCCGGCCGGGCTCGGCAGCCCTATGGTGGGCGCATGCACCACGTGGTGCGCGCTTGAGCGATGATCGAGGCGCCGCCGGCCGCTGTCGCGGCGGTCCTCTGGGATTTGCCCGCCTGGCCGCGCTGCGCCCCCTACATCGTGGAACTCCGACGCCTCGACGCGATCCGGCCCTGCCCTGGCGACTGGGCACTCACTGGCGTGAGCGCGTGCGCCGGGGCCCGTTCCGGCCCCGCTTCTCCCTCATCACCATTGGCGACGATGGGGGGGTCCGGGTCGCCTGGCGTGGACGCTATCTCCTCGTTGGCGGGGAGCATGAATGGCGGATTGACGCGCGTGGGCCGAACGCCTGCGACGTGGAGAGCCGCGAGACGTTCGAGGGGCCCGCCCCGATCCTCTGGCTCGCGGCCCGGCTGTTGCGGCTGTTCCGTGTGGAGGCGATGGCGGTGGCGGCGCTGGAGCGGGAGGTCGCGGCGCCGAGCGCGCGCGCTCCCGCCCGAGTAGGGCGGCCTGCGGGCATCGCCCGGCTCCAATAACGCAGCCCGGGGCGCCGTCGCCCCGGGCTGGTCAGGAGGCGGACAGGGTGAGCGAGAACCCTGTCCAACTTCGAGGCCGCCAACCGGACGAACGGTCGGCGGGTACTCGCAAGCTTTGCTGCGACCAATGTGCACTGAGCGTGTGGAGACAAAAACGCCGACCAGCGCGGGGCACGGTCGGCTGAGCGCATCTCCCTCAGTCGCCTACGGGGTTAGCTGGCGGGTTCGGCGCGAAGGAGATTGCGCCTAGGAGCTGTCGCTCCATTCACCCCAAAGTTTGGGTCCCCCGTTCCCTCCAGGGAGGGATTCGGCCCAGCGATATTCGGTTGTACACAGAACTCTAGCGGATTTCGTCCAACTTCGCGATAGGACTGTGCCTCGCGGGGGGCATCTCGAGGCCCGCTGCCGGCGGGAGTTTACCCCTCCTTTACAGAACGGGCCGCCCGAGCCGTGCGAAACGGGCGTCCCGGCGCGCTCCATTCGTAGCACAGCGCCTAACCCGGCAGCGCCGCGAGGAACTCGCTGGCCGACGTGTTCCAGGTCGCCGGATCGTCATAGTTGCACCAGTGCGACGCGCCCGCGACGACGATGGGTCCACGCGCGTGCGGGATCTTGGCCGCCATGTACTCGGAGGAGTTGCGGAAGGGCGCGTCCTTCTCGCCGACGAGGACCAGCGTGGCCACGGCGATCTCGCTGCATTCCACCAACGGCGGCATCCGCATCACGCCCTGCCGCACGAAGACCAGCCCCCGAGTGGTGTGCTTGATGGTGGCCGTCCCCCCGTGCCGGCCGATCTCCGCCTCCCGCGCATCGATAGTGGTGTCCAGACCCCGCTCCGCCAGCGCCGCGGAGTCGCGCGCGTTCATCTCGGTCCACTGCCGCGCGCCGGCCATGCGCCGGTAGCCGGGGCCGGTACCGGACAGGATCAGCCCTCGCACACGGTCCGGGTAGCGTTGGTAGAAGCGCAGGCTGGTGTAGCCCCCCAAGGAATGGCCCCCCACCACCGCGCGCGCCACCCCGGCGGCATCCATCACGGCGCGGACGTCCTCCACGATCTGGTCCTGGGTGTAGAGCCCCACGTCGCTCGGCGCGCCGCTGCGGGCGTGGCCGCGCATGTCCAGCGTCGTCAGGCGGTAACGATCTTGAAGTCCGTCCACCTGCGCCTGCCAGAGCGCGGCGCTGTCCCCGAAGCCATGGATCAGCACCACCTCCGGTCCCGTGCCGTGCGTCTCGTAGTAGAGCGTGATCCCGTTGGCATCCACCGTGGGCATGGCGTCCTCCCGACTCCGTGGCGTCGTCAGGGCCAGCAGCGGGCGAGCGGCGCCCCGCGCCCGGCGCTGGAAGGATAGCCTGCGGCGACACGGCCCAGCGGGGGCCCCTCGGAAGGGGAAGCGACGATGGAACGGATCGGCTTTGTGGGACTGGGCATCATGGGGCGCCCGATGGTCGCGAACCTGCGCGCGGCTGGGTATGCGGTGACCGTCTGGAATCGCAGCCGGCCCGGCATCGAGGAGGCGCTGAGGGCCGGCGCGACGGAGGCTGCCGGCCCGGCCGCCGTCGCCGATCAGGCGGACGTCTTCATCACCATGGTCACCGATAGCCCCGATGTGGAGGCCGTCATAACGGGGCCGGGCGGCGCGATGGAGGGGCTACGGGCGGGCGCTGTCGTCGTCGATATGAGCACCATCAGCCCGGCCGTCACGCGCGGCCTCGCGGCGCGGTTGGCCGAGCGTGGTGTGGCAATGCTCGACGCACCCGTCTCGGGGGGCGACGCGGGCGCGATCGCGGGCACCCTCTCGATCATGGTCGGTGGCGAGGCGGAGGTCGTGGCGCGGGTCCGCCCCATCTTTGAGGTGCTGGGCGGGACCATCACGCACGTGGGCCCCGTCGGCGCGGGGCAGACCGTCAAGCTCTGCAACCAGGTCGCCATCGCCGGGACGCTGGAAGGGGTCTGCGAGGCGCTCACCCTGGCGCAGAAGTCCGGCGTCGACCCGGCCCGCATGCTGGAGGCGATCAGCGCTGGCGCGGCGGGCTCCTGGCAGATGAGCAACCTGGGCCCGCGCATCATCGATCGCGACTTCGCGCCGGGCTTCATGGTGCGCTTGTTGCAGAAGGACCTGCGCCTGGCCCTGGCGGCGGCGCAGGCCGTGGAGCAGCCCCTGCCGGTCACGGCCCTGGTGCATCAGTTGTTCCACCATCTTCAGGCGGCCGGCGCCGGAGCGGATGGCACGCAGGCGCTCGCTCGCGTGCTGGAGACGCTCGGGGGCACGGAGGTCCGCCGCGCCTAGGCCGCCGCAGGGAGCACGGGCCTAGAGGTGCCGCTCCAGGTTGGCGTCCGCCTCGGCGAGGCGTGTGGCCACGACCTCCAGCATGTTCCAGAGCACCCCCGGATGCTCCAGTGCCAGGTCCTTGAAGTCCCAGCGTGTTAACACCAGACACTCCGTGAACTCGCGCGCCACGATCGTGGCGGAGCGCGGGTGCTCAAGCAGCAGCGCCATATCTCCGAAGAAGCCGCCCGCGTGCAGGGTGGCGACGTGCGCTTCCTCCGGCGCGCCCCGATTCGCGATGATGTCCACGGACCCCTTCGTGACGACGTAGAGGCCGGTCCCCAGCTCCCCGCCGCGGGTGATCTCCTGGCCCTCCTGGTAGGTATGCAGTTGCGACTTGGCGGCGAAGGGGCCCAACTCGGCCTCGTCGAGGTTTTCGAAGAGTTCCGTCTTGGCCAGCATCGACTCGAAGGAAAATGACGGCATCGTCCTGTCCTCCCGAGACCCGGCGGCGGGATGTGCGCCTCGCGCCGCGGGCAGCATAGACGGCGTGGCCACCAGCGGCGGCAGGCGCCCTTCGTGCAGGCTCGCGCGGAAGTCGGGGTGGGCGATCGTCCGCAGGGCCTCCGCGCGCTCCTCCAGCGAACGCCCGCGCAGCGCCGCCACCCCGTATTCCGTCACGATGTGGTCCGCTAGAACGCGCGGCACGGTGGTCCCGTCCTCAGCCGCCAGCCGCGGCACGATGCGCGAGACACGCCCCCCGGCCGCCGTTGCGGGCAGTGCCACGATCCCGATCCCGTCCCGCGCCGCGATCGCCGCCTCGGCGTAGTCGGGCTGGCCGCCGGGCCCGCTGATCGCTCGCCCCCTGATCGTCTCGGCGTTGACGGAGCCATCGAGAGCGACGCTGACGGCGGAGTTGATCGTCACCAAGCGATGGCTGCTCGCCACGACCTGTGAGCCGTGGCTGTAGCGGGCGGGCGCCAGCCGGACCAGCGGATTGCGGTGCAGCCAGTCGAAGAAGCGCCGTGTGCCGGGGGCCTCCGCCGCGATCATCACGCCCCGGTCGTACCGCTTGCGCGCGTTGGTCAGCGCCCCGCCGGCCGCGAGGTCCATGAGGCCGTCACTGATCATGCCGGAGTGCACGCCCAGGTCGCGCCGCGCGCCCAGCCGGGCCATGACCGCTTCCGGCACCGCGCCCAGGCCGAACTGCAGCGTCGCCTCGTCCGGCACCAGGGCCACGACGTTCTCTGCCACCGCCTCCTCGACCGGTCCGGGCGGCACCCGCTGCAGCTCCGGCAGCGGGCTCTCCAGCTTCACGAGGAAGTCGAAGGCCTCGGCAGGCAGCTCGCCCGCCCCGAAGACGTAAGGCATGCGCGTATTGACCTGGCCGACAACCAGGGGAGCGCTGCGGACCGCGTCGATCACGGAGCCCACGGATACGCCCAAGCTGTAGCGCCCGTCGGGCCCGGGCGGGCTGCACGAGACCAGCACGGCGTCCACCGGCACCGGGCCCTGGGCCTGGAAGAGGTCGGCCGTCTGCGAGTAGCGCGCAGGGATTACACGTAGCGCCCCCGCCTCCGCCGCCGCGCCCATGGCGCGACTGAACTGCCAGGTGGCGAAAGTGAACGGAGCCAGCACGTGTGCCTGCGGCGGCAGCGGATCGCGCAGGGCGCCCGCCACGATCTCCAGCGCCGACCAGCGCCCTCGCGCCTCATCGAGGGCGGCCAGCAGGCCTATGGGGACGCCGCTGAGGGCGGGGATGAGCAGGCGCGCCTGGTCGGGGATGGCTGCCAGGGCATGATCCACGCTGCTGATCCGGCCGGCGCGCGGGCCGCGCGATGGCGCCAGGTAGGCTTCGAAGTCGGTCGGCTCGGGCATCTGGGGGCCTTCCGGCGCCGGCGTCCTGGTGTGGCTGCGCCCGGCCCGGCGCAAGGTACCGTGGTCGCGCCGGGGACGGGCGGCAGGGTAGGGCCGGCGCGCACGCGCGGCAAAGAACGGAGGCCACCATGAGTGAGCGACCCAGCGAGAGCCGCGGCGACACGCCGGCGGACGTGGACGCCGTCCGCGCGCGCATCCGCGCGGGGGGGCCGTCCCGCTACCACGAGAAAGCCCGGGAGAGCGGCAAGCTCTTCGTGCGCGAGCGGCTGCGCCTGCTCTTCGACGGCGAGCCGGAAACGGAGGATGGGCTCTTCGCTCACGTCCAGGACGCGGAGTACCCCGCCGACGGCGTCCTCACGGGCATCGGCCAGATCGAGGGCCGGCGGGTCTGCTACATGGCCAACGATTCGACCGTGAAGGCCGGCTCTTGGGGCCGCCGCAGCGTGGAAAAGATCATCCGCATCCTGGAGACGGCGGAGCGGCTGCGGCTGCCCATGGTCTACCTGGTGGACAGCGCCGGGGCCCGCATCACCGATCAGGTGGAGATGTTCCCGGGCCGGCGGCACGGTGGGCGCATCTTCTTCATGCAGACGCGGCTCTCCGGTCTGGTACCGCAGGTCTGCCTGCTCCTGGGGCCCAGCGCCGCCGGGGGCGCCTACATCCCCGCCTTCTGTGACCTCGTGATCATGGTGGAGGGCAACGCCTCCATGTATTTGGGCTCGCCTCGCATGGCACAGATGGTGATCGGCGAGGACGTGACGCTGGAGGAGATGGGCGGCGCCCGCATGCACTGCTCCGTGTCGGGCTGCGGCGACGTACTGGTGGACGATGAACAGGCTGGCATCGACGCCGTGCGCCGCTATCTCCGTTCCCTCCCCAGCTCCTGCGACGAGGATCCTCCTCTCGCCGCTCCCGCTGCCCCCGCTTCCGCTCGCTCGCTCGCCTCGATCATCCCGGCCGACCAGAACCGCGCCTTCAACATGCGCAAGCTGATCGAGGCGCTCGTGGACGCGGATTCGATCTTCGAGATCAAGGAGCTGTTCGCGCCGGAGCTGATCACCGCTTTCGCCCGCATCGACGGGAAGCCCGTGGGCCTGTTGGCGAACCAGCCCATGGCCAAGGGGGGCGTGCTCTTCGTCGACTCCGCCGACAAGGCGGCCCGCTTCATCTGGCTCTGCGACGCCTTCAACATTCCGCTGCTCTTCCTGGCCGACGTGCCGGGGTTCATGATCGGCACCGCCGTCGAGCGAGCCGGCATCATCCGCTCCGGCGCCAAGATGATCAGCGCCGTTAGTGAGGCCACTGTCCCCACGATCAGCGTCATCGTGCGTAAGTGCTATGGGGCCGGCCTCTACGCCATGTGCGGACCGGCCTTCGGCCCCGACGCCTGCATCGCCCTGCCCAGCGCCCAAATCGCAGTGATGGGGCCGGAGGCCGCGATCAACGCCGTCTACTACAACCGCATCCAGCAGATGGAGGAGCCCGCGCGTTCCGAGTGGATCGCGGAACAGCGCCGTGCCTACGAAGAGGACATCGACGTTTACCATCTGGCCGGCGAACTCATCGTGGACGAGATCGTCGCGCCCGACGACCTGCGCGCGGCACTCATCGCGCGGTTCGCCGGCCTGACGTCGAAGGAGCGCCCGCGCCCGGCCAAGCGGCGTACGGTGCTGCCGGTCTAGGGACGCGCCGCCGGTCTAGGGGCGCAGGGCGGCCAGTACCTCCCGCGCGCGCTGGAGGCGGCTCTTCTTCTTGCGCTTGCGGCGCGCCCGTAGCAGCCGCGCGGCCGAGAGCGCTACTTCCAGCAGCCCGCTGCGGCTCGAGAGCTGTTCGTTCAGGGCCTGGACGCGATCGGCACTCGCCGCCACGAAGGCGGGCACGTAGTCGTCGTGCAGCCGGCGCAGCCGTCGCACGCCGCGCAGCGTCTTCCAGCCGGCGAAGCCCAGGACCAGTACCGACGCGAAGAGCCCCAGGCCCAGCGCGATCAGCGCGACCACCAGTACCCAGTCCCGAATGTCCTCCACGAAGCCTCCCTGGCCGCTCGGCGCGATCCTCGCCAGTCTAGCCAGCCGCGGCGCGCGCCCGCGCCTCGTCCCGGAGGGCTGCCTGGCGGGCCAACAAATCGCGCTGGAAGGGGCTCGGATCCTGCGCCTGTGGGTTAAGCGGGAGCGTCTGCGCGCGGAACGCCATGTCCGTCACTTCCCACGGACGCGAGTGCTCCAGCCAGCTCACGCGCAGGTGCAGCTGCATCCAGTCCGAAAGCGCGGCTTCACCATCCTCACCCCAATCGAACCGGTCCTGCGCCGGGCTGAACTCCAGCCGCAGCGCCAGCGTCCCCTGCAGAACGACGCCCAAGGCCAGGCGCAGCGCGGAGGCGTCGGCGCGGCCGGCGAAGTCATAGCCGATGCGGGGTCGTAGTGAGGCGCGCAGCCGGTCGCGCCCGGGGCCGCCGGCGGCCCGTGGGGCGATCCCCACGGCCAGCAGCCGTCGCCCCTGTCGCACCAAGAGATCAGCGGCGGGGACTTGAGCCGGGGCGTGGTCGGCGAACCAGGCGTAGGCGCCGGGCGCACGCGGCGGGCCCTCCGGGTCGCCCCAGGCCCAGAGGGGCGCCTCCAGCAGCAGGACGTTCAGCGGAGTCACGATATCCGACAGCGTAGCCTTGGCTGCAGGCAGGATGAACGGGATCGTTTGCGGCGGGCGCGCGTCCTGCAAGGCGCGGACTTCCCAGGCTGGGAGGCGGCGATCCGAGGAACCGAGTTGGTCAGTCGTCCCCTGATCGTCTGGAGCGTGGGGCTGCTGGCCCTGCTGGCCTTCCTCCGGCGCGGCTAGCGCCTCGAGGCGGGCTTCGTCCTGCTGGCCCTGGCCGTTTGGCTGCCCAAGCTGGCGATCAACGAGCTGGTGGAGCGGGACCGCCCCACGGAGGCCTTCGTGGAGGTCGTGCGGGCCGGGCACGGCTTCGCCTTCCCCAGCGGCCATGTGACTAGCGCCTTGGTGCTGTACGGGCTACTGGCCGTGATCGTGGTGACGCAGCGACGTTACTGCGCCCGCACCCGGACCATCGTGCCCTGGTTGGCCTGCTCTTGCTCGCGGGATCAGCCCTGGGCGGGGTGGTGCTGGGCGCGCACTGGCCCAGCGACGTGCTGGCTGCGCTCCTGTTGGGCGGGGCTCCTCACGCCGACCTGGGCTTACCGCCGGCGGGTCCAGGCCCCGCGATGCCGGCGCGGCGAGCCCCTAGACTGCCCGCACGACAGGGGAGCACCGTCGTGCGACGACCTGACCTCGTTGGCCTCTTCCTCGCCTTCCAGGGGGCGCTGGTGCTCGCCTTCGCCTCCGTCATCATCTTCGGTCTTGGTGATTGGGCCGGCGCTTGGTCCTGAGCGCCGCGCCTGCGCGGAACCACGGGAAAGCGGGGACTGGATGTCTGACAGCAACGTGAGCGCCGAGCAATTCCAGGAGATCGGCGATCGCTACCCGCGCCCGGCCTCCCTGCGCGACGGCAGGATGGTGGAACTGCGCCTCATGGGCGAGGCAGATCGCGAGGGCGTGATCGAATTCGCGCATGGCTTGCCCCCCGATGACCTGCTGTTCCTGCAGGCCAACATCACGGATCCTGATGTCGTGGGGCAGTGGCTGGCCGACATCCGCAACGGACGCACGATCACCGTTCTGGCCTTTCATGAAGGCGCCGTGATCGGCGACGGGAGTTTGCATCACCATGGGGCACAGTGGACCCGCCACATCGGCGAGATCCGGCTGGTGATTGGCTCCCAGGGGCGGGGCCACGGGCTGGGCCGCATCCTCGCGGACGAGATCTACGCCATCGCTGGCGCGCTGGACCTGCGCATGCTGACGGCCCAGATGACCTTCGACCAGCAAGCGGCCATCTCGATCTTCCGCCGCCTGGGCTTCCAGCGGGAAGCTGTGCTGACCGACTATGTGATGGATGCCGAGGGCAACACGCGCGACTTGCTCGTCGCGACGCGGCGACTGTGAGGGCGTGAGTCGGTAGATCTGTACCCTGCCCGCCTTGAGGAAGAAGAGGATTTCGCCGGTCTCGCCGGGTTCGAAGATGCGCCGGCGGCGGGGCAGGTGGTGCCGTTGGTCATCGCCTTGACCTCGGCCATGACGTTGTCGCCGAGGTCGCGGAACAGTTCGTTGGCGGCCAGGAGCGTGCGCTTGGCGGCGCGCTGAAGTTCGGTGAGGGGCTGGCGGCCGCTGGGTAGGCGAGTCATCGCGGAGAATGTCGCAGACGGGTCGCTCGGCCGTCCAGTCGTGCGCCGCGTCGCGCCAATGAGGGGGTCCTGGGTAGGATGGCCCGGTGCTAACCGCCTTCGCCCTTCGCCTGCTGGACCGCCTCGCCGCCGTCGTTCCGGCGGGCTGGCTGTATCTGGCCGCGCGCCGGATCGGGGCTCTGGCCCCGCCCCTGGCCGAGCGACGGCGCTTGATCGTGCGTGCCAACTTGCAGATCCTGCACCCGGGGTGGTCGCCGCGCGCGCTCGATCGCGCCACAACGCGCGTCTTCCAGGAGACGGCGGCCTACTACGTCGACATGGCGCGCTTGCCCCATTTGACCTCGGCCGCGGCACTACGCCGTCTGGATGTGGAGGGCCTGGACCTGCTGCATCAAGCGCACGACGCCGGCAAGGGCGTCGTCGTGGCGGGGGCGCATGTGGGCAACGCTGAGTTCGTCGTGCGGGCGCTGCCGGCCGTGGGCTTGGAGTGCGCTGCGCTCGTCGAGCCGCTCTGCGACGCCGGTCGCATGCGCGCGCTGCAAGCCCGCCGGGCGCGGGCGGGTGTGCGCGCGATCCCTGCCACGCTCGCCGGGGTCAGGGAGGCTGTCGCCTGGCTGCGCGAAGGCGGCATCCTGGCGATCCTGGCCGACCGCGATATCCAGGGGGGCGGTGTCTGCGTGCCGTTGGGGCGGCGCCAGGCCCGCTTTCCGGTGGGGGCCGTCGATCTGGCGCTGCGGACGGACGCGACCTTGCTGCTCTGCCTCACCCCGCGCGCCGGCGGCCCCGCCCGGGGTGACCGCTTCCAGGTGCGATTCCAGCGCAGCGAACCGCTGCTCCGTTCCCAGAACCACGCCCTCGACGTCCGCGCCAACGTCGCCAATCTCGTGCGGCAGATGGAGCCGACGCTGGTCGCCCACGCCGATCAGTGGCGCCTCTTCCAGTCCCCCTGGGCGCCGTGCCACGACTCCGCCTACATCGATCACGCCGGCGGCGCCCGCCCCGCCGTCTCCACGCCGGCCGGATCGTGAGGCGGCTCGGCGCTGCCGACCTGCAGGTGCACACCCGCGCCGGCGACGGCATGGCCTCGCCCGAGGAGGTCGTCCGGTGGGCGCTGGCGTGCGGGGACCTGGATCTGATCGCCGTCACCGACCATGACGATCCGCGCGGGGGCCTGCGGGCCGAGGAGGCGGCCGTCCGCCTTGACGCGGGCGCCCTGGTGATCCCCGGCGTCGAGGTGACGACGCGCGCAGGGCACCTGCTGGCGCTCTTCCCGATGCTGCTGGAGCGGCCGCCGGACCTGCCGCCCTTGCGCTCGCTTGCCTGGACGATCGCGGCGGTTCATGCTCAGGGCGGCGTGTGCGTCGTACCCCATCCCCTGGCACCGGTTCCCCTGAGCGTCGGCCGTCGCGCCTTGGACCGTGCCGTCGCGGGTGAGGCAGAGACGCGCCCCGACGGCATCGAACTCGCGAACCCCGCGCCCCCCGCCCGATGGCGCGCCGCAGCCGCCCGGCGGCACAACCGCGCACGCTGGCACTTGGCCGAGACGGGTGGCAGCGATGCCCACTTCCCGGAGGCCATCGGCAGCGCCGTCACCCGCTTTCCCGGCCGCACGCGGGACGACCTCCGCCTCGCCCTCGCCGCCGGGAACACGGTGGCCGAGTTGCGCGGCGGCCCCAGCCTGCGGGCCATCGGCGCGGGACGCCTGCTGCGCCAGCAGGCTCGCGGTCTAGCGGCGACGCCGCGCGCGGTCCTGGCACGCCCGCGCGGCCGGATGCGCTCGGCGCGGGCGGACGGCGCATCGTGAGGGCGGATGCGCCTGGCGGGGTGGGCCGGTGAGGATCGCCACCGTCACCCCCTATGACCTTTCCGTCCCCGGCGGCGTCAACCACTACGCCTTGGACCTGAGCGCCTGGCTGCGGTCGCAGGGGCATGACGTCGATGTGATCGGGCCGGCCTCCTCCCGCCACGGCACCACCCCCGCTAACGTCACCGTCCTGGGACGCCCCCACGCCGTCGCGGCGGGGGGCACGGTTGCGCCCATCGTGCTCTCGCCCACGCTGGGGGGGGAGATCCGCGACCTCTTGCGCCGCGGTCGGTACGACGTGATCCACCTGCACGAGCCACTCATGCCGCTGTTGCCCCTGCAATTCCTGCGTGCCGCGGGCGATTCCCTCACCGTGGGCACCTTTCACGCCGCAGAGCCCTTGGGACGCCGTCTCTACCGGCTCGCCGGCCCGGCCCTCACCCGCTGGACCCGGCGTCTGGACGGCCGCACGGCGATCTCGCGCACGTCCCTGGAGATCGCGGCGCCGGCCCTCGGCGGGCCCGCCCAGATCATCCCCGGCTGTACCGACTTCGAGCGCTTCGCGCGGCCGCGGCCGCCCCCGCCCGATCTCGATCCGGGACGGCGCACGATCCTCTTCGTCGGCCGGGGTGAGCCGCGCAAGGGGCTGCCCGATCTGATCGACGCCTACGGGATCCTGCGAGCCAGGCACCCGCACCTGCAACTCGTGGTGGTGGGACCGGCGGGTCCGCTGGGTCCCGGGCTGCGTCGCCGGGTGAGGGCCGCAGGCTGGTCTGAGGTGCGCTTCGTGGGGCCGGTTTCGAGCGCGGATCTGCCCCGCTACTACCAGGCCGCGCACGTCTTCTGCGCCCCCGCCAGCGGGGGCGAGGCCTTCGGCCTGGTGCTGACCGAGGCGATGGCGGCCGGGGCGCCGGTCGTCGCGGGCGACAACGACGGCTATCGCGACGTCGTCCGGCACGGGCGAGATGGGATCCTCGTCCCACCGCACGACCCCCCCGCGCTCGCCGCCGCGCTGGAGCGGGTGCTGACCGACGGCGCCCTGCGCGAGCGCCTGCGCGCCGCCGGCCGAGCGCGGGCCCGCAGCTTCAGCGTGGAGGCCGCGGGAGCGCAGTTTCTGGCCCTGTATGATTCCCTCAGGGCCGAGCGGGCGGAGCGGCGAGTACCACCAGAGCGGGCGCTTCGATAGGAGTGTGCGTGCCGACCCCTCCGTCTCGACGCTTGGGCCCCCCTCCCCGAGTCCCGTGAGGCACTGATCGTGCGTTTGCCCGGTCGCCGGCGCGGGAGTGAGTTGAAGCTGCCCAGGCCGCCGCGTCGGGTGGAGGGGCGCAGCGCCGCCCCCAATCCCCCGCGCGGCCGCGCCCTGACGGCCCCCACGCCGGACGCGGCCGCGGCGCCCCCCGGGGGCGACGCGGGCCGTCCCCCGGATGCCGGCCGGTTCCGATTCGGCGGCGGGCTCTCTTTGCTGCCGCACGCCCTGCCGGAGGATGTCTCGCGCTCCCTGGGCCGGACCGCCGCCGCTACGGGGCTGACCCCGAACATGCTGACCGTGCTCGGGCTGCTGGGGACCGGCGGCGCCGCAACGCTGGCGGCTTACGGCCATTTCTGGCAAGCGGGCCTCGTCATGCTGGCGGCCGGTGCGTTCGATCTGCTGGATGGCGCCGTCGCCCGCGCCACCGGCCGCGCCACCACCTGGGGGGCCATCTTCGACGCGGTCAGCGACCGCTTGGGCGAGTTCGCCATCTTCCTGGGTCTGCTGGCCTGGTTCAGCGCGCCCGCCCACTTCGATCGGGAGGCCGTCATCCTGATCGGCGTCAGCATCGGCGGCGCAATGCTCGTCTCCTACAGCCGGTCCAAAGCCGGCGAGTACGGCGTTCGCATCCGCGAGGGGCTGGGGACCCGTCTGGAGCGCGTCGTGATCCTGTCCATCGGGCTCTTCGCCGATGAAGTGCTGGCGGTGCTCTGGATCCTCGCCGTGCTGACCAACGTGACGGCGGCGCAACGGCTGGGCGTCACCTGGTGGGCCCTGCGGGCGCAGCCGGAGGCCGAGCGCCCAGAGGCCCCGGAGGTCGATCCCTCCCCGCTGCCGGCCATCGACATCGAGCCGCCCGACCCGGGCCGGGAACGGTCCTGAGCGGCTGCTAGGATCGCCGCGCTCGGCCGGCCGCTCCCCGCAACGGAAGGATGTCGCAGTGGTTTCGGGCGAGGACCTAGCCTTCATCCGCGATCGTCTGCAGGCGCTGGCCAAGCCCGTCAAGATCGACTATTTCCACCAGTCTTCCTCGGACCTGCTCGTCCCCGGCCGGCCTCCCTGCCCCACCTGTGAGCCGGCCAGGCAGACACTGGAGGGCCTGGCGGCCCTCAGCGATCAGATCACGCTGCAGACCTACCTGTTCTACGACGAGCGGGAGATGGCCACCAAGCGCGGCGCCGAGCGCGTCCCCGGGACCGTGGTGCGCGGGGAGGTCAACCGGCCCCTGCGCTACTACGGGCTGCCGGGTGGGGTCTTCCTCCCCTTGCTGGTGCACGCCATTGTGGCCGTGTCGGAGAAGCCGCCGACCCCGCCGGCGGAGGTGGCGGCGCCCCTGAAGCGACTCCGTGCCCCGGTGCACGTCCGCGTCGTGGGGTCGTTGCGGCATCCGCCCTCGGCGCAGGCGGCGCTGGCCGCCTACGGGCTCGGGCTCGCCTCGAGCAAGGTGCAGGCCTCCGTCTACGACATTGAGGAGTTCCCGGAGCTGGCGCGGCAACTCAAGGTCGATCGGCTGCCCCTGACGATCGTCAACGAGCGGAGCGTCTTCGCCGGCGCCGCGGGCAGCGCGGCCCTGGCGCAGTTCTGCCTGGACGCCCAGGTGAACCCGCTTGCGCCCCCGCCGCCGGAGATCGCGCCGGGCTCGGTGAGTCCCTGGCAGCCACCGCAGCCGCCCGCGCAGCCTGCCCGCGGCGCGGCGCCCCGTGGCACCCCCAGTCGGCCGGTCGCGCCACCGGAGCGACGCACCCCCGGCGGCCTGATCCTGCCCGGCTAAGCGTCGTCTGCGGGGTCGTCGCCGTCGGCCGGCGGCGACGCCTCCTCTTCGGGCGGCGCGTTCCCGCGGTCCCTCTCATCCGGGCCCGAGTCGCTGGCTTCGTAGCTTTCGGGTGTTCGCCAGCCGTCCCATTGGGCGCCCGATTCTGGGGGGAGGATGGGACCAGCGCTGGCGGGCGGCTCCCAGCGCAGACTCGCGGGCGCCCCGACGGCGCCGTCTGTTGGCGCAAGCCTGCCGCCGCGCGGCGCCAGGACCAGGAGCACCAGGCTGAGGAGCAAGGCCCCGCTGGCCAGTCCCGTCACGACCGCCTCCCAGGGGAAGCCGTCGCCCGGGCCGAAGCTGGGGCCCAGGCGCAGGGTCGCATTCCAGCGCTCCACCGCCGCGCCCCGCGTGGCGATCTGGGTCGGCTCCCGTTCCTCGACGCGCGGCGCTTCCGCTTGGCTTTCGGCCTGGGCGCCGTCCCGACCACCGGCCGGTACGTCGCTCTCGGGTGCGGGGACGTCATGGGGAGGCGGGGCCGGTTCCGGGGCGGGCGCGATGTTGGGCGTCCCCGCGGGCGCGATTGGCTCGTCCTCGATCTGCGTCGATCGGTCCTCGCCGGCGATGCGGGGCTCCAGGCCCAGGCTCTCGCGGTAGGCTGCGTCCAGGCCATCCCGGTCGAAGCCGTAGACGGTCTGCAAGGCGTTGTCGACGGTGGAGCCCTCCAGGAAGACGACGAAGAGTTGCGCGAACTGCTCCTCGCCGAAGCGGTCGATGAGGAAGGTGACGATGTCGGCGGACTCCCCGTAGAAGAGGTCCACGTCGCCGGGGTTGCTGGTAGAGGAGCCGATGCTGCGCACGCTCAGTACGTCGTTGTTCTCGACGGCGCGGGCGATGGCGAGACCGCGGCGGTTGCGCCAGTCTCTCTCGGCATACGTGGCCGTGCCCTCGTCCAGCCAGGCGGGCAGGCTGCCGACACCGCCCTCCCCGGCGACCTTCGTGAGGATGTGCGTGAGTTCGTGCGCGACGATCCAGGGCTTGGGCGCGAAGACGTGGACGAGGTCCGCCAGCACCCGCGTTCCACCCGTGAAGATCAACTGCTCGAAGGTGTCGCTCTCGACGCGCTCAACCCCGGCGGCGTCCTGGGCGCTAGACCAGAGGTAGATCCGGGCCGGGAAGTCCAGTTGGATGCCGAGCAGCTCGCTCATCCGCGCGATGGTGTCCGAGCCGACGACGAGCAGCTCCTCGGCGTCCCCCTCGCTGTCGTAATAGTGCAGCTGGAGGTCCCCCCGCTCGATCAGTTGCCAGTCGTAGCGCGGGTCCTCATACCGGAAGGTTTCGCGCACCGTCTCGACCGTTGTGCGGTCGGTCGCCGTCAGCTGCCAGAACCACTCGATCTCGGCCCCCGGCGGGATGTAGATGGGACCCGTGTTGGTGGGGAGCGTGGCCGAGAGGCGCGTGACGTCCCCGGACGTGACCTCCGCGGGCGCGCGCGTGATCGCGCCCTCCGGCGGCACCTGGTAGAAGAGCACGGCGCTCGCCAGGCTCTCCGGGTTGTCGACCAACGCGCTGAAGGTCAGATCGGCGGGGAAGTTGCTGCGATCGATCGTCGTGTCCACGATGCCCGGCGCAGTCTGGGCCGCGGCCCTCGCGGGCAGGAGCAGAGCCAGCAGGGCCAGCGTCCCGAGCAGCGCGGCTCGCCGGCCGCCGATCCCTACTCGCTTCGCGCCCATGCCGGGCTCCCCTCGCCGCCGTTCCCACACGGCCATCAGGCGTTGCCCGCCGCCTGCGCCTCACCGATCTGCGACTTGAGATACGCGCTGACGAGGGCGTCCAGTTCTCCGTCCAGGATGGAGTCGGGGTCGGAACTCTCGAAGCCGCTGCGCAGATCCTTGACCATCTTATAGGGCTGCAGAACGTACGACCGAATCTGATTGCCCCAGCCGGCCTCCACGTGCTCCCCTTTGAGTTTCGCCCGCTCCTCCTCCTGCCGCAGCAGCTCCCGCTCCAGCAGGCGCGCCTCCAGCACCTTCATCGCCGATTCTCGGTTGCGCCCCTGCGAGCGCTCGTTCTGGCACGTCACCACGATGCCGCTGGGCTTGTGGGTGATCCGCACGGCGGTGTCGTTCTTCTGCACGTTCTGGCCGCCGTGCCCGCTGGCCCGGAAGGTGTCGACGCGCAGATCGTCCGAGTTGATCGTGATCTCCGCCGCTCCCACGACCTCCGGCATCACCTCCACCAGGGCGAAGGAGGTGTGCCGTGAGTGCGTCAGGTCGAAAGGTGAGATGCGCACCAGCCGGTGTACACCCCGCTCGCTCCGCAGCCAGCCGTAGGCCAGGCGGCCCCGCACCTCGATGGTGGCGCTTTTGATGCCGGCCTCTTCGCCTTCAGCCAGATCGACGACGGTGGCGTCGAAGCCGTGCCGCTCGAACCAGCGCAAGTACATCCGCTGCAGCATGGCCGCCCAATCCTGCGACTCGGTGCCGCCGGCGCCGGCGTGGATCGCCAGGATGGCGTCGCGGTCGTCGTAGGGGCCGGAGAAGGACAGCTCGAACTCCAGCGCCGCCAAGTCCGCGGCGACGCTGGCCGCTTCGCCCCCGACCTCGCGCAGACTCTCGGCGTCGTCCGCCTCCTGCGCCAACTCCAGCAGCGCGGCGGCATCGTCGAGGCGCGCCTCTAGTCCGCGCCAGGTCTCGATCTGGCGCTTGCCGTCGGCCAGGCGTTGCATCTTTCCGCGCGCCCGTTCGGGGTCGTCCCAGAGGTCGGGCGCGGTCGACGCCTTTTCCAGCGCCTCCACATCGCGCTCCAGCGCGGTCAGGTCAAAGCCGCTCCAGCACGTCGGTCACCCGACGCCGCAACGCCTCGATCTGCTCGTTCAAGTCATCCGCGCTGACCACGATATGCCCCAAGTACTTCCCATAGCTAGAACAGTTGTTTGCCCGATAGACGTCCCGACGTCTATCATCCAGCTCGATGGAGAATCCTATCGCCAAGAGACGCCCGGGGATCGTTCGCGACGCGATCGTAGCGTACCTCGGTGCGTTGGATCGGGACGCGAGCGTCGGCGAGATCACGGGAGCCGTCGAGGCCAGGCTCGGAGAACGGGTCGCAGCTTCGTCGGTCCGGTCTTACCTACGACTGGGAGAGGATCTCGTGCAGCGAACGGGTCGAGGCCGGTACCAGTTGGCCGGTGGCCCGAATGAAGTCATTCGAGAGCAGGCCGCTCCATATGGAACCGCTGCGGGGAGCGAAGAGCCAGCATATTCGAGCGACCGGACAAGGCTGTTTCAGGCTGACTGTCTGGCCTGGCTGCGATCTCAACCTATCAACAGCGTGCAGGCCGTTGTGACCGATCCGCCCTACGGCCTAGTCGAATACACGGATGCGGAGCAAGCGAAGCTCCGCGCTGGCCAAGGGGGCGTCTGGCGAATCCCGCCATCTTTCGACGGGCACCAGCGATCGCCGGTGCCGCGGTTCACTGTCCTTTCGGCTCAAGATCTAACGAACCTCGACGGCTTCTTCACGATCTGGGCCAAGGCCCTGTACCCGGTCCTGGCGCCGGGCGCCAACGTCGTCGTTGCATCCAATCCGCTGGTCTCCCATCGTGTCGCGGTCGCGATCGCGGAAGCGGGATTCGAGCGCAGAGGTGAGATCGTTCGGCGCGTCATGACGATGCGAGGGGGAGACCGGCCAAAGAACGCGCACAACGAATTCCGGGAGGTCAGCGTCATGCCCCGGTCGATGTGGGAGCCGTGGCTGATGTTCCGAAAGCCTCTCGACGGTCGAGTGCAGGACAACCTGCGCAGGTGGAAGACGGGGGGCTTCCGCCGAATCTCGGACGATCGTCCGTTTGGGGATGTCATCGACTCGCACCCAACTCGCCCGGCAGAGAAGGCGCTAGGACAGCACCCAAGCCTTAAGCCCCAGGCGTTCCTCCGCCAGATCGTGCGGGCCGTTCTCCCGCTGGGCGAAGGTATCGTCCTGGACTCTTTTGCTGGCTCGGGCTCGACGCTGGCAGCGGCGGAGGCAGTCGGCTATCGAAGCGTTGGTGTCGAGGTCGATCCTGCATACATCGCGGTCGCCCAGGGCGCGATTCCGAGGCTTGCGTCGGTCACCTTTGAGCACGGAGGTACGCGGTCCCGCTCTCAAGCTTCTCGCGGCCTGTCCGATTAATGGACGCTGTGGGGGTTCGGCGGCTGCCAGCGCCTCGACCCGAGAAGTTCCAGTCCGATTCTTCGAGTTCTGCGATCAGCACTCGCTCGACGGTGGTCGGTACGCGGTCATAGTTCGGTTGTGTCTCCGTGTCTACCGCGATCTGGATGACCATGAGCCACCCGCCCTCAGGGTTATGCCCTTGCCAGCCAGATGTCGCGCGGCTGGTTTTTAGCTCGACACCCTCCCGACCATTTTGCGCCGCATCACCCGGGTAATGCGCGCGCGGAACCAAGTCTGGGCGTCCGTTCGGATATTGGTTCAAGGTCAGGCCCGGAGTTGCGTTCTCGAACGCTCGTGCCACAGCCAGCATGAACGTTTGTGACAATAGGCCCGAGAATCCTGCCGGTTGCATCAGTTCCTCAAGGCGCCCATAGCCATGCTCCACGCTGGCCACATTGACGGCGTGTAAGTACGCGTAGACATCGTTCATCGCCGTCACCAGCCCGGCCGCACTCATTCCGTACGGCATAACACTGGCTGGATTGGCGTCGTCTGAGTTGGCGGCTTCGCGCTCCAGATACCGGGGCGACATGACGCAAGCCTACCGATTCAAGCGCACCGCTCGCAGGTCAGCGGTACTGGCGCGCCGCCCGCGCGACGCTGGTCAGCAGCATTGTCACGGTCATCGGCCCGACGCCGCCGGGGACTGGGGTGATCGCCTCCGCGACCTCCTTCACCTCGTCGAAGGCCACGTCGCCGACCAGGCGGTAGCCTCGTTTGCGCGTCGCGTCGTCCACGCGGTTGACTCCCACGTCGATCACCACCGCCCCGGGCCGGACCATGTCAGCGGTGATCATCTCCGCTTGCCCCGCGGCGGCCACCAAGATCTCGGCGCCGCGGGTGACGGCCCCCAGGTCCCGCGTGCCGGTGTGGCAGACGGTCACGGTGGCGTTCGCGCCGGCGCGCTTCTGCATCAGCATCGCCGCCAGGGGCAGGCCGACCAGGCGGGATCGTCCCACGATCACCACCGCCTTGCCGCCCGGATCGGCCCCGCTGCGCACGAGCAGCTGCTGGACCCCGTGCGGCGTGGCCGGGAAGTAGCGCGGCTGGCCGATCAGGATGCGGCCCTGATTCTCGATGTGCAGGGCATCGACGTCCTTCTGCGGGTGGATGCGCTGCAGCAAGGCGTGGGAATCCACGCCCTCCGGGACCGGCAACTGGAGGATCATCCCGTCCACGGCCGGGTCCGCGTTGAGCCGGTCGATGATCGCCGCCGCCTCGGCCTCCGCGGCTGCCGGATCGCCGGGGCCGGGCAGCCGGTGGATGTCGGCCGCCATCCCCACCTGGCCGGCGGCCCGCTCCTTGGCCGTGACGTAGGAGAGTGACGCCGCGTTGTCGCCCACCAGGATGACGCCGAGGCGAGGCTGCACGCCCTGCTCCCGGAGTCGGCTGACCTCCCTGCGCAGCTCATCGCGGAGGGTCTCCGCCATCGCCTTGCCGTCGATGATGCGCGCGGACATGGGGGCATGCTATGCGGCGCCCCTGGCCCGAACAAACCACCCGGGGCCGCCGATTCCCGTGGGGCGGCACCCCGCGCGGTGGTAGCATCCGCGCCCATGAGCGGACTACACAGTGGTGTGGACTTGATTGGCGTCGATCGCGTGGGCGACGTCCTCGCACGACACGGCCAGCGCTTCCTGGACCGGATCTTCACCGCCCGGGAGCAGGACTACGTGGGCGAACGTCTGCAAGAGCTCGCCGCCCGCTTCGCTGCCAAGGAGGCCGTCATGAAGGCGCTGGGCACGGGCGTTCGCGGCGTCGGCTGGCGCGAGATCGAGGTGCTGGCCAACGCGCGTGGCAAGCCGGTGGTCCTGTTGCATGGGCGCGCGCGGGCCCGGGCCAACCGCCTGGGGCTGCGCGGGGTGGAGGTCAGCCTCACGCACGAGGGCGGCACGGCCTGCGCCTTCGCCGTGGCGCAGGCCGTGCCGGGCGTGTTCGAGATGGGGCCATCCCAATGAAGCTGGTCACCGCCGAGCAGATGCGTGTCCTGGAGCAGGGCGCCGTGGAGGCGGGCGTCGGCCTTGACGAACTGATGGTCGCGGCCGGGCTGGCCGTGGCGCAGGAGGTCTGGTTGCAGCTGGGCCAGCTGCAAGACCGGCGCATCGCCGTCCTGGTGGGCCCGGGCAACAACGGGGCCGACGGGCTGGTCGCGGCGCGCCATCTGGCCGAATGGGGCGCGCAGGTCCGCTGCTACGCGCTGAGGCCGCGTCGCGACGCGCAATGGTGCCAGACCGTGGAAGCCGGCATCCCGTGCAGCAGCGCCGCGGAGGATGAGGGATTCGCCGCCTTGCAGGAGTTGCTGGGGAGCGCCGAGTTGATCGTCGACGCGCTGCTTGGCACCGGCACGGCCCGCCCGATCGAGGGGGATCTGGCGCGGATCTTGCGGGAGCTGGCTCAGGTGCGGGAGGGCCGCGCCGCGCCCAAGCTGGTCGCCGTCGACCTGCCTACCGGCCTGGACTCGGACAGCGGCCGTCTGGACCCGCTGGCCGTGCCGCCCGATGAGACCGTCACCTTCGCCTACCCCAAAGTGGGCCTCTACACCCAGCCGGGGGCCGCCGCCGCCGGCGATGTGCAGACGGTGGACATCGGTATCCCGGCGACCCTTGGCGACCGCCTCACCCTGGAGTTGATCGAGCGGCGGCAGGCCAAGGCCCTGCTGCCGCCGCGCCCCGTCGAGGCGAACAAGGGGACGTTTGGCAAGGTGCTGGTGGTGGCCGGGTCGGCCGCGTATCCGGGGGCGGCCATTCTCGCGGCCTCTGCGGCGTATCGCAGCGGCGCGGGCCTGGTGACGCTGGCGACCGCGGCCTCCCTCATCCCAGCGCTCGTTGCGGCGATGCCGGAGGTCACCTACCTGCCACTGCCCGAGGGGGCGGCCCAGGGCAGTCTCGACGCCGCTGCCCTCCCCGATCTGGCGGCGGCGCTGCCCCGCTACGACGCCCTCTTGGTGGGCTGCGGCTTGGGCACGCGGCCGGGGACCGCCTCACTCGTGCGGCAGTTGCTGCGACAGGAGGGACCGGCCGGGCTGCGCGGCGTCGTCGTCGACGCGGACGGCCTCAACGCCCTGGCCGCCACCGGCCCGGACGACGACTGGCCCCGTGCCGCCCCAGGCAACCTGGTGCTTACGCCGCACCCGGGCGAGATGGCCCGTCTCCGCGCCCGCGACGTGTCCGCCGTCCAGGCGGCCCGCCTCGCCACCGCGCTGGACGCCGCCCGCGCCTGGGGGGCGGTGGTCGTGCTGAAGGGAGCGAACACCGTGATCGCGGGGCCGGACGGCGCCGGGCGCCTGAGCGCTGTCGCTCACCCGGCGCTGGCGACGGCCGGCACGGGCGATGTTCTGGCCGGGGCCACCGCGGGGCTGCTGGCGCAGGGTCTGCCGCCGTTCAACGCTGCCACCCTGGCCGTCTACCTGCACGCCAACGCCGGCAAGCGGGCGGCGCGGGCGCGCGGGACGGCCGGTACCACGGCGAGCGACGTGCTGGCCGAGCTGGCGCTGGCGGGCCGCTCCCTCGCAGGTGAGGAGCCGCTGGAGTCCGCTGGGTTCCCGGCCCGTTTTGGGGCTGGTGGGGCGGCGGGCCTGCCGGGGGCCGGCGCGGGTCTCCCCGGGATGCCCACGGCGTCAGGGGGGCCGTGACCCGCGTGGAGTTCGGCTGGTTGAGGGATTCGAACGTCGCGGTACCATGATGGCGGCTCGGGACCGTGCGACGGGGAGGACGGGCCGGCGATGAGCGGTGCAAACGGGACCCGGATCGCCGTCACGGGCATGGGCGTCGTGACGCCGGTCGGGAACTCGGTCCCGGACTTCTGGGAAGGCCTCGTCGCCGGTCGCAACGGCATCGGTCCGATCACCCACTTCGACCCAAGGCGCCTGGGCGTCACCTTCGCCGGCGAGGTCAAGAACTTCGACGCCGCCGCGTTCGTGGGCCGCAAGACGGCGCGCCGTATGGATCGCTACAGCCAGTTCGCCGTCGTCGCCGCACTGGAGGCGAGCCAGCACGCGGACCTGGACCTTGAGGGGGAGGCTGGAGAGGGCGCCGGCGTCATGATCGGCACGGGGATCGGCGGGATCATCACGACGAACGAAGGCTTTGAGGTGATGGCCGCTCGCGGCCCCGCCCGGCTCAGTCCCTTCATCGTGCCCATGATGCTGCCCAACATGGCGAGCGGACAGGTCAGCATCGCCGTGCACGCGCGCGGGCCGAACCTGGCGCCGACATCGGCCTGCTCGAGCGCGAGCGATGCAATCGGGCTGGCGGCCCAGGCCATCCGCGCCGGCGACGCGGACGTCATGTTCGCGGGCGGGGCGGAGGCGCCCCTCTGCGAGATCTCGATCGGGGGCTTCGACGCCGCCCGCGCCCTCAGCCGCCGCAACCAGGACCCGACGCATGCCTCGCGCCCCTTCGATCGCGAGCGGGACGGCTTCGTTATGGGAGAGGGCGGCGGTGTCCTGGTGCTGGAGGATGCCGCGCACGCGGTCGCGCGCGGCGCGCCCATCTTGGCGGAACTCGTGGGCTACGCGAACGTCGCCGACGCCTTCCACATCACCCAGCCCACCGAGACCGGCGACGGCGGCGTCCGCGCCATGCGGCGGGCCCTCAAGGTCGCCCGGATCAATCCCGACGAGGTGGACTACATCAACGCCCACGGCACCTCCACACCGATCAATGACCGCGTGGAGACGATGGCCGCCAAACGTGTCTTCGGTGAGGCGGCGCACAGTGTGCCGATGTCCTCGACCAAATCCATGACGGGCCACCTGATGGGCGCAGCCGGCGTCATCGAGGCCGTGGCCTGCATCAAGGCGATGGAAGCGCACGCCGTGCCGCCCACGATCAACCTTGAACATCCCGACCCCGATTGCGACCTGGACTACGTGCCTCATGAGGCCCGGCAGGTGGACGTGCGCGTCGCCATGAGCAACTCCTTCGGCTTTGGCGGCCATAACGCCTCGCTGGTCTTCCGCCAGTGGGACCGCTGACTCGCGGTGCGCGTTCGCGCCGACAGCTATCGGGGGCGCCGCTGGGTGATCCCTGAGGCGGACGATCTGGACGGCATCGCCGGCGCCCCCTACCCGGCCTTCGTGACCAAGCTGCTGCGCCGGCGTGGCGTGCTCGACGCCCAGGCCGCTCGCACGTACCTCTTTGACGATCCGCTCCCGCGTCCCGACGCGCGCGATCTCCCGGACGTGGGCGCGGCGCTCGATCGGATCGAGCGGGCGGTGAGCGACGGCGCAACCATCGCCGTGTTCGGCGACTTCGACGTGGACGGCGTGAGCGCGACCGCCATCCTCACGGAGGCCTTGCGCAGCGTGGGCGCGCGCGTGGAGCCGTACATCCCTGATCGCTTCCGAGAAGGCTACGGGCTCAATCACGAGGCGCTGGCCTGGCTGCGCCGGGAGCGTGACGCCACGCTGATCATCACCGCCGACATGGGGATCACGGCCGTGCCGGAGGTGGAGTTCGCTGGCGAGCTGGGGCAGGACGTCGTCATCGTCGATCACCACAGCGTCCCCGCAGAGACGCCCGACGCCTGGGCCACGATTAACCCCAAGCGGCCCGACTCCGCCTACCCGTTCGATGAGCTGTCCACGGGCGGCCTTGCCTATCGTTTGGCGCCCTTGATCCTGGAGCGTTTCGGGCGCAGCGTCGATCCCAGTCACTGGCTGGACCTGGCAACCCTCAGCACGGTGGCCGACGTGGTGCCCCTGCGTGACGAAAACCGTCTCCTCGTGCGCGACGGCCTGCTGGCGATCCGTGAGACGCAGCGCCCCGGCCTGCAGGCGCTCCTGGAAGTGGCGGGACTCGGGGATGCGGAACTGGACACGGACAGCATCGCCTTCGCTCTCGCACCTCGGATCAACGCGGCCGGCCGCTTGGATCACGCGCGGCACGCGCTCTCCCTGCTGATGGAGGTGGACCCGGAGCGGGCGCGGGCTGCGGCCGAGCACCTGGACCGGCTCAACCTGCAGCGCCGCCAGATGACCCAGGCCGCGATGGAGCGGGCGGCCGCGGCGCTGGAGGCGGACGCCCGGCCGGACGCCCCCCTCACCTTCGTCGCCGACGAGGGGATCTCGGCCGGCATCGTGGGACTGGTCGCCGGCCGCCTGGCGGAGGAACGCCAGCGTCCGGCCGTGGTCTGCGAGCTCGGTGAGGAGACGCTGCGCGCGTCCTGCCGTTCCGTCCCCGGCTTCGACGTGGCGCAAGCCCTGCGCGACTGCGCCCCGCTCTTCCTCAAGCATGGCGGCCATGCGATGGCGGCCGGCTTCAGCGCCCGCCGTGCCGACCTGGGCCGGATTCGCGAGGGGCTCACGGCCGCCGCCGAGGCGGGCCTGGGGGGAGCGGATCTGCGGCCGCGTCTGGAGGTCGACGGCCAGGTGCCGCTGGACCGGCTGGCCGGGCCGCAGGTGACCTGGCTACAGCGCCTGGCGCCGTTTGGAGCGGGGAATCCCGCGCCTACGTTCGTCAGCACCGGCCTGGAGGTCATGGCAGCCCGCCGCGTTGGGCAGGACCAGTCCCACCTCCGCCTGCGGCTGCGGGCCGGCGACCGCGTCTGGCCGGGCATCGGCTTCAGGCTGGGGGCCGTGCCTTGCCGCCCGGGCGACCGCGTCGACGCCGTCTGGAGTCTGAAACGCAACGGCGTCTCCGAGAGTATGGAGCTTGAGGTGAAGGACCTGGCGCCCGCGCTGGCCTAGCCGCTGCGGGGCGTGCCCGGCGCACACGATCGCGCCCTGTCAAGCCGGCTGTCCTGTCGATTACACTGGCGCGACATCTACGCCAGCACCGGTGTGAGGGAGGCCCGCTCGTGAGCGTCGGCAGCGCCCAGATCCGCAACATCGTTCTCATGTCGCACGGTGGCGCCGGCAAGACCTCGTTGGTGGAGGCGCTCGCCTTCACGGCGGGAGCGGCGAGCCGCCAGGGCCGGGTCGAGGACGGCAACACCGTCGCCGACTTCGATCCGGACGAGCAGAAGCGCGGCATGAGCGTGAACACCGCCGTCGTCTCCTTCGACTTCGGCCCAGAGTCCACCCGTCTCAACTTGATCGATACGCCCGGCTACGCGGACTTCGTCGGCGACGTCATCGCCGGCGCGGCGGCCGCCGATGCCGCCTTGATCCTTGTCGACGCCGCGGCCGGGGTGCAGGTCGGCACCGAGACCGCCTGGCGCCTGGCGGCCGAGCGGGCCTTGCCGCGCGCGATCGTCGTCAGCCGGCTGGACCGGGAGAACGCCCGCTGGGACGAAACCGTGGCCGCGATCCAGGAGACACTGGGCCGGCAGTGCCAGCCCTTGCAGCTGCCGATCGGATTGGAGCACGAGTTCTCCGGGGTCGTGGACGTGCTGGCGGGCAAGGCGTACACGGGCGACGGCACGGATGCCGGCGATGTCCCCGGGGACCTCACCGAGGCCGTGGCGGCAGCGCGCGAGGGGCTGATCGAGCGCATCGCCGAGGCCGACGACGATCTGACGTTGAAATACCTTGAGGGCGAGGAGTTGAGCGAGGAGGAGATCGCCGGCGGCCTCTCCGCGGCGATCCGCAGCGGCACTCTGGCGCCTATTTTCTGCGCGGCGGGGACGGCCAACATCGGCAGCATGCCGCTGCTGCGCGCCCTCCGCGACGAGTTCCCCAGCCCGCTGGAGGCGCCCCCCCTGCGGGCGGATGTCGCGGGTGAGTCGAAGGATCTGCCCGCGGACCCCAATGGGCCTCTGGCGGCGCTGATCTTCAAGACCAGCGCCGACGAATTCGTCGGCCGGCTCTCGTACTTCCGCGTCTTCAGCGGCAGCATCCGATCCGATTCTCACGTCTACAACCACGAGCGGGGCGAGGAGGAGCGGCCCTCCAACCTCTCGCATGTTTTGGGCAAGGAACTGACGGGGGCCGACGCGATCGTCGCGGGCGACATCGGCGCCGTCACGAAGCTCAGTGCCAGCGGCACGTTCGACACGCTGGGCGACAAGGCGACCCCGGTCCGGATCACCCCACCGGCCCTCCCCCACCCGGTCTTCTCCGCCGCCATCGCGCCCAAGTCCAAGGCGGATGTGGACAAGCTGGGCCCCAGCCTGCAGCGCCTGCTGGAAGAGGATCCGACCCTGCGTATGGAGCGGGACCTGGAGACGGGTGAGACGATCCTGAGTGGCTTGGGCGAGCCGCACGTGGACATCGCGGCGCAGACGCTGCGGCGGAAATTCAAAGTGGAGGTGGATGTGCACGACCGCCGCATCCCCTACCGGGAGACGGTGACGGGCTCGGCCCAGGCGGAGTACACGCACAAGAAGCAGACCGGCGGCCACGGGCAGTACGCGCGCGTGGCGCTGCGGGTGGAGCCGCTGGGCCGTGGGGACGGGTTTGAGTTCGGTAACGAGGTGGTGGGCGGCAACGTGCCCCGGCAATTCATCCCCGCGGTGGAAAAGGGCGTGACCGAGTCGCTGCTGTCCGGTGCGATGGCGCAATACCCGCTGACGGACCTGCGTGTTGTGCTCTTCGACGGCAAGCACCACGATGTCGATTCCAGCGAGATGGCGTTCAGGCTGGCCGCCAGCCAAGCGCTGCGGGAAGCCACCGAGAGCGCCCGGCCGATCTTGCTGGAGCCGATCAGGACCTACCGCATCCAGGTGCCGGAGAGCGCCACCGGCGACGTCATGAGCGACCTCAACGGCCGCCGCGCCCGCGTGCTGGGCATGGAGCCCGGCGGCGACGGCCACACCGCGATCAGCGCCGAGGGGCCGATGGCGGAGTTCCTCCACTACGCCACCGACCTGCGCTCCATGACCGGCGGCCGCGGTACCTTCAGCTTCGAGTTCGTGCGCTACGACCCGGTGCCGGACCACGTGGCGCGGAAAGTCATGGTCGCGTCGAAGGAGGAGGCGCCGGCCTAGCCGCCGCGCTTCAGAAGGCGCAGCCGGGCGGCTGCGGCGGGCGACCGGCCGCCAGATCATGGCCGCTCATGACCGCGCCACGACGCGCAGCCAGCGCCGTTTGCCTACCTTGATCACGCTGCCCGGCCGCACGACCACCCCGGACGTCGAGGTGCGCTCGCCGTCCACGGCGATGCTGCCGCCCGCGAGCAGGCGCTTGACCTCGCTCTTGCTCTCGGTCAGGCCGGCCGCCGTCAGCAACTCCGCGAGGAGCACGGTCGCCTCGCCGTCCTCGAATGCGACGGGCGCCTCCGGGATGTCCGCCGGCTGCTCCCGCCGCGAGAAGACGCGCGCGAACGCCTCGGCCGCGGCGTCCGCTGCCGCCTCCCCGTGCCACTCCGCCACGATGGCCTGGGCCAGCCGCTTCTTGGCTTCCATGGGGTGCTGCGACCCGTCCGCCAGGCCGCGCTCGATCGCGTCGACCTCCGCCGCCGGAAGATTCGTGCCGAGGGTGAAGTAGTCGATCAGGACGTCGTCCGGGATCGACATGGCCTTGCCGTACTGCTCGTCCGGCGGCTCGGTGATGCCGATGTGGTTGCCGGTGCTCTTGGACATCCGCAGCTTGCCGTCCAGCCCCACCAGGATGGGCAAGGTGACGGCGACCTGTGGCCGCTGCCCGTTGGCACGCTGCAAGATGCGGCCGGCCAGCAGGTTGAAGGTCTGGTCGGTGCCGCCGACCTGCACGTCGGTTTCCAGGGCGACGGCGTCGTAGCCCTGCATGAGGCCGTACATGAACTCGTGCACGTAGACCGGGTCGCCGCGGCCCAGGCGCTTGCGAAACGTGTCCCGCTCGATGAACTGGGCCACCGTGAAGTGGCTGGCCAACTGGACGACGTCCTCGAAGGTCAGGGTGGCGAGCCATTCGCTGTTGCGTCGCACCTCCGTGCGCGCCTCGTCGAGCAGCTTGAAGGCCTGGTCCTGGTAGGTGCGCGCGTTCGCTGCGATGACCTCGGCCGTGTGCATCGGCCGCAGGGAGTCCTTGTCGGAGGGGTCGCCGACCAGCGCTGTGAAATCCCCGATCAGCAGGATCGCCTGATGCCCCAGCTCCTGGAACGTCCGCAGCTTGCGCAGCGCGACGCAGTGCCCCAAGTGCAGGTCGGGCGCGGTGGGGTCGACGCCCAAGTACACGCGCAGCGGCTGCTCCTCCGACAGCGACCGGCCCAGCCGCTCGCGCAACTCGTGCTCCATGGTGCGGCGGGTCTCCGCATCACCGAAACGGGTACCGCGCATGATCGCCAGATGCTGGCGCTCCCACTCGGCGCGCTGCGCGGGGCTCAGATCGGGGGTCCCTTCGGTCACGGGGTCAGCGCTTCGCGGGCGGCGGCGACATCGCGGGCGAGCTGCGCCTTGAGCGCGTCGATGCCGTCGAACTTCGTTTCGCCCCGCAGCCGCTGCGTCAGTTCGATGCGCAGGTCACGGCCGTACAGGTCGCCCTCGTAGTCCAGCACGTGGCACTCCAGGGAGACCGCTTCGTTGTCGTCGAAGGTGGGCCGCACGCCGATATTGGACACCGAGGGGTGGAGCCTCCCGTCGATGTGGGCCCAGGTGGCGTAGACGCCCCTCGCGGGCAGGGCACGGTCGGCGCCCACGGCGATGTTGGCCGTGGGAAAGCCGATCGTCTTCCCCCGCTTGAAGCCGGTCACCACGGGGCCGTGCAGGGAGAAGCGCCGGCCCAGCAAGGCATTGACGTGTGCGATGTCGCCCGCGTTGAGGGCGGCGCGGATATCGCTGGACGAGATCTTGTGATCGTCGTCGGCGCTGTCCCGCACCATGTCGATCACCTCGACCGTGTAGCCCTGCTCCCGCCCCAGCGCGCGCAGGGTGTCCAGGTCGCCGCCGCGCTGCCGGCCCAGGGCGAAGTCCGGGCCGGTCACCAGCGTGGCCAGGCACAATTCGTCCACCAGCAGCCGCACGAAGTCGCGGGCGTCCGTTTGCGCCAGCTCCGATGTGAACGTCACCGGGGCTACGACCCCCAGGCCCGCTTCCGTGAGGAGGTCCAGCCGGTCCTCGAGGCTGGTCAGGTAGCTCATGGGGGCGTCGGGATGCAGGACCTGTTGCGGATGCGGGTGGAAGGTGACGACGCCGGCAACCTGGCCGGCCGCCGCCGCCTGATCGATGACGCGGCGGAGCAAGGCCGCGTGGCCACGGTGGACGCCGTCGAAGACACCGATCGTCAGCGTCGCCGGCCCCTGCACGGCGATGCGGCGCAGCTCCGTTCGGGCCAGTTCGGTGGGCACCCTGCCTCCTCGGGGGCGTCTAGGCTTCGGCGGCGCCGGCGGGGAGCGCCGCTGCGGCGTCGCTGCCGGCTGTCCGGGGCGGCGCGCCCGGCTTCTCCTCCACGATGATGTCGCCGTAGGCGTCGTCCTGCCGCATCTCGATCGCGCGCGATTTGTACAGCTCGAGAATGGCCATGAAGGTGACGATGACGTCCGTGCGCGTGCGCGCTTCCGCGATCCAGGCGCGGAAGGAGACGCGCCGACCGCCGCCCAGGCGCGCGCGCAGGTCGGCGATCTTGTCGTTGACGGTGACGGGGTCCCGCTCCAGCGCGACCTCCGGGTGGCGCTTCGCGCGCGCGTCCGCGCGTGCCAGGGCTTCTCGTACCAGCCGGGTCAATAGGTCGAGCGTGACCGAGTCGGGCAGGCCCTGTGGAGGCCCCGCCTGGACCGGCGGCGGCGCCCCCGGCCGGAACGCCCGCAGCCCACTCTGGTCGATCGCACCGAACATGGCCACGGCGTCGCGGTAGCGGCGGTACTCCTCCAGCATGCCGACCAACTCCCGCCCCGGATCATCGGCGTCTTCGGGCCCCGGCTCCTCCTCCAGCGGCAGCAGCCGGCGCGACTTCAGCAGCATCAGCCGCGAGCCCAGCGCGAGGAACTCCGCCAGCGTGGCCGGCACGGCGTCCCCCTGCACGGCCTTGAGCCGCTCGACGGCGGTCAGGTATTGGTCCGCCACCTCGGCCAGGGCGATCGTGGAGATGTCCAACTCACGCTGCTCGATCAGCCGCAGCAGGAGATCGAGCGGCCCCTCGAAGCCGGGCAGATGCAACTGCGGCATGGGCGCAGCCTACTCCACGGGGCGCTTGCGAGCCTCCCGCGAGATCACGCCCGGCCCCAGGGCAGGGCGGCTAGGCCGGCGCTCCCGCCAGCTCGCCCGGCCTGGGGGCAAGGGGCCGGTCGACCGCCAGGCCCACGGGCTGCAGCCGTTGGAGGAGCCGGGCGAAGTTGTCGAAGGTGAGGCTCTGGGCGCCGTCGGAGAGGGCGTGGTCCGGGCTGGGGTGCACCTCCACCATCAGCCCGTCGGCCCCCACCGCGATCGAGGCCTTGGCCATGGGCTCGACCAACTGCCAGCGCCCGGTGCCATGGCTGGGATCGCTGATCACCGGGAGATGGCTCATGCGTTTGACCAGCGCCACGGCAGCCAGGTCCAGCGTGTTTCGCGTCGCCGTCTCGAACGTGCGGATGCCGCGTTCGCAGAGGATGACCTCATGGTTGCCCTTGGACATGATGTACTCGGCGGCCAGCAGCCACTCCTCGATGGTGCCGCTCAGCCCGCGCTTGAGCATGGCCGGCTTGCGCACCAGCCCCACCTCGTCCAGGAGGTTGAAGTTCTGCATGTTGCGCGCGCCGATCTGCAGGATGTCGGCGTAGCGTGCCACCGTCTCCACCTCCATGATGGACATGACCTCGGTGATCACGGGCAGGCCGGTTTCCTCCCGGGCCGTGGCCAGGTGCTGCAAGCCCTGCTCGCCCAGGCCGCGGAAGGAATAGGGGGAGGTGCGCGGCTTGAATGCGCCACCGCGCAACACGTGCGCCCCCGCCTCCTTCACGGCCCGCGCCGTCTTCACGATGTGCTCTTCGTTTTCAATGCTGCAGGGCCCCGCCATGACCACGAAGTTGCCGTCGCCGATGCGGACGCCGCCGACCTCGATCACGGTGTCGCGCGGTTTGAACTCGCGCCCGGACAGTTTGTAGGGACGGCTGATCGGCACCACGGACTCCACGCCCGCCATCGTCCCCATGGCCGTACGGATCTCCGGGTCTACCACGCGTCCCACCGCACCGATCACGGTGCGCTCCTGCCCGGCACTCAAGTGGCCCTCCAGGTTCACCTCCTTGAGGCGGTCCAGCACTCCTTGGATCTCTTCCTCGCTGGCGTCCGTTCGCATCACGACAAGCATGGGCGTTCTCGCTTTCGGTTATCCGCTGGCCGGGGTGTGGTTGGGCCGCGCGGGGGCGACGTCCGGGCGCAGGACGGCCGCGCCGCGCAAATAGACGTGCTGGATCTGGCGCTGGGCGCGCTGGGTATTCACGTGCAGCAGGACCCGCAGGCAATGGGGCAGGCTCCCAGGGACGCTCATCTCATGCCCGCACATCAGCGCGACCTCGGTCCAGCCCAAGCCGTTGCGCGCTGCGACGGCGGGGAACTCCGCGTCCAGGTCAGGGGTGGTGCTGAACCAGGCGGAAGCGACGTCGTCCGCGCGCACGGCGTTGCGGCGGATCATCTCTTCCAGCAACTCCTGCGTCGCCGCCACGATCGCCTCCGCGGTGTTGCGATCGACGGTGGTGGCCCCGCGGATGCCCCGTGCGCGCCAGGGGGCGTCATCGGTCATGGCTCGTCCAGTCCGGGAAGGTGTCCCGTGTTCGTGCGCTCTGTGGCGGTGTGCTGGGCCGGGAGCGGTCGGCCGGTCCGGGCTCAGTCGCGGCCGGTCGCAAAGACGCCGGCCGCGGAGGTATAGGCGAACATCCGGACGCACGCGCTCGAGCCGCGCAGGCGAGCGATCATGAGTCCGTTTCCCCCCTCCGGCGACCGGTCATCACCTCTGCGAAATGCCGCATCGCGGCCACGCGCTCGGCCGGAGGCGCCTGCTCCAGGGTGGTGATCAGGGCGCTCCCGACCACCGCAGCCTCACATAATTCGCCGACGGTGGCAACCTGCTCCGGCGTAGAGATGCCGAAGCCGACCGCCAGCGGCAAAGCGATCCGCGCGCGCACCCGCCGCACGAAGGCGACCAGGTCGCCGGGCAGGGCCCTGCGCACGCCGGTCACACCCGTCACGCTGACTAGATAGACGAAGCCCGCCGCCCGGGCCGCCACCGCCCGGATGCGCTCGTCCGTGCTGGTGGGGGCGAGCAGGTAGATCAGGTCCAGCCCGGCGCTGTTGAGGGCCTCGCGGGCCGGATCCGACTCCTCCGCCGGCAGGTCCACGATGATGGCGCCGTCGGCGCCGGCCGCGGCGGCGTCGCGGGCCAGGGCGGGCAGGCCGCCCGATTGGCCTTCGCCTCCGCCAGCGTAGGCCAGGAACGGGTTGAGGTAGCCCATCAGCGTGATCGGCACGTCGATACCCCGGGCGCGGAGCGTCGAGACGCTTTCGAGGATGCCCGGCAGCGCCGCGCCGCCGCTCAGCGCGACCGTGCTCGCGCGCTGGATGGTGGGGCCGTCGGCCAGGGGGTCGCTGAAAGGCACGCCGATCTCCAGCGCGCCGGCGCCACCCGCTACCAGGGCCTCCAGCAGGGGGGCCGTCTCCGCCAGGCTGGGAAAGCCGGCCGTCAGGTAGGGCATCAACAGCGTCCGTTCCCGGGGAGAGGCGAAGGCGGCGGCGTAGCGGCTCAGGCGATCCCCCGTTCGGAGGCGGTGACCGCGAAGGCGATCAGGTTAAAGAAGAGGTGCGCCAGGATGGTGGCGCCCAGATCCCGGCTGCGCAGGTAGACGAGCGCGAAGACCACGCCGACGAAGAAGAAGGGGATCAAGCTGCCCACGTCGACGTGCAGCGCCGAGAAGATGGCAGCGCTGACGAGGACGGCGACCCAGCGTCCCCACAGCCGCGCCAGCGCACCGACGAGAAACCCGCGGTGGAAGATCTCCTCGGCGAACGGCGCCACCAGGACGACCAGGATGCCGGTGAGCACGGCCGCCTCGAGGCTGAAGGGGAGGTCGGAGTCGATGGCGGAGACGGGCTCCAGGTCCTCGATGTCGAGCGCCGCCACGATGCCCAGGTAGATCCAGAGCGCGATGTACGAACCGGCCAGGGCCGCGCCTGCCCAGCCGGCGGTGGCCAGGGTGGGGCGGCGCAGGCCCAGCAGCTTCTGCGCCCGCCGTCGGCCGCCCAGCACGGCGATGGGCACCACAACCAGCGCGATGATGTCGACGACGAAGACGATGAGCGAGATGCCTACGTCCTCCACGTTCTCGCTCGGGTCGGGTTCCAGGGCCTCGAAGAGCGCGATGCCGATCCCGAAGAGCACGATGAACGCAAGCGCCGCCAGTCCGAAGCCGCGCCAGAGGTCGGAGCGGCGGAAGCCCGTGCCGACCGGCGGCGGCGCGCCCAGTGGTCCGGGCGCCGGTCCGCCTTCAACGAGCGGGGTCTCGCGCTGCGCCCAGCGCGCCGGCAGGCGCGATGGTGAGGCCACGCCGCTCGGCTCATAGGCGCCCGGCGGAGGTGGGGGCCTGGGCGTGGGAGGGGTGCGGGCCATGATCGATCGAGCCTAACAGCGGCTCGTCAGAGGCCGTCGCCGCGCGCGGCAAGCGCCTCCCGCACGATGTCGATGTCCTTGTCGCCGCGGCCGCTCAAGCCCAGCAGCAGCATGTCGTCCGGCGTGAGGGTGGGCGCCAGGCGGCGCAGGTAGCCGATGGCGTGGCTGGGCTCCAGCGCCGGCACGATGCCCTCCGTCTCGCAGAGCAGGCGGAAGCCGGCCAGGGCCTCCTCGTCGTCGGCGGAGACGTACTCGGCGCGCTCCGAAAGCTTGAGCCAGGCGTGCTCGGGGCCGACGCCGGGGTAGTCGAGGCCGGCGCTGATGCTGTGCGCCTCCTCGATCTGACCGTGCTCGTCCTGCAGCAGGTAGGTCCGCGTGCCGTGCAGCACGCCCGGCCGGCCCAGGGTCAGCGTGGCCGCGTTGCGCCCGTCCAGCCCCTCGCCCGCCGCCTCCACGCCGATCAGGCGCACGGGGTCGTCCAGGAAGGGGTGGAAGAGACCGATGGCGTTGCTGCCCCCGCCGACACAGGCCAGGGCCACGTCGGGCAGCCGGCCCAGGGCGTCGAGGCACTGGGCCCGCGCCTCGCGGCCGATCACCGCCTGCAGGTCTCGCACGATGGTGGGGTACGGGTGCGGCCCAATCACGCTGCCGATGACGTAGTGAGTGTCGTGCACATTGGTGACCCAGTCGCGGATGGTCTCGTTGATGGCGTCCTTGAGCGTGCGCGAGCCGGAGTCGACGGGGCGCACCTCTGCGCCCAGGAGGCGCATGCGGAAGACGTTGAGCGATTGTCGCCGCACGTCCTCGGCGCCCATGTAGACGACGCACTTCAGGCCAAAGCGGGCGCAGGCGGTGGCGGCCGCGACGCCGTGCTGCCCTGCGCCCGTCTCGGCGATGATGCGGCGCTTGCCCATGCGCAGCGCCAGCAGCACCTGGCCCACCGCGTTGTTGATTTTGTGCGCGCCCGTGTGGGCTAGGTCTTCGCGCTTGAGCCAGATCTGGGGGCCGCCCAACTCGGCGGTCAGGCGTGGGGCGTGCGTGAGCGGCGTGGGCCGGCCGACGTAGTCGCGCAGGAGACCGCCGAGTTGGGCCGTGAAGGCGGCGTCGTTCTGGGCGGCGTCCCAGGCCTCCTCCAGCTCGGCCAGGGCCGGCATCAGCGTCTCCGGCACGAACTGGCCGCCGAACTCACCGAAGCGCCCGGCGGGCGGGGTCTTGGTGGTCATGCGCCCCCCTTTGGGCTGGCCCTTTCAGGCGTGGGCGCAGCGCGGGCAGCGCCGACGAAGGCGCGAATCTTGTCTGGGTCCTTGCGTTCCTCCGACTCGACGCCGGAGGCGACGTCCACGGCCCAGGGGCGCACGGCCAGGACGCCCCCCGCCACGTTCTCGGGGGTCAGCCCGCCCGCCAGCATGATCGGCCGCTCGCGCGCCACGGCGGCGGCGACGCTCCAGTCGAACGTGCGGCCGCTGCCCCCGCCGATGTCGGAGTGGGTGTCGAGGTGGGTCAGCGTGGGCGGGGGTACGGCGTCCTCCTGGTGCAGCGCCGTCAGCAGGGCCTCCGCCGTCGTTCCGGTGTCGATGTGGTGCACGCGGATGACGGGGCGGAGCAGCCGCGCTGCCAGGGAGGGGTGCTCGCCGCCGCTGAGTTGCACCAGATCCAGGTCGACGGCGGCGATGATGCGGTTGATCTCGTCGGCGGACTGGCGGGCGAAGACGCCCACCAGCAGGGGGCGGCCGGCGCCGTCGATGGCGGCGCTGAGGGTGCCGGCGTCGGCCGAGAAGACCTCGACGCGTGGGCCCGCGACGGTGCGGATGGCGCGGGCCTGCTCCAGCGTCAGGCGGCGCGGGCTCTCGGCGAAGGTGACGCCGAGGAAGTCCGCCCCGGCGTCGATGGCGACGCGGGCGTGCGCGGGCTCGCGCAGGCCGCAGATCTTCACGCGGGGCGTCGCGCGGGTCACGAGGCGTCCTCTCCGCACAGCTCCGCGATCGTGGCGCCGGGGTCTCCGGAGCGGGTCAGCGCCTCGCCGATCAGCACGGCAGCGACGTCGCAGGCGCGCATGCGCTCCAGGTCCTCGCGACTGCGCACGCCGCTGGCCGCGACCAGCGCGACTTCCGGCGGCACGAGCGGTCGCAGGCGCTCGGTCGTGCCGAGGTCCTCCTCGAAGGTGTGCAGGTCGCGGTTGTTGATGCCGATGGCGGGCGCGCTTGCGGCCAGCGCCGTCTCCAACTCGCGCTCGTCGGTGACCTCGACGAAGGCGGCCATGCCCAGCGCCGCTCCGGCCTCGATCAGGGCCCGCACGGTGGCTGTATCGGGCACGGTCTTGACGATGATCAGATAGGCGTCGGCGCCGAGCGCGCGCGACTCCATGACCTGGTACGGGTCGACGATGAACTCCTTGCGCAGCAGCGGCGGACAGGTTCGCGCTGGGTCGGCCGCCTCGTCGGCGGCCAGTGCGGTCGCCACCTCGTCCAACTCCGCGTGAGCGGCGAAGAAGGCCGGGGCGGTGAGGACGGAGATGGCGGCGGCAGCGGCGTCGCGGAAGGCGCGCGCGGCGGCGACGTGATCCAGGTCGCGGGCGAAGGGCCCCTTGGAGGGCGAGCCCTTCTTCACCTCCGCCACGAGACCGAGCCCCGGGGCCCGCAGCGCCGCGACGAAGTCGCGCGGGGCGGGACGGCGCGCCGCCCGCGCCTGCAGCCGCACTTCGGGTTGCGCGAGCCGTCGCGCGGGCAGTTGCGCCCGCGTCTCCGCGACGATGCGCTCCAGCACGGAGTCCGTGGCGGGGCGCGTCATGCTTCCACCTTCGGTGTTTCCGCCAGCCGCTGCGTCGTCTCCACGAAGAGTTCCAGCTTGCGCAGCGCGCGGCCGTCGTCGATGGCCTCCGCGGCGCGGCTGACACCCTCGGCCAGGGTGGGGGCCTCGTCGGCGGCGTAGAGGGCGGCGGCGGCGGTGAGCGTGACGAAGCCCGTCAGCGGGCCGGTCTTGCCGCCCAGCACGTCGCGCATGGCGGCGGCGTTGGCGGCGGCGTCGCCGCCGGCCACGGCCGAGAGCGGCACGGGGCGGATGCGGAAGTCGTCGGGGCGGATCTGGTACTGCTCGACGCCGCCGCCGCGGACCTCCCAGACGGTGGTGGGGCCCTCGGGCGAGATCTCGTCGATGCCCTCCTGGCCGTGCACGACCATTGCGTGGGGGCTGCCGAGGCGGGCCAGGACCTGCCCGTAGGTCTCGCCGATCTCGGGCGTGGCCACGCCGACCGCCATTTGCGAGGTGCCGGCCGGGTTGGTCAGCGGCCCGAGGATGTTGAAGAAGGTACGGAAGCCGAGTTCGCGGCGCACGGGAGCGGCGTACTTCATGGAGGGGTGGTAGACCTGCGCGAAGAGGTAGCCGAAGCCGACCTCCTTGATCGTCTGGGCCATGGCGGGCGGCGGGATCTCGATGCGCGCGCCGAGTGCCTCCAGCACGTCGGCGCTGCCGCAGCGCGAGGACATGGCGCGGTTGCCGTGCTTGGCGACGACGACACCGCAGCCGGCGGCGACGAAGGCGGCGGCGGTGCTGACGTTGAAGGTGTCGGCGGCGTCGCCGCCGGTGCCGACGACGTCGATGATGCGGTCCAGGCCGGGCAGGACCAGCCGCACGACCTTCTCGCGCAGGGCGCGGACGAAGCCGGTGATCTCCTCGGGCGTCTCGCCCTTCATGCGCTCGGCGGTGAAGAGCGCCGCGATCTGGGAGTCGGGCACGGCGTCGCCGGACATGACGGCGTGGAGGGCGGCCTCGGCCTCGGCCTCGGTGAGGTCGCGGCGCTGGTTGACCAGCGCGTCAAGGGCGTCGTCGACGGCGGTCATGGCGTTACTCCTCCTCGTCCGACTGGACGGGGATCCAGATGCGTTCGAGGGGCAACTTCGCCTGCATCGCCTCCGGCAGTTTTTCGTAGACATCGAGGAGAGCGTGCACGAGGTCGCCCTGGTCCCAGAGGCGGATCTTGAAGTAGTGCTGCTGCGCCTCCTGCCTGAGGGGGCGGGTGAAACCACCCCAGGACACGAGGAGCCCGTAGTCGGCGCCGAAGGAACTCATGGCTCCCTGCAAGCCCCGGAACACGTTGACGTCGGAGACGGAGACGCCCGACTTGACCTGCACGCAGACGCGGGGCGCTTCCAGGCCCAAGCCGCCCCGGCCGGCGAAGACATCCACGCCCCCATCTGGTCCCGGCGGCGAGACCTTCACCTCGTAGCCCTGCGCCTCGAGAATCGCGCCCGTCAGGGCCGCCAGGTCATGCCCCTTAAAGTCGCGCTCGATCTGCTTGACCACGAGATCCTCAGCAGCTGAGATGAGGTTGAGGGCTGGTTCCTCCTCCACCGCTGCTTCCCGATCTTCGGTGGGAGGCGTGGCGGGCGGGGGCTGGCCAGCGAACTGAGCGAGCACGCGTTCTTCGGCGTTCGTCGCTCTTGCCTGATACACCGTGCGGAACGCGCCGAAGCTACCCAAGATGTCACGGTCAAACTCGCTGCGCGGGATGACCTTCTCTTTCCACTGCACGCGCCGCGTATGCCGCATTCCTTCGGGGAAGTCCGGGCGGTACTCGTACTCCGACTGCACGCAAGCGAGCGCGATCGCCGACTGCGACTTCAGTGGAAGCACAACGTTGTCCCCGATCTTGATCTCCCGCGCGAACGTCCATAGCGCACCGGTTCGGGCCCCGATCGATCGCTCATTGGCGTCGGGCTCGATCCGTCGGTACTCGGCCTTCATCTCCTCCCAGGATTGCATCTCGTCTAAGTCGATGAACTGTGTGAGGTTGCCTATCGCGGAGTAGCCGATCGCGACGACGCCGCGATCAAGCACGTCCGATTCGTGCTCCCCATACTTGCCCGCGCGGACGACCCACAGCGTCATGGCAGCGCTCCCTCCGGCTCCTGCATCGCGAGGAAGTTGCGCAGCAGATCGTGGCCGGCGGTGGTCATGATCGACTCGGGGTGGAACTGGACGCCCTCCAGGGCGTGGTCGCGGTGGCGCAGGCCCATCAGGACGCCGCTCTCGGACCAGCTGGTGGCGACGAGTTCCGGCGGCAGCGTGGCGGGGTCGATGGCGAGGCTGTGGTAACGGATGGCGTCGAAGGGGCCGTCGAGCCCCGCGTAGACGCCGAGGCCGTCGTGCGTGATGAGGCTGGACTTGCCGTGCATGATCTCGCCCGCGCCGACGACGGCGGCGCCGAAGGCGGCGCCGATGCACTGGTGCCCCAGGCAGACGCCGAGGATGGGGACCTGGCCGGCGAAGCGGCGGATCAGCTCGACGCTGACGCCCGCGCCCTCCGGCCGGCCCGGCCCGGGCGAGATGACGATGCGCTCGGGCGCCATGGCCGCCACTTCGTCCAGGGTGATTTTGTTGTTGCGGACGACGGTCACGTCCGCGCCCAACTCGGCCAGGTACTGGAAGAGGTTGTAGGTGAAGGAGTCGTAGTTATCGAGGAGGAGGATGCTCACCGGGTCTCCTCTCGGCACGATACCGGGTCAGTAGCCGCGACTGCCGGCCGGGCGCTCGCGGCTGCGGGCCTCGGCCTGGTCCAGGGCGGTGAAGAGAGCCATGGCCTTGCTCAGGGTCTCCTCGAACTCGGCATCGGGCGTGCTGTCGAAGACGATGCCGCCGCCCGCCTGCACGGAGGCGACGCCGTCCTGCATGACGATGGTGCGGATGGTGATCGCCGTCTCCATGTTGCCGCCGAAGCCGAAGTAGCCCAGCGCGCCCGCGTAGGGCCCGCGCTGGTCCTCTTCCAGCTCGGCGATGATCTCCATAGCGCGGATCTTGGGCGCGCCGGAGACCGTGCCGGCGGGGAAGGTCGCGCGCAGGGCGTCGAAGGCGTTCAGGTCGGGCCGCAGCTCGCCCTCCACCTGCGAGACCAGGTGCATGACGTGGCTGTAGCGCTCGACGTCCATCTGCTGGGTGACCTTGACCGTACCCGGCAGGCTGACGCGGCCGATGTCGTTGCGGCCCAGGTCGAGCAGCATGAGGTGCTCGGCGATCTCCTTCGCGTCGGTGCGCAGCTCCTCCTCCAGGGCACGGTCCTGCTCGGGCGTCGCGCCGCGCCGGCGGGTGCCGGCGATGGGGTTCGTCGCCACCTTGCCGTCCTCCACCACGACCAGCAGCTCCGGCGAGGTGCCCACGATCTGGTGGTCGCCCATCTCCAGGTAATAGGTGTAGGGCGAGGGGTTCACCGTGCGTAGCGTGCGGTAGACGTTGAAGGGGTGCACGAACGTCTCGCGCGAGAAGCGCTGCGAGAAGACGCATTGGATGATCTCCCCCGCGATGATGTCATCGCGGATGCGCTTGACGGCGGAGACGTAGGCCCAGCGGTCCATGTTGGAGCGCAGGGGAGCGCCGCCGGAGGGGGGGGCGGCGGCGTCGGCGGGGATGGGCGCGGCACCGGCGCCGAGGCGCGCAACGATCTCGTCGATGCGGACCTGGGCCATGCGATAGGCGGTCTCCACGTCGCCGTCGAGGCGGACGTGGCCGACCACCTTGATCAGGTGCTTGAAGTGGTCGAAGAGGAGGACCGTGTCGACGAACTGGAAGAGCAGCTCGGGCAGGCCGTAGGGGTCGTGGCGGGCGGCGGGTAGCTCCTCGAAGTGGCGCACGGCCTCGTAGCCCAGGTAGCCCACGGCGCCGCCGTGGAATGGGGGCAGGTTGGGGTTGGGGAGGAGCGTGAACTGGGCCAGCTCGTGCTGCACCTCATCCAATGGGTCGACGGCTGGGGCGGCCTCGTCGGGCTGGGGGGCGCGGAAGACCCGGTAGGGCTCCGTGCCGATGAAGGAGTAGCGCGCCGGCCGGTCGGCCCCCTCGACCGACTCCAGGAGAAAGGAGTAGTCGCCGCGCTTGACCTTGAGGAAGGCGGAGACGGGCGTCTCCAAGTCGGCCAGGACCTCGCGGTAGATGGGGACCAGGTTGCCCCGGCCCTGCTCGGCCAGGCGCCTGACCTCGTCCAACGACGGGTAGTGCATGATCTCCCGACCTTCCGCCATCGCCCCCGCCGCCGGGCACGAAAAAACTCCGCCCCCAAGGGGCGGAGTTACCGCGGTGCCACCCTTGTTCCCGATTCCCCTCGCCATACGGCGTGGGGCGCCGGGCACTCGATTCGCCGACGGCGGATGCGCGCTGCCCCGCGATCGGCTCGGCTTCGCTAACGGGGCCTCTCCGGCTGCGCCTACTGATCGCTCGGGAGCGACGTTGGGGCAGCGACTCACGGGGCCATTCACCGGTCGCGCGACCGCCGGCCTTGCAGCCCGCCTCCATGGACGCAACTCCGTGGAAGCCCGAGCCGGCTCTCTGGGGGTCCGCCTGAGCGGGTACTCGTCCCGATCGACGTCAATATTCAGTTGTGCAGCGAAGTGTGGACCCGGGGGGGCGCGCCTGTCAACGCAGGCGCGCGCCGCTGTGTCTTGGACAGCAGAGGCGCGGCCCGTCGCTGGGTGGGGCGCGTCAGACGACGCAGACCTCGCGGCCGGGACGGGCTCGCTCCTCCTCGATGACGCGCAGCAACTCCGTCGTCGCCTCATCGAGTCCGCCGGCCGTGTTGAGGATCACGTGGTCGAAGCGTCCGGCTTCGGCCATCTCTTCCAGCGCCACATCCAGGCGGCTCTGAATGGCAGCCTCGTCGTCGGCGGCGCGGGCGCGCAGGCGTCGCTCGAGTTCCGCCGTGTCGGGCACGGTGAGGAAGACCAGCAGCGCCTGCGGCAGCTTGGCCCGCAGCGTGCGCGCGCCCTGCACGTCCGTGCGCACGACGACGGTCTTGCCCTGCGCGAGCAGATCCCGCACCTGGTCGCGCGGGACGCCGCTGCGGTGGTCGTAGACGGTGGCCTGCTCCAGCAGGGCGCCGGCGGCGATCATCTCGTCGAACTCGCGCTCGCTGAGGAAGAGATGGTGGACCCCGTGCGTCTCCCCCGGCCTCGGTGGGCGTGTCTTGGCGGTGACGATCGTCGCCAGCCGATCGTCGCGCTCCAAGGCGGCGCGCAGGAGGCTGTCCTTTCCCGCCCCCGACGGTCCCGAGAGGACGACCAGCAGCGGGGGCGTGTCGCCGGCCCCGGCGTCGTCAGGCACTCAGCGCCTCCGGGCCAGGCGCGCTGACGTAGCGGTCGGCGCTGACCCGGCGGGCGATGGTGTCGGGCGCGATGGCGGCCAGGACCACGTGCCCCGTGTCCATGACCAGCACCGCCTTCGTGCGGCGCCCGCTGGTCATGTCGACGATGCGGCTCGCGGCCTTGCTCTCCTGCACCAGACGCTTGCTGGGGGCGGAGTTGGGGGAGACGATCGCCACCACTCGGTTGATCGCCAGGACGTTGCCGAAGCCGATGTGCAGCAGTTCCGTCTGCATGCGCGCCCTCCCGTCCAGCGCGCCCATGCCGGGACGCGGGCGTGGCCGCGCCCCTCAGGCTAGCGCTTCCCGGCCGGCGAGTTGCGAGAGATGGGCCCAGAACTCCGGGTAGGAGACGGCGACGCTGTCCTCTCCTTGGAGGGTGCTGAGGCCGGGCCCCTGCGCCGCCAGCGCGGCCACCGCCGCGGCCATGGCCAGGCGATGGTCGCCGCCACTCCCGAAATCCCCCGGCTGGAGGGTCGCCCCACCCGCGATCCGCAGGCCGTCCGGGCGTTCCTCGCCCTCGGTCCCGAATGCGCGCAGCAGCCGCGCCGTGCCCGCGATCCGGTCCGACTCCTTCAGGCGCAGCTCCGCCGCATCGCGGATCGTGGTAGGCCCGTGGGCCAGGGCGGCCGCCACGGCGAGCGCCGGTAGCTCGTCGATCGCGCGCGTGACGAGATCCCCGCTGATCTCGCAGCCCCGCAGGCCGGCCGCGCGCACCACGAGGTCGCCGATCAGCTCTCCGCCCGCGCGGCGTTCGTTGCGCCGGGTGATGCGGGCGCCCATCGCTTCCAGGACGTTCAGGGCGCCGGTGCGGGTGGGGTTCAGGCAGACGTTCCTGAGCACGACCTCGGAGTCCGGCACGATGCTGGCCGCCACGAGCCAGAAGATGGCCGCGCTGGGGTCGCCGGGCACCTCCACGTCCACGGGCTGGAGCGGCGCGCGCGGGTCCAGCGTGACGACGCCGTCGTGCGTGTCCAGCGCCGCGCCCATGGCCCGCAGCATGATCTCGGTGTGATCTCGCGTGGGCGCCGTCTCCTCGAGGCGGGAAGGTCCGTCCGCGGCCAGCGCGGCGAAGAGGATCGCGCTCTTGACCTGGGCGCTGGGAACGGGCAGGCGGTCGCGGTAGGGCCGCAGGGGGCCGCCGCGTAGCGTGATCGGCGCGTGCGTGCCGTCCCCCGCGACCTTCGCCCCCATCGCAGCCAGAGGCTCCAGCACCCGGTCCATCGGCCGGCGCCGCAACGACGCGTCGCCGTCCAGCACCGTCTTCCCTTCGAGTCCGGCCGCGAGTCCCGCCAGCAGCCGCATGCTGGTGCCGCTGTTGCCGCAGTCCAGCACCGCGGAGGTGGGGCGCAAGGCTGGTCGCCCCGGACTGGAGATCCGCAGTGTCGTGCCGGTGCGCTCGATCGTGGCCCCCAGGTGCTGCAGACAGCGCAGGGTGTGCAAGCAGTCCTCGCCGGCCAGGAAGCCGGTGACCCTTGCCTCGCCCGGGGCCAAGACGTTGCAGATCAGGGCGCGATGTGAGATCGACTTGTCGCCGGGGGGGCGGAGTTCTCCCCGCAGCGCTCCGCTCGGTCGCAGCCGGACCGTCACGAGGGCTCAGCGCCGGGCGGGACGCCCGGCGTCCTCTTCCGAGCGCTTGATCATGCCGCGCAGGCGCTCGTACAGCGCGGGGCTCAGCAGCGCGCCCATCGGGCTCGGGATCTGGGGCAGCGGGTCCAAGCGCGGCGTGTCGTCCAGATCCTGACCGGCCTGGAAGCGGGCGCGGTCCCGCTGCGACTGCTGGAATTCCTCGAAGATCCGCTCCGGGCCGTCGTCCAGCAGGTCTCGCAGACGCTGCAGCTCCAGGACGTAACGGTCCAGCCAGTACTGCATGCGCGCTCTGTTTGTCACGGAGATATCGGTCGACATTTGGGGGTCGCCCGAGGCCAGGCGGGTGAGGTCGTGGTAGGCGGGGCCGGCCATCTTGCCGAAGTCGGCCCAGCCCTCGCTGCGGCGCAGCATGGTGAAGAGGGCGGTGGAGGCCAGCAGGGGCATGTGGCTCACGGCCGCGACGAGGTCATCGTGCTCGTCGGCGGCCATGAAGCGCTCCTGCGCGCCCAGCGAACGGATCAGCCCGAGCACGGATTGCAGGGCCGTTTCCCGGGCGTCGGTGGCGGGCACCACGGCGTAGGGGCGGTCGCGGAAGAGCCCGGCCTCCGCGTTCTCGAAGCCCTGATCCGTCTTGCCGGCCATCGGATGCCCGCCGATGAAGGAGACGTATGGCGGCAGGGTCCGCTGCGCCCAGTCCATCACCAGGACCTTGCTGGAGGCGACGTCCGTGACGGCGGCGCCCGCGCCCAGGTGTGGCGCGATGCTCTCGAACACCTCGATCATCTGCACCGGCGGTACCGCCACGATGACCAGCCCGGCGCCCTCCACGGCCCGGCTGGGGCGGCTCTCCGCCTGGTCGATCGCGCCGCGCTTCTGGGCCTCCTTGAGCGTGCTAGCGTCAGCGTCGTTGCCGACGATCTCCACGTCAGGGTGGTCGCTGGCCTTGATGCCTAGCGCCAGGGACCCGCCGATCAGGCCCAATCCGATGATCGCAATGCGTGTCATCCCTCGCTCCGGAAATCCAATATATCAGCGCCGCTGACCTGCCCTGGAGCCGATCGATGCTACAGTCCGCGGCGGCTGCCGGGGTGCTGCGTTTGGGGCGTCGTGTGCGCTTCTCGCCGGGCCGGCCCCGCGTGCTGGCCCTCGCCGGCCTGCTGCTGACGGGCATCGCGCTGATCGTGGTCCTGCTGGCCCCGCCGGCCGGCCGCACAGCGGGATCGAGCGCAGCCAGCGCCGGCGGCGCGCGACTCCTCGTTGCCGAATACGGCGACGCCGGCAGCACCCTCTGGCTCGTCGACCCCGCCGATCCCGCCCAGCGCGTCGCGCTGACCCCCGTCGCGCACGCTCCGGGCTGGGCGCCGGAGGGCGCCGTGGCCCCGGCAGGCGACCGCGTGGCGATGCTCGTCGTGCCGCCCGGCGGCAGCGACCCCGCGACTGAGGCGCAGTTGATCCTCAGCGATGGGGGCCCGTCGCGAACCCTGGCGCAGGCCGTGGACCTACGCGGCGGCCTGGCCTGGAGCGCGGACGGGGCCCACGTCTACGCGCGCCGCCAGGAGGCCGGGGCCGGCGGGCGGCTGCGCTTCACGCTGCTGGAATGGGATGTCGATACGGGCCGCGAGCGGGCGCTGCTCCGTCGTGACGACATCCTGGGTCTGTACCCGCTTGGGCGGCCACTCGGCGGCGCGGTCTACGCCGTGGCGATCGGACCCGGCGGCAGTCAGCTCTTGCCGCTGGACGGCAGCGACGCCGTGGTCCCGTTGTGGGCCGGCGTGACTCGGGACTGGAGGCTCTCGCCCGACGGCGAAACGATCGCCTTCACCGCGCAGCAGGGGCTGCGGCTGGACGTGCGCCTGCTGTCCCTGGGGGCCGCCCCGCTGCGCGTCGCCGCGACGGCGCCATCCATGGGATCCGGCGGCGGCTCCGCCTCGCCCGCGTGGCACCCGGACGGGTCCCTGAGCCTGGCGACCTTCGGGGAGGACGCGGCCGCCCTGCGCGTTGCCGTCGCGGGCGGCGGCATCGTTGCGCGAACGCCGACGGGCGGCGTCGCGCTCCCCGTGGCCTGGGCAGCGGGCGGTGACTTCCTGGCCCTGCGTCGCTTCGATGGCAGCGGCCCGGGGGACCCCGGCCGGGAGGTTGCGGCGGTGCGCGACGCCGCCGGCGTGGTGCGCACGATCGAGGGCGCGCACCTGCGCATCCTCGGCTGGTGGGGGGATAGGGGGCGGCCCGCCGATGGCTGATCGCCAGCGTCCGCAGGCGCTGCTCCTGGGCCTGCTGGCACTGGCGGCGGCGCTGGTCGCTGGGGTGTTCCTGGCCCCGGCGGGGGCACCCGCGCAGGGGCAGCAGGCCGTCGAGGGCGATGGCTTGGTCTGCGCGAGCTTCGGCGGCGGCCCGCCTTATGCCTTCGAGACGTACGAAGCCGAGCGCGATCGCGCGCCCTACCTGCTGGCCCAGCGGCTGGCCGCGGCCAACCTGCTGCTCCCCCGCGACCCGGACTTCGCCTTGCCGCCGATCGAGACGGGCCCGGCGACGCAACGACAACTCAGCCCCGGCGCCGCCATCCCCGCCACCTTGCTCCACGCCATTGGCTGGATCGAGAGCCACCTGACGCAGGCGGCGGCCCACGTCCCCTTCGAGGGGACCGGTGAGGTGCTGATCTCATCGTCCTGCGCCTACGGGCTCATGCAGGTGGCGTCGTTCTTCAGCAACGAGGGGGGCGTGCCCAGCCGTGCCGAGGCTTTGGCGGGGACGCACTACGCCTTCAACATCGCGGCGGGCGCGCGGATCTTGGTGGAGAAGTGGGGGCAGGATCTCTTCCCCGTGGTGGGACTGGGCCAGCCCGAGCTGATCGAGTCCTGGTACTACGCCACCTGGGCCTACAACGGCTGGGCGCTGGCCAACCATCCCGCCGGCCCCGAGGTCGATCCGTTCCGCGCCCCCTACGCCTGCGACGGTCCGTTCAACGGCTACCCCTACCAGGAGTTGGTGTGGGGGTGCGTCGCGCAGCCGCCCCACCTCGACGACGCAGCGCTGTGGCCGGCGGCCCCGGTGCAGCTTCCGGACTTGGCGACGCTGGCGCAGCCCGGCGGCCCCCTGGACCCGGAGTCCTTCTTTCAGGGCTGGGCGACGGTCCTGTCGGCCCCGTTCACGGGCGCCTCCGTGGCGCGACCCTTCGCCGGGATGGACGCTCCGCTCCCGCCCGGCGCGCGGCCGCATCCCCACCCTGCCTTGGGCAGCGCCCCGGCCGAGCGGCGGACGATCCTTGGAGATCCGGCCTTGGCGATGGATCTGCCCGCCTTGCACCTCAGCGTCAGCGACGATGTCATCCAGCCGGCCCTGCTGGTGATCGGCAACGCCGGCGAGGGGATTCTGGCCTACCGCCTGGTCCCGGACGTGGACTGGTTGCGCACGAGCCTGGCGGCCGGCGTGGCGCTGGGCCCGCGGCCCGGAGCGCCGCCGTCGCCCTCGACGGTCCGGGTGGAGCCGCTGGCCGGGGGTTTGCCTGCCGGCTTTTATCAGGGCACAATTACGGTAGAGGCGCTGCTCCCGGACGGCTCGGTCCAAGTGGCGCCGGTGACCGTGACGCTCGACAAGCAGGGCGTGCCGCGCTACGAGGCGGGGCGGCCGCAAAGCTGATTGCCTCGCCCCGTGTTCCGGGAGGCGCGCCGTGCTGGACCGTCTCGCCCGTGCGATCCGTCGTAACCATGGCCTGGAGCACGCCACCGTGGCGGTGCTGCTGAGCCGGCGCGGTCCCACGCTGCGGCTGGTGGGACGAGCAGGGCCGCGGGGCTTCTACCTCCACGGCAACGTTCGCCCGGAGGAGGCGCTGTCGGCGGCGGAGGAGGCGTTGACCCGCTTGCAGCGGGGCGAGCGCTCGCTGGCGCTGTCGCCGCTGTGCGGGACCAACCTGGCCGTGGGGGGCGTGCTGGCCGGGGTGTCGGCGCTGGCCGTTGCGGGCGGCAGCGGCGGGCGCTGGGCGCGCCTGCCCAACGTGCTCACGGCGACGCTGCTGGCGGTTCTGGCGTCGCAGCCGGCGGGCCGTTGGATGCAGCGACATCTGACGACCAGCGCCGACATGCGGCAGACCCGTATCGTGGGGGTCCGCCAGGGCGGTCGCGGACGCGGACGCTATCTCAAGGTCGAAACGGCTCAAGGTCGAAACGGCGAGAGCGACCGCCCCTGACGGAGCCCGCGTTCCGACCCCTCGTGGGCCGGCCGGGAGCGGCGTCGCGGAGCCCCCGTAGCTCAACCGGATAGAGCAGCGGCCTTCTAATCCGCAGGTTGCAGGTTCGAGTCCTGCCGGGGGTACCAACGACGCGATGCTGCCGTGGCGGCGTCCCGCCGATCGCCCCAGCCAATCCGGCGGGAGCCCGATGCGGCGCCCAGCCGGGCTCCCTATGCTTCGGGTGCTCGGGCGCACGACATCTGCCTGCCCCGCAGCAGGGCGGGGGCGGTGCCCGAGCACCGCCGCCGGCCGCAGGGGGATGATGCACGGTGAACGGGCTCAGGGGGATGCCAGCTTGGCGGGGTTCGCCAACCGCGCCGATGCCGGGCGTCGTCTGGCCGCGGAGCTGCGGCAGCGCTCCGACCTTGCCCTGGACCTGGTCTTGGCGGTGCCCCGCGGCGGGCTCCTCGTCGCGGACCCCATCGCCGAGGCGCTCGGTCTACCGCTGGACGTATGCGTCGCGCGGAAAGTTGGCGTGCCCTTCCAGCAGGAGTTGGCGATGGGCGCGGTCACGCGTTTTGGCGCCGTCTGGAATGCGGATGTCCTGGCCCGCGTGAAGCGGTCCGAGGCGCAACTTCAGGCCGCCGCCGAGAGGGCCCAGCGCGAAGTGGAGCGTCGCGAGCAGGAGATCCGGGGTGACGCCGCGCCCATCGACGCCGCGGGGAAGCGCGTCGTGCTCGTCGATGACGGGCTCGCCACCGGCGCCACCATGGCGGCCGCAGTGCGGGCCGTGCAGCATGCGGTCGCCGCGCACGTGGTCGTCGCGATCCCCGTCGCTTCCGGGAGCGCCGTCGGACGGATCGAAGCGCTCGGGGCGGACGTCATGGCGCTGGCGACGCCGTCCGATTTCCTGGGCGTGGGCCAGTTCTTCGCGGATTTCGGCCAGGTGGCCGAGGCCGCATGCGTCGCCGTCCTGCGCCGCGCCCGCGCCCGCGATCAGCATCGCCTGCGCGACGAGCGGCGGGGCTCCGCCTAGATCGCGCCTGCAGCATCGCCCCGGCCCTGCGACACTGCCGGGCAGGCGGGCAGCCGTGATCAGGGAGGGAGCGCGCAGCGCATGGGAGCCGTCGCGGAGGTTCGCGCTGTGCCGCTGCGTCCGGAGGCCGGCCGGCCGGCCGCGCTCGCCCGCGCTGGCGTCGCTGCGTTCCCCGCCCGGCCGGCGCGCAGCGGCGACCGCGCGACGCTGGTGGCCGACGTGCGGCACCTGCACGTTTTCGATCCCGGGACCGATGCCGCCATCGGCCAGGCGTCCAGCGCCGCTTTGCCCGGCCGGGAGGAGCGCGCATGCTGCTGACGATCGCCGGGGGCCGCCGGGCCGAGGTGACGCGCGAGGGTGACGGCCCGGCGCTGGTCCTGGTGCATTCACTCCTCACCGACGCGCACGCCTTCGACCTCGTTGCGCCGGCGCTGGCGCGCGGGGCCGCGGTCTACCGGGTGTCGCTGCCGGGCTTCGGCGCCTCGCCGCCGCTCCGGGGGGACGGCGGCGCTCCATCGATCGACGATCTCGCCGACTACGTGGCCGCCGCCATGGACGCCGCCGGGGTGGGCCCGGAGGCGACGGTGTGCGGCAACGGCCTGGGCGGCTTCGTGGTTGTGGCGTTGGCGATCCGCCACGGGGAGCGGGTGCGCGGCCTGATTCCGGCCAACTGCGGCGCCGCCTTCCCCGCCGATCGTCGCGGGGCCTTTGAGACGATGAGCCGTCTGGTGGAGAAGGGTGGCATGAAGGCCGTCGTCGATGTGGCGGTGCGCCGCATTTTCCCGGCCGCTTACCTGCAGCGCCACCCGCAAGCTATCGAGGAGCGGCGAGCGGCGCTGGTCCGTGTGGAGCCGGGCGCCTTCGCCGCGGCGGCCCGGGCGCTGGCCCGAATGGACCTGCGGCCGCGGTTGGGCGCGGTCCGCACCCCCACCCTGGTCATCGGGGGCGGTGCCGACGAGACCACGCCCGCGTCGATGGCGGAGGAGCTGGCGGCCGGCATCGCGGGCGCGCAGCTAGCGCTCATCCCGGGCTGCGGGCACTGTCCGCCGCTGGAGCAGCCGGCGGCCTTCCTGGCCGCCGTCGATCCCTTTCTCGCCGGGCTGCGCGCGGGCTGAGCTATCGTCTTCCGTGGGGGTCGTCCCCCGCCGAAAGCGAGGCATGGCATGGCCGATCACGCACTCACCGTGGGCGATGTTCGCATCACGGCGCTCCTCGATATGGCGATTCAGCGCTTCCCCTGGGCCATGGACCGGATCTTGCCACAGACATCGCGGGAGGAACTTGCGCCCTTCCGTGAGCGCTACCCAGAGGTTTTCGATGGCGAGGACGGCTGGAAGCTGGACGTGAGCTGCTACCTGCTCCAGTTCGGCGGCCGCGCCATCCTGGTCGATACGGGGGGCGGCCCGGCCTCCACCGGCTTCGCGCGGTGGTGTCGCGCCGCCGGCCGCCTGCCGGAGGCCCTGCAGCAGACGGGCGTGACGGAGGCGGAGGTGGAGGCGGTGCTGCTGACGCACCTGCACTGGGATCACGTGGGTTGGAACGTGACTGAGCGCGACGGCGCGCCGACGTTGATGTTCCCCCGCGCGCGCTACCTGGTGCACCGGGCGGACTGGGAGACGTTTCAGACGCCCGAAGTGCAGGCGGCCGCCCCCTTCCCCTTCGTCGATGAGCTGGTGACGCCGCTGGAGCGGCTAGGGGCTCTGGAGCTGTTCGAGGCGTCCGAGCACGCCGTGACGCCGGAGATCTCACTGCTGCACACGCCGGGACACACGCCGGGCAGCGCCAGCATCCTGGTGGATTCCGGGGGCGAGCGGGCGATCATCTGGGGTGACACTATCGTGCACCCGGCGCTGATCAGCCGTCCGGACTGGGAGTTCGGCTTCGACATGGACCGCGAGCAGGCCAAGCGCACGCGGGAGCGGCTGGTCGAGATGGTGGAGTCGCAGGGGATGACGGCGGTGGCCTGTCATATGCCGGCGCCGGGCTACGGGCACATCGTCCGCGTGGAGGGCCAACGCTGGTGGCGCGGGGCGTAGTCCGCTGGGAGCCGGCAGCGTCTGCAAGGCCTCGTGCGGGCGTTGTGCCTTGCCCCGAGGCACCGGCGCCGCCCGGCTGCGACGCGGCGCAACTCCAGCCCCGATTCCGCGTTGGCCCCCTCTCGGTCATCCTGATCACGGCGGCGATCCTGCTCGCGGCCTGTGGCGGCGACGGCGCGGCGGTCGAGGACGTCTCCAGCGATGCCCCAGCGGCCGTCGCCATGGCGGCGGCCGTGGAGCGGGATCCCGTCGAGCCCGATCAGCCGGGCGCAGTGGCCGCGCCTGCCGAGGCCGAGGCGCCCGCCCCGGTGGCGCCGAGCGGCCCGCTCGACGCGTCCGAGGCGCTCCTGCTTCCGGGTGAAGTGCGCCCGGCGGACGAGTTCGGCTGGTCCGGCGGCGTCAGCGGCGACTGGATGGTGGTCAGCGCCCCTTTCCATGATCAGAACGGGCCGCAGTCCGGCGCCGCCTTCGTCTATCAGCGGGTGGGCGAGGTCTGGCGCGAGGCCGGGCGGCTGCTGGCCTTCGACGGGGCGGAGAACGATTGGTTCGCGCGCGGGGTGGCCATCGACGGGGACACGCTGCTGGCCACGTCCCCGTTCGCGGATCAGGGCCCGCTGCGCGACACCGGCGCGGTCTACGTCTTCGAGCGGGATGGCGAGGCGTGGCGCCAGCGGACAAAGCTGGTGGCGGAGCCGCCGCTGGACGGAATCCTGTTCGGCTGGAACGCGGACATCGACGGCGACACGATGGTGGTGGGGGCGAACGGCAATCACGCCGGCCAGGGGGGTGGCGCCTACATCTTCCGCCGTGGGGGTGATGGCTGGCAGCAGGAGGCCTTGCTGCAGCCGGCGGACAGCCTGGCGGACGACGACTACGGGTTCTCCGTGGCGGTGCAGGACGGCGTCGTGGCGGTGGGGGCGCCGAACGTCAGCGACGTCGAGGCGGACGGCCGGGTCTACGTCTACGAGCGGGACGCGGCCGGCTGGAGCGAAGTGGCGCGGCTGGTCGCGGCTCCGTCGTTCGCGGGCGGGGAGTTCGGGAGCGCCCTGGCGCTGGGGGACGATGTGATCGCGGTGGGGGCGTTCCAGGCCGCGCCGGCGGGTGAGGATTCCGGCGCGGTGTATCTCTTTGGGCGGGAGGGCGGTAGCTGGGCGAGCGGTCCGGGCGAGCGCGCGGCGGACTCGCTGTTGCTGGCAGACGACACGATCGCCGGCGATTGGTTTGGCTACGCCCTGGATATCGAGGGCGACCGGCTGGCCGTGGGGACACCGCGGCGCGACCACGATCGGCTGCCGATCATCGGCGTGGGAGCGGCGTACGTGTTCGAGCGGACGGAGGGGGTCTGGACGCAGACCGCACGGCTGGTGGCGGATGACGCGGACTGGTCGAACGAGGACGCCGGCTACGGCTGGGATGTCTGGCTGGATGCGGCGCATCTGGGGGTGGGGGCCTGGCTGGCCGACAACGCGGCCGGGATCGACGCCGGGTCGGCCTATATCTACCGGCTGGCGGGGCCGCTGCCGGGGGGCGCAGCGCTGGCCGCGCCGGCGCGCGCGGAGGCGGGGCCGATCGCCGTGGGCCCCACACCGGTGCAGCTGCGGCCCGCCTTCGGGGGGCGCGACTTCCTCCGCGCCGTGGATATCGTCTGGCTCCCGGACGGCCGGGCGCTGGTGGCCGAGCAGGGCGGGACGATCACGCTGATCAGCCCCGACGGCGGCGAGGACCGGACGGCGCTGGATTTGCGCGACGCCGTGGCGAGCGGCGGTAACGAGCAGGGGCTGCTGTCGTTGGCGCTGGATCCGGCCTTCGCGGATACCGGCTATCTCTGGATCTACTACACGGCTGGGCCGGACGGGGCCAGCCGGCTCTCGCGCCTGCGGCTGCAGGACGGGATCGCGGATGCGGCGAGCGAACTGGTGGTGCTGGAGGCGCCGCAGTTCACCGGCAACCACAACGGCGGCGCGGTCCGCTTCGGGCCGGACGGGCTGCTCTACTTGGGCCTGGGCGACGGCGGCGGCGGCGGCGATCCGGAGGCGAACGGGCAGGATCTCGGCACCCTGCTGGGCTCGATCATTCGCCTCGATGTGTCGGCCGCGTCGGCGTCGGCGCCGTACGCCATTCCGGCCGACAACCCCTTCCGCGACAGGCCGGGCGCCCGGCCGGAGATCTGGGCCTACGGGCTGCGCAATCCCTGGCGGATGGCGTTCGACGAGGCCAGCGGACTGCTCTGGCTGGGGGACGTGGGCCAGGACGGCTTCGAGGAGATCAACGTGGCGGTCGCGGGGGGGAACTACGGCTGGAGCCGGGCGGAGGGGGTGGAGTGCTTCCCCGACCGCGGCAGCGCCTGCGATCTGCGCGACACCATCATGCCTGTCTCGCTCTACGGCCACGACACCGGCTGCGCTGTGATTGGGGGCCTGGTGTACCGGGGCGGGGCGATTCCCGGCCTGGCCGGGGCCTACATCTTCGGCGACCTCTGCAGCGGGCAGATCTGGGGGCTGGACGTGGAGAGCGACGAGCCGCCGTTCCTGGTCCTGGGGACGGAGATCTCCATCTCGTCCTTCGCGGCGGATGACCGGGGCGGGCTGTATGTGCTGACCCCGGACCGGCCGATCTTCCAAATCGTGCCGGTGGCGAAGCCGGCGACGGCGGCGACGCCCCACTACGAGGTGGACTCGGCCGGCCGGGCCTCGCGGTAGGCACGCGTCCTGCGTACGGCGGGCGCGGCGGACGGCACGGCCATCGTGTGCTGCCAGCAGCGGGGGTGCAACGGCGGCGGCGTGGAAGAAGGGCATCAGCACCACGGGTGCAGCGGTGGCGAAGTAGACGATGACGGTGGTATCGAAGTCGGCGGCGACGGTGGGCGGGCGATGGTGAGGGCGGTGAGGTCCAGCATCGCCGTGAAGACGCCGAGGCAGTCGAGGCCCAGCGCCAGGTCGCGATACGGCAGGCCCAGGCGCGGTGTGTCCGCCACCAGGGGCGGTCCGGGCGGCCGCGACGCAGGCGCCATGCGCCTCCAGGACAACGGCCGGAGCGAGCGCCGCTGCGGGCCGAGGCCGGTGGAGCGGGCGCGGGGCGACGAGCGCCGGGCGAGGGGAGCGTGTTGGGGGCTCCGCAGCGGCGAGGGCCGTCGGGCGGGGGGATGCGGCCGTGCTCAGTCCGGTGGCTGGGGCGGTGGGGTATCGTGGGGCGGGACGGGCGGACGGCCCGGCGAAGGAGGTTCTGATGTCCGATGTGGAGATCCGCATGCTGACGCCGGAAGGCTGGCGGCGCGGCGCGGGCTACTCGCACTGCGTGACCGCCAGCGGCGGCACGATGGTCTGGGTGGCGGGGCAGGTGGCGACGCGGGAGGGTGGGGGCGAGATCGTCTCGGATGCTTTCGCGGCGCAGTGGGACCAGGCGCTGGGGAACGTCGTGGCGGCGGTGGAGGCGGCGGGCGGGAGCGCGGCCAGCGTGACGGCGCTCAAGATCCACGTCACGGACCTGGAGGAGTACCACGCGAACATGGCGGGACTGGTGGAGCCCTGGACGCGGCACTTCGGGCGGCACTTTCCGGCGATCACGCTGGTGGGCGTGACGGGGCTGGTCGATGCGCGGGCGAAGATCGAGATCGAGGCGGCGGCGGTGGTCTAGGCGGCCGTGGTCGGGAGGGCGTGGTCGGGAGGGCGTGGTCGGGAGGGCGTGGTCGGGAGGGCGTGGTCGGGAGGGCGTGGTCTGGAGGGGCGCGCGGTTGGCGCCGGGCGCCCGGGGGGCGCCTAGCGGGGGGCGAGGGCTTGCAGGGTGCGGCGCATGGCGGCGGCGAAGCTTTCGCCGGGCTCGACGGGATCGATCTGCATGATGGGGACGTCGACGCCGGCATCGCGCAGGGCGGCGATGCGGTCGCGGCAGCGGCCGGCGGGGCCGAGGACGGCGAACTCGTCCAGGAAGGCGTCGCTCATGGCGGCGCACATGGCGTCCTGGTCGCCGGCCAGGAAGGCCTCGCGGATGAGGGCGGCCTCGGTCTTGAAGCCGGCGGCGGCGATGGAGGCGTTGTAGCTGGGCAGGCCGGCCCAGTAGGTGAGGACGCGGCGGGCCTTCTCCCGCGCCCGCGCCAGGTCATTGGAGAGGAGGAGGTGGATGGCGAGCTTGACTTCGATATCGGCGGGGTCGCGGCCGGCGCGTGCGGCCCCGCGGGCGATGCCCTTGCGGACGGCCCGCATGCGGGAGATGGGGGCGAGGTAGAGCTGGATGCCGTCGGCGACCTCGCCGGCGAGTTCGATCATCTTGGGTCCGACGGCGGCGATGGCGATGGGCAGGCGGTGCTGGGGCCGCTTGATGCCCAGGGGGACGCCCTCGTAGGTCTGCAGGGGCAGGCCGGGGTAGACGTTGTCGCCGGAGATGAGGCCGCGCAGGGTGCGGACGTACTCGCGCATGCCGGCGAGGGGTTTGCCGAAGCCGACGCCCATCGCGTGGTTGCGCGGCTGGTGGCCCAGGCCGAGGCCGAGGATGAAGCGGCCGCCGGAGACGTCGCTGATGGTGGTGGCGGCCTGGGCGGTGATCAGGGGATGGCGGTAGTAGATGAGTGCGACGCCGCTGGCGATGACCAGGCGCTGCGTGCGGGCGGCGAGGTACATGTCGATGGTGAGCGTGTCGGTGAGGGACTCCGAGGTGTAGATGCGGTCCCAGCCGAGGTCGTCGGCGCGCTGCGCGACGTCGCCCATTTCGCGGAAGGCGATGGGGGGGAACGTGACCATGGAGAAGCCCAGCGTGTCCGCCACCGAGCGCCCTTTCGCGTCCTGGCTGTGTCGGGCGGATGATAGCGCAGGCCGCCGGGCGGCCAGTCTGGGGCGCAGACCGAGGAGCGGCGCTGGGGCGCCGCTCCTCGGCGCGTGGAGGCACACGGCCGGTACGCGGCTTCGATGGCTTCCGCGGCGATCTCGCGGATGCGATTGGCCATGAAGGTCCTGACGATGGTGATCGTGAACAGCGCCAGGGCGATGCCGGTGCGCATGGGGCCGACGCCGGCGAAGCGCATGCCCTTGCAGCCAGCCGGCGGTCTGGGTCACGTTGCGGGCGGCTTCGGGGTCGCGGCGGGCGGCCGTGGCGGCCCAGGCGCCGACGCCGATCTGGCTGAGGAAGATGATCAGGCCGAAGCGCATCCGCGTGGGGAAGATGCGGGCGGCCGTGGGGCAGGGGGGCGAGACGATGTTCGCCTCCAGCGAAGTTTGGACGGGTGCTGGAGGGTCGCGTGATCCCGTAGGGGACGCCTGAGTGGCGGCAGATCGGGCGGGCGCTGGTGGGGCGCTGGTGGGGAGGGCGCGGGGGGCAGGGGAAGGGGCGCGCCGACATCCGTCAGGCGGCGGGAGCGGCGGCGGAGCGGACCGAGCGCGAATTAGCCGTCGCTAAAGAAGCGGCGGAACATGTACCACTGGTCGGGGTGGCGGCGCACGGGGCCTTCGAACCAGGTGATGAGGGCTTGGGTGAGGGCTTGGGCGTCGGCGTGGCGGTCGCCGTTCACTTCGTAGGTGAAGCTGGGGTCGATCTCGACGCGGAAGCGGAGGGCGCGGCTGTCGCTGCGGACGAAGGCCATGGGGACGACGCGGGCGCGAGAGGCGAGGGCGAGGCGGGCGAGGCCGGCGGGGAGGCGGCAGGGGCGGTCGCAGAAGGTGACGTTGAGGCCGGGCTGATGGGGGGCGAGGGGGCGGTCGAGGAGGAGGCCGACGGCGCCGCCAGCGCGGAGGATGCGGAGGGTGGGGCGGAGGCCGCGGCCGATATCGATGGGGTGGACGCCGAGGCGCCGGCGCTGGCGGCGGAAGGCGGCGTCGAGGGCGGGGTGGCCGAGGGATTGGACGAGGACGGTGAGGGGGCCGAGCTCGTGGGCGCAGGCGGCGGCGGCGAGGTCCCAGTTGCCGGTGTGGAGCGAGGTGAAGATGAGGGGGCCTTGGGCGGCGCGGGCGCGCAGGCGAGGCCAGACGGCGGGGTCGACGTCGAGGGCGGCGACGCAGTCGGCGCCGGTGAGGCCGTCCATGCGGAGGGTGTCGAGGCAGAATTCGCCGTAGCGGCGGAGCTGGCGTTGGGCCCAGTAGTCGAGGGTGGCGGGGTTGTCGGTGCGGAGGATGGTGCGGAGGTTGTCGCGCATGTTGCGTCGTCCGCGGGGCCAGGCGAGGAAGACGGCGTCCATGGCGAGGTCGGCGAGGGGGTAGGCGAGGCGGGGGGGGAGGCGCCGGGCGAGGGGGGCGAGAAGGGTATAGGCGAGGTCGAGGAGCATGAGGGGCGGGCTCCTCCCCCTAGCCCGCTCCCCAGCGCCCGCGGCGCTGGGGAGCGGGGGCCGGAGGGGACGGTGGGGTACGTGCTCGCGGGATCTGGGCGAGTGCGGATTTGGCGTTCCGCAGAACGGCGGCGCTCGGGAAGGGGAGGATTCGGTAGCCGAGGCGGTGAAGAAGATGGTCTCGGGCGGCGTCGGCGGAGCATCTCGTCGGATGGATGCCGCCGTCAACTTCCAGGACGATCTTTCGGCGGGGGCAGCAGAAGTTGACGATGAAGCTGCCGATGGGAGGGCGGGTCGAGGTAGATGAGATCGACGGTGTCGCTGTTCATGCCGCGCAGGATGTCGAGGTTGTCCCCCGTCCAGACCGTGCGGTTTGCGAAGTTCACAACGATCGCCCCCTCGACACGATCGGCCAGTTCCGCGCGATGGTCGGGACGCGGCTGCGCTACGCGGACCTCATCGCCTAGGACCGGTTCCGCCTCTCCCCTACTCAGCGGTTGATGAGGGTGTCGATCTTCGCTTCCAACCGGTCGAACCGCTCGTCCACCCGGTCGAGCCGCGCATCGATCTGGTCGAGCCGCGCATCGATCTGGTCGAGCCGCGCATCGATCTGGTCGAGCCGCGCATCGATCTGGTCGAGCCGCGGCTCGATGCGCTCCACCCGGTCCGTGAGAGCGTTGATCGCTTCCCGGTTGCCGAGGATGAGGGTCGTGAGCCCGGTCACCGCCTCGTGAAATTGATACTGGGTGACCGGCTCGCCTGGGTGGGTCGTGGTCACGATCCACGCCCGCTCGCAGGAGGCGACGGCTTCGGCTTGGGCTTGTCGGTCCCGCCCCCGCGCAGCACGGCGCGGATCAAATCGCCGGGCGTCGTCGGGATGCGCACGTCCTTCTCGGACATCAGGGCAAACCTCCCGCGTGCTCTATTGCGTGTCCGAAGTGGGTACAAGGTACCACGCTAGCCCAGCGCCTGGGCACTATCCGATATAATCCTCCCTCCGAGACGGTCTGCGGTCGCGCACCCTGGGGGCGCTGGAGAGGGGACGGAGGGGTGCGGAGGCCCCCGTCGACGGGCTCCGCTCAGAAAAGCCTCAGGGTGGACGGACTCGCTGCCGCTCGCTGAGGGCGAACGGGTCCAGCGGACCCCGCGACGGTGTGGCTATTCGCCGGAGGCGAAGGCTTGGACGGCGTCACGGGCGCGGTCGTCGGTCCACTGCTCGGGGGGGGATTTCATGAAGTAGGCGCTGGGGGCGAGGAGGGGGCCGGCTTGGCCGCGGTCGAGGGCGATCTTGGCGCAGCGGACGGCGTCGATGACGACGCCAGCGGAGTTGGGGCTGTCCCAGACTTCGAGCTTCAGTTCCAGGTTGAGGGGGACGTTGCCGAAGGTGGTGCCTTCGATGCGGATGTGGCACCACTTGCGGTCGAGCAGCCAGGGGACGTGGTCGGAGGGGCCGACGTGGACCATGTTGGACGGCATCTCGTAGTCGATCTGGGAGGTGACGGCGTTGGTCTTGCTGATCTTCTTGGACTCCAGGCGCTCGCGCTCGAGCATGTTGAGGAAGTCGGTGTTGCCGCCGAAGTTGAGCTGGTAGGTGCGGTCGATGCGGACGCCACGGTCGCGGAAGAGGCGGGTGAGGACGCGGTGGACGATGGTTGCGCCGACCTGGCTCTTGATGTCGTCGCCGACGATGGGGACGCCGGCCGCCCGGAAGCGGCCGGCCCAGTAGTCCTCGCGGGCGATGAAGACGGGGATGCAGTTGACGAGGGCGCATTTGGCGTCGAGGACCTGTTCGACGTACCACTTGGTGGCTTCCTCGCTGCCGACGGGGAGGTAGTTGATGACGACGTCGACTTCGCGGTCCTTGAGGATGCCGGCGATGTCGGCGGTGGCGCCGGGGGCCTTGGTGATGACCTGGGAGAGGTACTTGCCGAGGCCGTCGTGGGTCATGCCGCGCTCGACGGGGAGGTCCGTGGGGGGGACGTCCGTGAACTTCACCGTGTTGTTGGGCTCGATGAAGATGGCTTCGGCGAGGTCGCGGCCGACCTTGTTGGCGTCGACGTCGAAGGCGGCGACGAAGTTGAGGTCGTTGATGTGGTAGTCGCCCAGGAGGGGGTTCATGATGCCGGGGATTTCTTGACCCTCGGCGGCGTCGCGGTAGAAGTGGACGCCCTGGACGAGCGAGGAGGCGCAGTTGCCGACCCCGATGATGGCGACGTTGATCTTGCCCATGGCCTGACGGCCCTCCTTCTGGCGGCCCGCGCTGCTGGGTGCCCGGCCGGGGAGGGCCGGGGAGCCCGCGCGCGGCCGGCAGGATGGGCGGCGGCGAGTAGTGCAATGTAGCATTGCGCGGGGGCGCGTCCCTGCGGGGCGTGTGGTGCCGGGTGGTGTCTCAGTTAGCCCGACCGGCTCATCGCCCGGGCGTAGGGCCAGCGACCCACAGGAACCTAACCGCACATAACTCTGTTGACTTCTGGGCCAATCCTTCGATAATTATCCCAGCATCATCACTGGTGTCCGTGGATCGCCGCGCACGCCAGGTCGGCATCCGGACGCAGTACTGAGGTCGGCTCGGCCAACGCTGAGTCGGCCTCGCTTAACTTGGAAACTGATCGAGTGGGGGAGTTGGATGGCACGACTCGCGATCTTCATGGACGGTGGGTACGTCGATAAGATCGCGCGTCGTGTGGCCGGTGTGTCAGTTGATTACGGGAAGTTGGTCAAAGCAGTCCACGATGCGATCAGCGACTCGACACCCGAGCCGGTCGACCTACTCCGGACGTTCTGGTACTACTGCGCTCCGTATCAAAGCAATCCACCTTCCGAGGACGAAAAGAGCCGCTACGCGAACTTTCGGAAGTTCGAACGCGCGCTGATGAGCCTGCCTCGATTTGAAGTTCGACTTGGTAGGCTGCAACACCAAGGGTTGCATCCCGATGGCAATCCAAAGTTCGGGCAAAAACAAGTCGACCTGCTACTCGGCCTAGATATCGCGCTCCTAAGCGGGAAACAACAGATTACGCACGCCGCACTCCTCGCTGGAGACAGTGACTTCGTACCGGCGCTGAAACTTGTCAAGCAGGAGGGCGTATCCGCGTGGCTGTTCCATGGTCCCGCTATCGCGCCCGACGGACGCGGTACATATGCTCAGGAACTGTGGGTGACGGCCGACGATCGTTTTGAGATGGACCAGGGTTTTTGGTCCGGGGTCCAGCGGCAGAATTAAATATTCGCTTTCGAGTGTCGAACGGTTGAGTTGCAGAAGGGCGGATCCGTATGGCCGACAATCGCTGGCTTGCGGTTCCCATTTACCCCGTAGAACTCCGCGATCAATGGCTCGGGCAGATTGCCGCGAGCCTCGCGGAGGCGATGCCCGGCGAACCCGGCGATCGGATCGCGGAGCGGGCCTGCGATATCACCCTGGCCCTCCTGTGTGCCTGGAGGGAGATTCCCGCACCCCCGAAGGGCGTGCCGGACGACACCGCTGTCTCCCTCGCTCTGAAGCATTTGGTGGCGGTCTTGCAAGCCAACGCGGCGCCTGACACACCTAAAGGCAACCCCTAGACGCCCGCGCCGTGCCCCCGGCCCGTCATCCCGTCACGCCGCGGCACCCTGTCGAGAAGGTCTTCGGCAAACTGGGACACCACCTGGCGTCGACGGCGCTGGGCGCGGCTGGTCAGGGGGGATAGGAGCGGCGAGACTGGGACGGTGACGGCCGACGATCTTTCTTCATTGCGGGCGCTGGCGGAGGAGCTGGCGGAGGTGGCGGGGGCCGCGATCCGGCCGCATTTCCGGCGGCCGGCTGCCTTCGAGATGAAGGCGGACGCGAGTCCCGTGACGGTGGCCGATCGGGCGGCCGAACGGGCTATGCGCGATCTGATCGGCGCGCGGCGGCCGGGGGACGGCGTGGTGGGAGAGGAGTTCGCGGCGGAGCGGCCGGAGGCGGAGTGGGTGTGGGTGCTGGACCCGATCGACGGGACGCGGGCGTTCCTGTCGGGGTTGCCGACGTTCGGCACCTTGATCGCGCTCTTGCATGAGGGCCGGGCGCTGCTGGGGGTGATCGATCAGCCGATCAGCGGCGAGCGCTGGACGGGGGTGATGGGGGAGGGGACGGACTTCCGCGATGGTGGGGGGGGGGCGGCGCGGCCGGTGCGGACGCGCCGGGGGACGCGGTTGGGGGAGGCCTGGTTGTTTTGCACGGCGCCGGAGCAGTTCCGGGGCGAGGACGAGGCGGCGTTCCGTCGGCTGTACACGGCTATTGGGACGCCGCGCTACGGCTTCGATTGCTACGCCTACGCGATGCTGGCGACGGGCTTCGTGGATCTGGTGGTGGAGGCGACACTGGAGCCGTACGACTACCTGGCGCTGGCTCCGGTGGTGGAGGCGGCGGGGGGTGTGATGACGGATTGGGCGGGGGCGGCACTGGGCCTGGAGTCGGACGGGCGCGTGCTGGCGGCGGGCGATGCGGCGTTGCACGGGGAGGCGCTGGCGCGGCTGCGCGGGGAGCGGTAGGGCGAGCGGCTGGCCCGCCCGGGTGTCGAGGCGGATGTCAGGGCTACGCGGCGCGCCGGCTGCGAGGGATGATGTGGCGGCGGCTGCCGGCCCTGCCGGTGGGTTGGAACTCAGGCGGGGACGGAGGGGCGGTCTTTCTTGAGCACGGGCAGGCCGGTCTGGCTGTTCTCGGTGATCAGGTAGCCGGGGGGCAGGGCGTCGAGGACGCCTTCCTTGACCTCGCGGGCAAAGAAGTAGATGCGCTGTTCGCGGCCGTTCTTGAGGATGACGTCCTTGTGGTGGAGGAAGTAGATCTGGCCGCGGGCGTTGGTGTGGGCAAGCGGCATGGGGCTCGCACCTTTCGGGTGAGTTCAGCCCGAACTGCGCACGCCGGTAGGCATTTGCACCCAAAACCCTTGAGACGATTACAGCCGTCGAGGGGGGCAGGGTCAAGGCGCCCCAGAGTGATACCGACATAACGTTTGTGCGATCGGGAGGTGGGCGGCGGCGCGGCGGGGATGGGGAGGGGGGCGCAGGGGCGGCCGGGCGCCGGGGGGGCAGCAGGGGCGGCCCGTATGCGGGTGGGGGAGGGTGGGCGGGGACGGTGATCGCGCCGGACATCCTGGCCAATGCAGGCGGCGTGATCGTGTCGTACTTCGAGTGGGCGCAGAACATCCAGCAGTACCGCTGGACGGCGGCGCACGTGGTGCGGGCGCTGGAGGAGGTCCTGGGGGAGGCGGTGCGGGGCGTGCAAGAGCTGGCGGCCGAGTCTGGAGTGACGTAGCGGACGGCGGCGTTCATGACGGGGGTGCAGCGGGTGGCGGATGCGATCGAGGTGCGGGGCTTCGTGTGGGCCACGGGGTGCCGGTATATCGGTCGCGCTTGCGCCGGCCGCCGCGGGAGCCACCCCGGCGGCCGGTTTCGCGTGTGCGGGCGACGGGCGGGCTGCCCGGAGGGTGAGGAGAGGGTAGGCTCGGCGGGCCCTCCCGAGCTGGCGTAGCAGTGGAGAACGACGAGGGTGAGGCGCGGCATCGCCAGGTTCGGGTTCCTCGATCCCCGCGGCTGGGGGACGCTGCGGCTGATCTTCGTGATCACGCTGGGGACGGGCGTCTTCACGATCGTGGTGGCGGTGACGCTGATCGGGGTGCGGAGGGACCTGGAATCGCGTCCGGGGGACCGCTGGGGCGTGATCGAGGTGGACCCGGAGGCGCCCTACCTGCCGACGCTGGCGAACGCGACCCTGGGGGTGGGGGCGAACCGGCTGAGCTTTACGATCCAGGATGCGCGGGGGCAGATCCGCGGCGACTTGGACGTGCGGGTGGGGATCTACGACATCGCGATCGATCCGGACGTGGCGGTGTCGGAGCAGTTCGCGCAGTTCATCTCGTATGGGGCGGAAACGCCGCTGCCGGCGTCGCACCGGCACGCGGGGGCGAGCCCCTCCGATCAGGCGCGCTACGTGGGGGCGGGGGTGTATGTGGCGCCGGCCTTCTTCCCGCGGCCGGGGACGTGGGGGCTGGAGTTCGCCATCCAGCCGTCGGATGGGAGCGGGGCGGAGGCGGCGGTGCTGTTCCGGATGGCGGTGCGGGAGCGGGGCGAGGCGCCGGCCCCGGGCGATGCGGCGGTCAGCGTGCGGTCGCGGACGCTGGCGGATGAGCCCGATCTGGGGCGGCTGACGTCGGACCCGCGCCCGGAGCCGGGGCTGTACCAAGTGAGCATCGACGAGGCGCTGGCGAAGGCGCGGCCGCTGGTGCTGATCTTCGCGACGCCGGCGTTCTGCCATTCGCGCACGTGCGGGCCGTCGGTGGATGTGGTGAAGGCGGTCTGGCGGGCCCAGGCGGGGGCGATCGATGCGATCCATGTGGAGGTATTCGAGAATCCGGAGGAGCCCGAGTCGCTGCGGGAGGCGGCGGCGTTCCGGGCCTGGGATCTGCCGAGCGAGCCGTGGATCTTCGTGGTGGATGGGGCGGGGACGATCTTCTCGGTGTACGAGGGGACGGTGACGGAGCGGGAGTTGCGGGGGGATGTGGAGACGCTGCTGGGGGAGTAGGGGCGTCCCCTTGCGGGTGACGGAGGTGCGAGATTCCGCCCCAGACGGCGGCGCGGGGGGCGGCGTCGTGAATGGGTAAAGGAGTGCACGATGCCGATGTCTGTGCGCTTGGCGCGCTGGACGGCGCAGGGGGTGCAGGGGGCGCAGGAGGCGCCGCAGCGGCTGGCGGGGGCGCGGGAGGGGGTGAGCGCGGCGGGGGGTGAGATCACGGAGGTGTCCATGCTGATGGGCGACGACGGCCTGCTGGTGATCTCGGAGGCGCCGGATGACACGGTGCTGGCGCCGCCGTTGCTGCGGATCGCGGGGCTGGGGAAGGTGCGGACGACGACGATGCGCCGGTCGAACCCGCTCGCGGAAAGCACAATGCGATCATGAAACTGATGCTGTTCCGGCTAAGTCGGCACTGGCCGCGCGGAGGCGGGCGTGGAGGGAGTCGAGGTTCGTTTGGAGGGCGTCGAGGCGGGCGGTGTGGGTGGCTTGGGCGGCGGTGAGGGCGTCGATCTGGAGGCGGAGGGCTTCGCGGTTGTCCTTGGGGCCGCTGCGGAGGGTGGGGTCCGTGGCGGGTGCGCCGCGGAGGGTGTCGAGGCGGGCGCCGACGCGGGCGATGAAGGCGGGGGAGGGCCAGAGGGAGCCGGGGTCGGACTTGTGGGGGGTGAGGTCGGAGTGGTGGTGGATGCCGGGTTGGGCGTCGTCGTGGGTGCGGAGGGGAGGGATGTGGTGGCGGTGGCAGAGGGAGGCGACGAGGTGGACGGCGCGGGCGATGAGCGGTTCGGGGTAGGGGGTATCGGGGGTGGGCTGGATGAGTTCGATGCCGACGGCGTTGAGGTTTGCGCCCTGGCGATCGGCGCCGGTGCCGGCGTGCCAGGCGCCGTGGCGCTCGGGGACGACGGTGGCGAGGCGGCCGTCGTGGCCGACGATGTAGTGGATGGAGGGGTTGCGGACTTGGCGGCCGGCGGCGGTCGTGTGGGAGAACTGGGTGAGCCAGTTGAGGGCGGCGGTGAATTCCGCCTCGGGCTTGCCGCGGGTGCGCTCGCCGCCGCGGGTGGAGTGCAGGGTGATGGTGGTGATGGGGACGCCGAGGCGGTCCTGGTAGCAGTTGGGGCTTGGGCGGGAGACGTCGTTGGGGTGCGTTGGGTTTTGGATGGGGGCTCCGGGTGGCGGGGTGTGTCCGGCGCGTCGTGGTGGTTGGGGTGGGGGCGATGGAGAGGGGGAGGGAAGGGGGAGCGTGGTGGGGTGTTGGGAGGGGCAGTGGTTCAGGGGAGGGATTGATCTTGCCCACCCACCCGCCCCGGGGGTTGGGGGGGCTGGCCGGGGTGGGGTGGGAGAGGGTGATCTTGCGCGCCCAGCCGCGCTGGGGGTTGGGGGGGCCGGCAGTCGGGCGTCGTCCTTCTTGGGCTCGCTGTCTGTCCCGAGGAACGAGAGCGGGGGAGGGCGTCGTGAGGGGGGTGGGGCTTCAGTTCGGGGGCAGGTCGCCGGTGGGGGGGCTGGGGGGTGCAGGGTCGATGCCGAGGTCGTGGAGGGCTTCGTCGCTGGTCGATGGGCGCCCGCCGGCGCTGGGTCCGAGGATGTCGCGGAGGGCGATCATGAGGAGGCCGGTGACGGTGATGAGGACGATGCCGATGGCGCGGATGTCGTGGGGGAGGTCGGGGGTGGTGGCGAGGGTGGAGATGCCGCCAGCGGCAAGGGCGATGAGGCGGCTGTTCCACTTGGTGAGGGCGTGTTTCATGGGCGGGGGTTCCTTTCGCGGGGTGGAGGCGGATGGTTGCGCCAGCGGTGGGGCTGGGTGCGATGGCGTTCGGTGGGTGGGGCTTGGAGCGCGAGGCAGTCGGCGAGGGCTCGTTCGGCGGCGGTGAGGCGGTCTTCGATGTAACGGAGCCAGGCGCGGTTGCCGTTGCGTTTGCCGGTGAAGGGGAGGCCGAAGAGGCGCAGCGTCCTTCTTGGGCTCGCTGTCTGTCCCGAGGAACGAGAGCGGGGGAGGGCGTGGGGAGGGGAGGCGTCGTGAGGGGGGTGGGGCCTCAGTTCGGGGGCAGGTCGCCGCTGGGGGGGTTGGGGGGTGCATGGTCGAGGCCGAGGTCGTGGAGGGCTTCGTCGCTGGTCGATGGGCGCCCGCCGGCGCTGGGTCCGAGGATGTCGCGGAGGGCGATCATGAGGAGGCCGGTGACGGTGATGAGGACGATGCCGATGGCGCGGATGTCGTGGGGGAGGTCGGGGGTGGTGGCGAGGGTGGAGATGCCGCCAGCGGCAAGGGCGATGAGGCGGCTGTTCCACTTGGTGAGGGCGTGTTTCATGGGCGGGGGTTCCTTTCGCGGGGTGGAGGCGGATGGTTGCGCCAGCGGTGGGGCTGGGTGCGATGGCGTTCGGTGGGTGGGGCTTGGAGCGCGAGGCAGTCGGCGAGGGCTCGTTCGGCGGCGGTGAGGCGGTCTTCGATGTAACGGAGCCAGGCGCGGTTGCCGTTGCGTTTGCCGGTGAAGGGGAGGCCGAAGAGGCGCAGCGTCCTTCTTGGGCTCGCTGTCTGTCCCGAGGAACGAGAGCGGGGGAGGGCGTGGGGAGGGGAGGCGTCGTGAGGGGGGTGGGGCCTCAGTTCGGGGGCAGGTCGCCGCTGGGGGGGTTGGGGGGTGCATGGTCGAGGCCGAGGTCGTGGAGGGCTTCGTCGCTGGTCGATGGGCGCCCGCCGGCGCTGGGTCCGAGGATGTCGCGGAGGGCGATCATGAGGAGGCCGGTGACGGTGATGAGGACGATGCCGATGGCGCGGATGTCGTGGGGGAGGTCGGGGGTGGTGGCGAGGGTGGAGATGCCGCCAGCGGCAAGGGCGATGAGGCGGCTGTTCCACTTGGTGAGGGCGTGTTTCATGGGCGGGGGTTCCTTTCGCGGGGTGGAGGCGGATGGTTGCGCCAGCGGTGGGGCTGGGTGCGATGGCGTTCGGTGGGTGGGGCTTGGAGCGCGAGGCAGTCGGCGAGGGCTCGTTCGGCGGCGGTGAGGCGGTCTTCGATGTAACGGAGCCAGGCGCGGTTGCCGTTGCGTTTGCCGGTGAAGGGGAGGCCGAAGAGGCGCAGCCACTGGCTGAGGGCGGCGAGGAGGCCAGCGCCGGCGGTGAGGAGGGCGGCGAGTTCGGTGGGGGTCATGGGTGTTTTCCCCTCTCCCCCTGGCCCCCTCTCCCCTGGGGGGAGAGGGGGAAGAGAATCCGTGATCATTGGAAGCGGGCGGGGGTGGTGCGCTGGTCGAGGCGGCGCAGGGTTTGGGCGGCGTCGGGGCTGGGGGCGCCGAAGGCGGCGTCGACGGCGATGGGCTCGCCGGCATCGGCGCGGAGGCGGATCTCTTCGACGCGGCGGTCGAGGCGCAGGGCGAGGTCGGGAAGATCCAGGGTGACGCGATCGCCGAGCTGCCAGTCGTCGGGGTAGGCGGTGGGGCCGAGGGCGGGGACTTGGGCCTGAAGGCGCAGGCGCTGGGCGGCTTCGCGGGCGAGTTCGGCGGCGCCGGCGTCGCCGGCGGCGTCGGCGGTGTCGGCGTCGCGGGCGTCGAAGGAGAACTCGCGGCGGCCGCGGGCGGCGATGTCGGCGTCGTCGGTGACGAGCCGGACGAGGCGGGTGGCGCCGGCGCCGCTGCCGAGGACGTAGACGGCGTTGCGGCTGCGCAGGGCGGCTTCGGTGTAGGCGAGGGTTTGGACGGCGCCGAGCTGGGGGGAGAAGACGACCGGGGCGGGCGCGGCGGCGGTGCGGTCACGGGGGGCGCGCAGGCCGAAGGCGATTGCGCCGCCGGCGAGGCGGACGGCGGCGAAGCCGATGCCGGCGAGGGTGGCGATCTCTTCGATCTCGCGGAGGAGGTTGCTGTAGCGGGCGCGGACGGTGACGCCGGGGCCCAAGGGGGGCGCGTTGGCGGGGGCGAGACGGGCGGGGACGGGGATGGCGCGGGCGGGGTCGGTGGGGGCGAGGAGGTGGTCGGTGATGTAGTGGCGGATGGCGGTTTCGGCGGGGACGCCGAGCTGTTCGTCGTGGGAGGCGCCGGCGGGGGGGAGGATGACGCGCTGGCGCAGCCACCAGGAGAGGTCGAGGCCTTCGATGCGCCAGGCGGGTTCGGCCTGGGGGCGGTAGAGGAGGGTGCGGAACTGGACGATGCCGGAGAAGTCGAGGCGGCCGTCGAGTTCGATGTCGATGTTGTCGCCGCAGGCGAGGTTGCGGCCGTCTTCCAGGGGCAGCTCGAGGCGGAAGCTTCCGGCCTGCGCGAAGCGGTGCGTCCATTCGAGGCGGGTGAAGGGGCGGACGGCGGTGAGGAGGCCGAGGGGGTCGCGGTGGAGAAGGGTGGCTTGGTCGGGCATTTCGGGGGTTCCGGGTGCTGGGTGGGGTGCGCTGGGTGCTGCGGCTGTGGGGGGTGGTGGGTGAGGCCTCCGCCCCTGGCCCCTGTGCGTCGCTTTTTCCATCGAGGCGGTGCGTGGCCCCGCAGATCGGGGGCGATGGGAGGGGGGATCGGAGGGGGCTTGAGCGTGGTTGGCATTGGCTGCGGGCGGGGAGGCTCAGGGCTCCTCCCGTCCGGCCCGGCGGCGGGCGTAGCGGCGGAGGGCGGCGCGGATTTCGGCGGCGGTGGAGGCGGTCTCGATGTTGTCGGCGAGTTCGCTGTGGGGGTCCGGCGTGGCGGGGGGCTCGGCGGCGGCGGCGCCGGCTTCGGTGGGGAAGGCGCCGATGAGGCGGCCGTCGTGGTGGCGGACCTCCCAGTAGGCGAAGGCGCCGGTGGCGTCGGGGACGCGGGCCTTGGGCATCAGAAGGGGCTTTCCGTGGTTTCGAGGATGAAGTGCAGGCCGAAGGAGAAATTGAGGGGGAGCGGCGTGATGCGGGCGGGGAGGGGGTGCACGGCGGCGATGCGCATGGCGACGTGATCGGTGGAGCCCCGCGTCATGAAGAAGCTGCTGGCTGTGTTGTTGACGGAGAGGGCCAGGTAGTAGCGGCCGGCGGCGAGGGGGGTGTCGCTGATGCCGGCGACTGCCCGGCCGATCGCGGGAACCGCGGTGGGGCCGAGGGAGACGAGGCGGGCGCCCGCGGCGGTGTAGATGCCGAGGTCGTAGGCGCTGGCGCCGGAGCGCTGGACGTGGAAGCGGATCTTGGTGGCCGTGGTGTCACGGGGCACGTGGAAGGGGAGGAAGAAGCCGGCGTTGGCGGCGGGGGTGCCGGAGCGGCCGGGGGGGCTGGCGAAGCTGTCGCTGAGGAGCCAGGGAGCGACGGTGGCGGTGTTATTGGCGACGGAGTAGGCGCGCCGGTCGGTGAGGGCGGTATGGACGATGGAGGTGACGGCGGCGCCGACGCGGACGCGGAAGAGGACGAGCTGGTAGTGCGTTTCGGTCTGGGTGAGGGCGGGGTCGGTGGGGGACGCGGCGGGCGTGCCCTGCACGATCGTGGCCGTGACGGTGCGGGTATCGGGCGGGCCGATGCTGGTATCCATGTCGAGGACGAGGAGGTCATGGCGGGGGTTGCGGGGGTCCGCGGCGGCGATGGTGAGGGTGCGGGGGAGGGTGTTGCGGTAGGCGCGGAGCTGGGTGAGGCCGACGAAGGCGGCGCCGCCGGCGAGGTCGACGGACATGGCGGCGGGGGAGGACTGGCTGAGGGCGAGGGCGTTGTCGATGCCGCTGATGACGCCGCGGGTGCGGATCATGCCGAGGTGCTTGGCGAACATGGCGGCGCTGACGGTGCGGTCGCCGTGGGCGAGTTCCTGGAAGGGGAAGGATTCTTCAGCCATGTGGTTCCTCGTTCGCGTGGTGGGGGTGGGGTGGGGTTGGGGGTCAGATGGCGGCGTGGCGGGGGAAGAAGGCGTAGGCGGCGGTGGTGGGGGTTTGGGGGCCCTCCTGGCTGACGACGACGGTGTTGGCGCCGGGGCCGAGGGCCCAGAAGCGTGCGCCGGGGCGGAGGGCGCCGAGGACGTTGGTTTCGTTGGCGAGGTCGTCGATGAGATGTGCGCCGGGGGCATCGGCGGCGCCGTTGGGCTGGGGGCCGCAGCGGACGCGGAGGCTGAGGCCGGTGGGGACGGTGAGGCCGAAGGCGAGGGTGTGGCCGGTGGCGGCCTGGCGCAGGCTGGGGTTGCGGCTGGGGCCGGGCACGGTCCAGACGGGGAAGCTGCGGACGCTGCCGGGGTTGGCGAGGGTGGCGGTGACGCTGGGGAGGTCGGAGCCGAAGCCGGCGGGGAAGCCGAGTTCGGTGGCGGCATCAAAGCGGAGGTTGCCGGGGCCGGCGGTGGTGACGCTGCCGCTCTGGGGGGTGGGGTCGTACCAGAAGGGGTCGGGGGCTTCCAGGCTGATGGACTCGACGGTGTGGGCGCCGTGCTGGCGACCGCCGCCCCAGGCCAGGCCCTGGCGGGGGAAGGCGCGGAGGGCGCGGATGCGGCCGTCGGCGAGGGTGGCGGTGAGGGTGCCGGGGCGGGCGCGGACGCCGGTGTCGCGCCAGGGGGCGAAGGCGGCGGCGAGGGTGGCGCGATTGCGCTCGTAGGCGGCGAGGGTGTGGCCGCGGATGGCCAGGGTGAGGGTGAGGAGGCGGGGCTGGGCGGTGGCGTGGAGGGGGATCTGTTCGTCGCGCTCGGGGGTGGCGACGGTGCGGACGTGGGTGTCGGGTGCGCCGTGCCCGCTGAGGCCGAGGAGGGCCCAGCGGGGGTCCGTATTGAGTTGGAAGGCGGTGGCGTTGTGGGGGGTCCAGTTGAGGCGCATGGCGTTGTTGCTCGTCGGGGGGCGTCTAGTCCAGGGCGCCGGCGAGGTCGGCGCGTTGGCTGAGTTCGGCGAGGGCGCGCTCGACGCCGGCCTGGATGGCGCGGGGGTGTTCGCGGTCGATGGTGATGTTGAGCTGGCCGACGAAGGGGCCGGGCCGGAGGCGGCCGGCGGTGGCGGCCGACTGGGAGCTGGGAGGGGGGAAGGGGTCGCCGGGCACGGGGGGTGGGGGATCGTCGTTGGCGCCGGCGCTGCTGCCCTGGGGGTTGGCGGAGCGACCGCGGGCGGCGGCGGCCATGGCGGCGAGGGCGGCGGTGATGCGGGTGATGGCGCTGATTAGCTGGGAGGCGGCGAGGAGGGCGGCGCCGCCCATGGTTTGCATGGCGGTGGTGAGGAAGGAAAGCTGGACCCCGGTGAGGGTGGCGGCGATGCTGCCGGCGGTGATGCTCAGGCTGAGCTGGGAGAGGGCGGTGATGGCGGTGGCGACGACGGCGGCGCCACCGGCGTTGAGGTCGACGCCGGTGGCGGCGATGACCTGCTGCATGCGGGCGAGGGATTCGCGGATGCGCGCTTCGGCGGCGTCGAGGCCTTGGCGCAGGGGGGCGTCGTCGGTGCGGAGGGTGAGGACGGCGTCGGCGATTTCCATGGGGGTGTTTCCGATGGTGGAGGGGGTGGATCAGGCGGCTTCACGGTGCGGTGGATCGGCATGCCGTCGATGGGGGTGGGGGGGGACGGGCCGGCGGTGTCGATGCTGCCTGCGGCGGCGCGCTGGAGGCGGTGGAGGGTGCGGCGCTGGTCGGCGGGGCGCTGCCAGGGCAGCGTGAGGACTTCGGCCTGGCGCAGCGCGGCTTCCGCGTGCAGGGCGGGGAGGGCGGCGACGTAGCAGGCCCATTCGGCGACGGACATGGTCAGTTGCTCCCGGAGGCCGCGTCCGAAGCGGGCGGCGACGCGGGCGGCGGCGCGGGCTGCGCCGCCGCGGTGGAGAAAGGGACGGGGAGGCCCTCCGGGGTGGCGAGGCGTTCGGCGGCGCGGGCGAGGTGATCGCTGTAGAAGGCGACGATGCGGCGGGCCGCGCCGGGCTGCAGGGTGGAGGGGAGGCCGGGGGCGATGAGGCGGACGATGTCGTGAATGGCGGCGTCCCAGCGGTCCTGCGGCTGGTCTTGCAGGGTGGAGAGCCGCTCGCTCAGGTGCAGGGCGTCGGTGAGGGTGAGGGCCTCGGGCGAGCGCAGGCCGTAGTCGCGTTCGTCGATGCGGACGCGGAGCGGCGGCAGGCGGTCGCGGTCGAGGTCGAGGAGGGCGATGAAGGGTGTGGTCACGGGGTCCCTCGCGCCTCCCAACCGCGCGTGGCGATGGGGAGGGGGATCGGCGGAGGCTTAGGTTTCGTAGACGGTGAGGCCGAAGCGCTCGGCCGGGGTGGAGGCGTTGGCGTCGACGAGGGCGCGGAATTCGACGGGGACGACGGTTTGCTCGTCCTTGCGGTGGGCCATGCCGAGGTCGCCGGCGAAGTAGCCGCGGGGGACGTAGGTCTGGCCGGTTTTGCCGGGGCCTTCCGGGGAGCCGGCGCGGAAGAGGAGGGCGTGGCGGGCGACGGTGGCGCCGCGGTAGCCGCCGAGGGTTTCGGTGGTGGGGGGGCCGGCGCCGGTGGTGGGGGCGGCACCGGTGAGGGCCTTGCCGAGGTTGGTGAGGGTGGGTTCGGCGAGGCTGGCCTGGAGGACGAGGGCTTCGGCGGTGCGGGCGACGTCGACGGGGCCGGTTTCGTCGTCGACGAAGAGTTCCTTCAGGGTTTGCTCGCGTGCAACGCTGACGCCGCCTTCGATGGCGCCGAGGTCGGTCCAGCCGGCGGCGGTGGGGTTGGCGTTGACGGCGGGCATGGCGGTGCGTTCCGCGTGGAGGTAGAGGCGGCCGGAGCCGACGAGGAGTTTGACCATGGGGTTCTTCTTTCTCGCCCCCCGCCCCGACCTCACCCCCTGGCCCCCTCTCCATCGCGGTGTGGCGATGGAGAGGGGGGATCGGAGGGGCGGCGCTGTGGCTGTTGGCGCCCCGGCGGGGGGCGCTGTAGCTGTTTGCGCCCCGGCGGGGGGCGCGGGCGCGCCGGGCGGGTCGGGGTGATGCGGGGTTAGGCAGTTTTTCTTGCTCGCCCACCCGCCGCCCCGCCCCGACCTCACCCCCTGGCCCCCTCTCCATCGCGGTGTGGCGATGGAGAGGGGGGATCGGAGGGGCGGCGCTGTGGCTGTTGGCGCCCCGGCGGGGGGCGCTGTAGCTGTTTGCGCCCCGGCGGGGGGCGCTGTGGCTGTTGGCGCCCCGACGGGGGGCGCGGGCGCGCCGGGCGGGTCGGGGTGATGCGGGGTTGGGCAGTTTTTCTTGCTCGCCCGCCCGCCCCGGGTGTTGGGGCGGTGGGCGCTGGGTGGGTTTGGGTCAGGGGCCGAGGGCGGTGTCGGCGGTGGCGACGCGGAGGATGATGCGGACGAAGGCTTCGTCCGTGTCGGGGTCGCGGAGGAGGGCGGGGCCGCCGTCCTCGAGGGCCCAGAGGAGGTGCGCGCCGCCGACGTTGAGGTCGCCGACGTTGCAGGCGGCGTGGAGGGCGCGCCAGAGGGCGAAGGCGCGCTGGGGCCCGCCGGGGCCGAGGCCGCCCCAGCAGCGGACGTCGATCTGGACGTCGCTGAGGGGGAGGTGGGGGTGGGCGCGGCCGCCATCGGTGCGGGCGCTGATGCTGGGGCCGAGGGGAGGCGCGGGGAGGGCGCCGCTGGGGCCGGCGGGGCGGTCGCCGCCGAAGATGCGGCCGGCGGTGCGGGTGGTGAGTTCGGCGTCGGCGCGGAGGTGGTCGAGGAGGGCCTGGAGGGGGTCGCTGGGGAGGGTCATTGCGTCGCTCCCTTGGCCTCAGCCCTTGCCCCACCTTGTTTTCCGGACGGTGCGCCGTCGCGCAGCTTGGGCCTTGCGAGGAAGGGGAGCGGGGAGCCGGTGGGGGTGGGGGCGGGGGCGGTCATGTGATACCTCCGCGGATGCGCTGGAGGAGGAGGGGGGAGGCGGCGGCGATGGTGGTGAGGGTGGGGCGGAGGTAGGGTTGGGCGCGCATGCGGCGGGTGCCGATCTCGACCCAGAGGGCGTAGGGGGCTTGGGCGTGGAGGCCGGCGCGGGCGCGGCCGCCGCGGCCGCGGGCGGGGAGGGGGATGATGGAGGCGCGCAGGCGGCCGGTGCGGATGGGGGCGTGCCGGCGGGCGTCGCTCCAGGCGAGGGCGGGTGGCGGCGCCCAGCCAGGCGGCGGCACGGCGGTCGACGAGGGCCCGGGTGGGACCGGGGCGCCAGTGGCGGAGTTCGATCCGGGTCACGATCTACTCCTGATCCAGGCCGACGAGGCGGCGCAGGGTGAGGCGGTGGTAGCCGCTAGCGGCGCGGCCCTGTGGGGTGATGACTTCCTGCACGGCGAAGGGGCCGGCGTCGACGGTGGCGCCGGCGGGGGTTTGGACGTCCGTGATGCGGTCGCGCGGGCCGATGACGGCGCCGGGGGGGAGGAGCAGGCGCGGGGCCTGGGGTTGGGCGGCGCTGAAGCGGCAGCGCAGGCCGCTTACGCTCAGGGCGTAGGCGGCGGGGGCGGGCTGGCCGTAGGCGTCGGGCGGGGTGGCGGTGGGACGCCAGATGCTGCAGCGGTGTGGGAGCCCTCGGATCACGGGTTACTCCAGGGTGAGAAAGGGGCGCAGGTCGCGCAGGAGCGCCTCGCGGTGGGCGGCGTAGTCGAGGCCGCGGTAGCGGTAGTCCTGGCCGACGGCTTCGGTGTCGCGGCCGCTCTGGGCGAGGTCCAGGCGGACGAGTTCGAGGAGGATGCGCCGGCGCTGGGGCTGGTCGTCGAGGGGGGTGTAGGTGACCTCGACGAGGGCGGCGAAGCGGGGGGCGCGGGAGGCGCGGGGGAGGCCGAAGGCGGCGCCACCGGCGAGGCGCTCGACGCGGCCCTGGTCGGGCCAGAGGCGGTAGTCGGTCTCGACGGTGAGGGCGGGGGTGTTGAGGTCGATGCGTGCGCCCTCGCGCACGCTGGTGACGGTCGCGAGGGGGCGGCGGACGAAGACGGAGGTTGCGCCGCCACTGAGGATCTCGACGAGGGGGCCGGTGTGGGGGCCGGCGCGCTGGAGGAGTTCGGCTTCGAGGCGGTCGATGACGGCCTGGAGGGCGGTGTCGCCGAGGTCGGTTTCGACGTGGGCGCGGATGTCTGTGGCGGTGAGGAGGGGCATGGGGGTTGGCGTCGTTCCGGGCGGTTTCGCCCTTCGACGGGCTTGGGGGATGGGGCAACGCGGGCGGTTCTGGGTTGCTAGGTGTTGGTCTGGGGGCGCTGGGCTGCGCCGGCGCGGACGAGGACTGCGCCGTAGTCGACGTTGGCGCCGGCGGTGGTGACTTGGAGGCGGAGGTGGGTGAAGGCGTTGGCGATGTCGAGCTGGGAGGCGCGGAGGGGGAGGGTGAGGATCTGGTCGCCGTCGCCGCCGGCCTGGGTCTGCCGGGCGATGGCGCTGCCGGCGACGTCTTTGGCGCCGGCGCCGGTGGCGTCCTGGGCTTGCTGGAGCTTGGCGTCCAGGGTTGCGCCGGCTCCGATTGCGCCGATCATGAGGATGGCGGCGGCTTCGGTGAAGTCGGCGAGGGAGACCCAGGCGCCGTTGACGGTGGCGGGGGTGTAGGCGTCGGGGTCGATCTGGCCGGTGTCGTACTTGAGGGATTCTTGGACGGTCATGGGGTCTCCTGTTGAGGCCGCGCTCGGGCGCTTGGCGCGCCGGGTGGGGGAGGGAGCCGGGCTAGGCGCTGATGGTCTGGAGACGGAAGGCGCGGGGCTGGGTGACGCGGCCGCCGACGCGCTGGCGGCCGACGAAGCCGATCTGGTTCTTCTCGGCCAGTTGCTGGTCGCCGTCAATGCGCTGGACGGCGAAGCCGACGCGGTCGGCGACGACGTAGCGGCTGAAGTCGCCGAAGGCGATGGGGGTGGCGGCGGCGGCGATGGCGGGCATGAACTCGGAGCTGAGGACGGTACGCCCCAGCACGGTTTCGGGGGTGGCGGCGAAGCCGCCCACCCAGAGGTACTGGTTGTTGGTGTCCTTGAGCTTGCGCAGGGCGTCCTCGGTGGCGCTGCTCATGACGAAGACGGCGTTGTCGCGGTACTGGGCGGGGAGGCCGTAGAAGAGGTCCAGGAGGCCGTCGGCGGTGACCTGCGAGGCGTGACCGCTGTTGACCGTGGGGACGCCGGCCGTGTTGAGGAGGCCGAGCGGCTTGCCGACGCCGTCGCCGACGATGACGGCTTGTTCATCGCTGAGGCGGACTTCGTCGGCGAAGAGGCCGGCGAGGATCTGGGTGAAGGGGACGGCGCTGTCCTCGACGAGGTTGCGGCTGGCCTTGGTGGTGAGCATGGCGGTGTGGACGGGGATGCGGATGGCGCCGAAGGTGGGCTCGGTGTTGGCGGCGCCTTCGGCGGGCTGTTCGTCGACCCAGGTGCGGCGGACGGCGCTGGCGTGGATGTCGTCGGCGCCTTCGATGATGGGCCACTCGACGGCGTCGCGGGAGGTGGGGATGGCGGTGACTTGGGCGCGCAGGCCGGCGCGGGCGCCGGCGGCCTGGAGGATCTGGGCCTGCCAGTCGATGGGGACGAGGTGGCCGCCCTCGCTGTCGGCGCCTTCGGTGAGGGCCTTGAGGTAGGCGGCGCCGAGGGCGAGGACGGTGCGCTCGCCGTGGTGGATGTAGGTTTCGAAGGCTTTGCGGTAGAGGCCGGTGCTGTCGGTGTGCCGGGCGTCGAGGGTGGTGGCGGCGGGGGTGGATGCGCCTGCATTGGGGTCGGTGAGGGCGTCGGCGGCACGGCGGTCGCCGGCGCGCCAGGCGTCTTCCAGGTCGGCGAGGGCGGTGTGACGCTCGCGCTGGCTGAGCGTGGCTTCGTAGGCCTGCCACTCTTCGCGGCCGCGGCTGATGAGGGTGTCGACGCGGGCGGCGACGTCGGTGGGGAGGTCGTCGGTCCCGTTGTGCTGTTCGAGCAGGGAGCGGGCTTCGGTCATGGTCTGGCGGGCGCGGTCGCGCAGGGTGGCGGGGGTGGTCATGCGGTTCCTTTCGGCCCCTCCCCTGGTCCCCTTTCCATCGCCGCTTTCTTTCCGAGACGGTGTGCGGTCGCGCCCGGGGATGGTTTGGCGCGCTGGCGCACCAGGGGGGCGGCGATGGAGAGGGGGAGAGGGGGAGGGGGTTCTTCTTTCCTGCCCAGCCGCCGCTCCGGTCGGCTGGGGGGCTTTGGCTGGGGGGCTTTGGCTGGGGTGGGGAGCGGCTGTGCCTTGCAGTGGGTGGGCGCCGGCGCTCCGGGGTTGGGGTGGCGGGCGGGGATCCGTTGGGGTCAGGCGGGGACGGCGAGATGGAGCCGGCGGCGGGCGGCGGAGAGGGAATGGGGCGGGCCCGTTCCGGGGGGATGGCCGTCGATGTGGAGGATGCGGGCGGCGGGGTTGGCGGCGAGGGTGACGAGGCTGATCTCGATCAGATCGAGCTGTTGGATGTGGCGGACGGTGGCGCCGTTGCGCGCTTCGAAGCGGACCTGGCGGGGGACGAAGCCGATACTGCACTCGCGCAGGGCGCCCTGGCGGAGGAGGGCGGTGGCGTCGGCGGCGCGGCGGGTGGCGGCCATGGCGGCCTCGAACCAGAGTCCGTGCCCATCCTCGCGGGCGGCGAGGACGCGGCCCAGGGGCTCAGTCATGGTGTGCTGCCAGAGGAGGGGCAGGCGGTGGCGCCGCCGGCGCAGGCTCTGGGCGAACGCGCCGGGGTCGATGACGTCGGCCTGGGCGTCGGGGTCGCCGAAGGTGGCGGCGTAGCCGGCGATGCGCCGCGCGGGCATCAGGAGGTCTCCGGGGTGATGAGGGCGGGGGTGCCGGCGGGGTATCCCACGACGGCGGGGGCGCCTGCATTGGGGGGCCAGGAGGCGAGGCTCGGGCGGGGGCCGGGTGAGGGCATGGCGTCGCCTTGGGGGATGGGTTCCAGGCCGAAGCGGCGGCGGGCGTCGTTGACGGAGAGGGCGCCGGCGCGCAGGCCGGCGAGGGCGGATCGCTCGATGCTCTCGCGCGATTCGCGCAGGGCGGCGACTTGGGAGAAGTCGAAGCGCAGGCAGAGCGGGGGGCCGGGGAAGTCCGCGGCGAGGCCGGCGGTGAGTTTGCTTTCGAGGCGGCGGTAGAGGGAGAGGAGGGTGTTTTCCCAGAAGAAGCGGCGCGCTTCGGCCATGTTGCTGAAGGTGGAGCGGTCCAGGCCGACCTTGACGCCGACGAGGACGGGGGGGACGCGGAAGGCGGCGCAGATGCGCGCTTCGGTCTGGGCGCGGAGGTCGGGGAAGGCCATCTCGTCCTGGGTGAGGCCGATGCGCTGGAAGTCGGCGTCGGCGTCGAGGACACCGACCTGGAAGCGGCCGAAGAGGCCGCGGAAGCGGTCGGTCCAGCGCTGGCCGAGGCGGCGGGCTTCGGGCTCGCCCCCGCGCAGGGCGCGCTTGAGCTTGATGATGCCGAAGGGGACGGCGGCGTTGCGGAAGAAGGCGTCGATGAACTTGGAGGCCTCGTTGTCGGTGTCGATCTGGCGGGCGGCGACGCGGACGGGGGAGAGGCCCCAGAGGTCGTCGGCGGGGTCGGGCAGGCGCAGGTGGATGACGTCGCGGGGGTCGAGACGGGTTTCGCGCTCGCCGAGGCGATGGACGTAGGCGGCGACGAGGCGGCGGCGGCCGGGAACGATGCGGATGCGGTCGGGGCGCAGCTTCCAGAGGGCGTCGATGCTGGGCGCCAGCCCGAGCGGCGCGATCCCGATGGGGCGGCCGGACGCGGGGGGTGCGTCCGGCCGCCCCGTGCTGCCGGTCGCGGCGGCGCGCTGCCCCGGGAGGGTGGGGCGGCCGGCGAGCGGGGAGCCGGCGAGCGACCGGGCGGCAGGCCCGTGGGGAACGGGCGCGGATGTCGTGGTGGGGGCGCGCGCCTTGAGGAGGAAGGCGTTGCCGTAGACGAGGAGGTCGGTGAGGAGGGCTTCGATCAGCTCGAAGGGGGAGTGCTCGGGGTTGGGGCGGTCGAGGAGGCGCTGGAGGGGGTGGCTGGGGAGGGGGAGGCCGTCCGGGGTGAGGACGCTGAGGCGGACCTCGGCGGCGGAGGCGGCGATTTCGCGGATGCAGGCGTAGACGACCTCGTTGCGCTGGAAGCCCTCCAGGGCGAGGCGTTCGAGGTCGGTGGGGGCGGCCGACTCGAGGCCGATCTGCCAGGAGGGGCTGAGCGGTATGCCGGCCGGCGCGCTCGCGCCGACGGGGATGAGCGCGAGGGCGTCCTTGAGGCCGAGGTCGTGGAGGGCTTGGGTGGTGAGGGCGCCAGGGTCGAGGAGGGGCATCCGGGCTCACGGTGGCGGCGGTGGCCGCCCGGAGCGGGTGCGTCCCGCGGATCGGCGATGGGTGAAGAGTACGCGATATGCGTTGTGATGTATGCTAAGAGCATTACAGTGGGGGGATGAAATCGGGCTACCGGAGGGTGGCAGAGGCGCAGGAGCGTCTGGGCCGGACGAATGCGGGGGCGCGGCGACTGCTGGAGCGGGTGGCGCGGTCGGGGGATCAGGGAGGAGGCGCGGGAGACGCGGCCGCGGTCCTCCGTGGCGCGGGCGCTGGTGGCGTTGATCGAGCGGCGGCTGCCGGTGACGACCGTGGGGAGATGATCGGCGTCGCGCGCGGGGCTAGACGCGGGGGGCGGGGGCGGGCTTGGTTTCGAGGACGTCGAGGGGGACGGTGGCGGCGGATTGGCCGTTGATGCGGACGTCGAAGGCGAAGTGGCCGGGGCGCTTGAAGTTGAGGCCGTTGATCTGGATGGGGTGGGTGAAGCGGCGGGGCCGTTCGGGGTCGGGGCTGGGGGGGACGTTGAGTGTGGCCTTGATGCCGAGGAGCTGGTGGCCGTCCTCGTCGATGAAGCGGACTTCGAGTTGGTGCTGGCGGTCCCAGTCGAGGGCGTGGGCTTCGAGGCGGAGGACGAGGACGAGGCTGGGGTGGGCGGCGGGGAAGGTGGGGGCGCGGATGGCGTCGAAGACGCCGAGGACATTGAGCTTGCCGTCGCGGGTGGTGTTGGCGGCGTCGGCGAGGAGGGCGAGGGCGACGTCCATGGGGGCAGTGTGGCACAGGAGGCGGCGAGACTGTGGCGGCGGGGGCGGCGTTGCCGGTGCGGGGCGCTCGGACTGGGAGCCGGCGGCATGAGCGAGGAAACGCGCCGTTGCATTTCAGCCGCTTCTTTGGGGGGCTGTTGCGCAAGGGGCATGGGGGCGCTGACGTTCGTGGAGGCGCGGCGGGATTCCGCGGCGTTTTTGGCAGCGCCGCGCCGCCGCCCGGGGCGGGGCGTTCGCCGGGGGCGCCGACGGCTGATTCGCGCGGGGCTGCTCGTGAGGAGGCGGGTGGGGGGGCCGGGCCGGGCGGGCTCGGTGGCGGGGCCCAGGGGGAGCCGCCGCCGGGGGCGAGGCAGCAGTCGACGGGGTTATCGGCGCGATCCCGGTCGTTAGACTCCCTTCACCATCGGCCCACGCGTTCGGCGATGGAGGGGGCCGGGGCCATCGGCGGCCCGCTGCGTACGATCGGTGAGGGAAGGTGGCCATGATGGCGATTGCGCGATACCTGGTTGAGGATGTCGACGCGGCGCTCGCGTTCTATCAGCAGGCTCTGGGCTTCAGGCTGCGCTTCCGCGCCGGGCCGTTCGCCTCGATCGAGCGAGGAGATTTGGAGATTCGGATCTCGGGGCCGGGGACGTCGGCACGCAAAGCGATGCCGGATGGCCGCGTGCCCGAACCGGGCGGCTGGAACCGCATTGTTGTGGAGGTGGAGGATCTTGAGGCGTTCGTGGCCGACCTGCACGCCCGCGGCACCCATTTCCGCAACGAGCCGCTGCAAGGCCCAGGCGGCACGCAGGTGCTGATTGAGGATCCGTCGGGTAATCCAATCGAGATCTTCCAGCCCGCCTGATCAGGACGGCGCCGCGGCAGCGGGCGGGCTCACCCGCTCGCGCTCACGACGGGCTCTCCCCCTCTCCGGTGCGCGCGGGCTGTTCGCGATCGCCCGACGGGGCGATGAAGAGGGAGGAGCGGAGGAATCGGGAGGCGGCTGCGCCGCTGCGGCTGCGTGGGCGGGCGGTGTGGTGGAGGCGGGAGTTCAGGCGGGGCTCCAGAGGTAGCCGCAGCCGCCGGCGCGGGCGTCGCAGCGGTAGACGGGGTGGTAGGCGCCGAGGGCGGGGCGGTCGAGGAGGAGGCCGCTGGCGCGACGGCAGCGGGGGCAGCGGGGGCGGCCGACCTCACCCCCGACCGCCCTCTCCCTCTCGGGTCGGCGCGGATTGTTGGCGACGGTCCGGCGGGGCGATGGAGAGGGGGGAGGGGAGGGGTCCGCAGCGGGGGCCGCCGCCGCCGTCCATCGGGCGCGGGGTTCGATCGGCTCGCCCGCGGGTTGCGCGGATCCGGGGTGGGCGGGTGGCATGAGGTGTTCCTTCGCGTGATCGCGGGCGCGCTGGTGAGGCGGGCTAGTAGACGCCGGGGGTGAGGAGGCCTTCTTCGTAGGCGGCCCAGGCGAGGGCGAGGGAGTCGGCGAGGTCGGGGCTGGCGCTGCGTGCGGCGGGGCCGCCGTCCGGACCGCGCTTGCGCACGGCGCGCCGCCCGTCGCTGGCGACCTGGTAGCGGATGCCGCTGAGCTGGCCGTTGAGGGCGTCGTGGTTGGGGAGGGCGCCGTCCAGGCGCAGGTCGCCGTCTTCGAGGGCGCGGGCGAGGCGGCTGTAGAGTTCGGCGCTGCGGTTGGCGTAGTGGTCGCGGTCGTGGGCGGCGGCGCCGAAGTTGACGGCCAGGGGCTCCCAGCCTTGTTCGCGCAGGCGGTCGGTGACGCCGCCGCCGAGGCCGGTGTCGTCGAGAGCGAGGGCGAGGCCGGGGCGCTCCTGCAGCGCTTCGATGATGCGGCCGGCGGTGTCCATGAGGCCGACGCCGCGGTACTGGAGCTGGCGGGTGAGGCGGCCGTCCTCGATCCAGGTGAAGGCGGTGGCGTCGTCGCCGAAGCGGGCGAGATCGACGCCGAGGGCGGCGCGCCGTGGGGAAGCGGCGGGCGGCGGTTCGGGGTCGGTGGCGGCGTCGAGGAGGGCGAGGGGGAAGAGCTGGTCGGCGGCGCGGCGGGGAAACTCGGCCAGGACGCGGGAGCGGTAGAGGTCGCTGTTGGGCCCCCAGAGGCGGCGTCGTTCGTCGACCCACTGGCGGGAGACGAGGTAGGGGCGGGGTGGGGCGGAGGCGGCGTGCGGGCGGAGGTTGGGGGTGTCGAGGGCGGAGATGCGGAAGGTGCGGTAGGCGCCGGCCTGGGCGTGGAAGGCGTCGAAGAAGGGGCCGTCGGGCTGGGTGGGGTTGCCGATCATGAGGAGGCGGGTGTGGCCGGAGGCGAGGACGCCTTCGATGGCGGCGAAGACGCCGGGGGGGACGGCGCCGGGCTCGTCGACGACGACGAGGAGATGGGGGGCGTGGAAGCCCTGGAAGCGCTCGGGGTGGTCGGTGCTGAGGCCGAGGCCGTACCAGCGCGGGCCGAGGCGGAGTTCGGTGTCGAGGAGGGCGCCGCCGAGGGGGCGGGGGGCGCCGGCGACGAGGCTCTGGATGGTGCGCCAGAGGACATAGCGGACCTGGCGGAAGGTGGAGGCGGTGGTGAGGACGACGGCGTCGCGGCGGGTGTAGAGGAACCAGCAGACGCAGGCGGCGGCGAGGAGGGTTTTGCCGGCGGCGTGGCAGGAGCGGACGGCGACGCGGGGGTGGTCGCGGAGGGCGCGGGCGATCTCGCGCTGGCGGGCCCAGAGGTCGAGGCCGAGGACGTCGCGGGCGAAGGCGGCGGGGTCGTTGTGGTGGTCCCACCAGGCGTTGACCGTGGCGAGATGCGCACGGGTCTTGGGGGCGGGATTGTCCCTGGTCACGCGCGTCTCAGGAGTGGTTGGGGGGCGCTGCGCCGGGGGCATCGGCTGCCCTGGTGGTGCTGAGGGGGGAGGGACGGGGCCCGTCGAAGAAGGCGGGGTCGAGCGTGGCGTAGACATCGCGGACGGTGATCTCGCCGTCCTGGATGTGCTTGTCGTCGGCGTCGCGGAGGGCTTGGGCGAGTTTGATGGCGTCGAGGAGGGCACGGGCGGCGGGGGGGACGGCTTTGGGGTCGGGTTCGTGGGTGTTGTCTCGGGGCACGAGGAGGTCGATCACTTTCCAGAGCCGCTGCTGGAGGCGGCGGCAGTCTGCGTAGGCCTGGGCGCGTTCGGCGGCGCGTTCGCGGCGGAAGAGGTCGCGGGAGCGCTTGCGGATGCGGGAGATTTCGCCGGTGATGGTCTGGGTGGTGTAGTCCAGGGTTTCGGCGATTTCGTGGGGGGTGTGGCCTTTGTGGGTGAGGTCGTCGATGCTGCGGCGGCGGTCGTTGCGTCGAGCGGGGGAGAGGGCGCCGTCGTCGTATCGAACTGATGTTCTGGTCATGCTGCGGAGTGTAGCACGCGGATCGCGGGTTTGGGTAGGGGTATCGTGATCGCGCGAGGGGCGAGCGCGAGAAGGTTCCGGCGGCTACCGAAAGGGGGTTGTTGGTCGGGTCACGGCGGGGGTGCTGCCTGTGCGCCTTCCTGGACGACCGCGACGAAGAGCGATCGGGGCGGATCGCGCATCTCAGGAGGAGCCCGAGCGGCACCCGGCTCGGCGCCAGGGGGGCGGCGATGGGGAGGGGGAGTGGGAGGGGTGGCGTGCAGGGGTAGGGGCGGCCGCGGGATGCGCCGCGCGGAAGGGGTGGGAGCCTTCGCTACCAGAATTTCCACTTCGTCGAGTTCCACCAGGGGCGTGCGGCAGCCGGCGCCTCCGGTTTCTCGATGGTGCTCTCGGTCTCGCCGCCGGCGCGGCGTTCGAGTTCGTCGAGTGTGGTGAGCAGGTCGCTGACCAGCTTTTGCACCTGGTCCGTCTCCATGCCGATGAACGCTCGCAGGCGCGCTTGCGTCATGCGGCGCAGCGCCTCATCGGCGAGTTCCGCTTCGGCCGGGAGGAAGCGTTCCCAGGTGGCTCGGATCGCTTCGTCGTCGAGCTGAGCGAGATCGCGGAAGTGCGCGCGCAGCCGCGCTGGCAATTGGTCGGCCGAGAGTCCGGCCTGGGCCGTCCAGTCTGCTGCGCTGATCTCTGCGGTCTGCGTCATCGCGCCGGCGCGCGCGGGGGCGGCAATGGAGAGGGGGAGTGGGAATGGGGGCGCGGTGCTGCTGCCTTGGGAGGGCGCTGCCTTGGGAGGGCGCTGCCTTGGGAGGGCGCTGCCGCGCTGCGGCGTTGGGGTCCGGCGGGGTTTGTGGGAGTTCTTCTTGCCCACTCACTCGCCCCGCGCGTTGTGGGATGGTGGCGTGCGTGGGGTGCTGGAGGGGCGTGTATGCCGGTTCCGTCCCTGCCCTGCGAGCGCCTCAGGATGGGCGCAGTGGGAGGCGGGGCGTCCTTGCACAGGCTCCGGGTGAGCGGCATGGGAGGGGATGGGGCCGTTAGGCGTTCTGGATGAGGGCGACGATCTCGTCGACGGAGGCGTGGCGCCAGTCGTCCCACTGGTCGGACGTCTGGAGTTCTTGGTAGCGGGCGCGGAGGCGGGTGCGCATGTCGTCTTCGCTTTCGCCTGCGCGGCGGGTGAACTCTTGGGCGATGCCGGCGATGACGTCGTTGGCGACTTTGGGGCGCTCGATCCAGTGGCCGAGGTAGCGGAAGTCTTGGGCGGAGTAGAAGACGGCGACGGGGATGGAGTCGAAGGACTGGCCGTCCACTTCCTTGCGGAACTCGGCCATGATGTCGGGGTTTTCGTCGCGCTGGAAGAGGCGCAGCTCCCAGCCGGCGGCCTCGGCGAGGCGGGCGATGACCGGCAGGCCGCGGTAGACGTCCGGGCACCAGTCTTCGCCGATGGCGAGGACTTTGCAGGGGGGCAGCGCCTGGAGGGCGGTGACGTGCTGGGGCTTGATGGTGTACTGGTCCATGTTGCGCTGGAAGCGCTCGCTGTTGTTGGGGCGCTCGCCGCTCGGGCTGGGGCGTCCTAGGTTGGCGGGCGAGCCGATGTAGCCGAGATACTGGGGCCAGGTGCGGCCCTGGGCGTAGCGCTGGGGGGTGACGACGGAGTCCTGGGCGGTGGTCATGCTGTGGTCCTCTCTCGCTCGCGGCGGCGGCGCGGGCGCGGCCGGGGGCAGGCTAGCAGCGCGGCGGCGTCGGCCGGGGCGGGGCGCCTCACGATTGCTGGGGGTGTTCCTGGTGACAGGGGCAGGCGCACTCGTCGAGCGAGTAGCGCAGGACGTCGACGTAGGTTTGCTCGGCCAGGCGCTCGGGGAGGCCGTCGGGCAGGGGGCCGGCGGCTTCCTGTCCGGCGCTGCGGACCGCGTTGAAGGCGTAGGTGGCCATGGCCGCTGCGCGATCGACCATCTCGGCGATGTCGCTGCGGATGACGCCCTCTTCACCGGCTTGCCGTTCGTCTTTTTGCATGGCGTCCTCCTGCCTCCCCGGAGTCCTCGATTCCTCCACCTCCAGACGGTGCTGCGAGCATACCTGTTGCTGGACTGGGGGCGGTAGCCATGGGGGCGCGTGCGGCGCTGGTAGCATCGGCGGCGCGGCGGGGGCCGTTTCGGTCGCCGGCCGGGGCGCCGCTTGCAGGGGGGAGCGCATGGCGCGGCTGGAGCTGGGCGCGCAGATCCCGGCCTGGCACTGGGACTACGAGGTGGCGCAGCTTCGCGATTGGGCGCAGGCGGCGGAGGCGATCGGCTACGATTTCCTCTTCGTGGCGGACCACGTGATGTATCCGTACGCGCGACCCGGCCGGGCGACGCCGCGCTCCCACGGGGCGATCCCGCACCATGAGGCGTTGACGCTGCTGGCGGCGGTGGCGGTGTGGACGGCACGGGTGTCGTTGATGACGAGCGTGCTGGTCTTGCCGCAGCGGGGGCCGGTGCTGGTGGCGAAGCAGGCGGCGGAGGTGGACTGGCTGAGCGGGGGGCGCTTGCGGCTGGGGGTGGGGGCGGGCTGGCTGGAGACGGAGTTCGGCGCGCTGGGGGCGTCGTTCGGGGATCGGGGGGCGCGGCTGGAGGAGGCGGTGGCGCTGCTGCGGGCGTGCTGGCGGCAGGAGCCGGTGAGCTTCGCGGGGCGCTTCGATCAGGTGCTGGAGATGAGCCTGCTGCCGAAGCCGGTGACGCCGGGCGGGCCGCCGATCATCTTTGGGGGTGGGTCGCCGCGGGCGATGCGGCGGGCGGCGCGGTTGGGGGACGGCTGGGTGGGGCCGCCGAACCTGCCGCCGGGGGAGGCGGCGTCGCTGGCGGAGTCGATGCGGGGGCTGCTGCGGGAGGCGGGGAGGGAGGAGGAGGCGTTCCCGCTGCAGGAGTCGGCGCCACTGGGGGCGGAGCCGGGACCGATCGGGGAGCGGCTGGGGGCGTATCGCGCGGCGGGGTATGCGCGGCTGGGGGTGCACCTGCCGAGTTTCGATCGGGCGGCGCAGATCCCGATGGACGCCTACCTGCGCCGGCTGGAGATGGTGCAGCGGGAGGTGTGGCCGGGGGTGTTGGGGTAGGGGAGTGGGCGGGCCTGGAGCTGGGCGATCTCGCGGGAGCGCAATCCGATCCTGCCCATGGGCTGGCGCCGGAACCGCCATCACCAATGGTTCACGCCGGATATCGGCCACCCGAAGCTCAAAGAGCACCTTGCCGGCGTGACGGCGCTCATGCGCGCCGCGACGACCTGGAACGGGTTCAAACGGATGTTGGATAGGGTCTACCCGAAGATCAACACTACGTTCGCAATGCCACTGGACGACGACTAATCTCCCCTAGACGACGAGGGAACGTAGCGGCCCAGGGCCGAGAATGGGCGCGTCACCCTGACGCCCATCGGCTAGACCCGCGGGTCTCAACGTCGAGAAAATCCAATTGGCAGGGAGAAGAGACAGTGAAGGGTTTGACACGAGGAGGTCCCTTCTAGTATCCCGCACCCCCCGATAGAGGGAGGATGTCACGCAGTGGAGGAGGACCTTCATATGGCGGCCGCGTTGCATGAAGAATTTCGTTTCTATCTTGAGAACCAAGAAGCGCTTGCGGCGAAATTTGATGGTCAGGTGGTCGTGATCACACAGGCGGATGATCCTACGGTCGGTTTCACCGTTCTCGGCCCGTACACGGATGACCTCGAAGCAATCGAGGATGCCCAACGGCGAGGCCATGTCCTCGGAACATTTCTCGTGCAGAAAGTGTCTCGTCAGACTGAACCCTGGGTATTCCACTCCCGCGTCCGATTCACATAGTGGAATCTCCCCCACAAGCACACAGTTTTACGAGCACGGCCTCTAGGCTGGCACCGGTGTTGGTTGCCCCGTGCGCTATCGCTCCCGCATGGCGACCTGATCCGGGACACGATCCGGCTGACGGAATTCCGGACCATAAAGAATTCGCTGCGCTTTGGGATACCGGAGCGACGCACTGCGTCATTACGCGGGCCGTCATCGAAGCCTGTGGTCTGAAAGCAACAGGCCGGACCCCCGTATCAGGCGTGCACGGCAACGCAGAGTCCCTCACGTATCACGTGTCAATCCTCATACCACCGCTTGTCCTGTTCCCATCCATGCGGGTCACCGTTGGGGAATTGTTGGGTGGTCAGGATGTCCTCATTGGGATGGATGTGATCACCCAAGGCGATCTAGCGGTGACCAATCACGCGGGCTACACGCAATTCTCATTTCGCACTCCCTCCCAGAGACATATCGACTTCGTGGAAGACGCGCCGGCGAACGCTCCAACCCCGCAGAACCGCGCCACCCGCCGCCGAGCGAAGCGGAAAGGCAATTAGGTCGAAAGCCTGACCGACGACCGCGGCTGTTCTGAGCGGAGGGAGGTCAAGTATATAATTCCCTTCGCGGATGGAGACGCGTTGTCCGGCGGGGCGGTCGTCGGTGATGAGGAAGCGGCTCATTCTTCCGGCTCCTGCGGCCGCGCCTCAATGATGGAGGAGACGGTGCTCGGTCGCGCGGCGGCGAGGGTGACGCGTCCCATGCGCCGTACCGGCGCGTGATTCCGCAGTTGCCGTCCCCTCGTGGTTGATGCCCCGCTCCGCCGGCCTCCGGGTTTCTCGACGCGCCCAGCCGCTGCCACGGGATCGGGACGGACGGGCGAGGGTCAAGGAACCGGCGAGAGCGCGAGGGCCCGGCAGGGAGGACGGATTGGGCTGCACGCCGGCCGGAATTGGGCGGGGCGGGCGTTGCGGATAGGAACAGATGTTCTCTAGTATCCGGTGGCGATGGGGCCCTGCGATTTCTGCTCGCGACCGGCCGAGCGGCGCCTCTGGGGGCGGCGCTGGCCGCTGCGTGAGGGGCGGCGGCAGCGGGAGGGAGTAGAGGATGTGCGCGTGGCGCTGTGCGGCGACCATCTGGGCCAGCGCCTGCGGATGGGGCGGTTGTTGGTGAAGGGGGGCTGGGCCTACGGCTGAGGCCCGGTGCTCGCGGGCCCGCGTGCTGGCGGGGCTTCGGCGGGGGCGAGCAGGGCGAGGGCGGCCAGGATGAGCGGCGCGGTGTCGTCGTTGAGGTCCGAGAGCGGGCCAGGGGTGTCGATGACGCGGTCGAGGGAGGCGAGGAGGGCGCGGCTGAGGACGAGCTGGTCGTCGATGCCGGGGAAGGTGCGCTGGGTATGACAGTGCCGACATTCGGCGGGATAGCCCCCTCGCAATGGGGTGGCGGCGATCTGCCAGTGGTGACAGCAGGAGCGGCGGGGAGAGGCGACGGGCACGGAGCACTCCGAACGAGTGGCCACCGTGCGTCGATGGGATCCTGGGGGCAGCGGTCGCGGCGCGCCGCCGGGCGGGGTATCGCCGGCGGGGCTTTACAGTGCGCGATACGCGGATGTATGATAGCGATTGCGGGATGGCAGGGCAACCACTCGGATCCGGCCGCCGCCTCTGCGGGCGGCGGCTGGGGAGCGACGGAAGGCGATGAGTGCCGACAGCGCGCGCAGGCCAGCGCGGGAGCCGGAGGTCGCCCCGGAGCGGGCGGCGGTGGGCGCGCGCCTGCGGCTGGCGCGTCGCGAGGCGGGGCTGACGCAGGAGCAGCTAGCGGCGCGGGTGGGGCGGAAGAAGAACTGGTTGTCGGACATCGAGCGGGGGCGGCGTGGGATCGACGTGCATACGCTGCAGCGCATCGCGGACATGACGGGGTACGACGTTGCGTTCTTTAGCAATCCCGACTTCCGGCAGCGACGGCGGGAGGAGCTGGCCCGCCCCGCCACTCGCGAGGACTGGGAGCTGCTCTACGCGGGCGAGCCGGAGCGGGCCGCCGCCCACGCCTCGCTGGATGCGGCATTCCGTCGCGCGCGTGCGGCCATCGCGGCCGAGAACTCGCCCGCCGACGAACGCCCCGCGGGGGCGTCCTAGCGGGGGGGTGGCGCCTGCGCTGCCGGAGCTGTGCGATTCCCTGCGCCGGGCCGCGGTGCAACTGGCGGCGGCGACGGGCGGGCCGCCGGTTTCGGTGCTGGACTGCTTCGCGCGGATGGACCATCGGCCGGTGGTGGTGCTGGAGGATCGGTTGCACGCGGGCTTGCGGGGCGGGCTGCAGTGGCTGGAGGGGCGCTGGCTGATCATCGTGAACGAGGCGGACGGCCGGGCGCAGGTGCGCTTCACGCTGGCGCACGAGCTGGGGCACTTGCTGCTGGGAGACGGGCTGCCGGGGGCGGAGGCGCCCGGGCGGGCCTTGTCGCCGGCGGTGCGGGAGGCGCTGTGCGATACGTTCGCGGCGGAATTGCTGCTGCCATCGACGGCGGTGCGGGCGTTGTGGCGGGAGTGCGCGGATGTGGGTGCGCTGGCGCGTGTGTGCGAGGTGTCGGAGGCGGCGGCGCGCTAGGGCTCGACGATGACTTTGACTTGGGTGGTGGGCTGGGCGAGGGCGCGGAACATGGCGGGGACTTGGTCGAGGCCGATGACGTCGCTGATGAGGGCGTCGGCGGGGACGGCGCCCTCGGCGATGGCGCGCAGTGCGGCGTCGAAGTCGGCGTCGCTCCAGGCGAAGGCGTAGTGCAGGTCGAGTTCCTTGGTGATGGCCGTGAGGGGCTGGAGGGTGTGGGGCACGGTGCAGACGCCGACGACGCCAACGCGGCCGTTGCGGCGGGCGAGGCGGATGGCCTCCTGCAGGGTGGGGGCGGTACCGACGGCGTCGAAGACGACGTCGGGGCGGCTGCCGGCCAGCTCGCGCATGAGCCGGGCGGGGTCTTCCTGGTTGGGGTCGACGGTGGCGGTGGCCCCGAGCTGCTCGCAGAGGGCGCGGCGGCCGGCGGCGGGCTCGGAGACGAGGATGGGGCCGGCGCGGCGTCGCTTGGCGGCGATCAGGGTGAAGAGGCCGACGGGGCCGGCGCCCATGATGCAGACGGAGTCGCCGGGCCCGACGCGGGCGCGGTTGACGGCGTGGAGGCCAACGGCGAAGGGCTCGGTGAGGGCGGCGTGGCGGTCGGGGAGGGCGTCGGGGATGCGGACGAGGGTGGAGGGCGTGGCGCGGACGTACTCGGCGTAGGCGCCGCCGACGGCGCCGGGACCGAGGCCGACGGGCTTGCCGCGCCGGCAGCGCCAGGAGAAGCCGTCGTTGCAGGCGGGGCAGTCGCCGCAGGCGAGGACGGGGCGGACGACGACGCGCTCGCCGGGCTGCCAGCCCTGGACGCCGTCGCCGGTTTCGGCGACCTCGCCGCAGAACTCGTGGCCCATGACGTCGCCGGCGCGGGTGCCGAAGGCGTTGGGGTGGATGAGGCCGTGCAGGTCGGAGCCGCAGATGCCGCAGGCGCGGACGCGGAGGAGGACCTCGCCGGGATGGGGGGCGATGTCGAGATCGGTGAGGGCGAGGTCGCGATCGGGGGTGACGACGACGGCGCGCATGCCTCGGTCCTCCCGTGCGGGGGGAGGCTAGCAGGGTGGCTAGCACTGCGGTGGGCCCCTGAAGGGACGGGCGCCGGCTCAGGTCTCGGCGCGGAAGAGTTCGGTGGCGGCGGCGAGGGCGGCGCGGGCGAAGTGCTGGGCGTTGTCGCAGCGGAGGTTGCGGCGTTGCAGGGAGGAGCGCACGGCGCCGAGATGTTCGCGCCCGCCGACGTAGACGAGGTCGACTTCCTGCATGGTGAGCGAGAGGAGGAAGCGCATGGCGAGGCGGACGCTCTCTTCGTAGCGCCGGGCGCGGTCTTGGTCGCCGACGCGGCGGGCGAGGGCGAGGGCGCGGATCATGCCCTCGGTGTAGGCGGCGGTGCCGATGCCGGGGGTGCGCTCGAAGGCGCCGACCCAGAGGGGGTTGGGGTGGTCTTGGGGGTGCTGGAACTGGAGGGCCCAGTCGGCCATTTGGAAGCAGAAGTCGCGGGCGGTGTCGTCGTCGCGGAGGGCGTGCCAGGCGTCGCAGGCTTGCAGCATCCAGGTGGCGAAGGAGAGGTTGGCGTTGCCTTCGTCCCACCACTGGCGGTAGTAGCGGAGGGAGCGCAGGCCGGCGGTGGCGAGGCGGTCGCGCTTGCTGAGGGCATAGCGGCGGGCGAGCGCGAGGGCGATCTGGCCGGCGTAGTAGATTTCGGAGCCCTCCAGTTCGAGGCCGCGGGCGCGGGCGCCGAAGGCGCCCTCCCGGGTCTGAACGGCGAGCAGCGTGGCGATGATGCCGTCGCGGGCGGCGGCGTCAAGGGGGCTGCCTTGGTGGGGGCCGCCGGCGCTGGGGGAGGCGAACTCATCCGCGGCGAGGAGCAGCAGGGGCATCGCGCCGAGGCTGGGCCGGCCGCCGGGCGCTTGCAGGTAGGCGAGGTTGCCGGGGCCGCCGCGCTTGAGCGTGGCGCCGACGATGCCGCGGATGGCGTGCAGGGCGGGTTGGGTGAAGCCGGCCTGGGGCGCGACGCGGGCCAGGCCGGCGACGGCCCAGGCGCAGCCGGCCTGACGCACGAGTGAGTCCGCGGCCGACCACTCATGCGTGCGTTCGAGGAACTCGTAGCGGAAGAAGCCGCCGGGGCGCTGGTGGCGGATGAGCCAGGCCCCGGCCAGGGTGGCAGCGCGGATGAGGGAGTCGGCGGCGACGGCCTGGGCGGGGACGAGGCGCGTGCCGGCCTGGAGGGGGGTGGCCTGGGGAGGTTCGCCGTCCTTGGGTGGGGCGGCGTCGTCCGTGGGCGGGACCCAGGGGCCCAGCACCTGCCGGGTCGTGAAGCGGCGCACGCCGACGCTGGGGGGCAAGCGGGTCCCGGGCGGGTGGACGTGGCGCAGGATCGCCTTGGCCCAGCGAGCGGAGCCGCCCGCGCTGAGGAGGGCGTCGGCGGGCCAGCCGCCGGCGGCGCGAGGCTGCTCCTGCAGGGCGAGGCCATGCAGGCCGGGCTCGAAGCCGAAGAGGAGGCCGCTCAAGCCGGCGGGGGTGAGGGGTTCGACGGTGTCGACGAGTTCGATGTCGATGAAGATGTTGCCGGGGTCGGGGAGGCCGTCGGGCAGCGCCGCGGCGGCGGCGGCCGCGGCGGCGCGGACGGCGGTGAGGGGATCGTTGGTGGGGGAGGCGCCGGCGGTTGTTTGGGCTAGCCCCTCGGCGACGGCGAGGCGCTCGCCGGCGCGCCAGAGGGCGACGCGGGCGCGGTCCTGGAGGCGGTCCCAGGTGGGGGGGTCGAGGGGGGCCGGAGCGGAGAGGCCGTCACGGGCGGCGGCGAGGAGGGCTTGGGGGGAGGGGCGCGCGGGATCGGTCACCTGGTGATGCTGACGCAGGCGGGGCCGGGGCGCTATCCCTCGTGGGGGGGCCGGGGCCGCGGCTGGGGCGCGTATCCTGCGCGGGGAGGCGCGCATGGATGTGGAACTGAGCGAGGCGCAGCGGCTGATCCGCGACACGGTGCGGGAGTTCACGCGCCGGGAGATCGCGCCGATCGCGGACGCGATCGACCGGGAGGACCGCTTTCCCCGCGAGCTGTGGCCCAAGCTGGGGGCGCTGGGGGTGCTGGGGATCAACGCGCCGGAGGCCTACGGGGGGGCCGGGGCGGATCTGCTCGCGGGGGTGCTGGCGATCGAGGAGATGGGCAAGGCATCGGCGTCGGTGGCGCTGTCGTACGGGGCGCACGCGAACCTGTGCGTGAACACCCTGACGGTCAACGGTACGGCGGAGCAGAAGCAGCGCTACCTGCCGCCCCTCTGCGCGGGGACGCACGTGGGGGCCCTGGCGCTGACGGAGCCGGAGGCGGGGTCGGACGCGGTGGGGATCCGCACGACGGCGCGGCGGGAGGGCGATGTCTACGTGCTCAACGGTCGCAAGATGTTCATCACCAACGGCTCGGTGGCGGACACACTGGTGCTGTACGCGAAGACGGAGCCGGAGGCGGGGTCGCGGGGGATCACGGCGTTCGTGATCGAGAAGGGGTTCGCGGGCTTCGCGGTGGGGCAGACGCTGGACAAGCTGGGACACCGGGGCTCCCCGACGGCGGAGCTGATCCTGGATGACTGCCAGGTGCCGGCGGGGAACATTTTGGGGGAGCTGAACCGGGGGGTGACGGTGATGATGCAGGGGCTGGCGATCGAGCGGGCATTCCTTTCGGGGCAGTGCATCGGCATGGCGGAGGCGGCGCTGGAGGACAGCATTGCCTACGCGCGGGAGCGCAAGCAGTTCGGGCAGCGGATCGGCGACTTCCAGTTGATTCAGGCCAAGCTGGCGGACATGTACACGGAGATTGAGGCGGCGCGCTGGCTGGTGTACAGCACGGCGGTGCGCGCGGAGGCGGCATCGCAGGGGATGGGCGGAGGGATGGACAAGGAGGCGGCGGCGGCGATCCTCTTCGCGGCGGAGGTGTGCATGCGGGCCGCGAATCAGGCGGTGCAGATCCACGGGGGCTACGGCTACATGAACGAGTTCCGGGTGTCGCGCTACTTGCGCGACGCGAAGCTGCTGGAGATCGGGGCGGGGACGAGCGAGATCCGGCGGTTGGTGATCGGGCGGGCGCTGGTGGGGGAGGGGTAGGGCGCCGCCGGGGCGCCGCTCGATCGCTGGGTGGAGGGCGCTGGGTGGAGGGCGCTGGGTGGAGGGCTGGGGGAGGGGATGCGCGGCGTTCCTCGCGGCGCCGGCGCGCGGGCGGATGCGGTGGGGCGAAGCCTGCGAGCGGTTGTCTTGCCAGCCCACCCGCCCGGGGCGGTTGGGGTGATCGGGGTCGTCAGCGCCGGAGGGTGGCCCTTCCCCAGGGCCGACGGGGAGGAGCCGCGCGGCCTTGCCGGCGGCCCCTCTCCATTGGCATGTTCGGTGAGCGCTACGCTGCAGGCACGATTGTCGTTGGACGAAGAGGAGTCGGTATGAGCGCGGCGATCCCATTCAGCCACATGGGTATCCACTGCTTCGACGTGGAGGCGATGCGCGGCTTCTCCAGGCGCGTGATGGGGATGCGGGTCAGCGACGAGGGGGTGGCGCCGATCAACGGCCGCGAGACGCGGCTGGTGTTCCTGAGCACGGACCCGCGTGAGCACCATTCGTTGGTGCTGGTGGCAGTTGGTGCTGGTGGACGGGCGGCGGACGGCGCCGGGGAACGTGCTGCTGAACCAGATCGCGTTTCGGGTGGAGTCGCTGGCGCGGCTGCGCCGGCTGCGGGCGGCGTTGGAGGCGGACGGGGTGTAGGAGGCGCTGCCGCTGGACCACGGCAACGCCTGGTCGATCTCCTTTCCGGACCGGGAGGGGAACCGGCTGGAGGCGTTCGTGGATTCGCCCTGGATGGTCTCGCAGCCGCGACGGGAACCGCTGGATCTGTCGCTGAGCGACGCGGCGATCGCCGCGCGGACTGAGCGGGGGATCGCGGGCGCGGCGTCGTTTGCGCCGCGGGCGGCGTGGCGCGAGGAGTTCGCGCGCACGCTGGCAGCGGGGAGCCGCTAGAGGTCGCTGGCGCCCGTGCGCGCGATCTCGATGAGGCGGCGGGCGCGGTCCGCGTCCTCCATGCGGGCCGGCGCATCGAACGCGGCGGCGCCACAGGTGGAGGCGAAGCGGCGGTGCAGATCGCGGGCGGCGTCCTCGGGGCTGCCGACGACGGCGAAGGCTTCCAGCACCGGGTCGCTGATCAGCTCCGCCATCTCGCCCCAGCGCCCCTGGAGGGAGAGCGCGTGCAGGCGGGGGCTGAGGTCGCCGAAGCCGTGGATGTCAAGGACGCCGCGGTAGGAGCGGGTGGAGGCGTAGAAGGCGATCTGGCCGGCGACGTGCCGGCGGGCCGTCGCCCGCTCCTCCTCGCTGTCGCCAATCACGGCGAAGCCGGCGTGGATGAGGTGGACGTCGGCGATGCTGCGCCCGGCGCGGGCCGCCCCGAGCGCGACGTTTGGCAGCACGACGTCCTGGATGTACTTGGGCGAGTTGAGGGGATGCAGGCGGATGCCGTCGCAGACCTCGCCGGCGACGCGACACATGGCGGGACCGACGGCCGCGATGTCGATGGGGATGCGGGGGTGATCGATGGGCGGGGGCGCGAAGTTGGGCGTCATGAGGCTGAATTGATAGTGCTCGCCTTGGAAGTCGTAGGGCTCGCCGTTCTGCCAGCCGGCCCAGATCGCTTGGAGGGCGAGGACGTATTCACGCAGGCGGGGGGCGGGCGGCGACCAGGGGACGCTGAAGCGTCGTTCGTTGTGGCCTTTGACCTGTGGTCCGAGCCCCAGTCTCAGGCGGCCGCCGGAGAAGCGCTGCAGCTCCCAGGCGAGCTGGGCGGTGACCATGGGGCTGCGCGGGAAGGCGACGGCGATGCCGGTGCCGAGGCCGAGCGTGCTGGTGGCTTCGGCGGCGCGGACGAGCGGCAGGAAGGGGTCGTATTGGGTCTCGAGCGTGAGGCAGGCATCGTAGCCGCGCTGCTCGAGGCGGCGCGCGTCGGCTGCGGCGAGGCTGAGGCTGGAGGAGATCGCCGTTTCGATGCGCATCAGGGGTCCGGCCGGGTGATCCGGCGGGGCGCGGCGGGGGCGTCGGGCCAGCCCAGGGCGGGGGCGGGCGGGGCCGGTGGGGGACCGGCGGCGTCGCGCGTGACGACGACGCCGATGACGCGGCCGGCGCTGCGGCCCAGCCCCTCGGCGGCGTGCTGGACGGCTTCGGGGTCGCCGCTGAGGGCGTTGACCACGATGAGGAGGGCGTCGGCGTGGTGGGCGAGGGCGGCGAGGGCGGCGCGCGATTGCAATGCGGGGCCATCGATGATGACGAGGTCGGCGTCCTCCGCCAGCCGGTCGAAGACGGCGGGCGCACTTGCGCCCCTGAGCAGGGCCTCAGGGTCCGTGGGGGCGAAGCCTGCCGTCAGCAGGCGCAGACGGTCGCTGTTGGAGGCGTCGCTGGGGCGGGTGAGGATGAGCAGCGGCAACGCCGGTTCGGGGTCGCGGAGGCCGAGCGCCGCCGGCGCTGTGGCCAGGCTGTCGGCGAGGCCGGGGCCGTTGGGGAGCCCGAAGCGTTGGTGGAGGGCGGGCGTGAAGAGGTCAGCGTCGACGAGCGTGGTGTGCAGCCCGGCGGCGGCGGCGGCGAGGGCGAGTTGCACAGCGACGGTGCTGGCGCCGTCGCCGCGTTCGACGCCGGTGACCAGCAGGCGGTGGAAGCCAGCGCCGCCACGCTCGGCCTCGATACGGGCCCAGAGGCGCCCATAGGCCTGGGCGGGCTCCCCGGTGCTCCCGCGGGGATCGGGAGATGTGGGGCGCCGGGGGATGCGGCCCAGCACGGGCCAGGGGGTGAGCCGGTGGGCGTCGAGCCGGTGCGCCTGGGCGCGCTCCGGGCGGCCGACGACGACGGCCAGGCCGATCCCGGCCAGCAGCCCCGCCGCGACGGCGACGGCGCTGTTGCGGGCGCGTTCGTCCTGCACCGGCTGGTCTGGGCGGGCGGCGCGGCGATGCAGGCGAGGCCGGGCGTCGCTGGGAGAGGCGTTGCGCGCGGCGCGGGCTTCGTTGATGACGGCTTGGGCGAGTCGACGAGCGGCCTCCGGGGAGGAGGCGCGGGCGAAGATGCCGACGACGACGCCGTTGACCTCCACGGCGATGCGCTGGCGCACGAGGGCTGCGGTGGTGTCGAGTTGGAGGGTGCGGATGGTGCTGTTGAGGACGTCGTCGCTGGTGAGCTGGGCGGCGAAGGCGGCGGGCGCGGCGGGGTCGCCTTCGGGGACCAGCAGGGCGGCGTGGGATTCGTAGACCTGGCCATCGCCATCGGCGATGAAGAACACCGCTGCCCCGGCCACGGCGGCCAGCAGCAACGGCAACCACCAGATGAGGCCGGGCGCGTGACGCAGACCTGATGTCTCCGGCGTGGGGGCCGGCTGGGGCGGCGGCGCGAGGCTCATTGCGGCCGAGTCTATCAAGGCCCGGCGCCGGCGGCGCGCGGGGGGGTGAGGTAGGTGGGGCCGGGCGAGCGGGGATCTCCCTGGCCCCGGCGGCTCGGTGTAGGGTGTCCCTCGGCCGGGTGTGACGCGCGCCGCGGCGGCGGCGGCGGGGGAGGGACGGGATGCAGCGCTCGGGCGTTCAGCCTGCCCGGGAGCCCCCAGCGCGCCTGCCCCGGGCCGCCCTCCGTGGCCTGGCCGTCGTGGTGTTGATGGTGGCGATCGTGCTGGGGGCGGTGGCCTCGGCGGGGCCCGTGGCCGTGTCGGCGCAGACGGGGAAGCCCGGCGGCGATGGTCTGGCCCCAATCCTGGGCGACTTGGCCGAGCAGGCGGGGCGCCTTCGTGCAGCGGGCGCGCCCGCGGATCCCGCTGCGCTTGTCGGGGCGAGCAAGCGGCTGCGCGACGCGGCCGCGGCGGGCAGGCTGCGCCTGGACGGGGCGGGCCGGGTGCAGGTGGACGTGCGGCTGGTGGGGGAGGGGCCGGAAGCGGTCGCGCTGGCGGCGCTGGGCGCGGAGGTGGAGCGCCGCCGGGTCGATCTGGGGCGCGCACAGCTGCGGGTTCCGGTGGCAGAGCTGGCCGCCCTGGCGGCGGGCCCGGGGGTGGCCTTCGTGGACCTGCCGACGTACGCGGTCTCGGCGGCGGGTTCGCAGGTGACGCAGGGGGATGCGGCGCTGCGTGCGGCGCTGGTGCGCGGCGAGGAGGGGTTGAGCGGGGCGGGGGTGCGGGTGGGCGTGATTTCGGACGGGGTCGGGGGCCTGGCGGAGGCGCAGGCGGTGGGGGATCTGCCGCGGCTGGCGGGGAGTCAGTCGTTTCATCACGAGGGGATCGGGATGGCGGCGGGGTCGGAGGGGACGGCGATGCTGGAGATCGTGCACGACCTTGCGCCGGGCGCGGATCTGTATTTCGCCAACGCGGAGACGGACCTGGACATGATGGAGGCGGTGACGTACCTGGCCGAGCGGACGGATATCGTCGTGGACGACTTGGGGTTCTTCTTCCCCGATGATCAGGCGAGCGCCGTCTCCCGCAATACGGCGGCGGCGCTGAACAATGCGGACTGGCCGATCCGGGCCTACATCACGGCGGTGGGGAATTGGGCGCGGCGGCACTATGCGGGGCCGTTCCGGGCGGGAGTGGATGGGACGTCGCTGGGGCTGGCGGCGTCGGGCCCGGTGCACGAGTTCCGGGCGACGAGCGAAACGACGGACTTCCTGCAGCGGGGGCCGCTGCCGTATCAGGAGATCTTCCTGGAGGCGGATGAGGAGGTGCTTGCGGTGCTGTTCTGGGACGACCCCTGGGGAGCGTCCGAGAACGACTACGACCTTTACCTGCTGGACGCTTCCAATGCATTGCATGTGGCGGCGACGCTGGGGCAGGGCGTGACCTCGGCCAATCCGCGCGAGATCCTGACCTTCACGAACGATCAGGCGGGGGGGATGTTCCGGCTGGTGGTGCACAACTTTCAGGAGCGCGCGGCGCCGCGCGCGCTGGAGCTGTTCGTCTTCCGCAACGGGGCGCTGGGGGCGGGCGCGACGGTCGGCAATTTCAACACGCTGACCAGCAGCATGCTGGCCCAGAGCGATGCGGGCGGTGGGGTGATCTCGGCGGCGGCGGTGGGGTACGCCGGCAACGAGGTGGACGAGGTTCGCCCCTCCAGCAGCCGCGGCCCGACGAACAACGGGGCGATGAAGCCGGACCTGGCGGGAGTGGATGGGGTGGCGGTGACGGGCAGCGGCGGTTTCGGCGCGCCCTTCTTCGGGACGAGCGCGGCGGCGGCGCACGTGGCGGGCATCGCGGCGCTGTTGCTGGAGGCGCGGCCGCAGTTGCTGGCGGCGGACGGCGGCCCGCCGGATCGGGAGCGGGCGCTGCTGCGGGCGTCGCTGGTGGGCGGCAGCGTGGACTTCGACGGCGCTGGGGCGAACAACGTCTCGGGCGCGGGCCGGCTGGACGCGCCGACGGCGCTGGCGCAGCTGAGGGCGCGTGTGCTGATCGTCGATCAGGGGGGGGACGCGGGGCCGGGCAGCCTGCGTGTGGCGATCGAAAGGGCGAACGCCGGGGGCGCGGGTCCCGTGGACATCCGGCTGCGTCCGGGCCTGGCGATCGTTCTGGCGGGTCCGCTGCCGGCGCTGACGGGGAGTGCGATACGCATTGATGGGGCGGGGGCGACGGTGGACGGGACAGCGCTGGCGGTGGGGTCGGCGGGGCTGGTGGTGCGCGGCGCGGGGGCGGCGCTGGCGGGGTTCACGCTGACGGGCTTTCCGGGCGCGGCGCTGCGGATCAGTGGGGCGGAGGGCGTGCGGCTGGAGGACGTGACGCTGCGGGACAGCGGCATGGGGTTGTTGGTCGATGGGGGGGCACGGGACGTGGTGATGGGTGCGGGCGCGTCGGTGGGGATCGCGGCGCTGCACAACGCGGGCGACGGGGTGCGGGTGAGCGGCAGGGGGACGCGGGAGGTGCAGGTTCGCAACAGCCGCATCGGCGTGGACGGGGCGGGGGAGGCGGCGGGGAATGGGGGGCACGGCGTGGCGATCGGCGCGGGCGCGCGCGCGGTGGTGGTGGGGGCAGCGCGCGAGGCCACGCCGGAGATGGGCGTGGCGCAGACGGCGGATCTGGTGCACACGGTGCGCGGCCGGGTGCGGCTGAACGGGCAGCCCGCGCCAACGGGGATGGTGGTGGAGATCCTGCTGGACGGCGAGCCGGCGGGGGCGACGGTGGTGGGTGTGACGACGGTGGAGGGGGAGCCCGGGTTCATCTTCACAGTGCCGGGGCCGGGCACGGTGATGCGCTTGCTGGTGCAGGGGCTGCCGGCGGGGCTGCCGATCTTCTTCGAGGCCGGGGCGGTGGCGACGGTGCTGCTGGACGTGGTGACGTTGGAGGCGGGGCCGGGGCTGCGGCTGGCCGGGGGCAATGTGATCGCGTTCAACGGGGGCAATGGCATTCGCGTGGAGGACGAGGGCAGCGCCGGCAATACGTTCCGAGGCAACGCGCTGCGGGGCAACGGGGCGCTGGACGTGGACCTGGTGGCGGCGGCGGATCCGGCCTCCGGCCTGACCCCGCCCGACGAGGGCGACGCCGACCGCGGCCCCAACGGGCTGCTGAACCCGCCGGAGGTGAGCGCGGTGCGCTTCGACGGTGGGCTGGCGCGGGTGGAGGGGAGGGGACCGCCGGGGGCGTTGATCGATCTGTACGCGGTGGAGGATTCCCTGGAAGCTGTGTCGGCGGCGAGTGCGGCGGGGGCGGGGGGCGCGCTGCGCTACCTGGGCAGCGCGGTCGGGGTCGGGGGCGGCTTCCGCAGCGATCCGCTGCGGCTGGGGACGACGACGGTGCTGACGGCGCTGGCGACGGACGCGGCGGGGAACACGTCGGAGTTCGCGGTCAACGTGGTGTTGGGGCTGGGGCCGCGGGTGGATCGGGTGAGGCCGGGGGGGGGCAGCACGGCCGGGGGCAATGCGGTCACGATCGAGGGGGCGGGCTTCGGGGAGGCGAGCGGATTCCGCGCTTTCTTCGGCGGCCGGGAGGCGACGGTGGTGTCGGTGAGGGCGGAGACGGCGGTGGTGCTGACGCCGGCCAACGATGAGGGGGCGGTGGCGGTGTCGGTGCGGGTGGCGGACGGACGGACGTTTCTCCTGCGCGACGGGTTCAGGTACCTCCCCGGGCAGGTGGTCGAGCTGAGGCCGGGATGGAACAACGTGACCTGGTCGGGTGGGCGGACGCGGATCACGACGGCGCTGGGGCCGATCGCGGGGCGGATCGATCGGGCGTTCCGCTGGAACGTGGCGCGTCAGTCCTGGGACAGCTTCCTGCCGGGGGCGCCGCCGTTCCTCAACACGCTTGGGACGCTGGAGACGGGGCAGGCGCTGTGGCTGTTCGTGACGGGAACGACGCCGCTGCAGTGGTCGCAGCCGCTGCCGTAGGGGAGCGGCGCTTGCGCCTGAGTCAGAGGTCGAGGCGGTAGGCGTTGGCGTCGAGCCAGCGGCGGCAGGCGCGGTGGCGGGGGAAGCGGGCGTCGAGGGCGGTCCAGAAGGCGGGGGAGTGGTCCAGGAGGCGGAGGTGGACGAGTTCGTGGGCGACGACGGCGTCGAGGACGGGGGGGGGCGCCATGACGAGGCGCCAGTTGAAGCTGAGCCCGCCGCCCGAGGAGCAGCTTCCCCAGCAGGTGTCCTGGTCGCGCACGCTCAGGCGCTGCACCGGGTGGTCGCTGGGGTGGCGGAGGGAGCGCAGGCTGGCGAGGAGATGCTGGCGGGCGCGGCGGCGATACCAGGCGAGGAGGGTGCGGCGGGGGGCCTGTTCGTCGTGGGGGTCGGGGAGGCGCAGGTCGAGCGTGGCGGCGGTGAGATCGGCGGCGACGGCGGGGCGGCCGGCCTGCGCGCGTCGCAGGCGCAGCCAGTGCCCGCGGTAGGGGAGGGTGGTTCCGGGCTGGAGGGGCGGGCGGGCGCGGGCGCGGTGGATGTCGACGGCGTGGCGCTCGAGCCAGGCGGCTTTTTCGCGCAGGAGGGCGGGGGCGTCGGCGCCGGGGACGCCGTGGGGCAGGACGACCTCGATGCCGCGGCGGGGATGGATGTGGAGGGCGGCGCGCCGGGCGCGGGCGGAGCGGCGGACGGTGTAGGGGGCGGGGCGCCCGGCGACGAGGACGGTGTTGCTGGGGTCCGTCGTGGGGGACAGGGTGTGGTCCGATCCCGCCGCCGCCGCGTTGATTATCGGGGCGGAGGAGGCTCCCGCGCTAGGGGAGGCGCTGCACGGCGTCGCCCACGGCGATGCGGGCCCGGCCGCTGACGGCGACGACGCGGGCGATCTTGCCGCGGTAGCCGCGCAGGGCGTCCTCGTAGGCTTGGCGGTCGGGGACGCGGTGGAGTTCGCCGATGTGGGTGCAGGGGGCGCAGTCGCCGACGACTTCGATCTCGGCCTGGCCGATCTTGAGGCGGGCGCCGTCGGGGAGGGCCATGAGGTTGGGCAGGTCGAGGGTGACCTGCTCGCGCAGGGCGCCGGGTTGGAGGTCGAAGCGGGCGAGGTCGGCGGTGGAGGCGAGGAGGAGCTGGCGGGCCTCGCGCTGGGCGTGGACGTCGCCCTGGAGGCCGCCGCCGGGGAGGGCGGTGGCGGCGTCGATGGGGCGGGGGGTCTCGCCGGAGAGGCGCTGGATCTGGAGGTGGACGACGCGGGGCATGGGGAGAGATTAGCAGCGGTGGGGGGCCTCGGTCTGGCCGCGTCTTCGGCGTCGGCGAGAATGACGCGGGCCGCGCGAAGGCGGTCGCGGCCGATGTGCAGGCGGCGCGGAGGTCGGGGGCGGGGGAAGAGGTGGTGGAGCTGGGAGGGGCGATCGGGAAGGCGCGGACGATGTCGGGGCCGGTGGTGGTGGATGTGGTGACGGACTTTGAGGCGCTGGCGCCGCTGGCGGTGTCGGGAGGGGGGCGCTCCTGGTAGGTCGATCGGATGCTTCGCGTTGCTCGTTCCTACGGAAAGCTGAACAGCGGGCCAAGTCCCTTGCTCGGCGCGGCTGTAGTCGGAACGGCACCAATTACCCTTCCGGGATCGTAGAACTCGACGCCCCTCGCGTGGAGCCAAGCGAAGTTTGGATCCGCCGCGATGTGCCCGGTCCCAGCGGTTCCGGGGAGCCATCCCTTTACGGCCGCCTCGTACGCGAGTAGCCAATGCTCCGAGTAAAGCTCGGCGGTATTCATGAGGCTCTGCCAGGAGGCAACGTTCAGTCCTGTTGGGACAAGGCCCCGGGACCGAGCGTCGAGGGCCAGAAGGGCGACGAACGAGTCACTGGACGCCGAAGCGGCCTGAGCGGCATTCGTATCCAGTGGGATGCCGAGTGCCATGCATCCCCAGATCGCCCAACTAACTTCGCTTCCGTGGCCGAGCGGCGCATGGTGAGAGATGACCGCATTCAGGGCATCCCCTACCGCCGTGAGGTTGATCGGGAGCCCATTGCTGGACGCGAGTATCAGCTTCCGGAGGACGTAGGTAATCGTGCCGCTGTCGATCTGGAGCGCTTGCAGGAGTAACTGTTCCGCGTAGCTCCAGTTGGCAGGACGTATAGAGCCGTTCGGAAGTCTGGCCACCGTGTAGCGCAAGATATGGGTGTCAGGGTGATCTCTTAGTAGGGCGAACGCCGAGTCGAAGTAGTCGATGATGTCGGCCCGTTGGGCTGCAGCGGTACTGGTACGGAACTCATGACTTCGCAAACGGCTTGCCCATTCATCCTCCATGCGATCTGGTAGCTCGAAGATGATGGTCTTCTGAGCGTTGAGAGAAAGTGCGAACTTCTCTAGGCTCTCTTGGATGACGGCACGGGCACGTTCCGCTTCGCCGTAGGTCGTGAAGGTGAATTCGAAGTCGTCAGAGACGCGGAAGCCATTTCGGCTGGGGATCCGGCGGGAGATGTCCTTATCAACCGCCTGGAGAACAAGTTCCGCCAGGACGAAAGATGTGTCTGGCCCGATGGGAAGGCCTATCGACTGGCCATCCTGGACCTTCCGAGACGCTTCGTCGAGTTGGTTCCCGAAGAGTCCCGGGCTCCGCCGCCGCTGCCGGGCGTAAGCTTTTCCGTGGACCGCCCAGGCGATGGAGTGTGTGTACAGGCTTGGGTAGAAGCGGCTGATGTCAGTACGCAGGACAAATTTCCCGCGTGCACGAAGTTCAAGGCGCTTCGTGAGCCGGGCATCCCATCCTGGATGGGCGACTACTGATCGCCCAGCGATCGGCCCATACTTGGGGATGCTCAGCGAGAGCGGTGAATGGGATACGTGGCTGTATATCGTTGACCAATTGGTGCCTAGGAGGCGGGCCAACGGGAAGAAGGACACGGGGTTCGGGACTTGCAGCCTACGCCGCAGGGCCCCGTATCTCGCCAAGTTGTGGGATGCAGCAGGGGATGGCTGTTGGCTGACGAACGTGGTGGGGAGCGTGCTGAGGTTACCCACCACGGCGGAGGCGAAGATGTCGGTGCGGAACGGTGGTGGTAGTTCCGCAGGGAACAAGCCACGAGCCAAGAAAGCATGCGTCGTTGTCATGGCCTGGCCGCCCACGCAGCGGGCACCCGTGCGTGCTTCTCGCCCGAGCGGCTTCGAGTCTATCAACTGGGTGTGCCGATATGAGCCGCGCAGCTATCCGCGGATCGATGCCCCTATCTCCCAGATGAGGAGTTCGGCGCCGGAGGACGCGTCGGCGGTGGCGCGGGGCTCGCTCAGGCCGTCGCTCTGGCGGTCCGGTCAGGGGCGACTATATCTAGGCCGCTGCTTCGGTGGTGATGGCGGCGATGGTGCGGACGAGGCCGGCGGGGTCGACGGCGACGAAGCGCTGGGCGGAGGCGTCGCCGCTCTTGGCGGCTTGGAGCCGCGCCCCCGGCTTCCCCCGCCGTCGGCTGCGCTTCGCCACGGCCGCGCCTCCTCAACGCGTGGATACGGTGGGGACCGGAGGCCGCGTTCCGGCGGCGAGGGGGCGAGGGGGTTCCTCCGGGTTTCGCTCAGCCCGCGCGTCCTCGTGCCGTCGCGAGCGGGGCCGTCGCGAGCGGGGCCGGGGCAAGCGGTACGCGGCGACAGCGAGCGGGGCCTGGTGGGGCGTCGCTCGTATACTGCCGAGCGCGACGCCGCCGCCCGTCCGGCCGATGGGGAGCGGCGACGAAGGAGGCTGCGATGACTCCCACGACTCCCAGCGACTCGACGGAGGTGGTGGAACGGATGGCGGAGGCGGCGTCGAATTTCCTGGCGGCGTTGAGCCCGGATGGGCGGGCCAAGGCGGCGCTGGATTTCGCCGATGAGGAGGAGCGGACGCGCTGGTTCTACACGCCGAACCCGCGTCGTGGGCTGCCGCTGCGGGAGATGGGGGCGGCGGCGGAGCAGCGCGCGCACCAGCTCCTGGCGACCGGATTGTCGCACCCGGGCTACGTGACGGTGTCGACGATCATGGGCCTGGAGAACACGCTGGACGCCAGCGAAGGGTGGTGGGTGGACTGGTACCCGGGGCGGGGCCGGGACCCTGGGATGTACTTCGTGAGCGTCTTCGGGGAGGTGGGGGGGCAGGCGTGGGGCTGGCGCTTCGAGGGGCACCACGTGTCGGTGCACTACACGATCGTGGGGGGGCGGATCGCGACGCCGACGCCGATCTTCTTCGGCGCGGACCCGGCCGAGGCGCCGTTGATGGGGACGGCGCGGCTGCGGCCGCTGGCCAGTGTGACGGACGTGGGGCGAGAGTGCGTGCGGGCCCTCGACGAGGAGCAGCGGGCGGCCGCCGTCGTGTCGCCGGTGGCGCCGCCCGATTTAATGCTGACCAACCACAGCCGGATCGAGGCGGGGCTGGAGCCGCGGCCGGCGATCGAGATGATGGGTCGCAGCCCGACGGACGAATGGAACCGGCAGGTGGCGGCGCAGATCGACTGGCTGGGCTTTCGCGGCGAGCACCACGAGGCGTTGCGTTACTCGGGGGATCCCATCGGGCTGCCGGCGAGCGGCATGACGATGGAGCAGCGGGCCATTCTGGAAGAGTTGGTGCAGTTGTATATCGGGCGGCTGCCGGAAGCGGTGGCGGCCTACGAGCGGGAGCGCCTGGCGGGGGCGATGGACCAGATCCATTTCGCCTGGGCGGGGGGTTTGGAGCCGGGGGACGGGCATTACTACCGGCTGCACGGCCCGCGCTTCTTGGTGGAATACGACTGCACACAGCGCCAGGGGAACCACATCCATTCGGTCTGGCGCGACCCGGCGGGCGACTTCGGGCGGGACGCGCTGGCGCGGCACTACGCGGCAGCGCACTCGCTCGAATCGCACTAGATCGAATCGCATTGGGCCGGGGCGCGCCGCCGCCTGCGAGGCCTGAGCGCAGCGGGCTCGCCTGGCCCGGGCATGCGCCGATGATCAGGGGTGGAATCGACCGCATCCCCCCCCCCCCCCCCCGAAGGCGGAGCGAACGCAGCTTCCCCCGTCGTGCGGGGCGGGTCAGGGAGCACGAGCGGGTGATCCGGCGCCCGTGAGCGGGCGGGGACAAGGCGCCGCCGATCCTGGGCGAGACGGTGCGGGTGATGGGGCAGATCCTCATTGTGGTGGCGCCGCCCGTCGCGCTGGGGGTGCTGCTGGTGACGCTGGCGCTGCCGACGGCGCCGCTCTGGCCGGTCGCCGAAGCGGGCGCGCTGCTGCCCGTGGACCGTGTGGCGCGGGTGACGTTGCTGGAGGTCCGCGCGGGTCCGATTCTTCCGTGCAAAGCGGATCAGGGCATCCTGATCCAGGACACCTTCGTGGTGCGGGTGCGGGCGGTGGAGGACGATCGGGTGAAGCTGGGGATCGCGGCGCCGCGATCGGTGGTGGTTTCCGCGCGAGGAGGTGTGCGAGGCGCTGCGGCAGGAGAACCAGAGTGCGGCGGGGCGCGCCGGTGGGCGATCCGCCGGCCGTTGGTGAGGGCCTGAAGGCGCGGCAAGAGCGCCGGGGCGCCTAGCGGCCGGCGGCGGCCTCGGCGACGCGAGGGCTGTAGCCGATGTCCTCGGGGGAGGCCGGCTGCAGCAGCGAGGCCGCCTTGAGCGAGAGGACGTCGTTGGTGCCGTCGGAGTGGAGGAAGCTGAGTGCGTCGCGCATGAGCTTTTCGATAGGGTTCTTGCGCATGTAGCCGGCGGCGCCCCAGAGTTCCATCGCTTCGCGGCAGACCTCCACGGCGGCCTCGGAGGCATAGACCTTGGCCAGCATGGCGTCCTTGCGCTCGCCTTCCGTGCGGGTGGTTTCGTAGGCGGCTTTCCAGACGTAGGCGCGGGCGGATTCGAGGCGCATGGCCATGCGCGCGAGACGGTGCTGTTGCAGTTGATGCTGCGCGATGGGGACGCCGCCCTGCACGCGGGCGTGGGCGTACTGCAAGGCCAGATCGAAGGCGCGCTGCCCCACGCCCAGGACGGTCGCGCCGGCTTGGACGTTGCTGCCGTAGCGGAAGAGGAACTCGGCCAGGGAGGGCATGGCGCCGTTGACCTCGCCGAGGCGGTCCTCGTCGGGGACTTCCACGTTCTGCAGGCGCAGCGTCCCGTTCTGTACGCAGCGCTGGCCGAGCTTGTCCCAGACTTCGTCGATGCCGAAGCCGGGCGTGTCGGCGGAGAGGAGGAAGGGGGTAACGCTGTGGCTGAGGGGGCCCTCGCGGTCGGTGCGGGCGTACATGAGGTAGATCTTGGCCAGGCCGCCGTTGGAGATGTAGCGCTTGGCGCCGTTGAGGATCCAGCGGTCGCCCTTGCGCTCGGCGAAGAGTTGCATGGCGGCGCCGGGCCCGTTGTAGGGGAGCAGGTTGTCGCTGCCGGCCGTGGGCTCGGTGGCGCCGACGCCGAGCAGGCATTCGTCGTCGCCGATGACGCGCGGCAGCCAGCGCTCGCGCTGGTCGTCGTTGGTGAGATGGACGATCGTGGTCATGATCTTCCAGGTCTGGTCCAGCGCAACAGTCAGGCCCAGGTCGCCGTAGGCCAAGGCCTCGCCGACGATGGAGAGGGTGAGGACGTCGGCGCCGTCGCCGCCGTACTCGACGGGGACGGAGAGGGTGCGGAGACCGCGGCGCGAGGCCTCGCGGATGACGGCCCAGTCGAAGGACTGGTCGGCCTCGGGAACGCGATCGGAGGCCTCGGCGGCGGGGATCATGACCTCGGTGGCGAAGTGGCGGGCGAGATCGCGCAGCTCCTGCTGGCGCGGGCTGAGTTCGAAGTCGACCATGATCGGCGTCCTCCCGTGGCTGCGCGACCGGGTGGCGGGGGCCGGCCAGGGTAGGCTAGGTGGGGGCGATCGGGCCCGCAACCGGCTCAGGGCGGGAGCGGATGAACGAGGCGGCTCCTGGAGGTAGGCTGGCGTAGCGGACTAGGGGTCGAAAGGACACTGCCGTGGTTTTCTTCCAGCGGCTGAGGGGCCGCGCGTCTTTCGTACTCGTCGCGCTGCTTGCAGCGGCGTTGATCGCGGCGGCGTGCAGCAGCAGCGACGAGCACGATGCTGCGGGCGCGGCCAGCGCGGCCCCGGCGTCGGCGCCGCAGCAGCCCGGCGGCGAGGGCGAGACGGCGGCCCCAGCAGCGCCGCCGGACGAGGCGGAGGCGTCGCCGGCTGCCGCAGCCGGCGAGGAGGGCGAGGCCCCGGCGGCAGCGGCCGCCGAGCCGGAGGGGGCAGGCGCGGGCGGCGGCGCGGCCGATGGGGGGGCGGAGCCGTCCGAGCTGGAGGTGGTCAGCGAGACCGCGGGGGAAAGTGGAGCGGGCGGCGGCGAACCGCGTGATCTGCAGTTGGGCGACTTGGCGGCGGTGGAGGATCTGACCTTCGAGGGCGCGCTGCGGCTGGACATCAGGCCGAACGTGCCGCGTGAGGATGACCCGATCGCGGGGCTGGGGGAGATCGTGCTCAGCGGCGCTTTCTCGGCGCCGAGCGACTTCGAGGCGGCGATCCGCCTGGGCCAGGGGGCCCCGCCGCTGGGCATCATCAGCGTGGGCGACATCCTCTACGTGAACGCCGGCTTTGGCTGGCAGGAGCAGCCGGGCGGGGCCGCCGGCCTGCTGGGCGGTTTCGTGGACCTCGAGGGGCTGGGCGTGGATCTGGACGCACTGGACCTTGAGGAGGCCCTGAGCGGCCTTTTCGAGGGCCTGCGGGACGCCTTCGACGAGACCGGGACGGAGGCGACCCCGTTCGGCTCTGCCAGGCGCTACAGCCTGGAGGGCGACAATCTGCACGATTTCGTGGAGCAGCTCGCGGTGGCCGCGGGCGACCTTCTGGGGGAGGATGCGGATCTCGATCTCACGCAGCTCGAAGGGTCGTCCGACCGGGCTGCGATCGAGGTCCTGATCGACGACGCGACGGGCACGATCGTTGGCCTGCGGGCGGAGATCGAGAACCTGGTGATCCCGAACTTCGACGAGGATGGGAACAGCCTCCGTTTCGGCGAGCTGCGCTTCGCGATGACGATCAACCCGGAATTCGGGATCCCGACGAGCGTGTTCCTGGATGTGCTGGACATCAACGAGGAGGGGCCGGACGGCTTCAGCGGCGACGTCACATTCGACTTCGGCGTGGAAGACATCAACGCCGGTGTGATGGATATCCAGCCGCCGATCTAGCGCCGTTGCGTCCAACGATCCAGGAGGCGACGGCGCGCGGGGGCGCGCCGTCGCCTTCGATCCGGGCGCGGGGTCGCCCGCGCGCGGGCTATTCTGCGCGCGGGACGGAGCGATGATGACGGCGGCGGGCACGATTCGGGCACTCCTTGAGGTGGGCAGGGCGGAGGCCGCGGCGATCGGCGCGCCGGGGCGGGTGGATCTCTCGTTCGGGGGGCTGCGGGCGCAGGTCGGGGAGACGCGCGCCGATCTGCATCGGCTGGGCTTGGGGCGGGGGGAGGTGGTGGCGATCGTGCTGCCGAACGGCCCGGAGATGGCGGCGTCGTTTCTGGGCGTGGCCGCCGTCGCGACGGCGGCGCCGCTGAATCCGGCCTACCGGGCCGACGAGTTCGCGTTCACCCTTGCGGACCTGGCGGCGCGGGCGGTGGTGGTGCAGGCAGGCGAGGCGTCGCCGGTGCGGGCCGTGGCATCGGGGCTGGGGGTGCCGCTGATCGAGCTGTCGCCGCGGGAGGGCGCGGCGGGCCGGTTCACCCTTGCGGGCGAGGGGGCCGAGCCCGGCGCCGGCGGGAGGGGCGCGCCCGAGGGCGAGGACGTGGCGCTGATCTTGCACACCTCGGGGACGACGTCGCGGCCGAAGATCGTGCCGCTGAGTCAGGCCAACGTCTGCGCGTCGGCGGCGAACATCGGCGCGACCCTGGCGCTGACCGCCGACGATCGCTGCCTGAACATCATGCCGCTGTTCCACATTCACGGGCTGATCGCGGCGGTGCTGAGCAGCGTCGCGGCGGGGGCGAGCATCGTCTGTCCGCCGGGGTTCAATGCGCTGCGCTTTTTCGCCTGGATGGAGGAGTCGGAGGCGACGTGGTATACGGCGGTGCCGACGATGCACCAAGCGATCCTGGCGCGGGCGGGGCGGAACGCGGCGATCATTGGGGGGAGCCGGTTGCGCTTGGTGCGGTCGTCGTCGTCTTCACTGCCGCCGACGGTGATGGCGGAGTTGGAGTCCGTGCTGGGGGCGCCGGTGATCGAGGCGTACGGGATGACGGAGGCGGCGCACCAGATGGCGTCGAACCCGTTGCCGCCGGGGGTGCGCAAGCCGGGGAGCGTGGGGCCGGCAGCGGGGCCGGAGGTGGCCGTGATGGGGGCGGGGGGGGCGCTGGTGGAAGCGGGCGTGAGCGGGGAGGTGGTGATCCGAGGGCCCACCGTGACGCGCGGCTACGCCCGGAACCCGGAAGCGAACGCGGCGGCGTTCCATGCGGGCTGGTTCCGCACCGGCGATCAGGGGGTGCTGGATGCGGAGGGGTACCTCCGTCTCACCGGGCGGCTGAAGGAGATCATCAATCGGGGTGGCGAGAAGATCAGCCCGCGTGAGGTGGACGAGGTGCTGCTGACGCACCCGGCGGTGGCGCAGGCCGTGGCCTTCGCGGCGCCGCACGAGAAGCTGGGCGAGGAGGTGGCAGCGGTGGTCGTGCTGCGGGCGGGGGCGGAGGCCGGGGAGCGGGAGATCCGCAGTTTCGCCGCCGAGCATATCGCTGACTTCAAGGTGCCGCGGCGGATCCTCTTCCGGGACGAGATCCCGAGGGGGGCGACGGGCAAGCTGCAGCGCATTGGCTTGGCGGAGAGGCTCGGCCTGACCTGATGCGGATCTGCGTCTACGGGGCGGGGGCGATCGGCGGCTTCGTGGGGGCGCTGCTGGAGCGGGCGGGGGCGGCGGAGGTGACGCTGATCGCGCGCGGGCCGCACCTGGCGGCGATGCGGGAGCGGGGCCTGCGGCTGCGCCTGGCGGAGGACGAGTTCGTGGTGCAGCCGCGCTGCACGGACAACCCGGCCGAGGTGGGGGAGCAGGACTATGTGATCGTGACGGTGAAGGCGCATTCGGCGCCGGCGCTGGTGGAGCCCATGCAGCCGCTGCTGGGTCCGGACACGGCCGTGGTGACGGCGATGAATGGGATTCCCTGGTGGTACTTCCATGCGCTGGAGGGTCCCTACCGCGATCGACGGCTGCCTTTGCTGGACCCGGACGCGGCACAGTGGCGCGGGATCGGACCGGAGCGGGCCATCGGCTGCGTGGCGTGGCAGTCGGCGTCGCTGGTGGCGCCGGGGGAGGTGGTGCATACGCACGGGGAGCGGTTGTCGCTGGGGGAGCCGTCGGGGGAGCGGACGGAGCGGGTGCAGGCGCTGAGCGCGGCGCTGAAGGCGGCGGGGATTCGCTCGCCGATCAAGGCCAAGATCCGCAATGAGATCTGGCTGAAGCTGTGGGGCAACCTGAGCTTCAACCCGGTCAGCGCGCTGACCGGTGCGACGCTGGGCACGATCGCGCGGGACCCGGCGACTCGGGCGGTCGTGGCGGAGATGATGGTGGAGGGGCAGGCGGTGGGGGAGGCGCTGGGGGTGCGGTTCGCGATGAGCGTGGAGGAGCGGATCCGACTCGCGGAGGGGGTGGGGGCGCATCGCACGAGCATGCTGCAGGATTTGGAGTCGGGGCGGCCGATGGAGATCGATGCGCTGGTGCGGGTGGTGAGCGAGCTGGGGGCGATGGTGGGGGTGGCGACGCCGACGATCGAGCGGGTCCTGGCGCTGGTGGTGCAGCGGGCGCGTGAGGCGGGTTGCTATGCTCCCGCGGACTCGGGGTAGCGTGCGTTTCCGGAGCGTACGGAGGTGCGGGATGTGTCGCAGCATCAAGACCATGCGCGGTGGCACGGAGCCCGTGCCGGAGGAGGCGCTGCGGGCGGCGGCGCTGCAATTCGTGCGCAAGGTGAGTGGGTACCGGCAGCCGTCGGGGCGGAACGCGGCGGCGTTCGAGGCCGCCGTCGACGAGGTGAGCGAGGCGACGCGCCGCCTGCTGGCGGCGCTGCGGGCGAGCGCCGCGAGGCCGGGTACGGGTGCGGCGTTGGGGGGAGGCTGAGGTGCGACGCTGGTCCCCGGTCGTGGCGCTGCTGGCGGCGGCGCTGGCGCTTGCCGCCTGCGGCGGCGGCGAGGGGGAGGACGAGATCGCGGCGCTGCGGTCGGAGGCGGCCGGGCTTGAGGCGGAGATCGACGATCTCGGCAGCGAGATCGACGCGTTGCGGGAGGAGGTGCGCGAGGGCGGTGAGCGCGTGGCGGCGGCGGAAGCGCGGGCGGCCGAAGCGGGGGTGGCGCTGGGCGGGGTGGAGCGGGAGGTGGAGGCGCTGGCGCGGGAGGTGGATGAGGGATGGGCCAGACAGGAGGCGCTGGCGGTGGAGGTGTCGGGCGGGGTGGAGGCGGTGGCGAACGGGCTGTGGGAGCTGTCCGAGGTCGTGAACGCGCGGCTGCGGGCGCCACTGGTGGGCTACTTCCAGCAACTGGAGCGCGTTGGGACCGAGTTCGAAGAGGAGAACAATCGCCTGGGCGAGGTGGTGGATATGGCGCGGGAGGAGGGTGATCTGGCATCGGCCGTGGGGGCGGTCAACGGTCTGGTGGTGGCGGGGCGGGGCTTCGCGGCGGCGCTGGGTGCGCTGGCGCCGCCGCCGGCGGTGGGCGGGGCGCACGCCGAATCGGTGGCGTCCTCGGCGGGCTTGGTGGACCTCATCGCGGGCTGGTCGGGGGAGATCGCGGGCGTGACGACGTTCGAGGACTTCGAGGCGGCGTTGGGGGAGTTCATGACGCGACCGGAGGTGGAGGCGGCGGGCGAGCGCCTGGACGCGGCCTGCGTGACTCTGCAGGACCTGGCGCAGGAGTTCGAGATCAACGTCGACATTCGCTGCGACTGATGCCGGGGGAAGAGGGCTGGGCGGCGCTGTTCGAGCCGCGGGGGGTGATTGTGGCGGGGGTGTCGCCACACCCGGGGCGCTTCGGCACCGTTGCCCTGCACAACATCCTGGCGCACGGCTACGCGGGGGCGGTGTACGCGACGAGCCGCGCAGGGGGCAGCGTGCTGGGGGTGGAGACGGTTCGCTCGGTGGAGGAGCTGCCGCACGGTTGCGCGGATCTGCTGCTGGCCTGCACGCCGGCGGCAATGAACGGGGCGCTGCTGCGGGCGGCGGCGGCGAAGGGGGTGCGGGTGGCGTTCGTCGTGACGGCGGGCTACGGGGAAGCGGGGGCCGAGGGGCGGGCGTTGGAGCGGGAGCTGGCGGCGGTGGCGCGCGAGTGCGGACTGCTGCTGGCCGGACCGAACGGGCAGGGGCTGGTCTCGACGCCGGTGTCGCTCTGCGCGCAGATCGTTGCGCCGTACCCCCCGGCGGGGGGGATCGCCGTGGCGGGGCAGTCGGGCAATCTCAGCTCGGCGTTCTGCAACTACGCGCTGGCGGCGGGGGCGGGGATCAGTCGCGCGGTTTCGGCGGGAAACGCGGCGGCAGTAGGGGTGCTGGACTACCTGGAGTACTTCGCGGAGGACGCGGCGACATCGGTGAGCCTGGCCTATCTGGAGGGCCTGGGGGCCTCTGGGGCCGGTGCGGGCGGGTCCGGTGCGGGCGGGTCCGGCGCGGGCCTGCGCTTTCTCGCGCGGGCGCGGGCGCTGAGCGCGCGCAAGCCGCTGGTCGTGCTGAAGGGTGGGGCCAGCGCCGGGGGGCAGCGTGCGGCGGCGTCGCACACGGGGTCGCTGGCGAGCAACGAGCGGATTTTCGACGCCGCTTGCCGGCAGGCGGGCATCGTGCGGGAGCGGACGGTGGAGGAGGCCTACGAGACGGCGGCCACCTTCGCGACGCAGCCGCTGCCGCGGGGGCCAAACGTGCTGGTGCTGACGACGGCGGGGGGGTGGGGGGTGCTGACGGCCGACGCGGTGGCGGCGGCCGGTCTGCGCCTGCTGGCGCTGCCGGACGATCTGGTGTCCGCCATCGACCGGATGCTGCCGCCGCGTTGGAGCCGGGGCAATCCCGTCGACACGGCCGCGGGCGAGAGGCGCGACACGGTGCCCGACCTGCTGGGCCTGGTGGCGGCGCAGCCGCAGGTGGACGCGGTGGTCTTCCTGGGGATCGGCATTCAATCGCACCAGGCGGCGCTGCTGCGACGGGGGCCGTTCGGGGAGCAGGAGGAGGTGGCGCGGATCATCGCCTATCACGAGCGGCAGGACCGGCGCTACGCGGCGGCGGCGGCGGCGGTCTCGGCGGCGAGTGGGAAGCCGGTGCTGGTGGCGTCGGAGCTGGCGGCGACGCAGCCGCATAACCCCGGTCCAGCGGCGGTGCGGGCTTCGGGGCGGATCTGCTACCCGTCGGGGCCGCGGGCGGTGCGGGCACTGGGGCGGCTGTGGGGATATGCGCGATGGCGAGAGGGCGGTCGCTAGCGAGCCCGGGGTTAGAGGGTGGAGGAGTAGGCGGCGTCGACGGTGAGGACGGCGCCGCTCATGTAGGAGGCGTCGTCGGAGGCGAGGAAGGCGACGACGGAGGCGACCTCTGCGGGCCGGCCGTAGCGCTGCCAGGGGATGCGCTGGATCACGGCGTTGCGGGGCAGGGAGGGATCGTCGGGGTTGATCATGCGGTCGAGGTCGTCGCTCATGCGCGTTTCGATGTAGCCGGGGCAGACGGCGTTGACGCGGATCTTGTAGCGCGCCAGCTCGGCGGCGGCGGTCTTGGTCATGCCGATGACGGCGTGCTTGCTGGCGGCGTAGGCGACCATGCCTGGGGCGCCGTTGATGCCGGCGATGGAGGAGGTGTTGATGATGGCGCCGCCGCCGCGCGCGCGCATGGCGGGGGCGGCGTGCTTCATGCCCAGGAAGACGCCGCGCTGGTTGACGGCGATGACGCGGTCGAAGTCGCCGGGGGGGAGGTGCTGGATACGACCCATGGGACCTTCGACGCCGGCATTGTTGTAGAGGATGTCGATGCCGCCGAGGGCGTCGACGGTGGCCTGGACGCAGGCCTCGACCTGGGCCTCGTCGCTGACGTCGGCGACGTGGGCGCGGGCCTCGCCGCCGGCGGCCTGCACGACGGCGACGGTTTCCTGGGCGGCGTCCGCGGCGACGTCGACGGCGACGACGCTGGCGCCGTCGGCGGCGAGGCGGAGGCAGGTGGCGCGGCCGATGCCGCCGGCGGCGCCGGTGACAACGGCGACTTTGCCCTCGAAGCGTGCGCTCATGCTGTCCCCGCTCTCGTACGCGCGGCCGGGCGGCCGGAGGGCAGGATAGCGGGCGGGCGGGTGTCGTTGCGGGATGCCGGAAGGCGCGGCGGCGGATTGCGTGAGCGGGGCCGGCTGCGTAGCGTTCGGGCAGCCGAGAGGGGGGGGGCGATGGCGGCCGGGCTGCCCGTTGATGCACGCTACGACCCGCTGCGGGCGATGGAGGGGATGCCCATCTTCGAGACGCTGGGGATGCGCTTCAGCGGAGCGGGGGAGGGTTGGGCGGAGATCACGATCGCGGCCACGCCGCGGACGCACAATCCGTACGGCATCGTGCACGGGGGTGTTTGGCTGACGCTGGCGGACGCGGCGATGGGGGCGGCCCTGGCGACGGTCGTGGGGCGGGAGCTGCAGGTGATCACGGTGCAGTCGGAGTTTCGCTGGCTGCGGGCGCTCTCGGGCGAGACGATGCGCGCCCGGGCAGAGGTCTTGCGGCGGGGGCGCGCGGTGAGCCACGTCTCGGTCGAGCTGTGCGACGCGGGTGGATCCCCGCTGGGCCGGGGGAGCGGCAGCTACGTGGCGATCACTCCAGCGCAGTAAGGCACTCCAGCGCAGTAAGGCCGCCGGCCCCCTCGCCGGGGAACCGCCGGCCGCTCGCCGCGGCGTCGTAGCATCAAGAGATGGCGGGCCGTATCTTGGAGCATCGGCGGGATGGGGCGGAGGACGCGGGTGTCCGATGAGAGCGGCGGCTGGCTGCGGCGCTACGGCTGGAGCCTGGGCGTGGTGGCAGCGGCGGTCATTTCGTTCCTGGCGGCCTACGCGGCGATGTCGCAGCTCCTCGATGGCGAGAGCGGTGCGCCGGGGGGGGGCGCGCAGGCGCTGGTTTCCGCGTCGCCGCAGAACGCGAGCCCCGGCGCGGCGTCTTCCGAGTCCGGAGGATCGGCCCCGGGATCCGCCGCGGCGGTGCGCGCAGGGGCGCCGGCGGCCGGCGCTGCCGTCCGCGTGTCCGAGCTTCCTGCCTTCGACGATGAGGCGCTGATCTACGGCGGCGAGGGGGAGCAGGGGGCGATCCTGGCGGGGCCGGGGATCGTGCGGAGCAGCGGCTTCGATCTGCGCACGGACTGGGAGCTGATCGTGCCCTCGGCGCAGCTGCGGGCGGCGCTGGTGCGGGTGTCGGTGACGCCGGGCAACTTCCTGGGCGCGCCGGACAACCCGGAGGTGATCGGTTGGTGGGAGAAGGGCCCGGCGCCGGGCGAGGCGGGCAACGTCCTACTGGACGGCCATCGCGACTTCCGCGACGTGAACGGCAGGGTGGGCCGTGGCGTCTCCTGGCTCTTGCCTGACACGCAGCCCGGGGACGCGCTGATCGTGCGGGACCGGTCGGACGGGAGCGCCTTCGTCTATACGGTGCGGGAGGTGCATTCGGTGGCTTGGAACGCGCCCGATGGCAGCGCCTTCCTGCGGGCCACGGAGACGCCGGTGCTGACCCTGATCACCTGCGAGGGCTCGTTCGACGAGGAAGCGCACAACTACTCGAACCGGCGCGTGGTGGTGGCCGACCTGACGGACCGCGTGCTTCCCAGCGCGGAGTAGCGGCGGACGCGGCGGAGCCTACGTCGTCAGGACGATCTTGCCGAAGACGGAGCCGGTCATGAGCTGGTTGTGTGAGCGCGCGGCCTCGGCCAGGGGCACGGTTTCGCCGACGGTGGCGCGGACGGCGCCGCGTTCGAGCAGGGCACCGCACTCGCGCAGCATGGCCGGGAAGACGGCGTCGGCGTTGAAGAGACTGAAGCCGAGCACGTCGATGTTCTTGGAGTAGAAAGGGGGGTAGGTGACGCTGCCGGCGGTGTTTTTGCCGGTGCCGGCGCCGAGCAGGACCAGCCGTCCGAAGGGCCGCAGGGCCTGACAGTCCTTGTCGAAGTTGTCGGTGGCGACCATCTCCAGCACCAGGTCCACGCCGCGGCCGCCGGTTTCGGCCAGGCAGCGTTCGGCGAAATCCTCCTGGCGGTAGTTGATGACGATGTCGGCGCCGAAGCCGCGGGCGAAGTCGGCTTTGGCCTCCGAGCTGACCGTGGTGATGACGCGGGCGCCGGCGGCTTTGGCGATCTGGATGCCCATCACGCCGACGCCGCCCGCACCGGCGTGGATCAGCACGGTTTCGCCCACGTGCAGGGCTCCGCGGTGGATGAGTCCGTAGTAGGCCGTGTAGAGCACGACCGGCAGGGAGCCGCCTTCCTCCCAACTGAGGTTGGCCGGGAGCGCGGCGGTGCGGCCGGCGTCGAGCAGGGCTTGCTCGGCGTAGCTGCCGCTGGCCGCGGATCCGTAGACGCGGTCGCCGGGGGTCAGATCCTCGACGCCCGGCCCGATGGCCCGCACTTCGCCGGCGGCGTCGATGCCGGGGGTCCAGGGGAGCTGCATGAGTCGCGCGCGGGGGTGGTTGCCGCTGCGGAGGGCGGCGTCGACGGGGTTGATGCCGGCGGCCTTGACCGCCACCAGCACCTGGCCCGGCCCGGGCTGCATGTCTGGCGCGTCTTCCAGGCGCATGACTTCCGGATCGCCGAACTCGTGGACGCGGATCGCTTGCATGGCGGCTCCTCTCGCGCGGGGTGATGATAGCCCCTCCGTCCGCCGGCGCCGGGCGGGCAGGGAGGGCATAGAATTGCGCGAGTGGCGACGGCGATCGTCGCGCGAGCCGGGAGCGGGTGTGTGCCGAGCGAGCGAGAGCGTTCAGGCATCGGCAGCAGGGACGGGGCCGCGTTAGACGGGGTGGTGGGGGCGCGCTTGCTGGAGGCCGGGCAGCGTTATTCGCCGGGGCGGAGGAGGCTGGTGGGAGTGCTGGGACGGGCGCCGCGCCCACTGACTTCGCCGGAGATCGCGGCGGCGGAGCCGGCGCTGGCGCTGAGTTCCGTCTACCGCAACCTGGCGGTATTGGTGGCGGCGGGCGTCGTGCGGCGGCTGGCCACCCACGAGGACACGGCCAAGTACGAGCTGGCGGAGAGTCTGACCCGGCATCACCACCACCTGATCTGCGATCGCTGCGGGGAGGTGCTGGACTACGAGGCGCCGCCCGGGCTGGAGGAGCGGCTGGCCCGCGCCGTGGAGGCCGTGGCGGAGGAGACGGGCTTTCGGCCGCGGGCGCACACGATGGAGATTTTGGGGCTGTGCGGTCGCTGCGCGGGGAGCGGCTGAGGGAGTGGGGTGGGTGGCGGCTCCAGGGTGGATTGGGCGCCTTTTGCGCGAATGATTCTCATTGTCGTATTCTCTGCGACACAGTTGTGCCGGTCGACGTCACGGTCGGCGCGCCGGCGGGTGCGAGGGTGGAGCGGGGGAAGGCGCGATGCGGCGCGGGTGGTCGTTGGGGCGACGCCACTGGGCGGTGGCACTGGCGCTGCTGCTGCTGGCGGCGGTCGCCGTGGCGTGTGGAGACGAAGCCGATGCGGACGCGCCCGATTCGTCGCGCGGGGGACTGCGGGTGGTGGTATCGACGGCGGTGATCGCGGACTGGGTGGGGGAGGTCGGGGGCGAGCGGGTGGTGGTGACGGCGCTCGCTTCGCGCGGTCGCGACGCGCACACGTTGCAGCTCGATCCGAGCCAGGTCGTCGCGATCGGGCGGGCGGACCTCGTGATCCTGAACGGCGCTGGGCTGGAGGCGGGCTTCGAGGGGGTGATCGAGGAGAACGCGGCGGGGGAGATCCTGGTGCTGGCAGAGGGGCTCGATCTGGCGGGTTTCTCCGGGGGCGTTGGGGAGGGTGGAGAGGCGGGGCGCGATCCGCACTTCTGGCTGGACCCGGATCTTGCGATTCGCGCCGTGGAGCGCGTCCGCGAGGCGCTCAGCACGGCAGACCGGGAGGGCGCGGTGACGTACCGGGCGGGGGCCGAGGCCTACGTGGCGCGGGTCCGCGCCGTCGACGCCGCGATCGGGGCGCAGCTCGCGGCGCTGCCGCCGGCAGGCCGCGTGCTGGTGACCTTCCACGACGCCTACGGCTACTTCGCGCGTCACTACGGCCTGACCGTGCTGGGGATCGTCGTGGAGGGGCCAGCGGAGGAGCCGAGCGCGGGCGAGCTGGCGGCGTTGATCGAGAGGATGCGCGGGGCCGGGGCGCCGGCGATCTACCGGGAGCCACAGTTCAACGCGCGGGTGGTCGATCAGGTGGCGGCGGAGACGGGGGCCGTCGTGCGGACGATCTACTCGCTGCCGGTGGGCGATGTGGTGACGTACTTGGACGTGTTGCGCGCGAACGGGGCGGCTATCGTGGGGGGTGGCGTGGGCGGGGGATCGCCGGGGCGGGCGGGTACGCTGCCGGCATGGGCGCAGGATCCGGGCGCAGTGGAGGAGGCCGTGCTGGTGGTTGCGCAGACGGACGCGGCGCCCGCAACCGTTCAGGCGTCACCGTGAGTCGCCGCACGCGCCCCCCGGGGCCCCGGCAGGGGATCTGGAGCATCCGCTCCCTGGACACGCTCATGTCCGCCACGCTGATGCTGTCCAAAGGCGCGTCGCCAGGCCTCCGCGGCCTTCCCGGACGTGCTTCCGCCGGGAACGGCCTTCCCCGCGATGCGTCTAGAGACGAGGGACGGGCGCACGGTCAACACCGCCGACTGCAAGGGGCCGAGGTACTTCGTGGTGATGACGGGGGCGATCACTTGACCGCCTTCCCGGCGGCAGGCGCCGCTGTTCGAGCAGTTGCAGGGGGAGTACGGCGATCGCGACGTGGAGGTGTTGCCCCTCTCCGTCCGTGAGCCGCATCCCGGCGAGCGCGCCTTCAGGCAGTCCGCGCAGCCCGGGCGCTACGAGGAGCGCATGGCCCATGCGCAGGAGGTTGGTGGAAAAGAAGGGCAACAATGTTGCGTTTCGGTGGGGCGGCGGCGCGGGGCGCCTAGGCGTCGACGTACTGCATCATGGGGGCCGGGTAGCGCGCGCCCTGGACGGTGGAGCCGGCCAGGACGCTCTCGACGGCGCGGCGGGTGTCGGCGGTGAGGACGAGGTCCGCGGCGGCGGCGTTGGAGTCGAGGTGGGCTTGGCGGCGGGTGCCGGGGATGGCGACGATGTGCGGGCGCTGGGCGAGCACCCAGGCGAGGGCGAGCTGGGAGGTACTGAGGCCGAGGCCGGCGGCGATGGCGCCGATCTCGTCGGCGATGCGGGCGTTCTCGCGCAGGGTGTCTTCCTGGAAGCGGGGCATGCTGATGCGGTTGTCACCCTCGCTGAGGCCGGCGTGCGAGTCCAGGCCGCCGAGCAGCCCGCGGGCGATGGGGCTGTAGGCGACGAAGCCGATGCCGAGTTGGTCGCAGGTGTCGAAGACGCCATTGTGCTCGTGATCGCGCGTAAACATGGAGTACTCGGACTGGATGGCCGTGATGGGATGGACGGCGTGGGCACGGCGGATCGTGGCGGCGGCGGCCTCGGAGAGGCCCAGGTAACGGACTTTGCCTTCTTGCACGAGTTGGGCCATTGCGCCGACCGTTTCTTCGATGGGGGTGTCGGGATCGACGCGGTGGAGGTAGTAGAGGTCGACGTAGTCGGTGTTGAGCCGCTGCAGGCTGCCTTCGATGGAGGCGCGCACCCGGTCCGGCTTGCCGCGGCCGCCGAAGGCGACGCCGGGCTGGGGGCGGCCGCCGGCGAACTTGGTGGCCAGGAAGACCTGGTGGCGGCGGCCGGCGATGGCCGTGGCGACGATCTCTTCGCAGTGGCCGGCGCCGTAGCCCTCGGCGGTGTCGATGTGGTAGCAGCCGACGTCGAGGGCGTGGGCGGCGGTGGCGGCGGCGTCGGCGTCGGTGATGGAGCCGTAGGGGCCGGCCAGGCTCATTGCGCCGTAGCCGACGGCGGGCACGGGGGGACCGTTGGGGCCGAGCGTACGTTCTTGCGTCGTGAGGGTCCTTTCGCGTCCGGCGGGGAGGTTGGGGCAGGCCCGTGGACCCCGGCCGGGCTGATTCTAGCGATGCGCGGGGTGGCGCGGCGGCGCCGGCGTTACAGAAACGGGGGCTACAGGAGCAGGCGCTCTTCGTACTCGACGCGGGAGAGGATGCGGGCGTCGCCCTCGGTGATGAGGATCATGTCCTCGATGCGGACGCCGCCGCCGCCGCGCACGCCCTCGACCCAGACGAGGGGCTCGACGGCGAAGACCATGCCGGGCTGGAAGGGGATGACGCCGGCGCCGGGCATCGTCTCGCCGATGTAGGGCGGTTCGTTTGCGCCCATGCCGATGCCGTGGCCGATGAAGAGGCTGAAGAGGCGATCCTCCAGGCCGTGGTCGGCGATTTTGGCGATGATGGCGTCGGCGGCGTCCTGGTTGGTGGCGCCGGGGCGCATCGTGGCGACGCCAGCCATGAGGCCCTCGTAGACGGCGGTGTAGATCTTCTTTTGCTGGAGCGAGGGCGCATTGACGATGGTCGTGCGGCCGATGTCGGCGAAGTAGCCGTTCCACATTGCGCCGATATCGATGAAGCAGAGGTCGCCGTTGCGCATGATTTTGTCGGAGCAGATGCGGTGCGGGGGCGACATGTGCTCGCCGGTGGCGACGTAGGGGGTGACGACGTGGGCGAGTTCGCCGCCCATGTAGTAGAGGGTCTGCATGGCGTCGCCGGCGACGTCCTGCTCGCGGCGGCCGGCGCGGGTCTCGTCGAGAGCGCGCTGTGTGACGCAGTCGCCGATGGCGCAGGACTCCTCGATGATGGCGATCTCCTCGTCGTGCTTGATCAGGCGGGCGGCCTGCATGACGGCGTCGCCGTCGACGAGGTCGACGTTGGGGAGGTGGCGCTCGACGGAGCGGATGAAGGAGAGGTTGGCCATGTCCAGGCCGAGCCGCTTGCCGTCCAGGCCGAGGTTGGCGATCTCGGAGGAGAGGGTGGTCTGGACGAAGCCGTCGACGAGCTGCGGCTGCTCCATGATGGGGATGGCGTGGATGCCGCTGATCCAAGGCATGCCGAACTTGGCCTTGTCGACCTCGCCGCCGGAGGCGAGCAGGATGGGATCGCCGGATTGGGGCAGGAGGACGCCGTTGAGGGAGGTGCTCTTGCCCGCGATGAGCTGGGCCTTGAGCGAAGTCAGGTAGCGGACGTTCTCGTCCTTCCAGAGGAGGAGGCCGTCGATGCCCTGGTCGCGCATGGCGGCCTGGGCGCTGTGCAGGCGTTTGCGGCGCAGGGCGGGGAAGTCGTAGCGCTCTTCCCAGTCGACGGCCGCCTGTCCTTTGCCGTAGGTCGCCGCCATCGCCGCTCCTCCGCGCCGCCCGACGGCGGGGATTAGTAGAGTTCGTTTTTGTAGCCGTTGTCGATGTAGCGCTGGATCTCTTCGACGCTCTCCGGCAGGTCGCGCTGGCCCTTGATCATCTCGGCGAAGGAGGGGAAATCGCCCAGGTCGGGCCACTGCTCGGCGTCCCAGAGGTCGGCGCGGATGATGCACTTGGCGCAGTGCAGGAACGTCTCCTCCAGGCTGACGACGATGGCGAACTGGGGCGGCTTGCCGTTGACGGCCATGCTGTGGCGCAGGTCGGTGTCGCGGACGATCTGGGCGGGGCCGTTGATGCGCAGGGTCTCGCCGCTGCCCGGCACGAGGAAGAGGGTGCCGACCTGGGGGTTGCTCAGGATGTTGAGGAAGCCGAAGCCGAGCTTGTTGCCGAGCCGGTCGGGGATGGCGATGGTGCTGTCGTCGAGGATCTGGACGAAGCCGGGGGCGTCGCCCTTGGGGGAGACGTCGACGCGTCCGGCGGCGTCGGAGGTGGCGAGGAGGATGAAGGGGGAGTGGGCGATGAAGCGCCGGGAGTACTCGTCCAGGGTGGGGCGGACTTTCTCGACCACCATCTGGCGGGGGTGTCCTAGCACCTCGCGTAGCTGCTCTTCGCTGGTGATGACGTCTTGGAACCGTTGTGCGCTGACCATGCCGCTGCCTCCTCGATCGCCTGCTTGGCGCTCCCGATAGCATAGCCGCCCGGCGGCGCGGGTCCGGGGGGCTAGGGGCGCATCGCGGTCCAGGTGGAGGGGCCGGTGTCGCGCAGGGGCGCGGCGAGGTTGGCGAACTCGCAGAGCAAGGGGCGGGTGTCGCGGGGATCGATGATCTCCTCGATCCAGAAGGTTTCCGCGGAGCGGAAGGGGGATTGCAAGCGCTCCAAGTGCCCCTCGATCTCTTGCCGTTTGGCGTCGCGGTCGGGGGCGGCGTCGAGGTCGGCGCGGTAGGCGGCTTCGATGCCGCCTTCGAGGGGCAGGGAGCCCCAGTGGCCGGAGGGCCAGGCGTAGCGGTAGGAGAGGCGGTTGCTGCTCTGGTGGGCGCCGCCGGCGACGCCGAAGAGGTTGCGCACGATGACGGAGCACCAGGGGATGCGGGCCTGCCAGATGGCGGCCATGGCGCGGGCGCCGTGGCGGATGGTGGCTTCCTCCTCAGCCTGGCGGCCGATGAAGAAGCCGGGGCAGTCGGCGAGGTGGACGAGGGGGAGGTGGAAGGTCTGGGCGAGGTCGACGAAGCGGATGATTTTGTCGCAGGTGTCGGCGGTCCAGGCGCCGCCGTAGTGGTAGGGGTCGCCGGCCATGACGGCGACGGGCCAGCCGTCGAGGCGGGCAAAGCCGGTGATGATGGCGCGGCCGAAGTCCCCCCCCATCTCGAAGAAGGAGCCCTGGTCCAGGAGGGTTTCGAGGATGCGGCGCATCTTGTAGGGCTTGCGGCGGTCGCGGGGGACAACGCCGAGGAGGAGGTCGTCGCGGCGCTGGGGGTCGTCGTTCTGGGGTCCGCGGGCGGGCAGGTCGTAGACGGAGGAGGGGAGGTAGGAGAGGAAGCGGCGGGTAGAGGCGAAGGCCGCTTGCTCGGAGGCGGCGATCTGGTCCACGGCGCCGCTGCGTGTGTGGATGCGGGCTCCGCCGAGGCTCTGCTTGTCGACGTCCTGGCCGAGGCGCTGGACGAGGGGCGGGCCGGCGACGAAAAGGGCGGAGGTGTCTCGGACCATGACGGCGTAGTGGCTGGCGACGAGGTCGGCGGCGCCGAGGCCGGCGACGGAGCCGAGGCCGAGGGCGACGCGGGGGACAAGGCCGAGGTTGGCGAAGACGAGGCCGAAGCCCTCGACGGCGGGGACGTTGGCGCGCCCGCGCGTCTCGATGGTCTTGACGGATCCACCGCCGCCGGATCCTTCCACCAGGCGGATCATGGGCAGGCGCAGGTCATGGGCCATTTCTTCGGCCTGGGTGTGCTTGGCGGGGATGTTGGCGTCGGCGGAGCCGCCGCGGATGGTGAAGTCGTCGCCGGCGACCACGACGGGCCGGCCGTCGATGCGGCCGCGGCCGAAGATGAAGTTGGAGGGGGTGAGGGCTTGGAGGTTGCCGGCGTCGTCGTACTCGGCGGCGCCGGCGATGGCGCCGGTTTCGTGGAAGCTGCCGGGGTCGAGGAGGGCCTGGACGCGCTCGCGGACGGTGAGGCGGCCACCGTCATGCTGGCGCTGGACCTTGCCGGGGCCGCCCATGGCGTGTGCCATCGCCTCGCGGCGGCGAAGTTCGTCCAGTTCGGGCTGCCAGTCGCTCATGGGGCCTCCGCAGCCATCCCCCGCGATCGAGAGGCAGGCCGCGGGCGATGGTAGCGGACGGAGTTCGCGGCCCGGGGCTTCCGTGGCGGGGATGGGGGAGGCGGCTCGATCAGGGGAACCTCCCGCACGGTGGGCGCGGAGGTGACGACGACGAAGCCGGCGCCGCGGACGATCGTGGGGGTGACGCGCAGGGTGCGGGGCAGATCGCGGCTGTCCAGGATCCCGACGCCGGGGGCGCTGTCCCAGGCCCGCGAGCGCGCTAGAACTGCTCCAGGAGTTTGGCCTGCTCGTCCAGGATGGGGAGCGCCTCATCTGCCGGAGCGGGCGGCAGTGAGAGCACGGCGCGGTCGAAGCCCATTTCGAAGTAGTCGTTGATGGTCTCGGCGTCGGCGGGGGGCCAGAAGACGGTCTTTTGGATGGCCTCGAAGGAGCGGCCGGCGCGATCGGCGACGGCGCGCAGCTCCTCCATGCGCCGCCGCAGCGTCTCGCGGCCGAAGCGGGCGTTGGGCAGCCAGCCGTCGCAGTAGTCGACGACGCGCTCGGCCGACCAGTCGGAGGTGGCGCCGAGGAGCACCGGCACGCCGCCGGGCTGCACCGGCTTGGGGTAGCACCAGGTTTTGTCGAAGTCGACGAAGGCGCCGTGGAACTCGGCCTCCTCCTGCGTCCAGAGCGCGCGGACGGCGAGGACGCGCTCGCGGGTGACCTGCCAGCGGTCCTGGAAGGCGACGCCGTGGTCGGCCATTTCTTCCTTGTTCCAGCCGGCGCCGACGCCCAACAGCATGCGCCCGTTGGAGATCATGTCCAGGGAGGCGACGGACTTGGCCAGGTTGAAGGGGCTGTGCTCCGTGACCAGCGTGATGGCCGTCCCGAGCTTGATCCGCTCGGTGGCCGCGGCGGCGGCGGCGAGCGCCACGAAGGGGTCGTGGGTGTGGGAATACTCCAGGGGCAGGTCGCCACCGGCCGGCCAGGGCGTCTCGCGGCTGGTGGGGATGTGCGTGTGCTCGCAGACCCAGAGGGACTCGAAGCCGCGCTCCTCGATGGCGCGGGCCAGCTCCACCGGCTGGATGGCGTAGTCGGTGGGGAACATGTTCACTCCGATGGCGGGCATGGGTCCTCCCTGATCGTGTTCGGGCGCCGGGCGGGCGCGTTCGCGGGCGCCGGGGAGGATAGCTGAGTTCCGTCGCTGCTAGCGGTCCGGGCCGGGGATGCGTCACCCTACGGAGGTGCCCGCCCCGTCCCGCGTCCGCGCCCGCGCCCGCGCCCGCGCCCAGCCGTACCTCAGCGCGCCGCCGGTGGCAGGGATTCCCTACCCGCTGGTGGCTTTGGGACTGGCGGCGCTGGGGCAGGTGCTGGCCTCGATCGACATGTCGGCGCTGGTGATCGCGATGCCGACACTGGCGGACGAGTTCGACGTGGGGGCGAACACGATCCTCTGGGCGCCGCTGACCTTCACCTTGGTCACGACGGCCTCCGGGCTGGGCATGGGACGGCTGGGGGACCTCTACGGCCGCAAGCGGATGTACGTGATCGGGCTGACGCTGTTTGGCTGCTCGGCGGTGGTTTCGGCGCTGGCCGGATCGGCGGCGGAGCTGGTCTTCGGGCGGGTGGTGCACGGCTTTGGGGCGGCGATGGTGGTGGGGAACAGCGTCGCCATCGTGGCGGCGTTCTTTCCGGCGGAGCGGCGCGGGCTGGCGATCGGCGTGATGTCGGCGACGACGGGGGCCGGCATGGCGGCGGGTCCGATCTTCGGCGGGCTGATGATCCAGGAGCTGGACTGGCGCGCGATCTTCTGGACGCGGATCCCGCTGGGGCTGCTGTTGGCGGGTCTGGTCTGGCGCTTGCTGGTGGACATTCCGCCGGAGCGGCGGCCGCGGGGGATCGATCTCGCGGGCTCGCTGTTGCTGTTCGCGCTGCTGTTCACGCTGGTGCTGGCGCTGAATCGGGGCGAGGCGTGGGGCTGGTTCAGCGTGTCGGTGCTGACGCTCTTCGGGGTGTCGCTGGCGACGCTGCCGCTCTTCCTGCGTCATCAGCGCCGGGCTCCGAGTCCCGTGCTGGCCCTGGACCTGTTCCGCAACGCCGGCTTCTCCGCCGGCACCGCGGCGATCCTGTTGCAGTTCATCGGCTTCGCTGCGGTGGTGTTCCTGCTGCCTTTCATGCTGATCGACGCGCGGGGCTTCAGCACCCTGGAGGCGGGGGGGATCAGCGCCGCTCTCCCCCTCTCCCTGCTGGCGCTGTCGCCGGTGTCGGGGCTGCTCAGCGACCGCGTGTCGCCACGCCTCGTGATGGGCGCGGGGCTCGTCATCATGGCGGGGGGGATGTTCTTCCTCTCCACGATGACCGCCACCACGCCCGTGGCCGGGATCGTGGTCCGGCTGATCGTGGTGGGGGCGGGGACGGCGCTGTTCCAGTCGCCGAACATCGCCATGATCATGGCGGCGGCGCCCGCCGACCGGCTGGGCACGGCCTCCGGGGCGGCGGTGACCTTCCGGCAGATCGGGCAGTCGTTCGGCATCGCCCTGGCGGGGGCGCTGTTCACGGCGCGCGCGATCGATTTCGCGGGCGAGCGCTCGGCCGCCGGGCTGGACGACTCGGCGGTGCGGCCGGAGGCGTTCGCCAGCGGGTTCGAGCTGGCGATGCTGGTGGGGGCGTCGATCGTGCTCAGCGGCGTCGTTGTGGCCTGGCTGGCGGGGCGGCGGCGGCCGCGGCGGCGGCCGCGCGCGGCCCTGCCCGTGCCGAACAGCTCGGGGGACTAGCGGCGCTGTCGCTCGTGCGTGGCAGCAAGGCGGGCCGTCGCGTAGCATCGGCGCGGCGCGCAGCAACTCGACGACGGGAAGTGACGGACCCATGCCCATTGCAGATCTCTCTCTGGACGGCAAGGTGGCCATCGTGACGGGTGGCAGCCGCGGCATCGGCCGCTCGATCGCGCTGGGGCTGGCGGAGGCCGGCGCGGCGGTGGCGGTGGCGGCGCGCAAGCCGGAGCCGATCGCGGAGGTGGTGGACCGGATCAGGGCGGCGGGGGGCAAGGCGATCGGGGTGGAGACGAACATCCGCCGCATGGAGCAGCTGCAGGCGCTTGTCGATCGGACGAAGGCGGATCTGGGCGGCATCGACATCCTGGTCAACAATGCGGGCACCAACCCGCACTTCGGGCGGATCGAGACGATCGAGGAGGGGCAGTGGGACGTGGTGATGAACACTAACGTCAAGGCGGCGTTCTACCTGAGCGTGATGTGCCGGGAGGCGATGCTGGAGCGCGGCGAGGGAGGCAGCATCATCAACGTCAGCTCAGTGGGGGGCTTCCGGGCCTCGGACGTGATCGGCGGCTATTCCATCTCCAAGGCGGCGATGAACATGATGACGCAGGTCTGCGCCAAGACCTGGGGCGAGGAGGGCATCCGGGTGAACGGGATCGCGCCGGGGCTGGTCAAGACGGCGTTCTCCCGGGCGCTGTGGGAGAACGAGGAGATCCTGGGGGAGGCGACGTCGGGGTCGGCGCTGCACCGGATCGCCGATCCGGACGAGATGGTAGGAGCGGTGATCTACCTGGCGAGCGCGTCGGCTTCGTTCACGACGGGGCAGACGCTGCGGCTGGACGGCGGCGTTTCCGTCTAGGCTCACGGCTTGCATGTGGGCGCTGCGTCCGCCGGTCGCGTCTCAGACGACGCCGTCCGACTTCAGGGCCGCCTGTTCCTGCGGTGAGTAGCCGAGTTCGTTCAGGATCTCCTCGGTCTGCGCACCGGGGTTGGGGGCGGGGCGGCGGACCGCGCCGGGCGTGCGGGAGAGCTGCACGGGGATGCCCAGGATCTCCAGCGGGCCGAGGGCGGGGTGCTCCACGGTGGCGGTGGTGGGGAGGGCGCGCACCTGCGGGTGGGCGAAGACCTGGGCTACGTCGAGGATGGGGCCGGCGGGGATGCCGGCCTCGTTGAGGCGATCGATCATGGTCTCGCAGTCGACGGTGGCGGTGCAGCGCTCGATCTCCTCATGCAGGGCATCGCGATTGCGTGAGCGCTGGTTGCGCTGGGCGAAGCGGGGGTCGTCGGCGAGGGCTTCCAGGCCGAGGAGGGCGCAGAGGGCCCGCCACTGGGGCTGCGTTGTGACGGCGATGTTGATGTGGCCGTCGGCGCAGCGGAAGACGCCGGTGGGGATGGTGGTGGGGTGGTTGTTGCCGGCCTGGGGCGGGACCTCGCCGTCCATGAGCCAGCGGGTGGCCTGGAAGTCGAGCATGTTGACCATGGCTTGGAGGAGCGACGTGGTGACCCACTGGCCTTGGCCCGATCGCTCACGCTCGTACAGGGCGACGAGGATGCCCTGGGCCAGGTAGAGGCCGGAGGTGAGGTCGGCGACAGGGATGCCGACGCGCATGGGCCCTTCGCCGGGGGCGCCGGTGATGGACATGAGGCCGCCCATGCCTTGGGCGACCTGGTCGTAGCCGGGGCGGTCGCGGTAGGGGCCGTCCTGGCCGAATCCGGAGATGCTGGCGTAGATGAGGCGGGGGTTGTGGGCGCGCAGGGCCTCATAGTCGAGGCCGAGGCGCGCCATGACGCCGGGGCGGAAGTTCTCCATCAGGACGTCGGCGGTTTGGGCCAGGCGCAGCAGCACCTGCACGCCGCGGGGCTGCTTGAGGTCCAGGGAGAGGGAGCGCTTGTTGCGCTGGATGTTCTGGTAGTCGGGCCCGTGGATGCCGTAGACGGCGCCGCGGCCGCGGCCCGAGGCGGGGGCGATCTGGATCACGTCGGCGCCCATGTCGGCGAGCTGCCGCACGGCGGTGGGGCCGGAGCGGAAGCGGGTCAGGTCGATGACGCGCAGCGAGGCCAGGGGCAGTGCCATGCGCGGCAGTATACGGGCGGTTCTGATCGCGTTCGCGCGCGGGGATCGATGGGCGCTGCTTCCGGCGCGGGGGCGAGGTCGGAGCGCCGTGGGGGTCTCCTGGCTGTGTTCGACGGGGACCCCAGCGATGGCGGCCAGGAGGCCGGCGCTGTGCGGGGACGACGGGAGGACGTGGCTGATGCTCCAATCGGCGGCGGGCCGATGCGCGCAGGGCTGGTGCAGGAGGAGTAGGCGACAATCGTGGCCTGCGGGAGTTCCGCCCGCACGCTCCCCAGGGTTTCATGCGCCCGGCCCAGGGGCGGCGCCAGCGCCGCGATGACGACCTCCGGATGCGCGGCCACGACCTGCGCCGCCGCCTGCGAGCCGTCGCCGGCGCCGGCCACCGGGAGGAGGGGGGGCCGTGCCGCTGCATAAACCTCGCAGGGGCGGGCGGTGTGACGCGGGCGGGCCGCGGCCCCCCCGGCGGCGGTAGGCTGAAGGGGTGCAGTGGGAATCACTCAAGGGCCGACTCTTGGTCGCGGCGCCGGAACTGGCGGACCCCAATTTCTTCCGCAGCGTGGTACTGCTCTTGGAGCACTCCGGGCGCGGCAGTCTGGGCCTGGTGCTGAACCGTCCAGCGTCGATGGGGGTAGAGCGGCTGCTGCCGGCGTGGCCGGACCGGTTGGCGCCGCCACACTGCGTGTTCCGAGGCGGGCCGGTGGAGCCACAGTCCGTGATCGGGCTGGTGCGTCGCGGGGCGGCGGCGGCGGCGGGATGGAGCCCCGTGCTGGACGAGGTGAGCGTGGTGGACCTGCGCCGCGATCCGACGGAACTTGGCGTGGAGGCCGGCACGGTCCGTGTCTTCAGCGGCTATGCCGGTTGGGGCGGTCAGCAGTTAGAAGGCGAACTCGCGGCGGGCGGGTGGCGGGTGACCGTCGCCAGGGCGTCGGACGCCTTCACCAGCACGCCCGCCGCGCTCTGGCATGACGGCTGGCGACGCCCGCCGGCCCCACCCGCCTGGGTGCTGTACCGGGAGTGGGGCGAGCCCGGCCGGAACTGAGGCCGGGGCAAGCGAGGTGAGACGCTTGCAGGCCAGCGTGGAGATGCGCAGCGCGATCCGACCGCTGCGAGATCCCTGGCAGGGGACCGCCGAGGCGATGGTCTGGCGGCGGCGGCGGCGGCGGTTGCCGCAGGGTGAGGCCGTGCTGGAGCAGACCGACTCCGGCCACGCGGGGCGCTCCACCGGCTGGGAGCCGCGTGATCTGGCGGCGCCCCTGCAGCCGCGCCAGGCGGAGCTGCGGCGGGCGGCCGAGGGCCTGTTGGCGCTGCTGGACTGCGCGGACCAGGGCCGAACGCGCGCGTGCGCGGGGAGCGGTTAGGCCCCGCGCAGGCGCGGGTCGAAGCCGTCGCGCAGGCTGTCGCCGATGATGTTGAAGGAGAAGACGGTGAGGAAGATGGCGAGTCCGGGGAAGACGGACAGCCAGGGCTGATCGATCATGTGGGTGCGCGCGTCGGTGCCGAGCATGACGCCCCAGGAGGGGGTGGGGGGCTGGACGCCGTAGCCGAGGAAGCTGGCGGTGGCCTCGATGATGATGGCGATGCCCAGGTATGCGGTGGCGATGACCATGACCGGCGGGAAGATGTTGGGTGCGATATGGCGGATGAGGACGCGAGGGGTGCGCGCGCCCATGGCGTTGGCGGCCTCGACGTAGGGGTAGGTGGCGACTTGCAGGGTAGCGCCGCGCGCGACGCGGATGCCCCCGCCCAGGAGCACCAGGGCGATGGAGCCGGTGAGGAGGGGCAGGCCGCCGCCGGGGTAGAAGGCGACCAGCGAGATGACAATGATCAGGCCGGGGAAGGACATCAGGACGTCGGTGATGCGCATGATGATTCTGTCCGGCCAGCCTTGGAGGTAGCCGGCCAGCATGCCGAGGGTGAGCGCGACCACGGTGGCGAGGGCGACGGAGGTGACGCTGATGGCCAGGGTGACGCGCCCGCCGTAGAGGATGCGGCTGAGCACGTCGCGGCCGAGGTTGTCGGTGCCGAAGAGGTGGCCGCCGGAGAGGGGCCCCAGCTTTTGCGCGTCGAAGTCGATCGCGGAGGGGTCCCCGGCCAGGACGCCAGCCAAACCGGAGGCGATGCCGATGACGAGGAGGACGACCGCACAGAGGGCGGGGAAGGGGTACTTCCGCGCGATCTGCCCGCTGCGGCGGGCGAGGCGGCCGGCGGTGCGGCGCGGTGGCGCGGCGGCGGCGCTAAGCGAGTCGGATTCTGGGGTCAATGTACGCATAGGAGACATCCACGGCCAGGTTCACCAAGACGACGATCGCCGCGATCCAGACGTTCACCGCCTGTACGACGGTCAGGTCGCGATTGGCAATGGCGTCCAGCAGGAAGAGGCCCATGCCGGGCAAGTTGAAGACCCACTCAAAGACGACGGTCAGCCCGAGGATGGCGGGGAATTGGACGCCAACCACGGTGATGAAGGGCAGGAGGCTATTGCGCAAGGCGTGGCGCCGCAGGATCGTGCGGCCGCGCAGGCCTTTGGCCTGGGCCGTGCGGATGTAATCCTGGCGCAGGACCTCCAGCAGGCTGGTGCGCAGGATGCGGGTCTGGACGCCGGCCAGGAGCATGCCGAAGAGGAGCGCCGGCACCCAGAGCTGGCTGAGGTTCTTGGCCGGATCTTGCCAGAAGTCCACGTAGCTGAGCGCGGGGGAGTAGCCCAACCACTTGCTGCCGAAGATGATCACGAGCGTGGCCAGCCAGAAGGCGGGGATCGCGAGGGCGAACACGGCCACGCTGCGGGCGGTGTAGTCCATCCAGGTGTTGCGTTTGACGGCGGCGATCGTGCCCAGCGGGATGGCGAGCAGGGAGGCCATGAGCAGGCCGAGAAAGGCGAGTTCCAGCGTCACGGGGATGCGTTTGCCCATGTCGTTGGCGACATCGCGGCCGGTGCGCAGGGAGTTGCCGAAGTCGCCTTGGACGGCGTCCGCGACCCAATCGCCGTAGTACTGGAAGTAGCCGCGGTCGAGGCCGAGTTCAACGCGCAGGCGTTCTTTTTCGTTATCGGTGTAGAAGCGTTCCGCGGCGAGGTTGTCGACGATGTCGCCGGGCAGGGAGCGCATGAGGCCGGTCACGATCAGGGAGACCGCGAAGATGGTCAGCACGGCCAGGAGCAGGCGTCCGGCAACGTAGTTGGCCATTGCGCTTCAATCCCCTGCAGGCGAGCCGAGGAAGCCGGCCGCGCTGCTCCGGGCGGCCCCCGCAGCCTCCCGGCCGCGCCGACGCTCTTGTGCGAGCGGGGGGCGGTCGCTGCGACCGCCCCCCGTCCGAGCGTGCTTGCGTCCGTGCCGTGCGCGGCGACTGCTTAGAGGTCGCTGTACCAGGCGCGGTGGAACTGCGGCTCCGGCGAGAAGGTGGAGATCCAGTGGACATCCTCCAGGCCGGGCCGGGCGTAGACGGTGATGACCCAATCGACGCCGTGGATGACGTACATCTGCTCGGCGATGTAGGCCTGCAGCTCGTCGATGATGCCTTTGCGGGTGTCGCGGTCGGTTTCGGAGCGCTGGTCGTTGAGGAGGCCCTGGAGTTTGGCGTCGCTGTCGAACAGCTCGCCGTTGGGCACCCCACTGCGCGGGCTGTCGCCGGTGTAGATGAAGGTGAGGGGCTCGTCCGGCTCGGTGGTGCCGACCATGCGGTTGTGGCCGACCTGGCCCAGGTGCTCGCCCCGGAAGGTGGTGGCGTAGTACTCGGCCTGCTCCTGCTGGTTGAGGTCCAGGGAGATGCCGCCGGCCTGGAACATGGCCTGGATGGCCGTGGATTCCTCGACGAAGTCGGGGCCGTAGCCCACGTTCGTGTTGAGGTTGACGCCGGAGATGCCGTCCACCTCGGCGGCCTGTAGCAGCTCGGAGGCGCGCTGCGGGTCGAGCGCGTAGAAGGGGTTCAGTTCGGCGTCCTCCTGGGGGTTGCGCCACCAGAAGTCGAGCGCGGGCAGGGCCGTGGTCCAGGCGCCGATGTCGTCGCTGTCGTGGACCTTGAGGAGGCCGGTGCGGTCGAGGAGGTTGGACATGGCCTGGCGCACGCGCGGGTCGTTGAAGGGCTCCGCGGCGATGTCCACGGTGACGCCGAGCGCCTCGACCAGCGGCCACTCTGCCCAGTTCCCGTCGGGGATCTCCTGCATCAGCTCGCGGGCGTCGGCCCGGGCGTAGCCGAAGAAGCCGTTGGTCTGGGCGTCGAGTTCACCCGTCCGGGTGACGGCGGCCAGGGTGGAGGGGTCGCGGATGAAGACCCACTCGACCTGCTCGATGTAGGGCGGTCCCGAGTCCCAGTAGTCGGGGTTGCGACGGTAGACGACCTTGGAGCCGACGTCGTAGCTCTCCAGGGTCCAGGCGGCGCCGGAGACTTGGTCGCCGCGGAAGAAGTCCTCGTTGTTGGCCCGCTCGAAGGGGTAGATCTGCGGGCCGGCCTGGTGGCCGACGTAGAGGATGAAGGGCGCCAGCGGCTTGTTGAGGTTGAACTGGACGGACTTGTCGGAGATCGGTTGCACGGTGTCCAGGTGGGGCGCGATGGCGGCGCGGTTCCCGAACGTCTCGAACGGCTCGCCGAAGGTGTAGGCGACATCCTCGGAGGTGATGGGGCGGCCGTTGGTGGGGGCCTTGTTTTCCCAGACCGCGTTGGGTTGGAGGTTGAAGACGTAGGTGGTGGGGTCCGGATTTTCGATGGACTCGGCCAGCCAGTTCTCGGGCCCGAACTGGTTGAAGGCGATGTTTGGTCCCACCTTGAGCTTGGTGAGCTTGGGGTAGGCCATGTGGGCGAAGAGCCCGGCGGCCTGATAGCCGAAGGTGGCGAACTGGTCGAAGCTGGGCGGGTCGACGAGGTCGCGCGTGACCAGCGTGCCGCCGCGCGGCTTGCCGGCTTGGGCCACGGCCTCGGGCGCGGCCGGCGCCTCGGGGGCTGCGGGCTCCGCCTGCTCGGCCGCGTCCTGGGCCTGGGCATCGGCCTGCGCTTCCGGTTGGGCGGGGGCCTCCGCTTGCGCCTGTGGCTGCGCCGCGGGTGCGGCGGGTTCCGGCACCTCCGCCGTGGCGGCGCCGTCGTCGTCGTCGCCACAGCCGACGAGCGCAAGCCCGGCGGCTCCGACGCCAGCCTTGGCGCTGGCGCCGAGCAACGTGCGCCTGGTCATGCGCTGCCTTCGCATGCGGCTCCAATAATTCTGGTCGCTCATGCAAGCCTCCTGCGGGGAGTGCGTACCCTCGCCCTCGGTCGAGGGTGGGGTGTGGGGTACTCTAGCTCCAGCAGTGGTATCCCGGTGACCCGCTCTCCGTCAACCCCTTTACCCAATCCCCAGCTTCGCCTTCCCTAGCGGGAACCGGGACCGTACGGGCGCTGGAGCCTGCGGCGGGGGAGCGGCGGGTTGGGCCGGGCAGGGGAAGCCCGGGTGGGGGCGGCCCAGGCGGGCGGGCGCGGGGGGGAAGGCGAGAGCGCCTGGGGCGGTCGGCGCGAGCGAGCGAGCGGTGTGGTCGGGGCGGTCGGATTTGAACCGACGACCTCTTGACCCCCAGTCAAGTGCGCTGCCGGACTGCGCCACGCCCCGACGCCGGCAGGCGTCATGCTAGCAAGTGCCGCGGGCCGCGGCGCCGGCGTCCTTCGGCGGACTCGGTGACCAGACGGCGGCAGTTGTCGAGCGTCTCCTCCATGGCGGCGTTGATCTTGCTGCGCATGAAGAGGGGCCAGGTGACGACGTGGAGGGGCATGACCCACCAGCGCGGGGTGAGGTCGAGGCGCTGGGTGAGGCGTGTGCCGTTGCCGATCGGCTCGAGGTCGATGGAGACGCGGATGCGCCTTTGCCGTCGTCGCCCTCCTGGGCGCCTTTGCCGTCGTCGCCCTCCTGGGCGCCTTTGCCGTCGTCGCCCTCCTGGGCGCCTTTGCCGTCGTCGCCCTCCTGGGCGCCTTTGCCGTCGTCGCCCTCCTGGGCGCCTTTGCCGTCGTCGCCCTCCTGGGCGCCTTTGCCGTCGTCGCCCTCCTGGGCGCCTTTGCCGTCGTCGCCCTCCTGGGCGCCTTTGCCGTCGTCGCCCTCCTGGGCGCCATGGCGGGGGGCGTCGAAGGCCGTGACGCGTCAGGTGCTCTCGCTTTTGAGGGGGCCGATGCCGCCGTGCTCGCGGTAGGTGGCGCCCAGCCCCATCTCGCCGACGGGGGGCTCAAGGATGCGCAGGGAGGGGACGACCCACTCCGGGTAGCGATTGACGTCGATGAGTAGCTCCCAGATCTTCTCGGGTGGGGCGTCGATCTGGACGGTGTTGGTGATCTGGGAGATGGTGCGGTTCGTCTCTCGCGGCACGCTCGATGGGGCCGGAGTATAGGGCGCGGCGGGCGGGGGTTAGGCGCCGGCGGGCGCCGCGACTGGGCCGGCGCGCGGCTCCGCCCGGGCCCGGGCCAGGCGCAGCAGCGCTTCGTCCAGCGCTTCCAGCCAGTCGCCGGGGACGAGGCGGGTGTCGAGGCGCAGCTGGGCGCGGCCGACCTGGGCGCCGTCGGGCAGGGGCAGGCGGCGCGCGGTTTCGTCGAAGGTGAGGCCCTCGGCCAGTTGCAGGACGACGCGGTCGCCGTCCCGGTGCAGCGAGGTGGCCCCCAGGCGCGCCGCCAGGGTGCGCAGGCGGACGACGCGCAGCAACGTCTCGAGGGGGCGAGGGAGTGGGCCGAAGCGATCGGCCAGATCTTCGCGCACTGCCGCGACCTGCTCGGTGGTTTCGATGGCGGCGATCTGCTGGTAGGCGGCCAGACGGGTGTTGAGGTGCTCGATGTAGGCGGGCGGGATGTGCGCCGCCAGGGGCAGGTCCACCGACACCTGCGGGCCCCGGCGGGCGAGGCGGGGTGGGCGGTCCTCGGCCTTGGCGCGCAGTTGCTCCACGGTCTCGCTGAGGAGCTGGGTGTAGAGTTCAAAGCCGACGGTGCCGATTTGGCCGCTCTGCTCGGCCCCCAGCAGGTTGCCGGTGCCGCGGATCTCGAGGTCCCGCAGGGCGATCTGGAAGCCGGCGCCCAGCTCCGTGGCGTCGAAGATGGTTTGCAGGCGCTTGCCGGCGGTTTCGCTGAGGGGGCGCGAGCGGTCGTAGAGGAGATAGGCGTAGGCCTGGGCGGCGCCGCGACCGACACGGCCGCGGAGTTGGTACATCTGCGCCAGCCCCAGTTGCTGCGCCTGGTGGATGATGATGGTGTTGACGTTGGGGATGTCCAGACCGGACTCGATGATGGTGGTGCAGACGAGGACGTCGGCGTCGCCGGCGACGAAGCGGGTCATGACCTTCTCCAGCTGTCCCTCGCCCATCTGGCCATGGCCCACCAGGAAGCGCGCCTCCGGGACGAGATCGCGCAGCCAGCGCTGCACGCCTTCGATGGAGCGCACGCGGTTGTGGACGAAGTAGGCTTGCCCGCCCCGTTCCAGCTCCCGCAGGATGGCCTCGCGCACGACTTGGTCATCGTTTTCCATGACGTAGGTGGTGATGGGCAGGCGCTCCTCGGGCGGGGTTTCGATGGTGGACATGTCGCGGATGCCGCTCATGGCCATGTGCAGGGTGCGGGGGATGGGGGTGGCGGAGAGGGTGAGGACATCGACCTCGCGGCGCAGCTGCTTGAGGCGCTCTTTGTGGCCGACGCCGAAGCGCTGCTCTTCGTCGATGATGACGAGCCCGAGCGATTTGAAGGCCACGTCCGCTTGCAAGAGGCGGTGGGTGCCGATGACGATGTCGACCCGGCCGGCGGCCAGGCCGGCCAGGATGGCGCGCTGCTCGGCGTGGGATCGGAAGCGAGAGAGCATCTCGATCCGGACGGGGAAGGCGGCCATGCGCTCGGCGAAGGTGGCGGCGTGCTGCTGCGCCAGAACGGTCGTGGGCACGAGCATCGCCACCTGGTGGCCGCCGCCGACGGCCTTGAAGGCGGCGCGGACGGCGACCTCCGTCTTGCCGTAGCCCACGTCCCCCACGACGAGACGGTCCATGGGGCGGTCGCGCTCCATGTCCGTTTTCACGTCGCGCGCGGCGGCGGTCTGGTCGGGCGTTTCGATGAAGGGGAAGGAGGCTTCGAGTTCCATCTGCCAGGGAGTGTCGTGGTTGCTGGCGATGCCGGGCAGCACCTGCCGGGCGGCGTAGAGCTGGAGCAGATCTTCGGCCAGCTCGCGCACGGCCTTGCGGACCTTCTGCTTGGCGCGCTGCCACTGCTGGGTGCCCAGCCGGGTGAGGCTGGGCGGGGAGTCACTGGGGCCGACGTAGCGCTGCAGGCGGTGGAGTTGGTCCGTGGGGACCAGGAGGCGGTCGTCCTCGGCGAAGCGTAGCTCCAGATACTCGCGCTCCCGATCGCCGATCCGTTCGCGGCTGATGCCGCCGAAGCGGGCGATGCCGTGCTCGATATGCACGACATAATCTCCAGGTTCTAACTCCTCGAGGAAGGATTCATGCCTGCGCCGGGGCCGTCCACGGACGCGGCGCTGCTTGGCGAATCCGAAGATCTCGGTGTCGCTGAGGAGGACGAGGTCGCCGTCAGCGGAGGGCAGCCGCCAGCCGCTGGCGAGCGATCCGCGCACCAGGGTGAGGCCGCCGGGCGGCGGCGGCGCGGCGACGGCGGCGGCCGGCTGGGCGAAGACGCCCTCCTGCCCCAGGAGATCCGAGAGGCGGGGCGCTTGCAGCGAAACGATCACGATCCGTTGGCCGGCGCGCTGCCAGCTTTGCAGGGCCTGGAAGAGGACGCGGAGTCGTCCCCCAAAGGCATCGATGGGGGCGAAGCCGGTGCGGCGCGCGTCCGGCGCTGACTCTTCGATCGTGAAGCGCTGGAGGTCGATGCGGGGGCGGCGCGCGCCCGCGCCGCGAAAGAGGGCCGGCGTCTCGATGTGGGGCAGCGGCAGTCCGGGCGGCACGCTGGCGCGCTCCTCCAGGGCCCGGCGGGTGCGCTCGGCGAGGTCGTCCAGTTCTTTGGCGTGGCGGCGCGCGTCGTCGGCTTCGTCCCAGAGCCAGAGGGTGTCCGGCGGCAGATGCTCCCAGAGCGCGGCCGGGGCCAGGAAGGGGGCCCAGAAGGCGCGGTTCTTGGGGGCCGATCCGGCGGCGACGCGGTCCAAGTCGTCGCGTAGGTGGGGCACGTCGGTCTCGGAGGAGAGCAGGGCCGAGATGGCCGGCTGGGTGGGCGCCAGCTTCGCGGCGAGCGCGGAGGCCAGATCGGCGGCGTGTGCGTCCAGCGAGGCCTCCGTGGCGGGGTGGAGGGCGGCGTGGTCGAGCGTCGCGAGCGATCGCTGGCTGACCGGGTCGTAGCGGCGCAGGCTTTCGATCTCGTCGCCGAACAGCTCGATGCGCAAGGGCAGGTCGTCGGTGGGTGGGAAGACGTCGATGATGCCGCCGCGGCGAGCTATGGCGCCGGGGCCGTCGACGACGGGCTCGCGCCGGTAGCCGGCGGCGTCCAGGGTGGCGAGGAACTCGGCGGCGACGAGACGCTCGCCGCGGCGCAGCCCCGGCGGCATCAGGCCAGGGGACAGCGTGCGCTGGGCCAAGGCCTGCACGTCCGTGACGATCAGCGGCCCTTCGCCGGCGGCGAGCGCGGCCAGGGCGCGGAGCCGGTCGGCGACGGCCTCGGCGTTGTCGCGCCGCTGCTCGTAGGGCAGACCCTCCCGGGCGGGGAAGGCGAAGACGCCGGCGGCGGGGTTTGGCGTGGCCGCGCTGGGCGCGGCAGGGGGGGGCGGGAGCCAGGCTCGGACCTCGTCCAGGAGGGCGCGGGCGCGTTCCGGCCGGGGCGTGACGACGATGATGGGCTGGGGCGTCGTTTGGCGGAGCGCGGCGATGACGGCGGCCTTGCCGGCGTCGGGCAGGCCGAGGATCGTGCGGTTGGCCGTCGTTCCTGCGGCTGGGCCGCCGGGGGCGGGCGGGGGCGGGCGTAGGCGGGCCAGTTCCGCCGAGAGGAGGGGCAGGAGGCCGGCCAGCAGGCCCGGCGTCGTCTCATCGACCAGCGTCACCGAGACGCTCCCCCGCCGCGGGCGCCCGGCCCTCCGCCGCCCAACGGCCAACAGGGGCCGGCCCGGAGGCCCGCCCCTTGGCGTGTCTGGCACCCCGCTCGTCGAGGCGAGCGGTTCCCTTCCAGTCTAGAGCGGCGGCGCGGGCGGGCGGATCAGGCGGGGGCGTTATAGGTGTTCATGGCCGCCTCCAGGCCATCGCGGAGGATGGCGATGACGGCTTCCGCCGCGCGGTGTTCGGCGGCGCGGAGATCGGCGGCCTCCTCTGGGGTGGGGTTGGCGAGGAGGTGGTCGGCGACGACGTGGGGATGGTGGGAGGGCTGGTCGCCGACGTAGGGGCGTCCCACGCCGATGCGGACGCGGGGGAACTCGAGCGGGCCGATGGTCTCGCGGATGGAGCGCATACCCTTCTGGCCGGCGTCGCCGCCGCCGCCGCGGACGCGGATGCGCCCCACCTCCAGGTCCAGCTCGTCGACGACAAGGATCAGTTGCGAGGGCTTGGCGCGCTGCTGGGTGAGGAGCGACTGCACGGCGCGGCCGCTCTCGTTCATGAAGACGAGCGGCTGGGCCAGCAGGACGGGTCCGTGGGGTGTCGTGCCTTGCCCGCTGAGGGCGAGCTTGCTCTTCTGGCTCAGCGGAAGGTCCAGCCGAGCGCTGAGCAGCGCGATCGTGCGGGCGCCGACGTTATGCCGGTGCCGCGCGTAGCGGGGGCCGGGGTTGCCGAGGCCGACGATGATGCGGGCGCTGTAGAGGGGGCGGGGGGCGGCAGCGCGGCGGGGCAGGCGGAAACGGGGCATCGCTCCATTCTGGGGGGCGCGGCAGCGGGCGGGAAGCGCTCAGGCCGGCGGCACCTGCAACTCGCGGATCAGCGCGACCTCGAAGTCGGGGCCCGGCGGGGTGGGGCCTCAGTGGGCCGGTACGGCGGCGCCGGCGCGCAGCTGCGCCACGATCTCGGCCAGCCGCTCCACGAGCAGATCGACCTCTTCGCGGGTGTTCTCCAGCCCGAAGCTGCAGCGCAGGCTGCTCGCGGCTTCGTCTTGGTCCACGCCCATCGCCAGGAGGACGTGGCTGGGCTCCCAGGAGGAGGCGGTGCAGGCGCTGCCGCTGGAGGCCGCGATGCCGGCGGCGTCGAGCGCCTCCAGGAGCGCTTCTCCGTCGACGCCGCGGAAGCGGACGTTGGCGTTGTTGGCCAGGCGCTGGTCGCGGGGGCCGTTGCGGAGGGCGCCGGGGATCTCGTCCATCACGCGGGTGAGGAAACGGTCCCGCAGGGTGCGGGTATGGCGCACGAGGGCCGGGCGCTGCTGCTCGGCGAGGGTCAGGGCGTGGGCCATGCCGACGATGCCGGCCGGGTTCTCGGTGCCGGCGCGACGGGCGCGCTCCTGGCCGCCGCCTGCCTGCTGGGCGAGGAAGGGGGTCCCGCGTCGCAGGTAGAGGGCTCCCATGCCCTTGGGGCCGCGGAACTTGTGGGCGGAGATGGAGAGCAGGTCTGCGCCCAGCTCGTCAACGGCGAGGGGCAGTTGGCCCGGGGCCTGGACGGCGTCGCTGTGCAAGGGGACGCGCCGACCCAGCGCCGTTCCCCGTTCGGCGAGGGCGTCGGCGATTGCGCGCAGCGGCTGCACGGCGCCGACTTCGTTGTTGGCCAGCATGACGTTGACCAGCACGGTTTCCGCATCGACGGCGGCGGCGACGTCGGCGGGATCGACGCGGCCGTCCCCGTCGACCGGGAGGGGCACGGTCTCGAAGCCGAAGCGCTCGAGGAACTCCAGGGTGTGCAGGACGGCGTGATGCTCGACGGCGGTGGAGACGATGCGCCGGCCGACGCCGGCGAAGTGCTGGGCGAAAGCGACGCCTTTGATGGCGGTGTTGATGGACTCGGTGCCGCCGCTGGTGAAGATGACTTCGCCGGGACGGCAGGCGAGCGCGGCGGCGACGTCATCGCGGGCCCGCTCGACGGCGCTCTGCGCCTCCCGCCCCAGGGCGTAGAGGCTGCTGGGGTTGCCGAAGTGGTTGCTGTCGTAGGGCGCCATGACGCGCACGACGTCCGGATGCACCGGCGTGGTGGCGGCGTGATCGACGTAGATGCCGTGTTCCCCCACGACCCCACTCCCGGCGCCGGTGCGTCGCCGTGCGGCGACGGGGGCAGTGTCGCATAATCGCCGGTCGCAGGTGGCGCTGGCGCATCGCCGTTGGGGTGATGCGGTTGGCCCTGAGGCATCGCCGGGGGCGATGCCGGCGGCGCCTCGGTGGCGCCGCCTGGCGCGACGCGTGCCGGGCCCCGGGGCCCGGCGGCGCTTAGGGCGTCCCGCCCGGCGCCAAGCCGACGCGTCGCGCCAGCGCCAGCGCCGCCCGCTCGAAGCTGGGGTAGACGGGCACTCCCTCCGCCTGGAGGGTGTCCCGTGCGGCGAGCGCTTCCTGCTCGACGTAGGAAGGGTGCATGGCCGCCACGAAGGGCTTGTCGGTGGTTTCGCGGAAGCGCCGCAGCGAGGTCAGGAGCCGGGTCAGTTGCTCCGGATCGCGCTCCCAGCGGGGGACCATGAAGGTGGCGGAGATCTCCATGGCCACGGCGTCGATGTTGGGGTCGGCGGCCATCAGGTCCAACAGCGCGTCCAGGTGCTCCGGGTGCTCCATGATCGTGCCGGCCATGTCGAGGGGGTTCTGGTAGGAGCCGCCGATCACTGTGAAGAACTCCCGCATCTCCGCGTAGGAGGCTTGGCTGAGGCGCGGCACCTCCCAGCCCGCGGCGGCGAAAGCGTCGGCGAGCGCGACGGACTGCCCCCCGGTCATCGCCATCAAGCCCACCCGGCGTCCCCGCCCCGGCGCTGTGAAGAGCAGGGCCTTGATGAGGTCGATCATCTCGTCGAGGCTCTCGACGGTGGCGGCGCCGGCCTGGCGGATGGCGGCCGCCCAGACGGCGCGGTTGGAGGCCAGCGCCGCCGTGTGCGACCGCGCCGCGTTCGATCCGGCGGCGGTGCGTCCGCCTTTCCAGACCACGACAGGCTTGCGGGCCGCGGCCGCGCGCAGGGAGCGCTGCAGGCGGCGGCCGTCGCGGGCGCCCTCGATGTAGAGCCCGATGGCCTCCGTCTCGGCGTCGGCGGCCAGGTAGTCGAGGTAGTCGGCGGCTTCCAACACGATGCCGTTGCCGAAGGAGATCAGCTTGCTGCAGTAGATCCCGTGCTGGGCCCCCACCAGGCTGAAGTGCATCCCGTGCGTGCCGCTTTGGGAGATGAATCCCACCCGGCCCGCCATGCCGTGGGGCTGGTCACGATGGAAGCGAACGCCCAGCCGGGGATTGTGGAGCCCCATGCAGTTCGGTCCGATCAGCGCCAGGCCGGCGTCGCGGGCCATGGCCTCGATGCGGTCCTGCAGCTCCGCTCCCTCCGCCGCGCCGGTTTCGGCGAAGCCGGAGGTGAACAGCGTCACGCCGCCGACGGCGGCGTCGATGCAGTCCTGCACGATGCGGGGCGCGACGGCGCGCGGCACGGCGCAGACGACGTAGTCGACGGTCTCGGGGACCTCGCCCAGGCTGCTGAAGTTGGGCACGCCCAGATCGGCGATGCCGTCGGCGTCGTCGGGGCTGACCTGGACGGAGTACAGGCGGCCGCTGAAGGGCTCCAGGGCGCGCAGCCACATGTAGCCCGAGGCGCGTTTGTCGCCCACCACGGCGATGACGGCGGGGTTGAGCGCACGATCGAGGCCGGCCGCGGAATCGCGGGTCATGCGGGGCTGCCGGTCATGACGCGGGGGGCGCCAGCACGATCCGTGCGTCCACGGCCGTGGCCCCGTCGGCGCGCGCCAGGACGGGGTTGAGGTCCAATTCGCGCACCTCCGGGTGGGCCTGGGCGAAGGCGGAGAGGGCGAGGAGGATGCGTTCCAGGGCGTCGAGGTCGGCGGGGGGGGCGCCGCGGTAGCCCTCCAAGACCGGGAAGCCCTGGATCTCGCGGATCATCTCCGCCGCGTCGCGCGGCTCCAGCGGCACGACGCGGAAGGCGACGTCCTTCAGCACCTCGACCAGCACACCGCCGAGGCCGAACATCAGCACCGGGCCGAACTGCGGGTCCTGGCTCATGCCCATGATCACCTCGGCGCCGGGGGCGGCCATGGGCTGCACGGAGACGCCCTGGAAAGCGTCCGCGCCAGCCGCGGCCTGCGCGGCCCGCTGGATGCGGCCGTAGGCTTCGATCAGCGCCGCGCGGTCCGGCAGGTCCAACTCGACGCCGCCCACGTCGCTCTTATGCGTGATCGTCGCGGAGACGACCTTGAGCACGACGGGGTATCCGAGCCGGGCCGCGATCGTCCCGGCCTCGTCTGGGCTGCGGGCGAGCCGGGTGGGCGTGACGGGGACGCCGGCGCTGGCGAGCACGGCCTTGGCCTCGACTTCGGAGAGGAGGCTGCGGCCGGCGGCTTGCGCGCCGGACAGGATCTGGCGGGCGTCGTTCGTCACGCGGCACTCCGGCTTGCTGGGGCGGCACTCCGGCTTGCTGAGGAGGCGGGCCGAGCCTAGGTGCGCCCCGATCCCCTGTCAAAACGGCTGGTTCCGTGTCCCTTCGCCGGCAACGTTCGGCCCCATGCGGCGTACCGTTGACCGCTAACTTGACCGGAGTTATATTTGTCTATGCAGTTCATCCGTAGAGAGGCGGGCCGGCGCGATGGTGGGGAACCCGTTCGACGACTACTTGGACCTCGTCGAGGCCGCCCGCGAGCTGCAGATTCATCCCCAGAGCCTGCGTCGTCTGATCAAGCAGAAGAAGGTGCCGGCCACGCTCTTCGCGGGGAAGTACCTGATTGAGCGCGACAAGCTGGAGATGTTCAAGGCGAACTACGACCCGCGGCCGGGGCGGAAGCCCAGCCGGCGGCTGCTCTAGCTTCCCTCCGCCTGCTCGCCGCCCGCGGTGTGCAAGATGTACGTGAGCGTGTGGGCGTACTGGGCTTGTGTGATCAACTCGCGCGAGACGAGGTAGTTGAGCAAGGTCTCGGCCGTGAGGAGGGCGTGCAGCAGAATGCCGTGCTCCTGCAGGTGCGCGCGCCCGCCGGCCTGCCGGTCGAGCAAGACGATGGCGTCGCGGACCATGAGCCCGGCGGAGCGCAGCGTCTCCGCGGTGTCGATCACGCTGCTGCCGCCGGTGATCAGGTCGTCGACGAGGAGCACGGTCTGGCCGGGGTAGTAGACGCCTTCGATTTCCTCGTAGATCTCGTGATCGCGGGCCTTGGGGTTGGGGTAGATCAGCGGCAGGTCGGCGGTGAGCGAGAAGGCCGTGGCCAGATGCAGGCCGCCCATGGGGACGCCGGCCACCAACTCGAAGGGGGAGAGTTGGGGGTGGAGCATGCCGGTCAGGGTGCGGGTTTCGTCGGCCAGGAGTTCGCCGACGCGGCGCAACGAGCGGGGGTTGCTGATGATGCGGCGCCCGTTGACGTAGATCGGGGAGGCGATGGTGGCGCCGATGTTGAAGGTGCCGAACTGGACCGCGCCCGAGTCCCAGAGGGCGCGGGCCAGCCAGAGGTTGCCGGGATCGGGTTCGAGGGGGTGGAGGGCCATGGGCCGGGAGTTGCGTTTCTACGCGCCCGCGAATCCCGCCGGAGCCGCTCAGCGAGCGGCGGGCCCGGCGCGCGGGGCGCGTTCCGTTCATCCTAGGAAGGGCCGGATTGGGCCGTCAACGCGACTCGCCGCCGGTGGCCGGGGGGACGCGGTGGGGCAGGGGATCGCCGCGCAGGCCGGCACGCAGATTGATCACAGCGAGGTTGGCCATGCGCCCACGGGTGGTGATGGTGGCCGAGCCGATGTGCGGCACGACGATGACGTTCTCCATGCGCAGGAGCGGATTGTCCACGGCTACGGGCTCGAGGGTGGTGACGTCCAGGCCCGCGCCGGCGATGGTCCCGGCTTGCAGCGCCGCGATCAGCGCCGGCTCGTCGACGACGGGGCCGCGGGCGGTGTTGATCAGAAAGGCGCTGGGGCGCATGCGCCGCAGCGCGGCGTCGTCGATCAGGCCCTCGGTCTCCGGGGTGAGTGCGACGTGCAGGCTGACGAAGTCCGAGGCGGCCAGGAGATCGGGCAAGGGGGCGTACGCGGCGCCCAGCGCGGCGGCCTCGGGCTTCTCGCGCCGGGACCAGTAGCGCAGGCGCATCCCGAAGCCCCCGGCCCGGCGGGCGAGGGCCTGGCCAATGGCCCCGAAACCGACGATGCCCAGCGCGGCGCCGTGCACGTCCGCGCCGGCGAGCAGGGTGGGCGTCCAGTACCGCCAGCGGCCATCGCGGACGTAGTCCGCCGCCTCCACGAGGCGGCGGGCAGAGGCCATGATCAGGAGCCAGGCGAGGTCGGCGGTGGTGTCCGTGAGCACACCGGGGGTGTTGCCCACGGGGATGCCGCGGGCGGCGCAGGCGGCGAGGTCCACGTTGTCGACGCCGACGGCCAGTTGCGAGACGACCTTGAGCTGCGGGCCGGCGGCATCGAGCAGTTCAGCGTCGATGCGTTCAGAGATGAGGCAGAGGAGGCCGTGGGCGCCGGCGACGCGCTCCAGTAGGGCGGCGCGCGGCGGGGGCGCGTCCTGCGGCCAGACGTCGACGTCCAGGCCAGGTTGCGCGAGGAGGCGAGGGAACTCCTCGCCGGGGAGGGCGCGGCTGACGAAGGCGCGCACCGTCAGCCCGGGCCGCGCTGGCCGGTGGCGCCGGAGGCTCGGCGCGCGACCGCCTGGATGCGCTGGCGGCGCTGGTTGGGCTCGACGCCGCTCTGGAACTGCGGCGCGTCGTCCGACCGGCGGCCCGCGATCGGGGCGCTGTGCTGGCGGTCGTGACGGTAGAAGGAGCGCAGCCACTGCATCACGGTCCGCTCGCCGAAGATGGCGCTGCGGGCCGTGCGTTCGAAATCGGCCGGGGAGAGTGAGCGGATGAACTCCTCCGTCCGCGCGCGTTCGGCGCGCAGGTGAGGAAGGAAATCGCCGCCGGTATGCCGGGGTGCGTCCTGGACGGGGATGGCGACGGGGTCGCTCTGGAGGCCGGTCAGGTCGGCGCCATTCTGGGCCAGTGCGGCGCGGCACCAGGCCAGGTCGGTGCGCTCCATCTCCCAGAGGTGCGCCAGTTGCTCCGTGGCGCTCCACTGCTCCTCGCCCTCGCCGTCGAGTGGGACGCCGGCGGCGGCGGCGGAGAGGGCAGCGGCGCCCTCCCGGAGCGAGGTGCGCTCGGCGGCCATCTTGGCCAGCAGTGTATCGACGTCCGCCTGCGTGTCCCGTGCCACCCAACTTCTCCCGGCAGCGAAGCATAGGCCGCCGGGCGAGGGGGCCGCCGCCTAGGACGGGCTGGGCGCCGCGTCCGTCGCCAGCGGGCTGGTCAGCACGCGCTCATGGATGCGGCGCGCCAAGTCGCGCACCTCGTCTTCGCTGACGCCGCCCGGCGGTTCGCTGTCGCCCGTCACGACGCAGCCGAGGCGGCCCGCGCGCCAGCGCACCTCCACTTTCCGCTGCAGCTCCGTCTCTCCTTCCCGGCGCGACCAGCGCCGCGCGGAGTGTGCGAAGTCGAGGTTGCGCGGGCCGAGATCGGAGACCTGGACGGTGGTGAGGGGCGAGTCGGCATCGTCGGGAGTGGGCAGCGCCTCGTCGATGGCTTCATCGGCGCCGGTCGCGTCCTCGAAGAGGGAGATATCCACGCTGATCATGCGATGCCGGGTCTTGGAGCGGAGGGTGTTGTTCAGGATGACGTCCGTTAGCTCCCCATAGGAGCGGGGATCGCGGAAGGCCTGGCGGTAGCCGATCTCGCGGCCCTGTTCGTCCAGTTGGTCCAGGGTGGCGTGCTCGTCGGGGCTGAGGTAGGCCAGCCGCTCGTTGGTGAGGGGGCCGCGGTAGTGCACGTGGTAGCCGGGGGGGAACTCCGCTTCGCGCAGCGCCAGCGGGGCCAGCTCCGCGACGTAGGGCCGGGCGCGCTCCTTGGCCACCTGACGGCGTCGCAGAGCCCACTGCAGCAGGGTGAAGGCCAGCAGCGCCGCGATCAGGATGATGCCCACAATCAGGACGGTCATGGGGGACTCCTCATCCCGAATGGTACGTGCCCGCGACCGGAGTCGTCCCGGTGGCGGGCGAGCCGGGAGGCGCCGGGCTCAGTGCACGCCGGCGGCGCCGGCAATGATGTCCTCGACGACGGCGGGGTCGGCGAGGGTGGTGACGTCGCCGACGTTCTCGGGATCGCCCTCGGCGATCTTGCGCAGGATGCGGCGCATGATCTTGCCGGAGCGGGTTTTGGGGAGCCCGGCGCTGACGAACTGCACTTTGTCGGGGCTGGCGATGGGCCCGATCTCGCTGCGCACGGACTGGCGTATCTCCTGGGCCAGCTCGGCGGAGGGCTGGTAGCCCTGGTTGAGCTGGACGAAGGCGTAGATGCCGACGCCCTTGACCTGGTGGGGGTAGCCGACGACGGCGGCCTCGGCGCAGGCGGGATGCTCGACGAGGGCGTCCTCGATCTCGGCGGCGCCGATGCGGTGGCCGGAGACGTTGAGCACGTCGTCGACGCGGCCGGTGAGCCAGTAGTAGCCGTCGGCGTCGCGGAAGGCGCCGTCGCCGGTGAAGTACTTGCCGGGGTACTGGACCAGGTAGGTCTGGAGGAAGCGGTCGTGGTCGCCGTAGACGCCGCGCATCATGCCGGGCCACGAGGCGGCGATGCAGAGGATGCCGCTGACGTTGTTGCCCTCGATCTCGGCGCCCTCGGTGTCGACGAGGAGCGGCTGGACGCCGAAGAAGGGGAAGGAGGCGGCGCCGGGTTTCATATCGATGGCGCCGGGCAGGCCGGTGATCATGTGGCCGCCGGTCTCCGTCTGCCAGTAGGTGTCGACGATGGCGGCCCGGCCCTCGCCGACGACGTTGTAGTACCAGCGCCAGGCCTCGGGATTGATGGGCTCGCCGACGGTGCCGAGGACGCGCAGGCTCTGGCGGGAGTAGCGGCGGACGTGGGCGTCGCCCTCGCGGGCGATGGCGCGGATGGCGGTGGGGGCGGTGTAGAAGATGGTGATGCCCAGGCGGTCGACCATGTCCCAGTAGCGGCCGGCGTTGGGGTAGGTGGGGATGGACTCGAACATGACGCTGGTGGCGCCGTTGGCGAGGGGGCCGTAGACGATGTAGCTGTGGCCGGTGATCCAGCCCACGTCGGCGGCGCAGCAGTAGACGTCGTCTTCGCGCAGGTCAAAGACGTAACGGTGCGTGAGCGCGGCGTAGAGCAGATAGCCGGCCTGGGTGTGCAGGACGCCCTTGGGTTTGCCGGTGGAGCCGGAGGTGTAGAGGATGAAGAGGGGGTCCTCGGAGTCCAGGACTTCCGGCTCGCAGGTTTCCGTTTGGCCGGCGAGGGCGTCCGCCCAGCCGACGTCGCGACCGTCGACCATGGGGACGTCCTCCGTGCTGCGCCGGTAGACGATGGCGAACTCGACGGAGTTGCACTCGGGGCGTGTGAGCGCTTCGTCGACGTTGGCCTTGAGCGGCACGACGCGGCCGCCACGGAAGCCCTGGTCTTGGGTGATGACGGCTTTGCAGGCGGAGTCGTGGATGCGGTCGGCGATGGACTGGGCGCTGAAACCGCCAAAGATGACGGAGTGGATGGCGCCGATGCGGGCGCAGGCGAGCATGGCCACGGCGAGTTCCGGCACCATGCCCATGTAGATGGCGACGCGGTCGCCTTTGCCGACACCGCGGGCGCGGAGGGCGTTGCCGAGGCGGCAGACGTCGCGGTGCAGTTCGCCGTAGGTGAGGGAGCGGTTGTCGCCGGGCTCGTCGCCTTCCCAGAGGATGGCGATCTTGTGGGCGCGCTGGGCCAGGTGGCGGTCGAGGCAGTTGCTGCTGACGTTGAGCTTGCCGTCGCGGAACCAGACGATGCGGCCCTGGGAGAGGTCCTCCTCCACGACCGTGCCGAACGGGGCGATCCAGTCCAGGTGCTCGGTGGCCTGCTGGGCCCAGAAGGCGTCACGGTCGTGGAGGCTGCGGTGGTAGAGGCGCTGGTACTCGGCGGTGCTAGCGACGAGGGCGCCGTCGCGGACGCGCGCTGGCGGGGGGTAGCGTTCCTGGGTCGGCAGGGCTGATTCGGCCGTGGTCATCGTGCTTCTCCCGCCCGGATCGCGCGCCTGGCGACGGTGGGACGGCGCGCGGGCGGGCCCATCGTAGCCGCTCGTTGGGCCCGTGCTGTGGGTGACGGAGCCTTGGCGCGGGGCCGACTACAATGGCCTCAGCCGACAGATCCCGATCCGGGACCGCGGGCCGATCCGGGCCCCGGCGTCCCGGCCCCAGTGGTGGGAGCCTCCCGTGACGAGCAACCAAGAGCCCTTCAAGCGCATCGACGTGCAGGAAGCCGATCGGCTCCGCCACGAGGGGGTGCCGATCATCGATACGCGGGAGCAGGACGAGTACATCGAGGGGCACGTGGTGGGCGCGCCGCTGATCCCGCACATGAGCGTTTTCACGCGCGCGGCCGAGGTGGAGGAGGTCGCCGGGGGCAAGGACAAGCCCGTCATGTTCATCTGCGCCAAGGGCCAGCGCAGCGCGGTGGCGGCGGAGTTCGCCGCGGCGGCGGGCTTCAGCGACCTCTACAACATCGAGGGCGGCACCGACGCCTGGATCGAAGCCGGGCTTCCCACCGAGAAGTAGCGGCCTGCCAGCCGCCCCGAGCGGGAGCCCCGGAGCGCGATGAACTTCGGCAGCATGAGCCCCACGCAGCGCTACGCCCTGGTCGTGGGGGCGGTGGTGATCGTGGTGATCGCCTTCTTGATCGTCAACGGGACGTTCGAGATCGGGGGCGGCGGCGGCGATGGCGACAACGACTCCCTGGCGCTGGATCAGCGCACGGCGCCGGCGGGCGACGCCGCTGCCGACGACGCCCCGGATGCCGGCGCAGGCATGGGGGGCGCGGTGGCAGGGCCGACGGGGCTGCCGGCCATGGACCAGGCCTTCCAGTTCGGCGACCTGCGCATGGCCGTGACCGAGATCCGGCTGGGCGATCGGGTGGGGGCGGAGAACGACGAGGTCGAGGCGCTGGAGCGCTTCGCGACCGTGCAGCTGTCGGCGCGCAACACGGGGCGGACGGCGTTCGATCTGGTGGGACGGTTGCTGCTGGTGGACGGGCAGGAGCGGGGCTTTGCCCCCAATGCCGCCGCTACGGGGGCGGCGGCGCGGGCGGCGACGGACCGGGGCGACGCCCTGACGGTGGCGCTGCAGCCCGGAATCACGACGGACCTGGTGGTGGTTTTCGACATCGCGGAGGAGGCGGAGGACTTCCGGTTGCGCGTCCGCGGCGGCTTCGTGGAGGTGGCGCTGGACAGGTGAGCGCGCCGACGCACATCCTCCTGTTCGACATCGACGGGACGTTGATCGTCACGGACGGGGCCGGCTCCCGCGCCATGGAGATGGCCTTCCGGGAGGTATTCGGGCTGCCGGCGGAGATCGCGGCCCTGGCGGGCGTGGACTTCGCCGGGGCGAGCGATCGCTACGTCACGCGGACGGCGGCGGCGAATCTGGGTCTGGACTTTGGTGACGCCGAGCGGGCTCGATTCCTGGAGGCCTACGGGGCGGCGCTGGCCGGCACGCTGGCGGCGAGCTGCGGCCGTCGCCTGCCGGGCTTTCCGGAGTTGCTGGACCGCTTGCAGGGGGAGGCGGTGGTGTTGGGGCTGGGGACGGGGAACTTCCGGCGCTCCGCCTTCGCCAAGCTGGCGCACTTCCAGTTGGACGGCTACTTCGGGGAGGGCGGCTTCGGGGAGGATTCGGAGGAGAGGGGGGATCTGATCGCGGCGGGGCTGGCGCGCTTGCGCCCCCGCGCGCCGGGGGCGGAGGTGGTGGTGATCGGCGATACCATCCACGACGTGGCGGCGGCACGGGCGGTGGGTGCGCGGGCGGTGGCGGTCGCGACGGGATTCTCGTCCCAGGAGGCATTGCTCGCGGCGCAGCCGGACGTCCTGCTGCCGGACTGCGGCGACGTGGGAGCGACGCTGGCGGCGTTGATCGGCTCGGGGCTGATGGGCTGACGCCGGGCGCGGCGGATCAGTGGAAGAAGGGGCAGCCGGCCATGGCGGCGGGGGGGAAGGCGAAACCGCTGCCGGGGTGCAGACACTCGCCGCGCTCGCCGGCGGCGAGCTGGGGGCGGCTCACCCACTCGGCGCAGCGGCCGCAGGTGGGTGGCGCGGGGCCGACCTGGCGCTGGTCCCACTGCGCCAGGCGCGGCAGGGTCTGGATGCGGGCGCTCGTGGGGTCCACGCTGGCGGCGGCGGGCGGGCGCGGGTCGTCGCCGGGCGGGGTGGCGTGGCGTCGCTTGCGCGGGCCTCCGTCGTCGTCCCAGGCCTTCTCGCGCTTGGGACGGTAGAAGCGCTGCGGGTGCTGGCCGGTGCGGCGTCCCTTGCGGTTCTTCCGACCCATGACGCCCCGATCTTCCCCGCTTGCCGCGCAGTTTAGCGGCGGAGCGCGTAGCGGTCGTTGGAGATCAGCCCGGAGAGCGCCGCATCCCAGCGGTCGCGCACCAGGGAGCGGGCGGACTTGCGCCGGCGCTCGCTGCGCGGAAACTTGCAGGAAGGGGCGCATGGGCGCGTTGTGGGGGATCGAGGCGGTGGGATCGGGGACGGGCGCCAGCGGAGCCGGAGGCGGGCCCGTCGTGTCCGGCCGTCGTGGCGATCGTCCAGGGCCAGGTCGGCGCGGCCCAGCGCTGCCACGGCCAGGATATCGGCGGCGGCGATGGCCAGGAGGTTGCGTCCGCGGTCGTCGATGACGCGCGCCCCGGACAGATCCCGGTGCAGCGCGCCACGGCGTGAGCGGAAGGGGAGCCGGGCCCAGAGCGTGGCGACGTCGCGGCTGGGCAGCTCCAGGCTGACGACGCGCGCCACATTGGCCCGGCAGCGGTGGTAGCTGCGCCGGCCGTCGAACGTTTCCTGGTGGCAGGCGGGACAGATCTTCACCCTGGGAGCTATCGAGAGCGGCGCGGTGGCGGTGGGGCGGAAGGTGCGGGGCGGCGCTTGGTTCCGCGTGGCGGCGGCGGCTCAGTTGAGCGCGCCGAGTCCGCGGATCTTGTAGCGCCGGCGCAGCTCCAGCTGTTCCGCCAGCCCTTTCACGGCCGGTTCCAGAAGGCGCTGGACCAGCTCCAGGCGGGTTGCCAGGGCGTCCGCGCGCAGGACTTGCTGTTTCTGCCGGGCGGAGGCGTCAAGGACGGCGGCGGCGGCGTCGGCGAGGCGCACGGGGTCATCGGGCAGGCGGACCTCCCGCTGCCAGCCGTCCTGCAAGGCCAGGGTGAGGGCGACGTGCTGGCGGTAGCACTCGGCCACGTCGGCGGCGAGTTCGCGCGCGGCCTCGTCGTGGGAGTCCGGGGGAGGCGGGAGGAACTCCACCGCGCCACGGAGGTAGGGATCCTCCGCCAGGGCCTCGGTGATGCGGAAGCGGCGCGTGCCGCGACAGCTGAGGTTGAAGCGCCCGTCGGGGAGTTCCTCGATCTCGACGATGCGTACGGCGCAGCCCACCTCCACCGGCACGGCGCCGCCGCCCACCGCCTTGCCCTTGCGGATCAGGGCGATGCCGAATTCACCGTCGCCGGCGAGGACGTCGCGGACCAGCCGGCGGTAGCGCTCCTCGAAGATGTGCAGCGGTACCAGCTGGCCCGGGAAGACCACGCTGTTGAGCGGAAAGATGGGCAGGATCTCGGTCACGGTTCTCTTCGCTCGGCGACGGCGGGGCCGCCGTGGTGGGTCCGGCTAGCCGCCCAGGCCGGCCATGCGCGAGGCTAAGCCCACGACCCGCCGCGCGCCGCCGTTCTGGTTGAACGCCCGCAGGATCTGCATTTTCTCCGCCTCCAGCGATCCCTCCGCGTGGATGGCGAGCACCTCCTGATAGCCGCCGTAGTCGGAGGAGGTGAGGTCGCGGATGAAGTTCATCATCTTCATGCGCTCGGCGGCGCTCACCCCGTCGCGGCCGACCAGGTACTTGGAGAGGAAGGGGCGCAGCTCCTCGCTCTCCCAGTCCTCATCGCCGGGGCCGGTGACGAGGAGCCCGCCGGCCAGTTCCTGCACGTGCTGCACGGCCTCGTGGTAGCCGTGGGCGAAGTGGCTCTTGGCCAGGTTGGTGGTCAGGGGGTCCGGCGCGACCTGGCCGTTGGGCTTGGCGATGCAGCGGTCGGCGGCCTTCTCCGTCAGGGCGCGGAGCGTTTCGGCGTAGCTGATCAGCTTGACGAACTTCTCCCGTACGTGGCCGGCGCCGAGGATACCGTTCTGATCGGCGATGACGGCGCCCGCCCCGCCCAGAGCGTCGACCAGGGGCAGCTTGTAGGAGACGGCCGTGAAGCGGTGGTACTCGACGAAGGTGAGGGCGAGCTGGCCTGCGGCCTCGGTTTCGCCGTTGAGGAAGATGCGGTCGTTGGGGACGAAGACGTCGTCGAAGACGGTCATCGTCTCCATCATCTTGTGGCGAGCGGTGATGGGATGCTCGCCCGGCTGGGCAGGGCCGTCGCCGAAGGGGCTGGCGATGAGGCGCAGGCCGGGGGTGGCGATAGGGATGCCGAAGGCGATGCTCCAATCGCCTTCGTCGGGGCCCATGGCGCGGGTGGGCAGGACGATGATCTCGTTGGCGTTGGTGGAGACGGAGGTATGGAGCTTCATGCCGCGTACGACGACGCCGTCGTCGCGGCGCGCGACGATGCGGAGGTAGACGTCCGGGTCGGCCTGCTGTGCGGGGCGCTTGACGCGGTCGCCCTTGACGTCGGACTGGCCGACGCAGACGGCGAAGTCGTTGTCGCGGCAGTGCTCGTAGTACCGGCGGACGCGGTTGGCGTAGGGGGCGCCCTCCATCTCGGCGCTGACGGCGAGGAGGGCGAAGAGGGCGTCGGTGCCGATTTCTTTGATCAGGAGGACCAGGGTGTCGCCTTCGGCGGTGGCGGCTTCGATCAGGGCGGAGCGCTTGAGGAGGTCGTCCGTGTTCTGGGGGATCTTGTAATAGCGGGAGTAGGGCGCGCCCTCGTCTTCCACGACGGCGAGGGCGCGGTATTTGGGATCCTCGGCCATCTCGTAGTCGATAGCCGCGTGGCGGGCCGCCTTGCCCAGCACGGGGTGGGCGAGGGGGTCGTCGATGCGCTGGCCGCGGAACCAGACCTCGCGGTCGTCGCGCAGCGATTCCAGGTAGCCTGCGGGCGTCATCAGGGCCACGGTCCCGCTCCCTTCGAGCCTCGATCGGCGCGGCCTCCCGCGCGGCGTCATGGTAGGGCGCGCGGGGCGGGCGGGCGAGCGCGCGCGGCGCTAGGAGATCACCTTGTTGAGCGGGTAGGAGACGAAGCCGCTGGCTCCCGCCTTGCGCAGGGCGGGGATGATCTCGCGCTCCGTGCGCTCATCCAGGATCACGTCCAGCGCCACCCAGGCTTCATCGACCAGGGGGCTGACGGTGGGCGAGTGCTCGCCCCAGCGGCCGATCATGGCGAGCACATCGTCCAGCTGGGCGCGCGGGACGTTCAGCTTCAGCCCGACCTTGGCGCGAGCGCTGATGGCGCCCTGGAGGAGGGTGTCGATGGCCTCAATCTTGGCCCGCCGGGCGGGGTCCGCCCAGGCGGCGCGATTGGCGATGAGACGGGTGGTGCTGACGAGCACTTCGTCGATCACGCGCAGATTGTTGGCGCGCAGGCTGGAGCCCGTTTCGGTGATGTCGACGATGCCGTCCAGCAGGCGCGCTTTGACCTCGGTGGCGCCCCAGCTGAACTCCACGCGGACGTCGATGCCGCGCTGCTCGAAGTAGCGCCGGGTGACGGTGGTCAGCTCCGTGGCGACGATGCCGCCGGCGAGGTCGGCGGGCTCCTGCACGGGACTCTCGTTGGGCACGGCCAGGACCCAGCGAGCCGGGCGGCTGGTGGCCTTGCTGTAGCGCAACTCACTCACCTCATGCACGTCGGCGCCGTTCTCCTGCACCCAGTCGTGACCGGTGATGCCGCAGTCGATGACGCCGTCTTCGGTGTAGCGGGCCATTTCCTGGGCGCGGAAGAGCAGGCAGCGGATCTCGGGATCGTCGATGGCGGGGAAGTAGGAGCGGCTGGAGACCTCGATGGCGTAGCCGGCGCGGCGGAAGAGGTCGATCGTGGCGTCCTGGAGGGAGCCTTTGGGCACGCCCAGCTTCAGGATCGGCTCCATCGTGCTTCCGGCCTCCCGTGCCGCGGCGCGCCTCCGGCGGGGAGTCGCGGCGGGTCCACTGTGCCATACGGCGCGCGCCGGAGCGAGCAGGCGGTCCGCGCTGCGGCCCCGGCGCTGCGCCACCCCACAATCGAACCTTGATACCGTCTTGATCTCGCGGCCGGGCGCGACGTCAGCCCCCCATACGGTGCGCGCGAGCGGCTGAGGCGATGGGGGCGGCTTGCGGTCACCGCTCATCGGGCGGGATGGCCGGAGGGGCCGGATGCGTCCACGGGGGCCCGCGGACAGCCGGGGCAGTCCCCGGAGAAACGGAGTCGCCGATGCCGATCCGACGCAGCCCGACGCCGCGCGAGCGAGTCGTCGCGGAGTTGGTCGCCCAGGGGAGAACGAATCCGGAGATCGCGAGCGTGCTCGATATTTCGCTTTCGACGGCCAAGCAGCACCTGACCACCAGCATGATCAGGTGGAATTGCGGCAACCGCCCGCAGGTCGTCGTGGAAGCGGTGCGGCGGCTGGCGGCGGAGCCTCCAGACGTTCCCAGCGACTCCCTGCCCGACATTGTCTGAGGGCCGGCCGCCGCGCGGGGGCCGGCGCCGCTTGGGCGCGAGTCCCTGAGTGCGCGGCGTCCGATAGGCTGCCCGCATGGTGGCGACGATCGAAGGGCGGGAGCGCCGCGCCCGCTTGCAGGCCATGCTCCGCGACGAGTTGGAGTCCGCCTGGCTCTACGATCGGCTGGCCGATGGCTGCGAGGAGGAGCCGGCGAGCGTGCTGCGGGGCCTGGCGGCGGCGGAGCGCCGGCACGCGCTGCACTGGGCCGAGCGTCTGGGCGATCATTCGCTCCTGGATGCGCCGGTGCGCGTCTCGGTGCACACGCGCCTCTTCGTGCTCTTCGCGCGCATCGGCGGCCTTGGCGTGGTCCTCACCCGGTTGCGGGCGGCGGAACTGGAGGAGATCCGGCGTTATCACCGCGACCCGGAGGCGGCGGCGCTGGTGGACGAGGAGCGGGAGCATCGCCAGACGCTGGGACGGCTGGCCGGGCTGGACGAGGCCGGCCAGAGCGCCCAGGAGGAGCACGGCTTCGCCACCACCGGGACGGCCACGACCTTTCGCGCCGCGCTGTTCGGGCTCAACGACGGGCTGGTCTCCAACCTCAGCCTGATCGCGGGCGTGGCCGGGGCGGCGGTGGAGAGCGACGCGGTGCTGATTGCGGGCATCGCGGGCTGGCTGGCCGGCGCCTCGTCGATGGGGGCGGGCGAGTACATCTCCGTGCGCAGCCAGCGGGAGCTGTTCGAGAACCAGATCGCGCGCGAGCGGATGGAGCTGGAGCTGGACCCGGAGGATGAGCGGCGCGAGCTGATCGCGGTCTACGAGGGCAAGGGGGTCTCGACGGAGGTCGCTACGGCCGTGGCGGACGAGCTGATGGCCGATCCCGCGAAGGCGCTCGATACCCACGTGCGCGAGGAGTTCGGCCTGGATCCGGATGACTTGGGCTCGCCCTGGCGGGCGGCGATCAGTTCGTCCATCGCGTTTTCGTTTGGGGCGATCGTGCCGGTGCTGCCGTTCATCGTGGGCAGCGGCTATGCGGCGTTGGGGGCAGCGATCGCGGGGGCGATCGTGATGCTGGGGCTGGCGGGGATGCTGACGTCGGTGCTGACGGGGCGGCACCCACTGTACGCGGGGGGGCGGATGGTGCTGATCGGGGTCCTGGCGACCGGGGTGACTTTCGGGATCGGATCGGCGATCCCCGTCGATTTGTGAGCGGTCAGGCCTGTCGGTGCGCTCGCCATGACATGCAGGCGGGGCAGAAGCAGCTGCTCGCGTTTCGGGTGACGTGCGTCAGGCCGTGCAGCCGGTCGCCCTCGCGGTCGAAGCGCGGGACACGCTGCATGAACGTGCCCGAGAGCCCGCGCTCGTCGTAGCCGTAGGCGGCGTTGGCGACGAGATCTGCTGCTTGGAGGAGATGTGACTCGGCTGCAGGTGCGAAGAGCGGCAGATCAGCGATGTTGTGAAGGTCCGCCCAGCGCGTGCCCCGGTGGTACAGTTCCCGTCCGAATGCCCGGAGGCCCTCTTCGTCGTTGGACTTGGAAACGACGATCAGCCCTCGCTGCGTGTCTCCCTGCGCGTGGCGCCGGGCCAAGAACAGATCGAACCGGCTCATGACGTCCTCGAATCCCATTTCGCGGGGGCCTCGGGTAGCCGTGCTCTTGTCCACCGCCGTTGCAAACAGATGGCCGTGCTGACTACTGGCGAGGGCTGAATAGGCGTCTTGTGCCAAGGCTCTCCGCCGCTTCTCAGAGACCGTGTTCCACGGCGGTTCGACGGGCTTCCCCTCGGGAACCCAGAGGGCGGAGGCGTGCAGGCGCACATCTTTTCCCGAGCCCGGGAAGTAGCGCTCGACGACATCGTCGAGTTCCTTCTTGAGCCAGAAGGTGGAGCGTTCGAAAAGTGCTCTGCCTCCCACGATCAGGTGGGAGGCGGACTTATGAAGTTCCTGATTCGTCCAGGTAGAGCAAATACATTGGTGAAAGAATCCTGGCCCATCTCTGAGGCCATATCCGAACGAGAACGATATGCATGGTGCGGCCGACCGCCGAAGCTGCGGGCCATGTACGTGCGGCCCGACGAGCCGACCAAGGCGAGCGTAGGCTCTTCAGCCCGACTCGACAATTGGCTCTACGGCCACGCGGGTGAGCGCGGGGCCCGCCGGCAGTAGGGTCTGCACGACGCCGCCCTGCCAGAGCAACGGCGCGAAGACGGATCCGACGGCGACGTCCGGGCTGAGCTGGGCTCGCATCGTGAGGCGGCCGGCGTCGTTGACGGCGACGACCTGGGCGCCGTCGGCGATGCCGCGGGCGGCCGCGTCGTGGGGGTGGATCTGGAGGGACTCGCCGCGGTGGAGGCGGTCGGCGTCGCCGGAGCGGAGCGCGGCTGAGGAGCGATCGGTGTAGAGGTCGCGGCCGGCGAGGAGGATGAGGCCCTCGGCGGGGCCATCCACGGTGAGGGGCTCGACCGGGCCGAAGCCCTGCGTCGTGGCGCCGTTGGCGGGCTGCCGGGCTGCGTTGAGCAGACGGCCGGGGGTGGCCTCCGCGTAGCGGGGGTCGGCGGCGGCGAGGGCGGCCATGGCCGCGCCGGCGTCGTCGAAGCGGGGCGGGGGCTCCCGGCCCAGTTCGGCCGCCAGCCGCTCGGTGAGGTCCTGGATGTGGGCCAGGGCGGGCTGGGCGCCGCGCTGCGGGGTGCAGGCCGCGTGCAAGCGGAGGATCTGACGGTCGGCGTTCGTGACGGCGCCGTCCTTGGCGAAGATGGAGACATCGGCGAGGACGTGCGTCGCCGCCTCCACGGTCTCGGTGGCGATCTCGTCGATCACGAGCAGCAGATCGAGCGACTCCAGGGCGCGGCGTACGCGGGCCCGGTCGGGCAGGGTCAGGAGGGGGTTGTCCTTGGCCACGATGAGGGCCTTGAGGCGTCCGTCGATGGCGGCGGCGAGCATGCCGTCGACGTCGAGGCCGCCGTCGCCGGGGCGGACGCCGGCGTCGCGCAGGCCGTGGGTGTTGTTCTCGGGCGGCAGGACGTGCAGGGCGGCCGGGGCGGCGTCGGGCCCGGCCAGGGCGATGGCGAGGTTGGCCGCGGCGCGCACCTGGCAGGCGGCTGCGCGGGCGTGCTGGCGGGAGGGGGCGACGATCACGGCGACCGCGCCTCCGAGTCGTGCGGCGAGGGCCTCGGCGGCCCGTTCGTGCGCTTCGACTCGCTCCGCTCGCTCAGGACGATCGGTGTTGGAGCCCGCTTCGTCTTCCGGGGCCAGGAGCTCAGTGAGGCGGTTGCGCACCTCGTCGCGGGCGAGGAGGTTGTCGGCGACGGCCTGCACGGTTCCCGCGAGGTCGCCGTTGGCCGGGCCCAGGGTCACGGCCGCGAAGTCGTCGATGGGGTTGCGGCGGGCGTGGATGCTGACGAGGGCCGCGCCGTGCTCGGCGACGGCGGCCTTGATGCGCACGCCGAGGACGTTGTTGCTGGCGGTGAGGTCGTCCCCGATGGCGACGACGGCGTCGGCGGTCTCCACGGCCGTGAGGCGTGCGGGCAGGTGCGTGCTGCCGAAGGCCGCACGCAGTTCGGCCTCGACGGGGCCCCAGACGGCGCCGACGCTGGCGTCGAGGTGGGGGGTGCCCAGCCAGGCGGCCAGGCGGGCGAGCGCGTAGTTCTCTTCCGTCGTGGCCTGGCCGGAGCCGAGCAGGCCCACGGACTGGTAGCCGTGCGCGCCGATGATCGCCGCCAGGTCGCGGCTCGCGGACTGCAGGACGGCGGCGGTCTCGGCGTCGAAGGCGTCCTTCCCGCGGCCCAGACGGCCGCTGTGCAGGCGCTGCTTGTCGCGCACCTGGTCGTAGCCGAAGCGGCCGCGCACGCAGATCTGGTCGCGGGAGACGTCGTTGCCGGGGGCGGGCCGGACGATGACGCCGCGGCCGTCGCGGACGCCGATCGCGATGGTGCAGCCCATGCTGCACTCGGTGCAGGCCGTCGGGACCCAGCGCTCGGGGCGCGCCAGCCACTTGTTGGGCGCTTCCATGAGGGTGGCGGTGGGGCAGACGTCGATGCAGGCCCCGCAGAAATCACAGTTGGACTCGTGGATGGCGCCACCGGCACCGAAGGCCATGCGGGTGGAGAAGCCGCGGCCGGCCAGGGTGATGGCGGTGGTGTGGCGGAGGTCGTCGCAGGCGCGCTCGCAGCGGGTGCAGAGGATACACATTTGGGGGTCGAACTCGAAGAAGGGGTTGCCACGGTCCGGGGGTGGCTGCTGGAACTGGTAGTAGGTGCGGGCCTCGTCCAGGTAGGGCTCGACGTTGGCGCGGCCCATGTCGGCGATGTCGGAGGCGGTCTGCAGCTCGCAGCGGTAGTTTTTGGAGCAGGTGACGCAGCGATGCGTGACGACGTTGTCCCGCAGGCAGATGTCGCCGGTGCGGCAGTGCTCGACGCGGTGACAGGTGAGGCAGCGGTCACTGTGGTTGGCCAGGATGAAGGCCATCACCTCCTGGCGCATCTCGATGCTGGCCGGGGTGTCGGTGCGGACGACCATGCCGTCCTGGACGGGGGTGGTGCAGGCCAGGGGCAGCCCGCGCATGCCCTCAACTTCGACCACGCAGGTGCGGCAGCCGGCGTAGGCGGGCAGGCCGTCCAGGTAGCACAGGTTGGAGATGTAGACGCCCTGCTCCTTGATCACCTCGACCAGGGGGCGGCCCGCCGCCACCTCGACGCGCTGATCGTTGATCGTGATCGTGGCCATGCGGGCAGGTGCTCCCGGCTAGTGGTGCTGGCGCTGTTCGGCGGGGCGGATGGACTGGCGCACGGCGGGTTGCCCGTTGGGGTAGATCCAGTCGTGCTGGGCGAGGTATTCGTTGGCCAGGGCGGTGAGGGTGGGCTTGTCGTGGTAGAGGTCGTTGGGGTTGGTGACGACGTTGGTGTAGGAGCCGCCGGGCTCGATGGCCTCGTAGGGGCAGGCCTCGGTGCAGAGGCCGCAGTACATACAGAGGCGGAAGTCGATCTCGTAGCGCTGGACGAGGTAGGAGCCGTCCTCGCGGGGCTGCGTCTCGATCAGGATGCAGCCGTCGGGGCAGGCCTGGGCGCAGGTGCTGCAGCCGGTGCAGCGCTCGACGAACCAGACCAGGTTGGTGCGCGCGCGGGGCGGGATGGGGCGCTCTTGCTCGGGGAACTCGAAGGTGACCGGGGGACGGCCCAGGTGCTTGACGGTGGTCATGAGGCCCTTGGCAACGCCCAGCCCGTAGGTCATCAGCGCCCCTCCGTCATGGAGAGGTAGTTGACGTCGTTGGGGAGGGCGCCGGTGCGGGGGTCGCGGGGGCGGCCGTCGCTGCTGTGGTAGGGGGGGAAGAGGGCCTCCAGCTCGCGGCGGATGGGGTCGCCCTGGGGCAGCATGGTGGAGAAGTCGCCGTCGGGCTCGGGGCGGCGGCGGGCGCCGTGCAGGCCCTCTTCCTTGATCACGTCCTGGAGCAGCATGAGGCCGGAGAGGAGGGACTCGGGGCGGGGGGGGCAGCCGGGGACGTAGACGTCGACGGGGATGACGTTGTTGACGCCGGGCAGGGTGCTGTAGCCGTGGGCGAAGGGCCCGCCGATGTTGCTGCAGGAGCCCATGGAGATGACCCACTTGGGCTCGGCCATTTGCAGGTAGATGCGGCGCACGGCGGGGGCCATTTTCCAGGTGACGGTGCCGGCGACGATCATGAGGTCGGCCTGACGGGGGGAGGCGCGGAAGACCTCAGCGCCGAAGCGGGCGATGTCGTAGCGCGCGTTGGCGGTGGCGATCATCTCGATGGCGCAGCAGGCGAGGCCGAACATGGCCGGCCAGAGTGAGGAGCGGCGGGCCCAGGTGAGGACGCTGTCGACCTTTGTCAGCAGCAGTTGCTGCTGGAGGTCGGATTCGATGTTGGGCGCCGGCTCGGCGGCGAGCAGGGGAATGGCGCCGGGGGAGCGGTCTGTCACCGGGATCCTCCAAGCGCGCCGGCGCGGCGGGGCGAGGCTGTGGCGCATCGGCCCGCGGCCAGGCTTGTGAAGACGGGCACGATCATATCAGCGGTTCGGCGGCGACGATACCGATGCCCGGACTGGGTCGACGAGCGTACTCAGAAGGCGGGGGCGAGGGCGCGCAGGCGGTCGATGACCTGGGGCAGGATGCGGCCGACGCGGTCGATCTGCTCCAGGTCGTTGTCCTGACCGAGGGTGAGGCGCACGGCGGCGTGGGCGAGGTCGGCGTCGACGCCCATGGCGGTGAGGACGTGGCTGGGCTCGGCGGAGCCGGTGGTGCAGGCGGAGCCGGAGCTGGCGGCGACGCCCTCCATGTCGAGTTGGAGCAGGATGCTCTCGCCTTCGACGCCGGCGAAGCAGAGGCTGAGGTTGTTGGGCAGGCGGCGTTGCATGTCGCTGGGCCCGTTGAGGCGGACGTGTTCCACGCCCGTACGCAGGTGGCCCCAGAGCCGGTCGCGCAAGGCGCCGATGTGCGCGTTGCGCGCCTCCCTCTCGCTGATGGCGAGGTCCAGGGCGGTGGCGAGGGAGACGGCACCGGCCACGTTTTCGGTGCCGGCGCGGTGCTCGCTCTCCTGGCCGCCGCCGATGACCAGCGGGCGGAAGGGGGTGCGGTGTCGCAGGAAGAGCAGGCCGATTCCCTTGGGGCCGTAGATCTTGTGGGCGGTGAGGGAGAGGAGGTCGACGCCGAGCGCGTCGGGCCGGATGTCTGTTGCGCCGGCCGCTTGCACGGCGTCCGTGTGGACCAGGGTGTCCGGGTTGCGTTGCTTGACGGCGCGGGCGATCTCGGCGATGGGCTGGATGGTTCCGACCTCATTGTTGGCGGCCATGATGGTGACGAGAATGGTGTCGTTGCGGACGGCGGCGGCGGCGGCGGCGGGGTCGACGAAGCCCTCGGCATCGACGGGGAGGATGGTGACGTCGTAGCCGTCGCGCGCCAGCGCTTCCAGCGGCTCCAGGACGGCGTGGTGCTCGACGGCGGAGGTGATGATGTGGCGGCCGGCGTCGCGGCGGGCGGCGGCCACGCCGCGGATGGCAGCGTTGTCCGCCTCGGTGCCGCCGGACGTGAAGACCACTTCGTCCGGGTCGCATTCCAGCCGGGCGGCGACGCGGTCGCGGGCGTCGTCCAGGCCTTTGCGGGCCTGCTGGGCCTCGCGATAGATGCCGGAGGGGTTGCCCCAGCCCTGGTGGTAGTAGGGCAGCAGGGCCTCGACGACGCGCGGATCGACGGGCGTCGTGGCGGCGTGATCGAGGTAGACGCGTGCGGATGGTCCGCTCATGGGGCCGCTCCCGTCGGATACAGCGTATCGCCCCGGAGCGCGCGATGGGGGGGAGGCGGGGGCCGATGCGTCGTTGGGGCGGAGGGCAGCGGTCTTTGCGTGTCGGGCCGTATGGATCAGGCCGGGCGCCGGCGGATATACTGCGCTCATCCGCGGAGATTTCCCGTCCCCGGCGCGCAGCCCGGCGGCGGCGGAGGACAGCCATGCCGATGCCAGTGCCCACACTCATCCAGGTCAGCGATCTGGCGGCGCAGAAGGCCGCCGTTCTGCTCAAGGACAAGGGCTTCGAAGACGGCGCGCTGCGCATCTTCGTGGTGGGGGGAGGCTGCAGCGGCTACCAGTACGGCATGGCTCTGGCGACCGAGGCCGAAGAGGGCGATGCCGTGGTGGAAGAGGGCGGCGTCCGCTTCCTGGTGGATACGGAGAGCGCGCCGCTGCTCACGGGCGCGCAGGTGGACTACGTCGACGATGTGATGAAGCAGGGCTTCAGCATCACCAACCCCAACGCGGTCAAGAGCTGCGCTTGCGGCACCTCCTTCGACACGGCGGATGGCGACGGCGCCGCTCAGGCCCGTTCCTGCGTCTAGTCGCGCCGACCTCCCGCGCGCTGCGCGCGCCGCTGCCGCTGTGCCCGGCTTCGACGGAGCCCAGAGGGCGGCGCCGATCGGGCTGCCCGGGAGGCCGTGAAGCTCCCGGCGGGTCAGCTTGATGCCTGCCCTCATATCCGGCCCTGGTCTGCGGTCGATGCTGCGAGGGAGCGGAAAGGCCGAGCCATGGGTCCCTCCGTGGCGTGTTTCGTGCCCCGGACCTCCGCCGTGCGCTGGCTACCCTTCGAGACGGCCGGCTTCGAGGCCACCGCCTCCCGGCGCTAGGCTGGGTTCCGCTGCGGCGCCGCGGGCGGCGCGGAAGGAGGAGCGGCGCGTGCTGACCGAACTCTGGGAGTCCGATCCGTTCACGGAGCGGCGTGAGGCCGTGATCGACACGCTGGAGACGGACTACCGCTGGGAGAAAGGCGACATCTTCGTACACGCCCGCGGCGGCAGCCGGGACCGCTTTCGGGTGATCAGTGTGCAGGTGCAGATCGGCGATGAGGGGCTGAAACGGCACGTGCTGGCTCTGCGACTGGAATGAGCCCCGCCCTGTTGGCGGACGGGCGCGGGGATGCCGCCGGCCGGGGGCCGGGGTGACGGCCGCCGGGCTGCGGCTGAGCCGGCTGGCCGGACGGGCGCGGGCCTGCCGGCGCTGCCCGGCCGTGCGCCCCGGCAGCGCGGTGCTGGGGGCGCGTAACGGACCCGTGCCGGCGCCGCTCCTGTTCGTGGCGGAGGCGCCGGGGTACCTGGGGGGCGTGCGGACGGGGGTCCCCCTGCTGGGCGATCGTTCGGGGGCGAACTTCCGGTATTACTGCGCCGAGGCGGGCATCGATCTGAGGCGCGCCTTCGTCTGCAACGCCGTGTTGTGCCATCCGCCCAGCGCCGAGGGGCGCAACCGCACGCCCCGGGCCGGCGAGGTGGCGGCATGCGGCGACTTCCTGGGCGCCATCGTGGATCTCGTGGCGCCGCTGCTGGTCGTGGCGCTGGGGCGGGTGGCGCTGGTCGCGCTGGGGCGACTGGCGCCGCATGATCTGGCCTTGGGCCCCGACAACGGGCGGGTGGTGGCGTGGCGGGGGCGCCGTCTGATGTCGCTGTACCACCCCTCGGGGCAGACGCTGGGGCGGCGCGCGCGCGCCCAGCAGGTGGACGACTACCGCGCCATTGCCCACCGCCTGCGTGGCATTGAGGGGGCACTCGCCTCCGGGCTGGAGCGCGGTCGCCGGGACGTTGATTGCGGCCGGGAGTTCGATTGCTCCACTGGCGGGCCCTCCATATCCTGACCGCCGCGGCGGCTGCCGACCGGTGCCTTCCCAGGGGGGGGATCGAGCGTCCCCCGCCCGCGGGCGCAAGCGTTGGGAGCGCATGGAAACCGACACCCTTCCCTACACGCTCTTCCTGATTCTGTCCGAGCTGGCGTTGGGTGGGACGCTGGCGATGCAGTTCGTGGACATGCGGGGGCAGGCCAGTCGCGGCTTCATCAAAGCCACGACGATCATGCTGCCAGTCCTGCTGGGGCTGACCTTCTGGGTGGCGCTGACCCTGGAGGGCGACGTCGCGGAGGGGTATCGCTTGGACGCCGGCCCGCGCGGGGCCATGGTCGTGCTGCTGGGGCTGATGACGGGCGGCAGCGTGGCTCACAACGTGCTGCTCTACGCGGACCGTCCGCGCGCCGCTCGCACGGTGGGGACGGTCCTCTCGCTGTTGGCGCTGGCCGTGCTGTTGCTCGCCGCGATCATGCTGCGCCTGCCCGTCTGGGGCATGGGTCTGGTCTTCTTCAGCCTCCTCCTGGGCAGCCTGGCCGTGGGCTTCGCCAGCGTGGGCCTGACGCTGGGGCACTGGTATCTGGTGACGCCGCGCCTGCCGGCGCGGCCGCTCAACGAGGTGACGTTCCTCCTGCTGGCCGTCGTGCTGGCGCAGATCGTGGTGTTCGGGCTAGCCGTCGCGCTGCCGGTGGACGAGACGCCGCAGGGTGGCCGCGACCGCGCGCTGGCCGACGATGCGACGTTCTGGCTGCGCATCGTCGTGGGGCTGGCGCTGCCGCTGGTGATGGGCTGGATGGCGTGGTCGTCCTCGCGTATCCGCTCGATGATGGCGGCGACGGGGCTGCTCTACTTGGTTACGGCGCTGGTGCTGGCGGGCGAGATCGCCGCGCGGGCTCTGCTCTTCGATTCGGGCCGCCCGATCTAGCGATCGTGGTGGCGGCGGCGCGAGTCTAGTCCTCCACGACCTCTTCCTGGGACTGCACGCTCAGGCGCAGCCCCGGCGGCATGGCGGGGTCCGTTCGTGGCGAGCGCTTGGGCCGGCGCGTGGGTTTCGGAGCGTTCTTGCGCGCGTCGCGGCGGGCCGTGCCGCCCGCTTTGCTTGCACTCGGCGTTGGCCCCTTGGGACGTTTCGGGGACTCCTCCGGGCGAGGTGGGGGTTTCCAGCCGGGCCGGGCCTGGTCGAGGCATTTCTCCAGGCGCAGCAACCCCTCGGCGATGCGGGGGCCGTACCAGGTCAGCCAGCGGCCGTTGACGAGGACCACGTGGCCCTCCCGGGCGGCGCGGATCTCGCGCAGGGCGAGGAGTTCGGCGCGGTGGCGCTCGCGGAAGAAGTAGGGCTCGTCGGGGAGGAGGATGAGTTCCGGGTCGGCGGCGCGGATCGCCGCCAGATCGACCTGTGGGTAGCGCGCGCCTGAGGGGTGGGACTCGAAGACGTTCTCGCCGCCGACCAGGCGCAGGACGTCGCCGGCGTAGGTGTCGCCGCCGACGGCCAGGTAGGGGTTTCGCCAGATGGGGCAGAAGACGCGCAGGCGGGGGCGTTCCGCGTTGAGGCTCTCCTGTCGCTCCAGCTCCGCGCGGATGGGCTCCAGCTTGACTTGGAGGCGGACCCCCACCTGGAGCAGCTCCGCCAGCGTCTCCAGCTCGGCCAGCGCCTCGCGGACTCCCCGCGGGTAGCCCACGAACACCGTGAGGCCCGCGGCCTCCAGCGCCTCGATGTCCTCGCGGCGGTTCTCCTCCTGATTGGCGAGCACCAGGTCTGGGGCCAAGGAGACGATCGTTGCGACGTCCGGGTCTTTGGTGCCGCCCACTTTGCGGACGGGCGCGACCAGGGCGGCGGGCTCGCGGCAGAACTTGGTCACGCCCACGAGGAGCCGCGCGTCGGCCAGGGTGGCGACGCTTTCCGTCACGCTGGGGACGAGCGAAACGACGCGCTGGGGCCGCCGGTCGAGCCGGACGCGGCGGCCGCGGGCGTCCAGGGCAGTGGGCATGGGAAACCTCGCGCTGCGAGCGGCGCAGGGGCGCGTTGCTGAGTATATCCCCGTACCCAGGCGTCCCAGGGCCGCGGGGCACGTGTTTGGGGCCGCAGTCCGCATGCCCCCGATCTCGCCGCCGGGCCATACCGACAGTAGGAACCGGCGTGAGGAGGTCCGCTGCGCTGGGGCGGTGAACTGGCAGGAAAGCTCCGACCCGGCTCTGATACCCTCCCCCGCCGGGGTGTCGCGCCGGCGTGGCGTGGGGGAGGGGACCGTATGGGCGAGCGCCATCGCACATCGGCGGATCCCGTACCGCCCGCGCCGCGGCTCGTGATGCAGGTCGAGGATCTGACCACGGGCTACGAGCGGACGCCGGCGATCGAGGAGGTGAGCTTCTCGGCCGGCGGCGGTGAGTTGATCGGGCTGATCGGGCCCAACGGGTCGGGCAAGAGCACGCTGATCCGCGCCCTGGTGGGGTTGCTCCCGGCCTGGCGGGGGTCGGTGCGGCTGTTCGGCGATCCACCGCGGCGGGCGCGAACGCGCCTGGGCTACATGCCCCAGGCGGAGAGTGTGGATTGGGGCTTCCCGATCAGCGTGCGGGAGGTCGTGGCGATGGCCCTCTACCGCCCGCGCTGGGGTCCCGCCCGCCTGCGCGGCCTGGGGCGCCGTGACCCGCGCGTGGGGGCGGCGATGGCGCGGACGGGCGTGGCGGAGCTGGCCGGCCGCCAGGTGGGCGAACTGAGCGGGGGGCAGCAGCGTCGTGTGCTGCTGGCGCGCACGCTGGTGCGGGACCCCGAGCTGTTGCTCCTGGACGAGCCGGCGGCCGGACTCGACACGGCCAGCGAGCACCAGCTGATGGAGCTGCTGCGCGGGCTGGTGGCGGATGGCAAGACCGTGCTGGTCGCGACGCACGACATCGGCTCGGTCTTCGAGTTCTTCTCCCGCGTGCTGTGTGTGAAGGGCCGCCTGATCGCCGACGGACCGCCGCGCTCCGCGCTGGTGGAGCAGACCTTAGTCGAGACCTTCGGGCGGCACCTGGTGGTCTTCTACCGCGGCGAGCACGGCTACGCGGCCGAGCCGCATGTCCATCATGGCCAGCACGAGCACGACTAGGCGGCGTCCAGCGCCACGACCGCTACGTGCCGATGCAGCGAGAAGGCGAAGGCGCCCCGGCTCGCGCGCTCGGCCAGGTCGGCGCGCCAGTCGTCGAAGCGGCGGGCGCGTACGACGGCGGCCTGCACGACCAGGAACTGCCGCAGGAGACGCAGCAGGTGGTGTGCGTAGGTGTCGGGTCGCAACTCCTCGCCGCGGACGGTCTGCCGCTGCATCGTCTGGGCGCGCAGGCCGGCTGCGCGCAACAGGGCCGGCAGCGCTGCTGCGGTGGCTGCCTGGGGCCCGGCGTAGAGGCGGGTGAACTCGCGGCTGGTCTCCGGGTCGCCGCTGTCGAACCAGAGCGAGGACCAGTCGCTCTGGGCCACGATCAGGCGATGGCGTGCGGCGCGGGCCATCTCCCGCAGGACCTGGGCCGGATCCGCAAACCACTCCAGGCTCTCGCTGCTCAGCGCGGTCGCGCAGGCGCCATCGCGGAAGGGCAGGTGGGCTCCGTCCGCGCGCAGGCGCGCGAAGCCGCGGGGCCCGTGCCAGTCGGCCGGCAGACGCCGGTCCAGGGCCAGGCCGTGCAGGCCGGCGCCTGCCACGATCGAGGCCAGCGCCAGGCCGTCGCCGCTGCCGACGTCCAGCAGAGGCGAGGCCGTGCGCGGACCGCGGCCGGCGACCAGCAGGTCGTAGAGGGCGTCGTCGTGGGGGCGCAGCTCGGGCAGGCGGGCCGGGGTCGGTGGGGGAAGGGGGTCTTCGGGCACGACGGGCGGCGGGGTCGCCTACTCCCACTCCTCGTCGACGACGGCCTGGCGGCCCGCGAAGCCGGCCGCCAGCTCATGCCACCAGGCGACGGTGGGCTCGCCCTGGAGCCAGCAGAGGAGGACGCGGCGGCCCTCGCGATCGGCCAGCCAGTCGACGAGGCCGCGGTCGAGATCCTTGAGCTGCACGCCGGCCTGCTCCAGTTCCGCGGCCAGGGCTTGCAAGCGCTGGACGGCCGCCTGGAGGCGGGCTTCGGCCTGGCGGGTGTCGGCGTGGACGCCGCCGCCGTTTCCGGTGGCGGCGCGTCGCAGGGCGTCCACGACGGCGCGCGCCTGTTGCGCCTGGCGCTTGCGCTGCTGCATCGCGGCCAGGAGGGCGCCGACGCGGGGCAGCATGGCGCGGGCCTCGTGCAAGCGGAAGATGGGGGGGTCGGGCTCGGTCATGGCGTCTCGCAGGGGCAATCCTAGCCGGGCAGCGGCTGAGTGGACGGGGATCGCGCCCGCCCGCATACTGAGCCGGAAGCCGAACCGCGATCCGAAAGTCTGCGACGCCGATGTCAAGGTCAGGTGGGGGGCGGTCCCTGTTCGCCGCCGCCACGTGGCAGCGCGCCGTGCAGGGCGTCGCGGGGCCCACGACGAGCTGGGTGGCCGCGCATCAGCCGCCGGAGGTGGCGACACCCTTCCTGCTGGCAGGCGCCGTGGGTCTGGCCGCCGGCCTGGGGGCCGTCGCCCTGACGGGGGCGGTGGAGGCGCTGACCGATCTGTTCTTCGACCGCATCGGCGGAGCGCTGATCGCCCTGGGCGGCTCCTGGATGGTGATCTGGATCCCGCTGCTGGGCGTGGTACCGGTGGTCTTCCTGATCGAGCGGTTCGCGCGCGAGGCGCGCGGCCACGGCGTGCCCGAAGTGATGTTCGCGATCGAGACGCGGGACGGGCGGATTCGCCCGCGGGTTCCCTTGATCAAGGGGGTGGCCTCGGCGCTGACGATCGGCGTGGGTGGATCGGTGGGGCGCGAGGGGCCGATCGTGTCGGTGGGGGCGGGGATGGCGTCGATCGTGGCGCAGCTGACGCGCCAGCGGCCGGAGATGATGCGGACGCTGGTGGCGGCGGGGGCGGCGGCGGGGGTGGCGGCGACGTTCAACGCGCCGATCGCAGGGGTATTCTTCGCCCTGGAAGTGATTTTGCGGCGTTTCGACGTGCGCAACTTCACGATCGTCGTCACCAGCGCCGTGATCGCGAATATGGTGGCCATCGCGTTCGAGGGCGATGTGCCGGGGATCAATCTGGAGCCGCACGACTTCGAGTCGGTGCTGGATGTGCCCTTCTACCTGCTGCTGGGCGCCGCGGCGGCCTTCCTGGGCGTCCTCTACGTGCGGGTGCTGTACTCGGTGGAGGACGGCTTCGCGGCGGTCCGCGTCTCGCCGTACCTGCGGGCCGCGGTGGGAATGCTGATGATCGGGGGGCTGGGCTTCTGGCACGAGGAGCTGTTCGGGGTGGGATTCGGGGCGATCGAAGAGGTGTCCATTGGGGAGATCACGACGGGCACTATCGCCTTGTTGATGGTGCTCAAGGTGCTGGCGACGTCGATCACGTTGGGGAGCGGCGGTTCCGGCGGGGTCTTCGCGCCGTCGCTGTTCATCGGCACCATGCTGGGGAGCCTGATGGGGGAGGGGTTCAACTCGATCGCCTCGGGGATCGCGGAGCCGGGGGCCTTCGCGGTGGTGGGCATGGCGGCGCTGTTCGCGTCGGCGGCGCGGGCGCCCATGACGTCGCTCTTCATCGTCTTCGAGATGACGCGCGACTACTCGCTGATCCTGCCGCTGATGATCGGCGTGGCGACGGCGACGGTGCTCTCGCAGTTGATCACGCGGGACACGATCTACTCGATCAAGCTGGGGCGGCTGGGAGTGGAGATCCCGGAGGATCGGAGCACGCTGGTGGTGGACAACATCCCGGTCTCCGAGGCGATGCGGACGGAGGTCGCGGCGGTGGGGCCGGCCGCGACCGTGCAGGAGATGGTGGAGACACTGGGCTGGGCGCCGGGCAACGTGCTGGCAGTGCAGGACGCGAACGATCGCTTCGAGGGGCTGATCACGGCGACCGACATCACGGCGGCGCTGATCGAAGGACGATTGGAGGTGACGGCGCGAGAGCTTGAGGTGACCGATCCATTCAGCGTCTACGCGGACGACAGCTTGCGCGCCGTCGTGTCATTGCTGGCGGAGCACGGCATCCGGCAGGTGCCCGTGGTGGCCCGCTGGGATGATCGGCGGCTGCTGGGGGTGGTGGAGCAGCACGACGTGATTCGGGCGATCGCGGCGTACTCGGCGCGCATCCGGCCGCGGCGGGCGCCCTCCACGGTGCCGATCCGGCGTCCGGTGGGGGCGGCGCAAATCGAGATCATTGTGGCCGCGGCGTCGCGGCTGGCGGGAAGGTCCCTGGCCGAGATCGACGTGCCTTCGCACGCGGTGGTGACGGAAGTGCGTCGCGGCGGGGTGGTGCTGGTGCCGCGGGGCGACACGGTGCTACAGGCCGGGGACCAACTCCTGGTCCTGGCCGAGACGAACGTGCGCTACAGCGTGGAGCGGATCTTGCGGGCGCAGGCAGCGCCGAGCGACGGCTAGGCGCCGGCCGGGCGGGGCTCGAAGGGGCAGATGGCCTCGGCGCGGAACTTGCCCAGGCCGAATCCGAACTGGCTCCAGAAGGCGTCCCAGTCCCCCAGGCGCAGGGCGAGCGCCTGGTTGAAGGCGCCGCAGGCGGCGGGCAGGGCGCCGTCCGCGGCGAGAGCGGCGAAGAAGGGCGCGCTCAGCTCGGCGACGAGGCCGGATCCGGCGGCGGCGGCCTGTGCCGCCGCCAGCGCGGCCGTAGCGTCGCCGGTCCGAGCCTCGATCAGGGCGAGGCGTAGCTGGGCCAGGGCGCGCAGGTCGCCGCCCGTCCCGGGGATGAACTCGTCCAGGCTGAGGTCGGTGGCGGCCTGGGTGTAGTGCGAGACGGCCGCGGCGAAGTCGCCGCGATCGAATGCGCTGTTGCCGTCGATGAGGACCCAGACGAGGAAGGAGGTCGGCAGGCCGGTGCGGCGCACCTCCTGCATCGTGTCTGCGACGGCGGCGAAGACGAACTCGAAGGGCCGCGGCGGCCCCGCCCCCACGGTGCCGAACGTCCCGCCCTCAATGACGATGTCCCGGACGCCGTCGCCGGTTTCGTCGCGGAGGGCGATCGAGGTGACGGTGGGGATGTCGATGGGGGTGACGACGGCGTCGCGGTAGCCGTCGCCGTCGCGCGCGAGCACGTGCAGGGAGGTGGTGCAGGTGCTGGCGCCGCAAAAGGTCTCCGCGTAGGTGATGTCGCGTTTGTTGTCGCCGGTGACGTCGCTCACGTCGAGCACGGAGTAGTCCTGCCCCACGAGGGCGTTGGCGAGGTTGTGGTCGTAGGCCAGTCGCCAGCGGGTGGGGTTCTCTGGGAGCGGGTCGTAGACGACGAGGTTGGCGTCGGTGAAGGGCCCGTGGGCGGGATCGGTGGCGGGGTCCGTGAAGATGACGATGAGGCTGAAGAGGCCGTTGGTGTCGGTATCGACCAGGAAGAAGCGGTCGCCCTCGACGGGGGGCATGCTCCATTCGACGAGCAGCGGTTCGATCTCGCTGGGCGTGGTGCGGCCTTGCAGCCAGGGCATCGCGGTCACGGCGAAGTCGGCCAGGACGGCCGGGCGGTCGGGTGTGGTGTCGGTGGTCACGTCCGGGCCGGGCTGGGGGATGCCGGCCGGAGAGGTGCCGGCGCCGGGGGTCCCGGCGGGGGGCGGTGGGGGGACGGTCACGCCGCCGCCGCCGCCGCCGTCGCCGTCGTTGGCGTCGGTGGTGTCGGTGGGGCCATCGGCGACGGTGGCTTCGTCCTCGGCGGGGGCGGGCTCGCCGCCGGGGAGCACCAGGACCTGCCCGATGGTGAGGGCGTCGGGGTTCGCCAGGGTGTTCAGCTCGGTCAGGACGGCAGCGGTCGTGCGGAAGCGGAAGGCGATGTCGCCCAGGGTGTCGCCGGCTTGCACGGTGTAGGTGCCGGGCGTGCCGGCGGCCGGTCCGTCGGGGTTGGTGGGGGAACCGGCGTCGAGCGTGCCGGACTCAGCGGTGGGCCGTGGGGTGACCTCCGGCGTGCCAGCGTCCGGCGTTTGGGCCGGGGTGGTGCTGGGGGTGCGGGGCGGCTCGTTCGTTGCGGGCAGGGGCCGGTCTTCGCCGCTGCCGAGGGCCTCGGCGGCCAAGGCATCGTCCGGCGGGGGTTCGCCACCGCCGCCGCCGCAGGCGGCCGCGATCAGGCCGGCCGTCACGAGGAGGAGAGCCGGGAACAGCGATCGACGCGGCATACGGGCCTCCATCGCCGACCCCAGCCACCGGAGTCATTCTAACGCCGCTCTGGCGGCGGCGCTTCCCCCCGTCCAGACGTTGCGGGGTGGGCCGTGGTTCCGCCCGTGTACTAGCGCCCGCTGGAGCCGAAGCCCTCGCCGCCTCGCTGGGTCTGGGAGAGGTCGCCCGCCGCCTCCACCTCCTCCAGGGACGACAGCGCCACCGGCGCCAGGACGATCTGGGCGATGCGGTCCCCCTGCCGCAGCAAGAAGCGCCGCCCCCCGGGGGCGGACATGTTGACGAGCAGCTCGCCGCGGTAGTCGGCGTCGATGGTGCCGAAGGCGACGACGACTCCCCGGCGGGAGAGGCCGGAGCGCGGGCGGACCTGCAGCTCGAAGCCGGGCGGCGGCTCCAGCGCGAGGCCGGTGGGGATCAGGCGGGGGGTGGCGTCGAGCAGGGCCGCGCCGCCCGGGTGGCCGAAGTCGACGTAGACATCGAGGCCGGAGCTTTGCGCCGTGGCCCGGCGCGGCAGCCGCGCGCTGGGGCGCAGACGATGAACGCGCAGGGGCGGCGCAGCGGGCATGGCGGAAGGCTAGGGGCCTATCGGCCCGCGCTCAACGTGGGCGGCGATCGGCGACGGGCCGGCCATGCTCAGCGCGGCGGGGCGCCTTCACTCCAGCGGAAGGCGGGTAGCCGCTCCGGGGGGAAGGCGCGCAACCAGGCGGCGTCGTGCCCGTGGGCGAGGGCTTGCAGGCGGGTGGCGTCGGCGGTCATCGCCGTCACGTCGACGTCCAGATAGTGGGGCGCGTACCACTCCAGCTTGGTCACGCCGGCCGCCAGCAGGATCTGCACGCCGCGCGGTCGCCGGGTGACGGTCCAGTGATGGAAGCCCGCTGCGAGCTGGATCAACCCCTGATAGAAGGAGCGGATGGGGCGTGTTTCGACCTGCCAGATGTCTTCCCAGGCCTCATGCGCGTCCCAGAAGCGGTGGGCGTCGAAGAGGGCGGCGCCGGCGTGCAGCCCGGCCCGCGCCTGCGGCGGCACGCTCGCTTCCAGCGCTAGCTGCTCTGCCCGCGTGGGCACGGTTTCGATGATGGCCATGGCCCGCCCGTTGACCCCTTGGCGAGCCTAGCCGAGACTGCGGCCGTGCCCAACGCCGCTCCCCCACCCTCGGAAGGCGCCTCGCCCCCGCGCGGGAGCGGGCCGCGCGACCGTGTTGAGATCGTTGGCCTGGGCGAGGGGAGACACGGCTTCCGCCTGCTCCGCCTCAACGGCGTGGAGCCACCCGAGGCTCAGGTCCTCTTGGACCTGCACTCGGCGCTGCGCGTGCGGATTGGCGAGCGCATCTACGATGAGGACGATGCCGACATCGTCGTTCTCGATGCCTAGGGCGCCTTCGTGAGCGCCGAGCGCGCGTCTCCTCGCGGCCGGCCGGCGTCCGCCAACGAGCCGGAGGGGCTGCGCGCTGTCCTGGGCGAGAACCTGGCGGAGCTGACGGATCTCCTGGACGCGATCGGTCCGGCCGACCTCGATGCGCGGCTGGGCGCCGAGGAGTGGTCCGTGCGGGAGATCATGCTGCACGTGCTGCACAGCGAGCGCTGGTTGCAGCCGCAGCTGCTGGAGCTGCGGCGGGCCGTGGCGCCGGCGCTGCCCCAGCCGCCGGCCGACGCCGTGGCGCTGCCGGAGCCCGCGCACACGCCGGACCTCAACGAGCTGCGCTGGGCGGTGGGCGCCGTGCGCGCGGAGACGGAGCGCCTGCTGGACGGGATGAGCGCGGCGCAGCTGCGCGAGCCCGCCAACCTGCCCATCGAGGGGGACGTCGTCGATGCCTCCTTTCGCACGATGCTGCTCACCGCCGCCGACCACCAGCTTTTCCACGTGCGCCAGATCCAGCGCACGCTCGGAAGTCGCCCCGCGTAATGGGCACAGCGGTGCGCGTGCACGACGTCCTGCAGCGTGCGTTGCATCCGCGTGTGGTGGCGATCGCCGGGGTCTCGCCGCGGGTCAAGCCCACGTTCAACGGGCGCCGCTGGCTGGATCTCATTCAGGAGTACGGCATCGTGGAGCGGGTCTACGCGATCAATCCGCGCGGCGGCGCGCTGCCCGACGGCACGCCGCTGTACCCCAGCCTGCGCGAGGTGCCACCAGACCAGATCGACCTCCTGATCTGCGCCATCCCGGCGGCGGGCGTCCTTGCCCTCCTGGACGAGGCTTCCGCGCGCCACATCCCCGCACTGCACCTGGTCACGGCCGGTTTCGGGGAGACCGGTCTGGCCGAACGGGCGGCGCTGGAGGCCGAGCTGGGCCGGCGTGCCGCGTCTGCCGGGATCCGGCTGATCGGCCCCAACTGCATGGGCCTGCACGCGCCGGCGGCCGGCGTGAGCTGGCTGCCGGAGGCCGATCGGAGGCCCGGCCGGGTCGCCATGGTCTCGCAGAGCGGGGCCAACGCCAGCGAGGTCGTGATGCGGGCGGCGCCGCGCGCCGTGCGGTTCAGCACGGTGGTTTCCTACGGCAACGCGCTCGATCTGGGAGAGTGCGACTTCCTGGACTACCTTGCCGGCGACCCCGGGACCGACGTGGTGCTGGCCTACTTCGAAGGGTTGCGGGACGGCCGGCGCTTCCTACCGCTGGCACGACGCCTCACGCAGGCCAAGCCGTTGGTGGTGATCAAGGGTGGCAGCACGGCGGCGGGCGAGCGCGCCGTCCGGGGTCATACGGGCAGCCTGGCGGGGTCGGCGAGGGTCTGGCGCGCGGTGGCACGGCAGGCCGGGCTGATCGAGGCGGCGGACCCCGACGAGCTGCTCGACGTGGCCGTGAGCGCCCAGCGCCTGACGGCGGTGGCGGGGCCGCGGGTGGCGGTCGTGGGGCGCGGGGGCGGGAACTCGGTCCTGGCCGCCGACGCCTGCGCGCGTGCCGGGCTGAGCCTGCCCGGCCTCTCGGCGGAGACGCAGGAGCGCCTCCGCGCCTACCTCCCGCCGGCGGGCAACTCGCTGCGCAACCCGGTGGACTCCGAGCTGGCCTGGGACAGCGGGGGCTACCTGCCGGTGCTGCGGACGGTGTCGGCGGATGCGGAGATCGACGTCGTGATCTTGCAGGTCAACGTGGACAATCTGCCGACCGGAACCTCGGCGGAGGATCCGGCCTTCGAGGAGGGCTTGCGCGGCCGGCTGCTGGAAGCGGCCGCCATCGTGGAGGTCCCACTGGCGGTCGCGCTGCGGCCGCCGCGCACGTCCGCCGGGTCGGGCGTGGGGCAACGTCTGGTGCGCGCCCTCGGCGAGGCCGAGATCGCCGTCTACGACAGCGTCGGCGATTGCGCCGTCGCGCTGCGCCGCTACCTCGACTGGCGCGACGGCCGGCGCGACCGGCTCTGAAGGACTGATGGGTCTGAAAGGGAAGCGCCATGCCCGCCATCTCCCGGTCCCAGGACGGACCTCGCGTCGGGGCGCACGTCTCCACCGCGGGGCACATCGACATCGCGGCCGAGCACGCCGCCGATCTGGCCGCCGAGGCGGTGCAAATCTTCGGCGCGGCGCCGCAACAGTGGCGGCGCAAGCAGCACCCGCCGGAGGAGGTGGCGGCCTTCCGCGAGCGGATGGCGGCGGCCGGCGTGGGCCCGAACTTCATTCATGGCATTTACCTGACCAACCTCGCCAGCGTTGATCCCGAGCACCTGGCCAAGGGCGTGGCCTCGCTCCGGGCGGACATGCAGCTGGCCGGCGAGCTGGGCGTGGCCGGCGTGATCTTTCACGTCGGCAGCCACAAAGGACGGGGCTTCGAGGTCGTGCTGCCCCAGGTCGCCCGAGCTATGCGCGACGTGCTGGCCGAGGCGCCGTCCGATGTCTGGCTCTGCATCGAGAACAACGCCGGCGGCGGCGACAGCATCGGCTCCAGCTTCGCCGAGATCGGTGCCATCCGCGACGCCGTGGGCGACGATCGTGTCCAGGTCTGCTTCGACACCTGCCATGCGCACTCGGCCGGCTACGACCTGACCGACGCGGCCGCGCTGGCCGCCGCGCTGGCCGAGTTCGATCGCCTGATCGGCCTCGATCACCTGGTCGCGGTGCACGCCAACGACTCCAAAACGCCGATGGGGTCGGCGCGCGACCGCCACGAGAACATTGGCTGGGGCACGATCGGCCTGCCAGGGTTCCGGAACCTCCTCGCTCAGGAGGCGCTGCGCCGGGCCACCTGGCTGCTGGAGGTACCCGGCTTCGAGGGTGGGGGCCCGGACGCGCTGAACGTGCGACTGCTCAAGGCCCTGCGCGCTGGGGGATCGCTGCCACGGATTCCGCGCCGACCGGCAGGCGGCGGCACGCGGTCCGCCAGAAAGACCGCGCCGAAGAAGCCGGCGGCGAAGCGGAGCGGCGCCAAGAAGCAGCCTTCGCGGACGGCGGCTGCCGCCGCGAAGGCTCCCGCCCGAAAGGCGGGCGTCCGGAAGGCGGCGGCGACGGCGCCGGCCAGGCAAGGCGCGGGCAAGAAGGCCGCCGCGAAGAAGGCCATGAAGCGTCGCCGCTAGCGCTTGGCCCTGCGCTTATACCCGGACCGCGCCGACCAGCGGCCCCGCCCGGTTTGGGCCCTCTGGATTCGGCCCGGCCGGATTCGAGTAGTCGAAGCGGTAGATCTCGTTGAGCAGGTCCAGCAGGGCGATCATGGCGCGGCTCTGGAGGCGGCGCTTGCGGTAGATCAGCGCGATGCGGCGTCGCAGCCGGGCCGTGCCCGCGATTTCGATCGCGACGAGGGCGCCGACGGCGAGTTCCCGCTCCACCCCCACCCGGGGCAGGAAGGCCAGGCCCAGGCCGCGCATGACCAGGTGCTTGGCCATCTCCAGCGTGTCCACGTCCAGCGTATGGCGCGGCGCCACGCCACGGTCGCGGAAGATCGCCTGAGAGATGGCGTGGTAGGACGATTCCACGTCGAAGAAGATCACCGGCTCGCGCGCGACCGCTTCGACCGTCGTCGCCCTGCCGATGGCGAGGGGATGGTCCGCGCTGGCGGTCAGGGCGATGTCGTCCTCGTACAGCGGCACCGTCTCGATGTCGGGGTGGGTGAGGAAGCGTTCGAATCCCACCTGCACCTCGTCGGCCAGGACCATCGCCTGGACCTCCTCCGAGCGGCCCGTGCGGATGGAGACTTCCACCCCCGGATACCGTCCGGCGAAGGACTGCAGGATGTCGGGCAGGACGTAGGTCCCGACGGTGGGGGCAGTGCCGATGGTGAGGCTGCCCTGATCGACATTGCGCAGGCTGCTCAGGGCGTCCTCGCCCTCCTTGATCGACTGCAGGGCGCGCTGCGCGTAGGGGAGGAAGGAGAGGCCGGCGTCGGTGAGGCGGATGGTGCGGCCCATGCGCTCGAACATGGGCTCCCCCAGTTCGCGCTCCAGGGCCTGGATGCGAGCGGTCACCGTGGGCTGCGTCAGGAAGAGGGCTTCGGCGGCCCGGGAGAACGACAGCAGCGTCGCGACCTGAACGAAAGCCTCCAGGCGACCGATCTCCATAGGCGGCGACACTCCCTGCGGGCGCGGTGGCGCGTCCTTGCGCGTGGCAAGTATAGGGAGTTTCGCAGGGGGTATCGAACGAGCGTATGCCCTGGGCGGCGTCAGACGGAGTCCGGTACCACGCCCCGTTTTTCGATCGCGACGTCCCCGCTGACGCGGACCTGGCAGGCAAGGCGCACCGGTTGCTCCAGCGCGCGGCGGCCCCGCTGCTCGCGCAAGGTCCCGGTCTCGGCCCGTCCCATGGGCGAGAGGTGCTCGTGCCCCGCCAGGACGCGGAAGAAGCAATTGGAGCAGCGGCACTGCATATCGCACTGATTGGGCCAGTAATAGCCCTGGTCCCGGGCGGCTTGCATGATCGTGCAGCCGGCCGGCACCGCGATCTCGATGCCGGACGGCTGGATGCGGACACGGCCGCCTCCGGCGCCCGGTGTCACGGGGCCAGCGATTGGGTCTCGCCCACGATCTCGGGGCGGTGCAGGTCGGTGAACGTTTCATCGCGGTCGACGCCGAGGCTGCTGTTGATCAGGATCAGCAGCAGCAGGCCCAGCACGAGCCCTCCCAGGCCCAGTCCGATCTTGTGCCGGCGTCGCATGGGGCAAGTCTATAAGGGCTGGCGGGAGGTCGTCCGCTGGGAAGTGTGTAGGCGTAGAGCGGGCGCAGCCGGGGCGCAGGAATGGCGGCCCGGGACATGTGGGGCTCGCGTCAGGCCGCGCTACTCATAGCGCAGCGCCTCGGCGATCGTTGTGCGGGAGGCCTGGCGGGCCGGCACGTAGGTGAGGATCACGGTCGCCAGCATGGCCGCGGCGAAGAAGATGAGGATGCGGGCGACGGGGATGTAGAAGGCCGCCCCGGAGGTGCTGCCGAAGGCTCCCTCGTCGAAGAGGCGCCAGGAGAGCGCGATGGCCAGGCCCGCTCCCAGCAGCAGCCCGATCAGCGCGATGAACGACATCTCCAGCTCCAACCCCAGCCGCACGAAGCTGGCGCGGAAGCCGATGGCGCGCTGGACGCCGATCTGCTGCCGGCGCTCGACGACGGCGCGCACGGCGATCACGCCCAGCGCCGCCAGCCCCGCCAGCAGGCCCAGGGCGGTGAAGCCTTGGAAGAGGGCCAGAATGGCGTTGAAGGTGTCCTGCTGGTTCTCCAGCTCGGCGCGGATGGAGACGGTTTCCACGCGCAGCGTGGCCTCGATGGCCTGGGCCGTCTCCAGCTGATCGAAGCCGGGTTGCACCCGCGCCAGGAAGCGGTTGACGTCCGGCGCCGGGTAGAGGTCGAGCAGGACGGAATCGTGGACAATGAGCGTGGGCACGAGGTCGCCGGGGAAGGCCGCGGTGATGCCCACGATTTGGTCGATGACGCCGATGATCGTGACCCGTTCGCTGTCGCCGCTGGCGGTGTTGCTGATCCGCACGGTGACCTCGGGGATGCGCGTCGATTCCTCGCCGATCTCATCGGGGAGTTTGAAGTCCTGGTCATCGATGGGGGCGAAACCGCCGGATTCCTCCACCGCGGTGGCGCTGATCACGGCGTAGTGCCGCCCGTCCACGGTGGGCGTGCCCAGCGCCTGCCAGACCGCGGCGTCGCTCTCGAAGCCGAAGGCGCGCGCTTGCAGCAGGACCTCGTTGCCCTCGATGAAGCGGTCGTCGGCGCCGGCGAGGAAGAGCTGCCGGAACTCGTCGCGGTCCTCGGGGCGGACGCTGCGGGGGTTGCCGGCGGCGTCCAGGATGAGCTGCTCTTTGAAGCCGTCGTAGTCCTGATACTCGCGCGTCTGGATGTCGGTGCCGTTGATGCTGCCGATGCGCAGCACGCCGGCGCCCTCCAGCCGCTCGGCGAGATCGGGGCGGCCGGCCTCGGCGAGGGCGGGCTCGAGGTCGTCGAAGAAGGCGTTGCGGTTGGCGTCGGCCTGGATGTCGTAGCCGCCGGCGGCGGTGTCGCTGGTGAAGAGGCGGGCGAAGTTCTGATTGATCGTGGTGAAGGTGACCAGGGCGAACATGATGATGGCGATCATGGAGATGGTCATGCCGGTGCGGAAGCGGGAGGTGCCCGGGTAGGCGGCGGCCGTGAGCACGACGGGCCGGGCGCGCCCGAAGAGGAAGCCCATGCGGCGCAGCAGGCCGAGGAGCAGATCCAAGTTGAACATGGTGACGACGACGGCGGCGGTGACCATGGCGGCGCCGGAGAGGAAGAAGAGTTCGACGTCGCCCTCCACGTCGACGCCGAGCACGCCCTCGTGGAACTCGGAGGGGGCGAACCAGAAGAAGAGGACGCTCAGGCCCGCGAGGGAGTGGGCGATGCGGCCGGGGTGGGGGAAGCCGTGCGCGCCGCCGAGGCGTCGCGCGAGCAGCAGCAAGCCCAGGGGCGCCAAGGTGAGCCCAGTGAGGTAGAGCCAGGCGGCGCCGTTGCCGCCTCCCTGGATGGCGAAGATGAGGCCGAAGAAGGTGACGGGGAACCACCACTCCTGGCGGCGGCGCATGAGGGTCCAGGCCGGTACGATCAGCCACTCACTCCAGCCCCGCCGGGCGAGCGGCGGTCCGACGATGGGGAAGAGCAGGATCCCCAGCGGCGTGGTGATGATCGTGGTGGGGAGGAGCAGCAGGCCGAGGGTGGTCGTGATCAGGCCGAGCCAGGAGATGGGCCGGCGCGAGACGACGCGGCTCTCGGGGATGTCGCGGATGGCGGCGACGATGTTGAGGAGGCTGACGCGGAAGGAGGAGATGGTGACGGTGATGAAGGTGATGACGATGCCCAGCCCGGCGGCGACGACCACGCTGCGCGGCTCCACGTGGCGCTTGAACTCGAAGCCGAAGTCCTGGAAGGCATTGTTGAGCACGGCGATCATGAAGAAGGCGACGATGATGCCGAGCACGGTGCCGATGAGGGCGGCGCCAAGGTTGTAGGCCATGCCCTCGGCGAGGTAGGTCTGGACCAGGTGCCAGCGGCGCATGCCGACCGCGCGCGCGATGCCCATCTCCGGCTTCCGCTCCTCAGCCAGGAGGACGAAGATGAGGAAGATGAGGAGGATGCCGGCGGCGATGGAGAAGAGGCCCATGAGCAGGAAGAGGGTGGTGAAGACGGAGCCGAACTCCTCGGCATCGTCGATGGAGTCCTGCTTGAAGGGGTCCGAGTTGAAGATCGACTCGCCGCGTTCGTCCGCGTAGACGCGGTCCTGGAGGGGGACGTCCGCGTGGACTTCCTCTTGGGCGCGGCGGTCAAGGAAGGCGTTGAGTTCCGCGTCGAGCTGGTCGGAGAGGCGCAGGGCGCCGGTGACGCCGCCGACGGCGGTGACGCCGATGCCGGTGACGCGGCCCTCCTGGTCGAAGAAGCGCTGCGCGTCGAGGAGGTTGATCACGCCACCCTGGGGCTCGGCTACATTCACCTTGCCGCTGACGAGCGTGTCCTCGGCGATGTCGACGAGGGTGAAGCGGCGCAGCTCGCCGAGCACGCCGACCTCGATCTGGTGGCCCTTCTCGGCGGCCAGCTCCGTGGCCGCGGTTTCGTTGAGGATGATCGAGCCGGGCTCCAGGTCGCTGAGGTTCAGGCGGCCACCGCCGCGGTTGGGGATGCCACCGATGGCGTCCGCCTCGGCGGGGTCCAGGCCGAGGAGGAAGGAGATGGGCAGGAGCTGCTCGCTGTCGCGGTTGAGCATGGCGACGTTGTCGAAGATGGCGCGGGTGAAGCCCTGGATCTCGGGGCGGTCGGCGAACTCGGCCTGGAGGTCGTCGGCGACCTGCTGGGGGATGACGGCGTCGCGCTGGGAGACGCTGCGGCCGGGGTCGGAGTCGTACTGGATGAGGTGGTCGATGCGCCCGGCGATCTGCAGCGCCGTGTTGCGCAGGCTGTTACTGAGGGTGTCGCCGGTGGTGAAGGCGGAGGAGATGATCAGCGTGCTGAGCATGAGGCCCACGACGATGAGCACCGTCTGGGCGCGCCGCCGGGGGATGTTGCGCAGGCCGAGGCGGAAGAAGAGGGGTTGGCGCCAGGCCAGGACGCCCAGGATCGCGCCGACGATGAGCAGGAGTGCGATGATGACCAGCAGCAGCGTGTCCATGCTCAGGCCGAACAGCTGGTCCATGGCTGGGCTTCCTTGCCGCCGCGCCGGGGCGGCGCGCGTCTAGGTGGCGGCGACGGCGTCGCTGCGGAACTCCCGGTTCTGGTCCTCCCCCACGATCAGCCCGTCGACCATGCGGATCGTGCGGTGACAGCGCTCGCCGACGCCGAAGTCGTGGGTGACGATGACGAAGGTCTGCGCGTTGCGTTCGTTGAGTTCCTGAATCAGCTCCATGATCTCGGTGGCGTTGACGCTGTCGAGGTCGCCGGTGGGTTCGTCGCCCCAGACGATGGCGGGATCGTTGACCAGCGCCCGAGCGATGGTGACGCGCTGGCGCTGGCCGCCGGAGAGCTGGGCGGGGCGGTGCGTGGCCCAGTCGGTCAGGCCCACCTGCTGCAAGGCGGCCGTCGCCCGGCGCCGCGCCTCCCCCTGCGGGGCGCCGCTGACGAGCAGCGGCAGTTCCACGTTCTCGAGGGCGGAGAGCACCGGCAGGAGGTTGTAGAACTGGAAGATGAAGCCCATACGGCGGGCGCGGTAGTCGGTTTTGGCGTTGTCGGACAGTTGGCCGATGTCCCGGCCGTCGATGCGGATGTTGCCCTGGTCGATCGAGTCCAGCCCGGAGAGGGTGTTGAGCAGGGTGGTCTTGCCGCAGCCGGAGGGCCCCATCACGGCGACCATCTCCCCCCGGCGCACCTGCAGGCTGACGCCGCGCAGGGCCTGGACGAGGTTGTTGTCGGACCGATAGGTCTTGTGAACGTCGGTCGCCTCAATGATGGGCGCGCCGGTGGGGATGGGTGACTCGGTCATGCCGGAACCTCTCTGCCGTGCGCCGCGCTGGGTATCCCGGCGCGGACCGGAGCTGGCACTCCACCGTTTGCCGGCTCGGATGTCAGCAACGGAGGTCCTCGGGCGCGTCGCCTTCGAAGGCGGCCAGGAAGGCCTCGATGGTGTCGGGCTCGAACTGTTCCAGGGGCAGGAGCCGGCCCCAGGAGGCGAGGACCAGGGGCTGCCCGATGCGGGTGGAGGGGGTGAGCACGAAGCGGCGACCGTCCTGCAGCAGCCGGGAGGCGAGCAGGCGGAACTGGGCGATCTCGTCGGCGCTGAAGACGAGGGGCTGGTAGTAGAGGATTACGGCACCGTGTTCCATGGTGTGGACCAGCGGCTCGAACGTCTGTTCGTTGTCGTAGATGCCGCAGCGCAACGGCTGGGTCCAGTGGGGCCCGCCGTAGGGCGGGGTGGAGGCGTAGGTGACGGGTTGTCCGGTGGGCACGTGCGCCTGGTTGGCGGTGGTGAATTGATCGTCGAACTGCTGCAGGCGGGGGTCGTCGGCGCCGCCGTCGCCGCCGCTACCGCCGCCGTCGCCACCGCCGCAGGCGGCGGCGATTACGGCCACGGCCACGAGGGCTAGCGCCCAGACCCGGGGATGGCGGTGGGGCCGTTGCTGGGCCCAGGTGCTCATGATTTCGACCTAATCTCCCGCCGCCCTGCGCCTTTCCGGGGTGTGGCGCGCCGCGATAGGGTAGCGCGCGCGATCGGTACGGGCCTCAGGCGGGTCCCTTAATCAGCCGCCGGCAGCGCGCTCACCAGTCCCGACGGATCCAGCACGAAGCGCAGGTAGAAGCCTTCGGGGCTCGGCGCGGCGAAGCCCCCCACTGCTTCCTGGCCCGCCTCATCCAGGATCTCGATGGGGAGGAGGTGGCGCCAGGCGGTGGCGACCACCGGCGCTTCCGCTTCCAGGCCCTCGTCCAGCTCCACGAGCGTGAGCAGGCCTTGACCGGTGCCGCGTGCCGTGGCAACGAGGGCTTCCAGCGCGCTCAGGGCCTCGCCGGCGATCCGCGCCGGGTCGTAGTAGATGACGACCCCGCCGCGCTCGAGGAGGGGCAGCAGGGCGGCGAAGTCGGGGGTCTCGCGGAAGGCCTCGTCCTCGGCCTCCCGGCGGTAGATGCCGGGCGTCGCGCCCTCCACCGCTTGGGGGCCGGAGGTGGGGGGGAAGCTGTTGTAGTCGGATAGTGCGAAGGTTTCGTCGGCCTGGAGGTGGCGCCGCCCCTGATCGGGGAAGGGGACGACGCCCTCGATTTCGGTCGTGGTGTCGAAGAGCCGGCCGGCGACCGTGGTGGCGATGATCACGGCGAACAGCCCGGCGCTGACGAAGAAGAGCATGCGGGGCATGCCGAGGATCGTGTTGGGCTTGGCGTCCCCGGCCTTTTGCACGCGGGCGCCGCGGCGGCGCTCGGGGCGCGGCTTCTCCTCCACGCCCGCGGAGGCCGCCGCCGCCTCACCGCCCTCCTCGATGACGGGGGGCGCCGCGTGGCGGCTTCGCCGGCGGCGGCGGCGGCGGCGCTGGCCGTGGCGTTCACTCATCGGGCGACGGGCCTGCTGGCGCGCTCATGCGCCGATGGTACGTGCTGCGGCGTCTGCGCACGAGCGCGGCGGCTTCAGCTCTCAGGCAAGCCGGAAGACGGGGATGGGGACGTCGCCGCCGAAGGCCTCGAAGGCGACGTCGACGGCTATGTCGCAGCGCAGGGGCGGCGCGGACGGCTTGGGCTCCAGCAGCCGGGTCTGGAGGCGCGGTCCCTCCTCCAGCTGGACGATGGCGATCAGGTAGGGGACCTCATCCCGCATGCCGGGGTCGTAGACGCGGTGCATGCGGCCCCAGCTGAAGAGCGTGCCGTGCCCGGAGGCCTCCGCCCAGGACCAGTGTGTCTCCCAACAGGCGTTGCAGCGCGGCCAGAGGGGGAAGCGGTGCGTGCCGCAGGCGTCGCAGCGCTGCAAGAGGAGGCGGCCCTCCCGGGCGGCGTCGAACCAGGGCTGCGAGGCCTCGTCGGGGAGGGGGAGGGGGCGGGCCGGGGGGGTGCCGTCGCTCATCGTGGCCCGCCCGTCGCGTCAGTTCGCATGGGGGCCGAGCAGGAGTGCGGCGTGGGTCTCGAGGGTGCCGCCGTTGCCGCTGACCAGGACGACGTCGTGTTTCCCGACCTGGCGGTCGCCGGCCGTGCCGCGGGCCTGCTGGACGCCCTCGGCGATGGGGGTCATGCCCCACATGTAGAAGGCCGAGAGTTGCCCGCCGCCGGTGTTGAGCGGGAAGGAGCCGCCGGGACGCGTGCGGCCGTCGGCGACGAAGTCGCCAGCCTCGCCTTGGCCACAGAAGCCGTAGTCCTCCAGCGTGCGCAGGACGGTGTAGGTGTAGCAGTCGTAGAGTTCGCAGACGTCCACGTCGTCGGTGGTGATTTCGGCCATGGCGAAGGCCGTCCGCTTGGCCAGGGTTGCGCCGCTGCTGGTCAGGGGGTCGGCGCCGGCCCGGCGGAGGTTGCCGGGGTGGCCCTGTCCCATGCCGAGGATGTAGGCCGGGGGGCCGGGCAGGTCGCGGGCGCGCTCGGCGCTGGTGACGACGACCGCGACGGCGCCGTTGGAGACGAGGCAGCAGTCGAGCAGGTGGAAGGGCTCCACGATCCAGCGGCTGCTGTGGTAGTCCTCCAGCGTGAGGGGCTCCCGCATGGTGGCTTGGGGGTTGAGCGCCGCCCACTGCCGCTGGGCCACGGCGACGGCGCCCAACTGGTCATGTCCGACGCCGTAGCGGTCCATGTAGCGGCGGGCGGCGAGGGCGTAGCCCGAGTTCGCCCCGACGTAGCCGTAGGCCGGCAGCACCGAGGCCATGCCGCGCGGCGCCGAGCGGACGGCGCCGTAGGCGCCGCCGGCGCTGCCGCCCTTGTGCAGCGGGGCATCGGCGAAGACGCAGACGACGACGCGGGCCATGCCGTGATGGATGGCCAGGGCGGCGTAGTGGACCATGGAGCCGGCCGTCGCGCCCCAGGCGTCCATGTGGTTGAGCAGGCGCAAGTTGGGCAGGCCGAGGTAGTTCTGGAAGCCGAGGCCGATGGCGCCGCGCTTGGCGATGCCGGAGTTGAGCAAGAGGCCGTCGATCTCGTCGCGGGCGACGCCGGCGTCGTCGACGGCGAGGCGGACCGCCTCCGCCGCGAAGTGGCGGGCGTCGTATCCGTAGATCTTGCCCATGGGGGTGACGCCGAGGCCGGCGATCGCGGTTTGCCCGCGGATGGAGTCGCCCATGGCTGGCACCCTTCGCGACGGGGCCGGGCGGGCCCGGCCGGGTCTTAGACGACGACGATGTCCTCGGCTCCGTCGACGTTGATGGTGTTGCCGGTGAGCCAGTGGGAGTCGTCGATGCTGAGGCGGACGATGGCGTCGGCGATGTCCTCGGGCGCGGTGACGCGGCCGCTGGGATTGTGCTCGCGGGCGAAGTCGAGCAGCTTGCCGGCGGCGGGGATCTTGTCCAGGGCCGGCGTGGGCGTGACTCCGGCCTTGAGGGCGTTGGCGGCGATGCCCCGGGGCGCCAGCTCGGCGGCGAGCTGGCGGATGTGGGAGCCGAGCAGGGCCTTGGCGCCGCTGACCGCCCCGTAGGAGGGGATCACGCGCTGGTCCCCGGCGGACGTCATGCCGTAGATCTTGCCGCCCCGTCCCAGCAGGCCGCGCTGCACGAGATCCTGCGTCCAGTAGACGAGCGAGTTGGCCATCACGTCGAGCGTCATCTCCATCTGCCGCTGGCTGATGGCGCGCTTGGGCTCCTCGCGGTCGATGAAGGGGCCCAGCGTGCCGAAGGCCAGCGAGTGCATGAGGATGCGCACGCCGCCGCCGGCCGCCGCCGCGATGCGGGCCTGGAGGTCGTCCAGGGTCTGGGCGCGCTTGGCGGCGTCGGCGGCGTTGAGGTTGTAGAAGGCGGCCTGGCGGCCGTGGGCTTCGATCTCGGCGACGATCGCGTCGACGCCGGCCATCGCCGCCCGGCGGTCCAGGTGCACGCCGGCGACGTGCATGCCGGCCTTGGCCAGCCGCCGCGCCGTGGCGGCGCCGAACCCGCTCGAAGCTCCTAGGATGAGGGCCCACTGCCCCTCCAGCGCCGGCTCTGCCACGGTGGTCCTCCTGCCGGCGCTCCCGCGCTCCCGCCTGTTGCGCCGTCGCTGGGTGCGGCGGCGCGATTGTATGAGCCGCCTTCCGACGCGGGCAACCGCCCCGCCCGCAGGATCAGGCCGTGAAGCGGCGCACGACCTCGAAGAGGATCTGCACGCCGCTGCGCAGGCTCTCCACGGGCACCCGTTCGTCGTGGCCGTGGATGCCCGCCGCGAGGGCGGTTTCCATGAGGGTGGGGACGAAGCCGTAGGCCGTCACGCCGCGGCGGCGGAGGACGCGGGAATCCGTGAAGCCCGCCGTGGTCAGCGGCACGACCAGCGCCCCCTCCACCTGCTCGCCGACGACCTCACGGATCACCGAGACGAGCGTCGTGTCGAAGTCGCTCACGTCCGATTCGGAGCGGAAGACGACCTCGATCGCGACCTGATCGTCGTCGATCAGCTCGCGCATCGCAGCCAGGAAGGCGTCCGCCGACTGTCCGGGGAGCAGGCGGCAATCCAGCGTGGCCTCGGTCGCGGCGGGGATGACGTTGTGCTTGAAGCCGCCGTCGATGCCGGTCGCGGAGATGGTGTCGTGGAGCATGGCGCGGAAGGCGGGGTAGTCACGTTGCAGATCGTCCAGGGCCGGTGGCGGGTCGCTCCAGGCCCGGCCCGAGCGCATCTCGTCGATGACGCGCTGGGTCATGGGGGTGACCGTGGTCGCCTGCTCCCAACCCTGTAGGGCCCGCAGCGCCCGCACCAGGCGATCGACGGCATTGTTGGCGTGCGGGATGGAGCCGTGTCCTGGCTGCCCGTGGGCGCGCAGCGTGACCCAGAGCGGCCCCTTCTCGGCCGGGCTGCAGGCGAAGACGGGTCGTTCGGCGCCGAGGAAGTTGAGGCCGGCCATGCCGCCCTCATTGATGGCGAACTCCGGCTCCCGTAGCCACTCCGGCCGGTGCCGGTCCAGCCACTCGATGCCCTGCGCGCTGCCGGCCTCCTCGTCGGCGACGGCCAGGAAGACGAGGTCGCGCGACGGCGTCAGTGGCAAGCGGCGGAAGAGCAGCATCACCAGGAGTTCCAGGACGCCCATGCCCTTCATGTCCAGGGCCCCGCGACCCCAGATGCAGCCGTCCTGCTCGACCCCGGCGAACGGATCGACGGACCAGTACTCGCGCTCGGCGGGCACCACGTCGGTGTGGTTGAGCAGCATTAGGGGGGCGGCGGCGCCGCTGCCGGTTAGCACCGCGCGCAGGGAGACGCGGCCCGGGGCGGCCTCGACGTACTCCGTGTGGAAGCCCTCCCGCTCCAGGATGTTGCCGAGGAAGCGGGCGGCGGGTTCTTCGTTGCCGGGCGGGTTGGTGGTGTCGATGCGCAGGTACTCGCGCAGCGTCCCCGTGACTTCGGCCAGCACCTCGTCCCAATCGATCGACGGCGCCGCGTCAGCCACGAGCCGGGCTCCGGTCCTCGCCGGCCCGTCGCTGGACCAGGCGCTCGTCCAGTTCGTGGCGGCTGATCTGGCCGGTGGAGAAGGCGAAGTGGGGCCACTGCTGGTCGCGGCGGTCGAGCCCGGCCGCGGCCAGCCGGGCGAGGTAGGCGCGGGCTTGGGCCCGGCGCAGCGCCTGCAGGCGCTCCCGGCCCAGCGCCGTCGCCTCCACATCCTCGCCCAGGAGGACGACCAGGGCGCCGTTGCCGATGGGGTCCGCCAGGTCTTGTGTCAGCGATACTTCCGCCCGCCGCAGATAGCCATGGAACTCGGGGCGCCGCTGCGGCTGCGCTTGGAGTGCGTGTCGTAGGCGCTCCTGCCCGAAGGCCAGCCGCATGGGCGGGAGCGGCTTCTCGACGGGGGGCGCCGGTCCCGGTGCAAGGCCGTCCGGCGCGTCGGGGGGCGGGGAGTCCTGCGCTGGATCGACCATGCGGTTCCCTAGGTCTCGCGCTGCGTCCGCTTCACCCGATCGACGATGCGCGAGATCACCTCACCGGCCGGGGCGTGGATGGCGACGGCGCAGTGCTGGCTGATCACCGTCGGATCCAGGTTCACCTCGATGAGGGGATGTCCGCGGCTGCGCACGTCCCAGGCGAAGTCCGCCGCCGGGGAGACGACGGCGGTCGTGCCGACGAGCAGCATGCAATCGGCGGCGGCGGCCTGACGCTGGCAGGCGCGCAGGGCGTCGGGCGGGATGGCCTCGCCGAACATGACCGTGTCGGTCTTGAGCAGGCCGCCGCAGGCGTCGCAGCGGGGCGGGACCTCCTCCGGGATCTCGTCGAAGGGGCGCCGCGCGTGACAGTCGAGGCAGCGTACGAGCCCACGGTTGCCGTGGATCTCGGTCAGCGCGGCCGTGCCGGCCAGCTCGTGCAGGCCGTCGATGTTCTGCGTGATGGTGTGGCGCAGGACGCCCAGCCGTTCCAGCTCGGCTAGGGCGAAGTGGCCGTCGTTGGGGGCGGCCTCGGCGAGGGCCGCGGCGAGCGCGTCCGGTCGTTCGCGGCGGCGGCGCAATTGCTCCCACCAGGCCGACGGGTCCGCCGCGAACTGCTGGAATTGGTTCAGCGGCGGCTCCCCGTTCTTGGTCCAGAGTCCGTCCTTGCCGCGATACGTCGGGATGCCGCTCTCGGCGCTGATGCCCGCCCCGGTCAGCGCCACGGCGTGGCGCGCGGCCAGCAGGATCGCAGCGGCGCGCTCGAGCGCCTCTTCGGAGACGGCGGCAGCGGCGAGGTCGTCGGTGGAGGGGGGCGGTGCGTCCATCTCCGCCGAGGCTATGGCGTCGCGGCGACGGCCGCCAGCGGGGCGCGCCCGGGGCCACGAAGAAGCCCCCGCGGATGCGGGGGCTTCCAGTGTTCGGTGCCCTGTTTCGGGCGCCCCTCCAGCGGGGCTGCTCAGTCGGTTTGCCAGACTCCGTAGAGAGCGTGAATCGCGATGCGCATCATCCAGCCCCCTTTCATGCTTCGAGAAGCAGTCTACCATATCGGGACCAGGCTCCGCGAGGGCGGGCTCAGGAGGCGGGCGTTGGGGCCCGCCGGCGGGACGCAGCGGCGCACCCGATCTACACTGCCGGGTCTACACTGCGGGCAGTTCAGGAGGGGGCGGGTAAGGAAGGAAGCGCTGGTGGCCGGGCGAACGGAGGGCCTCCCCGCGCCAGGGCGGCGTCGCCCGGCGATCGTTGCCGGGGCGGATCAGCGGCTGCTCCAGCGACTCTCGATCGCGGCCGTCCTGGTGGCCGCCGTCGTTGCCGCGGTGGTCGCGGTGGTGCGCGACGAGGCCCCCACTGCATCCCCTTCGCCGGTCTTTCCCAGCGTGCGCAGCACTGCCGCGGCCGCGCCGCTGCGGATCCAGGTGGCGCTGCCCGGAGTGGGGGCGGGCGCGCCCGCCTCCGTGGCCGACCTGACGGCTGCCGGGGCGGCGGGCGGCTCCGACGTGGCCCCTATCGCCGCGCGCTACGCCCGCCACCTGGCCGGCGACCTGGCGCTGGCGCCGGCCGTGAGTGTCGTGGCGCCGGACACCGCCGATGCGGTACACGTCGCGCTGGCGGCGGCGGGATCGCCACAGCTCTTCTTCGAGGCCGGTGAGGGCGAGATCGACGTGCTCTCCGAGTCCGTCCTGGCCGCGCGCCTGGGTCTGGGCCCGGACGAGGCGCTGCCTTCGTACTTCACCTACGAGATTCAGCGCGGCGACACGGTGGACACGATCGCCCGCGTCTTCGGCCTGCAGCCCGAATCCGTCCTGGTCAACAATTTCGAGATCGGGGACGGCGGCCTGCTCCCAGCGGGCGGGGTGCTCACCATCCCCACCCGCGACGGCCTGGTCTACAACGTGCGCCAGGGGGACACGCTGTTCGATCTGATCGACAACTACGCCGCCGATCTGGACGCCACGCTGGCTTTCGAGGGCAACGGCCTGGCCGGGCCCGACCGGCTGATCGAGGGATCAACGATCCTGCTGGTGGGGGGCAGCGCCTCGCTCGCGGGAAGGTCCCTCGGCATCAGCGAGGGTCCCGTCTTCGCCATCCCCGACTTCGGCTGGCCCATGGGCGGCATCCTGACGACGTTCTTCGGCGCGCCGCGCGGCAACCGCTACGGCTTCCACACGGGGATCGACTTGTCCGCGCCCACGGGCACGTTCATCGGCGCCGCCGCGCCGGGCACGGTGGTGCAGGCAGGCTGGGAGGGCTCGTTCGGCAACCTGGTCACCGTCGATCACGGCGGCGGCGTGGTGACGCGCTATGCGCACATGAGCCACATCGACGTGTTCCTGGGCGAGGCCGTGGATACCGGCAGCCTGATCGGCTTCGTGGGCAACACGGGGCTCTCGTTCGGGGCGCACCTGCACTTCGAGATCATCATGGGTGGAACCTTCGTCGACCCGCTGGTCTGGCTGAATTCCTAGCCCGCGCGTGTTCCGGCTGCAGCGGGCGCCCCGTCCGTCTCAGGTCAGCGGATGGTCCGGGTCGGTGTCCGTGGTCTCGGCGATCCAGTAGCGGCGGCGGATGCCCATCGAGACCTCCTCCAGCCCGGCCGCCATGCGCTCCTCCTGCGCCGCCGAGAAGCCGGCGCTGCCGCAGACGCCGCTCAGGAACGAGCGCTTGAAGACCGTGCCCATGCTCGCGTCGACGAAGGCGATCTCGCGCGCGGCGCGGGCGAGATCGGATTGCACGGCGCGCGGGTCCCAGGGCGCATCCGGGGCGTCGGTGGGCCACAGGCCCCAACCCAAGAAGCCGCCGCGGGCCACGTGCTCGCGCAGGGCGCTGCGATGCTGCAGCAGGTGCGGCAGCTGCGCTTCCCGGCCGTCGAAGTGGATCAGATGCGGCCGGGCCGCCAGCGCGCGCGTCCAGTCCAGTGGGGCGCAGGAGTGGACCCCGGCCAGCGCCCCGGTGGCCTGGATGGGCGCCAGCGCCTCACGCAGGACCTCCGTGGCCGTGCGCCAGGCGAGTGGCAGCCGCGGCTCCCCCAGCGAGGCCAGGCCGGGCTCGTCCAGCACCACCAGCACCCCCGGCGCCGCGGCGCGCAGCAACCGGGCTTGTGCTGCCCCGGCGCGCCCCACGAAGCGCCCCAGCCAGCGCATCGTCGCGTCGTCGTCGTGGGGCGCGCGGCCCTGGGCGTCGCGCAGCACCATCGAGAGGGTGAGCGGACCCACGAGTTGGCCCTTGACCAAGGGAGGGCGCTCGGCCTCGGGTCGTGCGGTCACCGCGGCAAGCAGCGCCGCCAGCCCCGCGGCGCGCTCGGGCGGTGGCGCGCTCGCGTTCTCCAGGGCGCCGGCGGACATCTCACCCGACCAGCGCAGCGTCTCCCCGTCCCAGGCTGCGCCCGGCAAGTCCAGCCCCACCTGGGGCAGCATGCGCTCCTCCTCGCTCCGATGCGGCAGCTGTGGCCAGAAGGGCATGCGGGCGTACAGGCGCAGGACGTCGCCGACGGCGGCCTGGGGATCACGATGGTGGGTGGAGCCGACACCGCTGGGGAAGAGCGGCAGATGGAGATTACGCTGCTGGGATGGCGGCATTGGGGCAGTCTACGGAGCCTGCGCGGAGGTGTGAGTGCCAGACATCATGATCACCACGTCGAAGCAATGTGGCCCCACTGTGGACGTTCGGTGGGCCGGATGGGAACTGACGGCCGTGCCGGTGTGGACAACTGCTCGCGGAGTGGGGGATTCCGTGGGGGCGTCATGGACGGCCGTAAAATGTCGGTAACGCCGATATGTTGCGCGCGGAGGGGATTGACACCACAAGATGTCGCGTATTAGCGTAGCGGTCTGCGCGGGGAAACTGCTCATCGGCACTCTCCGATATGCTGATAGAACATAAGAACCGGTTCTCACGGCTCGGCTGTGGCTGCGGCTCGGTCGGTCCTGGGAGGATCTGCCATGGCGCACTCCGACGACGAGGGCCCGCCGGTCGTTGAGGCGGAAGCCGCGGCCGACATCGCGGGCGATCCCACGGACGCCAGCGACGCCACACTGATCGAGCGGCGTTACACCGAGCCCGGCCGCCATCCCTACGACGATCTGGAGTGGGAGCGGCGCACCGCGTCGATCACCTCCGACAGCGGCGGCGTTGTCTTCGAGCAGAGGGACGTGGAGGCGCCGCGCCGCTGGTCGCTGAACGCAACCAACATCGTGGTTTCCAAGTACTTCTACGGGCCCGCTGGGACGCCGGCGCGGGAGACTTCCGTGCGCCAGCTGATCGATCGCGTGGTCGATACAATCGCGCGCTGGGGCCGCCAGGGTGGCTACCTCGCCGGCGCCGAGGCGGAGGCCTTCAGCAGCGAGCTGCGCTACCTCCTCGTCAACCAGTACGCCGCCTTCAACAGCCCCGTCTGGTTCAACGTGGGCGTCGAGGAGGCGCCGCAGTGCTCCGCCTGCTTCATCAACTCCGTGGAGGACACCATGGAGTCGATCATGGACCTCGCCACCCGGGAGGCGCTGCTGTTCAAGTGGGGCAGCGGCACCGGCAGCAACCTCTCCACGCTCCGCTCCAGCAAGGAAGCCCTTTCGGGGGGCGGCGTGCCCTCGGGCCCCGTCTCCTTCATGCGCGGCTACGACGCCTTCGCCAACGTGATCAAGTCCGGCGGCAAGACCCGGCGCGCAGCCAAGATGATCATCCTGAACGCCGACCACCCGGACATCATGGAGTTCGTCTGGTGCAAGGCGGACGAGGAGCGCAAGGCCTGGGCCCTGATCGACGCGGGCTACGAGGGCTCCCTGAACGGGCCCGCGTACTCCTCCGTCGCCTTCCAGAACGCCAACCACAGCGTCCGCGTGAGCGACGACTTCATGCGCGCTGTGCAGGAGGGCGCCAGCTACTGGACGCGGGCCGTCACCAGCGGCGAGGCCGTGGAGGAGCTGCGCGCGCGCGACGTGCTGCGCGGCATCGCCGAGGCCACGCAGCAGTGCGGCGACCCCGGCATGCAGTTCGACACCACGATCAACGACTGGAACCCCTGCTCGGCGACGGGCCGCATTCAGGCCAGCAACCCCTGCTCCGAGTACATGTTCCTGGACGACACGGCCTGCAACCTGGCCTCGCTCAACCTGCTCAAGTTCTACGACCTGACGAGCCACGAATTCGACGTCGAGGGGTACCGGCACGCCGCCGCCGTCCTCATTACGGCGCAGGAGATCCTGGTCAGCAACGCTTCCTACCCCTCCCAGCAGATCCGCGAGAACAGCGAGCGCTTCCGCCCGCTGGGCCTGGGCTACACCAACCTGGGCGCCCTGCTGATGGCCCGCGGCCTGCCGTACGACTCGCCCGAGGGGCGCGGCATGGCCGGCACCCTGACCGCCGTGATGACGGGGGAGGCCTACGCGCAGTCGGCGCGCATCGCTCGCCGCGTCGGACCGTTCGACGCCTACCACGCCAACCGGGAGCCGTTCCTGCGCGTGATCGGCAAGCACCGTGAGGCCGTCGGCGGAATCGAGGCGTTGGAGACGGTCCCGGCGGATCTCACCGCGGCCGCCGGCGAGGCCTGGGACGAGGCGCTGCAGCTGGGGCGGCGCTTTGGCTACCGCAACGCCCAGGCCACCGTGCTGGCGCCGACCGGCACCATCGCCTTCATGATGGACTGCGACACGACGGGCGTGGAGCCCGACATCGCCCTGGTCAAGTACAAGAACCTCTCCGGCGGTGGCTATATGAAAATCGTCAACGGCACAGTGCCGGCCGCGCTGGCCCGTCTGGGCTACGAGGCCGAGGCGCGAGAGCGGATCGTCGCCTACATCGATGCGGAGGGCACCATTGAGGGCGCGCCCGGCCTGCGGGAGGAGCACCTGCCGGTCTTCGACTGCGCCTTCAAGGCCGCTGCCGGCAACCGCAGCATCGCGCCCATGGGCCACGTGCGGATGATGGGCGCCGCCCAGCCCTTCCTCTCCGGGGCCATCTCCAAGACGGTCAACGTGCCCGAGGACGCCGGCAGCGACGAAATCATGGACGCCTACGTGCAGGCCTGGAAGCTGGGCATCAAGGCCATCGCCATCTACCGCGACAACTCCAAGCGCATCCAGCCGCTGGAAACGACGCAGCGCGTCGATGGGGGCAAGGTCGGCGCGGGGGTCAACGGCGGCGGCGGGAGCCTGACGGACCCGGCCCGCTCCAGCTCCAGCGACGCGCCCACCATCGTCGATGAGGCGCCGACGCCGCCGGCCTACCGCCGGCATCGCCTGCCGGACGACCGTCACGCGGTGACGCACAAGTTCAGCATCGGCGAGCACGAGGGCTACCTGACGGTGGGCGAGTACGCCAACGGGCAGCCCGGCGAACTCTTCATCCACGTCTCCAAGGAGGGCTCCACGGTCTCCGGTCTGATGGACTCCGTGGGCGCGATCACGAGCGTGGCGCTGCAGTCCGGCCTGCCCTTGGAGACGCTGGTGCGCAAGTTCAGTCACTCCCGCTTCGAGCCCAGCGGCTGGACGCGCAATCCGCAGATCGGGCACGCCAGCTCCATCCTGGACTACGTCTTCCGCTGGATGGGGATGCGCTACCTGGAGGCGCCGGAGTCGGACGTGGCAGCGGCGCAGGCGCCGCTGCCGCTGTCGCCGGCGTCGCCGATGCCGGCGCAACCGCCGTCGGAGGAGGCGAGCGCGCCGGTGCCGCGATTCTTGGGCGGCTACCCGCCGCTTGGCGGGGGCCAGGCGAGCCGGCAGGAGGGGCCGGGTGCCTTCCAGAATCAGCTGGACGCACCGCTCTGCTCTGACTGCGGGCACATGATGGTGCGGAACGGGAGTTGTTATCGCTGCTTCAACTGCGGCGCAACGAGCGGCTGCAGCTAGCGGCGCTGAGTGAGCGCGTTTCGCGTGGGGTAGAGCCGCCGACCCTCATCCCCCACGCTGCGGCGTTGAGGCCCGGGATCGGATCCCGGGCCTCTTCGTGTCCGGCGCACAGCCTACTCGCTTATGACTCATGGAGGATGCGGCGGCGCTCTTTTTCGAAGTCGTCGACGCTGATCTCGCCGCGGGCGCGGCGCTCCCACAGCTGCTCGAGCCGCGCCGCCGCCGAGCGGGGGTCGCCCGTGATGCCGGGTCCGATCCCGTCCGTCGAGGTGGGACGCTCCCTTGGACGTTCGCGATCAGGCCGGCGGGGGGGTTCCCGGCGCGCGGGTGGCGGCTCTTCCCAGCGGCCCTCCGGATCGGGCCAGCCGATGGGGCGGTCGTCGCGCAGGGGGCGGTCGGTGGGCCGCTCGGCCGGGCGGGGCTGCGGTTGGGGCCGCTCCAGCGGGGGCCGGCTCGCGGAGGCAGGCTGCACCGGCGGACGATGGCCGGGCGCCGTCACGGGTGGCGGGGGCATGCCGCCGGGCGGGGTCGCGACGCCCCATTCTCCAGCAGAGTCCCGGCGCTGCCGCCGGTCGCGTTCGTGCTGGGGCGCCGCCACCTGCGCCGCGATCCCCTGCGGCGCCCGCACGACCGCGCTGCCGACCAAGCGGTCCTGGATGGAGAGGCGGTCGCGGCTCAAGAGCGCGACCAGCAGATTCAGCGGCAGGAGGGGTAGCAGCACCAGCGACAGGATCCCCTCGCGCCACCAGACGGTCGCGCCGGGCAGCGTCGCGGCGTCCCGCGCGACGACGCGCAGCCCGAGCACTCGCTTGCCCGGCGACTGCCCCCGCCCGGCCGTGGAACCCAGCCAGAGCCACCAACCGATCCCGGCCAGGCCCGCGAAGAGCAGCGTGTCCAGCAGTCGCGCGGTGATCCGTCGGGTCGCGCCGGCGCGGAACAGGCCGGCGCGGGTCTCGCTGCCGAGGACGCCGCAGGATGAACAGAAGGCACCCTCGCCGCGAGGCACGCCGCAGCGGGCGCAGGTCACACTGCTGAAACGCATGGCCTGGGTCCTCCTTAGGCATCGTCGAGAATACGCCGCCGCCGCCGCTCATACTCGGCGGTGGAAATGCCGCCCTGCTCGTAGAGCGCACGCAGCGCGCGCAGCTGCCGCTGCACGGCCTCGCTCGTGTAGGCGTCGGGTGCGCCGGGCGGGGGCCCGCCCGGGGCGTCCCGCTGGGACCCAGGGGCGCCGCCGATCCCCTGCGGCGCATACACCACCAGCGTATCGGCCAGCTTGTCGTGCAGGGTCTGGCGGTCGCGGTCCCAGAGGATCCAGGCCCCATCGAGCAGGCTGGGGAGGGGTCCGACGAAGGCGCCGGCGACCCCGAACAGGAGTCCTTCGATCCCCACCTCGCGCAGCCAGACCCGTTCGGCGGTGGCCGGGCTGCCGTCGCCCATCACGATCCACATCGAGAGCAGTCGCTTGGCCGGCGTCTGCGACGTCTGGGCGGTGAAGTAGAGCCAGATCAGCCAGCCCAGCCCCAGGGTGGCCAGGAAGAGCAGGCTCTCCAGCAGGGCCCCGCCCAGGCGCCGCGAGCGGCTGGCTGCGTAGAGATCGCGATCCCGCAGGCCGCGAAGCACACCACAGTGGGCGCAGAAAAGATTCCGGCCTGCGATCCGCCCGCAGCGGGCGCAGTCTCCGGGCGACACCTGCACCGGGCTGGCCTCCCTCCCACGCGGACCACGGCGGCCGGCGGCGCCCTCACGATAGTCGCCCCCCGACAGCGCGGAAACGACCGCCGCCCGCGGGTGGCTACCATCCGGCCATGCAGCCGGACCCGCCGCCGCTCCAGGGCGAGGCCGTGATGGACGAACGCCAGCTCGACGGCGCGCGGCATCTCACACTGGACTTCGCCGCCGCCGCCGGTGACTGGAGCGTCGCCCTGCACCTGGTGATGGACCGCGACGGCGCGCCGCGGGAAGGCGAGATGGAGATCGAGGGGGCCGACGGCGTCTGGTCCGGCGCCCTCGTCCGGGTCGAAGCCGTGGAGACGGCGGGGCCGCTGCGCTTGCGCGCGAGCTTCCGCGCCGACGACCCGGCAGTCCCCGAGCGAGTGATCGACTTGCGGGAGGATGCGGAGGGCGATGGCTTCCGGCTGCGCGTCGGCTGAGGCAGCGTCCGTTGCCTCAGCCCAGCGGTGAGCGTGTAGCCTTCGCCCATGCGGCAATCGCAAGGCCCGGTGGTCGTGCTGGCGGGTGGCGTCGGGGCGGCCCGCTTCCTCGAAGGCCTGGTGCGGGTCGTGCCGCCTGCCGACGTGGTGGCCGTGGTCAACGTGGGCGACGACCTGGAGATCGCCGGCCTGCACGTCAGCCCCGACGTCGACACGGTCACCTACACGCTCGCCGGCCTGGTCAATCCGGGGACCGGCTGGGGCCTGCGCGACGACACCAGCGCCGCCCTCGAGCGGCTGCGCGATCTGGGCGGCGCGGCCTGGTTCCATCTGGGCGACCGCGATCTGGGCACGCACCTGTATCGCACCCAACGACTGCGGGAGGGCGCCCCGCTGAGCGCCATCAGCGGGGAGATCGCGCGGGCCGCGGGGCTCGCCTGCACGATCACGCCCGCGACCGACGGCCGCCTGCGCACGCTCATCCAGACCGACGACGGCGCGCTGCTGCCCTTCCAGGAGTACTTCGTGCAGCGCCGCCAGCAGGATGTGGTGCGCGCGATCCGCTTCGAGGGCGCGGAGAGCAGCGAGCCCGCCCCCGGCGTCGACGAGGCGATCATGCGGGCGCGGGCGATCATCGTCGCGCCCAGCAACCCCTTCCTCTCGATCGACCCGGTGCTGGCGGTGCCGGGGCTGCGCGACTGCCTCTTGACGGCGGCGGCGCCTATCGTCGCGGTGAGCCCCGTCATCGCGGGGCGCGCGGTCAAGGGCCCGACTGCCGCCCTCCTGGAGAGCCTAGGCCACGATGTCTCCGCCGCCGGCGTGGCACGGCTCTATCAGGACCTGATCGACACGTTCGTGCTCGACGAGCAGGACGCCGCACTGGTCCCGCGCATCGAAGGGGAGACCGGCGTGACCTGCCACGTCGCGCAGACGCTGATGCAGGGGCTGCCCGAGAAGGAGGCGCTTGCCGGGGCCACCCTGGCGGCGGCGGACGGGGCCCGGGCCCGGCGCGCCGGGGCCTGATGACGAGCGCCACCGGCAGCGGACCGAGCCGCGCGCGGGGGCCGATCGAGGCGGTGGTGCCCGTGCGGGGGCTGCCCGCGGGCAAGACTCGACTGGCGTGGTTGCTCAGCGTGGACCAGCGCAACCGGCTGGTGCGGGCCATGCTCGAGGATGTGGTCGGCGCCTTGCAAGCAGCGCCCAGCGTCGAGCGGGTCACGATCTTCAGTCGCGACGCCGCGGCCCGCCGCGAGGCGGAACGGCTGGAGGCGGGTTTCCTGCAGCAGCCTCCAGGGCGGGCGGGCCTGAACCCCGGCCTCGCGTACGCGCAGGCGCAGCGGGCGGAGGCCGGGGCCTTGCTGATCGTGCCGGCGGACCTGCCTTTGATTACCGCGGAGGACGTGGAGGCGCTGGTCGCCGCCCTGCGGTCCGCGCCCGCCGTGGCTATCGCGTCCGCCGACGACGGCGGCACGAACGGCCTCTGCCTGCGTCCTCCGGGGGTGATCGCGCCGGCCTTCGGCGCCGATTCCGCCCGGCTGCACCGCTCGGCGGCCGAGCGGGCCGGGGCGCGCGTGAGCAGGCTGGATTCCGAGCGCTGGGCGCTGGATGTCGATTGGCCCGAGGATCTGGCGCGCGTGCTGCGTCTCGCCGCCGGCCACCCGGCGGGTCAGCTCTTGCACACGATCCGGTGCCTACGTGCCCCCGACTTCCCCGCCGGCGATCCGCTCCCGGCGCCTTAGCCCGCTGGCTCTCGCTGCGCCTCCGCGACCGCGTGGCGGGGGCCCTGCCGCGCCTTGTGGTAGTTGCCAAAGAGGGCCGTCAAGCGTCGGCGCAGGTAGCGGCGCAGGCCGAGCACGGAGACGACGACGAGCGATCCGCCCGGGGCCAGCGCGGCGTAGGCGTCCAGCAGCATCTCGTCCAGGGCCTCGTTGCCGGCCTGCGCGGGCAGGTTGGAGACGATCAGCGCGTAGGGACCGGGCGGCGCGTCGCGCAAGCCGGGGCTGAGCGTGGCGCTGGCATTGGCCAGCCCGTTGCGCTCGATGTTCTCCCGCGCCGTTTCGACCGCCAGGATGTCCTTATCGACGAGGGCGACCTGCGTGGCCGGCCAGAGGGCGGCCAGACTCAGCCCCAGCGCGCCGTAACCGCAGCCCAGGTCCAGAACCCGCGGCTGGGGCGGCAGCAGGGCCAGCTCGTTCAGCAGCAGCCCCGTCCCTTCGTCGATGCCTTTGGCGGAGAACAGGCCCCAGGCGCTGAGGAGCGTAAGCGCGCGCGTGCCCAAGTCCAGCGTGATCTCGGGCCGCTCCGCCAGGCGGGCGCGCAGGGCCTCGCGTTCTTGGCTGGGGCGTTCCTGGCTGGGGCGTTCGCGGCTGGGCTCAGGGGGAGGCTCGGCGTCCGGCATCGGCCGAGGTTACCGCGCCCGTCCGTCCCGCACGATGGCTAACCCTCGTCGCCGGGCTGCTCCCAGTTGAGCGGCTCGCCCCCGTTCAGGAAGAGCCAGAAGGCCGCGCCGGTGGGGATGGGGATGGGGGCCACGGAACCGCCGCCGAGCAGCAGCAGGGCCGGGGCCAGAATCGCCGCCCGCAGCAGGCGCGGGATGGGCCCTTGCATGGCGGAGCGCATTGCCATCTCCCGGCGGGACGGCGCGCGGCGCCGCGATCCCGGCAGTGGGATCATCGGGTTCCGGATTCGCCGGGCGCGGGGAGGGAAGCCGCTATCGGCACGGGCTCCGCGCCGGTTGACCGGCCTCGCCACGAGCGCGAAACTGCGAGCGACGCGGTTCGGCGGAGAGGTGCAGGATGGTCGCGATCCGGGTCCCCCGAGGGCTGCTGGCACTGCTGCTGGCGCTGCTGCTCCTAACCTCCCTCGCCGTCGTGGCGGGGCCGACGGCCTCCGCCGCCGGATCCGCGGCCTCAGAGCCGCCCGTCGTGGCGCGATCGGCCGGCGACGAGAGCGACGATCCCTTCCACGTGAGCGACGAGAGTCTGGCCGTCGCCGTCGTTGTGCCGCTGATCTTCCTGGTCGCCACCGGCGCGACCATCGGCTGGGCCTTGCACAATCGCCGCCGCGACGGCGATGACGAAGACGACGCGTAGCCCAACGCTGCGGACGGACGGTCGGGAGGCGGCTGCGTTGCCGAGGCGGCCGCCGCAGGCCGACACCGGGGGCTAGAAGAGCACGGAGCCCAGGCGGCGGCGGTAATCCTGCGTGAGCGGACTCTCGTTGCCCAGCATGACGAAGGCGTCCAGCAGGCGCAGGCGGGGGCCCTCGTCGTCCAGCGAGCGCTCCAGCCGGACCGCCGTGAGCAGGTGGTCGAGCGCTTCTTCCCACTCGCGCCGCAGCGCCAGGAGGCTGCCCAAGCGGTAGTGCGCCTCCGCGTCAGCGTCGTCGGCGGCGAGGCGGGCGCGCAGGGCGTCGGCGTCGGTGCCGGCCGCCACCCGGCGGAGGTTCAGCGCCGCCAGGACCTGCTTGGCGCGGGGGTCGGCCGGCCAGCGTTCCGCCAGTTTCCGCGCGCGCTCGTGGGTACCGCCCACGACCAGCAGCGCCGCCAGGGCCAGGGCGGCGTCCTGATGGTTCGGGTCTTCCGCGAGGACCGATTCCAGGACCTCCTGTGCCGCCCCCGGCTGGCCCGCGCCGAGGAGTCGTCGGGCTTTCTCCGTGCGGGTGTCCTGCGGTGAGGGCAGCACGCCCTGGAAGAACTCCCGTACCTGGGGCTCCGGCAGGGCGCCGACGAACTGGGACACCGGCTTGCCGTCGCGGTAGGCGAAGACGGCAGGGATGCCCTGGATCTGGTGCTGCTGCGCGACGGTCGGGTTCTCGTCCGTGTTCAGCTTGACGAGTTGCACCTCGCCGGCGTGCTCCTCCGCCAGCTTCTCTAGGATCGGCCCTAGGATGCGGCAGGGGCCGCACCAGGGCGCCCAGAAATCGACCACGACCGGGACGTCCCGCGAGCGCTCCACGACCTCGGTCGCGAAACTCGCGTCCGTCACGTCCAGGACCGTCGTCGTGCTCATGCCGGGCCCTCCGCTTCGCGTCCGGCGGGGCGCCGCCGGCGTATGCACCCCCGGGGGGTGCGGGCCGCCCGAGCGGCGATCCCATCCGACGCTACCAGTTCAAGAATTTCTGTTTGGCCGGCGCCGCGTAGGCGCGGTTGCGCGTGCTGTTCTGCTCGGCGAAGTCGCTCATCTGCCGTTTGCCCGCGCTTTTGCATTGCGGGCAGCGCACCCGCTTGCCCCGCTCGACATCGGCGAACGACAGCAACCTGTCGAAGCGGTGCCCGTTCTTGCAGGCGTAGGTGTAGATCGGCATGAGCGGTCTCCCGGCGGCCATCGGCGCATGGCGCTGCGCCGAGTGTATCGCGCGCGCGGAGCCTCGCCCAACCCGGTCTCGGCGCCCCCTAGCCGGCGCCCGCCTGCCGTGTCGCCGCGACGACGCGGAGCGCCGCCGCGGTCGCCGCCACGTCGTGCACGCGCACCACGTGCACGCCCAGCGAGGCCGCGAGGACGTTGAAGGCCAGGGTGGCCTCGTCCAGGCCCGGCACCGCCTGCACCGCGTCCGCGGGGAGTTTTTCCCGGCCCAGCAGCTCCGCCAGGAAGCCCTTGCGGGAGGCCGAGACGAGCACCGGGCGGCCCAGGGCCAGCAGTTGAGGGGTGTCCAGGAGCATGCGCACGTTGTCTTGCGTGGACTTGGCGAACTCGTAACCGGGGTCCAGCCAGATTCGCTCGACACCGGCCGCCGAGAGCGCGGAGCTGCGGACGGCGAGGAAGTCACGTACGTCGCGCCCCACGTCGTCGTAGCGTTGGTCCGCCCGGCGATGCTGCTTGGGACGTCCCCGCATGTGCATGACGATGAGCGGCAGCCGGAACTCCCGCGCCACGGTGGCCATGCCGGGATCGCTGCCGGCGCTGACGTCGTTGAGGACGTGCGCCCCGGCCGCCGCCGCCGCCCGCGCCACTGTGGCGGTCCAGGTGTCGACCGAAACCAGGATGCCGTCGGTGGCGAGGGCCGCGACCACCGGGCAGAGGCGGTCGATCTCCTCCTGCGGGGCGGGGGACTCGCCGCCGCTGCGGGTGGAGTGCGCGCCGACGTCGATGATGGCGGCGCCATCCGTCTGCTGCGCACGGGCCCGGGCCAGCGCGTGGTCCCGCGCGACGACGCTCTGGGCGACGGGCGAATCCGTGCCCACGTTGACGATGCCCATGATCGCGGTGCGGCGGGTGCAGTCCAGGACGCGGTCGCCGATGGGGATGCGCATGGCGCCGGCAGGCTACTCCCCGGCTCGACCAGCCGCAGTCGCGCGCGCACTAGACTGCCGCCCGGAGGCGCCGATGGATTGCCCGGCCTGCGGTCAAACGAATGCGGAGGGCGCCATCGCCTGTGGGGGCTGCGAGGCGCCCCTGCAGGTGGCGCGCTGGCCCGAGGGGGTGCGCTGCACGGCTGTGATCAGCTTCGACGTGGACGGCCCGACGGCGCTGATCAACCGCGATCCCGGCGTGCTCTCGAAGCCGTCGACGCTCTCCCTGGGGCACTACGGGCCGGCTGTGGCGATGCCTCGGATCCTGGAGCTGCTGCGTCGGTACGAGGCGCCTGCCTCATTCTTCTTCCCCGGCTGGATCGCGGAGCGCTACCCCCGGGTCGTGGGGCGCGTGGTGGAGGAGGGGCACGAGGCCGGCCACCATGGCTACCTGCACGAGCCGCCGGCCACGCTCAGGCGCGAGGAGGAAGCGGCGGTGCTGGACCGCACCAGCGGCATCCTGCGGGGCATCACGGGGAGCGCTCCCGCCGGCTACCGCTCGCCGGCCTGGGAGCTGAGCGAGCATTCGCTGGAGCTGCTGGGGGCGCGCGGCTTCCGCTACGACTCCAGCCTGATGGGGCACGACTTGCCCTATTTGGTCGGCGACCCGGCGGCGGCGCTGGCCGAGCTGCCGGTGCACTGGTCGCTGGACGATTTCCCCTACTTCTTCTGGGCCCCGAGCGACGCGCGCCGCCTCCAGGCGAGCCCCTCCCAGGTGCTGGAGGTCTGGCGCGCGGGCTTCGACGAGATCTACGACCGTGGCGGCCTGTACATGCTGACGATGCACCCCTTCATCATCGGCCGGCCCTCGCGACTGGGGGTGCTGGAGCGCCTTCTGGAGCACATCCAATCGCGGCCGGGTGTGCGCTTCGCCCGCGCGGTCGATGTGGCGGACGCCATGCGGACGGACGGCGGCACGCGGCCCGTCGACGCGGAGGGGCGCTAGCCGGACTGGGCCTCAGCGGATGGGGCGCCCCCGAGGGGCGTGGCCGTCGTTGCCAGGGAGGCCAGAGCGATGCGTCCCACGAGCCCCAGGCGGTCCCGCAGGGGCCCGTCCGCGATGGCGTAGCCGGGCCCGCCCTGGCGGCTGGTGACGGTCAGGCAGAGCCACTCCCCCACGGGCCGACGCTGGAGATAGAGGGTGATGTCGGCGTTGATGAAGCCGCCGGAGAGGTTCTGCCGGAAGCTGGGCGCGAAGTTCGCCAGGGGGCTGAGCGCGTCCGCGGTCGCGGCGGCGCGCGCCAAGGGGCTGAGGGGTTCGCCCGGCAGCAAGGCGGGCCCGATTCGCACCCAGAGCGCGGGCCGCTCGCTCTGGCCGAAGGGCTCTGTGGGGCGCCATTCGACAGCCGTGTGGTAGGCCTCCTGGCCTGGGTTGGGGGATCCCATGGGCTGGAAGGCCTCGGGCGGGGGCGGCGCCGCAGCGTCCAGCTCGATCGCGCCGCCGGCGATCGATTGCCCCTCCCGCATGAGCAGTGCCGTGGCGCGCGCCATCTCCTCCCCGCCGGCCTGCAGGGCGGCCACGATCACCTGGATGCGGCCGCCGTCGCGCACGACCTCGGCGCCGGCCGTCAGCGGGACGAACGGCACAGCGCGCATCAGGTCGATCGTGAGCCGCACGACGTGGAAGCCCGGCTTCGCTGAGCGTTCCACGCTGCGTGCCAGCAACGCCGCTATGGGACTCCCGTGCAGGAAGCGGAGATCCCAGGGCCCGCGTGCGAGCGGCGTGGGCAGGAAGGCCCCGGCCTGGTGCAGGAAGAGCGAGGGGCCGGCCATCCGATCAGCGTTCGCTCTCACTGGTCTGGCGGGGCGGGCGGCTTGGCATCGCCCGGGGCGGGATCAGCCGATGCTCAGGTCCGCCTCCAAGCGGGTGATGGCCCGGTCGATGCCGTCGATCAGATTGTCCGCCTCCTCGCGGTTGATGACCAGCGGCGGGGCGACGGGGATGGCGGCGCCGGCGCGGGCGAGGATGCCCTCGTCCTTGAGCAGCTCGGACATGCGCTTGTCGATGGCGTCCTCCGGGCGGAAGGCCTCGTTGGCTTCCGGGTTGCGCTGCAGCTCGACGACCTGCATCAGCCCGGGGCCGCGCGTGTGGGCGACGGAGCGGTGCGCGGCGGCGACTTCACGCAGGCGACCGGCGATGTGCTCCCCCATGCGGGCGGAGTTCTCGACGAGTTTCTCGCGCTCCAGGATCTCGATGTTGGCCAGCGCCACGGCGCAGGCCACGGGGTGGGCGCCGAAGGTGATGCTGCCGATCAGGGCCTGCTCCAGGCCGCCCACGAAGGCGTCGGCGACGCGCTGCGAGACCAGGGCGGCGGCGATGGGCTGGTAGCCCGAGGAGAGGCCCTTGGCGACGGTCATGATGTCCGGCTGCACGGGGAAGTGCTGCATGCCGAACCACTTGCCGGTGCGACCGAAGCCGTTGATCACCTCGTCGGCGATGAGGATGATGCCGTGGCGGTCGCAGATGTCGCGCAGGGTCTGCCAGTACTCCGGGGCGGGCTGCCAGCTGCCGTTGGCCGTGGAAATCGGCTCCGCGATGATGGCGGCGATGGTCTCCGGGTGGTGCAGCTTGACGACGTCCTCAATGGTGCGAGCGCAGAAGACGTCGCACTCGGGGTAGGTTTTCTCGTAGGGGCAGCGGTCGCAGATGACGTTGGGGACGTGCAGCGATCCCGGCATGAGCGGCTCGAAGGGGACGCGGTTGACGTAGCCGGAGGCGTTGACGCTGAGCGCGCCCATGGTTACGCCGTGGTACGAGTTGACGCGGGAGATCACCTTGAAGCGCTTCGCGTCGCCGCGGTTGAAGTGGTACTGCTTGGCGATGCGCAGCGCCGTCTCGACGGCCTCCGAGCCGCCGCTGACGAAGACCGCCTTCTCGATGCCGGGGGGCGTCAGCGCGGCCAGTTTGCTGGCCAGGTCGACGGCGGGTTGGGAGGCGTAGGCGAAGGTGTTGGCGTAGGCCAGGCGGCCCATCTGCGCGCGCGCGACGTCTCCCAGCTCGGCCCGGCCGTGGCCGGCGTTGACGACCCAAAGGCCGGACATGGCGTCGATGAAGCGGCGGCCCTTGGCGTCGTGGAGGTAGATGCCGTCCGCGGACTCAATGACGAGCAGGCCGTCGTTGGTGGTGAGGTCGTTGTACTGCTGGGTGGGGATCCAGAGATGCGCCAGGCCGCGCGCCACGTAGTCCTGCAGCGCGGCGGCATCCGTGGGGGTGGTGGTGGTCATCGGCGCCTCCTGAGGACCACGGCTCATCGCGTACGGGTCCCTCGGGGGGACTCGCCTCCGCGCGCGCTCCCCTCTTGGGGGGTTCGCGTTGCGCCCCGCTCCTCACGGCAGAGTCTAGTGCTCCGGGCGGCCGTGAGGAGGAGCGCCGCGCCGGGGCTACGAGGTGGCAGCGGGCTCCAACGCGAAGGGGGGTACTCCTCGACGGGTGAGGCATAGCAGCCCAGCACGCAGGCGCCCAACTGCAGCAGCTTGCGCTGCCAGGGCTTCACGAACTCCGGGATCGTCTCCGAGACGAGGACGGAGACGCCCGCGATGAGCATCATCACGAATCCCACGGTGCTGATCACGTACAGGAAGATCGCGATCGGGATCACCATGACGAAGCGGAGGAGGGCGGAGCCCACGGTGGGGTGACCGCTGCACTCCACCCGCAGCTTGGCCTGGCTTTCCTCACCCCAGGTGGGGAAGGCGTCGCTGAGGAAGTACATCCAGGCGTAGAAGATGACGACCCAGTTCAGGGTCTTGCGGTCGCGCTCGCCGTGGTCCTGGAGGAAGCTGCCGCCGTGCTTCGAGATCTGGTGGGCGATGATTGCGGACAGGAGAAAGAGCGCACCATACCGACCGGCAGGTAGGTGGCCAGGATGCGGGACAGGACCCCGGTACGCTCGAGCGCTCGGTGCGGCCTCGCACCATAACGTGGCAGCGTTGCGCCGGGCTCAGCCCGCGCGCGGGACGGATCGATCAGTCGGGCGTGATCGTGTCCGCCGCCCGCCACATGTACCACGATCCCACGGAGCGGTAGGGGGCCCAAGGCGCGCCGATGCGCTGCGCGCGTTTGGGCGATGGCTCCTTGCGCAGGCCATAGGCGGCCTGCATCCCCTTGCGCACGCCCAGGTCGCCCACCGGCAGGACGTCGGGGCGGCCGAGGTGGAACATGAGGAACATGTGCGCCGACCATTCACCCACGCCCCGGACGGCCGTCAGTTGCTCGACCACGGCCGCGTCCTCTTGTGAGGCCAGCGCGGCGAAATCCAGCTGTCCGCTGGCGACGTGCCGTGCCAGGTCGCGCAGGTAGGATGTCTTCTGCCGCGAGAGGCCGGCGGCGCGCAGGTTGGCGTCCGAGGCGCGGAGGAAGTCGTGGGGGGCAGGGGTGCGCTCCTCGTCTCCGAAGAGCGCGAAGACCCGCCGCATGATCGCGCTCGCGGCCGCGCCCGCCAGCTGCTGAAAGAGGATGCTGCGCACGAGCGCGCCGTAGGGGTCCGGGGTGGGCCGGGGGCGGTAGGGCCCGAACTGCTCGATCAGATCCCCGACCACCGGGTCGGCCTCCCGCAGGTGCCGGTAGGCCGCGCCCGCCGAGAAGCGCAGGCGGCCGTTCGGCGCGCGGCGCGGTGTGGGGGCCGGCGGTTTCGGAACTGAGGCCCGCTTGGTGGTGCGCCGCGCCCGCTTAGCCGAGGCCACGGTACCAATCCGCCAGGGCGCGCCCGATCTCGTCCGGGGAATCCTCATGGCAGTCGTGCAAGCCCGGCACCGTCACTTCCGTGAGGTTGGGCCAGCCCCGGACGATCTCGCGGTGCTCGCCCACCAGCACCGCCCCCGGTTCGGTGTTGATGAACAGCTTGGGCAGTGGTGAGGCGCGCAAAAAGGCGCTGTTCTCGTTCACGATGGCGAGCGTGTCCGCCGGTTCCCCCTCGATGGGGATCTCGCGCGGCCAGGTGAGGGTGGGGCGTCGCGCTTCGCCGGGCGGGTAGGGGCGGCGGTACTCCGCCAGCTCCTCCTCGCGGAGATCGCGCAGCACCATGGCGGGCAGCACCTTCTCCACGAAGGCGTTCTGTCCCAGCACCAGATCCTCCCCCTCAGCGGAGCGGAAGCGACGGAACAGGGCCTGCACCTCCGCCGGCCAGTGGCGCCAATGGAAGTTGCCGACGAGCGCCTGCATCAGGGCAACGCCCTTCATCCGCTCGGGATGGAGGCGGGCCCAGCTGAAGCCCAGCTGCGAGCCCCAGTCGTGCACCATGATGGTGACGCGGTCGCCCAAGTCCATCGCCTGCAGCGCGGCGGCCGTGTAGCGCTGGTGCTCGGCTAGGCGGTAGGAGCCGGGGCCGGAGTCGTCCAGCTTGTCGGAGTCGCCCTGGCCGATGTTGTCGATGGCGATGCAGCGGGCGAACCCCTCCAGGTGCGGGATAATGTTGCGCCACATGTAGGACGAGGTGATGTTGCCGTGCAGGAAGACGATCGGGTCGCCGGTCCCCACCTCCACGTAGGCCATGGTCTTGCCCAGCGCCGGGACGCGCTTCTTCGCGTAGTGCATCCGCGGATCGATCACGTCCGCCCTCCCCGCTCTCGCGGTCGTTCTAGTCGTGCACGAAGCGCTCGGCTTGGCGGTCGAGCGTCTCCGGCTCCAGGCCCAGGTACTCGCGGCGCAGGGCGTCCCACAGCGCCAGGCGATCCCAGTCCGGGGGCGACTGCGGCTGCGCCGCGTCGTCGAGGAGGGGGTTGGGCAGGAAGACCGTGAGCTGCTGCTCGTTGCGGCCGTTGAGCAGGCGCAGGCCCCAGCTGATCGGGTGTCCGGCGTCGTCCAGGCGACGGTACAGCTCGGCCCGGCCGGTGCGGCGATGCTGCGCCAGCTCCGGCGAGACGGGCTTGCCGGGCGATCCCCGGTGCTCGCCGATGCAGATGTGGAGGTGCCAGGGGCCGAAGTCCACCGTCAGGTAGCCGTCCAGCATGCCGACCCGCGTCGGCGCGTGCGGCGCCGTGACCTCGAAGACGGCGCCCTGGATCAGCGTGCCGAAGATGATCTCGTGCCAGTGGTGGCTGAAGATCTCGCGCAGAAGCCGCTCCAGCCTCGCCTGGCCCTGCTGCGGCGGGGTCAGGTCGATCGGGAACAGCTCCATGGTGCCGTTGCCCGGCTCTTGCACCACCTGCCCGCGGCTGCCCGTGGTTTCCGGCGCGTCGGCCACTAGAAGACCTCGTCCCGCTCGCCGAACTCGAACTCGGCGGCGCGCTCGCCCAGCTGTGCGCCGGGCAGGAAGCCCTTTTCGGCTAGCAACGACTCGAACGCGCCCAGCCAGCAGGTGTAGTAGTCGAACGGCTCCGCGCTCCGCTCGGCCAGGGCGATGCGCGCGATCAGCTTGTCGCGGAACTCGTCCCAGGCGTACAGGCCGGCGTCGGCGAGCGCCGTCGCCATGCCGAAGGCGCGCCCCTGCCAGGGGGCGTCGAAGACCAGCTCGCCGTTCTTGCGGGGCATCGCCGCCGCTCCGCTCATGCGCACGATGTCGAGGTCCACGTCCTCCTCGCGGAAGGATCCCGTCGGCGGCACCTGAGAGACGGGATCCTCCTGGGGCGCGGGCATGGAGCGATGCACGCGCCAGGTGCGGCCGTCCTCGATCGGCTGGCCGTCGGGGCGATCCTGCCCGGTAGAGGCGGTGAACTGATATGCGGCCAGGGCCGGCGGCACGGGCAGGACGCCGTCCGCTTCCAGCATGGCCTCGATGTAGTCGTAGAGGGCCCAGACCTGCTGCGGCGATCCGAGGGAGTGGAACCAGAGGGACTGGGCGTCGAAGAGGAGCAGGACGACGTTGGCGAGGGCGCAGGGCCCGAGGCAGCCGCCGATGGTGAGATGGACGAAGTTGCGCAGGCGGCGTCGCTCCCACTCCTCGTGGTAGACGTCGGCGGGGACGGGCTGAAAGCCGTCCTCCGTACGGCCGCAGCAGCAGCCCGAGGCGCAGACGAACAACTGCCCGCGGAAGCGGGCTACGTTGACGCGCAGGCCGTCGGGGCGGCGCACGATGTTGCGCTTGGGGCTGTACACGGCGCGGTCAGCTCTCGGCGGCCACGGCCGGGGAGGGCACCAGCCCCACGCCGATCAGGTGGTCCCGCGTGATCAGCGCCACCAGTTCGTCCTCCGACAGCGCCTCCGTGCCGGCCGGGCGCTGGGGCAGGACCATGAAGCGCATCTCGGAGCTGCTGTCCCAGACGCGGATCTCCACGTCGTCGGGCAGGACGGTGCCGAACTCCGCCAAGACGGCGCGCGGTTCGATCACGGTGCGCGAGCGGTAGGGCGGGGATTTGTACCAGACGGGGGGCAGGCCCAGCACCGGCCAGGGGTAGCAGGAGCAGAGCGTGCAGACGACCACGTTGTGCACCTGGGGCGTGTTCTCCAACACCTGCAGCAGATCGAAGTCGCAGTCCACCTGCTTGAGCGCCTCGGTGGGGTTTTCCAGGAGCAGTTGCTTGTAGGCGGGGTCCAGCCAGGCGCGCGCGGTCGCCCGGGCCCCAGCCATGGGGCCGGTGTCGTTCTCGTAGCGGGCGACGATGTTGTCCACGGTGTCCGGACTGAGGACGCCCTTCTCCAGCAAGAGCGACTCCAGTGCCCGCACGCGCGAGACGATGTACTCGTCGACGTTGGGGTGGTACTTGCCCATTGGTTTCCTCCTTCGTCCGGCTTCAGGCCTCGTCCAGCCTCAGGCCGGCTGCAGATACGGCTCCCAGCAGTCGAGGTAGACGGCGCAGCGCTCAGCCTCGTCGCCCCACAACTCCCGGCTCTCGAAGCGTACGCGGTACAGCGGCTGCGGGTCCTCGCCGCCGCCGTGCGCGTTGCGGTCCGGATAGACGAAGACGCCGTAGTAGGCGTCCACGACGCCCTTCCTGCCGCGAGCGTAGCGCGGCAGGCGCGTGTGGCCGCGGGGGTTGATCGTGCGCGCACGCACGGGCTCGCCGGGGGCGAAGCGGGGCTCGGCCCGGGACGGACGCTCGAAGTCGAAGGGCTGGGCCCAGAGCCGCCCCCGCTTTGGCTCGCCCGGGAGCAGGGCCGTGGCGGCGGCGGCGGGATGCTGGTGGAAGTAGGCCGATCGTTCCTCGAGGCCGGCCTGGGTGGCGACGCCCTTGGCGACGAGCAGGCAGGCGATGCTCTTCGCCCAGGACTCGTAGTAACTCATCGTGAGGTAGTGCACGGGATCCAGGCGCTCGCGCGCCTGCCGAAACTCGTCCAGGTTGTAGAGGCCGGCGCCCCGCCCGGCCAGTTGCAGCGCGACGACGGCCCCCTCCCAGGGGGCGTGGAAGACGGGCTCGTGGGGCTCCCGCTCAAGGGGCCCGAAGCCGTGCATGCCGCCCATGTCGTGGATGCCGTTCATAGGCCGCAGTCTAGCCCCAGATGGGGCCCCGCTCATCCCGGTCCCCCGTCGGGGGCGTACCATGGGCAGGCGTTGCGGGTCCCGGCCGGGGCCCGCCCCGGGAAGGTGTCACATGCTGGCGCCCCGACTGGTGCGTTTCATCGCCGCCACGACGGCCCTGACCCTGGCCGGGCTGGTGCTGCTGGCGCTGCTCACGCCCAGCCCGGGCGCGTTCACGCTCGTCCCCCCAACGGCCGGCCATTTCAGCCTCTTCCTGGCTCTGGGCATGGCGCTCGGCGCCTGGCGCGCGGCGGGCCCGCGTCGCAACGCGGCGGCCGACCTGTTCCTGCTGCTGGCGGTGCTGCTGCTCTTCGCCAGCCTCAGCGAGATCGCCCAGATCTGGATCGACGGCCGGGCCGCACAGATGGGCGACTGGCTGGCCGACGCCGCCGGCGCGGTCCCGGGCCTGATTCTGGGGGCGGCCGTTGCGCTCCTCCTCACGGCGCGCCGCCGGGCCAGCGGCTGAGCGGTTCACACCCCGGCGAGCGCCTATCATCGTGCCGAGCCGCCGGGGAGGAACACCGTGCCCAACGCCGTCCGCCTGGAGATCACGCGTCGTGAGCCTTTCGCCGGGGGCCGGCGCTTCGGCGACGTGGGCGCCTACGAGTTGATCGGGGGCCGCTTCACGCTGGCGGTGGACCCGAAGGACGCCGGCAACCCGCGCATCGTCGATCTCGAACTCGCCCCCCGCGACGGCGACGGCCGCGTGGGCTGTGGCGGCGACTTCACCATCCTGCGCCCCGCCGATCTGGCCCGCGGCAATCGCACGATCTTTTACGACGTCGTCAACCGGGGCAACAAGTACTGCCTGGGCTACTTCAACGACGCGCCCCAGCGGAACCGCCTTGGCACCCAGGATGACAGGGGCTCCGATGACGACGGCGGTAACGGCTACCTGATGCGGCGGGGGTATACCGTGGTCTGGTCGGCCTGGCAGGGGGACATCCTGCCGGTGGATGACCGCGTCACCTTTGAGGCGCCCGTCGCGCGCGAAGGCGACGGTCCCATCACCGGCCCCGTGCGCTCCGAGTTGCTCGTGGCCGACGACGGCATCGACACCTTGCCGCTGAGCGGCAACCTCTACACGGCGTCCTATCCCACGACCTCCCTGGACACACGCACGGCGACGCTCACCCGTCGTCATCGCGAGGAGGATCTGCGCGAGCCGCTGGCCGCCGACGCCTGGCAGTTCGCGCGCCGCGATGAGTCGGGCGCCCTCGTGCCCTCCCGGGAGCACATCCACCTCCCCGGCGGCTTCGCGCCCAGCCTGCTCTACGAGCTGATCTACCAGGGGCGCGACCCCAAGGTGATGGGGCTGGGCCTGCTGGCGGTGCGGGATCTGGTCAACGTCCTGCGCTCGCGGCCGCAGGACGACGCGGGCGCGCCGAATCCGGTCTGGCCGGCTTCAACTGAGGGAGCCGCGACGCCCCAGCGCGCCTACGCCTGGGGCGTGTCGCAGTGCGGCCGCTTCCTGCGCGAGTTCGTCTATCGCGGCTACAACGTCGCCGGCTTCCGTGATGATTCGGCCGCGCCGCGCGTCTTCGACGGCGTGATCAGCCACGTCGCCGGGGCGGGGCGGGTGGCGACGAACTATCGCTTCGCGCAGCCGGGTCGCTACCCGCGCCGTCACGAGGACCACCTCTACCCGGCCGATTCCTTCCCCTTCGCCTACGCGGAGACGACGGATCCCGCCAGCGGGCGCCGCGATGCCATCCTCAAGCGTCCAACGACGGACCCGCTCATCTTCCATACGCAGAGCGCGAGCGAGTACTGGAACCGCGGCGGCTCCCTGGCCCACAGCGACCCCGCGAGCGGCGACGACCTAGCGGAGCCGGACAACCTGCGCCTCTACCTATTCAGCGGGCTGGAGCACGGCGCGGGCCGCACCTCCCCCCGCTTGCCCGGCCGCGTCGCTTACCCGCCCAACGATGTGCGCGCCGCCCCCATCGGCCGCGCCCTGCTGGACGCGCTCGACGGCTGGGTGCGGGAGGGAGAGGAGCCGCCGGCCAGCCGCATCCCGCGGCGGGGAGACGGCAGCGCGATCGCCGTCGAGGAGGGGCCTGGGGCCTTCCCCACCATCCCCGGTGTCGTCCCGCCGGACCGTGCCTACGGCGTCTCGCCGATCGATCGCGGGCCGCGTTTCGAGAGCGCGGGCCTGATCGAGATCGAGCCGCCGCACGAGGACAGCGGCCGCGCCTATCCGCTGCTGCTGCCCGCCGTCGACGCGGACGGGAACGACATCCCCGGCATCCGCTTACCCGAGATCGCGGCGCCGCTCGCGACCTTCACCGGCTGGAACGTCTGGCGCGACCGCGAGGACGCGCCGCCCTTGCACGTGGTGGACGGGAGTTCGTTCGCGTTCCCTTTGACGCCGGCGGCTCACGAGCGGACGGGAGACCCACGCCTGTCCGTCGCAGAGCGCTACCGGACGCAGGAGGATTACGCGGCCGCCGTCGCGGCCGCCTGTCGCGAGCTGGTCGAGGCGCGGCTGATGCTGGAGGAGGACGCGGAGTGCTACCTGGCGCGGGCCCGCGAGACGGTCCTGCCGATCTGGGAGGGCGCCGCCGCGCCGGCCGGGGACTCGCTCCGGGTCAGTCGCGAGAGGGAACCGGCGTAGGGGCCTCGGCCCCCTCGCTGGCCACGATCTCGAAGCCAAGATCGGCGATCATCCGCTGGGCGTCCTCCGTGCGCTGCCCGGGCGTCGTCAGGTAACCGTCGACGAAGATCGAGTTGGCCGCGTAGAGTCCCACCGCTTGCAGGGAGCGCAGGTGCACCTCGCGCCCCCCAGCGATGCGGATCTCCGCCGCCGGGTTGAGGAAGCGTGCCAGGGCCAACTGGCGCAGGCACTGCTGCGGCGTCAGTTGGCGCACCCCCGCCAGCGGCGTCCCCTCGATGGGGATGAGGAAGTTGATCGGGATGGAGTCGGGCGCCAGCTCGCGCAGCGCCAGCAGCACGTCGATCACGTCCTCGTCGCTCTCACCCATGCCGAAGATGGCGCCCGTGCACAGCTCCAGCCCGGCGGCGCGGGCGGCGCGCAGCGTGCCCAGTCGGTCGGCGTAGGCGTGGGTGGTGACGATCTGCGGCGTGAAGCGCTCGCTGGTGTTGAGGTTGTGGTTGAGCCGGTCGACGCCCGCGGCCTTGAGCGCCCGCGCCTTGGGCTCGTCCAGGATCCCGACGCAGGCGCAGATCTCCAGCCGCGGCATCTCCGCCTTGATCGTGCGCACGATGTCGCCTATGTAGTCCACCTCGTGCGGCGTCGGTCCCCGCCCGCTTCCCACGATGCAGTAGCGCACGGCCCCCGCGCGGTGGGCCCGTCGCGCCGCTTCTACGATCTGCTCGCGCTCCAGGTAGGGGTACTTGTCGATCTGCGCCTGGGAGAGGCTCGACTGCGAGCAGTAGTGGCAGTCCTCCGGACAGAGGCCGCTTTTGGCGTTTTGCAGCACGTGCAGCTGCACCTGCCGACCCCAGTGGGCGCGGCGCACGCGGTAGGCGGCGGCCAGCAGGTCGAGGATCTCGTCGTCGGGGGAGGCGAGGACGGCGCGACAGGCCTCGCGCCCGAGCAACTCGCCTGCCAGTGCTCGCTCCGCCAGCGCGGCGTAGTCCATACGTCCTCCCCCGCGCGACCGATTCTCTCCGACCGGCCCGGCAGCGGCAATGCGACGTTCAGGAGCGCGCCGCCAGCAGCTCGGCCGCCGCTCGCCGTCCGCTCTCGATCGCGCCGTGCGTCGTGGCCGGGGTGGTGGGATGCGTCGCCTCGCCGGCGAAGAATGGCCGTTGCGCCAGTGGCGCGGCCAAGGCCTCGCGTGCGCCTTGCTGCCCCACGCGCACGTCGGAGTAGCCGCCCCGGACCCAGGAGGTGTCGTGCCAGACCTGCCAGAGCACCCGGGCCGGCAGCAGCGCCGCCGGGCCGAACATCGTCGCGAGGTCCGCCAAGGCGGCCTCCAGCACCACTTCCTGCGACGACGTCGCCATCGCCGCCGCCACCCGTTCCCCGAGGAAGCCCGCGATCGCCGCGTCCGCGGCGGTACCTGGGGCGGCGTTCCCGCTGCCGCCGCCGTCGTCGTCGCTGCCGCAGCCGACCAGCGTCAGCCCCGCGCCGCCCAGGCCGGCGCGGGCGGCGGCGCGCATGACCTCGCGCCGGCTATGCGGCGTTCGGGGCCAGGCGCGTCGATCCATGGCGGGAGTGTACGTCGCCCGGGGGTTTGCTCGCGCCGCCGTATCATGCGGGCGCCGTGCCGCCGCACCGCGCGGCCGGTCCGGAGGTCGCCATGCCCGTTCCCCGCCCCGCCGGCCCAGCCGCCTCCCTCCGGCGGACGGGCCGGGAGCCGGGAAGGACTGGCCCGTGAGCGCGGGACCACCCCCCTCCTCCCCCGCCACAACGATGCGAGCCGCCGTCTATCACGGCCGTGGCGACGTGCGCGTGCAGGACGTCCCCATCCCCGCCATCAGCGAGGATGAAATCCTGCTGGAAGTCACTGCGGTCGGGATCTGCGGCACCGACGCCCACGAGTATGCGCACGGTCCCACCATGTTCCCCATCGATGCGCCGCATCCGGTCACCAGTCACTCCGGGCCGATGATCCCGGGGCACGAGTTCGCCGGGCGCGTCGCGGCGCTGGGCGCGGGCGTGGACGGTCTGGGCGTGGGCGACCGCGTCGCGACGGGCGCGGGGATCTCCTGCGGTGAATGCTTCCCCTGCCGCCGCGGCCGCAGCAACCTCTGCCGGCGCTACGCCACCCTGGGACTCCAGCGCAACGGCGGCCTGGCCCGCTTTTGCGCGGTTCCCGCCGCGACCTGCGTGGCCGCGCCCGATGGCCTCAGCGACGACGCGGCCGGCCTGGCCCAGCCCATGTCCATCGCGGTCCACACCACGCGGCGCGGCCGCCTGGAGGCGGGGGAGGAGGTGGTGGTGATCGGGGTGGGCGGCATCGGCGCCTTCATCACCTACACCGCCGCCCAGCTGGGCGCGCGCGTGCTGGCCATCGACGTGGACGAAATGCGGCTGAACATCGCCGCCGCGCTGGGCGCGGTCCACGTGGCCCGCGCCGGCGAGATCGATCTGGCCGCGCAGGTGCGGGACTTGGGCCTGCAGCCGACGCTGATCTTCGAGACCTCCGCCACGCCGGCCGGACTCAACGCGGCGCTGGCGGTGATCGAGTTGGGCGGGCGCATCGTCCTGGTGGGCTTCCAGCGTGGCACGCCGCCGGTTGCTTTTCGCGATATCAGCCTGCGCGAGATCGAGTTGATCGGCACCAACGCGCACGTCCTGGGCGCCGACATGCCGGAGGCGCTGCGCCTTCTCGCCGCGCGCCCCGATCCGTGGAGCGATGTGGCGCCGCGGGTGCTTTCGCTGGAGCGTCTGGTCCCCGACGGCCTCGCCCCCCTCGCGGAGGGGCGCGCCGCCAGCATCAAGACCCTGATCGACCCGCGTGCGGAGGTCTCCCGGCCGAGCCGGATGTGATCGAACCCTCTGGCCGGCGCGCCGATCCTGTGGCGCGCTGGGGGCAATCAGGGCCAGCGGCCAGCACATAAACGCGAGGCTACGTGCACAGCGGGTAAGGCCGCCGAAGAAGGGTGCGGTGCGGCGCTGGCTCAGGCGGCTCGGCGTCCGGATCGTCCCTCCATCGCCGAGCGTGGGGAGCGTCGCGGGGCGCACATCAGCTCGTGCAGCCGAGTCCGTTTCCGTCTCGGTCGATCCGGTGGGATGCGCGCTTCACCGATACGCTGGGTGGCCCCGCGGCTGGCGCTCATTCATGAGGCCGAACGTCCAGCGCTGCAAGCGGCAGCCGCCACCCCGCTACCTGACTGCGCGGAGATCGACCTCCTGCAGGCTGAGCGTGACGAACTCACCGTTGGCGTACGTTAGGACGGTGTAGCCGGCGATCGTGGGATCGCCAACCGCGTCGAGGTCAAGGCGACCGATCACACCCACGTAATCAATGTCCACTCCGTCGCTGGCCAGCTCGGAGCACTGCGCATAGGAGGAGCACTGCGTTCCCCCCTGCGTGATGCCGAGCACGGCCTCGATCAGCGCGTCCCCGTCGGTGCTGCCGGCAACCTCAGCGGCCAGCGCGAGGATCACGGTACAGTCGTACGCATTGCCCCCGTAGGCGAATGTGCCCTGGGTGTTCGCGATAAGCCGCTCAGCGAACTCGGCTGCGACGGGGCCGGGGCCGATGACCGTCAGGCCATCGAGAACGGTTGGATCGTCCGCATCGATACTCTGCCAGAGCTGCGGATCGACGAGCCCGGAGGCGAGGTACTGCCGCTCGGGACCGTAGCCGGCCTCGAGCAGGCCACGGATGAGCGCCACGCCTTCCGAGAAGACGAGGTTGGCGACCGCATCTGCGTTGTAGCGCACGACCTCTGCGATCTCGGCGTCGAACGTCGTCGTGTCGGGGTCGTAGAACACGCTCTCGAACTCGGCGCCGATCGCTGCCAGCGACTCCGCGAGTTCGCGGGTTAGTCCCTGGCCCCAGTTGTCGTCACGAGCGACGATCGCGATACGCGCATGGCCATCGCCGGCGAGCAGGTCGGCCAGAAGCGGAGCGCCCGCCACGTCCGACGGCGACGTGCGGAAGTAGTAGGCGGCGTTCGCCTGCGTGCTGAACGCGGGCGATGTGTTCGACGGCGAGCATTGCGGGATCTTCGCGTCGAACAGCGTCTGAATGAAGGATTGCGACACGCCCGAAGCGCCTGCTCCAATGATGGCGTGGACGCCTTCTCCGAGCAGACGGGTGACGGCCTCCGAAGCGATCTCGGGACTCGTGCCGGAGTCCGCATAGGTGACCTCAATGAGGCCACCAGCAGCCCTGATATCCTGCTCGGCCAGCTTCACCCCCTCCATTATGGGGTTCCCCGTCTCCGCGAGTTCCCCCGTCTCCGGGAGCACACTGCCGATGTGCAGCACGACCCCATCGGAGTCGCTCTGGTCGCCACAGGCGGCAAACAGCAGAAGCACGGGGAGGGAAGCGAGGAGTGTCAGGGCCAGGCGGGGATGCATCCGGAGATCGTACGTCCAACTTGCCATCGTCCGCAAGAGGAGACACCTGTAGGTGGTGTCTCAGTTTGGTGCGGACCTTCGAGCGCTACGCTACCGGCACCTGCTCGATGGCCGAGCTGGCGGGCCTGTTCAACGCTGAGGGCTTTCGCCCGCGGTCGAAGCACCGCAAGTTGTCTCGGTCCGACTTCGCCCCGCTGTTCGATGTTGTGGCGAAGTCGGGCGACGCCCCTATCGCGTCGAGAGTTTGTACGTGGCGACCCCGAGCGGATTCGAACCGCCGATCTCCACCTTGACAGGGTGGCGTGTTTGACCGCTACACCACGGGGCCGCGCGATCGAGTGTACGGAGCGCCCGAGTGGGGGGCAATCACGCGCGCCCCGGAAAAGCCGCCGCCGTATACTGCGATCGGAGGGACAGCATGGCCAAGGGACGTCGAGGCGGGCGCGGGGGTTCCGGGCGCCACAGCGGGGGATCCAACCTGCCAGGGCGGCGGCAACGCAAACAGGACCGCGGCGGTGGCGCCAAGGCCGAGATGGCGCCGACGGCGGCGCCGGGCACGGCGCAGGCGCCGGCCACCAGGGGCAGTTCGATCATGGGCGGCGGCGTCAACATCGACGTTTCACGCCCGGGCCGCATCCGCCGCCCGGATCTGGGGCAGCGCAACCGCGGCGGGCCGCGGCCGGAGTCGGAGCGGCGCGCCGCGCGGGGCCCGGCTGGCGTCCACGATTTCCGCTACGTCCGTTCGGACTTGCAGTGGGTCGCCCTGACCAGCGCCGCCAGCCTGGGCCTCGTCGCCGTCCTCTGGGCCGTGCTGCGGGCCTAGGCCTGCGCCGGGCCGCCCGCGTCCTGGGGCGGGGCGACGATGGCGAAGGTGAGCGTGCCCGCCGCGGCGACTTGCCCGTCGACCGTCGCCTCCGCCGAGGCCTTCCCCACGCCGCGCCGCATCCGATCCAGCGACACCTCCAACCGCAGTTGATCGCCCGGGCGCACCTGCCGCCGGAAGCGCAGCCCGTCGATGCCCGCGAACAGACCGAGCTTGCCCCGGTTTTGCTCGGCGCTGAGCGCGGCGACGGCCCCCACCTGGGCCAGCGCCTCCACCACAAGCACTCCCGGCATGATCGGATTGCCGGGGAAGTGGCCCTGAAAGAAGGGCTCGTTGGCGCTCACGTTCTTGATCCCCACCGCGCGCCGCCCGCGCTCCAGCTCGATGATCCGGTCTACCAGCAGCAATGGATAGCGATGCGGAATCGTGGCCAGGATCTCGTCGATGTCCATGCCGCTCATGCGCCCGCCTCCGCGGCGTCCCACTCCCGCTCCAGCAAGGTGAGGAACGCCTCCCGCGCCGCCTCGGGGAGGGGGATGTCCCCGGGCTCGCATTCGTCGTCGTGGAGGCCGTGGAAGTCGGAGCCGCCCGTGGGCGTGAGGCCGCGCTCTTCTGCCAGGCGGCGGAAGCCATCGACCTCCTCCGGCGTGTAGTTCTTGTAGTAGACCTCCAGAGCCTGGAGGCCGGCGGGGATGAGGCGGTCCAGGGCGGCATCGACGTCGTCCAGGAATGACGGGTGCGCCAGCGCGGCCACGCCGCCGCATTCCCGCACGAGGCCCACCGCCTCTTCGGGGTCCAGTTTCTCGCGTTGTGCGTCGGCCGGGCCGCCGGTGTGCAAGTAGCGGTCGAACGCCTCGCGCACGCTGTCGACGTAGCTCGCCTCGACCATTGCCAGGGCGACGTGCGGCCGCCCCACCGCGGCCTCCCCCGCGATCGCCAGCAGGCGCTCCCACTCCAGCGGCATCTCCAGCGCGGCCAGCTTGTCCAGCATCGTGCGGCCGCGCGCCATGCGGCCTTCGCGGTAGGTGGCGAGCTGCGTTTGCAGCCGTGGCCGGTCGATGCTGCGGAAGTAGCCCAGGATGTGCGCGTCGCCGCCCTCGGGCAGGTCGGCGCTCAGTTCGACGCCGGGGATCAATCGCAGGCCCAGGGGGGCGGCGGCGGCGGCCTCGGGCACGCCGGCGGTCGTGTCGTGGTCGGTGAGGGCGAGCACCGCTACGCCGTTGGCGGCGGCCCGGCGCACCAGCTCCGCCGGCGCAAGCAGGCCGTCCGATTTCGTGCTGTGTGTGTGGAAGTCGCCCCGGGCCATCGATTCTCCTCGCAAACTGGGCCGGCGGGTCAGCCTAGTGGCGCGGCCAACTCGCGGTCCATCCGCTCGATGCGGACGGCGCGGCCGGATGCGTCGTCGATCTCGACTAGGGCCGAGCAGAACACGGCCGGCCCCCGCTTCGCGGGCGGCAGGCGGGTGGGCAGGCCGGTGCGGAACTTGCGCAGGACCGCCTCACTCTCGGTACCGATGATGGAGTCGCGTGCGCCGCACATGCCCAGGTCCGTGACGAAGGCTGTGCCCTGCGGCAGCAGTCGGGCGTCCGCGGTGGGCACGTGGGTGTGCGTTCCCACCACGGCCGCGGCCCGGCCGTCCAGGTGCCAGCCCATGGCCTGCTTTTCGGAGGTCGCCTCGGCGTGGAAGTCCACGATCAGGGGCAGGCCTGACGGCAGCCCCGCCAGGACTTCCGTGGCGGCGGCGAAGGGGTCGTCCAGGGGCTCCATGAAGGTCCGGCCGATGAGGTTCAGGACGGCCAGCCGGCCGTCCTGCCAGAGCCCGCGTCCTGGGCTGCCGGCCGGATAGTTGGCCGGTCGCAGCACGGGTAGATCGCCGGCCAGCGTCGCCGCGAACTCTTCCATGGCCCAGGTGTGGTTGCCGCCGGTGAGCACGTCCACCCCGGCGTCGAGCAACTCACGGGCGATCTTTTCCGTCGTGCCGCGGCCCGCGGCGGCGTTCTCGGCGTTGGCCACCACGTAATCCAGCGCCAGCTCCCGGCGCAGCGCCGGGACCAGGCCGGCCACGGCCTGGCGGCCCAGGCGGCCCATGACGTCGCCGATGGTCAGGACGCGCACGAAACTATCGGGCGACCTCGGTCGCGCGCATCTCCCGCAGGACGGTCACGCGGATCTGGCCGGGGTACTGCAACCCCTCCTCGATGCGGCGGCTGATGTCGCGGGCGATGCGCATGGACTCCAGATCGTCGACCTGCTCGGGGTCCACCAGCACACGCACCTCGCGGCCCGCCTGGATGGCGAAGGAGCGCTGCACGCCGTCGAAGGAGTTGGCGATCTCTTCCAGTTGGCGCAGGCGCTCGACATAGCGGTCGGCGGACTCCCGCCGGGCGCCGGGCCGCCCGCCCGAGATGGCGTCGGAGACCTGCACGATGACCGCCTCGACGCTCTCCATCTCGACTTCGTCGTGGTGGGCCTCGATGCAGTTGACGACGCTCTGGGGCAGCTTGAAGCGGCGCGCGATATCGCCACCGATGAGGGCGTGCGTGCCCTCCACCTCATGATCCACGGCCTTGCCCAGGTCGTGGAGCAGGCCGCCGCGGCGGGCGATGTCGGCGTCGGCGCCCATCTCTTCGGCCAGCATGCCGGCGATGTGAGCCGTCTCCACGGCGTGGCGCAACTGATTCTGCCCGTAGGAGGTGCGGTAGCGCAGGCGGCCGAAGATGTTGAGGAGGTCGCTGGGCAGGTCCGGGCAGCGCACGTCGGCGGCCGCCTCGCGGCCCGCCTCCCGGACGGTCTCCTCCACCTCGCGCGTGGCCTTTTCGACCTGCTCCTCGATGCGGGTGGGGTGAATGCGGCCGTCGGAGACGAGCCGGCTGAGCGCGATCTTGCCGATCTGGCGGCGTACGGGGTCGAAGGCGGAGATCGTCACCGCGTCCGGGGTGTCGTCGATGATCAGGTCGCAGCCGGTGGCCAGCTCCAGGGCACGGATGTTGCGCCCCTCGCGGCCGATGATGCGCCCCTTCATCTCGTCGCCGGGGATGGGGACGACGGCCACCGTGGACTCAGTCGTGACCTCCGAGGCGACTCGCTGGACGGCGGTCGCGACGAACTTGCGCGCCTTCTCCGAGGCCTCTTCCCGCGCCTGCTCCGCGCCCTCGCGCACGCGGCGGTTCACGTCCTCGCGGATCTCGGTGTCCACGATCGCCATCAGCCGCTCGCGTGCCTGGTTGGAACTCAGCCGCGCGATCGCCTCCAGGCGCTCGCGCTCCTCCGCGACGAGCTGGTCGATCGCCTCTTCGCGCTCGGTCAAGCCGTCCGCGCGCGAGCGTACGCGTTGCTCCTGGCGATCGATCTCGCTGTTCTTGCGGTCCAGCGCTTCCTCCCGCTTGAGCAGCCGATCCTCGTGGCGCTGCTGGTCCTCGCGCGTCTTGCGCAGGTCCGCCTCCATCTCGCGACGGGCGGCCAGCGCCTCCTCCTGGACTTCGAGCTGTCGGGCTTTGGCGTCTTGCTCCGCACGCTCGGTGATCCGTTGCGCCGCCAGGCGCGCCTCATCACGAGGGTCGGGACCGCCGCCGCGCAGGAGCCGCAACAGGGCTCCTAGCATGGTGTTTCCTCAGTGGCAGCCGTCGATTCTCCTGAATCGTCGGCCGCCCGGTTTCGAACCGTCCCTCAGGGACGGTTGCGTATCATGCGATGTCCCCATGGTAGGCGCGGGCCGGGGCGGGCGCCAGGCGGGCAGCGTTGTCTAGCTGTCGGTGTGTGGTCGCAGGGCGGGGTCCCCCCAGCCGGCCTGCAGTGCGCGCTCCGTCAGCGCTCGCGAGAAGCCTCGGCGCGTGAGCAGCCCGCCCGCCCGCGCTCGGTAGGCGTCCCAGTTGGGGCAGCGCTTGGCCTGCGCGGCCGCGAGCTTTGCCGCCAAGGCTTCATCGTCGACATGCCGCGTGACGTCCGCGGCCACCGCCGCATCCACCCCCTGCGCCCGCAGCTCCTGCACGATCAGACGCCGGGCGCGCGGGCGCGATCGCACACGGCTCTCGGTCCAGGAGGCGGCGAAGGCGCGGTCGTTGAGGTGCCCCTGGGCGGCGATGCGATCCAGCGCTTGCGCCGCCAGCGGGGCGGGCGTGCCGCGCTCCCGCAGGCGCCGGGCGAGGTCGGCCCGGCTGCGCGGGCGCCCGGCCAGCCAGCGCAGGAGCCAGCGCTCGGCCTCGTGCAGCGCGGCCTGCTCCCGCAGGCGGTCGAGGATGGGCGTCTCGATCGCTTGCCCCACGGCCAGACGACGCCCCGGCAGGAAGTCGCGGTCGCAGTGGAGGACGCCGCCGTCGGCGAAGTCGACATGGATCGTGCGCCCGCGCCGCTGCACCTGGTCGATCCGGGGCATGGCCGCGGGCCCTAGGGCCGCCCGGCGGCGGCCTTCGGCGCGGGCTCGGGAGCGGACTCGGCTTGGCCACCGTCGCTGGCAGGACGGCTGGTGTTCTGATCCGTTGCCGCTTCCGGATCGGCGTTCGGCTTGGGCAACCCCACCGCGTCGCGAATCGCGAGTTCCAGCTCGGCGGCCAGTTCCGGGCGCTCGAAGAGGAAGCTCTTGGCGTTCTCCCGGCCCTGACCCAGGCGTGTGTCGCCGTAGGTGTAGAAGGCGCCGGATTTCTTGATCACCTCATGCTCGCTGCCGATGTCCAGGAGGTCCCCTTCGAGGCTGATGCCGCGGCGCTGGCCGCTGAACATGATGTCGAACTCGGCCACGCGGAAGGGCGGGGCGACCTTGTTCTTGACGACTTTGGCGCGCACGCGGCCGCCCACGACTACCTGGTCCTGCTTGAGTTGCTCGACCCGCCGCAGCTCGATGCGCACGGAGGAGTAGAACTTGAGCGCGCGGCCGCCGGGGGTCACCTCCGGGTTGCCGAAGACGACCCCGACCTTCTCACGCAGCTGGTTGATGAAGATCAGGGAGGTGCGGGAGCGGGCCGTGACGGCCGTCAGCTTGCGCAACGCCTGCGACATGAGGCGCGCCTGCAGGCCGACGTGGGCGTCGCCCATCTCGCCCTCGATCTCGGCCCGCGGCACGAGGGCGGCGACGCTGTCGATCACGATCACGTCGAGGGCGTTGCTGCGGATCAGGGCCTCCGCGATCTCCAGCGCCTGCTCGCCGGCGTCGGGCTGGGCGACGATCAGCTCCTCGATATTGATGCCGATGCCCTGGGCGAAGGAGGGGTCCAGGGCGTGCTCGACGTCGATGTAGGCGGCCTGGCCGCCGACGCGCTGGGCCTGGGCGATGATGTGCTGCGCCAGGGTGGACTTGCCGGTGCTCTCGGGGCCGTAGATCTCGACGATGCGCCCGCGCGGCACGCCGCCGATCCCCAGCGCGATGTCGAGGCCCAGGGCGCCCGTGGAGATCGCCTCCACCTGCAGGTTGGCCGAGGCCTCGCCCAGGCGCATGACGGCACCCTGGCCGAACTGGCGCTCAATGTCCTCCAAGACGGCGTTGATGTCCCCGGGCGTGGCGGCCAAATCCCGGCTCTTCAGGCTGGGCTCGCGGCTCTTCGCCTTGAGACGCTCGCTCTTGGCCTTGAACCCGTTCTTGCTGCGCATCAGACACCCCTTCGAGCGGCCGCCGCTGCCAGCATAAGCCGGGATCGGGCTCGGCAGCGGCTCCAGCGACAGAACACGCGTTCGCGTGGATGCGCACTGTCGCACATGTGTTCGGATGAGGCAAGGCGCCGCGCCGGGCCCGAGTCGTGGATTATGGTGAGCGCATGGCGCCTGCCCAGACGACGATCGCCGTCCGCGTGACCCCTCGCGCCCGGCGCGCCGCCGTAGGTGGCTGGGAGAGCGACGTGCTGCGCGTGCGCGTCAACGCGCCGCCGTTGGACGGGCGAGCCAACCGCTCCCTGCTCGCGCTGCTGAGCCGGGCGCCGGGCGTGCCCAGCGGGGACCTGCGCCTGATCCGGGGTGAGAAGAGCCGCGACAAGGTGGTGGCGGTGGCGGGGCTCGATCGGGGGGAGGTGCGGCGCCGCATCGACGCGGTGGCTAACGGGCGCTAGGCGGCGTCTGCCAGCGCCCCGGCGACGAAGCCCAGCGTGAGGAGGAGGATCAACGGTGAGAGGTCGATCATGCCAATCATCGCGAAGCGGCGGATGGGCGCCAGGAGCGGCTCGGTGACGTCGATGAGGAACTTGACCAGCGGGTTGGTGTAATCGAGCGGCCTGTTCGTGAAGACGGGAATCCAACTCATGATCACGCGGGCCAGCACGATGAAGAAGACCGCCTGGACGATGATGTAGCCGATGCCTGCGCCGCTCACGATTCCCCCAGTTCCCGGGTGCGGCGGTAGGCCGCGATGACGGCTTCCATCGTCCCCGCCCGCACGCCCTGCTGCTCCAGCGCCCGCAGCCCTTCGGCCGTGGTGCCCCCGGGTGAGGTCACCATGTCGCGCAGGACGGCAGGGTGCAATCCGGATTCTTTCGCATATAGAGTGGAGCCCAGCACCGTCTGATAGACCAGCTCCGCCGCCAACTCACGCCGCATGCCGATCTGCACTGCTCCGTCCACGAGCGCCTCCAGGATGAGGAAGACGAAGCCGGGGCCGGAGCCACTGACGGCGGTGGCCATGTCGATATGGCGCTCGTCGGGGACGTAGATCTCCTGCCCCAGCGTTGCCAGGAGCTGCCCGACCTGGATGCGCTGCGCCGCCGAGACCTCCTCGGGCGCCGTCCAGACGGTCAGTCCCTGCCCGATCTGGGCCGGGGTGTTGGGCATGGCGCGGACCACGGCGCGGTGCCCCAGGTGGTCCCGCAGGGTGCGGATGGGGACGCCCGCCATGATCGAGAGCACGAGCTGGTCCGGCAGGATCCGCCCTTGCAACGATCCGCTCACCTCAGCGAAGTCCTGCGGTTTGACCGCCATGAAGACGAGCGGGGCCTCGGCCGCTGCGGCCTCTGCGTCGGCCGTGACCTGCACGCCCAGCTTGGTCTGGAGTGTGTTGCGGCGGGTCTCCGAGGTGTCGCAGACGGTGATCGCGGCGGGCGCCGCCAGCTTGTTGACGACGAGCGCGCGGGTGAAGGTTTCGCCCATCGTGCCGCCGCCGATGATGGCGAAGGCTTTGCCGTCCGCGCCGGCCGAGGTGCCGCCGTCGGTCATCGCTGCGCCGCCGCTCGGCGGCTAGCGATCGCCGAAGATCGCCCGGCCCACCCGCACGATGGTCGCGCCCTCTTCGATCGCCACCTCGAAATCATTTGTCATCCCCATGCTCAGTTGCGGCAGCCCGTGCGTCCGCGCCAGGGCGGACAGCCGCCGGAAGATGGGCCGCACATCCTCCGCGTCGGCGGCCAGCGGCGCGACGGTCATCAGCCCCTGCACGCGCAGCCGCTGCAGGCCGGCCAGCGTCGTCGGCAGCTGCGGAAGATCCTCCGGCGCGAAGCCGTGTTTGCTGGCCTCACCCGACACATTCACTTCCAGCAGGATGGAGAGCGGCTGCGTCAGGCGCCGGTCCAGCGCCGCGGCCAGACGGACGGAGTCGACACTCTCGATCATATCAAAGGCGCCGGCGTGCTTCGCCTTGTTGGTCTGGAGATGCCCGACCAGGTCGAAACGCGCGCCCTCGCCGCGCAGGGCCGCGACCTTGGGCAGCGCCTCCTGCACGCGGTTCTCGCCGAAGCGCTGCTGCCCGGCGGCGAGCGCCGCGCGCAGGCCGTCGATGGGGACCGTCTTGGAGACGGCCACCAGGGCGATGGCGGCGTCGTCCCGGCCGGCCCGCGCGGCGGCGGCGGCCATGCGCTCGTGTACGGCCTGCAGGTTGCGCGCCACGTGCTCCCAGCCCAGGAGGACGCCTCGCTCAGCGAGCGGATCCGCCACGGCCTCAGCAGACTCCACAGAGCTTGCAGCCCACCTCCGGCGGCGGGCAGGCGATGGTGAACTTGCTGCGCAGGTGTTTGTCCCACTCTCGTTCGAAGAAGCGCGCGGTGATGCCGGTGTCCACCTGCGACCAGGGCATCGGTCCCTCGCCCCAGGGCAGGGGGCCGTCCAGCCCCCACTCCGACGCGGCCCGCATCCAGGAGGCGCGCGTGTTGTCCGGCATGGAGAGGATGGCGTGGGCCAAGCGTTGGTCCGAGCGCGAGCAGATGTCGTCGATGCGGGCCCAGGCGGGGCTATCGCCGCGCAGGACGATGCCGGTGCGTTTGAAGGCCTCGCGCAACATGCGCAAGCGTGCGCCCACGGTGGCCGCGTCCGTCTGGGCCAGGTGCTGGTAGGCCGTGGCGGGCTTGGGCACCATAGGCCCCACGCTCATGACGAGTTCGGTGCCGTGTCCCTGCGCGTCCAGGCAGCGCTTCATCTCCAGGCCCAGCCGCGCCATCTCGGCGACGTCCTGGTCCTCTTCCTCGGGCAGCCCGACCATGAAGTAGCACTTCATGCGGCGCATTCCGGCCGCGCCGACCAGCTCCGCCGCCCGCAGGATCTGCTCGTGCCCAACTCCCTTGTTGATCTTCGTGCGCAGGCGCTCGCTGCCGGCCTCGGGCGCCACCGTGACCGTGCGCGTGCCGCCGCGGCTGAGGACCCCCAGCAGCTCCGGCGCCAGATTGTCGACGCGCAGCGAACTGACCGAGACCTGCGCGCCGCGCTCGGCCGCGCCGACGGCCAGCGCCGGCAGATCGGGATGGTCCGCCACCGCCGCCCCCAGCAGTCCCACCCGCGGCGACTGCTCCAAGCCGCGCTCCACCTGCGAGAGCAGCGCGTCCAGCGGCCGGTAGCGCGGTGGCCGGAAGACGTAACCGGCGATGCAGAAGCGGCAGCCCCGGCCGCAGCCGCGCGCTGCCTCGATCAGGGTCATGTTGGACAGTTCCGTGTCTTCGGTGAGGACGGCCGACATGGCTTCCGTCTCGCCGATCTCCCGGACCCACTGCCGCTCCACCCCCTCCGGGGCCCCCAGCGCCGGCACCAGAACGCCCGGCACCGCCGCCAGCGCCTCCAGCAACGCGGCCCGCGTGCCGTGCAGGCCGTCCCGGATCACCTCCACGAGCTGCGTGAGGATCGGCTCGGCCTCCCCGATCACGAAGGCGTCGAAGCAATCGGCCAGCGGCGTGGGGTTGGTGATCACGGCGGCGCCGCCACCGATCACGATCGGGTGCCGCTCGTCACGCTCAGCCGCCAGGGGCGGCAGGCCCGCCGCCTGCAACGACCGCACGACGTGGTAGTCGTCGATCTCGTAGGTGAGCGTGTAGGCGATGACGGGGAAGTCGGACAGTGGCCGCTGCGACTCCATCGACACCAGCGCCGGCAGCGGATCGCCGGCGGCCGGGGGATCGTAGAAGGCACGCTCGCAGACCACATCGAGCCGCTGGTTCAGCAGCCGGTAGATCACTTGCAGGCCGAGGTTGGACATCCCCAGCCGGTAGGCGTTGGGGTAGACCAGGACGAACGGCAGCCGCCCACCCCAGTCCTTGCGGACGACGCCCTGCTCACGTCGCAGGCGGGTGCGCGCGACGCCGATCGCCGTCTGCATCGATCGTGGGGGCATCGGGGAAGTATACGGTGTCCGGTCGGAGGCGTCCCCGCCAAGCGGCTCAGCGAGGGCCGGCCGCGATCGCGGCCGGCCCTGTGTGGCTGGCGCTCCCCGCTGCCGCGAGGGGGCGGGTACGGGTCTAGCTCTTACGGGCGGTCTTCTTCGTCGCCTTACGGGCGGTCTTCTTCGTCGCCTTGCGGGCGGTCTTCTTCGTCGCCTTGCGGGCGGTCTTCTTCGTCGCTTTACGGGCGGTCTTCTTCGTCGCCTTAGGGGCGGTCTTCTTCGCGGCTGTGCGCTTGGTGGCCTTCTTGGCCGTCGTCTTGCGCGCGGTGCGCTGCTTCGTCGCCTTCCGAGCTTTTCGTGCTGCTGGCATCAGGCCATCCTCCCGACTGTGATCCCGACCGCGAGCCACTCGCCCCTTGCGAACAATTACACCCTGTTGCTCCGCTTACGACAAGATCTGGGTAAAAGTTTTTTGCACGCGTAATGGGCGCTGCGAAACGGCCGAGCGGCGGTTGCGAGGCCTCGCCCTGTCGATCATCAAGCTATGAATAAGTGCCGTGGTTAAGCGGGGCGTGCGGCCGAGGCCGCCTCCGAGACGTGCGAGAGCACTTGCTCTTCGCGCGAGCCGTTGCGGTAGACGGTGATGCCCTTGCAGCCCTCGCGCCAGGCCAGCACGAAGGCCGAGTGCACGTCGTCGGCGGTGGAGGCGTGGGGGAAGTTGATCGTCTTGGAGACCGCGTTGTCGACATGGCGCTGGAAGGCCGCCTGCATGCGGACGTGCCAGGGCCAGCCGACGTCGTGCGCGGTGACCAGGACGCGCCCGGCCTGCGGCGGGGCCTGGGGCCAGTCGCGCAGTGCGCCCCCGTGCAGCAGATGCTCTTGCAGGAGGGCGCTCCACCAGCCCTCCCGCTCGGCGCGGGCGCGAATGGCCGGGTGCACTTCGGTGATCGGTGTTCGGCGCTGGGGATCGGCGCCGTCCAGATAGTGCTGTCGCACGTAGGCCAGCGCGTAGACCGGCTCGATCCCGCTTGAGCAGCCCGCAATGATGCTGAGCGTGCCGGTGGGAGCGATGGTCGTGCGGGTGGCGTTGCGGTAGCGGGGGCCGCCGGGGTCGAAGATGGATCCTTGCCAGGCCGGGAACGCGCCGCGCTCGGCCCCCAGCGCCTCCGAGGCGGCGTTGGCTCGCTTCTGCACGAATGCTCCCAGCCGCTCCGCCTGGGCCAGCGCGTCAGTGCAGTCGTAGGGCAAGCCCAGCGCGATCAGCAGGTCGGCGAAGCCCATGATCCCCAGCCCGATCTTGCGCGTGCTCAGCGTCGCTCGCTCGATCTCGGGGGAGGGGTAGCGGTTGACCGTGATCACGTCGTCCAGGAAGCGCACGGCGATGTCCACCGCTTCGCCCAGGGCCGGCCAGTCCACGTCGCGGTCCCGCACGAAGGCGGCGACGTTGATCGAGCCGAGCGTGCAGGACTCGTAGGGCAGCAACGGCTGCTCGCCGCAGGGATTCGTCGACTCGATGGCCCCGAGCTGCGGCGTGGGGTTGTCGCGATTGATCCGGTCCAGGAAGACCAGGCCCGGATCGCCGTGGCGCCAGGCCTGGTCGCTGATCGCCAGCAGCATCGCTTCCGCGTTGCGCCGCCCCACCTCTTGCCCGCTGCGCGGATTGACAAGGGCGTAGTCGTCGCCCGCGAGCGCGGCCTGCATAAAGGCATCGCCCGCGCCAACGGAGAGGTTGAAGTTGGTCAGCGTGTGGGCGTCCGCCTTGGCCCGCACGAAGCGCTCGATGTCGGGGTGCTCCACGTTGAGGATGGCCATGTTGGCGCCGCGCCGGGCGCCACCTTGCTTGATGGCGTCCGTGGCGGCGTCGAAGACCTCCATGAAGGAGACCGGCCCGCTCGCCACGCCGTGCGTCGACTGGACGATGTCGTTGCCGGGGCGCAGCCGCGAGAAGGCAAAGCCCGTGCCGCCGCCGCTCTGGTGGATCAGCGCGGCGTCGCGCAGCGAGTCGAAGATGCCCCGCAGCGAATCCTCCACCGGCAGCACGAAGCAGGCGGCCAGCTGCTGCAGCTCCAGCCCCGCGTTCATCAGTGTGGGCGAGTTGGGCAAGAAGCGCAGCCCCGCCATGAGATCGTAGGCGCGGGCCGCGAACGCGTCGGCGTCGCCGCCTTGCCCTGCCTCGGCCGAGGCGACCGTCCGCGCCACGCGCCAGAACATTTGCGCGGGCGTCTCCAGGCGATCGTGTGGCTCAGCGCGCTGCAGGTAGCGACGTTCCAGGACCAAGCGCCCGGCGTCGGTCAGGGGGATCTCCGTGCTGGGGCCCGAGGGCGCGCTCGGCATCCTCCTGCGCTCCCGTCAGTCCGCGGCCGTCCGAGGCTCCGCCAGCGCAGCGACGGATGCCGCGGTGGTGGGCGCGGTGGTGGGCGCGGTGGTGGGCACGGTGGTGGGCACGGCCGCGCCCTGCCCGGCGATGCCCGGGAGCAGCGGTTGTGCCCGATCGTCGGGGGCGGGCGCGGGCAGCGGCGACTCCGCCGCCGCCAGTTCCCGTCGCAGCGCCTCCGTGTCGTCGGGGCGGCGGAAGACGGAGGCGAAGCGGAACGCGGTCACGCGATCCCGCGGGAGCAAGCGCTCCCAGACCCAGCCGCCTACGGTCTCGCTGGACACCTCGGCGCGGGCGCTCTGCCGCGCCCGCGCGCGCACGGCCTCCACGATCGCCTTGATGTCCTCTTCGGGCAGGGGCCGCTTGGCCGCGGCGAGGCGCACGCCGCGCTCCACCTTGGCGCTCTGAAACGGCTCCCGACGGCCGTCGAGCTTGACGACCACGGGTTCCAGTTCAGTGATGCGCTCGTAGGTCGTGAAGCGGTGCTTGCAGGTGTCGCAGGCCCGGCGGCGGCGCACGGCTTCCCCAGACGGGCGCGTGTCGACCACGCCGGTCGTGCCGCCGCAGTGTGGGCACTCCATGTGACCGCATCGTACCGGGTTCCGGCAAGCACCGAGTGGGACAGGAGTCGCCGCCGGACTCCGGACGGCGGGCGGGATAGCGAGGGGGCGGTGTTATCTCCCGAGACACCGCCCCCCCTGGTCGTGCTGGCTCTTAGAGGAGCCAAGTAACGAGCGAGTCCGGCCCTCCCTTCCAGGTCTCTGCGATCCTGCCGGTCCTACTGCACCGGCACCCGGCGCCGGCGCAGGAAGGCAGGCAACTCCACGTCATCGCCGTCCACTCCGAGTTCCTCGAGGATGTCGGAGGACCAGCGCTCGACCTCGGTGCGCGTGGGCGTCTCGAGGCCCAGTTCGCGCCGGGCCGTGAAGCCGGTCGCGATGACGGTCAGCGTCACGTCGTCGCCCAGGCTGGGGTCGACGGCGGTGCCGAAGATGATCTCCGCCTCCGGGTCCACCATCTCCTGGATCAGCTTGGCCGCCAGGTTGAGTTCGTTCAGGCCCAGGCTGCCGGAGGAGGTGAGGTTGAACAGCACCTTGCGGGCGCCGGTGATATCGGTTTCCAGCAAGGGACTCGTGATGGCCGACTGGGCCGCGTCGACGGCGCGGTTGCCGCCGCTGCCGCGGCCGATCGCCATGAGCGCCTGGCCGCCTTCGCCCATCACCTTCTTGACGTCGTTGAAGTCCAGGTTCACTTCGCCCGGCGTGGTGATCACGTCCGAGATGCCGGAGATCCCCTGCCGCAGGACGTCGTCGGCCATGGCGAAGGCCTTGCTGACGGACATGTCGTCGTTGACCAGCGCCAGCAGGCGGTCGTTGGGGATCGTGATCACGGTGTCGGCGTGCTGCTCCAGGCGGCCCACACCGTTGCCGGCGGCGGCGCGGCGTTGCGCCCCCTCGAAGCCGAAGGGCTTGGTCACGACGGCGATCGTGAGGGCCCCGGCCAACTTGGCGACCTCGGCCACGACGGGCGCCGCGCCCGTGCCGGTGCCGCCGCCCATGCCGGCGGTGACGAAGACCATGTCCATGTCGCGCACGGCCTCCAGCAGCTCGTCGCGCGATTCCTCCGCCGCCTTCTGGCCCAGCTCGGGGTTGCCGCCCACGCCCAGCCCCCGCGAGACGCGGTCGCCGATGCGGATCGTCTCAGGGGAGTGGCTGTGCTGCAGTTGCTGCGCGTCCGTGTTGACCGAGACGAAGCGGACGCCGCTGATCCCTTCCTCGATCATGCGATCGACGGCGTTGCAGCCGCCTCCGCCCACGCCGATCACTTTGATCGGCGGCAACCCGCTGAGGTCGTCGTAACGTGACATCCGGCGTTCCTTACTTCCCCGCCACCAAATGTTGGGGTCGTTCGCTGGCCGGCCGTTCCGCGCGCCCCAGGCGCGGAACGGGGTTCCACGGTTTCGTCGGGGCGTGTTATTGCGGCAGGAACACCTTCCCCAATCGGCCGACGCTGCGGAAGAGGTCGCCCACCCCCGCGCCCGACGGCATGCGCAGCCGCATGGGCTGCCCGGACGGTTCCAACGTCGCTTCCGACATCCAGCGCAGAAGCGCCAGACTGGTCGCGTAGGCCGGACCGGACACGTGATCCGTCAGGCCATACACCTCCGATACCTCGCCGACGCGGGCCGGCAGGCCGGTCATGCTCTCCGCCAGGGGAATTAGCCCATCCAGTTCGGCCGTGCCGCCGCTGAGCACCAGGCCCGCGGAGATCGTGTCCACGTGTCCACCGCGCTTCACTTCCACCAGCGCCATGGAGAGGATCTCCTCGATCCGCGCCTCCACGATCTCGGCGATTAACTGCTTGCGAACCTCCCGCCGCTCGTCCTGCCCGAACGACGTCAGGGTCACGCTCTCTTCAATCCCCACGCCCTGGACCTGGGCCGTGCCGTGGCGCGTCTTGGCTTGCTCGGCCACCGGGAAGGGACAACGCAGCCCCGCCACCAGATCGCGCGTGACGTGCACACCGCCCACCGGCAGCGCCGCGGTGTGGATGATGGCGCCGTCCATGTACACGGCGATGTCGGTGGTGCCGCCGCCGATGTCCACCGAGACGACGCCCTCCTGCTGCTCGTCCGGGTCCAGCACCGCCGCCGAGGTCGCGACGGCGGAGGCGATCAGGGCCTCCACCTGCACCCCCGCTCCCTCGACACACTTCATCACGTTCTGCAGCGCGTTGACGCCGCCTGTGACCATGTGCATCTCCACGTCCAGGCGCTGGCCGTGCATCCCCTCGGGGTCGCTCACGCGGTCCTGCCCGTCCACCACGAAGTAGCGCGGCAGGGCGTGCATCAACTCCCGGTTGCTCTTCAGGCTGACGGTGCGGGCGGCATCGATGACGCGTTGGGTGTCGTCGCCGCTGATCGAGCGGCCGGCGTCGGGCACGGCCACGATGCCGCGGTTGTTGAGCGACGCCAGGTGCGCCCCGGACACGTTCACGGCGGCGGACAGGATCCGCGTGCCGCTGGCCCGCTCGGCTTTTTCGATGGAGGCCACGATCGCCTCCGTCGCCTTGCCGATACTGCTGATCTGGCCCTTCTCGATCCCCGCCGAGGGGACGACGCCGGCTCCCAAGATCCGTAGCATCTCCCCGTCCGCGACATCGCCAACCACCGTCGCGATCTTCGTGCTGCCCAGATCGATGGCCGCTATCGCGGTACCTCTGGCCATCTCCGTCTCCTTCTGTTTCCGGATCCGCCCTAGGGCTCCACGATCCGGGTTGCCCGACCTAATCCGAGCCCGATCTCCACCGCCGGCCGCGTACCAAACCGCAAGTCGGCGATCAGCAGCGGCTCGCCGCGCCGCTGTGCTTCCTGCTCCAGGCGCTCCCAGACCTGGTACTTGAAGGCGAAGCCGTCGGCGTCCCCGAACGTGATCCGCCCGTGTCGTGTGACGACCGTCAGGCCGGTCCGCAGCGACCATTCATAGGCCAGGATCTCGGGCCCCTTGCGGGGGATCCCGATCTCCTGGATGCGCCCGATCAGGTCCACCGCCTCCAGGCCCAGCCGCGCCCCGGCCTGGATCGTCGGCAGCGAGGAGATCTGTCGCACTAGGATGCTGTCGGCCCCGGCCGTCACACCCTCCAGGACGACGCCCTCGCGGTCGACGGCCCAGACCTCGCCGCCAACCTCCCAGCGCACCCAGGGTTCCCGCTCCACGACTTCCACGTGGATCGTGTTGGGCCATTCGCGCCGGATGCGAGCGTCCCGGATCATGGGCTGCGCGAGGATGCGCTGCCGCGCGGCCGCCAGGTCCGTGAGGAGGATGTTTTCGCCAGTCAGCGCGGCCAGCTGCGCCACCGCCCCGCGCGAGACGTGTTTCGTGCCGCTCACCTCCACACTGCGTACCTCCAGCAGCGGCGAGTTCAAGACCACCAGCGCCGCCGCCAGCGTGGCCGACAGCGTCAGCAGCGCGATCACCGTGAGCCAGCGCGGCCGCCAGCGCCGGCCTTCCGGCGCCGGGGCCTCCGCCTCCGCGGCTTCCTCCGTCGTCATGTAGGCTTGATCGCGGTAGAGACGCTCGGCACCGCGCGATGGATCAGCTATCTCGCGACCTCCCTGCCTCGCGCTCGAGGGCCAGCGCCACCAAGCGATCGATCAACTGGGGGAAGGACAGCCCCGCCGCCTCCCAGGTCCGCGGGAACATGCTCGTACGCGTGAAGCCGGGGATCGTGTTGATCTCGTTCAGCCAGATCCGATCGTCCGCGTCGAGGAAGAGATCCACCCGGGCCATGCCGGCGCAGTCGATCGCGGCGAAGGCGGCCGTCGCCAGCAGCTGCGCTTGCTCGGCGGCGCCCGGCGGCAGGTCCGGGCGCAGCACCAGCTCCGTGCCCGGGTCGTCGTACTTGGCCGCGTAGTCATAGAACTCGCGCGTGCAGCGGATCTCGCCCGGTGGCGCGGCTTCCACTCCACCCCCCGCCGCCGCCGGCCGCTCCAGCGCACCGCACTCCAGCTCCCGCCCCGCGATGCCCTGCTCCACGATCACCTTGCAGTCGTAACGCAGGGCCTCCTCGACGGCCGGCCCGATCTCGTCGCGCGCGTGGAGCTTGACGATGCCCAGGCTGCTGCCGCCGTTGCTGGGCTTGACGAAGAGGGGCAGCGACAGGTCCGCCAGGGCGTCCTCCAGCACCGTCCGCTGGCGGCGCCAGTCGCGCTCACGCAGCACGCGGTACGGCGCCAGCGGCAGGCCGGCCTGCGCGAAGAGCGCTTTCATCAAGGTCTTGTCCATGCCCACGCCGGACGCCCCCACGCCTGCTCCCACATAGGGCAGCCCCGCCAGCTCGAGGAGGCCTTGCAGGGCGCCATCCTCGCCACCTCTGCCGTGAATGAGCGGGAAGACCACGTCCGCCTCGTTCAGGCTTGCCAGCACGTCCGCCGAGCGCAGGAGCGCGTGTCCCGCTGCGGCAGGCACGCACTCGGGCGCTCCCGCCTCGAACGCCGCCAGCAGCGCCGCCGACTCCGCTGCCGTGACCCAGCCACCGCTCCGGTCGACGGCCAGCGGCAGCGGCTCGAAGCGCTCGCGGTCGACGGCCGCGAGGACGGAGCGCGCCGAGCGCACGGAGACCGTGTGCTCAGGGCTGGCGCCGCCGAAGATCACGGCCAGCCGCCGCCGGCTGCCGCCGCTCACGGCGCCGCCTCCCCGACCGAGGTGACTTCGCGTTCCAGACGGATGCCGAACTCCTCATGCACGCGGAGCTCCGCCGTCTTCATCAGCGCCTCGACGTCGGCCGCGTGCGCCTGCCCGAGGTTGAGGAAGTAATTGGTGTGTTTCTCGCTGACCTGCGCGTCGCCGATGCGATGCCCCCGCAGCCCCACCCGATCGATCAGCCACCAGGCCGGATGCGCCGCCGGGTTCTTGAAGACGGAGCCCGCGTTGCGCCCGCGGGGAGCCGACGCCTTGCGCCGTGTCTCCAGCTCTTGCACCCGCGACACCGCCGCCGCCGGATCCCCGGCCTCCAGCGCGAACTCCAGCTCGAGAATGATCCGGTCCGCCAGGAGGCCGCGCGTGAAATCGCTCGACCGATAGGTGAGGCGCAAATCGCTTGCCTCCAGCGTCTCCTCGGCGCCGTCTGCATCGACCGCGCGGATCGAGACCAGGACGTCGGCCAGGCAGCCGCCGTAGGCGCCGGCGTTGTAGACCACCGCCCCGCCCAGCGAGCCTGGGATGCCGGCGGCCCACTCCAGGCCCCGCAGCCCGCCCCGCGCCGTCGATCGCGCCAGCCGCGCGAACGAGGCCCCCGCTTCGGCCCGCAGCCGGACCTCCGACCCCTTCACTGCCGGCGGCGGCACGGCCGTGGCCTTGTTCTCGATCACGACGCCGCGGATGCCGCCGTCCCGCACCAGGATGTTGGAGCCCGAGCCCAGCACGAAGCACGGTAAGCCGGCCCCGCCCGCGACCAGCGCCAGGCGCCGCAGCCCCGCCAGCGTCCGCACCACGACGTAGGCGTCGGCGGGCCCGCCCACGCCGAAGGTCGTGTGCCGCGACATGGCTTCCCCCTCCCGCAGGGAGCCGCCCTCGGCTTCGGCCGCCTGGCGCAGGAGCGTCATGGCGTTCATCGGGCACGCAGCCCGTCCAGGACGGCCGGGCCCGCGGCCTCCACGTCGCCGGCGCCCATGGCGACGAAGACGTCGTCCGCCGTAAGCGCCGCCAGAGCGGCCTCGATCGAGGCCGCCAGTGGCCCCGTGTATTGGGCCGCCGGCTCGGCGACGGCCTGGGCCAGATCGGCGGCGGCCATCCCGGCCGAGGGCTCCTCGCGGGCCGCGTAGGTCTCACAGATCAGCAAGCGGTCGATGCCGCGGAAGGCCTCGCGGAAGCCGTCCAGCAGGTAGGCCGAGCGGCTGTAGGTGTGTGGTTGGAACAGCAGCACCAGGCGGCGCCCCGCGTGGCGTGAGCGCAGCGCCTCGATCGTGGCGCGGATCTCGGTGGGGTGGTGGGCGTAGTCGTCGATGACGAGCACGCCGGCGGCTTCGCCCAGGATCTGGAAGCGGCGCCGTACGCCGCCGAAGCCCTCCAGCGCCTCTTGGATCGACTCGAACGGCACGTCCTCCGTCGCCGCCGCCGCGATGGCGGCCAGGGCGTTGCGCACGTTGTGCGCGCCGGGGACCCGCAGCGTCAGCGATCCCAGTGTCTCGCCGTGGTGTTGGATCGTGATGGGCTCCCCCGCCCGGGCGTCGGTGCTCCACTCGTCCTGGCCCAGACCGAAGCGCTCGATCGCGAGGTCGGGGCGTGCAGCGCCGATCCGATCGGCCACGGTCGCGGCGCAGGGCGATTCTGCCCCCACGATCAGGCGTCCGCCCAGCTCCAGGGTGCGGCCGTACTCAACGAAAGCCTGCGCCAGCGCCTTGGCGCTGCCGTAGTAGTCCAGGTGGTCGACCTCGACGTTGGTGATCAGGGCGACGCGTGGCCGGTAGTGATGGAAGGCGCGGCCGTACTCGTCAGCCTCCAGTACCAGCGGCGCGGCGGACGCCGCGCCGCCCCAGGCCGCATGCGAGGGCAGGTCCGCCGACTCGCCGCCCAGGATGTAACCGGGGTCCCGCCCCGCCGTGCGCAGGATCAGCGTCAGCATCGTCGCGACGGTCGTTTTGCCGTGGCTGCCGGCCACGGCCAGCACGCGCCGCCCCGCGACCAGTCGCGCCACCATCTGCGCCCGCGTGATCGTCTCGATCCCGGCCGCCCGCGCCGCCACCACCTCCGCGTTCGTCTCCGGGACGGCCAGGGTCCGCACGACCAACGCCGCGCCCAAGACGTGCTCCGCCGCGTGGCCGATCGCGATCCGTGCGCCGCGCGCCGCCAGGACGTCGGTCAGGGGGCTGGCCGTGAGGTCGGAGCCGCTGACGCGGCCGCCGGCGTCCAGCACCAGGCCGGCCAGGGCGCTCATGTGAATGCCGCCCACGCCGACGAAGTGCACGCGGCCCCCCGGCAACGCCGCCGTGATCGCTCCGGGGGCGCTCACCGCCGCACCTCCCACAGCACCTTGGCGATCGTCCGCGCGGCCTGAGGGTGGGCCGCCGCGCTCGCCTGCCGGCGCATCTCCTGCAGCCGCGGCGCGTCGTGGAGGAGGCCCATTGCCGTGGTCATGAGGCGCGTGGGCGCCTCCGCGTCTTCCAGCACCAGCGCCGCCCCCGCCCGCTCCAGCTCGCGCGCGTTCGCCCGCTGGTGCCCCCCGGCGAGCGCCAGCGGGACCAGCACCGCGGGCAGCCCGGCGGCGGGGTACTCCCCCAGCACCGACGCCCCCGCCCGCGAGACGGCCAGATCGCAGGCCGCCAGCGCCACCGGGAACTCGTCGCCCATGTACTCGTATACCTGGTAGCGATGCCGCAGGTCCTGCGGCAGCGTCTCGCGGCGCTGCTGCATCCGCATAAAGTCCCCCGCTCCGGTTACGTGGATGACTTGTGCCGTCTCGATCCAGCGCTCCAGGTCGGTGGAGAGGGCGTCGTTGATCCGATGGGCCCCCTGCACGGCCCCCGCGACCAGCAGGGCCGGCGTGCCGTTGAGGTTGAAGTGCGCCCGGGCCATGGGCCGGTCCAGCTCAGTGAAGACGGGGCGCAGGGGGTACCCCGTCACGACCGACTTTCCCGCCGGCGCCCTCGCCCGCGAGGCCTCGTGTGTCAGGCAAACCCGCGTTGCGATGCGGTACAGCGCCCGCACCGCCCAGCCCGGCTCGATATCGGGCTGGTACAGCACGAGCGGTCGTCGGGACAAGCGCGCGGCGATGGCCACGGGCACGCTCGCGAAGCCCCCGGTGACGAAGACGACGTCCGGGCGGAAGTCCCGCATCGCGCGCAGCGCGTCCCAAGCGCCCAGCAGCAGCGCCCCCGCAGACCAGAGCTTGGCCAGCAGGTTGCGACCCCGCAACGCGCGCGCCGATACGTCGCGGAAGGGGATGCCGGCGTCGCGCGCCAGCGTCGCTTCAACCCCGTCCCCTCGGCCCAAGTAGAGGACCTCCACCTCCTCCGCAACAGCGGAGCGCAGCGCCTCCGCGACGGCGAGGGCCGGGAAAACGTGCCCGCCGCTGCCGCCTCCGCCCAGCACGATCCTCACGACGTCGGCTCCCCGTCCAGCGAGGGCCGGGCCGCGTAGTCCTTGAGGCGTGGCGCCGGCGTGTCGTCGCGGGGCGCTGCGGTCGCCACGGTGAAGCGGGACACGCTGACCAGCAGCCCCGCGGCGGCCAGCGTCGCTACCAGGGCCGAGCTGCCGAAGGAGATGAAAGGCAGGGGGATGCCCGTGAGGGGGATCGTGCGGGTGATGCCGCCCACGTTGAAGAAGGCCTGCAAGATGATCCAGGCCACGACGCCCACTGCCAGCAGGGTGCCGAAGGCGTCGGGTGCGCGTTGCGCCACCCGGATGCCACGGTAGGCGAAGAAGCCGAACAGCAGCAGCACCAGGATCGTGCCAATGAAGCCGATCTCCTCGCCGATGATGGCGTAGACGCCATCCGTGTGCGCCGAGGGCACGTAGAAGAACTTCTGCCGGCTCTCGCCCAAGCCGACGCCTGTGATGCCGCCGCTGCCCAGCGCGACCAGCAGTTGCAGCACCTGGAATCCGCCCGCTTCCGGATCGGACTCCGCCGAGACGAACTGCGTGAAGCGGTTCAGGCCGTAGCCCACCACCGCCACGATGCTGAACAGCACGCCGCTGCCCAACAGTCCCAGCACCGCGAGGTGTCGCAACGCCGCTCCGGCCACGAAGAACATCGTGCAGGCGATGAGCACGATCGCGATCCCCGTGCCCAGGTCCGGCTCAGCGACGATGAGGAAGCCCAGGAACCCCACAATGACCGAGAACGGCACCACCCCAAGCGTCACGTGGCGGATCGCGTTGCCGCGGCCGGCCAGCCAGGCCGCCACGTAGATCACGACGGCCAGCTTGGCGAACTCCGAGGGCTGCACGGGCGGGGCCGAGCCGACCTGGATCCAGCGGCGGGCGCCGTTCTGCTCCACCCCCAGCCCCGGCAGCAGCACGGCGATCAACCCCGCCACGGCCACGATCATGAAGAGCGGACTCCAGGCCCGCAGGCGGCGGTAGTCGATCGAGGCGAAGATGAGGAAGGCGAGGCCGCCCAGCCCCGCCCCCAGCAGCTGGCGGGTGGCAAAGTAGCGTGGGTCGCCGAAGAGCTGCTGCCCCACCGCGAACGAGGAGCTGAAGACGAAGATCAAGCCGATCAGCGTCAGCGCCAGCACCGTCGCGATGAGCGGCCAGTCGGGCGAGCCGCCGCTGCGCTGCCCCGCCGCGTTCTCCAGCGGCCCTCCCACGAGGGGGGCGTTCATGGCCTCAGCGCGGGCCATCGCTCGCCTCCTTCCCCCTCCGCCGGACCAGCGCGCGGAAGTGATCCCCGCGGGCGGCGAAGTTGTCGTAGGCGTCGAAGGAGGCGCCGGCCGGCGCCAGCAGTACGGTGTCGCCGGCACGCGTCAGGCCCTGCGCCGTGCGCACCGCCGAGGCGAGATCGCCGGCGTCCAGCACAGCGGGTGCGCCCGCGTCGCTGCGCCAGGCGTCGCTCAGGCGCGCCGCGAAGGCGGGCCCCGCTTCGCCAAAGCAAACGACCGCCCGCGCGGCGCCCAACGCCTCCGCGATCAGCGGCTCCAACGGTAGCCGCTTCTCACGACCGCCCAGCAGCAGCACGATGGGTCCCGGCAGCGCCCGCAGCGCCGCCACGGTGCGCTCAGGCGCCGTGGCGATGGAGTCATCGACGTAGCGCACGCCGTCGATCTCGGCCACGGTTTCCAGGCGATGGGGCACGCCCTCGAACCCGGCGACGGCCTCCGCCAGAGACTCCAGTGGCAAGCCCCAGCTTCGCCCGATCGTAACGGCCGCCAGCACGTTCTGCAGGTTGTGCGCGCCGGGCAGCCGGATGGCCGCGACGTCGCAGACCGGCGAGTCGCCCCCGGTGTCCCGCCAGACCACGACGTCGTCGCGGACGGTCGCGCCCGCGCCCTTGAACGGGGCCAGCCCGAAGGAGCGCAGCGCTGCCGGGGTGTCGTCGCGGAAGGCGCGCGCGTTCTCTTCGTCGCTCGGCAGCACCACCAGGTCGCCGGGCCCCTGGTGGCGGACCAGGTTGCGCTTCAGATCGACGTAGCTCGGCCAGTCGAACTGGTCCAGGTGATTGGGGCGCACGTTGAGCACCGCCGCCAAGTGGGGGCTGCGATCGGTCCGCACCAGCTGCGTGTGGCTGATCTCGAGCACCACCGCCGTCTCCGGCGCGATCGCGGGCAGCGCCTCCAGCAGCCCGCGGCCGATGTTGCCGCCCACGAAGACCGGACGTCCGGCGGCCTCGAACATGGAGCCGACGAGCGCCGTCACCGTGGTCTTCCCGGCGCTTCCGGTGATGCCGACGACCGGCATCGGGCAGCGCTGCAGGAAGAGGCGCATCATGGCCGTGATCGGCACCCCGGCCTCGCGGGCCGCCGCGAGCAGGGGCAGATCGTCGGGCACGCCCTGGCTGACGAAGAGCGCATCGACGCGCCGCGCCAGGGCGGGGTCGTTGTCGTCCGCTTGCAGCGCGAAGGGGATCCCTGCCAGGGCCCGGATCTGGGCCCGCAGCGCCTCCACCGGCTTGCGCTCCGAGACCACGATTTCCGCCGCGCCCTCGCGGTGCAGGAAGCGCACGATATCCAGGCCCTCCAGGCCCAGCCCCACCACGCCTACGCGCAGGCCGCGGAACTGCTGCGGGTCCTTGCCGGGGAGGGTGGGGCGTGGCGTCGCGGTCATGGCCGGCATCACTTCCCCGTCAGACCTGGAGCGCCAGCGCGACCCCGAGGATCGCGCCGGCGATGCCGATCAGCCAGAACCGCGTCACCACCTGCGGTTCCGACCAGCCGAGCAGCTCGAAGTGGTTGTGGATGGGCGCCATCCGGAAGACGCGCTTGCCGCCCGAGTACTTGTAGTAGCCGATCTGGATGATGTCCGAGGTCGCCTCGATCACGAAGACGATGCCGATCACCGGCAGCAGGAGCCAGTGCCCCGTCATCAGCGCCACCACGGCCAGCGTGCTCCCCAGGGCCAGCGCGCCGGTGTCGCCCATGAAGATCTGGGCGGGGTGGGCGTTGTACCAGAGGAAGCCCAGCGTGGCCCCCACGGTGGTGAAGGCGAAGCGCACCAGGAAGTCCTGCTCCTGCCCCACCGCGATCACGCCGAAGGCGGCGAACGCGATCGCCAGTGTGCCTCCTGCGAGTGAGTCCATTCCGTCCGTGATCGCCACGGAGGCCGTGGTCGCCATGATCGTGAAGACGGCGATGGGGATGTACCACTCGTGCAGATCGTGCTGGCCGGCCCAAGGAATGTTGATGCTTTCCGTGTCCAGCGCGTAGAAGAGGACCAGCGCCGCCCCCAAGGCGAAGAGCGCGAGCACGGCCACCTTCAGCCGCCAGCTCAGGCCGGACTGCACGCGCCCCTCCAGCGTGCCGAGGTCGTCCAGCAGCCCCACCGTCCCCAGCACGACGATGCTCACCAGCGGCAGCAGGATGGACTCCCGGCCCACCACGTTCGTGGCCAGGGTGAGGATGGCCACCGTGGTGAAGATCATGAGGCCGCCCATGGTCAGGGTGCCGGCCTTGACATGGTGACTGCGCGGACCCTCGTCGCTGATCGCCTTGCCCAGACCGCGGCTGCGTAGGAAATCCAGCAAGAGGCGGCCGCAGACCAGCGAGATCACAAAGGCGATGCCCGCCGTGGCCAGGGAGAAGGTCGTCATGCCGGCCCTCCCCGCGCGTCCGCGGTCTGCGCCGGTCCGGGCGGCGTGATCAACGCCTCCACCAGGGTCTCCAGGGCCAGCCCGTGCGAGGCCTTGACCAGCACGACGTCGTCCGCGCCGATCTCGTGGCGCAGCATCTCCGTCACGTCGTCCTTGCTCTCGAACCACTGGATCTCGCGATGGCCCGCGTCCCAGGCGCCATCGGCGATGCCGCGCGCCCGCTCCCCGATCGCGATCAGGCGGTCGCAGCGGCCGAAGCTGTAGCCCCCCACCGATCGATGGGCCGGCTCCTCTTCCGCGCCCAGTTCCAGCATGTCCCCCAGCACCGCGATGCGCCGGCCCGGCATCTCCGTCAGCAGGTCCAGGGCCGCCTGCATCGAGAGGGGCGCGGCGTTGTAGGCGTCGTCCAGGACCGTCGCCCCCGCATAGCTCTTGCGCGGCTTTAGGCGGGTACCCGCTTCCAAGCGCCCCAACGCCTCGCTGATCTCCGCCGGCGCGAACCCAGCCTCGCTTGCCACGGCCGCCGTGGCGAGGGCCGTCATCACGTGATGGGCCCCCGCCAGCGGCGTGCGCACGGCCACCCCCGCGGGCGCCTGCGGCATGTGCAGGCGGAAGCTGAGCCCGTCCAGACCGTGGCCCTGTAGGCCGGAAGCGCGTACGTCGGCGTCGGGGCTGAGACCGAACAGCAGTACGCGCGCCTGCGTGCGATCGCGCATGCGGCGGGTGCGCTCGTCATCGGCGTTGAGTACGGCCAGGCCGTCGGCGGGCAGCGAGGCCGGCAGCAGTCCCTTGATCGCCTCGGTTGCCTCCAGCGAGCCGAAGCGCTCCAGATGCGTCGGTCCCACGTTCGTGACGACGCCCACCTCCGGCGCGCCCAGCCGCACCAACAGCGCCATCTCCTCCTCGTCGTAGGGGCCCATCTCGACCACCGCCCACTCGTGCGACGGCTGCAGCCCCAGTAGCGCCAGCGGCAGCCCGATCTCACTGTTGAAGTTGCGGGGGCTCTCCAGCGTCGCGTAGCGGCTGCGCAGAACCTGCGCGATCGCTTCCCGCGTTGTCGTCTTGCCCACGCTGCCGGTGATCCCCACGACCTTGGCCGACTGCTGCCGTCGCCAGCGCTGCGCCGCCGCCTGCAGTGCCGTCAGCGGGTCCTCCACCAGGAACGCGCTGACGCCCGTGGGCAGGTCTGGCGGGAGCAGCCGGGTGAGGAGGCCCGTCGCGCCCTTGTCCAGGGCGTCGCCCAGGAAGCGATGGCCGTCGGTGCGCTCGCCGCGCAGGGCCACGAACAGATCGCCCGGCCGCACGCGCCGCGAGTCGATCACGATGTCGTTGAATGGCGCTCCGCCGCGGCAGGCGTCGGGGTTCCCGAGCAGATCGCCCAGGGCAGCCGCGAGATCGATGGCAGTGATCATCCTGCCCCCACCCCGGTCGGCGCCCGCTGCCCCTGCTCGATCTCCTCTTCCGTCAACGGCGGCGCCAGCTCCACCCCGTCCGGACTCTCCCCGGGCCGCGCGGGCGGGCCCGGCGCTTCGGCGGCGTCCGGCGCCTCCGCGCCGTCGGCGGCAGGCTCGGCATCGCCTGCCGCGTCCACGCCGGCCTCGGCGCGGGGACCGGTTTCCTCGGGCACGGGATCGAACAGTTCCGGCTGGGCGACGTAGGCCGTGGGGGGGACGCCCAGCGCGGGCAGCACGTCGGCCAGGACTTTGGAGAAGACCGGCGCCGCGACGACGCCGCCGAAGATCTGCCCCTGGGGCCGGTCGAGCTTGATCAGCACTACCACCCGGGGGTTGTCGGCCGGCGCGAAGCCGGCGAAGGAGGCGATCGACTCGTCTTCCAGATAGACCCCGTCCTCCACGACGTCGGAGGTGCCGGACTTGCCGGCCACGGGCCAGCCCGGCGTCTGGGCGGGGTGTGCCGCGACCCCGTCGACAACAGCCTGCATCATCCCTCGCAGCACCGCCGAGGTTTCCTCCGAGATCACGCGCCGCTCGATCACCGGCGGCAGCTCCCGCACGCCGTCGGCGGCGATGACGGCCCGCACGATGCGCGGCCGCACCAGTTCGCCGCCGTTGGCGATGACGGAGTAGGCCCGCGCGATCTGCAAGGGGGTGACGGAGATCCCTTGGCCGAAGGAGTTGGTCGCCAGGTCCACCTCGGACCAGAACAGATTGCCCGGCTCTTTGAGGATGCCGGGGGCCTCGGCGGAGAGACCGGAGGCCGTCTCCTGGCCGAAGCCGAAGGCCCGGACATAGCTGTAGAAGCGGTTCGCCCCCAATTGTGTCGCGACCCAGGTGGTGCCGGTGTTAAGGGAGCGCTGCAGCACTTGCGTCATGGTCTGCGTACCATGGAAGGAGAGGTCGAAGTTGCGGATGGTGCGTGCGCCCACGACGATGGCGCCGGTATCCACGAACGTCGATTGTGGCCCCACCACCTTGGCGTCCACCGCGCCCGACATGGTCACGACCTTGAAGACGGAGCCGGGCTCGTACATGTCCGTCACCGCCCGGTTGCGGAACAGCGACAGATCGGTGCTGGGGTCGGCCAGGTTCAGTTCCGTGACGTTGAACGTGGGCGCGGAGGCCATGGCCAGGATGTCGCCGGTGTGTGGGTCCATCATCAGGATCGTGCCCCCGCGCGCGCCGGTGTCCTCGAGCGCCCGGGCCAGGTGCTCCTCGGCGATGCGCTGCAAGCTACGGTCGATGGTGAGAACCAGGTCGGCGCCGGGCTGGGTCAGCGTCTCCGCCTGCGCGCCGAAGGGGATCGGGTTGCCCAGGCTGTCGCGCTCAAAGACCAGGCGGCCGGGCTGGCCGCGCAGCAGGTCGTCGAAGTCGAATTCCACGCCTGAGAGTCCCTGGTTGTCCCGGCCCACGAAGCCCAGGAGCTGGCTCGCCAGCCCGCCCTCCGGATAGCGGCGCAGGCTGGCCGGCGTCACCTTCACGCCCGGCAACCCCTCCGCCGTGATCGCTTCGCCCAGCCCGAAGGGGACGTTCAACGCCAGCAGGATGTCGCGGCCGTCTCCCGACCTCACGATCGCCTGGATGGCTTCGGTCTCGACGCCTAGCAAGCGGGATAGCTCCCCTACCGCTCGACGCTCGTTGCCCGGATCCAGTTCCCAGGCCTGCCGGTCGACGTGGATCTCGAAGGTGTCGACGCCGGTCACCAGGGGCAGCCCGTTGCGGTCCAGGATCGCGCCTCGCGGCCCCTGCACCTGCTGCGTCCAGAAATGAGCGTCCCGTGCCTCCGCCTCGAAGCGGGGATGTTCCAGGATCTGGACCTGCACCAGCCGCAGCACCAGCAGCACGCCGAGGACCACGAAGATCGTGGCCACCACGCGCAGGCGCCAGGGGCTCAGCCCGGCCCGGACCATGACTCCTCGATTCCCACGCCGCCGTCGGCACGACCAGGCCGCCCGCGGCTGCCCGCTATCGCACGATCAATGCGTCCAGCACCCGCTGCCACCAGCTGAGCGCCACGCCGGCCTCCAATTCCCGCCTGGGGAGAAAACGGGCGGGGAGGGTGCGCTCTGGCGGCGGCGCGTCCACGCTGAGGACGGCGGTGGGACGCGCCGGGGTGAGCCCCAGGCGTTCCTCCGCCACAGCTTGAATCCGGATCAGGGATGTGAGTTCGCCCACTTGCGCCGCCAGTTGGCGGACCTCCGCCTGGGCGGCGGCGCGTTCGCGCTCCAGGTCGCGCAGCGTCGCCCCCGTCGCGGTCGCGTCGCTGGATTGGGCCACCGGCAGCGCCGCCGCCAGTGACAAGCCGACGACGCCGATCCAGACCCAGAGCGGCAGGCGGGCGCGACGCACGGGGACGGGAACGCGCAAGGCGGCCCGTCGCGCCACGGGCATCGGCAGCGCCGCTGTCCGGCGCACGGCTAGCGCGCCTCGGCCGCTCGCAGCCGCGCACTGCGACTGCGAGGGTTGCGCTCCACCTCGGCGGCCGGCGGCCGGACCACCTTGCGGGTCAGCACCCGGAATGCGGGCGCCTCGCCTTGCGAGGCCTCCCGCAGAAACTGCTTGACGATGCGGTCTTCCAGCGAGTGGAAGCTCAGTACCACCAAATGGGATCCAAAGCCGAGCAGGCCGCGGGCCAGGGCAAGGAAGTCGCTCAGGCGCCGAAGCTCCTGATTAACGGCAATGCGAAGGGCCAAAAAGGTTTTGGTGGCGGGGTGAACTCTACTAGGGTTACTGGCTTTGCGGCCTTTCCCCGCGGCCTGCTCGACGGCTTTGGCAAGATCACGCGTGGAGGTCAGCGGTCGACGCTCCACGATGCGGCGAGCGATGCGGCGCGAGCGCCGTTCCTCTCCGTAGCGGTAGAGGACGCTCGCCAGCTCCTCTTCCGGGTACCCGTTGACGATGTCCGCGGCCGTCATGTCCGCCCGCGGACCCATGCGCATATCCAGAGGGCCGTCCTGCCGGAAGGAGAAGCCCCGTTTCGGCTGATCCAGCTGCATGCTGGAGACGCCCAGGTCGCAGAGCAGGCCGTCGGCAGGCGTCATGCCCTGGGCCTGCGCGACATCGCTGATCTCGTCCACGTAGCGCTCCGCGAAGGCCACGCGCTGGCCGAAGCGGGCCAAGCGCTCAGCGGCCAGGGCCAGGGCCTGCGGGTCGGCGTCGAGCGCCAGCAGGCGGCCGTCCGGGGCCGAGGCCTCCAGAATGGCGGCGCTGTGTCCGCCGGCGCCCGTCGTGCAGTCGATGTAGCGGCCGCCGGGGCGCACGGCGAGGTACTCCAGCACCGCGGCCGTCATGACCGACTCGTGGCCCGCGACGTTCGTCTTCACGACGGATCCACGCTGCTGGCCTCGAGGTTGGCCGAGAACTCCCGCTCCACTACCGACTTCTCGGCGGTCCAGGCGGCCTGACTCCAGATTTCCAGACATTCGCGCCGGCCCCATAGCACTGCCGCGCCCGACAGGCCCGCGGCTTCCCGCAGGCCGGCCGGAATCAGCACCCGACCTTGCCGGTCCAGGTCCACGTCGAAGGAGCGGCCGTAGAGGGCCCGGCGGAGGCGGCGGCCACGCTGGTGGCTGGCCGGCTCGCTGGTCAGGTCCTCCCCCGTGCGGTCGAATTCCGCTGCGGTATAGAGTTCCAGACAGCCGTCCGGGCCCTGCGTGATGACGCCGCCCTCGGCGAAGGCGTCGCGGTAGCGCGCCGGCACGGCCAGGCGTCCGCGATCGTCCAGGGAGTGTTCGAAGGTGCCTCGAAAGGCCAACGAGCGGCATCCGTTTCCCGGTCACTTTCCGAGGGGGCGAGGGCTCCGTTTCCTCGCTGGGGACGTCCGACCCAAATATCCCCACTTCTCCCCACAACGTGACACATGTTGCCATCTGACCCCATCCGTGTCAACAGGTTCGTCAAGACCTGGCAAGAAAAACTTTCGCGGGCCCCCAGGCCCGCGTGCGCGCGGGATCGGGAGCCCGCCGGGAGGGGAGCCTGCCAGATGGGATTAGCCATCCGCGTGGGCCTGCTCACGGTCAGCGACGCGGGCAGCCGCGGCGAACGCGAGGACACCGCCGGCCCCGCGATTGCTGAGGTTCTCGAGCCGTTGCGGGCCGAGATCGTGGAAAAAGCGATCGTGCCCGACGAGCCTGATCGGATCACCGCCACGCTGCGCGCCTGGCTGGCTGAGGGGGGGGTCAATCTGATCGTCACGACGGGGGGGACGGGCCTCGGCCCAAGGGACATAACGCCGGAAGCCACCCGCCCGCTCATCGAACGGGAGGTTCCCGGCATCGCGGAGCTGATGCGTCAGGAGGGGCTGCGCCAGACCCCCATGGCGGCGCTCAGCCGCGGTCTGGCCGGGGCCAGCGGCCGCACGCTGATTCTCAACCTGCCGGGCTCGGAGAAGGCCGTGCGGGAGAACCTGGCCACCGTGCTCCCCATCCTTCCCCACGCCCTGGAACTGCTCGCCGGGGATACCGAGCATCCCCCGTCGGACTGATCACCATGTCTTCCCCCGCGATCCAGATCGATGTCGTCAGCATCTTCCCGGAGCTGTTCGCCCAGCCCTTCGCGACGGGCATCCTGGGCCGGGCGCGGGAGGCGGGCCTGGTCCGCCTTGCCAGCCACGACCTGCGCGACTGGACGGGCGACCGCCACCGCACCGTGGACGACGCTCCCTACGGCGGCGGCGCGGGCATGGTCATGCGTCCGGAGCCCTGGTTCGCCGCCGTCGAGGCGCTGCGGGAGACGCCGCCCCCCGGCCGCGCGGTGCTGCTGACGCCGCAAGGGCGGCCGCTGCGCCAGGCGCTCGTGCGCGAACTCGCCGCCGAGCCGCGCCTGGTCTTGCTGGCCGCCCGCTACGAGGGCATCGACGAGCGGGTTCGGGCCCATCTCGCCGACGATGAGATCTCCATCGGCGATTACGTCCTCAGCGGCGGCGAGATTCCCGCCATGGTCCTGGTTGACGCTGTCGTCAGGCTGCTGCCCGGCGCCCTGGGCTCTGCCGCGTCGCTGGAGGAGGAGTCGCACCAGGGCGGTCTCCTGGAGTACCCGCACTACACTCGTCCCGTGGACTTCCGCGGCTGGACCGCGCCCGATGTCCTGCTCAGCGGCCATCACGCCCAGATCACCGCCTGGCGTCGCGCCGAGCGGCTGCGTCGCACCGCCCAGCGCCGGCCGGACCTCCTCGCCGCCGCCGACCTCACGCCGGAGGAACGGCGGCAGTGGCTCCCAGAGGCCGAGAAGTGAAGCCGGGGGGACGCTGGGTCCTCGCCTGGGACCGGCCCCGCCTCTAGACTAAGCCGGTCATGGACCGATCCGACCTGCTCGAACTCAGCCGCAACGACGCTATCGAGGACTTCCAGCCCGGCGATACGGTGCGCGTCTCCGTCCGCATCGTCGAGGGCGAGCGGGAGCGCACCCAGGTCTTCGAGGGCGTCGTCATCCGCCTCAAACGCAAGGGCTCCTCCAGCAACTTCAGCGTGCGCCGTGTGACCGGCGGCATCGGCGTGGAGCGGACGTTCCTGCTCCACTCGCCGCGGGTGGAGAAGGTGGAGATCACCCGGCGCGGCCGCGTGCGGCGCGCCAAGCTCTACTACCTGCGAGGCCGCACCGGCAAGTCCGCTCGCATCCCTGCCCGGCCGCGCAACGCCAAGCGCGCGATCCACGGCTTCTAGTCCGCCGAGGCCACGTCCCAGGCCGCTCCGTACACTCGCTCCGGGGGTGTGCGTCCCATGCCAGCGTCCGCGTCGTCCCCAGCCCCCCTCTACGCCGATGTCGCGGCCAACGCTGGCCGCCCGAGCCACGAGGCCTTTACCTACGCCGTCCCGGCCGCCCTCTCGCTGCGACTGGGGCAGGGCGTCTTCGTGCCCTTCGGGCGGCGTATGGTGCAGGGTGTGGTCCTCGCGCTGCGCGACGAGAGCGCGATCGCCGATCCTCGACCCATCCACGGCGTCATCGAGCCCGAGCCCTTCCTGACCCCGGCCCAGGCTGCCCTCGCCCGCTGGATCGCCAGCGCCTACCTGGCCCCCCTGTACGCCTGCGTCGCGCTCTTTCTGCCGCGCCCCATGTCGCAGCCGGTGCGGCGCGTGGTCGCTGTGCTGCCGGAAGCATCCGAGTCCGCTGCTGCCGGCCTGACCGAGCGTCAGCGCCGAATCCTGTCCGACATCGCCGCCCGCGGCAGCGTCGATGCCGCGTGCCTGGAGCAGGACCTTGACGACGGCCGCCTGGCCCCCGCGCTCGACGCGCTGGTCGCCGCGGGACTTCTGAGCGAGCGCTACGAACTCGCTCCCGAACCCGCCCCACGCCGCCTGGAGCCGCTCCTCGCGCTCGCCGTGTCCCCGCACGAGGCTGAGGCCGCCGCCAGCACCTGGCCCCGCTCCAAGCGCTCACGGAAGGCCGACCTTCTGGAGAGGCTGCAGGTCGGCCCCGCTCCCCTGGACGAGGCCCGCCTCCTGGCCGGCTCACGCGATTCCCTGCGGCGCTGGCTCGACGATGCCGCCCTGGTCGCCCGCGACGGCGACGAGAGCGTGCGCCTGGCCCGTCGCCTCGGCAACGACCCCGCCGCCAGCGACGCCGCCGTCGCCTCGCTGCGCCGCAGCGCCGCCGAGCGCCGCAGCGTAGCCCTGCTCGACGCGCTGCTGGCGGGCCCCCGGCCCGATCGGGAGGTCCGGGCCGAGGCCGGCGCCGGCCCCGCCGACGTGGAGGCCCTGGTCGAGCGCGGCCTGGTGCGGCGGCAGCTGGCGCCGCAGCCCGCGAGAGGGGGCATCGGGCCGCCCACGGCGCCCGTCCTCACCGCCGATCAGGCGCGCGCCTACCGCGCCCTGGCGGACGCCCTGAACGAGCGGCTCGGCCACCCCGGCGCTACGCGCAGGCCGCGCCTCTTCCTGCTCAAGGGGGTCACCGGCAGCGGTAAGACGGAGGTCTACCTGGCCGCCGCGGAGCGCGTCCGCAAGCAGGGCGGCGTGACGATCGTGCTGGTGCCGGAGATCGCGCTGGCGCCGCAGACCATCGACCGCTTCCGCGCCCGGCTGGCCGGCCGCATCGCCGTGTTGCACTCGGGGCTCAGCGCCGGCGAGGCCGCCGCCCAGCGCCGCCGCATCCGTGCTGGCGACGTCGACGTGGTCATCGGCTCCCGCTCCGCGCTCTTCGCGCCGGTGCGGGAGCCCGCGCTGATCATCGTGGACGAGGAGCACGAGTGGACCTACAAACAGACCAATCCCGCCCCGCGCTATCACGTGCGCGAAGTCGTGGAGCGCTACTGCACCCTCACCGGCGCGGTCGCCGTTCTGGGCTCCGCAACGCCGGATCTCGTCACGGCCTCACGGGCCCAGGCCGGGCAGTACACCCGCCTCGATCTGGAGCAGCGCGTGCGACGCCCGGAGCGGAGCGGGGTCCCGCCGCCCAGCGTTCCCCTGCCCGCCGTCGAGGTCGTGGACCTGCGCGAGGAGCTCAAGAGCGGCAACCGCTCCATCTTCAGCCGTCCCCTGCAGTCGGCGCTGGAGGACACGCTGGGGGCGGGGGCGCAGGCCATGCTCTTCCTCAACCGGCGCGGCGCTGGCATCGTCGTGTGCCGGACGTGCGGCGAGGCTGTCGAGTGCGAGCGCTGCTCGATCCCCCTCACCTACCATGAGTTCCCGGCCGCCCAGTTCGGCGGATCCACCCCAGCGGGCGTGCTGCGATGCCACGAGTGCAGCCGCCGAGCCGCCCCGCCCGGGCGCTGCCCGCGCTGCGAGAGCAGCCGCATCCGGCCCATGGGGATGGGCACCGAGCGGCTGGAGGAAGAGGTCGCGCGCGCCTTCCCGCTCGCCCGGCCGCTGCGCTGGGACCGCGACACGGCGCGCGGCCCACAGGGCCACCGCCGCCTCCTGGAGCGCTTCCGCGGCGGCGAGGCCAACGTCCTCGTCGGCACCCAGATGATCGCCAAGGGGCTGGATCTGCCCCAGGTCACCCTGGTGGGTGTGATCAACGCCGACCTCGCCTTGCGCCTGCCCGACTACACCGGCCCCGAGCGCACCTTCCAGCTCATCGCGCAAGTGGCGGGGCGGTCCGGTCGCGGAGCCGAGGGCGGACGCGTCATCGTGCAGAGCTACGCCCCCGACCACCGCGCCATCGTCGCTGCCGCCGGCCACGACTACGACGCGTTCTTCGCGGGCGAGATCCGCGCCCGTGCCGCCCACGACTACCCCCCCAGCGGCCGTCTGGCCCGGCTCATCTTCACCGACCGTACGGTCGAGCGTGCGCGCGAGGTCGCCGCCGCCATGGCCGCGAGCTTGATCGAGGATCGCGACCGCCGTGGTTTGCCGGGGCCCGCCGTTCTGGGGCCCACCCCCGCCTTCATCTCGAAGCGCCGCGGCGCCTACCGCCAGCAGATCACCCTGCGTGGGGCCGACCCGCTGCCGCTCCTGCGCCCCATCGACTTCCCGCGCGGCTGGACGGTGGACATCGATCCCGTCTCACTGCTCTGATCGCGCCGCTCGCATCTCCCTCCGCCCTCCGCCAGAATGAACCCCCGGAGCAGCGCATGGCCGTGCGACCGATCACCGTGGTACCCCGCGACCGCGAGGTGCTGCGCGCCCGGGCCAAGAAGATCCGCGCCATCGACGCCTCCGTGCTGCGCCTCGTCGAGGACATGATCGACTCCATGCACGCGGCCGGCGGCGTGGGTCTCGCCGCCCCGCAGATCGGCGTCTCCCTGCGGCTGGTCGTGATCGGGATGCCGGGAGAGCCGCCTTTCGCGCTGATCAATCCTGAGATCGTCAAGATTTCCGGCGAGCGTCCCCTCTTCGAGGGCTGCCTCAGCGTGCCGGGCTACCGCGGCGACGTCCTCCGCGCCGAGCGGGTGCTGGCCAAGGCCCGTGACCTCAACGGCCGCGAGGTCCGCCTCCGGGCCGAGAACGACCTCCTGGCGCAGGCGCTGCAGCACGAGATCGACCACGTCAATGGCACCCTTTACATCGACCACGTGCGCCAGCCCGAGGACCTGCACCGTCTGCCCGAGCCCGATGATGATGCGGAAGGAAGCGCCGACGACTGAGGAGGCAGCCCAGGCCCCGCCGGACGCCTTTGAGGCGGCGCTGCGGCGCCTCGTCCCCCTCGCCCGCGGCTGGCCCGGCGGTGCGCCGCTGATCGTCGGCGGGGCCGTCCGCGACGCCCTCCTCGGCCGCCCCATCGCCGAGGTGGACATCGCCGTCCCCGGCGACGCGCCCGCCTTCGCCCGCGCGGCCGCCGAGGCGCTGGGGAGCCACGCCGTCGTCATCGATCGCGAGCGCCTCGGCGTCTACCGGCTGCCGCTGAGCGCCGGCGGCGTGGACATTGTGCAGATGCAGGGCGGGCCGGAGGCGGACCTCGCCCGCCGCGATCTCAGCATCAACGCCCTGGCCCTGCCGCTGGAGGCGCTGCCCGCCGCGGGCCTGGCCGCCATGCGGCGAGGGGCGGTGATCGACCGGCAGGACGGCCTCGCCGACCTCGCCGCTCGTCGCGTCCGCTTCACGGGGGCCCACGTCATCGCCGCCGACCCCCTGCGCATGCTGCGCGCCGTCCGCATCGCGACGGAGCTGCGCTTCCAGCTGGACCCCGACTCGGCCGGCGCCATCACCGCCGCCGCGCCTGCGCTCGCCGTGAGCGCCGCCGAGCGTGTCGGCGCCGAGATCCAGCGGATCTTCGCCGGCCCCCAGGCGCATCGCGGCGTCGGGCTGCTTGACGAGACGGCCCTGCTCGACGTCGTCTTCCCGGAACTGGCCCTCGGCCGCGGCGTCGATCAGCGCCCCAACCACATCAGCGACGTCTTCCGCCACCAAATGGCGGCGCTGGACTGGCTCGACGTCCTGCTGGCGCCGGCAGCGCCGGGGGCCGAGCCCGCCGCGGAGCTGTGGCGCGGCCTCTGGTCGCCGAGCGCCTGGGCCGACGCCCTCGCGCTGCGCGTGGCCCTCAACCGCGGCGCGACGGCCCTGCGCCTCGCTACCCTCCTCCACGACGTCGCCAAGCCCGCCACCCGCAGCGTCGAGGCCGGCGGCCGAACCCGCTTCTTCGGTCACGCCGAACTGGGGGCGACGATGGCCGCGGGCGCGCTGCAACGCTGGCGCCTGCCGAACGCGCTCGTCGATCGCGCCGGCCTGCTCGTCCGGCACCATCTGCGGCCGGGGCAGGTCGCCTCGCCGGGGCAGGCTCCCACAGCACGAGCGCTCTACCGCTTCCATCGCCAGATCGGCGAGGCTGTGCCGGCGCTCTGCTGGCTCTTCCTGGCGGACGCGCTGGCCACCGCCGGACCCCAGGCGCTGCTGCCCCGCTGGCCGGCCTACGTCGCGCACGTCGCCGCGATCGTCGATTGGCGGCCCCCGGCCGCCGCCGGGCCCCGGCCCCTCATCAACGGGCGCGCCGTCATGCGCGTGACGGGCCTGGCCCCCGGGCCCGCGGTCGGCCACATCCTCGACGCCCTGGCCGAGGCCGCCGCCACCGGCGCCATAGGCGATGAGCGGAGCGCCCTGGCGCTTGCCGTTAGACTGGCCCGCGAGGCATCAGCCGCGTCCGGCGCCGCTCCCACGGTGGCCCCGGAGCCCGGCGCGTCTCGCGATCAAGGAGAATGCCATGGCTGAAGTGGTGCTGATCACGGCACTGGTGCTGATCCTCTTCTTCATCTTCTTCGTTCGCCCCGCCCGGCAGGTCCAGTCCCGCCGACGTCGCGACCTCAACGACCTCCGCATCGGCGACGAGGTGCTCACGACCGGGGGGCTCATCGCCACCGTCGTGGCCGTGGAGACGCCGCCTACCGGACCCATGGTGCTGCGCCTGGAGCTGGGGGAGGGGGTAGTCGTCAAGGCCCGCACCAGCGCCATCGAGGAGCGCCTACGCGCGGCCGGTCAGCCCGCTGATGAGGACGACGTCCTGCACGACGCCGGCTCGGATGACGCCGGTTCCGATGACAACCGCTCCGATTCGCTCGCAGGGGACACGGACCCGGATGAGGACGACGACCGTGATCTCGAGGACGACGCCGCCGTCGAAACGCGCCGCGCGGCGGGCCGCTAGCGCCCCCTCGTGCACTCGTCCGGTAGCCGCCTGCGCACACGGCCGGGGTCGCGCGTGCCGGCCCCTGCCGTGACCTCAAGAGACCGCGCCCGTATCATCATCGAGTCGCGGGGGTCGGCGCCCGTCCTGGAGGCTCGTGCGTAGGCGACAGAATCAACTGGCGCTCCTGCTCATCGTTGCGGTGACGGCGTTCAGCGTCTTCGTCACCTGGCCCGGCAATCCCGACAAATACCTGCCAGACTTCATCCCCTGGCCCGGCGGCGGCGGCATCAACGTGGGTGGCTTCGATCGCGACGAGTTTCGCCTGGGCCTGGACCTGGCCGGCGGCGTCTCCGTCACCCTCGAGGCCTCCGGCGCCTCCGTTGGCGTGCGCGCCGGCGAGTCGTTGGAGGAGTTCGCCGCGCGACAGGATGTCTCCGTGGAAACGCTCGTCGCGCTCAACCCCAGCCTGGAGGATCTCGACGCCGCCGCGGCGCCCCTGGGCGCGGATTTCCCCACGCTCGTCCTGCCGCTCTCACCCGACATCGACGTGGCCGCCAGCGTGGAGGAGGCCCGCACCATCATCGAGGACCGTGTCGACGGATTCGGGGTTTCGGAGGCGGAGGTCACCCTCGTGGGCGAAGACCGCATCAACGCCCAGATCCCCGGTGTCACGGCCCAAGAGGCGGCCGCACTCGTCGGTTCCACCGCCCTGCTCGAGTTCCGGGAAGTCGACCCGGCGCAACCCGCCCCGCCGCAACCCGTGCTGCTGTTCGACGTGCGGAACACGCTGGACGACGCGTTCGATCCGATCTTCGGCAACCCGGACTTCGCCGACACGCCGCGCCTGGCCGACACCTTCATCGCCGACCCGGAGGCCGACGTCATCGTCGCTCCTGCCCCCCGTGGCGGCCTCGCCCGCTGGATTCCCGCCACTGGGCTGCTCGGGGGCGAGGAGGAGCAACTGCGGGGGAAGTTCCTGATCCCGGACTCGATCAATCGCACCCTGGACTCCAGCGGCCAGGTCGCTCTCGCCTTCCGCTTCGACGACGACGGCGCCGAGATCTTCGAGCAGATCACGGGTCGCCTGGTCGCCTCGCAAGCGCCCCTGGGCATCTTCGTCGACGGCAATCTGATCAGTTCCCCGACGGTCAGCGCCGTGATCAGCGACGCCGGTATCATCACCGGCCTCAGCGACGAGGACGCCCGCACGCTCCGGCGCCAGCTGCGCGCCGGGGCGCTGCCGATCAGCTTCCAGACCATTCAGCAGACGGAGGTCGCCGCCACGTTGGGCGAGGACTCCGTGGCGGACACCGTCCAAGCCGGCCTCGTGGCCTTCCTCGCCATTGTGATCTTCATGGTCGTCTACTACCGGCTGCCCGGCCTCCTGGCGGCGCTGGCCCTGTTCGTCTACGCCGCCATGGTCATGGCCACTTTCAAGATGGCGCCGGTCACGCTGACGCTGGCCGGCATCGCGGGCTTCGTGCTCTCGGTCGGGCTGGCCGTGGACGCCAACATCCTCATCTTCGAGCGCATGAAGGAGGAGTTGCGTTTGGGCCGCAGCCTCCAAGGCGCTATCGACGCGGGCTGGCAGCGGGCCTGGCCGGCCATCCGCGATGGCAACGTCTCCACCCTGATCACCGTCGTGATTCTCTGGATCTTCGCCGACGCCCTCAACGCCAACCTGATCAAGTCCTTCGCCATCGCGCTGCTGGTGGGCACGATCTTCAGCATGGTCACGGCGATCTTCGTCACCCGGACGTTCCTCAACGCCCTGATCGGCTTCCGCCTGACCAGCAAGCCCTGGCTCTTCGGCATCCGCGAGATGCCGCCCCTGGAGGACGCGGAGAGCGTTCGCGCCCGCCGCCGCGCGGAATCGAGCGGCGACTGATGATCGACTTCGTCGGCCGGCGGCGCTACTTCGCGGTCTTCTCCTTGCTCTTCCTGATCCCCTGCCTGGTCGCTCTCGCTATCTGGCAGCTCAACCCCGGTATCGACTTCGACGGCGGCCTCGAACTGGAGGTGCGCTTCCTCGCCGAGACCGAGCCCGCGCCCGTCCTCGACGCCCTGGCCGCGGCCGGCTTCGAGGACGCCAGCGTCACCCCCACCGATGACGGCACCTTCCTCGTCGCGCGGGACATTCCGGAGGCCGACCGCGGCCTGCCCGTCCAAGACGCCCTCGCCGCCGCTCTGGAGGAGGGCATCGGCCCGGTGCAGACGGTGGATTCCACCCTCAGCGACGAGGCCGTGGAACTCGATCTCTGGTTCCCCGCCGACGTCAGTCAGGATGAGGTGCGGGATGCGGCCCGCAGCATTGACGCCCCGGACGCCCGCATCCAGGCCACGGGGGAGTCGTCTTTCAAGATCCGCGCCGAGGAGCCTTCGGACAGCAACCTGGACCGGCTGCGGGCGGACCTCGAGACCGCCCTGGAGGAGGAGATCGGCCCCTTCTTCGTGCTCTCCTCGGCGGGGGTCTCCGGCATCCTCAGCGCCGAGATCGCGCAGGACGCGAGCATCGCGCTGGTCATCGCCGCGGTGGCCATCCTGATTTACATCAGTCTGGCGTTTCGTCGCCTGCCCAACCCGGCGCTCTACGGCGCGGCCGCCATTGTCGCCCTGCTGCACGACATCACCATTGTCGTGGGCGCCTTCTCCATCTTCGGCCAGGTCTTCGACACGGAGATCAACGCCATGTTCGTCACGGCGCTGCTGGCTATCATTGGCTACTCCGTGAACGACACCATCGTTATCTTTGATCGCATCCGCGAGAACCGGCTGGGCAATCCCCGCGAGCCCTTCCGCGCCAGCGTCAACGCCGCTGTCACCCAGTCGCTGGGCCGGTCGCTCAACACCTCGCTGACGCTGATCTTCGCCCTGGTGGCGCTCTTCGTGATCGGCGGCGTGACGGTGCGGCCGTTCGTGCTGGTGCTGCTCATCGGCGCGATCTCGGGCACCTACTCCTCGATCGGCGTCGCCTCACAGATCCTCGTGCTCTGGCACGAGCACTCTATCCACCGCCTCCTCCGCCTCGACCGGGGGGCGCCCGAGCGCCGCGCCCGCGCCTCCGCCTGAGCGACCTCTCGCGTCCTTACCCCTCCTTCGCCCCCTCCGCCGCCTCCAGCCCCACAATCGCCAGCGCCTGCAGGGTCACGCTGGATCCAGATCCCGGCGAAGTCGTCCCCGGCCGTCGCCCGCAGCGCCGGTTCCAACTCCAGCCGGCCCAGTTCCTCTTGCACCTGGAACTGCGCCAGCGCGTCCTCCAGGGAGATCCCCACTGCGTCGGCGTAGAGACGCGCGTTGGTGAGGAGCGCCTCTTCACCGCTCACCCGCTCCGCGGACGCCAGCTCCTCGTCGTCGACGGCCGGCGACTGCCTACTGCTCTCGGACTCCTCGGTCGTGTTGTCGAGGGTCGCGGACGCGGATTGCCCGTCCGTGCCGGCTTGGGGCGTGACCGCGGGCTGGTCGGCGCCGCCGGTACCACATCCCGCCAGGATCACCCCGGCGATCAGCGCGGGCGCGAGCGGGGCGAGTGGCCGGCGTGCGTGGGACCGTCACGATGAACCGGAACATCGGCTGCCTCCCTGCTCCCGCCGCTGAGCAAGATGGTCCGGCCGGCCTCGTGGTTCCGAATTGCCGCGCCCTAGCCCCGGCGCAGCACCCGAGCCCCGGCGCAGCACCCGCGCGTCGCCCACCCGGCGCGTCACCTGCCGCCGATCGAGGTCCTCCAGGAAGGCCTGGGCGACCCGCCGGCTGGTCCCGAAGAGGTCGCGGACCTCGGCCAGCGTGATCCGCTCCCGCTCCCCGATCGCGGCGCGCACCTGCTCCACCATGCCCGCGTGTACCTCCGCCTCCAGGTAGATTCCCTCCGTCACCCGCACGATGCGTCCCGCCGACTCCAGGTACGCCGCCAGCTCGCCCCCGACACGCTCCGTGCCCGGGTTCGCCGCGGCCGCCCGCAGCCGCTCCACGATCGCCGCCGCCTCCCGCTCCTGCTCCGCCGACAGCGTCACCTGGCGCCCGGCCACGTCCAGCGCCCCCTCCCGCGCCGCCAGCCGCTCCTCCGACCGCAGGCGCGCCTCCAGCCCCGAGAAGGCCTTGGCCGGCAGCCCCAGGCGGCTGCGCAATTCCTCCTTGGGGATTCCCGAGCGCAGCGGGTGCTCGGCCACGAACTCGCGCGCCATCCCCAGCGCCCGTTCCGTCAGGGCCTCGTAGCCGGCGGCGGTCGTTAGTACGCTGCCGTCGCCCGGCTCGACATCGGCGGCGGTTCCCGCGTCCAGCACCACGACCGCTCCATCCGCCACCTGCCGCCCCAGCGCCGCCCGCACCACGGCGTCGTCCAGCTCCGCCCGTGCGCGCACCGCCGACAGCGCCGCCGGCTCGATCTGCTGCAGCACCGTCAGCACGGTGTCGTCCGGGCTGCCCTGCAGCAGCCGCCCCAGCGCCTCCAGCGTCCCCGACTGATTGCGTTTGTGGCGCCGCGGCTGCGTATCGACGATGCGGCCGCCGCCGACGGTCGTGACCGAGTTGCGCAGCACGAAGAAGTCGCCGCGCGCGGCCGCCAGCGGCTCCTCCAGTCGCAGCTGCGCCCAGCTCTCGGCGCCGGGCGCCAGCTCCTCGCCCTCCAACAGGCGCAGGCGCGCCGCCAGCTCCGCCGCGCCGGTGTGCAGCGTCAGCGTCGTGTTGTGGCGGATGGGGTTCGCCAGCCGCTCCACGACGCGCAGCCGCACGTCGACGGCCGCCGTGGGGTGCAGCCAGCCGGGGCCGGTCAGCACCATGCCTCGCGCCAGGTCCTCCGGCGCCACGCCGCTCAAGTTCACCGCCGTGCGCGTGCCCGGCTCGGCCGCCTTCACCTTTTTCTTGTGGCTTTGGAGCCCGCGGATCCGCGCCATGCCACCGCCCGGCTCGAGCGACACCTGCTCGCCCGTGTGCAGCTCGCCGTCGACTAGCGTGCCCGTGACGACGGTACCGAAGCCGCTGATCGTAAAGACGCGGTCGATCGGCAGTCGCGGCCGTCCTAGGTCCCGCACGGGCGGCAGCGCCTCCAGAGCCGCGTCCAGCGCCGCGCGAAGATCGTCGAGGCCCACGCCGGTGGCGGCCGAGCAGCGCACGATGGGCGCCGCCGCGAGCGACGAAGACTCCAGCAACTCCGCCACGTCGGCTTCCACCAGGTCCAGCCAGTCGGGCTCCACCAGGTCGGACTTGGTCAGCGCGACCACGCCGTGGTCCACTTGCAACAGGTCCAGGATGGCCAGGTGCTCGCGCGTCTGCGGCATGACGCCCTCGTCCGCGGCGACGACGAAGAGGGCCAGGTCGATGCCGCCGACGCCGGCCAGCATGTTCTTGATGAAGCGCTCGTGCCCGGGCACGTCGACGATGCTCACCTCGCGACCGCTGGGCAGGGTGAACCAGGCGAAGCCGAGGTCGATGGTGAGGCCGCGCTCTTTTTCCTCTTGCAGGCGGTCGGGGTCGATGCCGCTCAGTGCCTGGACCAGTGTGCTCTTGCCGTGGTCGACGTGCCCGGCGGTGCCGATGACGTACATGCGGCGAGCATAGCGAGGGGTAGGGAAGGGGCCGTGCCGGCGGCGCTACTCGACGAACTCGGCGTCGAGCCAGCCCTCGTTCGGGGCGTCGTGCGCGTGCAGCCAGAGGCGGCCGTCGCGGTCGGTGAGGCTGAAGCCGCTGAGGTCGACGCTGGAGCCGTCGGCGAGGCAGGCGACGACGTTGTCGTCGAGGGTGGGGGCGGAGCGGAGGTTGAGGCAGGGTGTCGCGCGGAGGGTGGCGGTGTTCCTGCGCCGCTGAATCGCGTGCGGTCAAGAGATTGGGGCTGGCGAAGGGCGGCAGATGCCTTGGGCCGCCGCCGGCGGGCCCACTGCTAGCATCCGCGCATGCCCGACCGCGCTGTGGGCCTCCTGCGCGACCCCCGCTTCCGTCTGCACGACCCCGGCGCGCAGCACCCGGAAAGCCCCCGCCGCCTCGCCGCCATCGAGGACCTGCTGGACGAGGCCGGGCTGAGCGAGCGCCTGGTTTCGATCGAAGCCGAGCCCGTCGACGGGGCGACGCTGCGCCTCGTGCACAGTGAGGCACTGCTCGACGTCCTCGGGCAGGCCGAGGCGGCCGCCTGCAAGGGCCCCGTCTCGTTGGACATGGACACGCACGTCTCGGAGCACTCCGTCGCGGCCGCGCGCCTTGCCGCCGGCGGCGTCTGCGCGGCGGCCGCGCGCGTCGCCCGCGGCGACCTCGCCGCCGCCTTCTGCCTCCCCCGTCCCCCCGGCCACCACGCCACGTCCGATCGCCCGATGGGCTTCTGCCTGATCAACAACGTCGCCGCCGCCGCCGCGCACGTGCGCGCGCAGGGGCTGGCCTCGCGCGTCGCCGTCGTCGACTTCGACGTCCACCACGGCAACGGCACGCAAGACATCTTCTATCGCGAGGCCGGCGTCCTCTATCTGAGCGCCCACCAATTCCCCTTCTACCCCAGCAGCGGCAGCCTGGAGGAGACCGGCGAGGGGGCGGGGCGCGGCGCAACCTGCAACCTGCCCCTCCCCGCCGGCTGCGGCGACGCCGAGTACCGCCGCTGCTTCGATGAGGTGATCGTCCCCCTGCTGCGGCGGTTCAAGCCGGAGTTGATATTGGTCTCTGCCGGCTTCGACGCCCACTGGCGCGATCCCCTCGCCCTACAGATCCTCAGCGGCGACGGCTACCGCGCCATCGCCGAGCGGCTCGCCGCCGCCGCCGCCGACCTCGGCGCCGGGACGGTCTACGTGCTCGAAGGCGGCTACGACCTGGAGGCGCTGTCCTGGTCGGTGCGCCACTGCGTCGACGTGCTGCTCGGCAATCCACCCGTCGCCGACCCGGTTGGTCCCGCGCCGGCGCAGGCCGCCCCGGACGTCGAGCCGCTCATCGCCGCGGCGTGCCGCATCCACTCGCTGGGAAGCGCCTGACAGGCCGGCAGGGAGTCCACAGATGGAGGTCCCAGGATGAAAGCGATCGTCGTCGAGCAGCCCGGCGGCGCGGACCAGCTCCGCCTCGCGGACGTACCCGATCCCGTCCCCGGCGAGGCGGAGCTGCTGATCAAGGTCCACGCCACCGCTTTGAACCGTGCCGACGTGAGCCAACGCGAGGGCAACTACCCGCCCGCGCCGGGCGCCACGGACATCCTGGGCCTGGAACTGGCGGGCGAGGTCGTGGAGGCTGGGTCCGGGACGAGCGGCTTCCAGCCGGGCGACCGTGTCTACGGCCTCAGCGGCGGCGGTGGCTACGCGGAGTTCGCCACCCTCCCCACCGAGCTGGCCATGCCCCTCCCCGACGCCTGGGACTACCAAACCGGCGCCTCGATCCCGGAGGTCTTCTTCACCGCCAGCACGGCCATCCGCACGCTCGGCCGCCTTCAGCCGGGCGAGCGCGCCCTGATCCACGGCGGCGGCAGCGGCGTCGGCATCGCGGCCATCCAGATCGCGCGGCTCGTGGGCGGCGAAGCCTGGATCACGGCGGGCTCCGACGAGAAGTGCGAGGCCGCGCGCGAGATCGGCGCGGGCCTCAGCATCAACTACAAGCGGCAGGACTTCATCGAGGAGGTCCGCACCGCCTCCGGGGGAGAGGGCGTGGACGTCATCCTCGACGTCGTGGGCGCGGCCTACCTGGCGCGCAATCTGGAGGCGCTGGCCCGCGATGGCCGCCTGGTGCAGGTCGGCCTGCTTGCCGGCGCCAAGACGGAGATCAACCTGGGCACGCTGATGCGCAAGCGCCTGCAATTGCTCGGCACCACGATGCGCCACCGCCCCCTGGCCGACCGCGTCGCGATCACGCGCGACTACCAGGAGCGCCTGGAGCCGACGCTGCTCGCGGGTGAGATGCGGCCGGTCATCGACCGTGTCTTTCCGTTGCGCGAGGCCGCTGAGGCGCATCGCTACATGGAGGCGGACCGCAACTTCGGCAAGATCGTGCTGGACGTCGCCGGTGGGGTGTGAGGTGGGTGGGGAGAGGACTAGGCGCTCGATTGTGGGCGGGGGTGGTGCCGCTGACCCTCACCCCGGCGAGCCGCCGCGTGATGGCTACGACCCGAATGCGTCTCGGGCCGTGCGCACCAAGCGTGCGATCGAAGTAAGCGGGGCACTGACGCTGGTTGACTGACGACATTCAGGAAGCGACTCGTCACGTCCTCCGCCACCAGCACGGCCACGTGGTCGTACTGGGGGTAGCGTCGGCGCTCAAGGTTCCAATACTCGATCGTCCGGATGATGTGGGACTCGTCCGTCGCACCCGGACCTCGACTTCGTAGCGGGTGGATCCTTCTGGGTCGGATAGCAGCAGGTCCAACCGTCCTGCGCCGTCCCCGCCTCCAGCACCCGCGCGGTTCCCTCGACCGTCTCGCCCGCGATGCGCACCGACACGCGCGGCTCCGCGATCAGATTGCGCACCCAGTGCGACCGCTCGCGCTCGCCGGCCGCCATGGAGATCGTGCCAGCTTCCAACGCGAACCAGATCTCGATCTCGCGCGGCAGCCCCGAGGTACGGCCGGTCGTTGTGAGGTAGCCGTACTCCTCCGGCGCCAGCGCCGGGTCGATCACGTCAGACCAGCTCCGGGGCGACGAGCCGCACGAAAACCTCGTTGGCGAGGCGGCGGCCGCGCGTCGTCAGGCGCAAGCGTTGCTCCCGACGCTCCAGCAGGCCCTCCTCCCGCCCCCACGACAGCCCCGCCTCCAGCGACGCCCACGCTTCCCCGTACCGATCCCGCATCGCCGCTTCATTGACGCCGACGTTGAGGCGCAGCCCCAGCGTCGCCGCGTCCAGCGCCGCCGTGCGGGCGCTCACCTCCTCGCGCGAGACGACGGCGCCCGAGGGCAGGCCGTGCGCGCCCTCGCCCGACGCCAGCGCCGTCTGGTAGCGCGCCGGGCTGCGCTCCACGGCGTAGCGCACCCCGTCGACGAAGCCGTGCGCGCCGGGCCCCACTCCCAGGTACTCCCCCTGCCGCCAGTAGACCAGGTTGTGCCGGCAGGCCCGGCCCGGCCGGGCCCAATTGCTGATCTCGTACTGCTTGTAGGCCGCCGCCGCCAGCCGCTCCTCCGTCCACTCCGACAACGCCGCCACCACGTCCGGGTCCGCCTCCGCCACCGACCCCGCCGCCACCCGCTGCGCCAGCGGCGTCCCCTCTTCCACCATCAGTCCGTAGCAGGAGAGGTGGTCCGGGCCCCACTTCAGCACTCCCTCCAGCGTGCGGCGCCACGTCGCCAGGGATTGTCCCGGCAGCCCGAAGATCAGGTCGCAATTGACGTTGTCGAAGCCGGCCGCCCGCGCCGTTGCGAACGCCTCGTGCGCTCGTTCGGCGTCGTGCAGGCGGTCCAGGAAGCGCAGCTCCGCTGGGTCCAGCGATTGCACCCCCATCGACAGCCGGTTCACTCCTGCCGCCCGGTAGGCCGCCAGACGCTCCGCTCGCACCGACTCCGGATTCGCCTCCAGCGTCACCTCGGCCTCGGGCGCCAGCGCGTACTCGGCGCGGACGGCGTCGAGGATGCGGGCCACCTGCTCGCCCTCCAGCAGGCTGGGCGTGCCCCCGCCGATGAACACCGTGGGCACGGGCCGCCTCGCCACCGCCGGGGCCCAGGCGCGCAGCTCCGCCAGTAGCGCCGATTCCCAGGCCGGCACCGCCTCCTCCATCCCCGCATAGGAATTGAAGTCGCAGTAGGCGCACTTGACCGTGCAGAAGGGCACGTGCAGGTAGAGGCTGACGGGAGGGCCGGAGGAGTCGGAAGCGGCGTTCACGCGTCGAGTGTATCCGTCAGCGGGGAGGAACCTGCAGCGATTGATCGCGATCCGGCCCCGTGGCACAGTGAATCGACCCCACACAGCGCGGGCCCCCGCGCCACGAGGAGCGATGGCGTGCTCAAGACGCACAACTGCGGTGACCTGCGACCCGAACACGCCGGGACGGGCGTCAGCCTCGCCGGCTGGGTCCACCGCCGCCGCGACCACGGCGGCGTGACCTTCATCGACCTGCGCGATCGCTCCGGCCTGGTCCAGATCGTCTTCCACCCTGAGACCGCGCCGGAGGCGCACGCCGCCGTCGCGGGCGTCCGCAACGAGTACGTCCTGCAGGTGCGCGGCGCCGTCGTGGAGCGCTCGGCGGAGACGGTCAACCCCAACCTGCCCAGCGGCGGCGTCGAGGTGCAGGCCAGCGCGCTCGAGATCCTCAACCCCGCCGAGACGCCGCCCTTCGCCATCGCTGACGATGTCGAGGTCGATGAGAACGTGCGCTTGCAGTACCGCTACGTGGACCTGCGCCGCCCCGTCATGCAGCGTGCGCTCACCATGCGCCACCGCATGAACCAGCACATCCGCGAGTTCATGACCGGCAACGGCTTCACCGAGGTCGAGACGCCGATCATGGTCGCCGCCACGCCCGAGGGCGCGCGCGATTACCTGGTCCCCAGCCGCGTCCACCAGGGCAGCTTCTACGCCCTGCCCCAGTCCCCGCAGCAGCTCAAGCAGATGCTGATGGTGGCCGGGCTGGAGCGCTACTTCCAGATCGCGCGCTGCTTCCGCGACGAGGATCTGCGCGCCGACCGCCAGCCCGAGTTCACCCAGCTCGACCTGGAGATGTCCTTCGTAGACGAGGAGGACGTGCTGGCCCTGCTGGAAGAACTTTTCACCGGCCTGGTCGCCGCCCTGCGCCCGGACCTGACCGTCCCCACGCCCTTCTCCCGCTTCCCCTATGCCGACGTCATGGAGCGTTTCGGCACCGACAAGCCCGACCTGCGCTACGGCGTGGAGCTGTCCGACTGCTCGGACCTCGTCCGTGAGAGTGCATTCGGCGTCTTTCGTGGGGCCGTCGAAGCCGGGGGCAAGGTGCGCGGCCTCGTCATGCCCGGCGGCGCCGCGCTCTCGCGCAAGCAGGTCGACGCGTTCACCGACCTGGCCAAGACCATGGGCGCCAAGGGGCTCGTCTCGATCCAGTTCAGCGCGGCCCCTTCCGCATCGAGCGAAGACGACGTCCGCTCCCCCGTCCTGCGCCATCTGGGGCTGGAGGCCGTGAAGGCCATCGGCGAGCGCTGCGGCGCCAGCGGCGGCGACCTCGTTCTCCTCGCCGCCGACAAAGAGAGCATTGTCAACACCGTGCTCGACGGGCTGCGCCGCGAGATCGGCCGCCGCCTTGGCCTGGCCGACCCCAGCGTGATGCACTTCGCCTTCGTCGTGGACTTCCCGATGTTCGAATGGGACGACGATGGGGGGCGCTGGGACGCCCTGCACCACCCTTTCACCGCCCCCCACCCCGCCGACGCCCTCTTCCTCGACGGCGACCCTGGCCGCGCGCGTGCCCGCGCCTACGACGCCGTCGCCAACGGCTACGAGCTGGGCTCTGGCTCCATCCGGATCCACCAGCGCGCCCTGCAGTCGCGCATTTTCGACCTGCTCGGCATCAGCGCCGCGGAGCAGCAGGCCCGCTTCGGCCACCTCCTGCGCGCCTTCGAGTACGGCGCCCCGCCGCACGGCGGCTTCGCCATCGGCCTGGACCGCGTCGCCATGCTGCTCCTGGGTCAGGAGAACATCCGCGAGGTTATCGCCTTCCCCAAGACCCAGTCCGCCACGGACCCCCTGGCCGGTGCGCCCTCCCCCGTCACGCCGGAGCAGCTGGCCGAACTCGGCATCCGCCTGGCCGATCCCTCTGCCTGATCCGCCCCGAAACTCCAAACTTGGTCGCCGAAATCGCCCCGTGGCAATGGTACCCTGCCCGCATCAGGCAGGGGGATCGGCGGGTTGAGCGAGGATCCGGAATGAGCGGCGTTCGTAAGCGCATCTCGGCCAACCCTTGGCTGGCCCTCCTCACGATCCTGATCCTGGCCGGCTTGGTCGCGGCGGCGTGCGGCGGCGGAGGCGGCGACGACGGCGGCAGCGATGACAGCGCCGATCGGGCCACCACCAGCCGCGACGCCGAGCGGGAGTCCACCCGCGAAGGAGCGCAGGCGCAGGCGGCCCCCGCTGCCGGCGAGGGGGCCGAACCCGACCAGATCGCCCCCGCCCCCCGGCCGCGCGGCAGCAACGAACTCCGCCTCGCCTTCGCCTCCCCCCTCACCCTCGACCCCGCCCTCACCACCAGCGTCAGCTCCGCGCGATTCGTGGTGGAGATCTTCGGCGGTCTCCTCAGCCTCGACCAGGACCTGAACATCATCGCGGACCTGGCCGAGGCCCTGCCCGACTTCGTCGAGAATCCCGACGGCAGCGTCACCTACACCTTCGCCATCCGCCGCGACGCCCTCTTCCACAACGGCCGCCGCGTGGGCGCGGACGATGTCAAGAGGAGCATCGAGCGGCACGCCAACCCCGACACCCTCTCCCCCACCGCGCCCGACTTCCTCAACGACATCGTCGGCGCCGTGGACTTCATGCGCGGTCGCGCCGACGAGATCAGCGGCATCCAAGTGATCGACGACCGCACGGTCCAGATCACCATTGACCAGCCCAAGCCCTACTTCCTCTTCAAGCTCACCTACCCCACCGCCTTCGTCGTGGACATGCAGCAGGTCGAGAACGACCCGCGCAACTGGGCCAGCAACCCCAACGGCACCGGCCCCTTCCAGCTGGTGGAATGGAACCTGGGCGAGAGCATCGTCTTGGAGCCCTGGGACCGCTACCACCTGGAGCCGGCCCACGTCGATCGGATCGACATCCGCTTCGCCGGCGGCGGTCTCACCCAGTACGAGAACAACGAAGTCGACATCGCCGGCATCGGCGTCAACGACATCGAGCGGGCCCGCGACCCCGCTTCCGACCTCAACGCCGAGTTCGTCAGCCGCGACGAACTCTCCGTCACCTACGTCGGCTTCAACACTCGCCATCCCCCCTTCGACGACCGCGACGTGCGCCGCGCCTTTGCCATGGCCATCGACAAACTGACGCTGTCGGAGGTGGTGCTGCAGTCCAGCGCCCCCATCGCCAACGGCATCATTCCCCCCGGGCTGGCCGCCTTCGATCGGGATTTCCTGGGGCTGCCCTTCGACCCCGAGCGCGCAAAGGAGATTCTGGACGGCTCCTCCTACGCCGGGACGCCCTTCTTGGAGAACATCCGCGTCACGGTGTCCGGCGCCGGCGCCACCCCCGGCAGTGTCATCGTCGCGATCCAGGACATGTGGCGCGAGAACCTGGGCCTCGAGATCGAGATCCAGCAGGTCGAAGCGGCCAACTTCTTCAGCGAATTGGACCAGGGCCTCTACCAGTCCTTCATCCTGGGCTGGATTCTGGACTACCCGGACCCGGAGAACATCGTCGATCTGCTCTTCCATTCCCGGTCGCTGCAGAACAACCCGGCCTACAGCAATCCCGAGGTCGACGCTCTTGTCGAGGAGGCCCGGGCTGAGCTGGACCCCGAGCGCCGCATCGATCTCTACCGCCGGGCGGAAGCGATGATCGTCGAAGACGCGCCCTGGGCGCCGCTCTTCTTCGGCGCCACCAATGAGGTCGTGAAGCCGTACGTGCAGGGCTACCTGCCGCCTCGCTCCATCGTCCCCAACCTCCGCTACATCCAGTTGGAGAACTGACGGGGCAGCGGGCGGTGGGCTGAGGCGGGGGGCGCGTGAGGGCCCGCCGCGGCGGGCGATGACGGGCGGCGGCGCATGAGCAGCGGCTTGATGGCCTTCCTCGCCCGGCGCCTCATGATCGCGCCCCTGACTCTCTTCGCCGTCCTCCTGATCACCTTCGCCCTGACGCAGGTCGCCCCCGGCGACCCCGTCCGCCTCATCGCCGGCCAGCGCCAGCCCGACCCCGAGCGCCTCGAACGCATCCGCGATGAGTTCGGTCTCAACGGCAATTTCGCCGATCGCTTCTGGGACTACACGACCGGCTTCGTTCAGGGCGACCTGGGCCCCTCCTACTTCAACCGCAGCCCCCAGCGCTCGGTACAGGAGCTGCTCGGCGAGCGCATCTGGGTCTCCGCTCAGATCGGGCTGATCTCCCTGGCCCTGATCTATCTCCTGGGCATTCCCCTGGGCGTGTTCGCCGCCCTCAACCGGGGCAAGTGGAAAGACCCCGGCACCATCGGCGGGCTGATGGTCTTCCAGGCCATCCCTTCGGTCGTCTTCATCCCGCTCTTTATCTGGCTGCTCGTCTTCGTCCTGGGCGACGTCTTCCGCTTCTTCGGGTTCGACGTCCCCTCCTTCTGGATCTCGGGGGACCCCGCCTCCTACATCATCCCCGTCACGGCGCTGACCATCCCTTCCCTGGCGGGCATGGCCCGCTTCGTGCGCGTCAGCGTGCTCACCGTGATCGACGAGGACTACGTGCGCACCGCCCACGCCAAGGGTCTGGGCCCGCGCACCGTGGTCTACCGCCACGTCCTGCGCAACGCGCTCCTGCCGCTCTCCACGATCATGGGGCTGAGCGTGGTCGGCGTCGTCACCGGCGCCATCATCGTGGAGCGGCTCTACGGCGTGCCCGGGGTGGGCAACTTCATCTTTGACTCCGTGCTCCAGCGCGACTTCAACGTCCTGCTCGGCTTCACGATGCTCGTCGCCACGCTGCTGGTGCTGGCCAATCTCCTCGTGGACATCGCCTACGTCTTCATCGACCCCCGCATCCGCTACACCAGGCGCGCGCTGTGAGCGCCGCCGAGCCCCGCCTCGATCTCGCCGCCGGCGGCGTTCTGGAGCAGTCGGAAGCGCCTTGGCGGCGCGGCCTGCGCGCGCTGCGCAAGAAGCGGGTCGCTGTCGTCTCCATCATCCTCATCGTGATCATCTACGGGGCCGGCGCCTACACCTTCCTCGACGCCTTCGGCGTCCCCACCGGGCTCCAGGACCCCACCGCCAGCAACCTCACCGAGCGCCGCCCCGTGCGCGAGGAGACGCTGGGCACGTTCGCCGCCCGGCACGATGTTTCCCTGGACCGGATCAGCGCGCTCAACCCGGACCTCGTCCCGGCGGGCGGCGCCCTCACGGCGGAGACCCTCCTGGCCTCCGGGACCCAGCTGGTCCTGGCCCCCTCCGAGGATCTGGAGGGCCCCTCCAGGGAGCACTGGCTCGGCACGGACCGCGTCGGCCGCGACCTCTTCAGCCGCACCCTCTTCTCCGCCCGCACGACGCTGGTCGTCACCATCGTCAGCTTTCTCTTCGGCAGCCTCTTCCTCGGCCTCGGCCTCGGCCTCTTGTCGGGCTACGCCGGCGGCTGGATCGACCAGGTGATCATGCGTGTGGGCGACGTCATCCTCGGCATCCCGGGCCTGCTCGTCCTGATCGTGGTTAGCTCCGCCTTCCGCGATCGCTGGAGTGACTGGTTCACCGACATCGACGACTTCTTCGGCTGGTCCTTCTTCATCGACCAGGGCGTGGACCACATCACCCTGCTCGTGCTCGCGCTCTCCCTTTTCGGTTGGGTGGAAATGGCGCGCTTCGTCCGCGCTCAGACCCTCGCCCTGCGTGAATCCGAGTTCATCCTGGCCGCCGAGTCGCTGGGCGCGCGCACGCCCCGCATCCTCTTCCGCCACCTCCTCCCCGCCATCCTGCCCTGGATCATCGTGGGCATTTCGGCCAGCTTCGCCGCCGTCGCCGGGGCCGAAGTCATCCTGACCTTCCTCGGCCTCGGCATCCAGCCGCCCACCCCGTCCTTCGGGGCGATGATCACCGACGCGGGAGGCGCCTCCACCTTCAACCTGCACCCGCACCTGCTCCTCGTGCCCGGCATCACCGTGGCCGTGATCATCTTCGCTTTCAACCTCCTCGGCGACGCCGTCAACGACGTCGTCAACCCTAGGGGCCGCTGAGCTTCGTCATACGGCCCGCCTCGCTGGGATGGATTCGGTCCATTGGTATACTGAGGCGACAGGGAGTCCGGCCAGCCGCATGAAAGTCACCACCGAACGAATCCCCGAGGCCCAAATGGTCCTCGAGGTCGAGATTGACGACGAGCGCGTCCAGAAGTCCCTGGATCAGGCCGCCAAGCGCCTGACCCAGCGCTACCGCATCCCCGGCTTCCGCAAGGGCCGCGCCCCACGCGCCATCGTGGAGCAGACACTCGGCGCCGACGCCGTCTTCGAGGAAGCGATCGACCGCCTCATCCCCCAGGTCTACGACGAAGCGGTCAAGGGGGAAGGCCTGGAGCCCATCGGCCCGCCGCATGTGGAGTCCGTCGATCGGGACCCCGTGCGCTTCCGCGCCCGCATCCCCCTGGAGCCCAGCGTCGACCTGGGCGACTACACCACGATCAGCGCCAGGCAGGAGCCCGTCGCCGTCACCGACGAGGACGTGGCCGTCGCCATTCTGGAGATCCAGCGGCAGCACGCCGTCCTGGAGCCCGTCGATCGGGCCGTCCAACTCAACGACCGGATCAAGGCCGACATCCACGCGGAAGTCGAGGGCAAGACCGCGCTGGACGAAACCGAGGCCGAGTTCCACGTCCGCGAGGACATGGTCCTCGGCGTTCCCGGCGTCGACGGGCAGCTGCTCGGCCTCAGCGTGGGTGGGCCCCACAGCTTCACCATCGACACCCCCGCCGACTGGGATGACGAGGACGTCGCCGGCAAACCGGTCACCTTCGAAATCACCGTCCACGAGATCAAGCGCGAAATCCTGCCCGAGGCCGACGACGACTTGGCCCAGGAGGTGGGCGAGTTCGAAACCTTCGACGCCCTGCGCAAGCGCGTCGGCGAGGACCTGCGCACGCGCGGGGAGCAGAGCGCCAAGGAGGCCTTCAGCCAGCGGATCCTGGAGGCACTCCTGGACCGCGCCAGTGTGGACTTCCCGCCCCTGCTCGTGGACCATGAGGTAGAGCACATGCTGCAGGAACTGGCCCGGCAGACCGGCCAGGACGCGGAAGCGATCCTCAAGTCGCAGGGGGCCAGCGCCCAGCAGCTACGGGAGAACGTCCGCGCCGAGGCCCTGGAGCGGGTGCGTCGTAGCTTACTTCTGGACGCCGTGGCGGAGGCGGAGCAGGTCGCCATCGATGAGGACGCCATCGACGCGGAGATCAGGCGCGTCGCGGGGGAGGGCCTTCAGGCGGAGCGCATGCGTGAGATCCTGAACAATGAGAACGGGCGCAACGCCATCCGCCGCAACCTGCTCACCACCCGCACCCTCGACCGCCTGGGCGAGATCGCCCATGCCAATGCAAGCCCGGAGGCCGAGGCCGTCGCGGAGGACACCGGGGCGACGGCCCCGGACGACGCCGCCGGATAGACTGGACGAAACCCCCTGAAGGGACTCAGCCCGCAGGGCAAGGAGACATGATGAGTGTGATCAACCCGGCGGCCATTGTCCCGATGGTGGTCGAGAGCACCAACCGCGGCGAGCGCGCCTACGACATCTACTCGCTGCTGCTGCGCGAGCGCATCATCTTCCTCGGTACCCCCATCGATGATCAGGTGGCCAACGTTATCGTCGCCCAGCTCCTCTATCTGGACCGTGAGGACCCGGAGCGGGATATCCAGCTCTATATCCACTCCCCCGGGGGCTCCATCACCGCCGGCCTGGCCATCTACGACACTTTGCAGCTCATTTCCGCCAATGTTTCCACCATTTGCGTGGGGATGGCCGCCTCCTTCGGTACCGTCATCCTGGCCTCCGGGACGCCCGGAAAGCGCTACGCCCTGCCCAACGCCACCATCCACATGCACCAGGCCCTGGGTGGAGCCCGCGGCCAAGCTGCCGATATTGAAATCGCGGCCCGCGAGATTCTGCGGGAGAACGAGATCATTCGGGGCATCTTGGCCAAGCAGACCGGCCAGCCGATAGACGTCATCAAGCGGGACACGGACCGCGACTTCTACCTGGACGCTGGACAGGCCAAGGAGTACGGCCTCATCGATGAGGTCTTGCAGGGCCCCGCGGGCAAAGAGACGGACGCCGTCGCCGCAGCGTCGTAGTTCGGAAGCGACGCAGGGAAGTCGGGAGCGGGACGGTGGCGAACACTCGGGGCAGCGGACGCGTCCAGTACCACTGCTCGTTCTGTGGCAAGAACCAAGATCAGGTCAAACGCCTGATCGCGGGCCCCGGCGCCGTCTACATCTGCGACGAGTGCGTCGATCTCTGTCGCGAGATCATCGCCGAGGAGGCCGGCGCCACTCCTGCCAGCCCGGCCGCCGCCGGGGCCGACGGGGACCCCGGCCAGCTGATCCCGCCGCAGGAGATCTTCCGCCGCCTGGAAGAGTATGTCGTGGGTCAGGAAGACGCCAAGAAGGTCCTCTCCGTCGCGGTCTACAACCACTACAAGCGGATCAACGCCGACGCTGCCACCAGCGATGTGGAACTGGAGAAGAGCAACATTCTCCTTGTCGGTCCCACCGGCTCCGGCAAGACCCTGCTCGCCCGCACCCTCGCCAAGATTCTGGACGTGCCCTTCTCCATCGCCGACGCCACCGCCCTCACCGAGGCCGGCTACGTGGGAGAGGATGTCGAGAACATTCTCCTCCACCTCATCCAGGCCGCCGACTTCGACGTCGCCCGCGCCGAGCGCGGCATCATCTACATCGACGAGATCGACAAGGTCGCCCGCAAGGCCGATAACCCCTCCATCACCCGTGACGTCTCCGGCGAAGGCGTGCAGCAAGCGCTGCTCAAGATCATTGAAGGCACCGTGGCCTCCGTGCCGCCCCAGGGGGGCCGCAAGCACCCTCACCAGGACTTCATCCAGATCAACACTTCCAAGGTGCTCTTCATCTGCGGCGGCGCCTTTGAGGGCCTGGACGACATCATCGATCGCCGGGTCAGCCGGGGCCGCCGCAACATCGGCTTCGGCGCCGAGCCCCGCAGCGTCGCCGGCGCCGCTTCCCTCCTGCGCGACCTCGGCCACGACGACCTGCTCAAGTTCGGCCTCATCCCCGAGTTCGTCGGCCGCCTGCCCGTCATGGTCGGCCTCGAATCCCTCGACGCGGAGGCGCTGGTCCGCATCCTCACCGAGCCGAAGAACGCGCTCGTGCGCCAATTCGAGCAGTTCTTCCAGATGGACCACGTGGATCTGGACTTTACCCCCGACGCGCTGGAAGCCATCGCCGAGCTGGCCCTGGCCGAGAAGACCGGCGCCCGCGGCCTGCGCACCGTCATGGAAGATCTCCTCATGGACGTCATGTTCGAGATCCCCAGCCAGCCCAAGGTCCGCAAGTGCGTCGTCAGCGAAACGACTGTGCGCGAGCACAACCGTCCGGAGCTACTCACGGCCGCCGGCAGCGGCGTTGACTACAGCGACTTCCCTACCTCCGTCCGCCCCGTCGAGCCCGAGCCCTCACTGGAGCAAGAGAGCGCCTAACCCCCCGGGCGGCCGGGCGCTCGCCGCGCTGCTCAGCCCGCGCTAGGCTGGCGCCGTGCCGCTGGGCCAGGACCAACTCGACGAAATGCTCGTCACGCGCGGCCTCGCGGCGGACCGGCGGCAGGCGCGCGCCCTGATCATGGCGGGCCGGGTCAGCGGCAACGGCCGGCGCTACACCAAGCCCGGCCTCCTCTTGGCCCCGGACGCCCCGCTGAGCGTCAAAGCCGGCGCTCCCTACGTCTCGCGTGGCGGGGAGAAGCTGGCCGCCGCCCTGGACGCCTGGCCCATCGACCCGGCGGACCGCGTCTGCTTGGACATCGGCGCCAGCACCGGCGGCTTCAGCGACTGCCTCCTCCAACGCGGCGCCGCCCGCGTCACCGCGGTCGACGTCGGTTACGGCCAGCTCGCCCCCACCCTGCGGAATGACCCCCGCCTCACCGCCCTGGAGCGCACCCACATCCGCGACCTTCCCCCCCTCGATCCTCCGCCCACCCTCTGCACCGTCGACGTCGCCTTCTTCTCCCTGCGCGCCGCCCTGGCCGCCGCCGCCCCCCGCCTGCAGCCGGGTGCGGACGTGATCGCCCTCGTCAAGCCGCAGTTCGAGGCTCCCCGCGAGGCCGTCGATGAGCGCGGCGTCGTCCGCGACCCGCTGGAGCGCGCCCGAACCGTGGGTGCCGTCGTTGCTTGGGCCCGCGCCCGCGGCTGGCGGCCAGGCGGGGTCCTCCGCTCGCCCCTGCTGGGGCCCGCCGGCAATCGCGAGTTCTTCTGCTGGCTACGATTGCCCGAGCGCCCCGGCGGAGCCCCGGCGTGAGCGCCCCGCTGGCCAAGGTGGGGATCTACCACCACCCCCAGTTGGACGCCGCACGCGCGTTCGCTGAGGAATTGCGCGACGCCCTCGCCGCCGAGGTCGCCGAGGTCTGGCTCTCCTCCGCCTGGGATCCGGCGCGCTCCACCCGCGACCTCCCCGGCACCGACCTGCTGATCTGCGTCGGCGGCGACGGCACCGTGCTGCGCGCCGCGCGCGCCGTCGTTCCCCACCCCACCGAGATCCTGGGCGTGGACATGGGCCGCCTGGCCTTCCTCACCGAGATCACCCCGGCCAACCTTCGCGCCCGCCTGCCGGACCTCGTCGCTCGCCGTTACCAGGTGGAAGAACGGACCATGCTCGACATCGAGGTCGAGAACTTCCCCAGCGCCGAGAGCGCCGCTCCCGCCCACGCTCTCAACGACGTCATCCTCGGCCGCACGTCCCTGGGCCGCCCGGCCTACATCGACGTGCGCGTGAATCAGGACCTGATCGGCGTGATCCGCGCCGACGCCGTTGTCGTCGCTACCGCCACCGGCAGCACCGGCTACTCCCTTTCCGCCGGCGGCCCTATCCTGCATCCGCAGGCCCGCAGCATCGTCGTCACGCCCGTCGCCCCGCACCTCGCTGCGGCCGTGCCGCTCGTCGTGCCCTACGACTCCACCGTCTCGCTCAGCCCCGGCGCCGACGATGGTGTCGCCCTCAACGTCGATGGCCAGGGTCATTTCCCGGCCGAGCGCGACAGCGTCGTGCACGTCCGTCGCAGCGAGAACGTGGCCCGCCTCGCCCGCTTCGACGAGACCCCGTTCTTCGCGCAGCTAGGGCGGCGCCTGGCCTGGCTCGACGAGCGCCGCTTGGCCGCCGCCCATGAGCGCTTGCCGGGCATCGACCCCGGGGAGGGGCCCGGGCCCAAGTAACGCCATCCCGGCCAAGACCCAGCCCCAGCCCTGCGGTATCGTGGGCGCTCGGGCGCAGGCCCGCGGACAACCGGCATGACGACCACCCAAGACCCCCCAACGCCCCGCCTGGCGGACCGGGCCCGCCTCGCCGACGTTCCCGCCATCCAGCGGCTGGTCCAGCATTGGGCCGACGCCACCGGCGACGTCTTGCCCCGCACCGAGGGGGAGATCTACGAGACCCTGCGCGACTTCATCGTCCTGCGCGAGGGGGATGCGCTCCTCGCCGCCGGCGCCCTGCACATCGAGTGGAAGGACCTGGCCGAGATCAAGTCCCTCGTCGTGGACCCGGAGCGGCAGGGGAGCGGTCTGGGCCGCGTGGTCGTGGAGGCCTTGGTCGAAGAGGCCCGGGGCCTTGGCCTGCGCACCGTCTTCGCTCTCACCACCACCCCCGTCTTCTTCGAACGCCTGGGCTTCCACCAGGCGGCCGTCTCCGCCTTCCCCCGCAAGGTGTGGAACGAGTGCTTCCGCTGCCCCAAGTACGACCGCTGCGATGAGGTGGCGATGGCCCTGGACCTGACCGCCCCCGCGCGCACCCCCGGCGATGCCTGACGCCCCCCGCGACGCCGACGACCTGCACGAAGACACCGTCGGCTCCGAGCGCCTCTACGAAGGCCGCATCCTCAACCTGCGCCGCGACACCCAGCGGCTCGCCGACGGCCGCGAGGCCACCCGGGAAGTCGCCGAGCACGCCCCCGCCGTGGTCGTTCTCGCCTTCGACGACGAGGGCCGTATCGCCTTCGTGCGCCAGTGGCGCTCCCCCGTCGGCGGCCCCCTGCTCGAATTGCCCGCCGGCGTGGTTGAGGAGGGCGAGGATCCGGCTGCCTGCGCCGCGCGCGAACTGCAGGAAGAGGCCGGCCTGCGGCCCGGCAGCCTGGAGCCGCTGCCAAGCTTCTACGTCGCACCGGGCTGGACCGACGAGTACCTGCACGGCTTCCTCGCCCGTGACTGCGTCGCGGCGCCGCTGCCGCCCGACCCCGACGAGCGCATCCTGGTGGAGTACTACACCCTGGGCGAGGCCATGGACCTCGTCAGCGAGGGCGCCATCATCGACGCCAAGAGCATCGTCTGTCTCCAAGCCCTCGCCCTGCGCGCCGTCGGCGCGCTGGGCGCCAAGGTGATCCGCTTCTACAGCGGCGAGTAAGCGGGGCCCACCACCGCGCGTTGACGCTTCCCAAGGCCGCCTGTAGCGCCCGGCCGGTGCGCCGGCACTGCGTTAATTGAACCGCCTCCGGGCCGGTGATAGGCTCGATCTGCCCGGACATCGCTCGCTGTTTGGCCGTTGCCGCGGCCCGCGAGCCCGTTTCTTTCGTGGGGGGGGCGTTCGTTGCTGCAGCATGACGTCCTGATCGTGGGCTCCGGCCTGGCGGGGATGCGTGCCGCGCTGGAGGTTTCCACCGACCCCAGCATCGATGTCGCCATCCTGACCAAGGTCCACCCGCTCCGCTCCCACTCCGGTGCCGCCCAGGGCGGCATCGCCGCTTCCCTCGGCAACTCCTCGGATGACGACTCCTGGGAGCTGCACATGTACGACACCGTCAAGGGCGGCGACTTCCTCGTCGACCAGAACGCCGCTGAGATCCTCGGCCGCGAGGCCCCCGAGAACATCTTCGAGTTGGAGCACATGGGCTGCGCCTTCTCCCGCATGGACGACGGCCGCGTCGCGCAGCGCCGCTTCGGCGGCCACACCGCCCCGCGCGCCGTCTACGCCGCGGACCGCACCGGCCACGCCCTCCTCACCGTCCTCTTCGAGCAGCTCCTCAAGCGCGGCGTCAAGGTCTACAGCGAGTGGTACGCCCTGGACCTCGTCGTGCGCGAGAACACCTGCCAGGGCCTCGTCGCCTACGACATCCTGACCGGCGGCATTGAGGCCATCCAGGCCAAGGCCGTCATGTTCGCCACCGGTGGCTACGGCCGCACCTTCCGCGTCACCACGAACGCCTTCGCCTCCACCGGCGACGGCGTCGTCATGGCCTACCGCGCCGGCATCCCCCTCCAGGACATGGAGTTCGTCCAGTTCCACCCGACCGGGCTGCAGGGCTCCGGCATCCTGCTCAGCGAGGCCGCCCGCGGCGAGGGCGCCCACCTCGTCAACGCCGACGGCAAGCGCTTCATGGAGGACTACGCGGCCGGCGCCATGGAGCTGGCACCGCGGGACATCGTCGCCCGCGCCGCGCAGACCGAGGTCGACGCCGGCCGCGGCGTCACCGCCAAGGCCGACTCGGTCTTCATGGACCTGCGCCCCATCGGCGAGGAGCGCATCCGCTACGCCCTGCCCTCCGTGCTGCACCTGGCGCGTGACTTCGCCGGCATCGATCCGCTGGAGGAGCCGGTCCCCATCCAGCCCACCGCGCACTACTCGATGGGCGGCATCCCCTGCGACGTGGACGGGCAGGTCCGGCTCAAGGACCAGGAGGACACCCCCATCACCGGCTTCTACGCGGCCGGCGAATGCTCCTGCGTCTCCGTCCACGGCGCCAACCGCCTGGGCACGAACTCCTTGCTGGAGGCCGTGGTCTTCGGCCGACGCACCGGCCGCAGCATGCGGGGCCGGGTGAAGGATCTGGAGCCCACTCGCATCAGCGAGGGCGACATGGAGCCGGCCGTCGCGCAGGTCAACCGCTTTCTCCAGGGCGAGGGCAGCGACAAGGTCGGCGCCATCCGCCAGGAGCTGCGCGACGTGATGATGGACAAGTGCGGCGTCTTCCGGAGCCAGGAGCAGCTCCAGGAGTGCCTGGGCAGCGTCAAGGAGCTGCAGGGCCGCTGCCGCAACGTCGCCATCGACGACAAGGGTGCCACCTTCAACACGGACCTGCTCGACGCGATCGAGTTGGACCACATGCTCGAGTACTCGGAAGTCATCGTCAGCGGCGCCCTCAACCGCCAGGAGAGTCGCGGCGGGCACGCCCGTCGCGACTTCCCCACCCGCAACGACGAGGACTGGTTCAAGCACACCCTCGCCTACCGCGAGGAGGACGGCCCCCGGCTGACCTATAGCGACGTCAACATGGCCCCGCGGCACCGCGAGGCCTACCCGCTCGAGGAGCGCAAGTACTAGCGCCGCCCGGCCGCGCCCGCGACCCCGCGTCGCGCGCAGCCGGGCGATGCCGGAGGACGCCCATGCCCACCCAGACGTTCATCATCGACCGCTTCGACCCCGTCGAGGAGCGCGCCTACGAGCAGGAGTTCCAGGTGGACTACGAGCCCGGTGAGACGGTGCTCGACTGCCTCAACACCATCCGCTGGGAGCAGGACGGCACCCTCTCCCTGCGGATGTCCTGCCGCCACGCCATCTGTGGCTCCTGCGCGGTCAAGATCAACGGGCGCTCCGGGCTGGCCTGCAAGACCCAGGTACCGGAGGCTGCCAAGCGGGGCGACCCGATCCGGGTGGGTCCCCAGGGCAACCAGACGGTGATCAAGGACCTGGTCGTCGACACCGAGAAGTTTATCGAGCAGTTCCGCCGCGCCGAGGGCTGGCTGCAGGACTTCGAGGATCAGGAGCCGCCCACCCGCGAGTACCGCCAGGACAAGGCGGCGTTCGACCACTGGCAGCACGCCTCCACCTGCATCCACTGCGGTGCCTGCTACTCGGACTGCACCGTCGCCGCCGTCGATCCGAAGTTCCTCGGGCCCGCCGCCCTGGCCAAGGCCTACCGCTTCGTCATGGACAACCGCGACAGCAAGAAGGAAGAGCGGCTGGAGCGCCTCTCGCGCATGCACGGTGGCATCTGGGACTGCACCCGCTGCTTCATGTGCGTGGAGGCCTGCCCCAAGGACGTGCTGCCGATGGACGCCATCATGGAGCTGCGCACGGAGGCCATCAATGCCGGCGTCACCAACAACCACGGTTCGCGCCACTCCAAGGCCTTCAGCGGCGGCGTGCGCAAGCGCGGCCGCCTGGATGAGGCCACTTTGCCCGTGCTCTCGGCGGGCATCCGCCCGGGCGCGCTCCCCGAACTCCTGGCCTACACCCCGGGCGCGATCCGGCTGCTCAAGTCGCGCAAGCTGATCGAGGCCGCCCGTCGGCACGGGGCGAGCAAGGACGGCCGCCGCGAGATCCGCCGCATCTTCGACGAGGTGGAGGACGAGAAGCACCACCACGACGTCAACCACGAGTCCTTCAGCAGCGCCTACACGGAGGCGCTGAGCGGCTGAGCCGCCGCGGCCGACCCGGCCGCCGGGGACACGTCAGATCGGAAGACGGAGGAGAAGCCTGTGAAATACGCTTTCTGGCCGGGCTGCGTCTCCCGCGGCGCGGCGCCCGAGCTGTACAAAGCTACCCTCGCCGTTGCGGAGCATGTCGGCATCGAGCTGGTTGAGCTAGAAGCCGCCGCCTGCACCGGCGCGGGCATCATCTCCGACGGCGACCCCTACCTCGCCGACACCCTCAACGCCCGTACCCTCGCTCTCGCCGAGGGCATGAACTTGCCCCTCATGGACATCTGCTCCACCTGCGTCGGCGTCCACAGCCTGGCTCGCGAGAAGTTGGCGAACGACGACTACCGCGCCCGCATCAACGAGCGCCTGGCTCCTGAAGGGCTGCACTACAGCGGCACGGCCGAACCGCGCCACCTGCTCTGGATCCTGCTGGAGGACCTGGAGGCCGGCCGGCTCAGCGGTTTCATCCGGCGCCCCCTCAACGAACTCCACCTGGGCCCCTTCTACGGTTGCTACATCCTGCGGCCGGAGCGCGTGCTGGGCTTCGAGGAGCATCCGCACCGGCGCAACAGCCTGGAGGCCGTCATCGAGCTGGTCGGCGCCACCAATGTCACCTACGACGGCATGACCAAGTGCTGCGGCTTCCCCATCCTTACCACGAACAAGAAGAACTCACTCACCATGGCCGGCAGCCACGTGGGGGAGGCGCAGGACAAGGGCGCCGACGCCCTGGTCACGCCCTGCCCCCTCTGCCATCTCAACCTCGACGCCCAGCAGGCCGACGCCGCGCACGTGATCAAGCGCAAGCTGGACCTGCCCATTCTGCACATCCCCCAGCTCATCGGCCTCGCCATGGGGCTGGCGCCGGAGGCGCTGGGGCTGAACCGGCACGTCGTCAGCACCAAGCCGCTGTTGCAGAAGGCGGGCGTCGCCTAGACCGCACTCCCGCACCAAGAGAACCTCCCGGCCCATGTGCCCTGAGCGATGTGAAAGGGAACGAGCGGCGGTCCCGGCCGGAGGCGCTGCACCGAAGACGGGCCGCCCCCGAGGGGGCGGCCCGTAGACGGTCCGGAGGGCGCGAGGCCGAATCGGCATTTCCTCCGGCGGCAACCGGAGGAAGGCGGGCGGGGTGACGGTACTGCTCGGCCCCGCTGTCGATGGCCCTCCTGATGCAACAACGCTCGGGTCCTGAGGGCGGTTCCACCCCCCGTGCAATGTCCTTGTAAGGTCAGGACATAAACGATCGCGCCGGGCGGGCCTACCCGGCTCAGAAGCGCATAACTCTCTTACCGCGGCTATCGATCGGCTAGCGGCCCCCGAAGTCGAGCCGCTCCTACACGCGCCAGCTTCGACGATCTTCTGGCTCTCCCTGAACGTCGCGAATGCGATCGCGCGTCGTGGAACAGGCACCGCATCGGCACTAGGTGGGGCGCCCCCTGCGGCCCGATCGACGTCCGTTGGCTCCGCCTCGTTGGTCCCTCCGACCGTGGGTTAGCCTGCCCGTCAGCCGCTTCGACCGGCAAGGGAGAGATCCGATGGAAGTCATCGCGCCCCCGCCGAACTTCTCCCACGTGGACCAGCTAGCGGCCGGCCTGATCAGGAATGATCCGCGTAGCTCGCCGATCGAGGAGTTCGCCATAGATCTGCGGCACTGCGAGTTTCTGCGTCCCCCCGCTGTGCTCTGGTGTGTCGTCTACTGCCTGCTCGCCGCGAATCAGGGGACAACGTGCCAAGTCGTCGTGCCGGAGAATATAGGGGTGGCCGTTACCTCAAAGGGATGGGGATGTTCGACCTGCTGAATGAGAACGGCGTCGTGGCAGACGATCGCGATATCGCACCTGCGGCGCAGGGACAGATGGTCGTACCACTCCAGAGATTCGATTCGGAAGCGGATGTCGGACGTATCGCAGACGAAGCGCTCGGTTCCTTGTCGGAGCACCGCCTTGGCGCCCCGAACGTTCGGGGTCTTGTAGTTGAGACCTTTGGGGAACTCGCTGTGAACGCGGTTGAACATTCCGAATCGCCCGTTGGATCCTATGGAATGATTCAGTACTACGACTGGCAGCAAGCCCCACGATTTCTTTGCGTAGTGGCAGACGGTGGTATCGGCATCCGAGAGTCACTGGAAAGGAACCCCGACCTACGTGGAAGCCTTTTCTATGACTGGGCCGCGATCGAACTCGCCATGAAGGAGCGGACCAGCGGTACCGGCCTCCCGACTCGCGGGATCGGGCTGTTCGCGGTGGCAGACGACATGCGGAGTCCAGGCCGGGAGTTGCTTATACACTCAGGACTAGGGTTCGTAAGACAGACGGAGGACTTAAAAACGGAAGCTCACAGGGGGTCACTGTTCCCGGGCACGCTCGCTTACGCGTCGGTAGGAACCTGAAATGGCAATAGCCGTATATGAGGTGACTCACCGGAGAGCGCTCGTTAGCAGATCGGTCGCGGTGGACATCGCGTCGCATGTGGCAAGCGTTGTCGGCTCAGACGAAGGTGACTCCTCCCTCACGCTTGACTTCAACGGCGTAGAGGCAGTCGGTCCGTCATTTCTCGACGAGTTGCTTGGGCGAATCTCGGAGCTGACGCAGAACGAGGTCCGTACGATCACGTTCAAGAGCGCTCCGAGCCGGCTCTCGGAGAAGTTCAAAGCAGTAGCGAGGGGACGCGAGGCCAGCATTGCCCAGGTCGGGGACTCCGACTGGGTGGTGCAGTTGCCTGCGGCTGTCTAGAACCTTCGCGCCCCTACGGGTGCGTCATCTGCTCCGACCCTTGGGCCGTTCGTCCTGAGCCCTGTCGAAGGGCGAACCCCCCGAGCAGCACCTGCCCTAGGGGTGCGTCATCCGCTCCGGCTGCACCCACTCGTCGAACTGCTCCGCCGTGAGGATGCCCAGCTCGACGCCGGTCTCCTTGAGCATGCCGTTGTTCTCGTGCGCGGTCTTGGCGATCTTGGCCGCGTTGTCGTAGCCGATGTGCGGGTTCAGCGCCGTCACCAGCATCAGCGACATCCGCATCAGCTCGTCGATGCGCGCGCGGTTGGGCTCGATCCCCACCACGCAGTTGTCCGTGAACGACAGCGCCGCGTCGCCGAGCAGGCGGATGCTTTGGAGGTTGTTGTAGGCTATCACCGGCTTGAACACGTTCAACTCGAAGTGCCCCGTAGCGCCGCCGACAGCCACCGCCTGCCCGTTGCCGATCACCTGCGCGCAGACCATGGTCAGCGCCTCGCATTGGGTGGGGTTAACCTTGCCCGGCATGATGCTGCTGCCCGGCTCGTTGACCGGCAGCATCAGCTCGCCCAGCCCGGCGCGGGGGCCGGAGCCCAACAAGCGCACGTCGTTGGCGATCTTCATCAGGGAGACCGCGATCGTCGTCAGCTGTCCGGCCAGCTCCACCTGCGCGTCGTGCGCCGCCAGCGACTCGAACTTGTTCGGCGCCGTGACGAACGGCAGCCCCGTCAGCGTCGCGATCTCCGCCGCCACTCTGGGGCCGTAGTCGGGGTGCGAGTTCAGGCCCGTTCCCACCGCCGTGCCCCCCAGCGCCAACTCGTACAATCGGGGCAGGGTCCCCTCCAGCCGCGCGATCCCGTACGCCACTTGCTGCGTATAGCCCGAGAACTCCTGCCCCAGCGTCAGCGGCACCGCGTCCATCAGGTGCGTGCGCCCGATCTTGACGATCTCCCCCCAGGCCTCCGACTTCGCCCGCAGCGCCTCCCGCAGGTGCGCCAGCGCCGGGATGAGGCGCTTCACCACTTGCTCGCCCGTTGCGACCGACATCGCGCCCGGGAAGACGTCGTTCGAGGACTGCGACATGTTGACGTGGTCGTTGGGGTGGACGGGATCCTTCGAGCCCTGCACCCCACGCAGGATCTCGATCGCGCGGTTGGAGATGACCTCGTTGCCGTTCATGTTGCTCTGCGTGCCGGAGCCGGTCTGCCAGACGACGAGCGGGAAATGATCGTCCAGAACGCCGTCGATGACCTCCTGCGCCGCCTGCCGGATCGCGTTGGCTCGCTCCGCGTCCAGCTTGCCCAGCGACTCGTTCACCGAGGCCGAGGCGTGCTTGACGATGCCCAGCCCACGGATGATCGGCCGCGGCATGCGCTCGCCGCCGATCTTGAAGTTCTGCAGCGAGCGTTGCGTCTGCGCACCCCAGTAGCGGTCCGTTGGGACCTCCACCTGGCCCATGGTGTCCGACTCGATCCGCACGTCGCTCATCACCTGCTCCTCTGTCCCGAGCAGCCCGAAGCCCCTACCGCGCGCGCCCGGCCGCTAGCGCCGCGCCCGCGTCGACTTCTTGGCGCTCCGCTTCGCCGCCCGCTTGGCGCCGGCCTTCTTCGCGCCGGCCGCGGCCGCTTTGGCCGCTTTGCGCGCCGCGACCTGCGCCCGCTTGTCCAGCCGGTCCATGGCCCGCACCAGCCCCCGCACCGATCGCGCCGAGCGCCGCAGCGCGGCGCGTTCCTCGGGCTGGAGCTTGATCTCCATGATCTGCTCGACGCCGCCGGCGCCCAGCTTCACCGGCACCCCGACATAGAGGTCGTTGATGCCGAACTCGCCGCGCAGCAGCGTCGCGCAGGGGAGGATGCGCTTCTGGTCCAGGATGATCGCGTCGACCATCTCCGCCACCGCGGCCGAGGGCGCATAGAAGGCGCTGCCCGTCTTCAGCAGCCCCACGATCTCCGCGCCGCCGTTGCGCGTGCGATCGATGATCTCCTGCAAGCGCCGCGCCGGGAGCAACTCCTGGATGGGGATGCCCGCCACCGTCGTGTACGACGCCAGCGGCACCATCGTGTCGCCGTGCCCGCCCAGCACGTAGGCGTTGACGTCCTGCACGCTGACGTTGAGTTCCTCGGCGACGAAGGAGCGGTAGCGGGCCGTGTCCAGGATCCCCGCCATCCCCACGACGCGCTTGGCCGGCAGCTTGGCGGCGTCGAAGGCGGCGTGGCACATCGCGTCCAGCGGATTGCTGACCACGATCACGACCGCCTTGGGGGACGCCGCCACCGCTTTCGCGGTCACGTCCTTGACGATCGCCATGTTCGTCGCCAGGAGGTCGTCACGGCTCATGCCCGGCCGGCGCGCGATGCCGGACGTGATCACGACGACGTCCGAGTTGCGTGTCGCGCCGTAGGTGTTGGTGCCCGTGATCTTGGCATCGACTCCCACGACGGGGCTCGCCTCGGCCAGGTCCAGCGCCTTGCCCTGCGGCATCCCCTTGATGATGTCCAGCAGCACGACGTCGGCGTAGCCGCGCTCTGCCAGCCGCTGCGCCGTCGTCGCGCCCACGTTGCCCGCGCCGATCACCGTGACTTTTTTTCGCATCCTGTTCTTTCTCCCCCGGCTCCAACGATGGCGCGGGCGCGGATTGCTCCCTGTCTCGGACGTCGCTTAGCGCTTGCGAGTGGTGCGCTTGGCCGCGATCTCGTTCAGCGCCCCGCCCGCCCGGAACCAGCCGATCTGTTCCTGTGTGAGCGTGTGCTGGACTGACAGGCGCTCCTCCGCCCCATCCGGGTGCCGCACGAGCATCGTCAGCGGCTGCCCCGGCGTCAGCGCGCCCAGCCCCACGATGCTGATCCGGTCCTCCTGCCCGATGCGCTCGTAGTCCGCGGGGTCCGCGAACGTCAGGGCGAGCATCCCCTGCTTCTTCAGGTTCGTTTCCGCGATCCGCGCGAAGCTCCGCGCGATCACCGCCACCCCTCCCAGGTGCCGCGGCTGCATGGCCGCGTGCTCCCGGCTCGACCCTTCGCCGTAGTTCTCGTCGCCCACCAGCAGCCAGCGCGCCCCCGCCGTCCGGTAGGCTCGCGCGATGTCCGGCAGCAGCAGATCGCGCTCGCCGCTGAGCACGTTGTTGCCGTGCCCGGTCTGGGGAGCGAAGGCGTTGTTCACCCCGCTGAAGGTGTTGTCGGAGATGTTATCCAGATGCCCCCGGAAGCGCAGCCAGCGCCCCGCCGGCGAGATGTGGTCCGTGGTGGTCTTGCCCTGGCTCTTGAGCAGGACCAGGCAGTCGGTCAGGTCCAAACCGTCCCAGGCCGGCCAGGGGGTCAGCCGCTGCAAGCGCGCACTCGCCGGCGCCACCACGACCTCCACGTCGCTGCCGTCGTCGGGGGGCGTGACCAGGTCGGCATCTCCCGTGTCGTAACCGCGGGGCGGCAGCTCGTCGCCCGCTGGCGGGCGGAAGCGGAAGCGCTCACCGTTGCGCGCGATGGTGTCCGTGCGCGGGTCGAAGCCCAGCTCCCCCGCGAAGGCCAGCGCCACCACCATCTCGGGGCTGCCGATGAAGGCCAGCGTCTGCGGATTGGCGTCGTTGCGGGCGGGGAAGTTGCGGTTGAACGACGTCACGATCGTATTCGTCTCGCCCGGTGCGATGTCCGAGCGCTTCCACTGCCCGATGCAGGGACCGCAGGCGTTGGCCAGCACCGTCGCCCCGGCCTCCTCAAAGGCGGCGATCTGCCCGTCGCGCTCTACGGTTGCGCGTACCTGCTCCGACCCGGGCGTCACCAGCAGCGGCACCCGCACGGTGAGCCCCGCTTCCGTCGCCTGCCGCGCGAGGCTCGCGGCCCGGCTCAGGTCCTCGTAGGAGCTGTTCGTGCAGGACCCGATCAGCGCGTCCTTGATCGCGGTCGGGTAGCCCTGGGCCGCCGCCCACTCCCCGACCGCCGACACTGTGTGCCGCAGATCGGGCGTGTGCGGTCCCACCCAGGCCGGCTCCAGCTCGTCCAGGTTGATCTCGATCACCCGGTCGAAGATCTCATGCCGCTGTGCTTCGACCGTGGGGTCGGCGCGCAGCTGCGCGGCGTGCGCTTCGGCCAGCGTCGCCAGCTCGCCCCGCTCCGTCGCCCGCAGGTAACGCGCCGTCGCGGCGTCGAAGGGAAAGACCGACGTGGTGGCGCCGATCTCCGCCCCCATGTTCGTCACTGTGCCCCGCCCCGTCGCGCTGAGCGAGGCCACCCCCGGCCCGAAGTACTCCACGATCGCGCCCGTGCCGCCCTTGACCGTCAGCTCCTGCGCCACCCGCAGGATCACGTCCTTGGGCGCCGTCCAACCGTCCAGGCGGCCGGTTAGGTAGACCCCGATCAGCCGCGGCACGGTCACCCCCCAGGGCAACCCCGCCATCACGTCCACGGCCTCCGCCCCGCCCACCCCGATCGCCAGCATGCCCATGCCACCGGCGTTCGGCGTGTGGCTGTCCGTGCCGATCATCAGCCCGCCGGGGAAGGCATAGTTCTCGAAAATGACCTGGTGGATGATGCCGGCGCCGGGCTTCCAAAAGCCCGCTCCGTAGCGGGCGGCCGCGCTCTCCAGGAAGTCGAAGACCTCGTGGTTCTCAGCGATCGCCGCCGTCAGGTCCGCTGTCGCCCCCACCTGCGCCTGGATGAGGTGGTCGCAGTGGACCGTCGTCGGGGTCTGCACCCGGTGCAGCCCGGCCAGTTCGAACTGCAGCAGCGTCATCTGCGCCGTCGCGTCCTGCAGCGCGACGCGGTCCGGCTGCAGCGTGGCGTAGTCCCGGCCCCGCTCCAGCCCCTGCCCCTGCGGATCCGTCATGTGCGCGAAGAGGATCTTCTCCGCCAGCGTCAGGGGCCGGCCCAGACGGGCGCGGGCCACGTTCACGCCCGCTTCCGCGCGCCCGTAGGCCCGCTGGACCCGCGCGACGGTGTCGGCTTCGTAGATGGGCATGACTACTCCTGAGGGCGGCGCGGGGCGAGCGGCGCATGCGCCGCGCTGTGGTCCCGGGCACCGAGGGGACGCGACCGAGCGTCATTCTATCAAGCTGGGCCGGACGTGCCGTGTGGGCAGCACCCTCGACGCGCGGCGCCTCGGTCCCGCCGACTGCTCATCCTGGCCTCGTGACCGGCCCGCTCACAAGGGGATGTTGCCGTGTTTCTTGGGCGGATTCCCATCCGACTTGTTCTTCAGCATCTCCAGCGCCCGGATTACCTCGCGCCGGGTGTCCCGCGGGTCGATGACGTCGTCCACGTAGCCCAGTTCCGCCGCCTGGTAGGGGTTGCTGAACTCCGCTTCGTACTCGGCGATCAGACGCTCCCGCTCCGCCGCCGCGTCTTCCGCCTCCGCGATCTCCCGCCGCTGGATGATGTTCACCGCCCCCTCCGCCCCCATCACCGCGATCTCCGCCTTGGGCCAGGCCAGGTTCACGTCGGAACGCAGGTGCTTGCTGCTCATCACCACATAGGCGCCGCCGTAGGCCTTCCGCAGCGTCACCGCCACCTTCGGCACGGTCGCCTCCGAGTAGGCGTAGATCAGCTTCGCCCCGTGCGTAATGATGCCGCCGTATTCCTGCGTGGTCCCCGGCAGGAAGCCGGGCACATCCACGAGCGTCACCAAGGGGATGTTGAAGCAGTCGCAGAAGCGCACGAAGCGGGCGGCCTTGCGCGAGGCGTCAATGTCCAGCACGCCCGCCAAGGTGTCCGGCGAGTTGCCGACCAGCCCCACCGTGCAGCCCCCCATGCGCGCGAACCCCACCGCGATGTTGCGCGCCCAGTGCGCGTGGACTTCCAGGAGATCGCCGTCGTCCACGATGCCGTGCATGACATCGCGGATGTCGTAGGCTCGGTCGGCGTCGGCCGGCACCAGTTCCAGGAACTCTGGGTTGCGCCGGTCCGGGTCGTCGCGGGGCTCCACCCAGGGCGGCGCCTCCATATTGTTCGAGGGGAGATAGGCGAGCAGATCCCGCACCGTGTGCAAGGTCTCCTCTTCCCCCTGGATGGCGAAATGGGCCACGCCGCTGCGCGTGGCGTGGGCCTCCGCCCCCCCCAGCTCCTCGTGCGTCACGTCCTCGTGCGTGACCGCCCGCACCACGTCGGGGCCGGTGATGTACATCTGTCCCAGCCCCGCCACCATGAAGACGAAGTCCATGATCGCGGGGGAGTACACGCCGCCGCCCGCCGTGGGGCCGCAGCTCACCGAGATCTGCGGCACCACGCCCGAGGCCAGCGTGTTGAGCAGGAAGATGTCGCCGTAGCCCCGCAGCGACGCCACCCCCTCCTGGATGCGCGCGCCGCCCCCGTCTTGCAGCGCCACGATCGGCGCCCCCGCCCGCATGGACATCTCCTGCACCTTGACGATCTTCTCCGCCACCGCCTCCGACAGCGATCCCCCCAGTACGGTGAAGTCCTGCGCGTAGGCGAAGACCGTGCGCCCCGCGATGCGCCCGTAGCCGGTCACGATCGCGTCGCCCGGCACCTTACGGTCCGCCAGCCCGAAGCGCGTGGCGCGATGCGTGACAAAGGGGTCCAGCTCCTGGAACGTCCCCTCGTCGAAGAGGATCGCGAGACGCTCCTGCGCGGTCAGCTTGCCCCGCTCGTGCTGCCGCGCGATCGCCCTCTCGCCGCCGCCGAGGAAACTCGCTTCCCTGCGACGCGCCAGATCCGTGAGCGAATCCTCGTGCTGGACGCCGTACTCCTCGACGGTCATCGTCCTTGCGTTTCCTGAGCCGGCGAGCGAAAAATGGCCCTCCCGCCAGCCGGAGGGAAGGCCGCGGGGAGGCTATCACAGGCCCCCGAGGCCGACAATTTCCCCCACCCGTCACCCCCTGGATCAGCCGGGCGGCTCCGTGGGACCTGCATCTTCCTCAGGGGCCGGCGGAATGATCAGTACTTGCCCAACCAGCAGGTTGCTCGCCTCGAACTCCGTCAGCCCGTTGTAGGACTGCAAGTCCCGCCACTCGATCCCGCGCGCGTTGGCGATATCGATCAGCGTATCCCCCGGCTGCACCGTGTACGGATCCCCCGGCGGCGGCCCCGAGAAATCTTCCGCCTCCGTATCCAGCGTGGCCTGGATGCGGTCCGCTTCATCGCTGCGGACGGGAATGCGCAGATCGTCGCCTGCCGCCAGCACGCTCGGATCGGCGATGCCGTTGAGCCGCTGCAACTCCTCCGTCGTGACCCCGGCGGCCTCCGCGATCAGGGCCAGCGTGTCGCCGGGCTCGACCGTGTAAATCCGCTCCTCGACCTCCGGCTCCACCTCTTCGCCGAAGAGTTCGTCCCCGTGGAAGATGAAGGGCTCCGGCAGGACGTCTGGCAACTCCTCCACCGGAATCGTTTCCGGGTCCGGATTCTGGGTGGCTTCGGGTGGGGGCGTGGCCGCCTCGTCGCCGGGGCCACCGCAGGCCGCCAGGGCGACCGCGGCCGCCGTGAGAGGAATGATCAGCCGCAGCTGCACCGGCCGAACTCCCCGTCCCTCCCGTGTTGCCCGCCCCAGGATTGTACCGCCGCCCTCGCTCCGGTCCAAACCGCCTCCGCCGGCGCCACGCCGCACGACGGTCGTAGTCCCGCGCGCCGGTTCGACCGGTCAGGGCCGCGTGCAGCCCAGCGGCGGCGCCAAAACGGGATCGCCCGCTGCAGCCAGGCACTCCAGCGCGGCGTGCGCGATGCGCCCCACGACGGCCAGGCGTTGCGGCTCCACCGCCGAGAAGTCGTCCGAGGGGTCATGAATCGGACCGCCCAGCAGCGTGGGGAACAGGACCGGGATGCCAGCCTGCGCGAAGTTCAGGTGGTCGGAGCCGGAGCCGAACGGCAAGGACCCCGCCCGCGCCTCGATGCCCCGCGCCGCCGCGATCGCCGCCGCCTGCGTTACCAGTGCCCGGTCCCCCACCAGGATGATCTGGTTGCCCGCCGCCGCGACGTCGAGGTTCAGCATCGCCCGGGCGTTTTCCGCCTCTCCCGACGCCTCCAGCTCCGCCACGAAGACCCGCGACCCCAGCAGGCCGCCGCTCATCGCCGACGCCTCCTCTGCCCCGAACGCCGCATAGCAGATTCCGGCTCCCGCGCGGCGGCCCGCGAAGGCCCGCGCCATCTCTACCACCAGCGCCGTACCGCTGCCGTTGTCGTTCGCGCCGGGGACGTTCGGCACAGTGTCGTAATGCCCTCCCACCCAGACGGCGCAGGTCCCGCCCGGGCTCCGCGCGATCACGTTCTGCGACGCCGCCGTCGACGTCAGGAAGCGCAGCGTGACCTCCGCCGTCGTCTGTGCTGCGGTGGCCACCCGTCGCAGGGCCAGTCCATCCTCCCGGCTCAGCGCCAGCACCGGTACGTCCGCCTCCGCTCCCAGGCCGCCGCTGAAGCCGCCCGGGTCGTTGTTGAAGATGACGACGGCCACCGCGCCCGCGGCGCTCGCGTCCGCCACTTTTTCGCGGAGGAAGAGGACCCCCCGCTCGATCAGCGCCACCGCACCCTCCAGCTCCACCGCTGCCATGTCGTCCGCGCTGCCCAGCCCGGGCACCGCGACCAGCGGCCCCGATACCGCCCCAGCGGCCGCACCCTCCAGCACCGACACCGGCAGCGCCTCGCCGTCCACCTCCAGGCGCAACTCCTCCACCACCCGGCTCTCCAGCGGGAACTCTTGCAGCTCTACCTCGTATCCGAACGATCTGAACGCGTCCGCGATCACCCCGGCCGCCCGCTCTTCCGCCTCCGTGCCCTGCACGCGCGGCCCGATCTCGACCGTGAGCGTCTCCAGCGTCGCCAGCGCGGCGGCGTTGTCGTAGGGCAGCGGACCTGCGCGCTCGTCGTCGGAGGGCGGGACCGGTACGTCCCCCGGATTGGGCTCTCTGGGGCTGGGCGCCGCTGGGGGCGGCCCGCTGGAACTGGGCGGCGCTGGCGCAGACTCGTCGGGACTCGCCTCCGCGACGGCGTCGTCTGAGGCTGCGGGGCCCGGCGTCCCGCCCGGCTTCGCTTCCACCGGCGCCGCGCCGGCAGGCGCGCCCGGCGCCGCGTCCGCGATGTCCTCCGATGCCGCCCCGCTGCCGCAAGCCGCCAGCGCCAGCGCCGCCAGGCTCAGCAGCGCCAGCAGCAGCCGCGCGCGGGCCGCCCTGCCGCCGCCGGGAACGCCGGGAGTGGAACGCAAGCGGGGAAACCGTGTGGGCCTCAGCGTCGCCATCTCTTGAACCAGCCGCGCACCCCGCCCGGCCATGGTTCGTCATAGCGGATGTAGCGGTCGCGCCAGAAGCCACCGCCTGCTTGTGGGGTCGCACGCCGCGGCGCGCGCATGCTCCAGGCCAGCCCCAGCAGGAACAATGCGACGCCCGCGAGCACCAGCCAGATGCCGGGGCCGCGCACCCGCAGGACCAGACCACCCAAGAGGACCAAGAAGCCGGCCAGCATCAGATGTCCGGCGCTGAAGCGAATGAAGAGGAAGCTCAGTCGATCGCCGGTCCCCCGCCACAAGCCGTCCCAGGCCCGGCGCGAGCGGCTCGGCCCTCGCCGCTGCCGGCGGTGCCACTCGAAGTCCTCGATCTTGCCGAGGACATCTTCGATTTCTTCTTCCAGGCGGTCGCTCATGGACGCTGCTCCCCACGCAGTGTAACGAACGGTGGCCCGCCCAAGATCCGCCCCATCCGGATCCCTCTCGGAAGCGCTTATCCCCGCTCTTCGGAGGGCGGCCTCGCCTGCGGTCCCCACCCCCCCCCACCGGGCGTTTCTAGCCGGATCACGTCCCCCGTCTCGACCCCGATTACCGTCTTGCCGGGCAACGCCTGCCGCCGCCCGTCGCGCTCCAATTGGTTCCGACCCGGTCGCCCCGGCTCTCCGCCGGCGGCGCCCCAGGGGCCCCTCCGGCGCCGTTCGCTGATGATCGTCACGGTGGCCGGGGCCAGGAACTCCGTCCGACGCACCAGCCCGTCGCCGCCCCGCTGCCGGCCCCGCCCGCCGCTGCCGCGCCGCACACTGTTCTCCAGCACCCGCAGCGGATAGGCGATCTCCAATGCCTCTGCCGGCGTGTTGAGCGTATTCGTCATGTGGCTGTGCGTGGCGCTGAGCCCCGGGCCCTCCGGCCCCGCCCCCAAACCGCCACCGCTCGTCTCGTAGTAGGCCCAAGGCCGTCCGTCGCGCGGGTCGATGCCGCCCGCCGTGAGGTTGTTCATCGTCCCGCTGGAGGCCGCCGGCAGCCGCCCCGGCAGCGCCTGCGACGCGGCGCCCCAGACCACGTCCACGATCCGTTGGCTGGTCTCCACGTTTCCCGCCGCCACCGCCACCGGCGGCGAGGCGTTGACCACGCTTCGCTCCGGCAGGGTGAAGGTCAGGGGGCGGAAGAGCCCCGCGTTCGTCGGCGCCTCGGCGGGCAGCAGGCAGCGCAGTACGTAGTAGCTCGCCGATCGCGTCACCGCCGCCACCGCATTCACCGACGCCGGCCGCTGCGGCGCGGAGCCGCTGAAGTCCAAGTGCCAGCCGTTCCGTCGCACGTTCAGGCACAGCCGGATTGGGACCGGCTCCTCGCTCACCCCGTCGTCGTCCAGTGCGTCGGCGAACTCGTATGCGCCCGGCGGCAAGGTCCGGATCGCCGCCAGCGCGGAACGTTCCCCATAGTCGAGCAGCGCCGCGGCCGTTCGTGTGAACGCGGTGCGGCCGCTCCGCGCCACCAGCGCCGCCAGCCGTCGTACGCCGACGCGCTGCGCCGCCACCTGGGCGTCGACGTCGCCGCGGCGCTCGTCCGGCGTGCGCACGTTGCGCAGAAACAGCGCCAGCGTCTCCGGCACCAGCTCGCCCGCCCGATAGAGGCGCACCGGCGGGATGATGAACCCCTCCTGCACCAGCTCCGAGGCCACCGGCATCGACCCCGGCGCCATCCCGCCGATGTCCGCCTGATGGGCCCGGCTGGCGACGAAGCCCACGGGCTGCCGCCGCCCCCGCCCTGCGGACTCGAAGACCGGCGACACCATCGTCACGTCCGGCAAGTGCGTACCGCCCAGGAAGGGGTCGTTGAGGATGACGATGTCGCCCGGCGCCCACGGCGCCAGCGCCGCCACCGCCCGCACCGACTCCGGCATCGCCCCCAGGTGTACGGGGATGTGGGCTGCCTGTGCGAGCAGCTGCCCCGCGGCGTCGAAGACGGCGCAGCTGTAGTCGGCCCGCTCCTTGATGTTGGGCGAGAGCGCCGTGTGCCGCAGCGTCGCTCCCATCTCCTCGGCGATCGACGAGGCCAGCGCCTCGAAGACCGCCAGCCGCGCCGGATCGATCGCCGCCGCGCGCGCGCGGCCCCTAGCCACCGAGCGCCTCCGGCGGCAGGGCCTCCCAGACGGCCTGGGCCAGGGCCTCGGCGTCGCCCGAGGCCGCCAGCGGCAGATCCACCCCCGCCCCGTCACCCCCGACCGAGACCGACAGCGCGGACACCGACGGCACCATCCGCATCAGCCGCAGCAGGTCGTCGCGCGCGCCGTCCTCCGAGAGCCCCTGCACCACCAGGTGATAGCCCGCCTTCACGTACCCCGCGGCCAGCAACTTCAGCTGCTGCGCGGCCACCGCCGCGTCGGCATCGCCTCCGCGCGGCTTGGCCAGCCACTCTTGGCGCAGGGCGTCGAAGGGCAGGACCACCACGGGGCCCGTCAGCCGTCGCGCGACGCCCGCCGCCACCTCCGCCAGCGTCCAGGGCCTGCCGGGGGCGCCCTCCAGGGTCACCACAGCGGTCATCGCGTCCGCTCCCGTCTCAGCACGAGGCTGCCCCCCGCTGCCGGGCGTGCGCGCCAGCCAGGCGGTACCAGCAGCGTCGTGTCCAGCTGGGTCAGCACCGCCGGTCCCCGCAGGCCTGCCCCGGTCACCCTCGCACGATCCTGAACCAGCGTCCTCCGCGGCCGCTCCCACACGACCAGGGCGCGCTCGACGCCGGTCCCGCCCTTCCCTGCCGATCGGGCCGGCGGTGCGAAGCCGCCCGCCGCCTCCGGCGGCGCGAAGCCAGCCGCCGCGGCCTTCACGCGCGCCACCACGACCTCGACCGCCCGCGAGGCGTCGGCGTGGCCAAAGCGCGCCGTGTGCGCCTCGGCCAGCGCGGCCGTCAGCGCCTGCCGCGTCGTCGAGCGCAGCGGCACCCGGATCTCGTGCGACTGCCCCGCGTAGCGCAGGTCGGCCGATCGCTCCAGGCGCACGCCGCGTCGGTAGCCCTCGGCCGCCAACGCCGTGCGCGCCCGCGAGGCGAGATCGGCGAAGCACGCCTCCAACGCCGCCTCCCGGCCGCGCGTGCCCGGCGTAATACGCAGCGTCAGCCCCTGCGCCTCGTCCTTCTGCACGTCCGCTTGCAGCATCCCCGCGGCGGAGAGGATGCCCGGCGCCGCCGGCACGAGCACCGCCGGGATGCGCAATTCTTCCGCCAGGTCGCAGGCGTGCAACGGCCCCGCGCCGCCGAAGGCGACCAGTGTGAAGTCGGCGGGGTCGAAGCCGCGCGCCACCGAGATCACGCGCAGCGCTCGCGCCATGTTGGCGTTGGCCACGTCGATGATCGCCTGCGCCGTGGCGACGATCGATCCAGCGAACGCGTGCGCCAGCGTGCCCAAGGCCCGCTCCGCCGCCGCCGCGTCGAGCGCCATCGTGCCGCCCAGGAAGCGGTCCGGCCGCAGCCGCCCCAGCACGACGTGCGCGTCGGTCAGGGTCGGCTTGCGGCCCCGTCCGTAGGCCGCCGGTCCTGGGTCGGCCCCGGCGCTCTCCGGGCCCACCCGCAGCACCCCGCCAGCGTCCAGGCCGGCGATCGAGCCGCCCCCCGCCCCCACCGTGTGCACGTCGACGGCCGGCGTGCGGATCGGCAGCCCGCTCACTTCCAGGTCGTTGCGCTCCAGGATGCGGCCCGGACAGAGGCTCACGTCCGTGGACGTGCCCCCCATGTCGAACGTGATCACCTGGTCCAGGCCCGCCGCTCGTGCCGCGTTCAGCGCTCCCACCACGCCGCCGGCAGGTCCCGACAGCACCGTCCGCACCGCCGCCGCCCCCGCCTGCGCCGCCCCCAGGCTGCCCCCGTTCGACAGCATCACCCGCAGTCGCAGCGGTCGCTCCCCTTGCAGCCCCGCCTCCAGGGCCCGCAGGTAGCGCGACATCGCGGGGCCCACGTAGGCGTTGGCCACCGTCGTACTCATGCGCTCGAACTCGCGATGCTCCGGCAGCACCAGGTGCGAAGCCGAGACCGGGATCCCTCGCGCTTCCGCCGCCGCCACGATGCGCTGCTCGTGGGCGGGGTTCACGAACGAGAAGATCAGGCAGACGGCCAGCGCCTCCGCGCCGGCCCGCTGCACCCGGTCCAGCACCGCCGCGACCTCGGCATCGTCCATCGGCCGCACGACGGCGCCGTCCGCGGCCACCCGCTCATCCACCTCAAAGCGCAACCGCTCCGGTACCAGCGGGGCCGGCCGCGTGGGGTGCAGCGCGTACAGCTCCGGACGCGCCTGGCGTCCGATGACCAGGGTGTCGCGGAAGCCCTTCGTCGTGATCAGCGCCGTGCGCGCGCCCCGGCGCGTCAGCAGCGTATTCGTGGAGACGGTGGAGCCGTGCACGACCTCATCCGGCGTCCAGCCCGCCGCCGCGATGCCTTCCAGCACCGCGCGTCCGGGGTCGTCCGGCGTCGAGGGCCGCTTTCCCACCTGCAGCCCGGCGCTGTCCCAGTAGAGGAAGTCGGTGAACGTCCCGCCCACGTCCACGCCCAGCAGCCGCCCTCGCCGTCGTGGGTACCCCCCGTCCCGCGCGGCGCTTCGTGTCGATGCAGCCACGGGCCTAGGGCGCCGTGTCGAGCGCGCGCGGCACCGCGCCGCCCCCGTCCAGCGTGAACGTCGCCCCCGTCACGAAGTCGCTGGCCTCGCTGGCCAGGTAGACGGCCAGCGGCCCCACGTCCGCTTCCTCCCCCACGCGGCCGATCGCGAGCGCGGCGCCCACCGCCGCCCGTCGCGCCGCCGACCAGTACTCCCCGCGTTCCTGCTCCCGCGTGACGATCCGCCCCGGCGCGATGCAGTTGACGTTGATGCCCTGGTGCCCCAGCTCGTGCGCCAGGGTGCGCGTCAGCTGCTCGATGGCGGCGTTGGTCGCGCCGTAGGCCGAGAAGCCGTCGCTCGCCTGGTGCCTCGCCGCCGACGTGACGTTAATGATTTTGCCCCCGCTCAGCGGGACCATCTGATCCCCCACCAGTCGCATCATCGCCGCCGCCGTGTCCAGGTTCACCGCCGTCACCTCCCCCCACTCCTCCGCCGACAGGGAGAGGAACGCCCGTCCCGCCGGCGCGCCGACCGGATCTTCCCCCGGCCAGCCCACGGCGGCCGCGTTGACCAGGATGTTCACCTGATTGCAGCGGTCCATGGCCGTCTGCAGCGCCTGCTCCCGGGCGGCCGCGTTGGTCAGGTCGGCCACGATGGGAATGCAACGATGTCCGAAGCGCTCCAGATGGTGCGCCGTGGCCCGCAGCTCCCTCTCGGTGCGCCCCACGATCAGCGTCTCCGCTCCCACCTCCGCCAACGCCTCCGCGATGGCGCGGCCCAGGCCGCGGCCGCCGCCGGTCACCAGCGCCACCTTCTCGTCCAGACGGAAGCGATCGAGCAGGCTCACGGCGGCGTCTCCGCCGGCGGGTTGAGCGACCCCGAGCAGTAGCCCGCGAGGTCCAGCGTGACGAAGCGGAAGCCCAGCGCCGTCAGCCGGCGGGTCACCGTCTCGCGCTGCGCCGCGACGATGCTCATCCCCGCCCCGTCCGTCTCGATCCGCGCGATCTGGCCGTGGTGCCGGACCCGGACCTGACGCAGGCCCAGGCCGCGCAGGAAGGCCTCCGCCGCTTCCACCTCGCTCAGCAGCGCCACGCTGACCGGCGTGCCCACGGGGATCCGGCTGGCCAGACAGGCCGCGGCCGGCTTATCCCAGACCGCCAGCCCCAGGGCCCGGGCCAGCGCCCGTACCTCCGCCTTGCCGCAGTCCGCCTCCAGCAGCGGGCTGCGGACGTCGTGCTCGGTTGCCGCGCGCAGGCCTGGGCGGAAGTCGCCCAAGTCGTCGGCGTTCGTGCCATTGAGCATCACCGCACCGCGCTCCCGCGCCAGCGGCGCCAGGACGTCGTACAGCTCGCTCTTGCAGTGGTAGCAACGGTCGCCGGCATTCGCGACGTACCCCGCGCGCTTCAGCTCCCGCGTCGCGACGACCCGATGCGCGATGCCGATCGTCGCCGCCAGCTCCCTGGCGGCCGCCAGCTCCGTCGCCGGCAACGACGGCGATTCCGCCGTCACCGCCAGCGCCCGTTCCCCCAGCTGCTCCGCCGCCACGGCCGCCACCAGGGCGCTGTCGACCCCGCCGCTGAACGCCACCAGCGCCGCCCCGTAGGCGCGCACGACGCGCCGCAGGACGGCCAGCCGCTCCGCTGCCCCGGCTTGCTGCGGGGGCGTCGTCGTGGCCGTTCGGGGCGTCGTCGATGGGTCCATGGTGCGCTGCCGCGATGATACGGTACGCCCCCGCCCGCCCGAAGCGTCGCCGTGCCGCTTGACCCCTTCCAGGACGGCCGGTAGCGTCGATTGCACCCGCACGCACCAAAAAAATGACTCAAGGGCGACCCGCCGTGGCTGACGATCTCATCCTCCAGCTGGAGCCCCGCGCCCTCACAGGCAAGAAGGTCCGCACGCTGCGCCGGGAGGGCATCATCCCGGGGAACGTCTATGGCCGCGGCCTGGACTCGGTTGCCGTGCAAGCCTCGCTCTTGGAGTTCCGCCGCATCTTCCGGGCTGTCGATCGCAACGCCGTCGTCACGGCCCAGATCGCCGGCGAGGGCGAAACCCGGCCCGTCGTGCTGCAACGCGTGCAGCGGCACCCGGTCTCCCAGGACGTCCAGCATGTGGAGTTGCACCACATCGACGTCAACCGCCCCATTCACGCGACGGCTTCGCTCCTCCTCAGCGGCGAAGCGGAGTGTGAGCCGCTGGGCCTGGGCGGCGTCCTCGTCCAGGGCATGGACACCATCCTGCTCGAGGCCCTGCCCCTCGCCATGCCTGCCGAACTGACCGTCGATATCTCGCACTTCGAGCACTTCGGCCAGAGCGTGCAGGTTTCCGATCTGGTCCTCCCCGAGGGCGTCCGCGCCCTCGCCGACGAGCACTCCCAGATCGTGACTGTCGTCGCGCCGCGCCTCTCCGCCGAGGACGAAGCGGAGCTGGAGGGCGTCCCGGCCGAGGGGGCAGAACTCCCCGAGGGCGAAGTCCCGCCAGGGGAGGGCGCTCCGGAAGGCGCCGCCGAGGCAGCCTCGGAGGGCGCCGAGGGCTCCTAGCCCGCCGTCGTCCCGTCCGTTCGGTCGCCCCGCAGCTGCCCGCAGGCCGCGGCGATGTCGCGCCCCTTCTCCACCCGGACCGTCGTCGTCACACCGCTGCGCTCCAGCGCCGACTGGAAGCGCAGCACGGCCGTGCGGGTCGGCCGCTCTCCCAGCACCCCTGGCGAGGGATTGATCGGGATCAGGTTCACGTGGCAGCGCAGCCCGCGCAGCAGCCGCCCCAGCGAGGCGGCCTGCGCCGGGGCGTCGTTGATCCCGGCCAGGAGCACGTACTCGATCGAGACGCGCCGTCCCGTCGTCTCCACGTGCTCGCGCGCGGCCGCCACGATTTCTCCCACCCCCGCCGAGGGCACCGGTACCAGCCGCCGGCGCAAGGCATCGTCCGGCGCGTGCAGGCTGATGGCCAGGTTGACCTGCGGGTGGTCCGCGCCCAGACGGCGGATGCCCGCCACCAGCCCCACCGTCGATACCGTCACGCGGCGCGGCCCCATGCCGAACGCGGCCGGATCCCGCAGCCGCGCCAGAGCCGCGCTCGTGGCATCGTAGTTCGCCAGCGGCTCCCCCATGCCCATGAAGACCACGTGCGTCAGCGGCGCCCCCTCATCGCTCGTTCGCCGCGCCGCCGTTAGCACCTGCAACAGGATCTCCCCCACCCCCAGCTGCCGCCGGTAGCCCTGTGCCCCCGTCGCGCAGAAAACGCAGGCCATGGCGCAGCCCGCCTGCGTCGATACGCAGACCGTGCGCCGCGCCCGCCGCCGCCCGAAGGGGTCGTAGCGCATCAGCACCGTCTCGATGAGTTCACCGTCGTCCAGGCGCAGCAGCAGCTTCGTCGTGCTGCCGTCGGCGTTGGTCGCCGTCGTCACGGTCTCGGCGGGGCCCACCCGCAGCCGCGTCGCCAGCGCCGAGCGCAGCGACTGCGGCAGCTCCGTCATCTCCGCGAAGTCCAGCCGCTGCCGCGTATAGACCGCCTCGACGATCTGCCGCGCCCGGTAGGCCGGGGCGCCAAGATCCGCCGCCAGCGCGCTCAGCGCCTGCGGTGTCAGATCGAGCAGCGCCGGGCGCCTCTCCGTCGCCAGCTGCGACGTCATGCCGCTCCTCCCAGCCGCTGTCCCCGCAGGTCCGGCTCGCCGTTGGCGAACGCCCGGGCCTCCAGCGCCCGTTTCCCCGACCGCTGCAACCGCGCCACGCGCAGCACCCCCTCCCCCGTCCCGACGTCGATCGTCTCGCCGGCGGCCAGCACGAGGCCCGGCTCGTCCCCCGCCGACCCCTCCGCGCTCGCCTGCCAGATCCGTAGCCCCTGGCCCCGCAAGGCCGTGGTCGCGCCCGGCCAGGGTGAGCAGGCGCGCACCAGCCGCGCGATCTCCAGCGCCGGCCGGGACCAGTCGATGACCCCGGCGGACTTTTGCAGCCGCGTCGCCCGCGTCGCCCGCGCGGCGTCCTGTGGCTGCGGCCGGATCTCCGCCGCCAGCCAGCGCGGGATCGTCTCCAGCAGCAGCGCCGCCCCCAGGCGCGCCAGCCGCTCGCCCAGGCTGCCGGTGTCATCGTTGGGCCGGATCGGCTCGGGGCGCGTGGCGAGGATGTCTCCCGTGTCTTCGCTTTCATCAACGAGCATGATCGTCACCCCGCTCTCGGCGTCGCCGGCGCGGATCGCCGCCGCGACCGGCGACGCCCCCCGCCAGCGAGGCAACAGCGAGGCGTGCACGTTCAGCGTCCCGAAGCGGGGCAGGGCCAGCACGTCCGGCCGCAGGATCTGCCCGTAGGCGGCGATCACTTGCAGCGCCGGCTCGTACGATGCCAGCGCCGCCGCCGCCTCCGGCTCTCGCAACCGGGGCGGCTGCAGCACGGGGATGCCCGCTGCCTCCGCCAGTGCTTTCACCGCTGGCGGCCGCAGCGACCGTCCCCGCCCCGCCGGGCGATCGGGCTGTGTCACGACAACTGCCGGCCGGTAAGGGCTCGCGATCAACGCTTCGAGGCTGGGCACGGCGAAGTCCGGCGAGCCGAAGAAGGCGACGCGGGGAGGGGGCATAGCCGCAGCATACGCGCTCGTTTCGGGTGCGGCCGCGGGAGCTACTCGCCCGCCGCCCGCAGGTGCAGTGCCGTCCCCCGTGCCAGCCCCAGACGCTCCGCCGCGCTTCCGTTGGGCCAGGCGATCTCCAGGTAGCCGCCCGACGAGGGCAGCGCGATGGCCTCCGCCTCCACCCCCGGCGCCGGCTGGTAGTGGGGGGCCGGCCCCGCCACCTCGCGTCCGCCCGCCTCGATCAGGAACTGCGCCGGCGTCTCCGCCGAACGGAAGCTCGTGATCGCGTTGCCGAAGCGGTCCACGTGCAGCACTACCCCCGCGCCCGCCCCATCCCGCAGCGCCGTCGCCAGCGACGGCGCGAGCACGATCCCCGGCGCCGGCTCGCCGCAATCGTCCATGCCGCGCCCGGTCGCCAGCGCCGCCGCGACGGGCGCCATCAGATCGCGCCCGTGGAACGTCCGCGAGACACCGCTGACCGACAGCGTTCCACCCCGCACGTCCACCGCCGCCAGCGGCGGCGCCAACGGCACCCGCATGGGCTCCGCGGCCGGGCGCAGCCGCGCCGGCAGCCCGCTGCTCAGTACGCCCGTGTCGGGCCCCACCAGAAAGGCGCGCTCGCTTTGCACCGCCACGACGCCCCGCTCCGTCCCCACGCCCGGGTCCACGACCACCAGGTGCACCGTCCCCGTGGGAAAGTGGGGCCAGGCCGTCTCCGTCAGGTACAGCGCCGCGCGCAGGTCGCCCGGCGGGACCGCGTGACTCACGTCCACGATCGGCAGCCCCGGGTTGATGCCCAGCAGCACCGCATGCAGCTGCGCTACGTAGGAGTCGTCGCGGCCGAAGTCGGTGGTCAGCGTGACGATGCCGGAGCGAGAGGGCGGCACGACGGTGCGGCCGGTCCGCCGCTACAGGCGCACCGCTGCGATGGACAGCCCCACGAACAGCAGGATCAGCCCAATCGTGCCGCGGAACAGGACTCGCTCAATGCCGCGCCGGGTGCGGAACGTCTCCGCGCCGCCCCCGCCGCCGAAGATGTTGCCCAGCCCCGCCCCTTTGGCCTGCATCAGCACGGCCGCGATCAGGGTCAGCGCCACCAGGATCTGGAAGACGTTGACAACTTCGCTGATGGACACGGGATCCGCTTTCGCTGCCTGGCCCCGCGCTAGACGCCGCTGAGGAGCCGTTCCGTGTCATCGAGCCGGGGGGCCGCCTCACCACGCTCATGGTAGATGGTGAGGATCGCGTCGGCCAGCTTCTGCGGGTCGTGCCGGTAGCGGTTGCGCTCGTCCACCACGTCCGCCGACACCACCTGCCCGCCGATCGCCCCGTCGCCCACGCGCACCGGCTCCGACTGCCAGCGCTCGGGCAGGCGGTCGGTCAGGTTGCTGTTGGCCACCGTAAAGTCGAACGGCGCTCCACCCAGATGCCGCTCGATGCTGGCCACGTGGTCTTGCACGCTGTAGTGGTCCGTCTCGCCGTGCTGCGTCGCGACGTTGCTCACGAAGATCCGCATCGCCGGCGATTCCTGGAAGGCGATGCGCAGATCCGGCACCAGCAGGTTCGGTATCACGCTGGTGTAGAGGCTGCCCGGCCCCACCACGATCAGGTCCGCGTTGCGCACGGCGTTGACCGCATCCGGGTGGGCCTTCGGCACCTGCGGCTCCAGCGCCACCTCGGCGATCTCGGTGTGCGCCGCGGTGATGGCGGACTCGCCGCGGATCGTCGTGCCGTCGCGCGTGCGGCCCACCAGGCGCACGTCCTCCAGCGTCGAAGGCAGGATCTGGCCGCGCACCGCGAGCACCCGTCCCGTCTCGTGGATCGCTTCCTCCATCGAGCCCGTCACGTCCGACATCGCCACGATGAACAGATTCCCGAACGAGTGCCCCGCCAGCCCCTCCCCCGAGCCCTCCCCGAAGCGGTACTGGAAGAGCCGCGTCATCAGCGGCTCCGCGTCCGCCAGCGCCGCGATGCAGTTGCGGACGTCCCCGGGCGGAATCACGCCCAAGTCGTGGCGCAGCCGTCCCGAGGATCCGCCGTCGTCCGCGACGGTCACCACCGCCGTCAGATTATCCGTGTATTCCTTCAGGCCGCGCAGCGAGACGGAGAGCCCCGTGCCCCCGCCGATCGCGACCACTCTCGGCCCCCGCCCCGCGAAGCGGTGCCGGTAGACCAGGTTGACCAGGCTTTCCTGCTTGCCGTTGCCGTTCGCCCGCGCGCTGTTGCGCAGCGCCGCCAGCAGGTTGGCGTTGAACTTCCACATCCCCAGCACCACGAACAGCACCGCCACGCCGATGAACAGCGCCCCCCGCAGCACCTGGGGGATGAACTGCAGCGTCAGGTAGTAGGAGGCGTCCGGCAGCGTCAGCGTGAGGTACGCCTCACGGGCCAAGAAGGAGACGCCGAGCCCCAGCGAGGCCATGCCCAGCAGCAGCAGCAGGAACCAGCGCTTCACCCCCATCCCGGGGACGAGCCACTTCCGCGTATCCGGATCGCGCAGCCAGCGCATCATCGCCACGCACTATATGCGGGGCCCGGTCTTGCCGCCACAGCAGCCTCCCCTCTCGAACCTCAACGATCTCGCGATCGCGGTGGTTCCCCCCGTAGACCCCCGCTCGGGGCGTGTCGTTACACCGGTCCCTCCAGCACCCCCCGCAGGATCTCGTTGACCAGCCTGGGGTTCGCGCGCCCCCGCGTGGCCTTCATCACCTGACCGACAAGGAACTTCAGCGCCTCCTGCTTGCCCGCCCGGTAATCCGCCACCGCCTGCGGCTGTTCTTCCACCACGCCCTGCACCACGACTCGCAACTCGTCGCTGTCGCTGATCTGCGTCTGCCCCGACGCCTCGACCACCGCCGCCGGATCCTGGCCCGTCGCATACATCGTCGCGAAGGTGTCCTTGGCCAGCGTGTGGCTGATCGTGCCCGCGTCGATCAGGCGCACGAGCGCCGCCAGCTGTGACGGGGTTATCCGGAGATCCGCCAGCCCCGTGCCGGCCTCGTGCATCAGCCGGGCCATCTCGCCCACCATCCAGTTCGCCACGGCCGTGTACGGTTTCTCGCCGGCGCCATCCCCCAGCGCTCGCGCCGCCGCCTCATAGTAGTCCGCCCGCGCCCGCTCCTCCGTGAGCAGGTTGGCTTCGAAGTCCACCAGCCCGTACTGGCTGCGGAAGCGCTGGTAGCGCTCCCTCGGCAGCTCCGGCAGCTGCGCGCGCAGCGCCTCCACCCGCTCTCGTGGGATGCGCAACGGTGGCAGGTCCGGATCCGGGAAGTAGCGATAGTCGTCGGCCTGCTCCTTGGAGCGCTGCGACACCGTGACCTCGCGGTCCTCCACCCAGCCGCGCGTCTCCTGCACCAGCTTCTCGCCCGTGTGCAGCGCCTCCGCCTGTCGCACCTGCTCGAACTGCAGCGCCCGGTAGACGGCGCGCAGCGAGTTCATGTTCTTGATCTCCACTTTGACGCCCAGCGCCGTCTCCCCCCGAGGCCGCAGCGAGATGTTGGCGTCGCAGCGGAAGGACCCCTTCTCCATGTCCGCCGTCGACACGTCCACGTAGCGCAGGATCCGCCGCAGCGCCACCAGGTACGCGCGCGCCTCCTCCGGGCTGCGCATGTCCGGCTCCGACACCACCTCCATCAGCGGCACGCCGCTGCGGCTCACGTCCAGCAGCGAGTACGGCTCCCCCGCCTCGTGCTCCCGATGCAGCAGCCGCGCCGTGTCCTCTTCCAGGTGGACCCGGGTCACCCCGATGCGCCGCTCCTCCCCCTTCACCACGATGTCCAGATAGCCCCCTAGGCTCAGCGGCTCGTCGTACTGGGTGATCTGGTAGCCCTTCATCAGGTCCGGGTAGTGGTAGTTCTTGCGGTCGAACTTGGAGATCTCGGGGATCCGCATGTGCAGCGCCAGGGCCGTCAGGATCGTCCAGTCCACCGCGGTCTCGTTGATCACGGGCAGCATCCCCGGCAGCCCCTGGCAGATCGGGCAGACGTGCGTGTTCGGTTCCGCCGCGGCGTAGTCCGCCGCGCAGCGGCAGAACATCTTGCTCTTGGTCTTCAGCTGCGCGTGCACCTCGAGCCCGATCACCGTCTCGAACTCGCTTTCGCCAACGGTCGACGGGGCAGACGGGGAGGTCTGGGGTGTCGTCATCGCTCTTCGCATCATACCGCCCGGTCAGGGACGTCCCGGCGTGGCCGCGCCTGCGCCTGCGCCTCCGCGCCCGCTCCGGTACGCTGCGCGGCATCGTGAGCGAATCCGCCCCTCGTCTGCCCATCCACGAGCACGACCACGCCGTGCGCCTCGTCCACACCTCCGACGTCCACGTCGGCACGGGCTTTGGCGCCGACGCCGACGGCCGCGAGGCGGCGCTGCGCTACCTCGACCGCATCATGACCGCCGCCGTGGAACTCGACGCGCAACTCGTCCTCGTCGCCGGCGACCTCTTCGACCACAACCGCGTCAAGGAGCCGGTCGTCGCCGAAACGGCGCGCATCCTCGGGGGCGGCCCCCCCGTTGTCATCTTGCCCGGCAATCACGACCCCTTCATGGCCGGTTCCATGTACGAGCGCTTTGCGCACCACTTCCCCGGTCACGTCCACATCCTGCGCGACGCCGAGGGGGAACTGCTCCACCTTCCCGGCCCCGGCGTCCAGATCTGGGGACAGGCCCACGCCAGCTACGACGACTTCGCCCCCGCCGTCCACGCCCCCCGCTGGCAGCAACACGTCGATCGCCCCCACTGGCGCATCGCCATGGCCCACGGCTCCTCCGTCGACGCCGACGGCCGCCTCAGCTTCGGCTACCGCATTGAGAGCGAGCACCTGGCCGGCCTCGACGCCCACTACGTCGCCCTGGGCCACCTCGACCGCCACGGCGCCGTCGGGCCCGACGGCACCACCGCCTACTACTCCGGCTCCCCTGGCCTGCTGGGCGGCTTCACGCTGGTCGATCTCCGTCCCGGCGGGGTCCAGGTGCGCCCCATCCTCTTCGAATCCCTCGGCCCCTCCCCGAACGGAGCTGACTGAGCCGCCTGACGCTCCCGCCCGGGTGCTACGCTCGCCCGTGGCAGCGCAGGGCGATTCAGGAGGACGGCCGTATGGGCTTTCGCGCCTTCGTCGTGGACGTGCAAGACGAAGACTTCAACGCCGGCGTGCGTGAGCTGGATGAGTCGCAGCTCCCCTCCGGGGACGTGACGATCGCCGTCGAGTGGTCCAGCGTCAACTACAAGGACGGCCTCGCGACGCTCCCCAAGGGGCGCGTCGTCACGCAGTACCCGATGGTCCCCGGCATCGACCTCGCCGGCACCGTGCACGAGTCGGCCGACGCCCGCTTCAGCCCCGGCGACGCCGTCCTCATCACCGGCTACGACCTGGGCACCGGCCACTTCGGCGGCTACGCCGAACTCGCCCGCGTGCCCGGCGACTGGATCGTCCCCTTGCCCCCGGGCCTCAGCGCCGAGGCGGCCATGGCCCTGGGGACCGCCGGCTTCACTGCCGGCCTCTCAGTCCACGCCTTGGAGCAGCACGGCGTCAGGCGCGATGGCGGCCCGATCCTCGTCACGGGCGCGACCGGCGGCGTCGGCAGCACCGCTGTCGCGATGCTGGCCGGCCTCGGCTACAGCGTCGCCGCCAGCACCGGCAAGGCGAACGAGCACGACTACTTGCGCGCGCTCGGCGCCGCCGAGATCCTCACCCGCGAGGAGGTCAGCGCTGAGAGCACGCGGCCTCTGGAGCGGGAGCACTGGGCCGCCGCCATCGACCCGGTGGGCGGCGACACGACTGCCTACATCCTCCGCACGCTCAAGCGCGGCGGCGTCAACGCCATCTCCGGTCTCACCGGCGGCGTGGCCGTCAACACGAGCGTCATGCCATTCATCCTGCGCGGCGCGGCCCTGGTCGGCATCGATTCCGTCTACTGCCCCCAGCCCCTGCGCGGCCAGATCTGGCAGCGCCTCGCGAGCGACCTCAAGCCCGCCGCGCTGCTCGACTCCATCGCCCAGCGCACCGACCTCGACGGCGTCGCCGATGTCGCCGCGACGATCCTCAAGGGCGGCGTGCGCGGGCGTTACCTGGTGCGCTTGGGTTAGGGGGCCACTATGCCGGGCTGGCGTGACCGGATGAAGCAGATGCAGACGGCGGCCGAGCGGGGCGCCAAGCAGGCGGCCGAGAAAGCCCAAGAGGCGCGCGAACGCGCCGAACCGCGCCTCCGCGACGCGGCTGCGCGCGCCAAACCGGTCGTGGAGGAGAAGGCGCGCAAGGGCCGCGCCGCGGTCGACGCCAAGCTCGACGAGCGCAAGGCCCGCCAGGAAGCGCGCGAGACCTGGTTCCAGACCGAGCCCGGCCCCGTCTACACCGCCGGCTACGCGGACCGCGAGACCATGCGCGCCGGCATCCAGGCCGCCGCCGAACACGGCTGGCGCGTGGAGACGACCGCGACCGTACCCGAGAAGCGCCGCTTCCTGGGCGGGCTGACGGTCTCCGTCGCCAAACAGGCCGCCGACCGCGTCCTCAAGCCGGACCGCTTCCTCGTTACCTTCCGCACGGGGGGCGCCGCCCCGCCGGCGACGCCGGAGGCGGGCGATCCGGAGTCGCCGGCGGACGAGCCGCCGCGGGCCCCGGACGCCTAGCAGCCGGGCGGGTGCGCTAGTCGAAGGTCAGCACGGTCCGCGCGACCTCCCGGTTGCGCATCGACTCGAAGGCCGCGTTCACGTCCTCCAGCGTCCCCGTCTTGGTGATCATCTCGTCCAGCTTCAGCTTGCCCTGCATGTAGAACTCCACGTAGCGGGGCATGTCGATGCGGAAGCGGTTGGATCCCATCACGGAACCCTGGATAGTCTTCTCGTTCATAAACGATGTACCGCGCAGCTCTACCGTGGAGCCGCGCGGCATCATGCCCACGATCGTCGCCGTGCCGCCGCGCTTCACCGCCTCGAACGCCTGCGCCGCCGTCTCCGGCAGCCCGATCGCCTCGAAGGCGTAGTCCACGCCGCCACCGCTGAGATCCCTGATCGCCGCCACCGGGTCGCCGTCGGAGGCGTCGATCGTGTGCGTCGCGCCCAGCTCCCGCGCCGTGCCCAGCTTGGCCTCTGTCGTGTCCACGGCGATGATCTGGTTGGCCCCGGCGATCCGCGCCCCCTGGATTGCCGACAACCCCACGCCCCCCGCCCCGATCACCGCCACCGACGACCCGGCCTCCACTTTGGCGGTGTTCAGCACCGCGCCCACGCCCGTCGTCACGCCGCAGCCGATCAGCGCCGCTTGCTGCATCGGCATGTCGTCGCGGATTTTCACCAGCGCGTTCTCGTAGAGCAGCATCTGCTCGGCGAAGCTGGAGATGTTGGCGAACTGGTTCACCGGCTTGCCATCCCAGCTCAGCTTGGGATTCTCTTCCGGCCCGCGCCGCACCTCGTCGCTGCGGCAGAGGTAGGGCTTGCCGCTCGTGCAGAACTCGCAATGCCCGCAGAACACCGACAAGCAGGCGATCACCCGGTCGCCCTGCTGGAACTCGCGTACGTCCGGCCCCACCGCCTCCACCACGCCCGCCGCCTCGTGCCCCAGGATCGCCGGCGCGGGGAACTGGTGCAGCCCCTCGATGAAGTGCAGGTCGCTGTGGCAGACGCCCGACGCGGCCGTGCGCACCAGCACCTCCCGCCCCTGCGGCGCGTCGATCTCAACGTCTTCGATCGTCAGCATCTCGTGCGGTCCGTGGTAGATCGCGGCCTTCACGGCGTGGTCCTTTCGCTTGCCCGGGAGGCGTAGCGCGCCTGAGGGGCCGGTCGGGGCGGGTAGGCGGATTCTAGACCACGCGCTCCGCGCCCGGATCCGCCGCATCGTCCGCCTCCTCCTCGCCGCCGCGCCGCTGAACAGCAGCGTCCGCGACGTCGCTAGAGTGGTTCCCGATCTCGCGCGCCGCTTCGATCCCGCTGAGCCCCGGCAGATCCACGTCCATCAGCACCACGTCGGGTCGCAGGCTGGTGGCGCGGCTGATCCCCGACGGACCATCCGCCGCCTCCCCCACGAAGTCGAAGCCCTCGCTCTGCTCGCCCCCACGGCGCCTCGCAGCGCCACGTTGTCGTCCACCACGAGCACACGGATGGACACGGACGCCCCCCGCTATCGCTGGCGACCCCCTGCGCGGATCGTAGAGGTGGAGCCCGAGCGATCGCCTTATGTCCGTCCGTGTTCCGACCCGCATCTGGGGGTCCCGCCAGATGAGACCCCGCCCCTGAGGCGTCGCGCGCTCACCCGTCCCGCTCCGCGTAGTGCGATCCGACCGCGCCGCCGGTCTAGAACACCGGCACGATCTCCGATGGGTCGAAGGCCACCGTTCGCCCATCCACCCCGATCTCCGGCAGGGCCGGGAACTCCACCCCGTGCGGCTCCACCACGCCCTTCATGCGCAGCACCGCCTCACGCCAGTTCTCGTGCCGCTCTTCCTCCGTCAGCACGCCCAGGCCTGCCTCCCGCGCCGACTCCTCCAGCAGGCGGTGCGCCGGCAGGAAGGTCGGTCCCAGCTCCCAGAAGTCCGCCGCCGGCACGTCCAGGATCCCCGAGAGGAAGACGAACCCGGCCCGCAACTGCTTCGTGATCACGTCACGCTGCTCGTCGGTCAGGCGCGGCAGGAGGTTCTCCAGCACGGCCAGGCAGATCCCCATGTGCCGCGCCTCGTCCTTGCCCACCTGCAGGAAGGCCTCGCGGAAGACGGGGATTGTCGTGCGCTCGTACATCGAGTGGAACAGCGTCCCCGCCGCCATCTCCCCCATCAAGAACGACGTGAACAGGATCGGCAGCGGCCAGCGATCGATGCCGCCCTTGAAGCCCGTCCAATACCGTGCCCCGTTGTGGTAGTACCAGCGGATGTTGTTGCGGGCCAGATGGCCCAGCGGGGTCGTGGGCTCATAGCCCAGCGGGCCGTTGGGCGTCAGCGCCTGGATCGCACGCTGGCAGATCTCCTCGTGGTTCACCTCGTCCCGCACGATCGAGAAGAAGCACTTGCGGATCGGGTCCTCCTGCTTCGTCTCCCAGGTGTGGATGAAGGCCCGCGAGAACACCGCCGGGCCCGACCCGTCGAAGACCGACAGCAGCGCGAACCAATAGGCCATCGCGTAGCGCTCGTCCGTCGTGAAGGCCCAGGGGTCCAGGCTGTCCCAGGGCAGGCGGTTCGGCGCCCAGCCCGGGTCGCGCGCGCCCTCGTAGATCTGCACCAGCTTGGGCGTCTCCACGTGCCACTCCAGTGGGAAGATGTTCAGCTCGGGGAACGGCGGCGGCTCTTCCGTTCCGTAGAGGAGTTCCTGCGCGTCGGGCGCCTTGCCGCTGGTGGCGGCGGGCGGGGCGGTCATCTTTTCCTGAAGTTGTCCGGGCTCGTCGCGGGCCGCGCTGGGCACGAGCGGGCTCCCTCCCTGCGTCGGGCCCTCTCAGCGTACCGTTCCAGGGCCGTGAACGTTCAGTCCAGGACCGCGATCCCCTCCACCTCCGCCAGGAACTGCGGCACGGCCAGCGACTGAACGCCCAGCAGCGTGCTCGCCGGCTGGTGCGCACCGAAGGTGTCGTCGCGCGCCTTGGCGAAGATCAGCCGGTGATCCGGCTGGTAGCCCACGATGAAGGCCGTGATCTTGGCCAGCTGCTCCAGGCGGCCGCCCCCCGCCTCCACCGCCGCCACGAGGTTCGCAAACGCTTGCCGCAACTGGGCATCCAGATCCCCCTCGCCTACGACGTTGCCCCCGGCATCCAGCGACACCTGGCCCGAGGTATAGAGCGTCGTCGATCCGCGCCCGCGCACCACCTGCGTGTAGCCGAACGGCGCCGGCAGCGTGTCGGGATTCAGCAGTTCCAGGGACATCACGACCTCCTCCGCGCCGGCACGGGCCCCGCCCAGCAGGCAGCGACCACCGGCGCGGCGATATCCTAGCGCCGCTCTGCCCAGGGCAGCTCGAAACCGGGGGGACGGCATGAGTGTCGATCTGGCGATCCGCGGTGGCACGGTCTGGTCCGGGGAGGGCCCCCAGCACGTCGACCTCTTCATGCACGAGGGCCGCATCGTCCGGCGCGCTCAAGCAGACGACAGCGACCTGCCTGACGCCGCGCGCACGATCGACGCCAGCGGCCTCGCCGTGCTGCCGGGGGTGATCGACGGCCATGTCCACATCGCCGACCCGGACATCCCGGAGCGTGAGGACTTCACCTCCGGCACCGCCGCCGCCGTCAGCAACGGCACCACCACCCTGATCGAGCATCACCACAGCCTGCCGGTCAAGGACGCCGCCTTCCTGCGCCAGAAGGCTCTCGCGATGAGCAGCCGCAGCCTGATCGACTACGGCTTCCTCGCCCACGCCCACCCCGACAACCTGGACGAGCTGGAGCCGCTCTGGCGCGCCGGCATCTACGGCTTCAAGATCTTCACCTGTGCCCTGCACGGCGCGCCCGCCGTCCACTCCGACGTCATGCTGGACCTCTTCCGCCGCGTCGCCGCCTTCGACGGCTACTGCCTGGTCCACTGCGAGGACGATCGCATCACCGCCGCCAACGAGGCCCGGCTCAAGCGGGAGGGCCAGATCGACGGCGCCTCGATCAGCGCCTGGCGCTCGCTGGAGGCGGAGATGGTCGCCGTCGCCGACACCACCCTCCTGGCCCGCCTCACCGGCGCCCGCATCGGAATCGCGCACGTCTCCCACCCCGACGTGCTGGACCTGATCCAGCGCGAGCGGCAAGCCGGCGCCCGCGTACTGGCCGAAAGCTGCCCGCACTACTTCTATCTCACCGCCGCTGACGTCGCCCGCCGTGGCCCCTGGGCCAAGTTCACCCCGCCCGCCCGCAACGCCGAGGCCGGGGCCGAACTCTGGTGCCGCCTGCGCGACGGCGAGATCGACCTCATCTCCGCCGACCACGCTCCCGCCACCCGCGAGGAGAAGCAGCCCGGCGAAGCCAACATCTGGGACGCCCCTTTCGGCATCCCCGGCGTCGAGACAACGCTGCCGCTGATGCTCAACGGGGTTGCTCAGGGTCACATCAGCCTGGACGTCGTTGTTCGCGCCATGTCGGAGGGCCCCGCCCGTCTCTACGGCCTCTATCCGCGCAAAGGCTCTCTCGCAGAGGGCGCCGACGCTGATCTCGTCCTCGTCGACCTCCAGGCCGAGCGCCGTCTGGAGAATGCCGCCGTGCGCGCGCGCGTGGGCTGGACCCCGTATGACGGCCGCACCATTCACGGCACGCCGGTCCTCACCGTGGCGCAGGGCCGCGTTCTCTTCGACGACGGGCAGCTCTTGGGCGAGCCGGGTTGGGGGCGCTATCTGCCGCGTCCCGGCGCGACGGAGGTGGCCTGAAATCTCCGGCCCGGCCGCCGCGCCCCGGCGCCCGGCCTGCCGGCCCTACCAGCAGGTCGTACGCCAGCGAGCCATTTCTCCGGCCCCGCCCGCGGCGGCGGCGTCCTCGACCGGCGGCGGCGGCTCAACCCTCTCTTCTTCGCCCGCCTCGGGGTCCGGCCCCAGCAGTCGGCGCCGGACGCCCCCCCGCTCACTTGCTGCGCACTGCCCTGATCGCCCAGCTCATCCAGCCCCTGCGCCGCTCCGACACGATCGCCGTCTACGCCCCCCCACCGCATCGCCGTCATCCTGGAGGACGTCGCCAGCATCATCGGCTCCCAGATCGTCGTTGGCCGCATGATGGAGATGGGGCGGCTGCCCATCACGATCGCCGGGCGCACGTTGACGCCCGTGATCAAGGCGGGACTCGCCGTCAGCGCGCCGCCTCACATGAAACCCGCCGCCCTCGTCGAGCACGCTCTCGCGCGCGCCCAAAAGCGGGAGGGCTCCACCTTCGTCTCTTACGACGCGAACTACTGAGCCGCTCACCCGGGCGTCGACAGGCGCGCCCGCAGCCCGCACCTCAGCGGGAACGCGCTTGCTACCCTGGATGCGGCTCGCGGGGGTAGCTCAGTGGCAGAGCTCCTGCCTTCCAAGCAGGAGGCCGCGGGTTCGAATCCCGTCCCCCGCTCCATCCCCGCACGTCTCCCGCCCCTAGTTCCGCACCTCCACGATCATCTCGATCTCCACCGCGATCCCCATCGGCAGCGACCCCATCCCCACCGCCGACCGTGCATGTCGCCCCGCCTCCCCGAACAGCTCCACCAGCAGGTCCGAGGCGCCGTTCGCCACCTGCGGCTGCTGCCCGAACTCCGGTGGACAGTTCACCATGCAGAGCAGCTTCACCACCCGCGACACCGTGTCCAACGATCCCACCGCCTCGCGCAGTGAGGCCAGGAGTGCGATCGTCGTCAGCCGGGCCGCCTCGTTTCCCTCCTCCACCGACACCCCCGCACCCACTTTCCCCGTCACCACGCTGCCGTCCGGCCGGAAGGGACCATGCCCCGAAAGGAACACCAGAGCCCCCGTCCGCACGGCGCTGACATAATTCGCTACCGGCGCGACGGGGTGCCCGAGTTCCAGCCCCATCTCCGCCGCTTTGGCCTCGTACGACATCGTTTCTGCCTCCCAGCACGACCGGATTCCAGCCGGCCCGTCCTATTCCTAACACGGCAACGGCGCTCGGGGATGCGAGGAACGCCCGCCGGGAGTCCCACCGGCGCCACCCCGAAAATCTGCCACGGAGCCGTCGCATTCGGCACCCTTCCCCGTCGTACTCATGCCCCGAGCGCCGCAGTGACCGCAACGGAGACCGCCGATGACCGAGCAGCAACGCTGGAACGACTTGGATCGCGCCATCTAGGCCAAGCTGGATGGCCCCGCGGTCGATTCCCCCGCTGATCCAGAGTTGGCTGCCCTGGCGGAGACCGCGGCCGGGCTCAGTCGGCACTGGGAGGCCGTGCCCAGGGCCGCCTGGACCGCGTCTGGGCGCTGATCGACGGAGCCGCGGAGCGCTGGGCGCATCGCGGGACGCCGCCGGGCGGGCCGCGACTCAGCCGGCGCATCGGCCCGCGGGCGCTCCGCCTGGCCGCCGTCGCCGCCTAATCCCGGCCCGCACCGCCCTCAGTACCCCAGCGCCCCCCGCACGCGCGCCTGCTCCGCCGCCAGCGCCGCGCTGATCGAGACCGGGTAGGGCGGGGTCGCGGGTGCCAGCGCGCGTACGGCCGCCGGCAGACGCGCGACCTCCCCCCGCGCCCGCTCCTGCGCCCGCCCCAGCCCCTCCGGCCGTGGAGCCAGCCGGCGGCCCTCCCGCATCACGGTGCGCAGCAACGGCTCGCCCGGCAGCCGCTCATCGTCCCGGCCGATCACGTCCGCCAGCGCCACCCCCCCACGCTGCTCGCGGAACACCTGCTTGCGACCGGGCAACGTAGCCTTCGTCGTCGAAAGCTTCATCCGTCCCTCCCCCCCGTAGGCCGATAGCTTGTAGACGGCGTCCAGCGCCGGCGCGTCCGCCGACGTCGCCGCGTTCGTTCCCACCGCGAACACATCGATCGGCGCATCGCGCAGCGCCGCTACCTTCGCCTCATCCAATCCGCCGCTGGCCACGATCTGCAGCCGCTCCAGCCCCGCCGCATCCAGTCTCGCCCGCGCCGCCCGCGCCAGCGCGCCCAGGTCGCCCGAGTCCAGGCGGATGCCACGCACACGGAAACTGTTGCCGAGTTCCCGCGCCAGCCGGATGGTGTTCTCCACCCCGGCCAGCGTGTCGTAGGTGTCCACCAGGAGCACAGTCTCCGGGAACACCGAGACGAAGTCGCGGAACGCCGCCATCTCGTCCCCGTGCGCCTGGATGTAGCTGTGCGCCATCGTACCCACCACGGGAATGCCGTAGCGCTCGCCCGCTTGCAGGTTCGACGTTCCGTCGAACCCTGCCACGAAGAGCGCTCGCGCTGCCCGCACGCCCGCGTCGAACCCGTGCGCTCGCCGCGAGCCGAACTCCACCGACGATTTCCCCCCCGCTGCCACCACCACCCGCGCTCCCTTCGACGCCACGACCGTCTCGAAGTGCACCTGATTCAGCACCAGCGTTTCTACCACCTGCGCCTCCAGCACCGGCGCCGTGACCTGCAGAATCGGCTCCTCCGCGAAGAGCACCGTGCCCTCCGGCGCCGCTTCCACCGTGCCCGTGAAGCGGAAGCCCGCCAGCCGCTCCAGGAACGGCGCCGAGAACAGCCCCAGCGACTCCAGGTAGGCCAGCGCCGGCGCCGAAAAGCGGAAGGCTTCCAGGGCGTCCAGCGCCGCCTCCACGCCGCAGACCAGCAGGTAGTTTCGCTCCGGCGGCAGCCGCCGCACGAACAGATCGAAGACGGCATCGGCGTTCATCCCGCGCTCGTGGTAGGCCTGCGCCATCGTCAGCTCGTAGAGGTCGGTGAAGAGGGCGGGCTCTCCGCCGCGCGCGCCGTTCATCCCTGTCCCCGCAGCGTCCGCCTCGGCCGCCCCCTCATTCCAGCCGCGCTCCCGCCGTCGCCATCGCCGACAGCGCCCGCTCCCCGTCCCCCGCCTGCAGGTCCACGCTGCGCACCGCCCCCCGCACCACCACGACCGCGAAGCCCAGCCGCAGCGCGTCCAACGCCGTCTCCTTGACGCAGTAATCCGTCGCCAGGCCCACCACCACTACCCGGCGCACGCCGCACGCCCGCAGGCGCGCTTCCAGCGCCGTCGAGGCCCGCTCGCCGCTCGAGGGATCCCGCAGCGAGAAGCCCGAGTAGCCGTCTTCGCCGCCAGCGCCCTTGCGGATCGGATCGTCGTTCACTACCCGCAGCGCCGGGTGGAAGGCCGCGCCCCAGGTCCCCCCCACGCAGTGCGACGGCCAAGGCCCGCCGTCGCCCTGGAAATGGCGCGTGTGCTCCGGGTGCCAGTCTTGGGTGTACGCGACCAGCGCACCCCCCTGCTCGGCCGCCGCGATCTCGGCATTGACCGCCGCCACGACGCCCGCGCCGCCCGGCACGGCCAGCTCTCCCTCCGCGTCGGCGAAGTCGTTCTGCACATCCACGACGATCAAGGCCGTCTCGGCGTCGTACTCGGGCATCGCGATCTCCCGCGTCCTCGTGCGCGGCCGGAGTCTAGCTCCCGCTCGAAAACGGAGAACGCCTCCACCGTCGTGGGGGCGTTCGCACGTCCGAACTGCGCTCGCCGAACTCGCGAGCAACCTCAGTGCGCTCAAGTGGGGCCGTGTGCGTGCTTCGCCTCCACCCAGACGTCGAAGCCCCTCCAGAAGAGGAACTTCTTCGCGTCCAACTCAATCCGCTTGGCGAAGCGGCTCAGTCCCGGCGGGATCAGGATCTCCAACTCGTTCTGTCGCACCCGTTGGTATGTAGAGGTGTTCTTGCCCTTGAGGTAGGTGTCGACCGACACCTCCGGCGAGCCCCCTCAACCGATCGGTGGGACGTAGTCGATCGCCATCACGCCGCCGCGGTCCATCGCCAGCGCCAGCGCCTCCTCGCTCAGCCGGATCTGCATGCGCGCCTCCCAACTCCCAGCCACTGCCGCTACGTTCCCAGTATCGGCCCGGATCCCTGCCCCTGCCAGCGTGCCATCCTGCTTCCCTCCGCCCGATGGGCCGCACCGAGCATACGGTGGCGCTCTCTCCATCAGGCGATACGCTCCCCGCGCTCGCCGGGTTGCCTGGACCTGCGCTACGATGATCGCGTATCGCGAGCCTGTATTCACGGAGGCCCGCTTATGGCCGACACCCTCAGCGCGCAGCCCGACGGCGACGTCCGCATCGCCTTCTCCGAAGCCGCGGCGGCGGCGCTCCAAAAAGCCATCGCCGACTACCCAGAGCCCGTCGGCGGCCTGCGCCTGAAGATCATGGGCCGCAGCGGCGACGGCTTCGAGCACGTGCTCACCATCGTGGAGCAGGGCGCCGAGCCCGCCGGCGACCCCGTCATCGAAGCCGCCGGCTTGCGCGTCTTCGTGGAGGCCGAGAACGCGCAGAAGCTCGATGGCGTTGCCATCCACTACGAGTTCAAGGGCGCAAATGTCAGCGGCCTGGAGTTCGACAACCCCAACCCCGCATGGAGCAACCCCCTGGAGGGGCGCGTCCAGCAACTCTTCGACGAATACGTCAACCCCGGCATCGCCTCCCACGGCGGCTACGTCACCCTGCTTGAGGTCGACGGCAGCAAGGCCTACATCGAGATGGGCGGCGGCTGCGCCGGCTGCGGCATGGCGAACGTCACCCTCAAGCAGGGCATCGAGGTGGCGGTCAAGGAAGCTGTGCCAGAGATCACCGAGGTCGTCGATACCACCGACCACGCCGCCGGCACCAACCCCTACTACCAGCCCCAGAAAGAGGGCGCGGCCAGCAAGTAGCCGCCCCGCAGCAACTTCAGAACACCACAGCCAGAACATCCATTCTGCTAGCATGCCTGTCGGGGAAGGGCATGAGTCGATGCCGGTGGATCGCCTGATTCAGCTTGTGGAGCGTCGGTCCGATCAACTTCGCCAAAGTGCGAGCGACGACCGGCGCAAGGCGATGGGCCAGTACTACACGGCGGTCAGAATCGCGGAATTCATGGCCTCCCTCCCGGACATGCCGGGTCACCGGCATGTCCGCGTCCTCGATCCCGGAGCTGGCGCCGGGATTCTCGGCATTTGCGCTGCGCGTTCGCTGCTTCAGCGCGGGGCGGAGTCGGTCCACATAGTCGCTGTGGAACGCGACACCGGTTCCGTAGCTGCCCTCAATCAGAGTCTCTCAGCGGCGAGGCGGTCCTTCGGAGTTCGGTTCAGCTATGAGGTTCGCTCCGACGACTTCCTGAATTCGACGGGCCTTACCCTCGGGAGGGAACCCATCGATCCGGTCGACATCGCGATCTCGAACCCGCCGTATTTCAAGGTCGCCCCATCAGACCCACGGGGCGGTGGCGCCCCGAACATCTACGCCCAGTTCATGAGTGTGGCCAGCCAGCTTCTCAAGCCCGGTGGCCAGATCTGTTTCATCGTCCCGCGGAGCTATTCGTCAGGGCTCTACTTTCGGGACTTTCGGAGGCGATTCCATCGCGCGATGGCTCTCGAAGCCGTACACCTCTTTCGATCGCGTGCGGATGCGTTCAAGAATGATGGGGTACTTCAGGAGAACATCATTATCCTGTGCCGCCGCGGCGATGGGGCAGACGACCAGGTGCGAATCTCCGTGTCCAACGGTACCGATGACCTTCCGGGCGACGACTCCCTGCTGTCACCCCGAGATCGCATCGTGGATCCGGACACACAGGACGCATGGCTATGCTTGCCGGAGTCGCGGGCCGACCTGCGAGCCCTGAAGACCGTTGAGCATCAGCCGAATCGCCTCGCCGACTTCGGCTGGGCGATTTCGACGGGACCGGTCGTCGCGTTCCGCGCGGCGGAGCACCTGCGGGGGACCCAACACTCCTCAGGCGTTCGGGACGTTCCCATGCTGTGGCTGCAACATGTCAAGCCCGGTTCGGTGGAATGGCCATTGGATGCGGGCTTCCGGAAGCCGCAGTGGTTATCCGGCGAGGCTCCGGCGAAGTTGCGCGTACCAAGAATGAACTGCGTCTTGCTCAGGCGATTCTCCGCAAAGGGCGACGCGAGACGCTTGATCGCGGCGCCCCTCCTCGCCGATCAATTGCCGGGCGACTTTGTTGGCGTCGAGAACCACGTCAACGTGATCTACGGCGCCGAACGTGGGATGACCCCCGAGGATGCGATCGGATTGGCGACGCTGTTGAATTCCCGCCTCTACGAGCGATTCTTCCGTACGATCAGCGGGAACACGCAAGTCAGCGCGTCGGAGATCAGGGGAACTAGATTCCCATCTCGTGATCGGATCTGGGCCGCGGGCGCGCGAAGAAATCCGGCGCCTGCCGCTCTCCAGCCGCGCCGGGCGGGACAGAGGTGAGCCGGCTTGGCGACGCACGCGAGATTTTGGGGGAACTCGGGCTGCCCGAGAAGCAGAGGACCGACAGCGCTGCATACGTCCTGCTCGCATTCGCATCAGTTGGGCCGGGAACGGCGTGGGCTCAGGCCTCGAACCGCGCCCGGCTAGGACCGCCTGCCGTGATCGAGGTGATCGGTCGCGAATACGGCAGGACCTACGCCGAGAACTCGCGGGAGACGATCCGGCGTCAGGCGATTCACCAGTTCATCCAAGCCGGCGTGCTCGAACGCAATCCGGACGATCCGGGACTCGCGACGAATAGCCCACGCACTCACTACGCGCTCTCTGCGGAAGCGGTTGCCGTAGCAAGATCGTTCGGTGCCTCCGACTTCAGCCGCCTGGCGGAGGAATTTCGGCGCCTAATCGAGTGGTGGGCTGGCCGAACGCTATGCGCGGCGCAGGGACCTGAGGCGGGTCAACGTCAGGTTCCCATCGGGGGGCCGGGTGACCCTATCCCCCGGGGTCCACAACGAGCTGCAGCGCAGGCTGATTGAGGACTTCCTGCCCGCGTTCGCGCCCGGCGCGAACGTGCTTTATCTCGGCGACACGGACAAGAAGGCCCTGCACGTGGAGTCCAGCGCTCTCTCCCGGATTGGCGTTCCTCTTGAATCCCACGACAAGCTCCCGGACATCCTGGCGCACGACAGAGCGCGGGATCGCTTGCTTCTCTGCGAAGCGGTGACCAGCCACGGTCCGGTTTCACCCAAACGGCGCATCGAACTCGAGGAGCATCTGTCCGGCTGTCGGGTCACACGCATGTATGTGTCGGCGTTCCTGACCTTCCAGGACTTCAAGCGCTACGCCGAATCGATCGCTTGGGAGACCGAAGTGTGGATCGCCGAAGCGCCCACGCACATGTTGCACTACAACGGAGAAGCCTTCCTCGACTAAGATCACACAGGTTGACTAGCATCACCCGGCGTCCCCCGATGACGGCTCCATGACCCGCGTCCTCCTGGTTTCCAGCTACGAGCAAGGGCGCCAGCCCCTCGGCCTCGCCTCCCCCGCCGCCGCACTGCGCGCCGCCGGCCACGAGGTCGACACCCTCGACCTCTCCCTGGACCCTCCCGACGCCGACACCATCCGTGCCGCGGACCTCATCGCCCTCTCCGTCCCCATGCACACGGCCGCCCGCCTCGCGCTGCGCCTGGCCGAGCGGCTGCGCGGCCTCGTCCCGGGCACGCCCCTGGTTCTCTACGGCCTCTACGCCTCGGAGATGGACGGGCAGGCGCAGGTGAGTGGTCTCATCGACGCGGTGGTTGGGGGTGAGTACGAAGGCCCCCTCGTCGCGCTGGCAGAGGCCGTTGCCGGCGGCGGCCCGCTCCCCGCCGCCCCCGGCGGCCAAGTCGATGCCGTCCCGGGCGCCGGGCCTCAGCCCCTCTTCCCCCGCGAGGCCATGCCCCTGCCCGACCGCGCCGGCCTGCCTTCGCTCGACCGCTACGCCCGCGCTACCGTTCTCGACCGCGAGGGCCGGCCCCAGGAACGCCTCACCGGCTACGTCGAGGCCAGCCGCGGCTGCGCCCACCGCTGCCGCCATTGCCCCCTCACCCCGACCTACGCCGGCCGCCTGCGCCTCGTCCCGCCCGAACTCGTTCTCGCCGACATCGACGCACAGGTCCAGCTCGGCGCCCAGCACATCACCTTCGGCGACCCCGACTTCTTCAACGCCCTCCCCCACAGCACCCAGCTCCTGCGCATGCTGCGCCGCCGCCACCCGGACCTGACCTACGACGTTACGATCAAGGTCGAGCACCTCCTCGAGCACCCCGACGCCGCCCGCGACCTCCCCCGCCTCGGCGTCGCCTGGGTCACCTCCGCCTTCGAATCCGTCGACGACGTTCTGCTCCAGCGCCTCGACAAGGGGCACACCCGTGCGGACATGGAAGCGGCGCTGGACCTCGCCGCCGCCGCGGGCCTCGTCCTCCGTCCCACTTGGCTCCCCTTCACTCCGTGGACCGTACTGCGCGACTTCGCCGCCATCCTCGACTTCATCGCCGCCCGCGGCCTGGTCCAGCATACCCAGCCGGTGCAGTACGCCCTGCGCTTGCTCCTCCCCCCCGGCTCCCCCCTGATCGACGACGCCCGCCGCGACGGCCACCTGCGCGACTTCGACCCCCAGGGCCTCACCTATGCCTGGACCAGCCCCGACCCCGCCGTAGACGCGCTGCAAGCGGAGATCGCGAACATCGTCGCCGGGCTCGCCTGCGCCCACGACGCGGCTACGGACAACACCGCCGTCTTCAATCGGATCCGCGCTCTCACGGCGAAGGCGCTGGGTACCGCGCCCCCCGGCCCTGTCGAGGCGCCGCCGGGCCACGTCCCGGGCCTCAGCGAGGCCTGGTTCTGTTGAGCGGAGCCCACGGAGGAGCAGTTGGCTCCTTTGGATGCAGCCCTCTCCATCTGAACCCCCCGCCCCCTCCCCCCTAACTCCCGCCCCTGGCACACTCCCCTCGACGACCCCGCCCTCGACGGAACGAGCCCCCATGCGCATGTCCTTCCTCGCCCCGCCCCTCCTCCTCGTCGCCGCCATCGCCCTGGCCGCTTGTGGCGGCGGTGACGACGACGCCGGCGCCACCCGCATCGCCGAGTTCGCCCTCCTCCAACTCGACGAACTGCCCGGTGACGGCTGGGTGCAGGGGCCCGACGAGGAGCGGGACGACGACGAGGACGCGGCCGGCCTCCTCGCCGCCCCCGCCTGCCGCAGTCTGCGCGCAGTCACCGAGACCTTCGGCGCTGACGGCGCCGATCCCCAGGCCGAGCGCTCCCGCGGATTCCAGCGCGCTGTCGGTCTGAATTTCGTGCAGCTCGGGGCCGAGGTCTCCGTCTACGCCGACCCCGTCGACTTTGCCGCCGGTGAGGCCGCCGCCCGCCGCCTCCTCACGGACTCCGGGGTCGTGGAGGACTGCTTCCGCGATGGCATCCAGATGGCCTTCGCCCAGCCCGACGCTCCGCCCGTGACCCTCAAATCCGTCGAGATCATCGATATCGTCCCCGTCATCGAGGACAGCTTCGCCTTCGCCGTCGGCATCGAAACGGAGGCCTCCACCGAGGGCCTGACCATCCCCCTGCGCATCACCTTCCAGGTCCACGAGATCGTGCGCGGCCGGCTCGTCGGCCAGCTCGAAGTCGAGCAGGTCAACACCGACGACCTCAACGCCGAGTTGCCCGCCCTCGCCCGCGCCTTCGCGGCCCGCTTACTCGTCGCCCAGACGGAGTAGCCCCGCCTAATCCTCCGGCGGCACCGGCTCCAGTTCGAAGCGCAGGCAGGCATGCGCCGCGCGCAACGCCGCCTCCACCGTCTCCGGCCGCTCCGCCCGCGCGAAGATGAAGCCCGGGTAGGCGCCCCCCTCCGGCAGCGGGACCAACAGCGACCCCAGCGGCAGCGACAGCACCACCTCCGTCACCTGCGGCACGGCCCGGGCCGCCTCCAGCCCCGTCACCGCCAGCAGCCGCCCCGGTCCCGGCGTGGGAATCATCATCACCCCGCTCGCCGCCTCCTCTCGCTCCAGCCCTTCCAGCGGCAGCCCTGCCGCCTGCCGCAGCACGATCTCCTCCAGCGACGCCCCCTCCCCTGATCCCAGGCCCTCGGCCGCGCCGAAACGTAGCGCCCGCGCGCAATGCCCGCCGATCGTCCGCGCCGCGATGTCGATCGGCCACAGTCCCTCCGCGTTCAGCCGCATCTCCACGTGCACCGGCCCCATCCGGATTCCCAGCGCCCCCAACGCCCGCTCTGCTACCGCCCACGCCTGGCGCTGCCGCTCCGCCCCCAGCCGCGACGGCGTCACGTAGATCGTCTCCTCGAACGTCGGCCCCTCCAGCGGATCCGGCTTGTCGAAGATCGCCAGCACGTGCAGCGACCCCTTCCGCAGCAGCCCCTCCAGCGCGATCTCGTCCCCAGGGATGTAGCCCTCCACCAGGTACTGCGACGCCGTCTCGCCGCACTCCGCCGCCACTGCCGGCCGCGCCAGCAGCCGCCCGAGGCGCTCCACCGCCGCCACGAACGCCGCCGCGTCGTCGGCCCGCATCACCCCCCGGCTCCCCGCCAGCGACAGCGGCTTCACCACCACCGGGAAGGCCAGCTCCCGCGCGATCGCGGCGGCCTCCTCGTTGAAGCGGCACAGCCGGTACGCCGGCGACGCCAGCCCGCGCGCTTCCGTCGACGCCGCTCCAGGCGGCCGTGCACTCTCTTCTGAGAGCAGGCGTCGCAACTCCGCCTTGTTCCGCGTCGCTGCTACCGCCGCGGGCGGGTTGCCCGGCAGCCGCAGCAGCTCCGAGGCCCGAGCCGCGAGCAGCGCGCCGCCGTCGTCCACGGCCAGCACCGCGTCCATTGGGTGCCCATCCGCGTAGCGCGCGATCGTCTCCGCCCCCGCCGCTGGGTCGCGGAAGCTCGCCCTCAACGATCGTTCCGGAAAAGCGTCCAGCGGCTGCCCCTGCTCCGACGCCACCGCCACGTCCAGCCCCAGGCGCTCCGCCGCTGCCAGGAAGTCGCCCGCCCGGTACGTCGATGTCGGGATCAGCAGCAGAACGCGCGGCATCAGCACAAGCCTTCACGGGGTCTCGGCTCAGGCTAGGAGAACCCGAACTTGCCACCCTGGATGGGCGCGGCTCGCCTCGGCGGTCAGCGTCACCTTAGCTGATGGGACGTCCCCCCACCGCCGTGGCTGCCTCCAAGAGCCTGCCGACATCGCTAGGTGTGCCACCCACACTAAGTTCGGTCTCTGGGCGAGATGAGAATTCTTTCGCGCCAAGCGCTGGTAGGTTCTCGATCACTCGTTGCAGTATTTCGACGACACGGGGCGCTGATTCATCCAGATCCACGTCCGCCAACTCTCGTCCCCGCGCCGAGTCCCCTAAGTGACCACCTTGGGCTTGCACAGGAGAGTCGTCAGGACATGAAGGAGCCATCTCACTGCTACCGCTGACGACCTTGATCTCGTTCTGTCGGAGGATGCGGAGGGCGTAGTCGTTCCCAGCCCGCGTGTTCCGCCAGCGTCCCCTCTTCGGATTCTCCCACAGCCGGTCGGCGTCCCTGAGGGCACCACTCCGCACGGCTCGGGTTTCGCGATTGAAATAGAAGCGCACGGCGGACGCCTGGAAGTCCATGTATCTGTCCGGCGTAAGGCTGGACCGCGTCGCAGGTGGAAACATCTGGCGAAGGTCAGCCTCGATGCCCTCCAGGTGCTGCATCGAGAGTGGCTTGGCCGAGCGCAAGAGCATGGTCACCAGTAGCCTTTCCTCGTTCGTCGCCCGGGTCATCGCTTGGAAGATCGTCCTCTGTGCAAGATTCGGGGGCTTATATAGGCTAGTGCCCAAGTCAGAACGCCAGTTCGCGTTGCCCATTGCTGCGCCATCAGCCTACGATGCGCCATCGGGGGGACACGATGCCAGAGAAAGACATACGGATTCCCACCACGCCCCAAGCCCTGATCCGGGCCGTCCTGCGGGGCGGCGGCGTCAAGCCGAAGCCGAAGAGCTAGGCGATCAGGTCGGCGTAGCGCAGCCGCTTCCCCACCATCCCCCGCACGATCGCTCGGAGCTGATCGATGGTGTCGAGCGGGCGGGCGTTGTGGCGGCCCGCGAACTCCCCGACGTAGCGATCCAAGTGTTTCCCGCTCATCTGGTGATAGGTGCCGTGATAGCCGCGCTTGAGCATCGACCAAAAGCTCTCGATGCCGTTCGTGTGCGCTTGCCCATCAACGTACTCCCCGACCGTGTGCTTGACCGTCGCGTGCCGGGGAAGGCCCGCGTAGGACGGGTGATCGTCGGTGTAGACGGTGGCGAGCCAGTCGGTCCGATCAGCGACGAACCGCTTGAGCGTCCGCGCGTCGGTGCTGGCGACCACGGCGGCCGAGACGCGGCCCGTGGCGCGATCCTTCACGCCCGCCACCGTGGTCTTGCCAAGCGGCCAGTCCTCATGCAACCGCTTGCTCGCATGCTTGTTGCGCTCAACTCCGCCGATCATCGTCTCATCGGCTTCCACCGGTCCCGAGAACGGCTCGCCCTTGTCGTCCCACGCCTCGCGCAAGCGGTGCGCGAGATACCACGCGGTTTTCTGGGTGATGCCCAGGTCACGGTGGAGCTTCATCGAACTCACGCCCTTGAGGTTCGTGGTCAGCAGGTAGGCGGCCAGCGCCCAAGTCTGGCAGCCGAGGTTAGACGCTTCCATGACGGTCCCCGTCTTGGCCGAGAAGCGCTTGCGGCAGCCCCGGCAGCGGTAGGGCATGGTCGGATGCTTCGCGCCGCTCTGCACGCGCTCGGAGCCGCAGTAGGGGCAGCGCGGGCCGTCCGGCCAGCGCTCATCCGCGAAGAACGCGGCCGCCGTGCTGTCGTCGGGGAACAGCTGCAAGAGCTCCGGCAGGGTGATCCCGTCCCGCTCCGCCTTCCCTGGTCCTGCCATGATCCCCGCCTCTCTATGGGTACTATCCTACCATGAGCGAGGGGGGGGGGTGCAAGGCCCAACTTCGTCAACCGGACCCTCTGGACGGGCGACAACCTCGACATTCTGCGCGGACTGAACAGCGCCAGCGTGGACCTGATCTACCTCGACCCACCGTTCAACTCGAAGCGAACCTATGAGGCACCGATCGGGAGCAAGGCGGCGGGGGCCGCGTTCAAGGACACCTGGCACCTGAGCGACCTGAACGTGGCCTGGATGGGCCTCATCGCCGACGAGCAGCCCGCCATCGCCACCCTGCTGGATGCCGCGGGTCAGACGCACTCCAAGGGGATGCAGTCCTACCTCACGATGATGGCCGTGCGGCTGTTGGAGCTGCGGCGCGTGCTCAAGGACACCGGCAGCCTCTACCTCCACTGCGATCCGGTGGCCGATAGCTACCTGCGTCTCCTCTTGGATGCGGTGTTCGGGCAGCGGAACTTCAGGAACGCGATCACTTGGCAACGATCGCCCGCGCACAGCGACGCGCGCGGATACGGTGCCAACACCGACACGATCCTGTTCTACACGGCCAGCAACCGTTTCGCGTGGAATGCTCAGCACCAGCAATACAGCGAGCAGTACCTCAAGCGGTTTCGGCGCAAAGACGCGGCCGGGCGGGCATGGACGGACGACAACCTGACCGCGAAGGGGCTGGCGGGCGGCGGCTACGAGTATGCCTACAAAGGCGCGACCTCCCTCTGGCGCGTTCCGTTGGAGACGATGGAACAGTTGGACGTGGAGGGGCGGCTGCATTTCACCCAGACCGGCGCCATCCGTCGCAAGCGCTTCCTGGACGAGCTGCCCGGACGGCCCGTGCAAGCTCTCTGGACCGACATCCCCCTGATCAACTCGCAGTCCATGGAGCGCGTGGGCTACCCGACGCAGAAGCCCATCGCCCTCCTGGAGCGCATCATCCGCGCCTCATCCAACGAGGGGGACGTGGTGCTGGACCCGTTCGCGGGCTGCGCGACGGCCTGTGTGGCCGCCGAGCGCCTGGGCCGGCAGTGGGTCGGTATCGACCTCTCCCCCAAGGCGGTAGAGCTGGTGCGGTATCGCCTCGCGCGGCAGGAGTCGCGCGGAGGCAACCGGCCGTCGGAACCCGGAGAGATGATCGCGCTCTGGTCACAGATGGTCACGGACCGGACGGACATCCCTCGCCGCACCGACATCGACGCGCCCAAGAACTACCGCCAGAACAAGCACGTCCTCTACGGCCAGCAGGAAGGCCGCTGCGGAGGCTGCGCGATGGACTTCCCGTTCAAGATCATGGAAGTGGATCACGTTGTGCCACAATCAAAGGGCGGCGGGAACCACCTCGGGAATCTGCAGCTCCTCTGCGGCCACTGCAACAAGGTTAAGGGGGACAAGCCGATGGAGCATCTGGTTGCAGAGCTAACAGCCGCTGGGCACTAGCCTATATAAGCCCCAAGATTCGGCTGTTCGCCGTACGGGCAAAGCTCGATGGTGTACATATGGGGCCTCCTTCGCACCCATTACAGCATGCATCGCATCGCATCTTTATCTGACAGGGCTGTCCGTTCTCTCCTTACCCCTTGACCTTCCAGTGCATGGGAAGGTTTATCGTGACGACACGGCAGGGAAGGAGCCCCGCATGCGTATCGGAGCACTCGCCAAGCGCAGCGGCGTCCCCGCCAAAACCATCCGCTACTACGAGGCCACCGGCCTCCTGCCCGACCCCCAGCGCGAGGCCTCCGGCTACCGCGCCTACGACGAGCGCGACGTCGAGCGCCTGGACTTCGTCGCCAAGGCCAAGACCCTCGGCTTCTCCCTCGCCGAGATCGGCGACGTTCTCCGCGCCTCCGATGCGGACACCGTCAACTGCGACCACGTCCTCACGCTCCTGCGCGCCAAGTGCGACAAGATCGACGCCTGGGTCCGTGAAGCGCAGGCGCTCCGCGACGTGCTGGAGCGCACCATCGCCTACAGCAGCGAGCGCGTTGCGGCCGAGCGCAGCAGCGGCCACTACCGCTGCCCCGTCATCGAGCGCGGCCTGCATGAGCGCGCCGTCCTCGCCGGCGGCGCCGCATCCTGAAGGAGGTCTCGTGTCCCAGCCCTCCACAACCACGGCCGCCGCGCCCGATCCGCCAAGCGACCGGCGTGCCATCGATCTCGCCATCGAGGGCATGCACTGCGCCGCCTGCGTCGGCCGTGTGGAGAAGGCCCTGGAGAAGGTCGGCGGCGTCACCGCCGCCAGCGTCAACCTCGCCCGTGAGCGCGCCCACGTCGTCTACGACCCCGCCCGCGCTGCCCTCGCCGACCTCACCGCCGCCATTGAGGGCGCTGGCTACCAGGCCCGCATCGACGAACTCTCCCTCCCCATCGAGGGGATGCACTGCGCCTCCTGCGTCACTCGCATCGAGCACGCCCTGACTGCCGTTCCCGGCGTCGACGCTGCCGTGGTGAACCTCGCCACGGAACGCGCCAGCGTGCGCTTTCCCGCCGGCGTCGTTTCCCGCGCCGACCTCGCCGCCGCCGTCGAGGCGGCGGGCTACCACGTCCTCGAGGCCGCCGCCGGCGATGAGGAGGACGCCGGGGCCGCCGAGGAGCGCCGTCGCGCCGGCCAGCGCCGCGACCTCCTCCGCAACGCCCTGATCGCGCTGAGCCTCGGCTGGGCCACCTTCCTCGCCCTGCAGATCAATCGCTGGGCGGACCTCAATTGGGACAAGGACGCCCTCTTCCTCACGCTCTTCTTTGTCGCCACGCCGGTCTTCGTCTTCAGCGGCCGCCACATCTTCGCCGCGGCCGTGACCGTCCTCCGCCACCGCTCCAGCGACATGAACGTACTCATCGCCATGGGGACCTGGGCCGCGATCGGCTACAGCGTCGCCGCCACCTTCGCTCCCGGCCCCTTCGCCGACGCCGGTCTCCAGCGCGAGACTTTCTACGAAACCGCCCTCATCCTCGTTGGCTTCGTCTCCCTCGGCCGCTACCTGGAGGCCCGGGCCAAGGGCCGCACCTCCTCCGCCATCAAGCGGCTCCTGAAGCTGCGCCCCCAGACCGCCCGCATCCTGCGCGACGGGGAGGAGGTGGAAGTCCCGATCGCCGCGCTCCACGTCGGCGACGAGATCGTCGTCCGGCCGGGCGAGCAGATCCCCGTTGACGCCGAACTCCTCGACGGCCGCAGCACCATCGACGAATCCATGCTCACCGGTGAGAGCATGCCCGTCGATAAGGCTCCCGGCGACGCCCTCTACGGCGCCACGATCAACGGCAGCGGCCTTCTCCGCCTGCGCGTGACTCAGGTCGGCAAGGACACCGTCCTCGCCCGCATCATCGCCCTCGTCGAGGCCGCGCAGGCCTCCAAAGCCCCCGTGCAGGCCCTCGCCGATCGCGGCGCCGCGGTCTTCGTCCCCGTCGTCATCGCCATCGCCGCGGGCGCCTTCCTCCTCTGGCTCGCCGTTGGGCCCAGCCCTGCCCTCACCTTCGCCATCCTCAACGGCGTTGCCGTCCTCGTCGTCGCCTGTCCCTGCGCCCTCGGCCTGGCCACCCCCACGGCCGTTATGGCCGGCAGCGGCCGCGCCGCCGAGCACGGCATCCTCTTCCGCTCCGCTACCGCCCTCGAGCGCATGGCCCACGTCGACACCGTCATCTTCGACAAGACCGGCACCCTCACCCTCGGCCGTCCCGCCCTGCGCGATCTCATCATCCTGGGCGGCCGCTCCCGCGACGACCTCCTCGCACTGGCCGCCGCCGTTGAGCGGGGCTCCGAGCACCCGCTTGCCCAGGCCGTCGTCAACGCCGCCGCGGCTGCCGCTCTGCGCCTTCCCGAAGCGCAGGAGTTCCAGGCGCTGCCGGGGCGCGGCGCCCGTGCGACCGTTTCCGGGCACACTGTCCGTGTTGGCAACGTCCGCCTCATGCAGGAAGCCAACTTGCTCCTCGACGCCGCCACACCGATCGCCAGCGATTTCGCCGGCAGCGGCGCCACGCCCGTCTACCTCGCCCTCGACGACGAGGTCGTTGCCGTCCTCGCCATCGCCGACTCGATCAAGCCCACCGCCGCCGAGGCCGTCGCCGGCCTCCACCGGCGTGGCCTCCGTACTGTCCTGCTCAGCGGCGACGACCATCGCGCCGCCCAGGCCGTCGGCCACGCCCTCGCCGTCGACGAGGTCATCGCCGAGGTCATCCCGGCGGACAAGGCCGCCGTGGTCCAGCGTCTTCAGGAGCAAGGGCGCGTGGTGGCGATGGTCGGCGACGGCATCAACGACGCCCCCGCCCTTGCCCAGGCCGACGTGGGTATCGCCATGGGCGGCGGCGCCGACGTCGCCATCGAATCCGCCCAAGTCACCCTCATGCACGACGATCCCCGCGGCGTCGGCCAGGCCGTCACCGTCGGGCGCGGTACGCTCCGCACCATCCACCAGAATCTCGTCTGGGCCTTCGGCTACAACGTCCTGCTGATCCCTATCGCCGCCGGCCTCTTCTACCCGATTTTCCAGGCCGTCGGCCCCGTGCCCGGCGGGCTCGAATGGCTCTTCGGCGATCGCGGCTTCTTCGAGCCCATCGTCGCCGGCTTCGCCATGGCCCTCTCCAGCCTCAGCGTGATGGCCAACTCCCTCCGCCTCCAGCGCCTCTCCCTCGGCGACCAGGCCACGCCGCCCAGCGCCCAATCGCCTGCGCCCCTCGCGCCCCTCCGTCCGACGCCCGCCCCGCCCCCTGCCGGCCTCGCTTAGGCCGCGACCACCTCCGGCCCGGTTCGCCTTTGTCCCCGGTACCGTGCTCGGCCCGCCGCCATCAGCGCCGTGTCCATCTGCGGATGCTCCCCCAGCAGCACCGCCCCCTCGGTGAAGGACCCGAAAATGTTGTCGCCGTAGGGGCTCGAGTAGAGCGGCCGCGTCGTCGCCACACGCTCAAGGTCTCCGCCAGCGAGCGCTGCAGCGCGAGATCGCGCCCCAGGCCGGCCACACGAGCGCGCAGCTCCTGCGTGATCGACGCCTGTGATCAGACGGCCGCCAGCGCCACCGCCAGGAACGCCAGGGTGCAACGCCGGCGTCGGCACCCCGTCCAGGGCGGCGCAGACGGCCACGCCCAGCCAGATCAGCTGATGCCGGCGTGCCGCGATCCGGCGCCCACGGCTCGTCGGACCCGCACACCTGATCATCGGCGGGGGAGCCAGGGGCTGGAGCTACCACGCTGAGTGGTCCCCCGGCTGCGCCGATTGGCCTAACCCTCAGATCTGAGCCCCGGGTGCTCGCGCTCGGATCAGCCGCATCGGCGCCACCCGCGGCCCGTTCCGCAAGGCCGCTGCGGACTCCACCTTAAGCCCGGCTGCCCGCGCCGTCGCCACCGTATCCCGGTCCAGCCGGCAGCCGTCCGCCAGACGCCGCCAGACGGGCGTGATGCCGCTCTGCGCCCGTCGCAGCCAGACCCCGTCCGCGCGCACGTGTTCTAGCAGCCGTATCGATCCCCTCGGTCGCGTTACCCGTCCCAGCTCGCGCAGGCCGCGGAGTGGGTCCTCCACGCTACAGAAGACCAGCCCCGCCACCGCGTGATCGAAGCTCTCGTCGTCGAACGGGAGCCGCTGCACGTCGGCGATCTGCAACGTCACCCGCGCCGCCGCTGCTTGCGCCCGCCGCCCCGCCTTTCCGATCATGTGGCGGCTGGCGTCCGTGGCGGTGACGTGCGCGCCTGGCGGATAGTGCGCCAAGTTCAGCCCGTTGCCCACCCCCACCTCTAGGACCTCTCCCACCAGGTCGTCCACGAGATCTCGGCGTGCGGCCTCGATCGCCGCCGAGTCGAAGCGACTGAGAGCGTCGTACACCTGGGCGAAGAGCCATGACATCGCTGCCCCCTCCCACCGGCCCCGTGCCGGCGCAGCCCCTAGATCCCCTCGCTCGGGATTCCGCCCCCCGCCGCCGCGGCCCCGGCCGAGCCGGCCGCCGTCGCCGGCGCTTGTCCGGGCCGCGGCCGCAGCACCGTCAGGCGGCGCTGCAGTTCCAGGTCGTAGTCGCGGACTGCCTGCGCGCGCTCGGCCTCGCTCCAGCCCATCCGGCCCTGCATGATCGCCGCCACGCGCGGGGCCGCGGCCCGCCCCAGATCGTGCGTCAGCCCCACCGGCGTCCGACGCAGCAGCACATCCCCCACCGTCAGCGCGCCCTCATGCTCGAGCGCGTACACCACCTGCGCCCCGATGTCCGCGTGCGCCGGACTGATCGGCTCCGCCAGCTCGGGATCCAACCCCGCATAGGCCGCCACATCGGGCGAGCGTTGCCCGTAGCGAGCCCGCAGGTGCGCCACCGTCTCCGGTGGCAGGAAGGAGAGGTTCGTGGGCGCGCGCGGCGGCAGCGCCTGCGGGCGGCGGCGGCGCGGCGGCCGGCCCAACGCCTCCCGCACCATCCGCACCGCGCGCTGCCCCGTGCGCTCCGCCGTCGTCAGCGATCCGCCCACCACCGACAGCAGGCCGGGTGCTCGCTCCGCTGCGTGATCGATGATGGCCCAGCCCTGCGTTGGCGCCCCGTTGCTCCCCAGGCCTCTGGGCCACACGCCCGCGTACGCGTAGAGGGCATGCGCCCGGTCCATCCCCACCCCCGGCAGCAGCTGCTCCGCCGCGTCCAGTAGTGCGTCGATCTCGTGCGACGGCGCGTGCACCGCCCCCACCTCCTCCGCTCCCACCGGCGCTTCCATCGTCCCCACGACATGATGCCCGAGCCAGGGAATCACGAAGATCGGCCGACCCTTCGCCCCCGGCGCCACGATGCCCTGGCTGGGTCCCCGCCCCTCCAGGTCCACCACCACGTGCGACCCCCGCTGCGCATGCAGACGCGGGCGCAGCGGCCGGCTGGTGGCCTGCAGCACCGCGTCCAGCCAGGGTCCGGCCGCGTTCAGCACCACGCGTGTCGTGGCCGTGTGCCGCCGTCCGCTGTGCACATCGTGAAAGTCCACTGCGCTTGCGCCACCATCCCCCATCACGATGAAATCCACGGACGCGTAGTTGCGCAGATCCGCCCCCGCTTCGCGCGCCTCGGCAAGGTACGCAATGCAGAGGCGCTCAGGCGCCTCCACCAGGGCGTCGTGGAAGCGGTAGACCGCCCGCAGCCCCGTAGTCGTCAGGGACGGCTCCAGCCGCTGCACCTCACGCAGCGAGAAACCCCGGCTCCAGGGCGCTACCTTGCGCGGCGTCAGTAGGTCGTTGAGGGCCAGCCTCGCCCGCACCAGGGGGGGCGATCGCCCGTCCCCCGCGAACACCGGCAGCAGGAGCGGCTGCGGCTGCACCAAGTGGGGGCGGCTACGCAGCAACCGCTCTCGCGCCAGCGTCGCCTCCGGCAGCTGCCGCAGCGGGCCCGCGCCGGGGGCGGGCCCGCCACCCTGGATCAGTCGCGTCGACGCCGCCGTCGACCCCGACGCGAAGTCGGCCTGTTCCAGCAAAAGAATCCGGTAGCCCTGCCGGGTCAGCGCGCGGGCGGCCGCCGCGCCAATGATGCCCCCACCCACGACGACCACGTCGTAGTCGGCGTGGTCCATCCCTCACCTCCGGACGGCGGCGCCTCGCCGGGGCCCCGTCCTCGCCGGCGCCCGACATCCGTGCCCGCGCCGGGCGCCCGTCCAGCCCCAGTGGGGAGGCCCTAGGCCTCCTCCTCGTCGCTGTGGCGTCGCCCCATCATGAATTTGGCCACCGCCCCAAAGGCGGCCATCAGGGCCCCCAGTCGCAGAATCTTCTTCATGGCTCCGCATCTCCGCTCGCGGTCGCGATGCCGGATCGACACCCCGTTTCGGCCCGTCGGAATGGGCGACCGGGTTGAGTCTAGCACCGGCTCGCATCGCCTTGTAGGGGCGCGGGGCGCCGTCCGGCAGCCCGGCGGTGCCGCCCTCCCTCGCCCGCGCCTACTCCGCCAGCCCGATCACTCCCGCTGGGATATGGACTCGGTCCCCGGGGCCCGCATTCTGGCGCGCCCACCAGCCCGCCGGCATCTCCACCGCGTAGAGGTAGAGCGCCAGCGGGCTCACCAGCGTCGCATCTTGGGCCGCCAGCGCCAGGATCTCAAGGATCGTGCCCTCCCCGTCCAAGAGAGCGATCTCCAAGTCCAGCGGCGTATCGCGGTTCCAGAACGGCGAGTTCGTCTCCAGCGGGAAGGCGAACAGCATGCCGGTGTCCGTCGGCAACGTTGCGCGGTACATCAGCCCCCGCGTCCGCCGCTCGATCGTGTCCGCGACCAGCGCCCCGATCCGAACATCCGCGCTCGCCCCCTCGACGATCAGCTCCACATAGTCGAAGCTCAGCGGCTTCGCGTCCGCGGGCAACTCCAGACCCTCGTCGATCTCCGGCGGGATCGCCGTGGCCCGCGGCAGCGCGTCCGCGGGCGGCGCGGGACCGGGATTCGCCGCTGGGGCCGGCGCCTCCCCCCCGCAGGCCACGAGAACCAGCGCCGCCAGCGGCAGCGTTGCCAGATGCATTCCCCGGTGGGCGGACAGTCGGCCGAACACCCGCCTAGCCTAAAGGCCCGCCCGGCTCCTGCGGCAAGATCCGGCGCTTAGGCCGCCCGCCGCGCCGCGCCATCGGCGCTCTTGCGGTAGGAGTTCCCCCGCATCCGGTCGAAGCCCGCAGCGTCCGCATCCAGAATCGACTCTGTGGCGCCGATGAAGAGGATCCCACCGGGCGCCAGCGCCCCGCGGAACCGCCGCATCAAGTCGCGTTTGACATCCTCGTTGCAGTAAATGATCACGTTGCGACACAAGATCAGGTGCTGGCCACGAGGGAAGGCGCCCGCCAGCAGGTTCAGATTCGCGAACTTCACCCGGCGCCGGAGCGCTGGCTGTACCCAATAGCCGCCCTCACGCTCCTCTCGATATTGCTCCGCGAGCGGCTTCGGCACGGCCCGCAGGTCGTTGGGCCCATAGGGCCCGCCCGCCCGCGCCACCGCCAGGATGCCCGGATCGATGTCGGTGGCCAGAATCGATCCGCGCACCTTCGCCGCCGCCATGAGCATGGCCACGCTGTAGGGCTCGCCGCCGTAGGGGCAGCCCGCGCTCCAGACCGAGAGCTTCCCGTGCCGCTTGTGCAACTCCGGCAGCACCGGGTCGGCCAGGATGTCCCATTGGGCCGCGTCGCGGAAGAACTCCGTCACGTTGATCGTCAGCATGGTCCGCAGCGCGTTCAGAGTTCCCGGTCCTTGGGCAACCGTCCCCACGAAAGCCGTCGCCGAGTCGAGCCCGAGCGCTCGATGAACGCCCCCAGCCGGCGCCGCATCTGGACCGGCTTGTAGCTGCTCAGGTCCAGGTCCAACAGCGACGCGATCCGCCGCATCAGCATCTCGTAGTCGCGCTCGGTCATGGCCGCCCCTTGGGGGTTCCCTTCCCCGCTCCATCATCGGCAGCGGCGGGGTTTCCCCGAGGGACTGCCGGCCCAACTGATGGGCCACCTCGCTCGCCCTACCATGGCCTTGGGCCTGTAGCTCAGGGGTCAGAGCAGGCGGCTCATAACCGCTCGGTCCCAGGTTCGAATCCTGGCGGGCCCACCACTTCCGGCCCGGAACACTGCCTTCGACTCCTCGGCCGTTGTGGCCGCTCTGCTTACGACGGAGTTGATGGCCGAGGGGGTGATGAGCGCTCGTTCAGGGGAAGGCGGATGGTCACCGTGACACCCAGTCCAGGCCCGTCGCTCGCGACGGTAACCGTATCCCCGTGCGCTTCGACGATCGCACGGGTGATGGCCAACCCCAGACCCGTGCCGCCTATCCCCCGGCTCCGAGACTGGTCGGTGCGGTAGAAGCGGTCGAAGACGTGGGGGAGGTCCGCGGCGTCGATGCCGATCCCGTCATCGACGACCGAGACAGCCAGCGTCTCTTCGCTCTCAAGCCCCGCCCGGAGCACGACACTCCCGCCAGCCTCGACGCCGTGGATGGCGTTGCTGAGGACGTTTCCCAGCGCCTGGCTCATCCGCATCGGATCGAGATCGACCTCTGGGAGGTCGGCGGATGCCTCCAGCGACAAGTCAACCTGTCGAGCTCGGGATTGCGGCTGCCAGCGCTCCACCTCCGCTGTGAGCAGCTCGGAAACCGAACTTGCCTGGAGGGTGAGCCGCAACTCCCCATGGTCTGTCTCCGCAAGCCAGTTCAAATCGGTTACCAGGCCGCGCAGCCGTCCCACTTCCTGGATGATGTGATCGGACGCCCCTTCAGGGGTCTGTAGTCCGTCGCGTAGCCCTGTCGCCTCCAGCTGGATGACGCTCAGCGGCGTGTTCAGCTCATGGGAGACATCGTTCACCAGCCGCCTGCGCAGCTCGCGTTGCGTCTCCAGGGCGGAAGTCATCCGGTTGAAGGCGGCGCTCATCTTCCCCAGTTCGTCCGAGGATTCGACCGGCAGCCGGGTCGTATCCCCCTGGGCGATCGCCTCGGTCGCCTCCGTCAGCGCCGTGACGGGTGCCGTGATCCGTCTGGACATCCAGGCGGCCAGCAGGATGGCGACCCCGGCCGTCAGCACTCCGCCGATGAGGGTAGTGTTCAGGAGCGTGTTGAGAAACCCGTGCGACTCGCTCGACAGGAACTCCTGGTTGACATCCACATAGGCGTGGCCCACGGGCTGGTTCGTGGCCAGATCGGAGACTGTCTCACGGTGCCCGCTGAGATCGGGCGCGGGGGTTCCCGGCGCCAGCTCGAAGAAGTTGTCCTTCACCACTCGTCCATCGATGCCGACGATGACGACTCGGACCGGGTCCTGGTGGAAGGCCTCGAGATGGTCCTCCTCACCTTCCTCCGACCGCTCGCCCCGGGGAGCCTCGCCGTAGCTGTATCCGGCGTCCGATAGCACCCTGTCCGCTGTGTCCCAGCCACCAGCGGCGGTGTATTCCAGGCTCAGCTTCCGCGCTAGCTGAATCGCCTCGTCATCACCTATCTCGTCTACGAACGCACCCAGGCGCGACTGCGTCGCGTAGTAGCCCACACTCACGCTGACCAGGACAGTAAGAACGACGACCAGGACGGTCAGACCCATGATTCGCCAGCGCAGCGACATCAGTCGTCCTCCGCCACGAACCGGTAGCCGGCGCCGTAGACCGTCTGAATCGGCTTTCGGCCGTCACGGTTGATCTGCTTGCGCAGGCGGGCGATCTGGCTGTCGATGGCGCGGTCGAACCCCTCGAATTCGCTGGTGAGCGTCAACGAGATGAGTTGGTCGCGGGTAAGCATCTGGTTGGGATGACGCATGAAGGTTGCCAGCAGGGCCATTTGCGTCTGACTCAGCGGCACGGGTTCTTCATCGATCGCCACGATCCCGAGGGTTTCATTCAGGGTGATGCTTCCGCCGGTCAGGACCTGCTGGACCTTGCCTTTGACGCGACGCAGCACGGCCTCGGCGCGGGCGATGACTTCCTCCGGATCGAACGGCTTGACGATATAGTCGTCGGCGCCGCTGTCCAGTCCGATGATGCGCTCGGCGGGAGCTTCCCTGGCCGTCAGCATGATGATCGGAACGTCTGACTCCCGGCGCAGGATTCTGCACAACTCCACGCCATCGAGCCGGGGAAGCATCAGATCGAGGATGATCAGGTCTGGAGTCAGATCGCGGGCGAGGGCCAGCCCGGATTCACCATCGTGAGCAACCTCGGCGGAGAAGCCAGCGCGCTCGAAGTACACCCTGACCCAGTCCGCGATCCTCCGGTCGTCTTCGATGATCAGTACGGTGCCGCTCATCACCAGTCCTCGAAGAACAGTCCCGGACGCGGCGCCTCCGGGAGACGCCGCGTCCATTTGGAGGTCGTTCCGATCGTCAGAGTACAATCATCCGCTGGCTCCGATTGGCTCTAGCCGCCTCCACTCCCTTCGCCGCCAGAGCCGTGTTCACCGCCGGACTCGCCTCCCTCGCCGCTGCCAACCTCAGCGTGGGCGACCCAGCCGGCGAACGATGCCTGCGTCGAGGGCAGGTTGATCGCGACCACCTCGCCCGGGGCCAGATCCATCGGAGTGGTCGGACCGAGTTCCGTGCCGTTTGAGAGGTGGACTTCGATCCTGACCCGGGTCAGGACGTTGATCGTCGTGTTCTCGACCGTGCCCGTGAAGGAGTTACTCGAGGCGTCGTAGCTCAGGATCAGCCGGGCGCCGCCGCGAACCATGTCGAAGGTCGCATCCAGCGCGAGGGTGGCGCCGCTGCCCTCTTCGCCGCCGGCCTCGGTGGATTCGCCCCCGCCCTCGGCCGAGCCTTCACCCCCGGAACCGTGCTCACCGCCGGAGCCTTCACCGCTGCCTTCAGCGCCTTCACCGCCCGTGTGGGGCACGGGGCCGGTACCACCGCAGTCGAACACTTCCATGTGAATGACGTACCCGTCGTAGGCGACTCCCGCGAGCGCCGGTTCACTGGCGACCGCCACACTCGATGTCGCTTCCTGTCCGGGGCTCAGATGTCCAATCACGTCGGGGCCCAACTCCCCCACGGTCCTCGTTCCCGACTTCAGGTGAGGTTCGGCCTGCACGTAGCACAGCACCTGCGGGAGCGTGTTCTGTACCGTCGCGTGGACAGTCCCGGTTGCCTCATCGAACCGGGCGGAGACAGCCAGCCCGCCGAGCGTGCCGTTCCACGATTGTCCGAGCGGGATAATCGGGCTCGACATGGCGGCTTCACTGCTCTCGCCACCGCCTTCGCCGCCGCCCGACTCGCTTCCTTCGCCGCCGCCAACCTCGGCGTGGGCGACCCAGCCGGTGAACGATGCCTGCGTCGAGGGCAGGGTGATCGCGACCACCTCGTCCGGAGCCAGATCCATCGGAGTGGTCGGACCGAGCTCCGTGCCGTTCGAGAGGTGGACTTCGATCCTGACCCGGGTCAGGACGTTGCTCGTCGTGTTCTCCACGGTGCCCGTGAAGGAGTTGCTCGCGGCGTCGTAGCTCAGGATCAGCCGGGCGCCGGCGCGAAGCATGTCGAAGGTCTCATCCAGCGCCAGGGTGGCGCCGCTGCCCTCTTCGCCGCCAGCCGCGGCGCCTTCACCGCCGCCTTCGCGGCTGCCGCCGTGCTCGCCGCCGGAGCCTTCGCCCCGCTCGGAGACTCCCGCGCTGGCCGTCATGCGGCCGGAATCCGCACCATCGCCGGGCTCGCTGTCGCCCGCGCAGCCGACCAGGATCCCCGCGGTGAGGACGGCCCCCAGGACCGACCCAATCAGGAACGTCTTCGTCAACAGTTTCTTGAACATCATCACTTCAGCCTCTCTTCCGTGATGCTGCTCACGCTATGGATAGAATGTCGCGGAAATATGTCGCGGTAAGCGGACGGGTCACTGAAAGAGACCGGCAGGCTCAGGCGGGAGAGGCAGACGCGAGGGCTCAAGGCTGAGCAATGCCGGCCCCGCATCATCGTGACTGCTTGATGTCGATGCAGGCCCCGCAACCCAACCGGAGAGGCAGGGACGCGCAAGCGGGGCGGTCCGGGCATTCGTGCGAGACTGGCGTGGGCAGAAGCGCCTTTGAACGGGCCCGGGTGCGCGCCTACAGCGTGGCCACAAGCTCGAAGGTGGTGCTGCCTACCGTCAAGTCAGGCCCACTAGCGCGACTCCCGTGGGGAGGACCCCGTCCCCGACGACCCCGAAGCTCAGTCCGACCACTGGCGCGCTCTCGGCCACACCCTCGCCGACCTCGGCTTCCCCGTCCCCGCCGGCGCCGCCGCGCGGTCGTGACCCCCCCCCGTTCCGCGTCCTCGTCGCGGATCCCATCGCGCCGGAGGGGGTGGAGCGGCTGCGGCAGGGGGCCCAGGTCGACGTCTGCAGCAGCCTCGGCCCGGACGAACTCCTGGCTGCTATGCCTCCTGCCGCGCTTCAACGCGCGCCTCCGGGTCCGGCCGGGCGCCGCCCGAACTCGCCGACGGTCCGGGCGACCCGACCCTCCCCCTCGCCTCCATCCTCAGCTTCCGGCATCCCCGCATGGTCGCCCGCGACCACACCGTCAAGTACCGCCGGCGCACGCTCCAGCTGCCGCCCGGACCGCAGCGAACCAGCTACGCCTGGGCGCGCGTGGAGGTAGTGGAGCGTCCCAGCGCCGAGCTCACGGTCCAGCACCACGGCGAGACGACCCCCCCCCGCCCGGCTCCGCCGCGCGCAGGGGTGCTGCGGACGGCTCGCTCCGAGCTGGCCCAGAGCCCGGACCACGAGCGCATCGCCGCAGGGCTCGGCTCCGGTGGAGCCCTCGGCGGCTCCCCGCGCCCGCTGTCGCCGCGACGGTGGAGGTGGCGAACAACGGGGGCCGCGGCCAGACCCGAGACCAACGGCAAGCCGCTCCGCTCCCACTCCCGGGCAGCTCGCGTGCTGGAACGCGATTCAGCAGGCCCGGTTACAGGGCCTGTCCATGCGGGCAACCGCCAGGCTGCCGGGAATCTCCCGGATGACCGTCCGCAACCACATCCGGGCCCACGGTGTGTCCGGAAGCCGCAACGGCGCCGCCGTATCCTCCGACGGCCAGGGCGGCACTGACGGAGTCGCTGCTCCAGTTGCACCGACGGAATCGCCGCTCGTCGACGATCGCAACAGCGTTCGTGCGTGCTGTCGTGAAGGCTATGCCGGGTTGCGCCCGGACGGGCCATGATCCACTTCACCAACCGACGCCGGAGGACAGCCCCCATCGGGCGCGCCGCCGGGTGGTCTCGATCGGGGGAGGCTGGAGCCCGCGGCGGCGCGGAGGCCGCCCGCACGCTCGGCGGCGTGGCTGGCGGAGGGCTCAGTTCCCCGCCGCATCTTCACCGCCCGCATCCCCCGCGGCCGGCCCGTCGCTCTTGACGGTCAGCGGCGTGAGCGGGGGCACGCGCTCGGGGAACAGTTCGCGGAAGGGCCGGTTCACGAAGTCCGGGGCTCCGAGAATGTAGGAGACGTAGACGCCGTCGTGGAGGGCGTAGAGGGCCGTGACGCCCCGGCCTTGCGCGCACGAGGCCAGCTCCTCGATGCTCCCCCCCTTGTAGACGACGAGGCTGAAGCCCGTGACGATATCGCCCCGCAGGCACTCGGGCCAGAGCCATGACACGCTGGCCGCCGCCGGGGCGTCGCTGGGCGGCCCGGCGCTGCCCGCGAGCAGGGGCGTGAGCGGGGGCACGCCCTCGGGGAACAGCTCTCGGAAGGGCCGGTTCACGAAGTCCGGGGCTCCGAGAATGTAGGAGACGTAGACGCCGTCGTGGAGGACGTAGAGGACCGTCACGCCCCGGCCCTCCGCGCAGGCCGCGAGTTCCTCGATGCCGCCGCCCGCGAAGACGACGAGGCTGAAGCCCTCGGCGATGGCGCCGCGCAGGCACGGCTCACGCCCGTCCCCGAAGCGCACGCGGTAGACGCGCGTGCGGCTGCCGTCGGGCGAGGTCACGGTGACGGTGATCTCGCCGAGGCCCTGGAGAGCAACCTGGTGGCCGTCCGCCTCACCGTTGGCGTCGGGCGGGTCGATGACCATATCCGCTCTGCTCTGTACCAGCTCGGCCGCGACCGTGGTCTCCGTCACGCCCTCGTCCGGGGTTCCCTCGTAGTCGGTGCGGGCGGGCGAGAACTCGCCGATGTCGACATCGCTGAGGGTGAGCGACGCCAGGCGGGCGTCGATCGCGTCCGGCATGTTGTAGGTGTAGACCTTGTCGGCGCTCTGATCGACGACGTACATCAGGTCGCCGTCGGACCAGATGCCGCGCGGACTGTTGTTGCCGGCCCTCGACAGGCGCGTGAACTCCAGCTCGCGGACGCGCTCCAGCGCCGGCGGCTCCTCGGGCGCCTCCGCATCCTCCGCCGGAAGCGCGGGCAGGCGGTAGGCGAACAGCCGCTTGGCACCGTGGTCGGCGACCCAGACGGTGACGCCGTCGGACCAGATGCCGCGCGGGTCGCCGTTCGAGGAGTCGAGTGCATACTCCGCGATGAGCGCGCTCGTCGCCTGGTCGTAGACGAAGACGCTGTCCGTCCCGGCGTTCACCACCCACGCCCTCTGCGCGTAGCACCAGATACCACGGGCGTTGCCGTTGTCGCGGGCGAACTCGAGGTCGCGCGCGGGCAGGCGCTCGCCGCTCTCGATGTCGTAGGCGAAGAGCCGGTCGCCGCCGCTGTCGGAGACCCACAGCGCCTCGCCGTCCGAGCAGAGGCCGCGCGGCGCGCGGTTCCGCTCGTCCAGCGCGATCTCGCGCTCCTCGACGCGCTCGCCGCTCTCGATGTCGTAGGCGAAGACGGCGTCCCGGCCGCCGCCGCCGGCGTTGTGGGCGACCCAGAGCGTGGACCCGTCGGACCACAGTCCGGTGGCCTCGTCGTTGGCGGCGTGCAGCTCGACATCCCGCTTCACGTTCCACTCGAACTCGATCTCGCTGGGGGTGGGTCCGGAGGGGACGAGGGGAGGAGGCGCGATTGGCCGGCGCGGCGTGGCCTTCACCATGGGCGATATTTCCATGCCCTTGGGGTTCACCGCCCGGACCACGAAGTCGTACTCGTCTCCGTTCTCAAGGCCGGTCACGGTGTGGGAGGTGGTTTCCGAGTCGCTGCCCGGGATGTCCTGCCAAGTCCTGCCGCCGTCGCGGCTGTACTGGTAGCTGGTGATGGTGTCGTCGTTGGGGTCGTCCCAGCGGAGGGTGACGCGCTGGTCGCCGGGCGTGGTCCGGAGGTTGGCGGGGGGCGCCGGCGGCCCGATCTCGTCGTCGGTGATGGTCAGCGTCACGGAAGCCGGCGCGAGCGCGTTGTTGCTGCTGACCGACCCCGACAGCGTCACGCGCGCGTCCGGCGCGTCCACGTCGTTGTCGACGGCGGTGACGGTCAGCGTGGCGCTGGTCTGACCCGACGTGATGGTCAGCGTGTTCGCGCTGAGGGTGACGGCCCCGGGGGGCGACGCCGACACGGCGATGGTGATGTCCCCGGAGGAGTAGGCGCTGGGGATGCGCGCGGTCAGGGTGGCGCTGTTGGACGCGCCCTGCTCGTCGATGGTGGTTGGCGAGACGCTCAGCCTGACCTGCGGGGCGTCCTCGGCCACCACCGCGGTCGTGGTCGCATCGGCGGTCTTGCCGGAGCCGCGCCGGTCGGTGTAGGACGCCGTGGCCCGCAGGAACTTGCCCACGTCGCCGGCGACGGGCCGGTAGCCGGCCGAGGTGGCGCCGGCGATGTTGGCGTAGGTTCCGGTGCTGGTGGACGCACTGGCCCACCGCCAGCTCAGGCCGCTGACACCGCTGTCGGGGTCGGACAGCCTGGCGGTCAGCAACGTCCCGGCCTTCGGCGTCAGCGCGTTGAAGGTGACGGTTCCCGCTTCCTCCAGGTCGGTCACGGTGATGGTGGCGGTGACCGTGTCAGACAACCCACCCTGGTCCGTGGCGGTGACGGTCACCGTGTAGCTGGTCCTGGCCTCGTAGTTCAGCGCCGTCCCCACCGTGATCCGGCGGGTCGAGGCGTTGAAGTTGAAGGATCCGGCGTCGGCTCCGCCCAGGCCGTAGCTCAGGCTGTCGCCGGCGTCGAGGTCCATGGCCACCGGGATGACGGCGCCGACGTTGCTCCCGGACGAGGAGTTCTCGTCCACGCTGCGGGCGGCGGTGTTGGGCGAGAACGACGGCGCTTCGTTGACGTTGGTCACGGTGACGGTGATGTTCTGCGCCGCCGTCATCGCGCGTCCGACCGCCCCGCTGGTCGCGGTCACCTCCACGACGTAGGTGTTGTTCATGCCCGTGTCCGTGGGAATCTCGAAGTTGGGCGCGGCCTGGAAGGTCAGCACGCCCGTCCCCGCCACGATGGAGAACTTGCCCTGGTCCGCCCCGCCGGTGAGGGCGTAGCCCGTGACGCTGTCGGCGGAGTCATCGTCGGTCGCTGCGACCGTGATCACCTCGGTCTGGTTCTCCGCTGCGTTCACCGCATCCGCGCTGGTGAACCTGGGCGCGGCGTTGGGGGCCGTCGTCGTCGTGGCCGACCCGGAGGGCGACCACTCGCCGACGTCTTCGCCGTTGCTCGCCCGCACCCGCACCTGGTAGGGCGTGCCCGGCTGCAGGTTGGTGATGGTAAAGGTCAGATCGTTTACGGGTTGCGGCCTCTGGGTCCAACCGCCGGCCGACGCAGTCTTGTAGCTTACGATGTACCTCATGGGCGGCCCGGTGTTGGTGGGCGCCGCCCACGAGACTGCGAGGCTGGTCCGGCCCGGCACGATCGTTGGCTCGGCCATCGTGCCGGGCTTTTCGCTTACGTCGCTCACGTTGATGGTGACAGTGACGATAGCGGACAGGGCCGGCGTCCCCGTGTCCCTGGCCGTGACGGTCACCGTGTGGCTGGTCTCGGCCTCGTAGTTCAGCGCGGCCCTGGTCTTGATCCGGCGGGTCGAGGTGTCGAAGGTGAAGGATCCGGCGGCGGCTCCACCCATGCTGTAGGCGAGGGTGTCGCTGTCCGGGTCGGTGGCCGCGGGGATCGCATCCCCGATGTTGGTGTTCGCCGCCGTGTTCTCTTCGACGGTGCGGGTCGTCGTGGCGTTGGCGAAGGCCGGCGGCTCGTTGACGTTCCGCACGGTGACCGTGATCGTCTGGTCGGTCGTCTTCGTGCGGGCGCCCGTGCCGCCGGTCGCCGTCACCACCACGACGTACTCGTTGTTCCCCGCGTCGTTGGCCGGGGTCGTGCTCACCGTGTCCGTGGGATTCTCGAAGTCCGGCGCGATCTTGAAGGTCAGCGCTCCGCTTGTCTCCACGATAGAGAACTTGTTCCGGTCGGCCCCGCCGGCGAGGGCGTAGCCGCTGATGTCGTCCTGGTTGTTGTCGTCCTGGGCCTGCACCGTCGTGGCGGCGGTCTGGTTCTCGTCCACCGTGACCGTCGCGAGGCTGGTGAAGCTCGGCGCCACGTTGGCGTCCGTCGTGCCCGTGCCGGAGCCGGACCAGGAGCCCTTGCCCTCGCGGTTGTTCCCCCGCACCTGCACGTCGTACCCGGTGCTCGAGTCGAGGCCCGTGATCGTCACCGCCGTGGCCCGGATCCTGGGGGCGGTCACCTCGGTCCAGGCTATCTCGGAACTCTTCGTGTAGCGGTAGTCGTAGTCGTTGATGGGCGATCCGCTGTGTCCGGAGGGCTCGGCCCAGGTCACCAGCAGCCGCTTCTCCCCGGCCGACGCCACCGACGGCGCGGCGGGCGCCGTGGGGGGCGGCTCGTTGGTGAGGGTGATGGTGATGCTGATCGAAGCGTCCGGCTTCTTGTCCCTCTTGCCGGAGACGTCCTTGGAGTCGCTCACCTCGACCACCACCGAGTAGCTGGTCTTCGTGGGGGTCGCCTCGAAGTCCAGGGCGGCCTTCGTCTTGAGCTGGCCGGTGCCGCGGCCGATGGCGAAGGAGTCCTTGTCGTCGCCGTTGAGGGCGTAGACGAGCGCGTCTTCCTCGGGGTCGATGGCGGCAACCGCGGCGCCGATGTTCGTTCCGCGGGAGGTGTTCTCGGCGACGCTGCGGGTGGTGACGACGATATGGTCGAACGAGGGCGGGCGGTTCGCGGCCGTCGTGCCTGCGCCTTCCGACGACCAGGCGCCGTTGCCTTCGCTGCTGACGGCGCGCACCCGCACTTGGTACGACTCGTCGCCCTGCAGGCCGGTGATGTCCGCAGTGAGGACGGTGACCCCCTGCGGGCCGCTCTTCCAGTTGCCGTCCGCGCCCTTGCGGTACTGGAGGTTGTAGCCCGTGATGTCCGGCAACCCCGTGTTGTCGGGGGCCGTCCAGGTGGCGGTGAGGGCCGTGAAGGAACCGGCCTTGGGCGCGACCGTGGGCGTGCCCGGGGCGCCGGGGGCGGGGACGTTGCCCACGGTGACGGTGATGGTCTGCACCGCGGCCCTCGGGGGGGTTCTCGCGCTGGTGGCCGTCACCTGCACGACGTAGCGGTTGTTCGTGTCCGCGTCCGTGGGACTCTCGAAGTCCGGGGCGGTCTTGAAGGTCAGCGCTCCGCTTGTCTCCACGATGGAGAACTTGTTCCGGTCGGCCCCGCCGGTGATGGCGTATGTAACGGTCTGCGCGGCGTCGCTGGCCTGCACCGTCGTGACGGCGATGGTGTTCTCCGGCACGTCGACCTTTGCCGCGCTGGTGAATGACAGGACGCCCCGTCGCGGCGCGTCCCATCGTTGGGCCTTGTTGTAGTTGCCCGCCTGGTCGTGCGTCGCCTTGGCCTGGAGAATGACGCCGACGGGCTGGTTTTTCTTGATGGGCCGTATTACCAGGAGGTATGTCGAGCGGTACGAGGCGTTGACGGTGGAGCGGGCATTATGGGTCACTACCCCCTCCAGGGGCAGCCAGAACCAGTCGGTCTGCGTCAGGTCGTCTGGCGCCGGCACGACGAACAGCGGTCCTCGCCCGTTGACGATTCGAATGCTTCCGGTCAGGGCCTTCAGCGGGTCGTACGCACGGTTCGCCCACAGGCCGGTCATATTCCGCACCGGTTCGTTGAAGGTGATGCGGACGGCGTAGCCTCCCGTGGGGGCCTCATCGGGGTCGAGGGCGAACTTCGCCTTGGGCGGCTTGTCGTCGACCGTCGTCTCGAACAGCACGGGCTCCGCCAGCGCGTTGCCGGCATCGTCGGTGATGTTGGCGTCGGGCGCCGTGACCGTGATTTTGTCGCCGTGCATCGCGTTAGCGTTGGGCACGATGGTGACGTAGATTGTCCGGCTCTGATCGGTGAAGCTGGTCACCGTGCCCCCCACCACGACCAGGCTCCCCTCGGTGAGCCCGTTCACAACTTCGGAGAAGTTGAAGGTGAAGTTGAACCCCTGTGTCTCCACCAGGACCCTCTCATTGGCTGCGCAGTAGGGATCGCTTACGGGGTTGGGGCACTCGCCGGGGTTCATGAAGGAGGGGTTCTTCTTGACGAAGTCGCCGGGGGCGAACTTGAACGAGAGGGTCGGCGCAGTCGTGTCGTAGCTGAAGGTCTGCTGATAGCCCCAGGCGTTGTTGCCGTGGATATCCTGCACGGATGCGCCGTCAATCTTCAGCGTGAACTTACCATCCGCGGCGGGCATCTCCACCTCGACGGTGTACACGCCGCAGGGCGCGTTCGGCTCCTCGGTGGAGGCGCAGGTGTTGGCGAATCCGGTGAGAGTCGCCTTGCCGATGACCTCGATGTCGCCCAGCGTGAAGCCCTGCACCGGCTCGGGGAGGTAGGTCCGGCCGTCTGGGGGGCCGATGAAGAGCTCGGCGAATCTGATGGTGAGGGTGAAGTCCTCATTTGTCGCCCCGTGGTACTGCACGTCGTGAGCGTCGCCGTCCTCGTCGCTGAACATGATCCGGGGGTGGATATTGTCGCGGACGACCCAGATGGCCCTGGAGTAGATGACCTGACCGCTGACCACGTAGGCGGCCCTGGCCCGCAGGAGGTGGCCCGCGTCCTGGCGTACGGCCTCGTAGGTGGCCGAGGTTGCGCCGTCGATGACGGTCCACGTCCAGGCCTCGCCGGTCCTGGACCTCTCCCAGACCCAGGTGACGTCGCCGGGCGCCACTTTGCGGTCGGGGTCGGTCACCGTGGCAGTGACGGCGCTTGGACCGTCGAGGAAGTACGCGTACAGGTGTTTATCGTAGTACAGGTAGACCTCGCTCAGGCTCACAGTGCCCGGCTCGTCCACGTTCAGGACGTTGATGGTGACGGCGATGGTGTCGTCGATGGCGGTGTCGTGGTTGCCGTCGCTGTCGCGGTTGTCGGTCACCCGCAGCGTGACGGAGTACGACCGCTTCTTCTCGTAGTCGAGCCGTTGGTAGGTCCGTATCCGTCCGGTGCTCCGCTGGACGGTGAAGGCGTGGGCGTCCGCGCCGGCGAGGGAGTAGGACAGCGCATTGCCGCCCCCGCCGGTGGCGGGCGCCGCCGGCCCGACGGGAGTGCCCGGCGTCACGTTCTCAAACACCGAGCGGCTCGTGGCGTCTTCCGCGAATTGCGGCTTGCTATCGGCCCCGGGCACCGCCCTGACCGCGTTGGTGACGGCGGTGGCGGTCTTGCCTGAGCCGCCGGCGTCGGTGTAGCTCGCCTTGGCCCGCAGGAACTTGCCCGCGTCGGTGGCGATTGGCGTGTAGCTCGCCGAGGTTGCGCCGACGATGGCCGTCCCGGAGGACGCGCCCTGGGTATCCTGCCGTTGCCACGTCCAGGTGACGCCCGTGACGCCGCCGTCGGGGTCGCGCAACAGGGCGGTCGTCGGGCTGCCCGCGGTGGGGATGCTGAACGGGCGGAAGCGAAGCGTGCCGGAGTCGTCCGTGGCGGGGTTCGGGTCGACTGTGGGCGGCGGCGGGGGCACGTCGGCCACTTTGTTGGACACCCTGGTGAGTGTATTGCCGGAGTTGAACCCGTCGGTGTAGGTCACGGTGACCCGCAGGAACTTGCCCACGTCGTCGGCGGTTGGCGTGTAGCTCCTCGACGTTTCGCCGGTGATGGCCGTCCCGGAGGACGTGCCCCGGGTGTTCTGCCGTTGCCACTCCCAGGTGGCGCCCGTGACGCCGCCGTCGGGGTCGCTCAGCCTGGCCACCAGTATCACATCCTTCACCGGAATCGGGGCATCGAAGGCAAGCGCTCCGACCTCCTTCAGGTTGCCGACGTTGATGACGAGCGGGATGCGCCCGATTTCGCCGCCGGAACGCGCCTGCACCACCAGCCTGTGCTGACTCCGTCTCTCATAGTCCAGCGTGTAGGTCCCGGTCCTGACCTGCCCCGTCGCGGCGTCGATCTGGAACAGGAAGCCGGCGCCGCGCCCGAGCAACTCGTAGGTGGCGTTGGGGTAGGCGTCGGTGGCGGTGACGACGGCGCCCACCGCGGTCCCGGCGAGCTGGTTCTCGTTGACGGAGCGGGTGGCTTCGTTGCCGTCGGTGAAGGGAATGGTCGGGGTGATCACAGGCGGCGTGCCGCTCACCTTCCGGGACACCTTGGTGAGGATATTGCCGGTGCCGGACCCGTCGGTGTAGGTCACGGTGACCCGCAGGAACTTGCCCACGTCGGTGGAGGTTGGCGTGTACCCCGCCGAGGCTGCGCCGGTGATGGGCGTCCCGGAGGCCGCGGCCTGGGAGTCCTGCCGTTGCCACGTCCAGGTGTCGCCGCGGATGGCGCCGTCGGGGTCGCTCAGCCTGACCTGTAGCCCCTCACCCTCCCTCGGGCTCGAGACGTTGAAGGCAAGCTCCCCGGTCTCGTTCAGGTTGCGGACGCTGACGACCAGCGAGATGCGCCCGCGACCGCCGTCGCCGGCGGTGGCCTGAACCCAGAACTTGTACTCGTTCTGTCCCTCGTGGTTCAGCGAGCGCCTGGTGGTGACCTGCCCCGTGGCGGCGTCGATCCGGAACAGGTTGGGGTAGCCGAGCAGCTGGTAGGTGACGCCGGAGACGATCGCGGTGACGGGGTCGCCCACCGCGGTCCCGGCGGACTGGTTCTCGTTCACGGTGCGGACCGCGGGATCGTCCTCGGTAAAGAGGACCGTCGGTCGCTTCGGCCTGGTGCTTCCCGTGCCCGTGTCCGACCAGGGGCCGTCGCCCTCGTCGTTGCTCGCCCGCACCTGCACCTGGTAGGACGTGTTCGCCTCCAGACCGCTGATGCTGTGGAAGGGGTACCTGGCGTCGCTGTCCTGCGGGCCCTCGCTCCACTTCCCGTTGGAGGCGGTGGAAGACAGCCTGTATTGAAGGTCGTAGCTGGTGACGGGAGGCCGGTCAAAGTCGTACCGGCGCGTCCACCTGACGCCGATGCTGTCGGGGCTGGACGAGAGCACTGTTGGCTGCGACACCTTCGCGGGAGGTTCGTCCAGGTCGTTGATGTTGACGGTCACCTCGACGATAGCCGAAGAGCCGAGGAGGCCCGTGAAGGAACCGGCGGCGCGGGCAACCACGTCAAAGGTGTAACTGTCCTGGAGTTCGTAGTCCAGGCCGCGCGTGGTCCTGAGCTGCCCGTCGCCGTCGATGGCGAAGTGAGTGGAGAAATACAGCTCGTAGACCACGTTTCCGGAGGTAGCCGTGGCCGTGATCGGGCTGCCCACCAGGGTGCCGATCGGCGAGTTCTCGTCCACGGAGCGGTCGTCGGCCGCGCTGGGGTCGAAGGTCACCCCGATCGGCGCCTCGTCGTCGATGATGGTCAGCGTCAGGGACGTGGGCGGGATGGCGCTGCCGGCGGTGACGTTGCCCGACACGATCACCGTCTTGTCCGCCGCGTACACGGTGTTGTCCACCGCGGTGATGGTGACGACGCCCGTGCTGGCCGTCTCACCCGCCGCGATGGTGAGGGTGACGTTCTCGCTGAGCGTGTAGTCGGCCTCCGTGGCCGGGCTCACCGGCGTCACCGACACGACGATGACCGTCTCCGCCGTCGCCGCCGTGGCCAGGCTGGCCGTCACCGTGGCCGAGCCGCCGTTCTCGCTGATCGAGGCCGCCGAGAGCGTCACCGTCGCCTGCGGCGGGCTCGTCGACAGCATCGCCGAGGCGCGCTCCGAGGCGGGGCCGGCGTAGGCGTTCCGCACCGCACGCACCTGGAAGTCGTAAAGCGTGCCGTTGCTCAGGCCCTTCACCGTGTAGGTGACGGTGTCCGCGTCACTGCCCTCTATGTCCTCCCAGTCCTCGTCGTACCAGTACGGCTCCCCCGCCCTCGAGCGGCTGCTGGACTGCCGGTACTGGTAGCCGGTGATGCTGTCGTCCCCGGGGTCGCTCCACGACAGCACGACCTGCGCGTTGCCGGGGGTGGCGGTGAAGTCCGCAGGCATGGCCAGGGTCGGGTCGTTGTCGCTGATGCTGACCGTCAGGATGCGCGCGTTGTTACCCGTCGAGGGGACCGTGATCTTGTTCCCGCCGCCAGACAGCGTGAAGGTGATCATCACGCTCTCGTCGACCTCGTTGGTGTCCTCCACGCCCGTCAACACCAGGTCCCGGCTCGATTGCCGCGTCCCGAACTTGAAGTCTTTCGGTTGCTCGGAGGTCACGGCTGTCGTGTCGGAGCTGATAGCTGACGCGCTGATGATGCAGTGCGCTTCGGCGTTGCAGTCCGGCACGGAGTCGCCCAGGCTCAACTGGTACTCGACCGTCCCGCCCTCCGCCAACTTGACCGTCGACGTCTCGCTCTCCAACCCGAGGGCGTAGAGCACGGCCGGCTGGATGACCATCTTCCCCACCGTCTCCGCGGACGCGCTCTGGCCCGCGCCGTTGCTGTCCGTGTAGGTCGTCGTGACCCGCAGCAGCTTGCCCACGTCGGCGGCCACCGGCTCGTACGCGGCGGACGTTGCGCCCGAGATGTCAGCCCAGGTCACGGTGTCGTTCGTGTCCACCGTCCCCGCCGCCCACTGCCAGGTGACGGTGTTCACGGTCACGGTGTCATCGTCGCTGAGGCTGGCGTTCACGCCGATGCCCACCCACGCCTGCGTCAGCGCCGCCCTCTCCGACGACGGCGACGATGAGATGAGACTGACGACGCCGGCCTTGTTGGCGGTCAGGGTGACCGTCGCCTCGTCCGACGCCTCGCCGTTGCCCGTGCTGTTCACCGCCCGGACCTGGAACGCGTAGGCCGTGCTGGGCGTCAGGCCCCGCACCATGTAGGTAGTCGTTGCGGCGTTGCTGCGGGGGATGTCCATCCACTCGCCGTAGGAGCCGGAGCCCTGCTTCTGCCGGTACTGCCACTTGGAGATGCTGGCATCCGCCGGGGCGGTCCAGGCGAGGACGGCCTGCCCGGGGCCGGCCGTGGCGGTGAGGCTCGCTGACTTGGCCGGGAGCGGCTCCTCCACGTTGGTCACGGTGATGGTGACGATAATGACGCCGGTCAGGCCGCCGCTGTCCGTTGCCGTGACTGTCACCGTGTAGCTGGCCTTGGCCTCGTAGTCCAGGGCGGCCTTGGTTTGTATCTGGCCGCTGGTGGTGACGATGCCGAAATAGCCCGCGTCAATCCCGCCCAGGCTGTAGGTCAGGGTGTCTCCATCCAGGTCGGTGGCCTCGATGGCAGCGCCGATGGCCGTGCCCGCCGCCGTGTTCTCATCCACGTTGCGGCTGGCAGTGCTGGCAGCGAACGTGGGCGCGACATTCGACCCCCCCGCGTCGGTCGTGCCGCTCACCGCGTCGGACCACTCCCCGGCGCCCTCGGCGTTCTTGGCCCGCACCTGCACCTGGTAGGCGGCGCCCGAGTTCAGGCTGCCGATGGTGGTGGTGGTCGCCGTGCCCGTGTGGGCGTGGCTGCTCCACTGCCCGGTAGTCCCCGCGCGGTACTGCACGTCGTAGCCGCTGACGGCTGGACGGCCGGCCGCCGTCGGGGCGGTCCATCTGATCGTCAGGCTCGTCGACGTCTGGCCCGTTACCCTCGGCGTCGCGGGCTTGTCCGGCGGCTCGGCGACGTCGGTCACGGTGACGGTCACGGTGGCCCGCGCAACGCCGCCGCCGCCCCTCGCCTCCACCCGCACACGGAAGCTGCGGCTCGGCGACTCGTAGTTAAACGTTCTTCTAGTCGTAATCTGCCCCGTCCCGGAGTCGATAGCGAACCGCGACTGGTAGCTCAGCAGCGCGTACTCCAGGGTGACGCCGGACGGCGTGGGCATGGCGGTGACGGCCGCGCCCACCGCGGCGCCTGCCGACTCGTTCTCGGCCACCGAGCGGCTCACGTCGTGGAAGATGATGTCGGCCGGGGTCGTGCTTCCCGTCCGCGACGCCGACCAGGCGCTGTTGCCCTCATCGCTGGTTGCCCGCACCTGCACGTAGTAGCGCGTGCCTGGCGCCAGGCCGGTGATGGTGGCGGACGTGCCGGTCACGCCCTTCGGGCCGTTCGTCCATATGGAGGCCGACTCCAGCCTGTAGCGCACGTCATGGCTCGTGACGGGCGGCCGGGAGGAGCTGTTCCACGCTGTCCAGCTCACCTGCAGGCGGTGGTGCCCGCCGGCCCTCACCGTTGGCGCGTTGGGCGTCAACGGTGGCTCGTCCACGTCGGTCACGGCGATGGACAGGAGAGCCCGCCTGCTGACGCCGTCGCCTCTCGCCTCCACGTACAGGTCGAAGCTGCCAGGCAGCGACTCGTGGTTGAACGACCTCCTCGTCGTTATCTGCCCCGTAGTGGAGTTGATAGCGAACAGCGACTCGTAGCCGAGCAGCACGTATCGGAAGGTGATGCCGGACGGCGTGGACGCGGCGGCGATGGGCACGCCCACCTCGGACCCGGACGGCGCGTTCTCGGCCACCGAGCGGGTCAGCACGGGAACCCCGCCCGGTCCGGAGCCCGCGCCTGCGAAGGTGACCACGGTCGCGCGGGTCCTCTGCGTCAGGATCTTCGACCAGGGGCTGTCGCCCTCGTCGTTGGTTGCCCGCACCTGCACCTCGTAGCTGCGGTTCTGCGTCAGGTTTCCAATGGTCGCCGTCAAGGCCGTGCTCGTCGCGACGGGCATCCACTCGGTCCACGCTCCGGCCTGGAAGGCCCTCCGGTACCGGTAGTCGTAGTCCGTGATGGGCGGCCCGGTGTTGGCCGGCTCGGTCCAGGCAAGCGTGAGGCTGGTCGTCGTGGCCGCCGCTCCGGTTGGCGCAGGCGCCGCCGGAGACTCAGCCACGTCGGTAACGGTGACGGCGACGTTCAGGGTCGCGTTCGGCCCGCCCCCGGCGGACGCCGTCACGGTGACGCGGTAGACGTTGTCGCTGTCGGCGTCGGCTGGGTTCTCGTGGTCGGGCGGGGTGTTGAAGGTCAGCTCGCCGGCGTTGTTGAGGGTGAAGTCGCTGGCGTCGTCCCCGCTCAGCGACAGGCTCACGTCCGCGCCCTCCGGGTCCGTGGCCCGGTAGGTCCCGACCTTGCCGGTGGCGTGCTCCCTGTAACCGACGGAGCCGGGACCCGTGATGCCGGGCTTCTCGTCCACGTCGGTCACGGTAATCGTGCCGGCGGACTCGGTGGCCTGGTTGAGGCGGTCGGTTGCGATGACCGTGATGGAGTAGCTCGTCGTGGTCTCGTAGTCCAGCGTGGACTTCGTCGTGATCTGGCCTGTGGCGGAATCGATGGAGAACGCCCCGGCGTCCGCGCCGCCCAGGCTGTACAGGACCACCGTTCCCAGGTCGCCGGTAAGCTTCACCGGACCGCCGAGGTCCGTGCCGGCGGGCGTGTTCTCCGGGACGGTGCGGGCGAACTTCGCCCCTTCCACGAAGCCGATGTTCGCCTGGACGGTGTAGGTGTTCGATTTCAGGCTCTTGTTGCTGTCCGCGTCCACGGCGGTGCCCGCGTTTACGACCACGGAGATCTCGGCTTTGCCCTCGGGAGTGATGTCCACGGTGTAGCTCGACGCGGAGCCCTGCAGGTTGTCGGCGAAGCCGAAGAGGACGGATAAGTCATTGGACGCGCACGGGGTCACCGGACTGACGCTGCCCGGCAGCGTCGGGCAGGGGCTTGTGACCCTCAGCGCGAATCCGGTCACCGGCTCGGAGAACTTGATGGCGACCGGGAACTTCCCGGTGACCGGTCCGGCGGGGCCTGTCACCGTCACCGTGGGGCGCTGGGCGTCCATCGCGGCCTCGACGCTGAAGGAGGCCTCCGCGTTGCTGTTGCCGCCCGAGTCGGTGACGGCGCTCTCTCCCACCGTCACTGTCACCGGCCCCGTTCCAGCCGGCGTGACCATCACCTGGTACGAGTCGACCCGCTCTACTGCGACGCCCGCCACCGTGACCGTCTCAACGGTTTCCCCCGGCAGCAGGGCGCCTACCACGGCGCCGTTGGTCACGGTGATGTCCTCCGCAACGAGCCCGCTCACTGGCTCGGAGAAGAGGATGTCCACCCGGAACGGACCGCTCACGCTCCCCGATGCGTCCGTGTTGCCGGAACTCGTTTGCGGCGTCGGCGTCGGCGTGACTCCGATGGCCGTCACGCGCCATGTGTAGGCTGTGCCCGGCAGCAGGTTCGTGAGCAGCAGGGAGGTGACGGACCCGCCGCTGACATCCCGCGCGCGCGCGTCGTCGTACTGCCGGGAACCGGACTTCCACTGCACCCTGTAGCCCGTGGCCCCGGATACCGCCTCCCACGTCAAGCCGAGGTGCGCCCCGAGCGTCTTGCTGGTTCCCGTCTGCGGCGTGGGCGTGGCGCCGATGGGAGTGACCTGCCAGTCGTAGCTGGTAGCCGGACTCAGGTTCCGAATAGCCGCGGAAGTCGTCGTCCCGCCGGATACGGTGCGGGAGCGCGTGTCGTCGTACTCCTCGCCGGCGGTCTTCCACTGCAACGTGTAGCCCGTTGCCCCGGTGACCTCCCCCCAGGTCACCGTCAGCGACCGCCTCGGCCGCTCGATGGTGGTGACCGGGGGCAGGTCGGCGCTGACCGTGAATTGGCTATCCCTCGTGCTCCGAAGGGTAATCGTGCCGGTGTCGCTCTCGAGGTAGCCAACTCCCGCGCCGGCGTGCACGGTCACGTCGAACGGCGCGGTGCGGTTCCCCGCTCCGCGGTGAGAGGGCGGCGCCGGGATCACGTTCGCCTTCCAGACGGAAGCGTGACCGTTCGACAGCGGCGACTGCGCCACCCAGGAGCCGTCGATGGAGCCGTTGATAACGGTGATGTAGTTGGCGCCGGCGAACTTCACCGGGATGGAGAAGACCAGGCTGACGCTGAAGCTCTCCCCCACCGGACCGGCGGGACCTTCGACATTCACCCTGATGGCCGCGTCCACCTTGTGGGCCGGCTGGGTCTGCACCGCCTCGTGGCTCAGGTTGGCGTTGTTGGGGGTGGCGGCCAGGTCCTTGATGGCGCCGCCGTTCAGCGAGAGCTTGTTGGCCTCTATCTCGATGCCGTCGGTGTCCTCGTCGCCGGTGACCACGGTGTAGGTGCAGACCAGCGTGGTCGTGGGGTCGCCGTGTATGCAGTCGGCGGACTTCTCCGCGGTCCCGACCTTGATAGCGAGCACGGGAGTGCCAGTGACGGCGATTGGCTCGTTGAACGTGACCGTTGCCTTGATCGCGTCGCCCGCCTTGTAGGTGTTGTCGTTGCCGGCGTTGGAGGTGATTACCACGCCGGAGATGGTGGGCGCGGTCGTATCGGCGGCGCTTGGCGTCGCGGTCACCTCCGCGGACTCGGGCCCGGTGTTGGCGGCGTCCACTGCCCTGATCCGGAAGGTGTACTGGGTGCCGTTCGTCAGGACCGCGAAGGTGTGCGCGGCTGTGCCTGGGCCGCTGCTGGGGATGTCCGTCCAGTTTCCGTAGGCCGCGTCACCGATCTTCTGTCGGTACTGGTACTTGGTGATGCTGGCGTCGTTGGGGTCCGTCCAGGACAGGGTGACGGAGCCGCTTCCCGCCGTGACGCTGAGGTCGGTGGGCTTGACGGGGGGCTTGGCGTCCACCTTGTGGCTGCCCTGGGCTGACAGCTCGGCGGCGAAGGCGAGATTGGCGTTGTTGGGGGTGGCGGCTGCGTCTTTAATCGTTACACCGCTGGCCAGCGTGATGAGCGCGGCGCCGCCCGGGATGCTGACGCCGTCCGTGTCCTCCTCGCCGCTGACCACGGTGTAGGTGAACTTCAGACGCGACGAGCCGCTGCCGCTCTCGTAGACCGCCTGCCGCGTGGTTGCGCCGATCAGCAGGCCCAACGCCGGCTTGGCGGCGCCGGAAGAGATGGTCACCGTAACCATTTCGGTGAAGGCGATCGTCACTTCGATCTCGTCCCCCGCCCTGTAGGTGTTATCCGCGCCGGGGTCAGAGCTGACGGAAGCGCTGCGGATGGTTGGCGCGGTGGTGTCGTCGCCCACGGTGAACACGGGAGAGAGGCCGTACAGGCGTGTGTCGTTACCCGGCGCGGAGCTGAATGCCGCCATCGGATTCCGAGCGGCCGCACTAACATGGGATGCCAGGCTGCCGATCTGGACTTTGCTCTCGCCGGCGTAATAATTCCCATGCCTCGTCCCGTTGGCGTTCGAACCCGTCCAGGCGCTCTTTTCCACCCCGGGGACTTCAGCCAGAACTGTGCCGGTTTCGTACCTGTACTCTGCGCTGTCCCAGCTGCCGTCGTAGAAGTCGGGGTAGTCGTCGGCCACCTTCGCGCCGCCCACCCAGTAGACGGGCACGCCCTCCCCGGATTGGTAGCCGGCGCCCGCCGGGGCGGTCCCGGTGTGTGCCCGCGCGTCAATCTCCTGGGTGGAGATGAGGGCGCGGACCTCGCCCTTGTAGGGCCGGAGGCTGCCATTGGTGTTCGCCCTCGTCTGCACAAGGCCGTCGTAATCGGCGATGTCGACGGATTTCGCTTCGTGTTTCGTGGACGTGATGAAGAGCAGCCGGAAGCTCTCGCCTTCGGTGAAGAGCGGGTTGTCGTCGCCGTCTTTGGGGATGAGCGCCCAACCGGAGGGGACGTTCTGACCCGTCGGCGCGTTGTCCACCTTTTGGGCGCTCGACACCCTGGAGGCAAGGGTGAGCTGGGCCGCGTTGGTGGCGGCGTCCTTGATGGATGCGCCGCTGGGCAGCCTGATGATGGTCCCGGACTCGATGCTGATGCCGTCGCCGTCGCTGTCGGCGAGGACCACCCGGTAGGAGAAGGTCAGCACGGTCGAGTTGCTGCCGCCCTGGTAGGCCGCCTGCCGCGTATTCCTGCCAATCCTGAGGGCCAGTGTTGGGGTCCCGACGACGATCACGTCCTCGCTGAAGGTGACCGTGGCTGCGATATCGTTGCCCTGGGTGTAGCTGTCGCCGCCGGGAGTGGAGGTGATGGCCGCGGCGGTGATGGTGGGCCGGGTGACGTCGCCGGGCGGGGTCACCTTGTGGCCGCTCTGCGCTCCCAGTGGGCCGTGGGTCAGGACGGCGCTGTTCCCGGGCGTATCCTCGATGGTTACCGCGCTGGGCAGCGTGAGCATATTCGACCCAATGGCGATGCCGTCGGCGGCCTCATCCTGGGTGACAACCGTGTAGCTGCAGACCAGCTTGGTCGTGTCGGTGGCGTGGGCGGCGCAGGTTGCCGACCTCTCATTGTTTCCGATCGTGATTGCGAGCCGGGGGACGCCCGTGACGACGATCGGCTCGCTGAAGGTCAGCGTCGCCCGGACCGCGTCGCCGCCCGTGTAGGCCTGGTCCGTGCCGGGGTTGGACGTGATCGCCGGCGCGGAGGGGATGGTCGGCTTGACGCCGTCCACCTTGTGGCCGCCCTGGTCACCCATTCCGAGGGTGAAGGCGAGACTGGCTTCGTTGGTGGCGGCGTCCTTGATGGTTGCGCCGCTGGGGAGGGTGATGAACGTGGCGCCGCCGGCGATGCTGACGCCGTTCGTGTCCTCATCGCCCTCGACAACGCTGTACCTGAATCGCAGCCCGGACGATCCGCTGCCGCCGACGAAGGCCGCCGTCCGGGTGTTGGCGCCGACAGTGAGGGCTACCGTCGGCGTCCCAACAACGGTGACGGCCTCGTTGAAGTAGACGGTGGCAACGATGGGATTGTCGATCTTGTAGGCGCCATCGTCGCCCGGGTCGGAGGTGGTGGCCGCGCCCTTGATGGTGGGGGCCTCACTATCGGTCCCGACGGTGATGACGGGGGAGAGACCGTACAGGCGGGTACTGTTGCTGCTCCTATCCCCTGGAACGCTGAAAGCATTGAAAGGATTCTTGCTGCCCAATCGGTGCAGGTTGCCCTTCTTGACTTTGCCTGTCCCTCCGGAGTTGCCGGCATGTTCCCCAGACCGCGTCCCATTGTTGTTGGAGCCCGTCCAGGCAGTTTGCTTGACTCCGAATGACTCTGTCAGAGCCGCGCCGGTTTCCGTCCATCCACCCCTGTTTTCCCAGCTGCCGTCATAGAAGTCCTCGTAGTCGTCGGCGACCTTCTTACCCCCCACCCAGTAGATGGGCACACCCTCCCCGTCGGCGAAGTTGGCGCTGGCCGGGGCCGTGCCGGTGTTATCGCGGGCATGGACCGTGCCCGTGGAGATCAGGGCGTGGAACTCGCCCTTGAACGGCCGGAGGTTGGTGTTGTTGTTCGCATGGCGCTGCACAGCGCTGTTGTAGGTGGCAATGTCAGGCGACGATGCACGGTAAAGCTGATCAGACGTGACGAACAGCAGCCGGAAGCTCTGGCCGACCGTGAAGATCGGGGTGTTGTCGGTGTTCTTGGGGATGAGCGGCGAATCCGCAGGGACGATGTGCCCCACCCGCGCCAGGAGGTTCACCTCGTCGTCGATGATGGTCAGCGTCAGGGACGTGGGCGCGAGGGCGCCGCCGCGGGTGACCCTGCCCGATACGGTCACCGTCTTGTCCGCCGCGTTCACGCTGTTGTCCACCGCGGTGATGGTGACGACGCCCGTGCTGGCCGCCTCACCCGCCGCGATGGTGAGCGTGGCGTTCGCGCTGAGCGTGTAGTCGGCCGCCGTGGCCGGGATGACCGGCGTCACCGATACGACGATGACCGTCTCCGCCGTCGCGTTCTTGTCCAGGCTGGCCGTGACCGTGGCCGAGCCGCCGTTCTCGCTGATCGAGGTCGCCGAGAGCGCCACCGTCGCCTGGTGCGGGCTCGTCGAGGGCGTCGAGGAGATGCGCTCCGAGGCCGGGCCGGCGTAGGCGTCGCGCACCGCCCGCACCTGGAAGTCGTACTGCGTGCCGTTCGTCAGGCCCGTCCGGGTGAGGCTGACGGTGTCCTTGTCGCTGCTGGCGATGTCCTCCCAATCCTCTTCGTACCAGTAGGGCGCCCCGCTCCTCGCGCGGCTGCTGGCCTGGCGGTACTGGTAGCCGGTGATGGTGTCGTCGCCGGGGTTGCTCCACGACAGCACGACCTGCCTGCTGCCGGGGGTCGCCGTCACCACGGGCATGGCCAGCGCCGGGTCGTTGTCGCTGACGGTGACCGTCAGGATGCGCGCGTCGCTACCCGTCGAGGGGGCCGTGATTCCGTTGCCGCCGCCCGACAGCGTGAAGGTGATCATCACAGTCTCGTCGGTCTGGTCGGCGTCCTCCACCCCGGTCACCTCGAGTTCCGGCGCCCGCGACAGCCGCCCGAACTTGAAGTCGCCCGGGTGCTGGCTGGTGGCCGCCATCGCGTCGGAACTCACCGCCGACACGGTGATGGTGCAGTACGCCTCGGTCGTGCATACCGGCAGCGAGGCCAGCCCCAGGTGGTACTCGGCCGTCCCGCCCTCCGCCACCTCGACGCTGGACGTCCTCCCGTCCGGCCCGAGGACGTAGATCACTTCCGGCGGGGCGGTCACCGGCCCCGCCGCTTCCATCCAGGCGGTCTGGCCCGCGCCGTTGCTGTCGGTGTAGGTCGCCGTGGCCCGCAGCAACTTGCCCGCGTCGTCCTTCGCCGGCTCGTAGGCGGCGGAGGTGGCGCTGGAGATGTCGGCCCAGGTCACGGCGCCCACCGAGTCCACCGTCCCCACCGCCCACTGCCAGGTCACGGTGTTGGCGGTGACGGTGTCCGCGTCCGTCACGGCGGCGTTCACGCCGATGCCCACCCCCGGCTGCGTCAGCGCCGCGCCGGTCGACGACGGCGACGAGGAGACCAGGCTGACGACGCCCGCAACGTTGGCGCTCAGCGTGACCGTGGCCTCAATCCGACTCCGCGCCGTTGCCCACGCTGTTCACCGCCCGGACCCGGAACGTGTAGACCGTGCTGGGTGTCAGGCCCCTCACGGTGTAGGCAGCCGTCGCGGCGTTGCTGTGGGGGATGTCCGTCCAGTCGCCGTAGGAGCCCGCGCCCTGCTTCTGCCGGTACTGCCACTCGGTGATGCTGGCATCCTTCGGGTCGGTCCACGACAGCGCGGCCTCGCCGGTGCCGGCCGTGGCGGTGAACCCCGCCGGCTTGGCCGGGGGCGGCTGCTGTATCACGCTGATGACCGGGGACAGGCCATAAAGGGCTCGGTTATTCAAGTTCCCCCCAGTCCCGCTATTGAAGGGGTTAAAGCCCGGGGCGATCGGGTTGCCGTAGGTAACCGTCGTACTACCGGGAGTGGCGCTTGCCGACCTGCCGCCTGTGGCGCTAAGGCCGGTCCAGACCTCGCTTACGGGCGGGGTTCCACCGGACTCGGTCTTCCCGTCGCGGGACTCCCAATCGGGGGTGTAGAAATCCTCATAGTCGTCGACAACCTTCGCTCCGCCCACCCAGTAGATGGGCAGCCCCTTGTCGGCGTCGGTAAAGGCGGTGCCAGTGTTGGTGCGGGCATCGACGTCAGCGGTGGAGATAACCGCGCGGAACTGTCCGCTGAAGCTCGCCAGGTTTGCGTTCGCCGCCGCCCGCTCCTGAACGGAGCTGTTGTAAACCCCGATGTCCAAGGATGACGCGTTACGGGTGGTCGAGGTGACGAAGAGGAGGCGGAAGCGCTCCCCGGCGGCCACCTGCGGGTTTCCGTTGGAATCGACGGGGATCAGGGCCGAACCCACAACCACGGACGGCGGCGCCGTTGTTGGCGCCGCGACCGGCGTGGCCGTTGCCTCGTCCGACGCCGCGCCGTTGTTGGCGCCGATGTCCACGGCGCGCACCTTGAAGCCATAGGACGTGCCGTTCATCAGGCTCGTGACCGTGTGCGTCACGGTGTCCTTGTCGCTGCCCGTGATGCCGGTCCAGTCTCCGTAGGCCGCTTCACCGGTCTTCTGCCGGTACTCCCACTTGTCGATGCTGTCGTCGCCGGGGTCGGTCCAGCGCAGCGTGACATGCTCGTCGCCGGGCGCGGCTGTGAAGTCGGCCGGCTTGGCCGGCGGAACGCCGTCCACCTTGTGCCCCGGCTGCGCGATCAGCGCGTCGTGCGTCAGCGTGGCGCGATTGAGGGCACGGTCAGTGAGGGCGGCGGAGTCCCCCACCGCCAGGCTGTTCTTGCTGACGCTGATCCCGTTGGTGTCCTCGTCGCCCTCACTGACCGTGTAGCCAAAGCAGAGCGCGTCGGAGATGCTGCAGCCCCCGGCGACGGTCGTTTCGAGCGCCGTCACGCTGCTGTCTCCCACCTGGAGCGCGAGCGTCGGAACGCCGAAAACGTGGATGACGTCGTCGAAATACACATCAATGCGGATGACGGAGCCAATGCCGTAAGCGCCGGCGGACGAAGGGGAGCTGCTCACCGTCAAGCTCGTAATCGTCGGGCCCACGCCGTCCACCGTGTGGTCCGACTGCGCCGTCAGCGGGCTGTGCGTCAGCGTGGCGTCGTTGTTGGCGGCATCCTTGATGGTGGCCGCCGGTGAGCCGGGCAGCGTCAACGCGTTCGCCCCGATGGCGATGCCGTCGCTGTCGGCGTCGCCTTCCACGACGGCGTAATCGAAGGTCAGCAATTTCGTGCCGCTGCCTCCGGCGTAGACCGCCTGCCTATCCGTCCCGCCGATGTCCAGCGCCAGCTCCGGCTTGCCCGTCACGGTCACGTTCTCGCTGAAGGTCACCGTGGCGGTGATCGTGTCGGTGATGCTGTAGATGTCGTAGCGCGGCAGGATCGACGTGATCGCTATCGACGACACCGTCGGCGCGGTGGTGTCGGTCGCCACCGCGAGGGTGATGACCGGGGAGAGGGCGTAGAGGCGGTTGTCGCTGGCGGCGGGCTGGCCGCTGCCGAACACGAGCTGGACGTTGCCAAGCGAAGGGGGCGCGCTGAATCCGTTCTGGACTCTCGCGGCGCCGGCGTGCCTGCTCCGGTACTTGACTCCGGCCGTGGTCGAGCCGGTCCAGACGCCCGCCTGGGTCTTCACGGACTTCTGATTGGTCCCATACCCCTGGTCCCAGGAGCCGTCGTAGAGGTCCGCGTAGTCGTTTGCGACCCTGGCGGTACCGGTTTGTGCGTTGTACGTCCAAGCGACCGTGCCGTTGTCCACCCAGTAGATGGGCACGCCCTTCTCGGTGTTGGTATAGGTCGTCGCCGTGTTGTCGCGGGCGTTGACCGTGCCCGTCGAGATCAGGGCGCGGAACTCGCCCTTGAACGGCTTGAGGGTGGCGTTGGCGTTCGCCTGGGCCTGGACGAAGAGGTTGTAGTCCGCGATGTCCGACGAGCTGGCGGTGCTCGTGCCTTCCGTGACGAACATGAGCCGGAAGCTGCCGCCCGCCGGCACGCCGGCCGGCTTCAGCGCCCAGTCCGCCGGGACGCTCTGCAGGGTCGGCAGGCCGGCGGGAGCGCGGGGGGTGGCCGTCACGGCGTCGGATGCCGCGCCCTCGTTCTCGGCCGCGTCCACGGCCCGCACCTGGAAGGTGTACGCCGTGTTGTTGGTCAGGCCCGTGACGACCGCCTCCACCGTCGCCTTGGTGCTGCCGCTGACGTCCGTCCACGCTCCGTAGCGGGGCGCGCCGACCGTCTTCCGGTAGCGGTATTGGAACCCGGTGATGTCGGCGACGGCGGCGAGGGATTCCCACCTCAGCGTGACCTGCGTATTGCCTCCAACGGCGGTGACGCTGCCCGGCTTGTCGGGGGAAACGCCGTCCACCTTGTGGCCCGACTGCGCCCCCAGCGCCGTGTGGGTCAGGACCGCGGCCCGCCCGCTCTGGCCCGTGATCGTGATCGTCGCCGGCGGTGAGCCGGGCAGCGTCAGCTTGTCCGCCTCGATCGCGATGCCGTTGTCGTCCGCGTCGCCCTCGACGACCGTGTACACGAACGCCAGCGTCGTCGTCGTGTTGTGCGTGCTGCCGGAGCTGAAGCGCGCCTGGCGGTCGTTCGCGCCGATCTTGATGGTGAGTTCCGGGCGTCCCGTCTTCGAGACGTTCCGGTTGAACGTGACGGTGGCCGTGATCACGTCGCTTACCTTGTAGGTCGCGTCCGCGCCGGGGTCGGAGGCGATGGCGACGCCGACGACGCACGCCGGGATGACCACGGCCTCGGTCGTGGTTGCGCTGGCGCTCTTGCCGGGGCCGCGCCCGTCCGTGTAGGAGGCGGTGGCGCGCAGCCACGTGCCATCGTCCGCGAGGGTGGGCGTGTAGCCGGCGGACGTCGCCCCGGTGATGTCGGCGTAGGCGCCGGTCCGGGTGTTCGCGCGCGCCCACTGCCAGGTGACGCTGCCGACGATGCCGTCCCCGTCCGCCAGGGAGGCGGTCAGCGCCGGCCCGCACCGCCCCGCCGCGCTGCTCAGCGTGACCGCGCCCGCCTCCTCCACGTCGCCCACGGCCACGTAGAGCGTGTGGTCGATGGTCTGCGGGGCACCCGTCGTGCCGCCGGTGGCGCGGGCCGTGACGATGTAGATGTTGTCGCCGTTGGCGTCGCCCGGCGTCTCGTAGTCCGGCGAGGCCGTGAAGGTGATGACGCCGGTGGTCGTGTCGAGCGAGAACTTGTTTTGGTCCGCCCCGCCCGTGAGCGAGAGGGCGGATACCTTGTCTTCGTCCGCGATGCTCCGCTTGGTGGGCGCCACGAGGGTGAAGACCGCGCTGGAGGCGGGCGCTCCCTCCGCGGCGCCCACCGCCGTGACCGCATCCGTGGCGGGGCCGCGCTGCGCGCCGCGCGACGCCCGCACCTGGAAGTCCGTGCTCTGCGTCTCGCTTACCCCCGTCACCGTGTAGGTCGCGGTGGCGGCGCCGCTGTCCGGCACGTCCGTCCATTCGTCCCAGTACAGCGTTAGCTCCGGCCCGACGCGACCGGTGCTGCGCCGGTACTGCCACCGCGTGATCGCCGCGTTGGCGGGGTCCGTCCAGCTCAGCGTCGCCCGCGGACCCTCCGCCCGGGCCAGGAAGCCGGCGGGCTTGGCCGGGGCCGCGCCCTCGTCGTCCGTCACCGTGACCGTCACGATCCGGGCGTCTGAGCCCGTCGTGGCCAACGCGATCTTGTTGCCGCCGCCGCTGAGCTCGTGGGAGATGACGACCGTTTCGTCAGCGCTGTCGGCGGCCCCCGTCTCATCCGGCGCGTAGACGTAGATGTCCCCGGGCCGGGCCGCGCGGCTCTTGACGTTGTACGTGATCGGGGGCGTGAAGACGACGACCGTGCCCGTGTCCGCGCTGATCGCCGTGATCGTGATCTCGCAGTTGGCGGACTTGCAGGACGGCCCCGAGCCCAGCCGCACCTGGTACACCCCCTTCTCCTCCGCGGGGCTGGCCGCGGTCGTGCCCTCCAGCACGCTGATCGCCTCCGGCACGACCAGCAGCGTCGGGTGCGCGTTGACGCGCTCCGCGGTCTCGGCGGCAGCCGTCCTCCTCTCGCCGCCCTCTGCGTAGGTGGCCGTGGCGCGGAGCCGCTTGCCCACGTCGTCTGCGACGGGGACGTAGGTGGCGGCCGCCGCGCTCGAGATGTCGGCGTAGTCCCAGGTGTCGTCGGTCGTGTCCGCGGTCCCCTGCGTGTCCAGCGTCCCCAACGCCCACTGCCACGTCACGCTCGCCGGGTCGCCGTCCGGGTCGGTCACGCCCGCGACCACGCCGACCCCCACCCACGGCTGCGTCAGTGCCTCGCCCTCCGATACCGGCATGGCGGACACGAACCCGACCGCGCCGGGCTGGTCGACAACCACCACCGCCTCGGTCGTCCCGCTCACTGCGTCGGACCACTCCCCGGCCCCCTCGTCGTTCTTGGCCCGCACCCGCGCCTGGTAGTCGGTACTCGGGGTCAGGCTGCCGATCGTGGCGGTCGTGCCGGTCACGTCCTGCGGGCCGTTAGTCCATTCGGTGGCCGACGCCGTCTTGTACTGCACGTCGTAGCCGCTGATGGCCGGACGCCCGGTCGTCGACGGCGCCGTCCAGCCGATGGTCAGGCTCGTCGCCGTCTGGCCCGTTACCGTCGGAGCGTCCGGCTTGTCCGGCGGCTCGTTTTCGTCGGTCACGGTCACGGTGATGGTCTGCGACGCCGTCAGCGCCCGCGCATCCGTCCCGCCGGTCGCCGTCACCTCGACGACGTACTCGTTGTCCCCGCCCGTGTCGGCCGGGGACTCGTAGTCCGGAGCGGTCTTGAACTTCAGGCCGCCGGCGTCGGAGTCTATGAGGAAGCTGGCCCGGTCGGCCCCGCCGCTGACGGTGTAGGTCACGGTGTCCTGGGTGTCGGGGTCCGAGGCCGACGCCGTGTGGAAGGCGCCCGACGTGCCCTCCGCGACCTGCAACGTCAACGCACTCTTGCCGTCATCGAACGTGGGCGGGCTGTTGGGCTCGTCGTCGTCGGTGACGGCGAGGGTGGCCGAGGCGGGGACGAGGGCCACGTCAGCCGCGCCCCTGGCGGCCGTGCCGGTGACGGACACCGTCACCGTTTCGTCGGTCTCGTCCTCGAAGTCGGCGGTTGGCGTCAGGGTGAACGTGCCGGCGCCGCTGACCTTGCCCTTGGCGATGGCGATGGCGAAGCTCGACGCCGAAGTGGTGAAGTCCACGGCGCCTTCCTCGCCGCTGCCGCCGACTGTCACGCTGATGGCGGATCCGCTCGGACCGTTGCCCTGTGCGAACTTGTTGGCCCATGCCGTGCCCGCGTCCAGGGTGGCGGTCACGGTGACGGTGGTGTCGCCGGCGTCCTCGGCCACGGTAGTGGGGGACAACACGACGGAGGCGACGCCCGTCAGCTCGTTGCCATGCAGATCCAGATTCGTCAGTTTGGTCAGCCTGTCCAATCCGGAGGGAATCGGGCCGGTCAGCCGGTTGTCGTTGAGGGACAATTGCTGCAACTCCAGCAAATTGCCCAGTGTGGCGGGCAACACGCCCTCGAGTCCCTCTTCTTCCGGTGTTCGGGTAAACATCTGAAGGTGGGTCAGTCCCGCGAGCCTGCCCAACTGCGCGGGAATGCTGCCGTCTAACCCGAAGAGCTGCAACCTCGTCACTCGACTGTTATCCGTGATAACGCCTTGCCATGAGGTCAGCTTCCTGTCAACGCTCCAGTCTGCTGGACTGAAGCTTTTCGTGCCCCTCAACACGTCTTTGGAAGACAGCAGTATGTCGCAGTCTTCCTTAAGTCCCGATGCTCCTTGCTCGGGCGTGAGCGTGGATCCCTGCCCTGATCCCACCGTGCATTCGACGTCGTCGTCGACGATGGTCAGCACCACAGAACTCGGCGCCGATGCCGTGCCACCGGTGATGAGTCCCGACACAGTGACGTATTCGTCTTCGTCGTTGGCATCGGTGTCGCTGTTCGCTGTGACCGCGACGACACCGGTGCTGACAACCTTGCCCTCAGCGATTGCCAGGGTCGTGCCGGTGAGCGTGAAATCGCCCGCGGCGGTGCCGGTTCCCTGCTTCGGCGCCGCCGAGACGGTGATTTCGATGTCGTCGGTCGCCGGCGTGTCCAGCGTTGCGGTCACGAGGGCTCGACCCTCGTACTCGCTGATCTTCTTCGGTGACAGTGTCAGCGTCACCTGGCGCGGCCTCGGCTCGTCTTTGAGAATTATGGTGGGAGGTGAGCTGACTACGAGCGACAGGTCGGCAACACCCATAGCTCCGATGCTCGGGTTCGACTCGTCTGCTCCGAAGGCCGTCAGCGATACGGTCACCGTCTCCTCGCCCTCGTTCTCAGGGCTGGGTGAATCGGCGGGCATCTCCAGGGTGAAACTGCGAGTGGAGGTGTACTGACTGTCGAGTGAGCGGGCGTTTTTGGTGATACTGATCTCGAAAGGCGGCACCGGTGTGAAATCAACCAGGTTGGTGTTGCCGCCGCTGCCGCTAACCGTCAAGGCCACGGTGGACGGCGCGACATGCACTAGTTCTCCGCTTTTGCGCCTGAAGCCGTTGACCCACGCCGCGGCCTTGTCCAACGTGGCCGTGACGTTGATAGTTGCCTTCCCGTCCTCCTCGTACAGGACCAGCTGATCTGCCGGATCCTCGCCGGCCCGGGCCAGCGCCAGGGTGACCCCGCCCGTCAACTTGTTGTTGGTCAGGTTTAGGCCGGTCGAGAACGGCATCAGACCGCAGAGGCCGGTGTCTTCGCTGGTGTCGCAGACAAGCGCCTCGGGGATGGCGCCGTTCAGCTCGTTGTCGCTCAGGTTTAGGGTCGTGAGCTGCTTCAGCGCACTGAGTTGGCCCGGGATCGATCCGCTCAGCTCGTTGCCGCTCAGGTTTAGGGTCGTGAGCGTTGTCAGCGCGCCGAGCTTCGCCGGGATCGATCCGGTCAGCTTGTTGGCGCTCAGGTTTAGCGTCTCGATCTCACCCAGGGTGTCGAGTCCGTAGGGTTCGCCCTGGGCGCTCGTCGGGAGCGACCCGGTCAGTGTGTTGCCGCTCAGATCCAGCGTCTCGAGCTTCGTCAGCGCGCCCAGCTCCTTCGGGATCGACCCGGACAGCACGTTGCCGCTCAGATCCAGCCGCTCGAGCTTGGTGTTGCTCGCGATCTCTATCGGGATCGTCCCGGACAGGCGGTTGCCGCTCAGATCCAGCGCCGTGAGCTTCTCCAGCTTGCCGCGCACCTTCGGGTGCCTCTGGTTCCACTTGCTGAGCTGGCTCGGGATCGTCCCGGTCAGCTTGTTGCCGCTCAAGTTGAGCGTCTCGATCTTACCCAGGGTGTGGAGTCCGATGGAGCCGGTTTCGGCGCTCGTCGGGAGCCGACCGGACAGGTCGTTGCCGCTCAGGTCCAGCGTGATCAGCGCCGACAGCGCGCCCAGTTCCTTCGGGATCGACCCGGACAGCTTGTTGCCGCGCAGATTCAGGGTTGTGAGCTTTGTCAGCCCGCCCAACTCGGTCGGGATCGACCCGGACAGGTCGTTGCCGCTCAGATCCAGCGCCGTCAGCGCCAACAGTCTGCTCAACTGTACGGGGAGGACGCCGGCGAGGGTCTTATCCGGGAGGCTCAGGCCGGTCACCCGACCGCCGCCGACGGTGACGCCGGTCCAATCGCTGATGGCCGTGCTGGTCGCCCAGTTCAATGGGCTCGGGTCCGTCGAGCCTACGAGGCCGTCCCTGGCGCCCAGCAGATTGTTGCAGTCCGCCACCAAGCCCCTCGACGACGGCCCGTCCGGGGTGGCCGTGGTGCCCCTGCACACGTTGGGCGCATCGGCGTCGCGGATGATGAGCGCCACTGATTCGGGGGCTTGGGCGCTGCCGTGCGTGACCGTGCCCGACACGGTGACCTTCTCGTCGTCGCTGTCCAGGTCGTTGTTGGCGCTGATGGTGACCATTCCCGTGCTGGCGGTCGCGCCCGCGGCTATGATCAGCTCCTTGTTCGTGCTGAGCGTGAAGGCCTCCGCAGGCGTGCGGCTGCCCACCGTCGGCGCCGCCGACACCGTTACAATGGTCTCGGTCAGCGACACGTTGTCCAGGCTGGCGGTGACCCTGGACTCATGCGGGGCGCCGCCCTCTCTGATCGTCGTCTCGCCCTCTATGATCGTCGCCTCGGGGAGCTCGAGCGTGACCTTGGACGAACCGGCAACCACCAGGACCGGCGAGAGCCCGTAGAGCCGCCGCGACCTGACTGGGTTGTTGTCGTCATGATCAAGGAAAAACCGGCCCTGGGTCGTCGCGTTGCCGACGTTCACGAGAAAGGGAACCTTGCCGAGCCGGAAGCGCGCGACGCAGCGCTGCGTCGTGCCGGTCCACACCGTCGGATCGCTATCGGTTTCGGCGCTCAAGGCGGCGCCGTTCTCGAGCCGGGCCGCCAGGGAGTCCCAGCTAGCGTCGCAGAAGTCGCCGTAGCCGTCGGCGACCTTCGCTCCGCCCAGCCAGTAGATCGGCGAGGCCGCTCCCTTGTCGGTTGAGCGGGTGTGGCTGCGGGGCCGCATGTTCTCTGCGGGCTCCGTAGAGCTCGCCGAGGTGGACACCAGCGCCTTGAACGTCGCCTTGAGCGTGTCGCTGATGTACGGGTTGTTCGCGGCAGCCTTCTCGACATGTCCGTCGTAGGTCGAGTGCCCCTTGGCGATTGCAAGGATCTTCTCCCTGGTCACGAACAGCAGCCGGAACTTGTCGCCGGCGCTCAGGCCGGAGGGCGTCAGCGGCCAGCGGGCGTGGACCACGCACTCCCGGCCCGTCTCCTCCAGGGCGCCGCAGACCGCCCACGGAAGCCGCCCGTGCGCCTTTTGGCCCGACTGCGCGGCCAGCGCGCCATGCCTGAGCACGGCGTCGACGGTGGTGCCGGCGACTGTGATCTTCCCGCCGTTCAGCTCCAGCTTGTCGGCCTCCACGCTGACACTCGCGTTGGCGTCGACGGCGCCGTCGCTGTCGGCGTCGCCGTCGCCGGGCGACACCACATAGCTGAACGTCAGCGTGTTCGTGCCGGTGCCCCCGCTGTAGACCGCGTGGCGCTCGGCGCTGCCGATCTTGATCGCGAGCCGCGGCGTGCCCGCGACGTTGACATTCTTGGTGAACTTCACCGCCAGCTCGACCTTCTCGCCGGTGTCGTACACGCCGCCGCTGGCGGGACTCGAGACGATGCTGACGGGATCGGTGTTGTCGACGACAGCCGGCGCGGTCGGCGTGGCCGTAACCGCATCCGACTCATCGCCAAAAACCACACTCTGCTGGCCGCCGGCCATAATGATGATGAACGCCCGGATCTTGAACGTGTACTCGGTGTCGTTGGACAGACCCCTCACGGTGTAGCTGAGGGCGCCCGCGTCGCTGCTGATGTTCCCGGTGAACATCGCGGTCCAATCCCCACTGCCCTCACTGCCGTCGTCGCTGCTGTACTGCCATTCGGCGGCGTCGTTGTCCGGGTCCTTCCACGTCAGCTTCACCAGAGCGCCGCCGGGGCTGGCGCTGAACCCGGCCGGCTTGGCCGGACGTTCGTCGTCGTCGGTGATGGTGAGGGTCATGCCGGCGGGGGCGGTGACCGCAGCGCCGCTCACCATGCCCGACACGGTGACCGTCTCGTCGTCGAGGTCCAGGTCGTCGCCGGCGGTGATGGTGACCACTCCCGTGCTGGTGGTCTCGCCCGCGGCTATGGAGAGCTCGTTGTTCGTGCTGAGCGTGAAGTCCCCCTCCTCGGCCGTGACCCTCGACACCGACACGGCAACGGTGACATCCGCCGCGGCCGCCTTGTCCAGGGTGGCGGTGACCGTGGACGTGGACGTCTCCGCGGCGCCGCCCTCCTGGATCGTCGCCCGGGAGAGCGCCAGCGCTACCTTGGCGGTCTTCACCACGGCGTTGGCGGTCACCCCGGCAGCGGTCTCGCCCGCGGCGTCGCCGAAGCCGTCGGTGTAGGTTGCCGTGGCCTGCAGCCACTGGCCCTCGTCGGCGGCGACCGGCGTGTACGACGCCAAGGTCGCGCCGGTGATGGCGGCGAAGGTCCCGTCCTTCGCGGTGGCCCGCGCCCAGGCCCACGAGACGCTGCTGCTGCCGTCCGGGTCCACCAACGTGGCGGTCAGCGCGACGCCCACCGTCGGCGTCTCAGTGTCGAAGGTGACGGTCTCGTCCTCGTCCACGTTGGTCACCGTGACGATGATGGTCTGCGCCGCCGTCAGCGCCCGCGCGTCCGCCCCGCCGGTCGCCGTCACCACCACCACGTACTCGTTGTTCTCCGCGTCGTTGGCCGGGGTCGTGCTCGCCGCGTCCGCGGGACTCTCGAAGTCCGGCGCGCTCGTGAAGGTCAGCACGCCCGTCCCCGCCACGAGGGAGAACCTGGCCTTGTCCGCGCCGCCCGTGATGGCGTAGCCCGTGACGCTGTCGCCGGAGTCCCCGTCCGTCGCCGTGACCGTCACCACCGCCGTCGTGTTCTCGGCCGCGTTCACCGCCGACGCGCTGCTGAACGTGGGCGCGACGTTGACCGCCACGGCGCTGGCGGTCACCCCGGCGGCGGTCTCGCCCGCGGCGTTGTCGAAGCCGTCGGTGTAGGTTGCCGTGGCCTTCAGCCACTCGCCCTCGTCGGCCGCGACCGGCGTGTAGGCCGCCAGGGTCGCGCTGGTGATGGCGGCGAAGGTCCCGTCCTTCGCGCCGGCCCGCGACCAGGCCCACGAGACGCTGCTGCTGCCGTCCGGGTCGTCCAACGCGGCGGTCAGCGCGACACCCACCGTCGGCGTCTCAGTGTCGAAGGTGACGGCCCCGTCCTCGTCCACGTCGGTCACGGTGACCGTGATGGTCAGGTTGAGTTGGGTTTCCCGGAAGGCCCTGACGGTGAGGACGTACTCGTTGTCCCCGTCAGCGTCCGTCGGGTTCTCGTAGTCCGGCGCCGTGTTGAAGGTCAGCACGCCCGATGTGGAATGGATGCTGAACCTGGCATTGTCCGCCCCACTCCCGGTGATCCTGTAGCCCCCGTAGCCGGCCATCACCCTCGTCACGGCAGTCGTGTTCTCCGCCACGCTGGGCGTCGCCGTGGAGAGGAGGGTCAACACCGCACTTTTCGCCGGGGTCCTGGCGACCTCGAACGCCGGGCCGGGGCCCGCCGCATTCACCGCCCGCAGCGAGGTCGTGTAGGAAGTGCCGTTGTTCAGCGATTCGATCAGGTAGGTGGTGGTGTTGGCGCCGCTGTTGCCGATCTCGATATAGCGATGAGGACCGGGTACTGTTGACAGCTGCGTCCAGCGCTCGTACCTCGTGATCGTGGAGTCGCGGGGGTTGTCCCAGACCAGTTTCACCTGGCCGTCGCCGATCAGGGCGATCACGCCGCTGGGCCGGGCCGGTCGCGCCAGCGCCGCTGCCGCCGACACCCCGGCGGCCGTCTTGTTCGGGCCGAACGCGTCCTCGTAGGACGCCGTGGCCCGCAGCCATTTGCCCGCGTCGGCGGCCACCGGCGTGTAGGACGTAGAGGTCGCGCCGGTGATGTCGCTGAAGACTCCGTCCTTCGCGTCGGCCCGCGCCCACTGCCAGGTCTCCCCCGTCACGCCGCCGTCCGGGTCTTCCACGCTGGCGTTCACCGCCGTCCCCAGCCCGGGGCGGGCGGGCGCGAGGACGACCGTCCCCGCTTCGTCCACGTCGGTCACGCTGATGGTCACCACGATGGAGTCGTCGATGGTGGTGCTGGCCTTGTCGTCGGCCGTCTTGCTGTCGGTGACGTTCACCGTCACCGTGTAGCCGTCCCTGGTTTCGTGGTCCAGCGCTGAACCCGTGCTGATCTGCCGCGTCGCGGCGTTGAAGGTGAAGTGCCGGGCGTCCGTTCCGGTCATGCTGTAGGTCAGCGTGTCGCCCGCGTTGGCGTCCGTGGCCGCCTCTATCGGGTCGCCCACCGCGGTTCCCTTCGTCCGGTTCTCATCCACGCTGCGGGTGGCCGTGTCGACGGAGAACGCGGGCGCCTGGTTGGTGGCCGCTGCCGCCACGGTGCTGGCCGTCAACGCGCTGGCGGTCTTGTCGGGTCCGTGGCCGTCGGTGTAGGACGCCGTGGCCCGCAGCCACTTGCCCGCGACGGCGGCCCCCGGCGTGTACGACGCAGAGGTCGCGCCGGTGATGGCGCTGAAGATCCCGTCCTTCGCGTCGGCCCGCCACCACTGCCAGGTTTCCCCGCTGACGCTGCCGTCCGGGTCCTCCAGCGCGGCGGTCAGCTCCTCGCCCGCCACGGGCTCAGCCGGCGAGATGGAAACCGTCCCCGGCTCCTCCACGTTGGTCACCGTCACCGTGATGGTCTGGGAGACGTCGCCGACGGAGCTCCGGTTAACGCGGGCCCTCACGACGACGACGTACTCGTTGTTCGCGTCCGCGTCCGTCGGGTTCTCGTAGTCCGGCGCCGTCTTGAAGGTCAGCACGCCCGACGTGGTATTGAAGTTGAACTTGCCTTGGTCCGCTCCGCCGGTGATGGTGTAGAAGGCCTTGATGTCGGCGTTTCTCGCCTCCACCGTAATCACGGCGGTGGCCTTCTCCGCCACGCTGGGCGTCGCCGTGGAGACGAACACGATCGGCCCGTCCGCCGACGGGGTCGCGGTTACCTGGGCGGGGGGGCCGTCCCCCCCGGCGTTCACCGCCCGCACCTGGAAGTCGTAGGCTTCGGAGTCCAGGGATTCCCACGTGTGCGTGGTGGCACCGGCGCCGCTGGGGTGGACGTCTAACCAGCCGCTCCAGGTGGGCCTGAGCCTGACCAGCCTCGCCCGGTACTGGTACTTGGTGATGGTGGGGTCGCCGGGATTGTCCCAGACCAGAGTCACCTTGCCGTCGCCGATCAGGGTGAGCACGCCGCTGGGCTGGGCCGGCGGCGGCTGGGCCGCGGCGATGGTCCCGGAGGACGGGTAGGCGTCGCTGGTGCGGGACTCCGCGTTGTCCGCGTCGTCCTTGAAGCTCAGCCTGACCTTGACCCTCTTGCCCTCGTCGGCCGCCGCCAGCGTGTAGGTACTGCTGGTCGCCCCGGAGATGTCCGCGGCGTTGCTGCTGCCGTCGCTGTCCACCCGGACCCACTGGTAGGTATAGACGAAGCCCGAATCGCCCTTGTCCGCCTTGGTCAGTCCGTTGGTGTCGGCGATCGTGCCCTTGGCGGCGGTCAGCATCTCGCCCACCGTCGCCGTGCCGGAAATCGCCGGCTGGCCCGTCGCGTCGCGGTTGGCGGGCGCCGTCAGTGACAGCGCCACCGTCTGGCCTTCAGTCCAGGAAAAATCAATTGGCCAATAGAGGAAATCTTCGTCTTCGGGAGAGTCGGCGAGATTAAGTGATTCGCCGTCCAGGTGCAAAGTCAGCGGATCCAGGGCTGCTTTGACCGTCGAGGCGGGTTTTCCTACGAAACGGAGCAATAAGTCACCCGGCTCCTCAATAAAGATGTACGCAATGGTGTAGGTGACGCCCCCACGCGTGAAATCATCATCCGTGAGCACTGCTGTGTCCGAGCAGCTCTTATGGCCGGAAACTCTGCTGTCACAGCCAAAGAAGCCTCCGTCGTCGTCTTCGTCCACGGTGAGCGTCGCGGACCAGACCTCCACCACGTCGTCATCCTTCACCGTCACCGTCACGTCGGCGACGTCGGCCAGCCGGTAGCCGCTGCCCGAACCGCTGACCGTGTGTGGGAGACCGTGACCGACTCGTCAGCGCTGTCGGTGTCGTCCACGCCGGTCACGGTCACCGTCTGCTCCGTGTCCCAGTTCGAGGTCGTGAAGGTCAGCGCGCCGGAGACCGACGCCGCCCCGGTGTCGTCGCTCGCAGGCGTAATGGTCACTTCGGCAAAGGGCTCGCTGTCCAGCTTCACCGTGTAGGCCGCCGTCCCCCCTTCGGCCACCGTCAGGCTCGTCGTCGACACGGTGACGCCCTTCTCGTCGTCGTCGGTCACCGTCAGCGTCACGTTGTCCGGCGCCGTGACCGCCGTCCCGCTCACCGTGGCCGAGATGGTCACCGTCGCATCGCTCATGGCGTCCACGGCGTTGTCCACCGCGGTGACGGTCACCGTCCCGCTCTCCGTGGCGTTGGCCGCTATCGTCAGTTCCGTGCCGCCGAGCGTGACCGCGGCGGCCGGGTCGGCGCTGATCGTGACCGTCGTCTCCGAGGTCACCGCGCTCGGCAGCGTCGCCTTCAGCGTCGTGCTGTTGCCCGTCCCGCCCTCGGCGATGCTCGAAGCCCCCAGCACCAGCGCCGCCTTGGGCGGCCCCCTCAGTTGCAGCGCCACCGTCTGGCCGTCGGTCCAGCCCAGGACGGCTGCCCAGCCGATCTGGAGGCCGGCCGCGGTGGCGTCCTCGAGACCGAACGATCCGCCGTCGGCGCGCAGGGTCAGCGCGCCCAGGGCCGTTTTGGCCGTCTCGGCTGAACTTCCGAAACTGAGAAGGAGCTTATCTTCATCGGAGTCCCAGAAGAGATAGGTAAAGGCATAGTCGGCGCCCCCGTATGTGAACTCGGCATCCGTAAGGGCTGCTGAGCACGCCTCATGACCGGCGGAAGGGCCACAGCCATAGAACTGCGAAGATTTGTCCACCGTCAGCGTGGCCGACCAGACGGCGGCCTCGTCGTCGAGCGCCGTCACCGACACGTCGGCGACGGCGGCCAGCCGGTAGCCGCTGCCCGAACCGCTGACCGTGTGGGAGACCGTGACCGACTCGTCGGCGCTGTCGGTGTCGTCCACGCCGGTCACGGTCACCGTCTGCTCCGTGTCCCAGTTCGAGGTCGTGAAGGTCAGCACGCCGGAGACCGACGCCGCCCCGGTGTCGTCGCTCGCAGGCGTAATCGTCACCTCGGCAAAGGGCTCGCTGTCCAGCTTCACCGTGTAGGCCGCCGTCCCCCCTTCGGCCACCGTCAGGCTCGTCGGCGACACGGTGACGCCCTTCTTGTCGTCGTCGGTCACCGTCAGCGTCACGTTGTCCGGCGCCGTGACCGCCGTCCCGCTCACCGTGGCCGAGATGGTCACCGTCGCATCGCTCATGGCGTCCACGGCGTTGTCCACCGCGGTGACGGTGACCGTCCCGCTCTCCTTCGCGTTGGCCGCGATGGTCAGTTCCGTGCCGCCGAGCGTGACCGCGGCGGCCGGGTCGGCGCTGATCGTGAACGTCGTCTCCGAGGCCACCGCGCTCGGCAGCGTCGCCTTCAGCGTCGTGCTGTTGCCCGTCCCGCTCTCGGCGATGCTCGAAGCCCCCAGCGCCAGCACCGCCTTGGGCGCGACGGGGGGCCCACTCAGTGACAGCGCCACCATCTGGCCATCAGTCCAAGCGAAATCGATTGACGACCACTCGAGGAACTCGTCCTCAGTCCTGGCGTCGGCGATACGAAGCGATTCGCCGCCCAGGTGCAGAATCAGCGAACCCAGGGCTGCTTTGAACGTCGCGGCGGTTCCTCCGAAACTGAGATATAGGGCCGGATCCTCAATATAGATGTACGAAATGGTATAGGTGACGCCCCCATACGTGAAATCATCATCCGTGAGCACTGCTGTGTCCGAGCAGTCCTTCTGGCTTGAAGTGGCATTGTCACAGCCAAAGTAGATGTCGTCTTGGTCCACGGTGAGCGTCGCGGACCAGACCTTCAGCCCGTCCACCTTGTGGCCCGACTGGTCCGCCAGCGCGGCGTGGGCAAGGTTGGCGTCAACGGCCCACGCCTTGATCGTGCCCTCGTTCAGGGCCAGCGCGTTCTGCCCGATGGAGATGCCGTTGGCGTCGCTGTCCCACTCCGCCACCGTGTAGCTGAACGTCAGCGTCAGGTTGTCCGACGATATCGATGCGTAGTCCGCCTGCCTCTCCGTGCCCCCGATGTCCAGGGCCAGCTGCGGCGTCCCCGTCACCGCAACCGCCAGGCTGTACGTCACCGTAACGGTAATCGCCTCCCCCTTGCCGTAGGCGCCGCCCGAGGCCGGCGTGGAGGTGATGGCGGGGCCGCTTGTGATGGCCGGCGTCGCTACCTGCGGCTGCCCTGCCGCGACGGGCCCGCGCGGGACCTCCACCGGGGCCGTCACCGCGCTCGCGGTCCGCTCCTCCTGGTGCGAGTCCATATAAGAGGCAGTCGCCCGCAACCGCTTCCCCGCGTCCGCGCCCGCATTCGGCGTGTAGGCGGCCCCGGTCGCGCCCACGATGGCGGTCCACGCGCTGCCGCCGGCGGAACGCGCCCAGCCCCAGGTCACGCCGCTGACGCCGCCGTCCGGGTCGGTCAGGCTGGCGGTCACCGCGCTGCCGCTTTGGGGCACGTCGGTATCCAGGGCAACCGTGCCCGGTTCGTCCACGTTGAGGACGCTGATGGTCACCTGGATGGAGTCGTCAACGCTGGTGTCGGCCTCGCCGGCGGCGTTCTTGCCGTCGTGCACGGCGAGGGTCACGCTGTACTCCGCCTGGGTCTCGTAGTCGAGGTCCGCGCCCGCGGCGACGAAGATCTGGCCGTCGCCGGCGATGACCATGAACGACCAGCTGTCGGTGATCGTGTAGGTCAGCGCGTCGCCGTCGCCGTCCTCGGCGGTGACCGGATCGCCAACGTAGAGGCCGGGCAGCCATATCTCCGACACGCTGCGGGCGGCGGTCTCACCGGCGAACTGGGGCGCGCTGTTGGCCGGCGGCGGTGGCGGCGGCGGCTCCGGTTCCTCCGGGGAGCCGGCGACCTTGTGTGCGGCCTGGTCACCCACGCGGCCATGGCGCAGCCTGGCCCGGTTGCCCTCGGCGTCGGCGATCTTCCCCCCGTTTGGGTCCAGCGCGTTCTTCTTGAGGCTGACCCCGTCCGCGTCGCGGTCGGCCGCCTTCACGACGTAGGAGAAGCGCAGCGTCGCTTCGCTCGCATCCGCGCCCGTATAGCGCGCCCAGCGCCCCCGCTCACCGATCCACACCTGCAGGCGCGGCTCCCCGGTCACGGTCACCGGCTCGCTAAAGGTCACCTCCGCCGTGATCATCTCGCCCGCGCGGTACGTGTCGCCGCTCTGCGGGCTGCTGGTGACGGCGGGACCGGAGATGACTTTCGGCCCGGCGACGCCGTCCTGGGCGATGGCCGAGTCAGCGGGCGACGCCAGCAGGATCAGGCCGAGAGTCAGCGTGGCGAGAAGCCCGAGGGAGCGCGCTGGGAGGATGCGGCGGAGCGACGAATTGCCAGGCATCATTCGTGGGGGGGGGGGGGATTTGGTTTGTCACACGCTAAGCCCCCAAAGCGCCCGCCGCAGCGCGGCGCGAAGCGCAAGGGAGCACGCGGGGGGATGGCGCACCGACGAGTCGCGGGACATCAGCGGCGGGCCAACTGCGTGTTCCTTCGCGCCGTGAAGGCTAATGGAGTCAGGAGCCGGCAATCAAGGGGCGACCGAGCGATGCACGTAGGGATGCCTACCTTGTTAGAGAACCCGGGCAAGCGTATGTCCGACTACGAGGTCTACTGCAACGAGCTGCGGTTGGCTGAACTTGCCGAGCCGCTGGGCTATGAGTCCATCTGGGGCACGGAGCATCATTTCACCGACTACGCCGTGTGCCCCGACGCGCTGCAGTTCCTCTCCTATCTGGCCGGGCGCACGAAACGGGTCAAGCTGGGATCGATGGGGGTGCTGCCGTGGCACGACCCGGTGAGGGTGGCTGAAGAGTTCGTGATGCTGGACAACCTCAGTGATGGGCGCGTCATCGTTGGCATCGAGCGCGGGGTGGCCCGGGTGGAATACGAAGGCTTCCGGCTGGATATGAGCGAATCGCGCGGTCGCTTCATCGAATCGGCGCGGATGTTGCTCAAGGCCCTGGAAACGGGCTACGCCGAATTCGACGGCGAGTACGTGCGGCAACCAAGGGTGGAAATCCGTCCCAACCCCTTCCGTTCCTTCCAGGGGCGAACCTACGCCGCCACCCTCTCGCCCGAATCCGTCATCGCCCTGGCGGTACTGGGCCTGGGCTTGCTGATTGTCCCGCAACGGCCGTGGCATGAGGTGCGGGAAGCGTTGGCGACGTACAGCGCCGCCTATCGGGACGTACACAAGGGGGAGCCGCCGGCCCCGGTGGTGACTCCCGTCGTCTACTGCGACGAGGACGAGGAGCGGGCTGCTCAGATGTCGCGCCGTTACATCGGCGCCTACTGGGACTCGACCATGAAACATTACGAGTTGGGTGACGACCACCTGAAGACCACGCGGACCTACGAGTACTACGGCAACGTCACCGACGGCACAGTCACGTACGGAGCCCTCGACCTCCGGGACTCCTTCGTCGGTCTCCAGGTTACCGGCACGCCGGAGCAGTGCTACCGGAAGGTAATGGACATCCACGGCTACACCGGTACCGACTCGCTGGTAGCCGCCTTCAGCTACGGCGGCATACCCTTCGACCACGCCGAGCGAAGCATGCGCCTGTTCGCCTCCGAAGTGATGCCGCAGCTCAAGCAGTTCGAGCCGACTCCCGCCTGGGGCTAGCAGGCTGCGCGGCTTTGGGCTGAAATCGCACCGGTCGCGACATGAAAAAACCCAATGTTTCTGGGCTCTACACCAGCCTCCCGAATGGCCAGTGAGACCCTGCGGCTCAGGATCAGGCACTTGTCAGCACCCTGCTAGTGCTGAGACCCGGGTTTGGCCACTACGCGATGCGGGTTCCTCGGGTCTACCGCGGAGCGTTGGGGTAGTGGATGTAGCGACGCCCTCAAGGCATCAGCCGTGCCGCGGCGTCTGCCGCAGCAGCCAGAAATAGTGGGTCTGGGGTGCGCCGGTGTCGTCGAGGCGCGCCTCGACGAATTTGATGGCGTGTTCGTCCGCTCTCACGAGAAGCTCATCGGCCGTGCGGTCGTCGACGTGGTCGAGCAAGAGCCGCGCCGCGCGAGGGCCAGTCACCCCGTGGATAAAGGCGATAGCGGCACGAGAGCCCGCCTGGACGTTCGCAAGGTAGACATCCGCGAACGTGCGGATGAGGTCGTCCAGGAACACGTGGCGATCAGCCCGCACGGGGCGCACAAGCGACGCAGCCGGACTGAAGGGAGGGAAGGTAGCGAGCTGGGCAAGTCGATCGTGGATGAGTCCCCCGCCCACCTCTCCTCGTGCTGAGACCACGGAATGCACGGCGCGGGATGGCAGAAGCCCCTTCCCGGAGCCTGTCACCGGCAGCGTCTGGTAGCGAGCGGCCCAATACGCTAGACCCCGGCTCAACTCCATCTTCTGCGCGGGATCACTCCTTCCTGAGGTCTAACCCGGCGCTGCCGCGCTGAGCGTGACCGAGTGGTTGCATCGGTCGGTGCAGCGCGACGGCTTCCCCCTCATGTGCGGGAACGGTCCCGACGCCCCCCGCCTCGAAGCGCTCGGAGGTGGATGGCGTAGGGTTACGTGGCGCGCGCGGCGGTTCAGTAATCCTCAGATCGAGACCGCCCAGCGGAAAGTTCGCAGTACAGTATGCCCTGGTCCACCAGCGCGACTCCCGTTGGGAGGACCCCTTCCCCGACGACCCCGAAGCTCAGTCCGACCACTGGCGCGCTCTCCACCGCGCCCTCGCCGCCCACCGGCCGCGGCGCCTCGACCCCGGCGAACACACCGCCGCTGCGGTCCTCATCCCGCTGCTGCCCCGCGTCGAAGAGCCCCACCTGGTCCTGACGGTGCGATCGTTCCAGGTCGAGCATCACAAGGGCGAGATCTCCTTCCCCGGCGGCTTCCATGAGCCCCACGACGCAGACCTCCAGGCCACCGCCCTGCGCGAGGCCGGCGAGGAGATCGGCATCGACCCCGCGCACGTGCAGGTGCTCGGCGAAATCAGCCACCATCTCACCAGCACGGGCTTTCACGTCACCCCCTACGTCGGCCTCCTCGACCGAGCCCCCTACCCGTTTCGCCCCAGTCCCAGCGAGGTCGGCGAGATCTTCGAGGTCCCGCTGAGCCATCTCCTCGACCCAGTCAGCCACGACCTCCGCGTCGTGCACCGCGACGGGCAGATTCGCAGCCAGCGCTCCTATCGCTGGGGCCCGCACGAAGTGTGGGGCGCGACCGCCATGATCCTGCACGCCCTGCTCGAGGACGTCGCCGCCGAACTCGGCGTTGAGCACTGAGGCGCTAGTCCGTCGCGCCGCTCACCATCATCACGTCGCCTCCCACCCCCACAAACATCGTGCCGCCCTCCTCCGGCGATCCCTCCCCGAAGCGGAAGATCACTTCCAGCCCCGCGATCACTTCCGTTTCCTTGATCGCCTTCGCGATCCAAGCGTGGGGACCGCAGGTCACGTCCACCCGTGCCAGTGAGGGCCAGCAGACCAGCCGCAGCGTCCCCGTCTCGCTGCGATGCCGCAGCGCGTAGACCGGCTCCCCCGGCCCCGGTTCATACGGCTCCCGCTTCGCCTCCACCCCCAAGAGCCCGCCGATCGCCGTCACGGCCTCGCGCGACAGCCCACGGAAGCGCTGGCGCGGGCGCAACGGCGCCGCTGCTCGCGGTTCGTCCTGCGCCCCGGCGGGGTGCTCGGCGTCCCCAGCCCCCGCGGGCCCGCGCCCGCCATCAGCCATGGTGCACTCCGCCCGACCCCGGCCGCCGCGGCGACGGCGGCGCAGGGCGCTCGCCGCCCCCCGATCCCTCGCCCCCGCGCCTCGGTGACGCCGGGGGCCCCGCGCGCCCGCGCGCTGCGTTGGGGGTGCGCCCGCGCGCTGTGTCGGAAGCGCCCCCACCGCCCAGCCCCGGCTCCTCGCCCGTCGTCCCTGCCTCGTAGTAGCGACGACCCGCCAGCGCCTGCGGCAAGTGCGCCTGATCCGGCGCCACGTTGTCCGCGTAGTCGTGCGCATATTCGTAGCCCGCTCCGTATCCCAACGACTTCATGAGCCCCGTGGGCGCGTTGCGCAGGTGCAGCGGCACCGGCAGCGCCCCCTGCGCCCTCACGTCGGCCAGCGCCCGCTGATACGACGTCAGGGCGGAGTTGCTCTTCGGCGCCAGCGCCAGGTACAGCGCCGCCTCCGCCAGGATCAGGTACCCCTCCGGCATGCCCACGAAATGCACCGCCTGCTGGGCCGACACCGCCACCGCCAGCGCCTGCGGATCGGCCAGCCCCACGTCCTCCGCTGCCAGGATCACCATCCGCCGCACGATGAACAGCGGTTCTTCCCCCGCCTCCAGCAGCCGCGCCAGCCAGTACACGGACGCGTCCGCGTCCGACCCCCGCAGCGACTTGATGAAGGCCGAGATCGTGTCGTAGTGGGCGTCGCCGGACTTGTCGTGCGCCAGCCGTCGCTCCACCACCGCCTCCACGTCCGCCACCGTCACCTGCCCCGAGCCACCCGCTCCGGCCGCGTCCCTCACCGCCAGCTCCAGGCTGTTCAGGGCCGCCCGCGCATCGCCGCCGCTCAGCTGGACCAGCGCCGCCAGCGCCTCCTCCGCCACCGCCACGTCGATGCCGCCCAGCCCCCGCTTCCCGTCCCCCAGCGCTCGATCGAGCAGCGCCCGCACCGCCGCCGGCGCCAGCGGGGCCAGGGTGAACACCCGTGTGCGCGATAGCAGCGGCGCGATCACCTCGAAGGACGGATTCTCCGTCGTCGCACCGATCAGCGTCACCGTACCGTCCTCCACGTACGGCAGCACCGCGTCCTGCTGCGCCTTGTTGAAGCGGTGAATCTCGTCGATGAACAGGATCGTCCGCGGGCCCCCATCCTGGCCTCGTGCCTTCGCCTGCGCGATCGCCTCGCGCAGGTCCGCCACCCCGCTCGACACCGCCGACAGCTGCACGAAGACCGCCTGCGTCTCCCCCGCGATGATCCGCGCGAGTGTCGTCTTGCCGCTGCCGGGCGGGCCCCACAAGATCGCCGACGGCACCGCGTCCCGCCCGATCGCCCGCCGCAGCGGCCGCCCCTCCCCGATCAGCGCCGCCTGCCCCGCGAACTCCTCCAGCGAGCGCGGCCGCATCCGTGCCGCCAGCGGCGCCCGCGGGTCCACCGCCTCCAGCGCGGGCGAGTCGAACAGCGTTGGACCGGGAGGGCGGCGTCGGCGGGCCGGCATGGCCGCAGCATAGGCGGCCTCTTCGGCCTCTGCCCGCTCCCAACGGCCTCTAGATCAGCGGCCGCTTCTGGCCCTTGCGCGCCGCCTTCCAGCGCCGCAGCAGCGTCTCCGCCCGCCCCTGCGCCCGTTTCCATTGCCCCTCCGCGTCCGCCGCCGGATCCTCCTGCGTCGCCAGCCAGGCCGCCCGCGCCGCCTCCGGCCGCAGCTCCCCCACCATCGCCCCGCGCAGCGCCGCCGCCTTGAGCAGCTCCACGGCCTCCGCCCGCGGCACCAGCGGCGTCCCACTCGACTGCGGCGGCCGGAACTGCACGATCGCCACGTCCACGAAGCCGACCAGCGAGTCCGCGTCGATCCCCGGCACGGCCGTCAGGATTTCCCGCGTCGCCCGCTTCTCCGCCGTGTACGGCGGCACCGCCGCCGTGTCCCGATGGATCTGCCCCAGTAGCCGCATCGTGAAGCGCTCGCGCCGCTGGGACAGCAGCAGCATCGCCCAGAACGCCGCCTGCGCCATGTTCGACAGGTCCCAGCCGCCGTAGCCGCTGCCCCCGCGGCTCCCCTTCTTGGCCGTCAGCTGCGCCGCGAAGTCCTCCGCTGCGATGACCAGCAGCGCCCGCCGCCGTCGCTGCCCGTCCGCCCGCGGGTCGATCGCCTCCGCGATGCGCCGCAGCATCTCAGACCGCCATCCGCACGATCGTCACCCCTTCGCCGCCCTCTTGCCGCGTCGCCCCCTCGAACGACGAGACCAGCGGGTGCGTGCGCAGCAACGCTCGCACCGCCGTTCGCAGCGTGCCCGTGCCCTTGCCGTGTACCACCTCCAGCCGCTGCAGGCCCGCCCCGTAGGCCTGGTCCAGGAACGTCTCCACCGCCGGGATCGCCTCCTCCAGCGTTTGTCCCCGCACCTCCACCCGGCTCACCGCCTCGGACGGCCGCAGGTCGTAGTGCACGCTTCCCCGCGCCCGCTCCCCCCGCCCCGCGCGCTCCACCTGCGACAGCGGCACCCGCGTCCGCAACGACCCCAGCAGGACCTCCACTTGCCCTTGATCGTCCACGGGCCCCAGCGCCTCCCCTGATTGCGCGACGCCCTCCAGGTAGATCGTGTCCCCCGCCCGGATCGTCGCCGCCGCCGGTCGCGCCGTGCGTTCCCGCCGCGCTCGCGCTTGCCGCACCGTCGCCCGCTCCTCACGCACCGCCTCCAGATGCCGTTCCCCCGCCGCCACCTGCCGCCGCGCCGTCTCGAGATCCTGCTTGCGCCCCTTCACCAGCGCCTTCTCCGCCGTCCGCAACGACCGCCGCAGCCCCGCCAGCTCGTCCTCCATCTGCCGCTGGGTACGCGCCCTCAGTGTGTCGCGCTCCCCTTCGAGCTGCTCCCGGCGATCCCCCAGCGCCTGCCGGATCTCCTCCGCCTCCCGCCGCGCGAACTCCTCCGCCGCCCGCGCCTCGCTGGCCGCGGAGTGCTCGCGCTGCAGGTCCGCCAGCAGGTGCTCGACGCGCGCCTCCTCCTCGTCCACGCCCGCCGCCGCCTCCGACAGCACCGCCTCCGGCATCCCCAGCCGCCGCGCGATCGCGATCGCGTTGCTCCGCCCCGGCAGCCCCAGGCGCAGCTGGTAGGTGGGCGCCAGCGTCTCCGGGTCGAAGTCCACCGACGCGTTCAGCAGCGCCTCCCGCTCATGCGCGAACAGCTTCAGCTCCCCGTGGTGCGTGGTCGCCATCACGCTCGCGTCCGCGCGCAGCAGCGCCGCCAGGATCGCTCGCCCCAACGCCGCCCCCTCGCTCGGATCCGTGCCCGCCCCCAGCTCGTCCAGCAGCACCAGGCTGCGCGGCCCCGCCTCCCCCAGGATGCGGATGATGTTCGTCATGTGCGACGAGAACGTCGATAACGACTGCTCGATGCTCTGCTCGTCGCCGATGTCCGCGTAGATCCCCTCGTAGACCGGGATCTGCGTTCCCCGCTCCGCCGGCAGCGCCAGCCCCGCCTGCGCCATCAGCGTCAGCAGCCCCACCGTCTTCAGCGCCACCGTCTTGCCCCCCGTGTTCGGCCCGGTCACCAGCACCCCCCGCTGCGCGCCCCCCAGCACCAGCGAGATGGGGACCACGTCCCCCCTCAGCAGCGGGTGGCGGGCCGTCTGCAGCCGCAACTCCGCCGGCGCCTCCACGATCCAGCCCCCCGCCTCCGGGTGCGACGCGTCCTCCGCCGACGGCAGCTGCGCGTCCATCTCCGCCCCCAGCGCGGCCCGCGCCGTAACGAGGTCGATCTCCCCGATCGCCCCCAACGACGCCTGAACCGCCCCCGCCTGCGCCCCCACCGCGGCCCCCAGCCGCCGCAGGATCCGCGCGACCTCCCGCTCCTCCGCCAGCCGCGCCTCGCGCCAGGCGTTGCCCGGCTCCACCACCGCCAGCGGCTCCACGAACACCGTCGCCCCGCTCGACGAGACATCGTGCACCACGGAGCGGATCTGCCGCCGCGACTCCGCCTTGATCGGAATCACGTAGCGCCCGTCGCGCTCCGTCACGATCGCCTCCTGCGCGATCCCCTGCGCCACCGCCTGATCGAGGATGCGCTGCACCTGCGCCAGCAGCCGGTCGTGCGCCTCCTGGGTCGCCCGCCGTAGCACCGGCAGCTGCGGGCTGGCGGCATCGTGGACTTCCCCTTGGGGCGTCAGCGCCGCCTCGATCGTCTCGATCAGCGCCCCGAACTCCGCGATCCGCAGCGCCACGTGCGACAGCCCCGGCAGCTCCCGCCCCAGCGGGGCCAGGTGGTTGCGCACTGTCCGCGCCCGCGAGAGGAACGCCACCACGCTCAGCAGGTCCGCCGGCGTCGGCATGGCGCCGCGAGCCGCGGCTTCCACCTGCGCGCCCACGTCCGGGATGGAGCCCAGCCGGAAGTTCGGCTTCAGCCGTCGCAGCGCCACCCCCTCGGCGGTAAGCCGCTGCCGTCGTTGCACCTCCTCCAGCTCCCCGCTGGGCCTCAGCGCCTCCGCCAGCGCCTGTCCCTCCCGCGACGCACAGTGCGACCGCAGCCGCCGCACGATCGTGGGGAACTCCAGGTACTCCAGCGTCTTCGCGTCCAGCCTGCTCCCCGCTTCTAGGGGCGAAACCCGCCCGCGGCGCCCTCTTCGTAGCGCGTCACGCGGAACCGGAACAGTGCTACGGGGTCGGCGGCGTCGATGCCGGCCTTCTCCCGCGCGATGCGGATCTGCGCCTCCGCGCTCTCGATCCCCTCCAGCGCTGGCAGCAGCAGCCCGCGCCGCGCCCCGTTCTCCACGATCAGGCCGTAGCGGGCGGGGTCCAGCGCCGAGGCACCCGCGACCGCTTCCGGCGCCTCCAGCACGTCCACCTTGTAGGTCAGCCCCGCCAGCTCCCCCGCGCGCACCGCCGCGAAGCGCGGATCCGACGTCGCGGCCGCCACCGCGTTCGCCGCGATCTCCTCAGCCAGCGTCGTCATGCGCGGCTCCACCGTGCCGATGCAGCCGCGCAGCTCCCCCGCCAGCGTATGAATCGATACGAAGGCGCCGGCCGGTTCGTCCAGCGCGCCCGCCCCGCCCGCCGGGAGCGGCGTATCGCTGCGGCCCAAGTGCGATTCCACCGCCGCGCGCGCCAATCCCACGATGGCCGCTGCCTCCGCAGCGGGGTCCTGCTCCTCTACCCCGACCCGCGCCGTCATGTAGCCCACCCCCCACGGCGCCTCCGACGCCAAGATGTGCGGGTGCACCGCCCACGGCGCCAGCGCCCCCATCAGGATCGCCAGGGACGGGATCGAGTCCTCTGCCGCCTGCGCCCGCAGCTGCTCCTCCACCGACAGGATCGCCTCCCGGTCCCAGGCCTCAAAGGCCGCGTGGAACTGCTCCTCGAACACCGGCGCCATGGGGTGGTAGCCGTACGGCCCGTCCTGCTTCAGCGCGTGCGCACCGTCCGCGCTGGCCACGATCGCGACGCGTTTCGGCGTCGCCGCCAGCACCGCCGCCAACGCCTCACCCAGGGCGTGGTGCGCCCGCGGCTCGGCGAAGCTGATCGCCAGCAGCAGCACCCGAGCCCGCGGCGCCGCCGCTCCCAGGTGGTACAGCGGCACCCACAGCGAGTGGTCATCCGGCTCCCACGCCTCCACCGCCGCCAGCGGCACCCCTCGTTCCCCCGCCGCCGCCAGCAACGCCGCGACCAGCTCCGTGTCCGTCTCTCGCTCGAAGCGCACGTCCTGCGCCCCGAAGCGGCCCAGGTTCCCCCGCAACGCGCCCCGCAGCACGACGAACTCATCCCGTCGCAGCGGCCCGTGCGGGCAGATGAAGACCAGCACCTGTGGCCGTGCCTCGCCCAGCTCCGCCCGCAACTCCGCGTACGCATCCAGCGTCGCCTGCGTCACCCGCTCCTGCCCCCGCCCCACCTCGGGCACGATGATCGGCGGGTGCGGTGTCACGGCGGCGAAGACGGGAACGCCCACGGCTTCCCTTCCATCGATCCATTGTACGGATGGCGGCGAGTCCAGCGCGCCCCGATCAGCCCGCCGCCAGCGCCGCCCGCAGCGTCGCCAGCAGCGCCGCCTCCTCATCCTCCGCCACGGTGCGCGGGTCCAGCCGCAGCGCTTCTCGCTCCACCCGCCCCACCACCGGCCGCTCGGCGGAGCGCAGTCGCGCCGCGAGCCGGTGCGGCTCCTCGTTCGGCAGCGTCAGCACGAACGACGGCAGGCTCTCGCCCGGCAACGACCCGCCGCCGATCATCGATTCCGCTGCCTCCACCGCACCCAGCGCCAGCGCCGCTTGCCAGCCCTCGGCCCGCTCCCGCATCCGCTCGGCCGGGGCGCTGATCATCTTCCACACCGGCACCCGCTCCTCCGCCTCGCCCAGGAGGTAGTGCTGCAGCGTCGCCGCCAGCCCCGCGATCGTCGCCTTGTCGCTGCGCAGCGCCCGCGCCAGCGGATGCCGTTTCAGTTTGTCCACCAGTTCCCGCCGCCCCACGATGATCCCCGCCTGCGGCCCTCCCAGCAGCTTGTCCCCCGAGAACAGCACCAGGTCTGCCCCTGCCGCCAGGCTCTCTTGCGGGGTCGGCTCCGGCGCCAGCCCGTAGCGCGACGTGTCCAGCAGGCAGCCGCTGCCGATGTCGTCGAGGAGCAGCGCGCCGTGCTCGCTGGCGACACCGCGCAACTCGCGCAGGCCCGGCTGCTCCGTGAACCCCACGATCTTGAAGTTGCTGGCATGCACCCGCAGCACCGCCGCCGTCCGCTCAGAGATCGCCGAGGCGTAGTCCCCTGCCCGCGTCCGGTTCGTCGTCCCCACCTCCATCAGCGTCGCGCCGCTCTGGCGGCACACATCCGGGATGCGGAAGCCGCCCCCGATCTCCACCGCCTGCCCCCGGCTCACGATCACCTCGCGTCCCCCCGCGAAGGCGGACAGCACGAACAGCAGCGCCGAGGCGTTGTTGTTCACCGCGATCCCCGCCTCCGCCCCCGTCGTCGCTTGCAGCAGGCCCTCCAGATGACTCAGCCGGGAGCCCCGCTCCCCCGCCGCCAGGTCGAATTCCAGGTTCGAGTAGCTCCGCCCGGCCTCCGCCATCGCCGCCAGCGCCGACGCCGGCAGCGGCGCCCGCCCTAGATTCGTGTGCAGGATCACGCCGCTGGCGTTGATCACCGATCGCAGCGACGGCCGCGTCGCCTCCTCCACGCTCGTCACGACGGCGGCGGCGATCGCTTCCATGTCCGCTCCGCCCCCCGCGCCGCCGTCCGAGCCGTTGCCGCTCCCCTCCGCGGCGCCCCTCGCGCTGCGGATCGCCTCTCGCGCGCGGGCCAGCGCCGCCCGTGTGTGGGCCGTCACCAACTCCTCCGGGTAGCGCTCGCGCAGCGCCGTCAGTGCCCCGTGCTGGAGCAGCCGATCGACGCTGGGTAAACCACGGTACGGATTGCTCATCCTGTGCGACTCACCCGCCGATCGTACACTGCCGGCCCGGTTGCTCCGCCCGGATCACGGCTCATATAGTCGATTCGTTCCCCCAAGGAGGATCCGTTGGCGAATCTACGCATCCCCGGCCCCACGCCGATCCCCCCCGCCGTTCAGGAGGCCTTGGGCGGGCAGATGATCAACCATCGCGGCCCCGAATTCGCCGCCCTCTTCGAACGCGTGACGGAAGGCCTGCGCCCCTTCTTCGAGACCCGGTCCGACCTCCTCATCCTGACCTGCAGCGGCAGCGGCGCCATGGAGGCCGCCGTCGTCAACACTCTCTCCCCGGGCGACGCCGTCCTCGCCGTCAGCATCGGCGCCTTTGGCGACCGTTTCGCCCAGATCGCCGAGACGTATGGCGCCGACGTCACGCGTCTCGAGGGCGAGTGGGGCCGGGCCCTCGACACCGACAGCCTACGCCGGGCTCTTCGCGTCGGCGACTTCCGCGCCGTCCTCGTCACCCACAACGAGACCTCCACCGGCGTCACCAACCCCCTGGAAGCGATCGCCGCCACGGTCCACGCCGAGAGCGACGCGCTGCTCCTCGTCGACGCCGTCTCCAGCATGGGGTGCATCCCCGTCGAGACCGACGCTTGGGGCCTCGATGTCGTGGTCACGGGCTCTCAGAAAGGCTGGGAGGCGCCGCCCGGCCTGGCCATGGCCGCTGTCGGCCCGCGCGCCTGGCAGGCCTGCGCCCGCGCCACGATGCCGCGCTTCTACTTGGACCTCGGCAAGGCCCGCGACTTCTACGCCAAGGGTCAGACCCCCTTCACGCCCGCCATCTCCATCCTCTACGCCCTTGACGTGTCCCTGAAGCGCATGCGTGAGGAGGGTCCCGAGGCCATCTTTGCCCGCCACGCCCGCATCGCCGCTCGGGCCCGCGACGGCGCCCAGGCGATCGGTCTGGAACTCTTCGCGGACGAGGCGCACGCCTCCAACACCATCACCTCCCTCAAGGTCCCCGAGGGGATCGACGGCAAGGCCCTCACCGCCCGCCTGCGCGAGCACTACGACACCGTCCTGGCCGGCGGCCAGAGCAAGCTGGCGGGACGGATCGTCCGCCTCGGCCACCTGGGCTGGGTGCAGGAGGCCGACATCGACGCCGCCCTCGACGCTCTCGGCCATGCCCTCGCCGACCTCGGCTTCCCCGTCCCCGCCGCCGCCGCCGCGCGGTCGTGACCCCCCCGTTCCGCGTCCTCGTCGCGGATCCCATCGCGCCGGAGGGGGTGGAGCGGCTGCGGCAGGGGGCCCAGGTCGACGTCTGCAGCAGCCTCGGCCCGGACGAACTCCTGGCTGCTATCCCGGACTACGACGCCCTCCTCGTACGCAGCGCCAGCCGCGTCTCCCGCGCCGTCATCGAGGCCGGCGCCCGGCTGCGCGTGATCGGCCGCGCCGGCGTCGGCATCGACAACATCGACGTGGGCGCCGCCACCGAGCGCGGCATCGTGGTGGTCAACGCGCCCACCGGCAACACCGTCTCCGCCGCCGAACTCACCATCGCGCACTTCCTCGCCCTCAGCCGCCACATCGCGGCCGCGGACGCCAGTCTGCGCGGCGGCGCCTGGCAGCGCGCCGCCTACGTGGGCGTGGAGCTGCGCGGCAAGACGGTCGGCGTCGTGGGCCTCGGCCAGGTCGGCGCCGCCGTCGCCCGCCGCCTCAACGGCCTCGAGATGACCGTCCTCGCCTACGACCCCTTCGTCCCCGACGACCGCGCCCGCCAGCTCGGGGCCGAACTCACCGATCTCCATGACCTCCTCGCCCGCGCCGACTTCGTCACCCTCCACACCACTCTCACTCCGGGCGCCCCTCCGCTCCTGGGTGAGGCGGAGATCGCCCGCATGCGGCCGGGCGCGCGGCTGATCAATACCGCCCGCGGCGGCCTCATCGACGAAGCCGCCCTCCTCGCCGCGCTCGATGCCGGTCACCTCGCCGGCGCCGCTATCGATGTCTTCCGCGAGGAGCCCGCCACCGGCAACCCGCTCGCTCGCCACCCCAAGGTCGTCGTCACCCCCCACCTCGGCGCATCGACCCAGGAGGCCCAGGAGCGCGTCGCCCTCGACGTCGCCACCGAGGTTCTGCGCGTGCTCGCCGGCCAGCCCGCCACAACCGCCGTCAACGCACCCCTCTTCGATCCCGCCACGATGGAGGCCATCGGTCCCTACCTGGCCGTCGCCGAAGCGGTGGGCAAGCTCACCACCCAGATCGCCGCCGGCCAGTGGCAGTCCATCCACATGCAGTACCTGGGCGAGATCGCCAACCACGACGTCACCGCCCTCAAGGCCGCCGCCGTCGCCGGCCTCCTCGCTCCCATCAGCGAGGAGCACGTCAACCTCGTCTCCGTGAACACCGTCATCGCCCAGCGCGGCTGGCACATCGTCGAGGAGAAGCAGCCCGACGCCGGCCTCTACGCCAACCTCGTCACCATCCGCCTACAGACCTCGGCCGGCGCCTCCTCGGTCTCGGGCGCCCTCGTCCACGGCGAGCCCCGCATCGTCGAGATCGACGGCTTCCACGTCGATGTCGCCCGCGACGAGCACAGCCCCCAGCACACCCACATCCTCATCCTTCATAACGAGGACCGGCCCGGCCGCATCGGTGCCGTGGGCACCGCGCTGGGCGAGATGGACGTCAACATCGGCGGCATGGACGTGGGCCGGGAAGAGGACGCCGCCCGCGCCATCATGGTGCTCACCGTCGATCGGACCCTCGACCAGAACGAACTCGCGGCCCTCGCCGCCATCCCCGGCATCGAGGACGTCAAACAGGCCGAGGTCTAGTCCCGCGAATGCGGTCCCGTTCGCCGTGCCTGTCCTGCGCTGTCAAACGGAGCCCGTCGACCGCGCGAGCGGGAGCGCCCCACTAGAAGCTCTCTTCCGGCCCTGCGTCGAAAGCGTGCAGCACGACCCCCGTCGGCAGCTTCGGCGTGAAGTACGTGCTCTTCTGCGGCATCCGCTCCCCACCGTCCGCCGAGGCGAAGATCTGCCCCAGCGTCGGCGGCATCAGCAGGAACGCCACGTGTGCTTCCCCCGCCTCCACGCGCGCGCAGGCCGATGCCGCATCGTGCTCGTAGGTCACGGCCTCGCCCCGTCGCAGCGCCTCTTCATCGATGCCGAATACTGGCCCCAGCGCCCCGAACTGCAACACCGCCGCGCCCAGACGCCCCCAGGGTTCCGGGATCGAAGCCGGCAGCGCCGCCCGCGTGCGCTCGTCCGCTAGTAGCACCAGATCCTCATCCCCAAGCCCGTGGACCCCGATCGTCACCCCTCCCGTCTGCCCGGCGCGCGCCGCAACGCGCTCGGCCAGCGCTGCCCCATCGCCGCCGCGGCCAACCGCCTCCACCCGGAACAACGTCCGCAGCTGCTCGAGCGCGTCCCCAGGCGGCGGCAGGTGCAGCAGCCGGTGCGTCGCTCCCACAACCAGCCCCGCATCGTTCGCAAGGATGATCCCCATCAGCACCCGGTTCTCCGCCTCCGACCCCGTCCAGCCGCGCCCCGCCGCCGCCGCCAGCCGGTCGCGATACTCCAGCGCCGACTCATAGCGATGGTGTCCGTCCGCGATGTAGAGCATCTCTCCCCCCAGCGCGTCCCGCAGTACCGTCACCGCCCGGGCGTCGTCGACCACGTGCAGGATGTGCTCCTCGCCCGCGGGATCCGTCCCGGACGCCGCCGGCGTCCCCGCCTCGCCGCCGGACAGCGCCGCCGCCAGCTGCCCGTGGGCGTCCGGCGCCAGCACCATCAGCGGCGAGACGTCCGCCCGCGCCGCCTCGCGCAGGCTGCCCCGCTCGCGCTTCGGTCCGCTCATCGTCCACTCGTGCGGGCGCACCCCGCCCCCGTCCGCGTGCGACGCGTCCCACGCTGTCAGCCGCACCGCGGCGTACAGCGTCGTCCGCTCCCGCTCTTCCCCGCGGTGCCGGAAGCGATGCCGCTCAACATAATACGCCGGCGACCGATCTCGACGCAGCACCCCGGCCTGCCGCCACTCCCCCAGCAGCCGCGCCGCCTCCGTCGCCCCGCCCGGCGCCGCCTCCACGTGCGTGATCTGGTAAGGGCTCGCGGCGAGCAGCGCTTCCCGCTGCGCAGGCGCGATCACATCGTACGGGGGACCCAACAGACGGCCCCAGCCACCGGCCACCACCGGGTCGTAGCGCAGCCCGCGAAAGGGTTCCGCCTCGGCCATCGTTGCCAGCCTACTCCGGCCGCGCGATTCGATCCGGCCCCGCGGCGCCCCCCGCTCGATTGATCCACGGCGCCGCCGCTCCGTAGGCTGACCCCGCGCCACCTGCCAGACGAACGGGACCATGGCCGGCTACTGCACCTTCTGCGAGATCGTCGCCGGCCGCGAGCCCGCCCGCGTCTTCCACGCCGCCGCCGACGTCATGGTCTTCGAGAACGTCCTCGGCTGGAGCCGCGTCATGCTCCTCGCCGTCCCCAGGCAGCACCGCAGCCAATCCGAACTGTGGGCCGACCTCGGCCCCGTCGGCCGCGTCGCACTCGCGATGGGCCGCGAGCACGCGCCCGAAGGCTTCCGGCTCCTCTCCAACTTCGGCGCCTACGGCATGCAAAGCCAGGCCCACGGCCATCTCCACATCCTGGACGGGACCGAGCCCGCCCTCGAGCGGCGCGAGCGGCCGCCCCGCTCCATCGTCGACGCCGTCCGCGCCGCGGACGCCGAAACCGCCCGCACCGAGCACGCTGTCTTCTACGACGCCCGCAAGCGTGCCAGCCACCCACCCCTCACCGCGCTGGCGGTGCCTCGCGCCGCCGCGAACGGCGTTCTCTCCGACCGCCCCGCGCAGGAACTGTGGTCGGACATGGGCCCCTTCGGCGACGACCTCGTCGAGGTTGGCTGGGCCCGCAGCCAATACGGCTTCCGCCTGATCGCCAACTTCCCCGGCGAGGACCGCCTGCCCGGCGGCGAGAAGGGGCACGTCCACCTGCTCGGCGGGACGCCCCTGGGACACTACGCCTGACGCCCGCTACCCCCGCGCCGCCTCCCGGGCCTGCGCCAGGGCCTCCTCCTGGAACGCGAACAGCCGCGCCAGCCCCGTGTCGGCGCGGTCCAGCAGGCCGTCCAGCACGTCACGCCCGAAGGGGGTGCCCTCCGCCGTTCCCTGCACCTCCACGTACTCCCCCCGCGACGTCTTGACCACGTTGCAGTCCACCTCCGCGGCCGAATCCTCCGCGTAGCAGAGGTCCAGCAGGATCTCATGTTCGCCGGCCTCGCCCGCGACCAGGCCCACGCTCGTCGCCGCCACCGCGCTACCCAGCGGCGACGCCCCCAGCGCCCCCGCCTCCACCAGTTGCTGCAGCGCCAGCGCCAGCGCCACGTAGCTCCCCGTGATCGCCGCCGTGCGGGTGCCGCCGTCCGCTTGCAGCACATCGCAGTCCACGGTGAACGTCCGCTCACCCAGCAGGTCCAGCTGCGTCACCGCCCGCAAACTGCGACCGATCAAGCGCTGGATCTCGTGCGTCCGCCCCCCGGTGCGGCCCCGCTCTCGCGGCGACCGCGTGTCCGTCGCTCGCGGCAGCATCGCGTACTCGGCCGTCACCCAGCCCGCCCCCTTGCCCCGGAGCCAGTTCGGCACCCGCTCCTCCACCGACACCGCGCACAGCACCCGCGTTAGCCCCGTGCTGATCAGCACGGACCCCTCCGCGTGCACCTGCACGTCCACCTCCATCGACAGCGGGCGCAATTCGTCGGGGGCTCGGCCGTCCACGCGGGGCATACCCGCGAGTCTAGCCCGCCGCTCGCTAGCCGCATCCGCTCGATGCCGCAGCCCCTATCGCGCCGCCGAGTAGCGCAGCGTCCGCCCGTCCGATCGCAAGCGCACCGCCCCATCCTCGTCCGTGCGCAGCACCACCGTCCCGTCCAGCCGCGCCAGCACCCCCGGCCGCGGATGTCCGAACCCGTTGCCCTCCCCCACGCTGATCACCGCCACGGCCGGCCGCGTCCGGCGCAGCAGCAGATCCGTCGTCGATGTCGCGCTGCCGTGATGCGCCACCTTCAGCCCCGCCGACGCCAGCTCCCAGGGCCCCCGCGCCAGCGCCAGCTCCTGCGCTGCCCCGACGTCGGCGGCGAGCAGCAGCGCCACCGCCCCGTGCCGCAGCCGCAGCACGACTCCGGCCGCGTTCAGGTCCCCGGCGGGCAGGGGTGCGCCCGCCGCCGGCGCCAGCACGTCCACCTCCACTCCGCCTCCCAGCTCCAGCAGCATCCCCGCGCTCGCCGTCTTCACCGTGATCCCCTGCGCCGCCGCCGCCGTCCGCAACTGCCGCCCCAGCGCCGACGCGTCGTTCAGGGGCGACACCACCAGCCTCCCCACCCGATACCGGTCCAGCACCGCGAACAGGCCCGAGACATGGTCCGCCTGGGGATGCGTCGCCACCACCACGTCCAGCCGCCGCTGACCCGCCGGCAGCGCCCGCGAGAGTTCGCGCAGCAACCGTTGGCCGTCGGGTCCGCCGTCCACCAGCAGCGTCCCGCCCGACGGCGATACCGCCACGATCGCATCGCCTTGTCCCACGTCCAGCACGTGCGCCTCCAGCACCGCCTCGCGATCGCTTGCCACCGCCCACCAGACCACGAGATTCATCGCCACCACCGCCCCCAATGCGGTCATCGCTAGCGGGAAGTCGAACGCCGGCAGCCGCGCTCTCCCAGCGCCCGGCGCCCCGCCGCTCCTCCGGCTCCGCCGCAGCCACAAGGCCAGCGCCAGCAGTCCCGCGTACAACACCAGCGCGTGCCCCAGCCCGAACCCGTCCACCTGCGCCGACGCCACCCCCAGACCCGACAGCCTCTCCGCCACCTCCACGAACCACGACAGCGGCAGCCAGGCCAGCAGCCAGGCCGCCGCCTCCCCCACCCCCGCGTCGATCGCCCCCACGACGGCGGTCCCCAGGCTGCCCAGGAAGACGAAGGGGAACGTCGGCGCCACGAATAGATTGGCCGGCAGTGCCAGCAGCGAGATCCGCCCGAAGTGCAGTGCGATCAGCGGCAGCGTCGCCGCCACCGCCGCCCCCGTCACGAGCCCCGTCTCCAGCAACGCTCCTTGCAGGCGCCGCCCCAGCGTCGGATCCGTGCGATCCAGCCCAACCCAAGCGAACGCCCGCAGCCGCGCCGGCTCCGCGATCGACGCCAGCGCCAGCGTCGCCGCGAACGAGAGCTGAAACGACAGGTCGTCGATCACCCGCGGCTGCACCGCCACCATCAGCGCCGCCGCCAGCGCGATCGCGGGTTCCGCCGCGCCCCGTCGTCCCGCTGCCCCCGCCAGCAGGAACAACGACCCCATGATCGCCGCCCGCACGACCGGCGCCTCCGCCCCCACGAACGCCGTGTACAGCCCGATCACCCCGATCGCCAGCCAGATCGCCCGCCGCCGTCCCAGCAGCCAGGCCGTCCCCGCCACCACCAGCACCGCCAGCAGGGTCACGTTGCTGCCGGAGATCACCACCAGGTGCGACAGCCCTGTCGCGTTCAAGTCCTCACGCAGGTCCGGCGCCAGCGCCCCTCGCCGCCCCGTCACGATGCCCTGCGCCAGCCCCGCCAGCGGCTCGTCCAAAGCCTGCCCCAGCGCCGTGTCCAGATCCCCGCGCGCCGCCGACAGCGCCGCCCGCAGCGCATTGCCCTGGTGCCGCGCCAGGATCGTCACCTCCGTCGCGAACCCCCGCGCACCGATCCCCCGCTCCGCAAGATAGTCGTCGAAGTCCGACCCGCCGCTCGCTCCCGTCGCCCGCAACGACGCCGTCGCCCGCAGCCGGTCCCCGTAGCGCAGCGGCAGCCCCGGCCCTGCCCGCAGCAGCACGTCGCCTTGGGCGGCGCCGCGCTCTGCCCCCAGCGACACCGCCTCCAACGACAGCCGCACCTCCTGGTCCGACCCCCGCACCACCGGATCCGACTCCACCAGCCCCTCCAGCACCAGCGGCCGCCCCACGAACACCGCAGCGCCCCCCGCATCGGCAGGGCCGTCCGCCGCCCGTAGCAACCCCAGCCCGAACAGCAACGCTGCCAGTACCACCGGCAGGGCCATCCGCCGCTCGCGTCCGGCGGCGAGCAGTCCCGCCCCTGTCGCCACGACCACCAGCAACGTCAGCTCGACCGTGGCCGACGAGAAGCCCGTCGCCACCGCCACGCCGGCGAAGAACGCCAGCGACAGCCACAGCAGCGGCGCCCTCACCGCCGACCGCTCACGGCAGCACCGTCGCCAACCCGTCAAGGTCCGCCAGGACCCGCGGCGGCAGCGCCCCCCGCACGACCACGTCCGCCGCCGTCGTGAAAGGCGCCGCCGCCCGCGCCGCGATGATCGCCGCCGCGCGCTGCTCCCCGATCCCGGGCAGCGCCTCCAGTTCCGCCCGCGAGGCCCGGTTCAGGTCCACCCGCCAATCGCCGCCTGCGTCCAACGGGATCGGCGCCGGCCGCTCGGCTGCGCTGTAGATCTGGACCGGCTCACTAGCGCTGCCGGGCTCCAGGGCCAGCACCGCCAGTCCGGCCACCAGCGCCAGCGGCTCCCAGCAGCGTCGGCCACCACAGCGGCTCTTGCCACCAGTCACCCCGCCTGCGGGCGCCGGGCCCTCGACCGCCGGGCCCCCGACCGCCGCCACCCATCGCGCTTCTCTCCTCGTCCCGCCCGCCACTGCTCCTGCCGCCTCGGGGAGCAAGACGATGCGCGGACTATAGTGGGCTGCCTCGAAGGGAGGTCGCATGCGCGGGCGCTCGCTCCTCACCATCGCCGGCCTCACTCCCAGCGAGATCGACGCCATCCTCGACACTGCCGCCGAGCAGAAAGCCCGCCCCGGCGGCCCCTTCAGCACCGCCCTCGCAGGCAAGACCGTCGTCCTTCTCTTTCAGAAGCCCTCCCTCCGCACCCGTGTCTCGTTCGAGATCGCCGCCCGCCGCCTCGGCGCCCAGTCGCTCTACCTCTCCCCGGCCGAGGTGGGCCTGGGCAGCCGCGAGCCCGTCAAGGATGTCGCCCGCGTCCTCGGCCGCTACGCCCAGGCCATCATTTGCCGCACCTCCGCCCAGGACGTGCTCGACGAGTTCCACCGCTATGCCGGCGTCCCCGTCATCAACGCCCTCTCAGACTGCGAGCACCCCTGCCAAGCCCTCGCCGACCTCCTCACCATCCGCGAGCACGGCGGCGCCGCCGGCCGCACGCTCGCCTACGTCGGCGACGGCAACAACGTCGCCCGTTCCCTCACCCTCGCCGCTGCCTCCCAGGGCATGCACGTTCGCCTCGCCTCCCCGCCCGGCTACGCCCTCGACGACGCCACCCTCGCCGCTGCCCGCGGCCTGGGGAACGGCGGCAGCGTCGAGCTGTTCTCCGACCCCGCTCTCGCCGTGCAGGGCGCCAACGTTCTCTACACCGACGTCTGGACCTCCATGGGCCAGGAAGAGGAGGCCGAAGTCCGCCGCCGCGCCTTCCGTGGCTTCCAAATCAGCGCCGGCCTCCTCCGCGCCGCCGCCCCTGGCGCCATCCTCATGCACGACCTCCCGGCGCACCGCGGCGAGGAGATCAGCGACGAGGCCTTCGAGAGCGAAGTATCCGTCATCTTCGACCAGGCCGAGAACCGCCTGCACGCCCAGCAGGCCGTGCTCTGGCATCTCGTGCGCTAGCATTCGCTCCACGCGCCCCCGCCGCTGTCGAGCCATCTGCTCCGCTCCGGCCTCAAGCGGCGACGCAAGCCCGCAGGACCTGGGACGGCCGGGCATGGACAACCTCCTCGACGACATCCGCGACGCCTTCTCCGGCTTCGACGTGCAGAACGTGCTGGAGATCGCGATCATCGCCTTCGTCCTCTTCTGGCTCCTGCGCCTGCTCAGCGGCACCACCGCCATGACTGTCGTCCGGGGCATTGCCTTCGTCGGCGTCGCCATCGTCGTCCTCAGCCGCGTGCTGGATTCCGTCGTCCTCGACTGGCTCGTCAACAACGCCCTCGCCGTCTTGGTCCTCTTCGTGCTCATCGTCTTCCAGCCCGAGTTCCGCCGTGCGCTGGAGCGGGTCGGGCGCGCCGGCGGCCTGCGCTCCTGGTTCGGCAGCGGCCGCGAGAGCTACACCGACATGGTGGGCCTCATCACCGAGGCCACCACCAACCTCGCCCAGCGGCACGTCGGCGCCATCATCGTCGTCGAGCGCGAGACCGGCCTCCAGGACGTCGTGGAAACCGGCGTCCGCCTCGACGCCACCGCCACCGCCGCACTCATCGAGGGCATCTTCCAGCCCCCCGGCCCCCTCCACGACGGCGCCCTCGTCCTCCGTCCCGGCCGGATCGTCGCTGCCTCCTGCATGCTCCCCACCGCCGTCAACCAGAACGCGATCGATCCCCACCTCGGCACCCGCCACCGTGCCGCCGTCGGTATCACCGAGGGCACCGACGCCGTCGCTATCGTGGTTTCCGAGGAAACCGGCGTCATCTCCCTCGCCGCCGACGGCCACCTCCTCCGCCCCCTCGACCGCCGGCGTCTGGAAGCGCACCTCGCCGGCCTCCTCAACGGCAGCCGCGGCCCCGACCGCTCCGGCCAGCCCTCCACCGTGAGCCCCTAGCGTGTCCGGGCAGGAGCCCCGTTCCCGCTCGCTCTGGCTCCGCACCCGCCGCGATCTCGCCCTCCTCGCCACCGCCACAAGCATCGCCGTCGTGATCTGGTTCGTCATCACCGACTCTGAAAACGTCACCGTCGTTGAACCCCTCGGCTTCGCCCTCGCCGTCCAGGCCGTCAACGTCCCGGGCGACCTCGCCGCCGCCAGCCGCATCCCCCCCGCCCAGATCGAGATCGCCGGCCGCGAGGACGATGTCATCGAGGCCGTTCCGGAGGACTTCCAGGTCACCGTCGATCTCACCGGCCTCCCCGCCGGCACCCACGAAATCCCCGTCAGCGTCGTTTCCCGCAACAGCGATGTCACCGTCCGCCGCGTCCAGCCCCAATCCGTCGAAATTACCCTGGAATCCGTCGTCACGCGCCTCGTCCAGGTCTCCGTCGAGGTCGAGAACTCGCCGCCGCTCGGCTTCGACGTCGGCGAGCCGGAGGCCGCGGAGAGCACCGTCTCCGTCAGCGGCGTCCAGCAACTCGTCGACCTCGTCGACACCGTCGTGGCCCGCGTCGATATCGGCGGCGCGACCGTCGACGTCGATGCCACCGTTTCCCTCCAGGCCCGCACCAGCGGCGGCGCTTCCATCAGCGCCGTCCAGATCAGCCCCGCCAGCCTCGAGGTCCGCATCCCCATCCGCCAGGAGATCTTCCAGCGCGCCGTCGCCGTCACGCCGCAGATCGCCGGCGACCTCGCCCCCGGCTTCCGCATCCGCAGCGTCAGCGTGGATCCGCTCACCGTCGTCGTCGTCGGCACGATCGAAGCCTTGGAGCAAGCCGGCAGCGCTACCACCCCGCCGATCTCCATCGACAACCGCCGCGTTGATCTGGAGATCCGGGTCCAAGTCCTGCCGCCCGACGGCGTCGCCCTCGAAGACCCCGGCGCCCGCGTTGATGTGCGGGTCAGTCTCGACACCATCACCGAGGAAGCCGTCCTGAGCGTCCCCGTCCAACTCGTCGCCCTCCCCACCGATCTCGAAGCCCGCGTCGACCCGGCACGCGTCGCGATCCGCGTCCGCGGCCCCGCCCCGGCTCTCGCCGAACTTGACTCCACCGCCTTCCGCGTCACCGTTAGCGCCGTCGGCGTGCCCCCCGGCCTGCGCTCGGCCCCCGTGCGCGTCGCCTTCAGCGGCGACTTGGAGATCGTCTCCGTCACCCCCGCCGAGGTCAGCCTAGAGATCACTCGGCTGCCTCAGGAGGAGGAGGAGGAGAGTGAAACGGACGGCACAGAGGCGGAAGAGGCGCCTCCCCCCGACGACGCCGGCGCGGCAAACTAGATGCAGTGATGCCTCCCCCACCCAACGCCCCCGCGCAACCCGCCGCCGAGAACTCGCCCTCCGCGCCCCCGGCTGTCGCCGCCCCCCTCATCGCCCTCGTCGGCCGCCCCAACGTGGGCAAGTCCACGCTCTTCAACCGCCTCGTGCGCGGCCGTCGCGCCATCGTCCAGGATCTCCCCGGCACCACCCGCGACCGGCTCTACGGCGAGGCCGAATGGCGCGGCCACCACTTCCGCGTCGTCGATACCGGCGGCCTCCTGGGCGAGCAGCTCGCCGGCCCCTACGCCGACGAGGTCGCCGCGCAGGTCCACCAAGCCCTCAGCGAAGCCGACGCCATCTGTCTCATCGTCGACGTCCAAGCCGGTCCCCTCCCCGCCGACGCCCAGATCGCCGCCCTCCTCCGTGACGCCGCCCAGCCCGTCTACCTCCTCGCGAATAAAGCCGACAACGACGCTCTCGCCGGCAACGCCGCCAGCTTCTACGAACTCGGCCTCGGCCACCCCCGCCCCCTCAGCGCCCATCACGGCCTGGGCGTGGCCGATCTCCTCGATGACGCCGTCGACTGGCTGCCCCATGCCCCTCTCTCCCTCCGGCCCGCCGTCTGCCATCTCGCCATCGCCGGCCGCCCCAACGTTGGCAAGTCCTCCATCGTCAACGCCCTCCTCCAGGACGAGCGCATGATCGTCAGCCCCGTCGCCGGCACCACCCGCGACGCCATCGACACCCCCCTCGACTTCCGCGGCCAGCGCATTGACCTGATCGACACCGCCGGCATGCGCCGCCGTGGCCGCATCGCCGTCGGGCCGGAAAAGTCCTCCGTCCGCCGCGCCCGCACCGCCATCGGCCGTGCGGATGTCGTCGCCGTCGTCATCGACGCCGCCGAGGACATCAGCGCGCAGGACCAGCATGTCCTGGGCATGGCCCTGGACGCGCAGAAGGGCGTCATCCTCGTCCTCAACAAGGCCGACCTCATCGCCGGCGACGCCGAAGTCATCGACCGCCGCCGTCGCCAGATGACCTGGCGCTCCCGCTTCGTCCCCTGGGCCCCCGTCATCTGGACCTCCGCCCGCACCGGGGAGCACCTGCCTGAGATCCTCCACGCCGCCCTGCGCATCCGCCAGGAGCGCGCCCGGCGCGTCCCCACCGGCCCGCTCAACGCTCTCCTCAAGCGCGCCACGATCGCCCACCCGCCGGCGGCGTTTCACGGCCGCGCGATCAAGTTCTTCTACGCCACCCAGGCCGAGGTCGATCCACCCACCTTCGTCTTCTTCTGCAACTACCCCCAGGGCATCCACTTCTCCTATGAGCGCTATCTCGCTCGCCGCATCCGCGCGGAGTTCGGCTTCGGCGGCACCGCCATCCGGCTATTCTTCCGGCAGCGGGGCGGCGGCAGTGCCTGAAGACGCCCCGCTGCCTGGCGCGTCGCCGCCGGTCAGCCCGGCGCCCCTGTCCCGAATTGAGGTCGAGTGTGGTTGAGGCCTGGATCGCCGCCCTCGCTGCCGGCTACCTCATCGGCTCCGTCCCCAGCGGCCTTTGGATCGGCCGTCTCGTCGCCGGCGTCGACTTGCGCAGCGGCGGCAGCGGCAAGGTCGGTGCCACCAACGCCTTCCGCCGCCTCGGCCTGCGCTGGTCCCTCCTGATCTTCCTGCTCGACCTCGGCAAAGGGGCGCTGCCCGTCGCCATCATCCTCATCGCCTTCGACAGCCCCACCGCCGAGACGCTCGCCGGCCTCGCCGCTATCGTCGGCCACGTCTACCCCCTCTACGCAGGGTTCCGGGGTGGGCGCGCCGCCGCCACCGGCTTCGGCGCCGTTATCGTCCTGACCCTCAGCGCCGGCCTCATCGCCCTCGTCACCGCCATGACCGTCCTCGCCATCACCCGCATCATGTCCCTCAGCGTCATCCTGGCAGTCACGGTCTCCGGCGTGACCCAGGGCCTGCTCGTTGCCTACGGCGGTGAACCTGACGCCTACTACGGCTTTGCCGTCGCCTCCTGGCTCATCGTCCTTTTCGCCCACCGCGACAACATCCAGCGCCTCGCCGCCGGCACCGAGCGCGTCATCGGCCGGCCCGCTCCCCCCGGCTCCGATTCCCCGCCGCCCCGCCAGGCTGCCGAGACCCTGCCGCGCCTGGCGGAGTCCGAGGCCCCGCCGCCCCGCGCGAACTCGGAGGTCTGAAGTGCGCGCCCTCGTTGTCGGCGCGACTTCCTGGGGGTGCACCCTGGCCCTGCAGCTGCACCGCGCCGGCAGCGACGTTGTGGTGCTCTGCCGGGACGAACCTGAGGCCCAGCGACTCGCCGCCGAGCGCGAGAACCGCCGCCTCCTCCCCGGCATCCCCCTCCCGGACGCGCTCGACTTCACCGCCGACCCCGCGGCCGCCGGCCCCCTCCACGCCGTCTTCCTCGCCGTTCCCCTCCAGCGTCTGCGGGCGAACCTCCCCAGCGTCCTCGCCCTCGGCCCCGATCCCCTGCCCCCGATCGTCAACGCCGCCAAGGGCCTGGAAGTGGGCAGCGACCTGCGCGGCTCCCAGGTCATCGCTCGGACGCTCGCTGCCGCCGGCCGCTCCGCCTCCGTCGCCGCCCTCTCGGGACCCAACATCGCTCGCGAAGTCGCCTTGGAGCAAGTCACCGCCACCGTCGTCGCCGGCCCCGACCCGGCGATTCTCGCCATGCTCCGCACGATGCTCATGACCCCCGCCTTCCGCGTCTATACCAATGACGACATCGTCGGGGCTGAACTCGGCGGGGCCCTCAAGAACATCATCGCCATCGGCGCCGGCATCGGCGACGCGCTGAACGTCGGCGCCAACGGCCGCGCCGCTTTCCTCACCCGTGGCCTCGCCGAAATCGCCCGTCTGGGCGTCGCGCAGGGCGCGCAGCCTCTCACCCTCGTCGGCCTCGCCTGCCTCGGCGATCTCCTCGCCACCGCCATCAGTCCCCGCTCACGCAACCGCTACGTCGGCGAGCAACTCGGCCACGGCCGCGCCCTGAACGACATCCTCGCCGGCATGGTTCATGTCGCCGAGGGCGTCGAGACCACCCGCGCCGCCCACGACATGGCTCGCGCCTCCGGCGTCGAGATGCCCATCATCGCCGCCATGCATCGCGTCCTCTTCGAAGGCCAGCCCCCCACCGACGCCATCCGTGGCCTCATGACCCGCGCCGCTCAGGACGAGCGCGCCGGTCTGCCTTCGTTCTTTCCGCCCTGAGCCCTCTGCCCCTGCCCCTGGCCGCTCTCCCTGCCGCGGGCGTATGCTGACCGGGTGACCGACCGTAACGCTACGCGCCCCGCAAACGGCGGCGCACCGCCCCAGCCTCCTCCCCCCCCCGAGCCCGACGCCGGGCCCACCCCCGACCAGGTGTTTGCCGCCCTGGCCGACGGCGACTCCGACCTCGGCCCCGAGCAACTCGCCGTCATCAGCGACCTCGACGCCGCCGGCGCCCGCGGATGTACGGAGGCCCTCGCCCAACTCGACGCCCCTGCCCGCTTCGCCCTCCTCGACCGCCTCGTCGAGACCGAACGATCGAGCGCCTTGCTCGACTTCTCCGCCATCTTCCGCCGCGCCCTCGCTGATGACGACCCCGCCGTGCGCGCTCTCGTGGCGGGCGGGCTGGCCCTCAGCGAAGCCCCGGAGGTCGTCCCCCACCTCCTCTCCGTCGCCCGGGACGACCCCGACGAAAACGTCCGCTCCGAAGCCGCCATCGCCCTCGCCGGCTTCGCCTTGCGCGCCGAACTCGGCCAGCTCCCCGCCTCCCTGGGGCAGCGCCTGATCGACACCCTGCACAGCCTCGCCGTCGATCCCGCCGAGGACCCCATCGTCCAGGCCGGCGCCCTCGCCAGCGTCGGCGTCGTCCGCGCTCCGTGGGTCCAGGACCTCATCTACGATGCCTACGAGTCGTCCGAGCCCGCCCTCCGCATCGGCGCCCTCCAGGCCATGGGCCGTACCGCCGACGAGTATTGGCTCCCCACCCTCGTTAACGATATGGACAGCACCGACGACGACGAACGCGTCGCCGCCGCCCGCGCCGCCGGCGACATCGGCAACGACGACGCCCTCGCCCCGCTCGCCGAACTCCTCGACGGTGACGCGCTCGACGTCGTCGAGGCCGCCGCCGCCGCGATCGGCGAGATCGGCGGCCCCGTCGCCGCTGAGCACCTGGAGCCCTACCGCTCCCACCCGGACCCCGGCGTCCGCGCCGTCATGCAAGCCGCCATCGAGCAGGCCGGCTTCAGCGATGATCCGCTCGGTTTCGGCGACCTCACAGGATAAGCGGTGACCCACAGCGCCCCCTTCCGCACCCGCCAGGCCGTCTCCGCGGGCGGCGTCGTCTATCGGCGCGCCGGCGACGGCCTGGAGGTCCTCCTGTTGCAGACGCCAGGGGGCGTCTGGGGCCTCCCCAAAGGCACCCCCGATCACGGCGAAACCCTGCTCCAAACCGCCCGGCGCGAGGTCCGCGAGGAGACCGGCCTGGAGGTTGCCGCCGAGGAGAAGGTCGGCGCCATCGACTACTGGTTCGTGCGCGCCGAGCAGCGCGAGCGCCTCCATAAGTTCGTCCACTTTTGGATCATGCGCCCCGTCGGCGGGCGCCTCGACCAGCACGACCACGAACACGTCAGCGTCCGCTGGTTCCCCCTCTCCGAAGCCTTGCGCCGCGTGACGCACCGGAACTCCGCCCAGATCCTCGAACGCGCCGCCGACCTCCTTATTGCCCGTGACGCCGCCGCGGCCGGGGCCTAGACTGGCGCCTGCGGCGGCGCAACGGGGACGGGCCATGACGACGATCGAGTCAGACGTCATCGCCAGCGGGAGCTACGTGCGGCTGCGCCGGAAGCGGCTGTCCGACGCTCCCAATGACTACGCCTGGCGTCGCGATCCCGTCCTCGCCCGCTACGACGCCGCCCGCCCCACCCAGCTCACCTACGAAGAGTTCCTCGCCACCTACACCGAGGAACTCCTCCACCCCCAGCGCTTCCGCCGCACCTACGCCGTCGAGGACCCCAGCGCCCTCCATATCGGCAACGCGATGTACTACAACATCGACCTCCAGCGCCGTGAGGCCGAACTCGGCATCACCATCGGCAACCCTGCCTACTGGAGCCGCGGCTGTGGCAGCGAAGCCGTCGACCTCCTCATTGACCACGTCTTCACCGCAACGGCCCTCGCCCGCATCTATCTGCACACCCTGGACTGGAACGTCCGCGCCCAGCGCGCCTTCGAGAGCGCCGGCTTCCGGCAGATCGGCCGCAGCCGCCGCGGCGAGCACCGCTTCCACGTCATGGAACTGCGTCGCGAATGGCGCTGGGACCGCGAGTACGCCCGTCGCGCCATCTCCCGCTGAGCGCCGGTGCTCGGACCGGCCGTCGCACGACCGTCAGCCTTCCCGCGACGGCAGCGCCACCACCCCTCTTCCCGGCGTCGTCTTCTGCCCCTCCGCGCTCTCCCCCCACACCTCCACCTCCACCAAGTGCTCGCCCCCCTCCACCGACTTCCCCGTCACCCGCCCCCGCAACGTGTACGCCAGCCCCGGCACGTCCATCCCCCGGTACGAGCACGCCACCCGCTTCACCCGGCCCCCCGGCGCCGCAAACCGGTGCAGCAGATCTCCCAGCCAGGCATGTTTCAGCGCCCCGTGCACGATCACTCCCTGCAGCCCCGTCCCTTCGGCGAAATCCTTGTCGTAGTGGATCTGATAGAAGTCGCCCGACCCCGCTGCCCAGTGCACCAGCTGCTGCGTGGTTGGCTGCTTCACCACTTCCGGAATCGCCTCCCCCTCGCGCACGTCCTCGTAGTAGATCTGCTCCGCCATCGCGCTACCCCCCTTTCCGCAGCGTCCCGTAGCTGATGTCGGTGCCGCGCATCACCGCTACCACGTCCCCGGCCTCGTTGCGATACGTCGCCGCGTTTACCTGGATCAGCATCGGCCCGCCCAGCGCCTGGCTGTATCGCTCCGATAACGACTCCAGCTGCGACGACCCTGTCAGCACGTCGCCGGCGCAGATCGGCGCCCCCATGTACTCCACGTCCGTACCGCCGTTCAGCATCAGCGTGTAGGGCGACGGCACCCGCGCGTAGGCCTGCGGCGGCGCCCCGGATGTCGGGTCGCAGGTCACCGGATCGAACACCGGCGTTCCCAAATAGCCCGGGGGCGCCGGCAGGTCCCGCAAGCCCCGCCGCTGCGCCTCCGCCCGGTCGTAGTAGACGGGGTCTTCGTACCCCACCGCCCGCGCGAACATGCGCACCCCCGTCGACGTCACTTCATACGTCACCGACTCCCCCGCGACCCCGATCTCCGCCCGCATGGCATCCGTGATCACGGACTCCAGCGCGTCCGTTGCTTCGGCCATCGCATTCCTCCATGTCGCCCGCAGAATAGAGGAAGCCGCCGCCGCCGACCGCTCCCGACATCCTCCCAAGCCGCGCGCGTGCGACCATGCCTCCATGCGCCTCATCCTCGTCGCTCTGCTCGCCGCCCTGGCCACGGCCGCCTGCACAGACGACGACACCGCCCTCGAGCCCGATCCCGGCGCGCAGTCCGATAGGACCCTGGCCGACTTCGTCTTCGACCCCATCATCGAGCGCGTCCCCGGTCCCGAGGATCACGACGTCGTCCGGGGCCGCGCCGAGGTCCTCGCCGCCGACGTCGTCGCCGCCCGCCTCACCTCCTGCGAGGCCGCTGCCCGCCTCTACACCCCCGCCGCCTTTTCCGATGCCGAAGCCGCGCCGGCCGCCTGGCTCGCCGTCCGTTCCCGCGTCCTCGCCGGCCTCGGCCCCTCCCTCATCGCCGGCTCCGACGGCAGCGAGGTCCAAGGCTTCGACGACTCCGGATTCCAGGAGCGCTTTCGCGACGGCAGCAACCAGGTCCGCCACCTCGCCGCCGCCGTGCAGGCCGGCGCCAGCCTGGGCCCCGCCGCCGCCGTCCTCCACCGCGTGCTTCGTCCCGACACCCCCCAGGACGAAGCCCTCAACGATGTCGCCGTCGTCCTCGGCGCCGCGCTCCTCGCCCGGGACCTGCCCCCCCGCGACGCCGGCGACTGGATCCGCACCAACGTCTGCAACGCCCCCTAGCCCTGCGGCGCCGGCACCGCGTATTCCTGTCCCGTTGCCATGTCCACGGCGTAGAAGCGACCACCCTGTAGCTCCGCCACCAGTTGTTGCCACGTCTCGATCCGCTCCGCTTCGAAGTACGTCGCCACCGTGCCGATGTCGTGCACCGCGTGCGAGTCGGTCCCCGCCGTCCCCGGCAGCCCCATCCCTGCGCTCAGCTCCAGGCTGAACCGATTCTCCCGCTCGCTCCCCCGCCCGTTCAGCACCTCCAGCGCCACGCAGTGCGGATAGGCGGGATTCTCCGCTGCGCGCTCCAGCCCCCGCCGCCAGGATTCCGGCTCGTCCTTCCAGGGGATCTGTCGCCGGTACGGATGCGCCGCCACCAGGCAGCCGCCCCGCTCCTCTACGTGCGCCGCCAGCCGCCCCACCCGATGCATCCCGAAGACGTACTTCTCCACCCCGAAGGCCAGGATGTGTCCGTCGTCCGTGCTGATCTCCACCCCTGGAAGCACCACGAACTCGTGTCGCTCCGCCATCGCCGCCACCTCCGTCGGGTCCCACACCGCGTCGTGCTCCGTCAGGCAGACCCCGTCCAGCCCCAGCCCCTTCGCCCGCTCGACGAGGTCGTTCGGGTCCAGCACCGAATCGTGCGACCGCGGCCAGGTATGGTTGTGCAGGTCCAACAGCATCGTCCGCGCTTCCCCTCCCCCGCGCCGCTCGGGCTGCCGGATGCGCCAAACGGGCCCCAGACGGAGCCCGCTCACGCCAAGTCTACGGACCCGCGACCGCTCCCTCAACCCGGCAGCGTTGTCGCCGGCAGCGTTGTCGGTCGGCCCCACCCGAACGGCCGCATCTCCGGGCTCACGACCGCCCTCTCCCCCCCACCCATCTTCGTTGAGGCACGCTCAGGCCGGTGGTAGAATCGCCCCACGCGAAGGATTTCACAAGCGATCGACCGTTCCCCCGGCTCCGGCCGGCCTTCGCCAGGACGGCGCCCCGCCGGGAGCGGGGCGCCGCCACGCGACACGCGGATCGAGGCGCCACTGGTGCTCGAGCAATACAGCCACCTCGGCATCCTCCTCATCTTCGCCCTCATCTTCCCCTCCATCCCCCTCCTCTCCTCTTGGGCCATGCACCGTCTTAAGGTGCGCCCCCGCCTGCCCCACGTCGTCAAGGAGGACACCTACGAGTGCGGCGTCGAAACCGAGGGCCCCACCTGGGTGCAGTTCAACTTCCGCTATTACCTGCTCGCCCTCATCTTCGTCATCTTCGACGTCGAAGTGGTCTTCCTCTTCCCCCTCGCCCTCGCCCTGGACTCCCTCGCCGTCTTCGGCCTCGTCGCCGCGCTCATCTTCATCGGTATCCTCGCCCTTGGCCTCGTCTACGAGTGGCGCAAGCAGGCGCTGGAATGGCGCTAGCGTGACCACCACGCTGGATCCCGCCCTCGCCGCGCAGCGTCTCTCGGCCGCCGCCCCCGGCGCCGTCGCGGAGACCAGCGGCGACATCCTGCGCCTCCACCCCGGCGGCCTGCTCGACGCCCTGCGCTTCCTCCGTGACGCTCCCGCGACCGACCTTGTTTTCCTCGCCAACCTCACCGCGGTCGATCGCGAGACCCACTTCGAGGTCGTGTACCACCTCCAATCTCTCGACCACAACCACCTCCTCACCTGCAAGGTCCACCCCGCCGATCACGAAGAGCCCCGCCTCCCCTCCCTCACCCCCCTCTATACCGGCGCCCACCTCCAGGAGCGCGAACTCTTCGACCTCATGGGCATCCGCTTCGACGGCCACCCCGACCTCCGCCGCATGTTCCTCTGGGACGGCTTCCCCGGCTTCCCCTTGCGCAAGGACTTCTTGGCGATGCCGGGCAAGCTCTCGCCGGGCCTGCCCGGCTTCCCCCACGAACCCGGCTACAACGCCTGGCCCGTCCCCGGCGCCGGACCCAGAGGCGGGCAGCCGCCGCAGGACAGCCCCCCCCCCCCATCGAACGTTCCGACCCCCGGCGGCGCGCCCCAGATCCCGGGGCGGCCCGCATGAGCGTCGAACAAAGCCTCGGCCCCGGCGCCACCATCGACCCCCACGAGCCCGTCGTCGTCAACCTCGGCCCCCAGCACCCCTCCACTCACGGCGTTTTCCGCCTCAAGGCCACCCTGGACGGAGAGATCGTCCAGGACGTGGACATGATCATCGGCTACCTCCATCGTTCCATGGAAAAGCTGGCCGAAGAGCGCACCTTCACCCAGAACATCCCCTTCACCGACCGGATCGACTACCTGGCAGCGATGTCCAACAACCTCGCCTACTGCCTCGCCGTCGAGCAACTCTGCGGGATTGAGGTCCCGCCCCGCGCCCAGGCCATCCGCGTCCTCTTCGCCGAGCTGCAGCGCATCGCCAGCCATGCCATGGCCAACGGCACCTTCGCCAACGACTGCGGCGCCTGGCAGACTCCCCTCTTCCACATGTTCCGCGAACGTGAGCGCATCCTCGACATGTTCGAGATGACCTGCGGCGCCCGCCTCACCACCAACTACATGCGTATCGGCGGCGTCGCCTTCGACCTCCCCCCCGAGCTGCTCCCCACCCTGCGTACCTTCCTCGACGACATGCCGGGGAAAGTCCAGGAGTACCGCGACCTCCTCATCGACAACGAGATCCTCATCGCCCGATCCCGCGGCGTGGGCGCGATCAGCGCCGAGGACGCCGTCAACGCCTCCCTTAGCGGCCCCATCCTGCGCGGCGCAGGCGTCCCGTGGGACCTGCGCAAGGCCGACCCCTCCTGCGGCTACGAGGCCTTCGATTTCGACATCCCCGTCGGCCGCAACGGCGACTGCTTCGACCGCTTTCTCGTCCGCATGGAGGAGGTCCGCCAGAGCCTCCACATCCTCGACCAACTCATCGACAACATCCCCGCGGGCCCCTGGCTCGCCGCGCTCCCGCTCCACCTCCGCCCCCCTGAAGGCGAGGCCTACGCCCGCGTCGAATCGCCCCGCGGTGAACTGGGCTTCTACGTCGTCAGTGACGGCGGCCCCGTCCCCTACCGCTTCCACTGCCGCCCGCCCAGCCTCATCAACCTCACCGCCTTGCGTGAGATGACGATCGGTGGCACGTTGGCCGACGCCATCGTCACGCTTGGCTCCATCGACATCGTCGTGGGAGAGATCGACCGCTGATGCCCGTCCTCGCCGCGTGGTACGACTTCCGCGACCTCAACGGCCTCAGCCGCGAGATCACCGAATGGGTCGCCGGCTGGGGACCCGACTGGCTCGCCTCCGTGGTCACCGGGCTCATCGGAGCGATCGGCGTCATCGCCGTCATCGGCCCCGCCCTGCTCCTCCTGATCTGGCTGGAGCGCAAGGTCATCGCCCGCATGCAGAGCCGCTACGGCCCGAACCGCGTCGGCCCTGTGGGCCTGCTGCAGCCCGTCGCCGACGCCATCAAGCTCATCCTCAAGGAAGAACTCGTCCCCCGCGCCGCCGACAAGCTGATCTTCTTCCTGCCGCCGGTCCTGATCTTCATTCCTGCCATCCTGATCTGGGGCGTCCTCCCCTTCGGCCCCAACATGCAGGTCGCCGATCTCGAATCCGGCGTCCTCTTCCTCCTCGCCATCTCCGGCGTCAACGTGCTCGTCGTCTTCATGGCCGGCTGGGCCTCCAACAACAAATACGCCCTCTTCGGCGCCATGCGCGTCGTCGCCATGTCCATCAGCTACGAGGTGCCCGCCGTTCTCGCTCTCCTCGGCCTGGTCTTTTTCACCGGCGCCCTCAGCGTCAACGGCATGGTTTTCTGGCAGCAGGAGAACAACGTCGTCCTTCTCCTCCTCCTGCCTATGTCCGCCCTGATGTTCCTCTTCGCCTCCACCGCCGAGCTGAACCGCACGCCGGCCGACATCTCCGAGGCCGAATCCGAGATCGTGGCCGGCTACCACACCGAGTATTCCGGCATGCGCTTCGGCCTCTTCTACGCGGTTGAACTCGCCAACACCCTCGCCATCTCCGCCTTCTTCGCGACGTTCTTCCTGGGCGGCTGGTGGCTCTGGGGCCTCGACGAATGGGTTCCCAGCTGGCTCATCCTGCTCGCCAAGACCGGCCTCATGTACTTCGTCTTTATCTGGCTGCGCGGCACTCTCCCCCGCCTCCGCATCGACCAGCTCATGGCCTTCTGCTGGAAGTTCCTCGTCCCCGTCGGCCTCGTCGTCCTGGCCGTCGCCGCCACCGAGCGCACTCTCCTCATCGAGGAGAACTGGAACCGCAACATCGCCCTGCCCGTCTTCGGCGTGATCAACTGGGCCCTCGCCGCGCTCGCCATCGTGGTCTACGCCCGCACCGCTGCCTCCGGCGCGCAGCGGCTGCCCGCCACGCCCGTGATGGCGCGCGGACGGCTGGGCGGACTCCGGGCGGCGCGCGAGCTGGCTCAGGCGGGCAGCGGCGACTAACAAGTGAGGCGCATGACGGCAGCGAGACGGCGGTGAGCGCGCAGCGTCATGGATAACGTTGGCTTCCACCTGGCCTTCTGGTCGCTCAGCGTCATCACCATCGGCGGCGCCCTGATGATCATCCTCAGCCGCAACCTCATCCACGCCGTGATCTTCCTCATCCTCTCCTTCATCGGCGTGGCCGGCCTCTTCCTCACCCTCTCCGCCGACTTCCTCGCCCTCGTCCAGATCCTCGTCTACGTCGGCGCCATCGCCGTCCTCATGCTCTTCGCCATCCTGCTCACCCCCCGTGCCGCCCGCGACAACGCCGAGACGCCGCTGCGCTACCCCGCCGCCGTTCTCATGGGCCTGATCATCGCCGCCGGCGCCTTCGTGGCGCTCGAAACCGACTGGGGCAGCATGCGCGACGAAGCGATCGGCATGCAGGCCAAGGTCATCGGCGAATCGCTCATCAACCGGTACGTCCTCCCCTTCGAGATCGGCGCCGTCATGCTCACCGCCGCCCTTGTCGGCGCTATCGCCCTCGCCCGCGAGGACCCGGAGGACCTCCCCCTCCACACCGACTCCCTGCGCGAGGAAGGCATCCTCCCGCCCCTCGACGCCGACACGCCCGCGTCCACCGTGCCGGCTGACCCGGCTCCCGGTAGCGCCCCCGCCGGCGGCGGCGCCGGCGGGGGCGCGTGACCCCCCCTCGAGCCGGAGGCGAGAAATGACACCCCGAGCCGGAGGCGAGAAATGACAATCGCCTTGGAGGAATACCTCGTCGTTGGCGCGATCCTCTTCGGCATCGGCCTCTACATCGCACTCTCCAAGCGCAACGCCATCGGCGTTCTCATGGGCGTGGAACTCATGCTCAACGCCGTCAACCTCAGCCTCGTCGCCTTCAGCCGCTTCAGCGACAGCGACGTCGCCCTCTCCACCCACGTCTTCGTGGTGTTCATCATCGCCGTCGCCGCCGCCGAGGTCGCCGTCGGCCTGGCGCTGGCCATGGTCGTCTATCGCAACCGCCACACCGTCAGCATCGACAAGATCAATCTCTTGAAGTGGTGAAGTATGTGGGCTGAGTTCCTCCACCTCCCCAACCGCTACGTCGCCGAAACCTGGCGCGAACTCCTCCACGCTGAGGGCGTCGCCGTGCGCCTCATCGTTCCACCGGACCGCGCCGCCGAGGGCGACCTCGCCCCCCACACCCTCCTCGTGCCCGACTCCAAGACCCACGTCGCCCGCGAAATCCTGCGCAAGGTCTGATGAACGCACCCGTCGCCGAAGGCCTCACCTGGCTCATCTTCTTCCTGCCGGTGGCCTCATTCTTCGCGATCACCGTCGGCCTGCGCCGCATCCCAGCCGCCGCCGCCGCCACCACGATCCTCGCCATCGCCGTGGCCTTCGGCGTCTCCCTCTACGCCCTCATCCAGGTCATCGGCGAGGACGGTCAGGCCGTCGGCTTCGCCAGCCGCGAACTCTTCAGCGCCGGGCTTCTCGACGTCGACGTGGGCGCCCGCCTCGACGGCCTCAGCGCCGTCATGCTCGTCGTCGTCACCGGCGTCTCGCTGCTCGTGCAGGTCTACTCCCTCGGCTACATGAAGGGCGACGGCGGCTTCGCCCGCTACTACGCCTTCATGTCTTTCTTCACCGCCGCCATGCTCGGTCTCATCCTGGCCGATAACCTCCTGCTCCTCTTCGTCTTCTGGGAACTCGTCGGCATCGCTTCCTACCTGCTGATCGGCTTCTGGTTCCACCGCCCCGCCGCCGCCGCTGCGGCCAAAAAGGCCTTCATCGTCACCCGCCTCGGCGACCTCGGCCTGCTCGCCGCGCTGATCCTGATCTGGGACCGCGCCGGCACGCTCAACATCGCCGAGATCAATGAGGGCGTCGTCACGTGGATCGAATTCGGGCTGCTCGGCCAGATGACAGTCACGCTCTTCGCCCTCGGCCTCACCGCCGGCGCCATTGGGAAGAGCGCGCAGTTCCCCCTGCACATCTGGCTGCCCGACGCGATGGAGGGCCCCACCCCCGTCTCGGCCCTGGTCCATTCCGCCACCATGGTCGCGGCCGGCGTCTACCTCTTGGCCCGCTTCTTCCCCGTCCTCGAAGCCTCTGAGTTCGCCTCCGACTTCATCGCCTGGATCGGCGCCGTCACTGCCCTGGGGGCGGCGCTGATCGCCGTGGTCCAGACCGACATCAAGCGCGTCCTCGCCTACTCCACGATCTCCCAGCTCGCCTACATGATGTTCGCCCTCGGCATCGGCGCCTACGCCGCCGCTGTCTTCCACCTCATGACCCACGCCTTCTTCAAGTCCCTCCTCTTCCTCGGCGCCGGCTCCGTCAACCACGCCACCAACACCTTCGACATGACCAAGATGGGCGGCCTCCGCCGCGCCATGCCCCTCACCTACGCCACCTTCCTCATCGGCGCCCTCTCCCTCTCCGGCGTCATCCCCCTGGCCGGCTTCTGGTCCAAGGACGAAATCCTCATCGACGCCTGGCGGCACAACCGGGCCATCTTCGCTTGCGGCCTCGCCGCGGCCGGCCTCACCGCCTTCTACATGTTCCGCGCGATCGCGCTCACCTTCCACGGCGATTACCAGGGCGGCGAGCAACCCCAGCCCGGGGAGCATGGCGCCGACCCCGCCCAGCCCCACGAGTCCGGGCGTGCCATGACCCTCCCCCTCCTCGCCCTCGCCGTCATGGCCGTCATCGCCGGCTGGATCACCATCGACGGCGAGTTCCAGTCCTGGGTCCTCGGCGCGCTGCCCGAGGGCGAGGAAGGCGAGTTCCTCTGGGACACGGGGATCTTCGTCGCTTCCACGCTCGTGGCCGTGGCCGGCATCTCCGGGGCCCTCGCCGTCTACGTCCGCCGCGAGATCGACCCCGCCGCCGTCCGCGCCACCCCGGCCGTCCGCCCCCTGCACCGGCTGCTCGAGAACAAGTTTTATCTCGACGCCTTCGCCGAGAATGTCCTCGTCCGCCGCGTCTTCTACGGCGGCCTGGCCGCCGCCGCCGCCGCCTTCGACCGCGCCGCCGTCGACGGCCTCGTCAACGGCGCCGCCCGCGCCACCTTCGACCTCGGCCGCTGGGGCCGGCTCGTCCAGAACGGCCAGGCCCAGGTGGCCGGCGGCTTCCTGTTCGCCGGTGGCCTGATCGCCTTCGGCGCCGTCGTGATCTTCCCATGAGGTGTGATCTTCCTATGAGCCGCCTGCAAGGACTCCGCGACAGCGAAGGGCGCCGCAGATGATGACGCCGGGCGAGGGCTTCCCCATCCTCTCCATCCTGGTCTTCCTGCCCGCTGCCGGTGCGCTGCTCATGGCGCTGATCCCGAGTGCGCGGATGCCCACGGGGCGCTGGCTGGGCTTCCTGCCCGGCACACAGCAGGATCAAGCCAAATGGCTGGCGCTGGCGATCGCCCTCGCCTCCCTCGTCATCTCGCTCGTGCTCTTCATCGACTTCGACCTCGGCCGCCCCGGCTTCCAGCACACCGACACCTTCACCTGGGTTCGCGCCGACGACGTGGGCTTCACCATCTCCTACGCCTTCGGCGTCGACGGCCTCTCCATGCCGCTGGTCCTCCTCACGACATTCCTCACGACCGTCGCCGTGCTCATCTCCTGGCGCATCGACCTGCGCCCCAAGGAGTATTTCGCCTGGCTGCTCATCCTGGAGACGGCCGTGCTCGGCGTCTTCACCTCGCTCGACCTGCTCCTCTTTTTCCTCTTCTGGGAGCTGGAGCTGCTGCCCATGTTCCTGCTGATCAGCATCTGGGGCAGCGGCAACCGTAATTACTCGGCCCTGAAGTTCGTGCTCTACACGGTCTTCGGCTCGGCCTTCATGCTCGTCGGCTTCCTGGTCCTCGGGGTCGAAGCCGGCAGCTTCGACATGCGCGTCATCCGCGCCGCCGATCTCTCCGCCGCCGTCCTCCCCCTCCAGGCCGTCTTCGCCTTCATCCTCCTCGCCTTCGCCGTCAAGCTTCCCGTCGTGCCCCTGCACACCTGGCTGCCCGACGCCCACACCGACGCCCCCACCGCCGTCTCCGTCCTGCTCGCCGGCGTCCTCCTGAAGATGGGCGGCTACGGCATCCTGCGCTTGCTCTTCACGCTCATGCCCGACGTGGGCGCGGACGCTGACGTCGCCCTGGCCGTTATCGCCGCCGTCTCCATCGTCTACGGGGCTGTCGTCACCATGCGCCAGACCGACCTCAAGCGTCTCGTCGCCTATTCTTCAGTCTCCCATATGGGCTTCGTCCTCCTCGGCGTTTCGGCTCTCGGCGTCACCGGCCTGTCCGGCGCCGCCATGCAGCTCGTCACCCACGGCCTCATCACCGGGCTGCTCTTCGTCGCCGTCGGCCTGATCTACGACCGCACCCACACGCGCCAGATCGCCGACATGCGCGGCCTCGTCCACTACATGCCCCTGCTCGGCGCGATCACCGTCTTCGCCGGCATCGCCAGCCTCGGTCTGCCCGCCCTCGCCGGCTTCGTCGCCGAGATCACGATCTTCCTGGGGGCCTTCGCTCGCCACGAGGCCGCCACCGCCGTGGCCTTGCTCGGCGTGGTCCTGGCCGCCGGCTATATCCTCTGGATGCTCCAGCGCACCATGTTCGGCCCCCGCGACGACCGCTGGAGCGGCCTGCACGACATCGCGGCCTGGTGGGAGTTCGCCCCCACCGGCGCGCTCGTGGCCGCGATCGTCCTGCTCGGCGTCTACCCGGCCATCGTCATGGACCTCTTCGAGGACGGCGTCCAGCCGATCGCGGACGGCCTTGCCGTCGCGGCCCGAACGGCCGCCGTCACCGCCGGAGGCCGCTGATGCTCGCCGACACCAACCTCCTCGGCCCCCAGCTCCTCCTCATGTGCGTCGGCGGCTTCCTCCTCATCGCCGATCTCTTCCTCAAGGACCAGCGCTGGCTCTCCCTCACGGCGGCCGCGGCCATCCTCGGCGCTGTCGCCTATAGCGCCATCCTCCTCGCCGACGGCAAGCTCGGCCGCGAGGCCTTCGACGGCGTCCTCGTCTTCGACCGCTTCGCCCTCTTCTTCCAGTTCCTCATCGCCGGGGCTGCGCTCGTGACCGTCGCCGCCTCCTGGGAGACGCTGCAGCGCATCCCTTCGCGCCGCGGCGAGTACCTCGCCCTGATCCTCTTCAGCACCACCGGCCTCATGCTCCTCGCCGGCACCCGCGACCTGATCGGCATCTTCGTCGCCCTGGAGCTGACCAGCCTCTCGCAGTACGTCCTCGTCGGCTTCCGCAAGGACCGTCTCGGCAGCGAGGCGGGACTCAAGTACCTCCTCCTGGGCGCCATCGCCTCCGCCGTCCTGCTCTACGGCATGGCCATGCTGCTCGGCCTCAGCGGCTCCACCAACCTTGCCGACATCACCGCCTTCATCGCCGGCGCCGGCGACGGCCAGTTCGAGGCCATCGTCTTCGCCGCCGTCTTCCTCATCGTCGGCTTCGGCTTCAAGGCGGCCATCGCCCCCTTCCAGATGTGGGTCCCCGACGTCTACACCGGCGGCCCCACCCCGGTCGCCGCCTACCTCTCGGTCGCCTCCAAGGCCGCCGCCTTCGCCGTCCTCATCCGCGTCTTCTTCGAAGCCCTCGGCGACGACCTCATCTCCGACCACTGGTCCACGATCTTCGCCGTCCTCGCCACGCTCTCGATGTTCGTGGGCAATGTGCTCGCCATTCAGCAGGACAACATCAAACGTATGCTGGCCTACTCTTCGGTGGCGCAGGCCGGCACTATCCTCATCGGCCTAGCCGCGATCTCCGCCGACCGCGGCGAACTGCTCGGCGCCTCCGGCGTGCTCTTCTACCTGGCCGGCTACACGGCCACCAACCTCGCCGCCTTCCTCGTCGTCATCGTGGTGCACGAGAAGATCGGCTCCTACCAGATCGACGACTACCGCGGCCTCGGCCGCCGCGCCCCGATCCTCGCCGCCGTCCTCGCCCTCAGCCTGCTCTCGCTTACCGGTCTGCCCCCCACAGCGGGCTTCTTCGGCAAGCTCTACCTCTTCGACACCGCCGTGCAGGCCGACCTCGCCTGGCTCGCCGTCATCGGCGTCGTCAACACCGTCATCAGCGCCGCCTACTACATCCGCCCCATCAAAGCCATGTTCGTCGACTCGGCTGCCCTCGGCAGCCCAGAAGCAAAGGTGGCTGCCCCCGGCAGCCGAGAAGAAGAAGCAGCACTGGATGGTGTGCCCGCCGACGGCGTCGCCTCCTGGCTGCCCAGCCTCCCCCTCGGCGCCACCCTCGCCCTCACCGCCGCCGGCGTCGTCGTGATCGGCCTCGTCCCCGGCCTCGTCATCGACGTGGCCGAGGAGGCGGTCGGGGCGCTGCTCTGAGTGGGGCGTCGGCGGTTGCCGCAGGATATGATGCGGACATGGTGGAGGCCGTGCTGTGTCCGCACTCCTGAAGAGCCTCAGGCTCAAGGACTATCGAAGCTACCAATCCTGTCTCGTCGACTTCGACAGGGCGACGGTGCTTGTCGGTCCGAACGGGGCCGGGAAGAGCAATCTCATCGACGCGCTGCACTTCCTATCCGACGCGGTCAACCTCGGATTGGACTCCGCAATGACGGGACGGGGCGGGATCACGGCGATTCGGCGGCGCATCCCTCGGGGACGCCCGCCTGACGTCGAGATCGAGATCACCGTGCAACTCTCGAAGCATGTGGCCCGATACTCGCTCACGATCGAGTCTTTGGCGCACGGGGATTGGCAACTGAAGTCCGAGCGGCTCGAGGTGTTCCCTGACGAGCCCGGCGGGGGCCCGACGGTTCACTACAAGCGTGACCGTAATCGGCTCAGCGCGCATAGCGGCGGTGCGGAGTTGCCAACCGACGACATGTCCCACCTTCTGGGGATGGTGTCCGGCTCGCAGGCGCTCTTGCTGTCCGCCTTCAGCGCGCAAGAGCCGGTCGGGGAGCTGTACTCGTTTCTCCGCGACATGAGCTTCTACTCGATCTTCCCCGACACCCTCAGAGAGCCCCAAAAGCCCCTGTCGAGCTACCCGCTGGATGAGCACGGCGGCAACCTCAACTCGGTCATCCGAACGATGCGGGACCGGAAGCGCCCGGAGGTCGGCAGAATCCGTTCCGCGCTGACGGATATGGCGCCGGGAGTCAAGAATTTCAAGATCACACAAACGGGCGGCTACTTCACCGCTTTTCTGTCCTCCGAGCTGAACGAAGGCGAAGCGTGGTTCGACGCCAGCCAGTGCTCCGATGGGACGCTGCGGATCTTGGGGATCCTTGTCGCCCTGCACCAGTATCCGCCGCGTTCTTTCGTTGCTGTCGAGGAGCCTGAGTTGACGGTTCATCCCGGCGTCTTGTCCGCTCTCGCCGAGGAGCTTCTCGAGGCCTCGCAGCGGTCTCAGGTGCTCATCTCAACGCACTCACCTGACCTGATTTCGCGCCTGCCGGTCGAGAGCCTCCGGGTGGTCGAAGGATCGGCGAGCGGAAGTAGCATTAGACCCGTGTCTGGCCAGCAACTGCAGGCTGTGAACGACCTACTCTTCTCATCGGGGGACCTGCTGCGCCTGGGGATGCGCCAAGAGAGTGCTGCCTCAGCGGGCATCTGATGAAATTGGGCGTCATCGCGGAGGGCGATGGGGACAAGCCTGCGATCGGAGTCATGCTCCGCCGCCTCCCGAGCTTGTACGAGGACTTGGCGCAGGTCCAGGCGGAGAGCGTCTACAACGCGCACGGGCGCTCCAACCTCACAAAGGTCAACGGGATCGAGAGGTTCTGTCGCCTCCTCGCCCCGGCACACGACGCCATCCTCGTCCTTCTGGACGCGGATCAGGATTGCCCACTGACGTTGGCCGCTGATTTAGCGGCGCGCATGCAGGCATGCGCGCTCGGCGTCCCGGCGGCGGTGGTCTGCGCGAACCAGGCCTTCGAGAGCTGGTTCCTCGCCGACCTGGAGTCCGTTCGCGGCGTGACGCTCAAGGGCCGCGTACTGCTGCAGCCAACTGCCGAAGTTCATGAGAGCCCTGAACTCATCGTGAACCCAAAGCGTCGGCTCCGCGAGCTGCTGATGCCGCAGGAGTACTACAAGGAGTCGCGGGACCAGCCAGCCTTGGCAGATCTCGTTGACCTCAAGCGAGTCGCGGCTGGGTGCCGTTCGTTCCGCCGCCTGATTTCCGGCCTGCGCGACCTCCAAGCGGCCGTCGCGAGTGGAACCGACATCGTGACCCCGACGATCCCTGCATGACCTGCCCCATGCCCCGCCCCCCCGTCCCCCACCGCATCGACGTCCACATCGACCCAGCCTACACGCACCGCGCCGACCCCGCTCTCCTCGCCGCCGCGATCCGCTGCACGCTGGAGGCCCGCCGTCTGCGCCGCCCCCGCGCCGTCTCCCTGCGCCTGACCGGCACGCGCGCCGTCCGACGCCTCAACGCCCGCTACCGCGACCTCGACGAGCCCACCGACGTCCTCTCCTTCAACACCGACTTCCCCGACCTCCTCCGCCCCGACGGCGGGCGCGAACTGGGGGCGCTGATCATCGCCATCCCCGTCGCCGCCCGCGGCGCTCGCGCCCGCTCCGTCACCCTCGCCGACGAACTCTGCCTCCTCGCCGTCCATGGAACCCTCCACCTCCTCGGCTTCGACCACGAGGCGTCGTCGGAAGACGCCGCCATGCGGGACATGGAGCGCGCCGCCCTGACCCGCCTGGGCCGCCCGCGCGCCGCCCGACCCCCGCAGATGGAGATACCGATGCCGGACGCTCCGGAATGGACCGCCGACGACTGGGACGCCGACTGGGCCGGCGGAACCGGCGGCGACGGTCACCCCGATCCCTTCCTCGCCGCCCAGCTCGCCGGCCTCGCGCCCGGATCCGCCCTCGACCTCGGCTGCGGCGACGGCGTGCATAGCCTCTGGCTGGCGGAGCGAGGCTGCCGTGTTCTCGGCGTCGACTGGGCCAAGACCGCGATCGCCCAGGCGCGCCGCAAAGCGAAGCAGCGCGGCCTCGATGCCGAGTTCCGCCTCGCCGACGTGACCAGGTGGACGCCGGCGGAAACCTACGACCTGGTGTTCTCCTCCTGGGCCCTGCCCCCGCGCGGCCCCGGCCGCGACCACACCATCGACCTCGCCGCCTCCGCCGTCGCCCCCGGCGGCACCCTCATCCTCCTCGAGTTCGACCTCTCCATGGAGGGCGTCCCCGGCTTCCCCATCACCCCCGCCGACCTCGTCTCCCTCGACGAGATCCGGCCCTACCTCCGCGGCTTCACCATCCAGCGCGCCGAAGTCGTCGAGATCGTTCACACCCACGACGACGCCCCCCGGGACCCATCCCTCCCCCCCACCCGCGCCGCCTTCGTCCGCGCCGTACGCCCGCCCGCCTGACTGCTACCCCTTCAAGCCACGTGTAAGCTACACACTTCATCGACGAACCCCCCGTCTTCACGCCCCTAGACAGCTCCTTACATAACTCGCTCCGCAACCCCTAAGAAAACATCCGGAAGCCCCTACGGAACCCCTACGGGTCCTCCGAACCTCAAGGCGTATCCCCACGGGCACACCCAAAAGGCGGGCGGGCTCCGGGCGATATCGACAAAGACAAACCCCGGGAAACCGGGGAGGCGCAAAGCCACGGGGCGTTCGGTCCCAACGGGGACCCCGATCGCCGGGCTGCCGAACGCACCAAACCAGGCGTCACCAAGCTGGACGTGACGCCCTGTGCACTCGGCAGAGGCGGCCCATGACCCGAGCACTCTCGACCCCGACCCTGCGGATCGCCCGCGCGCTCGGCCTCGTCCTGGCCCTGCTCGCCGGCGTCATCGTCGCCGCCTGCGACGGCGGCGCGGCCAACAGCCCGGCGACCACCTCCGCCGCCGCCGGCCGCGACGTTGCTGGCCCCTCCGAGGCCACCGTCTCCCTCATCCTCGGCCACCGCGGCGACTCCGCCGCCGCCGCGGACGCCGTCCACGACAACCGGCGGCCAGGTCCAGCGCACCTTCACGATCATCCCGGCACCCATTTCACCTACGCCGCCCGGTTGGGGGGAAAGTCCGGAATCGTCTGGTAGGTGATCGTGGGGTCATAGTTCTGGACGTAGAACTTCCCAGCTCACGCCCTTCGTTTCCAGTCGGTCGAAGATAGTCGCCAGGTCCTGGATCTCCTTCGGCGCCCCGCGATCGTCGCCGCCGGCCGATGCCGCCACCCAGTACACGTGGTTCGCCACGCTGCCGCCGCGGAACGAGCTGGAGAACCGATCGACCAGCACGTACTCGTCCGCGACGTTCAGCGGCAGGATGTCCCGGTCGTAGTGGCCCATCGCCACCTCCGACGGGCGCCGCGCTCTCCCGGCGGCGACGAATCCGTCCATGGCTCCGTCGCGATACACGTCGTCGAACGCTTGCGGCGCCTCGACCACCGTGTCGCTCAGAAAGAACGGCTCCACGAAATCGCTGCTCTCCGGATCGTCCGGATCGAGAGGCATCCGCACGTCCGCCGGGATGCCGTCTGCCCGGTCCCGAAGTAGTTGTCGAAGGTGTGGTGCTCCTGCATCAGCACGACCAGATGCTCGATCGGCGTGGCCGTCTCCGCTGCGGCGGTCCGCCGGACCGAGGCGGCGCTCGACGGGGCAGGGGACCGCCGGCCCGTAGCCCGGCCGCCCCCACCCCCGCCCGCGCGCTCGCGGCGAGCATTTAGCGCCGGGAAACCCGCCGCTGTCTGATCGTGTCCCAGACCCGCTGCTCCCTCATGGTCAGCACTCTCCTCGCGGGGCCCACCGCCGCGTGCGACGCCGATGCATGCACGCGTCGCTCTAATCATCGGCGCAAGCCCCTGCTCGCCTCCAACGCTCCCGCAGCTTGCGCCCGCTCGCGGGCGCCACCCGCTCCGCTCCGGATCCGCGCGCGCCCACGTCGCGCGTGTCTGGCGGGGAGCGCGCTCCCGCCACCACGCGCGCGCCGATCCCGAGCCTCGTCGGCTCCACCATGCGGCGCTCGGGATCGGCGGTACGGCTCGTGGTGATCGCCCACCTGACGTGGGCGGCCGGCGGCACAACGCACAGCGGTACTCCGGGAGAGCGGCTGCGGGGCGTCCTTGCCGTTGGTGGGCGCATCCTGCGCGACCCCCAGCATAATCCCTGCCCTCTAACCAAGATAAGTTATGGAAGTACGCGGCTAGGGCGCGCGCCGCGCGACGCCATCGCGTCGGCGCCCCAGTGTCGCGACCGTGCCCCCTATCGGCCGCCGCGGCGCCCTCGAACACGCCGCACACCCGTTCGACCTCCCCCCGCCTCCCCCGATAGACTCGCCTCCCGGGAGGTTCCTGACCCTTGGCCGCCACCGCCCTCTACCGCAAATGGCGCCCCAAGCGCTTCGCCGACATCGTCGGCCAGGACCCCATCGTCCAGACCCTGCGCAACGCCGTCCTGCAAGAAAAAATCGCCCACGCCTACCTCTTCTCGGGGCCCCGCGGCACCGGCAAGACCAGCACCGGTCGCATCCTTGCCAAGGCCATCAACCTCCCCCACGACGACCAGGGCGAGCCCGAAACCGACTCCGACGCCGCCCGCGCCTTCGACGACGGCCGCCACCTCGACCTGCTCGAAATCGACGCCGCCTCCAACCGCGGCATCGACGACATCCGCGAACTGCGTGAGCGCGCCAACTACGTTCCCACCTCTGCCCGCTTCAAGGTCTATCTCATCGACGAAGCCCACCAGCTCACCGGCGCCGCCGCCGACGCCCTCCTCAAGACCCTCGAAGAGCCGCCCCCGCACGTCGTCTTCATCCTTGCCACCACCGACCCCCAGGAACTCAAGGCCACCATCCTCAGCCGCTGCCAGCGCTACGACTTCCGCCGCCTCAGCACCGCGCACATCGTCGGGCGCCTGCGCCTCATCGCCGAGACGGAGGGCATCACCGTCCCCGACGACGCTCTCACCCTCCTCGCCCGCGAAGCCACCGGTTCTCTGCGCGACGCCATCAACCTCCTTGACCAGGTCTGGGCCAGCCACGGCGACACCCTCACCCTCGACGACGTCACCGCCGCTCTCGGCCTCTCCAGCGACGCTCGCGCCCTCCACCTCGCCCGCGCCGCCCTCGCCCAGGACCTCAAGGCGGGCCTCGGCGTCATCGCCGCCGTCCAGGACGACGCCGTGGACCTGGGCCGCTTCAACAAGCAAGTCATCGCCCACCTGCGCCACGTCCTGCTCCTGCAAAGCGGCGCCGGTGACATCCTGGAACTCAGTGAGCCCGAGCGCGCCGCCCTCAACGACCTCGCCGCCGCCGCGGGACCGGCCGACACCGCCCCCGCCCGCACCACTGCCGCCCTGCGCGCCTTCGGCAGCGCCGACCTCCGCTCCGACCCCTACGCCGCCCTCCCTCTGGAACTCGCCCTCGCCGGCCTCGTCTACGACCCCAAGCCCGTCGCCGTCGCTCCCGTCCCAACCGCCCGCGGCAAGAGTGGCGCTCGCAAAGGCGGCAAGAGCGACCGTCCCGCCAGCGGGGGTCGCGGTCGCCGCCCCGACGCGCCCGCGCCGCGCGGGGAACGTCGCGCCGGGGGCGCCCCCGGGCGAGATCGCGCTGGGGGGGCGCCCGCACAGGATCGCACCGGGGGCGCCCCCGGCAGCGACCGTTCCACCCCCGACGCCCGCCGCGAGCCTCCACCCTCCCGCGAGGTGGCCGCAGCCCCTGCCGCCACCAAAACTCCCCCGCGTCAACTCAGCCCGGAGGAGCAACTCCTCGCCGGCGTGATCGCCAAGCTCGACGAAGTCCGTGGAACCAAGCGCCTCGCCGCCTACATCCGCGGCGCCTGCACCCTCTCGCAGGAGGGCGACACCATCACCCTCGCCTTCCGCCCGTCGTACCAGGACCTGCACAAGGGTAAGGTGAACGAGCAGGCGCAGGTCGTCGCGGCCGCCGCCTCGGAGATCCTCGGCCGGCCCATCACCCTCCTGACCGCCGCCGCCGATGAGCAACCGAAGCAACGCAGCCGGCTGGCCGCCGTCGCCGAGGAAGAACACGGGCTGAAGCGCGTGAGTCCGCGCGACTAGCGCGACCATCGAGGAAACCATGGCCAAGCGCGGTGGCATGTACCGGCAGTCCAAGAAGGCCCGCGGTCAGGGCGCCGCCGTCAGCGGTGGCGTCAACTCCGCCATGGTCCGCCAGGCGCAGGAGCTGCAACAGAAGCTCGCCGAGACCCAGGACGAGCTGCGCGAAGCCACCGTCGAGGCCTCCGCCGGCGGCGGCGTCGTCACCGTGCAGCTCGGCGGCGACCGCAAACTCCGCAAGGTCTCCATCGACCCCGACGTGCTTGATCCCGATGACCACGAGATGGTCGAAGACCTCGTCATGGCCGCCGTCAACGAAGCCACCGATAAGCTCGAGGCCCTCCAGGAGGAGCGCATGTCCGGCCTCACCGGCGGCCTCGGCCTGCCGGGGATGGGCTGACCTCCGTGGATGGTCCCCCGCGCGCCCCCGGCGCCTCCGTCACCGCCGCCCCCCTCGCCCGCCTCATCGAGGCCTTCCACCGCCTCCCCGGCGTCGGCCCCAAGTCCGCCCAGCGCCTCGCCTACTACGTCCTCCGCGCCCCCCAGGCCGAAGCCCAGGAACTCGCCGCCGCCCTCCTCGACGTCAAGGAGCGCATCCGCCTCTGCTCGGCCTGCCAGAACCTCACCGAAACCGACCCCTGCCCCGTCTGCGACGACCCCGCCCGCGACCCCTCCCTCATCTGCGTGGTGGAAGAGCCCCTCGATGTCCTCGCCATCGAGCGCGCCGGGGCCTTCAACGGCCGCTTCCATGTCCTCCACGGCCACCTCAGCCCCATGGACGGGGTCGGCCCCGAGCAGATCAAAGTGCAGGAACTCCTGCGCCGCCTCGGCCCCGGCCCGGACGGGGCCCCGCCCCTTCAGGAAGTCATCCTCGCCACCAACCCCAACCTCGAGGGCGAGGCCACCGCCGCGTACCTCGGCCGCTTGCTCGCGCCCTTCGGCCTCCGCGTCACCCGCCTCGCCCACGGCCTCCCCGTCGGCTCCGACGTCGAGTACGCCGACGAGCGCACCCTCTCCCGCGCTCTCGCACACCGCGTCCCCCTCAGCGACGCCCCCGCTCTCCCCGAGACGAACGCCCCCGCAGAAACCGGGTAGCCGCCGCCCACCGTTAAGCTCGGTCCATGGCGCAGCCACACGTCTACCGCACGGAAGCCATCGTCCTGCGCCAGCGCCCGCTCGCTGAAGCCGACAAGATCTGCGTCCTCTTCACCCCCCTCCACGGCCGCCTCGAAGCAGTCGCCAAAGGCCTCCGACGCCCCCGCAGCCGCCTCGCCGGCCACTTGGAGCCCCTCACCCACAGCCGTCTGCTCGTCGCCCGCGGCCGCTCCCTCGACATCATCACCCAGGCCGAGACCGTCCAGGCCTTCCCCGCCCTCCACGACGACCTGGAGCGCCTCAGCCGCGGCCTCTACGTCGCCGAACTCGTCGACCGCTTCACCGACACCGCCCCCGACGTCGCCGGCCTCTACCGCCTCGTCCTCGCCACTCTCCAACGCCTGGAGATCGCCCTCGCTCCGGACCCCGCCGTGCGCTGGTTCGAAATGCGTCTCCTCGCCGACCAGGGCTACCAGCCCCAGCTGCACAGCTGCGTCCGCTGCGCCGCCCCCCTCGAACTCGACGGCAACGCCTTCGCCCCGCTCGCCGGCGGCGTCGTCTGCCCCAACTGCCGCTCGGGCCTCCCCGGCCGCCCGCTTTCGGGCCGGGCCTTCAAGTTGTTACGCTTTCTGCAACAGGCCCCCTACGATCAGGCGGCGCAGGTCCGCGTCGACGCGGCCCTCGCCCGGGAGCTGGAGGAGCACATGCGCGGCGCGATCGAAGTCGCCCTCGACCAGGAAGTCCGCGCCGCCCGCTTCGTCCAGGTCGTGCGCGCGACCCCCGCCGCCTCCGGCCTCCCGCCGGCCCCGCCCACGGATGCCTCCTCCGAAGGGACGACATAACATGCCGATCTACGAGTACCTCTGCGAGGAGTGTGAGGGCATCTTCGAGGCGGTCCGCCCCATGAAGCAGGCCGACGAGGCCGAGCCCTGCCCCGTCTGCGACACCGAGGGCCAGCGCCTCATGCCCTCCACCTTCCAGGCCTTCATCATGCGCGGCGGCTACCCCCGCCGTATCCCCGACCGCGGCACCTTCTGGCACCTCGGCAAAGAGGTCAGTTACCTGCCCAAGCAGTCGGAGCCCGGCGAGCACCCCCAGATCCAGAAAGAACGTCGCACGTCCCCCCCCACCAAGCAGGACGTCGTCGAGCTGACCGAAAAGAAGGTCGCTGAGCGCCGCGCCAAGCGCGACGCCAACAAAGCCAAGCGCGAGGCCATCACCGAAGCCAAGAACCGTCGCAAGAAGGCCAAACTCCCCAAGGGCCACTTCGCCTAACAGGTGCTCGGCCTGGTGCTGACCCTCTCCGCGTCAGCATTCGAGCGTCATCGCGGTCGACTACTCTCTTGTCTCAGACATTGAATCACTCCTTCCTCAGTTGCTGGACCGAGACGAGTTGATTGTCTGGGATCTCTTGAAGCGATTCGCCGGTGCCAAGGTCCGGGATGCGGAGGACAAGTTCATCTTCACGATGGTCCGGAAATACTGGCAACAGTTTGAGTCCGTCGCCGCCAATCGACCGTTTCACGTCGTTTCAGCTCGCAAGGCGGTTCGGATCCTTCAGACGATTCCGAGGCGAACGCCGGGGATCGGCCTTCGCGCTTGGGGAACGGGCGCGAGTGCCGAAGTTAACGTCCACCTCTCGATCGCCGAGGACATCACGCCGTGGGAAACGGTGTCTCGCCGGATATCGTCTGAAGGGCTAGCCGACGTCGTCACGGCGGTGAACCGAAAGCGACTTGAGTACGTCTATGACCCTGAGATCTAGATCCGGGCCTCGCACCTCCCCTCGTTCGCCGCGAGTGATCAGCCTCTACACGGGAGCTGGGGGGTTGGACTACGGCTTCGAGGCAGCGGGGTTCCAGACGTGCGTCGCAGTCGACTTTGATGCCGACTCATGCAGTTCTATCCGATCGAACCGGGAGTGGCCAGTCCTACAGGGGGATATCCATGGGCTCTCAAGTCAGCAGATCCTCGGCACGGCCGGTCTTCGAAAAGGTGAAGCTGAGCTACTCATCGGCGGCCCACCGTGCCAACCGTTCTCCAAGTCAGGGTACTGGGCGAACGGCCAGACACGCGGACTGAAGGATCCTCGGGCCGCCACGCTGGACGAGTTCATGCGATGCGTTCGCGACACATTGCCCAGAGTCTTCCTTCTCGAGAATGTTCATGGCATCAACTATTCGGGCAAGGAGGAAGGCTTCCAACTGCTCGCTCGGCTCACCGGAAGGATCAACCGGACGGAAGGGACGGATTACCGTCTTTCCTGGCGTGTACTGAACTCCGCCGACTACGGCGTGCCCCAGGTGAGGCGACGATTCTTCCTCGTCGCCCATCGGGAAGGAGAGCGGTTCGACTTTCCTGAACCGACTTTTCGACCCGAGGAGAAACAGCGGGATCGGCAGCGCCGGTTGTTCGCTGCGCATCTGGACTCTTATGTGACAGCGTGGGACGCGATCGGCGGGATCGATCCCAGCGGCACGGAGGATTTGCGCGTCCGTGGGCACTGGGCGGACCTGCTCCCCTCGATCCCTGAGGGAGAGAACTATCTGTGGCACACTTCACGGAAAGGCGGGTTGCCTCTCTTCGGGTGGCGCCGTCGGTACTGGAGCTTTCTCCTGAAGCTAGCGAAAGCCAGGCCATCATGGACGATTCAGGCTCAACCAGGGCCCGCCATCGGCCCCTTCCATTGGGAGAACCGGCTTCTAACGATCCGAGAAACGGCCCGGCTGCAGACGTTCCCGGCGGAGATCTCATTCGTTGGGGGGCGTCAGAGCGTCCAAAAACAGATCGGGAACGCGGTCCCTTCGCTGCTCGCCGAAGTCCTGGCGCGGGAGATAGCGAAGCAGCTGCTTCGCATTAAGTGTAGCCAAGAACCCGTGCCTCGCAATCAGACCCGTACGTCCTATCCCACCCCCTGAAGCAGTTCGTCCCGTGCCAGGCAAGTATCGGGATCTGATCGGCGAGCATTCGCCTCACCCCGGGACAGGCAAGGGACGCACGAAGGCACGGGCGGAAGCGTAACCAGTGGAGTAGTGATTCTCCGCATCCCCCTAGAACCGCCGCCCCGTCACGAACGCCGCGATCTCCCCCAACGACTCCCGCTGCGGAATCAGCGGCAGCCCCTCCAGCGCCCCCAGCGCCTGGTCTCGCCACTCCAGCGCCGTCGCCTGCGACCGCGCCAGAATGTCCCCCGCCGCAATCGCCGCCAGCGCCGGCTCCAGCAACGCCTCTCGCTCCCCCGCCGACTCCGCCGCGAACAGCCGCCGCACCGGGTTCTCCCCCGGCGCCTCCTCCAGCAGCAGGATCGACGGCAGCGTCAGCGTTCCCCCCAGCAGATCGCTCCCCACCGGCTTGCCCAGCTCATCCTCCGTCGCCGTGAAGTCCAGGATGTCGTCCACGATCTGGAACGCCATTCCCAGGCAGCGGCCGTACTCCCCCAGCGCCCGCACCTCCCCCGCCTGGCACTCCGCCATCAGCGCCCCGCCCCGCCCCGCCGTCTCGAACAACGACGCCGTCTTGCCGTAGATGCGCGCGTAGTAGTCGCGCATGCTCGCCGACTCCGCGTCGTAGGCGCTGATGTCCTGCCGCAACTCCCCCGTCGCCATCGTCTTCAGCGTCTGCGCGAACAGCCGGATCACCCCCACGTGCCCGGTCCGCGCGACCAACTCCGCGGCGTGCGCGAACATGTAGTCGCCCAGCATCACCGTCGCCGCGTTGTCGAAGCTGGCGTTCGCGGTCGGCTGGCCGCGCCGCGTCTGCGCCGCGTCGATCACGTCGTCGTGCACCAGCGTGGCCGTGTGCAGCAGCTCGATCGATGTCGCCAGCAGCACCTGATTCTGCGCGTCGTACGACCCGAAGCCCCCCGCCAGCAGCGCGATCGCCGGTCGCAGCCGCTTGCCGCCGCGCGACAGCACCGCCTCGAGCATGTCCTGCAGCGGCGCGAAGTCCGTCCGCGCCGTCAGCAGCAGCGTGTCCTCCACCAGGACCAGGTCGTCCGCCACGGGCGCGTAGAGAGAAGCGACGGTCGTCACCCGCCGATTGTCGCCCTCCGCGCGGGGCCGGACAAGCGCCCCGCCCCGCCGGGGGTAACCGGAACAGCCGTCGCGTGGTCGCCGCCGTCTCAGCCGCGAAGTCCGCGCTAGCAGGCTGACCTACAATCACCCCCGGTCCTCGGCCCCCAATTGCCCCGTATCGCCGCAGCCCTGATACTCCGCCGCGCTACGACAGACCGCGATCGCGCGCGCGAACGACCGGGTAGAGCGTGTGCAGGTCCATACGTGCACTCTCCGGGGCTCTTCGCGGGGGTAAGGGCGCAACTGATCTTCGCGCAGTACCTGGCGCAGAGTTGCCTGATCTTGTCGGCCACCCGGCGCTAGGCATCGGAGGAGGGTCAATGCCCGAGGAGGAGGATCGCGTGTATGCGCCCGAAGCAGTAGACATTCCACCACCCGTCGATGACTTCCATACAACGTTCGCGAAGAGGCAGCGCGCTTGGACCAGAAAGACGTTCTTCTACGACTTCGATCTCCCCTGGGCGTGGGCCGCGTTCGCCCATCCAAGACCCTACTGCGAGGAGGCTTGGTGTTCGTCCGGCGGGACTGGCTTGATGGGAGGGTGGATTGGTTCGCAAGGGTCGGAACGACAGTTGTGGCCATCCCCACCGTACTCCTACTGTTCATCGCCCCAATCGTGACGGGCCTAGCTGGCCTGCTCAATTGGCCTACCCGCGGACTCATTCTTGTGCCATTCGAGATCGTCTGGGCGTTTCTCTACCTCCCGCTGCATTTCCTCTCCTATGCATATTGGCGATTCGGCTCCATCGCCAAAATCGTGGTCATTCTGCCAGGATGGGTCTTCGCATTTCTAACGAACGCTTGGACCACCGTCTCCCCGCAAGCCACGCAGGCGATCCGCCACGAGCGTCTCACCTACTCCGAAGAGTGGCCGCTCACATGGCCCATGGCACACATGAGCCGTCGAACCGTATGGAGTCTCTCCTTCTGGCAAGTTGAGCGGCGATGGTTCGCCCCCCATACCTCACCGTTCGCTGGTGCGGCTCCGGAATGGCCATTGCCGGAGCAAGCGATAGCTGAGCTGCAGAACCAGTAGCTCGATGACACACCGATTGTGGAGGGGCGCACAATATCGAGCAGGATGGCGTGTCTGGCGGGCCTCACTACGATCGATACGCTTGGGAGCCAGGGAGCGTGGCTCGCGCGTCGGCCGATTCAGGGTGGAACGGTCGTCCATTTCGAGGCGCAACTCACCGCTCTAAGGTGCCTTGTCGTGCCGCGGTTAGTCCGAATACGCCCAGGCTGGATAGATGAGCAACTGAGCGGCGCTGCTGCCGCGGCCTTGACCCGCGCCTTCATGCAGACCGATGTCTGGAACTTCACTCGGTGGGGTGGAGTAGTTGCGTTCCGGAGTACTTGGCAGCGAATCGACTCGCAGATGTCCCGCCTGATATCGCGTGGCAGCCCTTCGGCGACGCGCCTCTCCCCCCCCGGCATGGAGGTCTTGCGCACCGCCGCCCTATGGGCTGCCATCCTGAAACGAGCAGAGGGGCACGACGCGGCAGAGATCGACGACCTCCTGACCGAGTGGGAGGCGAATCGTGGCGTTGGCATGGACCGGCGGCATCCGTCGCGACGGGCCCCGATCCTCCGTGGCTCAAGCCTGCGGTTCGTGTCTCGACCTGCGTCCTGAACACCATCCTGATCGGGACCTTCCTCATTGTGGTCATCAGTCTGATCGTACGCGCCGCGATCGATCCCAGCGAGTTCACCGTGATCCTCGCCGTGTGCAGCCCCCTGATCGCAGGGGTCGCCATGGTCGGGATGAAGCTGCTCCTTCGCGTTGCGTTGCTTCTCCTGGGTCCCAGCCTTGCGCTCCTGCTGGCTCCCGTCGTGGCGATATTCACGAATCCGTTTGAGGATTGACCGGGTATATTTCTCACGTCCGTCCCCCACTCCGGGTCCGCACCACGCCCACCCCCATCGTCAAGCGCCCCGCCCCGCCGGGGGTAACCGGAACAGCCGTCGCGTGGTCGCCGCCGTCTCCGCCGCGAACGTCGCCGGCGCCTCCCCCCGCAGCTCCGCCAAGAACGACCCCGTCAGCCCCACGTAGCTGGGCTCGTTGCGGCGGCCTCTCAGGGACCGCCCTCGGCGGTCCGAAGAATCGGTGGAGACCTGAGGCGACAGATAGGGGCTGTCCGTCTCCACCACCATCCGCTCCGCCGGCAGCGCCCGCGCCGCCTCCCGCAGCGCCGCGTTCTTGGGGTACGTCACCGGGCCCGCGAACGAGACGTAGAAGCCCAGCCCGGCGTACCGCTCCGCCAGCGCCGCGTCGCCCGAGAAGCAGTGGATGACCCCCAGCGGTCCGTCGTCCGTCCGCGCCCGGCTGCCCGCCCACTCCGTCAGGATCGCGACCGTCTCCGCGTGCGCCGACCGCGAGTGGATCACGACCGGCAGCCGCAGCTCGTTCGCCAGCGCCAGCTGCTGCGTGAAGGCCCGCCGCTGCGCCCCCCGCGGCGACAGGTCCCGGTAGAAGTCCAGCCCGATCTCCCCAATCGCCACCACCCGCTCGAATCGCGCCAGCCCCGCGATGTGCGCGCGCTCGGCCGCGTTCCAATCCTTGGCGTCGTGCGGATGGAACCCCACCGCCGCGTACACGTCCGGCTCGGCCCGCGCCAAGGCCACCGCCCGCTCGCTCTCCACCCGATCCGTCCCCACCGTGACGATCGCCTCCACCCCTGCTGCCCGCGACCGCGCCAGCACGGCTGCCCGGTCCGCGTCGAAGGCCCGGTCGTGCAAGTGCGCGTGACTGTCGATGAAGTCCCGCGGGATCGGAGCGCCCGCCGCCTCGCCCCCCTCAGCTGCCAAGCCGGGCCTCTTCCTCCTCCACGATCGCGGGGTCCAGCTTGCGGAACAGCGGCGCGGGCTTCGCCAGCGTCGTGCCCGGGCGCAGCGCATGGAGCGACCAGCCCTGGGCCTGAATCGACTCGGTCGCCCCAAGGTACTCGTTCAACTGCTCGCAGCTGAACGGCAGATACGGCCACAGCACCGTGCGCAGCCCCGTGATCAGGTTCAGCGCCGTATACAACGACCGCGCCGCCGCCTGCCGGTCCGTTTTGATCGTCTGCCACGGCGCCGTGGCGTCCAGGTAGCGGTTCGCCTCCTGCGCCAGCGCGAAGGCCTGCTGCAGCCCCTGCCGCAGATGCACCCCCTCGATCGACGCCCCCACCGCGTCCAGCGTCGACTGCGTCCGATCCAGCAGCCGTGTCGACTCCGGGTCCAGCGGGCCCGGATCCGGCACCGCTCCGTCGAAGTTGCGCACCGTGAACGTCAGCACCCGGTTCACCAGGTTGCCCCACGTCGCGACCAGCTCGTCGTTGTTGCGACGCAGGAACTCGCCCCAGCTGAAATCGCTGTCGCTCGTCTCCGGCATCTGCGCCGCCAGCGCGTAGCGCAGCGCGTCCGGGTCGTAGCGCGTCAGGTAGTCCTGCACCCAGACCGCCCAGTTCTGGCTCGTGCTCGCCTTGCTGCCCGACATCGTGATGAACTGGTTCGCCGGCACGTCGGAGGGCAGGTTCAGCCCCCCCGCGCCCAGCAGGATGGCCGGCCAAATGATCGTGTGGAAGGGCACGTTGTCCTTGCCGATGAAGTTGTAGATCTTCGCCGACGGATCCTCCCAGAACGCCTTCCACGCCTCCGGCTCGCCGCTCCGTTGCGCCCACTCGATCGTCGCCGACAGATAGCCGATCACCGCCTCGAACCAGACGTAGATCCGCTTGTCCTCCATCCCCTCCACCGGCACCGGGATGCCCCACTCGATGTCCCGCGTGATCGCCCGGTTCTTCAGGCCCTCCCGCAACATCCCCTGCGAGAAGTTCAGCACGTGCTTGCGCCAGTGCTCCTTCCCGCTCGCGAACCACTCCTCCAGCGGCGCCGCCAGCGCCGACAGCTTGAGGAAGTAATGCTCGCTCTCCCGCAGCTCCGGCGTTGCCCCCGAGGTCTTGGAGCGCGGATCGATCAGCTCCGTCGCGTCCAGCTGCCGGCCGCAGTTGTCGCACTGGTCGCCGCGCGCCTGCTCGTACGAACAGTGCGGGCACGTCCCCTCCACGTAGCGGTCGGGCAGGAAGCGCTCCGCCACCGGGTCGTACAGCAACTCCTGCGACGCGAGGTACAGGTAGTTGTTCTCCAGCAATCGCAGGAAGAGGTCCTGCGCGACCTTCGCGTGGTTCTGGGTCCCTGTCGACGTGTAGATATCCCAGGAGATGCCGATCCCCTCCCACGTCTTGAGGAACCCGGCATGGAACTCGTCCACCACGTCCTGCGGCGTCCGCCCCTCCGCCTCCGCCCGCACCGTGATCGGCGTCCCGTGCGTGTCCGAGCCCGACACCATCGCCACCCGGTTCCCCTTGGCCCGGTGGTAGCGCGCGAAGATGTCCGCCGGCAGGTAGGCCCCGCCCAACTGCCCGTGATGGATGGGGCCGTTCGCATACGGCCAGGCCACGCAGACCAGGATCGTTTCGCTCATGCCCCGACTCTACCCGCGCCGTGCGCTATCCGCCGCCTCCCCCTCACCCCTCCCACAGCCCGTACACCGCCGACCGCGCCCACCCCGATCGCCGCGCCACCGCCGCCGCTGCTTCCCCCCGCCGCTTCCCCCCCAACCGCTCGGCCGCCAGCGCCGCCCGTACCGCCGCCTCATCCCAGACATCGTGCATCGGCTCCCCGGGAACAATCAGGAGCGTGAACTCCCCCCGCGGCCCCCTCCCCGATGCCGACGCGAAATGCGCCACTGCCTCCGCCGGGCTCCCCCGCCAGATCTCCTCATGCAGCTTCGTCAGCTCCCGCCCCACTACCAGCCGCGCTTCCGGCAGAACCTCTGTCAGCGTCGCCAGACTGGCCCCGAGCCGGTGCGGCGACTCGAACGCCAACGCCGGCTCGCCCCCTGCCCCCAACGACGCCAGCAGCGCCCGCCGCTCCCCCGCCCGCCGCGGCAGGAAACCCAGCAGCCGCACCGTCCGTGTCCGCACCCCCGCCACCGACAACAGCGCCATCGCCGCCGACGCCCCCGGCAGCGGCGACACCGTCGCCCCTGCCGCCACCGCCGCCGCCACAAGATCTTGCCCCGGGTCCGACAGCCCCGGCGTCCCCGCCTCGCTCATCAGCGCCACCGATTGCCCCGCCGACAACGCCGCCACGATCGCCCCCGTCGACCGGCCCTTGTTGCGGTCGTTGTACGGCAGGCAGCGTGTCCGCAGCCCCAGCCCCCGCAGCAGCCGCCGCGCCGTGCCCGTATTCTCCGCCGCGATCAGGTCCACCTCGTCCAGCACCCGCGCCGCGCGGGCGCTCAGGTCTTCCAGATTCCCGATCGGCGTCGCCACCACATAAAGTGTGCCCGGCACCGCGCGAGTGTATGGCCCCTGAGTGGTCCACGCTCAGCTTCCTCACGTTCTGCAAACTGCTTCCCTGGCCGCGCCCCCACGCGCGCCCATATACTCGATGGCACGACCGGCCGCACCCGCCGCCGGACGGCCTCTGTCAGAGCGGAACGGCGAGTGACTCGCGACCTCGGGTTCCCCGAGCACGCCGCCCTATCCCCAGGGACAGCGCGGCCTCGTGCCGCGCTGATGGCTTCCCGGGCCGCCCAGGCCCGCTGCCTCGCACGCAGCCACACGCCCACCGGCCGCCACGCGCGGCCGGTTCGCGTTTGAGGCCTCGCGGCCGGAAGGACGTCACGATGCCGGACCCCCAGCGCAAGCAGCTCCGCCAGGCCTACGGCTTCGACGACGTCGCCATCGTCCCGGGCGAGATCACGCTCAATCCTGAAATCGTCGATGTCTCCACCACCATCGCCGGGATCGACCTTCCGGTCCCCGTCCTCGCCTCCGCCATGGACGCCGTCGTCGACCCCGCCTTCGCCATCGAACTCGGCCGCCGCGGCGGCCTCGCCGTGCTCAACCTCGAGGGCCTCCAGTGCCGCTTCGACGACCCCGACGACGTCCTCCAGCGCGTCGCCGCCTCCGACACCGATGGCGCCACCGCCATCCTCCAGGCCGCCTACACCGCTCCCCTCCGCCCCGACCTCGTGACCACCCGCATCCAGCAGATCAAGGACGGCGGCGTGCACGCCGCCGTCTCCGTCACCCCGCCCAACACCAAGAAGCTCGCGCACGTCGTCCAGGAGGCCGGCGCGGACGTCCTCGTCGTCCAGTCCACCGTCACCACCGCCCGCCACGAGTCCCGCTCGCTCAAGGGCCTCATCCTGCACGAACTCATCGACGACCTCGACATCCCCGTCCTCGTCGGTAACACCGTCGGCTACAACGCCGCTCTGGAGCTGATGGAGGAGGGCATCGCCGGCCTCCTCGTCGGCGTCGGCCCCGGCGCCGCCTGCACCAGTCGCGAGGTCCTTGGCATCGGCGTCCCCCAGGTCACCGCCACCATCGACTGCGCCGCCGCCCGCGACGAGTTCCGCCGCCGCCGCGGCCGCCGCGTCCCCATCATCACCGACGGTGGCCTGCGCACCGGCGGCGACGCCTGCAAGGCCTTCACCGCCGGCGCCGACGCCATCATGATCGGCTCCCCCTTCGCCCGCACCATGGAGGCCCCCGGCCGTGGCTATCATTGGGGCATGGCCACCCCCCACGCCGAACTCCCTCGCGGTGTCCGGGTCCATGTCGGCCAGCACACCACCCTGGACACACTTCTCTTCGGCCCCACCTCCCGTACCGACGGCACCGAGAACCTCGTCGGCGCCCTGCGTACCTCCATGGGCAGCGTTGGCGCCCGCACCCTCCAGGAGATGCAGCAGACCGAAATGATCATCGCCCCCGCCATGAAGACCGAGGGCAAGGTCTACCAGCACCTCCGCGACTAGCCGGGCGCGATCATGGCCAAAAAGGGCGCCAAGCTCAGCCCCGCCGCGACCGTCACGGCCGAGGCCCTCGTCAACGACCTCCTCCCTCTCGGCGAAGTCGACGCCAAGAAGATGTTCGGCGGCTACGGCGTCTTCGCCGCCGGTGTCATGTTCGCCCTCGTCGACTCCGACGGCGTCGCCCACCTCCGCGTCGGCCCCGACACCCAGCCCCGTTACGAGACGGCCGCGAGTACCAAGCACGGCCGCATGCCCTACTGGTCCATCCCCGATGACGTCCTGGACGACACCGCCTCCCTCCTCGACTGGGCCGCCGAGGCCCTCGCCCTGGCTCGATCGATGAAAAGTAGCTCCCGCCGTCAGGAATAGGCCCGCGCCAGCGCCACCGGTCCGCCCACCCTGAGCCTCTGGAAGGACGCTCGCGCCCCCGCGCCGGCTACGCCATCCGCACCTCCGGCCGATGATCAGCCATGCCGTCTCAGCCGAACCCGGAAACCGGCTACACGCGCTGACGCGCCCCTATCCCGCCACGATCTTCACCGCCCGTGGCGCCCCAGACAGATCCGCCAGCACCTCCACCTCCGCCGGCCCCAGCAAGCGCCGCGCCGCCTCCACCACGGCATCCTCCAGCCCCGCGTCGATCTCCAGCACCGCCACTCCCGACGGCGCCAGCCGCGTCCCCAACTGCGTCACCAGCCGCAGCACCAATTCCGACCCCACCGCCCCCGGCGTCACCGCGACCCGCGGCTCATAACGGCGGATCTCCGTCTCCAGATCCGGCATCCGCGCCTCCGGCACATAGGGCAGGTTCGCCACCACGCAATCCACCGGCCCGCTCACCGCCGTCAGCAGATCCCCCACCAGCCAATCGTGCCGACGACTCGGAATCAGCCGCCCCGCGTTCGACCGGGCCACCTCCAGCGCCGCCGCCGACACATCCATCCCCAGCAGCCGCACGCCCCGCCGCTCGCGCGAAATCGCGATCCCGATCGCCCCCGACCCCGTCCCCACGTCCACCACCCGCGCCCGACGCAGACGCTGCTGTCGCAGGTGCCCCAGCGCCGTCTCCACCAGCAGCTCGCTCTCCGGCCGCGGGATCAGCACGTCCGGCGTCACCCGGATGTCCAGCTTGTAAAACTCGCGCCGTCCTGTGATGTAGGCCACCGGCTCGCGCTGCAAGCGACGCGCGATCGCCCGCTCGAAGCGCCCCAGCATCTCCGCCTCCGGAGCGTCCTCCAGATGCGCGTAGAACCGCGCCCGCGAGCGCTCGCTGGTGTGCCGCAGCAGCACCTCCGCCTCGAAGCGCGCATCCTCGATCCCCGCCGCCGCCAGCCGCGACGCCGCCTCCAGCCACACGTCCCGCAGCGATGACGCGCTCACGCCACGCTCGCCTCCAGCAGCTTCGCTTCCTCCGCCGTCGCCACCGCGTCGATCAGCCCATCCAGTTGCCCCTCCAGTACCAAGTGCAGATTGTGCGTCGTCAGCCCGATCCGGTGGTCCGTCACCCGGTTCTCCGGGAAGTTATACGTGCGGATCTTCTCCGACCGATCCCCCGTCCCCACCTGCGACCGTCGCGCGTCCGAGCGCTCCGCCCGCTGCGCCTGCCGCTGCATGTCGTACAGGCGCGCCCGCAACACGCTCATCGCCTTCAAGCGGTTCTTCAGCTGCGAGCGCTCATCCGTGCAGGTCACCACGATCCCGGTCGGCTCGTGCGTCAGCCGCACCCCGGTCTCCACCTTGTTCACGTTCTGCCCCCCCGCCCCGCCCGAGTGGAAACGGTCCATGCGGATCTCCGACTCGTCGATCTCCACATCCACCTCCTGCGCCTCCGGCAGCACCGCCACCGTCGCCGTCGACGTGTGGATCCGCCCCTGCCCCTCCGTCTCCGGCACGCGCTGTACCCGGTGGACTCCGCTCTCGTACTTGAAGCGGGAGAACGCCCCCTCCCCGGTGATCTCCAGGATCACTTCCTTGAAGCCGCCCCCCGGCTTCTCGTTCGCGCTCACGATGCTGCTGCGCCAGCGCCGCTCCTCCGCGTAGCGCGTGTAGGCCCGCAGCAGGTCCCCCGCCCACAGCCCCGCTTCGTCCCCACCGGCCCCCGCCCGGATCTCGATAATCACGTTCCGCTCGTCGTTCCGATCCGTCGGCAGCAGCGCCCGTTTCGCCACCTCCTCCAACTCCGCCAAGTGCGCCGACAACTCGGCCAGCTCCGCCCGCGCCATCTCCTCCAGATCCGCCTCACCCGAGGCCGCTACCTCCCGCGCCTGCGACTCCGCATCACGGCTGCGCCGGTGATCGTCCAGCAGCGCGATCAGCGGCTCCAACTGCGCCCGCTCCCGCGCCAGCGCCTGCATGCGCCTGGGATCCAGCGCCACCTCCGGCGTCGCCATCTCCGCCTCGATCGCCTCGCGGCGATCGCGCCGCGCCGCGATCTGCTGCCACATGGGACTCAGGGATGTGTCGCTTGTCATGGAATCCCACTATACGAGGGCTCGCCCGCATCCCCCAGCACCGTCGCCAGCTTCCCCACCACGTCTCCCAACGGCATCTCCCGTTGCGCGCTGTCCGCCAGGTCGCGCACCTGGGCGACCCCGGCCGCCAGCTCCCGCTCGCCCAGGATCACCGCCAGCCGCGCCCCCGTCCGGTCCGCGTGGCGCAACTGCGCCTTCAACGACCGCCCCCCGAACGCCTGCGTCGCCCCCACCCCCGCCGCCCGCAACTCCGCCGCCAGCGACGTCGCCGCCGCTCCCGTCCCCTTCCCCAGCGCCACCACCAGCACGGCCGGCCCCGCCTCGGCCTCCGGCGCCAGCTCCTGCGCCCGCAGGTTCTCCGCCATCCGCTCGATCCCCATGCCAAAGCCGATCCCCGGCGTCGGCTTGCCGCCGATCTCCTCGATCAACCCGTCGTAGCGCCCCCCCGCCAGGACCGTCACCTGCGACCCCGCCCGCGCCGGCACGATCTCGAACACCGTGTGCGCGTAGTAGTCCAGCCCCCGCACCAGCGTCGGCGTCTCCTGCAGCGGGATCCCCAGCGCCGCCAAGTGCGCCCCTACCTCCTCGGAGAACGCCCGCGACTCCGGCCGCAAGTGATCGCGGATCAGCGGCGCACCCGCCTGAAACGGCCGGCAGCTTTCCTGCTTGCAGTCCAGCAGCCGCAACGGCGCACGCTCGAAGCGCCCCCGGCAGTCGCCACACATCGACTCCAGATGCGGCGCGAAGTGCTCCCGCAGCAACGGCACGTACGACCGCCGGTCCTCCGCATCGCCGATGCTGTTCAGCAGCAGCGTCAGACCTCGCAGCCCCAATTCCTGCGTGATCCGCCAGCCGATCTCGATCACCTCCGCGTCCAGTGCTGCGTCCCGCACCCCGATCGCCTCCAGCCCGAACTGTGTGTGCTGCCGGAAGCGGCCCGCCTGCGGCCGCTCGTAGCGGAAAATCGGCAGCACGTACCACAGCTTCACCGGCTGCGGCGCGTTCGCCAGCCCGTGCTCCAGGTAGGCCCGGCAGACCGACGCCGTCCCCTCCGGTCGCAGCGCCAGCCGCTCCCCCCCGCGATCCTCGAAGACGTACATCTCCTTTTCCACGATGTCCGTCCCCGCCCCCACCCCCCGCGTGAACAGCTCCGCCCGCTCGAACGTCGGTGGCTCGATCGGCCGGTACCCCGCCCGCGCCGCCGTCGCCTGGGCCACCTCGGTGATCCGGCGCCGCAGCGGCCCCTCGGCCGGCAGCACGTCATGTGTTCCCCGTGGCGCGCGATACTCCATCACTCCTCCACCTGCATCCTACCCAGCCAGCGAACCACGCCCTACCCCAGGCCGCCCCCACCGCATCCGCACTGGAGCGGGATGAGGGAGGGAGCCGCAAGGCCCGTGCGGATCCCCAGCCATACGCCGGCAACCGCGTACACTAAGGGCATGACCACCGAGGTCGCCGGCCGCCGCGCGGACCCCATCCACCCTCAGCTCGACGACCTGCGCGACGCCATGGCCCGCTACCTCGGCCCGGACGCCATCGCTCAAGTCGAGCGCGCCCACCGCTTCGCCGCCCACGCCCACGCGGGCCACCTGCGCGCCTCCGGCGACCCCTATATCGAGCACCCCCTCGCCGCCGCCGTCAGCTGCGCCGACCTCGAACTCGCCGTCCCCGTGCTCCAGGCCGCCCTCCTCCACGACGTCGTCGAGGACTGCGGCGTCGACCCCCAACAACTCGAAACCGAGTTCGACTCCGAAGTCGCCCGCCTCGTCGACGGCGTCACCAAGCTCGGCGCCCTCTCCTTCCCCAACCCTGCCGCGCGCATCGGCGCCGAAGAGGTCCAGGCCGAGAACCTCCGCAAGATGTTCATCGCCATGGCCGAGGACGTCCGCGTGGTCATCCTCAAGCTCGCCGACCGCCTCCACAACATGCGCACCCTGGGCGCCCTGGCGCCGGAGAAGCAGCAGCGCATCGCCCGCGAAACCATGGAGATCTACGCCCCCCTCGCCGCCCGCCTGGGCATCTGGCAGTTCAAGTGGCAGTTGGAGGACCTCGCCTTCCGCTACCTGCAGCCCCACGACTACCGCCGCCTCGCCGACCAGGTCGCCGCCCGCCGCGGCACCCGCGAGCGCTACCTCGCCCAACTCCAGCGCAAGCTCGAAACCGCCCTCCACGACGACAGCGTCCACGCCGACGTCAGCGGCCGCGTCAAGCACATCTACTCCATCCACCAGAAAATCCAGAAGTACAGCGCCATCGGTAAGAGCTTCAGCGAGATCTACGACCTCCTCGCCGTCCGCGTCCTCGTCGACAAGCTGGAAGACTGCTACCACGTCCTCGGCGTCGTCCACAGCCTCTGGCGCCCCCTCCCCGGCGAATTCGACGACTACATCGGCAACCCAAAACCCAGCGGCTACCGCTCCCTCCACACCACCGTCTACTGGACCGGCACCCGCCCGCTGGAAGTGCAGATTCGCACCCGGGACATGGACGCCGAAGCCGAGTTCGGCGTCGCCGCCCACTGGCGCTACAAGGAGCACAGCGCCTCCCCCGGCGTCCGCGAGCGCGAACGCCTCTCCTGGCTCAAGCAACTCATCGACTGGCAAGGCGAACTCCCCGGCGCCCGCGAGTTCCTCGAAACCCTCAAGAGCGACGTCTTCCAGGACCAGGTCTTCGTCTACACCCCCCGCGGCGAACTCAAGGACATGCCCGCCGGCGCTACCCCCCTGGACCTCGCCTTCCGCATCCACACCGAACTCGGCTACGCCTGCGTCGGCGCCAAGGTCAACGGCCGCCTCGTCGCCCTCACCACCACCCTCCACAACGGCGACGTCGTCGAAATCGTCACCAGCCGCTCCTCCCGTGGCCCCAGCCGCGACTGGCTCAACCCCGCCCTCGGCTACCTCCAGACCAACCACGCCCGCACCAAGGTCCGCCAGTGGTTCCGCAAGCGCGAGCGCACCGAGAACATCGCCCGCGGCCGCGACGTTCTCGAGAAGGAACTCCGCCGCCTCCACCTCAAACTCCACGAAGTCGAAGGCGCCATTCTCGAACTCACGGGCGAAGCCTCCCTGGACGACGTCCTCATCGCCATCGGCGCCGGCGAAATCACCGGCCACGGCCTCGCCCTCCACCTCGCCGTCCCCGCCGACGCCCCACCCCTCCCCTCCCTCCTGCCCACCCGTCCCGCCCCCCGCGACGGCGCCGCCACCGGCGTCCACGTCCTCGGGTCCCGCAACCTCATGACCCGCTTCGCCAACTGCTGTAGCCCCCTCCCCGGCGATCCCGTCACCGGCTACATCACCCGCAGCCGCGGCGTCACCGTCCACCGCGCCGACTGTCACAACGTGCTCTACACCCAAGAGCACGAACGCCTCGTCGACGTCCAGTGGGGCAGCGTCCCCGGTACCCGCTACCCCACCCGCCTTCGCATCGAAGGCTGGGACCGCGTCGGCTTCGTCCGCGACCTCTCCAACGTCGTCGCCGACGAAGGCGTCAACATGGTCGGCCTCCAGACCAGCGAGGACGGCGGTCGCGTCGTCGCCCACGTCACCGTCGAAACCGACGGCTTCGCCCACCTCCAGCGCGTCATGCACAAGCTCGACGCCGTCCGCGGCGTCCTCGGCGTCGACCGCCAGCAGTAGCGCCTCCACACTCTCGCCCGACGCGGGGGTGACGCGCACGACCCAGGCGCCATATCGCCCGCGCTCACCGGCGGGCGCCAGCGTTCGCTCCGCAAGGCGGCCGTCTCCGGCGCCGTGATCGGCGCCGCCGCCGCCGCCGCCGCCGCCGAAGCCGTCACCGAGCGCGGGCGTCGCCCGGGCCTCCCCCAGCCCGAGTGGCGCCGCATCAGCATGGCCGTCTTTCTCCGCCGCCCTCCTGTTCCCTCCCAGCTCCACGTCGAGCAGGTCGGGGGCTCGCCCCTGCGAGTCACCCCGAACCCCGGCGGCTACGCCAGCGGCGTCGTTGGGTCGTGGTCGAGGTGCTCGGTGATGGCGCCACCACGCCGGAAATCGTGGCTGTCGCCATCGAAAGCGACAGCGGACGCACCGTCCTGAACATCTGGATGTTCACGACGGATCGCGGCTGGCTCTTCTGGCCGCCCGGCCCCATCAACTTCGGCCTGGCAGAGTTCAGCGACATCTCCGCCGTGCTCGGCGAAGCCTTGCGCCGGGGGCGGAGACGCGGGGCCACCCGGCCCCCGGTGGCCCCGCCCGCGCTCGGGTCGTGGCGCGCCGCGCTGCCGCGGGCTCGCTGCGCGCCACGGGCCGCTTGGACTAGATCACTCCCGACTCCCGCAGCGCCGCGATCCGCTCCCAGTTGTAGCCCAGCTCCAGGAGCACGGCCTCCGTCTGCTCCCCCAGCTCCGGCGCCCGTGCCGCCACCCGTGCCGGCGTCTCGCTCAGCCGCAGTGGACTCCCCACCACCCGCCGCCGTGCCCCCGCCTCGTCCGTCGCCTCCGTCACGTAGCCGTTCGCCGCCGCCTGCGGATCCGTCGCCACCTCGGCATAGTTCTGCACCGGCGCGAAGCGCAGTCCCGCCGCCCGCAGCCGCTCCCCCCACGCCAGGGTCGTCCGCTGCCGGAACACGACCTCCAGCTCCGCGTACAGCGCCGCCATGTGCTGCACCCGGCTCGCGCTCTCCGCGAAGCGCGGATCCTCCCCCAGCTCCCGCCGATCGATCGCTTTCACGAAGATCGGCCAGGCCTCCGTCTCCACCCCGGGCACCACCATCGCCCCGTCCGCCGTCTCGAACACCCGGTAGATCCGCCCCGGCGACGCGAACCCATGCCCTCCCGGGTATGGCCCCACCACCTGATCCCCGATCAGCTGTACCGTCAACTCCGCCGCCTGCGCCCAGATCTGCGCCCCATACAGCGATGTCTCCACCCGCTGCCCCCGCCCCGTCCGCTCCCGCACCAGCAGCGCCGCCAGAATCCCGCTGCACATCACCTGCGCCGCCATCGAATCCGCCACCACCGCCCCCGCCGGGGTCCGCACCTCCGCCGACCCCGTCACCGCGATCAAGCCCCCCATCGCTTGCGCGCTCAAGTCCACCCCCGGCGCCGCCGCGTACGGCCCCTCCGGCCCGAACGCCGATCCGCTCGCATAGATCAAGCGTGGGTTCATCGCCGCGCAGGCCGCGTAGCTCAGCCCCAGCCCCTCCAGCGCCCCCGGCCGCAGCGTGCCGATGAGCACGTCCGACTCCCCGATCAACGTCCGCACCGCCGCCAGCCCCGCCTCCTGCCCGACATCCACCGCCAGGCTGCGCTTGCCCCGGTTGTTCGCTTCCAGGAACGGATACCGTTGGTCCTCCGCCGACAGCGGCATCCCCCGCGAATAATCCCCACTCCCCGGCGTCTCCACCTTCGTGACCGTCGCCCCCAGGTCGTGCAGCATCTGCCCGCATTGCGGCCCCTGCACGAAGTGCCCAAACTCCACCACCCGTACCCCGCTCAGCGCCTGCGCCATGCCGGATCCTTTCCGCTCCCCGGCGGCCACCGACCCCGCCACCCCCCTCAGCACACCCGATGCAGCAGCGGCTCCCCCCGCCGCAACCGCTCCACGTTCGCCGCCAGCGCCTGCGCCATCAACTCGTAGGAATAGTCCGTCGCCCCCGCGATGTGCGGCGTCGCCATTACGTTGTACGCGAAGATCGGATCCGCCGGGTCCGCCGGCTCTTCCCAGTACACATCCAGCCCCGCCCCCGCGATCCAGCCCTCGCGCAGCGCCTGCAGCAGCGCCCCGTAGGCCACCACCGGCCCCCGCCCGACATTGATCAGGTACGCTGACGGCCGCATCGCCCGCAGCGCCTCCTCCCCGATCAGCCCCTCCGTCTCCTCGTTCAGCGGCAACGCCACCACCACGAAATCCGCCCACCCCAGCATCGACGCCAGATCCCCAGGCCCCCCCAGCCGTCCCACCGCCCTCGCCGCCGATCCCCCCGCCTCCGGCGAACGCCGGATCCCCCACACCTCCATCCCCAGCGCCCCCAGGCGCTCCCCAATCGCCCGCCCCAGGTTCCCCATCCCCACGATCCCCGCCCGCTTGCCGTACAACGTCGCCCCCATCGGCTCCCCCAGCCGCCGTGCCCCCATCGACTCCCGCAGCGCCCCGTAGTCCCGCGCCAGCCCCAGCATCAGGAACAGTGTCAACTCCCCCACCGCGATCGCGTTCCCAGAATCACGGCTCGGCACCCGCGCCACTGGGATTCCCCGCGCCCGCGCCGCTACCAGATCCACTCCCTCCAGCCCCACCCCGTACTGATGGATCAGCCGCAGCCGCTCCCCCCGCACGATAGTCGTCGCGTCCAGCCGTGCCATCGTCGGGATCGCCACCTCCGTATCGACGATCGCCTCCCCCAGATCCGACGCCGCGCAGCCCACCACCACGTCCGCGGGCAGGTGCCGCGTCAGGATCTCCCGCGCCGCCGGGAACGTGGTGTCGCAAAACAGGATCTTCATCGCCCCCTGCACGATACCGACCGGCCCGATCCGAACGACACCCGCCGGCGATATGTGGCCGAATGGCTGGGCGACCGAAGTGCTCGAATGGCCAGCATAGGTGAGGGCGGCGCCGACCCCGCGAGAATCCATAATCGTTCATTGAGAATTCGCCCTGCCCAGACTGGTCTCACACGTTGCGACAACGGATGGCCTCCTCCTGACCCTCTGGCGCCATCGCGAGGGCCCGCCGCTCGTTGCCCTCCCCTTCTTCCCCTGGTCCACTCTCGAACTCACGGCCAAGGTCCTCGACGACTTCGATGCCCAGCAGCGCCACGTCGCGCACCTTCCCGGCCACCAGATCGTCCGCTACGACATGCGCGGCGCCGGCCACTCCGGCGGCGCCCCCGACCTCTCCCTCGACCCCCAGCTCACCGACCTCACCGCCGTCATCGACAGCCTCCCCCCGAGGCCCATCGTCCTCACGGAGCGCGTCCATTCCGGCCCCCCGCCATCGCCTACGCCGCCGCCCACCCGGATCGCCTCTCCCTCCTGGCCCTCTTGGCCGCCTACGCCGACCGCCGCGACTTCTTCCAGACCAACCGCATGCTGGCCCTGGGTCGCATGCTCGAACTCGACTGGGACCTCGTTTCTCCGGAACTGCTGGCTGGAGACCTTCGGCTGGGAAAAGGTCCGGACCGCCGCACGCTGGGGTGCCGCTTGCAAGCCCCCACCTCCACCGTCCCGACGTCACCCGGGCCTTCCGCCAGCTCGCCCAGAACGATGTCAGCCACCTGCTGCACACCCTGTCCGTGCCCACCCTCGTCGTCCAGCCCCAAGAGGCCCGCGCCCCCACCATCGCCACCGCCCAGCGGCTGCGCCGCCGCCATTCCCGACGCCCAACCTCTCCCCCTCCCCGTGGATCCGGACGCCGTGCACACCGCCATCGCCGCCGCCTTGCGCCGCAGCCCGGGCGCCCGCCCACCGTCCGCGCTCACACGGCGCCAGACGGACACCCTGGCCCTCGTCGCCAGCGGACTCACCAATACCGCCATCGCCGCACGGCTCGGCCTTTCCCACTCCACCGTCAAGAAGCACTTCGCCGGTGCCTACCGCCAGCTCGGCGCGCGCAACCGCAGCGACGCCACCAACCGCGCTCGGGAGATCGGCCTGCTTTCCTGGCCCACCTGATGGCAGCCGCGCGTCCGGCGAATGTATTCTTCCGGCGTATTTCCCCCGCGCTGCGTCTTGCGGTCCAGTTGCCCCAACCGTCGGGGGTCGCTCGGGTGGGCTCGTCCGCCCATGCACCACGCGCGCTCCGCCCCCGGACGCACGAAAGGGGAAGCCGTTCCCTCGCTGCTCTGGCGCATTCTCACCACCCTCACGACGGCCGCCGTCGGCGGCTGGCCGCTCACCGTCGCCGGCGGAATCGCGCTCGGCCTCAGCCTCACGCGCGCCGTGCGGCGTTCCCCAGCACGTCGGAGTCGATCCCACAGTCGTCGCTCTTGCCGCCGGCGCCTCCGCCGCTCCAGCGCTCGCCCCCACCCGTGCGACCGCCCCCAATCCCGGGCGTCGCGGCGCCCGGCGCGCCCGCCGCCCATCCCCCGCGACGCTTTCCGCTGTCCTCGCGTCCGCTCTCCCCGCCGCGGCGCAGACCCGCCGGAGTCGCTGCAAGGCCCAGGGTTCGCGCGCCCCGGCGCACCCGCCCGTCGCCGGCCGCCTCCGCCAGCTACCATCCCGACATGCTCGCCAACGTCGCCGGCTGCGCCCTCGTCGGCCTCGATGGCGAGATCGTCGCCGTCGAAGTCGACATCGCCCAGGGCCTCCCCGCCTTCAACATCGTCGGCTTGCCTGACGCCGCCGTCTCCGAGGCGCGCGAGCGCGTCCGCGCCGCCCTGCGCAACGCCGGCGCCTCCCTCCCCGCCCAGCGCATCACCGTCAACCTCGCCCCCGCCGATCTGCGCAAGGAAGGCACCGGCTACGATCTCCCTATCGCCGTGGGCATCCTCATCGCTTCCGCCCAAATCCCGTCCACCATCGCGCAGCGCACCGTCTTCCTCGGCGAACTCGCCCTCAACGGGGACCTCCGCCACATCCCCGGCGTCCTCCCCGCCGCCGCCACCCTCCCCGGCGCCGGCTACAACCGCCTCATGCTCCCCGCCAACGACGCCCCCGAAGCCGCCCTCATCGACGGCCCCACCATCGTCGGCTTCGACACCCTCTCCCAGCTGATCGCTGCCGCCACCGGCCAGGCGCCCCTGCCCGCCTTCGACCGCGCCGTCACGCCCCCCTACGCCGATCCCACCCCCGCCGTCGACTTCGCCGACGTCCGCGGCCAGGAGCACGTCAAGCGCGCCCTGGAAGTCGCCGCCGCCGGCGGCCACAACGTCCTCATGGCCGGCCCCCCCGGCGCCGGCAAGACGCTTCTCGCCCGTGCCCTGCCAGGCGTCCTCCCTCCTCTCGCCCACGACGAAGCCCTCGCCGTTACCAAGATCTACAGCGTCAGCGGCGTCCTCCGCGAGGGCCTCGGCCTCCTCCGCGAGCGTCCCTTCCGCTCCCCCCACCACACCATTTCCAACGCTGGCCTCGTGGGCGGCGGCCGTCGTCCCCGCCCGGGCGAGATCAGCCTCGCCCACCACGGGGTCCTCTTCCTCGACGAACTGCCCGAATTCAACCTCGCCGCCCTCGAGGCCCTGCGCCAGCCCCTGGAGGACCGCGTGGTCACCATCGCCCGCGCACAGGGCGCCGTTGCCTACCCGGCCAACTTCATGCTCGTCGCCGCGATGAATCCCTGCCCCTGCGGCAATTACGGCGACCCCACCTCGCGCTGCACCTGCTCGGAAGGCGCCGTCCTCCGCTACCAACGCCGCATCTCCGGGCCCCTCATGGACCGCATCGACCTCTTCGTCGAAGTCCCCCGCGTCGACTACGAAAAGCTGGCCGGCCTGGAAGACCCCGAATCCTCCCAATCCGTCCGCGCCCGCATCGCCCATGCCCGCGACGTCCAGTACGCCCGCGCCCAAGACGACGGCGCCGGACGCGGCGCTTCCCCCAACCCCAGCCAAGTCAACGCCACCCTCACCCCGCGCCAGGTCCGCGACCGCTGCCAGGAACGCCTCACCCCGGAGGCCGCCTCCCTCCTCAAGATGGCCATGGCCCAGCTCTCCCTCTCCGCCCGCGCCTTCACCCGGGTCCTCAAGGTCGCCCGCACCATCGCCGACCTCACCGATTCCGACCCCATCGACGCCGCCCACATCGCCGAATCCGTCCAGTACCGCCGCCGCTACACCGGGAACTGACCGTTCGCTCCCTCCGCCCCCCTTTCTATCGCCCCGAGGTGCGCGACTGCACACCGTCTCGAAGAAGACCGATGGAAAGGAGGTTGGGGAGTGAGGTCGATGCTACGATCGACCCAGGCGCGCCCCCGTAGCTCAGCGGATAGAGCACTGGTCTCCGGAACCAGAGGCAGAGGTTCGATTCCTCTCGGGGGTACCACCCGCCCCGAATCGGCAGTGATAGCCTGACCCCCGCACGAGGTCGTGCCCGGGCTTGCCCCGGGCTTGTCCAGGAGCGCTCATGACCACCGCCCCCCCCCCTGGCCCCAGCGTCGTCACCCCCGCCAAGCTCGTCGGCCAGCGTGTCAAGCGCGTCGAAGACGCCAACCTCCTCCTCGGCCGCGGCAACTTCACTGACGACATCCGCCTCCCCGGCATGCTCCACCTCGCCTTCGTTCGCGGCGATGTCGCCCACGCCCGCATCCGCTCCATCGACACCGCCGCCGCCGAGGCCCTGGACGGCGTCGTCGCCGTCTTCACCGGCGCCCAGCTCCAGGCCGACATGGCCCCCATGCCCGTCATCACCCCCTTCCCCGCCCCCGACCACTACCCCGTTACCCCCGACAAGGTCCGCCATGTCGGCGACCCGATCGCCGTCGTCGTCGCCAGCGACCGCTACATCGCCCGCGACGCCGCCGACGCCATCGTCGTCGATTACGAGATCCTCCCCGCCGTCGTCGACCCTGAACTCGCCCTCACCGGCGAGCCCGCTCTCGTCCACGATGACTTCCCCAACAACCTCGCCGTCACTCATCGCAGCGGCACCGACACCAACCGCGAGACCGGCGACTATGACGACACCAAGGTGGATGAGGCGTTCGCCAGCGCCGACGTCGTCGTCTCGCAGCGCATGGAGAGCCAACGCCTCGCCCCCACCTGCATGGAGCCCCGCGGCGTCGTCGCCCACTTCGAGGCCGCCAAGGGCGACCTCACCGTCTGGACCTCCACCCAGACCCCCCACTGGGTGCGCCAATACCTCGCCGAGGGCACCGGCATCGGCGAGCACAAGATCCGCGTCATCGCTCCCGACGTCGGCGGCGGCTTCGGGGCCAAGAAGATCTATGGCGAGGACTTCGCCGCCGCCGTCGTCTCGAAGAAGCTCGGCCTTCCCGTCAAGTGGATCGAGGACCGCTCCGAGGCCTTCATGACCACCACCCACGGCCGCGGCCAGATCGGCTACGTCGACCTCGCTGCCACCACGGAGGGCAAGATTCAGGCCGTCCGCGTCCGCATCATCGCCGACATCGGCGCCTACGAGATGCTCGCCACCGCCTTTGTCCCCACCCTCACCATGACCCTCCTCAGCAGCCTCTACGACATCCCCGTCATCCGCGCCGAACTCACCGAAGCCTTCACCAACAAGATGCCCACCGACGCCTACCGCGGCGCCGGCCGCCCCGAAGGCGTGTACTACGTCGAGCGCACGCTCGACATCCTCGCCCGTCAGCTCGACATCGACCCCGCCGAGATCCGCCGCCGCAACTTCATTCAGCCCCAGCAGTTCCCCTTCACCACCCAGGCCGGCGCCGTCTACGATTCCGGCGATTACGAGCGCCTGCTCGACACCCTCCTCCAGCACGTCGGCTGGGAGGACCGCAAGGCCCAGCGCGACGCCGCCCGCAAGGAGGGCCGCCTTGTTGGCCTCGGCCTCGCCGGCTACATCGAGGTCTGCGGCCTTGGCCCCTCCTCCGTCATGCCCACCGGCGGCTGGGAGTGGGGCTCCATCACCGTGCAGCGCTCCGGGGAGATCATCGCCAATACCGGCTCCTCCTCACACGGCCAGGGCCACGAAACCACCTTCGCACAGCTCCTCGCCGACGAGTTCGGCGGCATCCCCATGCAGGACATCACCCTCCTGCACGGCGACACCGCCGTCTCCCGCCAGGGCATCGGCACCTTCGGCAGCCGCTCCCAGGTGGTCGGCGGCACCGCCTTGATGAAGGCAGCCGGCAAGATCCGCGAGAAGATGGCCCGCTTCGCCGCGCTGATGCTGGAGGCCCAGCCCCAGGACATCGTCTTCCAGGGCGGCACGATCGGCCTCAAGGACCACCCCGAGAGCGCCCTCCCCTTCGCCGACGTCGCCGCCTACGCCTACATCCCCGTCCAGCTCCCCCGCGACACCGAGCCCGGCCTCAGCGAGGAGGCCTTCTGGGAACCCGAGCGCACCAACTACCCCTTCGGCGCCTACCTGGTCCAGGTCGAAATCGACCCCGACACCGGCGAGATCGAAATGCAGAACCTCTGGGGCTGCGACGACTGCGGCCTCATCGTCAACCCCCTCATCGTGGAAGGACAGATTCACGGCGGCATCGCCCAGGGGATCGGCCAGTCCTGGCTCGAAGGCGTCGTCTACGACGACGAGGGCCAGCTCCTCACCGGCTCCTTCATGGACTACACCATCCCCCGCGCCTCCGACTTCCCCCACTTCGACCTCACTGGCACCGTCACCCCCTCCCCCCTCAACCCCCTCGGCGCCAAGGGCATCGGCGAGGCCGGCACCATCGGCGCCAGCCCCGCCTTCAGCAACGCCGTCGTCGATGCCCTCAGCCCCTTCGGCATCACCCACATCGAGATGCCCACCCACCCCAATAGGGTCTGGCGCCTCATTCAGGACGCCAAAGCGAAGAGTTAGCCCCCACCTCTCGATCCGCTCCCCCCTGTCCGTGGCCGCAGGCCATGGACAAGGGGGAGCGGGTGAGGCCACCCCACACCGTCTGGCAAATCATCTGGGACGCCCAAGCGTGGACCCCGGACGGGGCCCGCCTGCCCGGGTCACGCCCAGCGGCATCGCGACGGCCGCTCGCCGCAGCTCACCGGAGTCGGCGGTCCCCACACTCCGATGCGAAGCAAGGACCCTTCCCCGGCCCCGCCCATCCTGAGCGCCTCCCGCGGCAGCGGGAGCCATAGTCGAAGGGCCATCCGTACCCGTCGAAGGACCGCTGGTCCGCCCGCGCCCCGCCTCACTCCCGCCAGAACTGCGCCAGCGCGTCCGCCAGCGCCTGATGCTACGCCGGACTCAAGCGACGCCCGAACTCACGCCCAACGTCCGCGCGGTGCCGCGCCATCGCCTCTTCGTACACGCGCGCGCCCTCCGCCGTGAGCACGACGAACACCCCCCGGCGATCTCCCGGCGCCCGCTCCCGCCGCACCAAGCCTGCCTTCTCGATCCGGTCCACCAGACGCGTCATACCGCTGTGCGTGAACAGCGATCGCTCCTGCAGGTCCCGCCCGAGGACGTGATACACGGTCGTGTGAGCGGAAATGATGCCCCGCCAGACGTCCCACCAAGCGGAATCGGGCAGCGCCAGTCGTGGGACATGGCCAGATCGCCGAACGTCGCTCGGTCCGCGGTCGGCCCCACCACGAACGCGGCGGCATGGATCACGCGTCCGTGCTGCCGGCGAAGACGCCGAGCAGCGCGAGCACGGGCGCCGGCAACGCCAGCAGCGCCGGGCGCCGTAGTCGGCGCGTCGGCGTCCATGTCGTGCTGCTTCCCTTCGTCGCCGTGACGAGGAGGCAGCTTCCGCGTCCGCGAGGGCCGTGGCTAAGCGATCGGTCATCTGGGTGCCGCGCCTCTCGCGACCCCGGGCGGGACCGGCGCCAGGCCCGGCGGCCGCCCCCGGTCCCTCACCAGCCCACCGCGCACCCGTCCGACCGCCCATCCGACCCTCCCCACAACACCCCGCTCTGGGCATCCCGCAGGATGATCTGGCCCCGGCCGAACCGCCTTGTCCGATGCGCACCCCCCACCACTTCCAGCGGATGCCCCATCCCCGCCAGCGCCCGCACCGTCTCCGCCGGGAACGCCTCCTCGATGTACACCGTCCCATCCGGCGGATCGTCGTAGATCGAAAACCGCGGCGCATCCAGCGCCGCCTGCGGTTCCATGCCGTGATCCGCCAGATTGCTGAACGCCTGCACCTGCCCCTGCGGCTGGTTGAACGCCCCCATCACCCCGAACGACGCGTGCAACGACCCATCAGCCCGCGTGCTCAGCGACGGGATGATCGTGTGGTACGGCCGCTTCCCGGGTCCCAGCGCGTTCGGATGCCCCTCGTCCAGCACAAATCCGAACCCCCGATTCTGCAACGCGAACCCGCACCCCGCCGGCACGATCCCCGTCCCGAACCCCTGGTAGTTGCTGTTGATGAACGAGCACGCATTCCCCTCCCCATCCACGACCGACAGATACACCGTGTTCGACCCCGGCAGAGCCGCCCCGTGCTCCACCGCCACCCGCCGCGCCGGATCGATCAGCGCCCGCCGCTTCGCCGCGTACTCCACCGACAGCAGCGCCGCCACCGGCACCTCCACCCGTGCCGGATCGGCGATGTACCAGCGCCCGTCCGCGAACGCCAGCCGCAGCGCCTCGATCAGCAAGTGCACGAGCGCCGCCGACTCCGGCGCCATCACCCCAACCTCGAACCCCTCCAGCACGTTCAGCGCCAGCAGCGCCGTCAGCCCCTGCCCGTTCGGTGCGCACTCGTACACCCGGTAACCCCGGTACGTCGTCGAGATCGGATCCTCGAACGTGGACGCGTGCGCCGACAGATCCGCCGGCGTCATCACCCCGCCGCGCGGCACCAGCGCATCCACGATCGCCGCCCCAATACGCCCTTCGTAGAACGCCGCCGCGCCCCCCTCCCCCACCTCCCGCAGCACCCCCGCCAGGTTCGGGTTGCGCACGACCTGCCCCGCCCGCGGCGCCTCCCCTCCCGGTAGGAACTGCAGCGCATCGCCACCGGCCGCCCGCAAGCGCTCCGCCCCCGCCGCCCACAACGACGCGATCACCGGCGTCAGCGCGAACCCCTCCTCCGCCAGCGCCACCGCCGGCGCCAGCACATCCCCGAGAGACATCCGCCCGTGCCGCGCCAGCGTGTCCCCCCACCCCGCCGCCGCCCCCGGCACCGTCACCGCGTGCGGGCTCGTCGCCGCAAGCTGGCGGCCCTTCGCCCCCCCCGCCCGCACCACCTCCAGCGTCAGGCCGCCCGGCGCCCGCCCGCTCCCGTTCACCGCCTGCACTCTGCCCGACGCCGCCTCATAGAACAGCGTGAAACTGTCCCCCCCGATTCCCGTCGACATCGGCTCGACCACGTTCAGCGCCGCCGCCGTCGCCACCGCGGCGTCCGCCGCCGTCCCCCCCGCCCGCAGCGCCTCCAACCCCGCCTGCGCCGCCACCGGCTGCGAGGCCGCCACCATCCCCCGCCGCCCAAGCACGGGCGACCGGCGTGAGCGGAAACGGAATCGCGCCGGATCGGACATCGCACCCTCCTCACGCAACACCCCCCGAATCCTGGCAGGCCCCCACCCCTCCGCGCTAGCCTTCCCCCCCCACCACGATTCCGCTTCCCCAAAGCCGCGTGATAGCCTGCTGCTCAGCGGGGGCGGACGGAGGACTGCCAGGTGTCTCACCGGGGACGCAGCGAGCGTACGCGGCCACAGCGCCTGGCGCGTCGCCAGCAGGATATCCGCGGCTTCGACGTAGGCGGCTCCCGGCGCTCCTTCTATCGGCAGCGCTGGTTCAAGCCCATCATCGGCCTCGGCGTCCTCGCCATCCTCGCCAGTCTCATCGGCGGCGGCCTCCTCCTCACCTCGGGCAACAGCCCTCGCGGCAACAGCGACAGCTCCGTCGGCGCCACCGCCGCCCCAGTCCGCCGCATCGACGACGACGGCAGCACCCCCGGAACTGTCGCCGGCACCGGCGCCGACCTCGGCGCCGTCGACAAACCGCAATTCGCCGCGCCTCCCGACCTCACCCTTGATCCCACCCTCGACTACCGCGCCGTACTCGAACTCGATACCGGCGCCGTCCAGATCGACCTCCTGGAGGACGTCGCACCGCAACACGTCAACAACTTCGTCTTCCTCGCCGAGCAGGGCTGGTTCGACGGTCTCACCTTCCACCGCGTCATCGCGAACTTCGTCGCCCAGGGCGGCGACCCCACCGCGACCGGCCTTGGCGGCGCGGGCTACGTGCTCCCGGACGAAAGCCCCGCCCCCGACCCCCGCGCCCTCACCCTCGCCGACAGCGGCATCCTCGCCATGGCCCGCGGCGGCGAGGGCGCCTCCTCCTCCCAGTTCTTCATTACCCTTAGCCAGCAAGGTCAGTTGGACGGGCTAGGCTTCACCGCCTTCGGCCGCGTCACCGAGGGCCTCCACATCGTCCAGCTCATCCAGACCCGGGATCCCGGCACCGTCCCGCCACCGCCCCCAGGCGCCCGTATTGTCTCCATCCGCATCGAAACCGGACCGCGCACCGCCGCCGCGTCCAGCGAGGGCGCCACCGCCGAGTAGCCCTCCCCGCGCACGCGCATGTCGATCCGGCCCGCCGCAGCGCTTCGAGCAGCCGTTCCAGCGAGCCGCGGCCCGCTAGCGGCCGCCGCCCGGCCTCGGAACCGGGATCATCCGGTCCACCAGGTACATCATCCCGACAAACGGCGCCAGCGCCGCCACCGAGATCCCCGCCCACAGCCACTCCGCCGCCACCAGCAGCAGCACCGCCGCCGAGAACGCCAACCCCATCCCCAGGATCGACACCACCCGCAGCACCACCGCCATCGCCGGGATGCGTGGCTGTTGAATCGACATGCCCGCTAGCCTATACCGGCCGCCTCCGCTCCCAGCGGCGCGCGGCGCCACCCGCACAGGCCGAATCGCCCCCGCCCCTCGCGATAGACGACCACCCCCGTCCCCACCTACCGTGATCCCAGCCCGCTCGGGGTGTAGCTCAGTCCGGCAGAGCGCGCGGTTTGGGGCCGTGAGGCCGGCGGTTCGAATCCGCCCACCCCGACCATTCCCATTCCCCCAACTCGCCCCGCCTTCGGGAAGCGCGGTCCAAGAGTTCACGGGAGCAACGCATTGAGCTTCATGAATGCCTGCTCGAACCGGTCGAGGGTGGGGTCATCGATGTCGTTGTCAAGTGACCCCACCTGCTCGGTTAGGTACCGAGCTGGACGGTAGTGGTTGAATTGCGCTCCTCCCGTCATCGGGCGGGATTCGAGCGCTGCGTCAATCCTCCGCAAGATCCTTGGCGGACCTGTCGGCAGCTTGGACACGACGATCGGCTCCGGAAGCGACTCCTTGAATTCGTCGTTCACAAGTCGGAGATAGAACTCCGGGTTGAACATGTCTTCGACATCGGCCTCGCTCTTGCCAGTGAAATCCCCGTACGTCACAACGTGTGACTTCTCAAGAAGCTTCTTCTTGTAGAGATTCTCAATCGACTGCCTGTCTTTCGCTTGGATATCGATCAACACTGTAACGTTCATAGCCGTCTGAGCCCCGAGCAGCGCCACGAAGGTAGGAACCTTGTCCGCTCCGCCTACGGGTGTGATCGTCCATCGTTGATCGAGTCCATGACGGCCTTTCCGCTCGAGGATTGCGGACATGGCCTGCAAGTACAGAAGATCTGACGACCCTTCGACGACTAGGCTGTTGGGTCCGACGAACAGCGTCTGCGAGATGTCGTATCCGAGTGCACCCTGGAGCGGGAACAGACTGTCCTTCGAAGCCTCAAGCACTTCGGTGATCACCTTCGCTCCGTCCTCGCCCTCGGGGAGATCATCTTCGTCAAGACTCCTGTCCTGGACGATTCGGACCCGCTCGAAGTGGTCGGGCGGCACCATGAACGGCGAGTGAGTTGTGTACACAAGCTGGACTTCGTCCGCAGCGATCTCCCGATCGAAGTACCGAAGCAGATCCATCTGCGCCTTCGCATGGAGTGTGAGGCCTGGCTCATCCAACAAGAGAATGATGTCGCCTTCTTGCTGTTGCTTGAGGTCGTGATACCAAGCCAGGAATGAGAAGAACCATCTGAAGCCCCGTGACCGAGACCTCATTTCGGTCGTAACCCAATGCCGGGTATCGTAGACGCTCGCCGAGAGGTTCATGCCCTGCTGCATCTCAGCAGGGTCCTCGCGGTGCCCGACCCTAACATCGAAGACCATCCGTAGATGTCGGTTCTGTGACCAGTACTTCACAACCGTCTTCGTCAGATGGTTGCCCGCACCCTCAAGCTTGTTCTTCAGTTCCTGTGTGCGGGACGGATCTCGCAGTTCTTTCAGCGACAACCTTGCGAGACTCACCAGTCCGAGCAGCGGCGCATCTGATGGCAGTAGACTCGACGAGTCCTTGCGCTGGAGTAGCGCGTCGATGCTCGCTGCCCCAGTCATGAGGTAGTAGTCGTCGAAGTAGAGAAACTTCGGGACTCTTGGCGAGATATAGGTCTCCCAGAGGAACTTCCGGAGCCCTCCCGCGTCCTCGATTCGATGGAGAGCGTCGCTCAATTCCTGGACGCCGTTCGCTTGCTGCGTTTCCGGGAGAGCCTGCTTCAGTTCGGCTAACGAATTTGCTGCCTCTATGTTCGGCTTGAGAGGTTGAGGCACCTCGAACTTCGACCGGAGGCCCTTTGTGGCCACTTCCTCCGACGTCTCGAACTCCCATCTGAGCGGGTTCTCATAGCTCCTCCGTAGAGTCAGCCTGGCGCCACAAACCTGTTGAGCCCCGAACCAGTCGTTGATCTCAGCCAGATCACTCGTCGATAGCTCGAACACAGCTTCCACGACGTCCGTCTTCGCTTCACGATCTTTGGACACGCGAAGTTCATACTCCGTTACGTCGCTCTTGGGGTAGTCGTAAGTGACATCGAATCCAGCATCCTTCGCACGGATGGGATTCAGCTTGTACAGAGCCTCAAGGATCGCTGTCTTCCCAGACTCATTCTTCCCGACGAGGCATGTGACATCACAGACTGAGAATTCACCGGAGTCGCGGACGCTCCGGAAGTCGCGAACCCTAACAGTCTTCAGTTTCATGAGTCACTCCCGCCTGAGTTTACGGTCTCCCCTACCCCCGCGCCGCCCCCACCAGCTCCCCCAACGACTCCACCCCCTGTTCCGCGCAGTACCCCTCCAGCCCCTCCAGCACCCGCAGCGGCGCCAGCGGATCGCGGAACGTCGCCGTTCCCACCTGCACCGCCGACGCCCCCGCCAGCAAGAACTCCACCGCGTCCCGCCCCGTGCTGATCCCCCCGCAGCCGATGATCGGCACCGACACCGCCCCCGCCGTCTCCCACACCAGCCGTAGCGCGATCGGCTTGATCGCCGGCCCCGTCAGCCCCGCCGTCGGCCGCCGCGTCCGCGGACGACGCGCCCGCACATCGATCGCCATCCCCAGCACGGAATTCGCCACGCACAGCGCCTGCGCCCCGGCCTCTACCACCGCCCGCGCCAGCGGCACGATGTCCGTCACGTTCGGCGTCAGCTTCACGATCACCGGTAGCGTCGTCGCCGCCGCCACCGCCGCCGTCACCTCCGCCGCCATCCCCGCATCCTGCCCGAACTCCATCCCCCCCACATCCAGATTGGGGCAGGAAATGTTCACCTCCAGCCCGTCCACTCCCGCCACCCCATCCAGCTCCCGCGCCAGCTGCGCGAACTCCTCCACGGAGTCTCCCAGGATGTTCACGATCACCGGCGTCTCCCACGTCGCCCAGACCGGACACACATCCCGCACCAGCCGTCGCAGGCCCACGTTCTGGAAGCCGATGCTGTTCAGCATCCCCGCCGGCGTCTCCGCTACCCGCGGCGTCGGATTCCCCCGTCGCGGCCGCAGCGTCAGCCCCTTCGACACCACCGCCCCCAGCCGCCGCAGGTCGAACACCCTCGAAAACTCCACCCCGTTGGAGAACGTCCCCGAGGCCGTCATCACCGGATTGCGCAGGACCAGGCTGCGCTTGCAGCCCGGCGCCAGGTCCACCTGCAGATCCGTCGTCACGGGAGCCGTCATCTCCGCCCCAGCCTACTCCCAGGTATTGCCGGTTCGGATCGCGCCGAACGGACCCAAACCGACGCACAAAAAGCGCCGCCCCCGAAGGAGCGGCGCGCAACGCCAATCGACGACCGCCGCCTACACCGAAACGACGTTCTCCTCGACCGCTGCGTCGTCCCGACGGCGCCGCCGCGAAGTCCCCATGTCGTTCCAGCGCGATCGCCCCTCCGCACCGTCCCAGATCGAATCCTCGGACGAATTCGGGAATTGGCGGGCGCGCCCGCACAATTTGCACTGCCCAGTGCTGATCGGCCCGCTGGGCGGATCGATCAACCAGTGGTGGTTGCACGTACCCCGGGTGTGGCTGCCGCCCGTCGCCTCGCGCTGCACGCGGGGCTTGGTCGCGGTTTTCGTCGCCATAGTCGCTGCCTCTCCTGCAGGGCCCGTCGCCTTAGCGCTTCGGCTCCCCGCGCACCCTCATCATCTGAGGACGCATGTTCGTGGTCAAGGTAAACCCACTAATTACGGTATCCACCGTGTAAACCTTGACACCCTCGCGCACTCAGCAATACGCTCGAAGCACGTCCACGGTTCCCCACCGTCCACAGCGACGTCACGAATGTGTTCCGGAGTCCACGTGGAGAGCACCCGCGAGCGCCTCCTCGCCCACCTCAAGCGACATCCCGGCGCCGGCGTCGACGCCCTCTGCCAGCGCCTCGCCCTCGCCCCCATGACCATCCGCCAGCACCTGGCCAAGATGTCGGCCCAAGGCGTCATCCGCGCTGAAAGCGAACGCCGGCCCACCGGCCGCCCGGCCTACGCCTACTACCTCACCCCGCGCGGCGAGGACCGTTTCCCCAGCGCCGATCACCGCTTCGCCAACTCCCTCCTCACCGAACTCGCCACCCCCGACCCCGACGCCCCCGCCCACCTCTCCCCCCAGGACCGGCGCCTTCGCCTCTTCCGCCGCGCCGCCCGCACCGCCGCCGCCCCCTATCGCGGGACCCTCCAGGCCCTCCGCGGCCGGCCCCGCCTGGAAGCGGCCACCGCGATCCTCGCCGCCGAAAGCGGCTTCACCGAACTCACCGATCCCGACCCCACCGGCGTCCAGGAAGTCCGGGAATACAACTGCATCTACCGCCGCATCGTCCAGGAGCATGACGATGTCTGTGCTTTCCACGTCGCCTACGTCGGCGAACTCCTCGGCCTCCCCGTTACCCTGGAAACATGCCAAAGTAGCGGCGCCAGCCTCTGCCGCTTCCGCCCCGTCCCGCCCGACGGGCGCGACCAGCCCCAGGAAGCCCGTGCCTGACCCCTCCTCCCCGCTCGTACCCGACAGTCCGCCCCCAGGCCCCACCCCCCTCCCCGGCGTCAAGCGCATCGTGGCCATCGCCTCCAACAAGGGCGGCGTCGGCAAATCCACGGTCGCGGTCAACCTCGCCGTTGCCCTCGCCCACCGAGGCGCCGCCGTCGGCCTCATCGACGCCGACATCACCGGCCCCAACCTCCCCACCATGTTCGGCCTCCCCGCCGGCTTCCAGGCCAACAGCGAACAAGGCCTCCACCCGGTTGAGCGCTACGGCGTCAAACTCGTCTCCCTCGGCTTCCTCGTCCCCCCCGGCTCCCCCGTCGTCTGGCGCGGCCCCATGATCGGCAGCGGCGTCAAACAACTCCTCCACGACGTCGACTGGGGCTCGCTCGACTACCTCCTCATCGACCTGCCCCCCGGTACCAGCGACGCCTCCATGACCGCCGCCCAGGACGCCCCCATCGCCGGCGCCATCATCGTCTCCACCCCCCAAGCCGTCGCCCTTGAAGACGCCGCCAAAGCCATCACCATGTTCGAGAAGCTCAACGTCCCCATCCTCGGCATCGTCGAGAACATGTCCTACTTCCTCACCCCCGACACCGGCCGCCGCGTCGAAATCTTCGGCCACGGCGGCGCCAAAGCCGCCGCCGAAGACCACGCCATCGACTTCCTCGTCGCCGTCCCCCTCGCCACCGAAGTCCGTGCCGGCGGCGACGACGGCAAGCCCATCGTCGAATTCGACCCCACCCATCCCGTCGCCGAGGTCTTCACCGACCTCGCCGGCGCCATCGCCGAAAAACTCAGCCTCATGGCCCAATTCGCCCCGCCGCCACCCGTGCGGCGAGGCCCTCCGGGCGGCGCCCCCGCTCGGACAGCCGCCAGCAACGAAAACGTCATTTAGGAGCAACCGTGCCCAGACTCTTCCGTCGGTCCACCGACGCCGAATCCCCAAGCGACGACACCCCAGCCGAAACCAACGGCGACGCCGCCCCAGCCCGCCGCAGCCGCGCCGGGAGCACCGCCGCCGCCGCGCCCATCCGCAAAGCGGCTGCGCGCAAGACGCCCGCGCGCAAGACGCCCGCGCGCAAGACCACCGCTGCGCGCAAGACCGCCACCGCCCGCAAAGCCACCAAGCCCGCCGCCAACATTGTCCCCGCCGACTCCGGCGACAAGCCCAGCCGCCGCCGCGGCTCCCGCGGCGGCGGCGGCCGAACCCGCAGCGGCAACGGCGCCACCGCCGCCTCCACCACCGCAACCGCAACCGGCGCGGCCGATCCTGCCGCCGCCCCGCAGCCGGCCCAAGACGACGCTGAGACGGAATTCCTCACCCTCCTCCGGGGCCAATCCCAACTCCTCGAGCGCCAGAACCAACTCCTCCAGTCCCTCATTGAGGTCCAGGGCGCCGCCACCGGCGACAGCAGCGGCGACCTCTCCATCGGCATCAAGCCCCGCATGGCCCTCTTCGTCGACGTCCCCAACATCCTCTACGCCGCCGAACGCTCCGGCGTCACCGTGGACTGGGAAAAGACCCAGCGCTTCCTCGCCCGCGGCCGCACCCTCGTCCGCTCCATCGCCTACGCCCCCATCTCCGACGACCCCGACTCCCGCCGCGAAATGGAACGTTTCGTCCTCCCCTTCCTCGACAAGGACTACCGCATCGTCACCAAGCCGCTCAAGCGCTTCTCCGGCGGCGGCGTCAAAGCCAACTTCGACGTCGAACTTGCCATCGACATCCTCACCATGGCCGACCGTCTCGACGTCATCGGCCTCATCTCCGGCGACGGCGACTTCCGCCGCCTCATCGAAATCGTCAGCGCCCGTGGCGTCCGCGTCGAAGTCGCCGCCTTCGGCCATTCCACCTCGCACGACCTGCGCGAAGTCGCCGACCGCTACATCGACATCGCCGCCTATGTGCCCGAACTTTGTGAGAGCTGAGCAACGAACGGCCCAAGCTCTGCGAGGAGTGAGATGCCGACAGTCCCATCCTCGCGAAAGCCATCACAACCACCCCTCACGCGGCGACCCCAGAGCGGTACCGGTACGCCCAGGGGCACTCCCCCGTCTTCGCCATCGTCAGCAACCCGCTCAACGGCACCGTCGCTCTGGCGGACTAGGCAGCGACAGGTCCCGCGCGGCGGCGCCCGCGCCGGACGTCAAGCCCCGGACGGCGTGACATGGCGCCCATAGGGGACGCCGCGCGGATCGCCTCGTGACGGTCCGACGGCCTAGCCAGCCTGGAGGGACCGGAACCCAGAGTAGCGAAGGTCCACGGTCGCGATGCGGCCGTCCTGCACCTTGCAGTGCGCGTTGTGCTCGATGGCCTCCACGCGGTCGCCGTCCGGCCGCTGCAACCGCGTCCGCTACAGCGCGTGCAGGCGTTCCCCCACGACGGCCACCGCGCCGTGCGTCACCTCGAACAGCCCCAAGCTCGCCCCAGAAGGACTGGGCTAATCGTCCGCCAGCTCCACGCTCACCGGAATCCCCCGGCTGATCGTGTCGAAGACAAACGAGCGCTGCGGCGCCTTCTCCACGATGTCCCGCAGCGTTTCGCGCGGCGCGTCCCCCTTCACCCGGAACGACACCTTGATGTCCTGGAAGCCGTTCGGAACCGCGTCCGACAGCCCCAGCGCCCCCTGCACGTCGCAATTGCCTTCCAGCGTCGATTCCACCTCCGTCAGCTTCACCCCCCGCGCCGACGCCGAGTACACCACCGTCGTCGTCAGGCATGCGGCCAGGGCGTGCAGCGCCGCCTCCGCCGGGTTGGCCCCCGTGTCCGTCCCGATCAGAACCGCCGGCTCCCCCGCGTCGATCTGGTGGGGCTGCGTGTGGTCCATATCCTGCCCCGCCCCAAAGAAGTTCGTGATCGTCGTCCGGTTGTGCGCTCCGTCGATCCAGCGGTTCTGTGCGCGGAACTGGAACTTGCCCAGATCGGGTTGCTCATTGATCAAGTTGAGCGTCGCGTAGAGCGTCCCCACGTCCACCCCGTTGATCGGTGCTGGCTGGTCTGGCATCGCGTTCCTTCCCGTTTCACCGCTGGGCCGCCGCAACCCCCGTCGGCATCCTAGTCCTCTGGACCGCCACGGTCCCTCCGAAACCTTACAATGCCACCCTCCGGTGTCAATTGCTCCGCCCTCGTCTGGGAGACGCGGTGCATGCGGTCCCGCCACGCCGCTCGCGCGACCGGGACGACCGCCGGGCCCTCCAGCGCTCAGCCCAGCGTCGGCTCCACCCCCAGCGTCACCTGGCCGATGAACTCATAGGCCACGTTCGCCCCCAGCGGGTGCATGAACGGCGTCGCGCGCACATCCCGGTAGGCGCGCGAGAGGCGGTTCTGGCTCAGGTACCCCACCCCGCCCGACAGGCTCAGCGCCCGATCCACCACCCGTGGCGCCGCGCTCTGGATGAACGCCTTGGCGATCTGCGTCTGCGTGAACACGGCGCGGATCGCCTCGTGCTCGCCCGGCTCCGCGGGATGCTGTGCGTAGTACACGTCCACCAGGCTCGCCGCCCGGCTGAGCGTCCCTCGCATCGCCGCCAGATCGATCTCGTTCTCCGCCGCCAGCATCTGCAGGTACGGGCGTTTCGCCTGTGCCCGCTGCCCGGGCCGCTTCCGGATCCCATCGACGGCGTCCTGCTGGGCGATCTCGGCGATCCCCAGCGGCGCGCTCCCGTGCAGCGGCCCCGAGTTCAAGTTCCGCTCCAGGAACGCGTCGCTCACCTCACCGATCGGGAGCCGGTCCCGCAGCGCATCGGCCGGGATCTGCACGTTCGCGAACGTCACCGTGTTGCTCCCCGATGCCCGCATCCCGAGTGCGTCCCAGTCATCGTGGATCGTCACGCCCGCACTATCCGCCGGGACCTGCGCGTATCCGTAGTGCTCGTTCCCCTTCTCGTCCGCGTACGTCACGGCTGCGTTCAGGATCGTGGCCGCCGGCGACATCGTCGCGAAGATCTTGGTGCCATCGATCCGCCAGCCGCTACCCTCACGCCGCGCGGTCGTATTCGGCTGCGTCATGTCCTGCCCGGCCTCGCTCACCAGCGCCGAGAACAGCGTCTCCCGCTCCACAATCCCCGACAGCGTCTCCACCAGCGCCGCTGCCCGCCGCTCCCGCGCTCCCGCCACCGCCATGCGCCAGTGCCGGGCCAGCAGCAGCGTCACCACGAAGTGCATGTTAACGCCGATCGCCAGGGCCGGGTCGCCCCGTGCCAGCCGGCTCGACGCCAGCGCCACGTCATGCAGCGACCCCACCCCCAAGCCCCCGCACTCCGCCGGTATCGCCGCCGTCAGGAACCCGCTCGCCCGCAGTTCCTCCAGGTTCTCGAATGGGTATGAACGATCGGCGTCGTGCTGGGCCGCCCGCTCCGCGAACGCCGGGGCGTGCGCCTCCGCCAGCGCGACCAATCGCTCGCCCTCGGGGGTCGTCGCCTGCAGCTCATTCTCCATCGCCGATCCTCCCTCGGCCGTGGCGTCGGAGGCGCCGTGAGCCGACCTCCTGGACGGGGCAGTCCGAGCGAGCAGGGTAGCGCCATACCTGCACCGCCTGCGCCCGCCCGCCCGCCCCGTCGACTTCACCAGCCGGGATCCACTTGGCGGCGGCGCGGATCGCCGCTTGCCTCTGCCCTCGGCAGGATCACCCCCGCTGCGAAGGAGAGGGGGTGATCAAATTGGCTTCCAGCGCTGCACCCCGTCCTCCCGCACCGCGTGCCCCAGCCCCGGGAACGGGAAGTGGTTCGACGCCACCAGAACTCCCTCGTTCTCCGACCGATCCCACAGCGCCTTCCGCGTCCGCCGCGCCAGCGGCTTGTCCACGTCCGGGCCAATGCACCAGTCCGGCTGCCCGAGCTGTGCCGGCGAGTGTGCCGCATCCCCCAGCACCACCACCGACTCCCCCCCGCTCGTCAGCAGGAACGACACGTGCCCCGGCGTGTGCCCCGGCGTCGGCAGCGTCACCACCTCCCGCGTCACCGGGTGCTCCCCCTCCACGAAGTCCACCAGCCCTGCCTCCACGAGCGGGTCCAGCACCGTCGCGCGGTCCGACCCGTTCTCCGGGCTCCCGGTCATCCAGTAGTCCCATTCCGCTTGCTGAATCAGGTGCCGCGCGTTGGGGAACAGCGGTGCCGGCTTCCCCCCCCGGTCCACCGTGTTCCAGCCCGTGTGGTCGAAGTGCAGGTGCGAGAACACCACCACGTCCACCTCCTCCGGCGACGCCCCCGCTTCCTCCAGCACCGACGGCAGCGCCGGTGTGTCGATCACCGGGAAGTCGCTCGGCCGTCCGCCCAAGCCGGTATCCACCAGGATCGTGCGTCCCTCGCTGCGGATCAGCCAGGTCGTGAGGCTCAGTGTCAGATGCCCCTCTGCGCTCAGGTACTCCGGATACGCGCTCCACTCCCCCTCTTCCACGGCATCGAACAGATCCCCCGGCGGCAGCATGATCCAGCTGTCCTGCAGCGCCACCAGCTCCGCGTTCCCCACCGACATCTTGTGCAGCGTGCCCACGAATCACTCCCCTCGCCCGAAGGTTCCTCCGCCGGGCCCGGGGAGACTAGCGCATCACGGCAGCGGCTCGTACCGCCGCCCCCCCGCCTCCGCGACCACGCGCCCCAGCCCGGGAAACGGGAAGTGGTTCGACGCCACCAGCGTCCCTTCCCGCTCCGATCGGTTCCACAGCGCCCGCCGCGACGCCCGCGCCGTCTCCGGATCGATGTCCGCCCCCGCGCACCAGTGCGCCTCCGGCACCTGCATCGGTGAGTGCGCCGCGTCCCCCAGCACCACCACCGACTCCCCCCCGCTCGTCAGCAGGAACGACACGTGCCCCGGCGTGTGCCCCGGCGTGTGCCCCGGCGTGTGCCCCGGCGTGTGCCCCGGCGTGTGCCCCGGCGTGTGCCCCGGCGTCGGCAGCGTCACCACCTCCCGCGTCACGGCGTGCTCCCCCTCAACGAAATCCACCAACCCCCACTCCACCAGCGGATCCAGCACCTTCGACCGGTCCCCCATCCCCTCCCGCTCCGTCTCCAGCCAGTAGTCCCACTCCCGCTGCTGGATCACGTGCCGCGCCTTGGGAAAGAGCGGCGCCGGCTGCCCCGCCCGGTCCACGGTGTTCCAACCCGTGTGGTCGAAGTGCAGGTGCGAGAACACCACCAGATCCACCTCCTCCGGCCGCACCCCCGCCTCCACCAGCACCGACGGCAGATCCGGCTCCCGCTGGATGGGGAAGTCCACCGGCCGCCCCCCGATCCCCGTGTCCACCAGGATCGTCTTCCCCTCACTCGCGATCAGCCAGCACGTGATGCTCATCGCCAGCCGGCCGTTCTCCATCAGCCACTGTGGATACGCATCGAACGCCCCCGGCTCGACATCGGGAAAGAAATAGTCCGGCCGCAGCCGCGCCCACGTGTCCTCCAGCGCGATCAACTCCGCCTTCCCGATCGTCCATTTCTGGAAGCGGCCCATCACGCGCCTCCTGTCCTGGCTCCGCCGGCCCCGAAGCCTACCACCCCACCCCGTCGCTCCCCACGGCCCGTCCGTCTCTGGCCTGCGCAGCTTGACGCAACAGAACACTAGTGCTATTCTTTGCGGGAGTTCCCACCTGAAGGGACGCCAGAATCACGGAAAGATGAAGCGCTTCATGCCGCGGATGCATAAGCCCGGCGCGAAAGCGCCACGCAGTGGCCAGTGGGAAATCCTTTGGTCCGAAGGGTGGACGCACCGGCAAGGAGCGGACAGTCACGAAGGGTGAGCCTTTTCCGCCGACGCCCGAAGAAGGGGCAACGTTTCGGAAACCCGGACGTCACCAAGCACTAGTCGTCGGGGGCTAGGCCCCGCAGCCTCGGCAGGGCGGTCATGTTGAGTGCCCTAGCTGGCCCCTAAGTGACCTCCTTCTCCCGTAACTGCCGGACCCAGTTGAGGATCGTATGCGTACGCCGGTCGGCCGTGGAACCTGGCTTCGCATCGAGGTCGAACCACTCCGCGAGACGACGACGATACGCGTCCTCGTCAAGAATCCCATCGCGGAGCGAGATCCCCAAGTCGTCCGCGACGAACCCGAAGTGCATGCCCTCGATATCGTCCCACACGAGTCGGCGCAGGCCTGCGCCGCTCGCTCCCCAGACTTCCCGCCCTCTGTCGGTGACGGCGAACCGTGACTCGTTCTCCGCTTCTGGGCAGATCCACCCAAGCGCGTATGCTGCGTCAGCGTAGTACGCCCCCTGCCGTGGGTCGTAACCCTCCCGATCTTCAGATGCCAGGGAGACCGCGATAGCGGTTCGCGAATTGGTTCCACCGCTGACGATCCCGATCACCTCGATGATGAGGTCGAGACGGCCCGCCTGCGGCACGGGAACCCCGTCGAGCACCAAGATTTCCTCTTCACTCAGCGGGCGATCACGGAGTTCCGCCCAGCGATGGATCGCTCCCACCTTCGATAGCTGCTCGCTCTGGATGTTGTGCTTCGCGAGCCAATGGTATTCAGGTGATCGCTCGACGACCACGTAATCACGCGAGCGTCGGATGCACGCCTGCGCGAGCGCTCCACTCCCCGCAAAGGGGTCAAGGATCAGCTCCCCCGGCTTCGTGTACAGGGAGACGAGTCTCTCCATCAGCGCGACCGGCTTCTGCGACGGATGCTTCCCGTGAAGACGCTCCTTCTGCGATACGACCGGAACCTGGAGCTCCGAGAGCGTCACGACGGGACGCCTCCTCCTCCGGTCCAGAACGTTCCGGTGCTGCCGGTCACCCCCCAGCTCTCTGGCCTTCTGGTAATTGAACGTCCACCGTGTTGCCTTCCCCGGCCCCGACTCCGCCCCGTTCACCGCCCACACGATGTACTCCGTGCTCTCCGTCAGCATCCGCGCCGTGATGTTCGGCTGCGCGTTCGGCTTGTACCACACGATCGAATTCAGCACCCGCCGGTTCAGCCCGCTCTGCAAGATGAACCCCAACTGGTAGATATTGTGGTACGTCCCGAACACCAGGATGTTCCCGTTCGGCTTCACCACCCGGCACGCCTCTCGCAGCCACTCCACGTTGAAGCGGAAGAACTCGTCCTCCCCGAATCGGTCCCACGACTCCTCCATCGTCACGTGCGACGAGAAGGCCCACCCCAGCCCTCGCTTCTTGCTCATGTTGAACGGCGGATCGGCGATGCAGTGGTCGATCGAGTCGTCACGCCACTTACGCATCTCTTCGACGGCGGTCCCGTGGATGATCTTGTTGCGCGGCGGCTTCCGTGGCATGGTCCCCAATCTGATCTTTCATCTGATGCTGGTCAACCCCAAGTCATGCTTCGTCCCCAGCGGCGCGCCGTCAAATCCTTGAGCCTCCATCTAGGGTCGGACTTCCGTACCTCGGGATCACACCCCCATGCCGGGAGGAACCCCCAGCCCCGGCGAGCCCGCACTATCCTGCCGATCCCAGCGGGCGCCCGTCGCGTCCGTCACAACTCCGGAGGAACCGCGATGCCCCCAGCGGACTTTGATCGGGACAAGGCCAAAGCCTTCACCAAGCAGATGCTCGGCGTCGTCAACGCCGCCGGCACCGCGCTCGGCGTCAGCGTGGGCCACCGGCTGGGTCTCTTCGACACCCTCACCACCCTGGAACCCTCGACATCGGGGGAGATCGCCGACGCGGCCGGCCTCAACGAGCGCTACATCCGCGAGTGGCTCAACGGCATGGTCGTCGGCCGCATCGTCGAGTACGACCCCGCCGCCGGGACCTACCACCTCCCCGCCGAGCACCGTGCTGTCACCCGCGCCGCCGGGCCCCGAAACCTCGCCACCTTCGCCCAGTTCATCCCCATGCTCAGCTCCGTGCAGGACGAGCTGCTCGACGCCTTCCGCGATGGCGGCGGCGTCCCCTACTCCTCCTTCGAGGCCTTCCACGCCCTCATGGCCGAGAACAGCGCCGCCCGCTTCAACCACAACCTGATCGACGCCCAGATCCCCCTCGTCGAGGGCATCGTGCCCCGCCTGGAGGGGGGCATCGCCGTCGCCGACATGGCCTGCGGCTCCGGCCACGCCAGCAACCTCATGGCCCAGGCCTGGCCCCGGAGCCGCTTCATCGGCTACGACTTCTCCGAGCAGGCCATCGCCCGCGCCCGCGCCGAGGCCGAGGGGATGGGCCTCGCTAACGCCAGCTTCCAACTCCAGGACGTCGCCGGCGTCCAGGGCGAGAACCTCTACGACTTCGTCACCACCTTCGACGCCGTCCATGACCAGGCCGACCCGGCAGGCCTGCTCGCCTCCGTTGCCCGCCTCCTCAAGCCCGGCGGCGCCTACCTTTGCGCCGATATCGCCGCCTCCTCCCACGTCCACGAGAACATGGACCACATCACCGGGCCCTTCTTCTATACCGTCTCCCTCTTCCACTGCATGACGGTCTCCCTCGCTCTGGACGGCGCAGGCCTCGGCAGCATGTGGGGAGAGCAGAAGGCGAAGGCCATGCTCGCCGACGCCGGCTTCACCCACATCGACGTCAAGCAGGTCGACGGCGACCTCGTCAACAACTTCTACATCGCCACCCGCGACTGATCACCGCTCGCCCAGCAGGTGGATCCGCGGTGCAGTGGTCACGCGCGCGTCCGGCCACCCGCGCATCACCGCCAGCGCATCCTCTCCGATCAAACAATTCCGCCTCGGAGCCTCCAACGCGTCCCCCATACCCCCATTGGATCACACCCCTGATCGAAAGGGAAGCCTATGGACCTCGAAATCCATTGAATGCCTTCAGGAGCTTCATCGTTGCGGCTCCATCGAGGTGATCCCCCTGATAGCGGCACTCATACAGCCCTTGCAGATTAGAGGGTAGGTCAGTCCCGTCGGCCACGAGCAGGATCACATTGTTTCGATAGAGCGCTCGTGCGGCTCCGATCTCGATCAGTACGTTATCGTTGATCTTCTGCCGTGGTTTCCCGTCTTCCCCAACGATTGCTTCATCCGTCGCGACATGGATGACCGCCCCGAAGCAGGACCGCATGTCGTCCATAACCTTGTCTGGAACCGGCTTCGATGGGGTCTCGATCTCCACAGAAACCACTGGTGCGAACTTCCCGAACGTGACGATCTCCTTGATCGCATCGAGGATGTCTTGGTTCTTCCCGTGCGATATGAAGATCCGTACTTCGGTCTGAGCGTCGGACTTGGGCCCAAGGGCCACTTCGGGAATTGTGACATCATCGTCCGTTTCCTGGTCCTCCTCATGCTCAGTGTCGGAAGTCCGCATTGCCCCTGCGGCTGGGCGCCTGAGCTGCACGTACGTTGCATCCTTGATCACGGTGATCAGCGAAGCTGTCTCTGCCGTGGCCTTGAGCAGGCCCAGAGTTCGTTCAGCGCGGTCACGAGGGACACCGCAATCGGAGACCAAGACATTCTGAGCGATGCTGTCTTGGGGGAACTTCTTCCCGTCGTACTTCTGGAGGAATGTGCGGAATGCCGAGGGTTGCTGAGCTGCCTCTCGGAGCGCTTCAACACCGTCGCCTTCCTCGGTTGGTGCAACGGCCCTTTGCCCCAGGTCGGTTAGGCCGATCATGGAGGCGTTGTATGCGCCGGTTGTAAGCCCGTACGCCAAAGCAGCGCCTGTCTGGTCACGCCAGGCTGAGCTCTGGGGTGACCGCTCAAGAGCTTTCGCCAGGTCTAGCGGGTTCGTTGGGTCCCCCGCGTAGTTGTCGTTGAGCGCTCGGGCAACCTCGAGCGCATCTTTCAGCGGGACTTTCGGAACGACTTCTTGCTTGAGCGGACTCCGTCTCGTTTTCTTCTCAGCGCCCGAGGGATTCTTCGCTGGCATCGTGGCAACTCCAGGTTGGCTCGCTCGATTGGGCGAAAATAGCACACATGTACTGCCAAGAGGAGTCGTTGCCAGGCATAGGTCTAGCCCACTTCCCACTTGCCCTGCACGACCGCTACCCGGACATTCCGTGGGGGCCGGCGCTCGTCATCAGCCGGGGTCGGCAACTCGATATCGGAGAAGAGTTCCGATCGGCATACCTCGTCGAGCAGGCCGACGCCTTCAGGCTGCATCGCGATTGTCGCCTCCAGCACCCAAAGCAGCTCCAGCAGTTGCTCCGTGAACTCCCAGTGCTCGGGCCGGATGTCATCCAGCGGCGATGACTTCAGCCCGGCGCCGCCGAGCCTGCGGTAGTCCAGCCAGGACTTCACGACCTGCAACCCGGACACCGAGTACTCGTACACCTCCCGCGCCACGGGCGTGAACTCCCCCTCGCCGACCTGCAGAACCCTCTTCTCGGCGTCATGCGAGTGATTCGCCGGATAGCGATCGGCTGGCACCGCCTTCGTGCAGCGCGCCCGACCCTGCGGTACGGAGCCGTCCTCCCCCGGACTTCCGAACCGTTCCCCGTACGTGTGCAGATACAGCAGCCGCGCGCCGTGTGCCGCCACCCGTGAGAACAGTTCCGCATCCTTCGTGATCGGCAAGCGTGGTGGCGGCAGCTCCAGTTCCTCCCAGAACCGCCTTACGTACCCAGGTTGCGCCAGCACCCCGTAGGCGTAGGCGAACAGATCCTCGGGCCCGACTCGGCGGTGGTACGTCGTTCCGAGGCGCTCAAGCAGGCCACGCGTGACGTTCGCCTGCGTCGCCGCAGCGTCGCGCCAGAGTGGGATCGCATGCTTCCCGCCGAAGGAACCGCGGAAATGATGGAGGTCTGGAATCTCCGCCGCGCCCACAGCGACCGGCCCACTCCCCGGAATGCCTGTCAGGAGTCCCGTCAGGTACGTCTGCTTCGGCCCGTGCACGCGCCAGAGGGCCGGGCGCATGAAGTCGCCGACGCGGGAGTCGGCGAGGGTCCACTGGCGGTCGAACGAGCGGTATGCGTACCGCGCGATGACTGCCTGCGCGGCCTGCGGTTTCAGTAGCTCGATCGCTTGATCGCGTCGCTTCGCATCGAACAGTGATGCGTAATGGCCGCCGATCGTCCGGTCGCGGGTCTGCTTGAATGCGGTAGCTCGCCCCCTCGGCGCCCGAGCCAGCAGGGAGCGCCACCGATCGACCAGGACGTCACGCGTCTCCCCAATCGGCCAGGTGCGTTTCAGCTGGCAACCGGAATGCTGCCATGGGAACACGTCCGTAACCGGAGGCCAGTTGAAGTACGGGCCCGTCCCGATCGGATAGAAGGGCGCATCCCAGTCTCGCGAGCACTCGCGCCACGCCACGTCGGCGAACGTCCCGATTGCGTCGAGTCCATCGAGCTTCGCCTGCTCCGCTCCGGTGATCTTGGTCTTCCGGACCGTCGCCGGGTGCTCCGGGTCTGGCGCGCCTTTCCGGAATCCGATCGCGATCGCCACCGGTCTGGTGATCGCGAAGACGTTCTCCGTCTTCCTCGTGTCGAGGCTGCCCCCTTCTAGATCGATGATCCAGAGTTCGTCGAATACCTCGCGCATCTTGCGCCGCATCCCCGCGAATCCCGGACCCCGCAGATACGACGACGCCGTGATGAACGTGACGACCCCTGCACCGTCGGTCGAGTCGAGAACTTTCCACAGCGCCCAGCGCCAGAAGTACACGTAGTCGTTATAGACGTTCTTCAGGTGACCTCCACCTCCGGACTCGCGCACGGGCGCAAGGAAATCCTCCAGGATTGGGGTAGGCTGATCCTCGTCATCGTCCCCGTGCCGTACCCACCCGCCCTTCCGTCGTCCTCCCTTCTGGTCAAGCTCCCGCTCCTCCCGGTCGTAGGGAGGATTCCCCAGGCAAACGAACACACGCGCACGCTTCTTCACGTCCTGCGCGCGCTTCCGTTCCTCCGTCATGCTGGCTTGCAGCAGACCCGCTTGGAACTTGTGCGGGTGGTTGGGAGACTCCAGCGTGTCGGTCAGGTAGACCAGCCCTGCATGGTCCTTCACTCCCGCCTCCCGCAGCCGTTGGGAGAGGCGCAAGTGCGCCACCGAGTACGGTCCCACGAGGATCTCGAACGCGTACAGACGTTTGGCCAAGTCCTCAAGCTTCTCCGGCACCGCGCCGGGCCCCCACCGTGCAAGCGTCGCCTCCGCTGCATGGTCCAGCACCGCCAGCGGATACGTCCCGGTTCCCGCCGCCGGGTCCAGGACGATGACGTCCTTGTCGGCGAACGCGAGCGGTTTCCCCAGCTTCGCGCGTAATACCTCGCCCGCCAGCCGCACCTGAGCGCGGACCACCTCCACCGGCGTGTAGTAGACGCCGCGATCCTTCCGAAGTTTGGGATCGTAGACGCCAAGGAACTGCTCGTAGAAGTACAGCCATGGGTCGCCCACGCTCCCGATCTGTGCCGCGTCCACCGCCGCGATCGCGCGTTCCAGCACCTCGATCGGCATCAGCAGTTCGCGGCGAACTGCGTCGACTTCCAACCAGCGAAGCGCTTCCGCGAGCAGCGTGTGTTGTCTCTGCAGCGTGTCTACCGCGAAGGCGGGACGCAGGCTCTCCGCTCCCTCGAACTGCGCCAGGAGCAGGGCATAGGTGACGGTCTGTGCGTAGGCGTCGGCGAACTGTGCGTCGTCGGCTTCCGGGAACAGGATCTCTCGCCACTCCGTTGCAAGCGCGTTCAGTGGCCCTCCCTCGCGCCCAAGCGCCTTCTCGACCTCATCGCGCAGAAACCGCGCCAGCGCTGCAAGGAACTCGGCCAGGCCGCTGGCGGTTTTGGGGACGATCGGCTCCCAGTACAGGAACGCGCGGAGAAGTCCCTTGAGCGTCGCGACCCCGACGTCGTCCAGGGCCGCCGGGCCATCCTCACTGACGTCTCCGGCGAACCGCGCGCGGGTGATCAGTTTGCCCGAGTGATAGAGACTCCATTCGGAACCATCGCTGTAGATGAGGTTGGGCAGTGCTTGAAAGCGCTTCCACTGTTTTCCGTTCGCGCCTGTGAACCGCTCTGGCCGTGCGCCGAGCCCCGGTCGTTTCAGCTCAATGTGGCCACTCAACAGCCCCCCGACGGTGATGCCAAGATCCGGGCGCCCACCGACGTCATCCGCCCGTACCTCGGTGCGCCAGCTCACGTCGAGTTTGGTGCGGCCCCCGAAGGCTCGCAGCAGCGCACCGACGGGCGCCTTGAGCTGATCTTCCGGCTGCGCGTCAACCGGCAGTGAGAAGTTCGCGGAGACGGCTTCCGCGTATTCACGTACGCAAGTGGCGAAGTCATCCACCTGGTCGGACCCTTCCGCGACCCGCTCCCATGCTCTCGGCACCGTATGCCAGCGCAGCGCTTCTTGAAAGCGCCCCCTCCCCTACCCTGTCCCCAGCCCCACCGTCCCCAGAAAGGCCCGATCCATGACCACCCGCGACTGACCCGTCGCGGGAGCGCCACCCTCGCTCCTACCGCTCCAGCGGCGTCCCGAAGCCCCCGTCCAGCGTGATCGACTGCCCCGTGATGTACCCCGCCGCCGCCGACGCCAGATACAAACAGGCGTAGCCCACATCCTCCGGCTGCCCCGTCCGCCCCACCGGCGTCTTCCGCACCTGCTCCGCCCGCGCCTCCGGCGACCCCCAGACGTGCCGGTTCTCATCCGACTCAATGAACCCCGGCGCCACGGTGTTGACCCGGATCCCACGCCGCCCCCAGTCCCACGCCATCGACTCCGACATCCGCGCCAGCCCACCCTTCGACGCCCCGTACGGGCTCATCCCCGGCTGCCCCGAATGCTGCGCGACGGAGCCGACGTTGATGATCGACCCGCCCTCCCCGCTCGCCAGCATCTCCTTCGCCACCAGCCGCGACAGCATCCACGCCGCTCGCAAGTTCACCCGGATCGTCTCGTCGAACAGGTCCGGCTCCATCTCTTCCGCCGGCGCACGGTGAGCCAGCCGCGGCGCCGCGGCGTTGTTCACCAGCACGTCGACCGCCCCGAAGGCCGCCAGCGTCTCGTCCACCAAGCGCTGGAGCTGCGTGTCGTCTCCCACATCCGTCGGCACCGCGATCGCCTGTCCGCCCGCCGCCTCGATCTCCTCCCGCACCGCCGCCAGCCCCTCCGCGCTCCGCGCCGCCAGCGCCACCCGCGCCCCCGCCTCGCCGAAGGCCCGCGCGATCCCTGCCCCGATCCCCCGGCTCGCCCCCGTCACGATCACGCCGCGCCCCGCCACCGAGAACGCCTCCGGCCAGCCGATCGCCATCACACACCTCCGCTCGCGGGCCGCCCCGCCATCACGCGGCGGCCGTTGCAGCCGCCATCGTCCCCTGCGAACCACTCAGTCGGGCTCCGGCAAGTGATAGATCCGTTGCGCCGTATCGTGCAGCACCAGACGCCGCACCCCGTCCTCGATCCCCGACAGCACCGCGTGCACGTGCTCCTGCGCCCCCGGGTACAGGCAGGTCGGGTGCGGGAAGTCCGTCTCGAACATCACGTTGCCCGGCCCGATCCGATCGAGCGCCCGCGACGGCCCGAAATCCTCGAACCAGAACGACGTGTAAATCTGCCGCCGGAAGTACTCCGTCGGCCGCAGAGACAGCCCCTCTCGCTCGTCCGGCATCGACTCGTCGAACTGCCACTCCAGCGCCTCCAGCACGAACGGCACCCAGCCGATCCCGCTCTCCACCGAGACGAAGTTGAGACGCGGGTAGCGCTCCAGCAGCCCGCTCAGGATCAGGTTCATCACGGTGCGGAACTGGCCGATGAACATGGACACGCTCATCGCCGCCAGATAGCGCTGTCGCCCATACCCCTGCCAGACCATTTTCTCCGCGATCGCAACCCCCGCGCCGATGTGGAAGTTCACCGGGAACTCCAGCTCCTGCGCGGTCTCCCAGAACGGATCCCAATGCGGATCGTTCAGGTACGGCAGGCCAAAGGCCTCCGGCGTGTCGCACATGACGAATCCGGTCAGTCCGGCATCCTTTGCTCGTCGTAGCTCTGCCATCGCCTCCGGCAGATCCCAGAACGGCGCCACCGCCTGCGGGAACAGTCGCCCCGCCCCCGCCGACTGCAGCTCCACGATCGCGTCGTTGTAGGTGCGCGTGCAGTGGTTGCGCAGCGCCACGTCGTCCAGCTTCAGGAAACTCTCGCTGGCCAGTCCCGCCACGTTGGGATAGATGATCTGCTGCGAGATCCCCAGCTCGTCCAGCATCGCCAGTCGCGCCGCCGGCTCCGTCGCCGCCCGGCTCATCTCCTCGAACGACGTCAGACCCAGGACGCCGTACTCCTTGCTCCCGTCCTTGCGAATCACCGTGTAGCCCAGCGGCCCCAGGTTGATCCCGTCCCCGATGACCCAGTGCGACCGCCCCTTCGCATCCTCCTCCACGTGCGGCACCACGTCCCGGTACTTGGCCGGCGCCCGCGACGTCCACAGCTCCGCCGGTTCCGTGTAGTGACTGTCGACGTCGATCACCGGCACGCCGTGTACCGTCAGATTCGCCACGGGCTCTCCCCTCGGCCTGCGGGGAGTGCCCGCCAGCGCACGGCCCCGCGCGCCGCAGTCTACCCAGGCGCCCAGCACCCGGCCAAATCCACGTGTCGGACCCCGGCCGGCCAATCAGCCCCAGGCCACACGCACTGCCACGAACAGGAGGAGCCCGATCACCGATACGACGAACGCTCCCGCCAGGAAGCGCTCATCCCCTCCCAGCCGCCTCGCCAAGCGCGCCCCGGCGGCCCACCCGCAAGGTTCGCTTCACCTGACGCCCCCGATGAGCCGTCTCCTCGGTCAGGTGAACGGCCTTTCGTAGGCGGTCGATGGGCACAATGTCCAAGATGGATAGATCGAGCAGCGCCGGTTCACCTGCCTGTTCGCCTGCACGACATTTGAGTGCTGTCCTGGCGCCCGCGACGTCCACAAGGCCGCCGCCGCCGTGTAGTGACGGTCGACGTCGATCACCGGACGCCGTGCACCGTCAGGTTCGGCATGGGATCTCCCTTCCCCCTGCCGCGGGCGCTGCCGGGCCGCACCGCTCGCGCGGGAGTCGACCGAGCCCCCGGAAGCCCCGTAGAACCCGCCCTCCCCGCTCCCGCTCCCGCCCGCTACCCTCCCCCCGCAGAAGGAGGCCCCATGGCTGACGAAATTACCTTCCCCGTCGAGGCCGGCCACATCATGCTCTTCGCCCGCGCCTGCGGCGACGACAACCCCGTCTACCACGACGCCGTCTACGCCGAGAGCACCGAGGTCGGCGGCATCATCGCCCCGCCCACCTTCGAGCGCGTCTGGGCCCAGTGGGACCCCGACTACCCCCTCCGCCCGCGCCAGGACGAGCCCTGGTTCGGCTCCGCCAAGGAGCCCAGCGGCGGGGTCCACAAGGAAACCGGCGAGACCGAGGGCACCGGCCTCCACGCCGAGCAGCACTACGTCTACCACCGCCCCGTCCGCGCGGGTGAAACCCTCACCGCGCGCAAGCGCCCCGGCCGCACCTGGGAGAAGGAAGGCCGCCGCGCCGGCCTCATGAAGTTCTCCGAGGAGATCATCGACCTCGTCGACGCTGACGGCGACGTGGTCGTCACCGCCACCGGCGTCAGCGTCCTCACCTCCAAGCCCGTCGACCAGTAAGCCGCACCCCCGGAGATCCCCCATGCCCCTCACGGTCAGCCAGCTCCACGTCGGCGACGAGCATGAAGAGGTCGTCGTACGCAACCTCTCCCGCACCCAGATCGTCCAGTACGCCGGCGCCTCCGGCGACTACAACCCCATCCACAGCGACACGCCCTACACCACCCAGGTCGCCGGCTATCCCAGCGTCTTCGCCCACGGCATGCTCAGCATGGGCCTCACCGGCAAGATGCTCACCAACTACGTCGGCGACGGCCGCCTCACCGCCTTCGGCGTCCGCTTCACCCGCCAGGTCTTCCCCGGCGACTCCCTCACCGCCAAATGCACCGTCGAAGCCCTGCGTGAAGAGGACGGCGCCCAGCTCGTCGACCTCGCCCTCTCCACCGTCAACCAGGACGGCGAAGAAGTCGTCCGCGGCGCCGCCACCGCCCGCATCGACCCCTGATCATCGCCCGTGCCCCGTCCCAGGCGGGCGGCCGCCGCTCTCCGGAGCGAGTGCCGGGGGGTACACGTCGCTGCCCGCATCGATCCCTGAGGGTTCGTCGGGCACGCGTCCACCGCCTACGCGAGATCGAACTCGGGCTGTGGCCCCCGACGCCCCCGCCCCCGCACCGAAATGCGCTGGCCCTCCCGGGGGGCACTCGCGATCAGCCACGACGTATAGCCCAGTGCCATCACCCGCCCTCCATCAGGTACTCCGCGTACCCCCAAACGACCCCGCATCCACGTCCGGAAAGAACATAGTCCGGCCGCAACCGCGACCACGTGTCCTGCAGCGCGATCAATTCCGTATTCCGAACGTCCACTTCTGAAACCGCCCCATCGCGCGCCTCCGTGCCCTGGCTCCGCCGGTCCCGGAGTCCACCACCCCACCCCGCCGCTCCCTCTCAGCCGCCCGCCGCTTACTGCCTCGGGCCGCGTAGAACGACTGTGCTATCCTGGCGGAGGCGACTCACTCGGAGGGGTCGAGAAAAACGGACCTATGCCTGAGAGACATAAGCCAGGAGAAATCGCCAAGCAGAGCGGGCAGTACCCGATCGTTGGCCCCAAGGGTGGGGATACCGGCAAGGAGAGGACCGTCACAAAGGGCGAGCCTTTCCCGCCAACACCCGAGAAGGGTCAGCGTTACGGCAAGCCGGACCGCACGAAGCACTAGTCGTCTCGGCGCGATCCTGCAACACGAGTTGCAGGCGGTCATGGGGGTGCCTCAGCCCCGCCCCCTGGACCCTAGCCCTCCCCCCTCCGCAGACGCCGGTCCTCCCCCAGCCGCGCCTCTGCGATCTCGTCCGCCCGCGGAACGTTCCTCAGGCCCACCCCCTCGCTCACGAAGAGCAGTGCCACGCCCAGGATCTCCCCGTCCCGGTCTGTACTCGAGGATCGTCCGCTCCGACAACTCCTGGGCGCGCTAGGCCTCCCCCTCCACGAGCGCGATGTAGAGCGCGTCGGACTCCGCGTCGTACTTCAACCTCAGCATGCGCATCAGTCTGCCGGCGCGCCCACCTTCTCCTTGGGGGGCACACCCTCTCCTCACCCTGCATCACCGGCGCCGCCCACCTCCCCCCCCATGGGGGACACACCCCCTCTCCACGAAGTGGAGAGGGGGGTTAGAGCCTGATCACCCCCCGCATCACCGTCACCGCCCGACCCCCCACCCGCGGCGCCGCCACCTTCCCCTCCCACTCCCAATCAACTGACGCCCGCACCCGGCCCGTCCGCCCCAGCCCGTCCCCCTGCTCGAGCACATACGACCCCGCCTCCAGCAGCCCGTATCGCAACATGAACGCCACCATCCCTCCCGACGCCGACCCCGTCACCGGATCCTCGAACAACCCCGACTCCGTGAACCCCCAATGTCGGCTGAACGCCGCGTGCGCCGGGTCAATCGCATCCGTCGTGAAGGCGTGCGCGCTGAAGAATCCCGCCTTCTCCCGCAGCCCCGCCAGCACCGACGCGTCCGGCCGCGACCCCGCCAGCGCCGTCCGCGACGTCACCGCCACCATCAGCTGCGGCGTCCCCGTGCTCACCACCTGTACCGGCACATCCGCCCGCACCGCCGACTCCGGCACCCGCAGCGCTGCCGACGCCTCCGCCCGGTTCAAGCGACGTCCGAACGACGGCGCCAGCTGCGTCATCGTGATCAGCGGCGCTCCGCCCCCCTCCTCGCGATCGATCGTCACGCCGATCACGCCCGCGGTCAGCTCCAGCGTGATCGACTCCTCATCCGGTCCGATCCGCCCCAGCTCCACCAGTGCGTGCACCGTCGCGATCGTCGGATGCCCCGCCAGCGGAACCTCCTCCGCCGGCGTGAAGTACCGCGCCCCCACGTCCGCCACGTCCGACTCCACCACGAACGCCGTCTCCGACAGATTCATCTCCCGCGCGATGCGCTGCATCGTGCCCGTGTCCAAGTCTCCCGCCTCCAGCAGGACCGCGCAGGGATTCCCCGCCAGCGGCGTCGTCGTGAACGCGTCCACCTGCAGCACGTCGTATTCGCTCAACGCCTCACCCCGATCTCTCCAGCCTCAGCGCGTCGCGGCGCCCCGCGCAAAGCGAAGGCCGCCCGCGGCAGGCACAGTCGATGCCTGTCCTGAGCCTGTCGAAGGGACGCGTCCGACGGTATCATTTGGCCCCCTGACGGAGGAGCGCAGACCCATGTCTCCCCGACCACACATCCACCCCAGCGGGCCCCACTCCCGAACCCTCGCCCCCGCCATGCGCCACCGCGATCTCCTCCATCCCCAAGGGGATACTCCCTCCACGAAGTGGCGGGGGTAAGGGTGAGACAACCCATCGACCCCGGCTGGCCCCGCTCCAGCCGCCTCACGTTCGCCCCCGCCATGCGCCACCGCGATCTCCTCCATCCCCAAGGGGATACCCCCCCCACGAAGTGGAGGGGGTAAGGGTGAGACAACCCATCGACCCCGGCTGGCCCCGCTCCAGCCGCCTCACGTTCGCCGCCGCCGTGCGCCACGGCGATCTCCTCTTCATCTCTGGCCTCACCGCTAGCGACGACCACGGCGCCCTCGTCGGCCCCGGCGACATCGTCGCCCAGACCCGACGCATCTACGAGCGCATGGCCGAAGTCCTCGCCCAGGCCGGCGCCACCTTCGACAACGTCGTCCAGACCACCGACTACATCATCAGCACCGACGGCTACCGCGACACCGCCGCCGTCCGCCGCGACATCTTCGGTGACGACCCCGCCCGCGGCTTCCCCGCCGCCACCGGCGTTATCGTCGCCGGCCTCCTCCGCCCCGGCGCCCTCATCGAGATCGATGCCATCGCCGTAATCCCGGATCAGCAGCCGTGACCGACACCAAATACTTCGAGGACTTCCACCTCGGCGAAACCTTCCACATCCCCACCAAGACCATCACCGACGCCCACTTCCTCTTCTTCGCCGGCCTCACCGGCGACAACCACCCCATCCACTACGACGACGAATACGCCAAGAACACCCGCTTCGGTGCCCGCGTCGCGCACGGCCTCCTGCTCACCGCCCTCACCGCCGCTGGCGCCTCCACCCTCTCACCGCACATGGAGGGATCCGTCGTCGCCTTCGTCGAGCAATCCGCCCGCTTCCTCGCCCCGGTGCTCATCGGGGACACCCTCACCCCCCGGCTCGAGGTGGCCGAACTCACCCCCAAGACCAACACCGGCCTCGTCCGCCTCGCCACCCGCATCACCAACCAGCGCGGCGAAACCGTCCTCGAAGGCCATCACCTCTACATTTTCAAGAAGCGGCCCCGCTAACGGTCCCCGAGTTCGCGCGCGTCCGGCTCAAAATTCCTGTCCTTCCCGCCCCCAGCGATGCACATCGTGCCTCGCTGGGGGACCCGGATCCCGCCGATCCTGAGCGCCACAGGGGAGCACGATCGGAGTCCACAACGAGCGCGCGCACGAGGTCGCAGTCGAAGCACGGCCCTGAGTCTCTGCGACGCACCCCCCCCCGCCTCAGCCACGGCCCACCCTCCGCAGCACAGAAGTCAAGCAGACTTGACAAAGAGACAAATGTCCTTGACAATCCTCTACGACCACCCACTCCGCTCATTTTTCCCCCTCCTCCGCGGAAGGACGGCGCCATGACCCCCGATACCCCGACCGCCCACCAGGCTCGCGCCGGCTTCTCCCGCCGCGCCGCCCAACGGCTCCGGCTCGTTTGCAGTCATGGCGACGGCCGCTACCGCAACGAGCTCCTGCTCGCCATGCTCGCCTACGTCGCCGTGCTCGTCTCCACCATCGTCATCGTCAACGACAACGAGGACGCCGCCTGGCGCTATCCCGTGGCCCTCCTCCCCATGATCCCCCTCGGCTTCGCCCTCATCGCCTGGGTCCGCTTCTTCCGCCGCATGGACGAGCTTCAGCAGCGCATCCAGTTGGAAGCCCTCGCCTTCGCCTTCGGCGGCACCGCCCTCATCACCTTCGCCTACGGCTTCCTGCAGGACGCCGGCTTCCCAGACCTCAACTGGTTCTACATCTGGCCCCTCATGAGCGTCTTCTGGATCGTCGGCGGCTTCATCGCCAACCGGCGCTGGCTATGAACAACACCCTGCGCGTCCTGCGCGCCGAACGGACCTGGTCCCAGAAGCAGCTGGCCGAGTCGCTCGGCGTCTCCCGCCAGACCGTCAACGCCATCGAAACCGGCAAGTACGACCCCAGCCTCCCGCTCGTCTTCAAAATCGCGCACCTCTTCGATCGCCCCATCGAGGAGATCTTCCACCCCAACGGCGCCCTCTGAGCGGCCTGGCTCCCCATCACCCAAACCAACGGGGCGATCGACGGGCGTCCGCCCCCATGCCCTTACCCCTCGACGACGCTCTCCCGGATCCCGGCCGGCCGCCACACCGCCCGGCGCGCTGTCTCATTCCCCCTGATCATCCGGATCACGCCGGACATAGCCATCTTTCGCGGTCAACGATCCGGCGCCACCCGGCACATCCGCTGCTCGACCACTTCGATCACGCGATAGGCGCGCCACCGCACCGCCGCCGGCGACAGCCGGACCAGCGCCAGCACCGCCACCGCAACCGCCACTCGCGCGCGCATCCTGCCCTCGGAACCCCCCCTCGCTCCAGGGACTGGGCCGCGTCTCCCCAACCCACACCCCGCGCCCGTTACTCCCGGCGGAGGCCAGCTCCCTCAACTTGGTTGAGGGAGCTGGGGGATGAACCGAGAACACCCCCAGCAACTCCAGCCGCGGCCTATCTGTGCAGCGGCGCCGCACCCCCTTCCTCGTGAACGGCGCGCGGCCATTCGCCCCCGAGGGGCGCCCCCAACGAAGTTGGGGGCGGGGACTAGAACACCTCCAGCAACTCCAGCCGCGGCATCTGTGCAGCGGCGCCGCACCCCCTTCCTCGTGAACAGCGCGCTGCCATTCGCCCCCGAGGGGCGCCCCCAACGAAGTTGGGGGCGGGGACTAGAACACCTCCAGCAACTCCAGCCGCGGCATCTGTGCAGCGGCGCCGCACCCCCTTCCTCGTGAACAGCGCGCTGCCATTCGCCCCCGAGGGGCGCCCCCCCAACGAAGTTGGGGGGGGGACTAGAACACCTCCAGCAACTCCAGCCGCGGCATCTGTGCAGCGGCGCCGCACCCCCTTCCTCGTGAACAGCGCGCTGCCATTCGCCCCCGAGGGGCGCCCCCCAACGAAGTTGGGGGTGGGGACTAGAACACCTCCAGCAACTCAAACCGCGGCCCATCTGTGCAGCAGAGCCGCACCCCCTTCTTCGTGAACACCGCGCACCCGTAGCAGATCCCCGTCCCGCACGCCATCGCGGTCTCCATCAGGATCTGCACCGACCGCCGCATCCCCTCCGCCCGCACCACCGACGCCATGCTCCGGAACATCGGCGTCGGCCCGCACGCCAGCGACTGATCCGCCCAGGGCAGATACTCCGCGAACAGATCCGTCACCAACCCCTCGTGCCCCAACGACCCGTCCTCCGTAGCCACCGCATACTCCACCTCCGGCGGTAGCAGCGCCGCCGGATACGCCCCCGCCACCTCCCTTGTCCCGAAGCACAGCACGATCGTCTGACCCCTCGCCAGCTGCTCGTCCGCCAGCGCCACCAGCGGCGCGATCCCTACCCCACCCCCCACCAGCAGCAGATTGCCCGCGCTCGGCCGCACCGCGAAGCCTCGCCCCAGCGGCCCCGTCATCAGCGCTGTCTCCCCCGGCCGCTGCGACGCCATCAGCGCCGTCGCCTCCCCCACCACCGCGTACAGCAGTGCGAACTGCCGCCCCCCGCTCCGCTCCCGGAAGCGATAGAAGGAGAACGCCCGCCCCAGGTATGGGTCCAGCCCCTCCCGCGCCAGCACCATCACGAACTGCCCCGGCGTCGCCCCCCGGCACAGCGCCTCCCCCGCGTACCACGTGACGAACGTTCCCGGCGTGATCTCCTCCGTCTCCAGCACCTGTGCCTCCACCTGCTGGATCACGCCCGCATCTCCTTCACGGCCCCGCCGTCGCTGTCGTCTTCGTGTACTCCGACAGCGGCGCGACCGTGTAGCTCGGGCTCTCCCCCGCTCCCCGCCCCACCAGCGCCGCCACCGCGTGCCGCGCCGTATCCAGGCTCGTGAAGCAGGGCACCCGCTGCTCCGTCGCCGCCCGCCGGATGTGGAACCCGTCTCGCAGCGTCACCCGGCCCCCCTCCGAAGTGTTGAGCAGGAAATCCACTCGCCCCTCCCGGATCACGTCCACGACGTTCGGGTGCGACTCCGCCAGCCGCTTCGGCACCGACGTCGCCTCCAGCCCCAGCCCCGTGATCAACGCCGCCGTCCCCTCCGTCGCATAGAACCGGTAGCCCGCCTCCCCCAGTGTCCGGATCAACGCGATCGCCTCCGCCTTGTCCTGATCAGCGATGCTCAACAGCGCTGTCCCCCGAGCCGGTAGCGCCAGGTCCGACGCCAGCAGCGCCTTCGTCAGCGCCCCGTCGAAGTCGTGGTCCACCCCCATCACCTCTCCCGTCGACTTCATCTCCGGCCCCAGGTAGGTGTCCACCCCGCCCAGCTTCGACATGCTGAACACCGGCGCCTTGATCGCCACGAGTTCCCGCGAGGGCCACAGTCCGTCCGCGTAGCCCTGCTCCGCCAGACTCCGGCCCAGCATCACCTCCACCGCCAGCTGCACCATCGGCACCGTCGTCACTTTGCTCAAAAATGGCACCGTCCGGCTCGCCCGTGGGTTCACCTCCAGCACGAAGATGCCCCCCGCCTCCGGCGGCAACGTGGGCGCCCCCTCCCGGTCCCGCATCACCACGTACTGGATGTTCATCAGCCCCCGCACGTCCAGCCCCAGCCCGATCTGCCGCGTGTAGTCCACGATCGCCGCGGTCTCCTCCGCCGACAGGTTCGGCGCCGGATACACCGCCATCGAGTCCCCCGAGTGCACTCCCGCCCGCTCGATATGCTCCATGATCCCGGGGATCAGCACCCGCTCTCCGTCGCAGATCGCATCGACCTCCACCTCCATCCCCCCGAAGTACTTGTCGATCAGCACCGGCTTCCCCGGCGCCGCCTCCATCGCCTCCCCCACGTACCGCGCCAGCTCCCCCGCCCCCTGCACGATCTCCATCGCCCGCCCGCCCAGCACGTACGATGGCCGCACCAGCACCGGATAGCCGATCGTTTCCGCCGCCTGCACCGCCTCCTCCAGGTTCAGCACCGTCGTCCCCGGCGGCTGCGGGATCCCCAGCCCCGTCAGGAAGCGCTCGAACCGCTTGCGGTCCTCCGCCAGATCGATCGCGTCCGCCGACGACCCCAGGATCGGCAGAGCCGCCGTCGCGAGCGGCCCCGCCAGGTTGATCGCCGTCTGCCCCCCAAACTGCAGGATGCTCGGCACCGCCCCGTTCGGCCCCGCCCCCTCCGCGCCCCAGCCCGACTCGTTCTCCAGGATGTCCCGCGTCGACTCCTCATCCAGCGGCTCGAAGTACAGCCGGTCCGACGTGTCGAAGTCCGTCGACACCGTCTCCGGGTTGCTGTTCGCCATGATCGCCCCGTACCCCGCCGCCCGCAGCGCCTGCGCCGCCTTCACCGACGCATAGTCGAACTCGATCCCCTGCCCGATCCGGATCGGCCCGCTCCCCACCACCAGCGCCCGCGGGCCCATCGCCGGCGTGGCTTCGTTTTCCTCCTCGTACGTCGAGTAGAAGTAGGGCGTCTCCGCCTCGAATTCGGCCGCGCACGTGTCCACCATCTTGTACACCGGCCGGATCCCCCACGCCTGCCGCTGCTGCCGCACCTTCTCCGTGACCGACCCTGCCAGGTTCGCGATCTGTTCATCCGAGAAGCCCTGCCGCTTCGCCTCCCGCAGCAGCGCCGCCGTCAGCGGATCCGACAGCAGCCGCTCTTCCATCCGCACCAGCCCCAGCAGCCGATCCAGGAACCACGGGTCCACGCCGCTCTCCCGCGCCAGCGCCCCCATGTCCGGCCGGCGCCGCAGCGCCGCCATCAGGTGCCAGATCCGGTTGTCCGTCGCCGTCCGGATCGCCGCCGCCGGGTCCGCCATCTCCCGGTCTTCCCACAGCAGCGACCGCCCCCCCACCTCCAGCGACCGCACCGCCTTCTGCAACGCCGCCTCGAACGTGCGGTCGATCGCCATCACCTCGCCAGTCGCCTTCATCTGCGTTCCCAGCGACCGGTCTCCCGCCCCGAACTTGTCGAACGGCCAGCGCGGGATCTTCACCACCACATAGTCCAGTGCCGGCTCGAACGCCGCTACGGTCTTGCCCGTCACCTCGTTCAGGATCTCGTCCAGCCGCCGCCCCACGGCGATCTTCGCCGCCACCCGCGCGATCGGATAGCCCGTCGCCTTGCTCGCCAGCGCCGACGACCGGCTCACCCGCGGATTCACTTCAATCACGTAGTACGGCAGATCCTCGTTCCCCGGCCCGGCCAGTGCGGCGGACCCCTCCCACGGCGTCACGTCCGCCCGCGGCGCCAGCGCGAGCTGCACGTTGCAGCCCCCTTCGATCTCCAGCGCCCGGATGATCCGCAGCGACGCCGATCGCAGCCGCTGGTAGTCCGTGTCCGACAGCGTCTGGCTCGGCGCCACCACGATGGAGTCCCCCGTGTGTACCCCCATCGGGTCCAGGTTCTCCATATTGCAGACCGTTATGCAGGTGTCCGCCCCGTCCCGCATGACCTCGTACTCCACTTCCTTCCACCCCCGCAGCGACCGCTCCACCAGCACCTGCCCCACCGGGCTCGCCGCCAGCCCGCTCTCCACCGTCCGCGCGAACTCCCCCTCCGTCGTCACGAAGCCCCCGCCCGTGCCCCCCAGCGTGTAGGCCGGCCGGATCACCGCCGGCAGCCCGATCGCCGCCAGCGCCTCCTGCCCATCGGCCACGCTCTCCACGATCGCGCTGGGCGGGATCGGCTCCCTGATCGCCTGCATCGTCTCGCGGAATCGCTCCCGGTCCTCCGCCTTGCGGATCCCCTCCAACGACGTCCCCAGCAGCCGAACCCCGTACCGCTTCAGCACCCCCGCCTCGTGCAGCGCCACCGCCAGGTTCAGCCCCACCTGCCCCCCCAGCGTCGGCAGCAGCCCGTCCGGCCGCTCCCGCGCGATCACCCGCTCCAGCACCTCCACCGTCAGCGGCTCGATGTAAGTCACGTCCGCCACGCCCGCGTCGGTCATGATCGTCGCCGGGTTCGAGTTCACCAGCACCGACGTCACGCCCTCCTCGCGCATCGCCTTGCAGGCCTGCGTCCCGGCGTAGTCGAACTCGGCCGCCTGCCCGATCACGATCGGCCCGCTGCCGATGATCAGTACCTTCTCCGGCTTCGCCGGCCCGGTCGTTCCCTGCTCAGCCACGCGGCTTCACGGCCTCACTCCCACCCCTGCCCGGCGGACCGAGGCCCCCACCCGTTGGTCCCGCTTCCTCGCTCGCGCCTTCGTCGTCCCCCCACCGCTCCAGCCAGCCCGCCCGCGCCGCCCCCACGATCGCCGCCGCCGCGCCCAGCGGCAGCCCCACCAGCGTCGGCACCGCCAGCAGCAAGGCGCAATCCGCCCCCGGGTCCGGCTGCGTCACACACCACGCCCCCAGCCCGAACGACGCCGCCGTCCCCGCCAGAATGGTCCCCGCCAGCAGCAGCAGCCCGCTCATCCCGCCGCCCGCCCCGACCGTTCGTCCTGAGCGAGCGCCGCGAGTCGAAGGAAACGACCGGGCCCTCATCCCTGCGCCTCCCGCACCAGATCCAAGAACCGATCGAACAGCCCGGCGTTGTCCAGCGGTCCTGGCGACGCTTCCGAGTGGTACTGGATCGACACCAGTGGATACGACCGATGCCGCAGCCCCTCCACCGTCCCGTCGTGCAGATTGACGTGGCTCACCTCCGCCCCCGTCTCCAGCCCCGCCGGGTCCAGCGCGTAGCCGTGGTTCTGCGCCGTGATCGCCACCCGGCCCGTCGTCTGATCCTTTACCGGGTGGTTGCCCCCCCGGTGTCCGAACTTCAGCTTGAACGTCCCCGCCCCCAGCGCCCGTCCGATCACCTGGTGTCCCAGGCAGATCCCCATCAGCGGGAGCCGCCCCAGCAGCGCCTGCGCCGTCTCCACCTGCCGATCCCGCAGCGCCGGATCCCCCGGCCCCGGCGACAGCAGCACCCCATCCGGCTTCCGCTCCAAGATCGACGCCGCATCCGAGCCCGGCGGCAGCGCCGTCACCCGGCAGCCCCGGTCGCGGAGCAGCCGCAGGATGTTGTACTTCAGCCCCTCGTCCAGCAGCACGATGTGGGTGCTCTCCGCTGACTCCGCCGCCGCCCCAGCCTCCACCCGACGCCCCTCCCAGCCGTACGCCTGCTCCGTCCCCACCGCAATGAAGTCCTGGCTGTCGTACTCCGGCAAGTCCGCCAGTCGTGCCTGCGCCCGCTCCACGTCGCTCGCACCCACGATCAGCCCCTGCATCACCCCCGTTCGCCGGATCCGACGCGTGATCGCCCGCGTGTCCACCCCCACCAGCCCCGGCACCCCGGCCGACTCCAAGTACGCCCGCAGCGTCGTCCCTCCCAGCGGGTGGCTCGGCGACGCGCAATCGCTGCGCACCACCAGCCCCCGCACCTGCACCCGCGCGCTCTCGTCCCGCCCCGGCAGCACCCCGTAGTTCCCGATCAACGGGTAGGTCAGCACCAGGATCTGTCCCGCGTACGAGGGGTCCGTCAGCATCTCCTGGTACCCCGTCATCGACGTGTTGAACACCACCTCCCCCCAGGCCTCCCTCTGATGCCCGATCCGCTGCCCCCGGAACACGCTCCCGTCCGCCAGCACCAGGCACCCCTCCGGCCGCCCCTCACTCACGATGCCCATCCCTTTCGCTCAGCATGAGGGCATCGGCTCGCGTCCGATTCTCTTCGTCCGCCGCCCGCAGTACTTCCCAGAACACGGATTTCTTCTCACCTAGCGATAACTCCAGTGCGGAATTGCACACGGCAACGAACGACGCACTCTCCGGAATCTCGTTGTGGAGAAGCAGGGCGTTCAGGTCGTACCACTCGCGAGCGTCTTTACTAACTCTGCGGAGTTCCGCATTCGTATCAGCGGTCGGATTGTTCCAGTCGATTCTGTTGGCCGAGTGGCCCAGCTTGTGCAGCCAGACATGTGCTTCTTGAGACGCGAGGACGCGCTTCTCGAACAGCGTCCGGCGGTACCACTCCCGATGATCCTCGGACCGCTCCGCCCGACGGTCGCCCGCGGCCTTCCTCGCCATCAACAAGTTGAACCCAAGGTTCAACACTGTGACACCGCCGGCCACCATCCCCCCGATCGCCACCTCGCTAACCACGGTCCCCCTCCTCCCACACGATCCGCCCCCCACTCACCGTCGCCACCACCCGCCCCGTCAGCTCCATCCCCGCCAGCGGCGTGTTCTTCCCCTTCGACGCGAACCGCTCCGGCTCCACCACCCACGTCGACTCCGCATCCAGCAGCACCACGTCCCCCGGCGCCCCCTCCGCCAGCGTCCCAAGCCCCGCCAGCCCCGCCCGCGCGTCCAAACTCCAGGCCTGCACCGGCCCCACCGTCAGCCGCTCGATCGCCGTTCCCAGATCGATCGCCCCCCGCGCCACCAGCGTCCCCAGCACCCCCCAGGCCGTCTCCAGCCCGCTGATCCCGAACGCCGCCCGATCGAACTCGCACAGCTTGTCCGTCACCGCGTGTGGCGCGTGGTCCGTCGCCACCGCGTCGATCACACCGCTGCGCAGCGCCTCCAGGCAGGCCGCCACGTGCTCCGACGATCGCAGCGGCGGGTTGACCTTCGCGTTCGTCTCATAACGGAGCCCGCCCGGGGTCGCTCCGCCCCCCGCCACCGCCGCGTCCGTCAGCAACAGGTGGTGCGGCGTCACCTCCGCCGTCACGGGCACGCCCCGCGCCTTCGCCTCCGCAACTGCCTCACAAGCCTCCCGTGTGCTGAGGTGACACAGGTGCAGCCGCGCGCCCGACGCCTCCGCCAGCCGCAGGTCCCGGTCCACGATCGCCACCTCCGCCAGCGTCGGCTGCCCGCGCAGCCCCAGCCGCGTCGACACCACCCCCTCGTGCATCACCCCGCCCTCGGCCAGCGCCGGGTCCTCGCAGTGCTCCGCGACGGGCAGCCCCAGGTCTGACGCGTACTCCAGCGCCCGCCGCGCCAGCACCGGCGACACCACCGCGCTGCCGTCGTCGCTGAACGCCACCACCCCCGCCTCCCGCAGGTCCGCCAGCTCCGCCAGCCGCTCCCCTGCCCGCCCCTCCGTGATCGCCCCAACGCACAGCACCCGCACGCTCGCCCCCGACGCCGCGCCCGCGCGCGCCGCCTCCTGCACCTGCGCTACCACCGCCGGCGTATCCATCGCCGGCGCCGTGTTCGGCATCGCGCAGATCGTCGTAAAGCCCCCCCGCGCGGCAGCCGCCATGCCGCTCGCCACCGTCTCCTTGTGCTCATCGCCCGGCTCCCGCAGGTGCGTGTGCAGGTCCACGAACCCCGGCGTCACGATGAGGCCCGCTGCGTCCAGCACCGGCGCCTCCGCCTCGATAGCCGGCCCCAGCGCCGCCACCCGGCCCTCCCGAATCAGCACGTCCGTCGCGTCGGAGACGCGCTCAGAGAAGCGCGGCGCACCCAGCCCGCTCCCCGGATCGATCACCCGCCCCCCGCGGATCAGCAGGTCACTCACGCCGCCTCCCCCTCCAGCAACCCCCGCGTGAGCAGATACAGCACCGCCATCCGCACCGCCACCCCGTGCGACACCTGCCGCTCCACCTCGCTCTGCATCCCGTGCGCCACGTCCGGCGCGATCTCCACCCCCTCGTTCATCGGTCCCGGGTGCAGCACCGCGGCCCCGGGCCGCGCCCGCGCCAGCCGCGCCGGCGTGATCTGATAACGACGCGAGAACTCCCGCAGCGTCGGCAGAAACGAGCCCCGCATCCGCTCCTGCTGCAGCCGCAGCGCCATCACCGCGTCGGCTCCCACGATCGCTCGATCCAGGTCCTCCTCGAGATCGACGGCCGGCAGCGCCCACGGGTCGTCGGCGTTCAGTCCCCCCACGTTCAGACCAACGGGCAGCAGCGTGCGCGGGCCCACCAGCGTCACGCGCATCCCCAGCGTCGTCAGCGCCCACACATTCGACCGCGCCACCCGCGAGTGTTTGATGTCGCCAATCAGGCAGATCCGCTTCCCCTCCAGCTCCCCCAGACGACGCCGCAGCGTGAAGGCGTCCAGCAGCGCCTGTGTCGGATGCGCGTGCAGCCCATCCCCCGCATTCACGACGTGCGCCGCCGAGTGCTGCGCCGCCACGTACGGCGCTCCCGCACTCGGATGCCGCATCACGATCACGTCCGCTCCGATCGCCCGGATCGTCGCCACCGTGTCGATCAGCGACTCCCCTTTCTCTATGCTCGACCCGCTCCCCGTCATGTTGATCACGTCCGCCCCCAGCACCTTCCCCGCCAGCTCAAACGACGCCCGCGTCCGCGTGCTCGCTTCGTAGAACAGGTTGAACACCGTCACCCCGCGCAGCGCCGGCGTCCGTGCCATCCGGCGCCGCAGCACCTCTTCCATCGCCTCCGCCGTGTCCAGCACGGTGCCGATGTCCGTCCGGCTCAGCCCATCGATGTCCAGCAGATGCCGGTGCGCCCAACCCGCCTGGGGCGGGCCCCCGGAGCCGGCCGCCCGCGCCCGCCCCGACGACCCCGCCGCCGTCTCCTCGCGCGCCCCCTCCGGGGCCGCGGGCGCAACCGGCCCCTCCGCCGCTGCCTTCCGATTCACCACCATCGTCCGCTCCTATTCCCGCGCCACTGCCGCGCGCGAGGTCGCCACCACCACCTGGTCCGCACCGTCCGTCTCCAGCAACGACACCACCACGGCGTCGTCCCGCCGCGTCGGCAGGTTCTTACCGACATAATCCGGACGGATCGGCAGCTCCCGATGGCCCCGGTCCACCAGCACCGCCAGCTCGATCGCGGCCGCCCGCCCGTAGTCCACCAGCGCGTCCAGCGCCGCCCGGATCGACCGGCCCGTGAAGATCACGTCGTCTACGAGCACCACCACCCGCTCGTCCAACGACCCCGGCAACTTGCTCGGCTGCAGGCTCCGCGTCGCCCCCCGCAACGACAGGTCATCCCGGTGCAGCCCGATGTCGATCGCCCCCGTCTCCACCGCCGCCCCCTCGAACTCCGTGATCGCCGCCGCCACCCGCTCCGCCAGCGGCGCCCCCCGCGTGCGGATCCCCACCAAGACCAGCCGCTCCGTCTCCGGGTGCCGCTCCACGATCTCGTGCGCGATCCGCACCAGCGCCCGCCGGATCGCATCCCCGTCCATCACCACCGCGGCGTCGGGGGGCGCGGTCATCGTCCGCCCCCAGCATGATCGGCCGCAGCATGATCACACAGGCCGGCAGAAGGACGTGCGAAGCGCGAAGGGGAGATGTGCAGAGGCGCAGACTGGCCCATGCTGTCGTCCTTCCCGGTCTCTCGGGACCGGATTAAAGTCCGTGCAGCGGTCGTTGTGCCGCAGCCTATCACCACCCCCCCACCCCCCGCCTCCCGATCTGTCACCTTGTACCCTCCCCGGCGCCGCCAGCCCCACCCCGAAAGGTCTGCCATGGTTACCCCCCAGTTCGGCGCACGGGATTGCAAGCCCGCCTACTCGGGCCTCGCGGATGGTCAGAAGACCCAGCGCGACTACGGGACGGGCGTTTCTGCGCTATCGGGCTGCAACCCGCCCGGACCTGAGAGTTCGCCAGCCCCAGCCCGAGAACTGTCTGTCCTCCGGGATCGGACGGACTGATCTCGATTTGTACGCCGCCCACGCACGAGGTGCGACGAACGGAGTGAAGCTCGACGATCACATACGCGTCGAGCTGATTGCGCGCGGAGCCAATGGAGAAACCCCCTACGGGCAGCTTCACGACAGGAAAGCAGAGATCGAATCGGCGCTCGGACCCAGCCCGCTAACTTGGTACGGACCTGGGGACGAGTTCGACTGCCGCATATACGTGAGCAAGGACGCTCCGATTCGGAATCCCGACCACTGGCCGGAGCAACACGAATGGCTGTTCACCTGGCTCGTGAAATTCGATGACGTGTTCTATCCCATCGTCCGAAGCTTGCCGCGCCCGAGGCGCCGGTGACGATGCGCCTCCGATCGCGTTGGGTGTTCCCCCTACACTCCCCCCGGCGGACGACGAACGGCAGGAAACGGCCCCCACGTGACCACCCTGCCCCGCCCCGCGCCCCTCGCCGCCCTCCTCCTCCTCCTCCTCCTCCTCCTCCTCGCTGCTTGCAGCAACGACGACCCCCCGCCCGGCGCGGCCGGCCGCCCCGCCACCACGGGCGCCGCTCCTCCCCCGGAACTCGCGCTCGACCCCGCCCCCGCCGTCGTCCTCCCCGCCCCGTTCCACAACGACCCCCAACTCGCCGCCTTCGCCGCCCAGGACCACCTCGGCCTCCCCACCCGCTTCCGCCTCGTCGACCGCGACGACCGCGAGCCCATCCTCAGCCTCGGCCTCGTCGATGCCGCCGCCCGCCTCACCTACAGCGCCACCCTCAGCGCCGAGATCCTCTCCCTCGACCTCCTCCGCCTGCAGCTCGGCGCCGACCCCGACGACTTCTTCACCGCCTTCGCCGACACCGTTGCCGACGATCGCGACTTCATCGGCCTCAGCGCCCTCGGCATCCCCCGTGGCGCCGGCGACGCCGCCCGCCACTACGCCTTCAACATCCAGGAGGATGAAGGCCAGGCCTTCATCCTCCTGCGCGACGGCCTGCTCGTCTTCCTCACCTACCGCCACCCCCCCAACCTCCGCGACCCCCTCGACGTCGCCGCCCTCATGGGAGACCTTGACGCGCGACTCCGGGAAGACCCCCCCGGCGGCGGCTAGCCCCCCGCCACATCCTGCCCCGGCGAACCCCGACCGCCTTAGGACGTCGCCCCGGCCTCCGGCTCCCGCTTCTCCTGCATCTCCGGCGGCAACAGGTTCGGGATCCCGTCCTCGATCGGATAGCGAAAATCGATCGATCGCGAGTACAGGTGCCCCCGCACGATCTCCTCACCCTCCTCCTCTTCTACCACCAGCTCCAGCGGCTCCTTCGTCACCGGGCAGACCAGGATTTCCATCAGATCGCGGTGCATCGCGGCGCTCCCACCAGCAGGGTCTCACCGAGAGCGTACCAGCCCTCCCCTGCTCCCCGGCCCCCCAGCCGCTCTCCCCTTCCACGGGAAGGGGAGAGCGGCTGGGCGAGAGGGGAAGGAAACCCCAACGCAATTGACACACCCCAGCCCGCCCGGGAGCATGCCCCCCAGTAAGCCGCCGCCCAGCAAGCCAGCCCGAGGTGTCCCCCCATGCCCGATGTCCGTGCCCCCATGGCCGGCACCGTCCTCGAAGTCCTCGTCGCCCCCGGCGACACCATCTCCCCCGGCGACGAACTCCTCATCCTCGAGTCCATGAAAATGGAGATCCCCGTCGAAGCCGAAGACGCTGGCACCGTCGCTGCCATCGCCGTCGAAGCCGGCCAGCCCGTCCAAGAAAACGACATCCTCCTCACCCTCCACTAACGCTCCCCTCCGCGAGGTACGCGTGCCCGCCCCCTTCCGACGCATCTGCATTGCCAACCGCGGCGAAATTGCCGTCCGGATCATCCGCACCTGCCGCCGCCTCGGCATCCAAACCCACGCCCTCTATTCCGACGCCGACGCCACCGCTCTCCACGTCCGCCTCGCCGATGGCGCCACCCGCATCGGCCCCGCCCCCGTCGCCCAGTCCTACCTCCACATCCCCGCCCTCCTCGCCGCCGCCGAGGCCGCCGCCTGCGATGCCGTCCACCCCGGCTACGGCCTCCTCTCCGAAAATCCTGCCTTCGCCCGCGCCTGCCGGGAGCGCGGCCTCGTCTTCATCGGCCCCACCCCCGCCCACATCGACCTCATGGGCCACAAGAACCGGGCCCGCGCCGCCATGGCCGATCGCCGCTTCCCCCTCATCCCCGGCGCCGCCGATGACCTCGCCGCCGACGACTTCGAAGCCGCTGCCGCCACCGTCGGCTACCCCCTCATCGTCAAGGCCAGCCGCGGCGGCGGCGGCATCGGCATGGCCGTCGTCGACGGCCCCGAGGGGCTCGCCCGCGCCGTCAAGCGCGCCCGCTCCCTGGCCCGCCGCGCCTTCGCCGACGACGCCCTCTACATCGAGCGGCAGATCCTCGGCGCCCGCCACATCGAGGTCCAGATCCTCGGCGACCACCACGGCGCCGTCCGCCACCTCGGCCTGCGCGACTGCTCCATCCAGCGCCGCCACCAGAAAGTCATCGAGGAATCCCCGCCCCCCGCCCTCGTTCCCAGCGTCCGTGACGACCTCGCCGCCCGCGCCGTCGAGGCCATGCGGGACCTCGGCTACCAGAACGCGGGCACCGTCGAATGCCTCCTCGCCCCCGGGGGCGAGTTCTACTTCCTGGAAATGAATACCCGCCTCCAGGTCGAGCACCCCGTCACCGAGATGGTCACCGGCCTCGACCTCGTCGAGTGGCAGATCCGCCTCGCCGCCGGCCACCCCCTCGACCTCCCCCCGGACGCCGCCGGCCCCAACGGCCACGCCATCGAGGCCCGCATCTACGCCGAGGACCCCGATACCCTCCTCCCCGCGCCCGGCCGCATCACCCACCTCCGCCTGCCCCAGGGCGCAGGCGTCCGCATCGACGCTGGCGTCGAAACCGGCGACGAAGTGTCCCCCTACTACGACCCGCTCATCGCCAAGTGCATCGTCTGGGGCCCCGATCGCGCCGCCGCCCTGCACCGCCTCGACCACGCCCTCGCCGCGGTCGAGATCGAGGGCATTAAGCACAACACCCCCTTCCTCCGGCGCATCACCGCCCACCCCGGCTTCCGCGCCGCCCGCTATGACGTAGCCTTCACCGACCAACTTCGCGCCTAGCACCGCTGGGCCGAGCCATCCCGGCCGACACGATCCTCATCGCAGACGATGATCCGCGCATCCGCCACCGGCACCGCGACCCTCGCCCGTATCCACCAGGCCGTCCGCGAACTCGTCGCCCGCGTGCGCGCCAACCTCCGCCGCGCCGCCCAGCGCCTCGCCCTCGGCCCCTCACCCGCGACTTCGCCACCCGCGGCGCCCAGATCCACGGCGCCCCTGTCCCCTCGCCCCCATCGAATTCCAGCTCCTCAGCGAATTCGCTCTCCACCCCGCCCGCGTCCTCCTCCCCGCCGACCTCCTCCGCTCCATCTGGGGCCCCGCCTACCTCGACGACCACGGCCTCCTCCGCAACGTCATGACCATGGCCCTCGAGGCCACCCCGGACCTGCACGTCGTCTGCCAGGCCGCCAACGGCCGCGAACCCGCCGACCTCGTCCTCAAGGAGCAGCCGGGCATCGTCCTCATGGACATCCTCATGCCCCTCCTCGACGGCCTCGAAGCCACCCGCCGCATCCTCCGCGACTCCCCCCAAGCCCGCATCGTCGTCCTCACCGGCGTCGCCGGCCCCGACGTCGCCTGGACGTCCTCCGCATCGGCGTCGAGCCGCGCACGACAACAGCCGTCGAGCGGCGCCGAGCCGCTCCGTGCCGCCCCCAACCCCTCTTGCCAGCCAGCCACGACCGAGCCGTCAACCAGCCCCGCTGAGAACACCGCCGCCGCCGTCCCCACCGCCACCGACAGCGGCCACAGCCATGCCCAGCGGGGCAAGGCTCGACGAAGTCACGCGAAACCATCCACCTGACGGCAAATTCAAACCCGTCCAGGGCCGCCTCACCGCATCCCCTCTCAGCTCGGCGCCGAGGCTTCGCCGCCCCCTGCCGGCCCCACCGCGTACAGCCCCCGCCCCTTCGCCAGCAGCAGCCCCGTCTCCGACTCCACGTCGATGTCCCCTACCACCAGCGAGCGCCCCTTCTTCAGGATCCGGCACGTCGCCACCAGCTCCACCCCCAGCGCCGGTCGCAGATACGACACGTTCAGTTCCGCCGTTCCCCGCAACTCCTCCCCCGCCCGGCACATCGACGCCGCGCTCGTCACCAGCGCGATGTCCACCAGCGTCGCGATGAGGCCCCCGTGCACGCCCCCACTCGCACCCCCCGCCGCCCCCTCCGTCGACATCCGCACCGTCGACTGGCCCCGTTCCAGCGCACTCAGCCGTGTCTTGAAGCGTGGCCCATCGCCCCGGTCGTGCGACGCCTGGATCTGTTCCAGCGTGACCAGCCAGGCACGCTCCGCCTCCTTGCTCGGGGCCCCGCAGTCCGCCACGCGCGCCCGCGCCCCTTCCCGACCCGACGCCGGCCCCCTCAGCGGAGCCGCCCCGCGGACCGCACACAGGGTAGCCCAGGACGCCTCGCGCCCGGCCCTCGCAGCGCCCGCGCCCGCGCTCGGCGTCTCAGTCGTCGTCTGCGTGCTCGTCGTGTCCTCTTCCAGCGCCCACAATGCCGCGGCGCGCTCCTCCCACGGGGCTGCCTGTATCGTCCCCCGCCCGCACCACAGCGCATATCGGGGGAACTCCCAGGCCCCTGCCTCCGCGGTTGCAGGCGCTTCGAAACACGACTCAGCCCCCCGGCAGCACCTGCCGCAGCGCGAACCAGAGGTTCGCCGGCCGCTCCGCCAGCCGCCGCATAAAGTACGGATACCAGTGCCGGCCGTACGGCAGGTACAGTCGCACTGGGTAGCCCTCCCGCAGCAGCCGCGCCTGCAACCGCGGTCGCACCCCGTACAGCATCTGCACCTCCCAGCTCCCGCTCGGCGCCCCCGTGCGAAACGCTCGCGTCCGCGTCGCCGCGATCACGGCTTCGTCGTGCGTCGCCAGCGACAGCCGCGCCCCCCCCGCCACCGCCTCCGCTGCCAGCAACGCCCGCACCAGCCCGTGCATCGACCGCACCACCGCCTCCTCCCCCCTGTACGCCACCGACGCCGGCTCCGCGTACGCCCCCTTCACCAGCCGCACCCGCGCGATCCCCTCCCCGATCAACGCCGCCACGTCGTCGGCGCTCCGCCGCAGCGCCGCCTGGATCGCGACGCCCAGCGCAGGGTCTGTCTCCAGCCCCTGCCGGTACAGTCGGAGTGTCGCCTCCACCGTCGGCGAACGCTCCATGTCCAGCTCCAGCCCCACTCCCGTGCGCGCCGTCACCGCCGCGATCGCCGCCAGGTTCCGCGCCGCCAGATCCTCCCCCACCTGCAACCCCAGCAACGTCGGCTTCACCGCCACCTTGCTGCGCTCCGCGATCCCCTCCCCCTCGATCACCGCCAGCAGCGCCTGGTATTCCTCCACCGCCGCCGCAGCCTCCGCCGCGTTGTCCACATCCTCCCCCAGCGCCGAAAACGTCACCGCGAAGCCACGCTCCAGCAGCGGCTCCGCCGCCGCCATCGCCTCCACCGCCGTCGCCCCCGCCACGAACCGCCGCACCAGCCGCCCCGAGAGCGACGACCGCTCCAGCCAGTCGCCCAGCGCTCGCCGACGCGACGCCCACAGCAGCACATCGCGGAGCGCGTTCATGCCCCGAGCCTACGGGCTCGTTCGCCTACGATCTCATCGGCTCGGATAGAGCGGACGGCCCGCGGGGTGCGCCCCCGCCTTAGCCTTGGCGCTGTTTGTTGCGCGGATTCTTCTTGTTGATGATGTAGACGCGCCCCTTGCGACGGACGATCTGATCGTCCTTCGAACGCTTCTTCACGGATGTCCGAACCTTCATCACCGCCTCCAGGCGCGAACCTCACCCTACCACGCCTCTTCGCCGGCGGCCGCTCCCCGCACGATCCCCCCCCACCGCACCACCCCACATCCGCGCACCCCTCCGCTACCCTCCTCTCGCCCATGCCCCCCACCGACGCCCCCCTCCTCACCACCCCACACGCCCTCGACCGCCTCTGCCACGACATCCAGCACGCCGGCCTCTTCGCCATCGACACGGAGTTCGTCAGCGAACGCACCTACCGCCCCGAACTCTCCCTGATCCAGGTCGCCACCCCCGGCCACATCACGATCGTCGACGCCCTCGCCCTCCCCGACCTCACGCCCCTCTGGCGCCTCGCCGCCGACCCCGCCGTCACCCTCGTCGTCCACGCCGGCGACCAGGAAGCCCGCTTCTGCTGGTACGCCACCGGCGCCCTCCCCGCCAACGTCCTCGACGTCCAGATCGCCGCCGGCCTCGTCGGCCAGCGCTATCCCGCCGCCTATCACGTCCTCGTCCGGGCCCTCCTCGGCCTCCGCCTCCACCAGGGGCAGACCCGGAGCGACTGGATGCGCCGACCCCTTTCCAGCGCCCAGCTCGCCTACGCCGCCGCCGACGTCGAACACCTCCTCCCCCTCCGTGAGAGCCTCCAGGACCAGCTCCGGCTTCGCGACCGCCTCCCCTGGCAACAAGAAGAATCCGACCACCAGGCCCGCCGTCTCCGCGAGGAACTCACCCAGGACCGTTGGTGGCGCCTGGCCGGCGCCGGCAAACTCGGCCGGCGCGAACTTGCCGCCGTGCGCGCCCTTTATCAGTGGCGCGAAGGCGTCGCCCAGCGCCGCAACCTCCCCCGCCGGCGCGTCCTCCGTGACGACCTCATCCTCGCCACCCTACAAGCCATGCCCCACACTCCCGATGACCTCCGCCGTGTCCGCGGCCTGGAACGCCTCTCGAACCGCGACCGCGCCTCCATCCTCGACACCCTCGATACCGTCCGCGCCCTCCCCACCGAGGACCTCCCACCCGCCCGCCGCGGCGAAGGGCGCGGTCCCGGCCAGGAACGCATGCTCGCCCTCGTCCTGGAAGCCCTGCTCGAATCCACGTGCGTCGAACAGGACGTCGCCTCCACCCTCGTCGGGGGTGCCGCCGATCTCCGCCGCCTGATCGACTGGCACCTGCGTGGCCGCGACCCGGACGCCCTCCCCGGCCTCCTGCGCGGCTGGCGCGCCCAGGTCTGCGGCGACACCCTCGAAGCCGCCCTCGCCGGCGAAGTCAGCCTCCGCGTCGGCGACCCCGCCTCCGCCCACCCCCTCCTCGTCGAGCCGAGCCCCCCGGCTCCCACCCCGTCCTGACCCGCCCCCATCCCCCTACAACGCCGGATCCGCCTCCGCCCGCAGCACCCACCCCACTGCCCCCGCGGCGTCTCCCGATCGAACGGCTTCGCCACGTACGTCCATTCCGGGCCCGGCTCCAGCCCCTCCAGCGCCGCCATCCCATAGCCGCTGAATACCGCCTCAGCCTCGACAGCACCCGCCGTAGCGCCGCCTCCGTCACCGCCTACCCCGCCTCCTCCAGGATCAGCCGGCACGCCGTCCGAATCTCCGCACGATCCTCCACCACCAGCACGCGAACGCGAGGACGGGGAGCTCCATCCCACCCCCGACGCCGACCTGGTCGTCCAGATCCTCGACAAGTACGCGACCGGCGCGATGCCGACCGCCTCTAGCGAGAAACCGACGACAGCGGCCGCCGCGAACTCGCAAGTACGATCTTCGAGAGCGTGGCGGTGGAGGGGCGCACCGTTATCGCCCTGGCCCCGAAGCCGGATGGCGCGGGCCGATTCACGGAGGACCGGCTGCGCCGGCACGATGGGGACATGGGTGCAGTCTGGCTCCCCGGGCAGGACTCGAACCTGCGACCTAGCGGTTAACAGCCGCTCGCTCTACCAATTGAGCTACCGGGGAAGGGGCCGGCACGCTGGCTGCCGAGCCAGGGCTCGAACCTGGACTGAGGGATCCAAAGTCCCTAGTGCTACCATTACACCACTCGGCAGCGCGCGGCTCAACCGCCCCGCCCGCGCCGTCGCACGCAGCCAGCCCGCACGACCGCGCGCTCTGGTGCCGAAGGCCGGATTCGAACCGGCACGGGGGTCGCCCCCCAACAGTGTTTGAGACTGCCGCGTCTACCAGTTCCGCCACTTCGGCCCGGGGCGCCTCGCGGCGCCGGCTCCAGATCCACCACCGGCAGATCCACACCCGGTGCCCCGCCAAGTATCGCAGCGCCCCCCAGCCCCAAGCAATGCAGCCGCCCGCAGTCGCCGCCCCTCCCTTAGGGGCTCACCCTTGAACCCCCCGACCCCCCCCGCCGATTCCTCAAGGGAGGGGACACGCGAATGCATCGCGCCGTAGTCAACGAAGTGCCGCCCGTTCCATCCTCGGCGCCTCCGTCTTCAACAGAGCCAGCGTCTTCAATAGAGAAGGCCGCATGCTCGCCCAGGCCGGCGCGCGCCTGAACCCCGGCCATCTGCACCAGATCGCCAACCACGACTACCGCCGTATCACCATCGCCGAACGCAGCGCGGACCTCCCGGAGTTCCTCCGCCCCAGCGTCCGCTCCAACCTCCTCAGCACCCTCCGCACCGCCATCGACTTCCTCCACGACGCCAGTGACGCCGCCTCCGTGGCCATCGCCCTGGGCAGCGCCTTCGGCCTCGACGACGCCACCATGCGCCGCCTCGTCCACGGCATGATCCTGCGCGACGTCGGCATGCTCGCCCTCCTCGCCAACCTCCTCGACGGCGACGACCCCCTCACTCCCGAAGACCGCCTCCGCATGCACGAGCACCCCCTGCGCGCCGACACCCGCATGCTCCTCGTCAGCGACACCACCGCCGTCGCCGGCGTCTTCGCCGCCCCTCGTCGACCGCCCCCACCGCCCCCCCCCGTCGCGTCGCCGTCGTCCAGGCCCTGCGCGAACGCTGGCGCCCATCCGCGAACGCGTCCGCGCCGCCTGAGTCTCCACCCCCAAGCCCCCCGCCCCCTCTACCTCGTCTCCACCCCCAAGCTCACCGCCGTCACCACGCCACTCACATAGCCCAGCAGGATCGCCACCCCCAGGAGCCGGAACCAACGCCGCCGCTGCTGCGCCCCCGGCGTGCGCAGCAGCGGCCCCAGCGCCAGCACCATCACCCCCAGCCCGAACGCCGCCGTCACCGCCTGATCGCCATCCACCACCTGCAACAAACGCCCCTCCTCCAGCGCTGCCTCCGCCGCGAACAGGGCCGCCAGGTTGAACACGTTGCTCCCAAACACATTGCCCACCACCAGCTCCGGCGCCCCCCGCCGCAGCGCCACCGTCGACGTCACCACCTCCGGCAACGACGTCGCCAGCGCCACCCCCACCACCCCCACCACTCCCCCGCTCACCCCCAGCGTCGCCGCGATCTCCTCCGCCGCGTCCGGCAGGAACAGCGACGCCACGAACACCACCGCCGTCGCCACCGCCAGCCGCGCCACGTCCCCCCGCATCGACGTCCACTGCGCTGCCACCCTCACCCGAGACAGCCCCGCGCTCCCCGGCAGCTCCGCCGCACGCGGCCGCCCCGACCGCTCGGCCCGGAACAAGCCAAACGACCCCGCCACGTACAGCCCCCCCAGCAACAGCGCCCCCAGCCCGAAACGCCCCACCGCCGGCCCCTCCAGCAGCAGAAACACCAGGGCCGCCGCCGCCATCGTGATCGCCAGCGCCCCCGTCAGCGCCCCGCCCCGGTTCGACCGCACCGCCAGGGGGAACAGCACCAGGACCGCCCCGAAAATCGTCATGTTGAACAAGTTCGACCCCAGCACCGTCCCCACCGCGATGTCCGGCTCGTCGATCCTCGCCGCCGTCACCACGCTCACCAACTCCGGCAGTGAGGTCGCCCCCGCCAGCAGCACCGTCCCCAGCCACAGCCGCCCCAGCCCCGTCTCCTCCGCCACCCCCTCCACCGCGTCCACCAGCAGCGGCCCCGCCAGCGCGATCGCCAGCGCGCACGCCGCGAAGATCACGAACTCCACTAGGCCCCTACCTCCGGACGCCCAGCCGGATCCGCTCCCTCGGACGGCGTCCGTCCGCCGCCGTCCCCCTCCCCCTCTCCTTCCACCCCACCCGGCAGCGCCTCCACCGCGACCAGCCGCACCCGCCGCTCATCCGCGCTCAGTACCGTAAAGCGGTACCCGGACACGTCCACCGTCTCCCCCCGCGCTGGCATGTGCCGCAGGTGCGCCAGCACCAGCCCGCCCGCCGTCTCCGCCTCCGCGTGCGGCAGCTCCACCCCCAGCTCCGCCCCCAATTGCCCCAGCGCGCGCTGCCCCTCCACGTACAAGCGTCCCCCCACCCGTACCGGCGCCTCCTCCCCCCGCTGCGGACCGCTCTCGCTGCGGATCTCCCCCACCACCTCTTCCAGCACGTCCTCCAGCGTCACGATCCCTGCCGTCGCCCCAAACTCGTCGATCAGGACCACCAAGTGCGTCCCGCTTTCCTGCATCGCCTCCAGCACCCCCGCCACCCGCGCCCGCTCCGACTCGAACAACGGCTCCCGCATCACCTCCCGCGCCAGCGCCTCCCCCCGCCCCGACGCCTGCGCCGCATTCACGTCGCTCACGTGCACATACCCCACGATGTCATCCGGCGACCCCTCGTGCACCAGCAAGCGCAGATACCCCAGCGCCGCCAGCTGCCGCGCCACCTCCGCCAGCGGCGTCGACGCCTCCACCGCCGCGATCTGCACCCGCGGCGTCATGATCCGCCGCACCTGCTGCGTCGGCAGCGCCAGCGCGCTGAGCAGCATCGCCGACTCATCCCGCTCGATCGCCCCCCCCTCGGCCCCCAGCCGGATCGCCGTCCGCAGCTCCCCCAAGCTCAGCGCCGGCCCACGCTCCCCCCGCTCCCCCACCAGCGCCAGCAGCCCCCGGCTGATCCCGTCCAGCACCCACACCACGGGCGCCGTCAGCCGCGTCCAGCCCCCCAACGGTAGCGCGTACGCCCGCGCCACCGAAAAGTTGTGATGCAGCGCCACCGTCTTCGGTCCCACCTCCCCGAACACCACCAGCAGCACCGTCATGATCAGCGTCGCGGCCAGGACTCCCGCCCACCCCGACACCACGTCCGTCGCGATCGCCGCCCCCACCGCCGCCGCGCCTGTGTTGGCCAGATTGTTCCCCAGCAGAATCGACGACAGCAAGCGCCGCGGCGACGCCAGCAGCCGCGACACCCGTCCCGCCCCCGGCACCCCCCGCCCCAGCCGCTCCGCCACCTGCACCCGCTCCAACGACAGAAACGCCGTCTCCGCGCTGGAGAAGAACGCTGACAAGAACAGCAACACCACCAACAGCGGGATATACACCGACATTGCAGCCTCCCGCCCGGCGGGCCCCGTCCCCGTGACGGACCCGGGCGCGGCGCGCGTCGAGCCGCCCCGAAGCGACGACCCCGCCGCACGCAATCCCGCTCACCGTACCCAGTCCCCCCGCCTCGCACGAGCGCGCCCCCTCTCCCAACCGCCCCACTCGCCCGGCCCCCGTCGAACGCCCGCGCCGCTGACCCACGTCCGCATCCGCCCTCCCAAGAACCGCTACCCCACCCCCGCCCCTTCCGCCCCTCTCCGTTCCAGGCAATGGAGACGGGTGCGGGGGGAGTCCCCGTACCACACCCCGCGCCGCGCCGTGAGCCGTCCATCGTCCCATCATTCCCGTATAGTCAACCCACGTAACGACCGGTCCCCGCCCCTATCATGCGACGCAGTCGCCGCCCCAGCAGCTACCGCCGGAAGCGGGTCCACGATGCGGTCTGCGATGGGGAAACGATGGGCACTGCACATCGGCGCACTGGTCGTGCTGGGCCTGGTCGCGCTCATGGGTGTCGGCGCGGAGCACACCGCTGCCCAGGCCCCCGGGCCGCCCCCCCCATTCCTTCGGCAATTATGCCCTTGACCCAGGCTCAGGATGGGGAAGGGATAGTGACATGACCGATGCCATGGTCAAAAATCGAAAACGGGAGCCGTGGGACGCGAAATGCAGCCTTAGCCCAAGACTGTTTTTCGGTCTAGCAGGATCTCCCTACCTTGGTGGTCCACCACCAGCCGAAAGTGACGAAGGACGTCCCGCCCAAGGAGACTCACGGGCGGGAAACCCTCCGGCACCAGACAGTGCACGTTCAGCTTCCCCTTCATTAGGTACGCCCACTCCGGGAAGCTGAACACCACATCGAACTGTGCCCCTTGAGTACCGAAGAGCTCTTCCCCGAACAGTCCGGCATCTGGAGCTTGCGCATGGTGCGCTGTGGTAATGCCCGCCTTCTCCGCCTGCTCAAACCCAATCGAGGTTCGCGGCGTTGCCGGGTCGATCAGGAAATCGAGAGGGGTGAAGTGGTTCGCTTCCCCGAGGATGGGGAAGTGCACAGCGATCCTGATCCAGGGCCCGTCAGCGTAGCCGAGTTCAAGGGGGTCCCAGGGGTCTTTGAAGTATCCGCGCATGGGGGGGTTCCTTTTCACTCCCGCGCGCAGGAGGGCGCAGTCTAGGGGAAGGAAATCAAACTTGGCATAAATCGCGCTGCTTTGGCCACGTCGGTCGGGCTGGCGTGCGTGGGTGGACCCGGGGGGTGTCGAACCCCCTACGTCAGCTTCTAAGACCGCCGTACCCATCGGGGCGCGCCCCCCGACGTTACCTGTCGGGGGGCGCGTTGTGTGCAGAGTCTTGTGACTTTTGGGTGCCGCACACGCCGCTCGGACCCGCTCCAGCGCCGCCCACTCCGCAGAGTCCGCGCTGAGCCCGTAGTGGCGCTTCTCGGCGATCCAGGCGGTGGCGTACTAGCACACGTCCCGCGCCGGCAGCCACTCCGCCGGGTCACAGGTGCCCTTGAACCGGTTCGATGAAGCGGAGACCGCGATCAGCGCGTCCGGCCGGTCCTGATCGTTCGCGAAGGCGCGGCGCTGTTCCGGTGTCCAGGCCCAGGCCCCGGAGTCCCACGCTTCGGCCAGCGGAATCAGGTGGTCGATATCGAAGGCGCGGCCGCTGCCCGTCGTCACGGCCCCGTCGTAGCGGCTCTCCCAGCGCCCGCCGCTGAGCCTGCACCCCGCACCGATCACCGGCGGCGTGATGGCCTCCGCGATCAGGACCTCGTGGCGGGTGTCGCAGCCGTCTCCGTCCGCGTCGATCCAGCGGCCGAAGCGGCCGGGGTCGTATCCCTCCCGAGGATGCTCGGGGGCGATGACCAGCGCGGGCGGCTCCCCCCCCCCACCACAAGCCCCCCATTCCTTCTTCGGTTTCGAGGGCGCCGGATCGGGGCTCCGGCTCGATGGGGCGGCGGCGGCCGATGGGACCGCCGTTCGGGCCGAGCGCTGGGACGATCGAGAACTCGTCGCGACAGACGTCGTGGACGACGGCGCCTGGCGCATCAAGATCTCGCCGGACCTATCGGACCAGGTCGTCCTGACGGTCGAAGGGTTTAGCGCCGCCGCCCTATTCGACGTCGTCTTCGGCGCGGTTACGGAAGTGGCGCTGGACCTCCTCTCCAACGGCGACGGCGTCTGGATTCCGAGTGCGGGAGGATGTCGTGTGGGAGCAGCCGTCTCGCTGAGTGGCCCCCTCTCTCCCTCCCTCCATGGCTCGCCCACGGAGAGAGCCTGTCCTGAGTCCGCCGAAGGAGGGTCGGGGGGTGAGGTCTTCCGAGCGCCGCACCCCCCCCCACGGGTACCCCGTCCATCAAACGGAGCCCCCTCCATCAAGTGGAGAAGGTGGGGAACTATCCCCAACGCGGCTCAAACCCCAACGGAATCCCCAGCGTTCGCTTCGCGATCAGCTCCAGCGCCAGCGGATCGCTCGGCGGGTGCGCCTTCCCCGCCCGCACATCCCGATACAACCGCTCCAACCCCCCCGAACGGAACAGCCCCGGCCCCCCCGCGATGTCCATCGCCAGCCCCACCACCCGCACCGCGTTATTCGTACACACGTACTTGCAGATCCCCCCCCGCGACGCCGCCTCCTCCGGCCCCCACGCCCGCGCGCCCCAGTCCTCCGCCGACGCCCGGATCAACCCCCGCGACGCCGCCGTCAGCGCCACCATCTCCCCCAACTGGTACTGCAACCCCGGCATGTGCCGCAGCGACCTTCCCCCCACCACCCCCGCCGGCCGCCGCTCCCGCAGGAACGCCGTCACCCAATCGATCGCCGCCTGCGCCACCCCCGTGTACACCGCCGACACACTCACGTTGAACCACGCCCCGAACGCCGACATCTCCGCGAAGAACGACGCCGCGGGCCGCGACGGCGGCATCAGCATCTCCGCCACGAACACGTCCTCCCACTCCACCGCGTAGCTCCCCGACGCCCGCATCCCCAGCACTTCCCAGCTCCCCGCCCCCGGCGACGACAGCCCCGGCGTCCCCTTCGGGACCGACACCATCGCCACCCGCGCCGGCCCCGCCGCCGTGTCCACCACCTGCACCAGCGCCGACACCACCTCCGCCACCGGCCAGTTCGACGCGTACGCCTTCCGTCCCCGCACCACCCAACCCCCCGGCGCCCGCCGCGCCTGCGTCGCCGGCAGAAAATACGCCCCCGCCTGCCCCGTCTCGCTGAACGACCCGCTCACATAGCTGCGCCGCTCCCCGATCTCCCGCAGTCCCATCGCCACCTGCGCCTGTGGCCCCGTCGGCAGCAAGGCCGCATCCGCCGCCATCGACGCCAGCGTGAACAGGTGCATGTTCACCCCAATCGCCGTCCCCGCGCAGCCCTGGGCCAGCTGCTCCTGGCAGGCGCACAGCTCCAGCAGCGACACATCCTCCCCCGCGTACCTGGCCGGCAGCGTCATGTGCGCGTAGCCGCTCTCCCGCATCGCGGCGAAATTCTCCACGGGAAACGTGCCGGCCGCGTCGTGCACCGCCGCCCGCGACCCAAAGTCCGCCGCGTGCGACCGTGCCCGCTCCAGCAGCGCCCTCTCCCGTGCGCTTAACGGCGTCGCCAGCAGCGTCTCGTACGCAGGCGTCCCCTCCCGCCCCCCATCCCCCGCCGTCGCCTCGCCCATCGCGTCACGGACCCGGCGACGACGCCTGCCACACCGGCAACCCCGCCGCCTGCCGCCGCCGCCGCTCCTCCCCCAGCGCCTGCAGCCGTTCCCGGTCCGCTTCCGTCACCCGCATATACCCCTCGCGCCAGCTCTCGTCCGCGCTCCACCGGCAGGCCGACTGCACCGTCGTCCGCGGCAGCGCCGCCGTCTCCAGCAGCGTCAGCGCCTCCCCCACCACCGTCCGCTGCATCGCCACATCCCCCGGCTGCCCACAGGAACTCCCCAGCGGAAAGTCCGTGAACAAGAAACGCGGCACCCCGCAGTGCTCCACGATGTCCCGCGCGCTCCCCACCAGCACCGTCGCGATGCCGTTCGCTTCCAGGTGCCGCGCGGTCAGGCTCCCGGCCTGATGACAGATCGGTCAAATCGCCACCAGCAACGCCACGTCCACCCCGTCCTCCCGCAGCATCGCCAGCGCCGCCGGCGCGTTCTCCTCCCGCGTCACCCGATGCGAATACACCATCGGCGTCCCGTAGTACCGCCCCGACAACGACCCCACCCGCCCCGACGACACATACTCGTGCAGCCAAGCCACCGGCAGGTACGATCCCGCGTCCTCCATGTGCGTGGCTGTGTGGTCCCACGTCAGGTAGTCGGTGAACAGCCCCGCCGCCTCCGGCGGCGGATCCACCGGCGCGGTGTACGGCCGCAGCGGCAGCGGCGTCTCGCCCGTGGCCGGATCCCGCGGCATCGCCGTGGTGATCAGCCCCAGCCGGCACTCCGCCAGCGGCTTCGGCAGGCGCCTGAAGGGGACTTCCGTATGGTGCGCGTAGCGGTACGGCCGCTCGTAGCCCTGCGCCGCGTAGTACGCCCGCGTCCGGTCGATATAGCGGATATACGTCCCGTAGGCGGGGTCGATCTCGCGCGGCATCGCCCGGACGCTCCCAACCCGGACGCCGTCCCCGTCCGGAAAGCCTCAGCCGGGCACCGCTTCGGCGCCCGGATCGCCAAGGTACCCTCGCCTTCCGCACACCGTCCACCGCTCCACGAGATCAACCGCCGCATCCCTGTACCCGCCCGCCGGCTTCCCACCCACCCCCCTCCGCGCCGACCGGCCCAGCGCCTGCCGCACGGCGCCGCCAGGCGCCGCCGCGCCGACGCCTGGCTGGACATGACCCCCGCCGACATTGACGAACGCATCGCCCGCGTCCGCGCCGGCGCCAACGATCTGGGCCGCCTCTTCGACCTCCCCGCCGACGGCATTACCTCCTCCGGCGAGATCCTCCTCCGCGCCAACGAAACCCTCACCCAGCTCGGCCTCCGCGCCGCCCAGGAAACCGCCGCCCTCCAGGATCGCAACCGCCGCCCTCGCCACCACCGGGCGCCATCGCTGTCCCTCACCGAAATCGGCGGAGCGGGCCCGGAACTTCTGTAGTCCCTCGTAGCTCGGCGCCGGCGAGGGGAAGGGCACGGCGGCCGCCTCTCGCGGCGCCCAGCATATGGGTGCCCCTACGCTTCTGAGCGCGTAAGCAGATCCCCCGCTGTTTCTGCCTGTGCAACGCCTCTCGCCGCCCGTGCGACGACCTCCGCCCAGACTCGGTCCGAATCTGCCACCCTGCCCGCAGCGACCCGCCACCGGAGGCCCCCATGCCCAGCATCACCATCGACCGCTCCCTCCCCCTCGCTCGCCAACCCCACACCGGTCACAACCGCTACCACCCCGACATCCCCCCCATCCTCGAAGTCGCCCCCGGCGACGACGTCAGCCTCGAAACCCGCGACGCCCTCGACGGCCAGATCACCCCCCACACCACCGCCGCCGACCTCCCCAGCCTCGACACCGGCCGCGTCCATCCCCTCACCGGCCCCGTCGCCGTCCAGGGCGCCGAGCCTGGCGATGCCCTCGAGGTCGAGTTCCGCGAGATTGCCCCCCAACCCACCGCCTTCAGCGCCATCATCCCCGGCCTCGGCTTCCTCCGCGACCGCTTCTCCGACCCCTACCTCGTCCACTGGACCATCGACGCCGGCTTCGCCACGTCGCCTCAGCTGCCCGGCCTGCGCATCCCCGGCGCACCCTTCATGGGTGTCTCCGCCACCGCCCCCGGCCCCACCCAGCTCGCGCAATGGACCGCCCGTGAACAACGCCTGCTGGATCGCGGCGGCTTCGTCCTCCCGCCCCGCCCCGCTGGCGCCGTCCCCGCCGGCGGCGACCCCGCCGCCCACGGCCTGCGCACCCTGCCCCCGCGCGAGAACGGCGGCAACGTTGACGTCAAGCAACTCAGCGCCGGCGCCCGCCTCTTCCTCCCCGTCTTCCTCCCCGGCGCCGGCTTCTCCACCGGCGACGCCCACTTCGCCCAGGGCGACGGCGAAGTCTGCGTCACCGCCGTCGAGATGGCTGCCACCGTCACCGTCCGCTTCCACCTCCACAAAGGCCTCGCCGCCCGCCGTACCCTCGCCGGTCCCGTCTTCGCCCGCAGCGACGACCTCGCCCCGCCCCAGCCCAGCACCTCCCAGCGCTTCCTCGCCGTCATGGGCATGCCCCTTACCCCGGACGGCGAGAACGAGAGCGAAGACCTCACCCTCGCCGCCCGCAACGCCGTCCTCGGCATGATCGAACTCCTCGGCGAGCGCGGCTACTCCCCGGAACAGGCCTACGTCATCTGCTCCGTCGCCGTCGACCTCCGCATCAGCAACACCGTCGACCTCCCCAACGTCGTCGTCTCCGCCTTCCTCCCGGAAGCCATCTTCGACCACGCCTGAACCCACGACCCGCTCATTCTGCGCCCGTCGAAGGACGCCCCCACTATTCCCCCTCCCCCACGACGAACAAGCGCACCGGCTCCCCGAACCCCTTCAGCGTCGCCTCTCCCTCCGTCCGCTCCGCCACCCCGCCGTCGGCGTCCGGCCCGCCACCCTGTTCCCACCAAGGGGAGCGCGACCGGCAGACCCACCCGCGCGCGGTCGCAGTTCAGTCGGAGCACTTGCCCACCAGCCGCGTCGCATCGCGCGCCGCAGGGTCCTCAATATCCGAGCAGGGAACAGCGCCACCGCCGTCGCTCCCCGTTGGCGGCTGCGGCGCGGCCACGATCACGAAGAGGCCGTCCCCCCCTGACACGGTGATCCTCGGCCGAAGCAAGGCCGGCAAGCTGCGGGAGTCACCCAGCCACTGCTGTCCGGCGGCATCCCAGATCCAGATCGCGGAGATCGCCGGATTGGCCTCAAGCAGCGCCGCGCTCGTCGTGGCAGCCCCCCCAACCGATCAAGTTCGATCCGATGCGCACGTCCACCGACGCGCCGCCGGGTCCAGTCACCGGCTCCTCAGTCTCCAGCCCCTCGGTTTCCGGCTCCACATCGTCCACGCAGTCCCCCGTCAATCGCGCCGCGTCACGGGCTGGCGCCGCCAGCACCTCCGCCCCCGACCCGTGCCGCACCAGCGCCCGCCGGAACGTCTCCCGATCCAGTGTCTCCACCAGCCGTGCCAGATCCACCACCGAATACTCCGCCTCCACGTCCAGCACGATCCCTACATCCCCCAGCCGCGTGTCCATGTCCATCAGCAGCACCGACGACGAAGGCCCTGATGCCGGCAGCGCCGCCAAATTCGTCGCGATCGTCGTCTTTCCCGATCCCGCCCTTCGCCCCGAACACCGTCATGACCCGCCCCCGCGTCTCTGCCGCGTCCTCCTCCGCCAAGGCCGTCGCCTCCACCTCAGGGCCCCGCGACCTCGCACCTGCCTGCTACCCATCCCGCTGCACGGGAGTGTCTCAGTTTTCTTTCGCTAGCACTATTGGCATTATATCATGTGACAGCGATAATGCTGTCATAGCACAAGACGTGGACTTCCAAGCGCTCCGCGACAAGGCCGGGAACCTGACCCAGGCCGAGATCGTGAAGGCCGCCGCCCGCCTGGGCTGGGCGGTCAGCACGAAGCGGGGCAAGGGGAGCCACGTCGTTCTCGCCAAGGACGGCCATTCGATGACGGTGGCGGTCCACGCAAACAAGTACACGGACAAGAGCAGCATCGACGATCTGGAGCGCTGGTCATGACGAAGGCGAAGGGGCTGACGAAGACCGAGGTCAAGAAGCGGGTCGCGCAGGTTCTCGCCGCACCCTACGCCCGCGTCTTTCGGCAGGACGAGGATGGGGTCGGCGCCGAGGTCCTGGAGTTCCCTGGCTGCTACTCCGCCGGTGACGACGGACCGGAGGCTTGGGCGAACCTTGAGGAGGCGATGGCCCTCTGGGTGGAGTCGCAGCTCGAGCAGGGGCAGGAGATTCCCGAGCCGTTCGCGGCGAAGGAGTATCAGGGCCGGATCTCGCTGCGGGTGCTGCCGTCCGTGCACGCCCGGGCCGCGATGCTCGCAGCGGCCGAGGGGGTCAGCCTGAACCGCTGGCTGTCCTCGGCGGTGGAGCAATGCGGCCAACGAGGGCGAGGCTCGCTCGGGTAGGTCGAATAATCGCAAAGGGCACGGCGACGCCAGCCCCTCAGCCGGTAGATGTGCTCACTAAAACGGAATGGAGCGTGTCGACACCCCCATCGCGTCGGGAATAAAGGGCTTGAGGTTGTCGGCGGCGAGGCCTTATCGCCCCCCCCGTCCCGGCCTTCGGCGTGCGGGAACGCCCGATGGCCGGGCCACCACACGACCTCGCAGCGGGAAGTGTCCGCAGGGGTGTGCCCGCCCGGACGAAAAGCGGGTGTCGCGGCTGGCCGGATGCCGTCAGGCCGAGGCATTGGGGGCGATCGAGCATCGCGCGCACGGCGGCCCCTCGGTCCCGTTCCCCACGCGGCCACTGTGAGCGTGGCGGCCGCAGCAGCAGCAGCGGCGGCGATCGTGGCATCGTTGTCCGGCCCAATAGGGTCCAACCTCGCTCGCAGATATCGTGGATGCCGGGCCAGCACCACGTAGAGGTTACAGACGGTCATTTCGGTACACCCCCACGCCCGCGAGAACGCGAGACACCGCCCGCTGCACCGATCGGTTGAGTTTCGGCACTGAGGGTTCTAACCTTCCCCCACCACGGAAGGACCACCACCATGGGCATGATGGACGGAATTAAGGCTCTCTTCGGAAAGGGCGCCGACGTCGCGGGTGATGTCGCCGAAAAAGGCCAGGATGTTGCCGGCGATGTCGCCGGAAAGGGCGCCGACGTCGCCGGGGACGTGGCCGGCGCCGCCAAGGACGCCGCCGGCGCCGCCGTCGACAAGGGCAAGTCCCTCCGCGACTGAGCGCCCCGCGCCGCCGAGCCCCGCTCGCGGACGCCCCTGTCCGCGGGCCGCCCGCCTCCGCCACGCTGCCGCGCAACCCTGCCGGAAGTGAGCCGCGCGACGCACGCCCGTTCTCGCCCTCTTCGCCCTTCGCCCTCGCCGCGACGCTCCCCTCGCCCGCCAAGACGCCGGTGCCGAGTTCGGCGTCATCACCATCCTCGACGTCTCTGGCCCCGTCGACTTCGACGCCCTCGACGACCTAATCCGCGACCTCAGCGGCGGCGGCCTCGCCGAAGCCCTCGCTGGCCTGACCCGATCCGGCCTCCCCCTCCCCTCCCAGGACGCGAGCGCCAAGCTCGGCGGATCGCGGGCCGCGTGCGCAAGTCCGAGGCCCTACTCAGAGGGACGACGCGAACGCCCGCCCAAGCGCCGTCACAACTGCACCGCACCGCTGGGGGCTGCTGAAGATCCTCTCCGCATCGACGGCGGGCTGGCGCCAGTCCCGCCTCGCGTCGGCGCCCGAATCACGATCCCGCCTTGAGGAGCCAGTCGGCCGCCGGGAGACGCTCGTGGATCAAGCGCAGATTCTCCGGGTCCGGCTGGATCTCGCCGACGGCGAACGATCGCACGACCTCCACGATGACATCGTTCACGGGCGTGGCCACTTCCACCTCGCGCCCGCGCTCGGCGACGTAGCCGTTGAGATAGTCGATCTCCGTCCGGCGGTTGCGCAGCACATCTTGCAGGAAGGAGGGGCGGCCTTCCCCCAGGATGCTCGCCCCTTCGACCAGCTCCGCCTCCAGCGCCGGAGCATCGCGACCGGCGACCGCATCGAGGAACCGCTGCGGCGCGATGCCCCAGACCGGCTCCAGGTCGTGCCCCAGCGCGCCGCCCACCTCGATCACCTCGGCGGCAAGGTGGATGGCCAGCGCCCGCGTGTCGTCCCGCCGCCGCACGTCCGCCGAGCCGAACCCCGTCAGCCCCGCGATCGGATTGGCCATGCAGTTGATGGTCAGCTTGGCCCAGCGCTCTCCCCAGAGGTTGGTCGTCACCACGGCCTGCTCGACGTCGCTCACGATGCCGGCGATGCGGCGCGCGCGATCGGTCTCGCCGCCGTCGAGTTCACCAATGCGAAATCCCAAGCGGCGGCTGTCCGTCCGCACGGCGCGCCCTGGCTCATAGAGCCCCGCGCCGATCGTGATCACACAGCCCAGCGTCCGCTCGCGCCCCGCCACCGCCGCGACCCGCTCGTCGTTGACGCCGTTCTGGAAGTCCACCACCAGCCCGTCGGCGTCCAGGTACGGCAGGATCAGCGCGGTCGCCCACTCCGTGTCGTACGCCTTCACCGCAATGAAGGCGAGATCGAACGGCGTCGCCACCGTCTGCAGCTCGGTGATATGCAACGCGTGCACCGGCACGGTGATGTCGCCCATCGGCCCGGAGAGGCGCAGGCCGTCCCGCTTCATCACCTCCACGTGCTCCGGCCATTGGTCGATCAGCGTGACGTCGTGCCCGGCGCGGGTCAGCATCCCACCCACGACGGAGCCAATCGCTCCTGCCCCCACAATCGCGATCCGCGGCCCCATGCTGCCTCCTGTTCTTGTGCGGCGGAGTCTAAGGGGAACCGGCGCGCAGGGGCGAGGCGCTGGCCCCGGTCGCACCCCGGCGACCCGCCGCGCCCGATCGCGCGCCACGGCCTCGCCGAGTCGGCCCGCTCCTCAGATCGACACGGCCATCAGCACCACTTCGGCCGCCATGCCGGGCGCGCGATGACCCTTCCCGGAGGTGTCCCCGAACAGCGGCACGTCGCCGGGCCCAAAGCGGCGACTGCTCCCGTCGCTCACCAGCATCTCCATCTCCCCGCCAGCACGACGATGAACTGGCGCTGGGGGATCGCGTGCCGGTCCGACTCGAACCCCGCCGGCACATGAATGAATTCGATCGCGTCGGCGGACCCCAGCCGCGCGATCCCGAGCGTCGGCATGCCGGGCGCATAGTCGTCGACGGCGGCGAAGTCCGCCTCGACCTGCGCGAAATGGCTCTCACCCTCCCCCTCGGCACGGATGCGCGTGTACGTCATCACGACCTCCGTAGCGGAGAGTCTAGACAGTGGCGGGCGATTCCCGCGCTCCCAGCTCCGTGCCGCTCGCTGCGGCGAGCCGAACGCCCCCGCCCCGCGGCGACGCCGGAGCGCGGCGCTGCCGCTCGCCGATTATCCAACCGCGGCGCCGGCGAGATCGCCTGGGCCTCCTGCACACCAGCGTCGCATCAATCCCCGGCGCCGGAATCGCTCGCCCCCAGCGATCGGCTCGGCCGATCCCGGCTGAGCGATCTCCCCGCAGCCACGAACCGGATCCCCAACGTCTGCAAGGAAACGCCAGGCCTCCACCCCTGCATCCCGTCGTCGATCAGCGCCGGGACGGGGCCTCGGGCGCCTCCACCACCGCCTCCAGCACCGCGATTTGTTGCGCCACGTCTGCGCCCCGATCGCCCACGCCGCCGCCGCCCGCTCGCAGGCCGATCGGAGTGGGGGGACGGCTGCCAACATGATCACGGCAACCAGGCGAGCACCGACGATGAAGGAGCGAGCGAGATGCATGACCTGGCCCCTGCCGTCCACGTCGCGGGCCGTCCGGAGGCGAATCCCGCCGCGCCAGTAGCCACAGCAAGCCTGGTGCCGAGGGGCAGAATCGAACTGCCGACACCACGATTTTCAGTCGTGTGCTCTACCAACTGAGCTACCTCGGCCCGGCGCCCGTCAGCATACCCAACCCCACGCCCTCGGCCCACGCCTCGCCCGCCCGCGGCCCCGACCGCCCACAGCGGGCATCGCCAGCGCCGGCTGGCCAGCGGGAGGCGGAGCCCCACAGCCGTCACAGGCCGGCATCACCTGCCGGGCCGTGTCGAACGCATCAGATGCAAGTCGCCGCTCGCCGTCCGCATCCATCACGTGCCCACCAAGCACAGCTTCAGGCTCGAACCCCAGCGCCGCGAAAAAGGCGCGGCGCGGCCGGCTGCTCGCTCGCCATCTGAGCGACCAGCTTCACCACGGCCGCTCGGAGCGCCAGCTCGAACGCCAGCTCAAGCAGCGCCCTCCCAGGGGTCGGGCTACTCCTCCCGGTCAATATCTTGATTGCGTCCACCGACGCCGTCGCCCGGCCTTGGACGCCACCCCGCCCTCGCGCAATCCTGAACGATCTGGACAGCCCGACGAGCGGGCACAAAGGCAGCGAGCCCACTCAACATCAGGATGCCCATGATGATCGACAGCAGCGCCGCGACCGCTGCCACAACCAGCGTCCGATTCCCAAAGGTCTCCCTCGGCGCTCCCTTGAAGTCGCTCACGGGCCACGCGACCTCGGCGGGCATGCCCAATAGGGCGCGGCCGAAGATCTGCGCCGCCGTCGCTCGGGTCCCCGCACCAGCCGCGGGTGAACCGCTCCGCCCAGCGCAACGACGCCCCACTCACGTTCCCGCTCCATCGGGCCGCGGCGCCAAGCGGGCGCGCGGTCGCGGGGCGGCCTGCCGTATGGCGGCGGAGGTCTGTTCGCCTTCCACGGTGACGTGGGAGAGACGCCGCCGTGGCTGCCCCAGATCGACGTCACCGGGATCCTCCCAGCGACTCGCCAGATACCCCATCTTCTCCAAGCGGCCCAGCGCCTTGTAGAGCGTGCCGTGGGCCGTCAGCCGTCGCGCGCCCTCGCGGTCCCGCAGCTCCCTCGCAGCACCGAAGCCGTGCGTCTCCGCTGTCCCCTGCCCGCGCAACGCAAGCAACGCCGCCAGAATGGCCACTTCCAACGGCACCAAGCCGCCGACTTTGCGTCGCATCGTCGGCACGATAAGAAGATATCGTCTCATCCGTCAGACTGACCGCGCCCGCTGCCCCAGCACCCGCAGGCCCCTACCCCACGCCGCTGCTATAACACCTCCATGCCCCGCGTCCTGCTCGCCTCCCCCCTCCCCGGCGACGGCAAGACCACCATCGCCGCCGGCCTCGCCGGCGCCCTCCGCCAAGCCGCCCCCCACCCCAGCGTCCGCCTCGTCCGTGCGCCCGGCGCCAACGACGCCGAGGACGCCGCCGTCTTCTTCCACGTCCCGGGCGTTCGCGCCGCCGCCCCCGGCGGGCCGACCAGCGCGGACGCCCTCCCCGACGACACCGACCTCACCCTCATCGAGGTCCCGGACCCCCCCCAGGCCGCCGCTCTCCGCCAACCGGATAGCCGCCTCCTCTTAATCACCCGCTACGGCCAAGCCGACGACACGACCCTCCAACGCGCCGCCGCCGCCCTCCAGCCCCACGGCCTCATCGTCAACGCCTGCCCGCAAGACGCCCGCGCCGCTGCTCAAGCCCGCGCCCAGGCCCTCGCCCTCCCCCTCCTCGCCACCCTGCCCCAGGACCGCCTCCTCAGCGCCCCCCTCCTCGCCGATGTCGCCGCCGCCATCGACGGCGACTTCACCGGTCCGTCGCCCCTCCGTCAAGAAGCCTCCGCCTGGCTCCAAGTGGGCCCGATCAGCGCCCACGGCGGCATCGACTACTTCAGCCGCTACCCCGACAAAACCGTCGTCACCCGTCACGACAAGGTCGATGTCGCCCTCGCCGCCCTCGACGCTCGACCCCTCTGCCTCATCCTCACCGGCGGCCCCCCCAACCTCCCCTACATCGCCCAGCGCGCCGAGCAAGAAGACTTCGCCCTCATCGTCACCCCTCTCGGCACCGTCCAAGCCGTCGACGCCATCGGCCGCCTTTACGGCCACGGCCCCTTCGCCGGCGAACGCAAGATCCAGCGCGCCATCGACCTCCTCGCCGCCCAGCCCGCCCTCCTCGGCGCGCTCACCTCCACCCCCGCCTGACGCCGGCCCGCAAGGAGCCTGCCATGTCCGCCTACCACGTCCACATCGACAAGGTGCCCGTCACCGAAGGTGGCCCCGAGCGCGAGGGCTGGATCGGCATGCAGGTCCAATGGATCCTCGGCCGGGCAAGATCGTCTTCGGCCGTACGCTGCTCCCCCCGGGCTCCCGCCACGAGCGGCGCCGCCATCCCCACGCCGAGGAGTTCATCGACGCCCTCGAAGGCCAGGGCCTCCGCCTCAAGGGCGGCCACGAAGAGCCCATCCACCCCGCGACGTCTGGTTCATCCCCGCCAACGACTGGCACGGCTTCCGCAATGACACGGACAGCGACATCGTCATGCTCTGGGGCTGGGCCGGCGCGGCCCTGTGTCAAGGGCATAATTGCCCATCGAACCGGTCCAAGGGCGCCCGCGACTCAGCGGAGTGGCTCCCAGCGCTGGACGTGTGCTGGTACGCCACTGTCTGGATCGCCGTGAAACGCCACTACGGGCTCAGCGCGGACCCTGCGGAGTGGGAGGCGCTGGCGCGGGTCCGGGCGGCGTGCCGGACTTTGAGCCCCTACCCACCGTCGTCGTATTCGTCGAACGCGACGATATCGAGTATGACGTTCTCTGGGTCCATGTTGGCGAAGTAGTAGAGCACGCCGAGGCCCTCTGCGACCTTCATGGCGAAGACAATTGGTGGCTTCTGAACCCAGGAGTCTGGCATTGGGTCCCTTTCAAGCATGGCCACCACCGTAAGCAAACGCCCCTGCGTCTCAGCAGGGGCGTCCCGAAAGGACTCGCCAGCATGGGGCGTGAAACGGACCCTAGCCAGCATGCGCACGGTACCAGGCGCGGAGTTCGTCCGCCTCGATCATCCTCTCACCATTCCGGATTTGCTCCATCGACTTCTCAGCCATGCGCATCAGCTTCGTGTTGGCGAGCGCGCGCCGCTCGTGCCGCTGGGAAAGGCTTTCGATTGTGCGAGCGATCATGGTCTGGTCAACTTCCTTCTCGTCGCGCGGAGGATGGTGGCCGCCACCGTCTTTCCTTGTCAAGGAGCTTTCCTTGTCAAGGAGCATACCCTAGCGATACCCACGCCTCGTCGCCAGCATCCACCCCGCCAGGCAGACGAAGGCCCGGAAGCGCGCGGCCAGCGTGCAGGACAGATCCACCGTGCGCGCCTCTCCGCCTGAATGTCCACAGGCCCGCGTCGCGTCTCTTCCCTCTCGGGAGCCTGTGTCAAGGGCATAATTGCGCCCGCAACCCACCCCTCCACGCGGCCCACCCTACGACATAACCACTCACGACCCGCGACGCTCGCTGCCCCCCAACGGCAGCGGCATCCCGCAGCGCCCGCCTCGTCGGCCCGACGCCGGCCTTGGCTTCTCACCCGCCTGACCGCGATCGACATCCCCGCCCTACTCCGCCACCGCCCGCCTCGCCGTCGCGTCCGACGCCCCGGGCACGGCCCCGGCCCGCTCCGACCCACCCCCAACCCCCGGACGACGGAACGGACTCCCCCCCGGCGCCCTCCTCCCAGTCACCGCCGACGGCCCCGCCAGCGGTTCGATCGGCCGCGGCGCCGGCCCCTCCCCCGCCACTCGCGACGATTCAGCGGGCCTCGTCTCCGTCCCCCCTCGCGCCGGAGGCAGCGACAACGCATGCGACCCCAACCGCTCCCGCGCGCACCAGGGGCACGCTCGCCAGGCTAACGACAACGCCCGCCCGCATCCGGCGCAGCCCTCCTTCAGGCTCGTCGCACAGTGCGGACAAGCGACATAATCATCATCGACCGCCGCGCGGCAGGTCGGGCACGCCAGCTGCCCGCTCAGATCGGACAGCAGCGCTTCCTCTTCCAATTGCCGCTCGTACAGCTCCGCCAGGGCGATCGGCGGCCGCAGCACCCGGTACAGCACCCAGCCCGGCAGGTTCAGCGCCGCCACCATCGCCACCGCCACCAGCTGCGTCACCGCGTCCGTCGACCGCGCCCGGATGTCCCGCGCCGTCCACACGATCGCCGTCAGCCACAGCGCCGCCAGGTACGCCCCAAGAATCACCGCGACGATGATGCCCGTGTTCTCCGGACTCCCGCCCGGCCACGAGATCAACGGCGCCGCGACCGCCGGCGCGGCGAAGAGCCGCGCGCCCATCCCCGCGACGTTCATGCATCCCCCCGCACTGCGCCCACCCTCACCGAAGCCGCCGCAACCATCGTACCGCCCGGCGGCGGCCCAATCACCGTGTCCGCCCAAGAAACGCGCCGCGCGTCGCGGGGTTCCCGCCGGGCGGGCGTCGCCGACATGGAACTCACCGTCGCGTTCGACGGCCCGGGGATCAACAAGCTGCTGCTGTCGCTGGGGCCGTTGGAGTGGGGGGAGGAGCGCGGCAGCGCCCTCTCCCTGGAATGCCGCAACCACTAGGCTGTCGCCGGGAGTTGACCTGATGCGCCCTCTTGCTGTTGCGCTCATGGCGATCATCGCGGTCATCACGACCACGGGCTGCTGGCGCGAAGCGGACGACTCTGACGAAGGGCGATCCGAGCTTCGTGACTACGCCGCCGCAATGCGGCCCTGGTGGGTGGAAGTTACTGGCGGTGAACTCTCAGGCCACGTCTGGTCGTACCATATCGACCATTCACGAATCCGCGAGGACTATGGCAGTGACCCTCTCCCCCCTGTGGAGCCGCCTAGCTCGATGCGCGTACTGCATGAGCTGCTCGTCAACACTGTCATCACGGTCGTAAGGGCCGAATCGAACGCACATCTGCAAGGCTCCTATGCGGGAGTGGCGGCTGCATTGTGTGATCCAAGTTCGCTGGATACCGCTCTGTGGCCCGAAGCCGCGGCCTTGCAGAGATGGCGCTGGCGCGGCGAGGCCTGTCGTGATAGCGAAAGGTGGGCGGGCAGTTATCTGCGCACGGGCAATCCATGGCGAGACTTCGAATGGGTCTGTGGCAACTATGACCAGCTTTGGGGGTTCGGAGTATCGTCATATGGCCTGGAGGATGCGTGCCAGAACGCTGCCGCCTGGGGACACGCGTTCGATCTGACTACGCGCGCCTGGTCCGCCGAACTTGTCCGCCTATGCGATGGACAGGAAGTGTTCCGGTCAGATCCCACCGCCGGCCTCGCCGCCTGCGAGTGACGCAACTCTTGACCGGCCTTGCCGTCGCCTGCCCCACCGCCAGCACCAACAAGATGCTGCTGTCGCTGGCGCCGCTGGAGCGGGGGGTAGGGGCTCCCGGCTAGCCCGGACGAACCTGACCCTGGACTCAGCGCCTAGGTCACATCCTCCGGCTCCCGGTACCCCAGATCACGCGCTACTTGCTCGAACGTAAGGCCGCAGCCCCTCAGGAAGCGGCGCGTGAGCTTGCACGCGACGCCCCACACATCCGTCTCCAACTGCTGATGAGTCACGCGTACGGTGTCCTTGTAGCCGGGGTCAGGGAACGGTTGTGAGGGGTGGAAGTACCGGGATGGATCTCCGTACGCCCGCAGGCCCTTGGTCCCCGTTAACCCGAACCCGATATCCCACGATCGGCGCTGGCCGGTACGTCTCGCCACGGCTCGTGCAGCGTCCAGGACATCCAGGCACGAAGCCACGATCCACCCGGCGTGGAGGAAGTACTCATTCGGGGGTATGCTCCCAACGTTGTCGATGCGCCTGCTCCCAACGTTGTTGACGTATCTGATGCTGCCGTCTTCCCCGAACGAGATCCTCAACACGTAACCATCGTCACCCGCGTCGGCGTCGCCGCAGTGGACCGTGTAGCCATCAGGCCCGGAGTCCCATGAAGAGTAAGGCTGGATAAGCTCGTACCAGGGCCGGCCCGCCCCGGGTGAAGACTTCCCCGGCGCTGGCGGATACTCTTCGCGGATTCTCCTCGCCTCCTCGCAGAAACCGAGCCAACCGTCGTCGCCCCCGATCGCCTCGTATAGGTCCTCGGGCCCCGCGCCTACTGGCTCCGCGATGCCAAAGACGCGCGCCGTCTTCCCGTTCGGGATCGGATCGTTCTCCATCACTTCGCGCAACTTCGACTTGATGTCCTCCAACTCGATGTGCCGTCGCGGGGACAGCGTCGGGCTCTCGCGGATCACCCGCTTGACCGCCGCAGCCGACATCGGGCGCGTCTGCGTGTCCCCCCGCGCGTAGTGCCGACCGTCGACCTGGTGTGGGGCTTCCGGCGACACCGGCACTGTGATCCACAGCACTCCACACGAGTCATCGGCTGGATCCTTGAGCACACGAGATTCCACCCGGAGCCCCGGATCCACCAGCGATTGCGCGATTTGCTCCACCTTCTCCCGCAGCCCCGCGTGCTGGATCGGCCTGACCTCGAACTTCCCGGGCTTCGGCTCTGCCACCCCGATCACCAGCGCGCCACCGTTGATCGCGAAGCCCGCGAGCTTCTTCGCGATGTCCTTGTTCTTGGGCGGGAGCTGCTGCTTGAACTCCAAGAAGTGGCTCTCGCCATGGCCGTTGTCCAGAAACGACTGTAGATCGGCCAACTCCTTCGGCTCCCAGCGATCAGTCAAGGTGATGCTTCCTCAGTCCAGGCCGCCACCGCAGCCCGATCCCCGTCGGCCCACGCATGCCGCATAGACTACCAGAACGCCGAACACTTGTTCGTGTCCCGAAGCAGCGCCGCCCCCACCCCTACGAGAACATCCGCGGCGCCGTGTGAATCTCCCCGCCCGTCCACGGGTCCGCCAGCGACGGCAGCACGGGGCGGCGTCCCTCGAAATAATCGCTGATCGACCAGAGCTGCACCCGCGGGTAGCGCTCCGCCCCCACCGTCACCTCGCCCATCGCCTCCACCTCGGCCCGCGCCGCCCGCGACGTCACGGGGCTCATCGTGACGAAGACCCCCAGCGCCGCGTCCTCCCGGCGGACCACGTGAAGGAAGTCGCGCAGGTCGCCCAGCGCGAAGTCTGCGCTCCCCTTCACCTGCGCCAGTGCCAGACTCGAATCATGGTCCGCCGGGGCCGACAGCAGCATCCCCCGGCCGTCGATCCCCCCATCCCCCCGCTGGTGCTCATTGAGCGCCAGACCGGGGATGCGCGTGACCGCCCAGCCCTCGAAGTCGAACGGCCTCTCCGCGGCGAGCTTGCGGGCTCTCGCGAGATCCTGCGGGATGCCGAACGTCGGCGCCGTGATCCGGAGCGGCTGGAGTCGGCGGTCTTGAATGATGTCGATCGCGTTCGCGGAGATATCGATCCCGATCCAGCGGCGGCCGAGATTCTGCGCCGCCGCCACCGACGTCCCGCAGCCGCAGAACGGATCGAGGACCAGATCACCGGGGTTGCTGGACGCGCTGATAATCCGCTCGAGCAGCGCGACCGGCTTCTGCGTCGGGTAGTCCAGGCGCTCCTTCGCCCATGGCATGAGCGAGTGATGCTCCCAGACATCGTCGGCCAGCTTCCCCTTCTCGTAGTCGCGTTCCGAGCCGTCGGCGCGCTTCTGGCCGCGATCCCACTTGTACGGCACTCGCACGGCGTCCGCGTTGAACGTCCACTCCTGTCCGCGGCTGTAGAAGAGCACGATATCGTGCTTCCTCGCCCACCGACGCGTGGATGCGCCACCGCCGCTGTAGTACCAGACGAACTCGTTCTGGAAGCATTTCGTCCCGAAGACGGCGTCCATGACGACCTTCAGGTAGTGGCTCGCGGTCGGATCGCAGTGCAGGTAAACGCTGCCCGTTGGCTTCAGCAGCCGCCGTATCTCCACCAACCGCTCGCCCATGTACGTCAGGTAGGCGAGCATCCCCGACTCCCCGAGGATCTGCGCCAGCCCGATCATCGCCTTGTGCAGGGGGTGACGCGTGGCCCGCTCGATGTTCCGCAGGCGCCCCGCGGCGCGCGTGTCCCACTTCCACGTATCGATGAAGCCGCGGACCTGCGCGGGGGCGCCGTTCTCCCGGCCGAAGATGATGTTGTAGTCGGCGTTGCTGTTGAACGGTGGATCGAGGTAGATGAGGTCCACCGACTCATCGGGCCATTCGCGCATCCAGTCCAGGCAATCGCCGTAGTAGAGGGCGTTGTCTTGCATGAACATGATCCATCAACCCACGTGCGCTCCCTGCTGATCCAGGGCGCTCCAGCAGGCGATGCTCCTTGGGGGTCAACCTACCCTCCCCTCGCAGCCCCCGCGACCATGCCCCCTGCCATAAGTCCGGCCCACCCGAACGTCAGTGCTACCCTCGCTGCATGCCCACTCCGGCGCGCTTGACAGCGCGGGGACTAAGAAGCTGCTGCTTTCGCTTGCGCCGCTGGAGCGGGTGTAGGCCCCCACAGTCCTCCCTCTTGCGCCGTCCGATCCCGGCCGATATATTGCTTTCAGTGCAATAAACAGGCGTGGAGGCACAGATGCCAGGACAAGTCCAGAACCGCGTTCTCCAGGATGTCGCGCTCCACCCGGCGACCTCGGTGAGGGAACTCCTCGCCCGCAACTCCGATCTCAAGCCGCGCTCGGTCCACGAGGCGATCCGGCGCCTGCGGATGCAGCGCCTATTGCAGGGCACCTGGGATACGACCGGCGACCGTCCGCAGCGACGCTGGGAACTGATTGGCGGCGGGCGGGATCGTGCTCTGGATCCGCCGGGAGCCCTGCAGCAGCTCGCGGAGGTCTCACCTTGATCGAAGGCCTTCTGCTTGCCCTGCTGCTGTTCCCCCTGACCGTTGTCCTGTCGGTGGCAGTGCCCTTCTTGCTCCGGAGCGTGTACGCCCTCGTGAGCGTCTGCTCCCAGCCTATCGGTTCGGCACTGCGGGAGCAGTACGCGGATGCCATCGCTGGTCGGCCGCGAATCGTGCAGTTGTACGAGTCGCTCTACCTCTTCCTCCGGCTCCCGCTCGATCTCGGCTCCGAGTTCATGTCGCACCGCCAGAGTCCGGACCGAGGGCACACTGAACCACGGAGATACCCTTCCGTGTCCAGCGCCATCTCTGCCGGAGCGCGGCGATTCTTCACATCCGATTTCCGCTTGGACTTGCTCGATGCAACGACAATGTGGGCATGGCTCCCCGCGGGATTCATCCCGGGCATCAGCTGGCTCATGATCAGCATCGTGGCTGTAACCCTGCTTCGCCGACTGCCCTTCGTCTTGCTCACAGTCATCGTGTCACTCGGGAGGAGGAGCTGCGCACGGAGTTCTGCCTCAGAACAATCGCCATTGCGCCCTTGCTAGTAGTCGGCTTCAGCTCAGCAACCGCCTTCGTGCTCGGCGAATCATGGTGGCAATGGATCGCCGGTGGCGTCTGGTGGCTCGTTGTCGTTTACCCGAACAGAGTCAACGATTGGGGCTGGCGTACCCTCCGTCACCCGTTCGTCACACGCGGCGTCGCGCGCCTGCTACGCGTTGCTGGGGCACAACATGGGGCCGCGAGCTGAGGAGGCACCAACCGGGTAGCCCCACGTCGAGCGACCCCCTCCGACTCCCCCCTCTCCATCCCCGATGGAGAGGGGGGCGCGCGACCGCACGCCGTCATATCTGAAGTCAGGGGGTGAGGTGGGCCCCCACCCGAACGTCAGTGCTACCCTCCCCCCATGCCCCCGCCGACCCCCCAGCGCCCCCCCGCCGGCGACCAACCCCCGCCCCCCACCGACGCCGACTTCCCCTCCCCCCTCGACCTCTCCGACCTCAACGACGCCCAAGCCGCCGCCGTCACCGCCCCCCCCGGCCCCCTCCTCATCCTCGCCGGCCCTGGCTCCGGCAAGACCCGCGTCCTCGCCCACCGCATCGCCTACCTCGTCCAAGAGCAAGACCTCCCCCCCTGGCGCATCCTCGCCGTCACCTTCACCAACAAAGCCGCCCGCGAGATGCGTGACCGCATCGAAACGCTCCTCCCCGACAACACCCAGGGCCTCCTCCTCGGCACCTTCCACGCCCTCTGCGTCCGCATCCTGCGCCGCGACGGCGAAGCCGTCGGCGTCCCCCGCGGCTTCGTCATCTACGACGACGACGACCAGATCGCCCTCGTCAAGCGCATCCTCCAGGACCTCGCCGTCGACCCCAAAGCCCACCCCCCCCGGCGCCTGCTCAGCGCCATCTCCCGCGCCAAGAACGAAGGTCTCAGCGTCGACGCCTTCCCAACCCACAGCGGCAACTACTTCCAGGAAATCGTCGCCCGCGCCTTCGCCCCCTACCAGGACGCCCTCCAGCGCAACGCCGCCCTGGACTTCGACGACCTCCTCGGCCGCACCCTGGACCTCTTCCACACCCAACCGGACATCGCCGCCCGCTACCACGAGCGCATCCAGCACGTCCTCGTCGACGAATTCCAGGACACCAACGTCGTCCAGTACCGCCTCGCCCGCGCCTGGGCCGCCGGCTCCGGCAACCTCACCGTCGTCGGCGACCCCGACCAGTCCATCTACTCCTGGCGCGCCGCCGACATCCGCAACATCCTCCACTTCGAACGCGACTTCCCCACCGCCACCACCGTCCGCCTGGAACAGAACTACCGCTCCACCAAAGCCATCTGCCGCCTCGCCGACGCCGTCATCGCCCAGGCCCCCGAGCGCATCCATAAATCGCTCTGGACCGACAACCCCGAAGGCGACCGGCCCCTCGTCTACGAGGCCTACACCGAAGTCGACGAAGCCGACTACGTCGCCCGCGAGATCGAAGCCCGCGTCGCCGCCGGCGACTGGCGCCCCGGCGACGTCGCCGTCTGCTACCGCACCAACGCCCAATCCCGCGTCATCGAAGAAGCCTTCCTCCGCCGCGGCATTCCCTACCGCCTCATCGGCGGTACCCGCTTCTACGCCCGCCGCGAAATCAAAGACCTCCTCGCCCTCTGCCGCCTCGTCCACAACCCCCACGACGACCTCGCCTTCGAGCGCATGGTCAACGTCCCCGGCCGCGGCATCGGCCAGAAAACCCGCGCCCTCCTCCTCGACTGGGCCGACCGCAACAACCGCTCCCTGCTGGAAGCCGCGCTCGCCGCCGTCTCCCTCTCCAACTCCTCCTCTCCATCACCGATGGCGAGGGAGCCGGGGGGTGAGGTCGAAGCCCCCCAGGTCACCGCCCGCGCCCGCACCTCCCTCGCCCAATTCCTCGACATCCTCCAGCAAGCCCGCGACCTCGCCGCCCCCCCACCCCAGGGCCGCGGCGCCACCGTCGCCCAGCTCATCGACCACCTCCTCCGCCACACCAACTACCAGGACTACCTCTTCCGCGAATACGACGACGGCGAAGACCGCTGGAACAACGTCCAGGAACTCCGCACCGTGGCCGGGAACTACGACGAACTCGCTGCTGCCCCCGGTGGCCTCGCGAACAGCCGCCCCGGCGCCCTCCCAGACGAAGACACTCCCCCCAACGGGAACGCCGCCCTCGCCGCTTTCCTGACGGACATCGCCCTCGTCGCCGACGTCGACGGCATGGAAGACGGCGCCGCGCCATCGGCCGCCCCCGGCGGCCCAACCAGAAAAGCCGTCACCCTCATCACCCTCCACGCCGCCAAAGGCCTCGAATTCCCCGCCGTCTTCCTCACCGGCATGGAAGACGGCCTCCTCCCCCACCAACGCTCCTTCGACGACCCCGCCGCCATGGAAGAAGAACGCCGCCTCTGCTACGTCGGCCTCACCCGCGCCCAACGCTGGCTCTACTGCCTCTACGCCTTCCGCCGCGCCCTCGCCGGCCAGGCCGGCCACAGCCCCCCCTCCCGCTACCTCAGCGACCTCCCCGACAACGACGTCGACCGCCGCGGCCGCGCCATCGACACCCGCTCCGGCGACGTCCGTCCCGCCCGCAACCGCTGGCTTAGCTGGGACGACTTCGACACCGCACCCTCGCCCGCCGGCCGCACCCGTCCCGCCCCTCCCTCCGCTTCCGTTCGCCCTGAGCGAGCGGCCCAGGCGCGCCACCGCACGCCGTCTCGAATGGATCCGGCGAATCCAAGGGAGCGAACGGCACACCCCGGCGCCCACGACGCACCCGCTGCCCCCGGCAGCTTTGATGGAATCGACCCCGACCCCGACGCCATCCTCGGCCCCGCCAACGTCCCCGGGGAAGGCGCCCAACTCCGCCACCAAGCCTTCGGCCTCGGCACCGTCCTCGCCGTCCGCCCCTCCGGCCGCCACGACCACGAACTCACCGTCGACTTCCAGGACGCCGGCATCAAGAAACTCCTCCTCTCCCTCGCGCCCGTAGAGCTGGCGTGATCCTCCACCGCACAACCTCCCTCCTCCCCCTCCGGTCCCCCCTCTCCATCGCAACCCCCAGCCGGCGCCACAGCCACCCCCCGCCCGCAAGATGGAGAGGGGGCGATGGGGTGAGGCTATCCTCCCGCCATGCGCCCCCGCGACGCCGCGCGCCACCTCCGTCAGACCGCCACCGACGCCGAAGCGCTGCTCCGCGATCGCCGCCTCGACGGCTACAAGTTCCGCCGTCAGTACCCCGTCGCCAGCTTCGTGGCGGACTTCTGCTGCCCCACCTTCTCCCTCGTCGTCGAAGTTGACGGCCCCATCCATCGCGCCCGCCACAGCGCCGATCACGCCCGCGACCAAGCCCTCCAGCGCATCGGCTTCCGCGTCCTCCGCCTCACCAACCGCCAGGTCCAACAAGACCTACCCGCCGCACTCCAACGAATCCGTGACGCCCTCGCATCCTCCCCCTCCGGTCCCCCCTCTCCATCGCAACCCCCAGCCGGCGCCACAGCCACCCCCCGCCCGCAAGATGGAGAGGGGGCGAGGGGGTTGAGGTAAGAAACTCCTCCTCTCGCTGGCGCCCCTGGAGCGGGTGTAGGCTGCTGCGGTCCGCCTGGCGCTCACTACTCCGCGCCTACACCCTGTCGTCGTCTGCTACAGGTATTGCCGGAAGCGCGGCATGCTGTCGAGCATGAAGATGAACGGCCGAGGCGTCTCGGCAAAACGCTGCACCATCTCATCGAGTGTCGGGACCACTATCTTGAGCGCGACCCAAGGGGTCGGAACCTGCCTCTGGGCGAGAATGAAGCAGCCTGTGCCGTTCTCATTGATCGCCTGACGTTCGCGAGGGCGGGTCCTGATCCGCTTGTCGCGCGTCACGACCACCCAGTCTTGCCGACCCGCCTCCGCCAGCCAGTGCTCGTCGGGGGTGTCGTGAGCAAACCGCGGCTCCAGCCATTCCACGTCGTCACGGACGAGAGCGAGCGCGTCCGCCACACTGCGTGGGATCGAGCGATCGATGAGGATCATGACAGGGTGCGTGAGGCCTCAAATTGGATCGCGTGCTCAACGTCCTCGAGCGTGATGTTGAAGTCGTCAGCGATGCGCTGCTGCGGCACGAAGCCCTGCACTTGTTCGTAGATGATCTCGGTCCGCACCCCGCTTCCAGCGACAACCGGGAGCCCGAACCCGTACTCGGGGTCGACAATAACGTGACGGTGCTGCCCAATCGGCCACCACCTGCGTACAAACTCGCCCTCGTACGCGACCGTCTTGAGGAAGGGGTCGAGGACCTCGGTCCAGGCCCGCTCGCCCTTCCGCCTACCGATCCCGAGTTCGATGAGTTCGCCCTCGCTCTGCACGAAGAAATCACGGCCATCGCTCTTGAACCGCTCGGTCACTAACGGTCGTTGCAGGTTGAGCAGCGCCTGACAGGACTCGACAGCTGCACGAATCGCGCGGAGAGACCAGCCAATCTCCTTCAGGCGGCCGATCACGGCGACCTCGATGAGATCGAAGAACGATACACCCGGCTCACCCGGCTGCATGACCCCCTTCGTGACAGGCGCGGCGCTGACACGCGCGCCGTTCGACAGGTACGAGTAGCCGCGGGCCCAACGCTTTGAGGTGCCACGAGTGACGCCGGCGATCCGATCAGCCTCGGCGTAGCTGTACATCGGGCGGGCGAAACGCTCAGCCGCATCCATTGGGTCGCCCTCACGTATCGGTCAGGGTATCACTCCGTCCCCTACTGTCCTCGCCGTCCGCCCCTCCGGCCGCCACGACCACGAACTCACCGTCGACTTCCAGGACGCCGGCATCAAGAAACTCCTCCTCTCCCTCGCGCCCGTAGAGCTGGCGTGATCCTCCACCGCACAACCTCCCTCCTCCCCCGCCGGTCCCCCCTCTCCATCGCAACCCCCAGCCGGCGCCACAGCCACCCCCCGCCCGCAAGATGGAGAGGGGGCGATGGGGTGAGGCTATCCTCCCGCCATGCGCCCCCGCGACGCCGCGCGCCACCTCCGTCAGACCGCCACCGACGCCGAAGCGCTGCTCCGCGATCGCCGCCTCGACGGCTACAAGTTCCGCCGTCAGTACCCCGTCGCCAGCTTCGTGGCGGACTTCTGCTGCCCCACCTTCTCCCTCGTCGTCGAAGTTGACGGCCCCATCCATCGCGCCCGCCACAGCGCCGATCACGCCCGCGACCAAGCCCTCCAGCGCATCGGCTTCCGCGTCCTCCGCCTCACCAACCGCCAGGTCCAACAAGACCTACCCGCCGCACTCCAACGAATCCGTGACGCCCTCGCATCCTCCCCCTCCGGTCCCCCCTCTCCATCGCAACCCCCAGCCGGCGCCACAGCCACCCCCCGCCCGCAAGATGGAGAGGGGGCGAGGGGGTGAGGTAAAAAAAACTCCTCCTCTCGTTGGCGCCGCTGGAGCGGGGATAGGGGGGCGAGTCTTCACCCAACGGGTCCGTGTTGCAGGGGGCCGACGCGCGGGGTACTCTGATCTGAATAGGGACATAAGCGAAAGAGCCTTTCCCAGGGGAAGAATGTCGTGGCAGAGAGGAACTTCCGGAAGTACAAGCTTGTGGATGCGGACGGGACGATCGTCCGCAAGGGCATCACGAAGCGTCTGCTCGAAGTGCGTGAGGCGGAGCTTCTCCGCGAAGAAAACAAGCCGAACGCGCACATTCGCCAAGTTGGTCACGCGGTGGCAGAAGACAGCGCGCGCGCATGGGAGAAGAAGCAGAAGAAGGGAACTCCCCCCGGAGGCCGCCGCTGATCGGTGGATAGACCCTCCGATCCCCCCTCTCCATCCCCGATGGAGAGGGGGCGAGGGGGTGAGGTTGGCGGGGCCGGGCGGGGCTCCCTCCCCCTACGACCCCCTCTCGACGTTCAACCCCAGCAACCTCCCCAACACCTCCTCCTCCCCCATCCCCTCCCCCCACCCATACGACCTCCACACCGCCGCGTCCAGCGACGCGTGACGCTGCGCCAGCCAAGCCGGCCTCGCGTTGTACAGGTTCGTCAGCGTCCGCCCCTTCAGAACGACCGCCGCCTCCGCATCCACCGCCACCAGGCGCGGCGGCAGCGACCCCACCACGTCCGCCTCCTCCCGCACCAGATCCGGCGGGTTCAGCCAGTGCCGCCGCGCCGCGTCCAGCGCCCGCGCCGCCGCCGCGATGGCGTCCCGATGCCCGCGCTGCTCCGCCGTCAGCGCCGACTCCAGCGTGTCCAGCGGCCAGGGGAAGGGGAATGTCTCGAACGTCGTTGTCGGCGTGTAGCGCGGCCGGTCCTCCAGGCTCGTCCCCATCCGCAGCGACCACCACTCGTGCGCCCGCGAGTGCAGCACCCCGAACGTGTAGTCGTCCTCCCGCGCCACGACGATGAGCGCGTGATCGGGCAGCGTTGGCGCCGACAGCCAGACGAACAGCCGGTGTTTCGAGACTGCCGGCGTCACGATGAACCGCGAGAGCGGGGCCAGCGCCGCCCGCATCGCCGGCCGTGGCTCCACATGCAGCCACCATCGCTCTCGGTAGACCTTCCGCCTGTTATCCACGCGCACCGGCTGCACGTGCTCCTCGACGTGGGCGAACGGTGCTTCGTACTCCGCCGCCTCCCGCTCGCTCATCTCGGTCCCGAAGTCGATGATGAACATGTCGCGCGGCCGCCGCGTGATGTCCAGCCCGTTCGCCCAGGGCACCACGACATCGCTGTTCGGGCGGCCGTTCACGTTCGACGGCTCCCGCAGCATCCCCCGCGCGATCTCCCCGGGGATGTCGAACGCGCCGCCCTTCGTGTCCGCCATGAAGGACACGCCGCTGTTCTCCGCCAGGCCTCCGGCTCGCGTCAGGTCGGGGACGCCGGAGGTCAGGTTGCTGTTGATCGTGTCGACCAGCTCCCCGTCCAGCGCCCGCTCCGTCTCCGATCCGTCGTCCTGCCCCACGATCGAGACCCGGACCGCCGCGCCCTCGACGATCCACGGCTCGTCTGACCAGGCCGTGAAGATGTCGCCCGTCTCCTTCACCTGATCGAGCACCTGCCGGTTGGCCCCGCCGCGGATGCTGTTCGTCGCCAGCAGCCCCGCCCGCTTCGCCCGCCGCTGCGCGATCATCTCCCGCGCCTTCTCGTGCCAGTACGTCACCAGGTCGGCCTCGCGCGGCACGCGCCCGTCCCACGCCGCGTAGAGCTGATCCACGTACTCGTCACCCAGCGACGCGCGCAGCCGCTTCGTCCCTACGAACGGCGGGTTCCCGACGATGAACTCCGTGTTCAGCCACTCCGCCCGGATCGGGTTGCCCGCCGAGTCGTGACGCAGGATTGCGTCCCGGCACTCGATGTTGTCGAGCGGCTGCAACACCGGGTTCTCCGGGAAGACGATCCCGTGCTCCAGCATCCACTGGAACTGCCCGATCCAGATCGACACCCCCGCCAGCTCCTTCGCGTACGGATTTTTCTCGATCCCCAGCACGTTCTGCGGCCCCACGCGCGGGAACTCGCCCGTCACGCCCAGCCGCCGCGCCCCCCACTGGATGGCGTCGAACTCCAAGTCCTTGAGCAGCCGCAGCGTGACGTAGAGGAAGTTGCCCGACCCGCAGGCCGGGTCCAGCACCCGCACGGCCCGCAGCCGCTCCAGGAACCCCCGCCACTCGGCCTCGGCCCGGCGCTCCCAGGCTGGCAGCCGCTCTCGCCGCCGGCCCGCGCGCGTCACCCCCGACGGCGCGCGCCCCGCCATCAGCGCCTCCACCCGAGCCTGCGTCGCCGCGAACTCCCGCCGCAGCGGCGCCAGCACCACCGGCTCCACCACCTGCAGGATCTTGGCCCGGTCGGTGTAGTGCGCCCCCAACTGCCCGCGCTTGGCCGGGTCGAGCCCCCGCTCGAACAGCGTCCCCAGGATCGACGGCTCCACCTGCGACCAGTCCAGCGCCGCGACCGCCCCCACGTCGCGCAACTCCTCGCGCGTGAAGGGCAGCACCTCCGCCCCGTCGAACAATCCCCCGTTGAACCACTCCACCTTCTCGTTGCCGAAGTAGCGCCCCGCCTCCCGCGCCGACATCCGCCAGAACAGCTCCGTCAGCCCGCGCGCGAACTCCCCCGGGTCTGACCCTCGCGACTCGATCATCCCCGTCAAGATGCGCTTCGGCAGCAGCCCCACGTCCTCGGCGAACAGGCAGAACAGCACCCGATTGAGGAAGTGCGCCACCCGCTCCGGCGCCTCGCCACGCTCCCCCATCGAGCGCGCGATCCCGGCGAAGCGCAAGGCCGCCTCCCGCGTCACCTCCTCCGGCGAGCGCGCCGGCCGCAGCGACTCCGGCTCCTGCATCACCGCCCGCAGCACGCGCAGCGCCTCGGCGGTGCGCTCCCCGCCAGCGCCCAGGTCGCCGAGCGTGACCGTGTGCAAGCCGGGCTTGGTGTTCGTGAAGTTCGTATGGACCACGATCTGGTCCATGTCGCTCACCACCACCAGCGGCGGGTTCTCCAGCCCCTCGCGGTAGTCGAGCAACTGGCGGTAGGCCGCCGTCAGGTCGCCCCCCGCCCCCTTGTACTCCCAGCCGAAGCGCCCCCGCCGCCAGACGTCAGCCGACCCTTCCCCGCCGGCCGACTTCCGCACCCGCTTCTCGAACGTGTACCAACCGCCCTCGGGGTCGGCCTGCGTCGGCGTCGGCTCGCCCAGCAGCGCGCACAGGTCGTTGAAGTGGCTCTGCGACTCGGCCCGCTCCCGGCGGGCGGCGTCGCCCCACTTCGCGACGAAGTCGGCGGGGGTGATGGTGGGGCCGCCGGCCATCACGACTTCCTCTTCGAGCGCTGATACCGATCCCAACCGGCCGGGTTGCGAGGCGGAACCAACTGCTCGCCGGTATCTGGATCCTTCAGTCCCTCCAGCCACGGCGGCTTGTTGGGATCGGAGATAGCGTGGTCGAGTTGCTCCTGCGTCAGCCCGATCGCCTCCATCGTGCCGGCGAACATCGTGCCGCTCAGGTTCGCAGAGGTCAGGTCTGCGGAGACCAGAATCGCGGAGACCAATATCGCCCCCCACAAGTCCGCATTGATCAGCTTCGCGTCGGTCATGTCCGCGCCTCTCAGATCCGCACCACGTAAGTCCGTGTCGCGCAAGTACGTGCCGGATAGGTTCGCCTTGAGCAGCATCGCGCCTGCAAGGCTCGCTCGGGACACCGACGCCCCCGCCATGTTTGCGTCTGTGAGCCATGCCTTCGATAGATTCGCGCTCCCCAGGCTTGCGTCCCTCAGGTCCGCCCCACACAAATCCAACTGGAACCTGGCTTCCTCTTCTAGGTCCAGCTTCCTTAGACGCCACGAGGAAATCGCCTGCACGGCGGCTTGGACATCTTCACGCACTCGTCCGGCTTCGGCTCCCTCCTTGCCTGGATGCCGCACCCACGCACAGAGCAGGCTCATGACCGCGGTGTAGTACTCCCGCGGATGGTCCTCGGCGAGACGCCTCAGCGCGTAGATCCCGGCCAAGCGAACCGCCCGCACTTCGCTGCCGAGCATCGCGGCGCCCTCTTGGTACCGCTTGTTCAGCAGATCCGCCTGCGCCGTCTCCGCCTGCTTATCCGCCGCCTTGGCCTGTTGATCCGCCACCCGCGCCCGCCACACAGCCAGCGGCAACGCCACCAAACCGGCAACCACGAAACCGAGGTTGCGGATGGTCGTGCTGCCGGATTCCTTGCTGAACCCGCTGTCGGTCAGCCAGCCCGAGTCGAAGACAACCACGCCTGCAACGGCGACCGCCACGATCACGCTCACTGCCACGCTCAGCCCCACCATGTGCTCGATAACCCACCCGGGCACCCACTTCTCCATCCCCCCAGCCTACCCGCGACCCGCCCTCGCGCGACCTCCCCCTCCCCCTCCGGTCCCCCCTCTCCATCGTCCAGATGGAGAGCCCCAGACGCGCGACCGCACGTCGGCACACCTGAAGGAAGTCAGGGAGTGACGCAGGCCGGACGGCGGTGCGTGCGGGGTGCTATTATGCGCGGGCCGGAGCCGGGGGTCGCTAGCCCCCGCGGGCGTGGCCTCTGCGATAACGCCCGCAACCCCCTACAGGGTCGGCTCCGACCCACGCCCCCGACGATACAGCGTGAGCCGTCGGGGGCGCTCCGCGTCCGCCCCCTCCTACCCTCCGACCACGGAGCCCCCATGCCCACCTTCACCGTCCCCACCGACGCCCTCGACTGGGTCCGCGAGCACACCCAGCGCTACCTCGACTCCGACGGCGCCGACGGCCACGACTGGACCCACCCCGACGGCAACGGCCCCTACCCCACCCTCCTCCTCCTCACCATCGGCCATCGCTCCGGCCAAGAGCGCACCCTTCCCCTCATCTACGGCGAAGCGGACGGCAACTACCTCGTCGTCGGCTCCAAAGGCGGCGCCCCCGCCCACCCCGCCTGGTACCGCAACCTGGACGCCAACCCCGAAGTCTGGCTGCAGATCCGCGACCAGCGCACCGCCGCCACCGCCCGCACCGCCACCGGCCAAGAGCGCGCCACCCTCTGGACGCAAATGGCCGCCATCTACCCACCCTACGACGACTACCAAGCGCGCGCCGGCCGCGAGATCCCCCTCGTCGTCCTCGAACCCCATTCCGGCTAGAACGTCCCCACCACGCTCCCCCACCCCCCTCCGATCCCCCTCTCCATCGTCCAGATGGAGAGCCCCAGGCGCGCGACCGCACGCCGGCACACCTGAAGGAAGTCAGGGGGTGAGGCCCGGGCCGCACCGTCCGCTACTCTCCCTTCCCCCCCAACCGACAGGACCCCCCATGCCCGGCCCCGCCCCCCACCCCACCATCATCCCCGGCATGCGCTACCACGACGCCCCCGCCATGATCGACTTCCTGCAACGCGCGTTCGGCTTCCACCCCCACCTCGTCGTCCCCGACGAAGACGGCGGCATCGCCCACGCCCAGCTCACCCACGGTCACGGCATGATCATGCTCGGCTCCGCCCGCGACGACGCCTACGCCGCCATCCAGACCACCGCCCGCCAAGCCGGCGCCGTCACCGGCAGCGCCTACTGCATCGTCCCCGACGTCGACGCCCACTGCGCCCAAGCCCGCGCCGCCGGCGCCGAGATCGTCATGGAGCCCGCAGACCAGGACTACGGAGGACGCCTCTACTCCGCCCACGACCCCGAGGGCCAGCTCTGGCACTTCGGCTCCTACGACCCCTGGGCCTGAGATCCCCCTCGCGGACGCCTCTTCCCATCGGCGCCGAAAACCGCTATAATATTGACTATGGACCGCATATCGCGAGTTATCCACCCAACTGCGCCGAACGGCTTTGCACCTGCAGGCCCCCTCCATGAACGTGACACCAACGTGCACAATCCTGCACAGCCGTGCACACCCCTGACCGCAGATGACCCCCGATGACCCCCCAATGACATCCCCTGACACCCCCTGACGACCCGCGAATCCCGCAAACACGGGTCCAATCCACTCCCGGACCTCCCGACGCACGGGAACCACCTCGGAACCGTGCACATGTCCTCCCCGACCACCGACGCCCGGCCCGCCCGCACCAACTCCTGGCGCGCCTCGCACAGCATCCGCGAGCGCATGCTCCGCGTCGCCGGCCTCCGCCAGCGCGGCCTCGGTCCCGCCAACATCGCCGCCCAGCTTGGCGTCTCCCCCTCCACCGTCTCCCGCGACCTCCACCGCCTGACATCCTGTGGCGCCAGGAATACACACACCTCGCCAACGCCGAACGACTCCGCTCGCTCGCCACCCTTGCGCGAGTCCGAACGCCTCTGCTGGTCCCTCATCAACCGCCACCAGGACGACGACGACCACCTCGCCGGCGTCACCACCGCCGCCCGCACTCTCCTCGCCGTCCAGCGCGAGATCCGCCAGCTCCTCGGCCACCTGCCCATCCCCCACAGCGAACATTTCTGGGGCTACCGGCACGAGGGTCCCACCCTCCTCCAGCGCTTGAAGGACACCCTGGAACCCAAACCGAGCCGCATTCTTCACCCCGGCGACCTCGACAGGGACTACGCCGCACACCTCGAAGCCGAACGCCGCGGCGACGACGAGACCCTCAGTGACCCTATCCACCCCCAACTCGATCGCCTCCTCCGGAACGCCGGCCCCTTCCCAGAGCCCGAATGACCGCCACGCCCTGCCGGCCCTCCCCGCCCTACCCCTGGACGAAATCCCCACCACCCTGCGTCCCTAGGGGGGTTACATCGCATAGTTGACAGATAGCGCCGGTGAGTAAGGAACCGAGGCCATGGTGAAAGACCTTCGTATCCCCGCGACGCCCGAGCAACTGGCCCAAGCGCTGCTGAAGACACCCAAGGGGGCGGTGCGGGGTCCTGCTGGACTCCGCGTGTGACTACCGACGAGACCATTGCGAAGTACCGGCGGGCCAAAGCGCGCCGGAGCGCCTCGGCCGGAGCAGTGCCGGGAGGTCGGGGCGGCGTTGCGACGGATCGGCGACTGCTTGATGGACGCCCCGGACCAGGCGACGACGCTCTTCGGGACCATCGCGATCGGCGGGACGACCGAAGGGGTTTTCCGCGACCTGGGCCTGGCGCGCCTCGTGGATGAGTACCAGGAAGCGTCCGCCGAGGAGCGCCGGCTTGCCGATTGCCTCAAGGCCATGGACCTGAGCGAACTAACCGGCGGTGCATGTTGAATGTAAAGGGGACTATCGACAAAGCTAGCCAAGCCGTGTGCGCAGCCCCCCCCGGACCCGCTCATCCGCTGACGCTCCAGTGGCATGGCACATCGCCCCGTCCCCTCACTCCCGGGCACAGGAGGGCAGCGCCCCACCCACCCGAGCCCCTGTCAACTATTCGATGTAATCCCCGTATCCTGGGGGTCAGCGGGCCTCGTCCTGCCACAAAGCGAAGCCGCTGAAAAAGCCGCCACACCCCCTCTCCCGTCCCAAGGAAGGACGCCGTGGTGTCCGCCTCTCGTCGGCGCTCCGCCACCATCCCTGCCCCCCGCAACCTCCACCAGCGCGGCCGCATCCGCGTCAGCGACGTGGGCCCGCCCCACCCCGTCTCCTGGCAACGCCGCGCTCTCGTCAAGATCGACGGCTTCCCCAAGGACGAAATCGCCCGCGGCGACACCGACCAGTGGCTCCTCGACCCGGGCCCCCACGTCGTCCGCGTCACCGACTCCTGGGGCCGCTCCCGGGACTGCCCCGTCGATGTCCCCAGCCGCCGCACCGTCGATCTCCACTGCAGCAACCACCATGCCCGCACCGCCCTCGTCAAACTCCTCCCTCCGCTCTGGCTCGTCGCCCGCTGCTTCCCCGGCCTCACCTGGTGCCTCCGCCCCGCCAGCGGGCCCGCCCTCCTCGCCGCGCCATCCCCCGACCGCTGACTCGCAGGCATCCTCCCGGCCCTCGCCGCCGACTCGCCTGCCGGCGCCCCAGAGCCAGCATGGCAGGGGTGCGCCCGCCGCCCGCCGGGGCCACTGCGGCCGCCCCCGCCGTGAAACCGGGAGCGCCGACTCGGCGCTCCTTCACTCGAGCCTGGGCAAGGCAGGATCGCCCGGCTTCGTTGTCAATGTGAACCATCCAGCGATGCGTCTCCTCGGACCGAAGCGTCACCACTCGACCACCCCTGCGCGAGCGCCCCGCCCCTCGCAGCCTCGGCCCTGCCCAGCGGCGGCCGGCTCAGGCCTCCGCCGCCTTCACCCGCTCCCACCGCTCCAGCAACGCCGCCTGGTCCAGCTCGCCCATCGTCACCCCCTCCGCCGCCAGCACCCCCTCCAGCCCCCGGAACCGCCCCTCGAACTTCCCGCATGCTTCCCGCAGCGCATCCTCTGCCTCCACTCCCTGCCGCCGCAGGTAGTCGCATACCACGAACAGCAAGTCCCCCACCTCGCCTGCCCGCTCCGCCTCCGCCGCCGCCGCGATCTCCCCCAGCTCCTCCGCCAGCTTCGCCAGCACGTCCCCCTCCGACGCCCACGCGAACCCCCGCCGCGACGCCCGGCCGCTCAGTGTCTGCGCCCGCGCCAGCGCCGGCAGCGCCGCCGGCACTCCATCCACCGCCGACTCCCCCTGCGACGATCCGCTCGCGCGCTCCTCTGCCTTGATCTCCTCCCAGTTCGCCTCCACCTCCTCCGATGTCTCCGCCTGCACCTCTCCGAAGACGTGCGGATGCCGCCGCACCAGCTTCGCCCGGATCCCCTCCGCCACCTCGCCCAGCGTGAAGGCCCCCCCCTGCTCCGCCACCCGCGCCTGCAGCACGATCTGCATCAGCAGGTCCCCCAGCTCTTCCCGCAGCCTCTGCGCTCCCCCGGCCCCCTCCAGCCCGTCCAGCGCCGCCAGCACCTCGTACGTCTCCTCCAGCAGGTGCCGCCGCAACGACCGATGATCCTGCGCCAGGTCCCACGGACACCCCGACTCCGGATCCCGCAGCCGCGCGATCACGCCCACCAGCCCCCGGAGGTCCTCCCGCACGGCCTCCGCCGCCAGCGCCGGAAAGGCCCACGCCACCGCCGCCTCCCCTTCCCCGGGCAGCGCCTCCACCGCCAACGCTGGCCCCGTCCGTACTGCCCCGTCCCGCGCGACCAACGGCGTCACCGCCGTCTCCGGCGGGTACCTGCGCAGCACCCGTGCCGGCGGCGGACCCAGCACCAGCAGCGGCTGCGACGCGTCCACTGCCGCCGCGCCCCGCGGCCCCAGCACCTGGAACCCGTGCGCCAACTCGAAGCCCGCGGCGCCGGCCAGCGCATCCAGCGACGGCAGATCCGGCATCAGCGCACCTCGCTCCCGGGATAGACTGCAACCGACGGGGAGCCACACCCTGCTCGCAGCGACGGGCGCGGCGGACGGAGACTAGCGCAGTGGCTCCGCCCCCCACCCCCCTCCCCGTACTGCCTGCCCGGCCCCGCCTGCGCCCCGTGCGCCGAGAGTCCTTAGCGCGGCCGCCGCTCCTGCCCTCCGCGGCCCGCCCCTGGGCCTGGCGCTTCGCCCTCCTCTGCTTCGCTCTCGCCCTGCTCACTCTGCCCATCGCCTGGACCGTGCGCTTCAGTGCCCAGTCCGGCTGGTGGTGGGAACGCGGCTTCGACACGTACAACGTCGAGCGCCGCACAGCCCTCGATCGCGCCGAACTCGACCGCGCCGGCGCGGACCTCCGCGCGTACTTCCTCTCCGACGCCCAGCGCGCCAACATCGTCGTGACCAACCGCAACGGTGACACCGAGCCCCTCTTCAGCGAGCGCGAAACGGCTCACCTCGTCGACGTCAAACGCCTCCTCGAGCGCACCTACGACGCCGGCTGGGCGGCCATCGGCGTCATCGTCGCCTTCCTCGCGGGCGTCTGGTACTGGCGACGGGGCCGCCTCGCCCGCTCGCTCGCCCGCGCCGGGCGCTTGGCCGGCGCCGGCGTCGTGCTCGGGACCGCCGCCCTCGCGGTCGTCGCCGCCACCGGCTTCGACGAGGCCTTCCGCCAGTTCCACCTGCTCTTTTTCACCAACGATCTCTGGCAGCTCAGCAGCAGTGATCGCCTCATCCAGATGTTCCCCCAGGGCTTCTTCTTCGAGACCACCATGCTCATCGGTGGCGCGACGATCGCCCTTACCGGCGTCGTCGGACTGGCCGGCTGGGCCTGGATCCGCCGCCACCCAGACCGGCCTCCCGCCCCGGACGACGACCCGCTCGCCCTCCCCGGTGTCACCACGCCCCGCGGCATCGACATGGACTCCAGCTAGCCGTCCGCGCCCCGGCGGCCCCTAGTTCAGCGAGCCGCAGCCGCAGGAGCCCCGACCGCAGGCGCACCCGGCGGCGCTGGGCGCAGGCCCTTCCCCAGCCCCCTCACCCACGGTGCGAAGCACCGCCGCGGCAGTGATCAGCTTCATCGCCCGGTGCCCCTCCGCACACCGGCTCGACTCCTCCGCCGCCGCCGCCAGCGGCCGCCGCTGCATAAACGTCTCATTGCAGGTACGGCAGTAGTACTCGTACATCGGCATCGGCAACCAACCTTCACACGCCCAGCCCGGGCGCTGCCGAATCAAGCCTATGGCATCGTGGCCGGTCGCGCCCGGGGACCTCCTGGCGCGCCCCATCCCCACCCGCGTCTACTCCAGGTAGTCCCGCAGCCGCTTCGACCGCGAGGGATGCCGTAGCTTGCGCAGCGCCTTCGCCTCGATCTGCCGGATCCGCTCCCGCGTCACGCCGAACTCCCGCCCCACCTCCTCCAGCGTCCGGCTGCGGCCGTCCTCCAGCCCGAAGCGCAGCTGCAGCACCCGCCGCTCTCGCAGCGTCAGCGACGACAGCACGTCCTCCACCGTCTCCTTGAGCAGCTGCTGGCTGGCCGCGTCGGCCGGCGCCAGGGTGTTGTTGTCCTCCACGAAATCGCCCAGGTGCGAGTCCTCCTCCTCCCCGATCGGCGTCTCCAACGACACCGGCTCCTGGCTCACCTTGATGATCTCCCGCACCCGCTCCGCCGGCAGGTCCATCCCCCGCCCGATCTCCTCCGATGTCGGCTCGCGCCCGTACTCCTGCACCAGCCGCCGCGACACCCGCACCAGCTTGTTGATCGTCTCCACCATATGCACTGGGATCCGGATCGTGCGGGCCTGGTCCGCGATCGCCCGCGTGATCGCCTGCCGGATCCACCACGTCGCGTAGGTCGAAAATTTGTACCCCTTGCGGTAGTCGAACTTCTCCACCGCCCGGATCAGCCCAATGTTCCCCTCCTGGATCAGGTCCAGCAGCGACATCCCCCGCCCGATGTACTTCTTCGCTACCGAAACCACCAGCCGCAGGTTGGCCTCCGTCAGCCGCTTCTCCGCCCGGTACGCGTCGTCCTTGAGCCGGTCAAAATGGCGCTCGTAGCGGCGCTCCAACGCCTCGAGCTTCGTCGCCGTGTTGCGCCCCTGCGGGTCCAGCTTCTCCCAACCGCCCACCGCCTTCGCCGACCGCTCCAGCAGATCCGCCGTCAGGATGTGGCTCACCACCGACAGCCGCACCAGCAGCTCTTCCGCATCGCCCTCACTCACCCGCAGCCGCTTCTCGATCCGGCTCCGCAGTTCCTCATCCATCTCCCCGTCGACCCGCGCGCGGAACGTCTCGTCGGCGATCAGATCGATCGCCGAGCGACTCGACAGCTTCAGCGTCTTCGCGATCACGTCCATCGTCGGCTCAAGGTCCAAAAGCTGCTCCAGGAGCAGCAGGAACGTGTCCAGCGCGGTCGGCTCGCGGTGCTCGATCTCCGCGAACTCCTCCTCGATGTCGTGGATCCAGTTCCCCTCCTCCATCTGCCGCGCGAGGAACTTCTCATCAGCCGCCGACAGAAGGAAGACACGCCCGATCTCGCGCAGGTACATGCGCACCGGGTCGTCAATGCCCTCCCCCTCCTCGCCGATCCGCACCGGACGCCGCCGTGAACCCAGGGCGCCCTCCTCCTTGGCAGCCTTGCTGTCGGGGTCCAGCAGATCGAAGGCGGCGATCCCCCGCCGCGTCTGCTCCTCCTCGATCCGCTTCGCCACGTTGCGCCGCGCCGCCGCTTTCTGTGGCGTCGGCGCGGCTTTCGTGGACTTCTTCGTCGTCGTTTTCGGGCGCTCCGCCAGGTTGATCGAGCGCTTCCCCGCCGGCATTGAGAACTCATCCACCGGCGCCGTGAGCGCCCGCACCTTCCGCTCCGCCGCGCTGCCCGCCGCCGGCTTCGCCTTGCGCTGCATCGGCGCTTCGGCCGTCATCCGGCGCGTCATCGGAGATCGCCGCCCCGAGCGACGCGGCGACTTCCCCGCCCCGTTCCCGGCCACGCCATCCCCTTGGCCGCTCTTCCGGCTCTTGGCCGTACCGGCCTTCGTCGCCCCATTCCACGCGCCCGCCCCGCCGGCTGCTGCCCGCTTCTTCGCGGGGGCCGCCTTCTTCACGGGCTTCTTCGCGCTCGCCGTTGCGCCGGAGGCCGTCGGCTTCGCCCTCGCCCGTTTCTTCTTGGTCGGGGGCTTCTTCACGGGTGAAGTGGCGCTCATCGTGCGGTCTCCTTCTCACCGGGAACGGCCTCGGCCGCCGCCGGCTCCGTCGCAGCGGCGTCGGCGCGTCGGGCGTGCAACGCCTGCCCCTGCGCTCGGCTTTTCAAAACGTGCGCGGCCGGCGCGTCGCGATCCGTCGCCGGATCGATCCCGGCCTCGTCCATGTCGTAGGCGGCCTCATGCAGCGTCAGCGCCCCCAGCGACCGCTGCTGCTCGGCTACCAGCTGCGCCTGCAGGCGGGCGGCCTCGTACAGCCGCCGCTCCCGCAGCCGCGACACGGCCTGACGGGCAGCGGCCAGCGCCTCCGCCGGAGGATAGGGCGGCAACGTCGCCTGCGCGCTCGCCCGCAGTTCGGCCGCCACCTCCGCCAAGTGGTCGGGCAGCGGCGGCGCGCCGCCCCCGCCCTCGGCCCCCGACCCGGTGTCGTGCGCGGACGTACAGAGGAACGCCAGCAACTCCCGGCTGGGGGCGTCCCTGATCAGGTCCGCCACCTCCGGCCCGATCTCCGCTGCGACTTCCGGCCGCAGCAGCAGCAGCCTCAGCAAGTAGTCGCCTTGCGGGTCCCGCCCCACCGCGCGCGCGGGGGCGCCGTCGCGGCTCGCCTCCCGCCGCAGGTGTGGCGGCGCCACCTCCGCCCGCGCCGATCGCAGCGGCAGCGCCGACGCCTCCAGCCGGCACAGCTGCGCCAGCCGCTCCCGGTACTCCGCCCGCACCACCGGCTGCCCGATCGCCGACACCAGCGGCAGCAGTTCATCCATCAGTGCCGCCCGCTCCCGCGGCTGGTCCAGATCGCGCGCAGCCGCGGCCTGCTGAAAGCGATACTCCAAATAGCCGCGGGCTCCCTGGACCAGGGTCGTCCAGCGCTCCGGATCCAGCCGGATCAGATCGTCCGGATCCCGTCCCGGCGGCAGCTCGATGATCCGGATGTCCGCCGCCAGGCTGTCCTGCATCCGCACGATCCCCCGCGCATCGACCACCGGCACCGGCTCGGTCCCCACCGCCTGCCGCGTCGTGTCGATGCCCCGCACCGTCGCCGCCACGCCGGCGGCGTCCGCGTCCAAGGCCAGCAAGATCTGCCGCGTCAGCGGCTTGATCAGCGCCACTTGCCGCTCGGTCAGCGCTGTCCCCATGGAAGCCACGACGTGCCGCTGCTCGTGCTGATGCGCCGCGATCACGTCCATATACCCTTCGACCACGATCACCCGGTCCGCGTTACGAATCGCCTCCTGCGCCTGATCCAGCCCGTAAAGCAGCCCACTCTTGTCGAACAGCTCGGTTTGCGGCGTATTCAGGTATTTGACGTCGCCCCCCTCCAGCGCCCGCGCCCCAAACCCCACGCACCGCGCCCGGGCGTCCCGGATCGGAAACACCAGCCGGCCCCGGAACCGATCGCGCGCCCTTCCCTCCCCCTCCACGCTGAGACCGGCGGCGGCCATCTCCTCCCCGCTGAAGCCGCGTGCGCTCAGGTAGCCCCGCAGCGCCTCCGCGCCCGCCGGCGCGAACCCCAGCCCGAACGCTGCCGCCGTCTCCTCCGCCACGCCCCGGCGCTCCACGTACGCGCGCGCCTCGTCCGCCTCCGCCTCCTCCCGCAGCGTGCGGCGGTAAAAGATCGCGGCCGCCTCGTTCGCACTGCGCAACCGCTGAATCCGCTTCTCCCGCTCCTCCGCGTGCGCATCCAGCGGTGTCAACCGTACCCCCGCCCGCTCCGCCAGCGTCCCCAGCGCCTCGCGGAACTCCACCCCCTGCCCCCGCATCACCCAGCTGAAAATGTCCCCTCCCTCGCTGCACGCCCCGAAGCAGCGCCACGTGCCCCGCGCCGGATCGACCACGAAAGACGGGGTCTTCTCCGTGTGGAACGGACAGAGCGCCTTGAAGCTGCGGCCCGCCCGGCGCAACTGCACCGACTCGCTCACCAGGTCAACGATGTCCACCCGCGCCTTGATCTCATCGACGACGGTCATCGCCGCTCCGTCTCCCCCGGCGCTCGATCAGTTTCCCTCCAGTGTAGCTGTCAAATCACCCATTTGACAGCCCGCCCTCCCGCTCAGGGGCTGACGCTGATCGTGATCGTGTTGTTCCCGTCGTCGCTCTCCGCCACGCCGTTGCTCGGATCCACGATCGCACTGAGGTTCCTCACCCCCCCCTCGATCGCCACGCTGCCGAAGAGGTCCAGCGTCCCCTGCGGTGCCAGCGGCCCCGGACCGTCGAAGCCGAGTTCCTCGATCACCACCCCATCCAGCACGATCAGCACCAAGATCGGGGGCGCCGCCGGCCCGTCCCCCACATTGCTGATCCGCACCGCCGCCGTGCCATCGGTGCGCACTTGCAGGTTCTGCGGGATCAGATCCGGCCGCGTCGGCGGAGCGAACGTAGCGGCCAGTGTGTTGTTGCTCTCGTCCGTCTCCACGACGGCATCGTTGCTGTCCACCACGACCGTGATCGGCAGCGCCTCCGTGATCTCGATCGGCAGCTCCACACTCGTGCTGCGCCCGGGCAGCAGACTCAGCACCACGCTCGCCTCATCGATCACGAATCCGTCCGCCGTGCGGATCACGCTGATCAGCACCGGCGCGTTCGCCAGCGGCGCCCCCCCCAGGTTCGCGATCGTCACCACCACCGCCTGATCCACGCCCACCTCCACCGCCGTCGGCGACAGATCCACCCCCACCCCCTCGTCCCCCTCCGCCTCCTCGCCCTCGCCGATGGTCACCGTCACCCGGTCGTCGAAGCGGCGGTTGCTGTCGGAGATCGCCACCACTTCCAGGTCGTACGTTCCTTCCTGTGGTGGCTCCCACGGGATCGTCAGGCTGTACGCGCCGTCGGCCAGCGCCTGCAGTCCCTCCACATTGGCCGCCGGCACCGTGTCCACGAACAGCGTCATCCCCACCAGCGCCCCCGTGTCATCGGCGAACACCGCCACGTCGATCGTGAGGTCTTCGCTGAAGGCGAATGTCTCCCCCTCGCTGGGGCTCTGGATCGCCACGAAGCCGTTCGCCCCCGCCTCGCTCGACGGAGCCGCGGCGGCGGCCTCGTCCGCAGGTCCGGCAGCGGCGGCCTCCGTCTGTGCCGCCTCGGCTGCGCTGATCACGTCCAGCACCAGCTCGGCGCTGGCCTCCTCTCCGCCGGCCGTGCTCGCGAACACCCGCAGCACGACCGTCCCCGGCAGATCCGGCGTCCATTCCAGGATCCCTTCGAAGACCCCGGGCTCCGATGCATCCGCCACCGACTGCGCCACCGTGCCGCCGTCAACCTCCAAGCGGAACCCCACCACCACGTCCTCGCTGCGGGCCCTCGCCAGCAGCCGCGTCGGCCGATCCACCGTCGCCGCACCTCCCGCCGAGAGCCGGGAGACGTCCACCCGCAGCCCCGACCCCAGACGCTCGGGGTTGTCGGTCACCTCCACACCGAACTCGTGCGTGCTCTCCTCCCCGCTCAGCCCCTGCGCCACCACGCTGATCGTCACGAAGCCCAGGCGCGTCGGCTGCCACGGAAACGAGGTGCTGTACGTGCCCTGCGCCGGGTCGTTGACCGGCTGCGCATCCGAACCGATCGGCGTGCCGTCCACACTCAGTGAGATCCCGACAATTGGCTCGTTGTCTCCCACCGTCACCCGCACCTCGATCGGCTCGTTCAGCAGCACCAGGTCGCCCTCGCGCAGCGAGGCGACGATGTCCGCCGAGTTCTGGGCCTTCCCATCGTCCGTGAGAACGATGATCACCACCACCGCAATCAGCGCGATGGCCCCCAGAAACCCCGCGACGAGCAGGGATCCCACACGGCTCGTCATGCGATCCGCGGCGCGGTCTGGCCCGGCATTGCGCTCCCTCGGGTGAACTCGCCCCCGGCCAGCTTAGCCCTTGTGTCGGGCTTCGGCCTCGGCCACGATCCCCCGCGTCTGGTCGATCATGTCGGGCGTCACGGAGACGGAGGTGATGCCCCATCCCACCAGACGCTCCGTCAGGTCGGGATGTTCCGACGGCGCTTGCCCGCAGATCGATACCGTAATGCCGTGCCGCTTCGCCGTCACAATGGCCTTCTCCAGCGAGGCCAGCACGGCCGGGTCCCGCTCATCGAAGGCGTCCGCGAAGCGCTCGCTCTCCCGGTCGATGCCCAGCGTCAGCTGCGTCAGGTCGTTTGAGCCGATCGAGATCCCGTCGATGCCCTGCGCGATGAACTCATCCAGCAGGATGATGTTGGAGGGCACCTCCACCATCATCCAGACCTGGAAGTCCTCCCGCCGCTGCAGCCCGTTCTCTTCCACCAGCCGCAGCACGGCCGCCAGTTCCGGCACCGTGCGCACGAACGGGATCATCAGGTGCAGGTTTGGGTGCCGCCGCCGCACCCGCTTCAGCGCCTCCATCTCCAGCGCGAAGAGGTCCGGCTCGCGCAGGTAACGTGCCGCCCCCCGATACCCGATCATCGGGTTCTCCTCTTTCGGCTCGAACTCCTCGCCCCCCCGCAGGCCCCGGTACTCGTTCGATTTGAAGTCCGTCGCGCGGTAGACCACCGGCCGCGGATCGAAGGCCCCCGCGATCCGCTCCATCCCATCCTCCAGCAGGTCGATGAACTCGCCCGATCGGCCCGACTGCACGAACGATCGCGGGTGCTCACCGCGGCGCTCGGCCGCGCTCGCCTCGGGGCTCGGGTCGGCTCCGAACCGCGCCATCATGAACTCCGCCCGCAACAGGCCCACCCCGTCCACATCCCGCGCTGCCACGGCTTCGGCCAGATCCGGGTCAGCGAGGTTCACGTAAATCCGGGCATCCGTCTGCCGCTTCGGCGTGGCGCTCGCGCGCGCGCGCCGTACATCCTCCCACCACGCCAGCAGCGGCCGCTCCTCGCCGGCGTAGACCCGCCCCCCCGAGCCGTCCACCGTGATCTTCATATCCTCGACCAGCGCGCGCGTCGCCGTATCCGTCCCCACGACGCAGGGCACGCCCAGCTCACGACTGATGATCGCGGCGTGACAGGTGCGGCCGCCCCGATCCGTCACGATCGCCGCCGCCCGCTTCATCGCCGGCACAAAGTCCGGCGTCGTCATCTCCGCCACCAGCACGTCGCCATCGCCCACCCTGGCCACGCCGGCCGCATCCGTCACGATCCGCACCCGGCCGCGGCCCACCCCCGGACCCGCCGGCGCCCCCCGCAGGATCGGCGCCGTCGCCGCCGCGGGCGCGGGGATCGTCTGGCCGCTGCCGTTGCCGGTCGTCGTCACGGCCCGCGTTTGCAGGATGTAGAAGTGTCCTCCCGCCAGGCCCCATTCGATGTCCTGGGGCCGGCCGTAGTGCTCCTCCACCTGCAGCCCCACCGTGGCCAGTTCGCGAATCTGAGTGTTATCTAGCTTGGCTCGCGCCGCGGCCTCGCCCGCCATCGGCACCCACATGCTCCCCGCCTCGCCGCGCTGCGCCTCCGGGTTCTCGATCAACTGCTCCGTCTGCCGCGCGTGCTGCGCCGCGAGCAGCGAGAGATCCCGCTTGCGCACTTCGTAGTGATCCGGCGTCACTCGCCCCGACACCGCCGCTTCGCCTAGCCCGAACACCGCCTCGATGACCAGCCGGCTCCGATCGTTGTGTACCGGCTCGATGGTGAACATCACCCCGGACGCCTCGGACTGCACCATCCGCTGCACCGGCACGGCTAGGTCCACGTCCAGGTCGTCAAACCCCACCTGCGCGCGGTAGAAGATGGCGCGCGCCTCGAATAGCGACGCCCAGCACCGCTGCACCGCTTCCACCACCTGCTCCCCCCCCTCCACGTTCAGATAGGTCGCCTGCTGCCCCGCGAACGACGCCTCCGCCAGGTCTTCCGCCGTCGCCGACGATCGCACAGCCACCCGCCCCCCCCCCAGGCGCGCATAGCAGGCGCAGATCTCCTCCGCGACCGCCCGTGGCATCGGCGCCGCCAGGATCAGGTCCCGGATCTCGGCCGCCACCCGCTGCAGTCGCGCCGAGTCCTGCACGTCCAGGCCTTCTCGCAGGGCGCGGATGCGCGCGATTAGCCCGGTTTCCTCTAGAAAGCGTCGGTAGGCGCCCGTGGATACCACGAATCCGGGCGGCACCGGGATCTGCGCCCGCACCAGCTCGCCCAGGTTGGCTCCCTTACCGCCTACGGCGTCGACATCGTGCTTGCCAACCTCGTCGAACCAAAGAATCGATCGTGCTTCCGTGGTCATGGCTTCCCCGCCGGTGGCACCAATCTCGCCGGAGTATACACAAGCCATTTGAGGTCTCAATGGCTTTTGGCGCCAGCCCTCGACATCTTCTATAATGCGCGCTGTAGGTTTCTATGTCGCGCGCGCGCCGGATAGACCGGTGCCACTATTCCACCGTTACAGTCTTAGCCAGATTCCGGGGCTGGTCCACGTCCGCCCCGCGCGCCGTCGCCAGGTAATAGGCGATCAATTGCGCCGGCACGGCCGTGGCAAACGGAGCGATCAGCGGGTCGCACACCGGAATCGGGATGTAGGCGTCGGCCGCCCCGGCCAGATCCTCATCCCCCTCCGTCCCGATCGCGATCACCGCCGCGTCGCGGGCGCGCACCTGCTGGACGTTGCTCCACATCTTGTCGAACAGCGGGTCCCGCGGCGCCAGCGCGATGACCGGCATCCGATGGTCGATCAACGCAATCGGCCCATGCTTCATCTCCCCCGCCGGATAGCCCTCCGCGTGGATGTACGACACCTCCTTGCACTTCAGGGCCCCCTCCATCGCCACCGGGTGCTGCAAGCCCCGCCCCAGGTAGAGCAAATGATCGACATACGACAGCCGATGTGCGACCGCCTCACACGCGGCCGCCTCTTGCAGCATCCGATCGACCAGCCCCGGAACCGTCAGCAAGCTGTCCACCACCCGCTCCAGCTCAGCCTCCCCCAGGTGCCCCCGCGCCGCCCCAATCCGGCAGGCCAGCAGGTACAGCGCGGCGATCGAGGCCGTAAACGTCTTCGTCGATGCGACCCCGATCTCCGGGCCGCAGCGCAGACCGATCGCGGCGCCCTCCGCCAGACGCGTCGCCTCGGAGCCGTCCACGTTGATCACCGCGATCTGCGGCGCGCTCCACTCATCGCGCACCTGCGCCATCGCCCCCAGCGTGTCCACCGTCTCCCCCGACTGCGTCACCGCCACCACCAGCGTCTCCGGCCCCAGCAGCGGCTCGCGGTAGCGGAACTCTGAAGCGTTGTCGCAGTCCGCCGGCAGCCCTCCCAGGTGCTCCATGTAGAAGCGCCCGATCATCGCCGCGTGCATCGACGTGCCCATACCGATCAACAACACCCGCCGCAGCGACCGCAGCATCTCGTCACTGAACGGCACGTCCTCCAGAGCGATCCCCCCCGGATTCACGTGCGCGCGCCCCCGGATCGCGTCCGACAGGGCCCGCGGCTGCTCCATGATCTCCTTCAGCATGAAGTGCTTGTACGGGCCCCGCGCCACCGCCACCGGGTTCAGGTCCACCGCCCGCGGCGCAACATCGACCTCGGCCCCCCGCAGATCCCGGATCCGTACCTGCCTCGCCGTCAGCTCGGCCCACTGGCCGTCCTCCAGCGGCTGGACCCGGTTCGTGTGCGGCAGCAGCGCCGGCAGGTCGCTCGCGACGAACGTCTCGTCCTCGCCGAAGCCCAGCACGATCCCCCCCGCGTTCCCCAACCGAGCGGCCAGCAGCTGCTCCGGCCGCGACCGCTGCAGCGCCACGATCGCGTTACCCCCCGCCAGCGCGGCCAGCGTGCCCCGGAACGCCTCGGCGAATTCGGCCCCCTCGCGCAGCGCCAGCGCGATCAGCTGCGGGATCACCTCGCTGTCCGTCTCCGTCTCGCAGCGCACCCCGGCCGCGGCCAGGCGCTCCCGCAGATCGCGGTAGTTCTCCACGATCCCGTTATGCGCCACCACCACCTCGCCATCCGCGGAGACGTGCGGATGGGCGTTGTGATCGCTCACCGCCCCGTGCGTCGCCCAGCGCGTGTGCCCAATACCGGTGGCCCCCGCCGGAGTCCCGTCCCCGCCACCCAGATCCAGGGCGCGCTCCAGGTCCGCCAGCTTTCCCGCCCGCTTCAGCACGGCCAGCGAGCCGTCATGGTCCAGCACCGCGATGCCGCTACTGTCGTAGCCGCGGTAGTTCAGGCGCTGCAGGCCCTCGAGCAGGATCGGGCCCGCCGCCTGCTGGCCCACGTAGCCGATGATTCCGCACATCGCGGCGTCTCCCCGGCCACCCCGCCGGCCCGCGCTACGAAACCGCCGGCGCGGCCCAGGTTCGTCCGTTCGACCGGAGAGCCTGCCCCGTTGGCGGTGCGTCGCTGTCCGCGGTCAGCCACTCTATGACCTCGCCGAGCGTATAGGCAAAAGTCAGGGGCCGGCCCAGGGCCCTCGCCAGATCATCGGCGGTTTCGTCGTCAAGGAAATGCCGCCCGTAGTAATCCAGGCTGGCCCGAGGCAGGAACACTCGCTCCCCCAGCTCCTCGCCGCGCAGCGCCGCCGCGAACGCGGCCCCCGGCAGCAGCCCCGACACGTTCACCCGGCTCCCAAAGAGCGTGTTCGGCGCCGCCACCACATCCAGGCGAACGTCCAGCAATTCGGCCGCCTGCGCCGCCAGCCGCCGCAGCACCGGCGCGATCAGCGTGCCACAGGCCAGCGTGACGTGTCCCAGCCGCGGCGCCCCCAAACCCCCCGCTCGGATCCGCCGACGCGTCCGCGCCCAGTCGTCCAGCAGCGTCCGCGTCATGCCCACCCCGTTCTCCCACTGCGGGAAGCCGTCGTAGCGCGCCGCGGCCGGGATGCGCGCCCCCGCCGCCAGGTAGAACTCGTCCGCCGCGAAGACCGTGGGCCCCTCCCGCTCGGCCACCGCCCGGCCCTGCCAGCGCCTGATCTGGCGCAGCACCCGGCGCGCCTCCGCGACCGTATGCGCGCGCATCCCAGGGTGCCGGATGCGCGCTTCCCCCTCCAGGCTGTTGCCCACCGGCACCACCCCGATGCTGCGCACATTGCCATGCCCCAGCAGCTCGCCGACGGTCTCGTCCAGTGCGACGCCGTCATTCACCCCTGGGCAGAGGACCACCTGCGTCTGCACTTCGATCCCGATCGCGCCCAGACGACGTAGCTGCGGCCGTACGTCCGGTGCACGCGGGTTACCGAGCAGCTCCCGCCGCAGTACCGGGTCCGTGGCGTGCACCGACACGTTGAGCGGGCTCAGCCGCTGCTCCGCCAGCCGCCGCCAGTCGTCCTCGCTGAGGTTGGTCAGCGTCACGAAGTTGCCGTGCAAGAACGAGAGCCGGTAGTCGTCGTCCTTGACGTAGAGCGGCTTGCGCAACCCTTTCGGCAGCCCCTTCAGGAAGCAGAAGAAGCACGTGTTGTTGCAAATCCGCGTCCCGTCGAAGGCGTCCTCGGCGAACTCCAGCCCCAGGGTCTCGTCCGGCGGCTTCTCGAACTCCACCACGCCTTCCGCTCCGTCGTGCTCGACGGTCAACTCCACCACCTCGTCGGCTGTGTGGAAGCGGAAGTCGATCGGGTCCCGTACCGGCGCCCCGTTGACGGCCAGCACCCGGTCCCCCGGCGCCAGGCCCGCCTCCGCCGCCAGCCCCTCCGGCGCCACGCTGGCAATGCGTCCCTTGGCCGGGTTGGGGCGGGGGCCCCGCCGAGCGGCGTTCCGACGGAGACCGCCCGCGGGCATCCTGGGCTCAGGCGCCGGCGGCGGCGGCGATCGCCTTGAGACGCCGCACCACCGCCTCGATCGACGAGTCGGGCGTGGAGGCCCCGGCGGTCACGCCGATCTTCTCGTGCGCGCCGAACCACTCATTCTGGACCTCGTCCGCGGTCTCCACGTGATACGTCTCCACCCCGTTCGCCCGCGCCAGGTCCGCCAGGTGGCAGGTGTTGGCGCTGTTGTGCCCCCCCACCACGATCATCAGGTCTACCTCTTCCGACAGCTCCCGCGTCGCCGCCTGCTGCGACGTCGTCGCGTTGCAGAGCACGTTCACCACCCGCATCTCCGTGATCTGGTCAATGCGCGCCTCCATCAGGTTGGCCACGAAACGGGCGAAGCGCTCCGGCGTGTGCGTCGTCTGGCTGATCACGCCGATCTTGCTCGGCAGGTATTCAGGCAAGCCATCGAGTGACTCGTCCGGCACGGTGATCCCCCGCCCCTTGCACCAGCCCAGCACCCCGGTCACCTCCGGATGGGAGGGGTCGCCGAAGATGATGATCGTGAAGCCCGCTTCGGCGAGATGCTTGGCCGCCCGCTGCGACCGCGCCACGAACTGACAGGTCGTGTCGATGACTCCGTAGCCTTCGTCCTCGATCTCCTGCACCGTCACCTGGCCCACCCCGTGCGCCGTAATCGCCACCGTCTCCGTATCGACACCCGCCGTCGTCCGACTCTCGTTGACCGCGATCCCGATCTGCTCCAGCTCCGCCACGACCTGCGGGTTGTGTACCACCTGCCCCAGCGTCGTCACACGCTCGCCGTCCCGCGCGGCCTGCTGCATCAGGTCCACCGCCCGGCGCACGCCAAAGCAGAACCCCATGTCCCGCGATCGGATGATCTCCACCGCGCTCCCCCTTCCGTTGCTTGCCTGGCCGCTCCTCGCAGCCGGGGGATCTCAGGACGCCTGCCGGCTGCCCTCGCCGGTCCCGTCGATCACCGCCTCCTCGGGCAGGTCGGCGAAGCGCTCCCGGTACACGCCACGATAACGAGCGGGCAGGCGGGCGGCAATTTCTCGCATGATCCGCAAGTGCGCCGCCTCCACCGCCTCACGGTCCACGGGACCCTCATGATCCAGGCGGAAGGGCCGGCCGAAAACCACCCGCACCCGAGGGCGCTGGAAGAAGACCCGCCAGCCCTTGCGCAGGTTCTCGCTGCCCGTGATCGCCACCGGCACCACCGGCGCCTTGCTGCGCAGCGCGATCAGTGCCGTGCCGGGGTGCGCCTCGATCAGCGCCCCCGTCTCCGAGCGATGCCCCTCCGGGAACATCCCCAGCACCTCACCCTTGCGCAGCAGGCGCTCCGCCTCCCGCAGCGCGCCCAGGTCCGCATCGAAGCGGCGCACGGGGAACGCGCCGGACAGCGCGAACAGGTAGCCGGCCCCGCGCTTTTGGAACAGTTCGATCTTGGCCATGAACTTGGGCCAGCGCGGGTACATCGCCGCCGCCAGCATCGGCGGATCCGCGGACGACAGGTGGTTCGAGACCAGCAGCACTCCCCCCCTGCGTGGCAAGTGCTCCAGCCCCACTCGCTCCCAGCGAGACCAGATCCGGAAAAAGCCGTAGGCCGCACCGCCCGACAGGAGATACCACGTGAGCGACGGATTCGGCATCCCCCGCATGCTCACCCGCAGCAACTGCGCCGACTCCCCGAACAGCAGACGCGTGCAGGCCCGGGCCAATTGCTCGCTCAGGCCCCGACGGTCTCGTGTCCCTTGAGCGCTCATCACGCCGGTTCCTGCGCGCTCGTGGGGACGATGTCCTGCATTTCATGCCGCACGATCGCCAGCACCACGGCCAGCGCCCCCGCCAGGTCCAGCGCGCTCGTGTCCACCCGCTCGGCGCCGCCCGCCCGCCGCAGCGGCGCCGTCGCCCGGCCCGCATCCAGCGCATCGCGACGCAGCAGATCCTCCAGCACTTCCGCCTCGCTCACCTCCCGGCCCGACGCCCGGATCTGCGCGGCCCGGCGACGCGCCCGCACCTCCGGCGAGGCGTCCAGGTAGACCTTGACCCCCGCCTCCGGCACGACCACCGTGCCGATGTCCCGCCCCACCATCACCATCTCCAGCCCCCGCGCGATCCGTCGCTGCTCCTCCACCATCCGCTCGCGCACGCCCGGCACTTTGGCCACCTCGGACACCGTATCCTCAACCGCTTTCGTGCGCAGATGGGGCGTCGCAGCCACCCCGTCGACCCGGATCGACGCCGTCTCGACGCTGCCCGCCGGGGCTTTCCCCACCTCCAGCCGCACGCTGCTCGCCAGCGCTGTCAGCGCCGCCGGATCATCCAGCGGGATCCCACGCGCCAGCGCCGCCCAGGTCACCGCCCGGTACATGATGCCCGTGTCCAGCATGGGCCAGCCCAACCGCCGCGCCAGCGCTCGGCCCACCACGGTCTTGCCTGAGGCAACCGGCCCGTCGATGGCGATCACGCGCAGGCGTGCGGCGGTGGGGCCCTGCTGCTCCGGCATCCCGCCGAGTATACGAGCGCCGATCTCTCCCGTCCCGGCTACTGCACCGCGGGCCGGGCGGCTCCCCGCAGACGCCGCACCTCATGCGCGCTCAGCGCTCGGATCGCCCCCGGCGCCAGCTCGCGCAACCGGATCGGCCCGAAGCGCACGCGAATTAGCCGCAGCACCGGGTGCCCCACCGCCTCGCACATCCGGCGCACCTCGCGCTTGCGGCCCTCGCTCAGCGTCAGCACCAGCCAGCTGCTGCCCGCCCGCTCCTCCTCGGCCGGGCGGCCCGGCCGCTTGGAGCGCTTCGACCGGGCCCGCGCTAGCCCGTCCTCCAACTCCACGCCCTCCCAGAGACGTTGCAGCGCCTCGTCGCCGGGCCGCCCCTCCACTTCCACCAGGTACTCCCGCTGCAGGCCCCCGCTCGGATGCAGCAGGCCGTCGATCAGCGGCCCGTCGTTGCTCAACAGCAGCAGCCCCTCGCTGTCCAGGTCCAGCCGGCCCACCGGCACGCAACGACCGGCGTCCGCCGGCAGGGCATCCGTCACCGTGAGCCGGCCCCGCTCGTCGCTTGCGGCGGAGAGCATCCCGGGCGGCTTGTGCAGGGCGTAGTAGCGCAGCGGCTCCGCCGCCGGCAGCGGCGCCTCATCCAGCTGCACCTCATCGACGCCGGGGCGCACCCGCACCGCCGGGTCCCGCACGACAGCCCCGTTCACCCGCACCCGGCCCTCCGCCACGATCTCGGCCGCACGCCGCCGCGACGCGACGCCGGCCCGCGCCAGCGCCACCGGCAGCCGCAGGCCCGCCGCCCCCGCCGCCTCCCTCATGCCGCGACTCGGCCCGGGCGCCGCCGCCAGGCCTCGCGTCCCGCCACGGCGGCCAGCAGCAGCCCCAGCGCGATGGCCACCACGGCCGCCGCCGGAATCCCCTCCCCGCCCGAGTCGGGCTCCGCCGCCGGGGTATTGCTGGGTTCTCCGGGCGCGTCGCTGATCGAGGCCAGCAAGGGCGTCACGGCCGCGCCGCCCGGGGAAGGCTCCGTGTTCAGCACCCAGCCCCCTGGCGTCAGAGCGATGGAGTGGCCCGCCTCGGGACGGGGCAGCGGTGGGCCGCTGTAGTCCACCCGGTCCACCAGCCGTCCCGCCGGGTCCAGCAAGCTCACGACGTCGCCGTCGTTCGCCAGCCCGTTCCCCAGCCGTCCGTCCGCAATCACCACCACGAGCGGCGCGCTGGGCGTCGCAGCCGCCGTGCCCGCCACGACCAGGCGCTCGCCCACCGCCAGCACGGCCGCCGACAGCACATCGCTCGCGGCGTTGTCGCTCAGCTGCCATCCCGCAACGTCCACCGCCGCTTCGCTGGGATTGTGCAGCTCGACCCACTCCAGCGCGGCATCCCCCGTGCCCGCCCCCGCGTTGGCGAAGATCTCCGTGATTCGCAGTGGTGGCGGATCGACGCCGGCAGCGGCCACGCCGGGCGTCGCCCGGCCCGGGCTGGGCGGCCCCGCCCGGAAGGGCTCCTCCGCACCGCCACGAGACAGACTCTGGCCCGCGGGCGGCGCTGGCAGGTCGTTGATCGTGCGGTCGCCCCCCCACGACACGCCATCCACCGCCATGCCCTCCGGATCGATCAGTACCACCCGGTCGCCGCTGTTCGCGAGCCCGTTGCCGATCCGCCCGTCCCCCACCACGACGTGCACGGTTGCGGGCGGCAGCGGCGCCGGCCCCTCCTCCGCGCTCCCCGCAAGAACCAGGAAGCCCCCCGGGGGCAGCGTCCCCGCCCCGAGCGGATCGTCGCTCTGGTTGTCCTGCACCCGCCAGCCCTCCAGCTCCACTGCCGACGGCCCCGTGTTCTGAATTTCCACCCACTCCAGGGCCGCAGCGCGCGCGCCGCCGCCGCCGTTCGCCGTCACCTCCGTGATCACCAGGCCGCCCCCCGCCGACTGAGCTGCGGCCGGCCGGCCCAACGACGCCCCGCTCCCGGCGAGCACCGGCGCCACCGCCAACGCGGCGATCATCGCCACCCCCATGCGACCGCGCAGCCAGGTCGGCGCCCGCATCCGACCCCTCCGATCATCTTGATCAGGGGGGCAGTCTATGAGCTACGTCTCCAGCTTCGCGGCCACAGCTTCGCGACCACGTGGGGCGGCGTCGCTCATGAAAATCGGCGATGCAGGGTGATCCGTTCCACGATCACCGTCTCCTGCGCCTGCACGGGGACGGCAGCCGGCGCGCCCGAGGGAGAGATCAGGGCGCGGCCCGCGAGGCTCTGCAACCCCTCCCGCCAGAGTGCTCGTGTGCCAGCGCGCAGGGCCCAATCGGCCAAGGCGGCCGTCGCCAGCACCGCCACCGTGCGGCCCAGCACCGGCGCCAGCGGGGCGAGGTCGGCGCGCAGGGCCGGCAGCATCGCCGGCGGCTCCTGGCGGGGCCTAATCGCGACGTCCGTGATCACCCGCGGCGGCGACACGTCGCAGCCGGCGCGGTCGGCCGACGCTCCTTCCGCACTGGGGCGAGCCTCGGGGCTCTCGGGGGGTGGCATAGCGCAAGTATGCCACGCGCCGCGCCTCTGCTCGCTCCTCAGTCCACCGCCGCCAGCGCCTCTTCCACATCCGCCGTCAAGTCCAGTCGCGGGCCATCCGCACTTGCCGCGGCCAGGGAAACGCGTCCCTGAGCCAGAGCCCGCAATGACTCCACAATGAAGATCGGCTCACGCCGCACCCCCTCCGCCCGGATCGCCTTGAACAGCGGCGACGCCTCGTCGGCCGGAGCGGGGCGCGCCGCCCAGGCCCGCTCCAGCCGTCCTCCCCGAATCGGGTAACTGCACCACGTCAGGATCGGCCCTCGGTCGAGATCCACGGTCGCTCGCTGCAACATCAGCCCGCTGCGCTCCGCGTCCATCGCGATCAGCGCGCTGTTCACCTCACGCCACGTCCCCACGGGACCGTCGGGCTGCGCCGGATGCAGGTTCAGCAGGGGCAGGTGTTCGCAGAGTTCGGCCGTCGTCACCAGCATGTACCCCGCCAGCAGCCCGGCCTCTGGCCGGAACGGCTCGATCGCCTGCCGCACCGCCCGGTCGAAGTCCCCCCGCCAGGGCGCCAGTGCCCCGCCCGGGTCCGACCGCGCCCCACCCACCCGCTTGCGCCACGCCCCCGACGAGATCATCACCAGCGGCAGTTCCGCCGCGTCCACCGCTGCCAGGAAGGCGTCCGTGTTCTCCGACTGCCCCCGCTCGCGATTGCAGAACACCACCACGATCTCGGCCTCCAACTCCCCCCCCGCGATGGCCGCCTGCGTTGTCTCCAGCAGCAGCCGCGAACTCGTTCCCCGCGCCGTCGCGAACCAGGCGATCCGCAGCGTCATGACGCCCTCGCCTCCCTCACGCCGGCGCGCACGCGCCCTCGCCGCCACCGCCACCCCGCCAGGGCCAGGCCGCTCGACGGCAGCAGCCACGGCGCCGGCCGGGCCGCATGCGGCTCCGCCCGTGACAGCGCCGCGAGTAGCTCCCGCGGCCCCTCGAAGTCCGGCAAGCTCAGCCACGAGCGCCCCAGCTCCCGACCGCTGTGGGCGTCCGAGCCCAGCGTGCAGGGCAGGCCCTGCGCCGCCGCGTAGCGCCGCGACGCGCCGTCGAAGGGACGGTACTGCGTGCGACCGTTGTGACCCTCCACGGCGTCCAGCACACCATCCAGCGCCCCCATCCCCGCCTCGCCCAGACTCGGCCGCAGCCGGTCGAACGGATGCGGCGCCACTACCAAGCCTCCCTGCTCACGGATCCGCGCCGCCGCTTCCCCCGTCGCCAGCCCTTCTGGGATCGTCTCCCGCAGGTACAGCCCCAGGACCTCCCCATCCGCCGTCCGGATCTCCTGCCCCACGATCACATGCAGCGCCGCCCCCGGCCCTACACTGCATGCCTCCACCGCCAGCGCCCCCGCGATGCTGTGGTGGTCCGTGACCGCGACGTGCGTCAGCCCCGCCTCCCGGCAGCGCCGCAGGAGCTGATCCGGTCGCGTCCGGCCGTCGGGCGAGAAGTGTGTGTGCGTATGCAGGTCGGCCCGCGCCACCTACCCTCCTCCCAACTCCCGCAGCTCCTGGATCCGCTGCTCCGTCTTGTCCAGCAGCTCCTGCGCCCGCCCCGCCAGGGTCACGCCTTCCTCATAGGCCGCCAGCGCCTCCTCCAGGCTCAGATCCCCCACCTCCAGCCGCTCCAGCGTTGCCTCCAGCCGCGCCACGACGGCCTCATACGGCTCTCTCTCGGCATCCCCATCCCCGGCGTTCCCCTTGCCCCGCTTCGCGCTCATCCCCCTCCCGCCCTTTCCGCTGCCTTCGCGTCCAGGGCCAGCACCTGGGCCTGCGCGCTACCGTCGGACAGGCGCAGACGCACCTCATCGCCCGCCGCCAGCAGCCCGATCCGCCCGCGCACCCGCCCGCCCGCATCCTCCACGATGGCGTAGCCGCGCGCCAGCGTCGCCGCCGGATCCAGCGCCGCCAAGCGCCCTTGTACCCCTGCCAGACGGGGCCGCGCCTCGCCCACCCGCGATCGCATCGCTCCCCTCGCCCGCCGCGCCTGCTCGTCCAGGCGCAGCCGCTCCTCGGCCACGTCCGGCCCGGCCCCCAGCAGGCGAACGCGGGCGCGGTCCAGCGCCAGACGGGCGCCCAACGCTCGCTCCCCCAGCGCCCGGCCCAGCCCCTCTCGCAGCCTCGCCAGCCGGGCGCCCTCCTCGCCTCGGTCCGGCGCGATCAGTTCCGCTGCCGCCGACGGCGTTGGCGCCCGCAGGTCCGCCACGTAGTCGGCTACGGTGTAGTCCGTCTCGTGCCCCACGGCGCTGACCACGGGCAGGCGGCTCGCGAAGATCGCCCGCGCCACGGCCTCACTGTTGAACGGCCACAGGTCCTCCATTGAGCCGCCCCCGCGCGCCACGATGATCGCGTCCAGCTCCACCCCCCCTTCCGCCGCGACGGCGTTCAGCCCCTCGATCGCCGCCACGATCGTGTCCTCCGCCCCGTCGCCCTGCACCCGGCACGGCGCAAGCACCAGCGTCGTCAGCGGCCAGCGACGCGCCAGCACGCTCTGGATGTCGTGCCAGACGGCCCCCGCCGGGGACGTCACCACCCCCACCGCGCGCGGCAAGTCCGGCAGGGATCGTTTGCGCCCCGCTTCGAACAACCCCTCGGCCTCCAGCCGCGCCAGCAATCGCTGAAACTCGGCTTGCAGCGCCCCCACCCCCTCCGGCTCCAGCGCATCGACATAGAGCTGCAGGTCGCCCCGCTCCGTCCAGAGGGAGACACGACCGTGCGCCAGGACCTGGTCCCCTTCCTCCACCGCGACCCCCTGGTCCTCACGCCGGAAGAAGACGCACTGCAGCGCCCCATCCGCGTCGGCCAGCGTGAAGTACAGGTGACCGGCCTGTGACCGCGAGAGGCTGCGCACCTCGCCCGCCAGCCAGCAGTCCGCTAGCACCGGGTCCGTTTCCAACAACTCGCGCAGGTACCCCGTGATCTGGCCAACGGCGTAGGCGCTCACTCGCCCCGCGCCGTACGCGCCCGGCCCTTCCCCGATCGCCGCGACGGCCGACGCGGCAGGCGCAACGGAGGAGAGCGGTAGCGTCTCGCGCGCAGCGGGCGGCGTCGGGTCGTCGGCGGCCATCGCGCCCAGGGTAGCGCCGCGCGACGGTCTAGGAGGCGGCTTCGGCCCGCTCCAGGTACTCCCCGTTCCGCGTGTCGACCCGCAGCAGGTCTCCCTCCTCCACGAACAGCGGAACGTTGATCGTGATGCCGGTCTCCAGCGTCGCCGGCTTCGTCGCTCCGGAGGCCGTGTCCCCCTTCACGCCGGGCTCGCTCTTCGCCACCCGCAGCGCCACCGCCGCCGGCAGCTCCACCCCGATCACCTCCTCCCCGTTGGCGAAAAGGATGTCCGCTTCAGCGTTTTCAGTTAGGTAATTGATCGCCTCGCCCACCTGATCCTTGCCCAGCGGGGTCTGCTCGTACGTCTCGGTGTTCATGAAATAGAGCAGCTCCCCGTCCGTGTAGAGGTACTGCATCGTGTGCCGCTCGACCCGCACGTCGTCGAACTTACTCCCGGCCTGAAAGGTCTTCTCCACGCTGTGCCCGCCCCGCAGGTCGCGCAGCTTCAGGCGCACCTGCGCCGACCCGCGCCCCACCTTGATGTGCTCCCAATCCGTGACCTGGTACAGGGATTGCTCCATCTCGATCACCACCCCCTTGCGCAAGCCTCCCGTCGTGATCACCATCGGCGATGTCTCCCTCCCGCGCGCCCGTCTCAGTCGGCGCCGGCCAGGCGCAGCTTCGGCGCCGTCGTGAAGTTCCGGTAGCGTCCGTTCTCCAGCACGCCCATGTCCTCAATCCGCACCCCGCCCCAGCCCGGCAGGTAAATGCCGGGCTCCACGGTGATCACCATGCCCTCCGCCAGCACGTCCTCCGACGTGCCCCCCAGCCGCGGCTGCTCGTGGATCTCCAGCCCCACCCCGTGCCCCAACCCGTGCCCGAACCGCTCTCCGTACCCCGCCTCCGCGATGATCTCCTGCGCGATCTGGTGCGCCTGCGCCCCCGTCATCCCCACCTCGATCGTCGCCTCGGCCGTCTCCTGCGCCGTCAGCACGATCTCGTAAATCTCGGCGAACTTCGCATCCCCCTCCCCCACCACGATCGTCCGCGTCATGTCCGAGCAGTACCCTTCCACCACCACCCCCATGTCGATCACGATCGGCTCCCCCGCCACGATCGGCTCCTCGCGCGGATGGGCATGCGGCATCGCTCCCCACGCCCCACCCCCCACGATTGTCGTGAACGACATCGCCTCGGCCCCGTGCTCGCGCGCGTACCGTTCGATCTCCCAGGCCACCCGCTGCTCGCTCCAGCCCGGCTCGATCCGGCCGGCCACCGCGCCGAAGGCCTCATCCCCCAGCCGGGCCGCCCGCTCCAGCGCCGCGATCTCTTCGGTATCCTTGACCGCCCGCAGCTTCTCCACCAGACCCTCGGTCTGCACCAGCGCCGGACGTTCGTCTGGCGGCATCGCCGCGATCAGGTCCCGCAGCTGCTTGTGCCCGGCCACGCTCACGTCCCCCGCCTCGAAGCCCACCTTGCGCCGCCCCAGCGCCTCCACGAAGCCGGGCACCCATTCCGCCGCCGCCCCCTGCTGCTTGTAGACCGCGAACGCCGCCGCTTCCGACTCCGCTTGTTCCCAGTAGCGAAAGTCCGTCGCCAGCGACGCCACCTCCGCCCCCACCAGGACCCAGCCCGCCGAGCCCGTGAAGCGGCTCACGTAGCGCCGGTTTTGCCCGTTCGTCACCAGCAGGGCGTCCAGGCCCGCCTCCGCGACGGCGGCACGCACCCGCCCAGTCCGATCGGTCATCACGGGCTCCTCCCGACGGGCGCCACCGCAAGCGGTCAGCTATTGCCCCGCTGCTCGTGCAGCAGGCCCACCACCGCGTCCAGGGCGGCCAGGTAGCCTCGCCAGCCCAGGCCGGAAACCACCCCCACCGACACCGGCCCTGTCACCGACTCCCGCCGGAACGGCTCGCGCGCGTAGATGTTCGTCAGGTGGACCTCCACGACCAGGCCCGGGAAACTCTCCAGCGCGTCGCGCAGCGCGTAGCCGTTGTGCGCCAGCGCGCCGGGGTTCACGATCGCCCCCTCTGCCTTCCGTTCCTGCTGCAGAAAGTCGATGATCGCCCCTTCATGGTTGGACTGGTAGGGCCGAACTTCCACACTCCACTCTTCCGCCCGCTTCTGCACCAGCCCTTCGATCTCGGCCAGCGTCTGACTGCCGTACAGGGCCGGATCCCGCTCGCCCAGCGTATTCAGGTTCGGGCCCGAGACCAGCAGCACCTTCATGTCGCCTACACCCTCCTCAAGACGCGCGCCGGGGCGCCACGTCCCGGGCACGACGCCGGCGCCGCTCGCGGCGAGCAAAGAGGTGCTCGCTGATGCCGTCCAGGGAGGTTTCGATAGCCGCCCGCTTCGCCGATTCCGTCACGTGCGTATAGATCTGCGTCGTCGCCACATTGGAATGCCCCAGCAATTCCTGAACCACCCGCACGTCTGCGCCGCGTTCGAGCATATGAGTGGCGAAGGAGTGTCGCAACAGGTGCGGGTGCACGGCCTTCGGCATCCCCGCCGCGATCGCGTAGCGCCGCACCGCCAGCTGCACCGCCCGGGCCGAAAGCGGACCCCCAAACCGATTCAGCCACAAGGCGTCCTCCGCGCTCTCGCCCGCCAGCTGCGTGCGCCCCTGCCGTACGTAGTCCTCGAGCGCCGCCAGCGCCTGCTCGCCCAGCAGCGCCGCCCGTTCCCGGTCCCCCTTGCCATGCACCCGCAAGAACGCGTTCTCCCAATCGATCGATTGCAGGCGCAGCGTCACCAGTTCGCTCACCCGCAGGCCGGAGCCGTAGAGCACCTCCAGGATCGCCCGGTCGCGCAGACCCGCCGGTGTGTTGAGGTCGGGCGCCGCGATCAGCGCCTCCACCTCCCCCACGCTCAGAAAACGCGGCAGCGTCCGCGGCGTCTTCGGCGTGCCGGCCAGCCGCAGCGGGTCGCTCGGCAGCGTGCGCTGATGAAACAGGTGCTTGAAGAACGACTTGATCGTGCTCGCCCGCCGCCGCAGGCTCCCCTGCGCGATCCCGGCGGCGCGCAGATCGTCCAGATACAACCGGTACGTCGGCCGCGACACCTCCGCCAGCGACACCCCACGATCGCCCAGGTAGTGCAAGAAGTGGGACAGATCGGTCCGGTAGTTGCGCAACGTGTGCGGCGACAAGTTGCGCTGCAGGCGCAACTCGTCCAGGTACGCGTCTAGCAGCGCAGGGCTCTCCGCCGCTGGGCGCGGCGCGGGTTCCGCGATCACAGGACCTCGTCCGTACCTCGCCACCAAGCGAGCCCGGACACTCTAGGGGGAGCGCCGCTATTGGCAAGCCGCGATCAGGCCCGCGCCGTAAAGCGCGAGTTAAGTACAGCGCAAGGGCATGGCGCCGCAGGACGAGAGCAGCTCAGCTGTCCGAGTCGCCCGCCTTCGTCTTGCGGGCGGCTCGCTTGCGCGCCCCGCCCGCTTTCTTCGCGGCCGCCGTCCGTTTGCTCCCGCTGCGCTTGGCGGCCCGGCGCGCCCGTTTGGGCGAGGCGGCCCGTTCCGCGATCAGCGTCAGCGCTTGCTCCAGCGTCACCGTGGCCACGTCCAGCGCGCGCGGCAGGCTGGCGTTCGTTTCGCCGTCCGTGGCGTAGGGGCCGAAGCGCCCGTCCAGGACCCGCACCGCCCGCCCCGAGTCAGGATGCTCCCCCAACTCCCGCAGCACCCGCGACGACGCCCGCCGCCGGAACCCCGCGCTCTTCGGCTCCGCCAGCAGCTGCAGCGCCCGTTCCAACGTGATCGTGTAGACGTCGTCGCCTTCTCCCAGCGAACGCGTCTCCTTCTTCTCGGCCCCGCACTGGATGTACGGCCCAAAACGGCCGCTGGCCGCGATCACCGGCTCCCCGCTTTCCGGGTGAACCCCGAGGCTGCGCGGCAGCGATAGCCAGAACAGGGCGTCCTCCAGCGTGACCTCCTCCACCGCTTCCCCGCGCGGCACCGAGGCGCGCTTGGGGGCCTCGCTCCGCTTGCTGCCCGGCGGTGGGTTGGGGCCCAGTTGCACGTACGGCCCGTAGCGCCCGTTCTGCAGCAGCACCACAGCCCCGCTCTCGGGATCGTGGCCCAGCTCCCGCGGCCCCTCGGCCCGCTGCTCCAGTATCTCCACCGCCTTCTCCGCCGAGAGATCCGCCGGCGCCACGTCGGGCGGCAGCGACGCCGTGTGCCCGTCGCCCCCTTCCCCACGCTGCAAGTACGGCCCGAACTTCCCGATCCGCACGATGATCGGAGCGCCGCTCCCCGGGTCCTCCCCCACCCGAATCATCGGGAACGAGATCTCCGGCAGCTCCTTCTCGATCCGCCCCGCCAGCCCTTCGCCTTCACCCTCGCCGTAGTAGAACTCGCGCAGGTGCGAGACCGAATCCGTCTCCCCCCGCGCGATCGCGTCCAGCATCTCCTCCATCGCCGCGCTGAACTGCGGCTCTACCAGGTCCCGGAAGTGCCCCTCCAATAGGTCCGTAACGGCGAACGCCAGGAACGTGGGCACCAGCGCGTTCCCCTGCTTGAAGACGTAGCCACGATCTTGAATGGTGCTCAGAATGGCGGCGTACGTGCTCGGACGCCCCAACCCCTCTTCCTCCAGCTTGCGCACCAGCGACGCCTCCGTGTAGCGCGCCGGCGGCTGCGTCTCGTGGCGCTTCGGCTCGATCTCGCGCGGCTGCACCACCTCCCCCACCTCCACCTGCGGCAGCAGCCGCTCCGCCTCGCCGCTGGTGCTCTCCTCCCCCTCCGTCCGCTCGGCATAGACCCGCAGGAACCCCGCGAAGACCACCCGCTGCCCCCGCGCCTCGAAGATCGCCGGACCGTCCGCCAGCGGCGCCTCGATCTCCACCACGGTCCGCTCCAACTCCGCGTCGGCCATCTGGCTGGCCACGGTGCGCTGCCAGATCAGCTCGTACAACCGCAGCTGATCCCGGTTGAGTACCCCGTGCAGGGAATCCGGCCGGCGACGCAGGTGCGTGGGTCGGATCGCTTCATGCGCCTCCTGCGCATTGCGCGAGCGCGTCCGGTATCGCCGCGCTCCGATCGAGAACTTTTCGCCGTACTCCCGCTCGATCAGCTCTTGCGCTTCCCCCAGCATCTCGTTCGCCAGCGTCACGGAGTCCGTCCGCATGTAGGTGATCAGGCCCTCGCGATCGGCCCCCAGGTCGACCCCCTCATACAGGCTCTGCGCCACTTGCATCGTTCGGCGCGCGCTGAATCCCAGCCGCCGGTTCGCTTCCTGCTGCAGCGTTGACGTGGTGAACGGCGCCGCCGGCCGCCGCGTCGCCGGGGAGGCGTCGACCTTCGTCACCGTCCACGGTGCCGCGACCCGCAGCCGCTCGACCAGGCCCTCCACCTCCCCCTGCGCCAGCACCCGCACCCCCTCGCTGCTCAGCAGGCCGCCGCGCGCGTCGAAGTCCCGCCCGCGCGCCAGGCGCGCCTCCCCCACACGACGCAGGATCGCCGGCAGCACCCCCCGCTCCGCGTCCAGCAGCGCCTCAACGTCCCAGTACACGGCCGTGTGGAAGGCCGCCCGTTCGCGCTCGCGTTGCACCGCCATCCGCACGGCCACGCTCTGCACCCGTCCCGCGGAGGTCCCCACGCGGATCTTGCGCCAGAGCACCGGCGACAGGCTGTAGCCGAAGAGCCGGTCCAGGATCCGCCGCGACTCCTGCGCGTCCACCAAGTTCCGGTCCACCTCCCGCGGGCTCCGCAGCGCCTCGTCGATCGCCTCCGGCGTCACCTCATGAAAGACAATGCGCTCCACCGGCACCGTCGGCGCCAGCACCTCGCACAGGTGCCAGCCGATGCTCTCCCCCTCGCGGTCCTCGTCCGTCGCCAGCAGCAGCTTGTCGGCGCGCTTGAGTTCTCGCTTGAGCCGTCGCACGTGCGCGGCCTTATCGGTCGGCACGATGTAGACCGGCTCGAAGTCCTTCTCCACGTTGACGCCCAGCTCCGCCCAGGACTCCCCTTTAATCTCCTCCGGACGCTCCTCGGCCCGGCCCGGCAGGTCGCGGACGTGCCCGTAGGACGCGTCCACGACATAATCATCGCCCAGGAACCGGCCGATCGTCTCCGCCTTCGCCGGCGATTCCACGATCACCAGGCTCCGCTCCGCGCGCCCAGCCCGGGCTCGGGCACCGCCCTTCGTGGCCGCTTTCGCGCCCTGCTTGCCGCCGCGTTTGCGGGATCGGGTGGCCCGTTTCTTGGCCGCTTCAGCGTCCTTCATCAGCGCCTGACATAGGTCATCGGCCCGACCTGCCTGACGAGCCCCTTCATTTCGAGCATAGCCAGGGTGCTGCTCACGGTCGAAGCGGGTAGCCCCGCCAAGCGCACGGCCTCGTCGATGTGCAGCGGCTCCGGCCCCACGTGCTCCAGCACGGCCGCCTGCGTCGGGTCCTCCGGGATGATCGCCGACAGCTCCAGCTGCTGCTCCACCATCTGCAGGTTCAGCTCCTCCAGAATGTCGCCCACCTCCGTCACCAGCTTCGCCATCCCCTGCTGGATCAGGGCGTTGCAGGCCTTGCTCGTGGGGGAGGTGATGCGCCCCGGCACGGCGAACACTTCCCGGTTCTGCTCGTTCGCCCAGTTCGCCGTGTGCAGCGCCCCTGACCCCTCCCCTGCCTCCACAATCAACGTCCCCAGCGTCAGCCCCGCAATGATCCGATTGCGCCGCGGGAAGTAATCCGCCTTGGGCCGGATCCCCAGCGCCTGCTCGCTGATCACCGCCCCCTGCGCGGCGATCCGACGCGCCAGCCCCGCGTGCTCCGCCGGATACACGATGTCCAGCCCGCAGGCCTGCACCGCCAGCGTCCGCCCCCCCGACTCCAGCGCCGCCGTGTGCGCGATCCCGTCCACCCCCCGCGCCAGCCCGCTCACCACCGTGATCCCGTTCGCCGCCAGATCCTGGCTCAGCGTCTCCGTCACCTGGCGCCCGTAGGGGGACACGCGCCGCGTCCCTACCACCGCCACCGACCAATCGTCCACCTCCTCGATCGCCCCTCGCACGAACAGCACCGGCGGCGGGTCGTAGATCTCGCGCAGGCGCGCCGGATACGCCTCGTCGTGCCAGGTGTAGGCCTGGATCCCGGCCCGCTCCACTTGTGCCGCCTCCTCCTCCGGGTCCACGCGGCCGCGCGCCTGCTGCAACGACCGCCGCGTGGCCCCATCCAGGCCGGCGGCCTTCAGCTCCCCGTCCGGCGCGCGCCACATCTCCGCGGCGGAGCCAAAGTGGGCCTCCAACAGCTCCATCCGCTTCGCGCCGATACGCGGCACCCGCGCCAGCGCCAGCCAGTACGGCAGGTCGGCCTGTGGCATCTCGTCCCCGGCCCCCGGCCCCGGTGCCTCTCCGACCTCCAGCGGCCTCTCCGTTTCCGCAGGCACCTTACGAGGCCGTCAGCCTCTCGTCACGGGCCCTGCCCTCGCCCGACCCGGGAGCGCCTGCCACCAGCCCCGGGATCTGCCGCGCGCGCACCCGTTCAATGCGCCGCCCCTCCATGCGCAGCACCGTCAGCAGCAGGCCGTTCACCCGAACCTCGTCCCCCACCACCGGGATCTTGCCCAGCCGATCCACGACGAACCCCGCGATCGTGTCCAGGTCCTCCCCCTCCACCCGATAGCCGAACAACTCGCTCAGACTGGCCGTCGGCGCGCCCCCCGCCAGGATCGCCTCCCGCTCCGACACCCGCACCACTGGAGACGCCGTGTAGCGGTCGTACTCGTCCTCGATCTCCCCCACGATCTCCTCCAGCAGGTCCTCGATCGTGACGATCCCCGCCGTCCCGCCGTACTCGTCCAGCACGATCGCCATGTGGACTCGCAGCGCCCGGAACTCCGCTAGCAGCTCGTCAATGAGCTTGGTCTCCGGCACCAGCAGCGGCTTGCGCATCAGATCGCGCACCGGCGGCTCCTGCCCCGCCAGCAAAGTGGCCAGCGCGTCCTTCGCGTAGAGCACGCCGATGATGTTGTCGATGCCGCCCTCGTAGACGGGAACGCGCGAGTAGCCGTGATCCACGGCCACCTGGGCCGCCGCGCGCGCGCTCAGGTCGGCCCCCACCGCCACGACGTCCGGCCGCGGCACCATCGCCTCCCGCACCGCCGTGTCGCCGATCTCCACCACCCGCCGGATCATCGCCCGCTCCTCCTCCTCGATCTCCTCCTCGCCCTCCTCCAGCAGCACCTCCAGCTCCGTGGGCTCTGGCGCATGCTCGTCCTGCCCCGCCCGGAAGCGACTCACCAGCACCGCCGGCGCCTCCAAGATCGTGGCGGGAATCAGGAACACGCTATCCAGCGCGTCCATCGTCCGCGCGAAAAAGAGCCCGTACCCCTCCGGGCTCGACTGCGCCAGCCGCCGCGGAACCGCTTGCGTCAGCCCGGCCGTCACCGCCGCCACGACTCCGGTCAGCGTCACTGCTTCCCAGCTGAACCCCGCCTCTCGAATCACGATGTACTCCGCCGCCCCCAGCCCAGTCATCACGGCCAGCGTCCGCCCCACCGCGAACGAACCCAACGCGCTCTCCCGGTTTTGCGTGATGCGCTGCAGCCGCTGGCGACGCGGATCGCCCGGATCACGGCTCAGCAACAGCCGCGCCCGCGACCGGCTCAACCCCACGACGCCCGCCTCCGCGATCGCCTCCAGTGCCAGCAGCCCGAACGCCAGCAGCAGGATTACCAGCGCGACCACGGAGCCCCCGCTCACGGCTGCACCGCCGTCGGCTCCTCGGCCGCCGCCCCGCTGCCGCCGCGCCGCCCTGCGCGGGCTGGGTGCCCCACCACCCGCGCCCCGGCCGGCACGTCCCGGTTGACGACGGCGCCCGCCCCGGTGGCGCTGTCGTCGCCCAGCGTCACGGGCGCGATCAGCAACGTGTCGCTGCCGATGAACACCCGCTCACCGATCACCGTGCGCTGCTTCTCCCGCCCATCGAAATTGCATGTGATCGCCCCCGCCCCAACGTTGCTCTCCGCCCCGACCTCCGCGTCCCCCACATAGGAGAAGTGCCCCATCATCACGCCGCGGTGCAGGTGCGATTCCTTCACCTCGGCGTGCGTGCCAATGTAGACGCCGTCGTCCAGGACGGCGCCTTCGCGCAGCGTGCTGAAGGGCCCCACCTCCACGCCGTCGCCCAGCACCGCCCCCGTCGCGGCGCACTGCCTCAGCACGCAGCCAGCCCCGCTGCGCGTGTCCTGCAGCACCGCGTTGGGCCCCACCACGTTCTCCCGCCCCAGCACGGTGTGCCCCCGCAGGTGGCTGCCGGGCTCAATCCGGCAGTCCTCGCCGATCACGACGTCCGCGTCGATGTAGGTGCTCCCCGGATCGACGATCGTCACGCCCGCGTCCAGCCAGCGCTCCGTGATCCGCCGCCGCAGCGCTCTCTCGGCCCCCACTAGGTCGCGCCGGCTCTCGACGCTCAGCGGCCCGTCCGACGCTTCCACTGTCACGGCGACCGCGCCTCCCGCCGCCGCCGCCCGCGCCACGACGTCCGTCAGGTAGATCTCACCCGAAGCGCTCGCCGGCAGCGATTCCAACGTCGTCCACAGCCAGGCGGCCTCGGCCCGGTAGAGCCCCACGTTGACCTCGTCGATGGCCGCCGTCTCCGCGTCGGCGGCGGCCTCCTCCACCACGCCGATCAGGCGTTCCCCCTCCCGACGCACCCGCCCCAGCCCGCTCGGGTCGGGCACCCGGCTCGCGGCCAGCGCGATCTCCGCCGACGGCGCCGCGCACACGGCGCGCACGTCCTCCGCGCTCAACAGCGCCAGGTCACCGTTCACGATCAGCAGCGGCCCCCGCGCCACGGCCGCCCGAGCCTGCAGCGCCGAATGCCCCGTGCCCCGCGCCTCGTCCTGGTGGACGAATTCCAGCGCTAGGCCCTCCGGCGCGCTGCTCTCGGCCGCGGCCCGCACCTGCGCCTCGCCGTAGCCCGTCACGACGACCGCGCGCCCTACGCCCCCGGCCCACAGCGCATGCAGCACATGCCCCAGCATCGGCCGCCCTGCCACAGCGTGTAGCACCTTGGGCAGGCGCGACCGCATCCGCGTCCCGCGTCCCGCCGCAAGGACCACGGCCACCACGACCGCATGCGCGCTCGAATGATGGTCGTCCGGGTCCGGACTGGGAGGTTGGTCGGAATCCGCGGAGTCCGTGCTGCCCACCGATGCTCCTCAGGCGGCCCGCAGCCGCCCTCCCTCTCGCGGCCCGCCGGGCCGCGGGTGCCCGCACGGCCATGGAATCCGCCGGCGGGTACAAAGCGACCGTAGAAAGCGCCCCCCAGCCCTGTCAACCGCGGGCGATCCCGGAGATCGTCGGGCGCCTTCCTATACTGGCCCCCGAGGGTTCCGGCCGGGAGAGCGCCAGATGGAAGCGGACTGTATTCGCCGCACTTTCAGCGACTTCTTCGTTGGCCACGACCACCAACCCGTCGCCAGCGCCCCTCTGGTCGCCCCCGGCGACCCCACCCTCCTCTTCACCAGCGCCGGCATGGTCCCCTTCAAGCCCTTCTTCCTCGGCCAAGCCGAGCCGCCCCACCCCCGCCTGACCTCCACCCAAAAGTGCTTCCGCACCACTGACATTGACGAGGTCGGCGACGAATCGCACCTCACCTTCTTTGAGATGATGGGCAACTTCTCCCTCGGCGATTACTTCAAAGCCGAGGCCCAGGCCTGGGCCTGGGACCTCGTCACCGACACCCTCGCCGTCCCCCCCGACCGCCTTGTCACCACCGTCTTCCTCGACGACGACGACGCCTACGACAACTGGCGCAAGCTGGGCGTCCCCGCCGAGCGCATTTTCCGCTACGGCGAGGCCCAGGGGAACTACTGGTCCGCCGGCGTCAACGGGCCCTGCGGTCCCTGCTCCGAGATCCACTACGACCTCCGTCCCGCCGCCGATCAGCCCGGCCCCGCCGGCGACGAGTCCCGCTACCTCGAAATCTGGAACCTTGTCTTTATGCAATTCCTCCAGCAGGAGGACGGCAGCAAGACCCCCCTCCCCGCCCAGAACATCGACACCGGCGCCGGCCTCGAGCGCTGGGCCATGATGCTCCAGAACGTGCCCACCCTCTACGAGACCGACCTCTTCGCCCCCCTCCTCGACTACGTCGCCGAGCGCGCCCGCCGCGACTACGCCGCCGCCTCCGCCCGCGAGCAGGCGGCGCTGCGTGTCGTCGTCGAGCACGGTCGTGCCATGACCTTCCTCGTCTCGGACGGCGTCCTCCCCAGCAACGAGGGCCGCGGCTCCGTCCTCCGCCGCCTCATCCGGCGTGCCCTCTATATGGCGCATACGCTCGGCATACAGGAGCCCCTCCTCGTCGATGTCGCCGCCCAGGTCCGCGACCGCATGGGCGCCGCCTACCCCGAGGTGAACGACCAGGCCAAGCTCGTCGACGGCATCCTCGCCCAGGAGGAGCAGCGCTTCCGCCGCACCCTGGAGACCGGCCAGCAGCTCCTGGAAGAGCAGACCATCCCCCTCAAGCGCTCCTTGCACGCCGTCAGCGAGCCCTTCCGCGAGCGCATCCGCTCCCTCGGCGCCCGTCCCGACGCCCTCACCTCCGCCGCCACCGAGTGGCGCCGCGACCTCGCCGCCGCCGTGCGGGCCTTCCCCGACCTCCGCAACCGCACCCTTGGCGAGGTCTCACGCGGCCTCGCCCTGGAGCCCGTCGAACAGCTCCTGCTGGAGGCAGGCTCTTTGCAGGAAGCCGCCATCGCCGAGCTGATCCAGCGCCAGGAGGCCTCCACCACCGCCGTCGCCGGCGCCGAGGCCTTCGTCCTTTACGACACCTACGGCTTCCCCATGGAACTCACCCGCGAGGTCGCCCGGGGGGCGGGCCTCACCCTCGACGAGGCCGGCTTCGAGGCCGCCATGGCCGAGCAACGCGCCCGCGGCCAAGCCGCCTCCGAGTTCCGCGACGACGCCGAGGAGCGCCTCTTCGCCGCCATCAGCGGCCGTAGCGACTTCCTCGGCTACGACACCGTCGCAGCGGAGGGCCACGTCATCGGCCTCGTCCTCGACCGCCGGCGCGTCGAGCGCGCCGAGGCCGGCGCCGCCGTCGAAGTCGTCCTCGACCGCACCCCCTTCTATCCCGAGGGCGGCGGCCAGCAGGGCGACGCCGGCCGCCTGCTCGCTTCCGGCGGCGAGGTGACCGTGCGTGACACGCAAGCCCGCGGCGACCTCATCGGCCACATCGGCGAGGTCGCCTCCGGCGCGATCGCCCTCGGCGGCACCGTCCAGGCCGCCGTCGACCTCGAACGACGCCAGGGCCTGATGCGCAACCACACCGCCACCCACCTTCTGCACGCCGCCCTCCGCGCCGTCCTCGGTGAGCAGGTCCGCCAGGCCGGCTCCCTCGTCGCCCCCGACCGTCTCCGCTTCGATTACACCCAGCCCGAAGCGCCCAGCCCCCAGCAACTCGCCGAGGTCCAGGCCCTCGTCGCCGCCCGCATCCGCGACGATCTCCCCGTCGGCACCGACGAGATGCCCTACGAGCGCGCCCTCGAAACCGGCGCCATGGCCATCTTCGGCGAGAAGTACGCCACCGATGTCCGTGTCGTCCAGATCTGCGACCCCGCCCCCCACGTCCACGACTGCTTCAGCAAGGAACTCTGCGGCGGCACGCACGCCCCTGCCACCGGTTTCGTCGGCGATTTCCAGATCGTCGCCGAGGGCAGCGTCGGCGCCGGCCTCCGCCGCATCGAGGCCCGCACCGGCGCCCAGGCTGAGCACTGGCAGCGTGACCGCCTCGCCCTCCTCCAAGCCACCGCCGATCTGCTCCGCATCCCGCCCGATCAGGTGCCGCAGCGCGTTCGCGTGCTCCAGGAGGAGTTGGAGCAGGCCCGCCGCCGCCTCGCCGCCGTCGAGCGCGAGGCCGGTGCCGCCTCCGCCGCTTCCCTGGCCGACTCCAGCCGGGAGGTGGCCGGCATCCCCCTCGCCGTCGGCCGCATCGAAGTCGAGTCCGGCGACGGCTTGCGCCAGGCCGGCGATGAAGTCCGCCGCCGCCTCGGCAGCGGCGTCATCGTGCTCGGCACCGTCGCCAACGGACGCCCCCAGTTCCTCTCCATGGTCACCGCTGACCTCGTCGACCGCGGCCTTCACGCGGGCAACCTTATCAAGGAGGTCGCCCGCATCGCCGGCGGCGGCGGCGGCGGCCGCCCCGAGATGGCTCAGGCCGGCGGCAAGGATGCCAGCAAGGTCAATGACGCCCTTGCGGCCGTCCCCGGCATTCTGGAGCGACTCATCGCGAAGTCGGCACCTTAGCCGCCCCGGAGCGCCGGATCTCCCGCCACGCCCCCCACGGCCCGGTTCGATATGCTGAGCGGCGGCGGGGTGGCGCTGGTGTTCATCGATGCGGATTCAAGGGCGCCGTACGAGGCAATTCCGAAGCCGGCCAGCAACACGAGTTGAACGCGCCCCCTCGCGCGGAGCCATGGCATGACCCCCAGTGGAGCCGCGCCATGACCGGAAGGACTCCCCCCCGCGACCGGGGCCGCGTTCTCGGGCTCGACCCCGGCGAGCGCTGGATCGGCGTCGCCGTCTCCGACGACGAACGCCGCCTCGGCCTCCCCCTCGCCACTCTTGATCGCCGTACCCTCGATCGCTCCCGTGAGCCCGCTGCCGCCGCCGACGAGATCCGCCACCACCTCGGGCTTGAGGGCGCCGCGCTGGTCGTCGTTGGTGTCCCCTACGACCGCGAGGGACGCGAGGACGCGCAGGCCACGGCCTTCCGCGGCCTCGGCGAGCACATCGCCGCCGCTTTGGAGTTGCCCGTGCAGCTCCAAAGCGAGCGCCACACCAATCCCGCCCCCCCGAACGTGCCAGCCGGCGGCCGCCGCCCCGGCGCCGTCAGCACTACCCGCCGCCGCAGGCAACGGCGGCAGGAGCACGCCCTCGCCGCCGCCGCCATCCTCCAGCGCTGGCTCGACGCCGACGGCGCGCACTGACGGGCCCGCCCCGATGGTTCCGTCCTGATGCGACCCCGGCTGCCACCGCCGTGATCGCGCGTCCCCTCTGGCTGCTCAGCCTCACCCTCATGGCCGCCCTCGCGGCGGTAGCCGTGCTCGTCTCGCTGCGCGGGCCCAACGCCGTCCTCCACGACGAACCCCCACCCACCACGGCCCTCCCCGCCCAAGAGCAGGTCGTCGTCGTCGATGTGCCTCCCGGCGCCACGGCCCAGCAGGTCGGCCAAGCGCTCTTCGCCCAAGGCGTCATCGCCTCCCCTCGCCAGTTCGAGACCCTGGTCGGTCTCCTCGGCTACGCCGATCGCTTGGCCGCCGGCACCTACGATTTCGAGCCCGGCCTGCTCACCCTGGAAGTCATCGAGCGCATCCGCAACGGCGTCACCTCGGAACTCGTCGTCACCATCCCGGAAGGCCTGCAACTGCGCGAGATCATCGACCGCGTCGCCCAAGCGACGCCGCTCACCGCCGCCGCCCTCCTCGCCGCTGCCGCGGACCCCGCTATCGCGGAAGGTGTCCTGGCGGCGTTTCGCCCCGCCGCCGCCTCGCTCGAGGGTTACCTGTTCCCCAGCACCTACGTCATCTCGCGCTTGGCCACGCCGCGGCAGGTGCTGCAGGCCATGCTGGAGCGCTTCGACGAGCAATTCCCCCTCGCCCTCCGTGCTGAGATCGCGGGCGCGGAGGCGGATCTCCATGCCATCCTCACCATCGCCTCCATCGTCGAGCGGGAAGCGGCCGTCCCAGCTGAACGGCCCGTCATCGCCTCGGTATTCTGGAACCGTCTCCGCCTCGCCATGCGGCTGGAGGCCGACCCCACGGTGCAGTACGCGCTGGCGCAGAACAGCGCCAGCCGGACCGTATTCGGTCACTGGAAATCGCCTCTCACGGAGAAGGATCTGCAGGTGCCGTCGCCGTTCAACACCTACCGCGCCCCGGCCCTTCCGCCCACGCCCATCGCCTCGCCTGGCCTCGACTCCATCCTCGCCGCTCTGCGCCCGGCGCAGACCGACTTCCTCTTCTTCGTCGCCCGTGGCGACGGCGGCCATCTCTTCGCCGAGACCTTCGAGGAACACAGCGACAACGTCGATCGCGTGCAGGGCGGCTAGGCACATGACCAGTCGCGTCGGCCTCATCGGACATCCCCTCGCCCACAGCATCTCCCCCCAGTTCCAGCAAGCCGCCTTCGACGCCGTCGGCATCGACGCCCGCTACGAGGCCTGGGACATCCTTCCGGGCCAGCTGCCGGATTTGGTGCAGAGCCTGCGCGCCCCTGATGCGCTCGGCGCCAACGTCACCATCCCCTACAAGGAGGCGGCCACCCGCTACGTCGACCGCCTCCACCAGACCGCCCGCTTCGTCGGCGCGATCAACACGATCGTCAACGCTGGCGGCCACTTGGAGGGCTACAACACCGACGTCGCCGGCTTCCAGGCCGCCCTTGCCGACGCCGGCTACGACCCCAAACGCGCCCGCGTCGTCCTCTGGGGCGCGGGCGGGGCCGCCCGCGCCGTCGCCTGGGCCCTGATCTGGCGCGGCGTCTCCGAGATCACCATCGTCAATCGCACCCCCGTCCGCGCCGGCCGCCTCCGCCACGACATCGCCTCCGCGGAAACCGGCGGAGCGGCCGAGGGCGTCCGCCTGGGCGCCTGCGCCCCCGGTGACGCGGAAGCTCTGGCCGCCCTCCGGCACTGCGATCTCGTCGTCCAGTGCACTCCCTTGGGCATGGCGGGAAGCCCCCAGGCGCAGGCGCTACCCTTCCCGCTGGAGGCCCTGCGCGCCGGCGCCTGGGTCGTGGACCTGGTTGCCAACCCACTGTGGACTCCGCTCCTGCGCGCCGCAGCGGCAGCCCGCCACCCCACCCTCGGCGGGCTGGCCATGCTCGTGCAGCAGGGCGCCGCCTCCTTCGAACTCTGGACGCGCCGCGCCCCCCCTCGCGCGGCGATGGCGGCCGCGGCCCAGGAAGCGATGGCCCGGCGGAAGGACGGTGATCCATGAGCGACGGTCCACTGCCGTGAACGAGGGCGTGGCGATCACGTTCGCCGTCATCTTCGTGATCGTCGGCCTCATCGGCCTCGTCCTCTTCAAGGAGATGCGCACGCATCGCTACTGGCGCGGCCTGGTGGAAGCCAACGACCTCGACGCCATCGGCGGCATCCTCCAAAGTGAGATCGATCACTGGCGCAGCATGCGTCCCCCCAAAGGTGTCGGCTCCGCCGTCTGGGCCGGCGTGCAGGGCATGGAACTCCTCGCCGCCGACGCCACCCACCTGCAAATCTCGACCAGCGCCGAGCCCGAAGTCCGCGTCATCGCCGGGCGCAGTCAGCAGGTCTCCACCGCCCTCGACACCGCCTTCGCCACTGCCGTCCGCATCGCCGAGCTGCTCTTCTACGAGGTCCCGGACTACCTCCCCAGCGTCGTCCGCATCGACGTGTACACCACCTTCCGCGACGAAACCCAGGCCCTCCCCCGCCCCATCCTCTCGCTCAGCGCCGACCGCGCCGACGCCGGTGGCATCGACTGGGACGGCAACCCCCGCGACATCGCCCTGGAGTTCGACGCCTTCTTCGAGACCGCACCCGGTGGCGAGCCCCGCCCCATCACCCTGCCCCCCATGGTCCCGGCCCTCGCCGCCACCCTGCCGGACGAGCCAGACGCCCCTGCGGACGGCGCCCTGCGCGCGCTCGATCGCCGCTGAGCGAGTGCGCCCGCGCACGCTGCACCGGGGGCCCGCTCTGGGCTAGGGTCGGAGCATGACGAGGCTGCGCTGGCTCACGGCGGGAGAATCGCACGGTCCCGGCCTCACCGTGATCATCGAGGGCATGCCGGCCGGCCTATCCCTGGACGAGGACTACATCCGCGCCCAGCTCGCCCGCCGCCAGAAGGGCCACGGCCGCGGCGGCCGCATGAAGATTGAGACCGACCGTGCCCACTTCCGGGGCGGCCTCCGCCTCGGCCGCACCTTGGGAAGCCCCATCGCCCTCTGGGTCGAAAACCGCGACCACTCCACCGGCATGGGCCCCGACGGCAGACCTTGGCTCGAAACCATGTCGCCCCTGCCCAACGACTCCCCCCCGCCGGAGCCCGTCACCCGCGTCCGCCCCGGCCACGCCGACCTCGCCGCCTCCATCAAGTACGGGTACGCCGACGTGCGCAACTCCCTGGAGCGTGCCAGCGCCCGCGAGAGCGCCGCCCGCGTCGCCGCCGGCGCGGTCGCCCGCCGCCTAGTGGAGGAGTTCGGCGGCGCCTTCGCCAGCCACGTCGTGCGCATCGGCGAGGTCACGGCCGAGCCCGAGGGCGATCTCGACTGGGCCGCCGTCGAGGCCTCCCCCGTGCGCTGCGCCGACCCCACCGCCGCGGCGGCCATGGTCGACGCCATCGATGCCGCCAAGGCCGACGGCGACACGCTCGGCGGCGTCGTCGAGGCGCGCGTCACGGGCCTGCCCTTCGGCCTCGGCTCCCACGTACACTGGGAGCGCAAGCTGGATGGGCGCATCGCCCAGGCGCTCATGAGCATGAATGCCTTCAAGGGCATCGAGATTGGCGACGGCTTCCGCGGCGCCACCCGCCGTGGCTCCGGCGTCCACGACGTCGTTCTTCCCCAGGCGCAGTGGCTGGATCGGCCCTGGCAGCGCGCCAGCAACCACGCCGGCGGCATCGAGGGCGGCGCCACCAACGGCGAGGACCTCCTCGTCCGCATTGCCGTCAAGCCCATCGCCACCCTCGCCCACCCCCTCCCTTCCGCCGACCTCGTCCGCGGCGAGCGCGTGGAGGCTCACTACGAGCGCTCCGACGTCTGCGTCGTCCCCGCCGCCGGGGTCATCGTGGAGGCGCTGCTCGCCCTCGTCTTGGCCGACGCGATCCTGGAGAAGTACGGCGGCGACAGCGTCCAGGAGACGCGCCGCAATCTGGCCGGCTTTCAGGAGCAGCTCGGGCCGCTCGCCTCCCGCCCGCCCGGCGGCTGACCCCATGCCCGCGACGACCCTCGACCAACCCAGCCTGCGACGCATCGTCCTCATCGGCTTCAGCGCTACCGGCAAGTCTGCCGTGGCCCAGGCCCTCGCCGCGCGCCTCGGCTGGCACGCCCTCGACACCGACGACCTGATCGAGCACACCACTGGCCGCGCCGTGCCCGACATCTTCGCCCAGGACGGCGAGGCCGCCTTCCGCGCCCTGGAGCGCCGCGCCGCGGCCGATGCCGCCGCCCACGAGCACGCGGTGGTCGCCACCGGTGGCGGCCTCTGGCTCGATCCCGACAACCGCCGCCTCCTCGCCGACGGGGGCTTCGTGGTCGCCCTGGAGGCCCGCTGGGACACCATCCTCGCCCGCCACTCGACGGCCGAGAGCGCCCGCCCCGACGCCCGCCCCCTCCTCGCCGGCGCCGACCCCCTCACCCAGGTTCGAGCCCTCAAGGCCGCCCGCCAGCCCTTCTACGCCCTCGCCGACGCCACCCTCCACACCGACACCACCCCCATCGACCAGGTCGTGGAGCAGATCCTGACCGCCGCCCGGCGCGATGGCCCCGGCGCTCTCGCCTCCCAGGCCCGCGCACACGCCCTGGTCGAGGGCCCCGGCGTCCCGTCCACCGCACCGCCCGACTTCGGCGACCACGTCGCGGCCGTCGTCCGCACCCTCGCCGGCCCCTACCCCCTCTACTGCGCCTGGGGCCTGCTCGACCGCCTCCCGGCGATCCTGCAGCGCACCGCCGGCCCCGGGCGCACCTTCCTCGTCTCCGACGAGGCCGTGCAAGCGATCTATGGCGAGCCCGTTCTGGCGACGCTCCGCGCCGCCGGCCACTCCGTCGAGTCCACCACCATCCCTCCCGGCGAGACCAGCAAGAGCCTCGTCCACCTCGAACGCCTCTACGACTGGCTCGCCGCCGCCCGCGCCGAGCGCAGCGATGTCGTCCTCGCCCTCGGCGGCGGCGTCGTCACCGACCTCGCCGGCGCCGCCGCCGCCACGTACGTCCGCGGCATGCCCCTCGTCCACGCCCCCACCACCCTCCTCGGCATGGTCGACGCCGCCATCGGCGGCAAGGTCGCCGTCGACCTGCCCGCCGGCAAGAATCTCGTCGGTGCCTTCTACCAGCCCCGCGCCGTCGTCGCCGACATCGCCACCCTCGCCTCGCTGCCCCCCCGCGAATTGCGTGCCGGCTTCGGCGAGGTGATCAAGCACGCCCTCATCCGCGACCCGGCCATGCTCGATGAACTCGAGCGCGACGCCGATCTCCTCCTCGCCCTCGCCTCCCCGGGGGCCCGCGAGCGCGCCGTCTCCCTCATCGGCCGCAACATGGCCCTCAAGGCCGCCGTCGTCTCCGCCGACGAGCGCGAGTCCGACCTCCGCACCACGCTCAACTACGGCCACACCATCGCCCACGCCATTGAGGCCGTCACCGCCTACGGCCGCTACCTCCATGGCGAGGCCGTGGCCATCGGCCTCGTCGGCGCCGCCGAGATCGGCGCCCGCATGGGCCTCGTGGATAGGGCGATCGTGGAACGCCATCGCCGGCTCTTACAGCGCTTCGGTTTGCCCCTCGCCGTCCCCCAGCAGGAGGCCCTGGACCCTGGCCGCGTGCTTGCAGCTATGCGAAGCGATAAAAAGGTCGCGGCCGGCCGCCAGCGCTGGGTCCTGCTCGACGGCATTGGCAACCCCGTCTTGCGCGACGACGTACCCGACGCGCTCGTCCAGGAGGTGGTCAGTGCGCTGGTGGCCCCGTCGTAAGCGCCTCCTCCCCGCAGCGCAGCCCGCCTGCCGCGGGCCCCGCTGCCGGCCCTGCCCCTCGAGCGGCTGACGGCGCAGGTCCACGGCTCCGTCCGGGGCGTCGGCTACCGCAACTTCTGCAACCGCCTCGCCCACGACATCAGCCGCGGCTAACCCCACCCCCTCTGCGGCTACGCCCGCAGCCTGCCCAACGGCGCCACCGTCGAGGTCATCGCCGAGGGCCCGCGCGACCTTCTCGAGCGCCTCCTGGAGGCGCTTAGGGAGGGCCCCGGCATGGCCCGCGTCACCCACATCGACGCCTCCTGGGGCGCCGCCACCTGCGAGTTCGACGGCTTCACCACCCGCGACTGAGCGCCCCCGGCCCACCTCCTCCCCAAAACTCCTCCCCAGCGACCGCAGATACCCGTCGATCGACCGCGTCTGCCCGATCACGTAGCGGCTGATTATCCGCAGCAGCGGGTTCCCCACCCAACCCGACTCCATCACCGTCACCCGGCAGCCCGCCCCCTCCTCTCGCAGCACGATCTCCCAGTCCCCACCCCACGCCCCCGGCTCCGCGATCCGGCGCACCAGCCGCGAGGGCCGCTCCAGTGCCATCGTCTCCAGCGCCAGGTTCCCCTCGCGCCACACCTCGTGCCCGTCGCGGTCCGGCAGCCGCTCCACCCGCTCGACATCGCGCCGCCACGACGCCAACCCGCCGAAATCGACGATCCGATCCCACACCGCCTCGCGCGGCTGCGCGATCACCACCGCTCGCGAAACCCTGTGCTCCCGGGGTGGGAAGATCCGAGGCATCTGCACCATTGCCCGACCCGCGCGCTTGACGTCGCCGTTGCGCGCGAAGCCTAGAGATCCGCCACGGCGCCCGCCAAGGCGGCCACGACCACCGCCGCTGCGGCTACCCCACGACCGCGATACCCTGTCCGCCCCGACGGGCAGCGAAAGGCGCCCCCAGGAACACCATGGCCCTTCCCCGTGACCTCAGCGAAGCCGCCGCCCTCCTCGGCCTCCCCCCCGACGCCCCCCACGACCTCGTCGGCGATCGCTACCGCCAGCTCGCCCACATCTACCACCCCGACCGCAACCCCCACGCTCCCCACGCCGACGCCCGCATGCAAGAACTCAACGTCGCCCGTGAGTTGCTGCTGCTCCAGCGCGACTCCGCCCTCGTTGCTCCGGAGACGCGGGACGCCGGCTCGCATCCGTCGTCCCCCGCCGATCGCCCCCTCGCCGCCGCCATGCACGAGATGCCCTACGGCGTCTACTTCATCGGCTCCGTCCGCGACAGCGAGCCCAGCGCCATGATCGCCGACTGGGTCATGCAGGTCTCCTTCCGCCCCCGCCTCCTCGCCATCGCCTTCGAGCGCGACTCCTACAGCCTCGCCAGCATCACCCGCAACCACGCTCTCACCGTCAGCCTGCTCTCCCAGGACTGTTTCCACATCGCCGGCCGCTTCCTCCAGCCCCGAGACCCCACCAAGATCGGCGGCCGCTCTCGTCGTGACCAGCTCCACGACAAGCTCCACGGCGCCGCCTACTGGACCACCGACCGCGGCTGCCCTGTCCTCGACGACGCCCTCACCTGGCTCGACTGTGAAGCCCAGCAGTTCCTCCCCGCCGGCGACCACGTCCTGGCCATCGCCCGCGTCCTTCAGGGTGGCACGCAGGCCCAGGGCGAGCCCCTCACCTCGCTCAACACCGGCTGGACCTACAGCGGCTAGCGACTCCCGCCCCTCGCTCGCCCCGCGCGGGGTCGCCGCTCCCTTAGCTGGCAGCAATCGCCGCGTCGACCGCGTCCTCCACCGCCGTCGTCGCATCCTGCACCACCGGCAGCAGCACCATCACCAGCGGCGCAACAATCACCGCCGACCCCAGCGCGTAGGCCAGCAGCGACAGCCCCTCCTCGTCCTCCCGCAAGCGCCGCGCCTGCACACGGCTCAGCGCCCCTAGCAGCAGGTTCGACACCATCACGCGTCTCCTTCATCGGCCGCACGACCCGGCACAGGAGGCTTCGACGGGTCCGCCGCCAGGCGCGCCGGCCCCCAGGAGCCCCTCGTCGAGTCCCGTGACATCCCCCAAGGCCCCAACCTCCTCGGCTGGCTCGGCCTCCCTCAGGACTGCACTGAGATCCTCGCCGCCACCCCGAACCTCGACGCGATCTGGTGGCGCGACCCCGTCACCGACCGCGGGCGCTTCGATTCCGAGCAGATCCCCGCCGTCCTCCGCGACCCCATCCCCCTCACCCGCAGCGACGGCCTCCTCGTCATCGCCTCCCGTCCCACCACCATCCACATGCCCCTCCGCGCCCCCTCCCTCAGCGCCTGCCCCTCCAACCCCGACCCGGCCGACCCGGACGCCATCCCCCCCATCACCGTCGACCGCCCCACCGACGGCGCCCTTGTCACCAGCCCCCTCCGCATCACCGGCCGGCCGATACCTTCGAGCCCAACGTCCAAGCCCGCCTCTTGGTGGACGGCGTCGAGATCGCCTTCACCTTCGGCACCGCCGTGGAGGCCTACGTCCTCTCCCCCTACACCCTCGACCTCCCCTTCGAGACCGACACCCCCAGCGAAGGCTCCCAGATCCTCGTCGCCCAGCGCCCCCTCATCCTCGTCGGCTAGCGGCTGCTCGCAGCACCCGCGACTGAAACCTTCACGATCCCGAGGCCGAGCAATTCCTTGAACAAGTCGCCCCCTTTGGCGGCGAGGTTGTCCTTCTCGAACTCGATGTAGCCGACATCCGAGAAGTTTGTGGGTAGGCTGATCCCGGTCTCCTTGAAGATCACCACGCGGTCCTCATAGGCGAACGAGGCGGCTCCGAGTTCGTGCACCACGTTCTCACTAGGTCGCCAGATTTCGTTGGCGTCAGCATCGAAGTAACATCGGTCAGCGGTGAAGATGAGGACCGCTGCACTGCACTCCTGCATCGTCTCGCGCACCTTCACCGAAATCGGCCGAGCCAAGTTCGCCTCTTCGGCTGCAACCTTGAATGCCACGCCGTACTGACGAAGCAGTTCCTTCAACTCTTCGAGTGGCTTCTTGTTCGTCCCATGACCGAGGAAGAGGGCTCCCGGGAGCCTTTTGCGCGGGGGAGACGGCTCCGGTGTCAACTCTTCTACTGACCCTGGCACGGGGTTTTGCTTGGGAAGCTCCAGCGACGCGCCGTGCGGGCTTCCTGAGGCTTCCGCCCCTTCCCCAGCCGCCAGTTTCGCCTGCTCAGGGAGTTCGCCCTGCATATCCAGGACAACGACGTCCCCTCCCTTTCCTTCGCGAATGATCCCTGCGTACTGTCCGTCGACGGTGAGGGCGACGGCGAATTCTCTCACCCACTCTTCGGGGATCCCGAAGTCCAGGTTGAGTTGGTTGTGGAAGTACTCCCCCGCTGGAAGCGAGCCGTCGTTGAAACGCTCGAAGACCTCCCTGAACTTGGGGATGCGCAGGACGGCCTCGACGCGGGCAGAAGCGATGTCATGCTCACTCGTAGGCTTGGCGAGCCGACGACCAAGTTCCGTCAGCTTGATTTCTGCCGCCTTCTCGGTACCCTCCGTCAGACCGAATTTTCTTGACGCCCGCAGGAACTCGCGGTACCTGGAACTCGAGTGGCTCAACTCCACCGCGTCGCACAGTAGAACTCGGCGATGAGGCTTTCCGTTGTTAGCGTCCTGGATGCCCCGCGGGATTCGGAGGGCCTCTTCGAGCGTCGTAGCAGGAAACGGGCGTGCCGCGCGTCGCCCATTCCCGTTGTCAGTTCCAGTCACGAACCGAGCCCTTCATCACTCCTAATGCCGGTCCGTCTATTACAGATCGCCCGTTCTGACAGTCAAGGCGCGTAGGCGTTCGCCACATAAATCCCCTGATTCCCTCCACGCCGCCACGCCTTCACCCCGCAACCTCGCTCGGGCAGAACGACTACCCCGTCGCTCTGAGGCGCCTCAGCGCGCCTATCGCTTCCCCCACTCCACCGCTACACCCCGCTCGACACGCTCAACTACTGCATCTCTACCACCTCCGGCGGACCAACCCCCACCATCCCTCCGGTCCGCATGCGCCTTCCCCGTCGCTCGCTCACACTCCAGCGGCGCCCCACCGCGCCCTGCACACCCCGTGCACAAACGTGCACACCCCTGACCCCGGTGACCTCAGATGACCCCGTCTGACCACTCCTGCGCGCCCACGCCACCCGCGAAAACCCAATGCCCACGCACGTTTTCCCGCCTCGCCCTAGCCGCCGCCACTCCCAACCCACCAAAAACGTGCACCACCCCCCGATCAGTCCTCCGGCTGCTCCCAATCCACCATCAGCACCTCCACCTCCTCCCCCACCGACACCCGATCTCGCTCCGCCGGACAGACCGCGTACCCGTTCGCGTACGCCATCGACGTCAGCACCCCCGACCCCTGCGGCCCCGTCAGCCGCGCGTGCCAGCGCCCGTCCTCCCCCCGCTCCACGATCGCCCGCGCGTACACCCGCCGCGCATCCGTGTTCACGATCGCCTCATCCGCCACCGCCCGGATCGACGGCCGCGACTGCGGCGCACGCCCCAGCATCTTCAGCAGAGCCGGTCGCCCGAACAGCTCGAACGCCAACAGCGACGAGACCGGATTCCCCGGCAGCCCGATGTGCGGCACTTGCCTCCCCTCCGGCCCCTCGAACTCCCCGAACGCCAGCGGCTTGCCCGGCTTCATCCGCACCGTCCAGAAGGCCACCTTCCCCTCCCGTGCCAGCACCTCCTTCACCACGTCGAAGTCCCCCCGCGACACTCCCGCCGATGTCACGACCATGTCCGCCTGCGCCGTCGCCTCCCGGATCTTCGCCGTCAACGCCTCCACCGTGTCCCGCGCGATCCCCGACGGCGCTGGCACACCGCCGTACTCCTGCACCAGCGCCGCCAGCCCCGACGAGTTGCTGTCGTAGATCTTCCCCGGCTGCGGCGGCTCCCCCGGCCGCAGCAGCTCGTCGCCCGTGCTCAGGATCGCCACCCGCGGCCGCCGGATCACCGCAGCCTCCCCGATCCCCATCGACGCCAGCACCGCGATCTCCGCCCCCCGCAGCAGCAGCCCCTGCCGCAGGATCGGCGCGCCCGCCCGCACGTCCTCCCCCTGAGAGCGGATGTTCGCCCCCACTCGCGCCGCCTTCAGGACGCCCACGCGCTCCAACGCCTCGTGCTCCTGGCCCGGGGCCCGCAGCCCGTACTCGTCCGTCTCCTCGAATGGCACGATCGCATCAGCCCCCGTCGGCATCGGCGCACCCGTCATGATCCGCACCGCCTCGCCCGCGCCCACCGCCCCCTCGTAGAGATAGCCCGCCGCCAACTCCCCGCTCACCCGCAGGCGCACCGGGCTTTCCTCGCTCGCCCCCACGGTATCGGCCGCCTGCACTGCGTAGCCGTCCATCGCCGTGTTGTCGTGCGGCGGAATGTCGAAGGGCGCAACCACATCCTCCGCTAGCACCTGCCCTACCGCCTCACCGATCGGCTTCCGCTCCCGCGGCATCTCGCGCACCAGCGCCAGGATCCGCGCCAGCGCCTCCTCCACGGGCAGCATGTCGGCCGGGGGCTCGGTCTGCCAGGGCATGGTCGGGGCCCGAGCGACCCCTAGTCCAGGACCAACGTCAGGCAGGTGGTAGTGCGCTTCACGCCCGTGATCGTCTGGATCGACTCCGTGATGCAGCTCCCCAGCTTGTTCAGGTCGTCCGCCTCCATCTGGGCGATCACGTCGAACGGCCCCGTCACGGTGTCCACCTGCACCACCTTCGCGTGCTTCTGCCGCGCCACCCGGAGCCGGTCGGCCACGGCCTTGGCTGTGCCCACTTCGGTCTCGATCAGAACGTAGCTCTTGACTGCCATCGCACCGGCGCTCCTCCATCACTCGCTGCCGATCGGCGCGAGTGTACCAGGGGTCCGCCCCTCGTCGGCCCGCGCGCATTGACCCTGGGGAAAGCCCGTTTGTACGGTGCCAGCAATGACCAACACCAATCTCGACGCCCTCGACCGGCGCGCTCGCGCCGCCCTCGCCGCCGCCGCCGACCTTGCCGCCACCGACGACTGGCGCATCGCCTTCCTCGGCCGCAGCGGCGAACTCACCGCTGTCCTGCGCGGCGTCCGCGACCTCCCCCCGGACGACCGCCCAGCCGCGGGCCAGGCCGCCAACGGCCTCAAAGCTGCCCTGGAGGAGGCGCTGGAGGATCGGCGCGCCCAGCTCCGTACCGCCCAAGCCGCCGCCCAGGCCGGCGCCCGCATCGATGTCACCCTGCCCGCCCGCCCCCAGCCCCGCGGCCACCTCCACCCCGTCACCCGCACCCGCCGCGCCATGGAGCGCGCCTTCCGCGAGATGGGCTTCGACGTCGTCGAGGGCCCCGAGGTCGAGTGGGACACCTACAACTTCGATCGCCTCCGCATCCCCCGTGACCACCCCGCCCGCGACATGTGGGACACCATCTGGATCGACCCCGAACTCCAGGACACCGCCGCCGACCCGCCACCCCGCCGCCTCCTCCGCACGCATACCTCCCCCATGCAGATCCGCTACCTGGAGACGCACCGCCCCCCCATCCGCGTCATCGTCCCCGGCACCTGCTACCGCTACGAGGCCACCGACGCCACCCACGAGTGGATGCTCACCCAGATCGAGGGCCTCGTCATCGACGAGGGCGTCTCCTTCGCCCATCTCAAGGGCACCCTCGAGTCGTTCGTCCACCGCTTCTTCGGGCCAGACGTCGAGACCCGCTTCCGCTGCGACTACTTCCCCTTCGTCGAACCCGGCGCCGAACTCGCCATCCGTTGGCAGGGCCGCTGGCTGGAGATGCTCGGCTCCGGCATGGTCCACCCCGAGATCATCCAGGCCGCCGGCCTCGACCCCGAGCAGTACACTGGCTTCGCCTTCGGCATGGGTGTCGAGCGCTTCGCCATGCTGCGCTACGGCATCGACGACATCCGCTACTTCTACGCCAACGACCTCCGCTTCCTGGAGCAGTTCTGATGCGCTCCCGGCGCACACCGGGGGAGGATCGCTGGTGAAAGTCCCCCTCACCTGGCTCGCCGACTACGTCGACATCACCCTCTCCGTCGATGCCCTGGCCCACCGCCTCTCCATGGCCGGCGCGGAGGTCGGGGCCGTCGAGCGCGCCAGCGGCGACTGGGACCGCGTCCACGTCGGCCTCGTCACCGCCCTCGACCCCCATCCCAACGCCGACCGCCTCCGCCTCGCCACCGTCGACTTCGGCGGCGCGGAGCCGCAGACGGTGGTCTGCGGCGCGCCCAACGTCGCCCTCGGCCAGAAGATCGCCTTCGCCCAGGAGGGCGCCCGGCTCTTCGACGGCCACAGCGGCGAGCCCATCACCCTCAAGCCCTCCAAGATCCGCGGCGTCGTCTCCGCCGGCATGGTCTGCTCCGAGCGCGAACTCGGCCTCTCCGACCAGCACGAGGGCATCCTCGTCCTCGGCGAGGGCCTCACCGTCGGTGCCCCTCTCGCCGACGTCCTCGGCGAGACCGTCCTCGATATCACGCCCACCCCCAACCGCCCCGACCATCTCTCCATCCTGGGCATCGCCCGCGAGGTTGCCGCCCTCACCGGCCAAGCCCTCCGGGAGCCCGACGCCGCCTATCCCGCTGAGGGACCGCCCGTGAGAGACGGGACCTCGGTCGAGATCCTCGACCCCGACCTCTGCCCACGCTACGTCGCCTCCATCATCCGCGGCATCGAGGTCCGCCCTTCCCCTGACTGGATCCAGCAGCGCCTCCTCGCCGCCGGCCAGCGCCCCATCAACAACGTCGTCGATGTGACCAACTTCGTCATGCTGGAGATGGGCCAGCCCCTTCACGCCTTCGACTTCGACCGCCTCCAGGGCGGCCGCATCGTCGTGCGCCGGCCCCGCCCCGGCGAACGCATCCGCCTCCTCGACGGCAGCGACCATTCACTCAGCCCCGACCACCTGCTCATCGCCGACGCCCAGGGAGCGGTCGCCGTCGCCGGGGTCATGGGCGGCGCCGAGTCGGAGGTCTCCCCCACCACGGCCAACATCCTGCTGGAGGCAGCCAACTTCCACCCCGGCGCTCTGCGCCGTACCGCGGCGGCGCTCCGCCAGCGCACCGAGGCCAGCCTGCGCTTCGAGAAGGGGCTCAACCCGGAACTGGCCACCGCTGCATCCGCCCGGGCCATGCGCCTCCTCCTCGAAACCGCCGGCGGCGGCGCCGACGCCGGCATCGTCGACGCCTACCCTGGCAAGACGCCCTCCGCCCCCGTCCACCTTTCCCAGCGACGCCTTACGCAGATCGCCGGCGTAGACCTGCCCCGGGATGAGGTGCGCACCATCCTCACGGGTCTCGGCTTCGGCCTGCACCTCACCGACGACGGCTACGACGTGCGGCCGCCCTATTGGCGCACCGACGTCGCCATCGCAGACGACGTCGTCGAGGAGGTCGCCCGCATCAAAGGCTACGACAACCTGCCCAGCCTCGGCCTGCCGGGCGCCCTCCCCGATCCCGAGCGCGACCCGCTGCGCGAGACCCGCGAGGCCGTCCGCGACGCCCTCGCCGCCCTGGGTTGCGCCGAGGCCATCACCTACGCCGCTGTCAGCGAGACTGCCCTGGCCGCGCTTCCCGGCCCCGCCCAAACAGTGGAGGCGCTGGCCCTGCTCAACCCCATGAGTCAGGAGCACGCCTGCATGCGCACCTCGCTGCGCACCGGCCTGCTGACGTCCTACGCCGCCAACGCCCCCCGCGGGCGCGCCCGCCCCACCGGACCCGTGCAGCTCTTCGAGGCGGGCAAGGTCTTCCTGCCGCGCGGGCCCGCGGACCTGCCCGACGAGAGGCTCCATCTCCTCATCCTCGCTGGCGGCGCGACGGCCCCCTCCCCCCACGACACGACCGTCCGCCCGCTGGACCTCTTCGACCTCAAGGCCCTGCTCGACGGCGTCGCGGCGTCGCTGCGCCTCCGCTTCGAGTACGCCTCGCCAAGCGACCCCGACCCCGCCCTCCTGCCGGGCCTCACCGCCACCGTGAGCGTTCCCCAGGGCCAGGGTAAGCGCCGCCGCCTGAGCGCCATCGGCGTCGTGGGCCGGCTGGACCCGGCCCTGGCGGGCCGCTTCGATATCGAGGACGACGTATTCCTTGCCGAGATCGATCTCACCGCGCTGGCCGCGCTTGAAACCCCACCCGTCCGCGTGGGAACGCTCAGCCGCTTCCCCCTCGTGGTCGAGGATCTGGCCGTCGTCGTGGACGAGGACACCCCCGCCGCCGCCGTCGCCGCCATCCTCACCCGCCCCGGCCTGGTGGAGCGCGCCGACCTCTTCGACCTCTACCGCGGGCCGCCCGTCGCCCAGGGCAAGGTCTCCCTCGCCTACAGCGTCACCTACCGCGCCGACGACCGCACCCTCACCGACGACGAGGTCTCCAAGGTGCGCGGCGGCATCGTCAAGCAGCTCCAGCGTGAGCTGGCCGCCTCGATCCGCGAAGCCTGAGGCGCCGATAGCGTGTGGGGACCGTGACGCAGCCACTCACCTGCCAACGATGCGGCGACGCCTTCCGGCTCAGCCAGGCGCGTCAGGACCGTTTCCCCGGCTGGCAGCCCAAGCTCTGCCCGCGCTGCCACGCATCCACCGGGAACAAGAAACGACGGGCGAGCGCCGCGGCCGAAGAGAACCTCACCACGGCCCAGGTCCTCGATCGCTATCAGGACGGGCCCGCCAGCGGCGTCTTCACCGATGGCGCCTGCACCGGCAATCCCGGACCGGGCGGCTGGGGCGCGGTCTACGCCCTCAACGGGAAGATCGTCGAACAACGCCACGGCCACGACCCCGACACCACCAACAACCGCATGGAACTCACCGCCGTCATTGAGGGCCTCGAGATGGCCCCACCCACCGAACCCACCGATATCTATTCCGACAGTCAGCTCGTCGTGAACACACTCACCAAATGGGCCGCGGGCTGGGAGAGGCGCGGCTGGCGCCGAAAGTCGGGCCCCGTGCTCAACCTGGAGTTGGTCCAGGAAGCCTACGCCCTGGCCGTCGCCCGGCCCCAGGCGCACATCCGCTGGATCCGCGGCCACGACGGATCGCGCTGGAACGAGTACGCCGACGCCCTCGCCACCGCCTACCGCCGCGACGTCCTCTGAGCGCGGCCACGCACGCCCCTCGTTCCCCGTCGGCGCGCGCGCCGCCCGGACCGATCCCGTAGACTCGCCCCATCTCGAAGGAGCAGCGTATGAAGGTCGGCGTCCACTTCAACTTCCAGAACTACGCGGACTGGGACCGCTTCGATCGCGCCGACGCCGATGAGCCGCAGCCCGTCCCGGACGCGCAGATCTACGAGGAGGAGTTGCACTTGGGCAGCCTGGTGGAGCCGCTCGGCTTCGACTCCCTCTGGGCCATCGACCACCACTTCTCCCCATACATCATGACCGCCGGCGCCTTGCAGAACCTGACCTACTTCGCCGGCCTGACCCAGCGCATCGACTTCGGCACCATGGTCGTGGTCCTGCCCTGGTACGACCCCGTCGTGGTCGCTGAGCAGATCGCCGTGCTCGACAACATGCTCCAGGGGCGCAAGCTCACCATCGGCCTGGGGCGCGGCGCCGGCCAGCGCGAGTTCGACGCCTTCCGCGTCCCCATGGGCCAATCCCGAGGCCGCTTCATGGAGGCGCTCGCCGTCCTCCGCCAGGCCTGGAGCAACGAGTGGTTCGAGCACCAGGGGGAGCATTTCACGATCCCCCGCACGACCATCCGCCCCCGACCCCGCACGCCGGAGTTGATCGACCGCCTCAAGGTCGCCTGGATCAGCCCCGAGACCCTGCGCCTCGCCGCCGAGGCCGGCCTCGGCATGCTCTTCACCAACCAGAAGAGCTGGGACGAGTACGGCGATGACCTGCGCGAGTTCAACGCCGTCCGCGCCGAGCAGGGCTGGGGAGCCCTGCGGCCCACCGTGGTGGTCAACATGGTCTGCGCCGCCTCCGAGGAGGAGGGCTGGGAGCGCATGCGGCGGCACGTCACGGAGGCGCAGGAGAGCGTCGAGCGGCACTACCACTTCAGCGACAGCGCCCACTTCAAAGAGGCCGGTGGCTACGAGTTCTACGAGCTGTTCGAGAAGACCCTCAAGCGCAAGTCCTTGCGCGAGATCGGCGAGTACAACTCCCGCCCCCAGGCCTACGGCACGCCCGAGCAGTGCCTCGCCAAGCTCCAGATGATTCAGGCCAAGACCAGCGCCGAGGAGCTGGTGCTCAACGTGCGCTTCGGGGGCATGCCCGCGGCGCAGGCCGAAGACAGCATGCGCCGCTTCGCCGAAACCGTCCTGCCGCAGCTCCAAGAGATGGAGGAGCAAGTCACCGCGCCGGCCTCCACCGTCCCGGCGAGCACGGCCGAGCCCTACCGGCTGCCGGGAGCCTGAGCCCGCCGTACACACCTTCCACATCGCCGCTGAGGCGGAATGGAACCCTCGGCGTCACGTCGAGAAGATCCTCGGCCGCGAACGTGACGGCGACTTCAGCGTTGCCTGCTGGGAGCCCGGCCAGATCAGCCCCAACCACTGCCACCCCTGGGCCACCGAGATCTACTTCTGCTACCAGGGCGGCGGCGAAATGTGGACCGAGGAGCGGACCGTCCCCATCGACGCCGGCGGCTTCGTCGTCCATCCGCCCGGCGAGCTGCACGAATATCGCAATGGTCCGCAGCGCACGCTGCTCTTCCGCGTCCGCCACGGCGGCGATCCCGCCCCACGCATCAAGGAGTGGCTCAGCAACCCCGACTGGACCCCCACGCCCGAGGACCTCGCCTACTACCCGCCGGCCTGAAGCGCGGCTGCGGAGGAGGTGAGCGCCCTACGCCGCTGGCAGCGCCGCCTTGACCGTCTCCGCCACGGCCGCGAACCCCGCCGGGTCCCGCACCGCCAGATCCGCCAGCACCTTGCGATCGATCTCCACGTGGGCCAGCTTCAGGCCGTGAATGAAGCTGCTGTAGGACATCCCATGCAGCCGCGCCGCCGCGTTGATGCGCTGAATCCAGAGGCGGCGGAAGTCGCCCTTGCGATCCCGCCGATCCCGATAGGCGTAGGCCAGCGCGTGCAAGCGCGACTCCGAAGCGCGCCGGAAAATCCGGTGGCGCTGCCCCCGATGCCCCTTCGTCTGGGCCAGCACGTTCTTGTGGCGGCGGCGCGCCTGGGGCCGGTTGCGGGCACGGGGCATCGCGGACCTGCTTTCCGGACGGACGCCCGCGCGCCCGTCGAGCCGATCGGGCGCTCAGACTCCGTAGGGGAGCAGACGCTTGATCTTCTTGCGGTAGCCGCGCGTCGCCACGGGGTGCATATCGCCCATCGCGTAGAGCTGGCGGCGTTTCTTCTTGCTCTTGTTATGGCCGCGGTGGCCCTTCATGCGTAGCACCCGCCCGGTGCCGGTCACGTGGAAGCGCTTCTTGGCCCCCCGATGGGTCTTCATCTTGGGCACTAGCTCACCGCCTGCTCGGGCGCGGCGCTCGCCTCCGCCGCCTCCGCTTCGCGCTCCTTCGCCAGAGCCGCGGCCTTCACCTTGTCCTCGGCCACGATCACGCTCATGAAGCGCCCCTCCATCCCGAGATTCTTCTCCACCACCAGCGGGAGGTACTCTTCCGCTTCCAGACGCTCCATCATCTCCCGAATCCGCCCCCGCCCGATCTCCGGATGCGTGATCTCCCGGCCCCGGAACATCACCGTCAGCTTCACCTTGTCGCCCGCCCGCAGCAGCTTCGCCGCCGTGCGCAGTTTGAAATCCATATCGTGCTTGCCGATGCTCGGCTTCATCTTGACTTCGCGCAGCACCACCCGGCTCTGCTTCTTGCGTCCTTCATTCTCTCGCTTGGCTTGCTCGTACTTGAACTTCCCGTAGTCCAGAATCCGCGTTACCGGCGGCCGCGCCGTCGGCGCGACTTCCACCAGGTCCAGCCCTTGCTCCCGGGCCAGCTCCAGGGCCTTCTCCGTCTCCATGACGCCCAGCTGCTCGCCGTCGGCGTCGATCACCCGAACTTCGCGCACCCGGATGCGTTCGTTGAGTCGGTGCTCGGCCTTTGCCAGGGGCTGCCTCTGCTTTCCTGCGACCATCACCCGTCGGCTCGCCCACGCGGTTCGAGCCCCGCGCGACGGACGCGACCAGAGGATCATGCTAGCAACCGTCCGAAAATCGGGTCAAACCCGCCCTCCTCAAGCGCCCCCTACCGCGGCACCTCCAGCACCACCAGCAGCGCCCCTTGCTCCGCCGACTCCCCCACCGCCACGTGCACCGTCCGCACGACAGCCTCCAGCGGCGATCGGATCTCGTTGTTCATCTTCATCGCCACGATCACTAGCAACGGGTCCCCCTGCCGCACTGCATCCCCTTCCGCCACCAGCACCTCGGTCACCACCCCCGTCATGGGAGCGGACACGGCCAGCTCCCCCTCGGCGAAGGTCGGCTCCGGCAGCCGTCCCCCGCGCAACACCGAGACCGCGTGCTGTCGCGGCCCCACCGTCACGCGCAGCCCTCGCCCGGCTCGCGCGATGTGAACCGTCGTCGTGTGCTGGCCCACGCGCAGGCGGTGCAGCCCATCGCCGCCGGGCTCCAGCGCGATCTCCTGCTCCACCCCGTTCAGCCGCACCGTAAGCCGGCCCTGCGGCCCCTGTCGCACCTCCAGCTCACACGGCGCCCCGTCGATCTCCAGTGTCAGCGTGCGCACCACCTCAGCGTCTCCAGCCCGTCTCCACGCCCGCGCGCTGCCCGCCCTCGGCGCCGCGCCAGTCGCCCGATCCGGACCCGATCCCCCGGGCGGCGTCTCGCTCCCCGGCCTGCTGGAAGTACGCCGCGGCCGCCAGCACCGCCGTCTCGGCGCTGCCCCCCCCATCCCCCGGCGGCATGCGGAAGGACTCTTCCACGTAGTCCGTGCTGATCTCCCCCGCCAGGAAGTGCGGGTCCTCCAGGATCGCCTGATGGAACGGAATCGTGGTGTGCACACCTGCGATCTCGAACTCCCGCAACGCCCGCCGCATGCGCGCGATGCACCGGTCGCGATCCTCGCCCCAGGTGATCACCTTCGCCAGCAGCGAGTCGTAGTGCACCCCCACCTCCATCCCCCGATGCAGCATCCCGTCCACCCGCACCCCGGGGCCCGCCGGCTCGCGGTAGTACAGCACCGACCCCGTCGACGGCAAGAAGCCGTTCTCGGGATCCTCGGCCGTGATCCGGCACTCCATCGCCCAGCCCCGGATCGGCCGCTCCGCCGCGCCGTAGCCCAGCGGCCGCCCGGCCGCGATGCGCAGCTGATCCTGCACCAGGTCCACCCCCCGCACCAGCTCCGTCACCGGATGCTCCACCTGCAGCCGCGCGTTCATCTCCAAGAACACGATCTGACCACCGTCGTAGACGAGGCATTCCACGGTGCCGGCGTTCTCGTAGCCGCAGGCCCGCACCACCGTCGCCGCGATGTCCTCCAGCCGCGCCCGCAGCTCCGCACCCACGGCCGGCGAGGGCGCCTCCTCCAGCAGCTTCTGCCGCCGCCGCTGCAGCGAGCACTCCCGCTCCCCCAGCGTGACGACGTTGCCCTCCTGGTCGGCCAGCACCTGCACCTCGATGTGACGAGCCGGGCGCAGCAACTTCTCGATGAACACCGCGTCGTCCCCGAAGGCGGCCCGGGCCTCTTCTTGGGCGTTGACCATCGCCCGGGCCAGCTGCTCTTCGCTTCGCACCACCCGAATGCCCTTGCCTCCACCCCCCGCCACCGCTTTCACGATGGCCGGGAAGCCCGTCTCCCGTGACGCCGCCACCGCCGCCTCCACCGTGTGGACCGGCTCGATCGTCCCCGGCACAATCGGCACCCCCGCCGCCCGCACCAGCTGCCGCGAGGCGATCTTGTCGCCCATTTCCTCCATCGCGGCCGCCGGCGGGCCCACGAAGGTCAGCCCCGCGCCCTCGCAGGCCCGCACGAACCCGGCGTTCTCCGCCAGGAACCCGTACCCAGGGTGCACCGCGTCCGCGCCCGCGCGCTCCGCGACCTCCAGCAGGCGCTCAACGTTGAGGTAGCTCTCCGCGGCCGCGGCCGGACCGATCGCGTAGGCCTCGTCGGCCAGGCGCACATGCGGCAGATCCGCGTCCACCTCCGAGTAGACCGCGACCGTCCCGATCCCCAAATCCCGCGCTCCGCGCACGATGCGCAACGCGATCTCCCCGCGGTTCGCGATCAGGAGCTTGCGAAAGAGGGGGCGCTCCGACGGCATGGGATCCTTCCCCGGCCCCCTGATTGCAAACGAGGGCTCGCGCTGCCGGATGATACCGGGCAGCACGGGGGTCGCGGAACGTCCCCAGCGCTCAGCGGCGGCGCTCCCCCACCTCCGCCAGCAGATCCGTCGTGAAATCGTCCACCGAGACGGCCCCCAGATCCTCACCGCCCCGTTTGCGCACCGCCACCGCGTCGGCTTCCACCTCCCGGTCGCCCACCACCAGCAGGTAGGGAATCTTCTCCAGCTGGCCCCGGCGCACCTTCGCGTTCATCCGCTCGCCGCCCTCGTCCAGCTCGACGCGCAGCGGATCGTGCGCCGGGCCGGCCGAGCGCAGACGCTCCGCCACGGCCCGCGCGAACGGAAGGTGCCGGTCCGCAATGGGAATCAGCCGCGCCTGCACCGGCGCCAGCCAGGCCGGGAAGCTCCCGGCGTAGTGCTCGATCAGGATCCCCAGGAAGCGCTCCGTGGTCCCCGTCACCGCCCGATGCAGCACCACCGGCGTGTGGCGCTCGCCGTCGTCGCCCACGTACTCACAGCCCAAGCGGCCGGGCTGGATGAAATCCACCTGGATCGTCGAGAGCTGCCACTCGCGATCCAGCACGTCCTTGGCGAAGAAATCGGCCTTGGGACCGTAGAAGGCCGCTTCCCCCTCCTCCTCGTCGTACGGCAGCCCGGAGGACTCCAGCGCCTCGCGCAGCGCCGCCACCGCCGCCTCCCACTTCTCCGCCTCGTCCATGTACGTGCCGTCGCCGTCGGGCAGCGAGAGCGCCACCCGGTAGTCCGTCAGCCCGTACGTCTCCAGCGCCTCCCGCACCACGTCCAGGCAGAGCGCGAACTCGGCCTGCACCTGCGCCGGCGTGCAGAAGATGTGGCAGTCGTCCTGCGTCAGCGCCCGCACCCGCGTCAGCCCCGTCAGCTCGCCCGACTTCTCATCGCGGTAGAGCGTGGCGAACTCCGAATAGCGCTGCGGCAACTCCCGGTAGCTGTGCAGTTCCGTGTTGTACAGCGTCATGTGCGAGGGACAGTTCATCGGCTTCAGGAAGGACTCGCTCTCCCCCTGCGCCATCGGGGGAAACATGCTCGCGCGGTAGTTCGCCAGATGCCCCGATCGCTCGAACAGCTTCCCCTTGGCCAGGTGGCCGGTCCAGACGTGCTGGAACCCCCGCCGCGTCTGAATTTCTCGGATGAAGCTCTCCATCGTGTGACGCACGATCTCCCCCTTGGGCAGGAAGAGGGGCAGCCCCGGGCCCACGTCCTCCGCGAAGGTGAAGAGCCCAAGCTCCTTGCCCAGCCGCCGGTGGTCGCGCGCCTGCGCCTCCTCCAAGCGACGGAACTGTGCCTCCAGCTCCTCCTCCGTCGCAAAGAGGGCCCCGTACACCCGCTGTAGCTGGGGCCGCGTCTCGTCGCCGCGCCAGTACGCGCCCGCAACCGACGTCAGCCGGAACGCGCCCAACTGCTTCGTGTGCTGCACGTGCCCGCCGCGGCAGAGATCCGTGAAATCGGCGTGCGTGCACAGGCCGAGTCGATCGCTGTCCGCGCTGAACTCGTCGATCAACTCCAGCTTGAACGGCTGATCCGCGAAGCGCGCCCGCGCCTCCGCGACCCCCACCTCCTCCCAGACGAACCGATGGCCGCGCTTGCGTTCCTTCCGCATGCGCCGCTCGATCTCGCGCAGATCCTCCGGCGTCAGCGGCCGTGGCAACAGGAAGTCGTAGTAGAAGCCCGTCTCGATCGGCGGCCCAATAGCGATCTTGGCCTCAGGGAACAGCTGCAGCACCACCTGCGCCAGCACGTGCGCCGCGGAGTGCCGCATTCGCCGCAGCCACTCCTCGGGTTCCACGGCGTCGCGCCCGGCGATGGCCGCAGCGGGCGGGTCCCGCCTCGCGCGCTCCGCCATCGTTCAACCTCCTTGCGGCGCACGCCGGCCCCGGCCGCAGCCGGAGGGGGACGCCGCCCCACCCCGGATCTGGACACGCGGGCCCTGCGCTGGGCCCCGCCGGCGCCCCGGATCCGTCCGGGGCCGAGCCCGCCGCGCAGGCCTCGTCGTCGGATGTCCCCCGCTGGTGGGCGATACTGGATTTGAACCAGTGACCTCTGCGATGTCAACGCAGCGCTCTAGCCAACTGAGCTAACCGCCCTCAGGATCGCCAATGTAGAGCGCCCCTTCAAAGGGGGTCAATTTGGCCCGCGCCCGCGCTCCCGTCAGGCCCGTTGACCCCCTACCATGGGCTGGATAGGGTGTCCGCCACGGTCGCAAGCCCTGCGGCCTGCCACCGTGGCGGAGAGATCGCCGGACGAGGGCCGCTAGCTCAATTGGCAGAGCAGCTGACTCTTAATCAGCAGGTTCGGGGTTCGAGTCCCTGGCGGCTCACCACTTTCGGCCCGCCCCGACGATCCCACCCCCCTGACGTCCGCTCGGGCCAACACGCGCCGCACGGGGCGGGGAAGTGTCGGAACTGGTAGACGAGCATGATTTAGGATCATGTGCCGCAAGGCGTAGGAGTTCGAGTCTCCTCTTCCCCACCAACGCCGCCGGCTTCCCCACCAACGCCGCCGGCGCCGGCCCCCAGGGACAGCACCATGCCCGAGCCGCTCCTTCAGATCCAGAACTTGCAGACGCACTTCTTCACTGCCGAAGGCGTCGTCCGCGCTGTCAACGGCGTCACCTACGACGTCCAACCCGGCGAAACCCTGGGCCTGGTCGGCGAGAGCGGCAGCGGCAAGTCCGTCAGCGCCCTCTCCCTCATGCGCCTGGTCCCCAACCCCCCCGGCAAGATCGTCGGCGGTGAGGTCCTCTTCGACGGCGAGTCCCTCCTGGACGTCACGGATAAGCGCATGCGCGAGATCCGCGGCAATGACATCGCCATGGTCTTCCAGGAGCCCATGACCTCCCTCAACCCCGTCCTCACCATCGGCCGCCAGCTCACCGAAGCGCTGGAGCTGCACCTGGATCTGACCGGCGACGACGCCAAGCGACGCGCCGTCGAACTCCTCCATCTGGTCGGCATCCCCGCCGCCGAAGAGCGCTTGGGTGACTACCCGCACCAGTTCTCCGGCGGCATGCGCCAGCGCGTCATGATCGCCATGGGCCTCTCCTGCGACCCCAAACTGCTCCTCGCCGACGAGCCCACCACCGCCCTCGACGTCACCATCCAGGCCCAGGTCCTCGAGGTCATGGCCCGCCTCAGCCGCGAACTCGGTACCGCCGTCATCGTCATCACCCACAACCTCGGCGTCGTCGCGCGCTACGCCGACCGCGTCAACGTGATGTACGCCGGACGCATCGTCGAATCCGGCCCCGCCATGGAGATCTACCACCAGCCCCGCCACGCCTACACCCTGGGGCTGCTCGAATCCGTCCCCCGCCTCGACGCGCGCTCCGGCCGCCTCATCCCCATCGAGGGCACGCCGCCGGACCTCGCACACCTCCCCGAGGGCTGCGCCTTTGAGCCCCGCTGCCGCTTCGCCACTGATATCTGCCGGCAGGAGCGGCCCGACCTGACTGAGTACTCTCCGGGCCACACCATGGCCTGCTGGCATCCGGAGGAAGTGGCTGCGGAGGCCGAAGAGCAGGTGCTGGCGGCGGCTGGAGGCGAATCGGATGACTAGCGACAACGAACGTCCGCCCACGCCGGGCGACGCCCCGGCCTCGCCCGGGCCCGTCGTCAAGGAAGCGGCCGTTGGCTCCCTCACGCCTGAGCAGATGCGCGCCGCCGCCGCCGCCAGCGCCGACGCCTCCCGCGCCGCGCTGGCCCTGGCCGACCGCGGCGCCACCCGCTCCGAGCCGCGTGAAAACACCCTGCTCGAGGTGCAGGATCTGCAGATGTACTTCCCCATCACCTCCGGCCTGTTCTTCTCGCGCCGCGTGGCCGAAGTGAAAGCCGTAGACGGCATCTCCTTCACCGTCCGCGAGGGTGAAACCCTCGGCCTCGTGGGCGAATCCGGCTGCGGCAAGTCCACCACCGGACGCGCCATCCTCCAACTCCACCGCCCCACCGCCGGCCGCGTCGTCATGTACGAGCCCCGCTACGCCCGCGCCAGCGACACCCCCGAGGTCTCTGCTGATGCCCTCGTCGGTCCCGGCGGCAACGGCGCGACAGGCGGCGACGCCGCCCCCGGCGTCGACCTCACCCGCCTCAAGGGCGGCAAGCTGCGCGCCTACCGCCGCCGCATGCAGATGATCTTCCAGGACCCCTACGCCTCGCTGAATCCGCGCATGAGCGTCGGCAGCATCGTCGGCGAGCCCATGGCCATCCACGGCCTGCACAAGGGGCGCCGCAAGGAGCGGGTGCGCGAACTGCTCGAAACCGTGGGCCTCAACCCCTACTTCGCCAGCCGCTACCCGCACGAATTCTCCGGCGGCCAGCGCCAGCGCATCGGCATCGCCCGGGCGCTGGCCGTGGAGCCGGCCTTCATCGTCGCCGACGAGCCCGTCTCCGCCCTGGACGTCTCCATCCAGGCCCAGATCATCAACCTCATGGAGGACCTCCAGCGCGACTTCGGCCTCACCTACCTCTTCATCGCCCACGACCTCTCCGTCGTCCGCCACATCAGCCATCGCGTCGCCGTCATGTATCTGGGCAAGATCGTCGAGATCACCGAGAGCGACCGCCTCTACGAGAACCCTCTCCACCCTTACACCCAGGCCCTCCTCTCCGCCGTCCCCATCCCGGACCCGGAAGTGGAGCGCTCGCGCGAGCGCATCATCCTCACCGGCGACGTCCCCAGCCCCCTCAACCCGCCCCCGGGCTGTAACTTCCACACGCGCTGTCCCATCGCCATCGACATCTGCCGCGAGGAAGACCCCGAGATGCGCGAGATCGAGCCCAGCCACTTCGCCAAGTGCCATCGCGTCTGACCGCCACCGGACCGCCCCTCCGCCCCCCCCCCGCCGCCGCCCAGCGCCCACGCCCGCGCAGCCGGCCTGGTACGATCGATTGCATATGGAGCCCTCGCGGATCCGCAACTTCTGCATCATCGCCCACATCGACCACGGCAAATCCACCCTCTCGGACCGCCTGCTGGAAACGACCGGGACGGTAGAGCCGCGCAAGATGTCGGCCCAGCTGCTGGACTCCATGGACCTGGAGCGGGAGAAGGGCATCACCATCAAGGCCCGCGCCGTGCGCATGCGCTACGCCGCCCCCGGCGCCGACTACCAGCTCAACCTCATCGATACCCCCGGCCATGTCGACTTCGCCTACGAGGTTTCGCGCAGCCTCGCCGCCTGCGAGGGCGCCCTCCTCGTCGTCGATGCCGGCGCCGGCATCCAGGCCCAGACCCTGGCCAACGTCTACCTCGCCCTCGAACAGGACCTCACGATCCTGCCCGTGATCAACAAGATCGACCTCCCCGGCGCCCGGCCGGACCAGGTCGCGCGTGAACTCGTCGATGTGATCGGCTTCAGCGCCGACGAGATCCTGCGCGTCTCGGCCAAAACCGGAGAGGGTGTGCCGGAGCTGCTGGAGGCCATCCTCCAGCGCGTCCCGCCCCCCGCCGGCGACCCCGCCGCGCCGCCCCGCGCCCTCGTCTTCGACCAGGCCTACGACCCCTTCAAGGGCGTCCTCGCCTACGTCCGCGTCGTCGATGGAACCTTGCAAGGCGCGGCGCCCCTGCGCCTCATGGCCACCGCGCACCGCTTCGAACCCATGGAGTTCGGCAGCTTCTCTCCCGAACTCACCCCGCTCCCCGCCCTCCAGCCGGGAGAGGTCGGCTACGTCGCCACCGGCCTCAAGGAGGTCGCCGACGCACGCGTCGGCGACACGATCACCACCTGGGCCCGCCCCGCCACCGGCCCCCTCCCCGGCTACGCCGCAGCCAAACCCATGGTCTTCGCCGGGCTCTACCCCGCCCAGTCCACCGACTACCCCGAGCTAACCGACGCCCTGGCCAAGCTGCGCCTCAACGATTCCTCCCTGCAGTACCAGAAGGAAAGCTCGGCTGCGCTCGGGTTCGGCTACCGCATGGGCTTCCTCGGCCTCCTCCACATGGAGATCGTACGCGAGCGCCTCGAGCGCGAGTACGACCTCGATCTCATCTTCACCGCCCCATCCGTCGAGTACGAGGTCGAAACCACCAGCGGCGCCGTGCGTCCCATCGACAACCCCGCCGATCTCCCCGACCCCACCCGCCTCGCCGAAGTGCGCGAGCCCTGGCTCCGCATCAGCGTCATCGCCCCCCACCGCTACGTCGGCGCCGTCATGGAGATCGTCACCGCCCGCCGCGGCAAGTTCGAGAAGATGGAATACCTCGAGCGCGGCGAGGTCTCTGCCCAGAGCGACCGCCTGCGCGTCCTCCTGGAGTACGAGATTCCCCTCGGCGAAATCCTCACCGACTTCTACGACGACCTCAAATCCCGCACCCAGGGCTACGCCAGCCTGGACTATCACTTCGTCGACTACCGCCCGGCCAAGCTCGTCAAGCTCGAAATCCTCGTCAACGGGGAGCCCGTCGACGCCCTCTCCGCCATCGTCCATGGTGAGCACGCGCAGCGGCAGGGTCGCGAACTGGTCGAGAAGCTCCGCTCCCGCATCCCCCGTCAGATGTTCGACGTCCCCGTCCAGGCCGCCATCGGCGGCAAGATCATCGCCCGCGAGACCGTCAAGGCCCAGCGCAAGAACGTCCTCTCCAAGTGTTACGGCGGCGACGTCACCCGCAAGCGCAAGCTCCTCGCCAAGCAGGCCGAGGGCAAGCGGCGCATGAAACGCGTCGGCAACGTCGAGATCCCCCAGGAGGCCTTCATGGCCGTCCTCGAACTCGGCCGGGGCTAGTGCGGCGGCGCGAGACGCCGCGCCGCCTCTAGACCCCGCCCTCGGCCTCCGCCACAACGGCCTCCCGATCCGGCGCGTCGGCAGCCGCTCCACCGGGGGGAGCTTCGGCGCCCGCGCCCACCGCCGGCGCTGCTCGACTCTCGTCCGCGGGTCCGGCCGCGGGCAGATCCGCCGCCTCCGCCTCGTCCCCCTCCTCCACGGCCAGCAGCCCCTCCGTCTGCAGGATCGTCTCCCGGATGCCCGCCAGCGTCTCCGCGTCCGCCCCTTCCAGCGCATAGCTCACCAGCGCGAACAGGGCGTCGCCCGGGATCAGTGCATAGCCGAAGTTCGCGCAGGCGTTGACCAGCGTCTCCGCGTACGCCTTGCGCCGCACCGACGGCTTCAGCGTCCGCTCCCCGTTGACGACGATCACCCCCTTGCGCCGCTCGCCCGAGCGCAGGAACTCCTCCTCGATCCGCCGCTGCAGAGCCAGGTAGCTGCGCTCACTCACCGTGCCCTGCGAGGCGTCGATCTCCAGCAGCGCCACCCGCTCCTCCTCCGCCTCCTCCGCACCGTCCCGCAGCAGGGCGGGCCGATCCAGCTCCACGTCAATGTGGAAGCCCAGAGTCCGGAAGGCCTCCCGCACCAGCGGCTCCAACGCGTACCGGCCGTCCCGCCACAGCAGACCCCGGTACTTTCCCGCTTCGGCTTGGTAGGCTCGCGCCTCCACGAAGCGGCTCTCCGCCTCCGCGAACGCGCCCTCCGCCTGCTCCAACTGCTTCTGCGCCTCGGTCAATCCGGGCAGGTCGTAGTCCTTCAGCCACGGCGGCGGCGACTCCAGCGGCGGCGTCTCCAGCGCCCGCCGGATGCACTCCAGCAGGCTGTCCCGGAACGGCTGCCGCGAGGTGCCGCGCGGGGTCAGCCGTGGCGCCGGCAGGAACACCACCCGCCCCGCCCCCACGCGGAAGTCCACCGCTACGTCCGCCCCACCCTCGCTTCGGCCGAAGACCTGCCCCACGTTGGCGAAGTCCGGAATCTTCCTCACGTCCCACCGCGCTCGGTAGCTGAGCCGGTTGCCCAGGTCGTCGAGATAGGGACTGAAGGCGTGGGCGGGGTCCAGCGCCCGCATCCGCGTGCCGTCCCCCGGCAGCAGCTGCGGCGGCCGGTATGCCACGCCCGCCGCCGCCGGCACGATCGTGTAGCGGGTCGCCCCGGGCAGCGTGGTCACCACCGGATGAGGCACGTTCGGGTAGGTCATCACCACGATCAGCCCGCCCCGCCGCACCATCCGCAGCAGCTCCTCACGCCGCTGCTCCAGCAGCTCCCCCAGCCCGAAGTGAAAGGCGCCCGTCGTGCCGGCCGCCACCGGCGTGCCGTCGGGCTTCTTCAGGTCGGCGGAGCCCGTCGCGATCCCCTCGATCTGCTCCGAGACGACCCGCAGGTCCAGCACGCAGGCGTCGTATTCGAACAGGGCCGGCGCGTTCGCGATCGAGTGGTTGTCCGCTTGGGGGTCGGGGATGGGGAAGCCGACGGAGACGATCCGCATCGGCGCTGCTCTTTTCCTCGGCGGCTTCCAGCGCGACCCAGGCCGCGCGGGAGCGCCCCCTGCCGTTAATGGTACGGCCGCTCCCGGAAGCTCGGCAATTTCGCCCAACGCCAATGATCGCCCCGGCGCCATTCACGTTTCGGTTAGCCCGGTCCGTAATTGACCGCGCCCGATCCCCCTCGTTAGCCTGGATCTGGTCGTGCTAAACGGGGAGCTAGCGGTGCCCTGCACCCGCAATCCGCTTCAGCGGGGTTGAATTCCCGCCCGAGGGCGTTCGCCATGCGAACTGCTGGCGTCAAGCGGCGTCGATGTCTGGGTCCCGTGCGGCGGAGCGCTACCGAACCCCGTCAGGTCCGAGAGGAAGCAGCGGTAGGTAGAAAGCTCCGGGTGCCACGGGGCGACCTGGGCGGAGCTGGCTGACGACGGGAAGCACATGGCGGCGTTCGACGGCGGGTGCACGGCCACTCTTCTCCACCCGCACCCGCCGAAAGAGCGAGTCCGCCCCACCCCCCCACCGCCTCCCCCTCCGCTCGCTCCCGGGGGCGCTCCTGCCGGACGTCGAGCGCGCCTAGAACCGGCGCCCGCCGGCGCCCGGATCCTGGAGGATCGCGATGGCACGTCGGGCCTCGTCGCGCCCGGGACGCCGCCCACCCCTGGGCCAGCACTTCCTCCGCGACACCGCCGTGCGCGACGCCATCGTTGCGGCCCTCCCCAACGACGGACTGCCGCTGCTGGAGATCGGCCCCGGCCGCGGCGCCCTCACCGAGGCCCTGGCCGCCACCGGGCGGCCCCTCGTAGCCGTCGAACTCGACGGCGCCCTGGCTACCCGGCTCCGGCGCCGCCTGGCCGGCCGGCCCCAGACCGCCGTCCTCCAGGCCGACATCCTCGATCTCCCCCTCCGCGAGGCCCTCGCCGCGCTCGCCCTCCAGCCGCCCGCGGGCGTGGTCGGCAATCTTCCCTACGCCATTACGGCCCCCCTGCTGCGCACCCTACTCAGTCGCGACCCCGACCCGCCGGCCTGGCTGCTCCTCATGGTCCAGCGCGAGGTGGCCCTTCAGATCGTCGCCCCGCCCGGCAAGCGCAGCCTGCTCAGCGTCTCCGTCCAGTACTACGCCCACCCCGAGACCCTCTTCCCGGTGGAGCCGCAAGCCTTCGACCCACCCCCGCGCGTGCGATCCGCGGTCGTGCGCATGCGGCGACGGACGGCGCCCCCCGTCGACGCCCCCGGCGAGGCGCGCTTTTTCGAGGTCGTGCGGGCGGGCTTCTCCGCCCCCCGCAAGCAGCTGCACAACGCGCTCCAGCACGCCCTCTGGCTGCCCGCGGGCGGCGCCCAGGACTGGCTTGCCGCCTGCGACGTCGATCCTACCCGCCGCGCCGCCACTCTCACCCTGGAGGAGTGGGGCCGCTTAGCCTGGGCTCGCGAGCGCTCGGGAGCGCCGCCCGCCCCCGGCGCGCGCGAGGCCATCGCGTGACCCGAGACACCGAACAGCGCGGCCCGAGCGGTGAAGCGTGAGCGCCGCGCGGGCGCTGCGAACCCTCGCTCCGGGAAAAGTCAACCTCACCCTGGAGGTCATCGGCCGGCGTGACGACGGCTACCATGACCTCGTCTCCATCGTGCAGACCCTGGACTTCGCCGACGACCTCACGATCGCCCCCGATCCCGCCGGCGAACGCCACGTGCGCTTCCAGGACCCGGATGGGCGTCCCCTCCCCACCCCCAGCGACGAACTCATCGCGCGCGCCTGGCAGCGGCTGATCGATCGTTCTGATCGTGATCTGCCGGCCCGGGTGACGGTGCGCAAGCGGCTGCCGCTCGCGGCCGGCCTGGGCGGCGGCTCCTCCGACGCAGCCGCCTTCCTCCGCCTCGCCGCGCGCTTCTGGGATCTCCCCCTCGCCCCCGCCGACTGGCGAACCCTGGCCGCCGGCATCGGCTCCGACGTGCCGCTTTTCCTCGTCGGCGGCACTGTCCTCATCGAGGGACGCGGCGAGCGTGTCAGGCCCCTGCCAGACGCCCCCGGCGGCTGGCTCGGTTTGCTCACGACACCGGAACTGCCCCTGCCCGCCGCCAAGTCGCGCACCATGTATTCGGCCCTGCGCCCCCGCCACTACGTCGACGGCGCCCGCAGCCGCGCCCTCACCGCTAGGCTGGCCGCGGGCCTGCCCCCCACCAAAGACGGCCTCCTCAATACCTTCGATACCGTCGTGGCGGAGGTCCTGCTGGGTGTGGCCCCCGCGCGACGGCGCCTCGCGCAAGCGGCCAAGGCCGTGCCGATCCTGGCCGGCGCCGGACCGTCGCTCTTCCTGCTGGCCGACGAAACGGACGCTGCCCGCCTGGAGACCGCGGCCGCCGAACTGCGCGCCGCCGGCGACCAAGCGCGGTTGGTCCGGCCGCTGCCCCGGCACGCCGCGACCCACGTCGAGCCCCTGAGCGCTCCCGATCAGCAAGGACCCGGCTGAAATGGAGTCGCTCCTGGCGGGCCTGATCGCGGGCGCGGCGATGGGGCTCGTCGCGACGGCCTTCGTCGCCTCCATCGCCGTCGAGAGCCCGCGCTTGGCCCAGTCGCTGCGCAATCGCGTCTCCCAGCGCACGCCGCTCCCCACCCTGACCGTGGCGGCGGCACTCGCCGGGCAGGGGGCCTGGGCGCTGCTCGGTCTCCTCTTCGGCGGCGTCTACTGGGCCATCCGCGACGACGCCCAGTCCGGCGCGGGCAGCCCGGCCTGGGGCTACACCCTGGCCATCGTCCTCCTGGCGTTGCTCCTCCTGGCCATGGCGCGGCTGGCGCGCGCACGCGCGCCACGGCGCCTGACCGTCCTGGCCTTGCTGGGCGTCGCTTCGTTCGGCTGGCTCCTGCCCCATCTGGCCGAGGCCTAGACTCCCCCCATGCCCACGGTCGGCGATCCCCCCAACCTGTCGGCGCCGTTCCCGCTCAGGAACGGCGCCATCCTCGACGGCCACCTGCACACGGTGCGCGGCGCGGCCGACAGCGAACTCCAGCCCCTCGATCTCCTCCGCGAGGCCCGCCGCCTCGGCCTCACCGCGCTCAACATCAGCGAGCACGACCGCGTCTGGGAGCGGCAGGAGTGGCAAGCCTTCACGGAGCAGGCCCACGGCCTCTTCCTCTCGCGAGGCATGGAGGTTTCCACGGATCTGGGCCACGTCGTCGTCTTCGGCATCGACCGGTACCACGCCGGCATCCGCTCCTGCGAGCGGCTCCGCCGGGTCGCCGACGAGATCGGCGCCTTCATCAGTGTCGCCCACCCCTTCCGCCACTTCTTCGACCCCATCACCTTCCGGCGCCGCGGTGAGGAGCCCTTCGCACTCTCCCCGGCGGAGGCTGCCGAGCGCATGCCCGTCTTTCGCTTCGTGCACGGGATCGAGGTCGCCAACGGCGGCAACACCACCCGGGAGAACGCCTTCGCCTACCGCGTCGCCGCGATCCTCGGCAAGCCCATGACCGCCGGCTCCGACGCCCACTCCCGCAGCGGCATCGGCGCCTGCGCTACAGCCTTCCCCCAGCCCCTGCGCGACCGTGAGCACCTCCTCGCGCTGCTGCACGCCGGCCGCAGCACGCCGCTCGTCGCGGGGGACGGCGGCTTCCGTGCCTTCCGCCCGCCCGACTGATCGCCCTGCGCTACGCTGGCCCGAGTCGCGGTCGGCGACTCTGGAATCGGCTCGGCATGGCCGCCCGCACCTTCGTCGCCCTGGACCTGGAAACCACCGGCCTTGAGGTCGGCCGCGACCGCATCACCGAGGTCGGCATGGTCCGCTTCACCCACGCCGGCGTGGACGCGACCTACGACCAGCTCGTCAACCCCGGCCGCGAAATCCCCCTCCGCATCCAGCAGCTCACCGGCATCACGAACGCCGACGTGCGCGACGCGCCCCACTTCAACGGCCTCCGCCTGGAGATCGAGGAGTTCCTCGGCCAAGCCACGATCGTGGGACAGAACATCGGCTTCGATCTCGCCTTCCTCGCCGCCGCCGGCCTGACTCCGCCCGGCGACGTCATCGATACCCTCGAACTCGCCACCCTGCTCGAGCCCCAGCACCGCCGGCAGAGCCTCGCCGCGCTCGCGGAACGGCACAACGTCCCCATGCCCAGCGCCCATCGCGCCCTCGCCGACGCCGAAACGACCCGCGGCGTCTTCCTCGCCCTCGACGCCCACGCGCGCACGCTCCCCCCCGCCCTCGTGCAGGAGGTGATCGCGCTGGGGGAGGGGATGACCTGGTCTCCCGCCACCCTCCTACGCGATATCGCTGCCGGCAACGGCGCCCGCACGGGAGCGCCCGCTCCTCTCCTCCCCTCACCCCGCGAACGGCGCCGCCCTCCGGTCCCACTGGCACGCCCGCCGGCCGGCGACGCCGAGCCCGGCGCCAAGCGAACCCCCGCGCGTCCGCCCCGGTTGGGATCCGTGGCCGCAGCGCCCCTCGACGAAACCGCGCTCGCGGTGCTCGCCGCCGGGGGCCGCAACCAGGAGCCCTTCGGCGCCTGGGAGGAACGCCCCGAGCAGGTCGGCATGACCCGTGCTGTCGCGCGCGCCCTTGACGAGGGCGGACAGCTCTTGGTCGAGGCCGGCACCGGCACCGGCAAGTCGCTCGCCTACCTGATCCCGGCGGCGCTCCGCGCCCTCGCCACGGGGACGCGCGCCCTCATCTCCACCAACACCCTCAACCTGCAGGAGCAGCTCATCGCCCACGACGTGCCCGCCACTCGCCTGCTCCTGCGCGACGCCCTCGGCGACGAAGCCGCCGACGCCCTCGCCGTGGCCCCGCTCAAAGGCCGCCGCAATTACCTCTGCCTGCGCCGCGTCGCGCAGGAGCGCGCCGCCGCCTCCCGCGCCGCCCCCGCGGCCGGCGCGCAGCTCACCTCCGCCGCCGGATCGGCGGCCAGCCGCCTCCTGGCGCGTCTCCTCGTCTGGCTCCGCACGACCGAGAGCGGCGACCGCGCCGAGTTCCGTCTCGGCCCCGACGAGGAATCCGCCTGGTCGTACTTCAGCGCTGAGGGAGAAGATTGCCTCTCCGGCGGCGTCTGCCCCTACGTCCGCGACGGCAGCTGCTTCCTCCTCCGCGCCCGCCGCGCCGCCGAGCGCGCCCACGTCGTCGTAGTCAACCACGCCCTCTTGCTCAGCGACATGGCTGCCGGCGGCGCCATCCTCCCCGCCGCCGAGAGCCTCATCATCGACGAGGCGCACCACTTGGAGGACGCCGCCACCCAGCACCTCGGCCGCGCCCTTCGCGTCACCTCCTTCACCGACGTCCTGGAGCGGCTCCACCGGCTGGGACCGCGTGGCGCCGACCAGGGCGTCGTCGGCACCTTGGCGGCGGCCCTCGCGGCCGCCCCCAGCCTGGCCGCGCAGGCGGAGCTGGAACACCTGCGCCTCCAGGTGCCGCCGCTCGTCGCCACCGCCGCCGCCGCGGTCGAGGAGTTCTTCATCGCCCTGCGCCGCTTCGCCGAGGACCACGCCCGTGAAGCGAACGCCACCGACGAGCGCCTCCGTCTCACCCGCGGCGTACGCGCCCAGCCCGCCTGGAGCGACATCGAGCGGCGCTGGGAGGAGGTCTTCACCGCCCTGCGCGCCGTCGACGAGGCGCTCGCCGCGCTACAGGAGGCCCTCACCGAGGTCGCCACGCTCGCCGCCGCCGCCGCCCCGGCCGGTGACGCCGCGGACACGGCCAACGACTGGGACGGGCTGGGGGCGGAGATCGCCGGCGTGCGCGCCACCCTCAGCGAGCGCTGCGAGCGCTGCGGCGACCTCCTCACCCGTCACGACGCTGCCACGGTGACCTGGCTCGCCCTGGGGCGACGCTCGGAATTCGCCGCTCTGCACGCGGCGCCGCTGCAGGTGGGCGGCCAGCTGGCAGGGGGCCTCTTCGGCCGGCGCCGCGCGACGGTGCTGACCGGCGCCACCCTCACCACGGACAACACCTTCGACTACCTCCAGGAGCGCCTCGCCCTGCCCGACGCCGCCCTGCAGCGCTTCGGCTCCCCTTTCGATTACCGCCGTGCCGTCCGCCTCCTCCTCCCCACCGACATGCCCGCCCCCGGCGAGAGCGGCTATGGCCAGGCGCTGGAGGAGAGCCTCATCGATCTGACCCTCGCCAGCGACGGTCGCGCGCTGGCCCTCTTCACCTCGCACGGCGCCCTGCGCGCCGCCGCCCGCGGCGTGCGCGGCCCTCTCGAAGACGCCGGCATCGTCGTCCTCGCCCAAGGTCTCGACGGATCGCCGGCCCGGGTGCTCAATGCCCTGCGCGAGAACCCACGCTCCCTCGTCCTCGGCACGGCCTCCCTCTGGGAGGGCGTCGACGTCCCCGGCGACACGGTCTCGCTCCTCGTCATCGCCCGGCTCCCCTTCGCCGTGCCCACCGACCCCGTCTACGCCGCCCGCTCCGACGAGTACGAGAACCCTTTCGCGCGCTACGCCGTCCCCCAGGCCATCGTCCGCTTCCGCCAGGGCTTTGGCCGCCTGATCCGTCGCAAGGACGACCGCGGCGTCTTCGTCGTGCTCGATGGACGCCTGCTGCGCAAGCGCTACGGGGAGGCCTTCCTCCGCTCGCTGCCGCCCCTGGCCCTGCAAAAGCTGCCCCGGCACGCCCTCGCTGGCGGCGTCAGCGAGTGGCTCGACCGGTGACCAGAGCGCCCGGCGCGCGGCCGTGAACGACGCCTGGCCCGCCTCCCTCCGCTCGCGCCGGCTCTCGCTGCGCCGCGCCGCCGCCGCCGATCCCACCCCCGCCTGGCTGGCCGAGGCCGAGCGGGCCGTGCTGGGAGAGACGCCTGGCTGCCCGCTGTCGCAGCGCTTCGCCGTCGGCGACGCCGTCTACTGGCTGCGCCCTAGGGGCGCCGCCAGCGCGCCCCCGCTCGGCGCCCTCGCGGCCCGCCCGGCCGGCGTGGAGTTGCACTGGACGTGGCTGGCCGTCGCCGCCGAGGCCCGCGCGCTGGGCTACGGCGGCGCCGCTGTCCCCATCCTGGAACGCGCCGCCCGCCGGCTCGGCTGCCGCGCCGCCCGCGTCCTGGTCCCGGCCGGAAACGGCGTCGGCCTCTATTTCTGGTTGCGCCTGGGCTACCGCCCCCAGCCGCACGCGCCCCAGGCCAAGGCCTGCCCCGGCACCTGGATGCGCCGCGCCGTCCTCCCCGCGCGCTGAGGCCGCAGATCAGCGGCGGCTCAGTCCAGCCCGTCCTCCTCGCTGAAGCCGCCCTGGACGTCCGCCGCCGCACGACGCTTCCGCACGCGATCCTCCCGCAGCCGCTGCCCCAGCAGCCGCGCCCCTCCGATCGCCAGCCCCAGTACGCCGATGATCAGCCCCACCGCGCTCGCCGTGTCGGCGAAGGAAAGCATGGCGCCGATCCACAGCCCGCCCGAGAACGCGATCAGTAAGGGCAATGTCGGGCGCCACCGGGAACGGGCACGGCGCTCCTCACCCCTCCCCGATGCCGTCTCGATCGCTGCGGCGCTCCCCTGCGCGCGGCGGCGACGTCGGCGGCGCTGTCGTGGCACGCGCCTACCGCCGCCGTCCGCGCACGATGTCGCGGGCGCTGCGTCCCGCGTGGCGCACCGGCCCGCTCTCCCCCTCACGACCGCCGCCTCCCCGGGGCTCCGGCGGCGGCGCCCCTCGCGCCTCCATCAGACAGCGCCCGCAGCCGAATTCCAGCGCCAGGAACTCCTCGTTCAGCCAGACTTCGCCGCAGTTCTTCCCCTCGCCGGCGTTCGTCAGCACCAGGTGGTAGGGATCGCCGCACTGGTTGCACAGCGCCGAGGCGCCGCTCTCCACCGGCTCGCCGCAGACGCCGCAGGCCGCGTCCTCACCGGGGTCCACACTGAAGAGCGCACGCCCTCCACCCTCGCGGCGTGGCGGCTCGCAGGGTTGCGTCACGATCGCGCCGACCTTCCCTTGTCGCCCGATTCTAGACGCCCCGCCCGCACCAGACGCCGCGCCGCGCTCGCGCCGCGCCAGCCCCGGGGAATCTCCCCATCGATGGCGGCATCGCGCAGGCGCTCCAGCCAGCGGCCCATCCCCGGACCGGGCGGCACGCCCAGCCGCGCCAACTCATCCCCGTTCAGCGGCGAAACGATCGCCCCCCAGCGCTCCTGCTGTGCCCCCGCCCGCGCGCCGGCGCGCCCGCGCCAGAGCTGCGCCGCCGCACGCAGCGCCGACGCCCCGCGCGGCCGCAGGTGCGCCGCGGCGGCGCTATCGGCCAGCCCCGCCCGGCCCAGGAACGGACGCAGACGGCGCAGCGCCCGGCCGTCCTGGAAGGCGCTTCGCTCCTCGCGCTGCATCGCACAGCGGCCCGGCAGTCGCCGCGCCACCCCCTCCTCCACGCTCAGCCCTGCCAGGGCCCAGAACGTCTCTCGCGCCTGATCCTCGCGCAGCGCCTCGAAGGCGCGCCGTAGCCTCGGCGCGATCTCCCAACCCTCCACCCACGCCGCCGGCAGGCGTAACGCCGCCGCCCGCTCCAGCGCCCCAGGCGCGGCCGGCTCCAGCAGCAGCCGCCGCCAGGCCTCCGCGAAGCGCTCGGGCGTCAGCCGCGATAGGTACCGCCCGTCGCGCCGCGCCGCCGCCCCTGTGCCCCGCGCCAGTCGCCCCTCGATGCGGGCCGCGTAACGGCAGGCACGGATCAGCCTCGTCGGATCGTCGCGGAAGGACCGATCGTGGAGCACCCGCACCAGACCCCGCTCCAGGTCCGCACGACCGCCTAGCGGGTCCAGCAGCACTCCCGCCCGCGGCCCGCTCAGCCCCAGCGCCATCGCGTTGACCGAAAAGTCCCGCCGCCCCAGATCCGCCTCGATCGAGGCCGGCCGGACCTCGGGCAGCGCGCCCGGCCGCGCGTACCGCTCGACCCGCGCGCGCGCCAGGTCCAGGGCCGCCCCGTCCAGGCGCAGGCGGGCCGTGCCGAAGACGTCGTGCGCCACGACCTTCGCCCCCAGACCCGCCGCCGCCGTCGCCGCCAGCGCCAGGATCGGGCCCTCCACCACCAGGTCGAGGTCGGCGCCGCCCACCCCGCCGGCCCCACCCGCTCTCCCACGAAGCATCTCCCGCACGGCCCCGCCCACCAGATAGAGCGCCAGACCCCGCCGCTCCGCTTCACGCAGGACCGCCTCCAACAAGGTCTGCGCCGGCGCCCTCAGACCGCCTCGCAGGACGGGGAGGCTGGCGTGATTGGCGTCCCGTGTCATAACATCTTCACGGCATAAGATGGGCCGCAGGCCCGGCCGATCACCCTTCGGCCGTGTAGCGGGAAGCGCTGGGAGGCTAAACTGCGCACGTGCGTCAACGCCTTCATCTTTCGCTGGCCCGCCGACCGCCTCGCCTTGCGCAGGCCTCCATCATGAGGCCTCTCTCCAGGGAATCGTCGTGAGCACCGGCGTCCGCCCCCGCAGCACGCGCCTGGATGTCCTGGAGCGACGCCTGGGCCACCGCTTCGCCGACCGCGACCTCCTCCGACAGGCCATGGTGCACCGCTCCCACCTCAATGAGAACCCGTCCGAGCCGCTGGCCTCCAATGAGCGCTTGGAGTTCCTGGGCGACGCCGTCCTGGACTCCGTCATCTCCCGCCGCCTCTTCGACGACTACCCCACCGCCGCCGAAGGTTGGCTCACCGAGGTCCGATCGCTCTTGGTGCGCAACGAGACGCTGGGGGCCATCGCCGCCGAGTACGACCTCGGGCGCTATCTGATCATGGGCAAGGGTGTCGAGGCCCAGGAGGGACGCGCCCGCCCTGCCATCCTCGGCCGCGCCTTCGAGGCCCTCCTCGGCGCGGTCTATCTCGATGGCGGCTGGCGCGCCGCCCAGCGCGTCATCCTGCGCGCCCTCGCCGACCCGCTCGCGGCCATCGCTGTGGCCGGCTTGGAGCGCGATCCCAAGAGCCTCCTCCAGCAGGCCTGCCAGGCTGAGTGGCGCAGCACCCCCCGCTACCACACGGTGGAGCAGCGCGGCCCCGCCCACGAGCGCCAGTTCCGCGTTGAGGTGCGCCTCAACGGCGAGACCCTGGGCGGCGGCGAGGGGCAGAGCAAGCAAGCGGCCGAGAAGGCCGCCGCCGAGATGGCCCTGCGCGGGCTGCCGGCGCACGTCATCCCCTGATTCGCCCCAGCCGGCGGCGGGCCCGGCCCGCACACCCCGAGGACAGTCCGCCCCATGCATTTCAAGCGTCTCGAGATACAAGGCTATAAGTCGTTCGCGGCGCGCACGGTCTTCGAGATCGATCCCGGTATCACGGCCGTGATGGGCCCCAACGGCTCCGGCAAGTCCAACATCATGGACGCCCTGCGCTGGGTCATGGGCGAAACCGCCACCCGCCAGATGCGCGCCCGCCGCCTGGAGGACGTCATCTTTGCCGGCTCCGAGACGCGCGCTCCCGCCGGCCTCGCGGAAGTCCGCCTCGTGCTCGATAACCGCGACGGCTGGCTGTCCCTGGACTTCAGTGAGGTCGCCGTCACGCGGCGCGTGCACCGCAGCGGCGAGTCCGAGTTCCGCATCAACGATAGTCGCGTGCGTCTGCGTGACCTGCAAGAGCTTTTCCGCCGGGGTGGCCTCGGCGCCGGCTCCTACGGGCTCATGGGCCAGGGCCTGGTTGAAGAGGTGCTGCGCCTCAAGCCTGAGGAACGCCGCGGCCTCATCGAGGAGGCCGCCAACGTCGCCCAGCACCGCCGGCGCATGATCGAGGGCCGCCGCCGCCGCCAGGAAGCGCAGGAGAACCTCGCCCGCGCGCGCTTGCTGATCGACGAGATCGCCCCCCGCCTGCGCACCCTCGAACGCCAGGCCAAGCGCGCCCTGCAGCACGCCGAACTCCACGCCGAACTCGGCGTCGCCCTGCGCCGCTACTACGCCCGCGAGCGCCGCCGCCTCCACGACGAAACCGTCGCCCGCCGCGCCGCCGAACGCGATCGCGCCGCCGAACGCGATCGCGCCGAGGCCGCCGCCTCCCAGGCCGAAACCAGCATGGAAGCCTGGCGCGCCGAATTGCAGGCCGCCCGCGACCACTTGGAGCAGGTCAGCGCCGAACGGCGCCGCCTCGCCGGGGTCGTCCGCGATCTCGAGAGCCGCGAGGCCCTGACCCGCGAGCGCCACGATCTGCTCGCCCGTCGCGTCGCGGAGCTGCAGGCCGACCTCGTCGCGCTCGACGCCGAGGCGCCCCCGCCGGGGCCCGCCCCGGCCGGGCAGATCGAGTCGCTGGAAAGCGCCGCCGCCGCCGCGCGGGCGGAGTTGGCCGCGGCCGAGGAGGCCCTGCGCGCCGTCGACGCGGAGCAGGAGGATCTGCGCCGGCGCCGTCTGGAGCTGGACGACGCCGCCACCCGTCTCGACCGCGAGGACGCCGCCGACGCGCAGCGCACCGCCGATGCAGGGCGGGAGCTGGAGCGCTTGCGCCGCGAGGATCCCGCCCGCGCCGCACGGCTGGAGGCGGCTCGTGAGAGCCTGGCCGAGGCCGAGTACGCCGCCGGGGAAGCGGACACCCTCGCCGCCGCCGCTGAGGCCGCCGCCGCCGAGGCCGAGGCGCACCGCGGCGAGCTGGCCCGCGACCACAACCTCGCCGCCGCCCGCCTGCGCGACATCGAAGGCTCCCGCGGCCAGCGCGAGCGGCGCCTCACCCGCGCCCGCGATCGCCTGCAGATGCTGCACGAGCTGCAGGCGGAGAGCGAAGGCATGCACCAGGGCCTGCGTGCCCTCTTCGGCAGCCGCGGCGTCCCAAGAGAGGATGAGCCCACCGGCATCCCCGGCGTCGTCGGCGTCGTCCGCCACCTCGTCCGCGCCCCCGCCGGCCTCGAGCAGGCCGTCGAGGCCGCCCTCGCCGACTACCTCGACGCCATCCTCTTCGAGAGCACGGACGAAGCCCTGGACACCATGCAGATCCTCCTGCACGAGCGCGCCGGGCGCATCATCGCGCTCCCCCTCGACGCCTGGAAGGAGCGCTCGCCGCTGGCCCTGCCCTCCGAGCCCGGCGTCATCGGCGTCGCCTCTCAGATGGTCCGCTGCAACCACAGCTACCGCCCCCTCATCGACACCCTGCTCGGCCGCACCGTCATCGTCGAGGACGTCGAAACCGGCCGCGACATCATCAAGCGCGGTCTCGGCGACGCCGTCACCCGCGAGGGCTACCTCCTCCGTGCCAGCGGCGCACTCGCCGGCGGCCGTCTGGCCGAGACCGGCTCCTTCGCCCGCGAGAGTGAGCTGGCCGCCCTGCCCCGCCAGATCGAGGAACTCGAGCGCTCGCTGAGCGAAAGCGCCGATATCGGCCAGCGCCGCCGTGATCTGGAGTCGCTCGCGCTGGCCTTGCGCGAGGCTGAGTCGGCCGCGGAGAGCGCCGCCGCCGAACGCGCCCGGGCCAAGGAGGCCGCCGCCGTGCGCCGCGCCGGTCTGCTTACCCGCCGCGGCGAGCTGGCGGCGGAGCAGGCGGAAGGAGAGCGGGCCACGACCCGCCTGCGCAGTCTCGAAGACATCGAGGGCGAGATCGCCGCCGGCCGGGCGCGGCGGCAAGAGGAGAGAGGCGCCGCCCAGGCCGCCCGCCCCGCGGACGACGCCTTCGCCGCGGTCGCCGCCCGCCACGAGCAGCGCCTCTCCGCGCTGGCCGCGGCCCAGGCCCTGCTCAGCGCCGCCGAGGGCGAGCGCCGCACCTTGGTCGAGGCGCAGCGGGCCGCGCAAGCCGCGCGCGAACGCGCCGCCGCCGCCCGCGCCTCCCGCGAGGGACAGCTGACCCAGGCGCGCGAGGCCCTGGCCGCGCTGGAGGCGGAGTCGGCGCAGCTGCGGACCGGGCTGCGCGAGGCCCACGCCCGGCGCGACGCGGTCGCCAGCAGCACCGCTGAGGAGTCGGCCGAGGCCCGCGCCGTGGCCGCGCTCGCGGCCCAGGAGCCCGCGCGCCGCGAGGCCCTGCAGCGCACCCAGCGCGGCCACATCGAAGCCGAAAAGGCGCTGGTGGCGGCGCAGGCCGCCCTGCGTGAGGAGGAGGCGGCGCTGGAGCACCTGCGCCAGGCGATGCGGGCCGACGACCTCACCATCGACGGGCAGGGCGGCGTCGTCCCGCTCGACCGCGCCGCCCTCCCCGGCTTGCTCAGCAACGGCCAAGCCGCCCCCGCCGGGGCGGCGCAGGCGGCCGGCGCGCGCTCGGCCGGCGCGGCAGGCGCCACCACGGCCCTCGCCGAGGCAGCGCCCCCCGCCGGCGACGACGCCGCCCCAACGCGGCAGCCGTCCCCGCCGCCGCAGCCGGCCCAGGTCGAGCAACCGCAGGAGCCCATCGCGGAGCTGCGCGACCGCGTTGAGACGCTGCGCGGACGGCTGCGCTGGCTCGGCACCGTCAACCCGGAGGCCGCCGCCGAGTTCCGCGAGATCGAGGCCCGGCACGACTCCCTCAGCGAGCAGGTCCAGGATCTGGAGGAGGCGGAAGGCCGCCTGCTGGAGGCCGAAGCGGACCTCTCCGCCCTCATCCAGGAGCGCTTCAGCGAGACCTTTGCCCGTGTCGACGCGGAGTTCCAGCGCTACTTCCGCACGATGTTCCGCGGCGGCAGCGCCCGCCTCGTCCTCACCGACCAAGACGACGTCGAGGCCGCCGGCGTAGAGATCGTGGCCCAGCCCCCGGGCAAGCGCGTCGAGAACCTGAGCATGCTCTCCGGCGGCGAGCGATCGCTCACCGCCATCGCCCTGCTCTTCGCCCTGCTGGAGGTCCGGCCCGCCCCCTTCTGCGTCCTGGACGAGGTCGACGCCGCCCTGGACGAGGCCAATGTGGGCCGCTTCGTGGAGGCCCTCAAGCAGTTCGCCCAGCGCAGCCAGTTCGTCGTCATCACCCACAACCGCCGCACCATCGAGCAAGCCGACAGCCTCTACGGCATCACCATGGGCGAGGACTCGGTCAGCCGTGTGCTCTCCGTGCGTCTGGCCGACCTCAGCCTCGAAGAGGACTAGGGCGCAGCGCGCCGCTGGTTACGATGGCCCCAGCGCGGCGCCGTCCCCCATCCGGCGGCGCAGCCGCCCAAGGAGCCCGCCCGCGATGGTCCGCCTCTTCCGCCGCCGCCCCAGCGCAGAGACCCCGCCACCCGCCGCGGGCTCGCCGCAGGCCGCCCTCGCCCCCTCCCAGCAAGCTGGCGAGGCCGGGGAGCGGGCCGAGCTGGAACGGATCATGGAGGCCAGCACGCGCAGCACACGCCGCGGCGTCCTCGGCCGCCTGGGCGGCGTCTTCCGGCCTGGCGGCCTGGACGAGGACTTCTGGGAGGAACTGGAGGAGATCCTGATCGGCGCCGACGTAGGCGTGCGCACCACGGCCGCCCTGGTCGAGCGCCTGCGTGAGGACGCCCGCGCGGAAGGGTTGCGCGACGCCGCGCCCGTGCGCGAGCTGTTGCGGCGCGAGCTGGTCGCGCTCCTGCAGCGCCCGGCCGATCGCGGCGCCCTCTGGTCGGCCCTCGACGCGGAGCCACCGCCACCCCACGTGATCCTCGTGGTGGGCGTCAACGGCGCCGGCAAAACGACGAGCATCGCCAAGCTGGCCCACGCCTACGCCGCCGAGGGACGGTCCGTCATCCTCGGCGCCGCCGACACCTTCCGCGCCGCCGCCATCGAGCAGCTACAGGCCTGGGCTGAGCGCGTCGGCGTGCCGGTGATCGCGCAGGGCCCCGGCGCCGACCCCGGTGCCGTCGCCTACGACACCCTCGGCGCCGCCCAGGCCCGTGGCGCCGGCGTCGTCATCATCGACACCGCCGGCCGCCTCCAGACCAAGAAGAACCTCATGGCCGAATTGGGCAAGATCCGGCGCGTCATCGCCGGGCGGCAGGCCGGCGCCCCGCACGAGGTGCTGCTCGTCCTCGACGCCACCAGCGGCGGCAACGGCCTCAGCCAGGCGCGCGTCTTCGGCCAGGCCACCGAGGTCACCGGCATCTGCCTGGCCAAGCTCGACGGCACCAGCAAGGGCGGCGTCGTCTTCGCCATCGCCGCTGAGCTGGACGTGCCCGTGCGCTTCGTCGGCACGGGCGAGAAGCCCGAAGACCTCGCCCCCTTCGACGCCGAGGTCTTCGTCGACGCCCTCCTGCGCGGGGACTGAGCGCCCCAGGCCCCGCCCTCCGCTGTTGTTCGCGCCCCGGGCCGGCCGTAGCATGATCCCGTGACGGACGGCAGCAACGCCCCCCTCAGCGACGACGAACGCGCCCTCGTCGAGGCCGCCCTGGCCGATCTCTCCCCCGGCAAGGGCAGCGTCCTGCCCGCTCTGCACGCCGTCCAGCACGAGTTGGGCTGGCTCCCCCGCGCCGCCATGACCCTGGTCGCGCGCCGCCTGCGCCTCACGGACGCCCAGGTCTACGGCCCCGCCACCTTCTACTCCGAGTTCCGCCTCACGCCGCCCCCGCGCACGCTGGTCTCCTGGTGCAGCGGCCCCACCTGCCGCGTCCTCGGCGGCGAGCGCATCCGCGCCATCCTCGAGGCCAGCCTCGGCTGCGAGCTGGGCGAGAACGGCCCCAACGACGACTACGGCCTCTGGCTGGGCCAGTGCAACGGCACCTGCGAGCAGGCCCCCCAGCTCTGGGTCAACGGCCGCGTCGTGGGCAAGCTCAGCCTGGCCGGATCGGCCCGCCTGGCGCGCCGCATCAAGGCCGGCGAGACGGTCGTCGAGCCGCCGTCGGACGCCGTCGAGATCCAGCCCGCCCTGATCCGCAAGGCGGCGCCGTGAGTCGCCCATGAGCGCTCCGTACGAGGCCCTGCGCGCCGCCGCCGGCCCGCCCCGCCAAGCCGCCGAGCGCCCCCTGCTGCGCGTCGACCTCAGCACCTCCTCGGTCGCCGCCGGCGCCGACGCCACCCTGGCCCGGCTGCGCCAGGCCGTGGCCGGGCCGGGCCCGGCGGTCGAGATCGTCACGGTCGGCTCCCTCGGGCTCTCCTTCCTCGAACCCACGCTGGAGTTACAGAAGCCCGGGCAACTGCCCGTCGTCTACGGCCCCGTCCCCCCAGAGGAAGCGGAGGCCTTCCTCGCCGCCGTCCTCGGCGAGGGCGACGACGCCCGCTGGGCCGTAGGCGTGCGCGGCGCCCAGGCCCAGGGGGGGCTGCCGCCGCTCAGCGCGCACCCCTTCTGGGCGCCGCAGGAGCGTCGCGTCATGGAGTGGATGGGCATCATCGACCCCGAGTCCATCGATGAGGCGATCGCCGTCGGCCGTTACGCGGGCCTGGACGCGGCGCTGGCCCTGGAGCCCATGGCCATCTGCGACCTGGTCGAGGCCGCCGGCCTGGGCGGGCGCGGCGGCGGCGGCTTCCCGGCCGGACGCAAGTGGAAGTTCCTCCTCGGCGCCCCCGGCCCCAGCAAGTACCTGGTCTGCAACGCCGACGAGGGCGACCCCGGCGCCTTCGTCAACCGCATCCTCATGGAGTCGGACCCGCACCTCGTGATCGAGGGTATGGCCATCGCCGGGCTGGCCACCGGCGCCGGCCACGGCTTCCTCTACATCCGCGACGAGTACCCCCTCAGCGTGGAGCGGATGCGCCTGGGCCTGCAGCAGGCGCGCGAGCGCGGCCTGCTCGGCCCGGACCTGCTCGGCTCGGGCAAGTCCTTCACGCTGGAGCTGGTGCGCGGCGCCGGCTCCTACGTCTGCGGCGAGGAGACGGGCCTGATCGCCTCCGTCGAGGGGCTGCGGGGGATGCCCAAGATCCGCCCCCCCTTCCCCGCCCAGCGCGGCGTCTTCGACAGGCCCAGCAACGTCAACAACACCGAGACCTACGCCCACGTGCCCGGCGTGCTCGTGCACGGCGCCGACTGGTACCGCCAGTTCGGCACCGAGGCCGACGCCGGCACCAAGATGTTCAGCATCGGCGGGACCTTGGAGCGGACGGGCATCCTCGAGGTACCCTTCGGCTACCCGATGGGCGATCTGCTCCTGGGGGCGGGCGGCGGTGTGCCCGGCGGCGGCGCCGCCAAGGGCGTCCAGCCCGGCGGCCCCCTGGGGGGGCTGCTCAACGCCAGCGACCTCGGCCTGGCCCTGGAGCGGCCGCCCTTCACCGAGCAGGGCGTGCTGCTGGGCTCGGGCGGCCTGATCCTCTTCGACGAGCGCGCCTGCGCCGTGGACCTGGCGCTCTACTTCAGCGAGTTCTGCGAGGACGAGTCCTGCGGCCGCTGCACCACCTGCCACGGCGGCAGCCAGCGCCTGGTGGAGATGCTGCGGCGGATCAGCCAGGGCGGCGGCCGCGCCGCCGACCTGGACCGCCTCGGCCTCGTCGACCGGGCCCTGCAGAACGCCAACTGTCTGCACGGACAGTTCACCCCCTACGCCGTGCGCACGGCGCTGCGGCATTTCCCCGCCGAGGTGGAGGAGCACCTGCTGACCAGGCGCTGCCGCGCCCGCGCCTGCCGCGGGCTGATCCGCCACCGCGTCAGCCAGCCGGAGGCGGCGGAGCTGGCGGAGGCGGCCGAGCTGTGCCCCACCGACGCTATCCAGCCGGACCCCGCCGGTGGCCTGCGCATCGACGAGCCGGCCTGCATCCAGTGCGGCCTCTGCGCCGAGCTGGCCCCGCACGCGGTCGCCGTCGAGGACCGCTTCGTGGGCCTCGCCTCGGAGGATGGAGTGGACCGCTTCGTGGGCCTCGCCTCGGAGGATGGAGTGGACCGCTTCGTGGGCCTCGCCTCGGAGGATGGAGTGGACCGCTTCGCGGGCCTCGCCCCGGAGGATGGACGGCGTCGGGGGCCGCGCCCCGGATGACGCCGTGCTCGCGTCGCCGCCCTCCCGCGCGGGGAGGCCCCGGCGCAGCCGGCGGCGAGCGCACGGCCCGTGGCCTGACCCGCCCCGCCCGCTCACGCCCGGACCGGCCTTATGTGAAACGCATGTTCTGGCGGGCGGGCGGCGCTGCTAGGCTGGCCCCGTCCCCACGCGCGCCCGCCGCGAGGCCTCGCTGGCGGGGGTGGGGCCGGTCGGCTAGGATACACGCTACCGTGTAGGTCGCCCCGCCGGCGGGGCGCCGCCGCGTGGGGAGCCGGCCACCCTGAGCACGCCCATCCGCCGCCAGTACCTGGATCTCAAGGCGCGCCGCCCCGACGCGATCCTCTTCTTCCGCCTGGGCGACTTCTACGAAACCTTCGACGAGGACGCCCGGCTGGTCAGCGCGGCGCTCGGCATCGCCCTGACCAGCAAGCCCATGGGCAAGGGGCAGCGCGTGCCCCTGGCGGGCGTGCCGGTGAAGGGGGTGGAGGGGCATCTGTCGCGGCTGATCGCGGCCGGGCACCGCGTCGCCGTCGCCGAGCAGCTGGAGGATCCGCGCGCCAGCAAGGGGCTGGTGGCGCGCGGCATCGTGCGCGTGCTCTCGCCCGGCACGGCCCTGGAGCCGGCCCTGCTGGAGGCCGGCCGCAACACCTTCTGCGCCGCCCTGGCCCTGCTGCCGGCGGCCCGCGGGGCGCCGGCCCGGGCGGGGCTGGCGGCGGCCGACCTGAGCACGGGCGAGTTTCGCTGCTGCGAGCTGGAGGGCCCCGACGCGGAGACGGCGCGGGCGGCGGCGCTGGACGAGCTGTCCCGCCTGGGCGCGCGCGAGCTGCTCCTGGCGGAGGCTGAGGAGCCGCCGGGGCCGGCCCCGGGCGAGGCGCTCGGCCCGGAGCTGGTGCTGCGCCGCCGGCCGGCGGCGCGCTTCCGGCCCCAGGCCGGGGCGGCCCTGCTGCAGGAGCATTTCGGCGTCGCCGCCGCGCAGGGGCTGGGGCTGGGCGAGCGCCCGGCGGCGCTGGCCGCGGCGGGGGCGCTGCTGGACTACCTGCGCGAGTGCCAGCCGCCGACGGACGGGCCCGCCCCTGGGGGCGCGCCGGCGCCGCTGGCGCACCTCGAGCGCCCCCGCCTCTACGAGCCCGCCACCGCCATGCGGATGGACGCGGCCACCGTGCGGGCCCTGGCCCTCTTCCCCCCTCAGGGGCGGGCGCGCGCCGCCGCAGCGCCCGCCGCGGCGGGCTCCCTGCTGGAGCTGCTCGACCGCTGCCGCACGGCGTCGGGCAAGCGGCTGCTGCGACGGCGCCTGGAGCGGCCCCTGCTGGAGCTGGCCGCGATCGAGCAGCGCCAGGAGCGGCTGGCGCTGCTGCGCGCGCGTCCCCTCTTGCGCGCCCGCCTGCGCGAGATCCTGGGCCGCCTGCCGGACCTGGAGCGGCTGCTGGGGCGGGTGGCGGCGGCCCTGGCCCGGCCGGCAGAGACGGCGGCGCTGGGGGCGGGGCTGGCGGCGGCGGAGTCACTGCGGGTGGCGCTCCAGGCGGAGCCGGCGGAGGGGGAGGAAGCGGCGCTGCTGGCGGCCCTGGCGGCGCAGCTGCCGCCGGCCGGGGCAGCCCGGGAGGCGATCGCGGCGGCGCTGCCGGAGACGCCCCAGGGGGCCCTCGGCGAGGGCGTGCTGCGCCCCGGCTACGACGCCGAGGTGGACGCCCAGCGCGCCCGACAGCGCGCCGGCCGCGAGGCCCTGGCGGCGCTGGAGGCGCGCGAGCGGGCGCGCAGCGGCATCGCCACGCTCAAGGTGGGCTACCACCGCAGCTTCGGCTACTACCTGGAGGCGGGCCGCGCCCACGCCGACCGCGCCCCGGCCGACTGGGAGCGGCGCCAGACCCTGGCCGGCGGCGAGCGCTACGTCTCGCCCGAGTTGCGCGAGCTGGAGCGCGAGCTGCTGGCCGCCAAGGAAGCCCTAGCCCTGCGCGAGCGCGATCTCTACGCGCGGCTCTGCGCCCGCCTGGCCGGGGAGGCGGGGGCCCTGCGGGCGCTGGCCCGCGGCGCCGCCCGGCTGGACCTGGACGCCGCCCTGGCCGAGGTTTCTGCCGCGGCCGGCTGGACGCGGCCGCGGCTGGATCGCTCCAGCGCGTTGGAGCTGGAGGAGGCGCGCCACCCCTTGGTGGAGGCGGCGCTACCGCCGGGCCGCTTCGTGCCCAACGACTTGCATCTGGACAGCGCGGGCGATCAGGTCCTGGTCGTGACCGGACCGAACATGGCCGGCAAGAGCACCTACCTGCGTCAGGCGGCGCTGATCGCCCTGCTGGCCCAGATCGGCAGCGACGTGCCGGCGCGGCGGGCGCGCTTGGGCCTGGTGGACCGCATCTTCGCCCGCGTCGGCGCCCAGGACGACCTCACCGCCGGCCAGAGCACCTTCATGCTGGAGATGCTGGAGACGGCCGCCATCCTGGCGGCGGCCACGCCGCGCTCGCTGCTCGTTCTGGACGAGATCGGACGCGGCACCAGCACCTACGACGGCCTGGCCATCGCCCGCGCCCTGCTGGAGCACCTGGTGAGAGGACGCGAGGGCCCGCGCACCCTCTTCGCCACGCACTTCCATGAGCTGACGGCGCTGGCCGGCGAGAGCGAGCGGGTGGCCAGCGCCAGCGTCCTGGTGGGCGAATCGCCCAGCGGCGAGGGGCTGCGCTTCCTCTACCGCATCGCGCCCGGCGCGGCCGACCGCTCCTACGGCGTGCAGGTGGCGGCCATGGCCGGACTGCCCGCCGCCCTGCTGGCGCGGGCGCGCGAGCTGCTGGCGGCGCTGGAGAAGGCCGGCCCGGCGCCCGGGACCGGGGCGGCTGGGCCCGGCCGGGCGGCCCTGGCGCCGGCGGGACAGGCGCAGGAGGGGTTGCAGCCGCCCCTGCTCCTGCGCGACCTGGCCGCGCTCGACGTGGACGACCTCACGCCGCTGGACGCGATCAGCGCCCTCTACGCCCTGCGCGAGCGCGCGCGCGGGCAGCTCCCGCCCACCCCCGCGCCGCCCGCAGCGGAGGCGCCCGCCCTGGTGCTGGTGCCCCTGGAGCCGGCCGCCGGGGGCGAACAGTGACGGCGCCGGTGCCGCCTCGCGCCGCCATCCGGGCGCTGCCCCGCGCCGTGGCCGAGGCCATCGCCGCCGGCGAGGTGATCGAGCGCCCCGCCTCCGTCGTCAAGGAGCTGCTGGAGAACGCCTGCGACGCCGGCGCCAGCCGCATCGAGGTGGCGGTGCAAGGGGCGGGGCTGGAGCTGCTGCTGGTGCGCGACGACGGCAGCGGCATGACGGCGGCGGAGCTGCCCCTGGCCTTCCAGCGCCACGCCACCTCCAAGCTGCGCACGCTCGACGACCTCGCCCGCCTGCGCAGCTTCGGCTTCCGCGGCGAGGCCCTGCCCAGCGTGGCCGCCGCCGCCGACATCGACTGCACCAGCCGCCCCCCGGGGGCGGCGCTGGGCGCGCGCCTGCGCCTGCGCGGCGGGCGAGCCCCGGCGGCGCAGGCCGTGGAGGCCGTGGGCGCCCCCCGGGGCACCACGATCGAGGTGCGCGACCTCTTCGCGCGGCAGCCGGCGCGGCGCAAGTTCCTGGCCGGGCCGCGCGCCGAGCGGGCGGCCATCGCCCGCGTCTGCGGCGAGGCCGCGCTGGCCTGCCCCCACGTCGCCTTCTCGCTGCGGGCGGAGGGGCGGCGCCTGCTCGCCACCCCCGGCGGCGACGCCGCCAGCGCCGCGGGCCGGGCGCAGGCCCGGCGCGACGCTTTCGCTGCCGTCTGGGGCGCCGAGGTGGGCGCGGCGGCCGTGGCCTTCCGCGGCGAACGGGCGCTGGACGACAAGGGCAAAGCGCCCGCGGCCGGCGGCCCCCGGCTGCGGCTGGAGGGGCTGGCGGCGCCACCGCCGCAGAGCCGCGGCCGCCGCGACGGCGTGCAGATCTTCGTCAACGGGCGGCCCGTCACAGCGCCGCGCCTGCAGCACGCCGTGAGCGAGGGCTACGCCGAGCTGCTGCCGCGCGGCCGCCATCCCCTCGCGGCGGTCTTCCTGGAGACGCCGGGCGACCGCGTCGACGCCAACGTGCACCCGGCCAAGGCCAGCGTTAAATTGGCCGACGAGCGCGCCGCCTTCGCCCTCATCCAGCGCACGCTGCGCGAGGCGCTGCTCTCCACGCTGCCGCCCCGCGCCGGCAGCTTCGCCCCCGGCGGCGGCGTCGCGGCGGCCCCCTTACCGCCGCCGCCCGACTTCCTCCGGGCGCAGCCCCAGGCCAGCCCCGGCGCCGCGCCGCCGCTCCTGACCGGACTGCGCGCTCGCCGACCCGCCGGGGCGCCGCCGCGGCCCCTCACGGCGCCCCTGCCCCGCCTGCCCCTGCTGCGCCTGGTGGGGCAGCTGCGCCAGACCTTCCTCGTCGCCGAGGGGCCCGAGGGGATGGTCCTCGTCGACCAGCACGCGGCCCACGAGCGGGTCCTCTACGAACGTCTCCTGGCCGCCGGGGCCGGCGCCCCCTCGCCCCGCCAGATCTTGCTGCAGCCCCCCCTGCTGGAGCTGACGGCGCCGCAGGCGGCGGCCCTGGACGAGCGGGCGGCGGAGCTGCGAGCGCTCGGCTTCGAGACGGAGCCCTTCGGCGAACGCACGCTGCGCCTCCGCGCCCTTCCCGCCTGCCTCTCCCGCCCGGGCGCGGAGCGCGACGCGCGCGCCCTCCTGGCGGCCCTGCTCGACGACCTCGCCGGCGCGCCGCCGCAGCCGGAGCGCGACGCCGCCACCCAGCCACAGCGGGCCGCCGCCAGCGCCGCCTGCCACGGCGCCGTGCGCGCCGGGCGCACGCTGGCCACGGCCGAGATGCGCGCGCTCCTGCACGATCTCGAGGCCTGCGACAACCCGCACACCTGCCCCCACGGCCGCCCCACCCTCCTCGCCTTCCCCGCCGCCGACCTGGAGCGGCAGTTCGGCCGCCGCTGAGTCAAGCTATGCATGAAGCAACAATGCAGGGTCACTGCGTCGTTCCGGGCTCTTTCATTAGCGCATATGATCGGGGACCGCCCTGAACTCACGGCGGGCCCGCAACCAGCGCGGCCGCGGCGGCAGGGCCGGCCAGCGCGGCAGCGCCACCACCGGCGCCGTCTGCGCCAGCGCGCTCGCCTCCGCCAGGGCGATCCACATCACCGCCGTCGCGCTGAGAATGGCGGCCAGATCGAGCCATCCCAGCGCCGCGGCAGCAGGGGCCGGGCGAACGTCGCCTGGAGCCTCCGGCGGCCGGGGACTGCTGCAAGGGAGGAGACCCGCCGCGGGCCCGCGGCGTTACGGGGTGCTACGATCCGGCCCAGGCGGGACCGCCGCCGCAGGGAGCGCGCCATGGTCAGCACCTACGTCCGCCACCCCAAGGGCTTCGTCGGACTCGACTCCGTCGTCTACGGCGTCGACGACGTCGAGACCGCCCGGCGCTTCTACAGCGACTTCGGCCTGGAGACGCTGGAGCGGGCCCCGAGCGGGGCCACCCTCGCCACCCAGGAAGGCAGCACCATCGTCCTGCGCGCGCGCCAGGACGAGACCCTGCCCATCGCCATGGAGGACCGCCCCACCGTGCGCGAGATGATCTGGGGCCTCGAGAGCAAGGCCGACCTGGCCGCCCTGGGCGCCGACCTCTCCCGCGACCTCCCCCTCCGCGAGGACGCCGACGGCACCATCCACACCGCCGACCCGGCCGGCTACGGCCTCGGCTTCCGCGTCCGCCGCACCACCCCCGTGGAACTGCCCCCGGTGGGCCTCAACACGGTCGGCGAGGCCCTCCGCAGCAACGCCCGCGCCCGCTTCTACGAGCGCGCCCAGCCGGCCCACATGGGGCACGTCGTCATCTACGCGCCCAACTTCGACGAGATGTCCGCCTTCTACGCCGACCGCCTCGGCTTCTGGACCACCGACTATCTGGACCCGGTCGGCATCTTCCTGCGCTGCACCAGCGACCACCACAACCTCTTCCTCGTCCGCCACCACCGCACCGGCTTCAACCACCTCTCCTTCGGCGTCCATAACCTCGATGAGATCATGGGTGGCTTCCGCATGCTCTCCAAGGAGGGCTGGGAGCCCGTCTGGGGCCTGGGGCGCCACTACATCGGCTCCAACATCTTCTATTACTTCCGCAACCCCGCTGGCGGCTTCAGCGAGTACTACGCCGACCTCGACTGCATCCTCACCCCCGAACTGTGGGAACCCGGCCACTTCCAGGCCCCCGAACTCGAGAGCCTCTATGAGTGGGGTGGGCCCATCCCGGAAGACTTCATCAGCTAGCCTCGCCCCTCGCCCACCGTCCGCTCCCGCGCTGTGCGCGGCGCTGCCCGCAGGACCAGGATCGGGTCCGCACTGGACGCGCCGCCGTGCTCCCTGGGGCAGGATGGCGCCGGGAGGTCGGCATCATGCTGCAACGCCTCTGGCGCTGGCTGCGCACTATGCCGCGCGAACGCTGGTCCTGGCCCCGGATCGTCTTCCGCTCCCCCGACCGGCGCGGCGGCGCCGCCCACCTCGTTCCCCTCCGCTTCACCACCGAGACCGCCGACGAACTGCAGATCCGCAACGACGGACCCGGCGACGCCGCCGGGATTATCGTCACCACCCTCCTGCGTCCGCCCCCGGGCCTACGCCCGCCCAACGACGCCGGCCGGAACAGCGTCGGCAGCCTCCCTACCTGGCCGCGGGCAACCGCTACATACCCAGCCTTCGGCCCGGCGGGGCCGCGCTCGCCGTCCCCACGCCCGGCCGCTGGCTGCGCCTGCAGTGGCGCAGCGCCAGCGGCGAGCCCGGCCAGGCCTGGGCCTGCGCCGCCTGGGACGCAGCCCCCAGCGCCCCCCTCGGCCAGTCCCTCCACCCACCGCCGACCCTCACACGGGGGGAGCCGCCACGGCCAATGACGCCTCCACTCCCGCGCACGAAGAAAGCGGCTCCCGCCGCGATCGCGACGGGGCCGCACCCCCTAAGGCCCGAGACAGCCTCCGCCTTACGCGGCCGACGCCTCCGGCCCTCGCTGACTGACCGGATCTGCGTGGGCCCTCCGCTTCTCGCTGCGCAGTTGGAAGGCCGCGACGCGCGAGGCCAGGTCGTCCGCCATGCCGCCTACGGCCTCGGACGAACTCTTGACCTCGGTCACCTGCGCGCTCATCTCCTCCGCCGCGGCCGAGACCTCCTCCGTCGAGGCGCTGGTCTCCTCGGCGATCGAGGCGATCGACGTGACCGCTTCGCTGACTCCGCGCAGTTCGCTCAGGATCTCGCCGATCAGGCTGACCATCTCGCCGCCCGCCGACTCCAGCTTGCCGGAGTCCGACGAAAGTCCGTTGATCTCCTCGGTGACCGACTCCACAGCGGCGAGGATGCTGCGCAACGCCTCCCCGGCCTCCGCCGTGACCTGCGCGCCGGTCTCCGTCTCGGCTGCTCCCTGCTCCATCGCCTGCATGGAGGAGTCCACACCCTCCTAGACCCCGCCGATGAGGTCGGCGATCTCCTTGGTGGCGCCCACGACGCGCGCGGCCAGCTTGCGCCCATGGAAGCCTCTCGCACCTGCCTCAGAGTCTCGTTCAGTTTATCCGACATCGCCACGAAGGCGTCGCCCTGCACGTCGGCGTCGGACGTGGGCTCCACATCCACGGAGATGTCGCCGTCGGAAATGCTGCCCGCCGCCCTTGCTATCTCGTCCAAGTAGCCCACCATCTCCGTGTAGGCGCCCGCCATGTCGCCCAACTCATCGTTGGAGCTGATCGCCACAACGTCGCTGGTGTCGCCCGTGGCGATCTTGGCCATCACCCCGGCGACCTTGGTGGTGCCCCCGGTCATCTGGCGCGCCACATAGAGGACGACCAGGATGCCCACCATGACCGCGATCACCAGGAAGACCAGCAGCAGCGTGCGCCCCGAGTCGTACGAGTCCGCGGCGCTGGCCTCGGACGCCAGGGCTTCCGCCTCGAACTCCAGCGTCAGCTCGTCCAGTTCCGCCTCGAACTCCGTGAAGGCGACCTCGGCCTCGATCTCTGCCTCCTCGAGGAGGTGCGCGCCCTCCTCGCGCGGCTGGGCGGCCTCGGCGGCGCCATGCGCTTCAACACCGTCCGCGACCAGGAAGGCGAGCACGCCCTTGGACATGAACTCCTCGACCTCGAGCGCCTCTTCCTCGATCTCGCCGTCAAGACGATGGTCTCGAGGTCCTGCTCCGTAATCCGCTCGACATCCTCGTTGAGCGTGACGAGCCGGCTGATCCCGATCACCCCCACGACCGCCGTGAGAACGACGATTGATGCCGAACCCCGCCGCAAGCTTCGCGCCGATTGGAAAGCGCATGATCCGTTCCTTTCGCTCGGTCGCGAGCCGCCGCGGCCGAATCCGTTGCCGCTGGTCCGGCGGGGTCTAACCCGCCGCCGCGTCCTCCAGAATCTCCCGCGTGTTGACGGGCTGCACGGGCCAGTTGTTGGCTCCACCAGATCACTGAAGGCCTGCGCTTGCGCCGGCGCCATCGGCAAGGTGTTGCGCAGCACCGACCACTTCACGCCCTCCGAACACGGCGGCGTGGTCAGGGAACCGCTGTCGCGGTAGGCGGTGTGGTCGCTCGGCAGGAGCGCGGGCAGGTTGAACGCAGCGACCATCGTCTCGTCGCCGGCCTGCGCGGGCAGCACGATCCAGATCGGTCCCAGCACCCCGCTCGCCTCCCCAGACGTGAAGAGCACCCCCACCACGGCCAGCTCGCCGGCCTCGCTGGCGTGCACGAAGTGCATCTCCATGGCGAAGCTCTGGCTCTGCACCGCGTGCTCGCTGGGCGCGCGGAACTGGAACTGCAGCAGATCGTAGCGCGCGCCGTCCAGCTCGATGTAGTAGCCGGGCACCACGTTGACCTGCACCGTGTGCCCGTGTTGACGACCGTCAGATCGATCGGGCCGTAGTGGAAGACCGCGTCGGCCAACCCGGTGCGCACCGTCGAGGAGATGTTGATGGGCGACTGCTTCTCTCCGCTGGCGCAGCTCGCAAAGTCGCCGCTGAGCGTGCCTCAGGCTCGCTCCTTCGCCGCGCTGCTGGAGCAGACCATCCGCCGCTACCAGAACCGCGCCATCGAAGCCGCACAGGTGATCGAGGAGCTGATCCAGATCGCGAAGGGGGCTGCGTGAGGCGAACGCCCGCGGCGAGGCGCTCGGCCTCTCCGAGGACGAGCTGGCCTTCTACGACGCGCTCGAGACCAACGACAGCGCCGTGCAGGTGCTGGGCGACGCGGCGCTGCGCGACATCGCCCGCGAGCTGGTCGAGACGGTCCGCAACAACGTGACCATCGACTGGACCCTGCGGGAGACCGTACGCGCGCAGCTCCGCGTCCTGGTCAAGCGCATCCTGCGCAAGCACGGCTACCCGCCGGACAAGCAAGAGCAGGCGACGCGGACCGTGCTGGAGCAGGCCGAGGTGCTGTCGGAGGGCTGGGCCGCCGCGTAACCCGGCGATCCAGGGAGCCAATGTCGAAGGCCCGCTCCTACACCACCCCCCGCCCAGGCCGAGCGCAGCGCCTACACGCAATGGTTCGTCGGGCAGGCCCTCGCGCGCTACGACGCCCAAGGCCGCCAGGCCACCCTCGACTATTACAACGCCCCCCAAAGCGTCGAGGGCGATTGGTATCTCTTCATCCTCGAGGAGATCGATGAAGCGCTCTACACGATCGCGCACGCCACGCGGCCGGAGTTCGTGGGAACCACCCGTGAGCGCGTCGACAGCCGCGGCTTCGACTACGGCGCCGCCTTCTCGGCCACCACCGAGGCCGGCCACTGGGTCGACTACGTGTTCTTGAACCCCGCCCTCGGTGTGGACCAGCTCAAGCACACCTGGATCATCCGTCACGACGGCCTTCTCTTCGGCTCCGGCTGGTACGAAGACGCCCCGGACGAGTCCCGCTCCGCAGCCGATGGCGGCGCCGTGATCCTCGGCGTCACCGACGAGGGCCGCTGGCTCGATTACTTCTTCCGCAATCTCGCCACCGGCCAGGACGAAATGAAACATGCCTGAGTCGTGCGCCACGACGGGTTGATCTTCGGCTCCGGTTGGTACGAATAGGCCACCATCCAGTCCCGCACCCCGCCGCCATCCGCGATACGCTGCCGAGGCTGATGTCGGGACAGTTGCGGGTGCGAGAGCGGAGCGGTCATAAGTGGCCCGTGTGACACCAACTGCAACTCTTGATACCAATGTGCTGCCAGAACTCTGGCGGAATCAGGAGAACGCTCCAACTACCCTCACTCGGGGTTCGGAAGACCGGGTCGGTAGTTCGCATCGGTGTTTCGAACATAGGTGGTGAGGACAGGATTGGGGATGCTGACATCCTTGCCGTCATGAAAGCGATCGATGTTGATCTTCAACGTCAGGGAATGTCGAAGCGTCCAGACTCGCCGGCGCCGAGCCCACGCGGCAGTACAAGCCGCCCTCCGATGCGTATCTCAAGTCGGCCGCGATCATGGGGCGCCCGGCCAATGCACGATGGTTGCGGCTCACCAGGGCGACCTCGACGCCGCCGCGGCACTGGGCTTCCAGACGGCCTCTGTCCACCGTCCCGCAGAGCTGGGACCCGGATGCACGGTCGCGATACCCAGCCGCGTCAGCGCCGACTTCAGTGCCGGCAACCTCGAAGACCCGGCCGATCAGCTCGGCTGCTAGCCCGGCGGCGTCGCTAAACTTCCTAGCTATACCCCGCGAGCGACGCCCTGATGGCAGTTCGCCGCCGGCTCCGCTGATACACTGGCTGCACCGACCAATCGCGGCAAACGAGTGGGATGATGGCGACAACCGTCTCGATCGAGACCGGCATGATCGGGATGCTGAACCGGCATCTCGCCACCACCAGCGACCTGGTGAGCCAGCTCAAGCAGGCGCACTGGAACGTTGTGGGGGAGAGCTTCATCGCCCTGCACGAGCTGTTCGACAGGCAGGCGGACCTGATGCGCGGCTACGCCGACGAGTATGCCGAGCGCATCCGCGCGCTCGACGGCGTGCCGCTGGGCACCGTGCGTCAGGCCGCCGCGGCCAGCGCGCTGGCGGAGTTCCCGGACGGCGAGGTCGACGCGCGCACGACCGCGGCGGTCCTGGAGGAGCGCTTCGCCGACTACTCCGCGATGCTCAGCGAGGCGATCCGCCAGAGCGAGAGCGTGGACCCGACGACGCAGGACCTGCTGATCGAGGTGCAGCGCGAGGTGGACCGGCAGACCTGGTTCCTGCGCGCACATTTGCGCTAGCCCCGGCGGCGGCCCCGTGTGCCCTGTCGTGTCCAGGCGATCGAGCCGAGGTCCCTCCCACCTGTCGCAAGCGTCGGCCTCCGCACTGCTGCCGGGGCGTCCCGCGACGAGACGCGGGTCGAGATCGCGACGAGCCCTGGCAAGTTGCTGGGAACCGATATCCCAGTCAAAAACGTCATCAACGAGACGCCGGCTCGGGACAGATATTCGAGCACCACGTAGTTCGTGAGCAGGATGTGTGGGGGCTGCTGGAGGATACGACTCGCAGTCGTCTGCCCCGGTCTCGCCGGTGTAGCGGTCGAATCGCAGGGGGCATCCGGCCAGTTGCGCGCGCGGAAGTCTTCCCGCGCCTGGAGCTGGCTGTCGATTAGCGGTTCCCCCACACGCGCGGGGATAGACCACCGCATCGAGAATCTCCAGAGGCCCATCCAGGATGTTCCCCCGCACGCGCCGAGGATTAGGAGGATAGGCTGTACAGGTTCGGCCCATCGAAACTTCCGGCGCGCTCAATGACCCTCCGAAGCAGGGGCCGGACGGAACTGGACTCAACGACAACCTGGTCGCGCTGGTACGGGCGGGGTCATAGTGCCCGCCGTGCGGAGATGTAAGGGAAAACGTGTCGAACTCATTTGGCGGCGTCCGTGGAGTGATGCTGCTCTTGGTCTTCCTCGGGAGCGCGATCGTCCTGAGTACGGGGCCGGCGAGCGCTCAGGGGCCCGAGCCGGTTCCGATCAGCGCGCGCCCCGCGATGAGCAGTGAGGAACTTCGCAACCTGACGTATCCCAATAACCTCACGGTCGACGCCGCGGCCCCGCTGACCGATGGGATGTACACGGAGCCCGCCGCGCCCGGCTCGGCGGCCCAGGTTACGGTGCAGTTCCAGCGCGCTGCCTTCGGCGCGGTTGCCGGCGAACCCGCCGCCGCGGTTGTCCTCGCAACGAACGGCGGCGGCTCCGGGACGTTCTTTGACCTGCACCTGGTGACGCGCGCGGCCGACGGCACGCCGCAGCCCGTCGCGCTGCGTGCCCTGGGCGACCGCATCCGTCTGCAGGGGCTCGCGTTTGCCGGCGAAGCAGTCCGGATCGACTTTACCGGTTTCGCCCTCACCGACCCTCTCTGCTGCCCCACTCTCAATGTGGCGCATGAGTTCCGCCTACGAGACGGCGAATTCGAGCTCATGCGTGGGCAAGAAGCGCCTGCGCTGCTCGCCGTCCCGGAGGGCCTCAGCCTCGCCGGGTGGTTCGGCGGGCCCACAACCTCTCGCGCGATCTTGGCCTCGGCGCCGTTGCTGGACCGTATCTGGGCGTTCGATCCGAGCGATGACATGTGGGCCGTCGATGGGCGTGAGCTGCCCCCCAACCTGCGTCACCTGATCCCGGTCGATCGTGGGAGCGGCCTGTTCCTCGTGGCGCGCGCGGCGACGGAGCTGTCCGTGCCGCTCCTCCCTGCCCCGGCCGCTTGCCCGCTCAACCCGGGCCCACCCCATCCCGTGGACCCCGCGATGATCGTCCAGCGCCCGGGCGCCGGGGAGCAACTCGCCGGCGCCGTGACGGTGGAGGGTTTGGCGCGCGTCTTCGAGGGGAACGTCCGCATCCGCATCCTGGGCGCCGACGACGGCGCTGTCCTCGCCGACACCTTCACGACCACCGAGGCGGGTGCGCCCGCCTTCGGTGCCTTTGCGACGGAGGTTCCCGTGCCCGTCACAGTGGAGACGGCAGCCTGCGTGCAGATCTTCGAGGAGTCCGCTCGGGACGGTAGCTTGGTCAACGTCGTCCAGATCGGCGTGACGCTGGCGCCCTAGCCCTCGCCCGCCGACTTCCCGGCCGCAGTTGCCCAGAAGTCCCGCCTCGGTCAGGACGGGTTCGCGGTCGGCGCGCAGGTCTGGGTGCTGGTCGTTGTGGAAGCTGTCCTCCGTGGGCGATCTGGCCGTCGATACCACGAATCGCGAGGTTCATCTTCGCCAGGCGCCAGGTCGTATAGTTCGACTCCTGACCGTAGATCGAGATATCGCCGATCTTCCCGCTGTGCGCCTCGATGAACTTCTCGCTAGATACGCGGGCTGCCGGAAGAGGACCGGCAACTCCGTGAAAGCCGAGTGCGGCCGGGCTGCCTTCACCACGCCGCACCACCTTCCGGCCGATCCGCCCCCTCCCCGGCCGCGCCAGCCGGGCCGGAAGGATAGCCCGCCCGACGGGGATTACGTCATAGGTGCGGTGGTGCGCAACCGCACTTCCTCTCGGAACGGAATAGGTGACGCTCATCCTCCAGCAGCGCCGGCCGTGGGGGTGCAAAACGTCATCCGGCCCCGTCAAAGGGGCCGACCCGCGATCCTTCCGGATCGGGAGGATCCGGTCATGTAGCTCTACCTCCGTCTCGTGGTCGCCACGGTCCGCCCGGCAGGGATGGCCCGGCGAGACCTGCTCTCGGAGAACCTTGCGCTGCGCCAACAGCTCGCCGTGTATCGGCGGCAGACGTATGCCCACGCCTGCACCAACGCGATCGGCTGTTCTGGACGCTCGTCCGGCCCCGATGGGTCGAGTGTCGCGACGCCCTGGTCTTCGTCCAACAGGGCGCACACCCCGAATCCCCATGCCCCATAGACGGCAACCGCGTCACCCGGCTTGACATCCTCGACGCCCGAGCCGACGGCCTCCACCTGTCCCGCGTTCTCGTGTCCGAGTGTGAGCGGCAGACGAGCGCCGTAATAGGGCAACCGGATCCTCATCCCCGTCGATGATGCGCAAGTAGCGGGCGCCGACGTTTGCCACTCGGACGTCAGGAACCGGGACCTGCTCAACCCGCAGGGGCCCCGGCCCATAGAAACGGGCCGTCGGTCCGGGCCAGATTCTCGTTCGTGTAGCAAGCATCCCTAGCCGCCGGCCGTCTTCCGCGGCGCACCGCCGGTGAAGAACGCGTAGCCGCGCCCCGGCACTGTGACGATGTAGCGCGGGTCGGTGTGGTCTTCCTCGATCTTGGCTCGCAGTCGGGAGATCACCGTACGCACGAGCCCGATGCTCGCGCGATCGGTCTCGCTCCAGGTTGCGCCCAAGATCTCCTCGGCCGGGATCACTCTTTCCCGGTTCTCGACCAGGATCTGGAGCACGGAGAATTCCGTCGGCGTGAGCGAGACCGGGGTGCCCGCCCGCCAGATGCGCCGCTGGCGCACGTCGATTGCAACGTCGCCGTGCTGGAAGACGCTGGGGCCGTGATGCGCGCCGTCATCGGTTACCTCGGTGGCCTGCAACGTGAAGAGCGCGTCCGGCCACCCGAAGATCTTGGGAACCGTGATGAGATAGTCGCTGTCGGGCATCCGGGTTATGTAGCACTCAGCCGTCAGTTCCTGTCCTTCCACGCCGCGTAAGGCCCAGGTGCCCTGCCGCATCCCGTGGAGGTCCACTCGCTCGAGGATCTGCCTTATCTCCTCCGGCTTCACCCCCGGCAAGAAATCGGCCAGCCCGCGCCCGACCAGCTCGGATCGACAAACATTCATCAGTGCCGTGGCGGCGTCGTTGCCGAAGAGGACCACCCCCTGGAGGTTGAGGACCACGATGGGACAGGGGACGCAGTCGTAGCTGCGACACCAGGCGTCCCAGCGCCCATCGCGCTCGTTCAGCCTTAAGAAGGCAGCGGCGTAGCGGTCGTCGGCGATGCGCACCGCCAAGCAGATGCCGGTGATCTCAGTGCCATCCTTGCGGCGCACGGCGCTGAGGCCGGAGCTGGCACCGAGCGCGTGGAAGCGGGCGAATTCCCGCTGCGCCTGGGCGAGCTTCTCCTCCGGGACCGTGGTCGACCAGTGCCGGCCGATCAACTCGCTGCGGACGTAGCCCACAAGCCGGCAGTAGTCGGGGCTGGGGTCCACGATGCTGCCACCGCTGTCGAGGATGCAGATGGCAGCGGCTCCACTTGCGGCCCCGTCCGGGACCTCAAGTTGCTTCCGGACGTGCTCCGGCAGCGTGGTGACAGCCGGCCAATCAGGCGCGGGGTTGGGATGAGGCATGCGGCCCCCTCCGCTTCCCGGACATCCGCCCTGTACGCGCCGCCACCCCTTACCGACCCCGCCGGGCGGCGCGGTGGGCCGGGAGCGGATGCTACTACACCGCGTCCCCACCTCGCCTCCAGACCGGACCGGCGGCGCCAGGTTGCCATCTTGAAACCGAAGTGAAACGTCCCCTGCCCCGGCCTCCTCGTACCATCGAGCCCGCGAGAACCCCGTTGGGGTCCTCGTGAGCTGCGAAGCATGCGCAGGCAGCCCGGGCGGGGTGAATCCGCGATCGGCTAGCATTCGGCAGAGACCGACAGGGGAACGTCCCCGCGCGTGGGCCGTCAGGAGGAACGCAGGATGAATCATCAGCCGAACGATGCGAACTACTGGCAGCGTCTGCACAGACAGCGCGTCACCCGGCGCCGGCTGCTCTCGGCTGCCGGGCGCGCCGGTGTCGGCGCCGCAGGCCTGGCCCTGCTTGGCTGCGGCGGCGATGACGATGCCGCGGAGCCAGCGGCCGCGGCCCAGCCGGCCGCGGCCCAGCCGGAGGCGGCCCAGCCGGCCCCCGAAGCAGCCGCTGAGCAGGTGGCCGAACAGGTGGCCGAACAGGTGGCTGAGCAGGCCGAGCCGCCTCCGCCGCCGGCGGAAGAGCCCGAGGCGCCGGCGGCCGAGGCCGGCGTGGTGCGGGGTGGCATTCTCCGTGAGGGGTACGACCGCGGCAGCGAGCGGATGGACCCGATCGCGGCGCTGTGGTGGGACGCCTCATCGTTCCCCGCGGTGCACGAGACCATGTTCGCGCTCGACGCCAGAGCCAACAACCTTCCGCTCATCGCGAGCGGCTGGGAGACGAGCGACGACGGCTTGACCACCGTCTTCACCATCCGCGAGGGGCTCTCGTTCCACACGGGGACACCGATTAACGCGGAGACGGTCGCGCGGTCGCTCAATTGGACGAACAACCCGGCCGGCGGCGGCTTCGTGCACCTGTTCTGGGATCCAGTGGAGAGCATTGAGGCGGGCGCCGACAACACGGTCACAATCAAGATGGCGCATCCGTTCGTGGGCTTCTTCACCGTCGCGAATAACGGCTTCGCTTCGGTCTTCGACTCCGACCTCTGGGAACAGCTGGGCGGCGAGTACGGACTGACGGGAGAGGACGCGGGCAGCGGCCCCTTCACCCTCAGCGAATACGTGCCGGGCAGTCACCTGGACGTGACGCGCTGGGACGGGTATCCGGGCTCGACCTTGCCGTTCCACCAGAACCAGGGCCCGGCCTATCTGGACGGGATCCGCTGGGTGGATGTGAAGGAGCCCGCGACACGGGCGCAGGAGCTGGAGGCGGGCAACATCGATGCACTGCACGGACCAGCCTTCCCCGACATCCAGCGCTTGATCGACGATGGCAACTTCAACGTGATCCAGAACGTCACCCTGGGTCACTACTTCATGGGGCTCAACCATGAGCGGGAGGCACTGGGCTTCAACGACCCGCGAGTGCGGCAAGCGATCTCCCACGCCATCGACCGCGAAGCGATCGTGCAGGCGGTCTTCCTAGGCTTCGGCGAGGCGGCCTACAGCTTCGTGCCGACGGCGGACAACAACTACCAAGAGGGTACGGTCGACTTCGGGCGCTTCGATCCGGGCATGGCGATGCAATTGCTCGACGCGGCGGAACGCACGGGGGACCCGCGGATCTCGTTCAGCATCCCCACGGAGACGAGCGCGGAAGAGGTTCAGGTGGCGCAGGTAGTGCAGGAATTCCTGCGCGACGTCGGCATCGACATGGACTTCACCCCCACCGACACGGTGTTTGGCGACATCATCGAGGGCGACATCGATGGCTACATGTTCGAGAACTTGTGGCACGACATGATCGATGGGACGGTGTTCTGGGCCAAGGGGGAGTTCATCGGCGGTTGCTGCAACGGGTCGAGGGCGAACATCCCTGAAGTCAACGAGGGCTACGATGAATGGAAGCGCTCCGCCACGCTCGACGAGCGCGCCGTCGCTTCGGCCAAGATCCAGCTCGCGGCCGCGGAGCAGATTCCCTTCCTGACCCTCGCAACGCGCTCCAACATCTGGGTGCACCACAACCGCGTGCATAACTGGAACCCGCTAGAGCCCAACCTCTACCCGTTCTACCAGGACGTTTGGCTGGAAGCCTAGCTTGCGGGTGAGGGGGCAGTGTCAACGCGGCCCCTCGCCGATGGAGGGACGCACCCGCGCCCTGAACGCCTGACGGAGGGGGAACCCGGTGGGGCGATACCTGCTTGGGCGGTCGCTCTACACCCTCATCGTCATCTTCGCGGCGTCGGTCGTGATCTTCTGGACGCTGCGACTCTCGCCCGGCACGCCGGAGGACACGATCCATCAACCGGTTCGTGCCGAAGAGGCGATCAGGGTCTTTCGTGAGGAGCACGGTCTCAACGACCCGGTCTACGTCCAGTATGCCAACTTCCTGGGCGATGTCTTTCTGCACGGCGACCTGGGCACGTCGATCGCGAACAACAAGCCCGTCAGCGACCTGATCGGCGAATTCGGTAAGAACACGGCCATCCTCGTGAGCGCAGGCGCGCTGGTCATCGTCCTCCTGGCGGTGCCGCTGGGCGTCATCGCGGCAGTGAAGCGCGACACCTGGATCGACCGCGGCATCATGGGCTTCGCCGCGCTGGGCATGGGCGTGCCCAACTTCATCCTCGCCCTCTTCCTGATCTTGATCGTGGGGATCGAGCTGAATCTCTTACCGATCTCCGGCAAGGGGGGGATCAAGCACCTGATTCTGCCGGTGGCGGTGCTGGCCGCGGAGGGGGTCGCGGTCATGCTGCGTTTGATGCGGGCGTCGATGCTGGAACAGCTCGAGCAGGACTACATTCGTACGCTGCGAGCGAAGGGGCTGAGCCGCACCCGCATCATCTGGCAGCACGCGCTGCGGAACGCGCTGCTGCCCATCGTCTCGTTGACCGCGCTGCAGGTAGCCGCACTCGTGGGCTACACGTTCGTTGTGGAGATCATCTTCCGCTGGCCGGGAATCAGTCGCCTGTTAATCGATAGCACGCTCGACCGCGACTATCCCGTGGCGCTGGTCATCACGCTTCTCTTCACGATGACGGTCATCCTGGCGAACTTCGCTGCGAACGTGGCCTACGCCATCGTCGATCCCCGGATCCGCCAGGTCTGAGGGGCGCGCGATGACCACCGCCGACGCTGCATCGATCGCCGACGCCCCTCTGGCCGTCTCGCGGAGCCGGCGGGGCGGGCCGACGATCCGCCGGCTGGGGGACAACCGGCTGGCCGTCGCCGGCGGGGTGATCAGTCTCGTCTTCTTGCTGATCGGCGTCGCGGGACTTGTCATCATCGGCTTCGATCGGTTTCACGATCTCTACCTGGATCAGGCATTGCGCAACACCTTGGCCTCGCCCTTTGAGAGCAGCGCAGTGCTGGGCACCGACCGGCTGGGGCGCGACCTGCTGGCCCGGACCGTCAGCGGCATCGGCGTCTCTATAACGCTCGCGGTGGGCATCATGGCGCTCACGATCGTCGTGGGGATGATTGTTGGCATCGTCTCCGCCTACTACGGCGGCATCGTCGATCTTGTCCTCAGCGGCATCATCGACATCACCTGGGGCTTTCCCATCATCCTCATGGCGGTGGCGCTCTCGGGGGTGCTCGATCGCGGCATCGAGGTCGTGCTGCTGGCCGTGCCGCTGGTGCTCTGGGCGGGCTTCGCGCGCATCATCCGCGGCGAGGTGTTGAGCCTGCGCCAGCGTGACTTCGTCAAGGCCGCCAAGGCCATGGGGGTGCCTGACTGGCGGATCATGCTGCGGCACTTCGTGCCCAATCTCGTCGCGCCCACAGTGGTGATGGCCACCTACTACATCCCGGTCGTGATCATCTTCGAGGGCGCCCTCTCCTTCCTGGGGCTGGGCACGCAACCTCCCACGCCGAGCCTGGGGCTCATGATCTCCGACGGACGGGAACTCCTGCAGACGCACCACTGGGCCGTCACGATCCCCGGTGTGGCCCTGGTCGTGATGGTGATCGGCTTCAACACCCTCGGCGACGGGCTGCGCGACGTGCTTGACCCCCGCCTGCGGCGCGTCCGATGACCGCCCCCCCCCAGGCGCTGCTCGAGATCGAGAGCCTCTCCGTGGACCTGACCACAGAGGAGGGCCCCGTGCGCCCTGTCGCGCAACTCTCGTTGAGCGTCGCGGCGGGGGAAATCGTCGGGCTCGTGGGCGAGAGCGGGTGCGGCAAAACCATGACGGCTCTCGCGGTGATGCGCCTGTTGCCGGGAGGCGGCCGGGCAGAAGGCAAGGTTCGTCTGCACGGCCGGGACCTCCTGGAGATGAGCGACCGCGAGATGCGCAGCGTCCGGGGCCGTCAGATGTCGATGGTCTTCCAGGAGCCGATGACCAGTCTGGACCCCGTCTTCACGGTCGGAAAGCAGGTGACGGAAACGGTGCTGGCGCACCGCCGAGTGGACCGGGCTACGGCGCGGCAGCGAGCGCTCGAGGTGCTGGAACAGGTGGGTCTGGCGGGCGCCGAGGAGCGCATGCACGACTACCCGCATCAGCTTTCGGGCGGCATGCGCCAGCGGGTCATGATCGCGATCGCGCTTGTGATGGAGCCGGATCTGCTCATCGCCGATGAGCCGACGACGGCGCTGGACGTGACGATCCAGGCGCAGATCCTCGAGATGATCGCGGACTTGCAGCGACGATCGGACCTCGGAGTGCTCCTCATCAGCCATGACCTCGCGGTGGTGGGACAGGTCGCCGACCGCGTCGCCGTGATGTACGCGGGCGAGATCGTGGAGACGCTGCCCACGGACCAATTGTTCCGGGCGCCCCAGCACCCGTACACGCAAAGCCTGTTGCGCTGCGTGCCAGGCATGACCGGCGACGTCCCTTATCTTGAGGTGATCGACGGTCAGGTGCCGGAACTCACCAACCTGCCGCCCGCCTGCCGCTTCGCGCCGCGCTGCGCCCACGCACTCGACCCCTGCCACGAAGAGCGTCCTGCATTGGAGAACATCGCGGATGACCACCAACTCCGCTGCTGGAACCCGCAGCCTTTCCAGCCCTAGCACAGCGCCCCTGGTGGAGCTGGCAGGGCTGACGCGCCGTTTCGTCGTGCGGCGCGACGTGCTCGGACGCCCCCGCAGCTGGCTCTCCGCCGTGGAGGACGTTTCCCTTCAGATCGAACGGGGAGAGACGTTCGGACTGGTGGGCGAGACCGGCAGCGGCAAGAGCACCCTCGCTGCACTCATCGTGCGCCTGCAGGCTGCGGACGCCGGATCGGTGCACTTCGACGGGGAGGACGTGCTGGCAGCGGGACGCCGGCGCTTGGCGACGATCCGGCAGCGGATGCAGCTCGTCTTCCAAGACCCCTTCTCTTCCCTCGATCCGCGCATGTCCGTGGGTGCGATCGTCCGGGAAGGCCTGCACCGATCTGGGCTCTCGCGGCGGGCACGCGACGCGCGTGTCCTGGAGCTTCTCGAGTTGGTGGGGCTCTCGCACAGTCACCGGGCTCGCTTTCCCCATGAACTGAGCGGCGGCCAGCGGCAACGTGTCGCGATCGCGCGGGCGCTCGGCGTGGGCGCGGAGTTCCTCATCCTTGATGAGCCGGTTAGCGCCCTGGACGTCTCGATTCAGAGCCAGGTTCTCAACCTCCTGCGCGATCTCCAGCGCGAACTCGGACTCACCTACCTCTTCATCAGTCACGACCTGGCGGTAATCCGGCACATCGCGGACCGGGTCGGCGTGATGTACCTCGGCAAGCTCGTCGAAACGGGCCCAAAGGACGCGCTCTTCCGGGCGCCGATGCACCCCTACACGCAAGCGTTGATCTCAGCCATCCCTGCGCCCCCGTCGAGCGACGCGGCGGTGCAACGCATCATCCTCCAAGGAGATGTCCCCAGCCCTATCGATCTGCCGCCGCACTGCCGCTTCGCGAGCCGCTGTTTTCGGGCCATCGATCGATGCCACGCGGAGACACCCCCGCTCGAAGAGAGTCCGGACCGCCCCGGACAGGAACTAGCCTGCTTCAACCCCGCCCCCCTCGCGACTCCGAGCGCTGAGCGGAGCGAGGAGAATGGAGAGATGCGCCATGCCTGACTTCATCGTCGTCGGCGGAGGCCACAACGGCCTCACCTGCGCTGCCTACCTCGCAAAGAGTGGGGAAGAAGTCGTCGTGCTGGAGCGCCGCGACGTACTCGGCGGTTGCGGGACGAGCGAGGCGACGATCCCGGGGCTTCCGGACTTCACCTTCAATCCCGGCGCCTTCGACTTGCTCGGCATCCGCGACACGCCGTTCTTCAACGACTTGGAGTTAGAGCGGCACGGCCTCGAACTACTTGAGGTCGAACCGATGTTTTTCATGCCCTTCCCGGACGGGAAGCGCATCTTCTTTTGGCGGGACGCGGAACGCACGGCGGCTGAGATCGCGACGATCTCCGAGCGGGACGCCGAGCGCTACGTGGACTGGGTCAGTTTCTGGTCGCAGACGCTGGAGATGCTCGATCCGATCAACACGGGCGCACCGCCGCCGTTCGCGGCGATGACCGCGCTGCTGGAGGACACGCCTGAGGTCAACGAACTCCTGCGGGTGATGATGATGCCGGCGCGGCAGTACATCGAGGAGACGTTCGAGTCGCCACAGCTGCAGGGGCTGGGCGCGTTCATGGCGCTGCAAACGAAAACAGCGCTCGACCAACCCGGCTCCGCCCTCGCGATGACGGAACTGCCGATGAGCCATGCGGGCGGCGTGTACCGGCCGCGCGGCGGCGTCGGCCAGGTCTCTGACGCCGTGGCTCGCGCCCTTGAGTCGTACGGCGGTCAGGTGGAGCGAGACGCGGAGGTGACGGAGATTCTGGTGACGAACGGACGGGCGAGCGGCGTGCGCCTCGCGACTGGGGACGTCCTGGAGGCGCGGCGGGGCGTGGTGACGGCAATCCCTCCGCAGCGCGTCTTCCTGGAGTTAATCGGGCCGGACCACCTGGACTCTCGCTTCCTGCACCGAGTGGAGCACCTCCAGAACGACAACACCGCTGTGATCAAGGCCTACTACGCCCTCGAGGAACCGCCCGTGTTCTCCGCCTGCGGCGACGATGGCCAGGCGCGCGAGTTCCGCATCCCCGCCGCGATGGTGACGCCCAGCCTCGACTACGCGGCGGCGATGTGGGAGGACGTGCGCCGGGGCGAGATCCCGCGGCATCCGTGGATGTGGTGCACGTTCTCCACGGGCCTCGATCCCAGCATGGCGCCGCCCGGTAAGCATGCGCTTGGCCTGCACTGCTGGGTGCCCTACGAACTCGCGGGGGGGCGCGATTGGGAGGACGCGCGCGAGGAAGCCGCCATGCGCATGTTCGAAACCTACTGCGAGTACGCTCCCAATCTGCGCGACAAGTTGATCGGATGGAGTGCCCGAACACCCGTCGATTGGGAGCAGATCGTGGGCATCCCCAAGGGGAACAACTTTCACGTCGATATGGTGCCCCACCAGGTGCTTGGCTTCCGGCCGCTTCCGGAGCTCGCGGATTACCGGGCGCCGATCGAGGGGCTCTACCTGTCCGGCGCGGGCACGCATCCCGGCCCGGCGATTACGGGCCTGCCCGGCCACAACACGGCACAAGAGATCCTGCGCGATCTGGGCAAGCTAGAAGACGATTAACGTGCCCAGCGCCGAACGCACTTTCCTGGTCCACGCACCCCAGTCCGAGGTCTGGGCGCTGCTGAGCGACTTCGCGCGGCTCGGGCCCTGCCTTCCAGGCTGTCGCGACGTGGAGGTGCTGAATCCCGACGACGCCCGCTGGCAGATGGAAGTTAGCCTTGGCCTGCTGCGCAAGCGCTTCGTCGTGGAAACGCACACGACCGTGCGGCAAGAGCCGTCGCGCGCCGAATGGGTGGGCGATTCCGACCTGCTGTCCACCGCCGGCCGGGTCGAACTTCGCTCACGCGAGGATGACGGCACCGACGTCACCTATCGGGGTACCGTGCGCGCCAAGGGAGCGATCCGGCACGTGCTGAACCGCTACTTCCGCAAGCGCTTGGATGGGGACATCGAGGAGTTCGTGCAAAACGTGCGTGCCCGGCTTGACCCCAACACGATCGCAGCCGACGAGGAAAGGATGACGCCATGCCCGTCCGCCGATGGGACCTGAACGGACCGATTTACAACGGGATGTGGCACTACAACCAGGCGGGGATCGACCCGGTGACGATCCCGGAGACGGAAATCGAGCGGCGTTCGTCCATCGAAGAGCATGGCTTCGAGATGTGGAAGCTGGGCTTCTCTGCGCACACCGGAACGTATCTGGAGACTGCTGCGCACGAAGTTCCGGGGCGACCGAGCATCGATCAGGTGGACCTGGACCGCTTCTTCCGCCCGGCCAAGATCGTGCGAGTGCCGACGAAGGGGCCGAGGGAGTACATCTACCCGGACGAATTGGCGGCGGGCGCCCCGCCCATCGACGATGGCGACGCCGTCCTGATCGATAGTGGCTGGGGCGCACGCTGGCGCGATGCCAACTTCATTCAAGATACGCCCTGTTACCACCCCTCCTGCCTCGACTGGCTGATGGAGCAGCCCATGTCGATCTGGGGAGTCGACACCCCGGTGGCGGAGGCGGATTACCTCAACCGAACGATGGATTGGGAACCTGGTGAACGCCCGATCATCGTCCCCCTTTTCAAGGAGAAGGACATCCTGCTCCTCGCGCCCCTCGTGAACATGGCGGGGATCCAAAACCGAGAAGGATCTCTCATCGCCCTGCCGCTTCCCGTTGAGGGAGTTTGCGCCACGCCGTGCCGCGCGATCTTCCTGGAGGAGTCCTGACGTCGTGCGGGAGGAGATCTGCCCGTGACCGCGCCGAAGAAGCTCACGTTCTGGTGGTGGGGTGAGGACGAGGCGCCCGGCCTGGGGGCCTGGCTGAGCCGCACCATCCAGGACTTTGAGCGCGAGCACCCTGGCGTACGCATCGACGCGGTGGAGGAAGAGATGCTGGAGGTGATCCCGCGGTTCACGGAGGCCGCTGTGGCGGGTTCACCACCGGATCTCCAGTTCCTCTGGAACGGCATTTACCACATCGAGAGCGCGTGGCGCGGCTACCTCGCGCCGCTCGATGGGTTGATCCCGCCGGAGGAGTTCGCGCACATGGGCGCGACAGCACTCAGTTGGTACGGAGGCCGACCGTACCGGGCCGGCTGGTATCTGATCCCCGTCTTCTGGGCCATCAACCGGCGGCTGCTGATCGCGGCCGGCGTGTCCCCGTCCGAGATCCCACCGCGCACGTGGGACGATTTCATCAGCCAGTGCGAACGCCTCGGCGCGGCGGGCACGACACCACTCATCGCCGGCGACGCGCAGGGGGACTTCAGTGTCTGGTGGCTCACGCACTTCCTGGTACAGACGCTCGATCGCCCGGGCGACGTAGCGGAGCTGGTCCTGGGCGGCCTCGACTGGTGCGACCCTCGTTACGCTGATCCGTGGGTGCGGCTGGAGCACCTCTGGCGGGGCGGCCACATCAATGCCGACGCGGCCGCGATCGATCTCTGGGCCGCGTGGCGGCGTTTCTGCGCCGGCGGTGGCGCGTTCGCCTTCGCCTCGGGCCCGATGTTCTCGGCGGCGGCCACCGCGTTGGGTGAGGATGCGCTGATCGCGCCGGCTCCGGTGACCAGCGACGGCCCCCTCGCCGGCGTTCCCATTGTCGACACGCAGGGCATCGGGATCGCAGCGGCGAGCGCGAACCAGGGGGACGCCGCGGCCCTCCTTCGTTCCTTCCATCAGCGGTCACACCTCCAGCGCCTTTGGGATGAGGTCGGACTCTTACCTGCGAACGACACCTGGGCGGGCGCTGCGGATATTGATCAGCCGCAGTTCCGCCTCATGTGGGACTGGTTCGCCAACGGCCCCTCGACGGTGTACGTGCCCGATCTCATCCCCGTCCAGTGCCACTTTGCGGGAGTCGCGCCCGTGGGCCGCAAGTTGATGGCTGAAGAGATCGATGCGGCGGGTGCGGCAGCGTGGATCGACGGCGAGGCGCGACGCTGGCGGCGAGAAGCTGGCGCTGAAGTCGAGCACTACCGCGCTTGGACCGATTCGATCGCGCTCTGAGGGGGTGCCGCTGATGCCGACAAAGAGTGTGCAAGTGGAAGCGTTGCTCCGCGCGTTCTGGGCGAGTGACTGGCCAACGACGATGCAGGCGTTCCATGAAGACGCTGTCTACGAGGACCCGCTTCTGCCGGAGCCGGCAGTCGGCAAGACGGCGATCCTCGACGTCTTCCGATATTGCCACGAGTGGGGACAGATCGAGGGGGAGATCCACAATTTGATCGAAGCGGAGTGCTGCGTTGTCGCAGAACTCCGTATCCGCGGAATCGTGATCGGGCGCATCAAGGGGATGTCACCCGATGTCGTGGGGAAAACGTTCGACTTCGCGGAAGCGGACGTCTTCGAGTTCGACAGCGCGGGGCGGATCCGCCGCGAGACGATCTATCCGGACGTTGTGACGCTCATGAAGCAGCTTGGTGCGCTCTGAGCGGAGTCAGAGCGACGAGGAAGGTTGCGCAATGAGGGCAGCTCGGTTACATGCGTTCGGCGAGCCACTGCGCGTGGAAGACGTTGACATCCCGGATCCGGAGGCCGATCAGGTCTTGGTCAAGGTTGCTGGCGCTGGCGTGTGCCGCTCGGACCTCTACGTGATAGATGGCGACCTACCGGAGGCGGTGCGGCTGCCCATCACTATGGGCCATGAGATCGCCGGCCGGGTACAGGCTCTCGGGCCCGCAGCCCAAGACCGTGTCCGAGTAGGCGAGGCCGTGGCGGTGATGGTCGGGTGGGGCTGTGGGGCCTGCGAGTGGTGCGTGACAGGACACGAGCAGATTTGCTCCCACGGCGACGAAGCGGGATCGACGCTCAACGGCGGCTTCGCCGAATACGTGCTGGTGCCACATCCGCGGCACCTCGTCCCCCTGGGGGACCTCGATCCGGTGGAGGCGGCGCCACTGGGGGATGCGGGCATCTCTTCCTACGCCGCGGTACGGCGGGTGCGCTCCGTTCTCGTGGGCGGGTCGACGCTTGTTGTGATCGGCGCAGGGGGGCTGGGCCAGATGGCCGTGCAGATCGCCCGCGAGTTGACGGCGGCACGCGTCATCGCCGTCGATCGGCGGGCGGAGCAGCTCGAAACGGCGACGGCCTTCGGCGCGGAGGAGACGATCCTTGCGGGGGATAGCCCCGTCGAGAGGGTGCATGAGCTGACGCAGGGCGAGGGCGCACACGCGGTGTTGGACTTCGTTGGGACGGACGAGACGCTGTCGCTGGCGACCGCGGTGGTCCGGCAGCGCGGCGCGATCGGCTTGCTCGGGCTGGCAGGCGGCAACGTACCCTTCGGGTTCTACTCGCAGGCGCCCGAGGCCGTCCTTACCACGATCTACGCCGGCACGCGGGACGACCTAGACGGAGTCGTCGCTCTCGCCCGAGCCGGGCGGATCAGCACGTCAGTCACCCGCTATCCGCTCGATGCGGTCAACGATGTGCTCGCACTTCTACGAGAGGACAAGATCAGTGGCCGCGCCGTACTCGTTCCCTGACGTCCCGTTCTTAGAGCGCCAGGTAGCCGCCATCCGCTGCCACCGCTTCCCCCGTCACGAAAGATGCGTCAGGGGAGGCGAGGAAGGCGATCACGGCCGCGATCTCGTCGGCAGTTCCCATCCGCCCCAGCGGCTGGGCATCGTTTGCGATCCGCTCTGCTTCCACCGGATCCTCCGCCGCGTTGATGTAGTCCCAGCTCATCTGCGTGGCGATGATGCCGGGACAGACACAGTTAGCGCGAATACCGTTCTTCGCATACTCCGTCGCGATCGTGCGAGTCATGTTGATCATGCCCGCCTTGGCGGCGTTGTAGCCGATATTCCCCGGCCAGGCCACCTGGCCGGCGACCGAGGCAACGGTAACCACCACCCCGCCGCCGCGCTCGCTGAAGTGCGGGATGACGGCGCGGGCCATCACGAAGGGGGCGGTGAGGTGGATCGCGAGCATGCGGTCCCACAGCTCGTCGCCATAATCCAAGATGCTCGTGGGCCTCAAGACGTCAATCCCTGCGTTGCCGACGAAGACCTCGAGGTCTCCGAGCTCTTCGATGGCCCGATCGACGAGGGCGACGGCTTCGTCTCGCTGGGTCAGGTCCGCCTGCAGCACGACCGCGCGTACGCCCTCCGTGCGGATCTCGGAGGCGATCTCCTCGGCGGCCGCGACGTTCGAGAAAGCGTGGAGCGCCACGTCCCGGCCTGCGGCTGCCAAGCGGCGGGCAGTCGCGCCGCCGATCCCGCCCGATGCGCCCGTCACCAGTGCCGGCCCAAGCGCGCTGCTGGTCATCGTCCGTCTCCATCGAATTCCGCGGTCATGGTAGTGCCGCGAGAGGAACGTTACCCAAGTGGGCTCAGCAGCCGCCCCGCGATCCGCACTGCGGACCGCGGGGCGGCGTTCGCTCGGGTCCGGCCCAGACGGACCGCACGTGCCCGGCGCGCGTGCGGCATGGACGGAGAGCATAGCCATGGCTGAGCCGCAGCGAGCGAACAGCGATCTCGCCAACACGTTCCGCGCACTCCTGACGATCCGTCGTTTCGAGGAGCGCCTCCTCAGCCTCTACGCCGAGGGCCGTATCGCCGGCTCCATGCACCTCTGTCCGGGACAGGAGGCGATCCCCGTTGGCGCGTGCCGGGTCTTGGAAGAACGAGACGCACTTACGGTCACATACCGTGGTCACGGCTGGGCGATCGCGCGAGGGATCCCGCTCACGGAACTCTTCGCCGAGATGCTGCACCGCGACTCCGCTCTCTGCGGCGGTCGCGGCGGGTCGCCATACTTCAACGCTATCGAGTACGGCTTCCTAGGGGAGAACTCGGTCGTCGGCGCCGGGGTCCCCATCGCCACCGGTGCCGCACTCGCCAGCCGCTACGACGGGACGGACGCCATCACGCTCGTAGACGTGGGTGACGGGGCGACGAACCAGGGCGCCTGGCACGAAGGCTTGAACTTCGCAGCCGTCTATGACTTGCCCCTGGTGATGATTGTGGAGAACAACATCTATTCCGAAATGACACCGATCAGCGACATGGTTCGGGTTGAGCAACTGGCGGAGCGCGCCGGGGCCTATGGCGTCCCCGGGCAGACCGTGGACGGCAACGATGTCGACGCCGTGCAGTCGGCCGTGGCCGAAGCAGTGGACAGAGCGCGGGGCGGCGACGGTCCCACTCTGATCGAGGCAATGACGGAGCGGATCGTGGGACATTACACGGGCGACAGTCAGCATTACCGCCCGGCGGGAGAGGTGGAAGAGGCGAAGAAACATGAACCTATCGCGCGCCTCCGCGACCAGGCGGCTGTGGAGGCGCGCGATGGCACCCTCGATCGTGTGGCGGCGGAGGTCGATTCGGAGATAGAGGCCGCGCTCCGCGAGGCGATGACGCGACCGCTGCCCGATCCCAGGTCTGCGAGGGACCACGTCTATGTCGACTGACACCGAAACCGAGCCGATCACCTACATCCGAGCCGTGAACGAGGCGCTCCGCTGGGCCCTCGCGGAGTATCCGGAAGCGCTCATTTTCGGCGAAGATCTGGCCCTGCCCGGAGGTCCGTTCGGGTCGACACGCCGGTTACACGACGAGTTCGGCGATCGCATCTTCGACACACCGATCAGCGAGGCCGGCTTCGTCGGGGCGGCCACGGGCGCCGCGATCCGCGGCCGCCGCCCCATTGTGGAGATCATGTTCATGGACTTCACACAGGTGGCCATGGACCAGATCGTCAATCAACTCGCCAACGTGCACTACGTGTCCAACGGCACGATGCGGGCTCCCGTGACGATTCGCACACAGCAGGGCCACACACCCGGCTCGGTCGCACAGCACTCGCAATCACTGGAGGGAATGTTCGCGCACATCCCGGGGCTGCGCGTGTGTTGCCCGGCGACGCCCCCTGATGCCTACGAGATGCTGCGCACGGCGATCGCCAGCGAGGATCCGGTCATGGTGATCGAGTCACGCGCCCTCTACGCCTCCAAGGCGCCCGTGCCGCTGGGTCGCCCGGTCGAGCCGATGGGTGGAGCCGTCTTACGGCGTCCGGGCAGCGACGTGACGGTAGTGACATGGGCACGAATGCTTCCGGAGGCTTTGGGAGCGGCCGAGCGGCTGGCGGAGCGCGGCATTGACGCGGCCGTTATCGACCTGCGTTGGATGAACCCGCTGGACAGGGAGACGATCGCCGCCTCGCTCAGCGAGACCGGTCGCCTGGTAATCGCGCACGAGGCAAACGTGACCGGCGGCTTTGGAGCGGAGATCGCTGCGTGGGCGGCTGGCGAGCGCTTCTGGGACCTAGACGACCCGGTGTTGCGGATCGGCACGCCAGACGTCCGTATCCCGGCCGCCCCCAATCTGCAACGGGAGCTGATACCACACGCCGAGAGCATCGCCGACCGGGTGGAGGCGCACATCCGCAACGGGGGCCCAGCGGCCGAGGGCGAGCCGTGATCGACCGTGAGCGCTTCCGAGGGCTTCACGCGGTGATCACCGGCGGCGGCAGTGGGATCGGCCGAGCGACCGCCCTGCGCCTGACTTCGGAGGGGCTCGATCACGTCTTCCTCGCCGACCTTAGACTTGAACGGGCGGAGAGCGTCGCCACAGAGGTTGCCGCACTCGGCGGTCGGGGCACACCGATCGAGGTCGATGTGGGGCAGCGGGAGGAATGCGAGCGGCTCATCGACACCGCTGTGCGGGCAAGCGGCAGGCTGGACGTCTTGATCAGCAACGCGGCGACATGGACGGAAGAATCGTTTCTGGAGATGAAGCGGGAGTCCTGGGACCGTGTCTTGGCGGTCATCCTCAACGCCTCCTTCGATCTCGGCCAGTTCGCAGCACGCGCCATGAAGGAATCAGGCGGTGGTGCGATCCTCTACACATCTTCAATCTCCTCGTTAGGAGCCTCCAAGGAGTTCGCGCACTACAGCGTCGGCAAGGCCGGCATGGCGAATCTCGCGCAGGGGATGGCTATCGAACTCGCGCCGTACGGCATCCGGGTGAACTGCGTCAGTCCCGGGCCGGCGAACACGCAACAGTCGGTTGACATCGTGGGTGAAGAGACGATGGAACAGTTCCGCCAGCATTTCCCGCTCGTCCCGTTGGGCGAACGCCTGGCAGAACCGGAGGAGGTCGCTGCAGCGTTCGCGTTCCTCGCTTCGAACGACGCCTCCTACATCACCGGGCACAACTTGGTCGTGGACGGTGGGCTCACTGCGCACGCCTACTCGATCCCAGAGCCCCAGTAGGCCGACGCCACAGCTGAAAGGTCTTCGACCATGCAGATTCTGCCGGAGGTTCACATTGTGGGGGGTGGCGCCTACGCGTTCGATATTTCCAATCGCTTGGACTGCCATTGCTACATCGTCAACGGCGGAGACGAGATGGTCCTCATTGATGCTGGATTCGACGGCGCTGACGAAGTGCTGGAGAACATCAAGGCGGATGGATTAGATCCCGGTAAGATCTCCAAGATCTTTGTCACGCACTACCACGCTGACCACTGCGGTGCGATCGCGCCGATGCGGCGGTTGCTGGGCAACATTCCCGTCGTTACCAGCGCAGAGTCGGCGCCGGCGATCCGCGCAGCCGATTCGGAGGTGACCGGGCTCCAGTGGGCGCAGTCGTTCGGTTTCTACCCGCCGGAGTTCATCTGGGAGGGCTGCGAGGTGGAGCAGGAGATGGCCGACGGAGATAGGTTCAACGTTGGTAGCTTGGAGTTGGAGGCGATTGCTACGCCCGGGCACTGCAACGGCCACTTCAACCTGCTACTGCGCGGGGGCGATCGTAACTGCCTCTTCTCCAGCGATCACGTTTTCTGGGGTGGCAAGATCATTCTGCAGAACGTGCATGACGCCTCCGTGCAGGAGATGGCCGCGTCCATGAATAAGCTGCTCGACTACGACTTCAAAGCGCTCCTGCCCGGCCACCTCACAATCTCCCTGCGAGACGGAAAGCGGCACGTCCAGGCTGCGGCCGATGCGTTCAACAGAATCGGACTGCCGCCCGGGCTCCTGGACTAGGGGGGTGGACTGAAATCCGAACCCAAGCCACGGATTCCGTGGCGCCCGGTCAAATCCCCGACGATTGCACGATGAGAAGGACCTCATGCATCGGTTGCTTGTTATTCACCTAGATGAGTCTACTGAGGAGACGTTCCAAGTTGTTGCGGATAGCTCTGACCCGGCCGTCGCAGCCGCGAATCCTCTGTCCATGGCTGCCGCCGGCGGAACGGCCTGGCAGGAATTCGATGATTCGACCGGCTACAGCAGCCCCTACGCGACGATCCCATGCGAAGGTACCGTCAGCAGCCTGGGCTACTGGGTCGTGAAACCGACCGGAAACGTGCTCGACTACGACTTCGCGGGGGCCCGGCTATCTGAGCGGAAGGTCATTACGTCGGGCGAGCTACATGCCGAGTACGACGGCCGACGCTACACGGCCGGATCCGGTGACAGCATGTTATTCCTCGTCGACGCCGACGACCGCGAGGCTGATGGGGGCCTGCGCCCGTTCCCAGTACGCTTCTTGGGAGAGAAGGGATGCACCGTGGTCTACACCGAATACGTGCTGCCCACGTAGGCCCAACCGCAACCGCGGCAGCCCGGGCGCTATCGATGCGTCAGGGCGGTCTTGAGCGCCGCTTCCGGAGGCTGGATGACTTGCCGCGGAAGTCCGGACTCGTAACCGCTGGCGAGATCCCACCATCGGACCGAGCGAAAAGGGGCAACTGATCACCGGCCGGGCCGGCCCTCTCTCGCGGTGCGCATCTTCGCCCGGTACTCGCCGGGAGGGCCGAGGGCCCTCATGGCCCACTTCTCCCATGGTTCTGTCAGATCTCAGGGCAGCGGGACCAGCGAAGCGTGAGGATTCGGCGAGGGCTGTGATGGTGGTCTCCGCGGCCTGCATCTCCCTGATCAGGGACCGCCAGCGTGTGAGGAAGAGCCGTCGCTGTTCAGCCAGCGGGACGTATGAGCCCCGTCTTGGGCCAAGGCTGCAATGATGCCGCAACTCATCAAATGCGGGACAGAACCGAGCGGCCGACTCGAAGCTCCCGAACCCCGCATCGGGTAGTAGCGCTGCGTGACGGCCCGGTGATCCTGCTCGATCCAGTTGATCGTTGAATGGCGTGCCCGTCCGCTCATTGAAGCGCCGGCCGCAGGCCCGGCAGTGGAACCTCCGCTACCCCAGCGTCGTGCGGGGCTTGCGCGTGGTCGTGGCGTTCGAACGACAGCGCGGACCGTGCATCGGCGGCTCCTCGTCGCGTCACGGCCGAGGCTACGCGACGTCGACGAGTCCTGAGATCTGACAGAACCTCGTCGAGCGGGTATTCGTGGACGTGGCGACGAAGCGGATCAGCGGCCTCGTCCCGATGCCTGGATTCCGAACGCTGCTTGAGGCTGAGATGCAGAAGACCGCCGACGCAGCGGCGGTCTTTGCTCCCGCCGGAATACTCCCCGGCGGGCATGGTGGAGTTGGTGGAGACGGGGGAGAATCGAACTCCCCGTCCAGTCGGCTCGCACCCGGCCCCGCTACGTGCGTAGTCGTTCAATGAGTTCTCGTCCGCGCGCCTGCCGAACGACAGGCCAGCGCGCGCACCAGCCGAAATTGGCTTGACGGGCCGGTCCCGGCCTCCCGGCCCGAGCACCCGGACATTACGGCGTCGGCTCCTGCCCATCCGGGCGAGGCCTGGAGCAAACGTCACCGCTGGTTAAGCGGCGAGGGCGAGTTCCTTTTCGCCAGTTACAAGGTTGCCGCAGTTTTACGAGGGCACGGCACCTCGGCACGCGAGACCGGGCGACGAAACCGCTGTCGAGCCCTTTCGTCCCCGGATGCCTCCAGTGTACCGAACCCCGCCCCCGCGCGGGCGGCCCAGCCCCACCCTCGGGGTGTCGCCACGTCAGCGCCGTAGCGCCTCGCGCATCTGCCGCGCGGCGTCCCGCGCCGACATCACCTCCCGCTTGTCGTACCGCCGGCGCCCCCGCCCCACCCCGATCTCCAGCTTCGCCAGCCCCCGACTGATGTACAGGTGGAGCGGCACGATCGTCAGCGACTGCTGATCAAACGCCTCCGCCAGCGCCGCGATCTGCCGCTTGTGCAGCAGCAGCTTGCGATCTCGCGTGGGATCGTGATTGAACTGGCTCGCCGACTCGTAGGGGGAGATGTGCGCCCCGATCAGCCACACTTCCCCCTCGCGCGGCCGCACGTACGCCTCCGCGATGCTCGCCTTGCCCGCCCGCAGCGCCTTGATCTCCGTCCCCGTGAGGACCAGCCCCGCCTCGTAGCGCTCCCGGATCTCGTAGTCGTAGGTCGCCCGCCGATTCCGCGCCACGCTGCGACGCCAAGCTTCCTCGCCGTCGGCGCTGGCGCCCTTGCCCCTGCCCTTTTTCGCCACCGGGACCCTCCGGCCCCAGTCTATCCGCCTTCCCGGAGCGACATAAACGACGCACCCTCGACCGCCGCCCAGCCGCGCCTGCGCCCGCGTCGCTAGCCTCCCAGCCCCGACGCCGCCTCCCCTCGCTGCCCGCGCAGGAAGTCGATCGCCGCGAACAGCTGCACGTCCCGACGCGCCTGGAAGTCCTCGTCCGTCGGCTCCACGATGATGTCCGGGATCACCCCCACCCCCTCGATCAACTCACCGTTCGGCGTCAGCCAGCGCGCGATGCTGACGTACAGCACGCTCCCGTCCGATAGCCCCCGCGGGATGTTCACGGTCCCTTTGCCCAGCGTCTGCTCGCCGATCACCACACCCCGCCCGTGATCCTGCAGCGCCGCGGCCATCACCTCCGAGCCCGACGCCGAACCCCCGTTGACCAGCAGCACCACCGTCAGATCCACCCCCTTCCCCCCGCGCTGCGCACTGAACGCCCGCCGCTGCCCCTCCCGATCGACCTCCGTCAGCACCAGCCCCCCGTCGATGAACTCCCCCACCGTGTCCACCGTCGCCGTGAGCAGCCCGCCGGGGTTGCCCCGCAGATCCACGATCAGCTGCTCCAGCCCGGCGTTCTTCGTCGCTTCCAGGAACGGCGCCAGTTCGCTCTGCGTCCGCGCCGTGAACTGCGAGATCAGGATGTAGCCGATGTCCGTCACCGCCTCGCCCTCGCGGTCCTGGATCTGAATCGACTGTACGCTCGGCACGATGATCCGGTCCCGCGTGATCTCCAGCGCCTCTTCCACCGCATCCCGGTGCCGCACGCCTACGATCACCAGCGTGCCGCGTTCGCCTCGAATCCGCGCCACCGCCAGCTGCAAGCTCCACCCCTCCGTCGATTCGCCGTCCACCGACAGGATCACGTCCCCAGAGCGGATCCCCGCCGCCTCCGCCGGCGATCCTCGGAACGTCCCGCTGATCACGATCTCCTCCCCCTGCAGGTTCACCGTCGCCCCGATCCCCTCGAAAGCGCCGCTGATGTCCTCGCTCGAGAGGCGGAACGTCTCCTCGTCGATGTACACCGAGTGCGGGTCGTTCAACGACTCCACCACCCCGTCGATCGCCGCGATCCGGATGTTGTCCAGATTCACCCGGTCCGGCTCCACGAAATCGTTGTTCAGGATCTGGTAGACCTCGTCGAGCAACCCGAAGCGCGAACCCCGATCCCCCCGATCCGCCGACGCCGGCGTTGCCAGCGCTCCGGCCGCTGGAGCCCCTTCACTCTCCGCCGTGATCACGCTGCCGCGCACGCTGCGTTCGGCCGCCGGGGCGTCCTCATCCAGAAGGCCCGTCACGCCGACGCCCAGCGCGAAGGCCGACGCCACCATGACCAGCACAAGCCCCATCACGATCCCGCTGAAACGGCGTGACTGCGGCATGGTCCCTCCCTCTCGCGCCCTGCCTCGCTGGGAGGGCGGCGGCCGTGTGCTCAGGATACGTCACGGCGCGCGCCCCGGATGAGCGCTCCGGATGAATGCCGCGGGAGAGGGTTGCCGCCCTGGCGCCCCGCTCAGCGCACGGTCCAACGCACCTCCACCGGGGCGTGCCGTGTCTCTGCCAGGTTGGTCAGGACCAGCTCGAACTGATCCCGGGTAAAGCCCGCCTTGAAGGGGAACCGGCCCGATCCCGCCGCCGACTGCCGCGGCAACCCCGCCGCTGGCCCGCTCAGCCGCGCCTGCAAAGGGAACGCCGTTGCGTCCCCCGGTTCCCGCTCCACGATCTCCCAAGTCACTTCGCTGTTCCGCCCCGCGTCGACCTGCACCTGCAGGGTGGCGCGCGCGCCCGGCGCGATCAGGTACGTCCGCTCCACCGCCCGGCTCGTGTCGAACACCAGGTTCGCCGCGATGACCCCCAGAAAGACCAGCAGCAGGGCCGTGAGGGGCCAGCGGATCGGTCGCGGCGCCCGCACGTACGCCGCCCACAGGGCGCGAGCCCCTGCCTGCGCGCGACGGCGGCTCTCGGCGATCACATCGCGAGCCTACCTGCGCCTTGGCTGCTGCGGGAACGCCACGCCGCTGGCGGGCGCTATCATCGCCCTACCGCCCCCGGAGCGCGGACGCGCCTCGCCACCGTACGGCCACACGCAAAGGAAAAGGAGATCCCATGGTCACGCAAACGGTCGCCATCGCCGGCTACAGCCACATCGGCATCAACGTGCGCAACCTGGAGGCCGCCGAAACGTTCTACGGCGAGACGCTCGGCTTCGAGAAGCTCCCCCGGCCCTCCAGCATCGACCACATCGTCGGCACCTGGTACCGCGTCGGCAACCTGCAGCTCCATCTCCTCAAGCACCAGCAGGTGCCCAACGTCGACAAGGGCATCGGCCCCCACATCGCCCTGCACATCCCCCACGACGCCTTCCAGGACACCGTCGAGACCCTCCGCGGCAAGGGCGTCGAGGTCTTCGTCGAGCCCATGCAGCGCGCCGACGACCACGTCTGGGCCGCCTTCATCAAGGACCCCGACGGCAACACCGTCGAACTCACCGACATGGGGCCGCTCGGCTAACGGAGCCCGCCATCGCCGCGTCCCCTCCCGCGGGCGCTCCAGAGCCCAGCCAGCCGCGCGCCCGCACCGCCCTGATCTGCCCGGGCCAGGGGTCCCAGAAGACCCACGCGACGGCGGAGTTGGGGCCCGGCGCGCAGGCCCTCTTCGACAGCGCCTCCGCCCTCATCGGCCTCGACCTCTGGGCCGCCGCCCGCGACGCCTCCCCCGACGACCTCGCCCGCCCCTCCCTGCTCCAGCCCCTCCTCCTCGCCTGGGCCCTCGCCGACGTCGAGCGCGCCCGCTACGAACGCCCGGACCTCCCCCCTCCCGACTACCTCCTCGGCCACTCCTCCGGCCAGAACTCCGCCCTCGTCCTCAGCGCCGCCCTCCCTTTCGACGCCGCCCTGCGCTTCGCCCACCAGCGCGGTCTGCTCCAGGACACCGCTTGCGCCGGCGGCGGCAGCGGCCTGCTCGCCGTCTCCGGCATCTCCCGCACGACGGTCGAGGACCTCGCCGCCGAGAGCGGCGTCGTCCTCGCCAATATCAACGCCACGCAGCAGTTCGTGCTCGGCGGGCTCTACGCCGACCTCGACCGCACCGCCCCCCTCGTCGAGGCGGCCGGCGGCCGCGCCGTCCGTCTCCGCCTGGCCGGTGCCTTCCACAGCGAGCAGTTCCGTACCGCCGACGAGGCCTCGGAGCCCCTCATCGCCGCGCTCCCGCTGGCTCAAGCGTTCACTCCCCTCATCGGTAACGCCCGCGGCCAGCTCATCCACGACGCCGACGGCCTCCGCGACGAACTCCGCCTGCAGTTCGTCCGCCCCGTCGAGTGGACCGCCGCCCTCAGCACCGCCTACGCGCACGGCGTGCGCACCTTCCTCGTCACCGGGCCCGGCAACGCCATGGCCGGCCTCCTCCGTCGCTTCGCCCACACCGCCCCCGAACGACTCCGCATCGTCCGCCTCAACGCCCCCGCCGGCGCGCCCGACGCCGACGAGACTTGACGCGATAGTGCGATCATCGATCGCCGCCTCGAACCTGCGTCATGCCGTCCATGGGGCGGCCATGGCCAACGCTGCTCAGGCTCCCCACGCCCGGCCCCACCCCACGGCGCCGGTTCGCCGCGCTCCCAGCGATGAGAGATCAGGCGCGCTCCCCCCCCACCCAGCCGGCGCCCTGCCCCTCAGCCGCCGACAGGGGCTGCTCGCACCAGCCCCGGCGGGCCCACACCGCGCCTCCGGCCAGGGGTATCGCCCCACGGCCCCCCTTACCAGGGGGATGGTGTACATAACCGATATAGGGCGATCATCGCGGATCCGTCTGGCCCATGAAGCCCGGCCCGTTCACTCATCGCAGTGTGAGGTCGCGCTGCAATTCACGCAGCGCAGGCAGGGCCATCTTCGATCACGCGCGCCGCACGGACTGCCTCGTTGCCGAGGCCGTCAACGTCGATGCCCACGTTATCTTGACGGCCCCGGAATCGAAGAGGGCCACGTAATCCCGGCTCGTGACCGGCAAGCCAATCGCGCGCGCATTCGTGCCATCGAGTCGCCTCTCCCCGCGCGGCGCCGTCGGTGATCCGGCGCGCAACGAAGCGCCCAGGTCGACGAAAAACAGAGCGGAAAACACGGCTGCGAAGACGAATGCGATCCACGCGAAAGTCGTGATCGACTTCTCAGCATCCAGAGCGACGACGGCAAGGCCGATCGGGAGCGAGGGCGAGGAAGCCCATCACAACGCTGCCGCTCGGGGGATCGAGGACCTCTGCAAGACCGCCTAAGGCGGAGGAAGACTTCATTCATCGTCACGTCGGTAGCCGCACCCCAGTCCCGCCCGCCCCACTCTCCTTGCCCACGATCGGCATCCCTCCCCAAATTCGCTGGTGTGGGCAGAATACGAAAACCGCCAATCCCATTGCCCCCCGACCCCACCCCCCATACCGTCCCCCCGTGACCCCCACCTCCTCCTTCCTCGACCTCCCCAGCGTCCGCATCCACCTCCTCCGCTGGCCCAACCCCGGCGCCCCGCCCCTCCTCCTCCTCCACGCCACCGGCTTCCTCGCCATGATCTGGCGCGCCCTCGCCGAGCCCCTCAGCGCCCGCCACGACGTCTACGCCTTCGACGCCCGCGGCCACGGCCGCTCCGGCCGCCCCCACGACGCCGCCTACGGCATCGAGCCCGTCGCCGCCGACACCGCCGAGGTCCTCACCCACCTCGACCTGGGTCCCGTCTACGCCGTCGGCCACAGTCTGGGCGGCGCCGCCGCCACGCTCGTCGCCGCCCAGCGCCCGCACCTCATCCGCCGCATCTACGCCATCGAGCCCATCCTGCCCACGAACGCCTGGCGCGACGCCGGCTACCGCGACATCGACGCCGGCGACCTCGCCGCCCTCGCCCGCAAGCGCCGCCCCGCCTTCCCCAGCCGCCGCGACGTGCTCGATCGCTGGGCCGCCCGCCCCCCCTTCTCCGCCTGGCGATCCGACGTCCTCAACGACTATGTCCAGCACGGCTTCGTCGAGGACGGCCGCGGCGGCGTCCGCCTCCGCTGTGACCCCGTGCAGGCCGAGGCCCCCACCTTCGACGGCACCCACGACTTCGACGCCGCCCTCTACCTGTCCGACGTCCGCTGTCCCGTCATGCTCGCCCGCGGCGCCCGCACCAATCCCTTCTTCGACTCCATGCTCGCCGCCGTCGCCGCCCTCCTGCCCGACGCGCAACGGGAGACCTTCCCCCGCCTCAGCCACCTCGCCCCCATGGAGGATCCGGACGCGGTCGTCGCGCGCGTGCGCGCATTCGACGCCCCCGGATGACGATCGATACGTCAGAGTTCGATGAACCGTCTCATGATCGCACTACTCCCGGCGGCCCTCCCCGAAATCCTCGCCGAGATTGAAGCGCAGGTTCCCAAACGAGTCCGCCTCCACGTCCACGATCTCCCCCTCCGCCTCCAGATGCCCCAGCGCCCCGTGCAGATCCACCGCCGTTAGGTCCATCTCGCTGTGTTCCATCAGCAGCGTCAACGAGAGCCGGTCACGCCGCCCCAGCCGTGTCGCTTCGGCTTGCAGCTCCCGCCGCACCAGCGCCACGTCCGCTCGCGCGTCCCCGATCGGCGCCGGCCGCGAGGGGAACGCACGACGCAGTTGCTCTAGGAATCCCACGTCGAGTCCTTCCCGTGCCCGCTCAGGATACGCAGCACCTCCGCCTCCGCCCCGTCCGTCGCAAGCGCCGCCAGACGCCCCGCCCCCACGCCCGCCAGCGCCCAGGCCCGGCGCAGCAGCGCCGCCGCCTGCGCCACGTCCTCCGACTGCAGATCTTCCTCCAGCGGGAACCCACCCCGCGCCAGCGACACCGCCCGGCACCCGCGCTCCGCGTCCGGATCCCCGCCAAACTCCTCCAGGACGCTCGCGTACTCGTGCTCGGCCGCCTCCAGGTCCCCCAGGGCCAGGCAGACCAGCCCCAGCACGATGCGGCTGTCCACGTCGTAAGGCCGCGCGCTCGCGGCGCGGTGCGCCGGCGCGCGCGCTTCCTCCGTCCGCCCGCTCAGCAGCAAGCCTCGCGCGCGAAGGAGCGCCAGGTGGTCCTCGTCGCCCGGCCCCAGCGCCCCCGCCTCCTCCAGCCGTGCCAGCGCCTCCTCACCCGCCCGGCCCGCCCCGTCCAGGTCGCCCCGATCCACCAGCGCCTCCGCCTCGCCCAGCCCCAACTCGGCCGCCTGCATCAGCCGCCCCGCCCGGCGTCCCGCCCTCCAGCGCTGAAGCACATTCGCCACCGGGCCTCCAGTCGGAACAGATGTTCGTCTTCTGTTAGCGTAGCGCCATGGCCGGTCCGGACCCCCATCCCGCCCCCCTGCGGCACATTATCCACGCCGACATGGACGCCTTCTACGCCTCCGTCGAGCAGCACGACCGCCCCGAGCTGCGCGGTAGGCCCGTCCTCGTCGGCGGCTCCCCCAAGGGCCGTGGCGTCGTCGCCGCCGCCTCCTACGAGGCCCGCCCCTTCGGCTGCCGCTCGGCCATGCCTATGGCTCGCGCCGTCCGCCTCTGCCCCCAGGCCGAGGTCGTCCCGCCCCGCTTCCCCCGCTACCGCGAGGTCAGCGACCAGGTCATGGCCATCTTCCGCCAGGCCACCCCCCTCGTCGAGCCGCTCTCCCTCGACGAGGCCTTCCTCGACATCACGCACCGCGTCCAGGACGGCGCCGACCCCGCTGCCATCGCCCGCTGGCTGCGCGAGACCGTCCGCCGCGAGACCGGCCTAACCGTCTCCTGCGGCGTCGCCACCTCCAAGTCCGTCGCCAAGATCGCCTCCGACCACGACAAGCCCGACGGTCTCACCCTCGTCCCCCCCGGTCGGGAGCGCGCCTTCCTCGCCCCACTTCCCATCCGCGACCTCTGGGGCGTCGGACCCCGCACCGCCGACCGCCTCACCAGGGCCGGCGTGAAGACCATCGGCGAACTCGCCCAACGCCCCCTCCCCTGGATGATCGAGCGCTTCGGCGTCCGCGGCGAGTGGTTCTTCCGCCTCGCCCGCGGCGAGGACGACCGCCCCGTCTACCTCACCCGCGAAGCGAAGTCCATCTCCGCCGAGCAAACCTTCGCCGAGGACCTCGCCGACCCGGACACCCTCGCCGAAACCGTCGCCGACCAGGCTGCCCGCGTCGTGCGCCGCCTGCGCCGTGCCGGCCTGCGCGCCCGCACCGTGCAGCTCAAGCTGCGCCTTGCCGACTTCACCACCTTCACCCGCCGCCGCACTCTCCCCATCCCCACCGACGATCAGGCCCCCATCGAGGCCGCCGCCCGCGAGATCTTGGCCGCGGAGGTCGGCCGCGGCCGCAGCTTCCGCCTCGTGGGCACCGGCGTCTCCAACCTCGTCGAGGCCGAGAGCGGCGCCCAGCTCTCCCTCTTCGACCCCGTCCCCTCCCCATCCCCCCAGCCCGCGCCAGCGCTGAGGAACGCCGTCACCACCATCCGCGACCGCTACGGCGACGCCAGCGTCGACTGGGGACTGCCCCCCGATGCCACCGACTGACGCCCGCGCATTCACCTTCGACTGCTACGGCACCCTCATCGACTGGGAGGCGGGCATCCGCGCCGCCCTCGTCGCTCTCCCCGCTCTCGCCGGCATCGACCACGACGCCTTCCTGGCCGAGCGGGAGACAGCGGAACTCAAGATCGAGGCGGGTCCCTTCCGCCCCTACGACGAGGTCCTCGCGCTCAGCCTCCAGCGCGCCGCCGAGCGCTTCGGCTTGGCCGTCGGCGACAGCGACGCCCGCCGCTTCGCCGCCACCCTGCCCGACTGGCCCGCCCACGCCGACGCCGCCCCTTTCCTGCGCCGCCTCCGACAGCTCCGCCGCCCGCTCGCCGTCCTCTCCAACGTCACCACCCCCTGGCTGCGCCTCAGCCTGCGTCAATTCCCGCTCCCCTTCGACCGCCTCGTCACCGCCAACGACGTGCGCGCCTACAAGCCCGCCCCGCAGCACTGGCTCGCGGCTCTGTCCGCGCTCGCCCTCGAGCCCGCCGGCCTCCTCCACGTCGCCGCCTCCCTCCGCCACGACATCTACCCCGCCATCCAACTCGGCGTCCCCGTCGCCTGGGTCAACCGCCACGACGAGGCGCTACCCCCGGACCTCACCCCCGCCGTCGTCGTGCGGGACCTGCATGAACTCGCCCAGGCGCTGCAGCTGCCGCCTGAGCGCTAGACCAGCGGGCGCCCCAAATGCTGCCGCAAGAGGTGGAAGGCCGTCACCACCAGCGCGTGGGAGATCGTGCCGTCCGCGAAGAGCCCGGGCACGTCGGCCAGTGGCACCACCTCCACCTCGATCGCCTCGCCCTCCTCGGCCCGTGGCCCCACCCCCGGCGCGACATCGCGCGCCAGAAAGGACCAGCAGCGGTTGGCCTGGATCGCCGGATTCGGATTCACCCAGCCCAGCTCCGTGGCGTCCGCGGCCGCATAGCCCGTCTCCTCTGCCATCTCCCGCAGCGCCGCCGCCTTGGGCGACTCCCCCGGGTCGATGATCCCCCCCGGCACCTCCAGCGTCAGCTCGCGCGTCCCGTGCCGGAACTGCCGCACGAATACCACCTCCTCAGCCGCCGTTAGGGGAATGATGTTCACCCAGTGCGGAAACTCCAACACGAAGAAGTCGTGCCGGCTGCCCCGCTCCGGATGCAGGCTCGTATCCCGGCGCAGCCGGAAGAAGCGGTAATCGTGCAACTGCCGGCTCGCGACGCGCGGCCAGGGGCGTCCCATTCCCCGAGTCTAAGCGGGGCCCCGTCCTGCCCAGCGCCCCCGCCTAGACTGAGGCCAAGGAGCAGCCGCGGCATGCCCGATCACCTCGACCCCCAACCGCGCTGCCACCGCACCCCCTCCCCCGCGGACCTTCGTGCCTGAACCCCAGGGCGGCGCCCCGGAGCTTCCCCCCGGCGCCCGGGGCCTGCTCGGCCTCCCCTACCACTACGTGGCGCTCGGCGTCGTCTCCTTCGGCGTCTTCCTCGCCACCATGGACAACTCCGTCGTCAACATTGCCCTGCCCACACTCGCGGACGAGTTCGACACCTCCATCAGCGACGTCTTCTGGGTCGTCCTGGTCTTCATCCTGGTTTCCACCGGCCTCGCCCTTACGATGGGCCGCCTCGGCGACATCTACGGGCGTAAGAGATTTTATGTCGCGGGATTCGCCCTCTACACCGTCGCCACCGCCCTCGCCGCCATCGCCGGATCCCTACCCGAGCTGCTCGGCGCCCGTATCGTCCAGGGCGTCGGCACCTCGATGATCGCCGCCAACGCTGCCGCCATGATCGCCGCCACCTTCCCCGCCCACCAGCGCGGGCGGGGCTTGGGTATCCTCGGCGCCACCGTCGGCGCCGGCCTCGCCACCGGCCCCGTCGTCGGCGGCGTCCTCATCGAGACCCTCGACTGGCGCGCCATCTTCTGGCTCCGTGCACCCCTGGGCTTGGTCGGATCCCTCCTCGCCTGGCGCCTCCTCGTCGACACCCCCGCCGAGCAACGTCCCCATGGCCTCGATCTTCCCGGCAGCGCCCTCCTCTTCGCCCTCCTCACCACGCTCGTGCTGGCCATCAACCGCGGCGACAGCTGGGGCTGGGGCAGCGCCGCCATCACCGGACTCTTCGCCGCCTCCGCCGCCCTCAGCATGGTCTTCTACTACGTCGAGCGCCACGTCCCCTCGCCGGTCGTCGCCCTCGATCTCTTCAAGCTCCGCACCTTCGTCTCCGGCATCGCCGGCGCCATCCTCCACTTCATGGGCCTCGCCGCCGTGGTCATCCTCATCCCCTTCTACCTTGTCGAGGTCCAGGGCTTCGACACCCTCGAGGCCGGTGGCATCGTCGCCGCCTTCCCCGCCACCATGCTCGTCGTCGCCCCCCTAGCCGGCGCCCTCGCCGACCGCATCCACCCCCGCTACCTCACCACCCTCGGCCTCGCCATTGAGGCCGCCGCCCTCCTCTGGCTCGCCAGCCTCAGCCTCGACACCCCCATCATCGGCATCGTCCTGCGCTTGATGCTCGTCGGCGCGGGATCGGCACTCTTCCAGTCCCCCAACATGACAACGATTATGTCGCGTATCGACCCCCAGCGCCTCGGCACCGCCTCCGCCTCCGGCACCACCGCCCGCACCGTCGGCCAGTCCACCGGCGTCGCCATCGCCGGCGCCCTCTTCGGCGCCCAGGCCGCGGCCTACGCCCTCGCCCGCTCCCCCGACGGCCTGGACGACCTAGCGCTGCGGCCCGCCGCCCTGCTCAGCGGCATGGAGCTGGCCTTCCTCGTCGCCTCCGGCATCGCGGTCGCCGCCGTCCTCACGCAGTGGGCCATCGACGGCCTCCGCGGCGTCGCCCGCTCCGCGCCCGCCCCCGGCGGCGGCTGAGCGCCCGCTCCACGCGGCCCGCGCGCCGAAGCGGCGCTAGCCGTCCCTCCGACGCCCGGTGACCTGCCGCGTGGCCGCTCGGAAGCGCTCCAGGTGATCGGCCCCGCCCCGCAGCTGAAGCTCTGCCTGCATTTCCAGCGCGTAGGCGTGCTCCCCGCTGGTGGCCGCATCCACGATCCGCTTCATCCAGCCTACCGCCAGCGGCGACGCCGCTGCGATCGTCTCCGCCAGCCCCGCCACATGCGCCTCCAGCGCCTCGGCGTCCGCCACCACATGGTTCGCCAGGCCGATCCGCTCCGCCTCCGCCGCCTCCACGACGCGCGCACTGAAGAGGATCTCCTTCGCCCGCGCGTTGCCCACCAGCCGCGGCAGCGCCGTCCCCCCCACCACCAGGCCGTAGGCGGCCCCCGGGAAGCGCAGGCTGGACCGCGCCGTCAGAATGCGGATGTCCGTGCTGCAAGCCAGCAGTGCGCCCCCGCCGAAGGCGGGCCCGTCGATCGCCGCGATCACCGGCTTCGGCGACGCCCCCACTCGCGCCGCCGCGCGCGCCACTGGGTTGAAGCCCCGATCCCCCGCTTCGAACGCTGCGAGTGCTTCAGTCATGTCCGCCCCGGCGCTGAACGCCCCACCCGACCCCTCCAGCACGATCACCCGCACCTCGCTGTCGGCGTCGCAGCGCGTCACGGCGTCGCTCAGCGCGTTCGCCAGCGCCGCGTTCATCGCGTTGCGCTTCTCTGGGCGGTTTAGGCGCAGCCGCGCCACCCCGGCCTCGAACTGGACCTGGACCAACGCATCGCGGGGCACGCGCGCCTCCTGCCGGGGTTCGCTCCTCCTGCAGTATGGCGCAGCCGGGTTCGCCACCGGAAGGCGGCTCGCAACGGGGCCCCAAGCGATCGGCGTCCCCGACACGCGGCGCCCCGCCGAGCGAACGCCGTCATGTCGGCCCACGTCTCTCTGGGACGGCACTGGTTCATGTCGATCGCCGTAGCCCCCAATCGATCGGTGTCCTATAGTCGGCAACCCGAACGCCCGCTCCCAACGGCCTTCCAACAGCGACGCGAACGGACGGATACCAACATGCCACGAGCGATCTGGCGCGGTGTCATCAGCTTCGGGCTCGTCAGCGTGCCCGTCCGCCTCTTCACCGCCACGCAAAGCAAGAGCGTCGCCTTCCGCCATCTCCACGCCGAGGACAAGGTCCGCCTCAAACAGCTGCGTTGGTGCCCCGAGCACGACCGCGAGGTCGCCATCGACGAGGTCGCGCGCGGCTACGAGTTCGCCAAGGACCAATACGTCGTCCTGGACGAGGCCGACTTCGAGAACCTACCCGTCCCCAGCCAGCACGCCATCGAGCTGACCGGCTTCGTCCATGCGGACGAGATCGACCCCGCCTTCTACGACCGCACCTACTATCTGGAGCCCGACGAGACGGCGGCCAAGCCCTTCGCCCTCCTCGTCCGCGCCCTGGCGGAGAAGGGGCTCGTGGGCGTCGGCAAAATCGCCCGGCGCAATCGCGAGGCCGTCTGCGCCCTGCGCGCCCGCGACACCGGCCTCCTCCTCACCACCCTGTTCTTCGCCGACGAGATTAAGATCGAGCCCGCGCTCAGCCTGGATGGCGTCGCCGTCAGCGACGCCGAACTCGAGATCGCCAACAAACTCATCGACATGCTGACCAGCTCCTTCGACCCCAGCCAGTACGGCGACCAGTACCGTGATGCCCTGCTGGAGCGCATCTCCGCCAAGATCGACGGCCGCGAAACGGTCGAGGCCAAGGCGGTCGCGCCCGCCCAGACCGTTGACCTCATCGCCGCCCTCAAGGCCAGCATTGAGGCCGCCCAGTCCGGCGCTCACCCGGGAGCGGAGTCCGTGCCACAAGAGGATCCCGCCCCCGCCGCCAAGAAGCCGGCCCGCAAAAAGCCCGCCCGCAAGCGCAAAGCCACGACGACCTAACCTCTCCCTATGCCCGCCCGCTCCCGCCGTTCCCGCGACCTGCAGGAGTACGAGCGCAAACGCGCCTTCACGCGCACCCCAGAGCCCGCCCCCACCACCCACGACGGCCGTGGCCCCCTCACGTTCGTCGTCCAGAAGCATGCCGCCAGCCGCCTGCACTACGACTTCCGCCTCGAGGCCGGCGGCACGCTCAAGTCCTGGGCGGTGCCCAAGGGCCCCTCCCTGGACCCGGCCCAGCGCCGCCTCGCCGTCGCCGTCGAGGACCACCCCCTCGACTACGCCACCTTCGAGGGCGTTATCCCCAAGGGCCAGTACGGCGCCGGCCAGGACATCGTCTGGGACAACGGCACCTACTCCCCCGACGAAGACCCGCATGGCAACCGCGGCGTCTTCTCCTTCCACGACCGCGCCCAGGCCGAGGCCCGCGTCCTGGACGGCATCGCGGCCGGCAAACTCTCCCTCCGCCTGCGCGGGAGCAAGCTCAAGGGCTCCTGGGCCCTGGTCAAGACGAGCCAGGACGAATCCTCCTGGCTCCTGATCAAGCACCGCGACCCCCAGGCCTCGACGGACCGCGACGTGCGGGCCGAGGAGGCCTCGGTCCTCAGCGGCCGCACCATCGAGGAACTCAAGCGCGGCCTCCCCCTGGGCGATCCCACCGGCCTGACGACCCCCAACCCCGCCGACCTGCCCAAGGCCCAGCTCGCCGCCTTCCCCGCCGCGCCACCAGCGCCCATGCTCGCCGCTTCGCGTGAGGCGCCCCCAAACACCCCCGGTTGGCTCTTCGAGCCCAAGATCGACGGCATCCGCCTCCTCGCCCTCGTCCGTGACGGCGAGGTCACGCTGCGCTCCCGCCGCGGCCTCGACCTCACCGCCCAGTACCCCGCCGTCGCCGCCGCCCTGGCGGCGCAGCCCGCCGCCGCGCTTTTGCTCGACGGTGAGGTCGTCGCGCCCAATCCCGGCGGCGTCCCTTCCTTCGAGTTGCTGCAACAGCGCATGAACCTCCTTGCGGACTCCAAGGTCGCCCAGGCGGAGGCCGAGATCCCCGTGGTCTATTTCGCTTTCGACCTGCTCCACGTTGACGGCGTCGATGTGCGCGCCGCGCCCCTCTGGCAGCGCAAGGAACTGCTGCGCCGCCTGCTCGACCCGGGACCGTGGCTGCAACCGTTGGACCACATCGACGCCGACGGCAACACCGTCTTCCAGGCCCTCACCCAACGCGGTTTCGAGGGCGTCGTCGCCAAACGCCGCGACGGCCCTTATCTGGCCGGCAAGCGCTCGCCCTCCTGGCTCAAAGTGAAGGCGCGCGCCGGCGGCGACTTCCTCGTCGGCGGCTACACCCCGGGCCGCGGCCGCCGCGCTCCCACCTTCGGCGCCCTCCTTCTCGGCGAGCGCGACGCCGACGGCTGCCTCGTCTACGCCGGGCGCGTCGGCTCCGGCTTCAGCGACGCCCAGCTCACCGAGATCCGCGCCCTCCTCGAGCTGCACGAGCGCAAGCGCAGCCCCTTCCACGCACCCGTGCCGGAGGCCGACGGCGCGACCTACGCCCGCCCCGACCTCGTCGTGGAGGTCCGCTACGCCGATCGCACCTCCGCCGGCCAGCTGCGCGCGCCCGTCTTCCTCCGCCTCCGCGACGACAAACCCCCCGACGATGTCCGCCTGCCTACCCCCACCCCCGAGCCCGCCGTCCCCACCCCGACGGACCCCACCAGCGACGTCATCGCACAACTCGACGACGCCCGCGCCAAGCTCACGCTCGAACTCGACGGCGCCTCCCTGCCGGTCTCCAACCTCGACAAGGTGCTCTGGCCTGCCCACGCCGGCGCCCCCCCGTGCGCAAGCGTGACCTGCTCCGCTTCCTCCTCACTATCGCCCCACAACTTCTCCCCCAGCTGCGAGACCGCCCCCTCACCCTCACCCGCTTCCCCAACGGCATCGCAGGCAAGAGCTTCTATCAGAAACACTGGACCCAGCCCGCACCCGCCTTCGTGCAGTCGGTCGCGATCTACTCCGAGGATGCTGACGCGGACCAGCAGTACCTCCTCTGCAACAACCTCCCCACGCTGCTCTGGCTCGGCCAGATCGCCGACCTCGGCTTCCACACCTCCCTCGCCCGCATCGTCGCCGAGCCGGACGCCGGGGATCTGCCTCGCACCTTCACCGGCTCCCGCGCCGGTGTGCTCGCCTCCGTCCTCAACTACCCCGACGTCCTCCTCTTCGACCTCGACCCCTTCGTCCCCGCCCAGGGCGAAACCGAGTCCGTCAAGAACGAACTCACCCGCGAGGGCTTCGCCAAGGCGAGCCAGGTTGCCCGCTGGCTCAAGACCACGCTCGACGCCGCCCATCTCCAGTCCTTCGTCAAGACCTCGGGTGCCAGCGGCCTGCATATCTTCGTGCCCATCGTGCGCAACCTCGACTACGCCGCGGTCCGTGCCGCCGCCGAGACCATCGCCAAAGCCGTCCTCGCCGCCCACCCCAACGACGTCGCCATCGAACGACGCCGCCGCGCCGGCAAGGTCTACATCGACCTCAACCAGAACGGCCGCATTAAGGCCCTCGCCGCTGCCTACTCCCCCCGCGCCAAGCCCGGCGCGCCCGTTTCCATGCCGCTCCGCTGGGACGAGGTCGGCGACGCCGACCCCGGCGCCTTCACCGTCTGGACCACCGCCGATCGCGTCCACCGCGCCGGCGACCTCTGGGCGGGTCTCCTCGATGCCAAGCAGGATCTGCGCGCTCTCTTCGGCGAAACTGGGTAGTCTCGCCCTGGACGCCCCACGCAACACCCACCTATAGTGCGGGTGTCCCAGAACATCTGAACTGCGCAGCCGCGTGGGCGGATGCGCCGGAGCGGCCATGGCGCACGAGCGGGGCCCCAGCGGCCATCAGATCTCCCTCGACGACGCCCTCGCCCGCTCCGCCAAGCTCGGCCAGTACCCTCCCTTCGAACTCGCCAAGTCCGTCAGCGAACTTCTCGATACCCTCCCCGTCGACTGGGCCGACCGCATCCAGGTCATCGGCGGCGCGCTCGTCGTGGAAGCGCTGCGCCCGGTCTGGGACGACACCGGCAGCGCCGACGACGCCCACGCCCGCCTGCGCGGGCGCGACCCCGACCTGGCCGACGCCATCGAACGCCTGGCCCCCCTCCTCCTCGGCCGCTACGAGGCCCGCCAGGAGGGCCTCGCCGCCATCCAGGCCGTGGAGGACCTCCTCCGCCGGCGCGACCCCGCCGGCTGACCGCTCCCCCCTCGCTCTCATCCCCAGTATCCTCGCGCCCGCGGCACCCCGTTCGCCGCCCGGAGGAGCCCCATGCCCGGTCGACTCGCTGGCAAGTGCGCCCTCGTCACCCTCGCCGACCGCTACATGGGCCCGCCCATCGTCGAGCGCTTCCGCGGCGAGGGCGCAGACGTCGTCGCCGACACCAGCCCCCTCGCCGATGCCGCAGCCGTCGCCGCCCTCGTCGAGGCCGCCGGCAAGATCGATATCCTCATCGCCAACACCGCCGAGACGCCCCACCCCGCCCCCGTCGAGGAGATCGCCGACGAGGACTGGGACCGCCTCTTCGACCGCATGGTCCTGCCTCTCATGCGCATCGTCCGCGCCGTCGTCCCCGGCATGAAAGCGCGCGGCACGGGCAAGATCATCGCCGTCACCAGCGCCGCCCCCTTGCGCGGCATCCCCCGTGTCGCCGCTTACTGCGCCGCCCGCGGCGCCCAGAACGCCTTCATCCGCGCCACCGGCCTCGAACTCGCCCGCGACAACATCCAGGTCAACGCCATCGCCCAGAACTACGTCGCCAACGACGACTACTACCCCCAGGACTTCATCGCCACCGAAAAGTTCCAGCAGCACCTGGACCGCCTCGTCCCCACCAAGCGCGTCGCCCCCGGCGCCGAAACCGCCGAACTCGCCCTCTACCTCGCCGGCAGCGGCTCCACCCACATCGTCGGCCAGATCATCCCCTTCGCCGGCGGCTGGACCACCACCACCGGCTAACCTGTCCCCCCCAAGGAGGCCCCATGCCCGACGCCCCACGCGCCATCGACGCCTGGATCAACCCCAACCCCGCCAACCCCAACGAGGACCAGGTCACCTACCTCTTCCCTGGCCTCAAGGAGCGCGTCACCCGCGGCACCACCATCCCCCAGCTCATCGACGAAATGGACGCCGCCGGCGTCGAGCACGGCGTCCTCGCCGCCGGCTACTCCGGCCCCGACGACTTCGACTGGGTCTGCAACGCCATCGAACAGCACCCCGACCGCTTCTCCGGCTCCGTCGTCATCGACCCCCACCGCGGTATGGAAGGCGTCCGCTTCCTCGAAAGCCTCGTCCGCGACCAGAACTTCCGCATGGTCCGCTTCCTCGCCTTCGAATCCCAGATCCCCTACGACCACCCCTACTACTTCCCCTTTTACGCCAAAGCCGTCGAACTCGACATCGCCGTGGGCGTCAACGTCGGCATTCCCGGCCCCAAAGTCCCCGGCAAGCACCAGCACCCCCTCGCCCTGGACGAGGTCTGCCATTACTTCCCCGACCTCCGCATCATCATGTCCCACGGCGGCGAGCCCTGGGCCGACCTCTGCGTCAAGCTCATGCTCAAGTGGGACGGCCTCCACTACATGACCTCCGCCTTCGCCCCCAAGCACATCCCCAAGCCCATCATCCAGTACCTCAACACCCGCGGCGCCGACAAGATCATCTGGGCCAGCGACTACCCCCTTCTCACCTTCGACCGCTGCCTCACCGAAATCGCCGCGCTCCCCCTCCGCGACGACGACCGCCGCGCCAAGTTCCTCCGCCACAACGCCCAACGCGTCATCCTCGGCAAGTAGCGCGACATCCCCCGCGACCCCACCGCAGCGGCGCGATGGGGCCGCGCCACGTCTGGCTGGTCCACGGCCCCGTACACACAAGAGCCACGGCGCGCGCCCCGCGGCTCTTATGAGTCTCGATCGCGTCCCGGGCTCCCTGGTGGCGAGCGACTCAATCGCTCAGGGCCTCGCCGCTACTGCGGCTGCTTCGGCTCCGGGTCCAGGGCTGTCGGGGGACGCGACCCGTGGCTCCGACGACTCAAACACTGGCATCCCTCCTTGCGCTCTCCGACTCCCTCTTCATCTGCATGCTCCACCCCAGACCGCATTCGGCCACGGGGCGCGCACCGAATCGCCGCCCGCGCACCTACGACCCCCCACCCCCCTCCACCGCCGCCACGCCGACCGACTGCCTCAGCGCCTGCACCTCTTCCCGCAGCGCCCGGATCTCCACCAGTAACTCCTGCTCCCGCCGCTCTCCCTCCGACTTCCCCTCCTCCTCCACGAAGAACGCCGCCACGTTCGCGGTGAAGATCCCGAACACCCCGATCCCCACGAACATCAGCAGTACCCCCAGCCCTCGCCCTGCCGCCGTAACCGGCGCCGTGTCCCCATAGCCCACCGTCGTCACCGACCACCACAGCGCCGTTGGGAAGTCGTCCACCGAGGCCGCCGCGCTATCGTGCTCCACGATCACCACCAGCCCCGCGATCGCGACCACCACTACCAGCCCCACCGCCAGCACGTACCCCAGCCCCCGCCGCCCGAACACCTGCCCCCACGTGAACGCCATCCGCGACAGGAACGCCGCCATCCGCCCCAGCCGCAGTAGGCATAGCCCCCGCGCGCTCCGCACAATGCGTAGCGGCCGCAGGAACGGGATCACCACGATCAGCACGTCGAACCAGTGCCGGATCAGATACCGGCGCCGCTCCGGCGCCAGATACGTCTTCACCGCCAGTTCCGCCGCGAACACCGCCCAGATCACCCAGTCCGCCGTCAGGAACGCCCTCTCCACCGACGACGACAGATCGAAGGCCAGCGGGATCACGATCAGCGGCAGCATCGCCGCCGCCAGGATCAGCAGCGGCAGCTCCGCTGCCCGCTCTACCCGCTCATACAACCGTGCGCGTCGTTCCAGGTCCATCGCGTACCTCCCGTGCGCCGGGCAGGATATGCGACCTCTGCACGGGATCTTCGCGAGGCCGCTAGAACACCCGCCGCGCGATATTCCGGCCGATTACCTCACGCTGGATCTGGCTCGTACCCTCGTAGATCTGGAAGATCTTCGCGTCCCGCATCCACTTTTCCAGCGGCATCTCGCGCATGAACCCCAGCCCCCCCGCCACCTGCACCGCGTCCGTCGTCACCTTCATCGCCGTATCCGCCGCAAAGCACTTCGCCTTGCTCGCCTCCTCGAACGTGTTCGGCTGGTCGCGTGCCACCAGCTCCCCCGCCCGCCAGCACAGCAGCCGCGCCGCGTCGATCGCGATGTCCATATCCGCCAACATGAACGACACACCCTGGTTCTCGATGATCGCCCGCCCAAACGCCTGCCGCTCCCTCGCGTACGCCGCCGCGAACTCGAACGCCGCCCGCGACAGCCCCACCGCCATCGCCCCGATCCAGGGCCGCGTCGCCATCAGCGTCGCCAGCGTCCCACGACCGCCGCTGCGGAAGCTCTCCTCGGGCTTCCCCAGCCGGTGATCCGCGGGGACCCGTACATCGTCGAGGTTCAGGTCGGCCGTATGGCTCGCCCGGATGCCCATCTTCTGCCACTTCTGCCCCTGCGAGAGCCCCGCTGCCTCCTTCGGCACCGCGAACGCGGAAACCCCCTGGAACCCCGTCCCAGGCTCCTCCGTCGCGAAGACCACGGTCAGATCGGCAATGCCTCCGCACGTGATGAAGCGCTTGCTCCCGTTCAGCACGTAGTCGTCCCCGTCCCGCACCGCCCGCGTCTGCAGGGCCCCCGCGTCCGATCCGGACTCCGGCTCCGTCAGCGCCAGCGCCCCCAGCCGCAAGGTGCCATCGTGCGGCGTACACAACGGGATGAACCGCTCCCGCTGCGTCTCCGTCCCGATCACATTGATCGCCGTCGCCGCCAGCCCGTTCGCCAGCATCCCCGTCGCGAACCCGGCGCAGCCCCACGCCAGCTCCTCCGCCATCACCAGGTTCGCCACCCCCGCCTCCGCCTCCAAACCCGGGCCACCCCAGGCCCCTCCGCTCAGCCCCAGCGCCGCCCCCTTGCGCGCCACCTCCCAGGGGTACTCCTCGCGCTCGTCGTACTCCGCCGCCACCGGCCGGATCTCGTTCGCCGCGAAATCGTGCGCCACCTGCCGGATCATGCGGCTCGCCTCGGGAAGCTCGAACATCGGCACCCCTCCGCTTCGCCCCCGCGCGCCGGTCCCTCCGACCCCGCCTAGACGAATCGATCGATCATCCGACGGTAACTCTGCGCGTGCAGGAACTCATCGATCCCCGCATCGCGGAACTGCGCGTCCAGATTCTCCGTCAACGTGTCCTTGAACTGCTCCACATCGATCCCAATGTCCCCCGCCTCGTCCCGGATCCGGCGCAGGCCCAGACTCACCGCCCCCACCAGCAGCAACTGGCTCTGCCAGATGTACGCCCGCCCCACCGGCGACAAGTTCCCGATCAGCCGCGGCAGGATCGTATGCAGGAAATTCACGTGTCGTACCTCGTCGCGCAAGATATTGCGGAAGATTTCTTTCGCCAGCGGGTCCGTGTCCGGGATCTCCACCGCCTGCTGCAGGAAGAGCGCCGCGAAGTTCTCGCTGAACAGCGTCGACGTCAGCCAGTTCTCCACCCGGAAAAACCCCCACGACGCCATGTTCCCGAAGCGCTGGATCATCTCCTCCTCCAGCCGGCTCAGGCGCCCCAGGCCGTCCGCCTCCTCCAGATACCGCGACAGCGCGTACACATGCCGCGCTTCGTCCTGACACTGTGCCGCCAAATAGAGGTTTAGGTTTGGGTCCCGCAGCTTGTGCGTGGCCTTGCTCATCATGATCTGATGGTGTCCAGACCCATCAACTCCAGGCCGTGGAACACGTTCACCATCCGCAGCCAGGCCTCCCGTTTGCCCGCCGGAATCCGCGATCCCTGGCTCCAGTCCACGTCCGTGTCCGCGTTCCAGATCCGGTCGCTCTGTGCCCGGAACAATTCCCGGAACGCATTGCGCTGGGCGTCGTCCAGCGATCGCTTCACGGCTGCAGGGGACCGATGCATTCCGCGCCCCTCCTTGGCTCCCAAACCCGCCCGAGTATATCGGCGTGCTGGCCTACGCTCCGAGGCCCCGCCCAGCGCCCCGCCCTCCCCGTATACTGATCCCATGGCGGACAACCCCAGTGAACGCTTCGACATGGAAGACCCCCAGCGCGCTATCGCCCGCGCCGAGGTCCTCGTCGTCCAGTTCGGCTGGCTCGCCGAGCGCCTCCTCGTCGACGCCCGACGCTCCGACAGCGCCGGCCCCTACATCCGCGTCGTCCAGCCCGTCCGCACCCCCCAGGAGCGCATCCGCGAACTGCGCGAACTCCGCCCCGGCTTCAACGACCCGGAATCCTACGTCTTCTTCCCCTGGCCCGGCCGGGTCGAAGCCTTCGTCGAAGCCGGCCTCTTCGAGCGCATCCTCGACCGCTGCAGCGACGACGAGCAAGCCCGCCGGGACTGCGCCGCCGCCCTCGAGGAACTCCTCGCCCTTGACCGCGAAGACCTCCGCCAAGCCATCCGCGGCGGTGAGAAGTACCACACCCTCTACGACCGCCACGACCCGGCCTAGCCGCCAAGCGCCGTACCCGCCCGCCCCCGTCCCTGCAGTCTTCGCAACCATCCACGCTATCCACACGGCCCTAACCGAAGCCTCTGCCATCCAGCTTGCATCTCGGCCGTTCTGTTTACTACACTGCCGTCGCGTGGTCTACGGGGTGAACGGATTCCCAGGGGGGAACCCTTAGGCGGCGCCGACGATGCGGCTCGCAGGAAGGAGTTCCGTACCCTTGGCAGTGAGGTCGGCAACGGGTGGCGTGTCCACCCGCACTCAGCGTCGGAACTGCACGCACCACTGGACGCTTGAACGGCCCGAGGCCCAGGCCTCCCAGGGCACCTGCGCCAAGTGCGGCATGACCAAGAAGTTCCTTAATTACGGGGAGGAGTTGCGGCTCCCGTTTGGCCGCCGCCGCCGCTTCTAGCGGCCAGTCCACTGCGGAAACGGAAGGCCGGGCCTGGGGCCCGGCCTCGTAGCGTCTCGGCAAGCCCCCGATCACGAAGTCGGCGCCGCCACCGCCTCGATCCGCAGCGCGATAATCGGCTCGAAGTCCCGCGCCAGTAGCGTGTACGCCGCCGGCGACAACTGCAGCTCCGTCGGGAACTCGCCCGAGCCTCGCACCACCACCTGCACCGTCTTCCCGATCAGCGCCGCCGCGTCCTCCTCTGTCAGCAACGGCCCGCCGGGAAGCCGTATCAGATCCAGCACCGTGCCCGCCGGCCACACGCTCGAAAACGCCGTTGTGCTGTCGCCCGGGTCATACGCGCTCCCGTCCGCCAGAGTCAGGTTCGAGATTCCGGGCGGAATCGGCGTGGCCCCCCCGCGCTCCACCACGATCGGCGCGCCGCCGAGCGCCGCCTCCGTCACCACGCCCCCCGCCGCCGGGGCCGCAGCCGCCCCGGTCGCCTCCGCCGCCTCGGCCTCCGTGCCCGGCTCCGCAGCCGGCTCCGCCGTCGCGTCGATCGGCCCCACCTCGGCCTCCGGCGCCTCCGTCCCGCCCTCCACCGACGCCACCGCCGCATCCCCCGCAGCTGTCTCCGGCTCCGCGGCCGCTTGCTCGGACGGCGGCGCCTCGTCCTCGTCCAACAGCGCCTCCACCCCGAAGAACACCCCCGCCCCCAGGCCGCCCAGCAACCCCAGCGGGATCAGCAGCCGCAGCAGCGCCTCGGTGCGGAACTGCGGCGGCCGCCGCTTGCGACGATCGCCCCGCAGCGTCAGCGGCCGGCGCGGGTTGTACGGCAACTCCCCCCCCCCTCGCACCCGCGTCGTCGGAGCGGGCTGATCCCGCCAACCGCGATTGGCAAAGCGCAGGATGGGCCGCTCACTCATGCTGCGATCGTACGCGCGGCGCCTGCCCTGTCAACCGCTCCACGCCCCCCGGCCGCCCAAGCGCCCACCAAGCGGGACGGCTCCCGGCTACCCTGAAAGACATGGACACTCGCGGCATCCGCTGCCCCCACTGCGAAGCCCGCACCCAAGTCGGCCTCCCCCCCCGCGACGGCCGCACCCGCCGCGTGGTCACCCAATGCCCGCACTGCCGCTACGACCTCGTCGTCTCCCGCCCCGCCGACCCCACCGACGGCGAGGCCCTGCGCATCCGCGCCTGCCTCCGCTGGGAAACCACCTGCCCCTACTGCAAGCAACCCACCATCGCCCGCGTCCCCCCCAAGGCAGCCCTCCAGCGCAAGGAGACCACCCCATGCCAGGTCTGCCGCCGGCCGCTCATCGTCGAACGACGCGAAGAGGGAAAGATCGTCCTGCGCGCGCACCGCGGCATCGTTGAGGGCCTTGTCCTCTGACCCCCACCCCGCAAGCCTGCCCGCGACGCAATTGGACCGGCGCCGCCGCCGCTGTAGCATCGGTGGGCGATCGGACGCCGCCGGCGCTCGCCGCCCCGGCCCGCTCATCGCACAACCTGCGCCACGGCAGCCAAGGTGGGTAGCCCCAGATGACCTATGACGAACAAGCGATCGCCGCGCACCGCGAGTGGCGGGGCAAAGTGGACTACGCCTCCAAAGTTACCGTCCGCAACCATGACGACCTCAGCGTCGTCTACACCCCCGGCGTCGCCGCCCCCTGCATGGAGATCCACCGCCATCCCGAGTTGGTCCGCGACTTCACCGCCGTCGGCAACCTCGTCGCCGTCATCACCGACGGCAGCGCCGTCCTCGGCCTCGGCAACATCGGCCCCCAAGCCGCCCTTCCCGTTATGGAAGGTAAATGCGTCCTCTTCAAGTCCTTCGCCAACGTCGACGCCCTCCCCATCGCCCTTGACGTCCACACCACCGACGAAATGGTCGCCGCGATCACGGCCATCGCCCCCTCCTTCGGGGGCATCAATCTCGAGGACATCGCCGCCCCCGCCTGCTTCGAGGTCGAATCCCAACTGCACGACAGCCTCGACATCCCCGTCATGCACGACGACCAGCACGGCACCGCCGTGATCGCCCTGGCCGGCGTCATCAACAGCCTCCAGCTCACCCGTCGCGAGCCCCGCAACACCCGCACCGTCGTGCTCGGCGCCGGCGCCGGCGGTATCGCCTGCGCCAAACTCCTCCGCGCCTACGGTGTCGAGGAAATCGCCCTGGTCGACAGCAAGGGCCTCATTAGCGAAGACCGCGAAGACCTCAACCCCTACAAGCGCGAAGTCGCCGGCTGGAACTCCTACCACCGCAACGCCGACGGCAGCCTCCCCCAGTTCAGCGACGTCATCCGCGGCGCGGACCTCTTCCTCGGCCTCTCCGGCCCCAACCTAGTCAGCGCCCCCGACATCGCTTCCATGAACAACGGCCCCATCGTCTTCGCCATGGCCAATCCGGACCCCGAGATCATGCCCGACGTCGCCGCCGAAGCCGGCGCCGCCATTGTCGCCACCGGCCGCTCCGACTTCCCCAACCAGACCAATAACGCGCTCGGCTTCCCAGGTATCTTCCGCGGCTTGCTGGACGCCCGCATCCCCAAGGTGGAGGACCCCCACAAGCTCGCGGCGGCACAGGCCATCGCCGGCTTCGTCAAGGACCCCGCCCCCAACCGCATCGTCCCCAGCATCTTCGAGGACGGTCTGGCCACCGCGGTCGCCGAGTCCGTCATGAACGCCGCCGGGCTGAACCCGTAGGCGGCGCGCTCGGCGCCCCCCGCGAACCCCTCCACCACCCGCCAGCGCCCGGCACGCTTGCCCAGGCGCAGTTCGGCCGCCTGTCCCTCGCTGCCCCGCAGCCGCACCACCGCCCCGTCGCCCTCCACCTCCACCCAGTCCACCGTCGGCGCCTGCAGCCACGCTCGGCTCAGTGCGTACATCACCGCGGTTACGCGGGCGGAGTCGCGGTCGGCGTTACGAAGAAGCGTCATCGGCGGCGGCTTTCCGGGCGACCGCCTCATCCTCCGCCATCGCGCTCAGCCCGCATATCAGGACTTCTCCGATTGCCTCAGCGCCGTCCGCGGCACTCAGCCTGGATCCGTCCGCCAGGCCTCCTCCAACAACTGCCCGTCCCAGCCAAAGCCGAACCGCGGCAACGCCAGGGACGGCCGGTGCACGCTCCGCTGGATCCCATGCCCCACGTTCACCACCCAGGCAGGCGTCTCCAGCAGCAGCCGCTCCACCGTCTCTCGGAACAGACGCTGCCGCTCCCCCCGATCGACCGTTGCCGCCATCGTCTCCAGCGCCCCATCAACGCTCGCATCGCGAAAGCGCCCCCAGTTTGATGCTCCCTCGCTGTGCACCGTCCGCAGCAAGTCCAGCGTCGGATCCGCATCCTGCGCCGCCTCGCCCCAGCCCAGGAACAGCGGCACACTTCCGTCCCCCAGCCCCTCCACAGCGCGCGCATAGCGCGCCGTGCCGGCACGCACCATCAGCCCCAGGCGATCACTCAGCGCCGCCGCAGTCGCCTCGCCGATTCCCGGAAAGCTTCCCTCGAAGATGTCCGGCAACGTCAACGGCACCACGCCGGCCGCCGCCGCCGCGCCCGCCAGCTGCCGGATCATCGCCCGCTCCGGTTCGCTCGGCTGCGGCCGGTATCCGGGAAGCTCCCGCAAGGCGAACACGTCCGTCGCCCAGCCAGCCGCGAACCACGGCGCCGGACCGCTCAGCCCGGCATGCTCGCCGTAGCTCCCTCGCATGACCGCGTCCCGGTCCAGCGCCAGGTGGACGGCCAGCGCCAGCCGCCGATCGCGGAACGGGTTCCCCTCGCTATCCACGGAGCTAAAGCCCATCTGTACCCCGAACGCCAGCGGATGCTCGCTCACCTCCTGCTCTGGGAACTCCGCCAGTATCCCGTCGATCGCCCCCGGATCCCCCGGGCTCCAGACGTCGATGGCCCCCATCCGGTAGGCCGCCTCCTGCCCCGCTGCGGTCGGCAGGTGCGCCATCTCCACCCCCTCCAGGTAGGGCCGCGCCCCGCGGAAGTAACCCCCGTTGCGATGGAACAGCGCCCGCTCCTCCGGCTCGAACCGCTGGACCTGGAAGGGGCCCGTCCCCGTGTAATAGGCCGGGTTCAGTGGGTCGTCCCGCATCCGGTCGCCGAAGATCTCCCACGCCTCCGGCGCCTGCAGGAAGCTCCACGGACCCGCAAGCACCGAGGCGAACAGGGTCCCGTCTGGCCCGGGCGTCCGCAGCACCACCGTCCCTTCGTCCGCCAGCTCCACGGCCGCGACCCGCTCGTACGCCCCCTGCCGCAAAAAGCGCCCATCCGGCACACCCGACGCATCCAGCGCCGCCACCTGACGCTCGATATTCAGGCGCACGTCCTCCCCCTGGAACGCCCGCCCGTTCGTCGGCTCCCGCGCCCACCAGCGCACCCCCGGCCGCAGAACCAGGACGTAGCTCGTCTCGTCCGGTGTCTCCCACTCCGCCACCAGATCCCCTTCCAGCGCCCCCGTGTTCGCGTCCGTGTATCGCAGCAGCCGGCTCTGCTGCAGCGCCGAAAACCGTTGCGTCAGCGGGAACTGCGAGCGGTGGATGTCGAAGAGATCGATCTCCCTCAGCGCCGCGTGCAGCCGCAACACGCCACCGCGCTGGGCCGGCCCCACCGCGGCTGTCGCGCCCGCCACGGCCGGCGACGCGCCCGCGGCTTCGGCACCCCCCTCGGGCGACGACGCGCCCGCATCCGCCGCTGCCGCCACCCCCGGCGGCGCCTCCTCCCCCTCGCCTCCCCCGCACCCCACCAGCGCCAGTCCCGCCACGCCAACCCCACCCCGGCCCGCGGCGCGCAGGAAACTCCGACGTGACAGCCGCCGTGCCCCGGGCCACCGCCACCGCCCCAGGGACGTCCCCCGCGCTCTAGACCCCACGATCGTCTCTCTCGTCCCGCGCTCCGCGCCCCGCCCTAGCGTCGCCGATCGCGCGCCTTCCCGCCAGCGGCGACGGCCTCGGACCAGCGGGCTCCGTGCGGTACGGTGACACCGTGTGCTCGCCACCCCGCCCACCCCTCCCCTCCCGCCACCGCACCCTGCTCGCCGGGCTCGGTATCCCCATCTTCCTAGCCCTGATCGCCCTCTCCGCCTGGGCCGCCGCCGACGACCACCTACCCGGCGACGTCACCGTCGGCCACTGGATCCAGGCCCATGACCCCCTCGGTCAAGATGGTATCGACTTCTTCCGCGACGTCGGCTCCACCCAGGCCGCCGCCGTCACCATCCTCCTCGTCATCGTCGCGCTGCTCCTCGCGCGCCGCCGCCGCATGGCCCTCGCCGCCGGTGCCCTCCTCCTGGGCCTCGTCCTACAATGGCTGCTGAAGGAACTCATCGACCGCCCGCGCACCTCCATCCTCTTCCTCGATCAGCGTACCGGCTTCGATTCTCCGAGCTTCCCCAGCGGCCACGCCATGAGTAGCGTCATCGTTGGCACCCTCCTGATCTGGATCGCGTTGCGCCCCGCCACCGCGCTCCCCTGGCCCCTGCGCCTCCTCCCGGGCCTCTGGGGCCTGATGCTGGCGATCATCAGCCCTTGGATATCGGTCGCCTCCGGCGTGCACTGGCCCTCGGACTCCCTCGGCGGCGTCGCCTGGGCTCTGGCCGTGCTCCTGCCGGGGCTCTGGGCCCTGGAGACCGCGCGCCGCCGCGACGCCGCCCGTCCCCCCGTCCCTTAGTCGCGCGGTTCCAGATCCAGCGTGTGCCGTAGCGCCCCTCGCAGCCCGAAGAGCGGCGCGAAGCCGGTCAGCGCCCGCAACGGGGTATCATCGATCACGTGCGGACGTGCCGTCAGGTCCGCATACCGCTCCACCCCCGCCGGTGCGTCCAGCAGCCGCCGCCCTACCCCCCCCGATCCATCCAACAGGCGCGCCACCCAAAGCGGGATCGGCGCCGGCCGCCCCCCCCGCCCGCTCATCGCTCGCGCCTGCGCCACCACGCTGCGCCAGTCCGTATCGATGCTCTTCACGTGCAGGATTCGGTCCTGCGTCTCCTCCAGCGCCTCGAGCGCCGCCCACGCCGCCCGGCCCAGGTCCGGCCCGTACGCCAGCGAGATCCGCGCCCGCCCACCGCACACCAGGCGCGGCCGCCGCGCCCGCATGAAATAGTCCAGCGTGCGCTGCAACACCCCATCATCCCGCGGCCCGAAGGTCGGCGCCGCCCGCAACACCAGCAGCGGCAGCCGCCGCCGGTACGTCCGCGCCACCCGCTCCGCTGTCGCCAGGCTCTGATCGACCGCCGTGCAGGGCCGGGCCGCCCAGCTCTCGTCCACCGCCCAGTCCGGCAGCGACGCCCCGTACGTCAGCGTCGACGACAGCTGCACGAACCCCTCCACCTCCGCCTCCAGGCTCGCGTCCAGCAGGGCCGTCGTCGACTCCACGTTCGCCGCCGCGTACGCCGGCGCCGCGTGCCCTGGCGTCGCCAGCCGCGGCCCGTTCACGACATAGCGCGCACCCCGCAGCACGGTCCGCAACGCCGCCCCGTCCCGCAGGTCTGTCGCCTCCACTCGTACGCCGAAGTCGGTCAGCCAAGCCGCCTCCGCCCCCGGCCCCACCAGCGCCACGAGATCCACGTCGTGGCGCGCGACCTCGCCCACCACGTGGCCGCCCAGGAACCCGCCCGCCCCGCTCACCACAATCCGCATACCCCGAGTGTATCCGGCCTGTACCTGATCATCCCCCACCCGGGAACTGCTAGGCTGACCTCCCGCATAGGCCGCACCGCAAGCGTCTGGAATGCCGTGTCCCGTCCAATCGGACCCTCACTCGGCGCGATCTACGAGTCCTCGCCCCTCCCCACGACGGCCGGTGCCGTCCGCGTCCGCGCCCGTGGCATCAACTGGCGCACGCCCCGGGGCAGCCTGCGCCGCCTGCGGCCTGTCGAGGTCCGCGTCACCCGCCCCGATGGGCGCCGCGACCGCCTCCCCGTCAACGATCCGAACGGACGCACCCTCTACCGCTTCACTGCGATCGGCGCCTTCGTCGCACTGGCCGCCCTCTGCATTGAGAGGATCCGCACCCCATGACCACCGCAGCCAATGAATCCATCGGCGACACCATCACCGGCGCCCTTGGCCGCATCCCCTCGATCGCCAGCGCCGACGCGGTCGTCGGCCCCGCTCAGGAGAAGAACGGCCGCATCGCCATCCCGCTCGCCACCGTCTCCGCGGGCTTCGGCCTCGGCCTCGGCAGCGGCCCCTCCCATGCCGCCAGCGACCCGCATGCCGGCCAGCAAGGCGGTGGCGGCGGCGGCGGGGCTCGCGCCCGTCCGGTCGCCGTCGTCGAACTGACCGAGGACGACCTCAAAGTGCATCAGGTCGTCGACAGCACCCGCATCGCCGTCGCCTCACTCATCCTCGCCGCCTGGTGCGTCTACTGGATTACGCGCACCATCCGGGTCTTCCGCCGCAAGTAGCGCGGCGCCGCCCGCCCGCCTCGGTACCGCCCGGCCGGCCAGCCGCGCCCCGCAGCCTCATGGCAGCTCGCGCAGCAACTCCAACTGATACTGCAGGCTCGGATCCCAGAGCATGAACCCCTCCCCGCCCGCCTGCGCCGCCGCGTCGATCTGCGCCTGCACTTCGCGCGCGCCGTAGAACAACTTCTGCTCCCCGTAGTCGTGGAAGTCTTGCAGCCATGGCCGCACGATGATCGACTCATACCCCGCCAGCCGCGACACCGCCGCCGACACGCTGCTCAGCACCACCGTGAACGGATCCGCCGGCGGATACTCCAGCCCAAACCAGCCCGTCGTCCACGTGCTCGGGTACACCATGGGCGAAAAGTAGTCCAGGTGCGGCACCAGCTCCTCCAGCACCTGCCCAATGCCGTCGTCATGCGGCACGATCGTCGTCAGCCCGAACGTGTCGAACGCCAGCGCCGCCCCAGCCGCGTGCAGCGCCGGCGCCGCCTCCGCCGCGAACTGCGCGATGATCGCCGACCGCTCCGCCGCCGTCACCCGCGCCCGCAGCTCCATGCCCCCCTCCGTCGGCAGTCGCACGTAGTCGTACTGCACCTCCTCGAAGAACCGCGCCGCGTTCACCCCGATCTCAATGTTGTGCTGCCGCGCCAGATCGCTGAAGGGATTCGTCCACGCCAGCCCCAGCCCGTCACGGAAAATCTCACCACTGAATGATCGGAGCGCCGTCGCCGGCCGGCCCACCGCCAGCCAGCTATCGAGGAACGTCACAACCCGCGCGATCCGATAGATCCCCAACTCGCCCAGATCCTGCAGGAACCCTTCGACGTCCGTAAACGTGGACCGCACCGCGTCCAAGTCCCTCGCCGTTTCGTTCGCCACCAGCGGCAGCACCGCGCCCCCCTCATCCTTTACGTCCACCACCAGCGCCGTGATCGCTCCCTCCCGCGCCAGCCCCGTCGCCCACGCCAGCATGGACGGATCCTTCAGCATGTCGTACGGCAGGTAGATCGCCCGCACCGCCAGCGGCTTCATGAACGCCACCACGAAGTCCGATGCCGTCTCTTCGCGCAGCACCTCGTACCCCGCCGCCACGACGCTCACCCGGTTCGTGCGAATCGACGCGGGGATCGTGAAACGCCCCCTCTCGTCGCTCTCCACCGTCCCCACCCCCGTCCCAACGTGTGCGTGCCCCACCCGCAACAGCCGCCCCTCCCGCCACGTCACCACCACGCCGTGCAGCGATCGGGGGATCTGCTGCACGGACGCCTCGGCCTGGGACGCCGCCGCCCCCCGGCCACCCCCGTCGGCGCCCGCAGCGATCACCAGCCCCGGCGCCGCCAGAAGCACGATTACGAATGACGCAACCAGCAGCCGCGACAAGCGCCGCACGCGAGGTCCTCGTTCGCCACCCAGCCTCATTCTTCCACAGACCTCGCAGTCAACCCAGCGCGGGGCCAGCCGCCTGGCCCGCCGCCCCCTGTCTCCCACCCTAGCGCGGCCCCGACCGGGCTTCGCGCTCCGCTGCTTCCTTAAGGTTCGCCAGCCCCTGCGTTATGGCGAGCATGTACGGTGTCCCGCCTCGCCCCAGGCTCACGATGTTCGCCAGCGAGTGTCGCATCCCGTACGGCGCCACCACCGCCGCCACCTCCGTGTGCTGCATCGCTCGCGTCAGCGCGTAGTCGTAGCGCACCCTCAGCCCCCAGCCCAGCCGCACGTCCAGAACCAGCGCACGCGGCGCCTCCTGCCGGACGATCGCCGCCCGTCCGCTCTCCACCCCCTCCCGGACCTCCTCCAGCAGGATCCGCCAGATCACCTCCGGCGGCGCCTGGATCGCAAAGGCACGCTCGTTCTTCTTCTCCCGTCCGGCCATGAGCGCGAGCCTAGCACCCGCCCCCGGCTTACCCCTCTTTCGCCAGCCCCGCGCGCAGCGCCGCCAAATCGTCCCACCGCCTCACCCCCGCCGGAAACGCCAGCCCGCGCGATCGCGGCCAATCGATCAAGTCCACCGCCACCCCGGACCGCGCCAGCAAGGCCGCCGTCGCCGCGTCGTCGTCCACGTGCCGCCTCACCCCCAGCCGTGCGCAGGCCCGCTCCTTGAACCGCGCCGACGACAGCCGTCGTCCGAATCGGGCGCTGTCGTTCAGCACCACCAGATCCAGGTGCGGCAGAATCTCGTGCCGCTCCAGCCAGCCCAGCGTCGACTCCCGCCCCCGCCAATCGCGCGCACTCAGCGCGATGACTCGGTACGACACCGTCGCCGCTCGCACCACCTCGGCCGCCCCCGGCATCGCTCCACGCCGCAGATAGCGCACCCGGTAGAAGCTCCCCATCAACAGCCGATCCCAGGCGCTCGCCGGCCCCACCAGGTCCGGCGCTCCCACCGGCCCTGTCCCCCCCGGCGCGGGCGCCATGCCGACGTCGCGATTCATCGTCAGATCTTGGTTCAGCGGTGGCCGCGCCAGCACCCCATCGATGTCGAACGACAGGATCGGACGATCGTCCACGCCACCCGCCATCAGACCCAGCCCTGCGCCCGGTACCATGCCAGCGTCGCTCGCAATCCCTCCCCCAGCGCCGTCCGGGCCTGCCACCCGGTCGCCTCGCGCAGCGCCGCGCTATCCGCCAGCCAGGCCCGTTGCCGCATCTCGACCGCCCGCGACCGGTCCAGCGCTGGCCTCCCCCCGCCCCACCGCGACACCGCCTCACTGCCACGCGCCGCCAGCGAGAAGGCGGCCCCCGGCACGGGCACTGGCCACACCCGGTGCCCGAAGGCCTCCCCTAGCGCCACGATCAGCTCCCGCCAGGTATACGGCCCCTCGGCGTCGCTCACATGGAAAAACGGTGACCCACCCGGCGGCGCCGCGATCAGCGCCCCGACCGCCTCCGCCAGATCGGGGCCGTAGATCATCGTCACCTGATTCTCCCCGGCCCCCATCCGCACGACGTACCGCCACCGCGCCATGCGGAAAAACGGCAGCAACCCCCGATCCCCCGGACCGTACACGGCCGGCGGCCGTAGGATCTGCACCACCATCTCCCCACCGGCCAGCAACGCCGCGTCCTCCCCCTCCGCCTTCGACCGCCCGTACGCCGACACCGGCCGCCGGGCCGCTCCCGCCGCCGCCGCCACACCACCGAGGCTCGGACCCTGCGCCGCCAGCGAGGACAGCAGCAGGAACCGCCCCACCCCCTCCCCCGCCGCCGCCCGCGCCAGCGCCGCGGTGCCCAGCGCATTCACCCGCCGGAACGCCGCCCGCTCCCGCGACGTCGTGAGCCCCGCCACGTGTACCACCGCCCCCACCCCAGCGCACGCCTCGCCCAGCTCAGCCGCCCCCGCCGCCGTCAGATCCCGATCCACGCGCTCGTAGCGCAGGCCCCCCAGCCGCGAGAGGTCACTGCTCGCGCGGGCCAGCAGACGCAACTCGTGGCCCGCCCCCGTCAGCGCCGACGCCACGTGACCGCCCACGAACCCGCTGGCCCCCGTCAGCAAGACCCGCATCGCTAGGCGATGACGCGGTGGCGGCGGCCCAACTCCCCGAACAACTCCAGCGCCCGCTCCAACTGCTCATCCGTGTGCGTCGCGATGTAGGACGTCCGCAGCATCGCCTGGCCCCGCGTCACCGCCGGCACCACCACCGCATTCGTGTACACCCCCCGCTGCAGCAGGTCCCGCCACAACATCGCCGCTTTCACCTCGCTGCCGATCCGGATCGGCACGATCGGCGACTCACTATCCCCAATATCGAACCCTAGCCCCCGCAGCCCCGCCCGCATCCGCGCCCCCAGCGCCTTCACCCGCTCCACCCGCCACGGCTCCTCCCGCATGCAGCGCAGCGCCGCCAGCGCCGCCGCCGCCGACGCCGGCGGCAACGATGCGGTGAAGATCATCGGTCGGCCAAAATGCTTGATGTACTCCATCACCGGCGCCGGACCCGCGCAGAAGCCCCCCACCGATGCCAGCGTCTTGCTGAAGGTCCCAATCACCAAATCCACCCCCGCCCGCACCCCAAAGTGACTCGCCGTCCCGCGCCCCCCCTCCCCCATCGTCCCGATCGCGTGCGCGTCGTCCACCAGCAGCCGTGTCTCGTGGCGCAGGCATACCTCCGCGATCGCCGGCAGCGGCGCCACGTCGCCCCCCATCGAGTACACCCCGTCAATGATCACCAGGCGTCCTTCGTCGGAAGGCAACCGCTCGAGCGTCTCCTCCAGATTGCCAACATCGTTATGTCGAAACCGAACCGTCGCCCCCGGCGCCATCGCCGCCCCGTCGTAGATACTGGCGTGCACCCCCTTGTCGATCACCGCCGTGCAGCCCCGATCCACCACCGACGAGATCGCCCCCAGGTTCGCCAGGTACCCCGTCGAGAACACCAGAGCCGACTCCACCCCCAGGAACGCCGCGATCTCCTCCTCCAGATCCTCGTGCAGCGCCGTCGTCCCGTTCAGCAGCCGCGATCCCGTCATTGACGGCCCGTAGTGCTCCAGCGCCTCCCGTGCCGCCTGCATCACTTTCGGATGCCGCGTCAGCCCCAGGTAATTGTTGGAGCCCAGCATTAGCACGCGCTCGCCGTTGACGATCGCTTCGTTGCCCTCGTTCACGTCCACCGGCTGGAAGAACGGGTAGAGCCCAACCGCCTGCGCTTGCTTGGCGAGGTGGAAATGGCTGATCCGCTGGAAAATGTCCGGACCCTTGACATCAAGGTGGCGCCCCTCGATCTCCTCCAGCGCCAGCCCTTCAGCCTCCAGATCGCTTGCCTGGGTCATCGCGGCACACCGTTTCCCAACGCCGGCCGCCGCCGCCCGCCGGGCCTCACGGCCGCCCCCCGGGTCGGCCGGGTTGCCGTCAGCCTACGGGAGTCAGCCGGAACCGGCCAACGGGTCCGCACCCTCTTCGCCTCGCCGCCACCTCCGCGGCAGCACCGCCGGCCAGGGCCTGCCCCGCTCGATCCGCCCCGCGATCCGCATCCCGATCAGCGCCACCAGGGCCCCCAAGACCGCGTCCAGGAACCAGTGGTTCCCCGTCGCCACAATGCTCACCAACATCACCAGCGGCAGCGCCAGCGCCAGCCCCGCACCTTTCCGCCCGCCCACCATCCGATGCATCGTCATCCCCGTGATCATCGCGAACCCCAGGTGCATGCTCGGCACCGCGGCGAACTGGTTGACCAGACTCGAATCCTCGTACTGCAGCGCGAACACGCCCCGCAGCGTATCCACGAACCCCGCCCCGGGCAGCAGGCGCGGCGGCGCCACCGGGAAGGTCAGATAGATCACCAGCGCGATCGCCCCCGACGCGAAAATCGCATTGCGCGTCCAGGCGTAATCCGCACGATGCCGGTAGAACGCCCACACCGCCATCGCGATGAGCAACGGGAAGTGCCCCCAGAAGTACCAGAGGCTCAGCGCGTCCACCAGCCCGTGCCACGTCACCAACGTCGCCTGCACGTTCAGCTCCGCGAAGATCCCCAACCCCCGCTCCACCCGCACCAAGACCTCCGCGTTCTCGAACGCGTCCAGCGCCCGCCCCGACGAGAGCGAGCGCACGACCTCGTACAGCATGTACGCGAAGGCGACGAGCACGGCCTCCCGCCCGAAGCGAAAGAGCGTGAGTCGCGGGATAAGGGATCTGATCATCAGCCTACTCGGCGGCAGCAGGGTACCGGAACCGCCTCGCCGCTCGCAACGCTCGCCGCCTTCTCCCAACCGATACGCCAACACAGCGCCACGCGGATTGGTAGCATGCGATCGCCCGCTGCTCCGGCCCGCCCCCGGAGCCGCCCCGGCACGGGAAGGCGGACCCATGGCCGACGCCCCCCGCGATCTCGCCCCACCCTGGCTCGACACCCTCTTCGACGCCATCTACGGCGCCTACAACACCCGCGACGCCGCCGCGACCGCCCGCTGCTACACCCCGGATGTCGCCATCACCATCAACGGCGAACCCGGCCCCGCCGACCGTGAGGCCTTCATCGAAGGGCTGCACGAGCAGTGGCGCGGCTTCCCCGACGTCACCGTCACCGAAACCAACCGCATCGTGATCGGCAACACCGTCGTCACCGAGATGCTCGTCGACGGCCACAACAGCGCCCCCTTCCTCGAGCGCCCCCCCACCGGCAAACGCTGGCGCAGCCAGCTCGCCTGGGTCTGCACCGTGCAGGACGGGCAGGTCGCCGCCCTCCGCGTCTACATCGACAACCGCGCCCTCCTGGACGCCGTCCGGCCCTAGCCGCCCGCCGCCCCCCGCTTCCCGCCACGCCGCTTCTTCGCGCCCTTCGCGGTCGCCGTCGGCGACCGATCACGCCGCAGCACGCGCCGCTCCTCCGCCAGGGCCTCCTCGTCCAGGAACATCTGCGCGAAGTCCCGCGTCGGCATCCCCACCATCGTCTCGTAGCGAATATTCCCCCCCGCCGCCTCGCGGTTCAGAATCGTCATCGCCACTTCCATCGACGGGCAGTCCAGCGTCACGACGAAGTCGTACGGCCCCATCGTCGCGTACGACGAAATCACCCGTCCCCCCAGCAATTTCACCCGCTTCACCGCCTCTTCGTGGCGCGCCGTGAGATGGTCCAGATTGCGCATTCCCTCGGGCGTCACCCTGCCCAACGCTACGAAGATCGGCATGGCGTCGCTCCTTCCCGCGCGGCCGGCCGCCACGACCGACAGTCTACGCCCCTGCACCCCCTTCCATCGGCCCGGCCTTGCGCCCAGGCGACGGCGCGATACAGTGCGAACAACTGGTGGCGGGCTCTCGAACCGGAGGGCCCGAATGCGGATCGATCCCAAGACGGCCGCCGCCTACGCGGTCGGCGCCTCCTCTTTCCTGCTCATCTTCGGCGTTGGCTGGCCGGGTCCCGGCACCTGGCTCCTGGTCTTCTCCCTGCTCCTCATCGCCGCCGGCGCGGCCGCCTGGTGGCTCGACGGCGCAATGGTCGCCCCCTCGGGTGGCGCTGGCGTCCTAGCCGGGCGGGCGGCCGGCTCCCCCTTCGGCGCACCCAGCCGCCCGGGCCGCGGTGCCGGACGGCGCGGCGACTCTCTGCTCCTCTCCCTCGGCCTCCCTGGCCCTGACGGTAACGGCCGCTGGGTCCTCCCAGACCGCGTGCACCTCACCGCCCTCGCCGGCGCGATCGGTGCCCTCGCCCTGATCATCTTCATCGCCGGCGCCCTCTCCGGCGGCGGCGATGGCAGCGCCGCCACGGAGACCCCACAACAGTCCTCCCCAGCCATCGACTTCGCTGAAATCAGCGCCACCCCCCAGCCCGCGCTGAACGGCGCCCCGCTCCCCCCCGGCGCCGCGCTGCCCGCCGCAGACCCCTCGCCCACCCAATCCCTTCCCGCCGCCGACCCCTTCCCGATCGTCGTCGATACCCCCACCACGCCGGAGCCCGCGCCGGCCCGTCCCCTGGACGCCCCCAGCACCTTGCCCACCCTTGAGGAGTCCGTCGTTCACGAGGTCGTCCCCGGCGACACCGTCTACGACCTCGCCATCACCTACGAGTCCTCCATCGACGCCATCCTCGACGCCAACGGCCTCAACGAATTCGCCACCATCAACGTCGGCGACCGTCTCATCATCCCCGCCGTCGAAAACAGCGGCGCCGCCGAGTAACCCCTCCGCCCGCAGCGCACGCCGAACGGGGAGGACCCCTGGTCCTCCCCGTTTCGCGTCCACCCCTCCACAGCGTCTGCTCAGCGGCCCCCAGCCACCGCCGGCACGATGCTCACTTCGTCGCCCTCCGCCACGCTCGTCCCCAGCCCATCCAGGAACCGCACGTCCTCGCCATTCACGAAAACGTTCACGAAGCGGCGGATCTCCCCCGCCTCATCGATCAAGCGGGCTTGCATGCCCGGGAAGCTGCTCTCCAAGCTCGCGATCACCGCCGACAGATCCCCCTCCCCGGCCGACACCACGTCCCGCTCCTGCGTCAGCTTGCGCAGCGGCGTGGGGATGCGCACGGTCACGCTCATCAAGACGCCCTTCTCGCTGAATGCCCGCCCAGTATGGCCCCTTCGCCCCTCCGCGCCTAGCGCTCCCGCGCCTCAGGCGGGCAGCACGAACGATCGCCCCACCGCCGAAGCCAGCGTCGCCATCCGCCTGCTCAAGGCCACCAGTTGCTCCCCGTCCAACGACTGCGGTCCGTCCGCCAAAGCCCGCTCCGGACGCGGGTGCACCTCCAGCATCAACCCATCCGCGCCGGCCGCCACCGCCGCCAGCGCCAGCTCCGGCACCAGCGCCGCCTGCCCGCTGCCCCGCGCCGGATCCGCAATCACCGGCAGGTGCGTCAGCCGCTTCAAGGCCGGAATCGCGCTCAGATCGATCGTCCCGGGCGCCGCCGTCTCGAACGTCCGGATCCCAGACTCGCACAGCACCACCTGCGGATTCCCCGCCAGCAGCACCCGCTCCGCGCTCAACAGCCACTCGTCCAGCGTCGCCGACAACCCCCGCCGCAGAATCATCGGCTTGCCGGTCGCCGCCATCGCCTCCAGCAATCCGAAATTGCTCATGTTGAAGGCGCTCACCACCAGTCCATCCACGTACCGCGCCACCGTCGCCAGCACCGCCGTGTTCGGCACCTCCTCCACCACCGGCAGCCCGCTCGCCTCCCGCGCCCGCGCCAGGTGCTGCAGCCCCTCCTCCCCCAACCCGGCGAAGGCGTATGGCGACTGATCCGGCCGCATGCTGCCGCCCATCAGCAGCCCCACCCCCGCCGCCCGCAGCGCCGGCCCCAGCTCCGGCAACTGCTCCGCCGACTCCACCGCGCCCGGCCCCGCAATCAGCGCCAGCCGCTCCCCCCCGATCGCCACCGCCCCAGCCCTCCCCTCCCCACCGACCGTGACCACCGTCGCCTCGGGGTGCGAGTCGCGGCCCGCCAGCTCGTAGGACTTCCCCAGCAGGACCACATCCATCACCTGCGGCAGCACGCGCACGTCCTCCTGGAGCGCCGGCGTCTTCGGCCCTACCACCGTGATGATCGTCCGTTCCACGCCAACGGTGAGTTCGGCCCGGCAGTTCTGCTCCCGCAGCCGCTCGCAGACCCGTTGGATATCGGCCTCTGTTGCCTCCGTGCTCATCACGATGACCACAGCCGCTTCGCCTCCCGGCTACCCTGGCTCCGCCGCGCCGTTCTCCGGCTGCAACCGCCACGTCACCTCGCAGCTCTCGCACACCACGACCGCCAGCGCCGAGCCGCCGTCGCCGATCTCCTCGTAGCCCAGCTGCAAGTCGTTGCCGCAGTCCGGACACACCGGCCGCAACAGATAATCGAAGTCCCCGCTGCTCACCGCCGCTCGATGCACCAGTGTATCGATGTCCGCCCATTCATCGAACGGCACCAGCCGGACTGCGTACCCGGTGACATCCCCGTCGGCCTCCGCCATGCTGTCAGCCCCTTGCGCTGCTCTCCCGCATCCTATCGCCCTCTACCCCCCACCCCTGCGATACGTGTCGGGGGCCGCCCGCCGCCCGGCAGACGGCCCCGGGGCCAGCCGCGACCCTCATCCCTCCGATGGGGGAACCGTCTGCGCGGCTACAGGCCCGCCGCCGCGCTCGGACCGTGATAGGTGGAGCGCCGGTCCGGCTTCCAGGTGTGCGACCCCTCACCGAAGAGATCGGAGTTGTTCGCCCGATCCCGGCCGTCAAAGTGATTGCTGAAGCGCCTCCGCAGGCCGCACTTCCGGCACTCCCCCCAGCTCTTCGCCCCCTGCGGCGATCTCACGAGCCAATGGTGCACGCAAACAGCCGTCGTCGCGGGCATGGATTCGGTCACGGTAGCGCTGGACATGATCGTGCTCCCACGCGCAGGCCCCGCGGGATCGCGGGCGCTGCATCAATCTGCAAGGTCGGTGGGAAATATCGCCGGTCGGGGAGACCAGCACGACCAACGCCTTCAGCCTGCCAGCCCACGCCGATCTCCGTCAACGCGGCCCGCCGCCCTTTTACGACGGCTTTACCGACCCCTCCTCCACCACCCCTGCCAGCCGCCCCGCGATCGGCAAGCGCGCCTCCCCGCCCGATCGCAGCCGCCGCGCCGCCCATGCCGCCGCAGACGCCTGCGCCACGTAGGACCCCAGATAGAACGGCAGCACCGTCAGCACGACCGCTAGCACCAAGTCGCCCCCCCCGTAGCGCGACTCCCACGCCAGCGCCCCGATCACCCCCACCACCGTCATCACCATGATCCCCACGTTGAACGCTAGCAACTGGAAGATCGCTGCCTGCAGCGCCTGCCGTGCCACCCACGGGGAGCGGCTCTGATAGCCCCGGAACACCCCGATCGCCGCGAACACCCCCAGCAGCGGAACCACGTTGAGCAGGGCCCCCATATGGGCCCGGGCCGCCGCCGCCCGCTCCGCTTCGTTCGGCGGCGCGACGGCCACAGCCCCCTCGTGCTCCGCCATCCTGAGCCCCTCACGTCCCCCCGGACCGCCGCGGCCCGGCTGCGCGGGCGGCAGTATATCCACCTCCACCCCGCTGGCGGGCCCATTACCAGACTGTAAATCATGCCCAGCCGACGCCCGCTCGCGTTGCGACCGCGCAAGCCTCCGCATACGTTCGAGACAGCAAGGGGGCGGGGCGACCCGGGAGAAACGGAGAAAGACCCGGATCGGTCCCGCCCTGGGGAAGATGCGAACTCTCGTTGGGAGAGGGTCCGCACCCGTATCTTCGCACATCCGTTCCCATTCCGCAATAAGGGGTCAACCGGACACGCCCCTCTGCAGCGTGCGCGCACCGACGCCTGCCTCATACAATTGGCCCACCATGCCCGACTCCGCCGAACACGACCTCGGCCGCGTCGACACGTTCGAGGCGGAAGCCATCGGCGAGCCCGGCCAGCGCCGCTTCCGGCTGCGCCTTGACGCGAATGGCCTGAGCGCGGCGCTCTGGACCGAGAAAGAGCAGGTCCAAGCCCTCGCCACCGCAATCGAGCAAGTCCTCGCCCAGAACCGCCGCCCCGGCGAGGCCCAGCGCCCTGCCCTCCCCACCCTCGCCGACTTCCCCCGCCATCCCACCCATGACTTCCGCGTCAGCCGACTCGCCCTCGCCTACGACAACGACGGCGACGCCCTCGCCATCTACGCCACCGACGCCGCCGCTGAGGACCAAGACCGTGCCACCCTCCGCGCCACCTTCTCCCGCGCGCAGGCCCGCATCTTCTCCCGCCAAGCGCAGGACACCGTCTCCGCCGGCCGCCCGCTCTGCCCCCTCTGCAAGGACCCCCTCGACCCCGGCGGGCACCTCTGCCCGCCCGCCAACGGCCACTCCGACGACGCCCTCGCCTGGCTCGGCCCCCCGGAACTCTGACCATGTGGCGATTGAGCGATCGCCGCCGGGCGCCCCGCCCCGCGCGCCCCCGATGACCGATCCCGCGCCGGCCACCGCCCTGGATGGCCTGCGCGTCGTCGAGATCGGCGAAGGCCAGACCCTCGCCTACGCCGGCAAGCTCCTGGCCGAATACGGCGCCGACGTCGTCAAGGTGGAGGACTCGCAGGGCGACCCCCTGCGTCGCCGCCTCCCCCTCCCCGACGCCCCCCACGCCGACGGCGCGCTCCACCGCTGGCTCAACAACAACAAGCGCAGCCTCGTCCTCGACTGGCGCAACGACGCCGCCACCCTCGCTCCCCTCCTCAGCGCTGCCGGCATCGTCCTGAGCGCCGTCCCCCGGCACGGGCCGGACGCACCTCCCACCGCCGCCGCCCTCGCCCCCCAGGCGCTGCGCCGCGCCCGCGCCCACCTCATCGTCGGCCATGCCTCTGACTTCGGCCCCGACGGCCCCCTGCGCGACTGGCAGGGCGGCGAACTCGCCCTCTACGCCCTCAGCGGTCTGCTCGGCGCAAGCGGCCCCCACGACCGGCCTCCGCTCGCACACGGCGTCGGCGTCAGCTGGTTGAACGGCGGCGCTGCCCTCGCCATGGGTGTCCTCGCCGCCAACTGGGAGCGCGCCACTTCCGGCCTCGGCCAGGTCGTCGATGTCGCCGGCCTCGACACCATGGTCTCCGCCCAGGGCGTCTTCCCCTTCCTCGTTTCCTACACCGGCGTCGTCGACCGCCGCCAGGGCAAGGTCCCCAGCATCGACCAGGGCATCTTCCAATGCGCCGACGGCGCCATCGCCTGCGTCATCCGCGTCGGCGCCTGGGAGAGCTTCCTCGACGCCCTCGACCATCCGCCTTTTCGCGAAGAGCGATTCCGCCGGCGCGGCGCCATGTACCGCCGTGAGATCGTCGCCGAGGTCGCCGCTCACCTTCGCACCCTGCCCCGCCGCGACGTCCTTGAGCGCGCCCAGGCCAAACGCCTCCCCTTCGCTCTCGCCCACACCGCCGCCGATCTCGCCGGAGACGCCCAGCTCGCCGACCGCGGCTTCTTCCTCGTCGCTGAGGGTGCCGACGGCCGCCACACCCGCATCCCCGGCCGCCCCTTCCTCATGGGCGCGAGCCCCTGGCGGATGCACCGCCCCGCCCCCCTCCTCGGCGACACCACCCAAGACAGCCTGGACTGGGATCCACACCCCCAACCCCCCGCGCCCCCTACCACTCCCGCCGTCGGCGCCCTCCCCCTCGTCGGCCTGCGCGTCGTCGAACTCGGCACTGCCTGGGCCGTCCCCTTCGCCGCCCGCGCCCTCGCCGACCTCGGCGCCCACGTCATCAAGCTGGAGTCCCCCCGCTACCCCGACCACGGCCGCATCCCCCCCTACACCGACTTCGATCTGGGCGACACCTTCTACGACCGCCTCCCCGGCCAGCTGCTCGCCAACCCCAACAAGTTCCACGCGGCACTGGACTTCGCCCGGCCCCGCGGACGCGAACTCCTCCTCCGGCTCGTCGCCGCCTGCGACATCGTCATCGAGAACTACACCCCCCACGCCCTCCAGCAGCACCGCCTCACCTACGACGACCTCCGCGCCGTAAACCCTCGCCTCATCATGCTCTCCTCCTGCGGCTACGGGCACAGCGGCCCCTGGCGCGACTACCGTGCCCTCGGCTGGGGCCTCGAGCCCGCCTCTGGTCTCGCTGACGTCACCGGCTACCCCGACGGCCCCCCCGAGGCCAGCGCCGTTCCTTACCCCGACATCGCCGCCGCCGTCCACGCCGCCTTCGCCTGCATGCTCGCCCTGGAACACCGCCGCCGCACCGGCGACGGCCAATGGATCGATCTCGCCCAATACGAGGTCGCCACCCTCTCCGCCGCCGTCCCCCTCCTCCACCACCTCTCCAGCGGCGGCTCCTGGGGCCGCCACGGCAACCGCCACCCTTGGTACGCCCCCCACAACCTCTACCCCGCCGCCCCCGACGGCACCCCCCTTGGCAACGACGACCAGTGGCTCACCATCGCCGTCGAGCACGATCGCGAATGGCCCCGCCTCCTCGCCGCCCTCCACGGCGCACTCCCCGATCACCCCGCCTGGCGTGCCCTCCAGGGCCGGAAGGCCGATGAGGACGACATCGACGCCGCCATCGCTGAGTGGACCCGCCAGCGCACCGCCCAGGACGCCGCTCGTCATCTGCAGTCCGCCGGTGTCCGCGCCGCCCCCGTCCGCCGCTTCGACCAAGTCCTCCGCGACCCGCAGCTCTGGCACCGCGGACTCCTCCTCCGCGCCGACCAGCCCGCCGTCGGACCCCGCATCGTCGCCGGCCCCTGGCAACGCTTCTCCCGCACCCCAGCCCGCCTCCGCTGGGCGGCCGCCCCCTACGGCGCCCACAACGACCTCGTTTACCGCGGCCTCCTCGGCCTCGACGACAAGGAAATGGCGGACCTGGAACGGGACGGCGTGATCGGCCCACTCCAGATGCCCCGCCCCCGCCGCGCCGGCACCCCCCTCGATCGCCAGATCGAGCAAGGCCGCGCCCGCGGCGCAGACCCCGACCACCGCGCCTGGAACGCCGCCGCCCCCCCGCTTCCGTACGACCCACCCACCTCGCTAGTCTGGGGTCCCCACCCCGCGAGCGTGCCGGGCAGAAGCTGACCCGCGGCGCTCCGGCAAGGAGACCACCATGGCCAACGACGGCTGGGCCAATCCCCACCTCCTCGTCGAAACCGACTGGCTCGCGGACCACCTCGGCGACCCGGACCTCGCCGTCGTCGACTGCGACCTCCTCCCCGCCTACCAGCGCCTCCACCTCCCCGGCGCCGTCTGGTCCCTCTCCCGCTATTGGAAGGAAGGTGGCACCGACTCCGCCGTCCACGGCATCAGCGACCCGGACGAGTTCGCCGCCCTCATGGGCCGCCTCGGCATCAACAGCGACTCCCGCGTCCTCGCCTACGACGGATCCGGCGGCCTCTACGCCGCCCGCTTCTGGTGGACCTGCCGTCGCTTCGGCTTCCACGGCGTCCAGGTCCTCCACGGCGGGCTCGACAAGTGGTACGCCGAAGACCGCCCCCTCTCCCGCGACAACGTCCGCCCTCACCCCACCACCTTCACCGCCGCCCCCTCCGACGACTCCCTCCTCTGCCGCCTCGGCGACGTCGCCCACGACTGCGAAGACCCCGGCCACATCTTCTGGGACACCCGCTCCGACGCCGAATGGACCGGCGCCAACACCCGCGGCACCCAGCGCGGCGGCCGCATCCCCCACGCCGTCCATATCGAGTGGCTGGACACCCTCCAGCAGCCCGTCCGCACCCTCAAGCCCCCCGCGGAGCTGCGCCGCCTCCTCGCCCAAGCCGGCATCACCCCCGACAAGACCGTCACCACCTATTGACAGGGCGGCATCCGTGCGGCGCACGGGTACTTCCTGCTGGAACTGCTCGGCTACCCCAGCACCCGCCTCTACGACGCTTCCTGGGCCGAGTACGGCAACGCCCTCCACACCCCCATCGAAACCGAGTAGCGCCCGCGCCTAGTCCAGCGCGAACCGCGTCGCCGCCGGCTCCCGCGGCAGCCCCGGCATCGTCATGATCTCCCCCGCGATCACCACCAGGAACCCCGCCCCCGCCGACGGCCGCACCTCCCGCACCGGGAACTCGTGGTTCGTCGGCCGTCCCCGCAGGCCCGCGTCCGCCGACAACGAGTACTGCGTCTTCGCCACGCACACCGGCAGCGCCTCCAGCCCCATCCGCGACATCCGCCGCAGCGTCAGCTCCGCCCGCCGCGTGTAGACCACCCGCCCCGCCCCGTACACGTCGTGCGCGATCGCCTCGATCTTCGCCTTCGGCGGCTGCTCCAGCTCGTACAGGTAGCGCAGGCTGCCCGCCTCCGCCAGCGCCGCCTGCACCGCCTCCCCTAGTCCCAGACAGGCCTCACCACCCCCGCCGAACGGGTCCGCCTCCGCCACCCGCGCCCCCCGCGACTCGCAGTGCGCGGTCACCGCTGCCACTTCTGCATCCGTGTCGCTCGGGAAGCGGTTCACCGCCACCACGGGCGTCACCCCGTGCCGCTCCACATTGTCGATGTGTGCGTCCAAGTTCACCAACCCCGCCTCGAGCGCCGCCACGTCCTCCCGCTCCAGCTCTTTGGCGTCCACCCCCCCGTGCTGCTTCAGTGCGCGCGCCGTCGCCACGATCACCGCGACCTCCGGCCGCAGCCCGCCGATCCGCGAGTAGATGTTGAAGAACTTCTCCGCCCCCAGGTCCGAGCCGAATCCTGCCTCCGTCACCGTGATCTCCGACGTCGCCAGCGCCGCCCGCGTCGCCACCAGGCTGTTGCATCCCAGCGCGATGTTCGCGAACGGCCCCCCGTGCACGAAAGCCGGTCCGCCCTCAGTCGTCTGCACCAGGTTCGGCTGCAGCGCCTGCTTCAGCAGCACCGTCATCGCCGCCTCCACGCCCAGGTCCCGGCAGCGCACCGGCTCGATCTCCCGCGTGTACCCCACGATCGTCGCCCCCAAGCGCTCGTGCAGATCCTCCAGATCCGCCGCCACCGACAGGATCGCCATCACTTCCGACGCCGGCGTGATGTCGAACGCCTCCTCCCGCGGAACCCCGTCCGTCGTCCCGCCCATCCCGATCACCACATTCCGCAGCGCCCGGTCGTTCATGTCCAGGCACCGGCGCCAGGTGATCCGCCGCGCGTCCAAGCCATGCGGATTGCCGTGGAACATGGAATTGTCCACGGCCGCGGCCAGCAGGTTGTTCGCCGTCGTCACGGCGTGCAGGTCGCCCGTGAAGTGCAGGTTGATCTCCTCCGCCGGCAGCACCTCCGACTGCCCCCCACCCGTGCCGCCGCCCTTGATCCCCATCACCGGCCCGATCGATGGCTCCCGCAGCGCCGCCGTCGCCCCCCGCCCCTGCCGCCGCAGCGCCTGCGCCAGCCCGATCAACGTCGTCGTCTTCCCCTCGCCGCCCGTGGTCGGATTGATCCCCGTCACCAGCACCAGCCGCCCCGCCCCCACTGCGCGCAGCCGCGCCATCGCGACGGGCGTCAGCTTGGCCTTGTAGGGGCCGTAAAGCTCCAGCTCCGGCTCACCCAGCCCCAGATCCGACGCAACCTTCGCGATCGCTCGCATCCTCGTCCCCCTTGCGATGCCTGCCGATCCGCGCGCAGCCTAGCCGCCGCGCCCCCTCAGCGCCGCTCGACATCGAACCGAACATCCGTGACCTTCCGCGAGTGCGCGATCAGCGCCACATTCCACTCCCCCGGCTCCTCGATCGTCAGCGGGATCACGGCCACGTTCCACGGCGGTGTCACGGCATGCCGGTACTCCTGCCGCTGTTGGAAGCTCCCCCCCACCCGCTTTTCCAGCCGCACCTGCACGAACGCCGCCTCCAGCGGCTCCGGTACCTCCAGGCGCACGAGCAACGCCTGCCCGGCCGCCACCGGCTCCGCCGCCGCGATCAGGACCGGCCGGTCCGGGTCCTCCTCGTCCACGGCCAGCGCCAGCGTCGCCTCGCCCCCCGCGCCGCCCAGCCCACAGCTTGCCGCAATCGCCGCCAGCACCAACAGGAGCGAGAGCAGCGTCGCCCTTCGCCGCCGCACGCGCGCGCCTCTCACCGTGGGCGCCACCACAGCCACCAGAACCCGCCCACCGTCGAGCAGAACCCGATCCCGGCCAGCGCCGGCCAGAACGGGTGAAAGTCATCCACGATCGCCGGCCGCACCATCACCGCCGCCGCGATCCCCAGCACCACCGCCAGCCCCGAGAAGATCGCCACCGCCACGACCCGCTCCCAGCGCCGCAGTGGGCTCCGTCCGGCCACCGCCGGCCGCGCGGGCGCCCGCAGCAGCCGCCGCGGTGGGGGTGGCAAGCGGGGGGGCAGGAGCGGCATCCTGCCGAGTATACGGAGCCCGCCTGCCCGCTCGGACACCGTCGCACGCACCGGCTCCGGCCCTGCTGGCTGCGCCCGCGCCAGCCCCGCCCCGCCGCCGCCCCGAGCGGCCCCACTACACTCCCCCCACACGATTCGTCGCAAAGGACCCCCATGCCCATCCTCGCCGTCAACGGCGTCGAACTCTTCTACGAAGACATCGGCCGGGGCCCGCCCCTCCTCTTCCACCACGGCTACACCGCCTCCCGCGAAAGCTGGGAGTTCCTCATCCCCCGCCTCGCCGACCGCTACCGCTGCCTCGCCTTCGACTGCCGCGGTGCCGGCGACAGCGCCCGCCCGCAGGACGGCTATACCGTCCAGCAGTATGCCGACGACGCCCTCGCCCTCGCCGCCGCCCTCGGCCTCGACCGCTTCACCTTCATCGGCCACAGCATGGGGGGCGCCGTCGGCTTCCACCTCGCCGTGCACCACCCCGGCCACCTCCAGAACCTCATCCTCATCGCCCCCACCCCCGCCGACGGTGGAGAGCTGTCCCCCGAGGACCGCCAGGCTCGGCTCGCCCCCTGGTATGCCCGCGACCGGGAACTCCTCATCCAGCAGCGCCTCCTCGGCAGCGCCCGCCCCCCGGACCGCGCCACCGCCGAACGCCGTACCGACCGCGCGCTCTCCGTGTCCGAGGGGCACCTGCTCGGCTCCCTCGACTCGATGGAGGCGCAGCGTCTCGCCGACCGCCTGCCCGAGGTCCACACCCCCACTCTCATCGTCGCCGCCGCCGCCGACGCCCTCCTCCCCCAGAACCTCGCCGACTTCCAGCGCCTCCCCAACGCCAGCCTCCACGTCTTCAGCCGCGTCGGCCACGGCATCCCCAGCGAGGTGCCCGCCGCGCTTGCCCGCATCATCCCCGACTTCCTCGCGCATGGCGTCGTAACGGTGGGGACCCTCCTGGAGCGGGCACAAGCCGCCACCCCAAAAAACGCGCAGTAGTCGGAATCCGTACTCCGAAACTCGCGGTCCTGCCCGTCACTTGCTACCATAACGCATGCGGCGGAGAGTCGCCGCCCCCGCCGCCGGTCTGCGCCTTCACGAGCCCCGCACCATGGCCCAGAAGTTACAGGGCGGCATCGCCCTCCTCGTACGCGAAATGGCCGCCTCCCGCGCCGAGGCCCAGCACCTCAGCGAAAAGCAGACCGCGCTGCGCGCCATCCTCCGCGACGCCCTCGATGACCTGCTCCTGACCGATGTCCCCACCCCCGCCGTCCCCAGTGCCGGCGAGGAGGAACACGTCTCCGCGCGGGCCGCCCCCGGCCCCTGCTCCAGAGCCGCCGCCGCCGGACCCCCTCGTCGGGCCCAGCGACTCCGCCGCTTCCCCAGACTCGGCAGCCAACCCCCACTCCGCCACGCTGGCCGTCGGCGTCCGCCTGCACTATCGGGAATGGCGCCCCAGTCGCCCCGCCGGCACCCCTTCCGTCATCCTCGTCCACGGCCTCAGCGGCAACGCACACAACTTCGACGCCCTCACCGCCGAGATCGGCGACCGCTACCACCTCTACGCCCTCGACCTCCGCGGCCACGGCGACTCCGAGTGGGATCCCGGCCGCGACTACCCGTGTCAGCGCCCTCGCCTACGACCTCAATCTCTTCATCGACTCCCTCGGCCTGCGCGAGGCCATCCTCCTCAGCGCAGGCGCCGCCCGCCGCCTCCGTAAGCGCCTGCACGACGCCTCCCTCATCGAGGTGCGCGGCGTCGCCCACGCCTCGTCGAGCCGGACGTCCTCCCTGCCTTACGAGAACTCCTTCAGGCCATCGGCCCGCTGCCTCGCAGCGCTCTAGCCCCCGGCCTCCTGCCCCCACCCCGACCCGGCCGAACCCTGGCCCCGCTAGAAGATCTGCCCGATCTCACGACCGATCTGCCGCAGCCGCGCCACCCGATCTTCCACCGGCGGATGACTGGCGAACCACCGCCCCGGCCCCCCCGCCAACGGGTTCACGATGAACAGGTGGTTCGCCGCCTCCGCGCCCGCCATCGTCCTGGCCGCCGCCTGGGCCCGCGGATCCTGCGACGCCATCTGCAGCTTCTGCAACGCCGACGCCAAAGCCTCCGGGTCCCGCGAGTTCCGTGCCCCCGTCTCGTCGGCGCTGTACTCCCGTGCCCGCGACACCGCCATCTGGATCATCCCCGCCACCAGCGGCGCCACGATCGCCAGCACCAGCGTCGCCGCCAGCTGGCCCGCCGCCGCCGACGAGTTCCCCCCGCCGCGGTTGCTCCCCGCGAACATGAACCCGAAGAACAAGCTGAAACGCGCGAACATCGCGATGATCATCACCGTCGACGCCAGCATCGCTACGATCGAGTTAATCAGCGTGTCCCGGTTCTTCACGTGCCCCAGCTCGTGCGCGAACACGCCCGCCAGCTCCCGCTCCGTCAGCAGCCCCATCACCCCCGTCGTCGCCGCCACCGCCGCGTGGCTCGGACTCCGCCCCGTCGCGAACGCGTTCGGCACCGGCGTCTCCACGATATACACCTTCGGCTTCGGCAGGCTCGCCTCCCGCGCCGCCCGCTCCACGATCCGGTGCAGCCCCGGCGCCTGCTGCGGCGTCACCTCTCGCGCGTGCATCGTCTTCAGGATCAGCCGGTCCGAGTACCAGTACGACCCGAAGTTCATCGCCACCACGATGGCCGCCGCGATCGTCAGCCCCAAGACCCCACCCAGCAACTGGCCCAGCACCAGCACCACGCCCGACAGCAGCACGATCAAGACCAGCGTCTTCAGCCCGTTCCGCCCGATCACAACATCTCCGAATCCGGCCACGCCCCCGGCGCTTCGAGCCTATCAGCCCGCTCCATCACGCCCCCTCCCCGCCGCTGCTACGATCGCTCCGCAAGGACCCCATGCCTCTCTACGTCTACCGCTGCGCCCCCTGCGACGCCCCCTTCGAGGCCCTCCAGCGCCGCCTCGACGCCCCCACCCCACCCTGCCCGCGCGGCGGCCGAGCCCGCGGCGTGCGCCGCGCCATCGCCGCGGCTGCCTTTCACAAGGACGACGTCACCAAGCGCAACGAGGCCCACCCAAAATACGCCAAGGCCGTCGACGCCGCCTGGCAGCGCGCCGCCGCCGCCGACCCCATCAGCCGCACCCCCCTCGGCCGCGCCCTGGACTCCGGCCGCCGCTTGCAAGACGGCTAGCGCCCGCTACCCCAGCCGCCCTCCCACCTCCAATCCGGCCCCCGCCGCCCACGCCGCCGCTGCCCCTCGCTCGCCCCCCTCCGGCCGCGCCAGCTCCAGGCGCACGGCGCCCCCGTCCCCACAGCGAACGATCACGCCCTCCGCCTCGACCGCCGCCACACTCCCCGGCGCCCCTGCGCTCGCCTCCGCCCGCCGCGACCCGTACAGCTTCACCGTCCCCCCCTGCCACGTCGTCCACGCGCCCGGCTGCCGGTCGCTGCCGCGGATGAAGTTGTGTACCTCCGCCGCCGGCAGCGTCCAATCGATCCCCGCGATCTCCCCCTCCCAGGGCGGCTCATACGTCGCCAGCGCCTCCTCCTGCGCGATCCGCGGCACCGCTCCGGACACCACCAACCCCACGGCTTCCCCCAGCGCCTCCACCCCCAGCGGGAAGAGGTGATCGCGGTACAGGCTGTTCAGGGTCTCGTCCTCCCCAATCGGCACCGACTTTTGCAGCAAGATCGGGCCCGTGTCGATCCCTTCGTCCACCCAGAAGATCGTCAGCCCCGTCTCCCCGTCTCCTTGCAGGATCGCGTGGTTGATCGCGCTGCGCCCCCGGTGCCTCGGCAGCAACGACGGGTGGTACTGGATCGTCTGCTGCGGCGGCTGTTGCAGCACCCGTCCCGGAATGATCTGCGTCACGAACGCCATCACGTTCAGCTCCGGCTCCGTCGCCGCGTACTGTTTGAACACTGCCGCGTCCACCTCCCCCTTCCGCTGCCAGCGCGCGGGCTGCACCAGCCGCACCCCGTCTCGCCGCGCCGCCTCGGCCAGCGGGTCCGCCCGCCCCTTCTCGGGCGGCGTGAACACCCCCACGATCTCATGTCCGTCCGACCGGATCCGCTCGTACGCCGCCGCCCCAAACGGCGCCTGCCCGATCATCGCGATGCGCACGGCAACCTCCCCTCCGCCCGCCCGGCGGCGCCTGCCGCCGGACCCAGCGTGCCCTCTAGCGTGCCCGCCAGACCTGTGGCGGCTTCCCCGTCGCCAGGCTCCCCAGACTCCACAGCTCAATCCGGAACGGCTCGATCCGCATCAACCCATACGCCGCCTTCTGGCCCTCGCAACCGGCATGCTCGAAGTAGTCCTCCAGCGCGTACGGAAACGCCGACCACATCCGCTCCCGCACCACCGCATCGTCCACCATCGACGCCCGCCCGCGCAGGCTCAGGTGCCGGAAATCCGTGCTCCAGTGCAGCAGGTCCACCAGCGGGTTACGGCGCACCTGCCGCACCTTGCTCGTGTCCGGGTCGGTCGCGACATAGGCCATCAGGCCCTCGTAGGTCGGCGTCACCGCCCGCGCGATCGGCTGCTCACCCCAAGCCGTCGCCAGGAACGCGATCGGCGCCCCCGCGATCAGTGCCTGCGCTTCCTCCCAGAACTCCGGCTGCGCGCCATCCGCCATCTGGCATGTCCCTCTGGCCGGCCGCCGCCACCACACGGACCGCAAGACACCCACCCCCGGCCCGACAGACCATAGCGTCTCCATCGCCACCCGCGCGATGCCCCCCTACGAGCCGCCGTCCTCCCGCAGCTCGCCGTCCCGCATCCGCAGCACCCGCCCGGCCCGCGCCGCGATCGCCGCGTTGTGCGTCACCATCACCACCGTCTGCCCCGCCCGGTTCAGATCCGCGAGCAGGTCCACGATCTCGCCCCCCGTGTGCGAATCCAGGTTCCCTGTCGGCTCGTCCGCCAGCAGCACGTCCGGCCCGTTCGCGAGCGCCCGCGCGATCGCCACCCGCTGCCGCTCCCCGCCCGAAAGCTGCGCCGGCCGGTGGTCCATCCGCTCCCCCAGCCCCACCGCCCGCAGCAGCTCCGCCGCGCGCTGCCGCCGCGTACCCTTCGGCGCCCCCGCCAGCCGCAGCACGATCTCCACGTTCTGCCGCGCCGTCAGCAACTGCAACAGATTGAATGACTGAAACACGAACCCCAGCCAGCGCAGCCGCAACCCCGCCCGCCGCTCCCGCCCGAAATGCTGGGCCGGCTCGCCCCGGATCTCCACCCGCCCCTCCGTCGGCGAATCGATCAGCCCCAGCAAGTGCAGCAGCGTCGACTTGCCGCTCCCGCTTGGCCCCACCACCGCCACGAAATCCCCCCGGTACACGTCCAGCGACACCCCCCGCAGCGCCTCCACCCGGCTCTCCCCCAAACGGAAGACGCGCCACAGGTTCCGCGCCGACAGAATCGGATCCCGCTGCCCGTCCGGCGCACCGGCTCCCGCTTCGTCCACGCGCCCTCCCACTTCGCCGGCTCTCGCCGCTGTCCTACTCGTACCGCAGCGCCACGATCGGGTCCACGCGCACCGCGCGCGCCGCCGGCAGCAACGACGCCACCAGCGCGAATCCCGTCATCAGCACCACCGCCGACGCCTCAATCCGCCGCGACCGGATCCCCGCCGCGTCCGGCCCCAGCGCCCGCAGGATCACCACCCGCGACATCGGCACCCCCAGCGCCGCCCCCGCCCCCGCCACCAGCACCGACTCCGCCATCACCATCCCGAATACCGCCCCCCACGGCGCGCCGATCGCCCGCAACGTCCCCAGCTCCCGGGTCCGCTCCAGCACCGTCACGAACATCACGATCGTGATCAGCAGCGCCGCCACCGTCACCGCCGTCCAGCGCACCACATTGAACAACTGCGTCACCCGCTCCAAGAGCCGCCCCGCGTTCTCTGCCAGTCGCTCCTCCGTGATCACCATCAGCGTCGGATGTTCTCGCTCCACCGCCCGCCTCACCGCCCCGATCACGCGCGTCGTCTCCGGGGTGAGCAGCACGGCGCTCACCGTCCCCGGCTGCCGCATCACCCGCTGTGCCGCCGCCAGCGGCATCACCACGCACGACCGCAGCAGCTGATTCGTCTCCGGCTCCAGGACTCCCACCACCGTGAACTCCGACCCCCGGATCGGGATCCGGCTCCCCACCGCCGCCAGCGCGATCGGCCCAACCGGCGACGGCGCCTCCGCCCGCGCCGACGCCTGCGCCGCAAAGTAGCGCGCCGCCAGCACCCCCAGCACCACCTGATCTGCACTCCCCGCCGGCAATCGGTTGGACCCCAATAGCGCCGACGCGTCCCCCAGAAACGCCGCCTCCCGCCCCACCTCCAGCCCCACCAGCAGCGCCTCCGGCGGCGCCGTCGGAAACAGCGGCGGCGCGAGCCCCGCGAACAGCACCGCAGTCGACTCCGCCCCCTCCACCCCCGGCGTCGCCAGCACGGCCCCCGCCTCCGCCGCCGTCAGCGCCGACGAGATCGGCGGCCACTCCAGCCCGGTGCTCCCCGCCTCCCCCCGCGATTGCACCAGCAGCAGGCCCCGGAACCGCTCCACCTGCAGATCCAGGTCCTCGCGAATGAATCGCATCACCGTCGTCACCACGATGTACAGATTCACGCAGAAGCCGAAGCCCAGCACCGTCAGCAGGCTGCGCAACTTCTTGTGCAGAATCTGGCCCCAGGCAACGCCGAGCATCGCCCGATGCTACGGGCGCCCCCGCCCCCCCGTCGACCGAACTCCCGCCGCCGCTCAGCAGCCGCCGATCAGCCGCCGCGACGCCCCGCCCTACACAGCGTGGCAGTAGAAGGCCCGCGCCGGCGCCGGCCCCGTAATGTGGTCGATGCGCAAGCGCGCCTCCGCCGCCCCCTCGTACCGAAGCAGCACCGTCGGCTGGTCCGAGTAGACCATCGCCTCCAGCACACCCCGCGGTTCAATCTCCGTCAGCTGCACGCTATAAGCCTCGGCCGTGTGCTCTTCCGCACGCGGCGCGGCCCGGCCGCGCGCGACCACCGTTCCGCTGGGGGTCAGAACTGTGCACTCCACCGCGTAGGCGGGGAACTCCATCTCAACCGGCTGGGCGCTGGCCTGTGGCATTGGACCGTCTCCGCGCCCGCCACCACTGCCTTCATAATCCGCTACGGCCTAACGATCAACTCCGCTCAACGGATCGACGCCCACCCAAGCGGAGAAAAACGCCCTCGCCCCGCCACCTGAATGCTCGCCGGAAATGAAAGCGGGCCCGCTCCGTGGGCCCGCTGCGCGCTCCCCATCGCGGTCGGCCTCAGACCTCCAACAGCCCGCTCTCGCCCCCCGGCTCGTCCTCATCCTCCTCGTCGAACGCGTCCGCCCCACGACCCACACCGAAATAGATGAAGCCCCCCAGCCCGAAGCCCAGGAGCAGCCCCGCTCCCACGATGATCCAGATCAGCCACTCCTCGAAGCCGCCCCCCGCGCTGCTCAGATGCTGATTGCCTGCACCCAGGTTGATCGCGATCGCGTTCACCACGATCCCCAGCACCGCCCCCACCACCAGCCCCGGTGCCAGCAACGCCAGCTTGAGCGGCAGCGGCGCCTCACGCAGCCACTGCGGCAGCAAGAACGACGGTACGAGTGGCGGCATCCTCTGCCTCCCGCTGCTCCCCGGCCTCAGCCGACGGCGCGCCTCCACTGCCTGAGTATCGCCCCCCCTCCCGCCCCCGTCCAGCCGCCCCCGCCCCCTGCTGGCCCCTGCCCGGGGCGCCCTCTAACCTGAGCCCGAGCGGGCTCAGCGTTCGAGGCAGCATGCGCGACATTCCCCCCTGGACGCACCGTCGCCGCCGTCGGATGACGCGGCGGGCCCTGCTCCGCGCCGCCGCCCGCGCCGGCCTCGGGACCGCCGGCCTTGCCCTCGTCGGCTGCGGCGGCGATGACGACGACACCCCCGACGAGCCCCCCCCCGACGACCAGGCGGACGACGAACCGACCCCCGACGACCAGACCTCCCCCGACCAACTCGGCTCGCCAGACGACGACACCACCACCCCCGCCGCGGGCGCCGACACCCCACCCGCCGCCAGCGTCCCTCAGCCCGGCGGCATCGCTCAACTCTTCGCCGTCACCGACGAGATCGACCGCTTCGACCCCCACCGCTCCCGCTTCCGCACCACCCAACGCATCCTCAGCCTGCTCTACAGCCGCCTCCTCCGCCCCGACTCCGTCTCACAGGGCACCCTCGAGCCCGACCTGGCCGCCATCCCCGAAATGCCCGACGACACCACCTACATCTTCACCATCCGCCCCCAGGCCGTCTTCTGGGACGGCGCCCCCGCCAACGGCCGCGCCGTGGACGCCGACGATGTCCGCCTCAATGTCGAACGCCAACTCGCCGGCCTCACCGACGCCGGCGAGCCCGATCTCCGCTTCTACCGCCAGAGCCTCTACAGCCGCGCCACCCCCCCCACCCTCAACGGCAACCGCATCATCACCTTCACCACCTCCCAGCCCGACGCCACCTACCTCGCTTCCGTCCACGCCGCTCCCTGGAGCTTCATCGTCAGCCGCGAAGGCCTGGAAGCATTCGCCCCCCGCTGGGACAGCCCCGGCAACGACCGCATGATCGAACTCGCCGCCGGCAGCGGCCCCTACCTCCCCCGCGACTTCATCGGCCCCGACATCTCCCTCGCCCGCTCCACCAATTGGTGGCAGGACGACGGCGCCTTCCTCGACGGCGTCATCTTCCGCCGTCCCGACAACAACGCCATCGCCACCGACTACGACCGCGGCGTCCTCGACGCCGTCGATTTCCCCTTCCCCACCGACGGCATCAACGCCATCACCGAGGCCCGGCCAGACGACCTCCCCTTTGAATACCCCATCGACACCCCCGTCCAGCTCTCCTTCGTCATCAGCGCGGAACTCGACAGCCCCTTCAGCGACCCCCGCCTCGGCACCGCCCTCAGCCTTGCCATCGACCGCTTCGCCCTCATCGACCGGCTCTACGCCGGCGACGCCCGCCTTTCCGGCCCCCTCCCCTGGTACCTCCAGGGCTGGGCCCTTCCCGAGAACGACCTCCTCACCCGCCCCGGCTACCGCACCGACAAGGACCAAGACCTCCCCGAAATCAATGCCCTCTTGGACGCCCTCGGCGGCGGCGACGGCGTCGGCGAAGTCCCCATCGTCGTCGCCGACCTCTTCGAAGGCTTCTTCCCCGGCGCCGCCCAGGCCCTGCGCGGCATGGTCGAACGCAACGCCGGCCTCGCCCTGGATCCCAGCTTCCGCTCCTACGCCGACATCACCCAGCAGCTCCGCGACGGCACCCTCCCCGCCTTCTTTGGCTGGGGCCCCGCCCCCCTCCAGGCCGACCCCACCGACGGCTGGCGCCGCAGCGCCCACAGCGACGGCGACGAGAACTTCGGCCGCTACGCCAATCCCGACGTTGACGCCCTCATCGAGGAGATGGGCGTCACCTTCGACCGCGAAGCCCGCCAGGGCCTCGCCCAGCAGGTCCAGGACCTCCTCCTCACTACCGGCTTCTGGGTCCAGAACGTCGCCAACGGCATCCAGCTCGGCCTCGTCAAGCCCTACTTCCACCAGGACCCGCGCGCCCTCGACTTCGCCTGGGCCGGCCACCACCTCGCCCATGCCTGGATCGATACCAACGACGAAACCTACCCCACCGACCGCGAACTTCCGCCCATCCCCCTCGCAACGGAGGGCGCCCCCGGGGCCCAGCCCCTGCCGCCTCCGCCCGCCCCACAGGACCCCGGCGGCTAACCCCCGCAGCCCTGCGCCCGCCCCTGGCCACCCAGACACACGCGATCGAACCCCCACACCCAGCCGTCCCGCCGAATGCCGAAGAAGATCGCCTCCGCCTCGGCCGGAGGGTCGCCCGCACGAAGTCCGCCGCCTCCCGCGACCAGTTCTCCGTCCGAAGACACTGGATCCCCCCGCCGAACAGCGGCTCTGCCTCGAACAAACTGCGGCCGGAAGTCGCGCCGCCGCCAGGCATCAACTCACTCCGCCTCGAACAACTCGTGCCGCACCGTCCCCGGCCCAGCGCGCACCAGCACGCAGATGGGCAACTCGGTCTCGCCCAGCGGCGACACCGCCCCACCCAGGGCGCAGGCCATCACCATCCGATCCCCCCCCCCGCTGCTCCCAGCCGCTGCGCCATCCAGCGCTCCGCCTCGCATCCCGGTCTGCATCGTCCGTCGCCGCGCCCGCCGGCCCGCCTGCCTCATGCCCAGCCCCGTCCCAACTCCCCGCTCTTCGACTGCTAAACTCCCCGCCGCGACGGCCCAGCCGCGCGCGCCACCCAGCCGGGAGGCTCCCCGTCATGACCGATTTCACCGTCCCCGAGGAGACCCGCCTCCTCCTCGACGGCATCCGTGCTTTCGTCCGCGCCGAGGTCGAGCCCCGCGAGGAAGCGTTGCGCGAAGAACTCGACCACCCCTACGACCACGACGGCCGCTACCGCCCCCCCATCCTCGCCGCCAAGCGCGAGATCCGCATGGCCTCGGCCAAGGCCGGTTACTACGGGATGTTCGTCCCCGCTGAGGTCGGCGGCGGCGGCGCAGACTTCACCACCTACTACTACGCCTGGGAGGACCTCTTCCGCTTCGTCGGCCCCGCCCGCCCCCTCACCTTCGGCGCCATCGCCCACTGGGCCATGGGCCCCAACGCCCTCCACCGCCACCTCCAGCCCGCCGTCCGCGACGCCTTCCTCTCCCCCCTCCTCAACGGCGACCAGTCCTCCTGCTTCGCCCTCTCCGAGCCCGACGCCGGCAGCGACGTCTGGAACATGAGCACCCGCGCCCTTCGCGACGGCGGCGTCTGGCGCATCCGCGGCGCCAAACAGTGGATCAGCAACTCCCCCTACGCCGAGAAAGGCATCGTCTTCGCCGTCACCGACCCAGACCGCGTCGCCGCCCGCAAGGGGGGCGTCACCGCCTTCGTCTTTGAGGCGGACAGGCCCGGCTTCAACGTGGACAGCGTCATCCGCCTCTTCGGCCACGAGGGTGGCGAGGAGGGCATCCTCTCCTTCGACGACCTCGAAGTCCCCGACGCCTACCGCCTCAGCCCCGTCGGCGAAGGCTTCCCCCTCGCCCTCGAGGGTGTGAACTACGGCCGCCTCTACAACGGCGCTCGCTCCGTCGGCCTCGCCCGCTGGGCGCTCGAACGCTCCCTGGAGTACAGCAAGAGCCGCGTCACCTTCGGCAAGCCCATCAGCGAGCATCAGGCCATCCAGCTCATGCTCGCTGACTGCGCCATCGAAACGTACGCCGCCCGCTGCATGGGCCTCCAATGCGCCTGGAAGGCTGACACCGGCGCCCCCGCCATCAAGGAACTCGCCATGATGAAGACCTACAGCACCGAGACCTGCTTCCGCGTCTACGACCGCGCCATGCAGGTCCACGGCGGCATGGGCCTCACCAACGAAACCCGCCTCCACGGCGGCCTGCACGAATCCCGCATCATCCGCATCGCCGATGGCACCCAGGAAATCCTCCGCCGCACCATCGCCAAGCAGCTCCTCCGCGGCGACGTCGAACTCTAGCCCTGCCCCCCACGTGAAACGACGGCCCGGGTTGCCCCGGGCCGTCGGCACGAGGCACGAGCGACGCCCTAGAGGTCGCTCGCGGTCGTCGCGGCCCCCGCCGGCGCCGCGCCCGGGCCCTCGCCCGGCTGCGGCGTCTCGAAGACCAGCCTGTTGATCCGCTCCGTCGCCTCGGCCAGCTTCTCCGCGGCCTCCTCGGCCGGGATGCGACCGGCGGCCGCCGCCGCGTCCAGCCGCTCCTGTGTCCGCGCCACCAGCGCCTCCACGACGGCCTCGCCGGACGACCCGTTGGCCGCCGCGATCTCGGCGATCGTCTCGCCGTTCTGGACGCCCTCGATCACGGCCTGCGGCTCCACACCGATGATCTCCGCCACCGCGCCAAGCACCCGGGCCGGCGTCTCGCCGCCCTGCAGCCGCTCGCGCAACTCCTCGGGCTCCACGCCCAGGAACTCCGCTTCCTCGCCGCCCGCGTGGCCCCGCTGACCGCAGCGGCCCCGCGGACCATCGCCGTCCTCATTCAGCGCGATTGCCACGCCACCGCCGCCAACGCGAAGGGAGGCCAGGTCCGCGCGCGCCACCACGCCGCTCTCGCCCGCCGGCGCTTCCGACACCGCGACCGTCGCCACCGCGCTCGTTCCCCCACCAGACGCCGCCGCGACCCCGCCCACAACGGCGGCGCTGACCACACCCGCCGCCGCGATGCTCACCGCCAGCCGGTTCTTCCAAAACATGGCTCCGTCCTTTCTCCGTCCGCCGCGCCTGCGGCCATCGGCGGCCCATCTCGCGATTCCGTGTCGCGCCTCCGCAGCGCGACCAACGCAGCCCACGCTATGCAGCCCCTGTTAAGGCTCCATGCGCTCCCGGTAATGCGCAGGAAAGTTGCTGTAAAAACGGCCGCTCTCAGATCCGCGGCGCGGCCGCCCCATTCCCTAGCCGCACCAGCGCCCCCTGGGCGAGCGCCGTCGCGATCTCCCGCGCCCGCTCGGCGAAGGGCCTGCCCACTGCCTCATCCCAGACCGGCTGCTTGATCAGCCGGTCGCGCACCTCCTCGAACGACGCCCGCCACGCCCACCCCCGATCGATGGGCCCCGGCAGCTCCAGCCGCGCCCCATCCCCGGCGCCCTGCCGATAGCGGCAGAAGAACGTATGCCGGCGAAACACCCCCGCCCGCATCAGCACCACCAGCGCCCGCTCCGTCTCCCCCTCCCCGGCCTCCTCCTCCCCCGCCCGCACCTGGAAATTGTGCATCGAGATCTGCCCTGACGCCGTCCCCGTCCGCAGCCGCCCAATCGCGACCAGCCCCTCCCCCAGCGCGATCAGTTCGCCTGCCTCCTGCGCTGTCAGACGCGCCTCCGCCCACCCCACCCGCTCCTCCGTCCCTGGTGGCGGCATCCCGGCCCCACCTTACTCCTCCCCGGCCGCGTCCCGCTCCCAGGAGTCGCCCCGCTGCCAGGCCGCGATCGTCTCTTTCAGCCCCACCTTCCGGATACGGGCGTTCGTCTCCAGCACCGGCGGAGAAAAATGCGCGATCGCGTCCACCTCCGCCGCCTGCAGCATCGCCGCACGGAAGCCCTGCGTGTCCTGCGTCCGATTGATCGCCTGTTTCTGCAACGCCGCGATCGCCTTCGGCGTCCGCGCCACCCGGCGCGCGTAGGCCCAGACCACCTCATCAAGCTCCAACGCCGGCACCGCCCGATTGAACAACCCCAACGACGCCGCCTCCCGCCCCGAGATGATCGTTCCCACCGGCAGGAAGATCTCCTTCGCCTTCTTCGGCCCCACCAGCCAGGCCCAGAACGCCGCCACGAACCCCGCCCCCAGCGGCAGCTGCGGCGTTCCCACCCGCGCGTCCTCCGCCACGAACGTCACGTCGCAGATCGCCGCCAGCTGCGTGCCCCCCGCCAGGCAATGCCCGTGCACCTTCGCGATCACCGGCAGCCGCAGGTCCCAGATCCGGAACCACTCATGCAGGATCCGCTCCAACCGGTCCCGGTCCTCCACGATCGATCGCGACTGCCCCGCCCCCACCCCCTCGCCCCGGCTGGCCCCCGCCACGTCGTAGCCCGCGCAGAACGCCCGCCCCGCCCCCGACAGCACCACGCACCGTACCGCCTCGTCCCCCTCTGCCTCCTCCAGCGCCTCCATCAGATCCTCGCGCAACTGCCGCGAGATCGCGTTCAGTTTCTCCGGCCGGTTCAGCGTGATGAGCGCCACGCCCTCTCGCACCTCGTACAGCACGGTCTCCCGATCGGCGCGCACGCCGTCCTCCTCACCCGCGCCCCGTCGCCCCGCCGCACGATGGCCGCGCCGACGCGGACGCCGCGCGCATTCTCGGCCACAGCGCCACCCCCGTCACCACCAACGATCCGCTGGCCTCCGCCGTCGGAAGCAGGACGCCCGTGCCGCCCGACCCCCTTCCCACCTACGACCGATCTCTGGGGCCCCGGCGACATCCTCAGCACGCTCAACCTCATCACCGCGGAACGCGTCCGCGCCGCCGCCGCCCTCGTCCACAGCGGCCGCCGCTTCCCCTTGGACCTCCCCCTCGACCTCCCCGGCCCGCCCCCCTTCAGCCGCGAGGCGTCCCGCCACCACGTCTTCCATCTCGACCGCAACACCCGCGACGACCGCATCACCCACCCCCGACCTCGACGCCACCTGCGCCGCTCAGGAGGTCACGATCGAAATCGGTGACATCCTCCCCGCCGCAGCGGCTGGCTCCGCTGCTACCGGGACCTTCCCCCCACTGAACGCGACCCTCCCCGGCGGGGTTGGCTCGCCCCCCAACGACCGCCTGCAGATCGCACGAGTGGCCGCGGGGTTGACGCCATCGGAACGCCCGTTCTACCGTGCATCCGTTCCGAACGCACGTTCCACCCCCATGCTCTGGCACCCACCGCCCGGGGCCAACAGAGAGGAAACTCCGATGGACGCCGCTACGATCGTCGTCGCCTGCGTCGCCGTGCTCGTCCTTGGCCTGCTCGCCTGGCAGGCGCTCAGCGGCGCCCTCGCCCCCCCGGCCGCCGCCCGACGGGCAGCGCCCAGCCGCCCCCATCTCCAGCCCCTCCGCGCCCGCGCCCCACGCCGGCCCGCCACCCGCCCCTGGCCCCACCCGCGCCGCGCTGCCTGAGCCCACGCCGCCCGCCTCCCACCCCGGCCTCCCCCAACTGATCGGACCCAGCCCCGGTAGCCGCCCACCGGCCGCTGGCGTACAGTGCCGGAAGAGGCGCACTTCGGCCTTCCCCCGTTACCAGCCGCGAGCGAAACCATGGCGACGCAAACGGACCACCCGGTACCAGACGAGAAATCCGGGCTCCTCGAAATCGTCCCGCTCTTCCAGACCATGCCCCCCGCCCTCCTGGGCGAACTCGCCCGCAAGCTGCGCCCCATCGCCTTCCGCTCCGGCACCGCCATCTTCCACGCCGACGACGTCGGCTCCATGATGTACATCATCATCCAGGGCGCCGTAAAAATCTTCATCCCCGCCACCGACGGCCGCGAAGTCGTCCTCGCCGTCCAGCGCGCCGGCGACCTCTTCGGCGAAATGTCCCTCCTCGACGACGAGCGCCGCTCCGCCTCCGCCACCACCCTCGAAGACACCGAACTCGTCAGCCTCAGCCGCCGCGACTTCCAGGATGTCCTCGACCGCCATCCCGAGGCCAGCCGCGCCATCCTCGACGTCCTCGTCAAGCGCCTCCGTCAGACCAATCAGTCCATTCAGGACGCCTACCTCCTCGATGTCCCCGGCCGCCTCGCCCGGCGTCTCCTCATCCTCGCCCGCGAGCACGGCATCGAAACCGAGGAGGGCACCGAGATCGGCCTGCGCGTCAGCCAGCAGGATCTCGCCAGCATGATCGGCGCCAGCCGCGTCGCCGTGAACAAGCAACTCCAGAACTGGCGTCACGCCGGCATCGTCGACGTCCGCCGCCAGCGCGTCACCATCATCAAACCTGAAGCGCTCGAAGATCAGTTCTCGCTCACGCCCTGACCGCTGCGTGCCCTCTCGCCCCCCTCGGCGCCCATCCCCCAGCCTCCCCCAGCCCCACCCCTCCCCGTCGGCCGCCGCTCGTCCATCTTCTATCCCTTCGCCTTCCGCGACTTCCGCATCGTCTGGGCCACCGTCCTCATCCGCTCGGCCGGCCTCTGGATGGAGCAGGTCGCCCGCCCCCTCCTCATGCTCGAACTCACCGACTCCCCCTTCCTCCTCGGCGCCGTCATCGCCGCCTACATGGCGCCCAGCTTCCTCCTCGGCCTCTTCGCCGGCGTCGTCGTCGATCGCTTCCCCCGCGCCTCGGTCCTCTCCGCCTCCCAGATCCCTCCCGTTGCCGCCGCCCTCGTCACGGTCCTCCTCCTCGCCACCGGTGCCATGCAGGCCTGGCACGTCCTCCTGCTCTCTATCCTCTCCGGTAACAACAACCCCTTCCTCCAGCCCGCCCGGCAGGCCGTCCTCCCCTCCCTCGTCCCCACCGGCGCCGTCCGCAGCGCCGGCGTCCGCGGCCCCCGCGACGCCCTCTTCGTCCTCGCCGCCGCCGCCGTCGCCACCCTGCTCGTCCCCACCCTGCGCCGGCTCTAGCCCCCGCCACTCCGCACGACAAGGCTTCCGGCGCGAACCGGCGATCAGCCGGGCCACGCCTCCAGCTCCACCACGGTCGTGATCACATCACCGTCCCGGTCCACCTGGAAGATGAGCCGGTCCCCCACTCCCCGACCATCCAGGAACCGCGCCAGCGTCTCGAAGTCCCGCAACGACGTCCCGTCCACGCTTAGCAGCACGTCCCCCCCGCGCAGCCCCGCCTGGTCCGACGGGCCGCCGGGCGCCACGGCCCCCACCGTCGGCCCCGCCGTGTCCTCCCCCAGGCCACCCTGGATCCCCATCCACGGGTGCAGGATCGTCTCCCCGGCGATCATCGCCGGCAGGAAGCGGCTCACCGTGTTCGAGGGGATCGCGAAGCCCACTCCCACCGACCCCCGCACCGGGCTCTCCACGCTCGCCGTGACCCCGATCACCTCGCCCGACGCGTTCAGCAGCGCCCCGCCCGAGTTGCCCGGGTTGATCGCCGCGTCCGTTTGAATCAGCCCCCGCTGCGGCCGCCCATCCACGGCCAGCCCCGGTCGCGTCCGCTCGATCGCCGACACCACCCCGGTCGTCAGGCTCGTCTGCAGCCCGAACGGGTTGCCGATCGCCACCACCGGCTCCCCCACCACGATCGCGTCCGAGTCCGCCAGCGTCAGCGGGACCACCCGCACCAGATCCGGATCCACCCGCAACACGGCGAGATCGTTCGCGATATCGAAGCCCAGCACCTCCGCCGGCGACCGCTCGCCGTCCGCGTCCACCACGATCACGTTCCCCTGCCCCTGCACCACGTGGTAATTCGTCACCACGTGCCCCGCCGCGTCCACGAAAAAGCCGCTGCCCCCGCCCAGGCCCGCCTCCACCGCCACGATCGACGGACTCACATCCACGAAAATCTGAGGCGGATCGAACTCGCTCAGCGGCGTCACGACCTGCGCCGCCGTGCCCTCTGGCTCCTGAACCGTCGTGCTCTCGCTCCCCACCGCCGCCACCGCCCGGCGCTCCACGGGGGCCACCGGCGCGTTCGCCGCGGTCACCACCGGCGCGGGCGCCTCGACCGCTTCCGTCACGGTGGCCGCGGTCGCCGCCGGTGCCGGCGCCGGCCCGTCGTCCCCCTCGAAGACCAGCACCACGCTCACCGCCATAATGGCCGCCACCAGCCCCGTCATCACCGACACGATGATCGTCCGCATCTCAGCCCCCTCGCCTGCCGTCCCGGCGCAGGCCCGCTCGATCGCCGGCCACCCGCTCTCCCGAAAGTAACGCCGCCGCCCCCCTCCGGATGCCGCTCCGCACGCATCGGGCCCAGTCCTTACGGCTTTCTAACGCCGCCCTTACACAACGCCCGTTGCCCGCCCCCTCCTGCCGCTCCCGACCCGGGACAAGCTCAGTCGAGTTTCCCTCGCACGTCGACGCTGAACTCCTCCAGCGCCTCAATCTGCCCCTCCACACCTCCCCCCCGCGCGATGTCCAGCGTCATATGCGAAACCCCCACGGCCGCGTACCCCCCGATCTGCTCCACCACCGCATCCGCGATCCCCCGCAGCGACCCCACATCGTCCGACTCCCGCCCCAGCCGCAGCCGCAGCCGCAGCGACAGCGACACCTCCGCCGGGTCGCGTTCCTCCTGTTCGCAGGCCGCCCGCACCGCCGCCCACTGCTCCCCCACCGCCGCCGGCGGGCTGAACACTGGGTAGAACACGTCCCCATAGCGCGCCGTGCGCCGATGCGCCGCCGCGCTGTTGCCCCCCACCCAGATCGGGATCCGCCCCCGCAGCGGCTTCGGCTCGAACCCCACCTCCCCGAACGCATAGAACCGCCCCGAATGCGACGGCCGCGCCTCCCGGAACAACGTCCCGTAGATCTCCAGCATCTCGTCCGCCCGCGCCCCCCGATGGTCCGACGGCATCCCCAGCGCTGCGAACTCCTCCAGCATCCAGCCCACCCCCACCCCCAGAATCGCCCGCCCCCCCGACAACACATCCAACGACGCCCATTGCTTCGCCGTCTGTACCGGCGGCCGGTACCCCAGCACCAGCACCGTCGTCCCCAGCTGGATCCGCTCCGTGCACCCCGCCACGAACGTCAACGCCGACAGCGCATCGATCCAGGGCATGTCCGCCGGCGCCGCGAAGCTCCCGTCCTCCGAATACGGATACCGCGACTCGATCTCGGCCGGATCCGGCCAAACGATGTGATCGCTTGCCCAGCACGAATCGTACCCCAGTGCGTCCGCCGCCCCCGCGAAGCGCCGCAGGCTCTCCCGGCTCGCCAGCCGTCCGTTGTGTGGCAAGTGGACACCAAACTGCATCATCCGCTCCCCTTCGCGCGCCCGGCCGGCGCTCGCTGCGCCAGGAATGCGTACATCGCCACGCTCCCGGCCACCGCCACGTTGAGGCTGTCGACCCGCCCATACACCGGCAGCGCCAGCTGCAGCGCCGCCGCCTCCAGGAACGCCGTCGGCAGGCCGTCCCCCTCGTTCCCCACCACGATCAGCGGTCGCTCCGGCCAGCGCGCCCCGAACACCGGCGCCGCTCCCGGCCCCTGCTGCAGCGCCACCACCGTATAGCCCTCCCCCGCCGCCCGCTCCAGGCACGCCCGTGGCGACGCCACGACCTCCACCGGCAGCCACCAGTCGCTCCCCTTCGTCGCCGGCCGGTAGTAGAAGTCTCGCCCCACGATCCATACCGCTTCCGCCCCCGCCGCCTCCGCGCTGCGGATCAGCACTCCCAGATTCACCCCGTACGAAAAGTTGAACGCCGCCACCCCGAACGACCGCCCCCGCGCCGGCCGCCCCCCTTGCGGTGGCCGCAGCCCGAACGGCCGCACCGCCGACGGCTTCTCCGTTCCAACCCCTGGGTCCTCCTCCTCCCGCTCCGCCAGCGCCGCCAGCGCCCGCCCCGCCCGCCGCGCCACCGACGGCTCCCCCTCCGCCGCCAGCCGCTCCAGCAGTGGCCGCCCCGCGGCCCCCAGCGCCGCCAGCGCCACGCACGCCGCCCGCTTCCCTGCCGGCGACGCCCCCGCAAACCACCCCTCCAATTGCCGCACCACCTCCCCCGCCTCCAGCCGCGGCAGCAGCGTCATCGCCCGGCGCCGCAGCCGCCGGTTCGGCGACGTCAACGGCCCCAGCAGCGCCGCCACCGCCGTCTCCGCCGGCGCACCCTCCAGCGCGATCCGCGCCTCCCCGCGGGGAAACGGATGGGACGCCTCCAGCGCCGCCCGCACCTGCGCCTCCACCCAGCCCGGCGCCCCCGCCGCCGCTCGCGCCCGCAGCGCCAAGCCCTCCTCGTAGGCCACGGCTTCGGCCGCCCCCAGCGGCGCCACCCGATCGAGAGAGTCCACGAACCCCATCGCCCGATCTTCCTCCCCTCGCGCCGCACTCGTCGGCTACCCCACGGTCGCGCGCCGCCTCCACGCTAGTCCCCTCCCACCCCCCTCACCTACCATGCCCGTATGCCCTTCACCCGCGAGATCGTCCTCGACGCCGATCCCGCCATCGCCTACGATGCCCTCCGCACCGTCGTCCAACCCAACGTGGACATCGGCTCCTTCGAAGTCACCATCGACGAGCCCTCCGACGATTACGGCATCGCCTACCTCAACCCCCTCTCCTCCTCCCACTACCGCTTCCACTTCGAGCCGGTCTCCGAGGGCACCCGCGTCGAAGCCCGCCTCTGGCTTGGCGGCCTGCTGGGGCCCATGCAGTCCCTCTTCCGCTTCCGCAGTCAGGGCAAGCACCTCGATCAGCTCCTCGTCGAGGTGGAAAAGAAAGCCATCGCCGCCCTGGACCCCGCCCGGGACGGCCCCAACTCCTCCGCCTCCCGGGCCGCCGAGATTCCGCCCTCCGCCGGCCTCACCTCGCCCCCAAACGACGCCTAAATGGGGCCTTCGCTCCGCCCCACCCAGAGGTCCGCCGGCGAACGCACCTACGTCCTCACCGCCTCCTACAGCCACGCCGTCGTCCACGCCATGGAGCTGGCCTACGCTGCCCTCCTCCTCCGCATCGAGGCCGAGTTCGGCACCGAACTCTTCCTCCTCGGCGTCCTCGCCAACGTCGGCGCCTTCGCCTTCGGCCTCGGCGCCCTCCCCGCCGGCTTCCTCGTCGACCGCTTCGGCTCCATGCGCATCCTCCACTTCACCCTCGCCACCAGCGCCGTCGCTTCCGTCCTCGTCGCCCTCTCCCCCTCCGAGGTCTTCCTCGGCATCACACTCGCCATCCTCGGCCTCTCCAGCGGCCTCTACCACCCCGCCGGCTTCGCCATCCTCGCCCGAACCCGTCGCCCCGGTCGCAACGTCGGCCTGCACGGCGTCATCGGCAACCTCGGCATCGCCGCCGCGCCCGCCCTCCTCACCGGCATCGCCCTCGCCAGCGACTGGCGCGCCGCCTACATCGTGCTCGGCGCCCTCGCCCTCCTCGGTTTCCTCTACACCGTTCGGCTCAAGGAGCCCGCCCCCTCCCCAGTCCCCGCCTTACCCCCCCGAGACCTCCCCCAGGCCCCACCCACCTCCCTCTCCCGCGCCAGCGGCATCCGCCCCTGGCTGCCGCTGATCCTGATCTATGTCGCCTACATGGTCTCGGGCTTCGTCTATCGTGGCGCCGTCACCTTCCTCCCCACCCACATCGAAGAGCAGATCACCGGCTCCATCCTCGGCATCGACGGCGCCGGCCTCGCTGGCGCCCTCACCACCCTCGCCCTCCTCGGCGGCACCATCGGCTGGTGGTTCGGCGGCCTCGCCGCCGAGCGCCTCCCCCGCCGGCCCTTCATCCTCGCCAGCTGGGTCGTAGTCGTGCCCGTCCTCTTCCTCATGGCCGACGCCAGCGGCGCCCTCCTCGTCTTCGCCACCTTCATCTTCGTCGTCGCCAGCTTCGCCATGGCCCCCGCCATCGTCACCCTCGTCGCCGACTACTCCCCCCCCGGCCATCTCGGCGCGAGCTTCGGCATGACGTTCTTCGCCGGCTTCGGCGTCGGCTCCTTCGCCGCCACCCTCGCCGGCTTCGCCGCCGACCAGTGGGGCACCGGCTCCGTCTACACCACCATGGCACTCGTCAGCGCTGGCGGCGTCCTCCTCGCCGTCCTCCTGCTGCTCATCAGCCGCAGCCAACCAACCGCCTCCCCCAGCCCCGCCTGACACCGCCCCGGCCCCCGCCCCCACCGATTGGCTATACTCGCGCCCGCTCACGCCCGCCCGGCTCGCAGCGCCGACGGCCCCAAAGGAAACCGCCCCACCGTGGCCCACGACCAGCACGTCCCCCAGGACGAACTCACGCCCCAGCAGCGAAGCACGATCGTCGCTGCTGTCCGTGCGGTCGGCGCCGAGCCCTGGACCGCTCTCCTCGCCCGCGCCCTCACCGTCCGCGAGGACTGGGACCACGCCTGCGCCGAACTCGAGGAATCCGACGCCTCCCCGGGCCCCAACGACGGCCCCTGGAATGCCTGGCACATCCTCAATCACGTCGGCGGCTTCACCACGCTCGCCGCTCGCCACCTGCTCGACCTCAGCGACGGCAAACCCATCGACTTCTCCGTCGCGGGCCAATGGCAAGGCGACGACGCCTCCTTCGCCCAGCTCCGTAGCGGCGTCATCCAGGGCTGGGACACCCTCATCACCGCCATCACCCGGGCCTCCATGACCTCCCCCGCGGACGCCACCTTCCGCCACCCCCTCGGCGAGGACTTCACCACCCGCGAGCTGGTCGCCCTCGTCCTCCGCCACGCCCAGATCCACGCCGCCCAGATGCGCGACGTCCGCGGCCTCGCCCCCGGCGACAACCCCGGCGACGCCGCCGGCGACCTCGGCCGCCGCCGCCAGACCGCCCACTGAGCCCGGAGCACCGATGGCCCCACCCACCGCCCCCACTCCCGCCTGGCCCGGCCTCCACGCCCGCATCGACGCCGCCCGCGACGCCTGGCGCGACGCCACCCAGGGCCTCATCGGCGACGAGCGCGCCGGCGCCGACGACTGGTCGGCCGCCCAGATCCACAGCCACGTCGCCGCCGCCCTCCTGCGCTACGCCGACGCCCTCAGCCACGTCGCCCTGGGCCGCCCGGCCGTCCTCGACAACAGCCAGCGCCTCCTTCCCGGCCACCATCCCTACCCCCGCATCCGCGACCTCGGCGAGAAGGGCTGGACCGACTTCCGCAACGCCGCCCGCACCGTCGCCAAAGGGCCCGAGCGCGGCCCCGTCATCGCCCGCGGCGACGACCGGCTCACCGCCGCCGCCCTCGTCCAGCGCGGCCTCAGCCACATCCAAGAGCATCTCCACCAGATCCGCTCCCTCCCCCCAGCCCCCAAGCGAACGGAGCCCCCCATGAGTGCATGGCAGTTCCCCAGCCAGCGCGCCGCCGACCTCCACACCTGGGTCGTCGACCGCGCCGCCCGCGACGGCTGGCCCCAAGTCCTCCAGACCGCCCGCGAAACCCAGGCCGGCTGGCAAGAGGCCGTGACCGGCCTCGCCGAAGAGGACGCCCCGCCCCTCCCCCGCGACGGTGAAGAGTGGTCCCCTTGGAACGTCGGCAACCACGTCGCCGGCTGGCTCGAGCGCGCCGCCGCCGCCCTCCAGGGCGCGCTCCAGGGGCAGTCCACTCACCTCGCCAACGAACAGGCCTGGCTCGGCGACGACCGCTCCTTCGCCGACGTCCGCCGCTCCGCCGACGAAAGCTGGACCACCTATCTCGTCGTCCTGGAGGCCGCCCAAACCCGCGCCGATGAGTCCGCCGTCATCACCCACCGCAACCTCGGCCCCATGAGCCCCCGCGAATACGCCGTCTTCTCCACCTGGCACCTCACCGATCACCTCAAGCAGCTGCGAACCATGCAAGGACGCTCCGCCTGACCAGAGAGCGAAAGGGAGTGACCCCGTGACGATCGAACTCACCGGCCTCGAAGGCAAAGTCGCCGTCGTAACCGGCGCCGGCCGCATGCGCAGCATCGGCCGATCCATCGCCCTCGGCATGGCCAAGGCCGGCTGCGACATCGTCATCACCGGCACCGGCCGCGACCCCAGCCGCTACCCCGACGCCGAAAAGGCCGCCGGCTGGCGCGACATCGACTCCGTCGCCGACGAGATCCGCGCCCTGGGCCGCCGCGCCCTCCCCGTCGTCAGCAACGTCGCCGACGCCGACGCCGTCGAAGCCCTCGCCCAGCGAACCATGGACGAACTTGGCCGCGTCGACTTCGTCGTCAACAACGCCGGCCCGCCCCGCGGCGCGGACCGCAACGCCGTCGTCGACGTCCCCCTCGACGCCTGGAAGCTCGTCGTCGACATCAACCTCAACGGCGCGTTCTTCATGTGCCGCGCCTTCGGCCGCCGCCTCATCGATCAGGCCCAGGGCGGAGCGATCGTCAACATCTCCTCCATCGGCGGCAAGCTCTTCCTCCCCAACAACGCCGCCTACGCCGCCTCCAAGGCCGGCCAGAACGCCCTCACCGCCACCCTCGCCCGCGAGATGGGCCAGCACCACATTCGCGTCAACGCCGTCTGTCCCGGCCTCGTCGACACCTCACGCATGGACGACATGCCCCGCGGCCCTCAGCCCGCCCTCGACGACAGCGGCGAGCCCGTCAAGGCCGGCACCGTCGGCTTCGGCTGGGACGCCTACATCGCCGCCAACATCCCCCTCGGCCGCGCCGGCGTCGGCGACGACATCGCCAACATGACCGTCTTCCTCTGCAGCGACCAGGGCTCCTGGATCAGCGGCCAGTCCTGGAACGTCGACGGCGGCAACATGGTCTGGCACTAGGCCCCCCGCCGGAGCACCACCCCATGCCCTACGAGTTCATCACCTATCAGCAGGACGGCCCCGTCGCGACGATCACGCTCAACCGTCCCGAGCGCCTCAACGCCGTCCACCCCCCCGCTTCGCTCGAACTCGCCGACGCCTGGGCCACCTTCCGCGACGACGACTCCGTCTGGATCGCCATCCTCACCGGCGCCGGCGACCGCGCCTTCTCCGCCGGCAACGACCTCAAGTACCAGGCGGAGATGAACGCCGCCGGCACATCCCGCCCCCCCATGCGCGGCGGCTTCGGCGGCATCACCGCCGAATTCGAGTGCTGGAAGCCCATGATCGCCGCCGTCAACGGCTTCGCGCTCGGCGGCGGCCTGGAAATGGCTCTCGCCTGCGACATCATCATCGCCGCCGAGAGCGCCCGCCTCGGCCTCCCCGAACCCACCGTCGGCCTCATCGCCGGCGCCGGCGGTGTCCACCGTCTTCCCCGCCAGATCCCCTACCACATCGCCCTCGGCTACATGTTCACCGCTCGCCACATGACCGCCCAGGAGGCCCACCGCTGGGGCCTCGTCAACGAAGTCGTCCCCCCCGACGACCTCATGCCCGCCGCCCGCCGCTGGGCGGACCAGATCCTCCGCTGCTCCCCCCTCTCCATCCGCGCCACCAAGGAAGCCGCCCAGCGCGGCCTCGACATGCGCCTCCGCGACGCCGTCACCCACGACTTCCACACCTACAAGGTGCTCGGCCAGTCCCAGGACATCAAGGAGGGCCCGCTTGCCTTCGCCGAGAAGCGTCCCCCTCAGTGGACGGGGCGCTAGCCCGATCCGCGCCCTCACGGGCCCCTCCCTCCCCCCTGGCATCGCCCGCCCCATCCACCCCGCCCCCGCCCCGCGGCTTGCGCAGCGCGAAATAGAGCAGGGGAGCCAGCAGGAATGCCGCCAGCGCCCCCACCCCCACCACCGCCAGCGTCCGATCCTCCTGGATTCCCTCCCCGATCACCGACACCAGCACCAGCGCCGGCGCACTGAACACCATCGACACCACGAGGTACGTCCGGTATCGGATCCTAGTCAGCCCCGCCGCGTACGACACCACATCCACCCCCAGCACCGGAAACAGCCGCAGCCCGATGAGCGCCCGCAGCGCCAGCCGCTCCGCGACCCCATCGATCTGCGCCACCACCTTCGCCGGCAAGAACCGCTCGTACAGCCCCCGCCCCCACCGCCGCGCGATCCAAAACGCCACCGACGCCCCAATCGCTCCCCCCAGCAACGTGTAGCCCAGCCCCGCCGCCGCCCCCCACGCGGCCGCCGCCACCAGCGGCGCAGGCGTTGTCGGAATCGGCGCGATCACCATCGACACCGCGAAAAAGAGGACGTAGATCACCGGGCCCCACGCCCCGAGATCGTCCATCCAGCGCTCGAAGTCGTCGTAGTCCCAGGGCGACAGCCGCTCCACCGCCTGGTCCAGCGCCACCAGCACCCCCAGAGCCACCACAACCGCCAGCATCAGGCGCAGCGCTTGCCGGCGCGTCAGATCCATGGCCGCCATCCTAGGCCGACGCCCACCCACCCGCGCCCCCCCGACCGCCCTTGCCGCCGCCGCCGGTGCCGGCTACAATGTTCATGAAATTGTGAATACCAGTGGAAGACAAACCCCGACCGGCGCGGCCCCCTCACGGCAGCAGGCCGCCTTCAAGGCGCTCGCCAACAACGCCCGCTACCGCATCGTCGCCATCCTCGCCGCCGACGGCGGCGCGCACGGCTGCCGAGAACTGATCGGTCTCCTCGGCGTCACGCCCCCTGCCGTCTCCAACCACCTCCGCGTACTGGAATCGGCCGGGCTCGTCCAAACCGAACGCCGGGGTACGCAGGTGTACGTCTCCCTCGCCGCCACGGATCTCGCCTACCAGATGGCGGCGATCGTCCACGCCGCCCCCGCCCGCTGACGCAGCGCGGCCCCCGCCAAAGGCCCGAGGCGGAACTCCCAGCTCCTTTGAGGCGTCTGGGAACACGAAACCGGGAACATCCCAGGCTTCAGCAAGCCGTGAAGAGGGTGAGCCCGCCGGTCACACCGGCGCCGCTTCGCCGATCGGAGGATCTAATGACCCGCCACGTTGCCGAGATCACCTGCCTGGCCTGCGGACGCGACCTCGGACAAATCGAAAAGAGCAACGGCGCCCTGCGCCACCTCCCCGCCCAGGACAGCCCCACCGCCGCCCAGGCCCTCTTCAAGCCCGGCGGCGGCCTCGTCTGCGGACGCTGCGGCGGCCGCGGTCTGATCGGCCCCCTCGAGCGCGTCTTCAGCTACACCACCATCAGCGCCGAAGCCGATCAAGCCCGCCCCATCGGACAGGAAGCCGCCTGACAGCTCCGCCCTCCTCCCCCACCCAGCACCGCCCCGCCGCCCGGCGGGGCCGTTTGCGTTGTTCTCCCCCCCGCCCGGGCACTACCGTGCCCCCACAGAGGACCGCCATGGCCACCACCATCGACACCCGCTTTCTCGCCGCCCACCAGCGCTCCGCCGCCCTCCACGAAGAGGCCCGCGCGCTCCTCCCCGGCGGCGTCACCCACGACATCCGCCACTTCGAGCCCTTCCCCATCTACGTCGAGCGCGCCCAGGGCCCCCGCAAGTGGGACGTCGACGGCAACGAAATCCTCGACTTCGTCATGGGCCACGGCGCACTCCTCTTCGGCCACGCCCATCCCCTCCTCGTCCAAGCCGTCGGCGAGCAGATCGCCCGCGGCACCCACTACGGCGCCTCCCACGCCCGCGAGATCGAATGGGCCCGCCGCATCGTCGACCTCGTCCCCTCCGCCGCCAAAGTCCGCTTCGTCTCCTCCGGCACCGAAGCCACCATGATGGCCGCCCGCCTCGCCCGCGCCGCCACCGGCCGCACCCGCATCCTCAAGCTCCGCCACCACTTTCACGGCTGGAACGACAGCTTCGCCATCGGCCTCCAGACCTCCCTCGAACACGGCCGCCCCCCCACCGGCCTCCCCCCCGAGATGGTCGACGCCGTCACTATCGTCGACCAGCACGACACCGCCGCCATCACCCAGGCCCTCCGCAGCGGCCAGTACGCGGCCGCCATCTGCGAGCCCGGCGGCGCACACTGGGGTGGCGCACCCCTCCATCCCGACGTCCTCACCCTCCTCCGCCACGAAACCGAGCGCGCCGGAACCGTCCTCATCTTCGACGAGGTCGTTACCGGTTTCCGTCTCGCCCCCGGCGGCGTCCAGCAACTCGCCGGTCTTACCCCGGACCTCACCACCATGGCCAAGGTCGTCGCCGGCGGGCTCCCCGGCGGCGCCGTCGCCGGCCGCGCCGCCCTCATCGACCAGATCGCCATCCCCCCCAGCGGCGCCGAACCCCCCGACAAACGCATCGCCCACCCCGGCACCTTCAACGCCAACCCCCTCAGCGCCGCCGCCGGCGTCGCCGCCCTCCGCGCCATCGCCGCCGGCGGCCCGCTTGAAGCCGCGAACGCCGCCGGCGACCGCCTCTGCGCCGGCCTCAACCACGCGCTCCGCCGCGCCGAAGTCCCCGGCGCCGCCTATAACCAGGGATCCCTCGTCCACATCGTGCTCGGCCGCGACCTGCCACCCCCCCCCAACGGCGCCGGCTGGCACTGGCAGGCCGCCGGCCGCCCCAACGACGCCCCCCACACCCCGGACCACATCGCCTGGGCCTTCCGCCGCAGCCTCCTCACCCACGGCGTCGACCTCATCGGCATGGGCGCCATCGTCTCTGCCGTCCATACCGACGCCGACATCGACCGCGCCCTCGACGCCTGCCAGGCCGCCCTCGCCGATCTCCGCCGCGAGGCCGTCCTCTAGCCCTCCCCTCTCGCCCCGGCAGAATCTGCCCCCACATGGGAAAATATTCACAAAGTCCGGGGATGACCACGCCGTCTGGTATATTTGGGCCCCCAACCCCCCGCAGGCGGCCGGCTCGGCCCCCGACGCCATCCGCCTCGGGAGCGGTCGGACTCAACCGCTGGCCAGCACGCCCGCCGTCGTTGGGTGCTCGTCACCCACCGGCGGCTCCATTGTTCGTATCGACGGGGACCCATGACCGGCACCGGCCACCGCCCGCCCTCCCCCCGCCCCACCCGGCCGCAGCCCCCACGCGCGCAGGGCCTCTACGACCCCGCTTTCGAGCACGACGCCTGCGGCGTTGGCCTCGTCGCCAACCTCAGCGGCCAGCGCACCCACACCATCATTGAGCAGGCCATCGAAATCCTCGAAAACCTCGAGCATCGCGGCGCCCTCGGCGCGGACCCCCTCACCGGCGACGGCGCCGGCATCCTCGTCCAACTGCCCGACGCCTTCTTCCGCGCCGAGGCCGCCCGCCTCGGCATCGACCTCCCCCACCCCGGCCACTACGGCGTCGGTATGTGCTTCCTCCCCCCGGACCCCGCCCAGCGTGCCTGGTGCGAGCGCCGCCTCGAAGACACCGTCGCCGCCCGCGGCCTTCGCTTCCTCGGCTGGCGCGACGTCCCCACCAACCCCGACGCCATTGGCCGCGCCGCCCGCAGCGTCTTGCCCGTCATCCGCCAATGCTTCGTCGCTGAAGGCACACCCGCCGTCGGCGCCAACCTCACCGACGGCGCCCTCGAACGCCGTCTCTACCTCGTCCGCCGCGTCGTCGAAAACGCCGTCGCCGCCGCCGACCTCACCGGCAAGGACGCCTTCTACGTCTCCACCCTCTCCACCAACCGCATCGTCTACAAGGGCCTCCTCATCGCCCATCAGCTCAAGCCCTTCTACCGCGACCTGGACGACCCCCGCCTCGTCAGCGCCTTCGCCCTCGTCCACTCCCGCTTCAGCACCAACACCCTCGGCGCCTGGCCCCTCGCCCACCCCTACCGCCACATCTGCCACAACGGCGAGATCAACACCCTCCGCGGCAACATCAACTCCATGACCGCCCGCCAGGCTGTCTTCGCCTCCGACCGCTTCGGCGATGAGATGCCGGACCTCTTCCCCATCTGCATCCCCGCCCAGAGCGACACCGCCACCTTCGACAACGCCCTCGAACTCCTCCTCCACACCGGCCGCTCCCTCCCCCAGTGCCTCATGATGATGATCCCTGAGGCCTTCGAAAACCACGAGTCCATGTCCCAGGAGCGCCGCGACTTCTACGACTTCCACTCCTCCCTCATGGAACCCTGGGACGGCCCCGCCATGGTCGCCGCCACCGACGGCAAGCAACTCGCCGTCGTCCTCGACCGCAACGGCCTCCGCCCCCTCCGCTACACCGTCACCAAGGACGGCCTCGTCGTCATGGGCTCCGAAACCGGCGTCCTGGAGATCCCCCCAGACCGCGTCCAAGAGCGCGGACGCGTCCGTCCCGGCCGCATCTTCCTCATCGACATGCACGAAGGCCGCATCGTCGCCGACGACGAGGTCAAGCAGGGCCTCGCCGCCGCCCGCCCGTACGGGCAATGGCTCAGCGAGCAGCGCCGCCACCTGGACGACCTGCCCGAACCCGAATACGTCCCCGCTGCCAACTTCCCCACCCTCCGCGACCGCCAGCAGGCCCAGGGCTTCACCAGCGAAGAACTCACCATGCTCGTCGCCCCCATGGCCGAGGCCGCCAAGGAGCCCATCGGCTCCATGGGCAACGACGTCCCCCTCGCCGTCCTCTCCCACAAAGGCCAGCCCCTCTTCAACTACTTCCGCCAGCTCTTCGCCCAAGTCACCAACCCCCCCCTCGACGCCCAGTGGGAAAAACTCGTCACCTCCACCGAAACCCTCCTCGGTCCCCGCCGCAACCTCTTCCACACCACCCCACAGCACGCCCGCCAGCTCAAGCTCCCCCGCCCCGTCATCACCAACCGGCAGTGCGCCCAGATCAAGGAGCTGGAGGAGCCCGGCCTCCGCGCCACCACCCTTTCCACCCTCTTCTGCCCCGCCGATGGCGAAGGCGCTCTCCAAACCGCCCTCGACCGCCTCCAGGCCGCCGCCGCTCAGGCCGTCGACGACGGCACCAGCATCCTCGTCCTCACCGACCGCGGTATCGACCAACGACATGCCCCCATCCCCAGCCTCCTCGCCACCGCCGCCGTCCACCACCACCTCATCCGCGCCGGCCGCCGCACCCAGTGCGACCTCGTCCTGGAGTCGGGCGAGCCCCGCGAAACCCACCACTTCGCCGTCCTCGTCGGCTACGGCGTCAGCGCAATCAACCCCTACCTCGCCTTCGAATCCCTCCAGGAACTGCGCGAGCAAGGCGTCCTCGACCCCGCCTGGGACGACGACCACCTCGAGCAGCGCTACATCGAGGCCGTCGACAAAGGCATCATCAAGGTCATGTCCAAAATGGGCATCTCCACCGTCTCCTCCTACCGCGGCGCCCAGATCTTCGAGGCGGTCGGTCTCAGCCGCGGCCTCGTCGACGCCTACTTCACCGGCACCCCCTCACGCATCGGCGGCATCGGCCTCCCCCACATCGAAGCCGACGTCGCCCGCCGCCACCAGCGCGCTTTCCCCGACCGCGAAATCCCCGCCCTGCTCGAACTCGACGTCGGCGGCTTCTACCACTGGCGCCGCGACGGCGAGCACCACATGTTCAACCCCCAGACCATCGCCCTCCTCCAGGAGGCCTCCAGCCGCGACGACTACGCCACCTACCAACGCTTCGCCGATCTCATCGACGATGAATCCCGCGACCTCGCCACCATCCGCGGCCTGCTGCAGTTCAAACCCGGCGCTCCCATCCCCCTCAACGAGGTCGAACCCGCCGAGGAGATCGTCAAACGCTTCGCCACGGGCGCCATCTCCTTCGGCTCCATCAGCAAGGAAGCCCACGAAACCCTCGCCATCGCCATGAATCGCATCGCCGCCAAGAGCAACACCGGCGAAGGCGGCGAAGACTCCGCCCGCTACGTCCCCGACCCCAACGGCGACCGCCGCGAAAGCGCCATCAAACAGGTCGCCTCCGGCCGCTTCGGCGTCACCAGCAACTACCTCACCCACGCCACCGACCTCCAGATCAAGATGGCCCAGGGCGCCAAGCCCGGCGAGGGCGGCCAGCTCCCCGGCCACAAGGTCGATGAGAACATCGCCCGCGTCCGCCACTCCACCCCCGGCGTCGAGCTGATCTCCCCCCCGCCCCACCACGACATCTACTCCATTGAGGACCTCGCCGAACTCATCCACGACCTCAAGAACGCCAACCCTGCCGCCCGCATCCACGTCAAGCTCGTCTCCGAGGTCGGCGTCGGCACCATTGCCGCCGGCGTCGCCAAGGGCCACGGCGACGTCGTCCTCATCAGCGGCGACAGCGGCGGCACCGGCGCCTCCCCCCAATCCTCCATCAAGCACGCCGGCCTGCCCTGGGAACTCGGCGTCGCCGAAACCCAGCAGGTCCTCGTCATGAACGACCTCCGCAGCCGCATCGTCGTCCAGACCGACGGCCAGCTCAAAACCGGCCGCGATGTCGCCATCGCCTGCCTCCTCGGCGCCGAGGAGTTCGGCTTCGCCACCGCTCCCCTCGTCACCCTCGGCTGCATCATGCTCCGCAAGTGCCACCTCAACGCCTGCTCCGTCGGCATCGCCACCCAGGATCCCGACCTGCGCGCCCAATTCCGCGGCGATCCCCAGCACGTCATCAACTACTTCCGCTTCGTCGCCCAGCACCTCCGCGAAATCATGGCCCAGCTCGGCTTCCGCACGATCAACCAGATGGTCGGCCGCGCCGACATGCTCGAACCCGCCGCCATGGTCGACCACGGGAACGCCTCAGGCCTGGACCTCTCCCCCATCCTCTTCCGCCCGGACACCGCGCCCAGCGTCGGCGCCTACTGCTCCACCGCCCAGGACCACGGCCTCGACAAAGCCCTCGACAACACCCTCATCGCCCAGGCCCAGCCCGCCCTCGACTCCCGCCGCCGCGTCCACATCGAAATCCCCATCCGCAACCGCAACCGCGCCGTCGGCGCAACCCTCAGCCACGAGATCTCCAAGCGCTACGGCGAGGACGGCCTCCCCCACGACACCCTTCGCGTCGACTTCACCGGCTCCGCCGGCCAGTCCTTCGGCGCCTTCCTCGCCAAGGGCGTCCACTTCGCCCTCCAGGGCGACGCCAACGACTACTTCGGCAAGGGCCTCTCGGGCGGCCGCCTCGTCGCCATGCCGCCCCCCGGCGCCACCTTCGTCCCCGAGGACAACATCATCATCGGCAACGTCGCCCTCTACGGCGGCACCCAGGGCACGGCCTTCGTCCAGGGCCTCGCCGGCGAACGCTTCGCCGTCCGTAACAGCGGCGTCCAGGCCGTCGTCGAAGGCCTCGGCGACCACGGCTGCGAGTACATGACCGGCGGCCAGGTCGTCGTCCTCGGCCCCACCGGCCGCAACTTCGCCGCCGGCATGAGCGGCGGCATCGCCTACGTCCTGGACGAAGCCGGCGACTTCGAAACCCGCTGCAACCCCGACATGGTCGACCTCTTCCCCCTCGAAGACCCCGACGACGTCGCCGTCGTCCTCGACGCCATCGAGCGCCACATCGAGTTCACCGGCAGCCCCCACGCCCGCCGCATCGTCCGGACCTTCCACGCCCTCCGCCCCCACTTCGTCAAGGTCTTCCCCCGCGCCTTCCAGCGCGTCCTCCGCGAGCGCGCCGAAGCCGCCGCCACCGTCAGCACGGAGGGCTAACCCACGCCGTGGGCAAAACCACCGGCTTCAAGGAGTTCCCCCGCCACCTCCCCCTCAAGCGCCCCGTCGGGGAACGCATCCAGGACCACCTCGAACTCTACGAGGATTGGCCTCGCGAACTCGTCCAGCAGCAGGCCTCCCGCTGCATGGACTGTGGCATCCCCTTCTGCCACACCGGCTGTCCCCTCGGCAACCTCATCCCGGAATGGAACGACCTCACCTACCGCGATCGCTGGGATGAGGCCCTGCGCCGCCTCCTCGCCACCAACAACTTCCCCGAGTTCACCGGCCGCATCTGCCCCGCCCCCTGCGAGGTCTCCTGCACCCTCGCCATCAATATGGACCCCATCACCATCGAACTCGTCGAGAAAACCATCAGCGACGTCGGCTTCGAAAACGGCTGGATCCGCCCCGAGCCCCCCCACTCCCGCACCGGCAAGCGCATCGCCGTCGTCGGCTCCGGTCCCGCCGGCCTCGCCGCCGCCCAGCAGCTCAACCGCGCCGGCCATCGCGTCACCGTCTTCGAACGCGACGAGGTCGGCGGCGGCCTCCTCCGCCTCGGCATCCCCGACTTCAAGCTCCCCGCCCAAATCGTCCAGCGCCGCCTGGACCTCATGGCCGAGGAAGGCATCGACTTCCGCACCAACGCCCACGTCGGCGTCACCGTCCCCTCCAGCGACCTCCGCAACGGCTTCGACGCCACCGTCCTCGCCACCGGCGCCACCGTCCCCCGCGACCTCCCCGTCCCCGGCCGCGAGCTGGACGGCGTCCATTTCGCCATGGAATACCTCCCCCAGCAAAACCGCGCCAACGCCGGCCACCCCCCCGCCGACCCGATCCTCGCCACCGACAAACGCGTCGTCATCCTCGGCGGCGGCGACACCGGCGCCGACTGCCTCGGCACCGCCCACCGCCAGGGCGCCCGCTCCATCCACCAGTTCGAACTCCTGCCCGAACCCCCCGCAGAGCGCGCCCAAGACAACCCCTGGCCCCAGTGGTCCCACGTCCTCCACCTCGCCCCCGCCCACGAGGAGGGCGGCGAACGCGACTACAACATCTCCACCTCCGCCTTCAGCGGCAGCGCCGGCAAAGTCGAAAAACTCCACGCCCAGCGCATCCGCTGGGTCGCGCAGGACGGCGGCCGCCCCGACATGGAGCACCTCCCCGGCAGCGACTTCGAGATCGACGCCGACCTCGTCCTCCTCGCCATGGGCTTCCTCCATCCCGAGCAGGACACCGTCGTCAACGACTTCGGCCTCAGTCTTGACCCGCGCGGCAACCTCGACACCAACGCCGACAAGATGACCAGCGCCGAAGGCGTCTTCGCCGCCGGCGACGCCCGCCGCGGTCAGTCCCTCGTCGTCTGGGCCATCGCCGAAGGCCGCGCCGCCGCCCACGGCGTCGACAAGTTCCTCATGGGCCGCACCAACCTGCCCCCGCTCCAGGTCTAGACGCGGGACGGTCCCCCACCACGAGCGCCCGAGCCCACGCCTGGGCCGCCCGAAGACCCTTTGTCCCCCCTCCATCGCCCCAGCGATGGGAAGGGGTGACGGGGAGGGGCCCTCCCCTACCCCGCCGCTGCGCAGCACGCCACCGGCCGCGGCAGCAACCCCAACTCCTCCGCCTGCTCCATCAGCCGCGACAGCGTCCCCAAGTCGTCCTCCCCCATCCCCCCCAGAATCCGCCCCAGGAACGGCCGCAACACCCGCACCGCCTCCGTCGTCACCCCCACCCCTCGCCGCGTCAGAAACGCCCGCACGATCCGGCGGTCGTCCGCGTCCTGATCCCGCCGGATCAGATCCTGTCGCTCCAGCCGGTCCACGATCCCCGTCACCGTCGACGGCCGCACCACCAGCCGCTTCGCCAGCTGCCCTGACGTCATCCTCGGATCGTGCCCCACGATCAGCAGCACCCGCAGCTGCGCCATCGTCAGCCCGAGATCCCCTCACAGCCCCAGCCGTCCCGTGTCCGAGAGCGCCCCCGCCCGGAAATACTCCCCGATCACCTGCTCCCTCAGAACCGCGCGCTGCTCCACGTTCATCCGCTTCCCCCTCCGCCAAGCGGTCCCCCATCGCCGCCCGTCGTCCAGTCTGCGCCCAGGAGCCGGGGACCGCACCGATCGATCGCCGAGCCCCATCCAGGGCGTCAATCAAACCGGAGCCGGGAAAGAAATACCCAGCCGCGTCCCCAGCGCCTCCAACTCCCCCACCGTCTCCCCCTCCAGCGGCACGCCCGCCCGCTCCCGCTTCGCCCGCGCCGCCACCTCCGGGTCGCCCGGGACTTGCGCCGACGGCGCCCCGGCCCGCACGCGCGTCCCCCGCATCCACGACAGGTGCGCCCCAAGCTCCTCCTCGAACTCCTCCTGATCGCGAAACAGATCCACCCGCCAGGCCGCGAACCACTGCCCCATCCCAAGGTCTGCCTCATCCCAACTCGCCCCCGGCCCCTGCCCCGACAGCACCCCGCTCAGGATGTCCACCACCAGCCCCAGCCCCATCCCCTTGTGCGCCGACGTCTCCGCCCACGACCCCAGCGCCCGCAACGCTCCCCCTTCCCGCACCGCCAGCGCGCTCGTCGACTCCTCCCCTTCCTCGTTCTGCGCCCAGCCCAGCGGGATCGCCGCCCCCGTCCGCGCCGCGATCTCCAGCTTGCCGTGCGCCACCGTCGTCGTCGCCATATCCAGCAAGAACGGCGGCCCCTTCCCCGCCGGCGCCGCCACCGCGATCGGATTCGTCCCCAACAAACGCTCCAACCCGTTTGGCCCCACCGCCCTCGCCAGCGCGTTCGTCGCCGCCATCCCGATCAGCCCTCGCGCCGCCGCCATCCGCGCGTAGTACCCCGCCGCCCCGAAATGCCGCCCGTCGCGCACCGTCACCATCCCCATCCCAGTCGACTCCGCCTTCTCGATCGCCGCCGTCATCGCCCGCTGCGACACCACCAGCCCGAAACCCCCATCCCCATCCCACGCCGCCGACACCGGCGACTCCCGCAGCACCCGTACCGCCGGGTGCGCCTTCACCACCCCGCTTTCCAACCCCGGCACGTAGCCCCGGTGCCCCGCCAGATGCGCGATCCCGTGCGACTCGATCCCGCACAGGTCCGCGTCGATCAGGATCTCCGCCCCCAGCCGCGCATCCGGCTCGCTGAAGCCGTAGTGCACCAGCACCGCCGTCGTGAAATCGCGCAGCCCCTCGGCCCGGAAGCGCGCCCGCCCATCGTCCGGCCCTGCCACCTCAGCTCCCCGCCCCCCGCACCCGCCGCAACCCCTCCCGCGCCCCATCCCGCACGTACTGCATATCCGTCCCGATCGAGATGAAACGCCACCCCTCCTCCACCCGCCGCACCGACTCCTCCGTCCCCGACGTGAAGATCCCCCCCGGCACCCCGTTCCGCTGGCACCCCGCCAGCACCTCCGCGCACGCCGCCACGTGATCCGGGTGCGGATTGTCCGGCCGCACCGGAATCCCCAGCGATGTCGCCAGATCCGCCGGCCCGATCAGCGTCCCGTCCACACCCGGCACCGACAGGATCTCGTCGATCCGCTCCACCGCCCCGATCGTCTCAATCTGGATCACACACGCGATCTCCGCGTTCGCCTGCTCCGCGTAGTCCGCCCCCCCGTACAGCACCCCCCGGTACGGCCCCATCCCCCGCAGCCCATCCGGCGGATAGCGGCACGCCGCCACCGCCTGCTCCGCCTCCGCCTTCGTGTTCACCCAGGGAATCACCACCCCGTACGCGCCCCCGTCGAGCAGCCGCTTGATCTCCACCAGGTCGTTCCACTGCGGCCGCGCGAACGGGATCGTCTCCGTCCCCGAGATCACCTGCATCATCTGCACCGCCGTCAGGATGTCCACCGGGCTGTGCTCGCCATCCACCAGCAGCCAGTCGTAGCCCGCGTGCGCCATCTGGTCCGTCACCATCGTGCTCGCCGACGACAGCCACGCCCCGATCGCCGGCTTCTCCTCACGCCACAACTGCTTCACCCTATTCGGTCGCATGGGCATCCCTCTCCGTCTCTTACAGGTGCGTCGGTATCGACGACCGCGGCTCCCTCGGAATCACCGCGCGCAGCCTAGCCCCGTCCCGCATCAGCCGGTACCGTCGCCCCCCTCCGGATGTGACCCGCAACCCGGCATCCGGCTCCGCCCCCTCCTTCCCCTCCAGCAGCCGCAGCGACTCCAGCCGGATCAGGCTCAGCCGCACCTGCTGCGCGTTCGCAGTCGGGCGATCCGCCAGCACGCGATCCCGCAAATCCTGCGCCATCGCCGTCTTCAGCCGCAGCAGCTCCCCCACAATCAACTGCTCCACCACGTCCAGCGCTACCCGGATCGGATCCGGCCGCAGCCGCTCCCGTACGCGCCGCCCCATCGACGGGAGGCGAAGCGATCGCAGCCCCATCAGCTCTGCAAGTACGCCGCGATGTCCGGCCCGCCCTCCGTCGACACCACTCCCGCCTCCACCAGTCCGTCCACCGTCGCATCGTCCAGCCCCAGCACCTCCCGCAGCACCGCCCGCGTGTCCGCCCCAAACGACGGCGCCGCCCCCCGCACCTCCCCCGGCGTCCGCGACAGTCGCAGCGGTGAGTTCGACAGCCGCAGCCGCCCCGCCACCGGATGCTCCACCTCCGCGATCATCCCCCGCTCCCGGATCTGCTCCTGTGACACCGCCTCCCCGATCGTGTTCAGCGGCCCGATCGGCATCCCATACGGCTCCAGCAGCGCGATCCACTCCGCCGTCGGCCGCCGCCGCATCGCCTCGAACAGGATCGGCTCCAGCGCCGCATGATTCTGCGTCCGCTTCCATGACGTGTCGAAGCGCTCATCGTTGACCAGCTCCACCCGCTCGATCGCGGCACAGAACAGCTCCCACTGGTTCTCCACCCCCCACGCCAGCGCCAGCACCAGCCACCCGTCCGCCGTCGGGAAGGCCTGGAACGGTGTCGCCGACGGATGCCGCGTCCCCAGCCGCTGCGGCTCCTGCCCCGTCGCGAAATACCGCGCCACCGCGTTCTCCAGCACCGCGATCTGGCAGTCCAGCATGCCAATGTCCAGCATCTGCCCCCGCCCGCTCCGCTCCCGCTCCTGCAGCGCCGCCAGCACACCGATCGTCGTGTACAGCCCCGCCGCGATGTCCCCCATCGACATCCCCGGCCGCGCCGGTGGCCCGTCCCCGTAGCCCGTGATGCTCATCACCCCGCCCATGCCCTGGATCACGATGTCCAGCGCCGGCTTCTCCCGCAGCGGCCCGAACTGCCCGAAGCCTGACGTCGCCGCGTAGATGATGCGCGGGTTCCGCTCCGCCAGCGCCGCGTACCCCAGCCCCAGCCGATCCATCGTCCCCGCCGTGAAGTTCTCCATCACCACGTCCGCCTCCGCCACCAGATCCAGGAACAGCGCCTTCCCCACCGCGCTCCGCAGGTCGATCGCGATCGACCGCTTGCCCCGATTGATGCTCTGGAAGTAAATGCTCTCGTTCGCCACGAACGGCCCCGTCGTCCGCGCCACGTCCCCGTGCGGTGGCCGCTCCACCTTGATCACGTCCGCCCCCAAGTCGGCCAGAATCATCGACGCATACGGCCCCGCGAGGACCCACGTCAGGTCCAAAACCTGTAGCCCCGACAGCGCTCCCATCACGCCCGGCACCCGCTTCCCTTACGCTCGATCCATGGATCGCTCCACCGACGACAGCTCCAGCCCCCGGCCCCTCAGGCCGCCAACAGGTTCCCCCCCGCCCCCGGGGCCGTCAACAACGCCTCCTCGCCGCCACCAGCCCCGCATCCGCATCGTTCCCGGCCCGGGCGCCCCGGCCGCCGCCACCAACGTCTTCCACGTCCTCATCGACGACCACCTCGTCCGCGCCTGCGACTCCGAGCCAGACGCCCACCACTGGGCCATGCACCTCTTCGAAGTCGTCAGCCGCGGCCTCCGCGACCCCGCCACACTCCGCGCCGAACTCACCCCCCTCTGCACCGCCCAGCAGCTCGTCGGCCGCCACCGCCGCACCGATGCGCCCCTCCCCATCCCCCCGAAGCCGGCGACGCTCAGTCCCCCACCGGCGCCCCCCGCTGGCGCCGCACCGGCTTGGCTGGGTAGTCCTCCAGGTCGAACGGCGCGCCGTTCACCCGCAGCGTCTCGCTGATCGGCACCGGATGCTTTAGCGCCTGCTCCGCGTAGCACCCCCCCGACGCGTTCCGCAGCACCGCCGCCACCAGCGCCGGATCATCATCCGACTCCACCTCCACCCACGTCTCCACCCCTTCCATCCGCGTCTCCCGCGTCTGCCGGTAGATCGACCCCGTGATCTTCCACGTTCCCTCGATCCGCATCGACGCCGACCGCAACGTCACTCCCAGCATCCGCGCGTACAGCGCGGCCTGCGTCAGGTGTCAAAACGCCGTGCCGGCGAGGAAGTACTGTAGTGGGTAGGGGGCCGTATCTTCCCCCCCGACCGCCCGCGGCTCATCCGACACGATGGTGTACGCGGACCCGCCGTCCCCGCTCAGCACTTCCGCTCCCCGCTGCGACACCTCCCGCACCGTGCCCCGCTTCAGCTGGGATCCCGCGCCCACCACCTGCGTGTCCGCCGACAGCGTAAACGTCGTCCCCACCGTCAGGTATTCGTCCAGCTTCCCCCGCAACTGCTCGCTGTCTGTCATCGCTCGGCGCTCCTCTCGCGCCGGCGCAGGCTAAGGCGCGCGGAACCCCGCGTCGATGTGACTGTTGTCGCAGGTCGGCGTGTTCTTCGAGTCCCCACAGCGGCACAGCGCCACGCGCACCCCCTCCCGCATCAGCCTGCCCTCCCCGTCCCGCATCGACACCGCGCCGCGCACGTATCGGGGTCCGTCCCGCTGCACCGACACCCGCGCCCTGCGCGCCGGCGCCGCCGCTTCCGGCTCACCGCCGTCCCGACGTCGGTACTGCAACGCCCGGCATAAGGACGCCCCGGCCCCAAAGGCCGGAGTCGCCCAAGCGGACAGCCCACGAGCAACTCGCTAGCGTCCCAAGGATGTCCCAGCGCCCCACCCCCGCGCAGATCCCCCGCCTCCTCGCCGGGCGGCGCGGCTACCTCGGCTGGTGGGTCGTCGGCGCTGTCGTCCTCGTCGCCTTCTCCCGCGTCGCCTTCTTCAACCCCATTCTCGGCATCTTCATCGACCCCCTCCAGGACGAATTCGGTTGGAGCCGCACCGAGATCGCCGGCGCCCTCAGCATCGGCACCCTGGTCGGCGCCTTCTCCTCCCCCCTCCTTGGCCGCTTCGTCGACCGCTACGGCGGCCGCCGCTTCATGGTCGTCGGCGTCCTCACTATCGGCGTCCTCCTCCTTCTCCTCGCCCTCATCGACGCCCTCTGGCAGTTCTACATCCTCTTCGGCCTCGGACGCGCGATCGTCACCGGCGTCATCGAAATCGCCATCGCCGTCACCGTCGCCAACTGGTTCATCCGCAACCGCGGTCGCGCGACCGGCCTCATGATGGTCGGCACCCGCGGCGGCATGGTCATCATGCCCCTCATCGTCCTCCTCTTCCTCTCCCTCGCCGACTGGCGCGCCGCCTTCGCCGCCCTCGGCCTCCTCATCCTCCTCTTCACCGTCCTCCCACCCTTCCTCTTCGTCCGCCGGCGCCCGGAAGACCTCGGCCTCGCGCCCGACGGCGACCCGCCCCTCCCAGCCACCGGCGCCCGCTCTCGACGCCGCTCCGCCAGCGCAAGCGACCCCCAATGGAGCGTGCGTCAGGCCATGCGCACCCGCGCCTTCTGGCTCCTCCTCTTCGGCACCAGCCAGCTCTTCTTCGCCGGCGGCGCCACCAACCTCGCCCTCGTCTCCCACTTGGAGGACAACGGCCTCTCCCAGACCAGCGCCATTACCGTGGTGACGGTCTGGGCCGCCGTCGGCATCGTTGGCGGCGTGATCGGCGGCGAACTGCGCGAGCGCATCGGCGTCCGCTTCGCCCTCCCCCTGGTCATGCTCGGCTCTGCCGCCGGCGTAACCTGGCTCATCTTCGTCGACCAGCCCTGGATGGCCTACGTCTTCGCCGCGTGGCAAGGCCTCTGGTTCGGCGCGATCCTCCCCCTCAATCAGATCGCCTTCGCCGATTATTTCGGCCGCTGGTCCATCGGCGCCATCCGCGGCGTCACCGCCCCGGTCCAGTTTGGCCTCAACGCCCTCGGCCCCATCGCCTCCGGCCTCGTCTTCGACGCCCGCGGCTCCTACGACCTCATCTTCGCCGTCTTCGCCGGCCTCTTGCTCTTCGGCGGCGTCCTCGTCGCGCTCGCCGGCCGCCCCCCGGACCCGCCCCCACCGCCGGCGGCGGACTTCGGCCCCGGCGCCTAGAGGATCTGAACCACCGGCACCTCCACCGGATCGTTCCCGATCACCCCCGCCTCCGCCAGCGCCACCAGCTCCGACTCCTCCACCCCCAGCAAGCCCGTCAGGATCTCTCGGTTGTGCTGCCCGAAGTTCGGCGCCGGCGCCAGCACGCACGGCCCCGAGTCCGTCCAGCGCCACACCCAGCCGTGCACCATCCAGGCCGCGTGGTCCGGGTCCGTGATCGGCTCGTAGTACCCCCGCGCATTCAGCTGCTCGTCCGCCAGCAGCTCCAGCATCGTCCACACCGGACCGGCCGCCACCCCGTGCGCCCGGCAAGCCGCGAACGCCTCCGCCTTCGTCAGCCCTCGCGTCCACTCCCCCACCCGCTCGTCCAGCCCCTCCCGATGCTCCCAGCGCCGGATCTGGTCCGCGTACTCCTCGCCACGCGCCCACGCCGGGTCCCCCATCGACGCCCGCAGCCCCTCCCATTGCGCGTCCGACCCCACCGCGATCGCGATCCACGCGTCCTCACCAGCGCAGCGGTACGCGTTGTGCGGCGCCATCCAGTCGTGCCGGTTGCCCACGTGCTCCTGCAAGCGGCCGTTCATCGTCCAGTCCGCGAACATCTCGCCGATCAACGACGTCACGACCTCCCGCTGCGCCAGGTCGATCGTCACCCCCCGCCCCGTCCGTCGACGCTGGATCAACCCCGTCACCGCCGCCCCCGCCGCCGCCATCCCCGCGATCGGATCCCCGTACGAGATCCCCGTCTTGAACGGGATCCCGTCCCCGTACCCCGTCAACGACACCAGCCCCGACATCTGCTCGATGATCGGCCCGTACCCCACCGACAGCGCCTCCGGCCCCGTCTTCCCGAACCCCGCCATCGACACGATCACCAGGTCCTCGCGCTGCCCCCGCAGCCACGCCTCCGTCAGCCCCAGCTTGTCCATCACCTCCGCCCGGTAGTTCTCGATCACGATGTCAGACTGTGCCGCCAGCCGCCCGAACAGCTCCCGCCCCCGCTCCTGCGACAGGTCCAGGCTCAGCCCCTTCTTGTTCCGGTTGTACTCCTGGAAGTACGCCCCCGCGTTCCACCACTGCTCGGTGATCTCCGGCGGCGGAAACAGCGTCCGCAGGTTGTCCCAGGCCCGCGGCGCCTCCACCTTGATCACCTCCGCGCCGTAGTCCGCCAGCAGCTTCGTCGCGTAGGGCCCGGCCCACATCATCGTCAGATCCGCGACCCGCACCCCTTCCAGCGGCTTCTTCGCCACCATCAGCCCATCCCCCCCGCCATCCGCCCATCGCTCAGCATGAGCCCGAGTCCAGCATCAGCCCGGTCCAGCATCAGATCGCGTCCAGTTCCCGCAGCCGCGTCAGGTCATCCCGCTCGAAGCCCAGCTCCTCCACCAGCACCTCAGCGTTGTGCTCCCCCAAGCGCGGCGCCCGACCCTGCCGCCACCCATGCGCCGACGCCAGCCACAGATGCGCCGGGAAGATCAATGGCCCCGCCTCCGGGTGCTCGTCGTGCTGCAAGTAGTGTCGCACCGCCAGCTGCTCCGACTCCACGAGGTCCTCGATCGTCGCCACGTAGGCGCCCGGGAACTGATGCGCCATCGCGATCTGGTGCACCTCCTTCCGCGTCTTCCCACCGAACCAGCCGTACATGATCGCCTGCAAGATGTCGTCCTGCGCCAACCGTTCGATCGGATCGTTGAACGGCGCCTCCGACAGCTCCGAGATCCCTGTCGCGACGGCCATGCGGGCATAGTTGCGCGGCAGGATGCACATCCCCGCGTACCCGTCCAGGCACGGATAGATCCCCCACACGGCGCTCAGCATGTTCCCCAGCCGCCCCCGGAACTCCTCGCCGTACTGCGCCGTGTGGCTCGCGTACAGCTCCAGCATCGACGCGAACGTCTCCTGCGCCGAGATGTCCAGGTGCGTCCCCTCCCCGTGTTGCAACGCCCCGAAGTACGCCGTCTGCGTCGCCGTGAACGCGTGCAGCCCCGCCTGGTAGCTCGGCTGCGACCCCCCGCTCTTCAGCGGCTCCCGGTTCGGGTCCCCCGTCAGCCCCATCTGCCCGCTCAGCGCGTACAGGGTCAGCTCCGTCGCCGGCAGATGCGCGTACGGACCGCTCTGCCCGAACGGCGTTACCGACACCAGCACCAGCTCGGGCTTCCCCTCCCGCAGCGTCTCGTACCCCAGCCCCAGCCCCTCTAGCTGCCCGCCCGGAAACGACTCGATCACGATCTCCGCCCCCGCCGCCAATCGACACAGGATCGCCCGTCCGTCCGACACCTCCAGGTTCAGCGTGATCCCCCGCTTGTTCGTGTTCAGGTACAGGTAGAGCCCGCTCCTCTCGTCGTCCGGCTCATCCCCCGGCCACGGCCCCGCCATCCGCGACACGTCCCCCCGCGGCGGCTCCACCTTGACCACGTCCGCCCCCAGCGCCGCCAGCCACTTCCCCGCGTACGGCCCCGCGATCCCCTCCGACAGGTCCAGCACCCGCACCCCCGCCATCGGCAGATCGAGATCGGCCCCCGTATCGGCCACGTGCGCTGCGTCCACCCGGCAGTCCCCTCGTCCCGGCCACATCCGGACCCGTCACCGCGCTCGGCGCGCCAGAGTCTACGCATGGCCCCCAGGCGAGTCCAGTGAAGGACGCCCCGCTCGCCCACGCCCCCTCGCCCTGGTACAACTCCCCACGTGACTGCGCCACCCTCCACCCCAATCCCCGCACGCGACACCGGCGGCGGCGACCTCCTCCGCGGCCTTCGCGTCGTCGAGCACGCCCAGGGCGTCGCCGCCCCCTTCGCCGCCAAGATCCTCGCCGACTTCGGCGCCGGCGTTGTCAAGATCGAACCCCCCACCGGTGACGCCACCCGCCGCGACGGCCCCTTCCCCCACGGCCTCCCCCACCGCGAAACCTCCGCCGTCTTCCTCCAGCACAACACCAGCAAGCGCAGCGTCCGTCTCGACACCACCACCGGCGCCGGCCGCCGCCTCCTCGATGCCCTCCTCCAGGACGCCCACGTCTTCCTCTCCGACCTCACCCTGGCCCGTGCCACGCCCCTCGCCCTCGACCCCCCCACCCTGCACGCCCACCACCCCCGCCTCCTCGTCGCCGCCGTCACCCCCTACGGTCTCCAAGGACCCGACGCCGAGATCCCCGCCACCCCCCTCACCGTCGCCCACCGCTCCGCCAGCGCCTACAACCTCGTCAACGTCTTCGGCACCACCTTCGGCCCGCCCCTCCCCCTCGGCGGTCGCGCCTTCGAGGCCGACGCCGGCCTCGCCGCCGCCCTCGCCATCGTGGCCGCCCTCCTCGCCCGCGACGACAACGGCCTGCCGCCGTCCCAGCTCATCGACGTCGCCCTCCAGGACGCCCTCACCTCCCTCGATCGCGTCGACAACTCCATCGCCGTCAACGGCCCCACTCCTCCCTCCAACTTCGTCATCGCCCACGACGCCCGCCTCCCCTGTAAGGACGGCCTGCTCATCGTCACCGCCGGCCCACCCCACCAGTGGCGCGCCCTCATCCGCCTCATCGGCGACCCCCCCTGGGCCTTCGATGCCCAGGGCGAACTCCTCCCCCGCAAGCAGATCCGCGCGCGTGTCCGCGAGACCCTCGGCCGCTGGGCGGCCGATCGCACCCGGGCCGAGGTCTACCGGGCCACCCAGGAAGCGGGCGCCCCCACCGGCCCCGTCCTCACCCCCAGCGAGGTCTTGGACTCCGCCCAACAGCGCGCCCGCGGCTTCTTCGAACCCCTCGATCACCCGCACGCCGGCCCCCTCCGCTACCCCCGCTTTGCCGCCCGCTTCCTCTCCCCATCCGCCGCGAACGGGAGCGACCCCCTCCCCGACAATGACGACGGCGCGCGCACCGCCGCGCCGCGGCTCGGGCAGCACACCGCCGCCCTCCTCGCCCCGCATCTCGCCCCCTGGAGCGCCGCCCAAGCCCGGCGCGCCGGGATCGCCTGATGCCCCCGCGGCGCCCCTCGGGCCCCCTTGCCGGCCGCCGCATCGTCGACTTCACCTGGGCCTGGGCCGGCCCCTACGGCGCCATGCTCCTCGCCCTCCTCGGCGCGGACGTCATCAAGATCGAGAGCCGCACCCGCCTCGACCAGGCCCGTGTCGGCTCGCTTGCCCTCGGCCGCTTCAAGGGCACCGTCGACCAGCAACCCATGTTCAACGAACTCAATCTGGGCAAACGCTCTCTGACCCTCAACTTCAAGGCCCCCGGCGCCACCGACGTCGTCCGCGACCTCCTCGCCGTCAGCGACGCCGCCATCGACAACTTCCGCCCCGGCACCCTCGACAAGCTCGGCCTCGGCTACGACGCCATGCGCGCCCTCCGCCCCGACGCCATCCTCGTCTCCAGCAGCGCCCTCGGCGCAACCGGCCCCGAGCGCGACTACGGCGGCTACGCCCCCACCTTCGCCGCCCTCGCCGGCCTCGTCGCCGTCAGCGGCCACCCTAACGCCGGCCCCATCCTCATGGGCGGCACCATCGACCTCCGCGTCGGCACCGCCGCCGCCCTCGCCCTCCTCGTCGCCCTCCACCACCGGGACCGCACCGGCCGCGGCGCCTTCGTCGACGCCTCCGCCCGTGACGCCGTCGCCATCCTCATCGGTGAGCAATTCCTAGGGGCGCAGTTCGCGGCCCAGCCGAACGGACCCCAGCAGGCGCCCCTCGGCAACGGCCATTCCTCCTACGCTCCGCATGGCATCTACCCTTGCCGCAACGACCCCGACGGCCACGAACGCTGGCTCGCCCTCGCCTGCCGCACTGACGCCGAGTGGGAGGCCTTCTGCCGGGCCAGCGGCCTCAGCGCCCTCACCATCGACGCCCGCTTCGCCACCGGCCTGGGCCGCTGGAAGAGTCGCCGGGCCCTGGACCAGGCGATCGGCGACTGGACCCGCCTGCTCGACCCCGAGGACGCCGTCCAACGCCTCCTCGCCGCCGGTGTCCCCGCCAGCGCCTCCCGAACCCCCCACCAGCTCTACGACTCCGACCACTTCCACGCGCGCGGCGGCCCCGTCCCCATCGCCCCCCCCACCTGGGATCCCCGCCGCGTCGTCCCCCCGCCGTGGCGCTTCTCCGTCACCCCCGCCTCGATCCCGGGGCCGGCCCCCCTCCTCGGCGCCGACAACCACGCCGTCCTCCGCGACCTCCTCCACTACGACGACGCCCGCATTGCCCAGTTGGAGGAGAACGGCGCACTGGAGTGACGGCGCTCGGGTGACGCCCCCCGGCGGATGCGCCAGAATAAGGGGCAGGATCGTTCAGGAGGACCCCATGCGCGTCACCACCCCCCCCCGCAATGCCCGCCGCGTCTGCATCGCCGGCCTCCTGACCGCGGCCCTCCTCCTCGCCCTCGTCGCCGCCTGGCCTGCCGACGCCCAGGCCGCCGCCGGTGCCGACGTTCCCGCCCAAGAGATCGTTCTCCCTCTCGCCGCCGCCGACGAAGGTGGCGGCGGCCTCTCCGGCGCCGGCGCCTCCGAGTGGCTCCCCTTCGCCATCGCTCTGGGCCCCGCCCTGCTCCTCATCGCTGGCATCCTCTGGATCACCTTCGCGATCGACCGCTACGAGGATTCGGACCCGGAGGAGTAGGGCCTCGGCCCCCCGGAGCCCGAGTTGCGCAGCCCCGCCGTGTCGCCGCACCCTGAGGCCGCCCGCCTCGTCCATCTCCTGACCGCCCGCGGTTTCACCGTCGCCACCGCCGAAACCGACACCGGCGGCAGCATCGGCGCCGCCATCGTCGATGTCCCCGGCGCCAGCGCCGTCTTCCCCGGTGGCGTCACCGCCTACGCCAACCACCCCAAGCGCTCGCTCCTCGACATCCCCGAGGCCCTCCTCCACGACTACGGCGCCGTCAGCGAACAGGCCGTCGACGCCATGGCCCGCGGCGCCCGCCGCGCCTTCGCCTCCGACATCGCCCTCGCCGAATCCGGCATCACCGGCCCCGGCGGCGGCAACCCCGGCCGCCCCGTCGGCACGGTCTGGATCGTCTGCCTCGGTCCCGGCGACCGCCGCGTCGCCGAACACCACCGCTGGCCCCACGACCGTGACGGCAACAAGGCCGCCACGCTCCACCGCGCCCTGCGCCTGCTCCGCGAAGCCGCCGAGAGTGCGGGCGCCCCTGCCTCCGCCTGACGGCGCTCCGGCTCCCCGCTCCGGCTGGTAGCCTCCCCCGGCATGCCCTTCCTCCGCGTCCACGAGATCGACCTCTACTACGAGGTGCACGGCGACGGACCCGCCCTCGTCCTCGCCCACGGCGCCGGCGGCAACCACCTCGTCTGGTGGCAGCAGGTCCCCGACTTCGCCCGCGACTACCGCGTCATCACCTTCGACCACCGTGGCTTCGGCCGCAGCCACGACGTCCCCCACGGCCCCGGCCGCCGCGCCTTCCCCCTCGACCTCCACGCCCTCCTCGACCACCTCCGCATCGACCAGTTCGCCATCGTCGCCCACTCCATGGGTGGCCGCACCGCCACCCCCTTCCTCTGGCTCTTCCCCGGCCGCCTCCGCGCCCTCGTCCTCTCCGGCACCACCGGCGGCGCTGTCGACGACGACATCCGCGCCCTCCAGGCGGAGCACGCCGGCCGGGTCGCCGGCCAGAGCCTCCGCGCCCGCTCCCTCCGTCCCACCATCGACGCCGAGGACCCTCACCGCGCCCACCTCTTCCGCGCCATCAACCGCCTCAACCCGCCACGCCCCAAAACCTTCCTCGCCCCCTCCCCCGGCCTCGCCCGCTGGCGCGGATCCACCATGCCCGTCATCCAGCGCGCCCAACTGCCCGTACTCTTCCTCGTCGGCCAGCACGATATGATTGTCCCCCCGGAGGCGATGCGTGGCGCTCACGAAGCCCTGCCCGGTAGCCGCTACGTCGAGATCCCGAACGCGGGCCACTCCGCCTACTTCGAGCAGCCCCAGGTCTACAACGCCGCACTCCGGGACTTCCTCGCCTCTTCCTGGCCACCCCAGCGCGGCGCGCCCAAATAGTCCCCCCGGCGGCCCGCCCCAGGCGGGCCCATAACGTGAGCCCCACCGAAGCCGTCGCCCGCCATCCCATCGTCTCCGACCTCCAAGACGCCCTCGGCCACAACGCCGTTCTCTGGGCCCCGGAAGACCTCCTCGTCTACGAGTACGACGCCACGATCGACCGCGGCGCACCCCAGGCCATCGCCTTCCCCTCCAGCGCCGAAGACGTCGTCGCCACCCTCCGCCTCGCCCGCCGGCACCATCTCCCCGTCACCCCCCGCGGCGCCGGCACCGGCTTCAGCGGCGGCGCACTCGCCGTCAAGGGCGGCGTCCTCCTCGCCATGAACCGCATGCGCCGCATCCTCGAGATCGACCCCGACGCCCGCACCGCCCTCGTCGAGCCCGGCGTCGTCAACCTCGACCTCGGCCAGGCCGCCGCCCGCCACGGCCTCGCCTACGCCCCCGACCCCAGCTCCCAGCGCGCCTGCACCATCGGCGGCAACATCGCCGAAAACGCCGGCGGCCCCCACACCCTCGCCCTCGGCACCACCACCAATCACGTCCTCGGCCTCGAACTCGTCACCCCCCAGGGCGACCGCCACTGGCTCGGCGGCCCCACCCGCGATACCCCCGGCTACGACCTCCCCGGCATCGTCGTCGGCAGCGAGGGCACCCTCGGCGTCGTCACCAAGGCCCTCCTCCGCCTCGTCCCCGCCCCCCAGAGCGTCAAGACGTTCCTCGCCATCTACGACTCCGTCCGCCAGGCCGGCGCCGCCGTCGGCGGCGTCGTGCAGGCCGGCATCGTCCCCGCCGCCCTCGAAATGATCGACCGCGTCACCATCGCCGCCGTCGAGCCTGTCCTCCACACCGGCTTTCCACTCGACGCCGACGCCGTCCTCCTCGTCGAGGTCGATGGCTCCCCCGCCCAGGTCGAGGCTGAGGGCGAAATCGTCCAGAACATCCTCCGCTCCTACGACCCTCGCGAGGTCCGCACCGCCACCGACCCCGCCGACCGCGAAGCCCTCTGGGCCGGCCGCAAGGGCGCCATCAGCGCCCTCGGCCACATCCGCCCCAACTACTACCTCCTTGACGGCGTCGTCCCCCGCACCCGCCTGCCCGACGTCCTCGACACCGTCTACCAGATCGCCGCTCGCTACGACCTCCCCGTCGCCAACGTCTTCCATGCCGGCGACGGCAACCTCCATCCCTGCCTCCTCTTCGACGAGCGCGAGGAGGGCGCGACCGCCAAGGTTCTCGACGCCGGCGGCGAGATCATGCGCGCCTGCGTCGACGCCGGCGGCGCGATCTCCGGCGAGCACGGCGTCGGCCTGGAAAAGCGCTCCTACCTCCCCTGGATCTTCTCCCCGGACGACATCGCCGCGATGCAGCAACTCCGCCTCGCCTTCGGTGCCCACGACGACTTCAACCCCTGCAAGATCTTCCCCGGCGGCCACGGCTGCGGCGAGGGCCACGCCGGCACGCAGCAGCGCCAGATGGCCAAGTTCGGCCCCGACGCCTATGTCTGACCCCCATGCCTGACGCCGGCCCCCTCACCTCCGTCAACCCCACCCCCTTCATCGCCGCCTGCGGTGACGACGCCGTCAGCACGGACGGCGCCCCCTACGCCGTCGCCGGCCTCACCCCCGCGCTCGCCCTCCGCCCCCCCACCGTCGACGCCCTGCAAGCCGTCCTCCGCGAGGCCACCGCAGGACACCTCGCCCTCCTCCCCCACGGGGGCGGCAGCGCCCTCGCCACCGGCAACGCCCCCGCCCGCTACGACCTCGCCCTCGACACCCGTGCCCTCAACGCCATCGTCGACTATCAGCCCGATGACTTCACCATCACGGTCCAGGCGGGCCTCTCCTTCGCCGCCCTTGAAGCCGTCCTCGCCGAGCAGGGCCAGTTCCTCCCCTTGGACCCACCCCTCCCCGCCCGCACGACGGTCGGGGGCGTCGTCGCCCGCGGGCGCGGCGGCCTCCGCCGCGCAGCCTTCGGCGACGTCCGCGACTGGCTCATCGGCTCCTCCGCCGTCCTCGCCGACGGCCGCCTCGTCAAGGGCGGCGGCCGCGTCGTCAAGAACGTCAGCGGCTACGATCTGCCCAAACTCTTCGCCGGCTCCTGGGGCACCCTCGGCTGCATCGTCCAGGCCTCCTTCAAGCTCCGCCCTCTCCCCGCCCGCGACGAAACCCTCATCGTCCCCCTCGACGACTTCGCCGCCGCCGTCGAGGGCGGCCGCCGCGTCGCCCAGCAGGTGCCCGGCCTGCAAGCGGTCCTCGCCCTCGACGCCGCCGCCGCCGCCCTCGTCGAACTTCCCGGCTCCGCCCTCGTCCTCCGTGCCGCCGGCATGGAGCCCGCCGCCCGCGCCCTCCTCGACACCGCCCGCGCCGCCGCCGCCGCTTCCTCCTCCGTCGCCGTCCCCAGCGAGGACGCCTTCTGGCAACCCCTCGCCGACTTCGCCGCCCCACCGGGCGGCGACACTGTCCTCCTCCGCCTCGGGCTCCCCCCCCCCAAGCTCGCCGCCGGCGCAGCCATCCTCCACGCGGCGGCGCCCGCCGCGACCCGCCTCGCCGCCGTCGATTCCGGCCTCCTCCTCGCACAGCTCCCAGCCCAGGGCCTCACCGCCGCTGCCATCGCGGGGGCTCGCGCCGCCCTCGCACCCCTAGGCGGCGTGCTCACCGTCGAGGCCGCGCCCCCCGCCCTCGCCGCCACGGTCGACGCCTGGGGCGGCCCCCCACCCGGCCTGCCCATCATGCAACGCATCAAGGAAGAGCTGGACCCGCACGCCGTCCTCAGCCCCGGCCGCTTCGCGGGCGGGATCTAGGAGGCCGCGTGGCCGGAGTCTTCGCACCGGGCCGGAGTGGCTTCAGCGGCGGCGAGGGCCCCAACGCCGCCGAGCTGAGCCTCTGCGTCCACTGTGGCTTCTGCCTCAACGACTGCCCCACCTACCTCGAACTCGGCCAGGAGCCCGATTCGCCCCGCGGCCGCCTGCAACTGATGAAGGCCGTCGGCGACGGCCGCGTCGACCTCACCCCCCGCGTCCTCCAGCACTTCGACCGCTGCCTCCAGTGCCGCGCCTGCGAGACCGCCTGCCCCTCTCTGGTCCCCTACGGACGCCTCATGGAAGCCACCCGCGCCGACCTCTTCCAGCAGGGCAAGCTCCACGACCGACGCACCCGCTGGCTCTGGCGGCTGATCATGCGCGGCGTCTTCCCCCACCCTGCCCGCCTGCGGCTGCTCGCCACCGGCCTGCGCCTCTACCAGCGCTCGGGCCTCCAGGGCCTGGTCCGCCGCACTCGTCTCCTCGATCGCTTCGCCCCCCGCCTCGCCCGCATCGATGCCCTCGCCCCCGACGCCACCCGCCCCTTCTTCTCCCCCCGCGACATCGACCGCTACGCCCCCGCCGCCGAGCCCCGCGCAACCGTCGCCCTCCTCACCGGCTGCGTCATGCCCCTCAGCCACGGGGACACCCACCACGCCACGGCCCGCGTCCTTAGCCGCAACGGCGTCCGCGTGACCGCCCCGCCGGACCAGATCTGCTGCGGCGCGCTCCACGCTCACGGCGGCGACGTCGAACAGGCGCGCGCCCTCGCCCGCCACAACATCGATCACTTCCTGCCGCTGGCCGGCGAGCCAAACGAAAACCCGAAATCCCGCCCGCCCGCCCCGGACGCCATCGTCGTCAACGCCGCCGGCTGCGGCTCCCACATGAAGGAGTACGGCCACCTCCTCCGCGCCGACGACGCCTACGCCGATCGCGCCAAAACCTTCGCCGCCCTCGTCCGCGACGTCAGCGAGTACCTCGTCGATGCCGGCTTCGACCCCCCCGCCGGTCCCCTCAACCGCGCCGTCACCTACCAGGACTCCTGCCACCTCGCTCACGCCCAGCGCATCCGCGAGGCCCCCCGCCGCCTGCTCGCCAGCATCCCCGGCCTCGAACTCCGCGAGATGGAGCACCCCGACCGCTGCTGCGGCAGCGCCGGCATCTACTCCGTCATGCAGAACCACCTCTCCGGCGCAATCCTCCGCGAGAAGATGCAGGAGATCGCCGCCACCGGCGCCGACCAAGTCTGCACCGCCAACCCCGGCTGCATGGTCCAGATCGACGCCGGTCTGAGACTTTATGTCGATAAGTGGCCCGGCGGCCGGAGCCTGCACGTCGTTGACCTCCTCGACGAGAGCTACCGCCTCGCCGAGGGCCCCAATTACGCCGCTCCAGCCCGCCCCAGCGCTCGCGCCTCCGCCTCCACCGAACGCACAGCAAGTGGACCCTACGCCTGATCGGGCCGCTCCCCCCCACCCCCGAGGCCGCCGGATGAGCACCCCAACTCTCCCTCCGCTCGACGCTCGCTGACTCCCCGTCGCGGCCGGCCTCGCCGGGCGCATCGCGTTCGCGGATCCGGGCCTCGGCGTCGACGGCCGGCCCCTCCTCCTCATCTCCGCCGTTGGCGCCGTCGGCCTTCGTATCGGCATCATCGCGACTCTCACGCCCAACATGCGGCTGCGCGCGGCTTGCATCGTCTTCGCTGCGCTCGCCACCTCCACCTTCGCCCATCGCCTTCCTCTCCGGCTTCGACGAACCCCTTCCGCCTCGGCCCCCCTCCGCTACCCTGTCCCCCGCTCACCACCCGCCACGGGCCAGGAGAAATCGCATGCTCTACGAACTCCGCACCTACAAGGCCGCCCCCGGGCTCTTGGGCGCCCTCCATGCTCGCTTTCGCGACCACACCGTCGACCTCTTCAAGCGCCACGGCATCGACGACTTCGTCTACTGGACCCATCTCGTCGGCGGCCACAACGACGAACTCGTCTACTTCTGCCGCTTCGACGACGCCGCCCGCCGCGCCGTCGCCTGGAAATCGTTCGCTACCGATCCCGACTGGCAGAAGGTCTTCAAGGAGAGCCACGAAAAGGCCGGCCGCCCCCTCACCGAATGGATCGACAACCGCTTCCTTGCCCCCACCGACTTCCACCCCGCCGACCACGGCGGCCCCAGCGACGCCCCCCGCATCTTCGAGTGGCGCTCCTACATCGCCGCCCCCGGCAAGATGCCCGTCCTCCTTGACCGCTTCCGCAACCACGCCCTCCGCAAGTTCGCCCAGCACGGCCTCACCAGCGTCGGCTACTGGCTCAACACCGTCGGCGGCCCCAACGACGAGCTGGTCTACGTCCTCGCCTTCGACGACCTCGCCCAGCGCGACCAGGCCTGGGCCGCCTTCGTCGCCGATGAGGAGTGGCAGGCCGTTCGCGCCGCCACCAACAAGGACGGCAACATCATCGCCCGTCTCACCAACAAGCTTCTCGTCCCCACCAACTACTCACCCCTCCAGTGAGCGCCGCCCCCATCCCCACCGTCTTCCAGGGCCTCGGCCCCATGGGCCGCACGATCGTGCGCGCCGCCCACGCGGACCCCGCCCTGCACGTCGTCGCCGCGGTCGACATCGACCCCAAACTGACCGGCCGCCCCCTCGCCGGCCTCGACCTCGATCCCGCCGCTCTCACCATCGCCGCTTCCCTCCCCCCGGCGCCGGCCGGCGGCCCCACGGGCGTCCTCCTCCAAGCCACCGGCTCCTACCTGGAGCATGTCGCCCCGCAGATCGAAGAGGCCCTGGCCCTCGGCTGGCACGTCGTCAGCACCTGCGAGGAACTCGCCTACCCCTTCGTCCGCCATCCCGACCTCAGCCGCCGCCTGCATACGGCCGCCCTCGACGCGGGCCGCACCCTCGTCGGCACCGGCGTCAACCCCGGCTTCCTCATGGACCGCCTGCCCGTCCTCCTCGCCGCCGCCAGCCACGACATCCGCTCCCTGCGCCTCGAGCGCGTCCAGGACCCCACCCCTCGCCGCCTCCCCTTCCGCGAGAAGGTCGGCATGAACATCGACCGGACCGCCTTCGACGCCCGCGCCGCCCAAGGCGGCTTCGGCCACGTCGGCCTGGAGGAGTCCGGCCGCCTCGTTGCCGCTGGCCTGGGCTGGACCATCGATCGCTGGGACCACGACCTCCAGCCCGTCCAGCCCGACCCCGACGGCCCCGTCCTCGGCCTCGTCGAAACGTTGGCCGGCGCAACCGCCGACGGCCGCACCGTGCAGCTCCACTTCGAGGCCCAGAGCGGCGCCACCCACCCCTACGACGCCGTTACCATCGAGGGCTCGCCCCCCCTCCACCTCCGCTTTCAGGGCGGCGTCTTCGGCGACGACGCCACCGCCGCCGCCGTCCTCCGCGCCGCCCGCATCGTGCCCAGCGCCCGGCCCGGACTCCTCACCGTCCTCGACCTCCCCCTCCGCCCCAGCCCCCACGCACCCTAAGCGACGCGAGCGCCCTGCCCCCCCCCGGCTCCTCGACCCGTTCGCCCTCAGCGTGTCGAAGGAGCCGCCCGACGCCCCCTCGGCAGCGCCCGCGAGACGGACGGGCGCGGCCCTGTATCATGCCCGCCGATGCAGCCCTCCTCGCCGCGCAGGCGGGGACCCGGCGGGCGCACCGCACCGCGCGGCGAGAGGACGGACCCATGGACTTCGACAGCCGCGCCTTCCGCAACGCCCTCGGCCGCTTCCCCACCGGCGTCGCCGTCATCACCTCCGGCGCACCCGGCATGGAATACGGCATGACCTGCCAGTCCTTCTCCTCCCTCTCCCTCGATCCCCCCCTCGTCGTCATCTGCGTCGACAACGAGGCCGGCATGCTCCCCGTCCTCCTCGAAACCGCCGCCTTCACAGTCAACATCCTCAATGAGCACCAGGAGGACGAATCCGGCTTCTTCGCCACCAAGACCCGCCCCACCCCACCCCACCAGTTCGACCATCTCGCGCACCACCCCGGCGAGACGGGTGCCGCCCGCATCACTGGCGCAACCACCGCCTTCGACTGCACCGTGCACGCCGTCCTGGAGGGCGGCGACCACAAGCTCATCGTCGGCAGGGTCCACGCCTTCGCCGAGACCAGCGACGAAGCGCCTCTCCTGTTCTTCCAGGGCAAGTACCGCACCCTGGCCGATGCGCCGGAAGAGGCCCTTGGCTGAACCCGGCGATCCCCCGGCTCCCCAGCCGCACCTGCTCTGGGCCGATCCCCCCGTCGACGCCACCCTCTACCCGCCCGCCCTCTGGATCCCACTCAACCGCCTCCTGGCCGCACAACGCCGCCTGCAGATCCTAGGGGAGCGCTTGCCCGGCGCAGCCTGGGAGGCCCCCAGCGCCGCCCCCGGCTGGCGCCGCCGCGACGTCCTCTCCCACCTCGCGGCCCATGGCCACCAGCACCACCGTCCCCTGCGCGCCGTCCTGGCCGGTGCACCCTTGCGCGCCTGGCAGCCCGACCCGGACGACCCAACTCTCGACAGCGACGGCTGGAACGCTCGGCAGGTCGCCCAACGCGCGGACTGGCCCCTGGCCCGCCTCCTGGACGAACTCGAGGCCAACATGGCCGGGACCCTCCGCCTCTGGGCCCAGATCGGGGACCACCAGCTCCTCCTCCCCTACGGCCTCGCCCCCAACCTCCTCGCCGGCCTCGAGCGCCACGCCTGGCACCTCGATTCCCACGCCGACCAGATCGTCAACGGCCCCCAGATGCTTCGCTAGTCCGGCAATTCCCCGTACACCCCGAGCCGGTCGAGGCCTGTCCTGTGTTCGTCGAAGGGGGCGCGAACGGGCCACCCAACCCTCGCCGCGCGCAAACCGCTTCCCCTCTCCGTCACTCCGGGGGCGCGACCGCACACCGCCCCGGCAAAAAGCGCGATCGAGAGCGGGCCAGGGGGTGGGCCCTAGACCCGCGGCACCCCCAGCGCCCGCCAAGAGGCCCGCTCCAGCGCCGCCGCCGCCACGCTGTCCACCATGGCGTTGGCCGCCCGGCTGAACAGCAACTGCGCCAGCGACCGACGCGGCCGCAGCACCGACGTCCGCGCCGGGATCCCCGCCCGCTCCGCCGCCCAGGCCACGGCGTCGTCCAGCCCGCCCAGATCGTCCACCAGCCCCAACTCCTCGGCCCGGCTGCCCAAGTACACCTCCCCCGTTGCCAACTCGCGCAAGCGCTCCGCCTCCAGGCCGGGGCGTCCCTCCGCCACGATCTCCAGGAACCGCCCATAGATCGCATCGAGCAACTCCTGCTCCTTCACCCGCTCCTCCTCGGTCGGCTCCCGGAAGACCGAGCCCATGTCCTTCAGCCGCCCGCTCTTCGCCACCAGCATCTCCACCCCCAGCTTGCCCAGCAGCTCCTCCACCAACGGCCGCGCCGAGATCACTCCGATCGACCCCACGATCGAGCTGGGCAGCGCCCAGATCCGCTCCCCCGCGCAGGCCACCATGTAGCTGCCCGAGGCGCCCACCCCCCGGATCGCCGACACCACCGGCTTGCTCTCGGCCAGCTTCCGCGCCGAGACGTAGATGTCCTCCGACGCGAAGGCGCTCCCCCCCGGCGAGTCAATGTCCAGCACCACCGCCTTGTAGCGCGGGTTCTGCCGGATCTGGCGCAGCAGGTGCGTGAAGTCCCGCGCGTGCAGCCGTACCCCGATCACCCCCGTCAGCTCCACGACGGCGACGCGCGGCGGCAGGTAGCTGTTGAGATCCATGGCCTCTCTCCCTTCGCGGCTTCCGCCTGAGGCGGAGCAGCCCGGCAATGGTCGCCCCGGCCCGCCCGCCTGGCAATCCACGCCCCCGCGCGGAGCCCGCATTGACCCTGCTGAGCCTCGCCACGATGCTGGAAATCGTCCGCCGGGCGCTCGCCATGTCCGGCCCGGCAAGGGAGACAATCGTGGCTGAAGTCCAGGTCTGTCCGCTCGAAGAGCTGCCCCCGGGCGCCGTCACCGCCGCCGAGATCGACGGGACCCGCGTCTGCGTCGCCAACGTCCACGGCCAGGTCTTCGCCGTGCAGGACCGCTGCCCCCACCTCTTCGCCAACCTCTCCGCTGGCGAGCTGCGCGGCGCCAGCATCGTCTGCCCCTGGCACGACTCGGAATTCGACATGCGCACCGGCGCTACCCGCAAATGGCTGCCCAACGGCCTCTGGAACTTCCTCGACCGCACCGCCCCACCCCTGCCGCCCTTCCTCGAAGCCAAGCGCAAGCCCGCCCAGATCCGCGCCTTCCGCACCCGCGTCGTCCAGGGCGTCATCCGCGTCTCCGACGACTAACCCTGCCCCCCCGCTCGGCCCACCAGCGATTCGGTAGTGCCTCAGTTTGAACCCACAGAGGGGCAGCGAAGTGACACTGGGACCCCGACGGGAGTGTAGATAGTCCCCCCTTCCACGACTCACACTCTCCCTGACTGATTGCTAACCTGGCAAGCGCACATGATGTGCATCTCGTTGACTTGTCAAATGACAGACCCTGATCTACTCGCTGGTAAGCTCGTTCCAGTCCTCTTCATATTTTCCAGGTGACACGCCAAAGGCAACTAGAAAAGCATCCGCGCAACGGTCAAGGTCCGATTCCCAGAATCGTGCCGCTTTGCGCTCACCTTTCCACTTCACTAAGGCGTCAAAAGCCTCAACCCCGACCTCGTAGTTGAGGAATTGATAAGGCTCGATAAACGCATCGAGCAAGTCGCCCAGCCCGATGCGATCGATTTTGCCGAATGCGTACATCTGCCCAAAGTACTCTGCGCTGCCCTCCGACAGTTGCTCACCGCAATCGCCGCCCAGTTGATCCGCCCAACCCGCGTTCGCTTGTAGTGCGTGAAAGTATTCATGGGCTAGAACCCACCTGGTCTCATCACTTTGGATTGCCGCGCTGCTATCCCCATCGAGGCGAACACACACGTCAAGCGCGGCCCCATCTTCTCCTTCTATGTATTCTGTCGTGCCTACGGCTTCTCCGAATCCCCATGGGCCTGAGCATTCTGGTTCAAAGCGGATGTGTGTGGGCAGCTTCGGTTTGAGGCCATGCGTGCTCGCATACCAATGAGACACTGCGCCGATCTCACGTACCACAACTACGCTGGGAATACTCCTGTAACCGGCATTGAGCGCATACGTGATGTGATCTGGTAGCCGCACCGGCGGCGTGCTGGCTACGGTGGTGGGTGTCTGTGCAGGACTCCTGATGGGCGCTGGTTGCTCTCTACCGCTCGGCGGAGAATCTTCGCTCATCGTCACCAACGCAACGAATGACTTCTCACACTGGAGGAACACCACGAAGGCAAACAATATCAGCAGCCCCACTCCCGCACGGGATGCGAGCGTTGACATTGACTACCAACGCTTGGGCCGACGGTCATCAGACTGGCGATCTTGGATGCTCTTCTGAGGCTCCCCCTTCGTGGGACCCAACAGCAAGACAAACGCGCTGACAAAAAACCCTAGCCAGCTAAACGCCGCCGCCCACCAAACAAAGTGCTTTGATCGGCCCTTATTGTTGGCAATAACAAGAGTGAGGATGACCGGCACTAGCCAGAAGAAGAAAGCAAGCACCCAAAAGGTAAAGCTGGCATCACTTTCCGTCACGGCACGAACCTCATCAGGACGCCATCGTCAGTGGTCCTCGATATCTATCTTTCGCTACTCCGGCGGAATGACGGGAATCTCCACCGTGATTGCGCTGCCCTGATAAAACTGCCCGCCCTCGTGCGTCTGGCTCATATCCAACGGGGTGTTGTGGGTCATCCAGTCTTGGCCCTGTGGCCGCGTACTGAGATAGATGTCGCCAGAAGTAATGTGTTGCCAGACCGTGACATCCACGGTTACTTCTGTTGGAAGCGGGGTGGGTGATACCGCTGGCGGCGTCACAGTTTCCGATCGAGCGCCGGGCGCGAGGGGCTGGAGGTAGAACTGGTCCTGATCGTTTACGAAGATGTTATCGGTGAGCATGAGATAGGCGAGCGTCGTCCCGCGTGGCACGTAGGGATCGAACCCGCCCGTCTCATCGCTGATGCGGTAGAACGAGAAACAGACCGTCCCCGTGATGGGACGGCCCGCATAGATGCTCTGCCCCACGATGGTGGAGCAGGCATCAGTCGCTTCCCAAGTGCCGCCCTCGGTATCGATGGCCAAGATGCCGGTTTCAACCGAAACGATGTTCTGAGGCTCCCCTTCGTTGGAGACGGACACGGTGATGGCGATGCCATCGACGGTTTCCTCGATGCCTTGCACTTCGGCTGTGAGCCGATTCACGTCGACACAGGCGAGGCTGCTAAGAGCAGTTAGCAGGATGCAAAGGCCGCCCACGATCGCTCGAAATGCTAGAAAGTTTTCCGCGATGGGTGCCTCCCTGCGGCTTGTACGGCTGATCGCTCGCCAAAAGCAGATCGGACACACCACCGCAGGGAGACGTATTGCAGCCGTACGGCGGTGGCCCGGAACCTGCGCTTTTGGCGAGCGTCGGGAAGGCTACACAGGGGGCAGCAGGATCGTCAAACGGCTAGTGACTCCGCCCAACTTGACAACAGAACACCAGTTCTGTTAGATTGACGCGACCAGGGTCGCCGGGACCACGCGCCCCGCCGCCCGGCCCATATCGGCCCGCGGGCCACGTCGCACGAAGCCGTTTTCGTGCACACCCCGGCCCTTGAGCCACAAGGGCGCGCCAAAAACACCAGCAGAACGGGCGTTTTCCCAGTTTTCGACGTCAAACCGAAGCGGAAAGGATCGTGCAATTCCGTGCACAACCGTGCACACTCGTGCACACCCATGACCCCAGGTGACCCTGGCTGACCGCCGCGCACCACATCTGCCCGCGCGCGCCGGACCCCGACACCACCCTCAGTTCCGCGGCAGCCCCAGCCCCCGCTGAGCGATGATGTTGCGCTGAATCTCCGACGTCCCCGCCGCGATCGTGAACGTCGTCACCCCCAGGTACGCCTCCGGCATCGCCCCCCACAGTGGCGGATCCCCCGCCGACCCCCGCCGCAGCGCCCCCGCCGGCCCCAACAGGTTCACCCCCTCCTGCGTGATCGCCGTCTGCACCTCCGAGCTGAACAACTTCGACATCGACGCCTCGTAGTTCGGCACCTGCCCCTGCGATTGCAGCCACGTCACCCGGTAGGCCAGCAGCCGCGACGTCTCCGACGCGATCCACAGATCCGCCAGCCGCGCCCGCCGCGACGGCGTCCGCAACTCCGGATGCGCCCGCACATGCGCCACCATCTCCTCCAGCACCCGCTGCCCCCACGCGATCCGCGCAATGCCGCTGCGCTCGTAGTCCAGCGTCGTCGTCGCCACGTACCAGCCCCGGTTCTCCTCCCCCACCAAGTTCGACCGCGGCACCCGCACGTCCTCCAGGAAGATCTCGTTGAATGCGTGCGACCCCAGCATGTTCACCAGCGGCCGCACCGTCACCCCCGCACTCTTCATGTCCATCAGCAGGAACGAGATCCCCCGATGCTTCGGCGCCGCCGGGTCCGTCCGCACCAGCATCATGCACCAGTCGGCCAAATGCCCGCCGCTGTTCCAGATCTTCTGCCCGTTCAGCACGTAATCGTCGCCGTCCAGCACCGCCCGCGTCTGCAACGACGCCAGATCCGACCCCGACCCCGGCTCCGAGAAGCCCTGGCACCACACCTCGTCCCCCGCTGCGATCGCCGCCAGATGCCGCGACTTCTGCGCCGCCGTCCCGTGGTGCATGATCGACGGCCCCGCCATCTGCACCCCCATCCCACCCCCCGGCGCCCGCGAGTATCCCGACTCCTCGTTGAAGATCAGCTGCTGCATCGGGCTCGCCGCCAGCCCCCCGTACTCCTCCGGCCAATGCAGCGTCAGCCAGCCCCGCTCCGCCAGCTTCTTCACGAACTGCTGGTTGAAGGCCTGCTCCTCCGGACCGACCTCGTCGCGGTCGTTCTGCATCCGCCAGTGACCGGGAGGAAGTTCCTGCGCGAAAAACTCCCGCACCTCGGCGCGAAACTTCTCCTCCTCCTCCGTGAAGCGGTACTCGACGGTCATCGCGACTCCCCCCTGCTCAAGCGCTCCCCTGCCTTCACCTCAGCGCCCCACGAACTTCGGTTCCCGCTTCTCCGCGAAGGCTTGCGGCCCCTCGGCGGCGTCCTCCGTGCTCCGCGCGATCACCATCGCGTGCTCCGCCATCTCCAGCGCCTCGTGCGCTCCCACCACCGCCGACCGGTACGCCAGCCGCTTCATCAGCTGCACCGACACCGCCGGCATCCGCGCGATCTCCTCCGCCAGCCCCGTCGTCTCCGCCATCAGCGCATCGTGCGACACCACCCGGCTCACGTAGCCCATCGCCAGCGCCTCCTCCGCCTGGAAAATCCGCGCCGTCCACATCAGCTCCAGCGCCTTCGCCATCCCCACGATGCGCGGCAGATAGTACGCCCCCCCGTCGCCCGGGATCAGCCCCATCCGCGCGTAGGCCATGCCGAACTTCGCCCGCTCCGACGCGATCCGGATGTCCGCCTGCGAGGCCATGTCCATCCCCGCCCCCACCGCCGCCCCGTTCACGGCCGCGATGTACGGCTTCTCCAGGTTCAGCAGCGCCCGCGGCACCCGCTGCACGCTGTTGCGCAGGCTGTTGCGGTTCGACGCCGGGCTGTTGGGATCCTCCCCCAGCACCCCGCTCCCCTGCCGCTCTGCCGCCACGTCCGCCCCAGAGCAAAAGCCCCGTCCCGCCCCCGTCACGATGACGACCCGCACGCCCCCGTCCAGCCCCGCCCGCTCGATCGACTCCGCCCACAGCCGCAGCATCTCCGGGTGGAACGCATTCAGCTTTTCCGGGCGGTTCAGCGTCAGCGTCGCGACATGACCTTGCACGTCGTACAGCAGTGGGGCGTCGTCGCTCATGGTCTTCCTCGTCCGACCGGACTGGCGAAGGATGTCCCGATCCCTCGGGGGCGCAGGCGGGAGGATAGCCCGTGCCCCCCCTCGCTGGAAGGCATCTCACCCCCGGCCGCTCAGCTCCCCGTCAGGCGCACCCGGTCCCCGCGCCCCACCCCGTTCGCCTGGAACCAGCCCTGATTCACTTCCAGCGCCCAATGGTACGCCGCCCCCGGCCGCACGACCGTCTCGTCCTCGGGCTCCATGTCCCGGATCCCGTTGATCACGCCCTCCCCGTCGATGAACGCGATCGACAGCGGCACCAACGTGTTGCGCATCCAGAAGCCCCCCTGCGTCTCGGCCGGGAAGAGGAAGAGCATGCCCGCCCCCTCGTCCAGGAACTGCCGGAACATCAGACCCCGGCTCCGCCGCGCTGGCGTGTCCGCCAACTCGATCGCCAGCAGCAGCGCCCCCCCCGACTCCCGCTCGACGGCCAGCAGCGCCCGCTCCCACTGCACCTCCGCCGGCTGATCCCAGCGCAACGCCGCGCTCGATCGCAGCCAGTACGCCGCTCCGGTCTCCAGCGCACGCAACGACGACAAGCGCGCATCGCCCGGGATAGACACCAGCCACACCGCCTCCGCCGCCCGCCACCCCCAGACCCCCTCGATCGCCGGCGCGACGCTGCCCAGCGCCTCCTCCACCGGCAACGGCTCACCCTCGTAGGGGACGTTGTTCCAGCCAACTTCCAGATCGACGCCGGGCCCCTGCGCACCTGCCCCGGGCGCCAGCGCCACCAGCGCGACCCCCAGCAGCAGCGCCGCCGGCAGGAGCCGTCGGAGTCGCGCGGGCGCGGCCTCGAATCGATGGCGCAGCACCCGGTCAGTCTACGGGCCCTCCGCCCAACCCCACCACGCCTCGGACGGCCACGTCGCCGGATTGGGCACTCCCGCGCCCTCGGTTGGGCCGCGCCGACCCCTCGGACGGAGACGCCGGGCGTACCCTGCCGCTACCGCTGGGCAAAGAGGCACTCGTGGGGGACTTCGCGGACGATGTCCACTTGCTCGCCGGTCCCAGCCCGGCTCCCTGCGACACCGGCGCTGCCTTCCTCCGCGCCGCCGTTGAGACCGTCCTGGCTGGCCGAGGACGAACTCAACGCCGCCGTCCGCCCCGACGGCAAGAACGACCTCGGCCTCAACGCCTACGATCAGGACGACCCCGGCGTCCCCGTCTCCCTCATCCAGGCCAAGTCCCAGCGCCCCGCCCAGGCCGCGCGCGCCGCCGCCGGCGCTCCCGGCGAGGCGAAGGACCGCGCACGCGACTTCCTCACCCACCCCGACGACGATCCCGCCTATGAGGAGATCTTCTCCGCCCACGTCTACCAACTCCTGCGGCCCTGCGGTTGCATGAGCAGGCGTCCGTCTGGGCCCAAGAGAATCGTGGTGGCACGCACCGGGCGGGGGCCCATCCGGAGGGGACGGGACCGGGCGGGCCGGGGCGCCCGTTTGCTCTGGCGGCGCAGGATCCCTGGCTCGGTTGGGTCCAATACGCCCTGGCCTGCGCCACCTGCGCGGCCCTGCGCGAGGCCTTCTCTCCGCCAGGGGACGACGACCCGTTCCTCACGACCGGCCGCTCCCAGCAACTCGTGCACGCCTTCGATAGCTGGGCCCCGGAGTGGCTGGCCGCCTGCGCCGACGCCCTCGACGATCTCATCGCCGGCATCAACCGCGAGCCCGCCGCTTGCCGCCGCTTCTTCCGCCGTGACGGTCACCTGGCCGAGATCCGCCGCGCCGTGGCGGCCCCGATGCGGCGCGAAGACCGCTTGCGCGCCAAGCACGGCCTGTCGCCGCTCCCTGGCCTGCCTCGCCCGCGCCCCGCCCGCGCGGCCTCAGCCGGGCTTGCGGGCCGAGATGTGCGCCGAGTGCACGCCGTCACGCCACGCTTCGCCCAGCTCCAGGCGGACGTCCTGGAATCCGGCCGCTCCCAGCCCGGCGGCGAAGGCGTCGCGATGCAGCGCCCCCGCGATGCAGCCCGCCCACTCCGCAAGGAAGCGCTCCTCCGCCACCTCCAGCTCCCGCGTCAGCACGATGTCGCTCACCCGGAAGCGACCGCCAGGGCGCAGGACGCGGTAGGCCTCGCGCAGGACGGCGTCCTTGTCCGTGGAGAGGTTGATCACGCAGTTGGAGATGATCACGTCCACGCTCGCATCGTCGCTGGGAATGGCCTCGATCTGCCCCTTGCGGAACTCGACGTTGGCGGCGCCGACACGCTCCGCGTTGCGACGAGCCAGGTCCAGCATCTCGTCGGTCATGTCCACGCCGATGACGTGCCCGTCGCTTCCCACCTGCTTGGCTGCCAGGAAGCAGTCGATACCGCCGCCCGAACCCAGGTCGAGCACTGCCTCGCCAGGGCGCAGCTCGGCGATCGCTGTCGGGTTGCCACAGCCCAGCGCCGCCGCCGTAACGGAAACGGGCAGCTCGCCCGTGTCGCTCCCCTGGTAGAAGGCGGCCACTGCGTCGATCTGGGCCGCGCCTTCGCCGCCGTCGCCGGGCGCGCAGCAGGCCTCGCCCTCGCCGTCGCTGGGGGCGCAGCAGCCCGTTGCGCTTGCATCGACCAGCGGGATAGCCTTCGCCGTGTTGCTCGCGCCGGGAGCGCGGGGCGCGGTGCTGAGGGTCCCGGCCGAGCGCAGGGCGGCGGCCGCGTAGCGCTCGCGCACCGCCTCACGCACCTCGTTCGGCTCCGACTCTGCGGCGACGCTGGGGTCTGGAGTGGATGGGGGGGTCATGACGGCTCCTTGGCTGTTCGAACTGGCTATTTCAGGCTTCGGTTTGGCTCGATTCGCGGCCCGCGGCGGCGCAATCCGCCTGGCTTGCGCCCAATCGCGCCGGCCCCTCCACGGCCTCTACGACCCTGCGCAAGGCGGGAATGTAGTCCGCCCAGGCCTCCGCCCCCACGCGCAGCGCTTCCGCGCCGCGCGGCGTCAGGGAGCAGACCTTGCGCGTCCGCGGCCCGGAGTCGTCGACCTTGCAGGCCACCAGGCCCGCCTCGGTCAGGTCGCGGATGCCGGGATAGATCATCGCCGGCGACGGATCGCAGCAGTCGCCGCAGGCCTGCGCGATGTGCCGGGCGATGTCGTAGCCGTGGCGCGGCCGCTCTGCCAGCGCGGCGAGCATCAGGAAGCGGCCGGCGCTGCGCAGGATGGCGGTGTCCCAATAGTCTCGGTCGGTGAGGTCGGCCACGGCTCTCTCCTTATATCGCATAACAATATATATCGCATTACGACCTATCCGCGCAACCCCGCCGACGCCGCGGACGCAGCGTCCCCGGGGGAACCCCGCGACGGCGACGGCGACCTCGCCTAGAGTCGGCCCTGAGCGGCGACTCGCCGCGAAGCGGAGGGAGCACCCGTGTCCCATCGCGTCACCGTGGCGCGCAATCGGCTGCGCTTCGCGGCGGGCCACTTCGCGACCTTCGCCGACGAGCTGGAGCCCATCCACGGGCACAACTATGACCTGATGGTGGAGGTGGAGGGGCCCCTCACGGACGAGGCCTGGGTGCTGGATTTCTCACTGCTGAAACGCCTCACCCGTGAGGTCTGCAAGAGCCTCGACCACAAGTTCCTCCTCCAGATGGAGTCCCGCTCGCTCCGCATCCGCGACCAGGGGGCACACTTCGAGGTGCGCTACGGCGACAAATTGCCCTACCTGCTGCCCAAGCACGACGTGGCCGCCCTCCCCATCGACAACACAACGGCGGAGCGGCTGGCGGAGTACATCGCCGGCCGTCTCCAGGAGGCATTGGCGGCGCAGGCGCCCGCGGGCTTGGCCCGGCTCTGCGTCACCGTCGAGGAGATGCCAGGCCAGGCGGGCTCGTTCGAGACGGACCTGGGCGGCGGCGCCTAGCGCTTGACAGAGGCCCCGCACCCGCGCAGCCTCCGCACCGCCGCCCCGATAGGAGCACCGCGTAGTGGCCGATCCCGTCCGCGTCCTCGTCATCTACGACAGCCGTGGCACGACGCGGGAGCTGGCCCTGGCCGTGCTGCAAGGCATCCGTGACGTCGCCGGGGCGGAGGCCGTCGAGCGCCCCGTCGAGGAGGCGAGCAAGCTCGACCTGCTCACGTGCGACGCCCTCATCCTCGGCTCGCCGAACTGGAGCGGCATGACCGGCAAACTCAAGGACTGGTTGGACCACACCGGCGACCTCTGGGAATCGGGCGAGTTGGCGGGCAAGGCCGGCGGCTGCTTCACGGCCGGCTGGTCCCGCTCCGGCGGCACGGAGGCCACCCTGCTGCAGCTCCTCCATCTGATCCTCGCCCACGGCATGGTCTTCGTCGGTCTCCCCTGGAGCGACGTCATGCGCGAGTCCGGCTCCTACTACGGGGCCACCGCCCACGGCGAGGTGCGCGACATCGACCGGGCGCAGGCGCGGCGACTGGGGCAACGCGTCGCGGCGGCGGCGCTGCGCCTGCGCGGCGATCCGCCCGCCTGAGGCCGCGCGCGTCGGTCGTCCCGCCGGGGGGCGCGGCTGGTCGGCGACGGGATGGCGTTCGCGCCGGGCGCGCTTGCGGGATCGGCGCAGGCGGAGTCGCGCTAGCCGGCCCGTTCCACGCTGGGTGGGCGGCTCGCCCTTGATCCCGCGGCGGCCTCCTCCGTCCCGGCGGCCGCGGCGGCCGGCAAGGCCTCCCCGACCACCTCCACGTCGCCCGCGAGCGCCATGCCGACGTGGTGCCGCAGATCGCCCAGACCCCAGCCGGAGGCCGCCGAGACCAGAACGACGTCCGCCGGCGCCTCTCCCTGGGGGAGGCCCAGCGCCCGGCGCAGCTCCGGTTCCAGCCGGCGCAGCGCCTCCGACTCGTCCGGCTCCTCGCCCGGCAACAGGAGGTCGATCTTGTTCAGCACCGTCAGACGCGGCGTCCCCTCCACGGCCAGGGTGGCCAGCGTGTCCTCGACCGTCGCCGCCTGTTCGGCGGCGTCGGGGTGGGTGATGTCGACGACGTGGATCAGCACGTCCGCTTCGTCCAGTTCCTCCAGCGTGGCGCGGAAGGCGGCGACGAGTTGCGTGGGCAGCTTCTGGATGAAGCCGACGGTGTCGGTCAGAAGCACCGTCTCCGCGTCGCTCAGGCGCCAGCGGCGGGTGACAGGGTCCAGCGTCTCGAAGAGGCGGTTGTTGGTGCGGACGCCAGCACGCGTGAGGACGTTGAGCAGGGTGCTCTTGCCCGCGTTGGTGTAGCCCACCAGGGCGACCACGGGCAGGTCGCCCCGCCCGCCGCGCTGCAGCCGGCGGTGGCGGCGCACGTCTTCGATACGCTGCTTGAGGCGCTTGATCTGCCTGCGGATCAGGCGGCGATCGGTCTCCAGCTGGGTCTCGCCGGGGCCGCGCAAGCCGATGGCGCCTTCCATGCGCGCCAAGTGCGACCACTGCCCGGCCAGGCGCGGCAGCAGGTATTCGTGCTGCGCCAGCGCGACCTGCAGCCCACCCTCCCGAGTGCGGGCCCGCTGGGCGAAGATGTCCAGGATCAGCGCCGTCCGGTCGATCACCTTGACGCCCAGCGCCTCCTCCAGCGTGCGCTGCTGAGCGGGAGTCAACTCGTCGTCGAACAGGACGACGCCGGCGCGCTCCGCCTCGCGGCTGGCGGCGAGGTCGCGCAGCTTGCCCTTGCCCAGGTAGGAGTGCGGGTCGGGGTGCTTGAGGCGCTGCCTGATCTCGGCCACGGGGGTGGCCCCCGCTGTGCGGGCCAGCATCGCCAGCTCGTCCAGCGAGGCCTGCACGTCCCAGTGCTCCGCGTGCGGCCAGTCCACGGCGACCAGCACCGCCCGCTCGGATTCGGGGGTGGTGGGGTTGCGCTGGCTGGAGCGTCGGCGTTTGCTGATCGGGACCTCCGACTGCGCTGCAGGATAGCGAGGCAGCGCGCTCAGCTTCCGCTCGTGAGGGCGGCGATGCGGCGCGCCCCTTCGTCGATCTGGTCGTCGGGGACGGTCAGCGAGAGGCGGACGTAGCCCTCACCGTGCTCACCGTAGCCGCGGCCGGGGGTCACGACCACGGCCTGCTCCTCCAGCAGGCGGGTCGCGAACTCGGCGCTGGTCATGCCCTCCGGCACCCGCGCCCAGACGTAGAGGCTGGCCTTGGGGTTGCGCACGCGCAGCCCGATCTTCTCCAGCGCGGCGACCACGCGGTCACGGCGGCGCTGCAGGATGGCGCTGTTCGCGGCGATGAGGGACTGGTCGCCCTCCAGGGCGGCGATCGCCATGTGCTGGATGGCCTGGGGGATGCCACTGTCGATGTTGGACTTCACCCGCATCAGGGCGTTGATCATCTCGGGATTGCCCGCCGCCCAGGCGATGCGCCATCCGGTCATGTTGAAGGTCTTGCTGAAAGAGAAGAACTCGATGCCGACCTCGCGGGCGCCCTGCGTCTGGAGGAATGCGGGCGGAACGTAGCCGTCGTAGGCCACGTCGCAGTAGGCGTTGTCGTGGCAGACGACGAGGCCGTTGCGCTGGGCGAACTCCACGGTCTCGGCGAAGAACTCGGGCGTGGCCGTCGCGCCGGTGGGGTTGTTGGGGTAGTTCAGCCAGAGGATGGTCGCGCGCCGGGCGATGTCGTCCGGGATGGCGGAATAGTCCGGCAGCCAGTCGTTCTCTTCGTTCAGAGGCAGGAAGTGCGACTCCCCCCCGGCGAACATCGTGCCGACGGCATAGACCGGATAGCCGGGGTCCGGCACGAGGGCGACATCGCCGCGCTCGACGAAACAGAGGGCGACGTGCGCGATGCCTTCCTTGGCCCCGATCAGGGGCAGGATCTCGGTCTCCGGGTCGAACGACTGGCCGAAGCGCTGCGCCATCCAGTGAGCGATGGCCTGCCGCAGCTCGGGTAGCCCTTCGGACTCGGGATAGCGGTGGTTGGCCGGGTCCTCGGAGGCCGCGTGGAGGGCGTCCAGAATGCGCGCGGGGGTGGGCAGATCGGGGTCGCCGATCCCGAACGTGATGACGTCGATGCCCTGCGCCCGCTTCTCGGCGACCTTGCGGCTGATCTCCACGAAGAGGTAGGGCGGGAGGGATTCGACGCGCTTGGCGACGCGCATGGGGAGGCCTTTCGTTGGGGCGGAGCAGCGCGGCGCAGAATAGCGAGGCGGCGGCGGGGGGGGCTAGCGGAACATGCCGAAGATCTTGCCCACCTTGACGTAGGACACGACCTTCTCCTCGATGGCCGCGCGGGCGGCCGCCGGGTCGGCGGGTCGCAGGTATTGGAAGCCGTCGCCCCCGTGGCGGAAGCCGAAGGCTTTGAAGACGGGGGCGCCGGCGCCCTCGGCAGCGACGCGGATGGTGCAGCTGCGCCGGTCCGATTCGCGGCCGTGGCGGAACGCCGCACCGAGCAACGCCGTGGCGACGTCCCGCCCGCCTTCGCCGCCGGGCTCTGGCCCGGCCGCATCAACCAGGAACTCCTCGGCGATGGTCCCCCGGCGGGGGGCGTCGGCCAGGCGCAGGTAGCCCACCGCCGCGCCGTCCCGCAGGGCCAGGAAGACGGCGCGCGCGCCGCTGAAGAATTCATCCGGGAGCGGCGGCGCGAGTGCGTCTTCCCCGCTCTGCCGCTCCTCGAGGCCCTGTAGCAGCGCGGCGTCCACCTCACCGGCCTCGCGCACCTGGACACCGTCTGGGGCGTCCAGCACGTCCTGCTCCCGTACGTCGCGGCAGCGCAACAGCATGAACGGAAGCGGGTCCCGGAAGCGGGCGCCGATGATCATCGGATCCACGTAGTGCCGGTTGGGAAAGTCGTCGTATTCCAGCGTCATCAGCCGGCACTCCGTATGGTCGCGGGCGAGTTCGCCCAGATCGTCGACCAGCCGGCCGAAGTGCTGGCGGAGGGGGTTGAGGCCGTCGAACTCGTAGAAAACCTTGAGGTGACGGCCGTACGGGATGCCAAGGACATAGCCGTCCTCGCACTGGGCGGTGATGATGCGCGGATCGCGCACTAGGGCGCCGTAGTCGAGCGCGGGTTGGTTGCGGAAAAGCCGGGGGCGATCGGCGATCGTGTCGTGCAACGCGCGGACCAGGCCCGGCGCACGGTCGGCGTCGTAGGCCGCGGAATCGGGAATCACCATCAGTCTGTCTGCTCCCCTGGCTGCCAGCGGCCCTGGAAGACGTACGCCGCGGGGCCGTCGAGGAAGATGGGGCCCTCTCCGTCCCATTCGATCCTGAGGTCCCCACCCGGCAAGCTCACCGTCGCCCGCTCCGCGGCCAGGCCGCGCAGTCGCGCCGCGGCGAGCACGGCGCAAGCGCCCGTGCCGCAGGCCAGGGTGAGGCCGGCGCCGCGCTCCCAGACGCGCATGCGCAGGTGGTCCGGCGCGAGCACGTTGACGACATGGAAGTTCGTCCGCTGGGGGAACCGGTCGTGACTCTCGACCAGCGGCCCGATGCGATCGAGCGGGATCGCATCCACCGGGATTTCGCTGAAATGGACCGCGTGCGGGTTGCCTATGGAGACGCAGGTCACGTGGTAGGTCTCCCCGGCCAGGCTCAGCGGAAGGTCCAGCACGGGGCCGGGACCCTCTGCCTCCACGGGAATGGCCCCCGGCGAGATCGCCGGGACGCCCATGTCCACGCGGACTCGATCGATGCGGCCGCTATCGGAATCGAAGCTGGTGTGGAGCACGCCGGCGTCGGTCTCCACGTCCAGACTGCCGCCCGGGGCGGGCACGCCGCCGCGCTCGACAGCGTACTTGACGAAGCAGCGCAGGCCGTTGCCACACATCTCCGCCTCGCTGCCGTCGGGGTTGAACATGATCATGCGCACGGGAGCGCGGGTCGAGTCCTGGAGCACGAGGAGGCCGTCCGAGCCGACGCCGAAGTGCCGATCGCAGAGGGCCGGAGCGAGCGCGGGCCAGTCGGCCTCCTGCTCCCTCCCGTCGACGAGCACGAAGTCGTTGCCCGTGCCCTGCACCTTGAGGAAGTCGATAGCTGGCACCCTCGCGGTCATGGCCCGATTGTACGCTGCCCGGCCGCCGTTGGGCCGAGGGCAGCGGCGCGCCGGGGCTCGGTTGCGTCCGCCACGACACCACGAGCCTCGTCCAAGGAGTCACACCAGCGGATGCGTTGGTCGTCGGGGCGGAACCAGGCCGCCTGGCGGCGGGCCAGGCGGCGGCTGGTGGCCTGAGCGTCGGCCAGGGCCTCGGCGCGGGTGCAACCGCCCTGCAGATGGGACACGACCTGGCGGTAGCCGATACTCGCCAGGCCGGGCGCGTCCGGGACCAGCCCGCCCTCCAGCAGGGCTCGCGTCTCCTCCACCAGGCCCGCGGCGAACATGGTTTCCAGGCGGCGGTCGATGCGAGCGTCCAGCACCGCGCGGTCGACGCGGGGAGCGACGATTACCGCTTCGATCGGGTTGCGCGTCTGCCACCAGGCGGAGATGGGGCGGCCGGTCGCATGGTGGACCTCCAGCGCGCGGACGAGGCGGCGGACATTGCCGGGGGGGATGACTGCGGCGGCGGCCGGATCGATGGTACGCAGGTGATCGTGCAGAGCGCCGGGGCCGTGCTCATGGGCGCGCCGTTCCATGCCGGCGCGGAACTCCGGGTCGGGGCTGACCTGGGGCACATCCCAGCCCTCCAGCAAGCCCCACACGTATTGGCCGGTGCCGCCGGCCAGGACGGGCGTCAGGCCGCGATCATGCAGGCCGGCCAAGGCGGCGCGGGCCTCTTGGAGGAAACGGGCCAGGTGGTAGCGCTCGCGGGGGTCCACGTGGTCCAGACAGTGATGAGGCACGCGGCGACGCTGCTCGGGGGTGGGCTTGGCCGTGCCGATGTCCAAGCCCCGGTACACCTGCCGACTATCCGCCCCCACGATCTCGCCAGCAAGCGCCTCGGCCAGCCCCTGCGCCCATTCAGTCTTGCCCGAGGCGGTGGGACCAACGACGGCGATGAGCGGCGGCACGGGGCGCCTACCCGTCGAGGGCCGGGGGCGCGGCCGCCTCCGGCGGCGGACCGGCGATGGCGCGGGTGATGGCGAGGAAGGCTTCGGCGTCGAGCGAGGCGCCGCCGACGAGCGCGCCGTCCACGTCGGGCTGGGCGGCGAACTGGCTCGCGTTTTCCGGCTTGACCGAGCCCCCGTAGAGGACGCGCAGGTCCGCGGCGACGTCGGAGCCGGCCAGTCCCTGCGCCCGTTCGCGGATCAGGGCGGCGGCTTCCTGGGCCTGCGCGGCGCTGGCGGCCTCGCCGCTGCCGATGGCCCAGACGGGCTCGTAGGCGATGACGAAGCCGCGCGGCAGGGTGACGCCCTCCAGGCCGGCGCTGATCTGGCGGCTGAGCACTTCGTCGGTGCGGCCGCCTCGGCGGTCCTCGAGCGTCTCGCCCAGGCAGAGGATGACCTTGAGGCCCTGCTCCAGGGCGGCGCGGACTTTCTCCGCTAGGGCGGCGTCCGTTTCGCCGAAGTGCTGGCGACGCTCCGAGTGGCCCAGGATGACCCAGGTCGCGGCCTCGGCCAACTGGCGGGGGCTCACCTCCCCGGTGAAGGCGCCCTGCGGCCGCGCGTGCATGTTCTGGCCGGCGACGCCGACGCCGGTGCCGGCGAAGCGCTCGCGCACCCGTGCGAGCTGCAGGAAGCCGGGCGCCACCACGACTTCCACGCCCTCGATCTGGTGGACAGCGCCTTCCTCGGGCGCAAGCAGCGCGTCGCAGAGAGCGTCCGCCTCCTCGTCGAGGCAGTGCATCTTCCAGTTGCCGGCACTGATGGGGGTCCGCTGTGCCATTCGTCTCTCCTCTGCCGGCGGCTCAGGCACCGTACTTGCCGAGCCGGCCGGCGTGCGCCATCGCGAGGGGCAGCGCCTCCTTCGCAGGGAATGTGCCGAGCACGCCCCGGGCACAATGCAGTTCATCAAATGCGGCGTCCGCGCGGTAGCGTGCGTGCGACGAATACAGCAGGAAGGGGACGGGGTGCCAGGAGTGGGCCGCCATGACGGCGGGGGTCGAATGGTCGCCGCTCACCACCAGCACATCCGGCTGCAGCGCTTGCAGGGCGGGCAGCGCGGCGTCGAATTCCTCCAGGCGGGCAACCTTGGCGTCGAAGTCGCCGTCCTCGCCGGCGGAATCGGTGTACTTGTAGTGGAGGAATACGTAATCGAAACGGTGCCACTGCTCGCGAGTGGCCGCGATCTGATCGTTCAGGGCGCCGCCGGCCGCAAGAGCCTCCATGCCGGCTAGACGGGCGAGGCCGCGGTACATCGGGTAGACGGCGCAGCTGGCCGGGGTGAGGCCCCAGACGTCGGCCATCTGCGGCAACTCCGGGATGGTCGCGAAGCCGCGCAGGGCCAGGCCGTTGGCCAGGGGCTCGTCCGCGATCAGGGGTCCCGCCACCTCGACGAAGGCGTTGACTGCGTCCGCCGTGCGCCGTGCCTCGGGCTCCAGGCTGAGCGGGGCGGAGCGCAGAGGGACCACACCCTCTGCCTGCGGGTCGGTCTCGCTGACGGCGGCGGAGAGGCCTTCGCCGCGCAGGACGAGGACGAAGCGGTGCTCGCGCACCGGCTCGACGAAAAGTTCGATGCCCTCATCCAACGTGATGCCGCGCAGGCGTTCGACGATGGCCTGCGACAGCTCCGTGGGAATGCGGCCCGCGCGGCGGTCGCTGATCACGCCGGCGGCGTCGAGGGTGCAGAAGTTGCCGCGAACGGCGACGTCACTGGGGGCCAGGGGGAAGCCGATGCCGACGGCTTCGAGGACGCCGCGGCCAATGTCGTAGACGAGGGGATCGTAGCCAAAGAGGGCGAGGTGGCCAGGCCCGGAGCCGGGCGTGACGCCGGGCGCGACGGGTATCGTGAGGCCCAGGGCGCTGCGGCGGGCCAACGCGTCCAGGTGGGGCGTGTGAGCGGTCTCCAGCTCGCTCTTGCCGCTGTCGGGGTGGGGCAGCCCACCCAGGCCGTCGAGCACCAGCCAGAGGATGCGGGCGTCACCGGGGCGCTGGAGGATCCGCGCGAGATCGAGGTCCACGGCGCCTCCTAACCGGCGTTGGGGAGTGCGGCGAGGCCTGGCAGGACCCGGCCCTGCAGCAGCTCCAGGGCGGCGGCGCCACCGGTGCTGCAATGCGTCATGCGTTCGGCCACGCCGGCGCGGTGGACCGCGGCCAGGGTCTCGCCGCCGGCGACGATGGTGCGAGCATCGAGGCGCGCGAGCATCTGCGCCAGCGTGCGCGTGCCCCCCGCGAAGGCCTCTCGCTCGAACAGCCCCAGGGGGCCATTCCAGATCACGGTGTCGGCGGAGGCGAGGGCCACCTCAAAGTTCTCCACGGTGCGCGGGCCCACATCGAGGATACGCCAGTCTGGGGGCACGGGCTCCTCGTCAAAGAGGAGGGGCCGAGCGCGTGCACGCTGATCTGGGTCCTGAGCGATGACAGCGTCGACGGGCAGGACAATCTGGCAGCCGTGGGCGGCGGCTTCGGCCTCGATCGCGCGAGTTTCCCCCGTCATGCCGGGCTCGGCCAAGGACGCGCCCACGTCATGGCCGCTGGCGAGCAGGAAGGTGTTCGCCATCGCCCCGCCGATGCAGAGCACGGCCGCCCGCTCGACGAGAGTGTGGAGGAGCCCCAGCTTGCCGCTGACCTTGGCGCCGCCGCTGACGACGGCGACCCGGCCGCCGTCCATGAGAACGTTGGCCAGGCTATCCAGCTCGCGCTGCATCAGGAGGCCGGCGGCGGCGGGAAGGTGCAGGGCGACGCCCTCGGTGGAGGCGTGGGCGCGGTGAGCGGCGCCGAAAGCGTCGTTGACGTAGACCTCGGCGAGTCCGGCGAGGGCGCGGGCGAAGACGGGATCGTTGGCCTCCTCCTCCGGATGAAAACGGAGGTTCTCGAGCAACAGGACCTGGCCGCCCCGGAGCGCGCGCGCCTGCTGTTGCACCGCGGGCCCAACGCAATCGGGGGCCATCGCCACGGGCCGCTGCAGCGCCTGAGCGAGGGCCGTCGCCACCGGGGCGAGGCGCAGGTCGTCGTGCACGTGCCCCTTGGGCCGGCCCAGGTGCGAGCAGGCGACAATAGCGGCCTCCTGCTCCAGCAGGTACTGGATCGTCGGCAGCGCTCCGCGGATGCGGGCGTCGTCGGTGACGCGGCCGGCCTGGAGGGGAACGTTGAAGTCGGCGCGAAGGAGGACGCGCTTGCCTCGCAAGTCCAAGTCGCGCAGGGAACGCTTGCGCGGCGTTCGCGGTTGGGCGTTTCCCACGGGCGGGCCTGTTCCTAGCAGCACGCCGCTGCCGGCGGGCCTAGTCGCGGGCGTAGGAGGCGTCAAGTGCCTTGATCTTGTCAACGCGCCGGGCGTGCCGCCCACGCTGGAAACGGCCGTCGAGGAAGGCCTGCACGACCTCCTGTGCAAGATGCGTGCCGATGGCGTAAGCGCCCAGCGCCAGCACGTTGCAGTCAGTGTGCTCCCGGGCCCGCCGGGCGGACCAGGGGTCGTGGCAGAGCGCGGCGCGGACGCCGGGCACTTTATTGGCGGCGATGCTGACGCCAACCCCGTTGCTGCAGAGGACGACGCCGAGATCGACGTCCCCGGCCGCAACGGCGCGCGCCAGAGGCACGGCGATGTCCGGGTAGTCGACGGAGTCCTCGTTGTCGGCGCCGAAGTCTCGCAGCTCGTGCCCGGCGCGGATCAACTCATTCTTGAGGAACTGCTTGAGGCGGAAGCCGGCGTGATCGCTGCCGATGCCGATACGCACACGCGCCTCCGTGGGAGTCCGACCTGGGGGGCGGGCCATCAGCCGCTGGCGGCCAGATGCCGCTGTAGCAGCGCCTCGACGTCCTCGGGGGCCAGGGCGCCGGGTCGGATGACCCGGGGCTCGGCGCCGGTCCAGTCGAGCATAGTCGAGGCTTCGCCGTTGGGCAGCACGCCCAGTTCGGGGAGGACGCTGACGGCGTCGCCGAAGCTGGCATGCACATCGGCGGCGCGCAGCGCGGCGGATTGTCCCTGACGGTTGGCGCTGCTGCCGGTCACCGGTTCGTCCAGAGCGGCCAGTAGGGCGAGGGCCAGGGGATGGTCCGGGATACGGACGGCCACTGTCTTGCTGGGCGCGGCCAGGGAGCGCCATTGCGGATTGCGCGAGAACACGAGGGTCAGTGGCCCGGGCCAGACGTCTTTGGCCACGGCGCGCGCGGCCGTAGGCACATCAACGGCGACACGGTCCAGCCAGCGCAGTGAGGGAAGAAAGATCGGCATGGGGTCATCGTCGGGGCGCTGCTTCAGGGCGTAGCAGCGCATGACGGCGGCGCCGTCGGCGGCCAGTACAGCCAGGGCATACTGGGTGTCGGTGGGGAGGGCCAGGAGCCCGCCCGCGCGGAGGGTTTCGACGGCGGGGGGCACGAGGGAGGCAAGGGACTCGCTAACGGACATGACTCGCTCTTTCGTCCGGTCACGGACCGCCCGCCCGTCAGGGGACCTCAGATAACCCGTTAGGACACCTGTTCTTGACCCGAGTATACACCTGCGCTACACCTGCCCCAGCGGCGGTCGCGATCCGCGACTGGCCGGTCAGGAGCGACGTTGCCCGACCCGAGCCCCGTCGCCGCGGATGCCCCCCCGCCGGGGCACGGCACGCCCCTCGCCGAGGGCGCGGCCCCGCTTGCGGACCCCTTGCGAACGCCCCCGCCAGATCCCGCACGAATTCGCACAAGCGACGACCTCGAAGTCTCGGGCTACCTGGAAGCGGCGCGGGAGCGCAGCGGCGAGCGGGCGGCCCAACCGCCGCCGCCGCGTGAGCCCCGGGAATCGATCGTGATCATCGATTTCGGCGGCCAGACGGCGATGCTGATCGCCCGCCGGGTGCGCGAGTTGAACGTGTACTGCGAACTGCTGCCGCACACCGCGAGCTGGGATCAAGTGCGGGCGCTGAATCCGAAGGGGTTCATTCTCTCCGGCGGCCCGGCATCGGCGCGCGATGCGGGCGCGCCGACGGCGCCGGCCTACATCTACGAGAGCGGCCTGCCGGTGCTGGGCATCTGCTACGGCATGCAGGCGATCACTGCGGCCCTGGGCGGCCGCGTGGTGGGCGAGAGTGCCCGCGAGTTCGGCCACGCCGTGATCCATCACGAGCGGGAGGCCCAGGGATTGCTGCAGGGGCTGCCTGAGGCCATGCCGGTCTGGATGAGCCACGGCGATCGCGTGGCGGAGGTGCCGCCCGGCTTCCGCGTGCTGGCCTCCAGCGAGGCCATTCCGGTGGCGGTCATGGGCAACGACGAAGCGGCGCTGTACGGGATCCAGTTCCACCCGGAGGTCGTGCACACGCCCGATGGCGACCAACTGATCGGCAACTTCGTGCGGGAGGTGTGTGGCTGCCGGGGAGACTGGACGCCGGCGAACTTCGTCGAGCAGACCGTGGCCGATATTCAGGCGCAGGTGGGAACCGGACGCGTGATCTGCGCTCTGAGCGGCGGCGTGGACTCGGCCGTGGCGGCGGCCCTGGTCAGCCGGGCGGTGGGGGATCAGCTGACCTGCATTTTCGTGGACAACGGGCTGCTGCGGCGAGAGGAGCCGGAGCGGGTCGTGCGGACCTTCCGGCGCCACCTGCAGATCGCCCTGCTCCACGTGGATGCCGCCGAGCAGTTCCTGGAGGAGTTGGCCGGTGTGACGGATCCGGAGATCAAGCGCAAGCGCGTGGGAGAAACGTTCATCAGCGTGTTCGAGGAAGCAGCCCGGGACCTGGGGGACGTGGCCTGCATGGTCCAAGGGACCACCTATCCGGACGTCGTGGAGAGCGCCGGCAGCGGCGTGGGCGGGGCCACCGCCACGATCAAGTCGCACCACAACGTCGGCGGGCTTCCCGAGCGGATGCAGTTCACGCTGGTGGAGCCGCTGCGCTACCTGTTCAAGGATGAGGTGCGGAAGGTGGGTAGGGAACTTGGGCTTCCCGAGGCCATGGTCTACCGGCAGCCGTTCCCGGGCCCCGGCCTGGCGATCCGGATCATCGGCGCGGTCACCCGGGAGCGACTGGCAACGTTGCGCGCAGCCGATTGGGTGGTGATGGATGAAGTGAAGGCGGCGGGGCTGTACGGCGATCTCTGGCAGTCGTTCGCGATCCTCACGGACACCCGTTCGGTCGGGGTGCAGGGGGACGCGCGCACCTACGGGCACGTCGTGGCCATCCGAGCCGTGACGGCGGAGGACGCGATGACGGCGGACTGGGCGCGGCTGCCCTATGAAGTGCAAGCGCGCATGGCGAGCCGGATCGTGAATGAGGTGCCGGGCGTGAATCGGGTGGTGCTGGATATCACGTCGAAGCCGCCCGGCACGATCGAGTGGGAGTAACGCGGAGCGTGCGCGTACTCCGAATCAGCCCGTCTCCATCCCGCCCGCTGGGCCTGGCTGGACTCGTTGATCCCACCAGGCCCGCACAGTCCGGCGAAACGGGCGGGGTCAGCATGTGATCATCACGATCTGCTCCAGCATGACGCTGGCCGATCGGATCCGGGCCGTGCAGGCGGAGCTGGGCGCGCTGGGCCACTCCGTCTACATCCCCGTGGAGAACACGTCCTTCGACTACCTGGAGGCGAGCAGCGCCGAACGCGCGGCGCTGAAGCGCGAACACGACCTGATCCGGGAGCACTGGCGGAAGATTCAGAAGTCGGATGCGATCCTGGTGCTGAACGAGGACGCGAAGGGGATCCGGCACTACGTGGGCGGCAACTCCTTCCTGGAGATGGGCTTCGCACACATCCTGGACCTGCCCATCTACATGATGCAGGCGATCCCGGAGATGCCCTACCACAGCGAGATGGCGGCGATGGACCCGATCGTGATCGAAGGGCAGCTGGGACGGATCCCGCTGGCCGCCCCGCTGGAACGCGAGCGGGCCTGATGCGGGTGCTGATCGTGGGCGGGGGCGGGCGCGAACACGCACTGGCCTGGGCGATCGCGAGCAGCCCGCGGCTGGAGGCGCTGTTCTGCGCTCCGGGGAACGCGGGCACGGCGCTGCTGCTGGGCGAGGGGTTGGGGCAGAACCTGGCCCTGCGGGCCGAGGACGTGGGCGGGCTGGTGGAGGCGGCGGTGTCGCGGCGAATCGACCTGGTGGTCGTGGGCCCGGAGGCGCCGCTGGCGGCGGGGCTGGTCGACGCGCTGGCAGCGCGCGGCATTGCCGCGTTCGGTCCCAAGCGGGCGGCGGCGGCGATCGAAGCGTCGAAATGGTTCGCCAAGGAAACGATGCGCACCGCGGGGGTCCGCCACGCGCAGGGAGAGGCGTTCACGGAGGCCGGGGCGGCGCACGCCCACATCGAAGCGACGTTCACGACGTCGCGGCCGCCGGTGATCAAAGCGGACGGCTTGGCGGCAGGCAAGGGCGTGATCGTGCCATCGACGCTGGGGGAGGCGCACGCGGCGGTGGACGAGCTGCTGGGCGGACGCTTCGGAGCGGCGTCGGAGCGGGTCGTCGTGGAGGAGCAGCTGGCGGGCCTGGAGGCCAGCGCGATGGCGCTGGTCGATGGAGTGACGGTGCGACCGCTGCCGTTCTCCTGCGACTACAAGCGGGCGCTGGACGGCGACGCCGGGCCGAACACTGGGGGAATGGGGGTCTACAGCCCCCCGAGCTTCCTGGGCGCGGAGTCGATGGAGGCGGTAACGGCGTCGGTGCAGGTGCCGACGTCGGCGGCGCTGGCGGCGGCGGGGCGGCCGTACCAGGGCGTGCTATACGCGGGGCTGATAGTGAGCGCCGACGAGGGGTGCGGGGCAGGAGATACGCCCTGGAAAGTGCTGGAGTTCAACTGCCGCTTTGGGGATCCGGAGACGCAGGTGATCGTGCCGCAGCTGCGATCGGACTTACTGGAGGCACTGAGCGCCTGTGCGGCGGGCCGTTTGGCGGAGGTGGAGCTGGAGTGGCGGAACGAGGCCATGGTGGGCGTGGTGCTGGCGAGCGGAGGGTACCCCGGGCCGTACGAAACGGGCAAACCGATCGCGGGGCTGGACACGGTGGACCCGGAGGCGCTGGTATTCCATGCCGGGACGCGGCTGGACGAGGGCGGCGTGGTGACCAGCGGCGGCCGGGTGCTGACGGTAGTGGGCCGGGGTGCGACGCTGGCCGCCGCCCGGGCGGTCGCTTACGCTAACGCGGCTCGCATCGAGTTCGCCGGGCGCCACTACCGAACGGACATCGCGTTGCGGGAGATCGAGGCGTCCTGAAGCGCGCCCGGACGCCCGCGCGGGCGGCGTCGAGGAAAGGCCCGAGATGGCAGAACCGAACTTGCAGACGAACGCCGAGGCGCGCCAGGTGGAGATGCTGCCCGGGGTGATGCGCCGCACGCTCAACCACGGCGAGCGCACCTCCGTACACGAGTTGCACCTCGAAGCGGGGGCGACGGTACCGGCACACACGCACCCACACGAGCAGACGGGCTACCTGGTGTCGGGGCGGATGCGCTTCGAGATGCCGGGGCTGCGAAAAGATCTGGGACCGGGCGACTCCTGGCTGGTGCCCGGCGACGTAGAGCACTGGGTGACAGCGCTGGAGGATTGCGTGGCCATCGACATCTTCTCGCCGGTGCGCGAGGAGTTCCTCGACTAGGCAAGGCGTCGTGGCCGTGGCTACGGCCGGGGCGCGCGGAAGGGGCGGCGGCGCTCGCTCATGATTCCCCGTTACTCGCGGCCGGCGATGTCGGCGATCTGGACGGAGCAGGCCAAGTTCGAGCGCTGGCTGCAGGTGGAGGTGGCGGCGGTGCGGGCTTGGGCGGCGGAGGGGCGGGTGCCCGAGGCGGAGGCGGCGGCGGTAGCGACGGGGGCGGCGTTCGTGCTGGCGGACGTCGAGCGCTATCAGGCGGAGACGCACCACGACGTGACGGCGTTCCTGCGCTCGGTGACGGACTCGCTGGGGCCGGAGGGGCGCTGGGTACACCTGGGACTGACGTCGTCGGACGTGTGGGACACGGCGACGGCCCTGCAACTGCGGGATGCGGCGTCGTTGCTGGAAGGGGAGTTGGAGCGGCTGGAGGGGGCGCTCGTGGCGAGGGCGCGGGAGCACAAAGACACGCTGATGGTTGGGCGAACGCACGGAATCCATGCGGAGCCGATGACGTTCGGGCTGGTGCTGGCGCTGTGGGTGGACGAGGTGCGTCGGGGACGGGGGCGGCTGGCGCAGGCCAAGGCGGGGATCAGCGTCGGCAAGATCAGCGGGGCGGTGGGGACGCACGCGACGGTGCCGCCATCAGCGGAGGAGCGGATCTGCGGCGAGCTGGGGCTGGCGGTGGCGCCGGTGTCGAACCAGGTGCTACAGCGCGACCGGCACGCGCAGTTCGTCTCGACGCTGGCCCTGATCGGGGCGTCCATGGAGAAGTTCGCGGTGGAGATCCGGCACCTGCAGCGCACGGAGGTGCGGGAGGTGGAGGAGCCGTTCCTGCCCGGGCAGACGGGGTCGTCGGCGATGCCGCACAAACGCAACCCGGAGAAGTGCGAGCGGATCACGGGGCTGGCGCGTGTGCTGCGGGGCTACGCGTCGACGGCACTGGAGAATGTGGCGCTTTGGCACGAGCGGGATATCTCGCACTCCAGCACGGAGCGGATCGTGCTGCCGGACGCGTGCCTGTTGCTGGACTACATGCTGGACCTGTTCAGTTGGATCGTGGAGAACCTGGTCGTCTATCCGGAGCAGATGCGGGAGAACCTGGAGCGATCCTACGGGCTGGTGTATTCGCAGCGGGTGCTGCTGGCGCTGGTGGAGGCGGGGCTGGCGCGCGAGGACGCGTACGAGTTGGTGCAGTCGCAGGCGATGCGCGCCTGGGACGAGCGGCGGCCCTTCTTCGACCTCCTGGCGGGGGACGCACGAGTGCTGGCCGCGCTGAGCTGGAGTGAGGGGGCGGCGACGGATCCGGTGGCGACACTGCGGGAGTTGTTCGACCCCTCCTACTACCTACGGCACGTGGACGCGAGTTTCGAGCGATTGGGGATTCCGGGTGACGACGAACACTGCTGACGACGTGCTGCTGCAGACGGACCTGGCGCTGCCGAAGCGGCAGGGCAAGGTGCGCGATGTGTACGACCTGGGCGATCGCCTGCTGATCGTGGCGACGGACCGGGTGTCGGCCTTTGACGTGGTGCTGCCGAACGGGGTCCCGGACAAGGGCCGGGTGCTGACGCAGATGTCGGCGTATTGGTTCGAGCGGACGCGAAGCGTGGTGCCGAATCACATGATTCGCGTGATCGACTCGACCCAGAACGCGGACCTGCCGCTAGCGCTGGGCCCGGAGTTCATCGGCCGGACGATGCTGGTGCGCAAGGCGCGGCCGGTGATGCTCGAAGCCATCGTACGGGGCTATCTGTCGGGCAGCGGCTGGAAGGATTACCAGCGCACGGGGCGGGTGTGTGGGATTCCGCTGCCGGAGGGGCTGCGGGAGTCCGACGCCCTGCCGGAATCGATCTTCACGCCCTCGACGAAGGCGGAGGAGGGCCACGACGAGAACATTTCGTACGAGCAGGCAGTGAAGATCGTCGGGGCGGAGGTGGCGAACACGGTCAAGCTGCGCTCGCTGGCGCTGTACATCTACGGGCTGGAGCGGTTGCGGCAGCCGGGCTTCATCATCGCCGATACGAAGTTCGAGTACGGGATGGTGACGAACGATCAGGGGGAGGAGGAGGCGATCCTGATCGACGAGGCGCTGACGCCGGATTCGTCGCGCTTCTGGGACATCACCGTCTACAAGCCCGGACAGCCGCAGCCGTCGTTCGACAAGCAGCCGTTGCGGGACTGGCTGGAGTCGACGGGCTGGAACAAGGAGCCGCCGGCCCCGTCGATGCCGCCGGAGGTGGTGTCGTTGCTGCGGGAGCGCTACGTGCAGGCGTTCGAGCGGATCACGGGCCGGACGCTGCTGCGGCCGGCCGCCGTCTGAAGGGGGCAGAGCGGTGCCGCGCTTCAAGGCCGACATCCACGTGACGCTGAAGCGGACGGTGAACGACCCGCAGGGGCTGACGATCAGGGGCGGCTTGCGGTCGCTGGAGTTCGCGGGGGTGGAGGCGGTGCGAGCGGGCAAGTACATCGAGGTGTGGCTGGAAGCGGCGGATCAGGCGTCGGCGGAGCGGGAGGTGGACGCGATGTGCGACAAGCTCCTGGCCAACCCCGTGATCGAAGATTACCGGTATGAGGTGGGGGAGGCGGAGGGGGCCTGATCAGGCCGTCAGGGTGCCCTTGGTGCTGGGCACCGACCCCTCGCCCTCGATGACACGCACGGCGTCGCGGAGGGCGCGTGCGAGGGCCTTGAAAGCGGCCTCCATGCTGTGGTGGTCGTTGGCACCGCCGGCCAGCTGACGCACGTGCAGGGCGAAACGACCCTCCTGGGCGAGCGACTCCAGGAAGTGGGCGACGAGCGCGGTGGGCAATTCCCCGGCCTGCGCGGTCGTGAAGCGCAGATCGACGGCGGCGTAGGGGCGGCCGCTGAGGTCCAGCGCGACGTGCACCAGGGCCTCGTCCAGGGGCACCGTGCGGTCGGCCATGCGAGCGATGCCGGCGCGATCTCCGAGGGCGTTGTTGAGGGCCTTGCCGAGGGCCAGGCCGACGTCCTCGACGGTGTGGTGGGCATCGACGTGGAGGTCGCCGCTGGCCTTGACCTTGAGGTCCAGACCGCCGTGCTTGCCCAGTTGCTCCAGCATGTGGTCCAGCATGCCGATGCCGGTGTCGACCTCGACACGGCCGCTGCCCTCGAGGCGCAGCGCAACGTCGATGGCAGTTTCCTTGGTTTGGCGCTGGACCGTGGCGTCGCGCGTCATCGGCTCATCCGTCCGCTCGTTCGCCTTCCATCGTGGCAAGGGATGCCGTCCAGGGCCAGCGTCACGACAGGCCCAACTCCCGGCCGGCCTCACGGAGGCGGAACATGAGGGCCTCGTGCTGGTCGGGGCGAGGGGCGCTGATGCGGACACAATTGAGCAATCGCGGGGTGGCGAAGTGACGCACGAAGCCGCCGCGGCCGGCGAGCGCGGCCTGCAGTTCCTGGCCCGTCGCGCCTTCGACCTCGCAGAGGAGGAAGTTGGCTGTGGAGGGGTAGGGGCGCAGCCAGGTCAGCGCTGCGAAGTCTCGCAGCATGGCCTCGCGCTCGGCGACGACGACGGCGGCCTGGGCCTGGAGTTCGCCGCGGACGCCGAGGGCGGCGCGCATCGCAAGCTCCGCGGCGCGGTTGAGGTTGTAGGGCTGCTTGATGCGCAGCAGGGCGTCGGCGAGGGCGGGGGGGAAGACGCCGAAGCCGGCGCGCAGGCCGGCCAGCCCGGCCCACTTGCTGAAGGTGCGGAAGACGATCAGGCGGGGGTAGCGGGCTGCCAGCGGGACGACCGACGCACCGCCGGAGTGCAGGGCGTACTCCACGTAGGCCTCGTCGACGGCGACGGTGAGGCCGGCTTCGAGCACGCGGCGCAGGTCCGCCTCGGGCAACGGCGTGCCGCAGGGGTTGTTGGGCGAGGCGAGGATGACGAGGGCCGTGTCGCCGCTGGCGGCGGCGAGGACGGCGTCGGTGTCGAGGGAGAAATCGGCGTGGCGGGGCACCTCGTCGACGGGGATGGCGGCGACATCGCCCAGGAAGCGGTACATACCGAAGGTGGGGGGGCAGGAGAGGAGGCGTTGCCCCGGCGCCACAAGCGCCCGCACGGTCAACTCGATCAACTCGTCGGAGCCGGCCCCGGCGACGATGCGGTCCGGGCTGACGCCGACGTAATCCGCGAGGGCGGCACGGAGATCCGACTGTAGGGGGTCGGGGTAGATGGACCAATCGTCGCCCTGGACCAGCGCGTGGCGGACGGCGGCGGGAGTCCCGAAGGGATTCTCGTTGGCGTCGAGCTTGAGGATGTCCGCGGGGTCGATGCCGGCGCGCCGAGCGAGTTGATCGACGGGCGTGAGCGCGGCGTAGCCGGGCAGGGCCAAGAGGTGGGGTTGGACTCGCGGGGGGCAGTCGGCTCGCGATGGTTGGTCAGAGGGGGGCATCGCTTCATCTTGCCACGCGGGCAGCGCTAGCGGTCCTTGCGACGGATTTCCAGGGAGCGCGCGTGGGCTTGCAGGCCCTCGGCGTGAGCGATGGTGATGGCGTCGGGAGCGATGGCGTCCAGCAGGGCCTCATCGGCGCGCAGGACGGTCGTCACCTTCCGGAAGGCGTCGACGTGGAGCGGGGAAGCGTAGCGAGCGCTGCCGCCGGTGGGCATGACATGGGACGGGCCGGCGGTGTAGTCGGCGAGGGCTTCGGGGGAAGCCTCGCCGACGAAGAGGCCGCCCGCGTTGCGCACGCGCTCGACGGCGGCGTCCTCATCGGCGACGACGAGCGCAAGGTGCTCGGGGGCGTACTCGTTGGCCAGGTCGAGAGCGCTGGCGAGATCCTCGGCGAGGATGACGCCGCCGCGGTTAGCAAAGGCCTCCAGGGCGATGTCGCCGCGGGGGAGGTCGGCGGCGCGCAGCGGCACAAGGCGGGCCACCTCCGCGGCGACGCGCCCACTGGAGGTGATCAGCAGGGGGGCGGCCACGCGGTCGTGCTCGGCCTGGGCGAGGAGGTCGGCGGCGCAGAGTACGGGGTCGGCGGAGTCGTCGGTGAGGACGACGGTCTCGGTAGGGCCGTAGAGGGCGTCGATGCCAACGTCGCCGTAGACGAGGCGCTTGGCCGTCGTGACCCAGCGGTTACCGGGGCCGAAGATCTTGTCGACGCGGGGGATGCTCTCGCTGCCGTAGGCGAGGGCCGCGACGGCCTGGGCGCCGCCGATCTTGTAGACCGTGCGCACGCCCGCGATCTCCGCGGCGAGCAGCTTGATGGGAGCGACTTCGCCATCGGCGGAAACCGGACTGGCGATGCAGATGTCCTCGACGCCGGCGACCACGGCCGGGATGGCGGTGTGCAGGACCGAGGACGGATAGACGGCGGCCGTGCCGGGAACGTAGAGGCCGACGCGCGCGAGGGGCCGCACAATCTGGCCGAGGCCGTCCTCCTGGAAGGAGCGCGCCGCGTGCTCCAGCTGGCGCTCGTGGAAACGGCGGACGCGCTCGGCGGCGGCCTGGAGGGCGCGCACGACCTCCGTGTCAGCGGTGCGGCGGGCGGCGGCGAACTCCCCCTCCGCGACGTGGAAGGTTTTGGGCGCGAATCCGTCGACGGCCAAGGAGATGCGGCGGAGGGCGGCGTCGCCGTCGCGGCGGACTTCGTCGATGATGCGGCCTACGATCTCCGCGAGACCAAGCGCGCCCGTGCCGGGGTAGAGGGCGTCGATGACCCGACGTTCGGCGGGGCCAAGGGCGTCCGAGGCGGCTAGCCGCTTGCGGAAGATCGTGGCGCGCGCGGCCGCAGCGCCGCGGGTGATGGGCAAGGGCCTGGGCGGCGGCGCCTCTAGCGACACGCTAGGTACTCCCGCAGCGCCGCCACGGTGCGCTCCTGCACGACCTCGAAGAACGCCTCCACCCGGGCCAGGCCAACACTGCGTAGGCTTTCATCGAGGAGTTCGGGGACGCCTTCGAGGAAGTGCTGATACTCCATCGCCGAGTGGATGCCAGCACGCTTCAGGTGCCGTGAGGCGATGTAGGCGAAGCGCTCCCAGTCGGGCGGGTGCTCGGTGACGCTGGCGGCCACGTCGCGCCACTGCTCCAGGGTGGGGCGGTCGATGAAGCCGCACTCGACGTCGAGGGCGCAGCCGTAGAGCGCGCTCCGGATCCCGGCCATGGCGCCGGGATCCTCGCGCTCGCGGCGGTCGAACTCGTACTGCAGGACGCGGTCGAGCAGGTTGGCACGCTGGTCGCCGCCGAGTGGGGAGCCACCGCCGAAATGGGGACGGTAGATGTCGATGATGTAGGTCTGATCCATCACGAGGTGGGTGATGAAGCCAGATGCCCAGGCGCAGGTCTCGGGGGCGAGGGCACCGGCGTCTCGGAGCTGAGGGTGGGCACGGAAAAACTCGGCGACGCTGTCCTGATGCTGCTCGCTGCGGAGATCGAAGAAGTGGGTGCGCTCGCGCTCCCAGCGGGTGATGACGCGGATGTCCGGCGTCGTGGAGCCGAGGAGGTACGCGCCGTCCGTCCTCTCGTCGCCGAGGCCGGGGATGGCGCCCGTCGCCGCATTCTCCCCGGCCGAGCCGAGGGCGGCCGCGGCGCGTCGTGCGGCGAGCATGTGCGAGACCAGGGGGGGCACGGCATCTCCTCGGACTGGTTGCTGGGGCCCGCAGAGCCGCATGCGGGTCTGCTTCGCCAGTTTACAGGGCGCCCCACGGGGCCCCGCCGGCTCGGGCTCCGTATACTCCACTTATGAACCGCGCCGACCGGCCCCTGCGCAGTCGCGCCCGTCCTCCCGGGTGGGTGAGCGCCCCGGGCGGGGGAGGGCTGGGGCTCCTCCGTCGCCGGAAACGGATGACGCTGTTCGGGTTGATCGCGATCGCGGGGCTGCTGTTGCTGGCCTGCGGCGGCGGCAGCGCCGAGCCAGGCGCGGTCCACGTCTCGGAACTGGACAACGACATTGGGCCGGTGACGGCGGACTTCGTCGACCGGGCGCTGGACCGGGCGGAGGAGAACGACGCCGCGGTCTGGATTCTGGAGCTGGACACGCCGGGCGGCCAGGTCACCGCCACCGACGACATCGTGCAGCGGATCGAAGAGGCGCGGGTCCCGGTGGTGGTGTTCGTGAGTCCGGCGGGGGCGCGGGCGGCGTCGGCGGGGACGTTCATCACGATGTCGGGGCACGTAGCGGTGATGGCGCCGAGCACGCAGATCGGGGCGGCGACGCCGGTGGGCGGCGGCGGGGAGGACATCGAGGGCTCGCTGGGGGAGAAGGTCACCAACGACGCGGTGGCCGACATCCGCGGGATCGCCCACTTGCGACAACGCAATGAGGAATGGGCGGAGTCGGCGGTGCGGGAGGCGGTCTCGGTGCCGGCCGAGGAGGCGGTGTCGCTGAACGTGGTGGACTTCATCGCGCTGGACCTGGCGGATCTGATCGTGCAACTGGAGGGGCGGGAGGTCGTGCTGGCGGGGTTCGTGGATGGGGAGCCGGCGGGCCCCAGCACGACGCTGCGGACGGCGGGCACGCCGATCGCGCGGACCGACATGAACCTGTTCGAGAATGTGCTGGACGTGATCGCGGACCCGAACATCGCGTTCTTGCTGCTCAGTCTGGGGGGGCTGGCGCTGCTGATCGAGCTGTTCTCGCCGGGACTGGTGGGGCCGGGGGTGATCGGCGTGATCATGCTCGTGCTGGCCTTCTTCAGCCTGGATGTCCTGGATACGAACGTGGCGGGGATCGTGCTGCTGATCCTGGCCTTCGTGCTGTTCGTGGTGGAGGTCTTCGTGGCGGGATTCGGGGTGTTCGGGATCGCCGGGATCATCTCGTTGTTCCTGGGGGGACTGCTGCTCATCAGCGACAGTCCGGGCACGGAGGGCGCCGAGGATGTCTCACTCTGGGTGCTGATCGTGATCACGGCGCGATCGCGGCGGTTTTGGGGGCGCTCTGGCTGGTGATCGTGCGCGACCGGCGACGAGCGTTGTCGGTGCCGTCTCGGCTGGACCTGATGCTGGGGCGGACGGGACACGTGCACAGCGCCGTCGATCCCGAGGGCACGGTGATGGTGGCCTCGGAGCTGTGGAGCGCACGATCGGAGGGCGGTCCGATCGCGGTGGGGACGGACATCCGGGTGACACGGTCGGAGGGGCTCTGCCTGATCGTGGAGCCGCTGTCGGAAGAGACACCGGGCGCGGCACCGCCCGCCCCGTTGCCGCCCGCGGGCGCGCTGCCCCCGGCCCCGCCGGAGAGCGGCGAGGCCTCAACTCCGTAAGACGCGCCGCGCTCAGGGTGAATCGTGCGAGGGGGAGGCCCCTGTGACGCGCGCCCAGCGCTCCAGCAGGTCGTCCAGGTAGCGACGCTGCTCCGGGCTGAAGGGGGCCCCGGCGAGCAGCGCGCGGACGGCGGCCGGGTCGCCCCGCTCGATGGCTTGGTGAATGGCGTGGCGCTGGGGCGTCTGCTCCTGCACCTGGTGCATGAGCCAGTCGCGCAGGGTGGCGACGAAGAAGGCGTCGTCTTCCATCAGTTGGATGCCTCCAGGGCGACGAACGGGAGCGGATCCTGGAAGCGCTTGCGCGTGCTGCCCGGCACGGGGACCAGCGGACCATCGTTGCTGCGAGTGATGCCGGGAGGATCCATCACCGTTGAGGATCCAGCGTGCGACTCCGGCCCGCACGAAACGGCCTTGGCGAAAGGAGCGGCGAGAATCCACGCCGGTCTACTCGACCGGAACGACGGCGGCCTCGCCGCGGGCGTCGGCCCCCGCCTCCCAAGCCATGATGAGCATGAACGTGGTCGCCGGCGTCCCCTCTTCCACCAGCGCGGTGCCGGGGTCGAACGTGCGCTCCAGGGCGGCCCGGGCCAGCCTGTCCAGGCTTCCCCACCTCGGCGAAGAGGGGCACGCTGCGCAGGAACTCGATCGCGCTCTCGTCGGCCATCTTGACTTGCCAGCGCTTTCACCCGATCCGGGGCTGGTTGCTTCGCCCCGCTCCTCGCCGCCAGGCTCGAGCAGGGCCCGATCACGCGCGGGAGAGGTATAGTCGCCCGCACAACGAAGGTGGGCCTTCGAGTGCGGCGGCTGAAGGCCAGCAGACGGCCATCGCTGCGTGGCAGCTTCAGAAGGAGGGGACGGGGACGATCGGGCGCAGGCTGACCTCCCCGGCGTGGAAGCGACGCTCGCTGCCGTCAGCGAGCCGCACGACTAGGGCGCCGTCCTCTGCCACGTCCTTGGCCACGCCTTCCAGGACGCCGTCAGGGCCGCCGCTCAGCGTGATCGGCCGGCCCAGGACCGCCTGGCGGGCGCGCCAGCCTTTGAAGAGGGCCGGCGAGGCCGCGCCGTCGAAGGCGGCTTCGAAGCTGGCTAGGATGGCGGCGAGGATGGGCTCGCGGGGGACGAGACGGCCGCGCTCCAAGGCGAGGCTGGTAGCGGGCGTGTCCAGGGCCGTGGCATGCGCAGCCGGGTCGAAGTTGACGTTGAGACCGATGCCGACCAGGGCGAAAGCCGGGCGGGGACCGTCCCATTCGGCCTCGATCAGGATGCCGGCGCACTTCTTCCCCCCCAGATGCAGGTCGTTGGGCCACTTGATACGGGGGTACAGGCCCAACACCTGCTCCACCGCGTTGGCGACGGCCACCGGCGTGACCATGCTCAGGCGCTGCAGCTGCTCGACGCTGGGGCGGACGACGATCGTGAAGTAGAGATTTCCCTCAGCCGGCGAGACCCAGGAGCGGCCGTGGGTGCCGCGTCCGGCCGTTTGCTCCTCCGCGATGACGACGCTGCCCGCGCGGGCGCCGGCCTGCGCGAGGCGCCGGGCGTCGTCCATGGTGGAGGCCGTGCGGCCCTTGTAGACGATGTCCTGCCCGACCCAGCGAGCGGGGCAAAGACGTCGGACGAGGTGACGTCGGAGAGCCATAGGGGGACGGTACTGGTCGCGGCAACCATCCGCGCACGTGGGGATCGCTCTGGGTGGGGCCCCGGCGCTGACGAAGGGGAAAACGGGTGGAGGCCGACGCAGAAGAGCCCCCGGCTGACGCCAGGGGCTCTTCGCTGGTTCGTAGCCCAGGTGATGCGGCTAGGTTTCGCTCACCTCCGAAAAGTGCGAGCGGACCGAATCACCGGGCTTTCGACTATGTCCCAACGCGCATCACCTCCTTTCTCCCCGGCAGGGTAGCAGCCGCGGACGACGTGCCGCGAGCGGGGGAGCCCGCGCGGGCGGATCAGAGGTCCGCGATCACCTCCTTGATGCTGTCATCGACGATACTGAGGATGTCATCGACCTGTTGCTCGGTGGTGATCAGCGGCGGTGCCAGCAGGTAGCTGTCGGCGCGGATGCGGGTGATGAGGCCGCGCCGCGTGGTGGCGGCGAGCAGCTTGTCGCCAGCGGCCGCCTCGGACGCGAAGGGGGTGTCGCCCTCCGGGTCCTGCATGAGGTCGAAGGCCTGCATGAACCCCAGCCCGCGGACGTTGCCGACGTTTGGGTGCTCGGCGAGCCGGTCGAGGCCGGCGCGGAGCTGAGTGCCACGATCGGCGGCATTCTGGACCAGGTTCTCGTCCTCCATGATCTGAAGGTTGCGCAGCCCGACTGCCGCCGCCGCATTATGTCCGGAGTTCGTGTAGGCGTGCATGAAGCGGGTGGAGGGGTCCGTGCCGGTAATCACCTCATGGACGTCCTTGGACCAAACCGAGGCGCCCATGGGGATGTAGGCGCTGGTGATCGCCTTGGCGGTGGAGACGATGTCCGGCTCCACATCGACGTGCTCCAGGGCGAACCACTTGCCGGTCCGACCGAAGCCGCAGATGACCTCGTCGTCGATGAGGAGGATCTGGTGACGGTCGCAGACGTCGCGCAATTGCTGGAGGTAGCCGTCGGGGGCTGGATGGACTCCGCCGGCGCCCTGTACGGGCTCGGCGATGATGGCGGCAATCGTCTCGGGGCCCTCTTCCTCGATCGTTTCTAGGATGCGATCGATGGCGGTATTGGCGGGGTCGATGCGGCCCCCGCCGGTGAGCTTGGGCTCAATGCTGGTCGCCGGGATGATCTCCCGCACCCGGGGCCCGAAGTTGGGGTAGTAGACGGTCATGCCGGTCATGGACATGGCAGCGAGGGTGTTGCCGTGATAGGCCTCGGCCCGGCTGATGATCTTGACCTTCTCCGGGCGGCCCTTGATAGCCCAGTAGTAGCGCGCGGCCTTGAAACTAGTCTCGTTGGACTCGGAGCCGGAGTTGCCGAAGAAGGCCGCCTGCATGTTGGGGTAGCAGAGGTCGACGACCTTGGCGGCGAGTTCGATGGTGGGCTCGCTCGTGAAGCCCACGTAGTTGTTGCTGAAGGCGCCCAGGCGCATCTGCTGGGCGGCGGCTTGGGCGAGTTCCTCGCGGCCGTGGCCCACGGCCACGTTCCAGAGGGCGGAGAGGCCGTCAATGTAGGCCTTGCCGTCCTGGCCGTAGAGATAGATGCCCTCGGCCCGCTCAACGAGGAATGGCGTCTGGTGGGCAACGGGATGGTGGAGCGGGTGGACCCAGTGGGCGCGATCCTTCTCCACGAGCTCCTGGTAGCGGGCATCGTCCATTGTCGGCAACCTCCTCTGTCCGGCCGGATGACCGGCAAAACCGTAGCGCATGGGTGGCAGCGCGTCCCAGGCGAAATCGGCCTCCCTAGGCGGGGTTGCGTAACAGTTCACGCGCGACGGCGCGGTCGTCCCAGGGCTCCTGGTGACCGGCGAAGATGAGCGACTGCTCGGCGCCCTTGCCGGCGATGAGGACGGCATCGGCCGGGCCTGCGAGCGCAAACGCCTGGGCGATGGCCGCGCGACGGTCGGGCTCCTCCTCGAAGTCCCGTCCGGCCTGCTTGCCCGCGGCCTGCATGGCGATAGCGATGTCGCGGACGATGGCGGCCGGGTCCTCCGAGCGCGGGTTCTCGCTGGTGAGCAGGGCGAAGTCGGCGAACTCAGCGGCGGCGGATCCCATGCCGGCACGCCGCTGCGGGTCGCGCTCTCCGGCGACGCCGAACACGACGATGAGCCGGCCCTGGACGTAGGGGCGAAGGGAGCCGAGGACGAGGCGGAAGGCATCGGTGGTCGCGGCGGCGTCGACGAGGACCGTGAAGGGCTGGCCGGCGTCGATGCGCTCCATCCGGCCGGGAACCCCCCGCATGGCCTGGAAACCCCGCTGCATCGCGACGGGACCGACTCCCAGGGCCCAGGCCGCCCCGACCGCGAGCAGCGCATTGTCGACGTTGAAGCGCCCGGGCAGGGCCAACTCCACACGCAGCGCGCCGGAGGGGAGCGCCAGACGGAAGCTGCTGCCGTCGGCGCGGAGTTCGAGGTCGGAGCAGGAAACGTCGAGGCCGCTGGGATCTTCGCCCACGGTCAGGACACGCGCCGTCGCCGCCGCGGCCACCACGGCATCCCGCTGGGGGTCGTTGCCCCGGACCACCGCCGTCTTCGCAACCCCCTTGCTGCCGGCGGTCCCGAGGGCACGGAACAGGTCGAGCTTGGCGTCCAAGTAGGCCTCGCGGGTCTTGTGGAAGTCGAGGTGGTCGTCGCTGAGGCCGGTGAAGACCGCGACATCGAAGTGGCAGTGGTCGAGACGGTGCAGCGCGAGGCCGTGGGAGGTGGCCTCAACGACGGCGTGGCTGCAGCCGGACGCGACCATCTCGGCCAGAAGGCCCTGCACGACCTCCGGCTCCGGGCTGGTCTGAGTGAGGGCGTTCACGCGCCACTCGTCGCCGACCTTGAACTGCACGCCGCCGATCAAGCCGGTACGGCGCCCGGCGGCCTCCAGCAGCGCGGTGGCGAGGTAGCAGGTCGTGCTTTTGCCGTCCGTGCCCGTGACGCCGATAACGGTGAGTTTGCGGGCAGGGAAGTCGTGGAATGCGGCGGCGAGTTCTGCGAGGGCGGCGCGGGAGTCGGCGACCTCGACGAGGGTGACGCCGCGATCGATCAGGGGCTCCCACTGGTCGCGGTGATCGGCCTGCACCACGAGGGTGCGGGCGCCCGCGCTGAGCGCGCGACGGAGGAAGTCGTGACCGTCGACGGTGAAGCCCGGCAGGGCCACGAAACAGGCCCCGGCCGCAACTGCGCGGGAATCCTGCACGACGTTGTGGACTGGCCGGTCACCGTCGCCGTGGACGGCGAGAGGTCGCAGGGGGCCGAGCAGCGTCTGAAGGGGCTTGGACACGGGGATCGCCTCTCCCTGCCGACACCCGAGAAACCCGGAGGGGCGACGCACGTCGCCCCTCCGGGTGGCAGTCAGGCGACCTGTAAGCCGGGTTCTGTCCCTCCCCGAAGGGAAGGGGTGGCCATCTATCTAGGACGGCGGTTACCCGCCGCCACGAGCGACCTACCCGAGGGCGGAGTGCGGCGCTCCGAATGCCCTCCTATTTGGTCTTGCTCCGGGCGGGGCTTGCCCAGCCAGCCGGTTCCCCGGCCGCTGGTGCGCTCTTACCGCACCATTTCACCCTTGCCGCCCACCCCTAACGGAGCGGAACGGCGGTATGTTTCTGTGGCGCTTTCCGTGGGGTCACCCCCCCTGGGAGTCGTCCAGCGCCCTGCCGCGATGGAGCCCGGACTTTCCTCGGTCCGGCGGGGTTCCCCCGGACCGCGGCCACCCGGTCGCCTGACTGCGAGGCCAGTGTACAGGCCGCGCCACGGGCAGGCCGGCGGGCCGGGGCCACTCAGATGCGCAGGACCGTACGGACGCCATCGTCATCAACGACGACCTTCTCCACGAGGTCACGGAGAAGCGACTGCTGTTCCTCAAAGCGCAGCTGGCCCCAGTCGTGCCGGAGACGGTGGAGCTGGCGTTCTTGGTGGCGGCGGCGCTCGTCCTCGCTGGCGTGCGCGGCAACCCGCTGGTCAATGGCGCTGAGTTCTTGGTCGGTTTGCTGGTAGTCGGCAGCGATCTCCTGGGCGACTTCCCGCAGGCGCTCGGGGCTCTGGCGCCCGTGCGAGGCGGCCGTCAGGACCTCGGCGAGGCGGCGGTCCAACGAGCGCATGCGGCTGCGCAGGCGGGATTCGGAGACGGCCATTTCGGCGGCGACCCCGCGGGCGTCCCCGGCGCTGAGCACGGCGGGGCGGACAGCGCCGCCCTCCCCGCCGCTGAGATGTCGGAGGACTTCGGCTTCCAGATCGGCGGCGCGGCGGGTGTGGTACTCGCCGACGGACTGGTTCGTGCGGGCCTCGCTCTGGTAGTAGCGGTAGACGTTGCTGGCGACTTCCCCGTCCCGACGGGTCCACTGTTGACGGCGGGTGACCCCGATCATGCGCGATCCGCCCTCAGCGCAGTAGACCAGACCGGAGAGGAGGAAGCGGCCGCGCTGCGCCTTGCCGGCGGGACGGCGGCGCTGCTGCATGCGCTCCTGTACGGCCTGGAAGTCGGACTCGGGAACGATGGCGGGATGATTCCCGGGCACCTTCACGCCGAAGCGGGTGTAGGTGCCGACGTAGGCCCGGTTGCGCAGCAGGTCACGGATCGTGACCATGCTCCAGTTGCCGCCGCGGCGGGTGCGATAGCCCTCTGCGTTGAGGCGCTTGGCGACAAGGCGAATGCCGAGCCCCTCCTGCGTGTAGAGGCGGAAGATCAGCCGCACCAGGGCAGCCTCCGGCTCCACAACTTCCAGACGCCGGTCCGCGCCCACGCGATAGCCGTAGGGTGGGCGGCCGAGCACCTGGCCCTTGACGGCGCGGCGCCGCATGGCCGTGCGCACGCGGTCCCCAACAGGGGAGTCGCCGTTCTGTTCGCCCCAGATCTGGAGCAGCCGGGCGTCGTCGAGCGGCCCTTCGGCGATGGAGAGGATCTGCGCGCCCCGCGCGACGATCTGGAAATAGGTCCGGGCGGCCGCGGCGCGTTCCTGCCCCAGGCGGGCGAAGGCGCTCACGACGACCGCGATGAAGCCCTTTTCCGGCTGGTCCAAGTAGTCGAGGAGTTGGCGTAGACCGGGCCGATCGCCCGCGCCCGTGGGGTCCAGAAAGGCGGCGGCCGGCTGGTAGCCGTTGGCGTCGCAGAAGCGCAGGAAGTCATCATTCTGGTTGGCGAGGGTCGCGGCGGCCGCGGTCGGTTCCTCTGCGGGGGCCGGGCCATACTCGCTGAAGTATCCGATAGCGCGCATGGATCGCCCCGTGTGGACCGCTAGCGCAGGAAGACGATGCACTCGCAGGCCGGGCAGGGCACGGCCTGGGTGCCTCGTCGGGCACGCGTGAGGACGGTGGTGGGCAGGGCCAGGCGGCAGGCGCCACAGACACCGCCGACGGAGGCGGCGACCGCGACGCGCTTGAGCTGGCGTTGCGCGTCATAGACGCCCAGGTCATCGCCGCCCATGTGGCTGCGCTGCTCCTCGACGTCCGCGCGGATGGTGGCCGCTTCTGCCTCGATCTGGTCGTGCTGCTGCTGGAGGTCGGAGCGAATGCGGTCCCAGGCCTCGCGGCTCCCCTCCTGCAATGTGCCCAGGTACTCGTGGGCGTTGCGCTCGGCTTCCTCCGTCTCCAGGCGGGCGAGGAGTTGCTCCTCTTGGGCCTTGAGACCACGCCGAAGCGCGAAGACTTCCTCCTGGAGATGGCGCAACTCGCGGCTGTCGGTCACGGTACCGCCGTAGAGCTTGTGCTCCTCGGCCGCAATCTTGGCACGGGCCGCTTCGGCCTCGCCTTCGAGGGCGGTACGAGCCTGCCGGGCCGCGTCCAGACGGGCCTCCTGTGCCGCGATCTCGTCGACCAGGGCCTGCTGCGAGTCAGGCTCCCGCAAGCGGGCATCGAGGTCACGGAGGCGGTCCTTGAGAGCATCGAGGCGGAGATCGACCTCTTGCAGCAGGGCCATTTCCTCGATATCGGCCACGGTGCCTCTCTCCGCTTCGATTAGGCACTCCGAGTATACGAAGGGGCATCCCATAGCCGCAATCGACCCGGGGGCTAGGGTGGAATCGCAGCCCTCTGGGGCTGGTACGCTGGCGCCGTGTCCCACTCCTCTTGCGTCGGCGGACGCCCCGCGCCCTCTGAGGATACGCTGGTCCGCAACGTCTCAACACTGTTAACGGAGCCGCTGGGAAGTACGCGGACGTACGAGTTCGCCGAGGCCCACTTCCGCTTCGGGCCGGCCGCCGCCCCCGTCTCCGGGCGGGCACAGTTCACGCGCACCGACGGCTCCGTGATGGTGTCGGCGGCGCTCGCGCTCACCATCCAAGAGGTCTGCGCCCGCTGCCTGGAGTCGTTCGCCTTGCCGCTGACCTTGGAGTTCCAAGAGGAATTCTGGCCGGCGTTCGACCCCCTGACCCGGGAGCCGATACAGGTTCCGGAGGGACGTGAGGGCTTCCCGGTTGTCGAAGGGCTGCTCGACTTGCGCGAGGCGCTTCGGCAAAATACGGAGATGGCGCGGCCGATGCAGCCGTGCTGCCGTGCGGAGTGTGCCGGGCCCGCAGGGGGGGAGAGCGCGCTCGGGCGCCCCAGCACACCGCCAGCCGATGATCGCTGGGCAGCGCTGAGGGATCTGCGGGGCGAACTCCGCTAGGCTGCAGGCGAGCAGGGGGCCGGCCCACGGCCGCGCCGGCGGGAGAAGGGTACCATGGCACCGTTGCCGAAGCGGAAGTACGCGAAGACCCGCCAGCGCTTGCGCCGCCAGCATTTGGTGCAGCGCCGGGCGACCCTGACCACCTGTCCGACCTGCCAGTCCCCCATGGTGGCGCACCAGGTCTGCTACACGTGTGGCCGCTACCGCGGTCGCCAGGTCCTGGAGTCGGAAGCCTGAGGCGGTGAGCAGCGCTCCGGCAGGCACTGCCTGGCTTTTCCCCGGCCAAGGGGCGCAAGAGGTGGGCATGGGCCGGGATCTCTACGACGCGTTCCCGGAAGCACGCGAAGTCTACGAACGCGCCGACGCCGCCCTGGACAGACCGCTCTCGGCGATCATCTTCGACGGGCCCGCCGACGAGCTGCTCCAGACGACCAATGCCCAGCCGGCGATCCTCGTGACGAGCCTGGCCTGTTTGGCGGCGGCACGGGCCTCGAACGCGCTGCCCACGGGGCCGCCAGCGTTCGTGGCCGGGCACAGCCTGGGGGAGTACACGGCGCTGGTTGCGGCGGAGTCGTTAGAGATCGACGCAGGGGTGCGGCTCGTGCAAAAGCGGGGCCGGCTGATGCAGGCGGCGGGGGAGGCGAACCCGGGCGCGCTGGCGGCGGTGCTGGGCCTGCCAGAGGCGGAGGTGCGGGCGGTCTGCCAGGAAACGGGCACGGAGATCTGCAACGTCAACGCGGCGACGCAGATCGTGGTGGGCGGAACGCGACCGGCCGTCGCGCGGGCGATGGACCTGGCCAGAGCGCGGGGGGCGCGGAAAACGATAGCGCTGCGCGTCAGTGCGGCGTTTCACTCCTCGCTGATGCGACCCGCGGCCGACCGCATGCTGGGCGAGCTAGAGCGGGTGACGTTCCGACTGCCGCTGGCGCCGCTGGTAGCGAACGTCACCGGCCACCCGATTGACAGCACGCTGCCGGGCAGCGCGCCGCTGAGCCTGAACACGGCGCTGCGGCGGGAGCTGGCCGAGCAGTTGCAGCAGACCGTGCGTTGGCAGCAGTCGGTGCAGTTCATGGTGGAGGCGGGCGTCACGACGTTCGCCGAAATCGGCCCGGGGACCGTGCTGACGGGGCTGGTGAAGACGATCGCGCGCAAGCAGCGGCCCACGGTCCTCACGCTGAACAGCGCCGAGGCCATGCGGGCCGCCAGCTAGCGGCGGGCGTCGGTTCGGGAGGGGCAGTGTGGCGACGCTCTACCGCCGGGCACGGGTGCTCGCCTTCCAGGCGCTGTTCGAGGCCGACTTCGGCCGCATTGCGGCGGCGGACGCCCTGGCGCGGGGGTTGCAGGACCGATCGCTGCCGGCGAAGGAGCGGGCCTACGCGGAAGCGCTGCTGCGTGGGGTGGGCAAGGAGCAGCCGGCACTGGATGCGGAGATCGCGGCGGCCGCGCCCGCCTGGCCCGTCGCGCAGCTGGGGCGGGTGGAGCGGGTGGTCCTGCGCGTTGCGCTCTACGAACTCCTATTCAATAATGCCGCCGTCCCAGCGGGCGCGGCCATCAATGAGGCCGTGGAGCTGGCGAAGACCTACGGCAGTGACGCCAGCCGACGGTTCGTCAACGGCGTCTTGGGCACAGTCAGCCGCGCTCGGGTGACGTCCCCGGTGGGGCAGCAGGCAGAAACGGAGGACTCCGGTGGCGCTGTTTGAACGCGTGCGCTCCATCATTGAGACGCAGCTCGGCGTAGATGCGGACGAGGTCACGCCCGGGGCGTCCTTCGTGGACGACCTGGGGGCGGACTCGCTGGACCTCGTGGAGCTGATCATGTCCTTCGAGGACGAGTTCAAGGACGAGGTGCCGGACCTGGAGATCTCGGACGAGGAGGCGGAGCTGATCGCAACCGTGCAAACGCCGTCGACTTCCTCAAAAACAAGGGTGTCAAGGGGGAGTAGCCCCCGGCGCGCTGCCGGGGCTCCGCCCGAGTCCGGACCCCGGCCATCCCCCTGTCGCCAGGGTGGCCGTGTGAGACCCGGACCCGGGCGGTCCAGCGTATGGGGTACGCTGATGGCTCGGCGCCCGCCGCGGACGGCGCGGGGCTGCTGAGGATGTAATGGATTTCTTCGGTATCGGCCTGCTGGAGATCTTGGCGGTGCTGCTGCTGTTCGCCATCGTCTTTGGGCCGCACCGGCTGCCCGAGATCGCAGGACAGTTCGGCCGTGCGATCCGGGAGTTGCGCGAGTATGCCAGGGATTTCCGCGACGAGTACCTGACCGACTTCGAGGAGGCCAAAGAGGAGTACCTCGAGGTGCGGCATGAGCTGGAGCAGACCGACGCGGACCTGCGCCAGGACTTGAAGGAAATCGACGAGGAAGTGCGCCAGGCAGTGACCGATGCGCAAGTGGACGCGGAGGAAGCGCTGAAGGCATCGGAGGCAGCCGTGCGCGACGCGCCGGAGGCGCCGGCTGGCGCCGATGGGGCGCCCGCCGACGGGACAGCCGCCACGGTCCCAGCCAGTCCGCCGGACCGGTCGGCGGCCGGGCGTGCGACCAGACGACGCCAGCTCGGGCGCAGGGCGCCGGGTGGCGCGGCCGCGGCCCGCCCGGCGAATGTGATCTCCATCAACCGGCGGCGGTCCCGCGAGACCTAGCGCGCGATGGCCACACAGCCCGAATCCCCCATCGAGCAGCCGGCGGAGCAACGCGGGAGCATGCTCACGATTGGTGAGCATCTGACGGAGGCGCGCCAGCGCCTGACGATCGCCGCCCTGACGGTGGTGCTCACGACGGTCGTCACGCTGATCTTCACCAACGACATCCTGGATTTCCTGACGGAGCCGGCGCGTGACGCCGATTCGGACTTCCGGCCGATCTTCACGGAGTTGCTGGGCTTTGTGGGGGCGTACTTCAAGATCGGGTTGTTGATCGGGATCGCGGCGGCGATGCCGATGGTGCTCTACCAGGGGTTCATGTTCATCAACCCGGGGCTGGAGCCGCACGAGCGCCGCTGGCTGCTCCCGATCGTGCTGCTGGCGTCGCTGTCGTTCGCGGGCGGCGGGGCGTTCGCTTTCTTCGTGGCCTGGCCGCCGGCCTTGGACTTCTTGCTGGACTTCGGCGACAACATCGCCGAGCCGCAGATCCGGATCAACAACTACATCGACATGCTGACGCGCTTTGTGTTCTGGACGGGCGTGGTCTTCGAGACGCCGCTCGTACTGATGGGGCTGGGCTGGCTCGGTATCGTGACCGCCCGCAGGCTGGTCCGGGCCTGGCGCTGGGCGATCATCGGCTCGTTCGTGATCGCGGCGCTCATCACGCCCTCGATCGATCCGGTCACGCAGGCGGCCGTGGCGATCCCGCTGATCGGCCTCTACGGCCTGGGCATCGGCCTGGTCTGGCTGGTCCAGGGGCGCGGCCTGGGACACCAGGACCGGGAGGCGGCAGCCCGCGCCGCCGCCGCGTCTCCGAAGGACGACGACTAGCTGCACGCCACCCCCGAGGGGCGATAACCGCGCCGGTCATAAGTGCGCATCCCTGCGGGGCGGATCTTCCGGGGCCGCGAGGCGCGCCCTAGCCTCAAGGCATTGAGGTGCTGTGCGACTCAACACGGATCGGACACTGGCGCTTGTCACGGGCGGAGTGGGCGGCTTGATCGGCGGCTTGACGGGCGTCGGCGGTGGCGCCTTCATGATCCCCTTGATGACCCGGCTGAACGGCCTCAGCCAGCACCGCGCCCACGGGACCAGCCTGATGGTGGTGGTGGCGGTGGCGGTGGCGGGATCGTCCACCTACGTCGTGCGGGGTGAAGTGGAGTGGGACCTGGTCGGCCCCCTCCTGGGCGGGTCCATCGCGGGGGCGTTCCTGGGGGCGCTGATCGCGCTGCGCCTGTCAGCGCGGCGGCTGCAAGTGGTCTTCGGCCTCTTTCTGGCGGGGGTGGCCCTGCGGATGCTAGTCGGCTGAGGTGGAGGATGTGCTGGTGGCGCTGGCGATCGGCTTCGGCGGCGGGGTCGCGGCGGGGATGCTGGGCATCGGCGGGGGAGCGGTCTTCATCCCGGGTCTGGTGCTGATCTTGGATCGCGAACAGGATTTGGCGCAGGGGGTCTCGCTGACGGTGATCGTTGTGACGGCGGCTGCAGGGCTCGCGCAGCACGCCCGGCACGGCAATGTTGACTTCCGGGCGGGGGCCTGGATGATCCCCTCGGCGGTCGTGCTCGGAGCGGCGGGAGCGGCACTGGCGACGCAGTTGGATCCCGAGGTGCTCCGACGAGTGTTCGGGGCCGTGGTGCTCGTCGCAGCGCTCCAATTCCTGGCCACGGCGGTGCTCCGCCCCCGCTGGGCGGATTAGCGCGCGCCTTCGAGGCGACGCGATAGAGGAGGCGCAAGGTGGACGCGGCAGACATGGAGGGCATCGGCGTCCGAATCGCGGCGTGCACCGCTTGCCCCCTGGCAGTGGGTCGGACCTTGACGGTGCCCGGGGATGGCGACCCGGCTGCGGAGCTGCTGTTCATCGGCGAAGGGCCGGGGTTCAATGAGGACAAGCAGGGCCGCCCCTTCGTGGGACAGGCGGGGAGGCTGCTGGACCAGCTGCTGGAGGAGATCGGGCTGACTCGGTCGGCGGTGTTTGTGACGAACGTGGTCAAGTGCCGCCCACCGAAGAACCGGGACCCGGAGGCGGCCGAAATCGCGGCCTGCGAGCCCTTCCTGGCGGAGCAGATCGAGGGGATCCGGCCAAAGCTGATCGTGACCCTGGGCCGCTTCGCGATGCAGTATTTCCTGCCGGGGGCAGCGATGGGGCGCTCGCACGGGAAGGTGATCGAGGCGGGGGCCCAACGGGTGTTCCCCGTCTACCATCCGGCGGCGGCGCTGAGACAGGGGGCGCTGTTGCAGGTCCTGCGGGCCGATTTCGCGCGCATCCCGGCGATCCTGGCGGCGTCGGAGCGGCCGGCGGCGGGGGCCGTGACCCTGGTGGGGCCGGGACCGGCCGCCGAATCGGCGCAGTTGCCGTTGCTCTAGTGACGGGCTCCTGGGCGAGCCATGGCGTAGGCTGAGGTCGCGAGGAGCGCGTGTGAGCGAAATTCCGCGGGACGGACTGCGGGTGGTCCCCCTGGGCGGCCTGGGCGAGATCGGCCGCAACATGATGGTCTTCGAAACCGCGGAGGATCTGGTGGTGATCGACGCGGGCATCCTCTTCCCCTCGGAGGAGATGCACGGGATCGACTACATCATCCCCGACGTGACCTACCTGGCCGAGCGCCGGGACAAGCTGCGCGCCTACCTGATCACGCACGGGCACGAGGACCACATCGGTGGGCTGTCTCACATCGTGGACACGCTGCCGGCCCCCATCTATGCCTCGCGGCTGGCCCAGGGGCTGATCTCGGTCAAGCTCCGGAACGCCAAGATCAAGGGGGTGGAACAGGTGCAGGCTACGCCGGACACCGTGGCCGCGTTCGGCGCGATCACGGCCGAGTTCTTCGCCGTCGCCCACTCCATTCCGGACGCGATGGGGATCGCCCTGCGCACGCCGGCGGGCATCGTGGTGCACACCGGCGATTTCAAGATCGACCACACGCCGGTGATGAGCGCCCCTACGGACCTGGCCCGGATGGCGCGCTACGGCGACGAGGGCGTGCGCCTGCTCTGCAGTGACTCGACGTACGCGGATCATCCGGGGCACACCACGTCGGAGTTGCTGGTGGGCGAGGCGCTGGAGCAGATCCTGTTCACCGCGCCGGGACGGGTGATCATCGCGACGTTCGCCTCGCAGATTGCGCGCGTGCAGCAGATCGTGGATGGGGCGGAGGCGGCGGGGCGCACGGTCTTCGTCACGGGCCGCTCGATGGTGCAGAACGTGCGCATGGCCCGAGAGCTGAACTACGTGCAGTCCGCGGCCGGCGTGATCCGGGAGATCAGCGAGCACGGCAACTTCGCCGACGAGGACGTGGTGATCGTGTGCACGGGCGCGCAGGGCGAGCCGATGTCGGCGCTGGCGCGCATGGCGACCGGCGACCATCGCGACGTGACGATCAAGGCCGGGGACACGGCGGTGCTGTCATCGAATCCCATCCCGGGAAACGAGTCGGCGGTCAACCGCACGATCGACAACCTCTTCCGGGCGGGCGCGGACGTGCGCTACACGCAAGGGGGCGCGACGAACGTGCACGTGCGCGGGCACGCCGCACAGGAGGAGCTGAAGACGGTGCTGGGCTTGGTGCGACCCGAGCACTTCATCCCCGTACACGGGGAGCAACGGCACCTGGCCTCGCACGCGAAGCTGGCCCAGGCGATGGGGGTGGCGCCGGAGAAGACGCACGTCCTGCGGGACGGGGCGGTGTTCGAGCTGACGCCGCGGGGTGGGGCGGTGGTGGATGAGGCGCCGGCCGCGTACGTCTTCGTGGACGGGGTGAGCGTGGGCGGCGTGGACCACACCGTCCTGCGTGACCGCCAGCACCTGGCGACGGACGGCGTGGTGGTGGTGGTCACGACGATCGACCACGAGACCGGCGAGATCGTGGGAGACCCAGACGTGGTCTCGCGCGGCTTCACCGGGCTGGACGAGTCGCCGGACCTGCACGGCCGCACGGTGGAGATGCTGCGGTCCGCCCTCGCGGGCGAGAAGCACCCGCTGGGAACGACCACGCTCAACGAGATCGTGAAGGATGAGATCTCGCGCTTCCTGTACCGCGAAACCCGCCAGCGGCCTATGGTATTACCGGTGGCCGTGGAGGTCTGAGGGGTGCCCGCGCCCCCGGATCGGCCTGGGGTGGCTCCCGCGAGGGGCGGGACCCGCGACAATGACGAGCACAGCAGCGAGGCAGGACCGCGCCTCCTTCGGCATTGACGCCCGACGCGTCCTGATGACGCTCCGCACGCGCGCGCGCGTGCTGGGCGGCGTGGGCCTGCTGGTCTTCGCCGGCCTAGCCACCGCCTGGCTGATCGAGATCGATGCCTTCGCCCCACAGAGAAGCAGCGCCACAGAGGCCTTGGGGATCGGTGTCTTCCCACCACTCGCGCTGCTCATTCTGGCCGGGCTCTGGCTGCTGACCGGCGCGGCGCGGCTGCCACGGCGCGTCTGGCGTGGGCTGGGAGTCACGCTGGTCGGTTATGTCGTTTTCCTGGGCATCGCCGGCTTCGTCGATCCGAGTTGGACGCTGGGACCCAGCGACTTGTCCCGCGTGAGCGCGGGCGGCGACCTCGGCGCGTGGTTATCTTCGCCGCTTGGCGTCTTTGTGCTGCTGACGCTGCTGCTGAGCATCTCCGCGATCGTCGCGCCGCAGCGAACCCGGCAGGCGCTCTGGCTCGGGGGGACGGGCCTGGGGCAAGCGAGCCGCTGGCTTGGGACGAACGCACATCAGTTGTGGATCAGGCGGCCACGGCGTGAGCCCACGGACCTCTGGGAGTCAGGTGTGGGGCCGTCGGTCGGCGTGGAGGCGGACGACGGTTGGGATGCGACCGATGCGGCGGAGGTGGGGCTACCGGCCGCGGAGCCGCACCTCGCGCCCGAGGTCGGCGTCGATGGCTCACCGCCCGCAGTCCTAGCAACCCCAGCCCCGCCGGAGCCCGCGGTCGCCGGGGCAGCGGGAGCGCGGGTCAAGCCGCGCGGGCGCCGGGAGAGCGCGGACGGCTGGATTCTGCCGCCGCTGAGCCTCCTGAAGTCCGACGCGGCGCCACCGAAGCGGGGCGACAGCGCCCGCCAGGCGCAGATCATCGTGGAGACGCTGGCCTCCTTCGGCGTGGCGGCCACGGTCAGCCAAATCAACGAGGGGCCAGCGGTGACACAGTTCGGCGTTGAGCCGGGCTGGGACGTGAAGACCCGTCTGGCGCCGGTTCGGGACGCCGAGGGGCAGCCAGTCCTGGACGCCTCGGGCCAGCCAACGACGCGGGAGGAGGAAGTGTCGCGGACGCGTGTGCGGGTGAACAAGATCACGCGCCTGACCAACGACATCGCGCTGGCCCTCGCGGCTCCGTCGATCCGGGTGGAGGCGCCCGTGCCGGGCGAGCCGGTGATCGGCATTGAGGTGCCCAACCAGGAAACCCGGATGGTGTCTCTGCGCGGAGTGCTGGAATCGCCCGCATTCGCCAAGGTGCTCAAGCGCGGCGGGCTCCCCATCGCGCTGGGCCGCAACGTGACGGGACGACCGGTGGCGGTAGACCTGACGCAGATGCCGCACCTGCTCATCGCCGGGGCTACGGGCTCCGGCAAGAGCGTGGCGATCAACAGCATCATCGCCAGCCTGCTGCTGCACCACTCCCCGGAGCGCCTACGACTGGTGCTGGTGGACCCCAAGCGGGTGGAACTCACGGAGTATGAGCACGTGCCGCACCTGGCGTTCTCGCGCGTCGTGACGGACGCGGAGGAGGTGGTGGGTCTGCTGGCGGTCGTCGTGGCGGAGATGGAGCGTCGCTACTACCGCTTCCAGCAGGTCGGAGCGCGCAACCTGGCGGCCTACAACGGTGTGGAGCGTCCCGAAGGACCGCTGCCCTACTGGGTGGTGATCCTCGACGAATTGGCGGACCTGATGATGGCCGCCCCGGTTGAGGTAGAAGCGCAGCTGGTCCGCCTGGCACAGCTGGCGCGGGCCACGGGGATCCATTTGGTGATCGCGACGCAGCGGCCCTCGGTGGACGTCGTGACGGGGCTGATCAAGGCGAATTTCCCGACGCGGATCGCTTTCGCGACGACATCGCAGACGGACTCGCGGGTCATCCTGGATCGGGTGGGAGCGGAGAAGCTGCTGGGCCGGGGCGACATGCTGCTCCACAGTCAGGATCGGCTGTCGGCGCAGCGCATCCAGGGCACGTTCGTGTCGGACGAGGAGATCACGGCGCTGATCGGGTTCTGGACGCAGGACCGCTTCCAGAACCTTCCGCGTCCCACGCTGGACCATCTGCTGGCGGACGCGATGCAGGGGCTGGCCGAGCCTGCCCAGGGCGAGTTCGCTGCTCCGCCCGGCGCGGATCCAGGCGCCGATCTTGCCGGGGCACTCGCGAGGTCCCGGGGCGCCGGCGTCCCAGAGGCGCCGGTCCCAGCGGCTGACGTGGTGCCCGCGGGCGGTGATCGCGTCTTCCGCTCCGCCAACCGCGCTGCGCCGCTTGGCGAGAGCGCAGACACGCTGTATCCGCGCGCGCTGGCGCTGGCGCACGACCACAGCCGGATCTCGGCGTCGATGCTGCAGCGGCGCCTGCGCATCGGCCATCCTCGGGCGGCGCGGCTGCTGAACGAACTCACGGAACGGGGCGTGGTGGGACCGGCAGAGGGTGGCCAGTCGCGCGAAGTGCTCGGGCCCCCAGAAGAGGTGCTGGGGGCTTCCTAGCGGGGCAGCCGCTTGCGAGCGCCCGGGCGACTGGCCCGGCGCAACAGTGGCGGCCCATACTGTAGGGAGAGCAACGGTCGCGCGGCGGCCACCGGGAGAATCTGCATGCGAGCCCTGGCCGATGTCGTAGCGCGCTGGCGCACTCCGGAACCCCGCCTGTCGGAGGCGGACGCCGACGATCACGAGACCTGTGTGCTGTGCGGCACGGCCACGGCCGCGACGCCCGATTTCGCCTCGCACGGTGTCTGCGCCAATTGCGGCTACCACCATTCGATCAGCGCCTGGACGCGCATCCGCCTGCTCGCCGACGCGGAGAGCTTCCGGGAAACGCGCGCCTCCACGACATCGGTCGACCCGCTTTCGTTCCCGGACGGCGGGAGCTACCGACGCCAACTGCGAGAGGCCTTCCGCCGCACGGCTCTGCGTGAAGCGGCGATCACGGGGACCTGTGCGATCCGGGGGCGCCCCGTAATGCTGATCGTCCTCGACTTCGGATTCCTCGGGGGCAGCATGGGCGTCGTCGTGGGGGAACGCGTGGCGCAGGCGTTCGAGGACGCCTCGCGCCGCAAGCTGCCGGTGGTGTCCGTGATCTCGTCCAGCGGGATGCGGATGCAAGAGGGACTCCTGGCGCTCACGCAAATGGCGAAGACGGCCGCGGCGGCACAGGCGCACGACCGCGCGGGGCTGGCGCACATCGCGATTCTGGCGAACCCGTCAACGGGGGCGGTGTTCGGGTCCTTCGCGAACCTGGCGGACGTGCTGATCGGCGAGCCGGGGGCGCTGATGGGGTACGGCTCCCTGCGGGACCTGGAGCAGGCGGAGGGCGTACCGCTGGAGGCCGACGCGCACTCCGCGGAGTCGCACTTGGAACATGGCCTGATCGATCAGGTCGTCGGCCGGCAGCGGCAGCGGGACATCGTGGTGTCACTGATCGACGTGACGAGCCCACGCTACCGGCTGGAGATCACGCGGCGGCTGGAGCCGTTCGTCGGCCGGGCGGCCCGCACGATTAGCCCCTGGCACGAGGTGGCGCTGGCGCGCCACCGCGAGCGCCCAAGCGCCATGGACTACATCGGCCGCATGACGACCACGTTTGTGGAAGTGCGCGGCGATCGCGGCGGCACCGACGACCGTGGCATCGTGGCGGGCCTGGCCGACCTGGGCGGCGAGGCGGTGATGCTGATCGGCCAGCAGCGGGAGCCCGCAGCGGTCGACGGCAACGGCAAGGCCTCCCCCCCGCGCATCGGACCAGCGGGCCTGCGCAAGGCGACGCGAGCGCTCCGGCTCGCGCAGAAGTTCGCCTTGCCGGTGGTGACCCTGGTGGATACCCAGGGCGTGGAGCGGACGCGGGCGGCGGAAGAGGAGGGGGTGGGACAAGCGCTGGCGGCGACGCTGGCGGCGATGGCGTCGCTGGAAACTCCGATCTTGGCGGCCATTATCGGTGAGGGGGGAAGCGGCGGGGCGCTGGCGCTGAGTGTGGCGGACCGTGTGCTGATCCTGGAGCACGGGACGTTCAGCATCGCCTCGCCCGAGGAGGCGGCGGCCGCGATCCACGGGGACCCCGCACGGGCCAATGAAGTGGCGCTGGGCCTACGCCTGACGGCGACGGATGCGCGGGAGCTGGGGGTGGTGGACTTCGTGGTGCGAGAGCCACGCGAGGGAGCGCACGAGAACCCAGACGGAGCGGCGGCAGTGCTCCGCACAGCGATCCTGCAAGAGCTGGGGGCCATCGCCTCGACCAAGCCGTCGAAGCTGGTGAAGCTGCGCTATCAACGGTATCGGCGCACGCCGGTGTACCAGAACTTCTTCCGCGTCAGCCTGGGCCGGAATATCGCCGATTTGCAGTCCGGCCTGAAACGACGCGCGCTGGCCCGCCTGCCCAAGCGGTTGCGCCGGTTGGGCGCCGAGCCGGACGACTCCAGCAGCAGCATCCCGGTGGATTAGGACGCACGGGCGCGGCGGCGCGGGATGCGGCTAGCGCGAGCCGGCCGGAGCAGCGTCCTCGCCCACCGTCCAGACAAGCGCATACAGCTGCTGGTGCCCCTCCATGCCGCGCAGCCGGCGCGGGCCACGGTCCAGCAGGGCCTCGGCGGGGAAGTCGTCGCGGATCTCGTCGTGGACGGTGCTGGAGATCCAGATCTCACCCCCCTCGCTCTTGTCCATGACACGCTGGGCCATGTTGACCGTGCGGCCCAGGATGTCGCCGCCCGGGCGCAGGAGGACATCGCCGCGGTGGAGGCCAATGCGGACGCGCACGGGCCAGTCCGGGCGCGCGGCGGCGCGGGCGGCGATGCGGCGCTGGATCTCGACCGCGGCTCGGGCCGCTTGTCGGGCGTCGGCGAAGACGACGAGGAAGCCATCGCCGGTGCCCTTGACCTCGAAGCCCGCATTGCGCTCGATGGACTCGCGGACGATCGCGTCGTGGTCATCGACGATGTCCGCCCAGGCTGCGTCGCCGAGGCGCTCGGTGAGGAGGACCGAGTCCTCGATGTCGGTGAAGAGGACGGTGAGCGTGGTGCCGCTGGTGGGGTGGAGAGAGGCGGTGAGCGCGCGCCCGTCGTTAGGGCAGAAGGCCGAATCGGGGGGTGCCTCCTCGCCGCAGAAGGCGCAGGTGCGCGCCGCCTCCTCCGCCTGATCGGGGACGAGCCAGGCTGGTGCGGTCGCCGCGGGGCGGAACCGCGGGCGCTCGACATCCCGTCCGGTCGTCACGCGGGGCCACCCTTTCCGCTGGGCTCGCCGGCCGAAGCGCTGGACGCGATCCCAGCGGCCCGTTGGGCCGATGATAAAGGGTCGAGTAGCGCGAGCGATTATCGGATGGTCAAATCGCTCGCGGTCAGGGAGCGGCCACCGGCGACGGGAATCGACGCCGCGCCTCGCAGCCACCGGTACGGGCCCGGGGTCGCTCCGGCCGGGGCGCGGCGCGCTGCAGACAGCCGCCAGCGCGGACGTCAGGGCGCGGTGCTGCTGGGCTCTTTCCGCCGCAGGGGGCGGCGGCCGCGACGACCATAGGACTGGTCGGCCCACTGGGGCAGGTCTTCCACGTGGTCCCCGGCGAGTTCGTGGCGAATCTCGACGATCTGGTCGCGGAGCAGGGCGGCGCGCTCGAACTCGAGGTCCTTGGCCGCCTGTTTCATTTGCTTCTCGAGGTCTTTGACCGTGCGCACCAGTTGGTCGCGTCCGGCCCCACGGCGCGGCCCGCCGGCGGCGGGGCCGGCCGCGTAAGCGCCGGGTTCCTCCGCGGCCTGCCGCACCTGGTCGGTGATGTCGCGGACGATCTTGCGGATTCCGGCCGGCGTGATGCCGTGCTCTACGTTATGGGCCTGCTGAATGGTGCGGCGGCGAGCGGTCTCATCGATGGCGTGGCGCATGGAGTCGGTGATGACATCGGCGTACATGATGGCGCGGCCGTCGATATGGCGGGCAGCGCGGCCGATCGTCTGGATCATGGAACTTTGACTGCGGAGGAACCCTTCCTTGTCGGCGTCAAGGATGGCGACGAGGCTGACCTCCGGCAGGTCCAGACCCTCGCGCAGGAGGTTGATGCCGACGACGCAGTCGAAAACCCCGAGGCGGAGGTCGCGTAGTACCTCGACGCGCTCAAAGGTGTCCTGCTCACTGTGCAGGTAGTGGGTCTTGACGCCGACCTCTCGCAGGTAATCGGCCAGATCCTCGGCCATCTTCTTGGTCAGCGTGGTGACCAGCGTGCGCTCGCCGCGGGCGATGCGGCTCTTGACCTCGCCGACGAGATCATCGATCTGTCCGTCGGTGGGGCGCACCTCCACTTGCGGGTCGAGGAGGCCGGTGGGGCGAATGATCTGCTCCACGACGCCGGCGGAATGCTGGAGTTCGTAGGGGCCTGGGGTCGCGGAAACGAAGATGACCTGATTGATGTGGCGCTCCACTTCTTCCAGATTGAGAGGCCGGTTGTCGATGGCGGAAGGGAGGCGGAAGCCGTAATCGACGAGGGTCTGTTTGCGCTTTGTGTCACCGCCGTACATGCCGCGCACCTGGGGCATGGACACGTGACTCTCATCGACGAAGAGGAGCCAGTCCTCGGGGAAATAGTCCAGCAGGGTCCACGGGGTGCTGCCGGCGGCGCGCCGGGCCAGGTGGCGGGAGTAGTTCTCAATGCCGGGGCAGTAGCCCATCTCGCGCAAGGTCTCCAGGTCGTAGTGGGTGCGCTCCTCGAGGCGAGCCGCCTCCAGGATGCGGTTCTCCGCGCGGAGATCCCGGAGGCGCTCCGTCAGCTCGATTTCGATGTCGCGGATGGCGGCGTCCAGGCGCTCCTCCGAGGTGACGAAGTGCTTGGCGGGGTAGATATCCACACGGTCCTGCTCGGCCAAGATCTCGCCGGTGAGAGGGTCGAGTTCGACGATGCGCTCGACGGCGTCGTCCCAGAACTCGACGCGCACGGCCAGCTCGTCGTAGGCCGGGTGGATGGTGAGGGTATCGCCGCGGATGCGGAAACGGCCGCGGATGAGGTTGAGTTCGTCGCGGTCGTACTGGAGGTCCACCAGGCGCCGCAGGATCTGGTTGCGGGGAAGGCGCTGGCCCTTCTCCATGGTCAGCACCATGGACTGGTACTCTTCGGGCTCGCCGAGGCCGTAGATGCAGGAGACGGAAGCGACGATAAGCACGTCGCGGCGCTCGAAGAGCGCGCGGGTGGCGGCGTGGCGCAGCTTGTCGATCTCATCGTTGATGTCCGACTCCTTCGCGATGTAGGTGTCGGAGCGGGGGACGTAGGCCTCGGGCTGGTAGTAGTCGTAATAGGAGACGAAGAACTCCACCGCGTTCTGGGGGAAGAATTCCTTGAACTCCGTGCAGAGCTGGGCGGCGAGAGTCTTGTTGTGGGCTAGCACGAGGGTCGGGCGGTTCACCCGCGCCACGACGCTGGCCATGGTGAAGGTCTTGCCGGAGCCGGTGACGCCGAGCAAGGTCTGGGCGCGCTCACCCTGTTCGAGCCCCTGCACGAGGGTGTCGATGGCTTGGGGCTGATCGCCGCGCGCCTCGTAATCGGCGACGAGGTGGAACTGGTCGGGCACGCTCGCCTCGGGCCGGGCGGAGGCTCAGGCGGCGGGGCGCAGGGGCTCGGCGTCGCCCGCGGCCACCACGACGCGGTTGCGCCCGGCTGCCTTGGCATCATACAGGGCGGCATCGGCCGCGCGGAGCAGGCGCGCGCCGGCGTCGGGGGCGGCGCAGGCCGCGCTCGCCACGCCCAGCGAGACCGTGACCGAACGCGGGACGCCCGCCGGCATCACCCCGGCGGTCTCGAGATTGCGTCGCAGCTTCTCCGCGACCAGGGTGGCCTCCCCGGGCTTGGTGACCGGCAGGAGAACGCCGCATTCGTCCCCGCCGAGGCGGGCGAGAACATCGCTCTCACGCAGGCAGCGGCGGAAGCGTCGGAGACCCGGACCAAGACGTCGTCGCCGGCTTCATGGCCCAAGCTGTCGTTGACGGCCTTGAAGCCGTCCAGGTCCAGCATGATAACGGCGGGCTCGCCGCCGTAGCGGGCGGCCCGGCGCGCCTCGGGCTCAAGCGTTTCCCGCCAGGCGCGGCGGTTGTCCAGCCCGGTCGGAGGGTCGTGACGGGCCTCCTGCAGCAGGGCCTGCGCGGATTCGCGCAACGTGAGGTTGGCGGGCAGGAGCGCCCAGGTTTCCCGGTTGGTGCGATGGCGGGCACGGCGCTCGCGGCACCAGGCCAGGCCCAGGCCCAGCAACGCCACCGGGGCCAAGACCGCGTACTCCCAGCACAACGCTGGCGGCGCCGCTGCCGGCGTCCCCGAAGACGAAGACCACCAGGGGCGCGGCTGCGGCCGTCAAGAGCGCCACCGCGATGAGGGCGTCGCGCTGCATCTGTCGCCGGTCCCACGCTACCCGCTGCATGGAGAGATCATCGTGTGATGTTGGGGATTCAGCGTCGGGGGAAACCCGAGGAGGGCGCGGGAACCCGTATCGGACGGGGAGGGATGCGGCTCAGGATTCGGCGAGCTTCTCGAAGACGGCGCGCAGAACAGCTTCCGTGTTGGGTTCGGGATCATCGGCGACCACCTCGTCGACCCAGGTCTGGGCTTCGCGACGCTGGTAGCCCAGGTTGACGAGGGCCTCCACGGCATCAGCCAGGGCACGGTCCAGGGCGGGCGCGAGCGCCGGTGGAGGCTCGGCGTATTGCTCGTCGCGGAGGAGCGCTTCCTCCACCACCTTGCCTTTCAGCTCGGCCGTGATTTGGTCCGCCTGGCGTACGCCGACACCGGGAAGCTGCCGCAGGGCGGCCTTGTCCTCGTTCTCGATCCAGCGGGCGATCGTAGAGATGGAACTGGCCAGGGCCTTCTGGGCCTTGGTGGCGCCCATACCGCGCACGCGCATGAATTTCTTGAAGAACTCCCGCTCGACCGGGCGCAGGAAGCCGATGAGGACCGGCGTCGGATTGCGCTCGGGAACGTAGTAGTAGGTGTAGAAATCGACGACTTCCGGGTGGTGGGCCATCGCGCGCCAGCAGTAGGTCGGCAGGAGCACCTCGTACCAGAGCCCGCCGACCTCCACCTCCACGCTCTGACTGTCCTCGTTCCAGCGACGGGCCGGGCCGTGGATGCGGGAGATCATTGCAGCCTGGGCCCGACGACACGGCTCTCGGCGCCGGCGAGGAGCCAATGGCACAGGGCCACAGCCAGGGCGTCGGCGGCGTCGGCGGGAGTGGGCGGCGTCGCCAAGCCAAGCTGCAGGGCGAGGGCCTGAGCGAGGGCGGCCTTGTCGGCGTTGCCATCACCGCCGACGGCCTGTTTGACCTCGCGGGGGGCGTATTCGCTGACGGACAGGCCAGCGTCGGCGGCGGCGAGCATGGCGGCGGCTTGGGCTTGGGCAAGGGCCATGGCGGAGCGCACGTTCTCGCGCAGGAAGGGGCGCTCGATGGCGACAACGGCGGGGGCCTGTGCGGCGATGACTTCGGCCAGGCCTCGCTGAATGACGCGCAACCGCTGCGGCAGCGGCGCCTGCGCGGGCGGACGCAGGACTCCGTGCGTCACGCGGGCGCCCTCCAGGCCGCCGGCGCAGGTGAGGGTGGCCCAACCGGTGACCCGCAGGCCCGGGTCGATGCCGAGGACGGCGGGGGCGGACGAGCGGGACGGGGACACGCCGGCGGCGCTCAGGCCTCGACGAGGACGGCGTCGGGGAAGTCGGCGTTGGTCGAGACGCGCTGCACGTCGTCCAGGTCCTCCAATAAGTCGATCAGGCGAAGCAACTGACGGCCACAGGCCTCCGTGACCTCGACGGTGTTGGTGGGGCGCATGACGACCTCGGCGGAAGCGACGGCACCGCCCCCGGCGGCAAGATCGTCCCGGACGGCCTCGAGGCGGCTGGGGTCCGTGACGACCTCCAGGATGCCGTCGTCCACCTCGACGTCTTCGGCGCCGGCGTCGATGGCCTGGAGTTCCATCTCTTCCGCGTCGGCGTCGGGGGCGACTTCGATCATGAGCAGGCCCTTCTGCGCGAAGATCCAGGCAACGGAGCCAGCCTCGCCCATGTTGCCGCCGGCCTTCGAGAGGGTGGCACGCACATCGGAGACGGTGCGGTTGCGGTTGTCGGTGAGGGCGTCGATGAGGAGCGCGACGCCGCCGGGTCCATAGGCCTCGTAGCGGACCTCATGCCAATCCTCGCCGCCCGCTTCCGCGGTGGCGCGATCGATAGCGCGCTGGACGTTGTCCTTGGGCATGTTGGCCTGGCGGGCCTTGGCCACGGCCAGGCGCAAGGCGGAGTTGTCGCTCACATTGGGGCCGCCGGACTTGGCGGCGACCATGATCTCGCGGGCGACCTTGGTGAAGACCTTGCCGCGCTTGGCATCGGCGGCGCCCTTGGCGCGCTTGATCGTCGACCACTTGGAATGTCCGGACATCGACTCTCTCCCACACACGCGCCGGTCCGCCAGACGGAGCCCAGGCCGATCTTAACACGCAGGCGCCAGCCGGCCGACCCGGCGATCAAGCGGACACGATCCGGGCCGTCATGTCGATCAGATCGAAGGCGGTCAGGTTCGTGGTGAGCGGTGAGACGGAGACGTGGCCCTGCTGGACGGCCCAGATGTCCGTGCCTTCGGTGATCTGATCAACGCTGCGGTACTCCAGTCGGCGACGGATCATGCCGCCGGGTCCCTCTTCCTCGATCAGGCGCTCGGCGCTGGTGTTGGCGGTGGTGGTGATGCGCGTCTCGGCCAGTTCGGCTTGCGGATGAGCCGGGACGTTCACGTTGAGGAAGAGCGCCTCCCCGGAGGTCAGGAGTTCGCCGGCGATGCGCGCGCCGACGGCGGCGGCGGCAGCCAGATAGGCCTCGTCCGTGGAGGCCAGGGAGACGGCGAGGGAGGGGAGGCCACGGTGGTGTCCCTGAATCGCGGCGCCGACGGTGCCCGAGTGGATGACGTCGGCGCCGAGGTTGGGGCCTGGGTTGACACCGGAGACGATGAGGTCCACATGCCGGGGGACGTGCCGGTGCAGGGCGATCGTGACGGCGTCGCTGGGGGTGCCGCTGATCTGCCAGGCCTCCACGCCTTCGAGGCGGCTGTGCGCTCGCTCCGACTGCAGCTCCTGGTAGATGGTGAAGGCGGCGCCGGCGCCGGACTGCTGAAAAGCGGGCGCCGCCACCACGACGTCACCCTGGGCCTGCACCGCCCGGGCCAGGTGCCAGAGGCCCTCGGCTTCGATGCCATCGTCGTTGGAGACGAGGATGAGGGGGCGCGCGCTGCTCACGGGACCATGATGCCCAACGCCTGGCCGGGGGGGGAAGCGCCCAACGGCCGGGGGCGCTTACGGGGCCGAGCGCAAGGCGGGCGGCAAAGCGCCGAGGGGAGGGTCGCCGGCGGGCAAGCCAAGCCAGTGGTTGTCGATCAGGTGGGTGCCGCCGACGACGGCAGCGAGGGAGAGCAAGGCCACGTCGGCGACGGCGTCCAGTTCGGCCAGGGCCTCGAGATCGGCGCAGGAGACGTACTGGACCTGGAGCGCCGGCTCCTCGTCGAGGACGGTGCGGACGGCGGCGCGCAGGGCCGCGGCGTCGCGCTCACCGCCGTCGAAGCGGGCGCGGGCGGCGGCGAGGGCGCGGGGGATGGCGGCGGCGGCGGCGCGCTCGAGAGGACTGAGGTAGGCGTTGCGGCTGCTGAGGGCGAGGCCGTCCGCCTCCCGCACCGTGGCAACCGGGACGATCGTGGTGGGGATGGCGAGATCGCGCACGAGCTTGGCGAGGACCAGCAACTGCTGCGCGTCCTTCATGCCGAAGTAGCTGCGATCGGCGCCGGCGATCTGGAAGAGCTTGGTCACAACCGTCGTCACGCCGCGGAAGTGGGTGGGGCGATGTGCGGCCTCAAGCCGCTCGGTGAGCGGCCCCTGCACCTCCACGCTGGTGCTGAAGCCGAGGGGATACATGGCTTCAACGGTGGGTAGGTAGACGGCGCAGACGCCGGCCTCGGATAGAAGGCCGCAGTCGCCCTCGAGATCGCGCGGGTAGCGGTCCAGGTCCTCGCCGGCAGCGAACTGGAGCGGGTTGAGGAAGATCGACACCAGCACATGGTCGTTGTCGGCGCGGGCGCGCTGAACCAGGCGCAGATGTCCGGCGTGGAGGGCGCCCATCGTCGGCACGAACCCGATCGCCCCGCGCACCGCGGCGCGCCAGCTTCGGGCAGCAGCGATGGTGGTGAGTCGATCCACGCAGGGCCGTTCCGGCGGGTCGCCGCTTAGTGGGAGGCCGCCTCTAATTCCTCGAAGAGGTTAGCCAGCACGCGCTGCACATTGGCCTTGGCGCCGACGGAGTTGGCCTCCGTGGGGAACTCGCCGCGCTGGACGGCGTGGACGTAGTTCTCCAGGCCGTGGCGAATCTGCGGCGCGAGCTTGACGAAGTGACTAGCGTGCTTGGGCAGGAAGTCCTCGTAAAGGCCGAGGATGTCGTGCCACACCTGAATCTCGCCATCGCAGCCGCTGCCGGCGCCGATGCCGACGGTGGGGATGCGCAAGGCCTCGCTGATCTCCGCGCCGAGCGCGGCGGGGATGACCTCCAAGACGATAGCGAAGCAACCCGCCTTCTCCAGGGCGAGGGCGTCGTCCAGCATCTGGGCGGCGGCGGAGTCGGTCTTGCCCTGCACCTTGTTGCCGCCGAACTGGCGCACCGACTGCGGCGTCAGGCCGAGGTGGCCCATGACGGGGATGCCGGCATCGACGAGGCGCTCGACGATGCCCAGGACCCGACGGCCACCTTCGAGCTTGACGGCGGTGGCGCCCCCTTCCTTCAGCAGGCGGGTGGCGTTGCGAACGGCCTCGTCCGGGTTGGCCTGGTAGCTCCCGAAGGGGAGGTCGGCAACGACGAAGGCCCGCTCCGCGCCGCGGACGACGGGTTTGGTGTGGTGGAGAATATCCTCGATGGTGACCGGGATGGTGGAGTCGTAGCCCAAGACCACGGTCCCCAAGGAGTCACCGACTAACACGCCGGGGATGCCGGACTGATCGATCAGCCGGGCGCTTGGGTAGTCGTAACAAGTAACCATGGCGAAGCGCTCACCCCGGTCCTTCATCGCGCGCAGGCTGTGGACGGATCGTCGGGCCATGCTCGTCCTCCTCGGGCGTTTGGGGGCGCGCCCCCGGGGCTGCGGCGGAAAGCGCCGCGAATGTATCCAGCGGACTCCGGGGGTGTCAATTTCGCCGCCGGTGGACGCGCCGGGTGGGGGCGTGTCAGGGCCCGGAACGGCGCCGCCGCCACTCGTGCCCGGCAGGCACGCCTGCCAGCCCCTCGGCGCGCTGCACAGCGCGCACGATGGCCCGGGCAACCACGCGGGCCGCCATGCTGCCCAGCAGCGTCAGCAGGACGGGGGCGTCGTGGAGAGGGGCGTCGTAGCGGCCGGTGGCGAGGACGAAGACGCTGTCGCCGTCGGCAGGGGTGTGGGCGGGCCGCACGGCGTGGGCGATGCCGTCGTCGGCCATGATGGCGAGGCGGGTGGCCTGGGCTTTGTGGAGGCGAGCGTTCGTGGCGACGACGGCGATGGTCGTGTTGCCCAGGGGATTGGCGCCGCCGAGGGCATCGCGCGCGGCGGCGGCGTCGGCGAGGTAGGCGGCCATCGGCTTCTCCAAGAGGGCGTCGGCGCTACGCCGCATCTCGCCGCGGCGGACGCCGCGAGGCCCCGCGAGCAGATCGCCGCTCTCGGGATCGACCACGTCCGCCACCGCATTGACCGTGACGAGCGCGCCAACGATGAGGCCGGACTCGTGGCGCACTGAGGCGGTGCCGATGCCGCCCTTGAGGGCACGGTCGCGGCCCAACAGGCTACCGACGGTGCAGCCGGTGCCGGCGCCGACGCTGCCCTCGGCGACGCGGCCGGCCGTCGCGCGACGCACCGCGAGGCGGCCCTGGGCCTCGCCCGGATAGGCGTCGGCGCGGCCGATGCCGAGATCGAAGCAGACGGCGCCGACGACGATGGGGACCGGCGCGGCATCGGGGATGACGGGCAGGCCGGCGCCCTGCTCGCGGAGGGCGGCGCGGACACCAGCGGCGGCAGCGAGGCCGTGCGCGCTGCCGCCGCTGATGAGGACGGCGTGGACCTCCTGGACGGTGTTCTCCGGCCGCAGGAGGTGTGTGTCGATGGTGCCGGGCGCGCCGCCGGCGCCGTGGAAGCCCGCGACGGCCCCATGGGAGGCGAGCACGACGGAGCAGCCCGTGGCGCGGCGGCGGTCGGTCCAGTGGCCCACGCGGATGCCGGCGACGTCGGTGATCGAGCCCGCATCGTTGGCGGTCGGGCGGCGCTGGGCGGGCGGCATGTCAGCCCGTCTCCGACGGATCGAGGGACCGGATGCCATAGCCGCCGGAGCCGCGCTCGATCCAGCGGCGGCCGATGGCCTGGGTGAGGACGTCGGCGCCGCCGACGTTGATGCGCATGATCTGGTTGCACTGGGCGGGGACGAGGCGTTCGACCCGGACGAAGTGGGGGCGAACACCGGCGTCGCTGGCGAGCACGGCGCGACGGGCGAGCATGTACGGGTTCGTTGCCATGCCGCCTTCTCCCGCCGCGGGCCGCTCACAATCCTTCGACAAGCTCAGGATGAACGGACTGGGGTCTCCCCTGCGGGCAGTGTGGGCGGCAGCCGGGCCGGGGGCAAGCCGGAGGGGGGCGGGGGGAGCTAGTCCCGGGTGGTCTCGATGTCGCGCATATGGAGGGTGAGCCAAACCATGTCGCGGGCAGCGGCGCTGATTTTGTCAAGGGCGTCGATGAAGCGCTCCAGCTGCGGCTCACTGAGGGCGAGGGCCGGGCTGGCCATGGTGCGCCGGCGCCGGTCCAGCACCAACAGGGCGACCTGATCGGGGTTCATGCGACGGTCGGGGAGCCAGTCGATCGTGTCGGCCACGGCGCGGGATTCCCGCAGGCCCTCGGCCAGGGAAAGCAGCGCGCCATGCTCCACCTTGGCTGCCCGGGTGAGGCCGACGCCGACCGCATGGACCGCGGCGCGAAACTGCTTGAACTGCCGCTTGGGGATGTCGCCGCGGGCATGCTCGACGTCGGCCAGGGTGGGGAGGCCGAGATCACGCTGGATCCAGGCGGCGTCGCGGCCCTCGGTGAGGTTGAGGAAGGCAGTAAGGGTTGCCGGGTGGAGGCGAAACTCCATGAAGGCCTCGACGACGGGGCGCTGGGCGCGGCCGCGCAGGGCGAGGTAGAGGCCGATGCACTCCTCGGAAGCGGCGAGGTACTCCTCGACGATGCGCATGCCCAAGATCTTGCGATCGGGCGGATCGGCTAAGACGAGGCCGCGGAAGAGCGTTTCGGCGACGGTGCGATGGGCCTTGGCGGAGAAGGAGGCGTAGTTCTCGAGGAAGGGGATCTCCAAGGCCTCCAGGTAGGCCCGAAAGCACTCCGCGCAGCGTGCGGTGCGTCGGTCGATGCCGGCGAGGTCGAAGGCGTCGCCACATTGATCGCACGTGGCGAGCGCGGGGGCCGGGCGCTGGGGAGGACGCAGGGCGGCGGGGCGGGGGCGCGCGTCCTGAGTCACGGGGCCGCTCCGTCCATCGTGGCTGGCCCGGATCGTAGCAGGCGTCGCCGTCAGGCCCGCGTGCTGCGGACCTTGCGCCCTCTTTGCCGCAGCGGCTGGCAGGTGGGGCACCAGTGCGAGGCACGCCCGCCAACGACACTGCGCCGGATGGGCGCGCCGCAATCGTCACACGGGTCGTCGGTACGGCGGAAGACGCGTACGAAATGCTGCTGGCCACCCTCCGCGCCGTCGGCGTCAGTGTAGTCGCGGAAGGAGGCGCCGCGGTGAGCGATGCCCTCCTCCAGCACGCGGCGCAGGGCCGTGCACAGCGCCACGCGCTCGGGCGGGCGCAGGGAGCCAGCCGGGACCTGGGGGTGAAGGCGGGCCAGGAAGAGCGCCTCGTCGGCGTAGATGTTGCCGACGCCGGCGACGATGCGCTGATCCAGCAGCAGGGACTTGGTCGGGGCGCGGCGACCGCGCAGGGCCTGCCAGAGGGCGTCCGCGTCGAAGGCGGGGTCGAGCGGCTCCGGGCCGAGCTTGCCAACGGCCTCCTCGGGATCGTCGACGACGGCGAAGGTACCGAACTTGCGGATGTCGATGTAGCGGAGTTCGCTGCCGTCGTCGAGGGAGACGACGGCGCGGAGGAAGGTGTCGGGCGGGGCGTCCGCCGAGCGGTGGCGCAGGGAGCCCGTCATGCGCAGGTGCACGACCCAGGTGGGGCCGTCGCCGTCGCCATCGGGCGCATCGAGTTGAATGAGGAGATATTTCCCGCGGCGGTCGATGCCGGTGACGCGGCGGCCGAGCAAGCGCTTGCGCAACGCCCGCTGGGGCACGCCCTGGAGCAAACGCTCAGCGCCGGGGAGGACGCGGAAGTCGAGGATCGTGCGCCCACGGAGGCGAGGTTCCAAGTCGCGGCGGATGGTCTCTACTTCGGGGAGTTCTGGCATGCAGCGAGGCTATCAGCGCGGATCGCGGTCGTGCTGCGGGGCGGCCGCCCGGCGGCGGGGCGGGTGGTTGTCCGAGCGCGGGAAGCGCTTAGGCGCCGCGGAAGGCCGCTGTGCCGCGGCTGCCGTAGGCGCCGTCCAGAACCTCCTTGGGGAAGAACTGGGGCTCCACGTGCTCGGCGACGTGCTCGTAGAGGGCCATCTTGAAGATGCCCTCGAGCGCGTTGACGATCGCGAAGGCGAGCGCGATGAGGGGGACGGCGACGATGATGCCCGCCACGGGCGAGACGGCGCCGATTGCCAGCCCCAGGGCGATGCCCGGCAGCATGGCGATCATGCGGATGATGCCGAAGCCGAAGCCGGAAACGAGTTGCTCGCCCCAGGTGCGACCGAAGTAGCTCTTGGAGCGCTTGATGGCCTCGATGGGACCGACGCCCTCGACGATGAGGATGGGCACGACGAAGAAGGTCATGTAGGCCCAAACGGCGCCCACGATGTCGATCAGGATGCGACCCAGGAAACTATCGGTCTTCCCGCGGATGTAGGTGAGGATGATGAGGATGATGGCGGAGATGATGGCCCAGCCCAGCACGCCGCTGATGTTCTTGTTGACGGCGGCCAGGCCGGTCCAGACGTTGGGGTCGCCACCGCGCAGACGGTGGCGCGCGGCGCCCATGAGAGCCGCGTTGAAGTAGTTGACGATAAACAACGCCGCCACGAGAGCCAGCACGCCGACGATGACGTCGCCGGCCTTGAGTTCGGCCCCCTCACCGGTCGTGTCCAGCCGGTCGAAGGTGCCGATGACGGCGAATACGGCCGCCGCGATCCCCACGACGATGGCGATGCCGATGAACGACATGCAGGGGAAAAACAGCAGCTCTTTGTCTTTGCGGAGCACCACCATGGAGGTCTTGGTGATGTTCCAAGTGTTGGAGAAAGTTCGGAAGATTCCGCCCATAGTCGTGCGATCCTAGCATCCGCAGTCCAGAGACGGGTACGGCGGGCCGTCGAGGCGCTGAGCGGCCGTTACCCGCGGAGTGGGTCCATGTCGCGCCAGTTGGGACCGCTCTTCATTTCGATCTGGAGCGGCACGACCATTTCGATGGCGCTCGGCATGATCTCGCCCAGCAGCACCGCGACCTCGGAGACCTCGGCTCGGGGCAGTTCGATGATGAGTTCGTCGTGGACCTGGAGGATCATGCGAGCGCCGAGTTCGCGCTCGCCGAGGCCGGCGGCCACCTGCAGCATGGCCCGTTTCATGACGTCGGCGGCGGTGCCCTGCACGGGCATGTTGACGGCGACGCGCTCGGCGGCGGAACGGGCCTGGAAGTTGTTGGACTTGATCTCGGGGATGTAGCGGCGGCGGCCCAGGAGCGTCTCCGCGTGCCCGCAGGCGCGGGTGGAGGCCTTGATTTCCTCGATGTACTCGGCGACGCGGGCGAAGCGCTCGAAGTAGGCGTCGATGAACTGCTGGGCCTCGGCCCGCTCCATGCGGGCCCGCTGCGAGAGACCGTGGGCGGTGAGGCCGTAGATCACGCCGAAGTTCATCATCTTGGCGATGCGGCGCATCTCCGAGTCGACGTCCGCGGGAGCGACACCGTAGACGCCGGAGGCAGTGGCGGCATGGATGTCCTCGTCGTCGCGGAAGGCCTCGATCAGACTGGGGTCCTGGGAGAGGTGCGCGAGCACTCGTAGCTCGATCTGGGAGTAGTCGGCGCCGAGGAAGACCGAGTCCTTGCCGCCGCGGGTGACGAAGGCGGCGCGGATGGAGCGGCCCATCTCGGTGCGCACGGGGATGTTCTGCAGATTCGGGTTCTCGGAGGAGAGTCGGCCGGTGGCCGCGACGGCCTGGTTGTAGTCGGTATGGATGCGGCCGGTGCGGGCGTTTATGAGGCCGGGGAGAGTGTCCACGTAGGTCGACTTGAGCTTGGCGAGTTCTCGGTACTGCAGCACCTGTTCGATGGCAGGATGGGCATCGGCGATGCGCTCCAGTGCCTGGGCGTCCGTGCTGTATCCCTGCGTCGTCTTGCGCGTTTTGGGGAGGGCCAACTCCTCGAAGAGGACTTCGCTGAGTTGTTTCGGCGAGGCGACGTTGAATTCATGGCCGACGGAGGAGTGGATGGCCTGCTCGATCGCGGCGATCTCTGATTCGAGTTGCTGGGCGAGTTGGGCGAAGGCCCTGGGGTCCAGCGTGACGCCGGTGCGTTCCATCGCGGCGAGCACGGCGACGAGGGGCAGCTCCATGATGCGGTAGAGATCCGCGATGCCGGTCTCGCGCTCGAACTCGTCGGCGAAGGTGGGGGCCAGACGGAGGGCGGCGTCGGCGTTCGCGGCGGCGTAGGCGCCCGCCTCATCGGCCGGGACTTGGGTGAGCGTGATCTGCTTCTTGCCGCTGCCGATGAGGTCCTGTAGGGGGGCGAGCTTCATTCCGAGGCGCTCGAAGGCGAGCGTTTTGAGACTGGTCGTGCTCTCGCCCAGGAGATAGGCGGCAAGCATGGTGTCTTGGGCCAGGCCGCGGAGGGTGACGTCGTCCTCCGCGAGGACCTTCATCGCGAACTTCGCGTTGTGGACGAGCTTGGGTACGTCGCCATCCTCCAGGAGGGGGCGGAGGGCGTCGCGGGCCTCTTCCGGCGGCAGCATGGACCCGGCGCCTTCCGCGTCCGGGGCGATGTCGAGCGCGGTCTGCGTTCCTAGGGCCGGGGGCGGCGAGTGGCGGACGGGGACGTAACAGGCCTCGCCGGGCGCGACGGCGAGAGCGTAGCCGGCGATCTCGCAGTCCATCGCGTCGGGGCTGGAGGTCTCGATGCTGAGGCCGAGGAGATCGGCGGCGCGGGCGCGGTCAACCCAGCGAGCCAGGCTGGCGGCATCGCGCACGATCTCGTAGTCCACGGCGATGTAATCGTCGGGGACGGGCGAGCGGCTGCCGGCGGGCCAGTCGGCGAGGCGGTCAATGAGCGAGCGGAACTCAAGCTCGGTGAAGAGTTCCACGACTGGGGCGTCGTCGAAATCGGACAAGCGGGTGGCCTCGATGTCGAGGCTGACGGGGACGTCGTGCCGGATGCTGGCCATATCGCGGGAATGGCGAGCCAGATCGGCGTATTCGCGCAGGGCTTTCTGCGCGCGGGGCGGCTTGACGGCGTCGAGGTGCTCGTAGATCTCGTCCAGGGTGCGGTACTCGTTGAGGAGCTTGACGGCGGTCTTGTCGCCGATGCCGGGGACGCCGGGGATGTTGTCAGAGGTGTCCCCCTTGAGAGCCTTGTAATCGATGATCTGGATGGGGTCGATGCCGTAGCGATCGCGGACCTTCTCGTCGCTGTCGTAGAGGACGGTGTCGCGTTGGTAGGGGCGGTACATGTAGACCTTGATGCCGGGGCGGACGAGCTGCAGCAGGTCGCTGTCGAGGGTGCCGATCCATGTTTCGAGGCCGGTCTCGGTGGCCTGGTCGGCGAGGGTGGCGAGAACGTCGTCGGCTTCGAAGCCGTCCGCCTCATACAGGGGGATGCCGAAGGCCTGGATGACTTGGCGGCAGCGCTCGATCTGGGCGGGGAGGGCCTCAGGGATGGGCTCGCGGTGGGCTTTGTAGTCGGCGTCGGCGTCGTGGCGGAAGGTCGGGGCGGCGGTGTCCATGGCGATGGCGATGTGCGTGGGTTTGAGTTCCCGCACGACACGCAGCAAGGTGTTGACGAAACCGTAGACCGCGGTGGTCTCCTCCCCGGTCTTCTTGACGCTGAAGGGCTGAACCTCACGCAGCGCGAAGTAGGCGCGGAATATGATCCCGTGGCCGTCGAGGATGACGAAGCGCTCCCGTGGCGGCGGTGAGCCGGCCGTCTTCGTCTTGGCGGGCTTCGTCGTGGCCGCCTCCTTTGCGCTTGGCTTTGGGGCAGCCGTCTTCGCAGCCTTGGGCTTCGTGTCGGCGGCGACCTTCTTGGCGGCGGGCGGGCTCACGGGGCGAGTATAGGCGGCCTGCGGGCGACGTCCGTCAGCGGATCACCAGTTCCAGTTCGACGCCGTTGCGGAGGCGCAGGCGCTGCGGGTCACAGTGATCGCAGGTGAGGGTGAAGTCGATGCCGCCGGCGGGCAGGCGCAGGCCCACGGATGCGCTGTCGTCGGGCGCGAGGCTGAAGGGCAGGAGGGTGCGCCCAAAGCCGCGGTCCGGGCCCGCACGGACCGCGCCGCGCTGACGGCGGCCGCTCTCGTTGACGACGTGGAGGTCGCTGCGGTTGGAGGTGGGGCGGGCCGTGGAGAAGACGAGGACGACGATACGCTGCCCCTGGGCGAGCGAGAAGCGCACGCTGCGGCAGCCTGTGCACTGGGCGAGGAAATCGATGGGATCGGCGCCGACGTCGAGGGGGACGGTGATGGCTTCTTCGAAGGAGACGGCGGCGCGCTCGCGGCGGGTCGTGCCGCCGTCATCGGTGACGCGGTGAAGCTCAACGTTCCTGAACGCGCCGCTGAGATTGAGAAGGGCAGCAAAGGCGGGCTCCGGGAAGGGGTCCTGGGCCCCGCCGGGACGTGTGTGCGCGGCGAGCGCAGCGGTGATGGCGAGCACCGCCAGGAGTACAAGGCCCCCGACCGCGGCCCGGGATCCTGGGCGGGGAGGGCCAGCGAGGCGCGCGGACAATGGCACGCGGAACCTCCTGATGACGGCGCGGCACAGAGGCCGAACACCTGTTCGCTCCCGGCGACCCCTGGTAGACTCGGCACACGATCCCCGCTGGCCCCGCCCGGACGGATGGAGTGACGGCCGTGCCCCTGGACCGCATCGTCGTGCGCGGCGCCCGTGAGCACAACCTGAAGAACATCGACGTCACCATTCCCCGCGACAAGCTGGTCGTGATCACGGGGATTTCGGGCTCGGGCAAGTCCTCTTTGGCGTTCGACACGATCTATGCGGAGGGACAGCGCCGTTACGTCGAGTCGTTGTCGGCGTATGCGCGGCAGTTCCTGGGGCAGATGGAGAAGCCGGACGTCGACCACATCGACGGGCTCTCGCCGGCGATCTCGATCGACCAGAAGGGGGGGAGCCGCAACCCGCGCTCCACGGTGGGCACGGTGACGGAGATCTACGACTACCTGCGCCTGTTGTTCGCGCGGGCGGGACGGCCGCACTGCCCCAAGTGCGGCAAGCCCATCGCACGGCAGACGGTGCAGCAGATGGTGGACCGCATCCTGACCTTCGGGGCAGGGGCGCGGCTGATGGTGCTGGCGCCGGTGGTCAAGGACCGCAAGGGTGAACATGCAGGGGTCCTGGAGGATGCGCGCCGCGGCGGCTTCGTGCGCGCGCGGGTGGACGGCGTGGTGCGGTCGCTGGACGAGGAGATCGCGCTGGCGAAGAACAAGCGCCACACGATCGACGTCGTGGTGGACCGGGTCATCCTGCCGGCGAACGGTGACGCCGCGGAGCAGCGAACGGCGGCGGGGCGGCTGGCGGAGAGCGCCGAACAGGCGCTGCGCTTGGGGGGCGGGCTGATGCGGGTGGCGGCGCTGCCGGAGGAGCGAGAGGCGGACCCGGCGGAGGACGTCGTCTTCTCGGAGGCGCTGGCCTGCCCCGACGACCTCATCGCGTTCGGCGAGATCGAGCCGCGCAACTTCTCTTTCAACAGCCCGCACGGGGCGTGCAGCGCCTGCACCGGCCTGGGCGTGCGCATGGAGGTGGACCCGGCGCTCGTGATCCCGGATCGCTCGAAGTCCATCTCGGCGGGGGCGATCGAGCCCTGGACGCGGGCGACGACCAGCGGCAGCTGGTACGCCAAGATCCTCTCCGGCGTCCTGGAGTCGATGGGGGCCGACGTGGAGACGCCGGTGGCCGATCTGCCGGCCGAAGTGCTGGAGGTGATCCTGCACGGCACGCCGGATCCGATCACGATCACGTACCGCAATCACCGCGGCAAGCGGCGACGGTACGACACCGAGTACGAAGGGGTGCTGGAGAACCTGGCGCGCCGGCACCGGGAAACGGACTCGGACTGGATGCGGAGCGAGATCGAGCGGTACATGGCGGCGGTGCCCTGCCCGGCGTGCGAGGGGAGGCGGCTGAAGCCCGAATCGCTGGCGGTGCTGATCGACGGGCGCAACATCGTGGAGCTGACGGAGCTGTCGGTGGCGGCAGCGCAGCGCTGGGCGGAGGCGCTGGCCGCGGACGACTCCCCACTCAGCGAGCGGGAGCGCCTGATCGCGGAGCAGATCGTGAAGGAGATCCGGGAGCGATTGGCCTTCCTCGTCGACGTTGGGCTGGAGTACCTGACGCTGGACCGAGCCGCCTCGACGCTCTCGGGCGGCGAGGCGCAACGGATCCGGCTGGCAACCCAAATCGGCTCCTCGCTGATGGGGGTGCTTTATGTCTGTGATGAGCCCTCCATCGGGCTGCACCCTCTGGACGACGCGCGCCTCATCCGCACCCTGCAGCGCCTCCGCGATCTGGGCAACACGGTGCTGATCGTGGAGCACGACGAAGCGACGATGCGGGCGGCGGACCACCTCATCGACATGGGGCCGGGCGCGGGGGAGCAGGGCGGGCACATCGTCGCGGCGGGTACGCCGAAGCAGGTGCAGCGCAAGAAAGCTTCGATCACCGGGGCCTACCTTTCCGGACGAGCGCAGATCCCACTGCCGGAGGGGCGGCGGCCGGGCAGCGGCGAGTCGGTGCGGGTGGTGGGGGCGGCGCAGCACAACCTGAGGGACCTGACGGTGGACTTCCCCCTGGGCACGTTCATCTGCGTGACGGGGGTCAGCGGATCCGGCAAGAGCACGCTCGTCAACGAGATCCTCTACCGCAAGGTGGCGCAAGCGCTGCACCAGGCCAAGGTGCGGCCGGGGCGGGTGCGAGCGATCGAGGGTCTGGAACACATCGACAAGGTCATCAACATCGACCAATCGCCCATCGGGCGGACGCCGCGGTCGAACCCGGCGACGTACACCGGAACCTTCACGCCCATCCGGGAACTCTTTGCGTCGGTGCCGGAGGCGCGGCTGCGGGGCTACAAGCCCGGGCGCTTCTCGTTCAACGTCAAGGGCGGGCGCTGCGAGGCCTGCAAGGGAGAAGGGCATATCTCCATTGAGATGCAGTTCTTGCCCGACGTCACGGTGCCGTGCGAGGTCTGTCGCGGCGCCCGCTACAACCGCGAAGCGCTGGAAATCCGCTACAAGGGCAAGACCATCGCCGAGGTGCTGGACATGACCGTCGACGAGGCGGCCGAGCTGTTCAGCGCCAACCCGGCGCTGCGCCGCAAGCTGGAAACGATCCAGGCCGTGGGGCTTGGCTACATCAAGCTGGGGCAACCCGCGACCACGCTGTCGGGCGGGGAGGCGCAGCGGGTGAAGCTCAGCACCGAGCTGTCGAAGCGCAGCACAGGGCGCACGCTGTACCTGCTGGACGAACCCACCACGGGGCTCTCCTTCCCGGACGTGGCGGCGCTGCTGCGGGTGTTGCAACGGCTGGTCGACGGCGGCAACACGGTCCTGGTCATCGAGCATCATCTGGATGTCATCAAGAACGCGGACCATGTGATCGACCTGGGGCCGCTGGGGGGCGACCGGGGCGGGGAGTTGGTCGCGGTAGGGGCGCCGGAAGAGGTGGCGGCGCACCCCACCAGCCACACGGGCCGCTTCCTACGCGAGACCCTAGCCAAGCACGGCCGCACGATCAGGCCGGCGGCCCAGGCGCGAAACGGGCGTCGCGCTGCCAAGCGCGTTGCCGGCCCCCGGGCGGCGTCCGGCAACGGCGGGAGCGGCCGGGGGAACGGCCGCGGCGCCCAGACCAAGCCCGCGGCGGTGGCCAAGCCGGATAGGGGCCGACGAGCGGCGAGGGCGACCGGCTAAGGCGTCGAGGGCCAGGCATGGCCGCCGCCTTCGGACATCGGCCCCGGGGTGTTGCCCCGACCGAAAGGGCCCTATATAAGGGGTGCGGAGCGGGCAGCGGACCGGCGCAGCGCTCGCGGCCCACGGGAGGCAGCAGTTCATGACGTATACGATTACGGAGCCCTGCATCGACGTGAAGGACCAGTCCTGCGTGGAGGTCTGCCCCGTCGATTGCATCCATGCGGACGACGAAGACCGCATCCTCTACATCAGCCCGGACGAGTGCATTGATTGTGGCGCCTGCGAGCCTGCCTGCCCCGTCACGGCCATCTTCGCGGAAGACGACGTGCCCGAGGAGTGGACCGCGTACACCGAGATCAACGCCATTTGGTACGAAGATAAGGCCGGCGCGCGAGAAAAGGTGGCGGCGCTCGCTCCCTAGCCGCCGCCGGCCCTCCGATCCGCAATGCCCGGCGCAGTCGCGCCGGGCATTCTTGTCTCCGCGCTGTGGAGCGGCCGCTCCCGCCTACAGGCCGAGGCGCGCTCGCACCGCCTGCACGAGACCATCGATCGGGACGCGGTCCTGGGCCTGCGTGTCGCGATCGCGGATGGTGACGGCGCCGTCGTCGAGGGAGTCGAAGTCCACCGTGACGCAGAGAGGCGTGCCGATCTCATCCTGACGTCGGTAGCGACGGCCGATGCTCTGCGTCTCGTCATACTGCGTGGTCCAGTGGGGGCGGAGGCAGGCCCAGACCTCCTGGGCCAGGGGATTGAGCTTGGCGTTGCGGCTGAGCGGGAGCACGGCGACCTGGAAGGGCGCGATGCGAGGGTGGAACTTCAGGATGGTGCGGGCGTCGCCTTTTTCGTCGGGCTCCACATGGTAGGCGTCGGCGAGGAAGGCGAGAGCGGCGCGATCGACGCCCGCGGCCGGTTCGATGACGTAAGGGACGATGTGCTCGTTGGCTTCGTGGTTGAAGTAGGTGAGACGCTTGCCACTGTGCTGGGCGTGGGTCTTGAGATCGAAGTCGGTGCGGTTGGCGACGCCCTCGAGTTCGTCCCAGCCCCAGGGAAACCGGTACTGGAGGTCGGTGGTGCCGGCCGAGTAGTGGGACAGCTTCTCGGGCGGATGGACGTCGCGACGCAGGTTCTCAGGACGGATCCCGAGATCGACGTACCACTGCTGGCGGAGGTCGATCCAGCGCTGGTACCAGTCCTCGGCGGCGGCGGGGGAAACGAAGAACTCCATCTCCATCTGCTCGAACTCGCGAGTGCGGAAGGTGAAGTTGCCGGGGGTGATTTCGTTGCGGAAGGACTTGCCGATCTGGGCGATGCCGAAGGGCAGCCGGCGGCGGGTCACGGTGAGGACGTTCTCGAAGTTGACGAAGATGCCTTGGGCCGTCTCCGGGCGCAGGAAGGCCTCGGCGGCCGCGTCTTCGACGGGGCCGACGTGCGTTTTAAACATGAGATTGAACTGGCGCGCAGCGGTCATGGAATCGACCGATCCGCAGTTGGGGCAGGCGTTGCTGGCCAGCTGGTCCTCCCGGAAGCGCTGATGGCACTCCTTGCAGTCGACCAGGGGGTCGGTGAAGTTCTGCAGGTGCCCGCTGGCCTCCCAGACGGCGGGCGCCATGAGGATGGCGGCGTCCAGCCCGACGATGTCTGTGCGCTCCCGAACCATGGCGCGCCACCATTGCTCTTTGATGTTCCGCTTGAGTTCCACGCCGATGGGCCCGTAGTCCCAGGTGGAGGCGAAGCCGCCGTAGATCTCAGAGCTGGGAAAGACGAAGCCGCGGCGCTTGGCCAGCGAGACGAGTGTGTCAAGGGTGAGGTCATCGGGAGCGGGCATATGCGTCCTGCAGAGGCCTCCTGGAGCCGCGGGGGCGAGGCCGGTGGGCGCACGGGGCCCGAAGCCTCCGTCGCACGCTATCGCGCGGCGGATCCCCGTTCAACGCGAGCGCTGTCACTTCGCCGCTTGGGGCCCCAACCGTGGATGTCCCGGGCCGGCACCGGCGTTGACCGCGAGAGGCCGCGCTGGATACGGTGCCGAGGGACGGCGAATGGAGAAGACGGTGCGCTTTTTGATCGGTCTGGGGCTGGGGGTCGCCGTGGGGTTCGCGAGCGTCGCGATCATCACGGGAGACTCCGGTTCGGCGGCGCTGTTGCAGGTCCGCGCCCGGCGCTCGGGCGCGCCTCAGGCATAGCCCCGCACGGGTCCCGGGGCGTGATGAAACTCATTGTGATGGTGGTCGACAGCGCCGATGTCGACCGTCTGGCCGACGAGATGGTGACGGCCGGCTATCCGGCGACGAAGCTGGGCAGCAGTGGGGGCTTCTTGCGGCGCCGATCCAGCACGCTGATCTCGGGCGTGGACGACGCGGCGGTGGATGACGTCGTGGCGCTGGCGCGGCGGCTCACGCGCGCCCGGGCGGAATTCGCCCCAGTGCACCAGATCCCGTTCCTAGGGGACGCGGTGGCCTCGCTGGACGGGCTGGAGGTGCGCCGGGGGGGCGCCGTGATCTGGGTGCTTCCCGTGGAGCGCTTCGAGCGGAGCTAGCGGTGCGGTCCGATCACCCCCGGCCCCGGCGTCGCCCCCTAGGCGGTCTTGGCGTCGCGTTCCTCGTGCTGCACGATCTCCAGCAGGACCTTGATCAGGAAGGGATCCCACTGGCCGCCCGCCCCGGCGTCCAGGATGGCGCAGGCGTCTTCGTGCGGCAGAGGATCGCGGGACGGCCGGGGGGAGATCACGGCCACGTACGCGTCGGCCAGGGAGAGAATGCCTGCCTCGGCGCTGATCTCAGCCCCTGCCAGGATCTCCGGGTAGCCCTTGCCGTCCAGGCACTCGTGATGCGCGGCCACCCAGAGCGCAGCGGGCTCCAGGGCGCTGATCCGCTCCAGGATCTGGCCGGAGAAATTCGGGCGCCCGCGCATCCGCTCCATCTCCTCGATGGAGAGCAGGCTGGGCTTGAAGAGAATCCGGCTCGGCACGCCCAAGGTCCCCACGTCGTTCCAGAGGGCGGCGAGGCCAATGAGTTCGCCGCGCTGCGGGTTCACGCCCAGTGTGGCCGCCACGGCGCGGGCGTAAGCCGCCACGCGTTGCCCGCGGCCCGCATCGTATCCAGCCTTGGCATCGATCAGGTTGGCGACCGCCCCGCTGAACTCACTCAGGAGTTCACTGCTGGCGGCGACGCCACTCGTAGAAGCCGAGCCAGAGGGCATCGTCGCTGGTGACATCGGTGGGGGCAGCGGCGATGCCCGGCTCGATCTGTCTGCCGGACCAGCGGGCCACCTTGGCCCGCACGCGGGCCCGGGCGGTGAGCGGATTGGTTTCGCCGGCGACGGCGCCGTCGAAGAGGTCGGCGGCACGGAGCAAGCGGGCGACAGCCGGAATGTCCTCGCCACTGGGGGCGCCCGTGTCGCCGCTGCCGTCCCAGTTCTGGTGGCCGGCCGCCACGCCTTCCGCTGCGGCGGACTCAAGGCGGTGTGGATGGGCGGCTGCCCGGCGGCGAAGACCACGTCTTCGTCGACGCAGGGCCGCAGGGCGAGGCGTGAGGCGGCCAAGGGTACCCCGACGTCGGGGAGCAGCGCCGCATAGAAGGCAGCCCGCGGACCTCCTCCGGCAGGCCGGCGGAGCGCGCGAGGGTGGTCGCGACGTGGGCGAGGCGGGCGGCGTGGCCCGGGTCCCGTCCCTCCGATGCGTCGAGGCCCAGGGAGAGCGCGCCCACCAGATCCCGCAGGGAGGCCGCCAGCCCTGGGACGATGTCCGGGTCCAGTTCTTCCCTTGAGGCGTCCCGCGTCGCGTCCTCTCCCCAGCGCGAGCGCTCCCCATCGGAGGCGACGCACCGCACCGGCGCTGATCCCGTCACTGGAATTATCGACCGAAACCGGTGCGGGCAGGAGGGGATGGAGCGGACGGAGTCGAAGGGCAGCGTTGCCCCCGAGGCCGAGCGGGGGTGGGGCCGGTCGACCTCGGGGGAGCGCCTAGGGGGGGCGCCCCAGGCGCGGGAGAAATCACTACACGAAGATGGGGCCGAAGACGACCGCCACGATTGACATCAGTTTAAGCAGGATGTTGAGCGAAGGGCCAGAGGTGTCCTTAAACGGATCCCCCACCGTGTCTCCCACGACGGCCGCCTTGTGGGCCTCCGAGCCCTTGCCGCCGAAGTTGCCTTCCTCGATGTATTTCTTGGCGTTATCCCAGGCGCCGCCGGCGTTCGCCATCATGATGGCCATCATGGAGCCAGCCGCGATGGAGCCGATCAGCAGGCCGCCAAGCGCTTCGGCGCCGATCACCGCTCCGACGAAGATCGGCACAACCACGGCCAGGAGTCCCGGGATGATCATTTCGCGCAGGGCGCCGTCGGTGGAGATCGCGACGGCGCGGGTGTAGTCCGGCTGCTCGCTGCCGTCCATGATGCCGGGGTGCTCGCGGAACTGGCGTCGCACCTCCTCCACCATGGCCTGCGCGGCGCGACCCACCGCGCCCATGCTAAGGGCGCTGAAGATGAAGGGCATCAGGCCCCCCAGGAGGATCCCGACCATCACTTCCCAGTCCAGCAGGTTGAAGACGGAGACCCCGGTGGTGGTGGCGTAAGTGGCGAGCAGGGCCAGCGCGGTGAGGGTCGCGGAACCGATCGCGAAGCCCTTGCCGGTGGCGGCGGTGGTGTTGCCCAGCTGGTCCAGGGCGTCGGTCCGCTTGCGAACCTCGGGGGGGAGACCCGCCTGCTCGGCGATGCCGCCGGCGTTGTCGGCCACGGGACCGTAGGCGTCGGTCGCGAGGGTGACGCCCAGCGGCGCCAACATGCCCACGGCCGCGAGAGCGATGCCGTAGAAGCCCGCCACCTCCTGCGAAATGAAGATCGCGATGACGATCGTCAGCAGGGGGACGGCCGTGGAGAGCATGCCCAGACTGAGGCCACCGATGATCACCGGCCCGCTGCCGGATTCGGCCTGGCCGGAGAGGTTGACGGTAGGGCTGTAGCGGAAGGAGCCGAAGCTGAACCCCTCCGATGAGGTAAAGCCCTCGGTCACGGTGCCAATGATCTGCCCGGCGATGAGCCCCACCAGGATGGCGAAGAAGAGGTCGGCGTCGAGGCCCATCACGGCGATCGCCACGCCCGAGCCCAGCAAGACGAGCCCGCTGGCGCCAAAGACCCCGGCCCGTAGCGCCCAGAGCAGGCGTCCCTGGTCGGCCTCCTCGCCGGTGCGGACCAGGAAGCTGCCCAGGACCGCGGCGACGATGCCGATGCCCGCAACGAGGATGGGAAGGACGAACGGATCGGAGTCGAAGTCAGTTACGGAGGCGGGATCGAAGACGGCGGCGGCGCCGATCGCGGTGCCCCCGACGGCGAGGCCGGCGAGCGCGATGGTGGCGACGATCGAGCCGACGTAGGACTCGAAGAGGTCGGCGCCCATGCCGGCTACGTCGCCGACGTTGTCGCCGACGTTATCGGCGATTGTGGCAGGGTTGCGAGGGTCGTCCTCAGGGATGCCGGCTTCGACCTTGCCGACGAGGTCCGCACCGACATCGGCGGCCTTGGTGAAGATGCCGCCGCCGACGCGAGCGAAGAGGGCGATGGAGGAGGCGCCGAAGGCGAAGCCGGTCAGGGGCCGGAAGTCCTCCCAGACGATGTAGAGGATGGCGATCCCGAGCAAACCGAGCCCCACGACGGTCATGCCCATCACGGTGCCGGAGTTGAAGGCGGTACGCAGGGCGGGGTTGAGGCCGGTCTGGGCGCGCGCGGCGGTGCGCACGTTGGCCCGCACGGCAATCGTCATGCCGAGGTAGCCGGCGCTCGCGGAGAGGGCGGCCCCAATCAGGTAGCTCAGGGCCGTTTCGGGAAGGTCCGGGTCGGAGGGAAACTTATCGAGCACGTCGTAGTCGACGAAGATGATCAGGACGATGAAGACCACCAGGACGAAGCCCGCTAGGAAGGTGTATTCGCGGCGCAGGAAGGTGGCGGCGCCCTGCTGGATGGCGCTGGCAATGCCGCGCATGGTCTCGTTGCCGGCGTCTTCGGCCAACACGTCGCGCGCGCGCAGGGCGGCGAAGGCGAGCGCCGCGAAGCCGACCAGAATGGCGAAGATCAGAACTCCCATGTTTCCTCCGCCAGGCTCAGCGTCCGTGGCTCCTCCGCTCGGGCGAAGGTGCGGGGCATACCGTTTGTCAGCGGCCGGGACGGTCGCGGGACGGGCCCGACTGTATCGTGGGCCGATCCCCCGAGCAACCAGGACGGGCGCGGGGCAGTCGCGCCTCAGCCCGGCGCGGCAGGCAGCGGAGCGGAACGGTCGGCGCCGTCCAGGCATGCCTGCAGCCGCTCAATGCGGGTCTCCAGCGCCTGCTGCACGGCGACGAGCGTGAGGTCGCCGCGGGGACGCTCGTCACACTCCGGACCATGTCCGTCTGGCGTCGCAGACCGCGCGTGATCGCGTCCGGATAGTCGAGGGTGACGAGCAGACCGTAAATCTCATCATCACGCCGAGGAGGACCTCGGCGCGATCGCGCTCGCCGTGACGCAGGGAGTCCAGGGGCGAAGCGGCGTAGCTCACCAGCGCTCTCCGCCAGGCCGTTGAGGTAGGCGGGGATTTCGACGGCCAAGCTGGCCGGGGTCGGCAGGGGACGGCCGGAGACGAGGGCGAGCGTGAGCAAGGCTTCCGCGTATTCCTTGAGCGCGTCGTGGAGGAAGCCGGCGTGATAGGTCTCGGGGTGTCCGGCGAGGGCGTCTTGCGCACTGCGGGTGCTCTCCCCCGCCTGATGGAGAAGCGTCTCGGCCTCTTCGAATTGGCGGCGGTGCACCGCGCGGATGCAGCCGCGCGTGCTGGATGACACGACGGGCCGCGGCCAAGCCCTGCTCGCGAGCGCTGTGGCGCGCATCCAGGGCCTCGCGGGCGTCCGCGATGACCCGTTCGAACTCCCCACCAGGCGCCCCCCCCCGAATCGTGGAAGAGCACCGTCCGGCCCGGCGCCGTCGAGCATCCGTGCTCTCTCTCAGAGGTCCTTGACGGGCTCGGGGAGTTCCCCTTCGCGTGCGGCGTCGATCATCTGCTTCGCTTCGGCGGGCATCTCCACGCCCATCTCACTGAAACGCTGCTCCGCCCATCGGCCGATCTGGCGAGGGTCCTTGTAGGCGTCCGGGCCCGCGCCGGAGTCGGGAACGCCGAATTGCTCCAGCACCTGGGCCTCGGTCTTCGGGGTGGCGAAACGAGAGAGGGTGCGCTCGGTGTGGGCGCTGCCACAGTGCTCACAGGCGGGCGGCGTGGCTCCCTCCAGAGAGCGGTGAAAGGCTTCGGTCAGACGCCGGCAGTCGCGGCAGCGGTACTCGTAGATGGGCACGGCGGCGAGCCTCCGCTACGACCCCTGGGGCCTTCGGGGCCGCTGGGGCGCCGGGAGCGTATCACGGCAGAAGCGGACTCAGTCCTCTTCGACGGCGTTGACGACGTGCGCGGCCACGCGCAGACGACCGCCGGCGCCGGCGGAGACGGCGATGACGTCGATGCGGACGCCGCAGGGGGCGTCTCCCTCGTGCTCCGCCAGGTAGGCGGCGGCCGCCTCTGCGACCCGGCGGCGCTTGCGGCCATCGACGGACTCCAGCGCGGCCGTCCGGCCGCCGGCCCCGCGGCGGGTGCGCACCTCGACGAAGACCAGGACGCCTTCGGGAGTGCGGGCGATGATGTCGATCTCACCGGCGGGGTGCCGCAGGTTGCGTTTCAGGACCCGATAGCCACGGGCCTCCAGGTAAGCGGCTGCGTGGGCTTCACCGGCAGCGCCTAGTACGTGTCGGGGGTCGGCCACGGCGGGCTCAGGGCGCTCGTGGCTGCGGCGCAGGCCGCAACGCCTGACGGCTGCTGGCGCGGACCGGGGCGAAGCTGAAGCGGTGTTCGGCGCAGGGACCACGATCACGCAGCGCGGCGAGGTGGGCCGGCGTGGCGTAGCCCTTGTTCTGAGCAAACCCGTAGCCCTGGTGGTCGGCGGCGATCGCCTCCATCCAGGCGTCGCGCGCGACCTTGGCGATGACGGAGGCGGCGGCGATGGAGGTGCACCGCGCATCGCCCCCAATGATGGTCTCGAACGGGCAGGCGAAGCGGTGGCGATCGCGCCCATCGACCAGCACGAAGTCAGCAGGGGGATCGCCCGCACGGCAGAGATCGACAAGCGCGCGGCGCATGGCTAGGCGCGTGGCCTCCAGGATGCCGCAGCCGTCGATCTCTCCCACCGTGCTCCAGCCGATCCCCCAGGCAGCGCTGGCCTTGATCGCCGCGGCCAGCTCTCGGCGCCGCGATGGGGCAAGCTGCTTGCTATCGCGGACGTGCCGCAGCCAACGGGGGCGCGTGAGCGGCCAAAGGACCACGGCGCCGGCGACGACGGGCCCGGCCAGCGGGCCGCGACCCACTTCGTCCACACCCGCGACCCGCTCATGCCCCTGCGCCCAGAGTTGCAGTTCCCGGCGCCGGCTTGGCCGCCTCGGCGGCTGCCGCCGCCGGCGCGGGTCGCCTGCCGAGCGCCGCGGAGGGTCGCCGTGCCGGAGTAGCCCTGGGTCGGGGCTGCCAGAGCGGAGTTGGGAGGGGCGCGCGTCCTGGCGGAGGTGCGGCGGCGGCGGCTTCGTGAGCACAGCCTCCCCGCTTCCGGCCATTCCGTCGTTGGCGGCGAAACGGCACCGACGTGTAGGCGGATATACGGATCCTAGCGCGGCGGAGGGATCTCCGGCCAGACCGCGGACGTATCGATAATTGAGATAATTGAAAGGCGTGGCGGGTCGCTGTCTTCCCGGAGAGCGCGGCGCGCGGCGCGGACGGATTCTCATAGCCGGCGGCCGCAGAGCCCCTGCTATATTGACTTCACAGGCGTGCATCGTCTCGTGGAGCGGCCTAGAAAGAGTGCCATATGGGAGGGCGCTGGGCACGAAACTCCTTCGTTTACCTCCTGATCCTCGTCGTACTCGTGATCGCCCTGTTCAGCTTCATTCCGCGGGGCGGCGGCGCGGAGGATATCCCCGTCGTCGGGACCGGCAGCCTCATCGAGCGGCTGCAGACGGACCGCGCCCCGATCGAGAAGATCGAGATCGACGGCGAGCGCGTGGCGCTCTTCATGCAGAACGGCGACGAGTTCAGGTCGCGGCTGCCCGAGCGCACGGACTTCTTCGAACTCCTCGCCCGCGAGGGCGTTCCCGTGAGCGGGAACGACTTCCCAGAAACGACCGTCAGCGGGGGTGGGGGCTTCGGGAGCATCCTGGGGATCTTCCTCAATTTCCTCCCGCTGATCATCATCGTGGGCGTCCTGATCTTCATCATGCGGCAGGCGCAGGGATCGAATAGCCAGGCGATGTCGTTCGGCAAGAGCAAGGCGCGGGTCATCACGGCGAACCGCCCCACGGTGGCTTTCAACGACGTCGCGGGCGCCGTGGAAGCTAAGGAGGAACTCCAGGAGGTCGTGGAGTTCCTCAAGTTCCCCGAGCGCTTCGCCGCGCTCGGGGCGCGGATCCCCGGCGGGGTGCTGTTGGTAGGCCCGCCGGGGACGGGCAAGACGTTGATCTCGCGAGCCGTGGCAGGCGAAGCCGGGGTGCCCTTTTTCAGCATCAGCGGCTCGGAGTTCGTGGAGATGTTCGTGGGCGTTGGGGCCAGCCGGGTGCGGGACTTGTTCGAACAGGCGAAAAAGAACGCGCCCTGCATTGTCTTTATCGATGAGATCGACGCGGTCGGCCGCCAGCGTGGCGCCGGCCTGGGCGGCAGTCACGACGAGCGGGAACAAACGCTCAACCAAATCCTGGTGGAAATGGACGGCTTCGACACGAACACCAACGTGATCGTGATCGCGGCCACCAACCGCCCCGACATCCTGGACCCGGCGCTGCTGCGCCCGGGCCGGTTCGACCGTCAGGTGGTGCTGGACGCGCCGGACGTGAAAGGGCGCGCAGAGATCCTGGCCGTCCACTCCAACGGAAAACCGCTGGCGGAGGACGTGCAGATGGACGTGGTGGCGAAGGAGACGCCCGGCTTTTCCGGCGCCGACCTCGCGAACCTCCTGAACGAGGCCGCCATCCTGGCGGCGCGCCGACAGAAGAAGAAGATCACCAAGGCTGAGCTGGAAGAGGCCGTGGATCGGGTGATGGCGGGGCCGGAGCGCAAGAGCCGGGTGCTGACCGGCAAAGAGAAAGAAGTGGTGGCCTACCACGAGGGTGGGCACGCCCTGGTGGCATCGCTGATTCCGGGGCACGACCCGGTCCACAAGGTGACCATCGTGCCCCGCGGCATGGCCGGCGGCTACACCCGCTACCTGCCGGAGAACGAGCACCGTCTGGCCAGCAAGTCCTACTACGAGGGCTTCCTGGCGTCGGCGCTGGGCGGGCACACGGCGGAAACCCTCGTCTTCGGCGAGATGACCACCGGTGCGCACGACGACCTCTCCAAAGCCACCTCGATCGCGCGCAACATGATCACGCAGTGGGGGATGAGCGAGAAGCTGGGTCCCCGCACCTTCGGCAAGAAGGAATCGCTCGTCTTCCTGGGCCGCGATATCAGCGAGCAGCGCGATTACTCGGAGCGGATCGCCGAGCAGATCGACGACGAGGTGCGGGAATTGATCGATCGCGCGCGCGATCGAGCCCGTGCCCTGCTGTCGGAGAACCGCCAGATCCTGGACCGCCTGGCGGCCGTGCTGATGGAGCGCGAGACCCTCGAAGGCGAGGATCTGCAGGCGATCTTGCACGCCAAGGAGGGTGCGGCTGCGGCCGAGCGAGCGCCGGAGCCGCCCGGCAGCCCGCAGCCTCCCGCGGGCGCGCCACCCGGCGACGATGAGGAGAGCAAGGGCCCCGTCATGCCGCCCAAGCCCGGGCTGGTCTGGGGGGGCAACGCCGCCGCCTCAGGCCCGGGCGAGTAACGCCGGTTTCACGGCCGTTGGGCGTTCCGGGAGCTGGCTTGACCGGTCTGGCGCGGCGCTCCTAGGCTGGTTTCGAACCCCCCGCAACAGGTGAGGTCCGCGATGTACGCCGTCATCCGCACAGGCGGGAAGCAATACCGTGTCGAGGCGGGCCAGCGGCTCCATGTGGAGCGACTGCCCGGTGCCGTGGGCGACCGCGTGGAGCTACCCGAGGTCCTCATGGTGGGGGGCAGCGACACCACCGTCGTGGGTACGCCGATGGTGGCGAAGGCCCACGTCGTGGGGGAGATCGTCGAACAGGGGCGAGCGCCCAAGATCACGATCTTCAAGTACAAGAGCAAGACCCGCTACCGCCGGGTCAGGGGGCATCGGCAGCTGCGGACCCAGCTCGCGATCACGGAGATCGTGGCACCTGACGGGGAAACCGCTACCTACGAGGTACGCCGCCCCGCGACGGTGGCCCCGACCGAGCCGGTGACGGCGGCGATCGAGCCGGCGGTCGACGGCGAGACGGAGCCGGCACCGGCCGAGCACGAGGCCGAGACTGAAACGGAAGCCACCGCCGAGGAGGGCGTCGTCCCGGCCGCGGAGGCGCCGCCGGACACGGATAGCGGCGCGGACGAGGCCGAGCAATCGGAACCCGTCGCCGTCGCCCCGGCCCCGGCTCGCAAGACGGCCGCCAAGAAAGCGACCAAACGACGCGCGGCGACCAAGACGGCCGCGAAGACGGCCGCCAAGAAGACGGGCACCCGCAAGGCCACTGCCCGCAAGACGAGCGCTCGCAAGACGCCCACGAAGAAAGAGGACTCCTGATGGCCCACAAGAAAGGGGTCGGCTCATCGCGCAACGGCCGCGACAGCAACGCCAAGCGGCTGGGGGTCAAGCTCTACGGCGGGCAGTTGGTCCGCACCGGCGGCATCATCGTGCGTCAGCGGGGCACGCGCATCCATGCCGGTAACAACGTGGGGGTAGGACGCGACCACACCCTCTACGCCCTGGCCGACGGGCAGGTCCGCTTCGCTCCCTACGCGAAGGGGCGGCGCAAGCAGGTCCACGTGGACCGCATGGCCGTGGGCGTCCGGGAGCTGGCATGAAAAAGGGCATCCACCCCGAATATGGTCCCGCCACCATCCGTTGCGGTTGCGGCAATTCCTGGGAGACCCGCGCGACCAAGGCGGACATGCGGGTGGAGGTGTGCAGCGCCTGCCACCCGTTCTTCACCGGCGAGCAGCGGATCGTGGACACGGCCGGACGGGTGGAGCGCTATCGGCGTCGCTTCGGGCTGCAGGAGGAGCCGCTGAGCGCCGAAGGAGAGGGGCCGGCGGAGGCCGGGCCCGCCGAGGGCGGAAATGCCGCCGCGGACACAGCGCCCGCAGCCGAGGGGGCCGTCACCTAGCCGATCCCGAGCCGGATCCTCGCCCGGCCGCACCAGACGCGGGCATCCTCTGATCCGTGGCCGGGTGGCTTCCCGTATCCTGCCTGCATGAGTCTTCGCGATCAGCACCGAGCCCATCGCCAGGGTTACGGCGGCCAGGCCGTGCTCGAGGGGGTGATGATCCGGGGCCCACGGCACGCGACGGTCGTCTGTCGCCGCCCGGACGGCACCGTCGCCCGCCGCAGCCGCAGCCTGCGACGGTCCTACACCGGCTGGGCCACTCGGGCGCCGTTCCTGCGCGGGATCATCGTGCTGGGGGAGACGCTGCACCTGGGCATGTGGGCGCTGCTCTTCTCTCAGAACGTCGCTCTGGCGGAGGAGCCGGCGGACGAGGACAACGGGCTGGGGCTTATCAACGCGCTGACGCTGCTCGTGGCGTTCAGCATTGCCATCGGCATCTTCTTCCTCGCGCCGATCTTCGGCACACGCTGGCTGGCCGACCGGCTGGAGCCGGAGATCATCGCCGTGGTGCTGGAGGGCGTGCTGCGATTGGTGGTCTTGCTGGGCTACCTCTGGCTGATCGGCCGGCTGGGGGAGGTGCGCCGGGTGTTCGAGTACCACGGCGCGGAGCACATGACGATCGGCGCCTGGGAGTCGCGGGAGCCGCTGACGGTGGAGAGCGTGCGCCGCTTTAGCCGGGCGCATCCGCGCTGCGGCACGTCGTTCCTGCTGGTCGTAGCGGTGGTGGCGATCCTCGTGTTCACGGCGCTGGGCAATCCGCCGCTGTGGTGGCACCTGACCAGCCGCATCGTCTTCATTCCCGTGATCGCCGCGATCGCCTACGAGGCGATTCGCTTCGGCGGCAGCCACCGGCACATCCGCGTGGTGAACTGGCTCTTCGCGCCCAACTTGTGGCTGCAGGCGCTCACGACGCGAGTACCGCAGGATGACCAGATCGAGGTGGCGATCGCGGCGATGGAGGAAGCCGAGGCGCAGGAGACAGCGGCTGTGGCCACGACGCCGGCCGGCGCGCTGGACGCGGCCTCGGGCGACTAATCCTCGCGCAGCTCCCGGTAGAAGCAGCTCCGGTGGTCCGTGTGGCAGGTGGGCCCAGCGGGCTCCGCGCGGACCAGGAGCGCGTCCCCGTCGCAGTCCTTACGGATGGACTTGAGGCGCAGCACATTGCCGCTGCTCTCGCCTTTGGTCCAGTACGCCTGACGGCTGCGACTCCAGAACGTGACGAGGCCCTTCTGCAAGGTGCGGCGGAGCGCCTCCGCGTCCATGTAGCCCAGCATCAGCACGGTGTCGTCGCCGTCGTCCTGGACGATGGCCGCGATCAGCCCGTTGGCCTCGTACTTCAACTCAGGCAGGTCCGCTGGCGTCGTCATGGGCGGACTCCTCCGATTGCTATGGCTGCTCGAGCCGGATCGGGAGGCCCGCGGCAGCCATCTCACGCTTTACGTCCATGATGGAGCAGTCGCCGTAGTGGAAGATGCTCGCGGCGAGGACGGCGTCGGCGCCGCCTTCCTGGATGGCGTCAATCATATGCGCGGCGTTGCCGGCGCCGCCGCTGGCGATGACCGGCACGGAAACCGCGCCGCAGATGGCACGCAAGAGAGGGATGTCGTAGCCGTCCTGGTGACCGTCCGTGTCCATGGAGGTCAGGAGGATCTCGCCGGCCCCACGCTCAACGGCTTCGCGGGCCCAAGCAACGGCGTCGCGGCCGGTGGGGCGGCGGCCGCCGTGGGTGTAGACCTCGAAGCCAGCGCCGTCGCCAAGGGGGCGGGCCTTGGCGTCGATCGCCACGACGATGCACTGGCTGCCGAAGCGATGGGCCCCCTGCTCGATCAGGGCGGGGTCGGCGACGGCGGCGGAGTTGATCGAGACCTTGTCGGCGCCGGACTCCAGCATCAGCCGCATATCGGCGGTCCTGCGAATGCCACCGCCGACGGTGAAGGGGATGAACACCTCATCGGCGGTGCGGCGCACCATCTCGACGACGGTCTCACGCTCCTCATGGGAGGCGGTGATATCGAGGAAGACCAGCTCGTCAATGCCTTCGCGGTCGTGGAGCCGGGCAAGCTCGACGGGGTCGCCGGCATCGCGCAACTCGACGAAGGAGACACCCTTGACGACGCGCCCGCAGTCGACGTCGAAACAGGCAATGACCCGCTTCGTCAGCGTCATGCGCCCGCCTCTTGCCTGCGCTCGGGAGCAGGCCCTGGGCGCAGCGCCTCGATGGCGACGCGCAGATCCAGGCGGCCATCGTAGAGGGCACGCCCGACGATGGCCGCCTCCGCGCCCGCTGCGGCGAGAGGCGGCAGGTGCGCGACCCGGGCGACACCGCCAGAGGCGATGACGGGCACCGTGACGCTGGCGATAAGCGCCCCGAGCGCCTCCAGGTTGGGCGCGCTCATGGCGCCGTCGCGGGCGATGTCGGTGTAGACGAAGCGGCGGACGCCCGCGTCCTTCAGCGTCGCTGCCAAGTCGATCGCCCGAACAGCGCTCGTGCGGGTCCAGCCATCGGTGGCGACAAGACCGTCGCGGGCGTCGAGCGACACGGCGACGGCGGCAGCGTGGTCGCGGCAGAGGGATTCGACGAAGGCCAGGTCCTCCACGGCCGCGGTGCCCAGGATGACGCGGTCCACGCCGGCCGCCAGCAGGCGGGCGGCGGAAGCGGCGTCGCGGATGCCACCGCCGCACTGCACGGGCGGCCCCAAGCGGGCGATGGCGGCCACGTGCTCCAGATTGGCGGGCCGACCGAAGCGGGCGCCGTCCAGGTCGACGACGTGGAGGCGCGTGGCCCCAGCCTCCACCCAGCGGCGGGCGGCGTCGACGGGGTCGTCGTCGAAGACGGTCTCAGCATCGAAGCGGCCCTGGTACAGGCGGACGGCGTGTCCGTCGCGGATGTCGATGGCGGGGATGATCTCCACGGCGGCTCAAGCATCCCCGTCCAGGGCCCGGCGCAGGAAGTTGCGGTAGAGGCGCAGCCCGTTGGCGCCGCTCTTCTCAGGGTGGAACTGCGTGGCGACCACGTTGTCCCGCTCGACGATGGCGACGATAGGCTCGGCGTAGTCGGTGGTGGCGAGCACGGCGGAGTCGTCGTCCAGGCGGCAGTGGTAGGAGTGCACGAAGTAGAAGTGGCTGCCGGGGGGGATGCCGTCCAGGAGGGGGCTCCCGTGGCGAGGCTGCACCGCGTTCCAGCCCATGTGAGGAATCTTGGCGGCGGCCCGGAGGCGGACGACGCGGCCGGGGATCATGTCCAGGCAGGGGTGCTCGCCGCCCTCCTCGGAAACGGTCATGAGGGCCTGCAGGCCCATGCAGACCCCCAGGAAGGGCCGGCCGGCGGCGATGTACGAGCGGACGGGCTCCACGAGGCCGCGGGCGGCGAGGTTGGCCATGGTGTCGGCGGCAGCGCCGACGCCGGGCAGGATCACGGCGCGGGCGCCCTGCAGGGAGCCGGGGGTGTCGCTGACGACGGGACGGACGCCGACGTGCTCGACGGCCCGGACGACCGAGCGCAGGTTGCCTGCCCCGTAGTCGAGTACCACCACGTCGCCGTTGCCCGCCATGAGGGGGCCAGCCTATCACTGGGCCGTGCCGATCCCTGTCGGCCGCGCGGCAAAGCGCGGCCGTTCGGGCGGGCGGGGGCGGGGCAATATACTCGCGGCATGTCGGTCGAAGCCGAAGGCCTCGCTCCCCCGGTCGCCGGGCTCTCCGCAGGGGCCGGGCCTGCCGACGCCGAGCATTTCGACGCGCGCAACCGGATCGAGGAGTTGCGCGATCAGATCCGCTACCACAACTACCGCTACTACGTCCTGGACGACCCGGAGATCCGCGACGCGGCGTGGGACGCGCTCTTCCGCGAGTTGCGGGCGCTGGAGGAGGCCCATCCGGAGTTCATCACGGCGGATTCTCCCACGCAGGAGGTGGGAGCGGGGCCGCTGGAGGCGTTCGCGGTGGTCGAGCATCGCGAGCCCCTCCTCAGCCTGGGCAACGTCTTCGACGAGGCGGACCTGCGTGACTGGTACCGGCGGGCGAGCGATCTGGCGAACCGTCACGACTTCGCCCTGGTGACGGAGCCGAAGATCGACGGGCTGGCGATGGCCCTGGTCTACGAACGCGGGCGGCTCGTCCAGGCTGCAACACGCGGCGACGGCCGGCGGGGCGAGAACGTGACCGAGAACATCCGCCAGATCCCGGACGTGCCGCAGCGGCTGGCGGGGTCGCCGCCGGAGCGCTTCGAGGTGCGGGGCGAGGTCTACATGCCGAAGGCGGGCTTCGAAGCGATGAACGCCGCCATCGAGGCGGAGAACGTGGAGCGTGGGACAGCGGGCAAGAAGCCACTGCGCCTCTTCGCCAACCCGCGCAACGTCGCCGCCGGCGCGGTGCGGCAGAAGGACCCGCGGATCACGGCGAGCCGCCCCCTGAGCATCGGCGTCTACCAGCTCGGCTGGGTGGAGGGGGCGGCGCCGGCAACGCATTGGGAGACATTGGGCTGGCTGCGGGCGTTCGGGCTGCCGACGACGCCGGAGTCGGAGCGGCAGGCGGGACTGGAGGAGACGATCGCGGCCTGCCTGCGCTGGGCGCCTCGTCGCGATGCGCTGCCCTTCGACATGGACGGCGTGGTGATCAAGATCGATGAGTTCGCCATCCAGCGGCAGCTGGGCATCGTGGGACGGGAGCCGCGTTGGGCCACCGCCTTCAAGTTCCCGCCGGCGGAGGCGACGACGACACTGCACCAGATCGCGGTGAACGTGGGGCGGACGGGTCGCCTCAACCCGTACGCGATCCTGGAGCCGGTGGTGGTCGGGGGCGCGACGGTGAAGATGGCGACGCTGCACAACGAGGACGACATCCACCGCAAGGACATCCGCAAGGGGGACACGGTGATCGTGCGGCGGGCGGGAGAGGTGATCCCGCAGGTCGTCGGGCCGGTGCTGAGCCGTCGCAAGCGGGGGGCGCGACGCTGGCACATGCCCAAGCGCTGCCCGGTGTCCGGCGATGCGGTGGTGCGGCTGGAGCAGGAGGTTGGGACGTACTGTCCGAACCCGGTCTGCCCCGCTGTCGTGCGGCGGACGGTGGAGCACTTCGCGGGACGAGGGGGGATGGATATCGAAGGGCTGGGCGAGCGGCGGGTCGCGGAGTTCCTGGAGGCGGGGCTGATCGAGGACGCGGGCGACATCTACGCGCTGGCGGAGAAGCGCGAGGCCCTCCGGGCGCTGCCGAAGATGGCCGAGAAGAGCGTTGAGAACCTGCTGGCGGCGATCGAGGCGAGTAAGGCACGGCCGCTAGCGGCGGTGGTCTATGGGCTGGGCATCCGCCACGTTGGCGGGGAGGTGGCGGCGCTGCTGGCGCAGCACTTCGGCAGCATGACGGCGATGGCGGGAGCGGCGGAGGAGGAGATCGCGGCGGTCGACGGGGTGGGGCCGATTATCGCCGAGAGCGTCGCGGCCTGGCTGGCGACGCCCCGCAACCAGGCGATACTGGCCAAACTGGAGGTGGCCGGGGTGCGCCTGGCGGAGGCGGGCGGTGGCGCGCGGGAAGGGCCGCTGGCGGGGCAGCAGTTCGTCGTGACGGGGCGGCTGGAGCGATTGACGCGGAATCAGGCGGAGGGAGCGCTGAAGCGGCTCGGGGCGTCGGTGGGGAGCGCGGTGGGCAAGAAGACGGCGGCGCTGATCGCGGGGGAGGCTGCGGGCAGCAAGATGGCCAAGGCGGAGAAACTGGGGACGCCGGTCTGGGACGAAGCCACCTTCCTCTCGCTGCTGGCGGAGCACGGCCTGGACCCGGCCGCGATCGGGGCCTAGCGAGGCCGGAAAGGAGCGTCGCATGACCTACGAGGACATCATCTACGAAGTGCAGGACGGCATCGCCCGGCTGACGCTGAACAAGCCGGAGAAGCTGAACGCGCTGTCCTGGGACACCTGGGCGGAGCTGGAATCGGCCTGGACCGAGGCCCAGAACGACGACGGGACGAACGTGCTCCTGATGACCGGCGCCGGTCGCGCCTTCAGCGCCGGCACAGACCTGACCGCCCGCACGACGGCGGGCCGCCCGCGCCCCTACCCGGGGCGGGTGGGGCAGCTACGCACGCGCCACCTGGGTCCTGCGCTGCTGTACAGCTTGCAGAAGCCGACGATCGCGGCCGTGAACGGGGTCTGCGTGGGGGCCGGGCTGAGCATCGCCTGCGCCTGCGACATCCGCATCGCCTCGGAGGCGGCGCGCTTCAGCGCGATCTTCGTCAAGCGGGCGCTGAACGCGGATACGGGGTCGTCCTGGCACCTGCCGCGGCTGGTGGGGCGGGAGCAGGCGATGCGGATGCTGTTCACCGGTGAGATGGTACCGGCCGAGCGGGCCCTGGCGATGGGCCTGGTGAGCGAGCTGGCGCCGGCGGCGGAGCTGGAGGAGCGGGCACTGGCGCTGGCAGGGGAAATCGCGCGCGGTCCGTCTGTGGCCATTGAGATCATGAAGCGGCTGGTGCGGGAGAGCGAGACGACATCGTTGCGGAACCACATTGAGCTGGAGGAGTACCTGCAGCGGATCACCTACCAGACGTCGGACGTGGAAGAGGGGCGACTCTCGTTTCTGGAGAAGCGGGAGCCGGTCTTCCGCGGTGGCTAGGTGGCGCGGTAATCCCGGCGGGCGGCCGGCCATCGAGCACGGAGCGCATCGGACGCCGGGCTCTCCGGCGGCGAGACCGCGCCCGCGGGAACCCAGGAGAAGGGTGCGGCGTTAGGCCGATCGTGCGGCCCCTCCCAGGCTGGGCCGTCCGCTTTCCGCCCCCGGGGGCGCGATATATAGTGGCCCGGGCGGCGCGGGCCGCCCATCTGTCGCCTGTCCGCTGAAGGTGCTCATGAGGCTCAACCCGCTGGCCTGGATACTCGGCCGCTTGTCGCACGACATCGGCATTGATCTGGGGACCGCGAACACGCTGGTCACCGTCAAAGAGCGCGGCATCGTCATCGATGAGCCGTCGGTCGTGGCGATCGATCGCAACACGAAAACCGTCCTCGCGATCGGCGCGGAGGCGAAGCGCATGGTGGGCCGGACACCCGCCAACATCGTCGCTGTGCGGCCGCTCAAGGACGGCGTCATCTCCGACTTCGACGTGGCGGAGAAGATGCTGCAGTATTTCGTCCGCGCGGTCCATGATCGCTTCGGCTGGGGCCTGCCGCGACCGCGGGTGGTGGTGGGGATGCCCTCGGGGGTCACGGAGGTGGAGAAACGGGCGATCTACGACGCGGTCACCAACGCCGGCGCGCGCGAAGCCTTCCTCGTCGAGGAGCCGCTGGCCGCTGCCATCGGCGCCGGCCTCCCGATCCTGGACGCGAGCGGCACGATGATCGTGGACATCGGTGGAGGCACGACGGAGGTGGCGGTGCTGGCGCTGGGCGGGATCGTCGTCAGCACGTCGATCCGGATCGCCGGCGACGAGGTGGACGCGGACATCATCAGCTACGCCCGCCAGGTCCACAACATGTTGATTGGCGACCGCTCGGCGGAGGAGATTAAGATCGAGGCGGGATCGGCCTTCCCTCTGGAGCGGGAGCGCCCGGTGGTGCTGCGCGGGCGGGATCTATCGACGGGGCTGCCCAAGCGTGTGGAGATCAGCAGTGTGGAATTGCGGGACGCGCTGAGCGCGTCGATCAGCGGCATCGCGGGCGCCGTGCGGCAAACGATCGAGATCACGCCCCCGGAGCTGGTGGCGGACCTGATGAATCAAGGCATCGCTCTGGCGGGGGGCGGCGCTCTGTTAGCCGGGATGGACCGGCGAATTTCGCAAGAGACGAAATTCCCGGTGTACGTGGCTGAGGATCCGCTGACCTGCGTGGTCCGCGGCTGCGCCGAGGTCCTGGAGGAGGCGGAGATGCTGATGAAAGTCCGCTCGCAGATGACAACCTGGCGCGGGCGCCGTTAGGGCGTGATGACGCTCCTGCAATCCCGGCTAGGCCAGTGGCTACTGGGCATGGCGGCGCTCATCGTCTTACTCGCGACGCTGGCGGCGCTCGGCGTCGCGCAGCCCGTGGAGGAAGCGGCGTCGACCGTGTTCGGCCCCATTCAGCGCGGCCTGCGCCGAGCCGCGGAGCCTGTCGCGAACCTGGTGGAGAGCGTCGACGAGTTCGACACCGTCGATGATGAGAACCGGGCTCTCCGCAATCGCATCGAGCAACTGGAGGCGGAGACCGCCCGCCTGCGCGAGACGCAGATCCAATTCCGCGGGCGGGAGGCGCTGCTTGCGGTGCAAGAGGCCTCGGACGAGATCTTCCTGACGGCGGGCGTGATCACGCGCGACCTCACCGGCCTGCTGGACGTCATTGCCCTCGACCGGGGCAGCAACGACGGCGTTGAAGAGGGCATGGCCGTGCTCGCCGCCGGTGGCAGCCTGGTAGGCACCATCATGGAGGTGCGCCCGGGGTCCTCCTTTGTCCGGCTGCTGACGGATCCCGGGGGCAGCGCGCGAACGTTGCACCAACTGAGCCGCTCCGAGGGCGTGGTCAGCGGCGATACGGGCGGCAACCTGCGGGTCGATTTCATCCCTCGCACCGCCGACGTGCAGCCAGGCCATCTGTTCGTGACATCGGGCCTAGGGGGGCTGCTGCCCAAGGGCATCCCGGTTGGCCGTGTCGTGTCGGCGGAGGGATCGGCGCAAGAGGTCTTCATGCGGGTCCGGCTGGAACCACTGGCGCCGCTGGACGAACTCGAGCTGGTGCTGGTCCAGATCACCTTCCGCCCCGAACCGCTGCCCCCGCCGGGCAGCGAGGTCGCGGAGGACGGCGCGGAGACGCAGGCCGCGGAGACCGCGGCGCCATGAAGTGGCCACCGTTGATCCTGGGCGCCCTAGCGCTCACACTCCTGCAGACCTCCGCGGTGCCCGCCTTTCACCTGCTGGGGGTCGCGCCGAATCTCCTGCTCGTCGTGCTGTGTTGCTGGGCCGTGGTGCGGGACCAACGTGAGGCGTTGGTCATGGCGCCGCTCGCGGGGCTCTCGCTGGGACTGCTCTCGTTCCAAGGCATGGCGGAGTCCGTCGCGGCGTTCTTGCCGCTGGTGCTGATCGCGGCGCTGCGCGAGCAGGTCCGTCCCCCCAACGAGTACGCCTGGGCGCTGGCGGTGATCATCGGCGCTACGATCCTGCACTTCTTCGCCGTGGCCGTGACCATTCAGGTGGGTGGGGACAGCGTGGCTTGGCTGGACGCGCTCAGGGACGTGATGGTCCCCAGCGTGCTGACGAATCTCTTCATCGGCGCGCTCGTCTATTGGCTCGTGCGGCTGCCGACGCCGCAACCGGAGCCGGTCTGATGGGCCTCTTCACGGACCGCCGGCAGCCCGTGCTGCTCGTCCCGGCGGCCGAGGAGAATGCCGGGCTGCGCATCCGGGTCTGGCTGCTGGGCATCTTTGCGTTGATGCTCTTCGCGGTGCTGACGGTGCAACTCGTCCGGCTGCAGATCTTCCGGCAGGAAGAGTTCGAGGCGCTGGCGACGATCAATCGCATCCGGAACGAGAACCTCCCCGCGGAGCGCGGGCTGATTTACGATCGGGACGGGAACGCCCTGGTCGAAAACGTGCCGGCCTTCGCGATCTCCGTCGTCCCGGCCGACATCCCGGATGGGGAAGAAGCGGTGCTGGCGCAGCGGCTGGGCAGCGCCCTGGGCATCTCGCCCTTCGAGGTCGAGGCCGAGATCCTGGCGGGCAAGCGCAGCATCGACCCATTCTTCCCGCGGGTGCTGGAGACGAACGCGGAACCGGAACTGGCCTTCGCGTTGTCCGCTCAGCGCGCCGCGCTGCCGGGTGTGCAGGTCGAGGCCGTGGCCAACCGCCTCTACGAGGAGAGCGACCTCCTCGCGCACATCCTGGGCTACGTCGGCCCGATCAGCCGGGACGAGTTCGCAGAGTTGGAGGCGGACCGGTACCGCATCTCGGACCGCCTCGGCCAGACGGGCGTGGAGGCGTCCTACGAGTCGCTCCTGCGCGGCGTCCCCGGCCGGCGCCAATTCGAAGTGAACGCCGAGGGACGGGAGCTTCGCACGCTCAGCGGCGAGGACCCCGTCCCCGGCCACAGCGTGGTGCTGACGCTGGATCTGGAGCTGCAACGCCGGGTGCGAGACATCCTGCTGGAGTCGATGGGGGGGTCGCTGTTCGCCTCGGCGGTGGTCGTGGACGTGCGCAGCGGCGAATTGCTCGCGATGGTTTCCGTACCGGCCTATGACGCCAATCTGTTCACGGGTGATGTGGACGAAACGGCGCTGCAGGCGATCTTGGAGGACAAAGGGCGCCCGCTGGTGAATCACACCATCGCGGACCAGTTTCCGCCGGGATCGATCTTCAAGGTGATCACGGGCACGGCCGCCTTGCAGGAGCAGGTGATCGCGACGGGTGACGTGATCTTCTCACCCGGTGTGATCGAGGTGCAGAACGAGGTCGACGCGCGGATCACGTACACCTTCCGCGACACGACCAGCGGCAACTTCGACTTCGTGCGGGGGCTCGCGGAGTCGAGCAACGTGTACTTCTGGTACTTGTCCGGCGGGTCGCCCTTCCGCCGCCCGGTGCCGGAGGAGTTGCTGCCGCCGGAGGACCTGGCAGAGCAGCGGCGGCTGGAAGCGGAAGGCGTGATCGGCGGGCTGCAGGGATTCACCGGCTTGGGCGCGGAAGCGCTGGCGCGCTGGTCGCGGAACTTCGGGCTGGACGCCAGCACGGGCGTCGATCTGCAAGGGGAGGCCTCGGGCTTCATCCCCGACCCAGCCTGGAAGCTGCGGACGTTCGGGGAGGGCTGGGGTCAGGGCGACTCCTACAACTTCGGCATCGGCCAGGGATTCGTGGCCGTGACGCCGCTGCAGATGGCGATGGTGACGGCAGCGATCGCGAACGGGGGATCGGTCCTGGAGCCGCGTGTCGTGGGCGACATCGTCGATACGGCGGGCAGCGTTGTGGAGCCGTTCCGGCCGGTGGTGTCGCAACAGCTGAACGCGGACCCCGCAACGCTGGAGGCGGTGCGCCGCGGCATGGCGATGGCCGTGCTGGGCGGCACGGCGGGCAACGCCTGGATCCCGGAAATGCAAGTGGCCGGCAAGACGGGAACGGCGGAGTTCGGGGAAGAGGAGCTGTTCCGCGGTGACTTCCCGACGCACGGCTGGTTCCTGGGTTTCGCCCCGTACGAGGACCCCCAGATCGCGGTAGCGGTCTTCCACGAACTCGGAGCGGGCTTCCTCACCGCCTCCGCAGGGGCCGACGTCTTCCGCGCCTGGGGCGAACTCAACGACGTCTTCGGGACGGTCCTGCCGGCCCTGGGACAACTGCCGGTACGCACGGTGGAGGCGTTCAACGAGATCGCGAGCCGGCTGCCATGAGCGCCGCGGGCCAGGCGCTGCGGGCCCCGGAAGGCCCCCGCTGGCGCAACTTCGACCCCATCCTGCTGGTCGCCGCGCTGGCCCTGACGGGGTATGGGGCGCTGCTGATCTACTCGGCCGCGCTGCCCCGTGACGCCGACGGCGTGGTGATCAGCGAGCCGGTCGTCCGCCACATTGCGGCAGCGTCCGCCGGCGCGATCGCGATGTTCGTGGCGGCGCGGCTGAACTACCGGGTGCTGGATGTGCTGGGCTGGTTCGCGTACGGCTTCGGGCTGCTCCTGCTGCTGGCGGTGCTGGTCGTGGGGGTGGAGCAGTTCGGATCGCGACGCTGGTTCGACCTGGGCTTCACCCTGGTGCAGGCCTCAGAGGTCGCAAAGCTGCTGACGGTCATCGGGCTGGCGAAGTTCCTCACGGACTACCGCGACCGGCTGCACGAATGGCGCTTCTTCCTGGGCTCGCTCGGGGTAGCGCTGCTGCCGGCCTCGCTGGTGTTCCTGGAACCGGACGCGGGCAGCGCCAGCGTCTTCCTGGTGCTCTGGGCAGTGATGGCGGCGTTCGCCGGCGCCCGCATGAGGCAGTTCCTGATTCTGGGCGCGGTGGTGCTGGCGCTGGTGCCGGCCATACTGATTGTGGGCGTGGAGGATTACCAGCGGGACCGCATCTCCTCGTTCTTTAACCCGGTGGACGACGCCCAGGGGGCGGGCTTCAACGTGCTGCAGGCTGAGCTGGCCGTGGGATCGGGGGGGGTGACGGGCAAGGGCTTCACGGAGGGGACGCAAACCCAGCTCGACTTCCTGCGCACGCAAACGACGGACTTCATCTTCAGCGTGCTGGGAGAGGAGTTGGGCTTCGCTGGGGCGATGGTCTTGTTCGCGTTGTTCCTGATCCTGCTCTTACGGCTGCTGCGGGTGATCCTGCAGGCGACGGACCCGTTCGGGCAGCTGCTGGTGGCCGGGATCGTGACGCTGATCGCGGTGCAGACGTTTATCGCCGTGGGGGTGAACATCCGGCTGATGCCAGTGACGGGGATCCCGCTCCCCTTCATCAGCGTGGGAAACGCCTCAATTCTGATGCTGTTCGCGGCGCTGGGGATCGTCCAGAGCATCCTCCTGCACCGCGATACGTAGGGGTAATCGGGCGGAGCCGGGGCAGCCACCGTTTCACCGGCGGGGGTGGGCGGCGGCGACCCCGAGCAGCCTCCGAGGTCCGCCGGAGCCCTAGTTCGTGGCGATGACGGGTTCTTCGCTGGGACTCGCGGGGGCCGGGGGGGCGTCGTCGCCGCCGCCGTGGCCGTTGCCACCGTCCCGATCGGAGCCTCCGCCGGACCCGCCGCCCTCGTCGGATCCGCCGCCCTCATCGCTGCCGCTGGAGTCGTCGGAGGCGCTGCCCTCATCACTGCGGACGCTGCTCGCCAGGCGCTGGTAGTCCAGGTCTTGCTCTTCCTTGCCGTCGTCGTCCGTTTTGGTGACCAGGTCGACGCGGATGGTGTCGCCGGGTTCGAACTCACTCCGGAGCAGCGCCTCAGAGAGCGAGTCCTCCATCCGTTCCTGGATGACGCGGCGCAGCGGGCGGGCGCCGAAGACAGGGTCGTAGCCCTTTTCGCCCAGCCAGTCGCGGGCGGGGTCGGTCACCTCCAGGTTGAAGCCCTGCAGCGCGACCTGTTTGTCGATCTCGCGCAGCATTAGGTCCACGATCCGGCGGATGTGCGGCTTGCTTAGGGTATGGAAGACCAAGGTGGAGTCCACGCGGTTGAGGAACTCGGGGCGGAAGACGCGTTTCATCTCCGTGAGGACCTTGTCCTTCATGCGGTCGTACTGCTGGGCATCGGTCTGGGCCTCGTCGGACCTGACCGCGAAGCCGAGCGCGGATTCCTTGCGGATCAGGTCCGAGCCGACGTTGGAGGTCATGATGATGATGGTGTTGCGGAAATCGACCTTGCGGCCCTTGGCGTCGGCCAGATGGCCGTCGTCGAAGACCTGGAGGAGCATGTTGAAGACCTCGGGGTGGGCCTTCTCCACCTCGTCCAGCAGGATCAGGCAGTAGTTCTTGCGGCGCACGGTATCGGTTAGCTGGCCGCCGTCGTCGTAGCCCACATAGCCGGGGGGCGCCCCCACGAGCCGGGAGACGGTGTGGCGCTCCATGAACTCCGACATGTCCAGCCGCACCATGTTCTCGTCCGAGCCGAACATGAACTCGGCCAGGGCGCGGGCGAGTTCCGTCTTGCCGACGCCGGTGGGCCCCAGGAACATGAAGACGCCGATGGGGCGGCGCGGGTCCTTGAGCCCGGCCCGGGCGCGGCGGACGGCCTTGGCGAGCGCTTTGATGGGCTCGTCTTGCCCCACGACGCGATCGTGGATGGCTTCCTCCATGTGGAGCAGGCGCTGGGACTCCTCGGTCGCGATCTGCACCAGGGGGATGCCGGTCCACATGGAGACGACTTCGGCGATGTCCTCGTCCGTGACGATGGGCTCGTCGTCGCCGCGCTTATCATCCAAGTCCTTCTCCAGCTCGCCGATCCGCTCCTGCAGCTTGAGTTCCCGGTCGCGCAGCTCCGCCGCGTGTTCGTACTGCTGCGAGTTGATGGCGGCTTCCTTCTCCTTGCGAATGCTCTCCAGGCCGACCATGGCCTCTTTCAGGCTGGGCGGCGTGTAGGAGCGGCGGATGCGGACGCGGGAGCCGGATTCGTCGATCAGGTCGATCGCCTTGTCCGGCAGCGCACGGTCGGAGATGTAGCGCGCCGACATTTCGGCGGCGGCCTTGATCGCCTCCTCGCTGATGGTCAGCTTGTGGTGCTGCTCGTACTGGCCCTTGATCCCGCGCAGGATCTCGATGGTTTCCTCGACGCTGGGCTCCTCCACGACGATGGGCTGGAAACGGCGTTCCAGAGCGGCGTCGCGCTCGATGTGCTTGCGGTAGTCGTCCAGGGTGGTGGCCCCGATCGTCTGGATTTCGCCGCGGGCCAGGGAGGGTTTGAGGATGTTGGCGGCGTCGACGGCGCCTTCGGCGGCGCCCGCGCCGACGAGCATGTGCATCTCGTCGATGAAGAGGACGCAGTTCTTGGCGTTGCGGATCTCTTCGATCACCTTCTTCAGGCGCTCCTCGAACTCGCCGCGGTACTTCGTGCCCGCCACGAGCGAGCCGACATCCAGGGTGAGGAGCCGCTTGCCTTGCAGGGTTTCGGGCACGTCCCCCGCCACGATGCGCTGGGCCAGGCCCTCGACCACGGCGGTCTTGCCCACGCCGGGCTCGCCGATCAGCACGGGGTTGTTCTTGGTGCGGCGGGACAGGATCTGGACGACGCGCTGGATCTCTTTTTCCCGGCCGATGACGGGGTCCAGTTGATCGCCGCGGGCCGCGGCCGTCAGATCGATGCCCAGTTGGTCGATGGTCGGCGTGCGGGTGGACTGGCGCGCTCCGCTGCCGCTGCCGCTGCCGGCGGTGGCGCCAGCGCCGCCGCTGCCACCGGTGGCGGGCGAACTCTGCGAGAGAATGCGGGTGGTTTCGCCCCGCACCCGCTCGAGGTTGACGCCCAAGCTCTCGAGGACGCCGGCGGCGATACCTTCGCCTTCGCGTACCAAACCAAGGAGCAGGTGCTCGGTGCCGATGTAGTGATGGTTGAGGCGCCGGGCCTCATCCACGGCCAGCTCGATCACCTTTTTGGCGCGCGGGGTGAGCCCGATCTCGCCGAGCACGGCGCGGTCTCCGCGGCCAATGATGAACTCCACGGCGGACCGCACCTTGCTGAGTTCTACACCGAGGTTGGCCAGGACCTTGGCGGCGACGCCGTCGCCCTCGCGAACCAGGCCGAGGAGCAGGTGCTCGGTGCCAATGTAGTTGTGGTTGAAGCGCTGCGCTTCTTCCTGGGCCAGTGTGAGGACCCGCCGCGCGCGCTCGGTGAACTTGTCAAAACGGTCGGCCATCGGATTCCTCCCGTGATTCCGAGCCTATCAACGGTCCTCTAGAGCGTCTATGCGAAGGGCCTGCCGTGGGCACACCGGGGACCGTATTCCCGGGCGCGGATCCCCGTACTCAACGTCGCGGGCTGGGGCCCGCCGGGCGGCCGTCCCCTGCTGAGGAGACGTTCCCCGCGGCCCGGCCGATGGCCGGGGCCGATCTCGCGACTGCAGAGCGAGGACCCTGGGTCAGTCGGCGCTGTCGGCTCGGAGATCCTGCTCCGAGAGGCCGGCTTTTTGCAGCGCCGCCTCCATGGCGGTGGCGGGGGCCGGCGGGGAAGGGGCGGCGGCGGGCGCATCCGCGGGGGACGCGTCCGGCGCGGCGGCGGCCAAATCCTCCGTGGCGGGAGGGGGCTCGCCCTGGGTGACCCCGAAGCGCGCCGCCACGTCGGCGGGGAGCATCTGGATACCACCCTCGTCGTTGAAGACCCAGCCGGACTGCTCGGCCTCGGGGCGGGCCTGGCGCAAGCTGAGGCCGAGACGATGCCGGTCCCGCTCAATCCGCACGATCTTGACCGGAACGACATCCCCTTCGGCGACGACTTCGCGCGGGTGGGAGATCCGCCGGTCCACGAGTTCGGAGACGTGGATGAGCCCTTCCACGGGGCCGTCGATGCGGGCGAAGGCGCCGAAGGTGACCAGCTTCGTGACGACGCTGGCCACCACCTGATTGACGCCGTACTGCCCAACCACGTCGTCCCATTCCTCGGGGCGCGCGCGGCGGATGGAGAGGCCGATCTTCTTGCTCTCGTGGTCCACCTTCATGACGTAGACGTCTACCGGCTCCCCGATCTTGAAGAGCGCTTCGGGGTCGATATCGCGGTCCCAGGAGAGTTCGGAGAGGTGGACCAAGCCATCGGCGCCACCGAGGTCCACGAAGACGCCGAAGCTGCGGATGCTCGTGACCTTGCCCTTGCGGATCTCGCCTTCGTGCAGCTCCGTCAGCAGCCGGTCCTTCTGCTCCGCACGCCATTCCTGCATGGCGGCGCGTTCGGAGAGGATGACGCGGTTGCGGCGCCGGTTGATCTCAATCACCTTGAGCCGCAAGGTGCGCCCGACGAACTCGGCCAGCCCGCCGCCGTTCTCGCGGTCGGGGGCGGCGCCCACCACCTGGCTCAAGGGCACGAAGGCGTTCACTCCTTCTACGTTGACCAGGAGGCCGCCCTTGTTGAAGCCGGTCACGCCGGCCTCGAAGATCTCGCCGCTTTCGTGCCGGTTCTGCAGCTCCCGCCAGCCTTGCTCGCCGCGGGCGCGGTCTACCGAGAGGAGCAGTTGATCCTCTTCGACTTCGGGCTGGAGCACGTAGACCAGGACGGAGTCGCCCGCCCCCAGGGCGCCGCGCTGCTCGGGCGAGAGGGAATGCATCTCACTGGGGGCGACGATGCCCTCGGCTTTGGCGCGCACGTCCACGATGAGGCTATCGCCGGCACGGCCGACGACGGTCCCTTCGACGACGTCGCCGCGCTGGAGTTGCTCGAAGACTGGGCCTTCGGCTTCCAGGAGTTCGGCCATGCTGGGGGTGGAGGGGGGGGGGTTCTGGGCCAAGTGCAGTGGGTGGGGCGCGCGGGGGCCCCGCTTCCTTTCGCGGAGGGGCCCATGGTACCGACGCGCGGGCGGCGGGGCAACCGGGGGGGGATTATAAGCCTAACTTGACAGACGGGCGGGATTCCGGTATCGTCAGGGCATGGTGACGAGTGCTCCCGGCAAAGCGCACCGCACGGGAATCTCCCTCATGGAGCTGTTCGCGTTGTTCCCCGACGAGGCCGCGGCGACGGGCTGGTTTGAGTCCCTCGTGTGGCCCGAGGTGCGCGGCTGCGGCCATTGCGGCAGCGTCAAAACGCGCGAGGTGCCGAACGCCAAGCCGATGCCCTACTGGTGCTCGGACTGCCGCTCCTACTTCAGCGTCCGCACGGGAACGGCGCTCTCCCACTCCAAGGTTCCCCTCCGCAAATGGGCCGTCGCCATCTACCTCGAAATGACCTCCCTCAAGGGCGTGTCGAGCATGAAGCTCCACCGGGACATTGCCGTGAGCCAGCCAGCGGCCTGGTTCATGCTCCACCGCATCCGCGAGGCGTGGGCCGGCCCAGACGGCGGCAAGCTGGCCGGACCCGTGGAAGTTGATGAGGCATATATGGGCGGGGTCGAGCGCAACAAGCACGAGCACGAGCGCCAGCGGGCGCACGCACGCGGCGGGCTCTCCGACAAGGCCCCCGTCATCGGCGTGAAGGATCGGGCAACCGGCACGGTCCGCGCCCGCGCCATCCTGAGCACGGACGGCGAGACGCTCCGCGGGTTCGTGCGGGAGCACACGCAGCCGGGCGCCCAGGTCTACTCGGACGGGCACGGCGCGTACACGCTGCTGGAGGGCGAGTACAAGCACAACGCGGTCCAGCACAGCGTCGGAACCTACGTCATCGGCCAGGCCCACACGAACGGGATCGAATCATTTTGGGGAACGCTGAAGCGCGCGCACAAGGGCGTCTACCACAAGATCTCGCCGAAGCATCTGGACCGCTACGTCCAGCAGTTCGCAGGGAAGCACAACCTCCGCGACGCGGACACGCTAGCGCAGATGGCCGCGGTCGCTGCCGGTCTCGTCGGGCGACGGCTGCTCTACCGTGATCTCGTCGCGGCCAACGGGCTTCCGTCGGGGGCGCGGGGTGCGTAGGAGCGCCCGCGCCACATCCTCGGGTGTGGCCCCCTGGTAGCGCGGATTCAGCGGGGGCTCCTGTCTCTCGCCGGTCATGCTGTCCTTCCTCCCAATTATGGCAGTCCCATCAGGTCTCGAGCGTGGCGGACAGCCCGATCAAGAGTGTTGCAGCACTTGCGGATCGCCGCTTCGTCGTCCAGCGTCAAGCTATGTTCCTCAGCGATCAGAACCTCAGCCCATTCTCGCACTTCACCATGTAGACGACCTGCTGGATCGTTTTTCGCAAACACTTGCGCAAGCGCAGTCACGAAGCCCACAAACGCCTCGGTCGTGAGAACGTCGCCCTGAGCAGGATCAGTAGGGTCGTAGGACTCCTTGGTCGCCATAACGCCACTTGCGACTAGGAGCCGTTGCGGTTGATGGCCTCCAGGAGTTCCGCTCGCAGATCATCCGTGGCGCTGTGGAGCCGCTGCTCCATGCCCGCCATGTCCGCTCGGATCTCCAGGCGGAGAGCGGCGATCTCCTGTCGTACATCGTTGATGCGGAGATGCGCGGCGACGGCGCTGGCATGGCTCTCGGGAGCGCTGGTGGTCATGGTGGTCGCGTCTCCTTCGGCGGAGGGGTGACGTTCCCTAGGCGTCTAGCCTAGCGAATCCTCCCGTACTGTAAATCCTTCACCACCACGGGGGCAACGCCCCTCGCGATCGCAGGTTCGACTCTGCCAGACCATGCGAGTAGAACGAGCGGAACTCGATGCTCCCTTGTGGCCCTACTTGCTGAACTGGTCTGGCAACGAGTTCCGCTCGCTGCAAGGGAGCCCCTTGATGGCTACGACTGCCCCGAAGCTTCAAGACGCTCTCGCCGCTCTTGCTGCCGGCGCCGTGTTCATCGGCACCTTTCTCCCCTGCTCAGGGATGGGGGGGAAGTGGCTTCGGCATGACGGCTCCTAGCCTACCGCGTTGATCTCGGCCGTGAACGGGCCACCGCACCCAGAATCGTCGATGTAGAAGGGGCCAGACCCATCGTAGTCAGCAATCGAGAAACCCAGCGTATGGGTCCCTTTCGCTTCCAGCGTGCGAACCTCCGCGACAGGGGAGCCCTCCTCGTCGACAATCCAGAGGTAGCACCAGTCGCCGTCCGCATCTTGCAGGAAGAGGTCGGCACCCGTAGTCGTGGCAGTGTAGCGGCCCGGCTCGAGTGAGAATGACGTGTAGCTATCCGCGACGGACACGCCCGCGGTGGTAGTGGGCGCTGGCTCTGGTGCAGGTGTAACCGCCGGCTCAGGCTCAGGCTCCACCACGGCAGCCGGCGCAACTGGCACTGTCTCCTCATTATCCTCACAGGTGAACATCAGGCGGTCGAGCCGGAACTGCCTGAGGCCTTCCCAATCCAACCAAACCTGGTCGTTACTCTTTCCAACGGCGCGGCCATCATGAGGGAATACCTTGACGCGAATAACCCCCTCGCTTGTCGGGGCTGTCAGGAAACGGATGTAATCCCCGGCCTGGATCTGACCGGTTACTTGCGGGTTGCCAGAATAGATGACACCTGGCGCCTGGCCCCACTGCATGGACGATTCGGCGAGGAGCCGATTGCAGACCACGAACTCCTGGTAAGACTCCTCGAAGGTGGGATCAGGCGCGGGTTCCGGTGCGACCGCAGGTTCCGGCTTCGGTGCGGCCGCTGGCACGGGCTTAGGCGCCCGCACAACCTCCCGCACTGTCTCCGGCTCTGCCGCTTTCGGCTCAGGCTCAACCCGAGGCGTCACGGCGGCGGCAACCTCGTTGGACTCCGAGTCCTCATCTCCCCCGCCGATGGCGACGAGCACGCCAATGACGAGCAAGCCGACCATGCCAATAATGAGCATCTTTCTAAATCTGGTCGTCATAGCAGGAACCCCCTCGCAAGCTGAGGGAACCTAGCAAGGAGGGTGGCCTGGCGTCAAGTTAGGCTTATAATCCCCAACCGGGGCCGGTGGGGCCCGAGCGCTGGCGCCCGCCGGTACGGGCCCCGCCCCCGCTGGGGCGGGCAAGGCAAACGCCCGTCCGAAGACGGGCGCTGCGCAAGGCAGCGGGCTGGCGATGGCCTATTTTCCGCAGGGGGTTGCCCCCCGAGTATCGTCAGCGCTGCGACGTTTCACTGCCGTGTTCGGGATGGGAACGGGTGGGGCCATCGCGCTCTAATCACCAGCACCGATGCTGCTGAGGGGTGGATCCGGCGGTCTGGTGGAGCCGAGGGGGGTCGAACCCCTGACCTCCGCCTTGCAAAGGCGGCGCTCTCCCAGCTGAGCTACGGCCCCGGCGGGAGTGCAGGCTGGTGGGCCATCCTGGACTCGAACCAGGGACCTCAGTCTTATCAGGACTGCGCTCTAACCAGCTGAGCTAATGGCCCGTGGCGTGGAGGCCGGATCGGTGGGCGACGCCGGGCCAGGCCGACGCCGCCTTAGCAGCTGGAGAGCGAAAGAGAACATGCTCCGGCGAGCGGACGGACGCCTGCGGGGCGCGTACCGGACGCGTTCCCCGCGAGCGATCGACCTGGAAGCCTGCCGACCCCACCGAGGGCCGGAGGGCACTCCCTAGAAAGGAGGTGATCCAGCCGCAGCTTCCGCTACGGCTACCTTGTTACGACTTCATCCCAGTCGCGGGTCCCACCTTCGGCGTCTGCCTCCGAAGTTGGCGTAACGACTTCAGGTGTTACCCACTCCCATGATGTGACGGGCGGTGTGTACAAGGCCCGAGAACGTATTCACCGCAGTGTGGCTGACCTGCGGTTACTAGCAACTCCGACTTCATGCAGGCGGGTTTCAGCCTGCAATCTGAACTGAGGCCGGCTTTAAGGGATTAGCTTCGCCTCGCGACGTCGCGAACCCGTTGTACCGGCCATTGTAGCGTGTGTGTAGCCCTGGACGTAAGAGCCACGCTGACTTGACGTCATCCCCGCCTTCCTCTGTGTTGTTCACAGCAGTCTCGCTAGAAAAGTACAACTAGCGACAGGGGTTGCGCTCGTTGCGGGACTTAACCCAACACCTCACGGCACGAACTGACGACAGCCGTGCAGCATCTGTGCGGCGGCCCGAAGGAGGCGACCTTTCGGCCGCGGTCCCCCACATGTCAAGTCCAGGTAAGGTTCTTCGCGTTGCATCGAATTAAACCACACGCTCCGCTGCTTGTGCGGGCCCCCGTCAATTCCTTTGAGTTTTAGCCTTGCGGCCGTAGTCCCCAGGCGGGATGCTTCATGCGTTAGCTTCGACACGGAAGGGGTCGATACCCCCCACGTCTAGCATCCATCGTTTACGGCGTGGACTACCCGGGTATCTAATCCGGTTCGCTCCCCACGCTTTCGTACCTCAGCGTCAGGTGGCGCCTAGTGAGCCGCTTTCGCCACTGGTGTTCCTCCCGATATCTACGCATTTCACCACTACACCGGGAATTCCGCTCACTTCTACGCACCTCAAGTCCGGCAGTTTCCATTGACCTCTCCCAGTTGAGCCGGGAGATTTCACAACAGACTGGCCGAACCGCCTACGTACCCTTTACGCCCAGTAAATCCGGATAACGCTCGCCACCTACGTATTACCGCGGCTGCTGGCACGTAGTTAGCCGTGGCTTATTCGCCGGGTACCGTCAGAACTTCTTCCCCGGCAAAAGGGGTTTACGACCCGAAGGCCTTCTTCACCCACGCGGCGTTGCTGCGTCAGGCTTTCGCCCATTGCGCAAGATTCCTCGCTGCTGCCTCCCGTAGGAGTCTGGGCCGTGTCTCAGTCCCAGTCTGGCTGATCATCCTCTCAGACCAGCTACCGATGGTCGCCTTGGTAGGCCATAACCCCACCAACCAGCTAATCGGACGCAGGCCCCACCCAAGGCGCCGGAACTTTCCCCACGGGGCTGAACCCGCGGGCACATGGAGTATTAGCGCGTCTTTCGACGAGTTGTTCTCCACCTCGGGGCAGGTCACCTACGCGTTACTCAGCCGTTTGCCACTCAGTCATCCCGCCCGAAGGCGGGAGCTTCGTTCGACTTGCATGCGTAAGGCACGCCGCCAGCGTTTATCCTGAGCCAGGATCAAACTCTCCGTTTGGTCCAAGCACTGTGCCGTCTCGCAGAACGAGACGGCGACGGTTCAAAACTCAACCCGGTCCCGCCGGCACGCACGCGCGCCAGCGGGCCCAGACGGTTTGTCCGCCCAAGCACGCTGCTCTTTCGCTCTCCAGTTGTTAAGGTGCCGCCGGCAACCCGGCCCCCACCGCCCCCAGGCGCGTCTCCCGGCCGGAGGCCTCGCCTCCCACCGCTCGACGGCCAGGGCACCGCGGGGTGCGCCCACGCGCGAGGGCGAACGTACACCGGCCCAGTCGGCGGTGTCAAACCGATTCCGACCGGTCGGCACGCACGCCACGCTGTCGCGGCCCCAGCTTAGCACATGTGTTCTGTCCGGGCAAGGGGGGGCTGGCTCACGCCAGTCGCAGCCGATCCCCCCGCGCCTCGGCGACGATCCCACCCTCCAACTCCACCCGGTGACCGCCGCGCTCCAGCAGGCGCGCCAGGGCGGCGCTGCGTTCGGCATCGGGCGCGGGGGCGCCGAGACCCGCCACGAGCCTGCGCAGAACACGGATGCGCAACGCGAGCGGCTGCGCTCCGAGGGCGCGCCGGCTGAGGAGCAGGCCGCCCGCGGGCAAGGGATCCGCCAGCTCGCCGGCGAGGGCGGCGCTGAGGCCGTCCAAGGCTTCGCGGTCGCGGGCGGCAGCCCTGGCGAGTGCGGCCAGGCGTTCAACGATGCGCGGGTTGATCGCCGACAGAGCGGGCAGCACCTCCGCCCGGAGGCGGGCGCGGGTCCGGCGCTGGTCCAGGTTCTCCGGATCTTGCACGGGTTCCAGGCCCAGGGCACGGCAAAAGGCGGCCGTCTCGCTTCGTCGCAGGCCGAGCAGGGGACGCACCAGGACCAGGGCTCCGACGGCGGCAGAGCCGGGCGCATTGCCGGACGGGGGGGGCAGCGGCAGCGGGGCCCGCGCCGCCATGCCTGCCAAGCCGTCCAGACCGCTGCCCCGCAGCAGGTGTAACAGGACGGACTCGGCCTGGTCGTCCATCGTGTGGCCGACCACGATCGCCCGACTCGTCGTGGCCAGGGCCACGTCGCGCAGGGCGGCGTAGCGCAGTCGCCGGGCGGCGGCTTCGATACCGCCGCCGCCGCGGTCGGCCTCGGCCGGGGCGTCCACGCTGCAGATGCGCAGGGGAGCGCCGGCGCGCTCGGCGATCGCGGCGGCGGCGGCGCGGAAGCCCTCTCGCACCAAGGGGACGGCGATCCCGTGATCGACGTGGGCGGCGCTGAGGGACCAGCCATTGCGACGGGCACGATCGGCCAGGGCCAGGAGCAGGGCGGACGAGTCCGGACCGCCGGAGATGCCGACGAGCAGTCGCGGGGGGGGGTCGCCTGGGACGTCCGCAAGCGCGCGCTGGGTCGCCTGCTCCACCTGGTCGCGGAGGGCGCGGGTGGCGCGGCTCACGACGCACCCGCGGGCGGCGTCGTTGGATCAGTTCGCGGACAGCGGGGGGGGCAGACTCTGCGGCCGGTCGTCCGGGGACGGCGGCAGCGCAGGGGAGGCGGGGAGGAGGTTGGCCCACCAGGGGGAGCGGAGAATTTCGAGGCCCGGCCGGAGGGGCGCCTGGATGGCGAATGCTTCTTCGCCCACCCGGACCAGGCCCAGCTCCTCCCGTGCGACTCGCTCGGCGTATTCGTCGGAATCGAGGAACGCAACGATCGCTTCCAGCTGGTCGGCATCCCAGCGCAGGTCATCGATCTCGCCTCGCAGCGCCACGACGCGGTCGTCGAGGGCGTTGGTGCTGACGACGCCGTCCATCGCGGTGAAGACAAAATAGCCCACTACGGCGAGGGCGGCGAAGAAGAGGAGGAGGGGCAGGATGCGGCGGCGGATGGGGGCGGAGACGTGGGCGTTCTGTAGCACCTCGCCGGCGTCCGGCGCCGCGTTGAGGGAATCGCGGGGACGGTCGTTGGACATGCACTGACCGGCCCACCACCGGCGCGTACGGTACCACAGCGGAGCCGGTGGCGCGACGCGGACAGCGGCCCTTGGGGGGCCGCCCCCGGCGACAGTCAGGCCTGCAGGTCCGCCCCGAGGTGCGAGGCGTCGTTGAGGGTGCGCAGCACGGTCCCACCGCGCCGCCGCTCGAAGACGGTGCGCCCGGTGAGGTCCAGTTCGAACTGCCGCCAGCGGTTGAGGTCCAGGTCGAGAGCGGCGCAGACCAGCGTGCGGATGACGAAGTTGTGCGAGACGAGGATCGTCGTCGGGTGGTCGCTGTTGGTATCGTCCGCGTTCGTCTCCAGGTACGGGGCCAATATCGGCCAGGCGCGTTCCTGCACCTGGCGCAGTGACTCGCCTTGGGGCATCGTCAGCGCGGCGGTTTCGTCGCCGATCCAGCGCTCGATGAAGGCGGCGTAGCGCTCCCGCGCGGCCGCCCAGGTGAGCCCCTCCATCTCGCCGATGTCCATCTCCACCAGCGCCTCCTCGGTCTGGACATGGTGTCCATGCTCCGCGGCGATCGTGGCCGCGGTGTCGGCGGCCCGGGAGAGCGGGCTGGCGATCACCTGCACGACCGGCTCCGCGGCGAGGGCGCGGGCGACGGCGGCAGCCTGACGGCGGCCGAGGTCGGTCAGCGGCGAGTCGCGGCGGCCCAAGCTGACACCGGCCACGTTGGCCTGGCACTGGCCGTGGCGCACCAGGATGACGCGGCCCATCAGCGTCTCCTGTCGCGGTCGAACAGGGGGGGCACGCTCAGTCCGCGTCCCGGCCGCCCGCACGGTAGGCGGCGCGGGCGAGTCGCGGCTCTTCCAACCTCAGCGCCGTGCGATGGACGCGCAGTGGCTCCGCCTCCACCCCCAGGGCGCGCGCGACCTGCTCAGGCCGGCCGGAGCCCGTCTCATCGTTGCGCAGCTCGGCTTGGAGCACGACCTCCCCGCTGCCGGCGCGCAGCAACGCCAGCGAGAAGATCAGGCGGCGCAGGTCGTAGCGACGGGTTTCGTCGCCACGCTGATGCTCCCAGGGGAGCGTCTCGCGGGCCAGCAGATCGTCGATGGTGGCGGCCCAGGCCTGAGGCGGGCGATCGTCGCTGAGCGTGATCTCGTAGGTCGCGGCGCGCAGCATGGATTGCAGCGAGGGATGGCCGGTCGGGACCTCGCGCAGATCGAGGATCCGGAAGCCCGGCGGCAGTTGCGGGGACAGGGATTGGAGCGGGCGGCGCAAGGGGATGCGCTCCGCGCAGCGGATCTCCAGCAGCTCGCACTGGGAGGTCATCCCCACGGCCAGTGGGGCGGCCAAGGCGATCCGTGGTCGTGGCGTGAATCCCTGCGAGTACTGCACGGGCAGGACGGCGCGTTTGAGGGCGCGTTCCCACATGCGCATGACGTCCAAATGGGTGATGTAGCGGGCGGCCGCATCGCGGGCGAAGGTGATGCGCAGGCGCTGCAGGTGTTCGCTCATGATGGGAGTCGCTGGGGAAAGCCGTTCGCGGCAGGGGCGTTGTCGTGGGCAAGCGTACGCTGCTCCGCCCCGCTGAGGCCGGGCTCGATGGCGAGGGGCTCAACGACGGCCTCAGCGGCGCGGCGGCCGTCCGCGAGCGGACCCGCGATCCGGTCATCCCGGCGGATGCGGCCGATATTGCCCGGACAGGTGTGCTTCTGACCCTCGGGCAGCAGGCCACACTCCGCCACGCGCCAGATGTGGGGCTGCGGATCGCTGAGCCGCACGTCCGCTTCCCCCCCAGAGGACCCATTCAGGCGTGCGGGCCGGCGGCGATCCACTCGGCGGCCGCGCTGTGGGGGTCCAGACGGCGGGCCGCGACAGCGTCGATCAGTTCCTCCAGCCGGGTTTCTCCGCCGCGGTGGTTGAGGAGCCCGGCGAGCAACTGGCCGCGGGCGAGGCCCAGGATGTGATGGCGCAGGCGCTGGCGCTCGGCGCTGACCAGGGCGCCGGAGCGCTCGAGGTAGGCGTAGTGATCCTTGCAGGCGTCGGCGAGCGCCGCGGCGCCTTCGTCCTGGGTGGCGATGGTGGGGACGATGGGCGGCTGCCAGTCGTGCTCGCTGCTCAGGGAGAGCAGGGCCCGGAGCTGTCCGATGAGCGCTTCGACGCCGGGACGGTCCGCCTTGTTGACCGCCAGGACATCGGCGATCTCCATGATGCCGGCCTTCATCGCCTGGATGTCGTCCCCCATGCCTGGGGTGTTGATCAGGACGGTGGTCTGGGCGGTCCCTGCGATCTCCACCTCATCCTGGCCTGCGCCGACGGTTTCGATGAGGATAACCTCCCGGCCGGACGCATCCAGCACCGTCACCACGTCGGTTGCCGCTGCGGAGAGGCCGCCCAGCCCTCCCCGGGAGGCCAGGCTGCGCACGAAGACCCCGGCGTCGCCGGCGAGGTCCTGCATGCGCACGCGGTCGCCGAGGATGGCGCCGCCCGTGAACGGACTCGATGGGTCCACCGCCACGATGCCCACCGTCTTGCCGCGGCGACGGTACTCCTTGGCCAACATGTTCGTGAGCGTGCTCTTGCCGGATCCCGGGGCGCCGGTGATCCCGATCGTCCGCGCCCGGCCGCTGGAGGAGAAGAGCGCGCGCAGCGCCTCGCGGCCCCCGGCGCTCCGGTTCTCCACCTCCGTCAAGACGCGGGCGAGCGCGCGCCGGTCGCCGTCGAGCAGGGGGGCGACGAGGGCGGCGGGATCGCGGGCGGGCATCAGCCGGGCGGGGGGACGTGCTCGCGCACGAAGTCGATGATGTCGCTGGTGTTCGCGCCGGGGCCGAAGACGCCCCTGAACCCCATCGCCTGCAGGGCGGCGGCGTCCTCATCGGGAATAATCCCGCCGCAGAAGAAGAGGGTGTTGGCAGGGGTAATCCCGCGCTCCCCGCAGGCCGCGACGATGGCGGGAAAGAGTTCCAAGTGCGCGCCCGAGAGGATGCTCAGGCCGATGACGTCGGCGTCTTCCTGCAAGGCGGCCTCCGCGATCATCCCGGGCGTCTGACGGATGCCGGTGTAGATCACCTCCATGCCGGCATCGCGCAGGGCCCGCGCCACGATCTTGGCGCCTCGGTCGTGCCCGTCCAGTCCGGGCTTGGCGACGATCACGCGGATCGTGCGTTGCGCGGTTGCGTCCGTCATCGCCGCCGACCTTCCCCCAGCGGTGGGCCCTGCGAGGCGTGGGGCATCCGCTCTCTCTCCCTCATTATGCCGTCCGCGCCAGGCGAGCGGCAGCCCCCGGCCCGCGACGAGCCGCGGGCTGGGCAACCCGCGTCACGTGGTGGAGGCCGCTGAGGGTCACGCGCTCAGTCGCCGGTGTGTGAGGGGCGGGGTGCGCCCACGGCCCTGGCGGCCGCGGCCGCCCGCCAGGCGCCGATCTGCTGGGCGTGCTCACGGTCGTGCTCCAGGGCGATGCCAAGGACGGCGCGGGCCGCGTCCTGGGGGTCGTTGAGGGCGGCGTCGGGGATGCGCCCGGCGAGGCTGCGCAGCGCCTCCCGGCTCTTGCGCAGCGCCCGCAGCAGCTCCCGCGAGGAGAAGCGTCGCAGCGTATCGACGGCGGCGGCGTTGGCCCCATCCAGGCGCTTGAGAGGGAATTGCAACAGATCCACTCGCCGCCCCAAGAGATACTGACCGAGCGCCTCGGCTTCCCGGCCCTCCCAGAAGAGCCGGTGGGCGAGGATCTGCTGCACAGACCATCCGGCGGGCTCCAGCGGTACGGCCGCCTGCTCCTCGCTGAGGCCGCGCACGGCATCGAGTAGGCGACGCCGCTCCTCCACGAGCCAGTAGCGCAGCCGCTCGGCGTCACTGTGACCATGTGGACCGCTACTGGGGCAGGCGCCGGGGTGGGTGGGCTGGGCCATCAGCGCGCAGACATCAGATGATCGCTGTCCCTTGGTGCTCGCCCCAGACAGCGCGCAGTCCGTCGGCAACCTCGCCCAGGGTGACGTTGGCCTTGACCGCCTCGCCAATGGGGCCCATGAGGTTGTCGTCGCCGGCGGCGGTCTGGCGTACGCGGTCAATGGCGGCCGCGGCGCGGGAGGCGTCGCGGGCGTCACGCAGGCGCTCGAGCTTCTCCGTCTGGCGATGGCCGACCTGGGGGTCCACGCGCACGATCTCGGTGGTCACGGGATCGTCGGTGGTGAAGCGGTTCACTCCCACTTTGACGTCGCCGGTAACGCCGGGGGCGGCGCCGTTGCGCCGGGCTGCGTGCGCCTCGGCCTCGAGAGCGACCTGGCGCTGGTAGGCGGCCTCCATGATCTGCCGCTGCTGATAACCCGCCTCGATGGCTGCGACCGCTCCGCCCAGCGCGTCGATCTGGTCGATGTAGCGGGCCGCCTCGGCCTCAATGGCGTCCGTGGTGTGCTCAATGTACGAGGAGCCGCCGAGGGGATCGACGATGTCGGCGACGCCGATCTCGTGCGCGATGATCTGCTGCGTGCGCAGGGCAACCTCCACGGCGTGCTCGCTGGGCAGGCCCAAGGCCTCATCGAGCGAGTTCGTGTGCAGCGACTGCGTGCCGCCGAGCACGGCGGCCAGCGCCTGCAGGGCCGTGCGCACGATGTTGTTGTCGGGCTGCTGGGCGGTGAGGGTGACGCCCCCGGTCTGGGTGTGGAAGCGCAGCATCATGGCGCGATCGTTGCGGGCGTGGAAGCGATCACGGGCGATCCGGGCCCAGAGACGGCGCGCGGCGCGGAACTTCGCGATCTCCTCCAGGAAATTGGCGTGACAGGCGAAGAAGAATGAGAGCCGAGCGCCGAAGACGTCGAAGTCCAAGCCGGCGGCCAGGGCGGCCTCCACGTACGCGACGGCGTGGGCCAAGGTAAAGCCGATCTCCTGGGCGGCGGTGCCGCCGGCTTCGCGCATGTGGTAGCCGCTGACGCTGATGGTGTTCCAGCGGGGGACCTCCCGGCTGCCGTAGTCGAAGATGTCGGTGATCAGGCGCATGGAGGGGCCGGGCGGATAGATGAAGGTGCCGCGCGCCACGTACTCCTTGAGGATGTCGTTCTGGACGGTGCCCCCGAGGGTGGCGAGCGCGACGCCCTGCTCTTGGGCGACCGCGGCGTAGAGGGCGAGGAGCGTGGCGGCCGTGGCATTGATCGTCATGGAGGTGGTGACGCGGTCGAGGGGGATGCCGTCGAAGAGGATGCGCATATCTTCGATGGAGTCGATCGCCACGCCCACCTTGCCCACCTCGCCGATCGCCTCGGGGGCGTCGGAGTCGTAGCCGATCTGGGTGGGGAGGTCGAAGGCGACGGAGAGGCCCGTCTGCCCCTGCGCCAAGAGGAAGCGGTAGCGCCGGTTGCTGGCTTCGGCGTCCTCTTGGCCGGCGTACTGGCGCATGGTCCAGAAGCGGCCGCGGTACATGCTGGGCTGGATGCCGCGGGTGTAGGGAAACTCGCCCGGGAAGCCGAGGTGGGCCGAATCCGCAGGTGCGTCGTAGAGGGGTTGGAGAGGCTCGCCGGAGGAGCGCCGGAATTCCGGGCGGCGCTCGGCCCGGCGCGCCACGGCCGGGTCGTAGGTTTGCCGACGCCACTGCTCGATCGAGTCCTTCATGGCTGCTCCCCGCTGAGTTTATCGCTGCGCGCGGCGGGTCGTCACGAGATCCCGCTCCCCCGCGAGGCGGCTGGGAAGTGGTGGGCGGTGGAGGACTCGAACCTCCGACCTTCCGGGTGTAAACCGGATGCTCTCGCCATCTGAGCTAACCGCCCACAGGATCGCGGCAGGTGCGGTCTTGCCGCGACCGTATGGAGCGGGCGGCGTCATGGTCAAGCGATGAGGGGGGTGCGCCCCCGTCCGACAGCGGCGGCCGCAGGGACTCGCCTATTGGGTGGCCAGGAAGCCGCCCAGGTTCTCCGCGGCCTGCGCGAACTGCGCCGCGCCGTCGCGGAAGAGGTCGACGCCGCGGCCGATCTGGACGCCGTCGGCGGCGTCGACCCCGGCCTGGAGGAGCCCTGAGGCGACCTCCAGGAGCTCGAAGGCCTCGAGCACGTCCGCCGTCAGCACGTCCGCCGAGGAGGGCGGCGTGAGCTGGGCCCAGGCCTGGAGGTTGGTCACCCAGATGCGCGCCTGGGCGGTGACGTTCCGCTGCCAGGCGATGTCGTCGATGACGGTGGGATCGGCCTGGAGGCGGGCGAAGAGTTCGTTGGCGGCGGCGTGGTTGGCGATCTGGGAGTCCAGCAGCTCCTGCGCCACGGTGAGGAAGGAGGCGTCGATCTCTTCGGTCTCGAACTCGATGGCGGTGTCGAGAATGCGATTGGTCAGCGCGGTCATCTCTTCGAAGGTGTGGAAGCCGATCTTGACCGTGTCGACGATGCCGTCGGCGCGGACGTAGAGCGTGGTGGGCATGCCGACGACCTGGTACGGCCCGTCGCGGCCGCCAAGGTCGTCGTCCAGGTCCAGAAGCAAGGGATAGGTGGCCCCGGTCTGGCCCGCGAAGCGGGTGGCGGTGGCCAGGGACTCGGCGCGGTTGATCCCGATCAGTGCCAGCCGGTCGCCGGCGGTTTGATGGACGCGCTCGAAGTCGGGCATTTCCTCGATGCAGAAGGCGCACCAGGAGGCCCAGAAGTTGACGACGGCCGGTTTGCCGAGGGCGCTGAGCTGCACGGGGGCACCCTCCAAGTCCAGGAGGCGGAAGTCGGGGACCAACGCACCTTCTTTGGGGGCGTCGCCGTCGCGTTGGATGTAGCCGATGAAGGTCTGCGCCTCCAGCTCGTCGACGCGCGCCGCCAGCGTTTCGATCTCGCTGGGATCCGCGCCGGGGCCGTTGCGGAGGAGGTCCAGGCGGTCGCGGGTCACGTCCAGCTCGTCCAGCTTGGCCTGGAAGTCGGCGCCGACGACCTCGGTGACGTCCGCCGTGCTGGGCGCCACCCAGAAGGCCGCGAGGGCTGCGAGGGCCATCAGCCCCAGAACGGCCAGGCGGTTGATGCCTTCGCGCCTCGACCGCGGCCGGCGCAGGACGGGAAATTCGATGCCCCGGATGAACCCGACCATAACGGTCCCCACACTCGCGGGACGTGCCATCGCGTGCCCGCTCTCCCCCACCATCCTCGCCCGCGGCGTCCTGCACGCGATACGGTCAGGGGGTACGGCCGGATGCGAGCGCAGGCGTGACTGCGGTCACGCCGACGCCGCCCAGGGCCGCAGATTGACCCCCTTCTTGGGCGGTTGATAGCATGAGATCTGGGCGTTCTTTCGGGCGAACCGTCCCACGGATGGCAGCGTAGCTCAGTTGGTAGAGCAGGGGACTCATAAGCCCTTGGTCGCAGGTTCGAGTCCTGCCGCTGCTACCATCACGAGGCCGTTTGGGGCGATTAGCTCAGCTGGCTAGAGCGTCCGGTTCACATCCGGGAGGTCGCAGGTTCAAGTCCTGCATCGCCCACCAGCAGCGGTGCGCGCCGAAGTGGCGGAATTGGCAGACGCGCTACGTTCAGGGCGTAGTGTCCGCAAGGGCGTGGGAGTTCGAGTCTCCCCTTCGGCACCAAGCAGTCGCGCTCGTAGCTCAGTGGATTAGAGCGCTGCCCTGCGGAGGCAGAGGTCGTGGGTTCAAGTCCCGCCGAGCGCGCCACTTCCCGCGCCCCGTCGCACTCCCTGCGGCCGTCCGGCAGGGTGATCGCGTCCGGGCGGCTTGGCCCGGCGGTATCCTGAAGCCACGATGGGGAACCAAGGGACGGTCCCGGTGGTGCGGGCAGCCAAACTGAAGACGCAAGTGCGCACCGTGCCCGAGAAGCCGGGCGTCTACCTGTTCCGCAACGCCCAGGGCGCCGTGATCTACGTGGGGAAGGCCGCCAACCTCCGCGCGCGCGTGCGCTCGTATTTCGGCGCGCCGAACTCGCTCGCAGGGAAGACCCGGCGTCTCTCGGCCGCGATCGCGGACCTGGAATACGTCACGACGGCCACGGAGCAGGAGGCGCTGCACCTGGAAGCATCGCTGGTGAAGCGTCACCAGCCCCTCTACAACGTGCGGCTCAAGGATGACAAGCACTACCCCTATCTGAAGATCGACGTGGACGAGCCGTGGCCGCGCGTCTACATCACGCGCAGCGTCCAGCGCGACGGCGGCCGCTACTTTGGGCCCTACGCGAACGCCAAGTCCGTCCGCACGACGCTGGACATCGTCAAGAAACTGTTTCCCTGGCGCTCCTGCACCAAGACGATCAGCGGGACCGACGCGCGTCCCTGCCTGGATTACTACATCCGCCGCTGCATCGCCCCGTGCACCTCCTACTGCACTCCGGAGGAATACCGGGCCGTCGTCGATCAGGTGATCCACTTCCTGGAAGGGCGCACGGACCTGGTGCTCAGCGACCTCCAGGAGCGCATGGCGGCCGCCAGCGCCGCGCTCGATTACGAGCGTGCGGCACAACTTCGTGACCAGCTGCGGGCGGTGGCGAAGGTCACCGAGGCTCAGGTGGTCGCCTCCACAACGGAGGCGGAGATTGACGTCTTCGGCTTGGCTCAGGATGGCAACGAAGCTGTCGTTCAGGTGCTTTTCGTCCGGGGCACAAAAATGACGGGAGGGGACGTCTTCAGCCTGGCGGGGGTCAGCGAGGAGCCAGCGGCCGTCGTGCTGGGCTCCTTTCTCAAGCAGTTCTATAAGGACGCGACGGTGGCGCCGCGGCTGATCCTGCTCCCCACCGCTCCCGACGAGATGGATCTGCTCGCGCGCTGGCTCAGCGATACGCGCGGCGGACGCGTGGAGCTGCGGATGCCGACGCGCGGCGAGAAGCGGCGCCTCGTGGCCATGGCTCAGGAGAACGCTGCGGAGTCCTTGCAGCTACAGCGCGCGACGTGGCTGGCCGACGAGGGCAAGACCGGGGCGGCGCTGTCGGAGCTGCAGGAGGCCCTGAGTCTGCCCGAGCCGCCGGGGCGGATCGAGTGCTACGACATCTCCAACATCCAAGGCAGGGATTCCGTCGCGAGCATGGTGGTCTTTCTCGATGGCCATCCCGCCACCCGGGAGTATCGCCGCTTCGAGATCAAGACGGTGGCAGGGGCGAACGACTTCGCCTCCATGGCGGAAGTGCTGGAGCGTCGCTTCAAACGGCTGGCGCGGGAGCGGGCCGCGGCCCGAGACAGCGGCGGCGGAGTGCCCGAGGCGACGCTCGCAGGCGCTACGGGGCCGGAAGGGGGGGTCCCCGAGCGCGCGCGAGAGGGATGGGAGGCGCTGCCCGACCTGCTGATCGTCGACGGGGGCAAAGGGCAGCTCTCGGCGGCGCACGATGTGCTGCGCAATCTGGGCATCGACGATGTGCCGCTGGGGGGGCTGGCGAAGCGCAACGAGGAGTTGTTCGTCGTCGATAGCAAGGAGCCGATCCGGCTGGACCGTCGCTCCCAGGGGCTCTATCTCATCCAGCGCGTGCGCGACGAGGCGCACCGTTTCGCCATCACCTACCACCGCAGCCTGCGCTCGAGGCGGGGCATGCGGAGCGCGCTGGACGGGGTGCCGGGGGTGGGCCCGAAGCGAAAGAAGGCACTGCTGAGGAAGTTCGGGAGCCTGAGGGCCATCCGCGACGCCCCCCTCGATGAGATCGCGGCGACGCCAGGGCTGACTCGGGGGGTCGCGGCGCAGGTTAAGGATCGGCTCTAGGCCAGGCGCCAGCACCAGCGGCCGCGCCAACCGGCCCTCGACGCCGCCGGAGGTTTATGTAATCTTTACGAGCGCCCGGACGAGGCGCCGCGCCGCGCGCCGGCGCGACGGGTACGACCGAAGGAGGAGGGCCTGATCGCCGGAACGGACTCCAGGCTGTGGCAGCGGGAACAGAGCGTTTCCCCCAGCGTCCCGCAAAACCGCGGGGAAACGGTGGATACCCCGTGTACCGGAAGTTGTGGTCGCGGAGAGCGCGCGCATATGCTTCGGCCCGGTTCGCCCGCCACACGCTCCCCTCACGATGCCCGAGGAGCCTGCTCATGAACGAGCACGTCCAGCAATTCCTCAGCTTCATGTCCGCCGAAAAGGGGGCCGCGGCGAACACCATCTCCGCCTACCGTAACGACCTGGATCAGTTCCACCAGCATCTCCAGGGCACTCGCCGCAATGGCCGGGAGCCCTCCTGGGGCGAGGTTGACCCGCAAGCCTTGCAGGACTACATCGCGGCCATGCGTGCGCGCGAGTACGCGGACGCCACGGTGGCGCGCAAGGTGGCCGCGGTGAAGAGTTTCTTTAGCTACCTCACGGCGGAAGGCGTGGTCCCCAGCGACCCCACGGAAACGCTTTCCTCGCCGCGGGTGGGCAAGACGCTGCCTAAGGCGCTGACCGTGCAGGAGGTGGACGAGCTGCTGGAGCAGCCGCGAAAGCGGTCGACGCCCGAAGCGAAGCGCGACAAGGCGATGATGGAGTTGCTGTACGCCACCGGCATGCGTGTGAGCGAACTCGTGGCGCTCAACCTGGACTCCATCGAACTGCGGAACAACCGCGCCACCGTGCGCTGCGTCGGCAAGGCCGGCAAAGAACGTCTGATCCCTATTCATGAGCAGGCCGTGCATGCGCTGCGCATCTACTTGCAGGAAGCGCGCCCAGAGCTGGCGCGGTCTCGCCGGGAGAAGGGGCTGTTCATCAACCGCCGTGGTGAGCGGCTGACCCGGCAAGGCTTCTGGCTGATCCTGAAGAATTACGCGAGGTCCGCGAATATCTCCAGCGACGTCACGCCCCACACCCTGCGGCACTCGTTCGCCACGCACATGCTCCGGGGCGGGGCGCCCCTGCGCAGCGTGCAGGAGCTACTCGGGCACGCCAACATCTCCACCACTCAGGTCTACACCCAGCTCACCGACGAGCATGTGCGCCAGGTCTACGACCACGCCCACCCGCGAGCGCAGTAACGCCGCTCCGTTGTTCCGCCAGGAAGCCGCTCCTAGGATGGAGCGGCTCGTGTCGTTAAGGGCCGGGCGAACCGGCCGCGGTCGCGGCTGCAAGGAGCAGGGGTCCAGCGGCGCAAGGGAGCGCGATGGAGATCGTGGAGATCGCGGCGCGGGAGCTGCTGGACTCGCGGGGCAACCCCACGCTGGAAGCCACCGTCACCCTGTTCGACGGCGTGCAGGGCCGGGCGATCGTCCCGTCGGGGGCGAGTACCGGGGCCCACGAAGCAGCGGAGCGCCGCGATGGCGACCCGCAACGGTACGGCGGCCGCGGCGTCTTGGGGGCGGTGGGGGCAGTGAACGGCGAGATCCGCGAGGCGCTGATCGGCTTCGAGGCCGGCGCACAGGTGGACATCGACGCGGCGTTGGTGGCGCTGGACGGCGATCCGCGCAAAGCGCGGCTGGGAGCCAACGCCCTGCTCAGCGTGTCGCTGGCCTGCGCCCACGCCGCCGCCGCGGAGCGCGGCGAGCCGCTCTACCGCTACCTGGGCGGGCCCACCGCGCGCACCCTGCCGGTGCCTATGGCCAACATCCTCAACGGCGGCCGCCACGCGGCCAACAGCACCGACTTCCAAGAGTTCATGGTCATGCCTCTGGGCGCCGCCAGCTTCCGCGAGGGGCTGCGGGCCGTGGCCGAGGTCTACCACGCCCTGCACCGGGTGCTGCGCGAGCGCGGCCTGGCCACCGGTGTGGGGGATGAGGGCGGCTTCGCGCCGGCGCTGGGGGGCAACGAGCCAGCGCTCGAGCTGGTGCTGGCGGCGGTCGAACGGGCCGGATATCGCCCGGGGGCGGAGATCGCGATTGCCCTGGACCCCGCCACGACGGAACTCTATGGCGAGGACGGCTACCACTTGGAAACGGAGGGGCGCACGCTGTCGGCGGACGAGATGGTGGCGCTCTGGACCGACTGGGCCGGGCGCTATCCCATCGTCTCGATCGAAGACGGCATGGCCGAGGACGACTGGGACGGCTGGCAGCGGCTGACGGCGACCATCGGCGAGCAGGTGCAAACGGTGGGAGACGACCTCTTGGTGACGAATCCCGAGCGGCTGCGCCGGGCGATCGCGGAGCGATCGGCCAACAGCATCCTGATCAAGCCCAACCAGATCGGGACCCTGAGCGAGACGCTGGAGGCGGTGGCCCTGGCGCAGCGGGCCGGCTGGACGACGGTGATCAGCCATCGCTCAGGGGAAAGTGAGGACACGACGATCGCGGATCTCGCCGTCGCGACGAATGCCGGCCTCATCAAGGCCGGTGCGCCCGCGCGATCCGAACGCGTGGCGAAGTACAACCGCTTGCTGGAGATCGAGGCCGAACTGGGAGAGGCGGCCCGCTACCCGGGGCACGCGGCCATCCCACAGGCGCAGCGGCTCGCACCGGCCTGATGCAGTGGCGCCGCACGCCGTCGATCGGATCAGCGAGGAACTGGAGGCCAACCGGGCCATGTTCGTCGCGCTGTGCCGGGCGTTGACGGGGGAGTTGGCGCGCCCGGTCCCGGGCGGGCACTGGAGCGTGGGCGATCACGTCGCGCACATTGCCGCATACGACCGGCTGGCCGTCCACCACCTGGCTTCACGAGTCGTCGGAATGGACCCCCGTCCCCAGATGGATAGCGACGGCTGGAACGAGTCGGAGGTGCGGCAGCGGGCGGGGCGGACGTTGCCGGCGCTGCTGAGTGAGATGGGGGAATTGCGAGCCGCGGCGATGGCGCTGCTCACGGCCGTGCCGGAGCCGGCCTTGGACCGACACGTCTGGTTCCCGGGGGACGCGCGGCGGGCCGCGGGCGACGTCCCGCTGCGGCTCTGGCTGGAGCGCTGGAGCAAGCACGACATGATCCACGCCCGCGACATGCTGCGCGCCCTCCCGGCCCTGGCCGCCCATCGCGACTTCCAGAGCTGGCTGAGCGGCGATCCGTTGTTGGAGGCTCTGGCACGTGCAGAGGCTGGCCAGCGCGATGGCTGAGCCGCGGCAGACCAGTTTGACCTCGGAGAGACTCGCGGCTTGGTGGCGAGACGGCACGCGGGGCCCTCTGATCTCTGCGGCGCTGCGCGCGGGGCCACCGGGCGGCTGGCCGGCCGCGGCCTCTGCCCTGCCGCCGGACGAGAACTCCTCGGCGCGGCAACCGCCGGACCGGCCCACGCCGATCGCGGGCGACCTGCCCGAGGTCCAGGCCCTGCGCCTGGCGCTGCAGGGCGTGGGCCAGCCGATGGATACCGTTGGCCACTGGATCGGCGCGCTCAGGCTGGCCGCCGCGACGGCCGGACGGCGGCCCCTCGTTTGGTCGGCGGCGGAGGTGGCGACGCGCTGTGCGGATCTGGCCCAGGAGGGTCGCGGCGTCTGGTCGTTGTTGGAGGCCGTGCGCGTCCTCTGGGCCTGGCGCCCAGACGGGGCCTCCGCGGACGCGCAGGCATCGCGGCTTCTTGCACTCCTGCAGTCGGTGTTGACGACGCCGCTGCCCGCCAGCGAGCAGGAGGGCCCTGGGGCGTGAGCGGCCGGGACCCGGATCCGCCGCCGCAACGGGTCTCTCCCATCACCGTGCCGGACGAGGACCCGGCCCTGCCCGCGCCCGGAGCGGAGGCGCCGCGGCTGGTCCGCGACGCGTTCCGCGAGTTCCGCTTCGCCTGCACGAGGGAATCCCGCTGGATCGAGCGGTCACTGCACTTGCAGCGCGAGATCGTACGGGCCAGCAGCGGCAGCCGCTATCGCAACCATCGCTACGCGGCGGCGCTGCTGCTCTGGTCCCGGATCGACGCGGCCGCGCTGGAAGTCTGGCGGCTCACGGCCTGGGCCAATTATGCTCCGGCGCCCCCGCTGCTGCGGGCGATGCTGGAATGGCTGGCCGCGGAGCAGGCGATCGTGGGATCGGAGTTCGAGGAGTTCGCGGAGTATCTGCGGGCCTTCGCGGGCCATAACGCCGAGCACGCGGCGCTGGATCTGGGCATGGGCCAGTACATGGCGGGCCAGCAGATCGCGATGGCGCCGGATCTTGCGCCGGTCTATCGAGCGGCATCGGAGCTGGCGCGCCCGCACTTCGGGGCCTCCATCCTCCTGGCGGCCGCAGAGTCCAGCCGCCAGCGGGTGCTGGTGCACTGGGGTGACCGTAGTTTCCATTTGGGCTGGGCCCAGCTGCTCAGCGGCTGGCTGATGACGGTGCTGGCGCGCCAGACGCGCTTCGCCGTCGGGCGGGGGCTCTTCGCTGTCGATGCGGAGCAACGGGCACGGTTCCAGACGCTGGCGCGGGAAGGGGACGCGATCCTGGGAGCGAGCGAGCGGTGCCGGGCGAGCTGGGTCACGGAGGCCGGGCGGCAGCGCCTGCTCCTGCAAGGGTTCCGCCGGCAGCCGTCGGGCGCGCCGCAGCGGCTGCTGCTGTAGTGGCACCGCCGGACCAAGTTTCGGGCCGGCAGCGCTTGCCCCGGCGCGACGGATCGTGCAGGCTGCGCATCGACCGGGCGGGGCCAGCGCGCGGAGCGGCCCGGGGCGCGGCGTCAGCCCATCACCCCGCGGAGGAACAGCGACCATGGCGACCAAAATCGGGATCAACGGGTTCGGCCGCATCGGCCGGCAGGTGCTGAAGGGCATCCTTGACCACCACCAGGACGACCTGGAGGTCGTGGCCCTGAACGACCTGACGGACCCTGAGACCAACGCCCATCTCTTCATGTACGACAGCACCTACGGACGTTATCCGGGCGAGGTGCGCGTCGAGGACGGGCGCCTCGTCATTGACGGACAGCGGATCGCCGTACTCGCCGAGCGCGACCCAGCGCAGATCCCTTGGGGGGATCACGGGGTGGAGATCGTGATCGAGTCGACCGGACGCTTCACCAACGCAGACGTCGCCAAGGGCCATCTGGTGAATGGGCCGCGCAAAGTGGTCATCTCGGCGCCGGCCAAGAATGAGGACCTCACCGTGGTGCTGGGCGTCAACGACGAGGCCTACGACCCCGCCAGGCACCACGTCGTGTCGAATGCCTCCTGCACCACGAACTGCCTGGCGCCGATGGCGAAGGTCCTGGACGAGGCCGTTGGCATTAAGGCGGGCATCATGTCCACCATCCACGCCTATACCAACGATCAGGTGATCCTAGACACCGTCCACTCCGACCTGCGCCGGGCGCGCGCCGCCGCGACGAACATCATCCCCACGAGCACGGGCGCGGCGCGGGCGGTGGGGCGGGTGCTGCCGCACCTGGACGGCAGGCTCAACGGCATGGCCTACCGTGTGCCCACCGCCACCGTCTCGGTGGTGGACCTAACCGTGGAGGCGAAGCGCCCCACCAGCGCGGCGGAGGTCAACGCGGCCTTCAGCCGGGCGGCGAGCACACCGGAATCACCGCTCTACGGCATCCTCGCCGTGGAGGAGCGGCCTCTGGTGAGCAGTGACTTCCGGGGGAACCCGGCGAGTTCGATCATCGACGCGCCCAGCACGATGGTGCTGGAGGAGACACTGGTCAAGGTCGTCTCTTGGTACGACAACGAGTGGGCCTACAGTGTGCGCGTCGGCGACCTCTGTGCGCTCATGGCAGAGCGCGGCATCTAGACCCCGTCTGTAGCCTCCGCAGGCCTCGCCTCTGCCCCGCCGGGGCCGGACGCCCCTATACACTAGGCGCCATGTTCGAATCCCTGACCGACAAGCTGCAGGGCGCGTTCGGCCGCCTCGGCCGGCGCGGCACGCTGAGCGAGGGTGATCTGGACGAGGCGCTGCGCGAGATCCGTCTGGCTCTGCTCGAAGCCGACGTCAACTACAAGGTGGCGAAGGATTTCGTCAAAGCGGTCCGCGAGCGCAGCCTCAGCGACGAGGTCCTGCAGAGCACCACGCCGACGCAGCTGGTGGTCAACATCGTCAACGAGGAACTCGTGGGCCTGCTGGGCGGCGAGTCGCCCAAGCTGCACCGCGCCTCCAAACCGCCCACCGTGATCATGCTGGTGGGGCTGCAAGGCGCGGGCAAGACGACGACCGCCGCCAAGCTGGCGGTGCGCATGCGGCGCGGCGGCGACCGGCCTTTGCTGATCGCGGCGGACGTCTACCGGCCCGCCGCCATCGAGCAGCTGAAGCAATTGGGCAAGCAGCTGGATGTGGCGGTCTACGAAGAAGGCGCCGAGAGCCCGCCCCGGCAGATCGTGGCGCACGGCCTCAAGGAGGCGGCGCGCATCGGTGCGCCGATCGTGATCGTCGATACCGCGGGGCGGCTGCACATCGACGACGGCATGATGGCCGAGATCCGGGAGCTGAAGGAGCGCTTCGAGCCAAGTGAGGTGCTGCTCGTCGCGGACGCCATGTCCGGCCAGGACGCGGTCGCGGCTGCCCAGGCCTTCCACGAGGCCGTCGACATCAGCGGCGTGATCCTGACCAAGATGGACGGCGACGCCCGCGGCGGGGCCGCCCTTTCCATCCGAGCGGTCACGGGCGCCCCGATCAAGTTCCTCGGCACGGGCGAACGGCCGGATGCGCTGGAGGCCTTCCACCCAGACCGACTCGCGTCCCGCATTCTGGGGCAGGGAGACATGGCCTCGCTGATGGAGCGGGCGCAGGAGGAGTTCGGCGCGCAGGACGCGAAGCAGTTGACGCAGCGGATGGCCGAGGGCAGCCTTGGCCTCGACGACTTCATCGAGCAGTTTCGCAAGGTGCGCCAAATGGGGCCCATCAGCCAGATCCTGGGCCTGCTGCCCGGAATGGGGAGCATCAAGCAGCAGATCAACGTGGAGGACCTAGACGACGACTTCTTCGGCCGCGTCGAGGCGATCATCTCCTCCATGACGCCGGAGGAGCGGCGCAAGCCGGAGATCCTCAACGGCAGCCGCCGGCGCCGGGTGGCGGCCGGGAGCGGCACGACCATCCAGGACGTGAATCAGCTCTTGAACCAGTTCAAGGAAGCCAGGAAGATCATGAAGGCCATGGCCGGCGGCCGGATGGACAAGCTGCTGGCCGGGGCGCGGCGCTAGGCCCCGGCGCGGGTCAACCCAGAGAGGATGCAGCCATGTTGAAGATGCGACTCACCCGTCGCGGGCGGCGGAAGCGGCCTTACTATCGCGTCGTCGTGACGGAGGCCGCCGCCGCCCGCGACGGCGGCTTCCACGAGATCCTCGGCCACTACGACCCGTTCGCGGAGGATGCGCACCTGGAGGTGAAGGCGGAGCGCGTCCAGTACTGGCTCTCCCAGGGGGCGCAGCCGTCGGTGACGGTGCACCGATTGCTCGCGAAGCAGGGCCTCATCGCGCCGTACGAGCCCAGCCCGCGCAGCAAGAAGGCCGACGCCAAGCGCGCCGCGGCCCAGGAGGCCGCCAAGGCCGCCGCCACCGCGGGGGAGAGCGAGTAGCCGCATGCAGGATCTGGTGGCTTACATCGCCAAGTGGGTCGTGGATGATCCGGAAGCTGTGCGCGTCGCCGAGCGGGAACGCGGCGACCGCCTGACGGTCCGCCTGGAGGTGGACCCGGACGACATGGGCCGGGTGATCGGCAAGGAGGGGCGCATCGCCAACGCCGTCCGGACTCTCCTCTCCGTGGGCGGCGAAGCCCGCGGCGAGGACATCCAGCTCGAGATCCGCTGATGCCCTTGCGCGGCGCGCGGCGCCCGAGCGCGCGCGCGCGCGACGGTTTCCGCGCCGTCGGGCGAGTCGAGCGGCCCTGGGGCTTGCGCGGCGATCTGAAGATCTTTCCCCTGACCGATTTTCCCCAGCGCTTCGACCCCGGCGCGCGCGTGTACGCCGGCGGCGTGGCTCGGCGCGTGCTGCGCAGTCGCTGGCAGAAGGGGCGGGTCTTCGTGGGGCTGGAGGGCGTCGAGCGCCCCGAGCAGGCGGAAGCGCTCCGCGGCGCCCTGCTGGAGATCCCGGAGGACGACACCCCGGACTTCGCGGAGGGCGAGTACTACGTCGACGCCATCGAGGGGTGCTCGGTGCGTGACGTGGAGGGCGAAGCGATCGGCACCGTGCGGGAGGTGCTGCAGCCAGGCGCGAACGATGTGTACGTGGTGGCGCGGTCTGGCAAGGACGACCTGCTCGTGCCGGCCGTGCGCGACGTGGTGGTGGCGGTCGACGTGAGCGCTCGTACGCTTACGGTGGACTTGCCCCCAGGGTTGGACTCCGAGGGCGCCGGCGCGGCCGCTCCTGCGGCGAACCCCGATTGACCCATGCGGCGGCGGCTGAGTAGCCTCGACCAAGCGTCCCAGGCGATGCCTGGACACGGTTCCCGGGGATATAGCTCAGTTGGGAGAGCGCGGCGTTCGCAACGCCGAGGTCGGGGGTTCGAGTCCCCCTATCTCCACCAAGCCGCCACCAGCGCCGGCACCGCCGAGCCCCCTCGATGGGGGCGGCGGCGGCGGCGCGGCGCGGAGCACTAACGCCGGCTAGCCCTGTCTTGGCGCCACACATCTGCACCCGCAGCCCGTCTTCGCACGTGCGCACTCGGCTGTGCTGACGAAAGCGGCGCTTGCGGCGACATGCCGTTGCGTTGGGGCAGCGTGCGGTGAGGGTTTAGTCGATCACGCCCGGACGATCCCGGGAAAGGCAGTAAACTCAGGCGAGCCCCCCGTAGCTCAGGGGATAGAGCAGTGGTTTCCTAAACCATGCGCGCAGGTTCGATTCCTGCCGGGGGGACCACCGCCGTGCGCGTGAGGGTGCGCCCCCTCGGGCGGCGCCGGTGCGCTGCCCCGCTCCGCCTAGTGGGACTCCAGTGTTGGCGTCCGTCCTCGGTCGGCGGGGTCGTCCCAACCGCGGAAGTTCGGCGCTCGCTTCTCAGCGAACGCGTGGCGTGATTCCATGAGATCAGACTTGGAACCGTGTTCTTGCAGTCGTGCGGCGAGGGCTGCACGGTCGGCGGCAACCTCGGGACGCATCGCCCGCATCATCGTCAGGGTGTTGACGCGGGAGGCGGGCGGCAGGGCAAGCAACTGCTGCGCCATCGCGCGGGCTTCCGGGAGCAGCTCCTCGGCGTCGACGAGACGGTTGAGGAAGCCGAGCTGGTAAAGCCGCTCGGCGCTGAAGCGGAAGGCGAACGCCATTTCTGTCGCGACGGGATGGGCAACGTTCGCCAGGAAGCCGTGTTGATAGCCGCCCAGCAGCCAGCGCTTCGCCTCCGACATCTCGAAGACGGCCCCCCGTGCGGCGAGGCGGAGATCGCTTCGCTCGACGAGCCGGAAGCCGCCGCCCATCGCGTAGCCGTTGATCGCAGCGATCACCGGCTTGTGCAGCGCGCCGGCCATGAATGGATCGTCGATGCCGGGCGCCAGCCCCGGCGCGCCGCGCTCGACGGCCTCCTTCATGTCTTCCCCGGCGCAAAAGGCGCGGCCGGTGCCGGTGAAGATCGCGACTTCGTGGGTGGGGCTATCGCGGAACTCCCGCCAGGCGTCCGCGAGCGCCATGCGCAACTCGATGCCCAGCGCATTCAGACGATCCGGCCGGTTCATCCGAATCACCATGATCGCACCGATGCGGTCAACCTCGATGATCGCCATCGTTCGATCCCTCCCACGGCCTGCCGCAGCGTCGCCGACCCGGAGCATACTCGTTGAGGGCACGCTCTTTGGCGCCCGGGCGGGCGGCCATGCGCCTCGGGCAGGCGGCCGCTGCGGAACGGGTCGTTTCCGCTCAGCCCGGACGCGATGAGCGGCCGCTGCGGAACGTGATCGACGGGGAACGAGGCTACTGAGCATGCCTGCGCCCCCTTCCCCGCGACGGCCCCCAAGGATCTCTCCTCCCCGTCTTCCATGACCGGACCGCGAAGAGCGCGTTCGGGCTGGCCCGATATATTGTGTCCCCGCAGGGGTGGAAGACGCCGCCTGGCCTTCGCCACCCGCCAACTTCAGGTGTCGGAGCGACGCACAGGGCCGATCAACGATGAACAGCATCGGACTGGCGGTCATCGGCTCAACCGGCGTCATCGGCAAGGTCCACATCGACGCCATCCGCACGCTGGACAACTGCCGGCTCGTGGGCGTGAACGCACGGCGCCAGGAGCCGCTCCGTGCGCAGGCCGCCGAACTGCGCGTCGCTTGCTACGCCACCCTGGAGGCGGCGCTCGAGGCGCGGGAAGTCGATGCGGTCCTGATCGCGACGCCACATCCGTCGCACTTGGAGATCACGACGAAGGCCGTCGCGGCCGGGAAGCACGTCCTGGTGGAAAAGCCGATCAGCGTCACGCCCTCCGAGGCCGACGCGATGATCGAGACCGCCAGGAGCGCCGGCGTGAAGCTGGGCGTGCTCTTTAACAATCGCTTTCGCGCGGAGGCCCAGAAAGCCAAGTCGCTCATCGAACAGGGGGCCATCGGCGAGATCCTGCGCACCAGCATGACGAGTGTCATGTTCCGCAGCCAGGACTACTACGACCGGCTGGACTGGCGCGGTAGCTGGGAGATGGAGGGCGGCGGCGTCCTCATCAACCAGGGCATTCATGCCATCGACATGCTGCAGTGGCTCAGCGGCATGCCCACAAGCGTCTTCGGCACGGTGCGCACGCTCAAACACCGCATTGAGGTGGAGGACTACGCCAGCGCCGTGTTGGAGTATCCTAACGGCGGCCAGGGAACGCTCCACTGCACGACGGCGCTGGCCCCGAACATGCAGCGCCTGGAGGTGTGGGGCGAGCGCGGCGCGTTGATGCTGGACGATGGGACGCTGACGGTTCATACGCTGGAGACGCCTCTGCAGGAATTCATCGACAGCGACGAAACCGAGGCGTTCGTGCCGCCCCGCTCAGGCGCCGAGACACTCGCGATCGAGCCGGTTGGCGCCACACACGTGCCCGCGATCGACGATTTCGTGCGCGCCATCCTTGAGGACCGCGAGCCGGCCGTCAGCGGCGAGAGCGCCCGCGACGCGCAGGAACTGGTCGCCGCGATCACCCTGTCCGGCTGCCGCGGTACGCCGGTCAGCCTGCCCGTTGACCGCGCGGAGTTCGACGCGCTGATGGCCGAGCTTCGCGCCGCCCGGAAGCTGCCCAACGCGTAGCGGCCGGGCGCGGGAGGGCGCCCGGCGTTGCAGACAGCGCGCGTCCCAGCGAGCGACAGGCGCAGGGCCGACCCTTCCCGCGGTTAGCGCTGATGGACCAACGGCATTCCGGGAACCGGACTGCGCCCGCGCAGCACGTAACCGGCGGAGATTGAGCCGATGTAGAGATCCCGCAGATCGTCGCCCCCGAACGTGACGTTCGTGGGATGCAGCATGATCTCCCCCGTTGGATCTTCGATCACCGTCTCCACGCTCCCGCTCGGCGTGATCGCCACGATCTTGTTGGCGAACACGAGCGTGACCCAGAGGTTCCCCTCTTGATCGAAGTTATTGCCATCCGGGGCGCCGAACTGCGACATCCGCTCTGGCGATGCGGGGTTCTCCAGCAAGGCCGGATCCCGAAACAGCTCACCGAGCTGGGGCCCGTACGGCTCCATGGCCCCAAGTCTGGCGCCGTCCAAGATCGGGAAGCGGACGACGTTGGACCGGTTCGTCTGGTTGACGTAGAGGTACGACTCCTCCGCGTCCAGCGCCATGCCATTCGCGAGCGCCAGACCCGTCGCCACCACGTCGACGGCACCGTCGGGACGAACCCGAAAGACGAACCCGCTCTCTACATCGCTGAAGATCTCCGTGAAGTCCACCACCCAGCTGGAATGCGAGCACCAAATGTTGCCCTGGCGATCGACCACGGGGAAGTTCGAGATGAGCAGGTCGCGACCATCGATCGCGCCGACCAGCGTCTCCACCTCCCCGCTCTCTACGTCCAGTCGCTGCAGCGGCCCGGTAGCGCCTTCCAGCCCGCCGACGTTGGCGATGATGATCCGCCCCTCCGCGTCCATGCAGATCCCGTTGGGCAAGCCTCCGGCCTGACCGACTCGCCGAACCGACCCATCCGGTCGCAACTCCGCGCACGCGCTGGTCTGATCTGCCGCCCAGACGCGACCGTCTCGGCCGACAACCACCCCCTCCGGTCGCTGGACGCCCAGACCAACCTTCGTGAGGCTCTCAAGCGCAATCGTGGCCACTGGCACGGCCCGCCTCCCACTCTCGGTCTCCGGCTCATCTCGACGCGCAACGCGGGGGCCGCGGCGAGCGTTGATGGCTCCCTTGGCGTCGGCGGGATGGTAGCGGAATCCGGTCTGCAAGCGGAACTGCTGTCACGCCCTCTGCGGACACCCATGCACGCGGACGCCCGGGCGGTCGCGGGCGTACATCTGCGTCAACTGGGGGGACGGACTCGACGTGCTCCCGTTCGAGATCCGGCTCTCGCACCAGGACGGCGGCTACCGCTGGGTACAGTGGGCGGCGGGTGGCTTGCCGGCCGAGCAACTGCTGTACGCCCACGAGCCGGCGACCGGCGCGGCCAGCCGATCCCCGGGGGGATCGGCCGTGGGAGGGGCGCGGCCGTCGCGCGTCGCGCCGGCGGCCGTGGTCAAGGAGTGGCCGTCCGATCCATCGCGCGGCCGCTTCTCTCCCCGCGCTACTCGTCGCCGACGACGGCGATCGCCTGCACCTCCACCAGCATCTCCGGCACCGCGAACCCAGTCACGGTGATCAGGGCGCTGCCGGGGGCGCGCTGCGGGAAGTACTCCTTGCGGATCTCCACGAAGCGCTGACCGTCGCGGCCGTCCTTGATGAACACCGTCATCGTGACGATGTCCTCGAGCTTGCCCCCCACCTTGGCCAGCGTGGCGCGGATGCGCTTGAAGGTGTTGTGCACCTGCGTGTCGAAGTCGGTCGCGAACTGCATCCGCTCAAGCTCGACGCTTTGCCCGCTCAGCTCCTCGTCCGCCTCCTCGATGCCGCCGTCTCCGGCCAGCCAGGCGATTCGACCGCCGCTGGTGACGACGGCCGGAGAATAGGCGCGTTCCTTCTGCCAAGTGCCCTCGTAGTATTCGCGAGGCATGCTGTCTTCCTTCCTGCTCCCGTTCTCAGTCCCGCGCTTGCAACGGCGCGGATCGCCTAGTCCCCGACGACGGCCGTCGCCTGGATCTCCACCAGCATTTCCTTGAGCGCGAATCCGCGGACCGTGATCAGCGCGCTGGCGGGAAAGCCGTCCGGGAAGAACTCCTTGCGGATCTGGGTGAAGCGGCGTGAGTAGCGCGGCTCGAGGATCCACACGGTCATCGTGACGATGTCCTGCAGCTTGCCGCCGGCACGCTCCAGTGTCTCGCCGAGTTCGCGGAAGCTGTGGCGGACCTGGGCATCGAAGTCGCCATCGAGGGAGTTGCCCTCCTCATCCTGGATGGCGCCGACCCCCGCCAGATAGACCTGGCGCCCGCCCTGGACGGCAACGGCCGGCGAATAGGCGAAATCCTCCTGCCAGTCACCCCTGAAGTATTCTCGTGGCATGCGCGGCTCCCTTCGTGTCGCGACAGACTAGCTGGTCTGCAGGGCGGTGAGGGCGCCGATCTTCGGGAAGACGGGCCGGGGGGGCCGGATCAGGCCGCGACCGGGCGCGCATTCCGCGCGGGACCGGCCGCTGGCGGCCGCACGGGCGGCGGGCGGGCCCGCTCCTCGAGGTGAGCCCCCGCACCGCTCAGGGCATCGCCAGGCGGAAGCCGTCCGACGCCACCAGCAGCAGCCCCGTGCCCCGGCCGATCACGATCGTCGGTCGCCGCGCGGCGGGCACGGCCGGCGCGTCCCCGATCCAGTCGCCGCTCGCGGGGTCGAGCCACCAGACCGCGTCCAGCGCAGGATTCGCGGCCAGCAGCGTGGTGACGTGGTGGCGCTCCCGAGCCAGCCGACCAGGCTGTTTCCCACCGGCACGAACACCGTCTCGGCGGGGGGCGTCGGCGCCGTTCGGCGGAACGACCGACGCCGCGCCGCTCAGCGCCTGGAGCCGGTCCAGCGCGGCCCGGTATTTGGGCGCTTCATCCACGGGTTGGGTAATGCACTCCAGCAGCGTCGTGGCCGCCGCTCACATCGAAGAGGACTTCGCCGCGCTCCGAGCGCGCAGCGAGCCGCTGCGGGGCCGGCTGACGTGCGTGGTTGCGGGCATCCGCAAACCCGCGCACCGTGACCGCAGCCGGCCGCTGGGCGTCCGCCCGCATCCCAAGCCCGACTGCTGAGCAGCGACGGCCGCAAGGGACCAGTCAGGCCGCCGTCCGCCGGCTCAGTCGGGCGGGAGCCGGTACGCGTAGGCGCGTCCGGCGTCCGGGCCGGCCTCGGTATCGGCGAGCCAGGCGCCGATCATGATCACGGCGCCCGCGACGGCGGTGGCCCATCCGTAGTTGGCCCCCGTCGCGGCGGTCTCCACGTCGGCCGGCGAGATCTGGGCAACGGGAGGCCAGGCGTCGCCGTCCCGGCGGTAGATCACCGCCGCGCCCGCACCGACCACCTTGGGCCGGAGGAAATCTCCGTGGGGAACTCCGACCACGATCGTGTCGCCGTCCGTCGCCACGTCGTAGCCGAACCAGTCCATCTCCTGCGTACCGAGGCCGGTGAGCTTGGCCTGCTGCCGCCAGCCGTCCACGCTGCGCTGGAAGACGTAGACGGAGCCGGAGTTGGGGGCGCCGGCGTCCTCCAGATAGGCGCCGACCACCAGGGTGTCGCCGACGATAGCCAGGGAACGGCCGAAGCGGTCGGAGACGAAGGCATCGTCCGGTTCCAGTTTGGCCGACTCCACCCACCCGTCTGGGCCGCGCTGGAAGACGTAGACGGCACCGGAGTTGGCGCCGGCGAAGCTGTCACTGCCCTTCGCGCCAACCACGATCGTGTCGCCGGAGACATCGATGTCACCGCCGAAGAAATCGTCCGCAGCGCCGTCGCTCGCGACGAGTTCAGCCTCCGGCAGCCACCACTCTCCCCGCCGCCGGAAGACATGGACCTTCTGGCCGCCTCCGTCGCCTTCGTTGGAGGCGGACACGATGATCACATCACCGTCGATCGCAACGGTCCAGCCAAACTGCTGGGCAGCGAGCGGCGCAACGGCCAGCAGACGCTGGCGCTGGACCCACTCCCCGTCCTGCAACTCGAACACGTAGGCGGCGCCGGCGTCGTCGTCGCCGCTGACGACATCCGCGAGCGGCGCGCCGACGACGGCGACCTCGCCCTCGATGGCCGTCCAACGGCCGAACCAGACGCCGGCCTCGCCGTCCTCCGGCAACAGCTCCGCGGCTTGCACCCAGGCGTCGCCCCGGCGCTCGAAGATGTAGGCCGCGCCGGACAGCTCGCCCTGGTCGTCATGGAAGGGGGCGCCGGTGATCACGCGGTCGCCGTCGGCGTCGGCGGACCAACCGAATTCGTCGCGCGCGGTCGCGTCCTCGGGAACGAGGACGGCCTCACTGGCCACGAGGCTGCCGGGCCTTGCCCCGGCCCACACTGTCGGCTGTTCGGGCGGCTCGTCGCTCGGCGGAGGGGAGTCCGCGGGGTCGATAATCAGCGCGGCGGTCTCGTCCTCGTTGGCGGCGGCGCTGGTCTCTTCCTCGTCCGCGGAGGAGGCCGGGGCGACGGCGCCGTAGCCGGGGATCTTCGCTTCGATGTCCGCCGCCGGCTCGACTCCCGAAGCAGCCTTGTCGTTGGATCGCCGCTGGGACTGGGGCGCTGCGAATCGTCGGAGGGCGCTGCGGAGGCCGGATTGGGGGACCCCGTCTGCGCCGCTGGCGTCTCCGCGTTGGTACCGCCGCCGCAGGCCGCGAGGAGCCGGGCCGCCGCCGAGCCTCGCGCGCCGCTGGGCCCGGGTCCCTCGCGCACGGCCAGGGCCTGCAGGGGCTAGGGTCGCTCGAAGAGGGCGGCGATGCCCTGCCCGCCGCCGATACACATCGTCTCGATGCCGTAGCGTGCCTGGCGCCGATCCATCTCGTGCAGAAGGGTGGCGAGGATGCGACCGCCGGTCGCCGCGATCGGGTGTCCCAGCGAGATCCCGGAGCCGTTCACGTTCAGCTTCGCCTCCGCCTCTTCGGGGTCCAGCCCCCACTCCGCCACGACGCCGAGCACCTGGGCCGCGAAAGCCTCGTTGAGTTCGATCAGATCCGCATCCGGCAGGGTTACCCCCGTACGCGCCGCAAGCTTCTCGATCGCGGGCACGGGGCCCAGGCCCATGTAGGCGGGGTGTACGCCGGCCGTGGTCCATCCTCGGAGGTAGCCCATAGGCTCCAGGCCGAGTTCGTCCAGCTTGTCCGCGCCCACCACCAGACAGACGGCGGCGGCATCGTTCTGGGCGCTGGCGTTGCCGGCGGTGACACTGCCCTCGCCGATCACGGGCTTGAGCTTGGCCAGTTTTTCCAGCGAGGTATCCGCGCGCGGACCCTCGTCGCGGTCGATGACGATCGGAGCGCCTCTGCGCTGCGGCACCTCCACCGGCACGAGTTCGGCGTCGAACTTGCCGGCCTCCCAGGCGGCGACGGCGCGCTGATGGCTGCGCAGCGCGTAGGCGTCCTGCGCCTCCCGCCCGATGCCGTGTTTCTCGGCCACGTTCTCGGCCGTCTCGATCATGCCGCTGATATGGCCGAAGCGCTCCTCCGGGGAGGCCGTGCTGCGCCCACGCGTGAGGCGATCGTGGAGTTCCAGCGAGCCGAGGCGCCCGCCCCAGCGGGCGCCGGTGGTGTAGTACTCCACGCCGCTCATGGACTCGGCGCCGCCCGCGATGACGACGTCGGCGTTGTCCGTCTGGACCATCATGGAGGCGTTGACGACGGCCTGCAGGCCGGAGCCGCAGCGCCGGTCCACCTGGCAGCCCGGCACTTCAATGGGGAGGCCCGCTTTCATCCCGACGAGACGGCCGAGGGCCGGCTCCTCACCGCTGGGATAGCCGTGGCCGAGGACGACGTCGTCGATCCGGGCGGGGTCCAGCCCGGTGCGGTCGAGCAAGGCGCGCACCGCGGTGGCGCCCAGTTCGGCGGCGGGCAGGTCCCGCAAGGCACCGCCAAAGCGCCCCACGGCGGTGCGCAGCGGACTAACGATGGCCACTTCCCTCACGATGTCGCTCCCACTCCAGAGCCACCCATCCCGCCGGGCCGGCCCGCCGCACGGTACCAGCCGGGCAGGACTGCGCGCACAGGCTCCAGCGAGCCGGGACGGGGACGAGAGATCACGCTGCACCGTGCAGCAGGAGCACGCGCATCCGGCAGACGAGCGCGCCATCGGCGTCGACCAGGGACGGATCGGCCGCCAGAGCGTCGTGCACCTCCGCCACGGTCTCCGGCGCAGTGGCGTCCAGTGCCACCAGGTACGCGAAGGCGCGGTTCATCGCCCACCAGGAGGCGAAGTCCGGAAAGACGAGATCCAGGTCATGCTCCTCGATGACCACCTCATGGAGCCCGGCCCGGAAGGCCCACTCGGCCAATTGATCCGGTGTGTGGGTGAGGAACGGAAGCGCGGGCCCCACTTCCTGCCGCGCCATGAGGTCCCGCAGCCGCGTGCCGGGCCGGCCGAAGAACGGCTCACCCCAGCAGGTCCAGGCCAGCCGCCCACCGGAGCGGGTTATGCGGACGGCCTCGCGCATCGCGCGCAGGGGCTCATGGAAGTACGCCAGGCCCAGGCCGCAGGCGCCGGCGTCGACGGAGTTCTCGGGCAGTCCGGGCGCGCAGGCGTCGGCGCGGAGGAAGCGGAGACGCGGCCCGGGCGGGGCGCCCGCGCGGGCCAATTCCAACTGTCGCTCGGCGAGATCCAATCCGATGACGGATCCGCTCGTGCCGACGCGTGCGGCGCCGGGCAGGGCGATGGTGCCCGGTCCGCAGGCGATATCAAGCAGAGCGGCGCCGGGACGAAGGTCCAAGCGATCGAGCAGGAGGCTGGCACAGTCTGGGAGGAAGGGGGCGCCGAGCGTGCCGTAGGCTGGGCCGGCATCATCGAACGCGGTGACGAGGGGCGCGCGGTTCATGGGGCAGGCCTCGGGCCCGCCGCGCGCTGCATTGGCGGGCAAAAAGGCCGTTGCTATACTGTCGCGGCGTGCCGAGGAGTGTAGCTCAGTTTGGGAGAGCAGCGGTCTCCAAAACCGCAGGTCGGGGGTTCGAGTCCCTCCACTCCTGCCAGCGAGCGCTCCCAGGTCATGGGCCGAGGTGGTGGAACTGGTAGACACGCAGCGTTGAGGGCGCTGTGCCCGTTACGGGCGTAGGAGTTCGAGTCTCCTCCTCGGCACCACCAGGGGGCAGCATCGCCGGTGAGCACGGGGCCGCGAGCGGAGTTGAACAAGCGGAAGTGGCGCAGCGGTAGCGCGTCTCCTTGCCAAGGAGAAGGTCGCGGGTTCAAATCCCGTCTTCCGCTCCATCCCCCTCACCCCTTCCCTGCCCTCCGGGGCGACGTAGCCAAGTGGTAAGGCAAGGGTCTGCAAAACCCCGATCACCGGTTCGAATCCGGTCGTCGCCTCCATCGCACCCCCGCCGTCCGCATGACCGCCGCGACCGCCGTCCCGCCGGTCCGTCGCCGGCAGCGCGCACCGCGGCGGGTACCCGCGCCGCTACGATCCCTCCTCATCGTCCACCACGGCCACGGCCTGCACTTCCACCAGCATGTCCGGGTGGGGGAAGCCAGACACTGTGATCAGCGCGCTGGCCGGGTAGTCACTGGGAAAGAAGTCCCGTCGCAGTTCCACGAAACGCTCTCCATGACGCGACTCGCGCAGGAAGACCGTCATGGTCACGATGTCCGAAAGCTGCCCGCCGGCCCGCTCCAGCGTGTCCGCGATACGGCCGAAGACGGCGCGGACCTGCCCATCGAAGTCGCCGGCAAGGGTCGGTCCCGTCACGGCCATCGCCGTGTCCTCCGTCGTGATCGCCGCCGGGTCCGTGGAGATCCCCAGCATGCCCGCCAGCCAGACGATGCGTCCGCCGCGGGTGCTGACCGCCGGAGAGAAGGTTCGCGCCTCCTCCCAGTCGCCCTTGATGTGGCTCCGCGCCATTGTGCCCCTCCTTCACGTCCGCCGGCCAGGATACCGGTACCACCCCGGCGAGCGGCCTGACGAGGAGCATCCTCGGCGGCGGCGGCGCGGGCGATGCAGGCAACCGCGCCGGCCGTGCGCGGAGCGGGCTGGAACCGTAATCTTGATGGGCTGGCCGGGATGGCGGAACGGGCAGACGCAGCGGACTTAAAATCCGCGGGCCTTCAGGCCGTGGGGGTTCGAGTCCCTCTCCCGGTACCAGACCCCAGGGCCGAGCCGCATTGCAGATACCGGAGGCTGCACATAGCGGGCGCGTGAGCGGGACTCGCGCGCGAACGGCTCCCTGCAGGAGCATCCCATGGCATCCACGACCCTGCCGCGCGATCCGCGCGTGGTGAGCGCGGCGTGATATTCCTCCCAGGGCACCACGGACTCCGGGCTGAAGTCGGCGGCGCTCTCGTCCCAGTAGATCCAGCGTCCCAGTAGATCCAGATCAAGTACTTCATCAGATCCTCCCCTCCCCCCCAGCGACGCGCCCGGCCGCGCCGCCTTGACGCTACCGCGGGTTATGTCGATCGGTCTTCGCCCCGGCCGTCCGCCGGCTGGGACGCCAGCCCGGCTACGAGTGCCATTAGCCGCGCCAGCGTCTCGACCCGCTGGTCGATCGCGCCGTCCAAGCCGACGCGGAGCGTCGTGACGCCGGCCGCGCGGTAGACGCTCAGCCGATCACGGACCATCCCCTCCGTCCCCAACAGGTTCACCTTTCGCGCCATCTCCAGAGGCACGCGGGCGCGGGCCTCTTCGCGCTTCCCGTCCAGCCAGAGCCGCTGCACCGCCTTGGCGTCATCCGCCCAGCCCTGCAGCACGAAGGCATCGGTGTAGAAGTTGCGCCGCGCCGACCCCATGGCTCCGAGCGTGAAGGCGAGTCCGCGGGCGTGGCGGGTGGCGGCTTCCTCGACATCGTCGGTGAACTCGACAGCGCCCCCGGCCATGATGTCGATGGCGCCAGCCGCCCGGCCCGCCGCAGCGGCGCCCTCCCACAGGGGTCCCAGCAGGCGGTCCGCCGTCTCCGGCAGGAACGACGTCCCCACCCAGCCGTCGGCCAGCTCTCCCGTCAGCCGCAGGCTGTTCGGGCCCAGGGCGGCGATGTAGATCGGCAGCGGCGCGATCGCGGGCGCACTCGCGCGCAGCGCTTTGCCCTCCCCACCGGGCAGCGGCAGCGTGTAGTGCCGGCCTGCGTAGACCAGGCGCTCGCCGCGGGTCGCCTTTCGCACGATCTCGATCGTCTCGCGCATACGGCTCACCGCACCGCGGAAGGGGATGCCGTGCCAGCCCTCGATCACCTGCGGCCCGCTCGTCCCCAGCCCCAGCACGAAGCGCCCGCCGGACACCGAGTGCATGCCCATGGCGGTCATCGCCAGCAGGGCCGGCGTTCGCGTCCCCGCCTGCAAGATTCCCGAGCCCAGGCGGATCGTCTCGGTCTGCCCGGCCAGGTACGCCAGCGGCGTGACGCCGTCGTGGCCCCAGGCCTCCGCCGACCAAACGGAGTCCACGCCCAGGCGCTCCGCCTCTCGCACGTAGGCAGTCGTCGCCGGCCAGTCGGTGGCGCCGTCCCGCGGCAGGGAGATGGCGACGCGCATGGGCGCTCCTGCCTTGCCGCTCAGACCGGGTACCCCTGAGCCGACTTGATCGCCTGGACCTGGCGGGCGTGGTCCTGATCGTGGATGCGCTGAAACAGGAACCAGGCGCGGCAGTGCAGGGGCCCGAAGAAGGGGTGCGGGGCGGTCGGCTGGAGCGAGACATCGTCGGGGAATTGGGTGGCCAGCGAGGAAAAGGTGACGGAGTCGGCCAGCAGCGCCCGCCGCAGCTCCCCCAGCGACGCGCGGGCCGGCTCTTGGGCGGGGTCCGTCCACTCAGGGGCGCCGGCCTCGTCCCCATTCGCGAGCTGCGCGATCGTCGCGGCCACGGCGCGGGAGCCGCTGAGGAGGTGGTGCGCGACCTCGCGGATCGTCCAGTCCGCCGGCGCGGAACGGAAGTCGCCCTGCGCGGGCGACACGTCCGCGACGGCGTCGAGCACCTCCAGGCGACCGGCCATCACGCGCGGCCAGAGTTCCAGCCAGGTACGCTTCTGCCCCTGGCCCAGCAGGTAGCCGGAGATCCGGCCCCGGTCGTCGTCCGCCATGAGAGCCCTCACCCTTCGCTCCGTGTTAGAACGGGGCGAGGCTAGCAAACCCCGGCCTGCCCCAGCCGCGGACGGAAGCCCCGGAGCCTGCCATGACTCGTCTCGCCATCCAGGCCCTGGAGGCGACGCCGCTGCGGATTCCTTTGGCGCGCGCCGTGACCAGCTCCCTCGGCACCTACGAACATCTGGACGTGGTGCTGGTCACGCTCACAACCTCCGACGGTCCCAGCGGCCAGGGCCTCAGCGTGGGCCTCGGCGGCGGCGGCGCCACTGCCATCGCCCCGTACATCCAGCGGGAGCTGGCGCCGCTCGCCCTGGGACAGGACGCCCTGGCTCCGGAGGCTCTCTGGGAGCGGCTCTGGGGGCCCAACAAAGCGCGCATGCGGGCAGGGCTCGGCGTGCAGGCGCTCTCCGCGATTGATATCGCCTGCTGGGACGTCGTCGGCAAAGCGGCGGGGCTGCCTCTCTGGCGGCTGCTGGGAGGCTACCGCCCGCTGGTCCCGGCCTACGGCAGCGGTGGCTGGCTCTCGCTCTCCGACGCGGAGTTGGTGGCGGAGGCGCAGGCCTTCGCGGCGCAGGGCCTGCGCGCCTACAAGTTCAAGGTCGGCTCGCCCCGCGACGCCGAGCGGGCGGCGCTGCTCCGCCGCGAGCTGGGCCCCGACTTCGGCCTCTACGCCGACGCCAATCAGGCCTACCGCGTGGCGGAAGCGCTGGAGGCCGCACGGGCGCTGGCCCCGGCGGGAGTCGGCTGGTTGGAGGAGCCGGTGCTCGCCGACACCCTGGACGATGTCGCGGCCGTCGCCGCGAGTAGCCCCATCCCCGTCGCGGTGGGCGAGAACGTCTACCTGCGCTGGGGCTTCCGTGCCGTCTGCGAGCGCCGCGCGGCGGCTTTCCTGCAACCGGACGTGGGCCGCTGCGGCGGCGTGACGGAGTCCCGCAAGATCGCCCACCTCGCCGACGCCTACCGCCTTCGCCTCAGCAGCCACTTGCTGCACGAGATCTCCGTCAGCCTGCTGGCTGCAACGCCGGCCGCCTTCCAGGTGGAGTACATGGAACTGATCCCCGCCGACGCCCTCGCGCGCCCCATCGAATTGCGGGACGGCGCCCTGGTTGCTCCGGAGGTCCCGGGGCACGGCGTGGCGCTGACAGGAGAGGCCCTGCGGCGCTTCGCCTTGGATTAGACGCCGGGGACGCTAGACGCCGCACTCCGCTGTGGAGCGCCAGCGCCCGTCCTCCAGCCCCCGTCGCCGCCGGGACCGGGTCGGCGGGGAGAGCCTCGGCGGGCGTGGCAGCGTCGTCCAGAGGAGGGATGCTGGGATCGGCATCGCCGCCTGCGCCGGCGGCCAGCGCCAGGACAGCGAGAGCCAGGGCCAGACCCCACCACCTCACCATACTGCTCCCGCTTCCGCCCCCCGGATCCCCTGGCAGCGGAACGGCGGTCCAGCCTCAGTCCCGGACAAACTCCCGCACCGCCTGTACGAAGGCCGCCAAGCGATCGTGGTGCACCCAGTGGCCCGCGCGCTGAAAGGTCTCCGTGCGGACGTCCCGGAAGTGGTCCAGCAGCCCCGTCGCGCCGGGATCGGCGGCCCAGCTCTCGCTGCCGCGGACCAAGAGGACCGGACAATCGATGCGGCCCCACAACTCGTGCGCGTCCTCCTCGTTGAAGCGGTGGGGAGAGAAGGCCCGCACGTAGTTGTCGAATTTCCAGGTGTACGTCCCATCTTCGTTCTGGTTCGTGCCGTGGATCGTGAGGTGCCGTGCCTGAGAGGGGGAGAGGAACGGGTTCGCGTCGCGCATGCGACGCACGGCCGCTTCGATGGTCTCGTAGCGGCGGACGTCGCGGGCGGCGAGGTTGCGCAGCGTTTCGACCCAGCCCGCCATGCGCTCGTGCGCGGGCTTCGCGTCCCGCTCGCGAATCATGTCCGGGGACGGGCCCCAGCCTTCGACGGAGACGATGCGGCGCACCGCCTGCGGATAGACGCCGGCGTACTGCAGGGTGATGTTGCCACCCAGGGAATGCCCCACGATCGTCAGCGGGGCCAGCCGCTTCTGGTCGATTAGCTGCGCAATGTCGTAGACGTAGTCAATGATCGTGTAACCGGCGCCGATCACCCACTGCGAATCGCCGTGCCCGCGCAGGTCGGGTGCGATCACGTGAAAGTCGTCGCGGAAGGCCTGCGCCACCCAGTCCCAGTTGCGGCAGTGGTCGCGTCCGCCGTGCACCAACAGGAGTGGGGGTGCGTCGTCGTTGCCCCAGTCCACGTAGTGCAGCCGCAGCCGCTGCGAGAAGTAGACGTGCGAGGCAGGCCCGGGAGCGCCCTGCGTCATGGTCGTATCCTACCGACGGAGCGGCCGATGAATTGTCGGGGGGAGAGACGGGATGGGATCTGTTGTGGTCATCTGCCGTGAGGACCTGGAAACGCTTGCAGGACGGGCTTCTGTACACGGCGACAGAACTCGCACCGTTCTTTAGCGCCGGCATCGATGCGGGCTTCGACCGCTGGACCGCGGCCTCGATCCCGGAGGCCGCCTGGCTCCGAGGGATCGGTTGCGCGAGCGCTTCGGCCCGGAACAAGGCGACGCGATCGACACCCGCAGCCTGGCGCAGTGACGCCCAGCGCGGCGGACACGGAACCGCATAGACTGACCCGCGACGGCGACGCCAGCGAGCGGAGGCGACATGTCCGACAACGGACGCGGCGACCCAGCACTGGGGCCGCTGAGCGGGCTCAAAGTCGTGGAGTGCACCACCTGGGCTTTCGGGCCGCTGTGCGGCGCGATGCTGGGCGATCTGGGCGCCGACGTCGTCAAGATCGAGAATCCCCGCCAGCCCGACGCCGCCCGGTCGCTGCTTCTGGTCGCCAGCACCGACATGACGATGCCCGACGGCACAAGCGCCCTCTTCGACATCCTCAACCGCAACAAGCGCTCGCTCGCTATCGACCTCAAGTCCGCGGGCGGCTATGCCCTGCTGCAGGAACTGATCGCCGAGGCCGACATCTTCCTCCAGAACTTCCGCCCCGGCGTCTTCGACCGGATGGGGCTGGGCTACGATGACCTCGCCGCGGCGCACCCTCGCCTCATCTACGCCTGCACCTCCGGCTACGGTCTCCAGGGCGACGAGGCCGAACGCCCCGCCTTCGATCCGGTTGGCCAAGCGCGGGCGGGGATGTTCTACGCCGGCGGCGCGCCCGGGGACCCGCCCAACTGGCTTAGCTACGGCTTCGCCGACATCATGGGCGCCAGCATGCTGGCCTACGGGGTCGTGGCGGCGGTCGCGGCGCGGGAGCGGCACGGGATGGGGCAGTTGGTGGAGGCCTCGCACCTGCAGGCCTCCATGTGGCTGGAGTTCTGGGGGATCGGCGCCGGCCTCTACAAGGGTTTGAGTGACTGGCCCCGCTTCGATCGGGAGACCGCCGGCAACCCCCTCTTCAACCACTACCAGGCGGCCGACGGCGAGTGGCTCACGCTCGGCATCCTGGACTCCGCCCGCCACTGGCCGGACTTCTGCGCGGCGCTGGATCTGCCGGATCTGATCGCCGATGCCCGCTTCTGTGACGCCGAGGCCCGGCGGGCCAACGCGGCACACTTGGTGCGTCTGCTGGACGCGCGTTTCGCCGCCGAGCCGCGCGCGGTCTGGGAGGAGCGCTTGGGGAGCCATCCAGACCTCATCTTCGAGCGGGTGCAGCGCATCGGCGATCTGCCCAGCGACCCCGCAGTGGTGGCGAATCGGTACCTGGTCGACGTCGCGCACCCGCGCTACGGCCCCGTGCAGATGCTCCGCCACCCCGTGAACTTGTCCGCCACGCCCGCCCGTATCCAGCGAACGGCCCCGGAACTCGGGCAGCACAGCGCCGAGGTGCTGCGCGAACGCCTGGGCAAGAGCGACGATGAGATCGCCGATCTCGTGCTCAACGGCACGATCGCCTGAACACTTAGAGCAGGAGCCTGAACACCTAGAACAGGGTCATCTCGGCCAGGGCGGACGAGGCGGTCAGGCGGGCCTCGGTCTGTTCCTGAATCGACTCCAGCGTCCAGCCGGGCGCGTACTCCACGAGCGCCAGACCGTGCGGCGTCACGTCGACCACGGCGATATCCGTGATGATCCGCTGCACGGCGCGAGGTGCCGTGACGGGCAGGGTCAGCTCCGTGCGGATCTTGGCCCCGCCGTCGTTGGTGTTGTGGCGCATCAGGGCGACGACACGCTTGGCGCAGAAGGCCAGATCCTGCCCGCCGCCGAAGCTGCCGATGACCTTGCCGGGGATGTGGTAGTTGGCCAGGTCCCCTTGCTCGCCCACCTCCAGCGCGCCCAGCATGGTCAGATCGATGTACCCGCCGCGGATCATGGCGAAGGATTCGTCGTGCGTAACGAAGGCCATTCCCGGCGCGCGCGAGACCGGCTGGCCGCTGGCGTTGATCAGGAAGATGTCCGCCTCTCCGGCCTCCTCGATCACCGGGCCAAAGCCGAGCACGCCGTTTTCCGAGTGGAAGATGACCTCCGTCTCAGGCGGGAGGTAGCTGCTTGCCAGGGTGGGGATCCCCACCCCCAGATTGACGATCATCCCGTCGCCGAACTCCTTGGCGGCGCGCATCGCCATGATGTCTTCGGTGAGGCGTTCGGCGCTCACGCCGGCTCCTCCAGGGCCCGGGGGGAGTCCGGCCGCACGACCACCCGGTCCACGTAGAGCCCGGGCGTGACGACGCACTCGGGGTCGATCCCGCCCAGCTCTACTACCTCGTCGACCTCCGCGATCGTCACCTCGGCCGCCCCCGCCATCGTCGAGTTCAGCGTCCGTCCGGTGCCCTGGTAGACGAGGTTGCCGAAGCGGTCCGCCCGGTGCGCGCGGATGATCGAGAAGTCGGCCCGCAGCGCGGTCTCCAGCAGGTGGGGCACGCCGTCGAAGTCGCGAATCTCCTTGCCCTCGGCGACTACCGTACCCACCCCGACGGGGGTATAGAAGCCGGCGATGCCGGCGCGGCCGCAGCGGATTCGCTCGGCCAAGCTGCCCTGCCCAATCAGCTCGACTTCGACCTCCCCCTTTTTCAGCTGCCGTTCGAAGGGCCACTCGATCATGCCCGGCGCGGCCGGGAAGGCAAGGATGCCTTTGCGGATCTGGCCGCGCTCGGCGAGCACGCCGACATCGTAGAAGTCCTCCGGGAAGCCGATCATTGAGCGCATCTTCTCGCGCACCTGCGCCAGCATCTCCAGCCCCAGGCCGCCCAGGTTGCTCGTCACGGTCAGGTCCCGCACACCCTTGCGCACCAGCGCGGCGATGAGGTAGCTGGGGCACTCGCCCGGGCCCGCGAAGCCACCCACATGGAGGAACGCCCCGTCGGACACGTCCGCGACGGCGTCGTCGAAGCTGCCGACGACCTTGTTGACGGCCACGCCTGCCCCTTCGCCGCTACACGCGAGCGCCGGCGTGCGCTAGGCAGAACGCGCCGATTCGTTCCAGCGCCTCGCGCGCCTCGGGCACGGTTGCCCACTGATGCTGCCAGACGTGGAACATGTCGGGCCAGATCTCCTCGACCACCTCGACACCGGCGGCGCGGGCCCGCTCCGCGAAAAGCTGCGTGTCGTCGAGCAGCACCTCCGGCTCGCCCGCCTGCAGGAGGAGCGGGGGCAATCCGTGCAGATCGGCGAAGAGGGGCGAGGCCAGGGGGGAGCGCGGATCGGTTTCGCCCAGGTACGCCGCGGCCATCCCCTCCAGGCCCGCCTTGCTGACCCGGATGTCGGTTCCGCGGCGCGACTCGAACGACCCGCTCGACATCGTGAGATCCGTCCAACCCGACATCGACGCGGCGGCGTTGGGGAGCCGAACCCCGGCCTCGCGGGCGGCCAGGAGTACCGCCAGGGTCAGCCCTCCGCCCGCGGAGTCGCCAGCCACGTAGGCATCAGCGGCGGCGGCGGGGCCGTTCGGGCCGTTGTCCAGCAGGAAGCGGTAGGCGGCGAGGGCGTCGTCCACGGCGGCGGGGAAGGGGTGCTCCGGAGCGAGGCGGTAATCCACCGCCAGCGCCGCGGCGCCGCTCACCTCGGAAAGGATCGCCGCCATGTCGCGGTGGGTGTTGAGGTTGCCGAGCACGTAGCCGCCGCCGTGCAGGTAGAGCAGGCGGCGGCTCGGATCGGCGCCCGCAGCGACGACCCACTCACAGGACACCCCGTTGGCGTCCAGCGGCGCCGCAGTCGCGCCGGGGGGCATGGGGTACTGCGCGTTCCGCTCGTAGAGCTGACGCTGCTCGGCCCGCGAAAGCGACGGATCGGGCAACGGCGTGCTGCGAATCTTCTCAACGGCGGCCTGGAACTCAACGGACGGCATCGTGCTCCTCCAGGAAAGGGCGGGCATGCGGATAGCAGGCCGCGCGGCCGACATGCTACCGGATCGCCGGAGCGTGGCTGGGGGCGGGCCTTATTGCAACTCGACCAGCTCGATCTCGAAGGTCAACGCCTCACCCGCGAGCCGGTGGGGATTCTGGATGCGGACGACGTCGCCGTTCACTTCGAGGACCATGCCGGTCCCGCCCCCAAGCTGCACCTCCTGCCCTTGCGCGATCCCCGGCGGGGCCTGCGCGCGCGGGAACTCCAGGACAGCCTCGCCGTAGGCTTCGTCGGGCGGGATGCGCGTGGTGACCGTTTCGCCCAGACGCAGGCCGCGCACGGCGTCGTCGAAGCCGGGGATGACCTGGCCGGTCCCGAGCGTGAAGCGCAGCGGCTGGCCGCGGTCGCGGTTGGAGTCGAACACCTCCCCGTTGTCCAAGGTCCCGTGGTAGAGGACGCCCACCGCATCCCCGTCGGCGGCAGCGGGGCCGCCGGCCGGCTCGGCGGGGGCGGGATTCTGGACCGACACGCTGTCGCCGTCCGTCCGGGTGTCCGCTTCGTCGGCGGGGATGGTGGCGGCGGCGGGCCCTTCATCGCCACCACCACCGCAGGCAGCCGCGACGAGGGCCAGAGCGAGCAAGCCGAGCAGGGCGAAGGCGACGCGGGAACGGAGGGTGGGCGGGGGCATGAGCGCGCCTCACTCGGCTGAGCCCGGCGAGCGCCGAGTCCCCGGAGTGTAGCCGTCGGGGTGGTGTGCGATTCCGATGGAGGCGTCCTTACGACCAGCGGGACTCTAGGACGGCACCGGTCCTCCGGTGCCCAGTGATTCCTTGGGCGCCGTGGCCTCCAGGAGTTCTTGGTGGAGGCCGGGCGGCGGCTGCACATCGCGCAGGGCGGGAATGATCTCCTCAGCGGTCAGGCGGATAGAGCGCATCACGGTTTCGTGCTCGATGCCGCCCAGCATCATCCACTGGCTGACGTGCGTCACACCGGCCGCGGCCATATCGGTGAACTTGCGACGGACGCTGTCGGGGCTGCCGTAGAAGAGCGCGTTGAAGAACTGCTCTTCGCCGGCCTCGCCGGGGAAGGGGTCGGCCTGCACCAATCCATCGACCACGGTCTGCCCGTTCAGCGAGCGGTTGGCGCGCATCTGCCAGCGCGGCCGGTGGATGTGCGCGCGGGCGGCTTCGTCGGAGTCGGCCACGATCGACATCGCCTGCAGACCTAGCTGAAAGCCGTCGAGCGGCTTGCCCAGCTCCCGGCGGGCGTGGGCCCACATGGCCGAGGCCCCCAGCATGCCTTGCGGTCCGCGGAAGCCCGTCGTGAAGAGGGCCATGTCGCGCTCGGCCGCGGCGCGGATGGTGTCGTCGCTGGTCCCGGCGGTCCAGAGCGGCGGATGCGGCTTCTGGCGCGGCTTGGGCCAGACGACGGTGGGGCTCTCGATCTTGATGTACTGCCCGTCGTAGGTGAAGGACGTGTCCTCGGTCCAGGCCTTGATCAGGACATCCAGGCTCTCTTCGAAGCGGGTCCGGGTTTCCTCCATGGGGATGCCGAAGCGCGCCATCTCGTGCGGCTGGTAGCCGCGACCGACGCCGCAGATGAAGCGGCCATCGCAGAGGTTGTCCAGCACCGCCACCTCTTCTGCCAGCCGCAGCGGCTGCCAGACCGGCAGCACCAGCACCCCCGTCGCGATCTGGATGCGCTCGGTCTGTTGGGCGATGTGCGTCGCCTGCAGGAGTGGGGCGGGCGAGTTGCCGTAGTTGGAGAAATGGTGCTCGGCGATGAGGACGAAGTCGTAGCCCATCTCCTCGGCGAACTGGATCTGCTCCATCCCCTGGTCGAAGAGGCGCCGCCAGTCGCCGTTGGAGGGGTTGGGCCACTCGTAGAAGACGCCGAACTTCATCGTCACCTCCCGGCCTGGCAAAGTGCCTATCGCGGCTTTGCCGGCGCGTCTACCCTAACGCGGCTCGCGGCTGAGGCCGGAACAGCGCGCGAGAGGTGACAAAGGAGGCGCAGATGACAGACGGAAACGGCCAGCGCACGGCGCTTGTCACGGGCGGATCGCGGGGCATCGGCCTGGCCATCAGCCAACGGCTGCGGGCCGACGGCTACGCGGTGACACCGGCCGACGTGAACCCCCGCGCGCTGGGCCGCCTGGAGGGCTTGGTCACCGAGCACGGGGACCTCTTCAGCCCCGCCCAGGTGGACATCAGCAATCCCGAGCAGATCCAGGGCGCGATCCGGCAGATCGTCGATCGCTGGGGGCGGCTGGACGTCCTGGTCAACAACGCCGGCCGCAACCGCGGCGGTGGTGTCTTCGACACCTCCCCGGACGATTGGGACTGGGTGCTGGACACCAACCTGAAGGGGAGCTTCCTCTGCGCCAAGTACGCCGCCGAGCAGATGCGAACCCAGGGCAGCGGCAGCATCATTAGCATCAGCTCCACCTCCGCCGGCGGGTTCGACCCCAACGCCGCCTACAGCGCCTCCAAAGCGGGGGTGATCGGGCTCACCCGATCGCTGGCGCGGGAGCTGGGGCCGCTGGGCGTGCGCGTCAACGCCATCGCGCCGGGCGTGATTGAGACGGACTGGGTCAAGCACAACCTGCCGCCGGAGTTCCTGGAGGAGGAACGCGCGATCACCCCGATGGGGCGCAACGGGGAGCCGGAGGACATCGCGGACGTGATCGCCTTCCTGGCCTCGGACGACGCGCGACACGTGACCGGCCAGGTGATCTGCGTCTCCGGCGGTCGCTGGATGCGCTGAGCAGCGCGGTGGAGGCCGGGCGCTGCGGCTCTTGCGGTTGGGCCCGTCTGGTGGGGGCCGCGCGTGGGTTGCGCTTTCTGCGCTGCGGCCGCTCAGCGGGCGAGGCCCACTACGCGCGCTGCCCTGCGCTGCCCGCGGGCGAGGACTGAGGAGGACCGCGTGCGGGGCAGTATGGACCGGATCCGCACGACGCACGTGGGCAGCCTGCCGCGGCCACCGGCGCTGCTGGCGATGCTGCGGGACAAGAACGCCGGCCGGGCGGTGGACCGGTCCGCCTTCGAGGCGGGCGTCGCGGCCGCCGTCCGCGAGGTCGTCGCCCGGCAGCAGGCCGCTGGTCTGGACGCGATCAACGACGGGGAGCAGGGGCGTGTGGACTACACGGTGTACGTCGCGGATCGCCTCAGCGGCCTCAGCGGCGAGTCCACGCCCCTGGCCCAGCCGGTGCCGGAGTTCCCCGAATGGGAGGAGATGGCGCGGTCGTTGATCCCGCCGAATCTGCGGCACCCCGCCTGCGACGGCCCCCTGGCCTGGCGAGACTTCGCGGCCGTGGAGCGGGACATCGGCCAGCTCATGCGCGCCGCGGCGGCGGCCGGCGCCGAGGACGAACTGTTCATCACGGCCGTGTCGCCGGGGCAGATCGCGCGCTTCCTGGAGAACCAGTACTACCCCGACGAAGACGCCTACCTGGAGGCGCTGGCGGGGGTCATGCGGCGCGAGTACGAGGCCATCGCGGCGGCCGGCGTGATCGTGCAGCTGGACTGCCCCGACCTGGCCTTCGGCTACCAGTATGGCCACGCCGGACGCTCGTTGGATGCGTTCCGCCGCGTCGTGGCGCGACACGTGGAGGTACTGAACGCGGCGACGGCCAACATCCCGCCGGAACGGCTGCGCATGCACGTGTGCTGGAGCAGCACGAGCGGTCCGCATCACGGGGACATCGAGTTGCGGGAGATCGCGGCGGAGATCGTCAAGGCGCGGCCGCAGGCCCTCGCGATTGCGGGGGCGAACCCGCGCCACGAACACGAATGGCGGGTGTGGCGCGAGGTCCCCTTGCCCGACGACAAGCTCCTCATCCCGGGCGTGATTGATACGACCACCAACTTCATCGAGCATCCGGAGGTCGTGGCGGACCGAATCGAGCGCTACGCGTCCGTGGTGGGGCGGGAGCGCGTGATCGCGGGCGGGGACTGCGGCTTCGGCACCTTCGCGGATCGGGTGCAGGTGGACCGCGAGATCGTGTGGCGCAAGCTGGCGTCCCTGGTGGCGGGGGCGCGCCTGGCCTCGGATCGGCTCTGGAGTTCGCGCCGACGGCGCCCGGATCAGGGCAGCCCCCGAGGCTGAGGATCATGGCGGGGGGAAGCTTCAGCCGCCGCTTGCTGGAAGACCGGCCCTGGCCGCAGCGGGCGGCGCTCACCCTGCGCCTGGTGGACGGGCTCAGCGTGGGCGAGGTGGCCGAGCGGATGCCGATCAACCCGAGCTTGGTGCGGCGCATCCCGCGGCAGGGCTTGCTGCGGATCCGCCGGGGGCTGGCAAGCGCCTCGGCGGCAGCGGCGCGCGATCAGGGCGGCGGGCGCAGCGCGGGGACGGCGCGATCCGGACTAGCCGGTGACTGCGCCGCGCTCGGCGCCGGAGACGAGACGGGCGTATTTGGCGAAAACACCGCTGCGGTAGTTGGGCGCGGGCGGCGCCCAGCCGGCGAGGCGGCGCTGCAGCTCCTCTTCGGGGATCTCCAGGTCGAGGCGGCGGTTGGGGATGTCGAAAAGGATGCTGTCGCCGTCGTGGACGGCGGCGATGGGGCCGCCGCTGGCGGCCTCCGGCGCGACGTGCCCGGCCATGAGGCCGCGGGTCGCGCCGCTGAAGCGGCCGTCGGTGAGGAGGGCGACGGATTCGCCCAGCCCGACGCCGACGATGGCGGCGGTGACGCCGAGCATCTCCCGCATGCCGGGGCCGCCTTTCGGTCCTTCGTTGCGGATGACGACGACATCGTCCTCGCGGATGGCGCCGTTGGAGACGGCGGCGAAGGCGTCTTCCTCGCGCTCGAAGACGCGGGCGGGGCCGCGATGGGTCAGGCGCTCGTGGCCGGCGACCTTGATCACGCAGCCCTCGGGGGCGAGGGAGCCGCGCAGGATGACGAGGCCGCCGGTGGCTTTGAGGGCTTTGTCGACGGGGAGGATGACGTCCTGGCCGGGGGTTTCGATGGCGGCGGCGGCTTCCTGGGCGATGGTCTGGCCGGTCACGGTGAGGGCGTCGCCGTGGAGCTTGCCGGCCTCGAGGAGGCGCTTGGCCAGGAGGGGGGTGCCGCCGGCGCGGTCCATGTCCAGGGCGACGTAGCGCCCGCCGGGACGGAGGTCGCCGATGATGGGGGTGGCCTCGCTGATGCGGTCGAAGTCATCGATTTCGAGGTCGAGGCCGGCCTCGGCGGCGATGGCGAGGAGGTGGAGCACGACGTTGGTGGAGCCGCCGGTGGAGGCGGCGCAGACGATGCCGTTCTCCAAGGCCTGGCGGGTGATGAGGTCGCGCGGGCGGCGCCCTTCGCGCAGGACCTCCATGACCAGCTGCCCGGCCTGGCGCGCGATCTCGTCCTTGCGGGGGTCGATGGCGCCGACGCTGGCGCTCCCCATGGGGGAGATGCCGAGGAACTCCAGGGTGGTGGCCATCGTGTTGGCGGTGTACTGGGCGCCGCAGGCGCCGGCCCCGGGACAGGCGACGTCCTCCAGGGCGACGAGTTCGTCCACGCTGATGGCGCCGGCGGCCTCCTGGCCCACGGCCTCGAAGACGTCCTGGATGGTGACGTCCTTGCCCTCGTAGCGGCCGGGGGCGATGGAGCCGGAGTAGAGGACGAGGCCGGGGATGTTGAGGCGGGCGAGGGCCATTGCGGCAGCGGGGATGGTTTTGTCGCAGCCGACGATGACGATGGCGGCGTCGAAGGAGTAGCCGACGGCGGCGAGTTCGATGGCATCGGCGATGTGCTCGCGGCTGACGAGGGAGGCCTTCATGCCCTCGGTGCCCATGGAGATGGCGTCGCTGATCGCGATGGTGTTGACCTCGATGGGCGTGCCGCCGGCTTCGCGGGCGCCGGCCATCGCGGCCTGGGCGAGCTGGCGATGGCTGTAGTTACAGGGCATGGCGCCGATCCAGGCGTGGGCCACCATGACGAGGGGCCGGCGCAGGTCTTCGCGGCTGAAGCCGATGGACTTGAAGAAGGAGCGGGCGGGGGCGCGGCCGGGGCCGTCGAGGAGGGTGTGGCTGCGGTGGCGGGGGTCGAGGGGCATGAAGCGGCTCCGATGGGCGCGCCGGGCCGGGCGGCCAGCGCCTGGTCAGGGGCGAGGGGGCGCTTAACGTAGACGCGCCGGCGCTGGTCTGTCACGGCGGCAGCGGCGCCCGGCGGTGGCAGGCCGGGCCCAGGTCAGGATGCGTCCGGCAAGCGGACCAGCATCTTGCCGACGTTGTCGCCGCGGAAGAGGCCGATGAAGGCCTGGACGGCGTTCTCGATGCCGTCGACGACGGTCTCAGGGACGACGATGTCGCCGTCCGCCACCCAGCGGCGCATATCGGCCTCGAAGGCGGGCCGGCGGTCGAGATGGTCGCGGACGATGAAGCCTTGCAGGCGCAGGCGCTTGCGGACGATGTTGGCGAGGTTGCGGGGGCCGGGCGGGAGGCCGGCGGCGTTGTAGGCGGAGATCGCGCCGCAGGCGGCGATGCGGCCGAAGTCGTTGAGGGCGTCGAGGGCGGCTTCGAGGTGGCGGCCGCCGACGTTGTCGAAATAGACGTCGATGCCGTCGGGAGCGAGGGCGGCGAGGGCGGCGCCGGGGTCGGTCGTCTTGTAGTTGAAGGCGTCGTGGAAGCGGAACTCCTCGCGAACGATGCGGACTTTGTCGTCGGAGCCGGCGCTGCCGACGACGCGGCAGCCCTTGACGCGGGCGATCTGGCCGGCGACGGAGCCGACGGCGCCGGCGGCGCTGGAGACGAAGACGGTCTCGCCGGGCTGGGGCTGGCAGAGGTCGACGAGGCCGACGTAGGCGGTGAGACCGGTGCCGCCGAGGGCGCTGAGGTAGTGGGAGGGATGGGGGTGAGCGGAGTCGAGCTTTTCCAGGGCCTCAGGCGGGGCGGCGTACTGTTCACGCCAGCCGAGGAAGCTCCGGACGAGGTCGCCGGGGGCGAAGTCCGGGTGGAGGGATTCGAGGACGCGGCCGACGCAGCGGCCGTCGAGGGGCCGGCCGATCTGGTAGGGAGCGACGTAGGTGGTGACGTCGTTCATGCGGCCGCGCATATAGGGATCGACGGAGAAGTAGAGGTTGCGGACGAGCACCTGGCCCTCGCCGGGGGTGGGGTTGGGCGTCTCGGCGAGGGTGAAGTCGTTGGGGGTGGGCATGCCCTGGGGGCGGGCGGCGAGGCGGACTTCGCGGGACATGGGGCCTCCTGGGCGGGCGGCGGGTGGCTCGCGGGTGAGGCTAGCCTGGAGGCGGGCGGTGCGCCGTCCCGGATGGCCGCGCTGGAGGCAGGCGATCGGGGCTCCCTAGGGTGTGTGCACGTTTTCCGGCGTGCGCGAGCCTCTGCATGGCGATTCGGAGTGGAATCAGCCTGTAAACACTGGGGTTTCCCTATAAACACCAGGGTTTCTACGTGACGGGGGTGGTCAGGGGCGGTCATCCTGGGTCATCTGGGATCACGGTGGTGCAGGGATGGGCGCGATTGTGCATGGGTGTGCACGTTTCGCGCTTCGGTTTGGTCACCGTGAAGGCCGGTTGGACGGGTGCACGGCGGGATTTGAGTCGCACGGGGACATGTATGAGACCGCTATTCGCGTCTGTCTGAACCATATTAGCGGTCTCCGGGCAGAGCCGTCAAGACGCCGAGCAAGAGGACCGCGGGGGCAGGAGGACTGGGCAGCATCGGCGGATCAGCGATCTCGCCCCCTGGCCTTCCCCTTCGGCAGGCTCAGGACAGGCTTCGACGACCTCAGGACAGACTCTCTCCATCGCGGAGGCGAGGGAGAGGGGAAGGGCGGGCCCCGCGCGGGAGGGGGGAGGCGCGTAGGGGAGAGAGCGGGGAGGACGTGGAGGGGGCGGCCGAGTGGCTGCCCCGTGGTGTTTGGACGCGTCGGTGCGCGCGAGCGTTAGCCGGCGGGGACGGGGTCCGCCTGGAACTGGGCCTCTTCGGTGGAGCCGCTGAGAGCGGTGGTGGAGGACTGGCCGCCGGTGACGGTGAGGAGGACCTCGTCGAAGTAGCCGGTGCCGACCTCACGCTGGTGCTTGGTGGCGGAGTAGCCGTGGCGCTCGGCGTCGAATTCGTCCTCCTGGAGGCCGACGTAGGCGGGCATGCCGCGGCGGGCGTAGTCGCGGGCGAGGCGGAAGGTGTTGTAGCTGAGAGAGTGCCAGCCGGCGAGGGTGATGAACTGGAACTTGTAGCCCATGCGGGCGATCTCCTCTTGGAAGGAGGCGATGGTCTTTTCGTCCAGGTGTCGGCGCCAGTTGAAGGAGGGGGAGCAGTTGTAGGCGAGCATCTTGCCGGGGTGCTGGGCGTGGATGGCGTCGGCGAACGCGCGGGCCTCGTCGAGGTCCGGGGCGCCGGTCTCGCACCAGAGGAGGTCGGCGTACGGGGCGTAGGCGAGGCCGCGGGCGATGGCCTGGTCCATGCCGCAGGTGACGTTGTAGTAGCCCTCGGCGGTGCGCTCGCCGGTGAGGAAGCGATGGTCGCGCTCGTCGACGTCGCTCATGAGGAGGGAGGCGCCGAGGGCGTCAGTGCGGGCGACGACGAAGGTGGGGACGTCGAGGAGGTCGGCGGCGAGGCGGGCGGCGTTGAGGGTGCGGACGGCCTGGGCGGTGGGGACGAGAACTTTGCCGCCCAGGTGACCGCACTTCTTCTCGGCGGCGAGCTGGTCTTCGAAGTGCACGCCGGCGGCACCGGCTTCGATCATCGCTTTCATGAGTTCGAAGGCGTGGAGGGGGCCGCCGAAGCCGGCCTCGGCGTCGGCGACGATCGGGACGTACCAATCGAAGTCCGTCCCCCCATCGAGGCGGTGGATCTGGTCGGCGCGGATGAGGGCGTTGTTGATGCGCTTGACGACGGCGGGGACGCTGTTGGCGGCGTAGAGGGACTGGTCGGGGTAGGTCTGGGCGGAGAGGTTGGCATCGGCGGCGACCTGCCAGCCGCTGAGGTAGACGGCTTGGAGGCCGGCCTTGACCATCTGCACGGCCTGGCCGCCGGTGTAGGCGCCGAAGGTGCGGACGAGGGGCTCCTCGTGGAGCTGGCTCCAGAGACGTTCAGCGCCGCGGCGGGCGAGGGTCTGCTCGACCTGCACGGAAGGGCGGAGCTTGATCACGTCCTCGGCAGAGTAGTCGCGCTGGACGCCGCGCCAGCGCGGGTCGCTGGTCCAGCGCCGGCGCAGGGCATCGGCCGGGGCCGCCGGGTTCAAGCCGTTGTCTCGGTCCGCCATGATGGTCTCTCCCCGAAAGCTGGCTCGCCCTGCCCTGCAACCGGGCGGGATGGGCGTTTCCATGCCCGCACGCCAAAAGGAAAGTACCGCATGATCGTCTATAGTCAATAGGTGGGTACGTGACTAATACGTGATTCCTATATCGACATGGATCTAAGTCGATGGATCGGCACTCTTTTGATTGGATATGTCGATATCGCCAACCGCCGGGAGTGGCGGCCGACGGGGATCAGGGCGAGGGGAAGCGCTGGGGGGCGAAGGGGGCGGGGTCGAAGCCGTGGGGCCGGCCGTCCACGATCCACTCGGCGAGGAGGCGGCCGGTGACGGGTGCGAGCAGGAGGCCCTTGCGGCCGTGGCCGGTGGCGAGGAAGGCGCCGTGGAGGCCGGGGACTGGGCCGAGGATGGGCAGGGCGTCGGCACTGAGGGGGCGGAGGCAGGCGGTGTGGGCGACGAGTTGGGCGCGGGCGAGGAGGGGGAGGCGGCGGCGGCCCCAGCTCAGGATGCGGTCGCGGACGGCAGCGGTTGGGGCGGTGTCGAAGCCGGCGCGCTCCTGGCTGGTGCCGATGTAGACGAGGCCGGAGGGCTTGATGGCGGCGTAGTTATCGTCCAGATCGCCGAACCCCGCGGGGGCTGGGCCGGCGCCATTCGGCCTGCCGGGGGCGGGATCGGTGCTGGTGGGCCCGCCGGGGACCGGTGACAGGCGCAGGATCTGGCCCTTGAGCGGCTCGACGGGGACGGGCAGGCCGAGCCAGGGGGCGGCGCGGGCGGACCAGGGTCCCATGGCAACGACGAGAGCGCGGGCGGGGACGGCGCGGCCGTCGATGCGGACGGCGGTGAGGCGATCGGCCTCCCGCGTGAGGCCGCCGACGCGGCCGATGCGGAACTGCGCGCCGTGCCGCTGGGCATCGGTGAGGAGGGCGAGGGTGAAGCGGGCGGGGTCGAGCTGGGCCGCGGGCGCGCCGAGGAGTGCGCCGCGCAGGGGTGCATCGGCGGCGTGCGCCAGGGGGCCGAGCTGGGCGCGGGCGGCGGCGGCACCGAGCCAGCGCTCGGGGCCGCCGTCGCGGGCGGCGTCCTGCGCCTCGCGGCGGAGGGCGCGCTCCTGCGCCTCCGTCTCGGCGACGCGCAGGGAGGGGTAGCGGCAGAAGTCGTAGTCGATGCCGGAGTCGGCGGGCAGTTGGGTGGCGAGCTGGAGGTGCATCTGGAAGCTGCGACGGAGGAGCGCGCCGAGGGGCTCCTCCCAGGTGGCGGAGGGTGGCGGGGTGAGCAGCCCGGCGGCGCGGCCGCTTGCGCCGGAGGCGAGGCGCTGGGCCTCGACGACGAGGGCGGGGATGCCGCGCAGGCTCAGCTCGCGAGCGACAGCGGCGCCGATGACGCCGCCGCCGGCGATGACGACGGGGGCGGTGGTGGAGAGCATGGGCCTTCCGTGGGGCGGCGAGCGGGCCCGTCAGCCGATGGTGGGGTCCTGATGGATGGCCTGGAGGATATCGCGGACGCGGGTGACGAAGCGGGCGGCGGTGGCGCCGTCCATCGCGCGGTGATCGAAGGAGAGGCAGAGGTTCATCATGGAACGGACGGCGATCGCGTCTTGAGGGGTGCGGCCGGCTGCGGTGCCTCCGACAACGACGGGGCGCTTGATGATGGCCTCGGTGGTGAGGACGGCGACCTGGGGGGTATTGATGATGGGGGCGGTGGCGGTGGTGCCGAAGACGCCGGTGTTGTCGAGGGTGAAGCTGCCGCCGGTGACGTCGTCGAGGGTGAGGCGGCGGCTCCGGGCGCGCTCGGCGAGGCCGGCCATGGCGCGGGCGAGGCCGGGGACGGTGAGGCGGTCGGCGTCCTTGACGGCGGGGACGATGAGCCCCTCGGGGGCGTCGATGGCGATGCCGAGATTGATGTTGCCGCGGCGGATCAGGCGGTCGCCATCCCAGGTGGCGTTGAGGTCGGGGAATTCGCGCAGGGCGCGGCAGACGACGCGGGCGACGTAGGGGAGGTAGGTGAGGTCGATGCCCTCGCGGGCCCGGAAGGCCTCGCGTTCGGCGGCGCGGCGGCGCACGAGGGCGGTGGCGTCGCACTCGACGAGGAGCCAGGCGTGGGGGGCGTCGCGTTTGCTCTGCAGCATGTGCTGAGCGATGCGGCGGCGGGTGGGGGAGAGGGCGACGACCTCGTCGCCGGGGGCGGCGGTATCAGCCGGCCCGCCGGGGGCGGGGGGGGCTTGCGCCGCGGCGGTGAGGGGCGGGGGTTGGGCGGCCCGCTGGGCGACGGCAGCGAGGACGTCCTTGCGGGTGACACGGCCGCGGGCGCCGCTGCCGCTGATGGCGGCCGGGTCGATGCCGTGCTCGGTGGCGAGGCGGGTGACGGCGGGGGAGTAGCGGCGGGGGCCATTTCCGACCGGCGCCGGGGCGCCGGGCGCAGTGCTGCTGGCGGGGGCGGCGGGGGCGGCGGGCGGTGGGGCTTCCGCCTTGGCGGCCGAGGGCGCGGCTCCGGCTCCCGCGGCGGCGATCTCGGCGAGGGGGGTGCCGACGGGGACGGTCTCGCCTTCCGGGACGAGCACCTGGGTGAGGGTGCCGGCGAAGGGGGAGGGGATCTCAACGGTGACCTTCTCGGTTTCGATCTCGACGAGGGGGTCGTCGAGGGCGACCGGGGCGCCGGGGGCGACGATCCAGCGGAGGATGGTGCCCTCCGTGACGGACTCGCCGAGCTGGGGCATGGTGAGGGTGGCCATGGCTGGGCGCTCCTCCCAGGGCGTTAATAGGCGGCGAGGTCGCGGGCGGCGGCGGCGATGCGCTCGGCGTCCGGCATGAAGGCGGCCTCCAGGTTGGGGTGATAGCCCATGGCGGGGACGTCGGGGCCGGCGACGCGCGCGATGGGGCCGTCGAGGAACTCGAAGGCCCCGGCGGCGATCAGCGCCGCCACCTCGCCGCCAACGCCGCCAGTCAGATGATCTTCGTGGACGATGACGACCTTGCCCGTGCGCCGGGCGGCGTCGAGAACGGCGTCGTGGTCGAGGGGGGCGATGGTGCGGAGATCGAGGACGTGGCAGTCGATGCCTTCGCCGGCAAGCGTGCCGGCGGCTTGCAGGCACTCGTGCACCATGAGGCCGTAGCTGATCAGGGTGAGGTCGTTGCCGGTGCGGCGCAGCGCGGCCTTGCCGATGGGGACGGGCGGGAGGTCCGCGGGGACCTCGCCCCGGATGAGGCGGTAGGCGCGCTTGTGCTCCAGGAAGATGACGGGGTCCGGATCGGCGATGGCGGCGGCGAGCAGGGCGCGGGCGTCGGCGGGGGTGGAGGGCAGGACGACCTTGAGGCCGGGGACGTGCGCGAACAGGGCCTCGAAGCTTTGCGAGTGATAGAGGCCGCCGTGGACGCCGCCGCCGCAGGGCGTGCGGAGGACGAGGGGGACGCTCCAATCGCCCTGGCTGCGCCAGCGCATCTTGGCGGCCTCGGAGATGAGCTGGTTGACGGCGGGGAGGATGAAGTCGACGAACTGAATCTCGACGATGGGGCGCAGGCCGGCGAGGGCGGCGCCGATGGCGGCGCCGGTGAAGCCGGACTCGGCGAGGGGGGTGTCGAAGACGCGCTTGGGGCCGAACTCCTCGAAAAGGCCCTCGGTGATGCGGAAGACGCCCCCGGCCTCGACGTCCTCGCCCAGGAGGATGACGCGCTCGTCGTCGCGGAGGGCGTCGCGTAGGCCCTCCTGGAGCGCCTCTGCCAGGGACATCTCGCTCATGGGGCGGCTCCTCGTGAGGCCGCGAAGAGGTGGTCGCGGAGGGTGGCGGGGTCGGGGTCGGGAGCGGCCTCGGCACGTTCCAGGGCCTGGAGGACTTCCGTGGTCGCTTCTTCATCGAGCTGGGCGGCGTGCTCGTCGGTAAGGATGCCGTCGTGGCGGAGGTGCTCGCGGAAGCGGTCGATGGGATCGCGCTTGAGCCACATCTCCAGTTCGGCGCGGGGCCGGTAGCGGCGGTCGTCGTCGTCGGAGGAGTGGGGGACGGTGCGGTAGGTCTTGAGTTCGAGGATGACGGGGCCGCCGTCGGCGCGCGTCTCCTGCACGATCTGATGCATGTTGCGGTACACGAGCAGAAGGTCGTTGCCATCGACGACGAGGCCCCGGATCGCGTAGGCGGCGGCCCGGTCGGCGACATCGCGGATGGCCATCTCCTTCTCCTGCACTTCGGTGAGGGCGTAGCCGTTGTTCTCGACGACGAGGATGAAGGGGAGGTTGTGGACGGCGGCGAAGTTGAGGCCCTCGTGGAAGTCGCCCTGGGAGGTGGAGCCCTCGCCGATGTAGGCGACGGCGACGGCGTCCTCGCCCTTGAGCTTGGAGGCCCAGGCGAGGCCGGCCGCGATGGGGATCTGGGTGCCGACGGTGGAGGACTGGGAGACGACGCGCAGTTCCTTGTCGTTCCAGTGGGCGGGCATTTGCCGGCCACCGGAATTGGGGTCGGTGGCCTTGGCGAGGACGTTGAGCATCAGTTCATCGACGGTCATGCCGAGGGTGAGCATGACGCCGATGTCGCGGTAGTAGGGCAGGGCCCAGTCCTTGCCTGGAGTGAGCGCCGCGGCGGTGCCGACCTGGGCCGCCTCCTGGCCCTGGCCGGTGATCACGAAGGGGGCGCGGCCCTGGCGGTTGAGGGTGAACCAGCGCTCGGCGACGCGGCGGCTGAGGAGCATCAGGTACCACATCTCGACGAGGGCGTCGTTGGGGAGGCCGAAGTGGGGATGGGTTTCGGCGGCGCGGCGGGCGCGGCGGCGGCGGGCGGGGGCGGGCGCTTGCAAGGGAATGCGGACGCGGGGGGGACCGCTGTAGGGATCCGCGGCGGCGGCGGCGCGCCGGGAACGTGTGGCTGGGGCCTTGCGGGCTGGGGCCTTGCGGGCGGGCTGCTTGGGGGCCGTTTTGCCGCCGGCGGCCTTGCGCGACGTGGCTTTGCGGGTTTGGGCTTTGCGGGCCGTCTTCTTCGCCTTCTTGGCGCCGGGAGCGGTCCGCGAGCGTGCGCTCCGCGTCGCCATGGCGTGCCTCCGCTCCGCGGCCCGGGCGGGCCGGGCTACAAGCGCATCTTGGGGCGCAGCGCGGCTTGCGCGGCCTCGCCGAAGACCTCGGCGACGGTGGGATGCGCCTGGACGACGGCGCCCAGCTCCCAAAGTGACGCGTCCATAAAGCCGCCCAACGCGGGCTGCCCGATCATCTCCGTGGCCTCAGGCCCCACGATCTGGCAGCCGAGGAGGTCGCCGGATTCGGCGTCGGCGACGACCTTGACGAAACCGTCGGCGTCGTCGTGGATGAGGGCGCGGGCGTTGGTGCGGAAGTGCGCGCGGCCGGTCTTGACGGCGCGGCCGGCCTCCTTGGCCTGGGCCTCGCTGAGGCCGATGGAGGCGACCTCGGGGCTGGTGTAGACGGCGCGGGGCATCCAGACGGGGTCGGGCGGGGGCGGGCTCTTCTGCAGCAGGCGCTCGGCGACGTAGCGGCCCTGGGCGGCGGCGGCGTGAGCCAACTGCAGGCCGCCCGTGACATCGCCAACGGCGTAGACGTTGGGGACGTTGGTGCGCATTTCCGCGTCGACGGGGACGGCGCCGCCGTAGGTGGTGACGCCGGCCTCGGCGGGGGCGAGGGCCTCTGAGCGGGGGCGGCGGCCGGTGGCGATGAGGAGGACATCGGCGGTCGCGCTGCGACGCGCGCCGCCGACTTCGTAGTCCAGGGTGACGTCGCTGGGGCCGACCCGGACGCTGTCGGCGTCGATGGCGGCGGCGGTCTGTACGTCGACGCCGCGGGCGGCGAGTTGCTTGGCGAGGGCGCGCGCGACGTCACGGTCCTCCTGGGGGAGGATCTGCGCTTCGAGTTCGAGCAGGGTGACGTGCGAACCGAGGTCGATCCAGCAGGAGGCGAATTCGACGCCGAGCGCGCCGGCGCCGACGATGATGGCGTGCGCGGGCGGGGGGAGGTCGATGGCGTGGTCGGAGGTAATGATGCGGGCGCCGTCGACGGGGAGGAAGGGGAGGCTGGCGGGCTGGGAGCCGGTGGCGATCAGCAGGGCAGCGGCTGTGAGATCGGCGCCGGGGCCGCCCGCCGAGGGCTGCACGCGGACGCTGGTGGGGGCGGTCATGCGGGCGGTGCCGTCGATGCGCTCGATCTTGGCGAGGTCCAAGGCTTGCGTCATGCCCGTGTGGAGGCGGTCGACGACGCCGTTCTTGAAGTCGATGGCGGCGGGCCAGTCGATCTCGGGCTCGGACAGGCGGACGCCGTGGGCGGGGCCTCGGCGGGCGCGGCGGGCGAGGGCGGCGGTTTCGAGCAGGGCTTTGGTGGGGATGCAGCCACGGTGGAGGCAGACGCCCCCGACCTTGTCCTGCTCGACGAGGGCGACGCGACCGCCGTTCTGGGCGAGCGTCTGGGCAGCGGTGTAGCCGCCCCAGCCCCCACCGACGACGATCAGGTCGAAATCGGCCATGTCTTCATCCTAGCCCGCGATGGCGGGGGCGTCAGACGCGGAGGGCGTCGAGCTGGTCGGGGCGGGGCCGGTAGAGGCGGCGCTGAGGGGTGGGGCGCATCTCGTACATGTTGGTGCGCTCGGCGGCGTTGAGGAGGACCGGCATGAAGTCCTCGCCGCGGAGATGACCGAGGCCGCCGCGCGTGACGGAGCGTTCGTCGTAGCGGGTGACGTCGTCGACGCGGACGTTGCCACCGCGGATGGCGATGGGACCGGGCTCGCCGCCGTGCTGATCGGAGAACTGGCCGCGGGGGATGCCGGCCCAGACGGAGGGGGTGGTGTGATCGGTGGTGAGGACGGTGACGAGTCCAGGGTCGTCGGCCATCTGGCGCCAGAAGTCGGCCATGGCGCGGTCGAGCGCTTCGAGCGCTTCGACGCAGCGGGGCGGATCGTTGTCGTGGGACATGGGGTCGGGGTACTTGGTGTGGAGATGAATGAACTCGTAGCCCTCGGCGAGGAGGCGGCGGGCCTCGGCGAGGCGGTTGCGGAGATCGGTTTCGGGGTCCTCGTCGGTGATCGGGACGAGGTGGAAGCCCATCTCGTGCATGAGGCCGTGGACGACCTCTTCGTCGGGGAGTGAGGCGGGGCGGAGGCCCCACTTCTCCTGGAAGGGCTCGAGGGCGGGGACCGGCCCAGCCCACTTGGTGATGAGGGCGTTGATGGGGGAGGCGCGGTCCGCCGCGTTGGGGGTGGCGGCGGGGTGGTCGCGGAGGGTGCGATGGGCCCAGGCGAGGTAGCCGTTGAGGGCGGCCGCGGTGCGCTGGGCGTTGGCATCGGCGGCGGCTTCGGCGCGGGGGCGGACGCGGAGGACGGGGAGGTCCAGGCCGAGGGGGTCGGCGTCGGTGATGGCGAAGGAGGCGCCGCCGGCGATGAAGAGGATGCCGTCGCCGCGAGCGCTGTAGGTGTAGCGGAAGCGGAGGCCGCCGGATTCGTAGTGGCCGATGGCGGCGGCGAGGGGGGCGCAGGCGTCCTCGCGGCCGTGCACGAAGCGCTGGATGAGGGTGAGGCGGCCGTCCTGGACCTGGGCGCAGGCGAGACGGGCGGCGAGCATGATCTCGCCGGGGTCGAGGTCGTAGCCGCGCGCGCGGGCGATGAGGGGGCCGCGGTCGGGGAACTGCGCCTCCGGATAGCCGAAGAGGAGGTGCAGGGCGATGGGGCTGCCGAGGGGGTAGCCGGGGCTCTTGGCGTGCAGGGTGCCGGTGACGCCCTCGGCGGCGAGGCGGTCGATGTGGGGGGTGTGCGCGGCCTCAAGGGGGGTCTTGCCACCGAGTTCGGCGGCGGGGCGGTCGCCGAGACCGTCGTAGAAGATGACGAGGAGTCTGAGGCTCACAGGGCGGCGTCCTGCCGGATTTCGTCGATGACGCGGGCGACACCAGGGGGCACCAGCGCACGCCAGTCCCCCCCGGCCGCGAGCCGGGCGCGGATCTCCGTGGCCTCGACGGCCTTGCCGGCGCCGGGGGTGAGGATCTCCACCTGATAGCCGGCCGCACGCAGGCGATCGGCCTTGGTCCGCTCCCAGGCGGAGAAGACGCGGACGAACTGAACGGCGTCCGGCGGGACGTAGTGGCGCCAGCGATCGGGGAGGTTGATGGGGAAGGGGATGAAGATGATGCGCTCCAGGGGGACGGCGGCGTCGATGAGGGTCTCGCGGATCATGCGCTGGCGCTGGAAGAAGGTATAGGGGTTGGCGTCGTCGCGGTGGCGGTGGCCGGAAGTGGCCTCGCGCGTGATCTGGGAGGGGTCCGGGTTGGTGATGCCGATGATGAGCGTCCGGCAGCGCTCCCGGGCGAGGCGGCAGTACTCCCAGTGGCCGTTGTGGAAGGGCTGGAAGCGGCCGTGCATCATGCCGAAGCGGGGCAGCATGGTCAGCCGCGGCCGACGAAGTGGGCGCTGGTACCGGCGTGCAGCTCGGCGGCTTCCCTAACGGTCTCGGAGAGGGTGGGGTGGGCGTGGATGCTGTGGCGCAGGTCCTCGGCGCGGGCACCCATCTCGACGGCGCGGAGGAGGTCCGGGAGGGAGGTGATCCAGTCCTCAGCCTCGAGCCAGTCGCCGGCGGAGAGGCCGTCGGGAGGGAAGGAGACGGGAACGGGGGTGCGGTCCGTACTCATGCGCCTCCCGCAACCACCCTCACCCTGCCCCGCGGCCAGCCCTCAGCAGCCGTGCCGTTCCCGATGGCGTCCCGTTCAGCGTAGGGCACAGGCCGCGGGGCCGCCGAGAGACGCCGTCGACAGATGGGGCCATGCTTTATGGGGACAGGGCTCTATGGGGACAGGCCGAGGCCGGCTGTCCTAGCCTGGCGGCGCGGACCCACAGGGCGGGCGCCGAAAGGAGCGGCGATGACGGAGCAGGAGCCGGCGGGGACGGGGGCGGACGAAGGGGCGGAGGGCGAAGAGCGCGAGCCGGAGATCCGGGCGTCGGACCGGTTCACGATCAACGGCAAGCCGCTGCCGTTCGGAGAGTTCGTGTCGGCGACGATGTCGCAGATGCCGTGGCGCGAGCCGACGGCGCTGGAGCCGCAGCCAGAGCCCGAGCCGTGGGACGTGATCTGGCTGTCGCGGGTTCCGGCGGGAGAGGAGCCAGCGGAGGCGTGAGGGGCGGGGGTGGGCGCGTGCCGGCGGCGGGGGCGGGGCCGCAGGGAGTGCTGCGGGGATGATGCCCTCGACGACGCTGGGCTGGATCGTGATCAGCCTGGCGACGCTGGTGATCGCCGTGGGGGGCTTCGTGGCGGTGATGGTGATCCTGGTGTTCGTGGGTGGGCCGACTTCGACGGCGGTGTGCGGGGAGCGGGCGCTGGCGGTGGGATCGGGGGCGGGGCTGCGCTTCGACGGTCGCTGGGACGGCTTCGACGCGTTCCTGGACACGGGAGTGCCCGAGAGCCTGGACCTGGAAGAGGCGGAGGTGACGGAGCGGGCGCGCAGCTTCCTCACCGTGGAGAACGATGTGGACGAGATCCGGGACGTGGTGGTGTGCTTCTTGGGCCCGGAGGAGGCGGGCGGGCTGGGACGGGGTGAGCTTCGGGGGAAGGTGGCGATCCCGGTCCTGCCGGACGTGAGCGGGCGGGTGCGGGGCCGGCTGGACCTGAGTGGGCCGCAGCCGGCTCTGGAGGTGACGGACATCGATCTGGGAAGCGTGCCGGGCTTCCTGACGTCGAGGGCGGGGGGGGCGATCGAGGAGGCGATCAATGCGGCGCTGGCGGACGTGGCGTTGCAGCACCACTACACGATCGACTTCTTCGAGGGGTTCGTGCGGATCAATGGGCGGCCCTAGCGGGGACGGGCCCGGGGGGCGACGGGGCGGACCCGGGCGCGGCATCGGAAGGGTCCGGCGGGGAGGGTAGCGCGATTTGCTCGCGTTATGGATACTCGGCGACGGGGGGGCGCTGCGCGGATGCAGATGACGCTGCTGGCCGGATTGGCGTTGCTGGCGGGGACGCTGGCCCTGGCCCTGGCCTTTGGGGGCGCCACGGCGCCGGCGGATGGCGGCGCACGTGCGGGAGCCGCGTTGGCGGCGGCGGAAGCGGACGTGGAACGCGCTGCGGGTGGGGCGGGGGCGGCGGACGACGCTGCGGGGAACGAGGAGGCCGCCGCCCAGGGGGCCGTCGGGGCCGAGAGGGCCGGGCCGGAACGTCCGGCGGCGGAGGCGGAAGGGCAGGGCCGCGCGGCGGCGGCGGCGGCGGCGGAGCCGCGACGGCTGATCGTGGTCGACGCGGGGCATGGGGGAGCGAGCAGGGGGGCGGTGCGGCACGGAGTGATCGAGCGGGACTCGAACCTGGAGATGGCGTTGCGGGTGGAGGGGCTGCTGGTGGCGGCGGGGTTCGATGTGATCCTGACGCGGCGGGGCGAGGAGCGGGTGGCGGCGGTCCCGAACCTCCCGGAGGTGCCCGAGTCGTTGGTGAACCGGCGGGACTTGCAGGCACGGGTGGACCTGGCGAACGCGGTGGGGGCGGATCTGTTCATCGCGATCCACTCGAATGGGGCGTCGGATCCGGCGGCGAGCGGGATTGAGGTCTGGTTCGACGGGCGGCGGGCGTTCGCGGCGAGGAACGAGAGGCTGGCGCAGGCGCTGCAGGGGAGGTTGGTGTCGGCGGTGGAGCGGGAAACGGGCTGGCGGCCATGGGACCGAGGGGTACGGGAGGACAGTTGCTGGAACATCTCGGAGCGGAACGGGGAGTGCTCGCCGCTGTTCGTGCTGGGGCCGGCGCAGGAGGTGAAGCGATCGGATGTCGTGCGGCTGGGGATCGATCCGGGAGCGCTGGGGTTCGCGCCGGGGCAGGAGCGGCTGATCACGCGGCCGACGCGGATGCCGGCGGCGCTGGTGGAGCTGCTGTTCATCACGCATCCGTTCGAGGCAGCGAAGCTGAAGGACGAGGCGACGCGGCAGGCGCTGGCGCTGGGGATCGTGGAGGGGATCGTGCAGTACTTCAGGGAGCAGACGCTGGTGACGGAGGCGCCGGCCGCCGGGGCAGGGTAGGCCGCGCGGGGCGGGCGGCGGGGTTGACTAGGCCGCGCGGGGGGCGCGGCGGGGTTGACTGGGCCGCGCGGGGGGCGCGGCGGGGTTGACTGGGCCGCGCGGGGGGCGCGGCGGGGTTGACTGGGCCGCGCGGGGGGCGCGGCGGGGTTGACTGGGCCGCGCGGGGGGCGCGGCGGGGTTGACTGGGCCGCGCGGGGGGCGCGGCGGGGTTGACTGGGCCGCGCGGGGGGCGCGGCGGGGGGACGACGGTTTCGCTAGCCTGCGCGTGAAGGGGGACAGCATGCCGCGCGATCACCTCTATTACTCCTGCGACTCGCACTTCGTGGAGGCGGCGGAAGTGTTCCAGGGGCACGAGGAGCGCTTCGGGGAGCGGGCGCCACAGATCGTGCAGGACCCGCCCGGGCGGGAGGGGATCTACGTGGTCTTCCCGCGGCAGGAGGTCCTGCTGCCGGTGGGGCGCTTCGGGATCGCGGGGCGGCGGCTGGACGACCCGGAAACGCGGGAGCGGATCAAGCACGGCTGGACGTACCTGAACCCCGGCGTGCAGGATCCGGTGGCGCGGCTGCGGGAGCAGGCGGAGGACGGGATCGTGGGGGAGGTGATGTACCCGAGCATCAACATGTTCACCTTCTCCTACCCGGACCGGGAGGTGACGCAGGCGGTGTTCCGGCGGCACAACGACTGGGTAGCGGACTACCAGAGCCATTCGCCGGAGCGGCTGATCGGGGCGGCGTGCATCCCGCTGCCGGACATGGAGGAGTCGTTGCGGGAGTTCGATCGGTGCCTGAAGAAGGGGCTGCGGGCGTTCGCGCTGCCCTGTACGGCGCCGCCGGATCTGCCCTTCAGCGATCCGCACTACGAGCCGTTCTGGTCGGCGGCGGAGGAGGCGGGGGTCCCGCTGTCGATGCACATCTTCTGCGGGTCGGAGTGGGGGATGAGCCTGCCGAAGCACTGGAACTCGATCTCGTCGTACGCGCTGAGCCTGTCGGCGATGGCGTGGACGGCGGAGACGCTGATCACGGGGGGCGTGTTCGCGCGGCATCCGGGGCTGCGGGTGGTGTTCGCGGAGTGGGAGACGGGCTGGATCGCGCACTGGCTGGATCGTCTGGACCACGCGGCGTACCGGACGCCGAAGGCGGCGTCGGGGGAGATGGAGGGGAAGCCGTCGGAGTATTTCGCGCGGCACTGCTGGGTAACGTTCGAGGACGACGCGATCGGGATCCGGACGCGCGACCTGATCGGGGTGGAGCGGATGGCGTGGGGCAACGACTACCCGCACCACGATTCGATCTGGCCTCACAGCATGGCGACGCTGGATCGGATCATGGAGGGGGTGCCGGAGGCGGAGGAGCGGGCGATGACGTGGGGCAACGTGGCGGGGCTGTACGGGCTGGACGAGTCGGAGCTGCGGGCGGCCTGCAGGGAGGTGTCGGGGTAGGGGGTGGCGGGGTAGGGGGTGGCGGGGAAGGGGAAGGCGGGGAAGGGGAAAGCGAAGCCGGGGGGCGGGGCCGATAGGATGGGGTCCGGACGATAGGAGCCCGCATGACGAACGCCGCGCTGGGGGAGACGCCGGCCCCGCCGTTGCCGCAGGACCAGGACTGGATCAACACGTCGCGGCCGCTGACGCTGGAGGATGTGCGCGGGCGGCTGGTGATCCTGCACTTGTGGACGTACGCCTGAATCAACTGCCTGCACGTGCTTCCGCAGTTGCGGAAGCTGGAGCGTGGTTATGCGGATGCGCTCACGGTGATCTCGGTGCACTCGCCGAAGTTCCCGACGGAGCGGGAGACGGCGCATCTGCGGCAGGCGGTGCTGCGGCATCGGATCGAGCATCCGGTGCTGAACGATCGGGACTTCCACTACTGGCAGCAGCTAGGGGCGCGGGCCTGGCCGACGCTGTACTTCGTGGATCCGCTGGGCAACGTGATCGGGCGGCACGAGGGGGAGATCCGGGCGGAGGCGGTGGCGCCGCTGCTGGAGTCGTGGCTGGGGGAGTACCGGTCGGCGGGGCTGCTGGGGGGGACGACGCTGCCCCTGGAGCGGGCGACGGGGGTGGCGAGTCCGCTGTCGTTCCCGGGCAAGGTGGCGTACGACGAGGCGAGCGGGCGGCTGTTCGTCGCGGACAGCAACCATGACCGCGTGGTCGTTGGGCGGCTGGACGGGTCGGTGGAGCAGGTGGTGGGGAGCGGGGAGGCGGGGCTGGCGGACGGTGCGCCGGGGTCGGCCCGGTTCCGGCAGCCGCAGGGGATGACGGTATGGCGGGACGAGGCGGGGGAGGCGCTGTTCGTGGCGGATACGGAGAACCACGCGATCCGGCGGGTGGACCTGGAGAGCTGGGAGACGACGACGGTGGCGGGGACGGGGGAGCAGTGCGGGACGGCGCCGCAGCGGCGGGCGGCGCGGGGGGCGGCGCTGAACTCGCCCTGGGACGTCGTGGGGCGGGAGGGGCGGCTGTACGTGGCGATGGCGGGCTTCCACCAGTTGTGGGAGTTGGACCTGGAAGCGGGGATGATCGGGCCGTGGGCGGGGTCGATGCGAGAGGGGATCGTGGATGGGACGCGGGCGTCGGCGGAGCTGGCGCAGCCGAGCGGGCTGTCGCTGGGGGGGGAGGGGCTGGCGTTCGCGGATAGCGAGTCGAACGCGGTGCGGCTGGCGGGGGTCGGGGTTGGGGGCCGGGTCGAGACGGCGATCGGGGAGGGGTTGTTCGAGTTCGGGGACGCGGACGGGGGGCAGGGGGTGGCGCGGCTGCAGCATCCGCTGGACGTGGCCTGGCTGGGCGAGGAGCTGTATGTGGCGGACACGTTCAATCACAAGGTCAAGCAGGTCTTTCCGCGCACGCAGCAGGTGCGGACGGTGTGTGGGGGGCTGGGGGAGGCGGACGGGTCGTTGGGGGAGGCGCGGTTCAACGAGCCGGGGGGGATCTGCGCGGGGCCGGGGCGGAGTTTGGTCGTGGCGGACACGAATAACCACGCGGTGCGGGTGGTGGACTTGGCGGGGGGGAGGGTGCGGACGGTGGAACTCCGCCCATAACCCCCCCCTCCGTGGGGCGCGCGAGCGCGCCTCTCGACTTCGCTCGGGGGAACCTCGGGACGGGCGGGGCAACGAGAGCCGATCAGCGGATACAGCCGGGGCGGGGCTCGCCGATCACGCAGTTGTGAAGCATTCGGTGTCGGCATCCCGGCACAACGTGCGCTCTTGGCCGCCGACGTCGTACGTGAGGCAGTTCTGATGCCTCGTGCGGTGTCGTTCCGCGATGGGGTGGTAGCGCCAGGCGTCGCGGCTGTAGACATTCGTCACGATTGCATCCGGGTCTGGCGTATCCGGGTCTGGGACTGGCCCCTCGGGACTGGCCCCTCGGACTGGGCGATCCGCCCTTCCAAGCCGGGAGCGACCCCCGAGGAACAGGCTGCAATCAGGACGACCGTGGCCGGGCGGGCCAGGTCCAACCGGCGCATGTCGCGCAGCCCGACGGTCACAGGGCGCAGAGGGGGCTCCGCGGGCGGCGCTTCGGGGTCGGACGGTCGCGGGGAAGCGCCCGCCCGCGGGAGCGTGTCGCGACCGCTGCGACCGATGGGTGGCGCCAGTGGCCGTGGTCGTTGCGCTCTCGCGGGAGTGGCCGTTGGGGCACCCGCTCGCTCAGGTCGAACGGGGCGAAGGTGCGAGGGAAGGAGCGGGGGTGCGGAAGGGGGCGGCGACGTCGCTGAGGAAGCGTTCGAGGGCGTCGCCTTTTTCGTCGATGGTGAGACCGAGGGGCCAATCGGGCAAGATGAACTCGTCCAGGCCGAGGTCGGCGTAGGTGCCCAGGGTGGCCTGCATCTGGGCGGGGGAGCCGCTGAGCATGGGGCGGCCGCTGCTCTCGATGCGCTGGGTGAGGACAGCATCTTGGCTGAGGGGGACGAGGGCGACGGCGGAGCGCTGGATGGAGGCGGGGTCGCGGCGGATGCGGCGGCAGTGCTTGGCAAGCACGCGGGATTTGTGGTCGATGACGGGGGGCAGGCCCCAGACGTTCCACTCGTCGGCGTAGTGGGCGGCGATGCGGAGGGTGACCTTTTCGCCGCCGCCACCGATGAGGAGGGGGAGGCGGTCCTGGAGGGGCTTGGGGGCGAGGGGGGCGCCGGTGAGCTGGTAGTGGGCGCCGGTGACGTCGGTGCGGTCCTTGCGCAGAAGTCCGGTGACGACGAGGCAGGCTTCCTCCAGGCGCTGGAGGCGCTCAGCGAGGCTGCCGAAGGGGATGCCGTAGGCGGCGTGCTCGTTCTCTTGCCAGCCGGCACCGAGGCCGAGGACGAAGCGGCCGCCGCTGATGATGTCGAGGCCGGCGGCCATCTTGGCGAGGACGGCGGGGTGGCGGTAGGTATTGCCGTTGACGAGGTGGCCGAGACGGACGCGGGGGATGTGGACGGCGAGGGCGCTGAGGGCGGTCCAGCTCTCGTTGACGGGCTGGGAGAGGTCGCCGGCCATGGGCATGAAGTGGTCGGCGTACCAGAGGCTGTCGATGCCGAGGGTCTCGGCGCGGCGGGCGAGGGCGAGGGTGTCGTTCCAGGGGGTGGCGGGCGTGGGCCAGAGGCCGAATCGCATGGGTGCGCTCCTCTCGGCGGGATCGTCGCGGTGCATACTAGGTGGAGCGAGGAGGCCAGGGTGCGCGCGTGCGCGGGTGTGCGTCAGGGGCGAGGAATGACGGCGCCGCGCCGAGACGATGGGAGGAGCGTGCGTTGACGAGCGTGCTGGTGGTGGAGGACGAGCGCAGCCTGAGCGAGACGCTGCGCTTCAATCTGGAGCGCGAGGGCTACGAGGTCCACACGGCGGGCGACGGGAAGAGCGGCCTGGCGCTGGCGCGGCGCCTGGAACCGGACCTGATCATCCTGGATGTGATGCTGCCGGCGCTGAGCGGGACGGAAGTGCTGCGGCAGTTGCGGACGGATTCCGATGTGCCGGTCCTGCTGCTGACGGCGCGGACGGGGGAGATCGACCGGGTGCAGGGGCTGGACTTGGGGGCGGACGACTACATCACCAAGCCGTTCGGTCTGGCGGAGCTGCTGGCGCGCGTGCGGGCACACCTGCGGCGGCGGGTAGGGATCGGAGAGGCGTCGTCGTCGGTGATCGAGTTCGCGGGGCGGGCGTTGGACCTGGCACGGCGGGAGTTGCGGCGGGGCGAGGCGGTGGTGGCCCTGCGGCCGAAGGAATACGATCTGCTGGCGTACCTGGTGCAGCATCCGGGGCAGACGTTCACGCGGGACGCGTTGCTGAACGACGTCTGGGACATCGATTTCGGAGGGGGGACGCGGACGGTGGACGTCCACATCCGCTGGCTGCGGCAGAAGCTGGAGGAGGACCCGGCCAGCCCGCGACACCTGATCACGGTGCGGGGCGCGGGCTACCGCTTCGAGCTGTGATGCGGGGCGGGCGGGCGCCGGGCGCGGTGGCGTATGCGGTCGTGGCGGTGTCACTGGCGCTGCTGGCGCTGGTGGGGGCGGTGGCGGTGCCGGAAGCGGACGACGAGGGGGCGGTGATCGCGATCCTGGCGGCGGCGGCGGCGCTGTCGGCGGCGGGGGGGCTGGCGGTGGAGCGGCTGGCGGGGGCGCCGGCGTCGCGGCTGGCGCGCGCGGTGCGGCGGCTGCAGTCGGGCGAAGAGTGGGCGCCGCCGACGGTGTCGGGGGACGCGGGGGTGAACGCGGTCGCGGAGGGAGTGGGGGAGGTGGTGGCGACGCAGCGGCAGCAGCGTGATCGGGCGGCGGCGGAGCGGGGGCGGCTGGAGGAGGCGCTGGCGGCGGCGGCGGACGTGGTGATCGCGGTGGATGGAGAGGAGCGGGTGGTCTACGCGAATCCGGCGGCCGGGTCGGTGCTGACGGGGCGGGCGGGAGAGGCGCTGGGGCGCCCGTTGCTGGCGGTGCTGAGCGACCACGAGGTACACGATCTGGTGTCGCGGGCGCTCGCGGCGGGGCAGGGGGAAGCGCCGCCGCAGGCGGCGATCCGGCGGGATGAGCGGCACTATCAGGTGACGGCGCGGCCGGTGGTGGGGGGCGGGCCGTGGGCGGCGGTCCTGGTGATGCAGGATGTGACGCCGGCGCAGGAGGCGGAGGCGACGCGGCGGGAATTCGTGGCGAATGTGTCGCACGAACTGCGGACGCCGCTGGCGGCGATCTCCGCGGCGACGGAGACGCTGGAGACGGGGCTGAGCGGGGAGGACAGCAAGCGCTTTCACGCGATCATCCACCGGGAGGCGGACAAGATGGCGCAGCTAGTGGAAGAGATGCTGGACCTGGCACGGCTGGAGTCGGGGCTGGCGCAACCGCAGATCGCGCCGGTGGACGTGGGGCTGGTGGCGCGGGGGGCGCTGGAGCGGGTGCGGCCGCAGGCGGAGCGGGCGGGGCTGCGCCTGGCGCTGGTCTGCGAGCAGGAGTGCGTGGTGGAGGCGGACGCGGATCTGGTGCAGCGGGCACTGGGGAACCTGCTGCACAACGCGCTGAAGTTCACGCCGTCGCCGGGGCGGGTGTCGCTGGAGGTGCGACGGGAGGGGGAGGCGGTTTGGCTGCTGGTCCACGACACGGGGATCGGGATCCCGGCCGAGGAGCAGGGACGGGCGTTCCAGCGCTTCTACCGGGCGGATCGGGCGCGGCGACGGGAGGGGACGGGGCTGGGGCTAGCGCTGGTGCGGCACATCGCGGAGTCACATGGGGGAACGGTGCAAGTGGAGAGCGCGGTGGGGGTGGGGTCGACGTTCGGGTTCTCGCTGCCGCAGGCGGACGGCTGATCGGGGCCCGGTGGGACCCGGCCCGCGCGGCATTTAACAGCGCGCAGGCGGAGCCTTAAACGGACGTTAACCGACGGGCCGGGGGCAGTTCATACGCTCCGGACGATGATGGAGTGGCACGATCGGGAGGAGCCCTTGGCGTGTGCGCCCCCTTTGCGGCTCATGTGGCGGCTCTTGGGCCGCCGGCGTGGGCCGGCGCTGATCGCGGCGGCGGCGCTGGTGGCGGCGGCGTGCGCGGGCGGCGACAGCGGGAACGGCGGTGGGACAAGGCTGAGTGGGACGATCGAGATGGCGGGGTCGAGCACGGTGTTCCCGATCGCGGAGGCGTGGGCGGAGGAGTTCGGGCTGCAGGAGCGGCGGGTGCGGGTGAATGTGGCGTCGATCGGCTCGGGGGCGGGGTTTCAGCGCTTCTGCAACGGGGAGACGGACATTTCCAACGCCTCGCGTCCGATCAAGCCGTCGGAGGTGGAGCGCTGCGGGGGGAACGGGGTGGCGTTCATTGAGATCCCGGTGGCGTTCGACGGGCTGTCGGTGGTGGTGAACGTGGAGAACGACTGGGTGGACTTCCTGACGGTGGCGGAGCTGGCGCGGATCTTCGGGCCGACGGACTTCGCGAAGCGCTGGTCGGAGGTGCGGACGACGTGGCCGGAGGAGAGGATCGATCTCTTCTCGCCGGGGGCGGATTCGGGCACGTTCGATTACTTCACGGACGAGATCAACGGCGAGGAGGACGTGCAGCGCGTTGAGAACACGCAGTTCTCCGAGGACGACAACGTGCTGGTGCAGGGGGTGGCCGGGGAGACGGGCGGGATCGGCTATTTCGGCTTCGCCTTCTTCGTGAACAACGCGGACAAGATCCGGGCGGTGCCGATCGACCCGGGGACGGGGGGCGTCAGCCCGTCGATCGCGACGATCGCGGACGGCAGCTACCGGCCGCTGTCGCGGCCGCTGTTCATTTACGTCACCGTCGAATCGCTGGCGCGGCCGGAGGTCCAGGCATTCGTGGAATGGGCACTGGACGCGAACAACGGCCGACGCCTGGTGGACGATCCCACGGTTGGCTACGTGCAACTGCCGGACGCGGTCTACGCGGCCAGCCTGGCGCGCGTGCGGGCGGGGCAGGCGACGGGGTCCTTGCACCTCGATGCGCCCGCGGGGGCGACGCTGGAAGAGGTGTTCGTGCCGTAGCGCGAGTGGAGCGGGCTGATCGAATCGCCGGGGCCCGGGGGAGGGTCCGGCAGGGACGGCCGCGGAGCGCGGCCGCTTGGTGGCGGGGAAGACGTGGATGACGGTGCGGACGCCCGGGATGGATCCGTCCGGCCGGGCGAGGCTGCGGGCGCGGGCGAGCCAGATCTGGCGGGACTGGCTGAGCCCGAGCCGGAGCGGGACGGGGCGGGAGACGGCGAGCGGGCGGGCGATGCACGCGCTGCTGTTTCTGTCGGCGCTGCTGTCGGTGGGGGTGACGCTGGGCATCGTCTCGGTGCTGATCTTCGAGACGGTGGAGTTCTTCCGGGAAATCCCGCTGGGGGACTTTTTCGGCGATACGGTGTGGTCGCCGCTGATCGGGGTGGAGAAGCGCTTTGGGGTGTGGGCGCTGGTGTGGGGGACGGCGCTGGTGGCGCTGCTGGCGCTGGCGGTGGCGGCGCCGGTGGGGCTGCTGACCGCGATTTACCTGAGTGAGTACGCGCCGCCCCGGGTGCACGCCGTGCTGAAGCCGGTGCTGGAGATCCTGGCGGGGATCCCGACGGTGGTGTACGGGTTCTTCGCGTTGCTGTTCATCACGCCGATCATCCGCAGCATCTTTCCGGAGACGACGATTTTCAACGCGCTCAGCGCGGGGATCGTGGTGGGGGTGATGATCGTCCCGATGATCTCGTCGTTGAGTGAGGACGCATTCGCGGCGGTGCCGAACGCGCTGCGGGAGGGGGCGTACGCGCTGGGGGCGACGCGGATGGAGACGGCGTTGCGGGTGGTGCTGCCGGCGGCGCTGTCGGGGGTGGTGGCGTCGGTGATTCTGGCGGCCTCGCGGGCGATCGGGGAGACGATGATCGTGACGGTGGCGGCGGGGCAGAATCCGGCCTTCCTGGCGAATCCGCTGGAGGCGATCCAGACGATGACGGCGTTCATCGTGCAGATCAGTTTGGGGGACGCGCCGGCGGAGAGCATTGAGGCGAAGACGTTGTTCGCGGTTGGGATGACGCTGTTCGTGATGACGCTAGCGATGAACGTGGTGGCGGGCTGGGTGGCGAGCCGGTTCCGGGAGCAGTACGAATGAGGGCCTGGGAGAGGGGGGCGGCGCAGGAGGCGGGCGTGTGGCGTCCGCGGCTGGGGCTGCGCAAGGCAACGGGCGGGGTGTTCGTGGGGCTGTGCCTGGGGTCGGTGCTGGTGGGGCTGGTGATGCTGACGGCGCTGGTGGTGGACGTGTCGCTGGACGGGGCGTCGCGGCTGTTCGCGGGGCCGGATCTGTCGCGGTCGGCGCGGTACTTCGGGATCGGGATGGGGGCGGTGTTCCCGCTGATCTTCGTGTTCCGCCGGCTGGCGGCGCGGGGGGTGACACTGCAGCAGTGGGTGGAGCCGCGATGGACGGTGCGGCACAGGGGGACACGGGCGCTGTGGTGGCTGCCGGCGCTGGTGGTGCTGCGGCTGCCGCGGGCGTTGGGGCGGCTGCCGCTGATCTTCGTGGGGCTGCTGATCGCGGCCTGGCTGGTGTACCTATTCTTGGATCAGGTGTTCCTGACGTCTTTCGCGTCGCGGTTTCCGGAGCGGGCGGGGATCTACGCGCCGCTGGTGGGGACGCTGTACATGATGGCGATCACGGTGGCGGTGGCGTTTCCGCTGGGGGTGGGGGCGGCGATCTACTTGGAGGAGTACGCGCGGCGGAACTGGTTCGCGCGGCTGATCCAGTTGAACATCGCAAATCTGGCGGGGGTGCCGTCGATCGTGTATGGGCTGCTGGGGTTGCAGCTGTTCGTGCGGGCGATGGAGCTGGAGCGGAGCGTGCTGGCGGGGGCGCTGACGATGGCGCTGCTGGTGATGCCGATCATCATTGTGAGCGCGCAGGAGTCGTTGCGGGCGGTGCCGCCGTCGATGCGGGAGGGGGCGTACGCGCTGGGGGCGACGCGCTGGCAGGTAGTGCGGACGAGCGTGCTGCCATACGCGTTCGGGGGGATGCTGACGGGGAACATTCTGGCGATGTCGCGGGCGATCGGGGAGACGGCGCCGATTCTGGTGATCGGGGGACTGACGTTCATCGCTTTCCTGCCGGCGTCGCCTACGGATTCGTTCACGATCCTGCCGATCCAGATCTTCAACTGGATCTCGCGGCCGCAGGAGGATTTCCAGCTAATCGCGGCGGCGGGGATTCTGATCCTGCTGCTGATTCTGCTGCTGATGAACAGCAGCGCGATCATTCTCCGCCAGCGCACGCGGGTGCGCTGGTGAGGGCATTCTCCGCCAGCGCACGCGGGTGCGCTGGTGAGGGCATTCTGCGCCCGCGCAGGCGGGTGGGCGGGTGAGGGGAGCGGCTAGCATGGCGATTCCGGTGACGGGCGAGACGAGCGAAGAGGCGAACGGGACGGACCGGGGGCCAGCCGGGGGGGTGCGGCTGCCGGAGCGGCAGCGCGGGGGGGCGGCGGAGGGGGCGGCGGGAGGGGGCGACCATCGGGGGCGGGAGCTGCTGGAGGAGATCGCGGCTGGGCGGGGGGCGCTGCGGCACGAGCTGGAGGAGGAGGTGGCGCTGGAGCTGCGGGCGGTGTCGGCGTACTACGGGGCGTTCCAGGCGCTGGACGAGATCACGTTCGACGTGCCGAAGTACAAGGTGACGGCGCTGATCGGGCCGTCGGGGTGCGGCAAGAGTACGCTGCTGCGCTGCTTCAACCGGATGAATGATCTGATCCCGAGCGCGCGGATCACGGGGTCGATCCAGTTCGCGGGGCGGAACCTGCTGGATCCGGCGGTGGACGCGGTGAACGTGCGGCGGCGGATCGGCATGGTGTTCCAGAAGCCGAATCCGTTCCCGAAGTCCATCCACGCGAACGTGGCGTTCGGGCCGAAGATCAATGGGTATCAGGGGGATCTGGAGGCGCTGGTGGAGGAGTCGTTGCGGCGGGCGGCGCTGTGGGGGGAGGTGAAAGACGATCTGTCGAAGAGTGCGCTGGAGCTATCGGGGGGGCAGCAGCAGCGGCTGTGCATTGCGCGGGCGATCGCGGTGCAGCCGGAGATCATCCTGATGGATGAGCCGGCGAGCGCGCTGGACCCGGTGGCGACACTGAAGATCGAGGATCTGATGCGGGAGCTGGCGGAGGACTACACGATCCTGGTGGTGACCCACAACATGCAACAGGCGGCGCGGGTGTCCTCCTATACTGCGTTCCTTCTGGCGGGAGAGGAGCGGACAGGGCGCCTGGTGGAGTTTGGGCCGACGCAGGAGATCTTCACGAACCCGGGCGACCGCCGTACCGAGGACTACATCACGGGGCGCTATGGCTGATCCCATGCCCGAGGGGCCACGGGCGGCGCCCGGACCGGCAAGGAGCCCCGATGCCGCGCACGCTGTTCACCGAGGCGCAAGCGCAGATCGAGGATGGGGTGCGCCTGCTGTCGTCGCGGGTGGAGAAGGCGGTGGTGGACTCGATGGAGGCGCTGCGCACGCGCAACATGACGCTGGCGCGGGCGGTGGTGGAGGGGGACGAGGAGGTGAACGGGGCGCGCTATGCGCTGGAGGAGCAGGTGCTGACGCTGATGGCGACGCAGGCGCCGGTGGCGTCGGATTTGCGGGAGCTGGTGTCGGTGCTGTCGATCGTGACGGACCTGGAGCGGATCGGGGATCACGCGGAGGGGATCGCGCGGATCGCGCTGTTCCTGGGGGAGGATCCGGTGGCGTCGTCGGAGCCGGAGCTGTGGGTGATGGCGGAGAAGGTGGGGCAGATGATGCGCTCGGCGATCACGGCCTTCCTGGAGCGGGACGAGGCGCTGGCGCGGGTGACGTGCGATCTGGACGACGACGTGGACGAGATCTATGACCGGATCCACCGGCACGTGATCCAGCAGTTGGCGGGGCTGCCGCTGGACGCGCGGGAGTTCGACGCGTACACGCACCTGCTGTGGACGTCGCACAATCTGGAGCGCATTGGCGATCGGGCGACGAACATCTGTGAGCGGGCGATCTTTCTGGTGACGGGCAAGCTGGAAGAGATCAACGTCTCGCGGTACTAGGCGGGGGCGGTCCGGGCGGGGCGCTGGACGGGCGCAGCGGGGGGGCGCAGGCTAGAGGCCATGGAAGTGCTGGTGATCGGGGCGATCCGGGTGGTCGGGTCGTTGCCGGTGCTGCGCTGGGCCTTCGTGGGCGGGTTGATCGCGGTCTTCGTCGACCTGAGCGATCTGCTGTGGATGAACCTGCTGCACCTGGGGGGGCTGGGGGACTACCAGGAATTCGACAAGATCAGCGACCAGGTCTACCAGTTGGCCTTTCTCTGGGTGGCGTGGCGCTGGACGGGGCCGGCGCGGACGCTGGCGCTGGCGCTGTTCGCGTACCGGGCGGTGGGTTTCGTGGCGTTCGAGGCAAGCGGGGAGCGGACGGTGCTGCTGGCGTTCCCGAACGTGTTCGAGTTCTGGTTCCTGTTCGTGGCGAGTCTGCCGCACTGGCGGCCGGGCTTCCGTTTCCGGCGCGGGGCGACGGCGGCCTGGCTGGCGGGGCTGACGGCGCTGAAGGAGTTTCAGGAGTACGTGCTGCACTGGGCGCAGTGGCTGGACGACTTCACCTTCGTGGAGGCGCTGGAGGCGATCGGGGACTTCTTCGCGGGGCCGTTCACGTAGGGCGGCGGCGGGGCGAGGGGCGGGCTCAGCCGGGAGGGCGCTCGGTGAGGATTTCGCGGAGGAGGTAGCGGCGGGGTTCGAGGTCCCAGCGGACCAGGAGGTTGGGGGCGTCGACGGCGTACCAGACGGTCTGGCGGTCGATGCCGGGCCGGACTTCGAGCTGCCAGGCGAGGAAGTCGCCGGCGGGAGTGCGGATGAGGTCGCGGCCGCGGACGCGCAGGCCGACGAGCTGGGAGCGCTGGGCGAAGACGTTGACGGAGCGGTAGCTCAGGTCGAGGTCGGTTTGGAAGGGGAGGGCGCGCCAGAGCCAGGCGGAGGAATCGGTGTCGAAGGAGAAGTCGCCGAGTCCGAAGCGGCGCTCACGGACGTCGTCGCCATCGACGACGGTGCTGTCGACGATGCGCTGGCCGTCAGCGTCGAGGCCGTAGACGGCGGTGACCGCGATGCGCTCGCCGGGGGCGGTGGCGAGGCGCTCGTAGCGGAGGGGGGCGAGGGTGCGGGCGTCGACTTGGAGGCGGAGTTCATCCTCGGTGGCGCTGTCGGGGAGGAGGAAGGCGATGCGGAGGTGGAACTGGTCGCCGCGCCGTTCGATTTCGAAGTCGACGGTGCCCTGGGGCTGTTCGGTCTGGTCGGTGATGTCGTAGCGGAGGAGTTCGTAGTCAGGCCAGGGGATGCGGGCGACGGGGTCGGCGGGGTCGGGGAAGCCGGCGTCGGTGGCGCAGGCGGCGGCGAGCAGGGCCGGGATCGCGAGGGCGGCGAGGGCGAAGCGCAGGCGAGCCGGGGGGAGGGGCGTCATCGGGCGGGGGTCACGGGGCTGGCCGGGGCATCAGACGGGCACGGGGCCGGCGCGGGCGATGCGGTTGAGGGATTCGTCGATGTCCTGGTCGGTCACGCCGGCGTGGGTGACGAGCCGCGCGGTGGTGGCGGAGAGGATGGTGGCGAGGACGCCGCGCTGGGCGAGGCGCCGGCGGAAGGCGGGCGCGTCCGGGACGGGGACGACGATGATGTTGGTCTGGACGGACTGGGGCTGGAGGGGGTAGCCGAGTTCGGCCAGGCCGGCGGCGAGGCGGCGGGCGTTGCGGTGGTCGTCGGCGAGGCGGTCGACCATGGTGTCGAGGGCGACGAGGCCGGCAGCGGCGAGGATGCCCGCCTGGCGCAGGCCGCCGCCGAGCATTTTGCGCACCTTGCGGGCGCGAGCGATGAAGACGGCGCTGCCGCAGAGGAGGGATCCAACGGGGCAGGCGAGGCCTTTGGAGAGGCAGAAGCCGACGGAGTCGAAGGGGGCCGCGAGGCGGGCGGCGGGGACGCCGCTGGCGACCTGGGCGTTGAAGATGCGGGCGCCGTCGCAATGGGTGCGGAGACCGAGTTCGCGGGCGATCGCGGTGAGGGTGTCCGTCTCGTCGAGCGAGAGGACGGCGCCACCACAGAAGTTGTGCGTGTTCTCGAGGGCCAGGAGGGTGGTGGGGGGGTGGTGGATGTTGGCGTTGCGGGCGGCGCTGCGCACCTGGTCGGGGTCGAGGCCACCGTCGGGGCGGTTGGGGAGGTTGGTGAGGAGGAGGCCGCCGAGGCGCGCGGCGCCGCCGACCTCGGCGCGGAGGATGTGGGCCTGGTCGCCGAGGAGGACTTCGTCGCCGGGGGTGCAGTGGGTGAGGAGGGCGACGAGATTGGCCATGGTGCCGCTGGCGACGAAGAGGGCGGCCTCCTTGCCGAGGCGGGTGGCGGCGGCGGCTTCGAGGGCGTTGAGGGTGGGGTCTTCGCCGTAGACGTCGTCGCCGACCTCGGCGGCGGCCATCGCTTGGCGCATGGCGGGGGTGGGGCGGGTGACCGTGTCACTTCTGAGGTCGATGGGCCGGTCGATGGGAGGGCTGGCCATGGGGGATCTCCAGGAGGGGGTCAGGAGGGGTCGCGCTCCCAGATGGTCTGGAAGCCTTCGCCGCCGCGGACGGCAGCCGAGAGGGTGGCGCGCTCCTCCTGGACGGCCTCGGCGAAGGCTTGGGCGATCTGGGGTTCAAGAGCGGAGTCGGTGGCCAGGAGTCGGTCGCGGATGCTGGCGAGGATGCCGGCGTCGTCCATGGCGGTGACGCTGCGTGGCCAGAGGAAAGACATGATGCGGTCGGGGAGGGGGAAGTTGGGGCGGAGGGCTTTGAGGCTGCGGAAGCGCTCCTCGACGGAGGAGGCGGGAGCGACGGCCTTGATCAGGGGGCCGTCGGATTGGGCGGAGCGGAAGTCGATGAGGAGGCGCTTCTGGACGACCTGGAAACGGACGACAAGAACCTCGGCGCGTTCGATCACACGGGTGATCTCGGCCAGATCCACCCCGTAATCGTCCACGGGAGGCCCTTCCTGGTTGTCGTTGGGAGGCGCCGCCAGTCTATGGAGGGGGCTGGGACGGGTCAATTTCCGGCGGGGATCGGACGACGATCAGGAGCGGGGTGGTGGACGGACCGCGGCGGCGGCGCAGCCGGAGGTGGGGGGCAGCGAGGCGCCGGTCGCCTCGAGCAGTCTACTCCGCTGCGGGGATGCCGAGGAGGCGGAGGCGAGCGGCATCGTAGGCGTCCTTGGCGCGAGCTTCGCGGTTGAGGAGCCCCTTGAGGCGGGGGGGGTCGAGGGGCTCGTCGTGCAGGAAGACGCGATGCAGGGTTTCGAGCTGGGTTTGCCAGCGCTGCCAGGCTTCCCGGTAGGCATCACGGACATGGGGGTCGATGTGGATCATGGTGCGCCCAATCCGTCGGGTACGCTGGCGCGGGAGTATAGGCGGGGCGAAGGGGCGTGATGCGGGTTCTCGGTGGAGGCAGGCCCGTCGTTGCTGGGCTGGCGCTGGCGGCGCTGGTGCTGGCGTCGTGTGGGGGCGGGACGGACGACGCGGTCGCGCCGGGGCCGGAAGCGGCGGGGGGGAGCGCGGGCGGGAGGGACGGCGATCCGGCGGCGGCCGACGCAGCGGCGGCCGAAGCACCCGCGATCGAAACGCCGGCGGCCGAAACGCCGACGGTCGAGGCGCCGACGCCGGAGGCGGACGTGGAGGCCGGGCCGGGGGACGGCGCGGCGGCGATGAGCACGCCAGCGCCGGGGGTGGAGGCAGCGGAGTGGGCGAACCCCCCGCAGGATCCCTGGATCGCCGACGAACTGGGCAAGCCCACGATGGACCGCTCCCTGGACCTGCTGATCGAGCTGCGGGACGAGGCGGATCTGGCGGTGGCGCGCCGGATCGGCGAGACGGTGGCGGCGCGCCGGGGCCTGCCGCTGCTGGAGGCGGTCCCCGTCTTCCTGCTGCGTCGTGAGGACGTGGGCGCGTTCTTCTTCGACGATCCGGACGCGGAAGACGTGGCGAAGACGGAGTTCGTCGAGCGGCTACTGGCGCTGCTGGGGGTGATCGGGCGCGAGGTGTCGCTGAACGACCTCTTGCGCGACCTGTTCGAGGGGCTGGTGCTGGGGTTCTACGACTCCGACTTGCGGGCGTTCGTCGTGATCAGCGCCAACGACCACATCGCCGGGGGCGACGTGAGCACCATGACGCACGAGTACGTACACGCGCTCCAGGACCAGCACTTCGCGATCAGCGACTATTTCGAGGAGCACGAGGACAACGGGGATCGGATCCTGGCGGCGCGCTTCGTGGTGGAGGGGGACGCGCGGCTGAGCGAGGCGCTGTTCCGCGACGTGGAGTCGGAACTCGCGGCGCAGCTAGAGCAGCGGCAGGACCGGCTGCCCGGGCTGAACGGGCGGGCGCCGGGGCGGCTGCAGGTGATCTTCAGCGCGCCCTACTTGAACGGGGTGAACGCGATTCAGGCGGTGCTGGCGCGGGAGGGGCAGGCGGGCGTCGATGCGCTGCTGGCAGCGCTGCCGCCATCGACGGAGCAGCTTCTACACCCGCAGAAGCTGGCGCTGGGGGAAGCGCCGCTGGCGGTGGAGGCGCCGGAGGTGGGAGAGGCGCTGGGGGAGGGCTGGTCGGTGCTGGGAACGACCACGTGGGGGGAGTTCCAGCTTCGGACGATGCTGGCCGGGGGAGTGGTGGGGGGAGCGGCGCGGGAGGCGGCGGCGGGGTGGGGGGGAGACCGGCTGCGGCTGTACCGGTCGGAGGAGGGGGACGGGGGCTTGCTGGCCTGGCGGCTGGACTGGGACGACGCGGATGAGGCGGCGGAGTTCTTCCGGGTGCTGCGTGACTGGATCCGGGGGCACACCGGCGCGGCGGTGCAGCGGGCGGGCGACGGCGGGGACGTGCGGGCGCTGGGGGAGGAGTTGTCGGCGTGGGGGCGGATCGCCGGGGCGACGACGTGGGTGGTGATCGGCGAGGAGGTGGGCGCGGTGGAGCGGGCGGCGCGGGCGCTGGGCGGGGTCTAGATGAGGCGGCGCAAGATCTGGACCTGGGCGGACTCGAAGATCATGGCCGCGCGGACGCGCTGGCGGAGTTCGGAGAAGGTCTGGTCCTGGGCGGCCAGTTCTTCGAACTGCTCCAGCTCCTGCATGGAGTCGAAATGGGCGACGATCTTGACCTGGCTGGCGGGGCCGGTGATGGAGTCCCAGACGGCGAAGTCGGCCTCGATGCCGCGCTGGGCCTGGTAGTCGAGGGCGGCTTCCACGGCGGCGAGGAACTCGCCGTGCTTGCCGGGAGCGACGTGTCCGGTGAGCACGCGCTGGTACATGGTCATGGGGAGCCTCCCTGCGTAGGGCCCGGGGTGGCGAGAGGGGTTGGGGCGCTGGACGCGGCTTGGGCGAGGATGGCGGCGACGCGCCGGAGGTCGGCGGGGCGGTTGACGTTGGTCAAGGAGCGCAGGCCGGGATCGTGGGGGCGCAGGTCATTGAGGGGGAGGGCGCGGCCACGCACCCGCTGGAGGAGGAGGCGGGGGCGGCGCTCACCGGCGTCGAGCATGGCGGTGGCGGCGGGCAGACAGGCGCGGCGGTAGGCGGCGAGGAGGGGCTGGGCGCGGTCGCCATCGTGGGGCATGACGGCGTCGTAGTCGGCGGCGGCGGCGGCGAGGGCGCGGAGGAGGGCGGGGTTGAGGAGGGGCATATCCGTGGCGACGACGAGGGCGATGTCGTGCTGGACGGCGGGGAGGGCGGCTTCGATGCCGGCGAGGGGGCCGGCGTCGTGGCGACGGTCGCGGACGACGCGCCAGGTGAGGTCCGAGGGGGGGGCGGGGAGGTCCTGGCGGGGACGGGCGACGACGACGAGGTCGTCGCTGACGCGGGCGAGGGCTTCGGCGGTCCAGTGCAAGAGGGGGCGGCCGGCCACCTTCGCGGTGGCCTTGTCGCGGCCGAGGCGGGAGCCGAAACCGCCGGCGAGGATGACGCCGCTGATGGGCTCGGGAGGGGGCACGTCGGTCGGGCGGGTCCGCATCGTGGCGCGAGTGTAGGGCGCAGCGGGCGGATACGCTGGCGCCGATGAGCGCGACGCCGCTGCACGAGGCGCTGGAGATCCCGCTGCCGGAGGCCGGGCGGCCGAGCCTGCTGGCCGTGGTGGGCGGGGGCGGCAAGACGACGCTGCTGTTCGCGCTGGGGGCGGAACGATCGGCCGCCGGGGGGGCGGCTGCGAGCGCCGTGAGCGTGCTGACGACGACGACGAAGTTCACGATCCCGGCGGCGGGGGCGGAGTTCCCGACGGTACTGGCGACGAATGTCCTGGTGCGGGCGGCGGCGATCGCGGAGGTGCAGGGGCGGGGGCCGGCGACGGTCCTGGTGGGGGCGGGGCGGGGGGAGCGGGGGCGGCTGCTGGGGGTGGAGGCGGAGTGGCCGTCGCAGGCGCTGGGGATCGCGGGGGTGACGTTCGTGGGGGTGGAGGCGGACGGGTCGGCGGGGCGGCCGTTCAAGGCGCCGGCGTCGCATGAGCCGGTGATGCCGGCGGGGGTCACGCACGTGGCGGCGGTGGTGGGCGTGGAGGCGCTGGGCAAGCCGCTGGAGGCGCGCTTCGTGCATCGGCCGGAGCGGGTGATGGCGCTGACGGGGGCGCGCGAGGGGGCCGAGGTGACGGCTGGGATGATCGGGGCTGTGTTGTCGCACGCCGCCGGAGGCCGGAAGGGAGTTCCCGCCGCAGCGGCGTTCAGTGTCCTGGTGACACGGGCGGGACGCGACATCGAGGGAGCGCGGGCGATCGGGGCGGCATGCCGGGAACGGGGCGTCGAGCGGGCCGTCGCCTGGGATGCGACGGAGGCCGTGATCGAGGCGGTGTGACGCCAGAGCGCCAGGGGTTGGGGCAGGACGGGTACGGGCAAATCTTCGCTGCGGTATTGTGCGTGCGGAAAGTGGGATGAACGTCTGGAGGGACGCTGCGATGCGGGACCACGAACGGATGCTGAGGGACCCGATGGGCACGTTGCGGGGGGCGTGGGACGACACCGGCTGGCGCTTTGCATTGATCGCGGCGGCGCTGATCTTCGTACTCGAGACCGTCGTCGAGATCGTCGGGATGGAGCAGGGCAACGCCTGGTGGGCGGCGGAAATGCTCTCGATCGTCGTCGTCGCGCGATGGCTGGCGGGACGGCCAGTGCGCGGCACGCTGACCGACACGGAGAACATGACCGTGGTCCTTGCGGTCGTCGGCTTGCTGATGGCCGAAGGGGTGCTGGCCTATACGACGGTGTCGGACAGCTTTGCGGCCCAGCCGATCTTCTGGCCGTTCTCCGTGATGCTGATGCTCACGGTGATCGCGGCGCGGATCGCGGCGCCGTACGTGATGCGTCCGCTGAACGCGTGGGTGATCATCTACGCGTTTCTTTCCTTCTGGCTGCATCTGACGATGTGGACGTCGGAGCTGTCGTTCGTGGACCCGCCGTTTACGTGGGCGCTTGCGCTGACTTCGCTCGCGCTGATCGCGCGCTGGATCGCCGGGCGTGGGTTCGCTGGGCCGATGCGGAGCCCCCTCAACGTGACGCTCGGGATCTATGTGTATCTGCTCTGGTGGCTTGAATACGGCATCAACGAGAGCGGGATCGGGGCGGATCCGTGGGGGAACCAGGAACTGTACTGGCCCTGGATCCTGGCGACGCTGGGTCTGGCGCTCGGCGTGCGGATCATTGCGCCGCATCTCGCGGCGCGCGTGGGCGGGGACTAGCAGTGGCGTTCGCGCGATCGACGTTTGGCGCGACGCGTCCTCGTCGGCTCCGTTTCCGCGCGCGCCGCGTCGCGGTGCAGGCGCGGGGGGGACGTGGCTGCGACTCGTCGATGAGTACGCGGCCAGGGAGGAAGCGGAGTTCTGCGCGGTCCTGCGGGAGTTGTTCGTCGAGCGGCCGCGGGATCTGTCGAGCGTCGAGCCAGCCGTCTCCGAGGAGTTGCAGCGGTTCTAGCGGCAGGATCTGGCGGCGCGGCGGGCGCAGGGCGCGCCGGCCGAGCAGTGCTGGCGCGCCTACCAGTACTGGCGGCGTTTGCCGCGGCGACGCTTGCCGCCGCCGTGGCCCCACTCCTGGGGGTCGGCGGCGCGGTCGAGGGCGACGGCGCAGACCTTGTATTCGGGGATGCGGGATTGCGGGTCGTAGGCGTTGTTGGTGAGCCAGTTGGCGGCGGAGTCCTTGAGGCGGAGGAAGGGCACGAAGACGGAGCCGGGGGCGACGTCCTCGGTGAGGAAGGCGACGCCCTCGAGGCGACCGCGGCGTGAGCGGAGGAGGACGGTTTCGCCGTCGGCGATCTCGGCGCGGGCGGCGTCGGCGGGGTGGACGGCGACGCGGAGTTCCGGGAAGGAGTCGGCGAGGCCCTGGACGCGACTGGTGAGGGCGCCGCCGTGCCAGTGGTAGAGGACACGGCCGGTGTTGAGGATGAGGGGATAGGCGTCGTCGGGCTGCTCCTCGGCGGGGGCGGTCTGACGCACGGGGACGAACTTGGCCTTGCCGCGAGGGAAGTCCCGGGCGTACATGCGCTCGGTGCCGGGATGCGCAGGGTCGGGGCAGGGCCACTGGATGCCGCCTTCGCGGTCGAGGCGATCATGGGAGAGGCCGGCCATGATGGGGGTGAGCGCGGCGAGTTCGTCGAAGATCGCGGCGGCGGAGGGGTGGTCGAAGCCGCGCAGTTCGACGTTGCGCCGCCGCGCGACGCGGGCGGCGAGGTCCTGCACGATCTCCCAGTCGGGCCGGGCCTCGCCGGGAGGGTCGAGGAGCTTGCGGAGGCGCTGGACGCGGCGCTCGCTGTTGGTGACGGTGCCCTCCTTCTCAGCGAAGGAGGCGGCGGGGAGGACGACGTCGGCGATGTCGGCAGTCTCCTGCATGAAGATGTCCTGCACCACGAGGAAGTCGAGCGTGGCGAGCATCTCGGTGGCGTGCGCGAGGTTGGGGTCGGTGAGCGCGGGGTTCTCGCCGACGACGTACATGCAGCGGATGCTGCCGTCGCCCATGGCCTCGACCATGTCGGTGGCGCGCAGCCCCTCCTTGTCTGACAAGCGGAGGGCGGCCACGTCGCCGCCCCAGACGGACTGGAAGCGGGCGAGGTTGTCGGGGGTGTAGCGCTGGTAGCCGGGGAGGGCGTCGGGAACGCAGCCGGCGTCGCCGGCGCCCTGGACGTTGTTCTGGCCGCGCAGGGGGGAGACGCCGTTGCCGGCGCGGCCGACCTGGCCGGTGAGCAGGGCGAGGTTGAGGAGGGCAGTGGCGTTGGCGGTGCCGTTGGTGTGCTGGGTGACGCCCATGCCCCAGAGGAGGCAGGAGCCATCGCGGCCGGGGGGGCCGCCGTGCCCGGCGGGGCGGGCGTAGAGGCGGGCGGCGCGGCAGAGGAGATCGGCCGGGACGCCGGAGAGTTCCTGCACATGTTCGGGGGTGTAGTGGTCGAGGGCGGCGCGCCAGGCGTCGAAGTCCTCGGTGCGGTCGCGGATGAATGCTTCGTCGTGGAGGTTCTCGTCGAGGATGAGCTTGGCCATGCCGTTGAGGACGGCGACGTCGGTGCCGGGGTACTGGCGCAGCCAGAGGTCGGTGTGATCGCAGAGTTCGATGCGCTTGGGATTGAGGATGATCATGCGGACGCCGTGATCGTTGACGGCGCGGCGGATGCGGCTGGCGATGACGGGGTGGTTGGAGGAGGTGTCGGAGCCGACGACCATGACGCAGCCGGCGTCCTCGTAGTCGGTGTAGGAGTTGGAGGTGGCGCCGCTGCCGAGCTGGTTGAGCATGGCATCGACGGAGGGGGCGTGGCAGAGGCTAGTGCAGTGGTCGATGTTGTTGGTGCCCATGAGGGCGCGGACGAGCTTCTGGATCAGGTAGTTGTCCTCGTTGGTGGCTTTGGCGCTGGCGAAGGCGCCGAAGTGGCCGCGGTGCTGGACGAACTTGTCGGCGACGAGGTCGAGAGCCTCGTCCCAGGTGGCGGGCTGGAGGGCGCCAGCGCGGCGGATGAGGGGCGTCGTGAGGCGGTCGGGGTGGTTGACGAACGAGACGCCGAAGCGGCCCTTGACGCAGAGGAGGCCGAGGGAGGAGCGGTTGGCGGGGTCGTCATCGACGTGGGTGACGCGGCCGGCGTCGTCGGCGGAGAGCTGGATGCCGCAGCCGACGCCGCAGTAGGGGCAGACCGTGGAGACGGTGCGGGCGGGGGCGGGGGGCTGCTTGGAGCGGATGGCGCCGGTGGGACAGGCGGCGACGCACTGGCCGCACGAGGTGCAGATGGACTCCCCGAGGGGTTCGTCGGCGAAGGGGGCGATGCGGGTGGCGGCGGCGGCGCCGGCGATGCCGATCGCGCCGATGTGCTGGAGGTCCTGGCAGGCGGAGGTGCAGCGACCGCAGAGGATGCACTCGGTGGCGTCGAAGAGGTAGAAGGGGTTGCTCTCGTCGCGGTGATCGTTGCGGCGGGGGGTCCAGCGGCGGGGGTCGGCGACGTGGGAGACGGCAGCGCGGCCGAGTTCGGAGCCGGGCTGGGGATCGGATTCGGGGTCGCGCATGGCGAGGGTGAGTTCGAGGACACCGCGGCGGACATCGCGCGCTTGCTCGGATTGGGTGTGCACGACCATGCCATCATTCGCGGGAAGGGAGCAGGAGGCGGGGAGGCCGCGGACACCGTCGATCTCGACGAGGCAGGTGCGGCAGGCGCCGAGGGCGGGGCCGTCCGGGTCCTTGCAGAGGTGGGGGAAGCCGCCGTCGCGGGCGAGGACAGCGTCGAGGACGGTGGCGCCGGGGGGGACCTGAATGGGTTCGCCATCGACGGTGAGGGAGAGGGGAGCGCTCGTGGGAGTCATGCGGGGACCTCCGGCGTGAGGGCGGAGTCGAAGTGGGCGAGGGCGCTGGTGACGGGCGCGACGGCCATTTGGCCCAAGCCGCAGAGCGAGGCGGAGCGGAGGAGGGGGATGAGGGCGTCGATGTCGGCGCGGGCGGCCTCACGATCGGCCTGGCCGGCGCTGCGGAGGCGGCGGACGGCGGCGGCGAGACGCTCGCCGCCCTCGCGGCAGGGGGTGCACTTGCCGCAGGACTCGCGGGCGTTGTAGTCGGCCTCGATCTGGAGGATCTCGCCGACGGGGGTCGCGGCGTCGAAGGCGACGATGCCGCCGGAGCCGAGAACGGCGCCGGCCTCGTCGAGGGCGCCGGGGCCGATGGGGAGGTCGAGCTTCGTGGCGGGGAGGAGCCCGCCGGAGGGGCCGCCGGCGACGACGCCGCCGAGGGCGGCCGGATCGGCAACGCCGCCGATGTGGAGGATGGCGGCGACGGTGGCGCCCATCGGGACCTCGATCAAACCGGGGCGGGGGACCGCGCCGCTGAGGCTGATCAACTTGGTGCCGGGGGCATCGTCGGTGCCGGCGTCGCGGAACCAGTCGACGCCGAAGCGGAAGAGGTCGGGCAGGTTGCAGAGGGTTTCGACGTTGCTGATCACGGTGGGGCGGCCCCAGAGGCCGCGCTCGGTGGGGAAGGGAGGGCGCAGGCGAGGGACGGCGCGGCGGCCCTCGATGCTTTCGAGGAGGACGGTTTCCTCGCCGCAGACGTAGCCGCCGGCGCCGCGACGGATCTCGACGCGGAGGCCCGCGGTGTCACTTCCCTTATGTGCGCGGGCGTTCTGCGCGCCGGGGGCGCCGGCGCGCAGAACGCCCGCTTCCTCCGCCTGGGCGAGGGCGGTGGTGAGGCGCTGATGGGAGAGCGCCGCTTGCCCGTTGACGTAGATGAAGGCGAGGTCCGCGCCGACGGCGTGGGCGGCGATGCAGACGCCCTCGATCAGGCGATGGGGGTCGGCCTCCATGAGGGCGCGGTCCTTGAAGACGCCGGGCTCCCCCTCCTCGGCGTTGACGACGAGGCTCGGGGTGCCGTTGCGGGTGGCAGCGGCGCTGGCGGCGCGCCACTTGAGGTGGACGGGGAAGTAGGCGCCGCCACGGCCGCGCAGGCCGGAGGCTTCTACCGCGTCGACGATCTCCTCGGGGGTGATGGAGAGCGCTGTCTTGAGGCCGACGTAGGCGCCGGCGGCGCGGGCCTCGTCGAGGGAGGCGGGGTCGATGTGGCCGGCCCGGGCGAGGAGGCGGCGGGTCTGGGGCGCGAGAAAGTCGTGCAGGGCGGGGTCCTCGGGGGCGCCGGCGAGGAGGGCGCGCGCGACGCCGGCGGCGGCGGCGGCCGTGACGGGGACGGCGGCGGGACGGGTGGGGCCGTCCGGGGGGAGGGCGAGGACGGGGGCGGCCCAGGCAGCGCCATCGCCGCCGGTCTCGACGACGTCGATCTCGGGCAAGGCGTCGCGCAGGGCGTCGAGGACGTGGCCCGCGCCGACGGCGCGGGCCATGGCACCGCCGCGGAGGTTGAGCCGGGGGCGGGGGCCGGGGGGCGACGGCACGAGGGCGGGGGCCGGGTCGGCGGCGAAGCCCGCGGCGGCGCGGCCCCGCTCTGGTGTATCGGCTCTGCCGAAGAGCGGGCCGTCGTCCTCGACGACGGGAGCGACGGCGCAGGCGAAGCAACACTCGCGTTCCTCCACGCGGCGGCCGGCGTCGCGGAGGGAGGCGGCCAGGGCGTCGCTGCCAGCCAAGCGGCAGCTCAGACCGCGGCAGACAGCGATCGCGCCGGGCTCGGGGGGGAGGGTGCGGAACTCGGTGTAGGAGGTCGCGACGGCGTAGAGGTCGGAGTTGGGGATGTGGAGCCAGTGCCCGATCTGCTCCAGGCCGGCGGGGTCAAGGTAGCCCGCGATCTCGTGGAGCAGGTGGAGGGCGGGGAGCGCTTGGGCGCGCTCCCGGGGGAGAGAAACCAGCCGATCGTCGAGGCCGTCGACCGTCATTGGACGGATTATCGCACGGCGGCGGCGTGGCCGGCGCCTGGGCGGGCAGCGGGTCAACCAGCGTCCACGAAGGCGTGGCTACCAGGGGATCGGCAGGAAGCGCTTCCAGCCGCGGGGTTTGATCTCCTTGATGCGCCAGGGCGCCTTCTGGGTGGAGAAGGTGGGAGCGATGTCGGCGCCGTCGGCGGCGACGAGTTCGGCCAGGGCCTTATCGATGCGGTCGGCGTCGGCCCAGGTGGCCTTGTAGTGGACGCGGCCGTCCTTGCCGACGACGTAGACCATGTTGGGGAGGTCGCCGAGCTGGTGGTGGACCTCCTGATCGATACCGTCAACGAGGACGCCGACGGACATGGACTTCTGCCGCACCAGTTCCTGGGCGTACTGCATTTTCTGCTCGTACGTCTTGTGCTCGTGGTAGGCGGTGAAGATCGTTTCGTCGGGGTGGGGTTCCCGCACGTAGAGGTTGAGGACGGCGACGTCGTGGCCGGCGTACTTGTCCTTGAGCTGCTCGAAGAGCGGCACCTGCCGCCGGTAGGGCGGTCACGTCATGGCGCCGGTCATCAGCACGAAATGCTTCTGGCCCTTGAAGGTGGCGGTGTTGACGCGCTCGCCGGTCGTGGTTTCGAGGTCGATGGCGGGGAATTCCTCGCCGGGAGGGAAGGTGGTCTTGGATTTCTGGTAGAGCTTCTGGATGTAGCCCTCGCCGCCGAGGCCGAGGTGGCCGAGCATGATCTTGAAGACGCGGACGCGGTCGATGTAGTACATGCTCCAGAAGCCCATCCAGGGCCCGGGGGGCTTGTCGATGGCTTCGTTGTGGTCCTGTAGGTAGGAGCGCGCGGCCGGCTCCCCTTCGGTGGTGGTCATCGTGCGTCCCCCTGTTCCTGCGAGGCGGTCCGGGCCGGCCGCGGCCGCGCGGACCGCCTCGCAGCGCGTCGGGAGCGATTGTAGCGGCCGGGCGGCCGCGCGGCGTCACCGCTGGCGACATCTGGCGGGGAGCGAAACGGCCCCTCCGGAAAGGGGCCGTGGTGGCTTGGTAGCGCATGGGGGATTCGAACCCCCGATCTCCGCCTTGAGAGGGCGGTGTCCTGGGCCGCTAGACGAATGCGCCGGATGGTGGCTGGGGATGGAGGATTCGAACCCCCGCTAACTGATCCAGAGTCAGTCGTCCTACCACTAGACCAATCCCCAGCGACGGGAGCCAGTTTACCGGGGGTGGGGGAGGGCTCGCAATCGGGGGCCGTCAATCGTCGTGGGGGGCGAGGCGCCCCGCGGCGAGGTTGAGGCGCTCCAGCACGAGCGCGCAGTCCAGGGCGGCGAGGGTGTCGAAGAGGGGCGGGGCGACGCGCTTGCCGGTGACGGCGACGCGAACCGGGGTGAAAAGCGCGCCGGGTTTCAGTTCCAGGCGTTCGGCCAAGCCGCGCAGAGCAGTCTCGATGGCATCGACGGACCAGGGCTCAAGGCCAGCGAGGGCGGCGCGCACGGCTTCAACGGCGGCGAGGGCGCCGGAGGGGTTGTCGCGGAAGCCCTTGCCCATGAGATCGGCGTTGGTGTAGTCGAGGGGGCCCGCCTGGTAGACGAAGTCCGTGTACTCGGCCACCTCGCTGAGGAGCTTGACGCGCTCCTGGATGGCGGGGGCGAGAGGGAGGAGGGGGGCGGTATCGAGGGGACGGGGGATGTCCGCGGGGAAGGCGGCGTCGAGGAAGGGGAGGGCGCGGTCGAGGAAGTCTTGGGGGGCGAGGTCGCGGATGTACTCGGCGTTCATGGCTTCGAGGCGCTGCCCGTCGAAGGTGGCGGGGGTTGTGCCCATGCGGTCGATGTCGAAGGCCTCGACGATCTCGGCCCGGGACATCTTGGTGGTGCGGTCGTCCTTGGACCAGCCGAGCAGGGCGAGGAAGTTGATCAGCGCCTCGGGCAGGTAGCCCTGCTCGGCATAGTCGAGCAGGGCGGTGGCGCCGTGGCGCTTGCTGAGCTTGCCCTTGTCGGGGCCGAGGATGACGGGCTGGTGGACGAAGATGGGCGGCTCCAGGCCGAGGGCCTCGTAGAGGAGGAGGTGGCGGGGGGCGCTGGGCAGCCACTCCTCGCCGCGGATGACGTGGCTGATCTGCATGGCGGCGTCGTCGACGACGGAGGCGAGGTGGTAGGTGGGGAAGCCGTCGGCCTTGAGGAGGACGTGGTCGTCAAGGAGACGGTTTTCGAAGCGGACTTTGCCGTGGATGGCGTCGGCGACGACGGTGGCGCCCTCGCCGGGCACCTTGAAGCGAACGACGCAACGGCCCTCTTGCTCGGCGATGGCGGCGTCGATGGCGGGGGCGTCCAGGTTGCGGCAATGGGCGTCGTAGCCGGGCGGTTGCTTGCGCTCTTGCTGCGCCTTGCGGATCCGGGCCAGGCGTTCCGAGGAGCAGGCGCAGCGGTAGGCCTGGCCGGAGGCGAGCAGCTTCTCGATGGCCGCGCGGTAGAAGGGCAGGCGCTCGGATTGGCGGTAGGGGGCGTGGGGGCCACCGACGCTGGGGCCCTCGTCCCAATCGAGGCCGAGCCAGCGCAGGGCCTGCAGGATGCGCTCTTCCGCGCCCTCCACGGCACGCTTTTGATCGGTGTCCTCGATCCGCACAATGAAGGCGCCGCCGTGATGCCGGGCCAAGAGCCAGTCGAAGAGCGCGGTGCGGATGTTGCCGACGTGCGGGTCGCCGGTGGGGCTGGGGCCGTAGCGGACGCGGACGGTCATGGGCGGCAGGCTCCGGGAACGGCGTACGCGCGTGGCACCGCGTCAGCGGGCGCGCTTGGCACTGCGTCAGCGGACGCGCTGGGCGCCGCGTCAGCGGACGCGCTTGGCGCGATGGCGGGACTGTTTCCAACGGCGGGATTCGCGCGCCGGTGCCACCGTAGCGCCGATGTCGGCGCCGTGCACGGGGGCGGCTTGGCGCAGGGCGGCGAAGAGGGCCTGGATGTCGTCGGGGGGTTCGACCTCAATGCGGAGGCGGCGGCCGCCGCTGGGGTGGTCGAAGGCGAGGAGGCGGGCATGGAGAGCCTGACGGTCGATGAGGTGGGAGCGCTGGCCGTAGCCGGGATCGCCGATGATGGGGTGGCCGAGGGCGGCGAGGTGGACGCGGATCTGATGGGTGCGACCGGTGATGAGGTGGCAGTCGAGGAGGGAGGTGTCGGTGAAACGCTCACGCACCGTGTAGTCGGTGGTGGAGGGCTTGCCGCCCTCGACGACGGCCATGCGGCGGGGGTCGGAGCGGTCGCGGGCGATGGGGGCCTCGATGCGGCCCTGGAGTGGGTCGGGCGTGCCGGCGACGACGGCGACGTAGCGCTTCTCGACGGTGCGGGCGCGGATTTGGTCCTGGAGGTTCTGCAGCGCCGCGGGGTTCTTGGCCACCATCATGACGCCACTGGTGTCCTTATCGAGGCGGTGGACGAGGCCGGGGCGGAGGGCGTCGCCGATGGCCTGGAGGTCGGGGCAGTGGGCGAGCAGGGCGTTGACGAGGGTGGCCTCGCGCTCGCCGGGGGCGGGGTGGACGGTGAGGCCGGCGGGCTTGTTGAGCACGATGACGTCGGCGTCCTCGTAGCGGACGTCGAGGGGGATGTCGGCGGGCTCCGCAACCATCGCGGCGGGGCCGGGCGGGTGGAGGACGACCATCTCGCCGAAGCGCAGGCGGTAGGCGGGACGCTCGAGGCTGCCGTCGATGCGGACGAGGCCGTCGTCGATGAGGCGGCGGGCGGCGGAGCGGGAGAGGCCGGGGAGACGGCGGCCGAGGAAGACGTCGAGGCGCTCGCCGTCGCTGTCGGCGAGGAACTCCGCGGGGGGTGTGGCGGGGCCGGGGGGATCGAAGATCACGTCAACGGTGACCGGCGGAGCGGGTGGCGTCGCGGGCGACGAGGACGAGGAGGATCAGGACAACGCCGATATTGATGCCGGCGTCGGCGGCGTTGAAGGCGGGGAACTCGTTGAAGTTGACGAAATCGGTGACGCTGCCCTGGTAGACGCGGTCGAGGAGGTTGCCCACAGCGCCGCCCAGGATGAGGGCCAGGCCGACACGGGTGAGCCAGTGATCGACGAGGGGGAACAGGTAGTAGAAGCCGAGCACGGCGATGGCGACGACTGCGGAGACGGCGAGGAAACCGTTGGCGTCGCCGAAGAGGCCGAAGGCGCCGCCTTGATTCTCGATGTGGGAGAAACGGAAGAAGGAGGCGAGACGCCAGTGCTCCCCCTCCGCGAGGGACTCGCGCAGGATGACCTTGGTGACTTGGTCGAAGCTGACCCAGAGGGCGACGATGCCGAGGAAGAGGGCGTCCTGGCGGCCGCGCCCGCGACGGCGCTGGAGCAGGCGCCCCCGAAGGCCTGCGGCGGGCGCCGGTGGCGCCGCAGCCGGGGGGGTGGGGAGGCCCGGCGCCGGGTGCGCGGAATCCGGCATTTCGCGGGCCTCGGGCGAAAGAGTCATGGGCCTGAGCGTAACACCGGCGGCGACGCGCCTCGGGGCCCGGGCGCGGGCACGGAGGTCGCCTGGACGGCAGGACCAGGGCGGCTTGCTGGGCCCCGGGGGCGGCCATACGATTGGGGCGGCCCCGTCGCGGGCCATCTCGCAGCCGGAGGAGCGCGCCTGTGACGACACTCTTCAGTGAGGACCATGAGGACCGGGTGGACAGCCCGGACCGGTTGCCGCCGGGTCAGCGGTTGACCGAGCAGTGGCCGGTCCTGACCTACGGGAGCGCGCCGCAGGTGGAACGAGGCGAGTGGAGCCTGCAGGTCTGGGGCGAGGTGGAGGAGGACCTGGTCTGGGACTGGGAGCAGTTCCTGGCACTGGGCACGGAGGAGCGGACGAACGACATCCACTGCGTGACGCACTGGTCGCGCTACGACAACACCTGGGAGGGTGTGCTGCTCTCGACGATCCTGGCGCACGTGCGGCCGACGCCGGGCGCGCGGTCGGTCCTGTTCCATTCCTATGGGGGCTATACGACGAACGTGCTGCTGGAGGACATCGCGCGGGACGACCACGCGATGCTGGCCTTCTCGCACGACGGGGGGCCGATCGCGCGGGAGCACGGCGGCCCGGTGCGCGGGGTGATCCCCTCGTTGTATTTCTGGAAGAGCGCCAAGTGGGTGCGTGGAATGGAACTGCTGCCCCAGGACCGGCCGGGCTTCTGGGAGATGTATGGCTACCACCTGCACGGGGACCCCTGGCAGGAAGAGCGCTACTCCTAGGGCCCCGATTGCGGTGGCCGCGCGGGCAGGAGACGCAGGCCGTGAAATGGGAGAGCCTGGGGGCGGACGGCTGAGGGCGCTGGGGAGCGGGGAGTGGCGATGACGACATCGACGCCGATAGAAGTCGATGATCCGATCAACCGAGCGATCTTGGCGGAGTCCGAGGATCGGCTACAGGGTTTCCAGCGCGACCCGCTGGGCGAGATCGCGCGACGCAGCGGGCTGGAGCTGGGGCTGGTGGTGGAGCGGATCCGGGCGATGCTGGAGGCGGGGACGATCCGGCGGGTGCGGCAGACGCTGCTGCCAACGAATCTGGCGGCGGGGGCGCTGGTGGCCTGGCAAGTGCCGGAGTCCCGGTTGCAGGAGGCCTTCGACTGGATGTTCGAGCGGGACCCGTTCTCGGGACATGTGGTGATCCGCAGCACGGATGCGGCCGCGCCGGGGGCGCGCTACCGGCTGTGGACGACGCTGAAGGTGCCGCAGGGCTTTGCCTTGCAGCGACACGCGGAGCATCTCCGCGCGCGCACGGGGGCGGAGCGTTTCCGGCTGATGCCGGCGAAGTGCCTGTTCTCGTTGGGGGTGGGGCACGTGCGGCGGCGGGGGCTGCACCCGGGGGCGCGCAGCGACGGGGCGGGGCAGGCGCTGGAGACCGGCGTCGTGGCGCTGGACGCGGTGGAGTGGCGGGTGGTGGAGGCGCTGAAGCGCGAGTTCAGGCCGGAGGAACTCGGTGGCGAGATCTGGGCGGGGCGGGCGGGGGAGGCGGGGGTGGATCTGGCGTCGTTCTGCCGCGTTGCGTCGTCGCTGGAGGCGCGCAAGCTGGTGGGGCGCTTCTCGACGTTCCTGGAGCACGTGAAGCCGGTGGGGGGGGCGGCGCCCGTGACGCGCTACAACGCGCTCTTCCACTGGGCGGTCCCGAGGGGGCGGGAGATGGCGGCGGGGCGCGAGGTGGGACGACACGAGATTATGACCCACGCCTACTGGCGGGAGGGCGGGCCGGAGTTCCACGACGTGAACATCATGGGCGTGGCGCACGGGCGGGATCGGGAGCTGCTGCTGGCGCACAAGGCGGCGATCGACGCGCACTTGGAGGAGGCGGGGATCCCGCTGGGGTACACGGCGGTGTTCTGGGGGGGGCGGAGCGAGATCAAGCCGTCGGAGGTGGCGCCGTCGGCGTACGCGGCGTGGTGCGAGCGGGAGGGGCTGGATCCGGAGCGGATGCGCGCCACGGCGAACGCCTGAGCGGTGGGGCCCCATCCGGCGACCGCCAGCGGAAGCAGGTCTTGGCCGCGGCGATGCACCGCTAGCGGAAGCTGGTGGGGACGGGGCCGCACAGCGAGCGGCATCCGAGGCGGGCGGAGGCGCGATCGGCGCTGGGGCTGATTCTGGATGGGGAGGCGATGCCGGTGCAGGCGGGGGCGCACCTCCTGGGGGGCGGGCGCAGGGGGAGCCGTCGGAGGAGGTGCTGGGAGCTGGTGGACGCGTTGCAGGCGCGAATGCGGTGGATCAGGCCGGCGGTGAGGGGGTGGTGGACGTGGGGGCGCCCTCCGACGGGCGCCGGTGAACGCGGGCGCTTGGGGTGGCGGCGATCGTGGCGTCGGGGAGCGGCTGGCGTTGCCGCGGGCGGAAGCTGAGGGGTCCGGGGAAGGGGGGCGGGGGGGTAGGGTTGAGCGGGGGGATTCTGGGCGACTCCCGCATGGCCCGGGGGAGGGCCGGGGGCGCAGGATGCGGGCATGACACGGGGCGTGCTCGTGGCCTGGCCGCTGATCCCCCGGGTGGTGGCGCTGCGACCGGCGGCGCTGGCCGTCGAATGTGGTGGCGCGGCGGGCGCCGGCGGGGGGATGGCGGCCGCCGGGCCGGGCGGGGGAGCCGCCGCGAGTGGCCTGAGGGGGCGCCGGCGTTGACACGAGGCGACGCGGTGCGTAAGCTTCCCGGGTTGCCCCTCCCTCCGGTGGCCCGGTTTCGCGGTGTCCCCGGCCGGAGTGGGCCACCTTAGCAACTGAATAGTTTGCACGAGCGACCAACACTGCCGTCCGACACGGGTTGGACGGCAAGGTCACAACGGTGTCGCGCCCGGGCTCTGCGTGCGATGGATTCATCGCGCGCGGGCGGTGGGTACGACTCCGGTCCTGACCATCTGAAGACACCACACATGCCGAGACCGTAAAGCAGGTCAAGCGACTACGGCGCACGGTGGATGCCTTGGCACTTCGAGCCGATGAAGGGCGTGGCTAGACTGCGATAAGCCGCGGGGAGCTGTCCAGTAAGCTGATCCGCGGATTCCCGAATGGGGCAACCCGGCGGCGGTTATACGCCGTCACCCCGGACTGAACACATAGGTCCGGCGGAGGGCACCGGGGGAACTGAAACATCTCAGTACCCCGAGGAAAAGAAACAATTCCCTTAGTAGTGGCGAGCGAACGGGGAGCAGCCTAAACCAGAAGTTCTCAGTGGCGGTATGGCCTATGAGCTTCTGGGGTAGTGGATGCCAGCGCTGACGCAAACCCGTCAGCCGACAGTTACCAATTCCCCGCCTAGCGGAAGGTCCCTGGAACGGGCCGCCACAGAGGGTGAGAGCCCCGTAGGCGAAAGGCGCGGGAACTGTCGATTGGCTGTTCCGGAGTACCACGCAGCACGGGAAAGTGCGTGGGAAGCTGGGAGGCCCACCTCCCAAGGCTAAATACTCGAAGTGACCGATAGCGGACAAGTACCGTGAGGGAAAGGTGAAAAGCACCCCGGAAGGGGAGTGAAATAGTTCCTGAAACCGTGTGCTTGCAAGCAGTTGGAGGGTGCCTGCGGGCGTCTGACAGCGTGCCTATTGAAGAATGAGCCGGCGAGTTACCCTTGGTGGCGAGGTTAAGCCAGGCGACTGGTGGAGCCGGAGCGAAAGCGAGTCTGAACAGGGCGTCAGAGTCGCCAGGGGTAGACCCGAAACCAGGTGAGCTATCCATGGCCAGGGTGAAGCGGGTGTAACAGCCCGTGGAGGCCCGAACCTACTTCCGTTGCAAAGGGACAGGATGAGCTGTGGATAGAGGTGAAATGCCAAGCGAACTTGGAGATAGCTGGTTCTCCCCGAAATGCCTTTAGGGGCAGCGTCGGCGCAATCGACCGTGGAGGTAGGGCACTGACTGGGTCCGGGGGCGAGCAGCCTACCAACCCCAATCAAACCGCGAATGCCACGGCCGTGGCGCCGGCAGTGAGACTGTGGGGGCTAAGCTTCACAGTCGAAAGGGAAACAGCCCAGACCACCGGCTAAGGTCCCGAAATCTCTGCTCAGTGGAAAAGGAAGTTGAACCGCCCAGACAACCAGGAGGTTGGCTTAGAAGCAGCCACCCTTGAAAGAGTGCGTAATAGCTCACTGGTCGAGTGGTTTGGCGCCGACAATGTAACGGGGCTCAAGCAGAGTACCGAAGCCGTGGAGCCGTCCTTTTGGGGGCGGTTGGTAGGGGAGCATTCCGTTCAGCAGTGAAGGCGGACCCGCGAGGGCTGCTGGAGCGGACGGAAGCGAGAATGCCGGTATGAGTAGCGTAAGGCGTGTGCGAACCACGCCCACCGAATACCTCAGGGTTCCTACGGAAGGGCAATCCGCGTAGGGTTAGGCGGGCCTAAGCCGAGGACAGCCGTCGTAGGCGATGGACAGCCGGTTCATATTCCGGCCCCACCGTGCGGCCGTCTGAGCGCCAGGGGGGACCCGGGTTGGTAGCTGGAGCGTGCCATTGGATTTGGTGCGTCCCGCAGCCGTAGGCGTCCGCGGGGGTTTAAAGACCCGCGGGTTAAGCGAAGGGCTGTGGGGAAGCGGCGACGTCAGTCAATGCGATTCCGGTGATCCTGTCCCGGCCAGAAAAGCCCCGGGCGCGAGGGCGCACGGTGCCCGTACCGCAAACCGACACAGGTAGGTGGGGGTAAGTACCTTCAGGTGGACGAGTGATTCCTCGCTAAGGAACTCGGCAAAATCGCTCCGTAACTTCGGGAGAAGGAGCGCCCCTGGGGGTTCCGTGTCTTCGCGGCACGGGGCGACTGGGGGCCGCAGAGAGCAGGCCCAGGCGACTGTTTAACAAAAACACAGGTCTCTGCTAACGCGAAAGCGGATGTATAGGGGCTGACGCCTGCCCAGTGCTGGAAGGTTAAGGGGCGGAGTTCACGCTCTAAACCGAAGCCCCAGTGAACGGCGGCCGTAACTATAACGGTCCTAAGGTAGCGAAATTCCTTGTCGGGTAAGTTCCGACCCGCACGAATGGCGTAACGATCTGGGCACTGTCTCGGCGGGGAGCTCGGCGAAATTGAAGTGGCCGTGAAGATGCGGCCTACTCGCAGATGGACAAAAAGACCCCGTGGAGCTTTACTGCAACTTGGCACTGAAGGCCGTTATGCGATGCGTAGGATAGGTGGGAGCCGGTGAGGCCGGACTTTCGGGTTCGGCGGAGGCGCCCTTGAAATACCACCCTTCCCATGGTGTCCTTCTAACCCTTGAGCAAGCAAGGGGACCCTGCCTGGTGGGCAGTTTGACTGGGGCGGTCGCCTCCCAAATCGTAACGGAGGCGCGCAATGGTTCCCTTAGGGTGGATGGAAATCACCTGGCACGTGTATTGGCATAAGGGAGCTTGACTGCAAGACAGACACGTCGCGCAGGGACGAAAGTCGGCCAAAGTGATCCTACGGTTCCGAGTGGTAGGGCCGTGGCTTATCGGATAAAAGTTACCCCGGGGATAACAGGCTAATCTCGCCCAAGAGTTCACATCGCCGGCGAGGTTTGGCACCTCGATGTCGGCTCGTCGCATCCTGGGGCTGAAGCTGGTCCCAAGGGTTGGGCTGTTCGCCCATTAAAGCGGCACGCGAGCTGGGTTCAGAACGTCGTGAGACAGTTCGGTCTCTATCCTCTGTGAGCGTTGGAGCGTTGAGGAGATCTGCCCCTAGTACGAGAGGACCGGGGTGGACGGACCGCTGGTGTACCAGTTGGGGGGCCAGCCCCCACCGCTGGGTAGCTATGTCCGGTCAGGAGAAGCGCTGAAAGCATCTAAGCGCGAAGCCCACTCCAAGATGAGCGCTGCCACCGGTTTAACCGGGTAAGGCCACGGGCAGATGACCCGTTCGATAGGCGGCATGTGGAAGTCCGGTAACGGGCGCAGCAGAGCCGTACTAATGGCCGAGGGCTTGACCTGCTTTGCGGTTTCCGCAGTGTGGGGTTGATGATGGTCAGGCTGGTCGCTCGTGTAGGCTGTTCGGTGCCGGTGCGGGATGGAGCAGTGGTAGCTCGTCGGGCTCATAACCCGAAGGTCGCAGGTTCGAATCCTGCTCCCGCTACCAAGCAGCTGCACAGGGCCGGTCCTGCGGGACCGGCCCTGTTTGCGTCCCCGCGGCGGCGCATCCGGGGCCCTGCGTAGGGAAGCGGGCGTCAGATCTCGCGGGCGAGGTCGGCGTCCAGGCCGGCGAAGACGAGGGTATCGCCGGCCTGGATGATTTGCGAGCGGACGGGGTTGAGCTGGACTTGGTTGTCGCGGACGACCATGAGGAGGCGGCGGGTGCGGCCCTCGCTGTCGAGGGCGTCGAGGGGCTGGCCGTGGAGGCGGTCGGGGGGGGCGTAGACGCCGATGCCGTAGTCGCGGGTGAGGGTGAGGTAGTCCTGGGCGGTGCGGACTTGGAGGAGGTGGGCGACGCGCTCGCCGCCGTCGCGCTCGGGCTGGACGACGCGGTGGGCGCCGATGCGTTGCAGGATGGTGGCGTGGCCTTCGCTGCTGGCTTTGGCGATGACCGTGGGGACGCCGAGGGAGAGCAGGTTCATGGTGGCGAGGACGCTGGCTTCGAGTTGGCCGGTGGCGACGACGCCGACGTCCATGCCGGCGAGGCCGAGGTCGCGGAGGCCGTCGGCGTCGGTGATGTCGACGATGGCGGCGCGGGAGACGTGGTCGGCCAGGGCCTGGACCTCCCCCTCGCCGCGGTCGCAGGCGAGGACGTCGTGGCCTTGGTCGGTGAGGGTGCGGGCGAGCTGGGCGCCGAAGCGGCCCAATCCGAGGACGGCGACCTGCATGGGTGGCTCCTTTCGGCGGTGGCGTCAGCCGATGCGTACGCCTTCAGCGGGGTAGCGGTAGCGGGCCTGGGGGCGTTCGGGCACGGTGAGGGCGACCATCAGGGCGCCGAGGCGGCCGATGAACATGAGGGCGACGAGGACGAGGGCGCCGGCGGTGGTGAGATCGCGGGTGAGGCCCTGGGACCAGCCGACGTTGGCGAGGGCGGAGGTGGCTTCGAAGACGAGCGGGAGGAAGGGGGCGTCGTCGGTGATTTCGAGGGCCCAGACGCCGGCGGCGAGGAGGACGGTGGCGAGGACGACGACGGTGATGGCGCGCAGGACGATGGCGGTGGGGAGTTCGCGGCCGAAGATTTCGGCGCGGTGGCGGCCGCGGAGACTGGACCAGACGACGGCCAGGCTGACCATGAAGGCGCCCATCTTGATGCCGCCGGCGACGGAGGTGGAGGCGCCGCCGATGAACATGAGCGCGAGGAGGATGGCGGTGGTGAGGTCCTGGAGGGCGGCCATGTCGATCGTGGCCATGCCGGTGGTGCGGTTGACGGAGAGGAAGAAGCTGTTGGCGAGGGCGTCGCCGGCGCCCTGCCCGTCCAGGGGGCGGCCGCTCTGCACTTCGCCGATGAGGAAGACGAGCATGCCGAGGAGGAGGAGGCCGCCCATCCCGAGGAGGACGATGCGGGTGTCCAGGGACCAGCGCCGTGGGCGGCGGGGGAGGTCGAAGACGGTGACGAAGGAGAGGCTGCCGAGGAAAGCCGCGAGTCCCATGATCAGGAGGGGGTAGGGGCTGGCGATCTGGCCGCTGAAGCTCTGGAAGCCGCCCATGAGATCGAAGCCGGCGTTGTTGGCGGCGGAGACGGCGTGGAAGAGGGCGCGCCAGACAGCGGCGCCGCCGGAGGCGGTGTCGAAGGCCCACGGGAGGAGGAGGAGGAAGGCGAGGATCTCGAGGGTGCCGATGAAGATCATGACGCGGCGCAGGAGGCGGCCGATGTTCCAGTCGCCGGCGCCGGCGAGTTCCATGCCGAAGAGGGCGTTGCCGCGCAGGCCGAGGCGGCGGCCGATGACGAGGAGGAGGGCGCCGGTGTACATGGTGACGCCGAGGCCGCCGAGCTGGATGAGGGCGAGGATGACGGCTTCGCCGAAGCCGCTCCAGTAGGTGGCGGTGTCGAGGCGGACGAGGCCGGTGACGCAGACGGCGGAGGTGGCCGTGAAGAGGGCGTCCCAGCCGTTGGTCCACTCCCGGGATTGGGAGGCGAGGGGGAGGGAGAGGAGGAGGGCGCCGAGGGCGATCGTGGCGGCGAAGGCGCCGACGAGGTACCAGGGGGAGGGGCGGAAGCGGAAGAGCCGGCGGCGGGGACGGAGAGCGACGACTTCCGGTCGCAGGCGACGACGGCGCAGAACGACGTTGCCGGGGCGGCGCGGGTGGCGGATGGTCACGCCGCTTGCCGCCGGAATCGCGTGGGCCTTGGGTGAGGGTTGGGGCGAGGGCTTGGCTGCCGCATGTCTCCCCGTCCGCTCCGCGCCGACCCCGGCTGATCGTACGATGAAGGGCGGGTGGGGGATAGCGGAGGGGAGTAGCCGGGGTGGGGCGGGGCTGCGACAATCGCTTGCGGGGCCCCATCGTCTAGAGGCCTAGGACGCCAGCCTTTCAAGCTGGTAGCACGGGTTCGAATCCCGTTGGGGCCACACTCCTCTCGGCCGACGCCGCAGTGGCCGGGTCATGTGACCCATGCGCACGCGTGATGCTGGGTGGCAGCGTTCACCAGCGCGATGCGGGGACGCGAATCGATGAACGCGCACCAGGGCCGGCGCGATCCGTGCGCAGTTGGGATCGCTGCAGTTGGGATCACTGCAGCTGGGATCACTGCAGCTGGCATCACTGGGATCCTGCCCGGAGTCGTACGGCATCGGCCCCAGATCCCGTTGGGCCAGCACTCCCGGCGGCGTGGACGGGAGGGTGCGGGGCAGGCCGGACGGTCGCGCCTCGCGCCACGCGGGGCGGTGGCGCCACAGACGGCCCCCAGCGGTTCGGGCCGCCTAGCGCCCGACGGGCAGTCGCCAGCGGGCGTCGGTGACGTCCCCGAGGCTGCGGATGTGAATGATGAACTCCACCCGGCCGGACTCGACAAGATCCGCGAGCCCGATCGGGGAGGTGCGGCCGGCGTCGGGGTCCGCGGCAGAGCCCGCCGCGGGCGGGGATTGGGGCAGGCGTGGCGGGCGAATCCAGGCCATGGCCTCCAGTTGCTTCACCTCGCCGGGCCCGACCTCGCGACTGTATGGCGCGGCCACGTAGGGATTCGGGAGTGCGAAGCCGAGCCCAATCGCCGCGACCACTCCATCGACCTCCGCCGTGATCGCGTGCGGGTCCGGCGTAACGGCGAGTGTCTCTGCGCTGTCGAGGTTCGCGACCCGGAATTGGCACCAGCGCGCGTTGTGGCAGGCCTGCAGTTGTACCGCGATCGGGCCTTGCCGCCACCACTCCCCGATCTCTAGGACCGTGCCGGGCGGCGTGGCCTCCAGTCGCGTCGCGAGGCGAGCGCCCGCGTCGCTGGTCTCTGAGCCAGTCCCGGCCTCGGAGCCCCGATCAGCGACGGCCGCACTGGCCAACTCCTCCTGGAGGGAGGCGATCGCCGCCCGGAGCGTGGCGACTTCTCCCTCCAACGCCGCGATCTGTGTGCGGAGACCCGCTCGGTCGGCGAGGCTCCCACTCTCCGGGCGAGTATCGAACTCCGCTTCAGCGGCGGCGCGGCGCTGCACCCGATCCGGCGCCGCGTCGGGGGCCGCGCGCAGGGACTGGCTCTCCTCGATGGGCACCGTGATCGCAACGGGATCGCCTTCTGATCCAGCGTCACTTCCGCATGCGACGAGCAGGAGTCCGAGGCCGAGAGCGCCCAGGCCGGGCCAGCGTCGCACGGCGCCTCCCGTCACACGGGAGCTTAGGCGAGCCGGGCAGTGTTCGGGGCGTTGTGATGACGGTGTCGGGGCGCCTCCAGACCGGGAACGTGTAGCCTGATCCGGCGTCGGCGTACGGTCTGAGTCGGCCGCGAATCCCGCTGGGGCCGCCAATCCGTGCGCTGCGGCCGGGGGGGAAGGGGAGGTGACGACCGATGACGCTCGAGCGGCGCAGGCCGGTGGTCGTGCGGCCGGAGGATCGGGCGGGGCAGCCGACGGCGGCAGGCGGGGACATCTACGCGACGCTGGCAACCGGCTCGGAGACGGATGGGGCCTACTTCCTGACGCACACGATCGTGCCGCCGGGCGGGGGGCCGCCGGCGCACATCCACACGCGGGAGGAGGAGGCGTTCTACGTGCTGCGGGGCGAGTTGGTCTTTCGGGTGGACGCACAGGAGGTGACGGTGGGGCCGGGCACGTTCTTGAACGTGCCCAAGGGGGCCAAGCACCGGTTCCACAACGCGGGGGAGGTCGACGCTGAGATGATCTTCTGGTTCGCGCCGGCGGGGATCGAGGGGCTGTTCCGTGAGCTGGGGGAGCACCCGGAGCGGATCCGGGAGATCGGGGCGCGCTACGGGGTGGAGTACTTCCTGGAGGAGTAGGGAGCGGGCGGCCGGTGTTCGCCGCCCCGACCTGCCAAGCGTGGGCGCGGATCCGGTAGGGGCGCCCGGACGCCGAACGGCAGGGCCGGAGGTGGGGCGGGAGAAGAACGCCCGCCGGGCGGCGCCGCGCGGCAGCGCCCGCCGGGCACGATCGTGGCCCAGCGACGAGCACGGTGCCCACGCCCCAGCCCGCGCCGGGGTGTGGGCGCGGGCGGCGGGGGGGGGTCAGGCGCGATCGCGCGCGGCGGCGATGGCGCGGCCGGCCATGACCGCGGCCATGGCGCGGCGGTACTGGGCGGAGGCGTGGATGTCGGTGTTGACATCGTCGAAGCCGTCGGCGGCGTGGGCGGCGGCGGCCTCGACGACGTCAGCGGATAGGGTCCGTCCCACGAGGGCGTCCTCGACGGCGGGGAGGCGCTGGGCGTGGGAGGCGAGACCAGTGATGCCGAGGCGGGCGCCGCGGCAGATGTCGCCGTCGAGGTCGAGGACGGCGGCGACGCCGATAATGGCGTAGTGGGAGGCGCGCTGGTGGAGCTTGGCGTAAGCGGCGGTCTGCACGGCGGCGAAGCGGACGGCGGTGATCACCTCGTCCTCGGCGAGGTCGACCGTGAAGAGATCCTGGAAGAACCCGCCGATGGGCACGGTGCGGGGGCCGGCGGCGCCGACGACATCGAGTTCGGCATCGAGGGCGAGGACGACAGCGGGCATGTCGGCGGCGGGGTCGGCGTGGGCGAGGCTGCCGCCGATGGTGCCGAGATTGCGGACCTGGGGGTCGCCGATTTCAGCGGCGGCCTCGGCGACGATGGGGGCGTGCAGCTGGAGGACGTCGGATCGCTCCACCTCCCGATGGGTGGTGGTGGCGCCGATGGTGATCCGGCCGGCGGCCTCGCTGATGCCGCCGAGGCCGGGCACGCCGCCGATGTCGATGAGGAGGCCGGGCTCGCTGAGGCGCAGCTTCATGAGGGGGATGAGGCTGTGGCCGCCGGCGAGGAGGCGGCCCTCGCCGCCGGCCTCACCGAGGAGGCGGACGGCCTCCTCGACGGTGGCGGCGCGCTTGTAGTCGAAGGCGGTGGGGATCATGACTGGGCTCCGTGGGTGCTGTGGGGATCCTGGCGGCGTTCGCGGCGCCGGCCGCCGAGGCGGGCGGGGGCGGCTGGGGCGATCACGCGCGGGGTCCGGCCGTGGCGGCGCGCTGGACGGCGTTGACGATGTGCTGGTAGCCGGTGCAGCGGCAGAGGTTGCCGTCGAGGCCGTGGCGGATCTCGTCCTCGGACGCGTTGGGGTTGTCGTCGAGGATCTGGATGGCGGAGATGATCATGCCGGGGGTGCAGTAGCCGCACTGCAGGCCGTGCTCCTGCCAGAAGGCCTCCTGCATGGGGTGGAGCTGTTCGTCGCTGCCGATGCCTTCGATGGTGGTGATCTCGGCGCCGTCGGCTTGGACGGCGAACATGGTGCATGATTTGGCGCTGCGGCCGTTGAGCATGATGGTGCAGGCGCCGCACTGGCTGGTATCGCAGCCGACGTGGGTGCCGGTGAGGCCCAGGACTTCGCGCAGGAAATGGACGAAGAGGAGCCGCGGCTCCACTGCCGCTTCATGGACGGCGCCGTTGACGGTGAGGCGAATGGGGATGCTGTCCGGCATGGGGGTCCTCTCGTGGCGGGGGGTGGGCGGTGGGGGATCGCGGGTCAGGTGCTCTCCTGAATGTGCTGGTCCATGGCCTTGAAGAAACGGCCGGCCATCATTTTGGCTGCGCTGCTCACGAGGCGGCTGCCGAGGCGGGCGATGGGACCGCGGGCGCGGACGTCGGCAACGTAGCGCAGGGCGGTGCCGTCGCCGTCGGGGGTGAGGGTGATTCGGGCGTCGCCCTCGACGCTGCCGCCCTTGCCACCGCCGCCAGCGTTGAGGCGGTAGCTGCTGGGGGCCTCGGGCTCGCGCATGGTGACGTTGCCGGCGTAGGTGCCGCGAATGGCGGAGATGCCGAGTTTGACGGTCATGTCGTAGGAGTCAGGGCCAACCTCGGAGAGCTCCTCACAGCCGGGGATGGTTTGGCGGAGCGCGTCGGGGTCCATGAGCTTGCGCCAGACGATGTCCGGCGGCGCAGCGAAGCGGTGCTCTCCGTGGAGTTCCACCGGCTCTCCTTTGAGTGGGGTCCGGCCCCCGGGCGCGCCGGAGGGCGGGGCGGCGGGCAGGCTACCACAGGGGCCGGCCTCCAAGCAGCCGGGGCGCGGCGGGAATGCGGGGGAATTTCGGCTCCGACTGGGATTGCGCCCGAGAGGGGTGCGCCGGATGGCGGCATAGGGCCGGTAGGGAGTCGCTAGGCGTCCCGGGGGTCCTGCGGGTCGGCCGGGGGCTCGAGCGCGCGCCGGACCGTGGCGAGGGCTCCGGGCCCGGCGGGAGGGAGCAGTCCGTGGGGAGCGAGTCGGCCCAGCCGGCGCAGACGCCCGAGATCGATGTTTGCCCGTACCGGGGTTTGCCCGTACCGGGGGCGAGAGCCAGAGGACGAGCCGGGTGGGACGACGCCGCTGCGGGCGCCCGCGCAGGACGCGGCGGCCTCGGGGTCGTTCGAGCCGGCGGAGCCGCCGACGGAGCCGGAGATTCCGGAAGCGCCGCCCGCGGTGGCGCCGGAGGGGCCGGCGCCGGACTACGGCTGGGTGTCGTTCTGGCCGGAGCGGGTGGAATACACGGTGGCAGCGGGCGATACGATCGGGAGCGTTGCGGCGCAGTTCGAGACGCACGCCTACGCGATCGTGTGTCTCAACCAGGGTCTCTGGTCCGAGGCGGCGCGTACGCTCACGATGATCGCCGGGACCCCGCTGGTCATACCGGTGGGCTACGAGGTCCCGGCCGACGCGGCGACGATCGCCGAGTTCGAGGCGACGGGGGCTTCCTGCTGCGTCGCTGCGGCTCGCGTCGCCGGGTCCATTCCTCCCCATGGCTCGGGCGACCGACGCTGCCCCGCGACGGGGCCTGTCCGTGCGTCGCGCGCCGCCGGGGCTGAGCGGGAGCTATCATGTCGTGGCTGCGGCCGCGAGGGCGCCGCGCGAGGGAGGAACAGGGATGGCCGTGGACTTCGACACGCTACCGAAATTCGCCGACTTGCCCGTAAAGGCCGGCGCGCCGGCGGACTCGACCTGGGGGCTGTGGGGGGACGATGACGAGCTGGGCTGTGTGAACCTGCTGAGCGCCGAGGGGATCGCGGCGGCGGCGAAGCTGGTGAAGAAAGGGGCGATGTTCCGGCTGGACACGCCGATCAACTACGCGGACCCGCCGCTGTTCGAGCGCACGCCGGCGGTGCACACGGTCGTGCGCTTCGAGCAGTTTTTCGCCCAGGACGACACCCTGGACAACTACAACACGCAGGAGGGGGCGCAGTGGGACGGCCTGGGGCACGTGGGCTTCCCGCCGGTGGAGGCGTTCTACAACGGGGTCAAGCGGGATGAGATCCGGTCGGGGCCGGAGGGCAAGCTGGGGATCCATCAGTGGAAGGACCGCATTGCCGGGCGGGGGGTGCTGCTGGACGTGTTCAAGTATCGGCAGGATCAGGGCAACCCCGTGAACCCGGGCAGCACGGACCAGTACTCGGCGGACGACCTGGAGGGCGCGCGCGCGGCGCAAGGGGTGGCGTTGCGGGGCGGCGACATCCTGCTGGTGCGCACCGGCTGGGTGGGCTACTACATGGCGCTGCCACAGGAGCAGAAGGATACGATGGGGACCATGGAAGGTCTGACGTCGTGCGGGATCAGCAACGAGCGCGCCGTCGCCGAGTGGTTGTGGGACAACCACGTGGCGATGGTGGGCACGGACTGCCCCGCGGTGGAGACGTGGCCCTGGCAGGACTTCGAGACCGAGGCGCTGCACTTCCGCACGCTGGCGCTGCTGGGGATGCCGATCGGGGAGCAGTTCGTGCTCGACGACCTAGCGGCGGACTGTCAGGCGGACGGGGTCTACGAGTGCATGGTGACGTCGGCGCCGCTACACGTGATCGGCGGGGTGGCGTCGCCGCCGAACGCGCTGGCGATCAAGTAGCGGGGTCGCAGCGAGACGCCCGCAGCGAGCGGGCCGGCAGCGACGCTCAGCAGCAGGAGAGGACGAGCACATGCCCATCGCCGAGGGCGCACAGATTCCGGCCGAAGCCAGCGGCATCACCTGGCAGGACGGCACACCCAGTCCGAAGAAGCTGGCCGACCTGGTGGCGGGCAAGAAGGCCATCGTCTTCGGCATCCCGGGGGCGTTCACGCCGACCTGCTCGAACGATCACCTGCCCAGCTTCGCGCAGAGCGAGGCGGCGCTGCGCGAGAAGGGCGTTGAGGAGGTGATCTGCCTGGCGATGAACGACATCTTCGTGCTGAGCGCTTGGAACGCGGCGAATGGCGCGCCCCACATCACGATGCTCGCGGACGGCAACGGCGAGGTGACGCAAGCGCTGGACCTGGCGCTGGACCTGCACGCGGTGGGGCTGGGGACGCGCACGGCGCGATTCGCGATGGTCGTGGAGGATGGCGTGGTGCGGGCGCTGAACGTGGAGGAGAAGGCGGGCACCTGCGACGTGTCGTCGGCGGGGAGCATCCTGGCGCGCGCCTGAGCCTGGTCGCGGCCGGGCCGTGGCGGGGGCGGGCGGCGCGGAGGCAGGGGGCCCCGAGGGGGGTGGGGCGGACGTGTCCGGTGGGCTGCGGCATCGCGATCGGGTGGCGCTGGCGTCCCGGCACGACGCGCTGCGGGCGCACGGGTACGAGGGAGGCTGGTTCAACAACGCGACGTTCGTGTTCCCCGTCCTGGGCGCGATCGGGACGTTGATCGCGTGGGCGGTGGCGGGGAGCACCGAGCTGCTGGGGATCAGCCTCTTCTTCTTCGTGGTGACGGGGCTGACGCTGCCGCTGGTCTGGCTGACGTGGCAGCGGACGCCGACCGTCGTGGTGCTGCGGGCGTCGGGGATTGAGGCGCTGCACCAAGGGCGCAGGTTGCAGTTCCTGGGCTGGGAGACGGTGCAGGCGGTGCGACGGGTGGAGACGATGGGCAACGTCCGCTGGTATGTGGTGGGGGCGGAAGAGGAGCATCTGACGCTGGAGGGGGAGATCGCGGACCTGGAGACGCTGCTGGCAGGGGCGCGGGAGCTGTCGGGGCTCGCGGGGGCAGGAGAGGGCGGCGCGGAGTAGTCGCCGGGCGGGACTGGCGACGGCGGTCCCGGACGTGTCGATATGCTGCCGGGAAGCCCGACACCCCGGGCGAGAGTGAAGGGGAGCGACGCATGGCCGAGATCACGGTGAGGACGAACGGCCCCTACTTGCTGGAGGCGAGCGGGCTGGAGTTGCGGAACGCGGCGGGGAACGCGATCGCGCTGCCGGAAGGGACGAAGGTGGCGCTGTGCCGCTGCGGGGCGTCGGAGACGAAGCCGTTCTGCGACGGGACGCACAAGCGGGTGGGCTTCGAGCACGATCCGAGCAAGTAACCGCGGGTGTGGTCCCGTACGACGGCCGCCCCGCGGGGCGGCCGTCGTACGTTTCGGCGGGGGGCTGGCTGATCTAGCATCGCGGCGGCAAGCCCCGCGGCGGCCGTTGGGGCGCGGGAGGAAGGGGACGCCATGAGTTCGATTCTCGTGGGGGACGTGCTGGAGCACGCCGAGGCGCTCTACGGCGATCGGCCGGCGGTCGTGGATGGGGCGACGCAGCTGACGTACCGGCAGGTGGGGGAGCGGGTGCGGCGGCTGGCGGGGGGCCTGCTGGGGCTGGGGCTGCAGCCGGGGGCGCACATCGCGATCTTGGCGAACAACTCCCATCGCTACTACGAGACGTACTTCGCCGCGCACTACGCGGGGATGCCCCTGGCGCCGCTGAACATCCGCCTGGCCGCGGAGGAGCTGCAGTTCATTCTGCGGGATGGTGAGATCCGGGCGCTGCTCGTGGGGCCGGAATACCTGGAGCTGCTCGCGGCATTCCGCGAGAACCTGCCCGATCTGCAGCACGTCATCGTGCTGGGGGCGGAAGCGCCGGCGGGGATGGTGGCGTACGAGTCGGCGCTGGAGGAGGCGGCGCCGCTACCGGAGGCGGCGCGGGCCTGGCACGAGGACGACATGGTCACCCTCTGCTACACGGGCGGAACGACGGGGCTGCCGAAGGGAGTGATGCTGACGCAGCGCAACGTGATCGCGAACGCGCAGCACATCCAGATGCAGCTCCCCTTCGGGGAAGAGGATGTCTGGCTGCACGTTGCGCCGATGTTCCACCTGGCCGACGCCTGGGCCTGCTATCTGATGACGATGGTGGGCGCGAAGCAGGTCTTCATTCCCGGCTTCAGTCCGGACGGCTTCCTGGGGGCGGTGCAGGCGGAGGGGGTCACGGCCTCGATCCTGGTGCCGACGATGATCAACTTCGTCGTGAACCATCCGCAGGCGCGCGACTACGATGTCTCGTCGCTGCGGCTGATCCTGTTCGGGGCGTCGCCGATGGCGGTGGACCGGATCCAGGCGGCGCGGCGGCTGTTCGGCCCGATCCTCTGCCAGGCCTACGGGCTGACGGAGACGGCGCCGGTCCTGACGGCACAGAAGCTGGAGTGGCTGGACTTCGACACAGCGGCGGGGGTGGAGCGCCTGGCGTCGTGCGGGCGCGAAGTGGTGGGGGTGCGGCTGCGGCTGGTGGACGCAGAGGGCGCGGACGTGGAAGCGGGGGGGGTGGGGGAGATCATCGCGCGGGGACCGAACGTGATGCAGGGCTACTGGAAGCGCCCGGCGGAGACGGAGGAGGCGCTGCGCGGCGGCTGGATGCACACGCGCGATGTGGCGCGGGTGGATGGGGACGGGTTTTACTACATCGTGGACCGGGCCAAGGACATGATCATCAGCGGGGGGGAGAACATCTACAGCACGGAGGTGGAGAGCGCGCTGTACGAGCACCCGGCGGTGCTGGAGACGGCGGTGATCGGCGTGCCGAGCGAGGAGTGGGGCGAGGCGGTGCACGCGGTGGTGGTGCTGCGGCCGGAAACGCGGGCGACGGAGGGGGAATTGATCACGCACTGCCACGAGAAGATCGCGGGCTATAAGTGCCCGAAGTCGGTGACGATTTCGGCGGAGGCGCTGCCCAAGTCGGGGCCGGGCAAGATCCTGAAGACGGAGCTGCGCAAGCCCTTCTGGGAGGGGCAGGAAGCGGGCGTCCACTAGGGGCAGGGGTCGGTCAGCGAGGGAGCGATGCGCTGGCCAAGATCATCAAGGAGCCAATAACGGTGGAGGCGCCCGGGCGGCCGGAGCTGGGGCTGCTGCACCATCGGTTGCCCTTCAGCCTGCGCTCGTTGTGGGTCGTGCAGTACTGGGAGTCGTTCGAGAAGCTGGAGGCCTACGCCCGCGCGAACGATTCCGCCCACCTGCCCGCCTGACGGGACTCCAACCAGCGGGTGGGCAGCAGCGGCGACGTGGGCCTCTGGCACGAGACGTACCGGACCATGCCGGCGTACGGGTTGGGCAAGGCGCTGGGCCTGGTCCCCGCGACCGGGCCACGGCAGACAGCGCCCGGCCGGATGGGGGTGCCGGAGCCGGAGCAGGCAGCCCCGCCGTCGTGAGCGGATAGGCCTGGGGCTGGGCTTGGTAGACGGTCGCTTCGCCGGTGAGGACCGGCTCACCGTCCTGGTTGACGACGCGGAAGTCCATCTTGGCGATGGGCTTTTTCTCGTGGACCCAGTGATCTCGCCGTGGGCAGTGATGGTGTCGCCGATGTGGACGGGGGCGGGGAACTGCCAGCGCTGCTCCATGAAGGCCGTGCCCGGTCCGGGCAGGTCCATGGCGACCAGGGCGTGCAGCAGCCCCGTGGCGATGCCGCCTTGCGCCATGAGCCGGGCGAAGCGGGTGCGCCCGCTCCACTCCGCGTCGAAGTGGAGCGGGTTGCGGTCGCCGGAGAACTGGGCGAAGAGTTCGGCGGACTCCGCCGTGACGGCGAGCGAGCGCTGTGCGAATTGTCCGACGCTGGTGATCACCGCAGGGCTCCCTCCGCAGGGGACGGGCGGAACCGCACGGGCGGACTCTCGCGCGCGGGCCGGGGAGGAGCGGGGGGCCGAATTGCATACCTGCCTTGGCGCGTTCGCGGTTTCGCATTAAGGTAGGGCTGGGTCCACGGTCGGCGAGGGAGACGGGTTGTGGTGACGCTGAGCGGCGGCTGGCCGGCGCTGACGCCGGATTGGTTCCAGGACACGGTGCTGGGCATCGAGGTGGAGCAGTTCATCGGCATCGCGGTGCTGATCGCGATCGTTCTGGGGGTGCAGCTTGCCTTGACGCAGGCCGTGCGGCTGTTTGTGCGGCACCGGGCGAAGACGGAGGCGCAGCGGGAGTTTTGGCAGCGCGAGCGACGGCGGCTGAACCTGCCGATCCTGCTGCTGATCATCGCGGCGACGATCCTGGTGGGCTTCCCGGTGCTGGACTTCGACCCGGACGTGGAGGACGTGCTGGACCGGATCGGGGCGCTGCTGGGGGCGGCGGCGGTGGTGCTGCTGGCGTTCCGCGCGATCGACATCCTGAGCGAGCTGCTGGCGGATCGGGCGGCGAAGACCAAGACGAAGATGGACGATCAGCTGGTGCCGATCATTCGCGCCAGCCTGCGGATGGCGACGGCGGCGGTGGGCGTGCTGTTCGTGCTGTCGAATCTGGACGTGAATATCGCCTCGCTGATTGCGGGCGTGGGGCTGATCGGGCTGGCGGTGGCGCTGGCGGCGCAAGACACGGTGAAGAACTTCCTGGGCGGGCTGACGATCTTCGCGGACAAGCCGTTCCAGGTGGGCGACTGGATCGTGATCGAGGGTGTGGAGGGGACGGTGGAAGAGGTGGGGCTGCGGTCGACGCGGGTGCGGACGTTCGCCAACTCGCTGGTGACGGTGCCCAACTACACGTTTACGGACAACACCGTGGACAACATGGGGGCGCGGCGCTGGCGGCGCTACTCAACGACGCTGGGGCTGGGGTACAGGACGACGCCGGAGCAGATGCAGGCGTTCGTAGAGGGGGCGCGCGCGATCATTCGGGCGAACCCGGGCATGCGGCGGGACTACTACATCGTGGAGTTCCGGGACTTCGGACCTTCCAGCCTGAACGTGATGCTGTATTGCTTCATCAACGCGCGCGACTGGAACGCGGAGATGCGGGTGCGGCACGTGCTGAACCTGGACATCATGCGGCTGGCGCAGCGGCTGCGGGTGGAGTTCGCGTACCCCACGCAGACGCTGCACGTGGCGGAGCTGCCGGGGCAGCCGCCGCCGCCGCCGGCGGCGTTCGCGCGGGAGGAGCTGGCGACCGTGATCGAGGATTTCGGACCACAGGGCGAGGCGGGGCAGCGGCAGGACCAGCCGATCACGCAGGGTTACGACGCCGGGTAAGGTAGGGCGGGACCGGGCGCTCGTCTCCGTGGGGCGGGCGCGACGCCGGGGCGGGAGGCGACCATGCGGAACTTGACGATCGGCGTGCACGTCGCGCCACCGAACGCGGCGGCGCGGGTGGAGGGAATCGTGGCGGCGGAGGCGGCGGGGCTGGAGGTGGCCTGGCTGACCGTGTCGCCGGTGGCGCCGGACCCGTTCGCCGTGCTGGGAGCGGCGGCGGGGCGGACGGAGCGGATCGCGCTGGGGACGAGCATCGTGCCGACGTTTCCGCGACACCCTTTGGTGATGGCGCAGGGGGCGATAGCGGTGGACCAGCTGGCGCCGGGCCGGCTGCGGCTGGGGGTGGGGCCGAGTCACGGGCCGATGGTGGAGGGGCTCTACGGGATCCCCTTCGAGCGGCCGCTGGCACAGCTGCGGGAGTACCTGACGATCCTGCGCGGGTTCTTGTCGGAGGGGCAGGTGGATTTCGAGGGGGAGGTGTTGCAGGCGCACGTCCCGGCCGCCTTCGCGGTGCGGCCGGCGGCGGTGGAGATCCTGGCTGCAGCGCTGCGCCCGCGGGCGTTCAGGCTCTGCGGGGAACTGACGGACGGGGCGATCTCCTGGATGTGCCCGCCGCCGTACATCCGCGACACGGCGGCGCCCGCGCTGGCGGCCGGGGCGCAGGCGGCGGGGCGGGAGCGGCCGCCGCTGATCGTGCATGTGCCGGTGGTGGTGTCGGAGGATCGGACGACGGTGGCGGCGGCGGCGCAGAAGCGCTACGGGGCGTACCAGACGATGCCGTTCTATCGCCACATGATGCTGGAGGCGGGGATGGCGGACGCGGCGGGGGAGACGTTCACGGAGGCGATGGCGGACGCGCTGATCGTGTCTGGGGACGAGGACGCGGTGGCGGCGCGGCTGCGAGCGCTGCCGGAGTCCGGTGCGGACGAGCTGCTGGCGGACATCGCGCCGGCCGGGGACGATGGGGGGCGATCGCGGCAGCGGACGCTGGAACTGCTGGGGGCGCTGGCGCGGGCGGACTGAGCGGGAAGGGCCGAGGCCGCGACATACCTGCATGCCGCGCTTGACCTCGTCCCCTGCGACGAGGGGCGGCGCTCATGCGCGACTTGAAGATCGGCGTGCACCTGGGGATCACCGACGCCCCCACGATGCTGAGCCGGATCCGGCAAGCGGATGCCGCGGGCCGGGACATGGCCTGGGACAGGGTGGGCGGGATCGCACCGGACCCGATCGTGGTTTTCAGCCAGGCCGGCTAGGAGCAAGACGTACTTCATGAGGTTCCCCGGCTGACTCGGGTCGGGGGCGTTTGCCCGACGACGGGCGGGCGAGGGCGAGATCGACAGGGCGGCTGGGCTCCTTGCGCGGGGAGCGTTATGCCCGGGCCGGCATATTGGCGGGGCGGGCGGAGACGGGGATACTCTGGGCGCTGGGGCGCCTGAGGCGGGGTGCACCCGCCCGGGTACGCCGCCGCGAACGCACGCCAGTCGCCGGCGCAGGGCCGGCGGGAAGGACAACCGCCCATGCCGGAGGAACTCGCGTACAACGGCAAGATCCTGAACGTGCATCTCAGTAGCGGCGAGATCACGCCGGAGGACGTGCCGGAGCAGATGTACAAGGACTACCTGGGCGGCTACGGACTGGGCGCCCGCTGGCTGTTCGATCGGATTCCACAGGGGGCGGACCCAATGGGCCCGGACAATGTCCTGGGGCTGATCCCGGGGGTGATGACGGGGACGCCGATCTTCGGCAACCGCTTCCAGGCGGTGTGCAAAAGCCCGACGACGGGGGGCTGGGGGGACGCGAACTGCGGCGGGGACTTTGGGCCCTACCTGAAGTTCGCCGGCTGGGACGGGATCCTGCTGTACGGCGAGGCGGCGAAGCCGGTCTACATCTTGATCGACGACGACAAGGTGAGCATTGAGGACGCGTCGGCGTATTGGGGGATGGACGCGATCGGGGCGGAGAAGACGTTCAAGGAGGAGTACGGCAAGAAGACGTCGGTGGCGGTGATCGGGCAGTCGGGGGAGAAGCTGTCGTACCTGGCGGGGATCTGCAACGAGCACGGGCGGCTAGCGGCGCGGTCGGGCGTGGGGGCGGTGATGGGGTCGAAGCAGGTGAAAGCGGTGGTGGTGAAGTCGACGCGGCGGATGATCCAGCAGCACGACAAAGAGGCGCGGGCGCTGATGAAGGAGTCGCTGGACGACTTCGGGGTGCCGTTGCGGGACTTCTTCCGCACCTTCGGGACGACGGGGATCACGGCGGGGTCAGCGCTGAGCGGGGACTCGCCGGTGCGCAACTGGGGCGGCGTGGGGGTAGAGGTGTTCTCGGACGTGGACGGGCTCAAAGGCCCGGTGGTGAATGAGAAGATGGAGAAGCACTACGCCTGCTGGCACTGCCCGCTGGCGTGCGGAGCGGAGAGCGTGGAGTCGACGAACCCGAAGTACCCGTACCCGCGGCACACGCACCGGCCGGAATACGAGACGATGGCGTCGTTCGGGACGATGAACCTGATCAATGACCTGGACTTCCTCACCCACGCCAACCACGTCTGCAACGAGTACGGGCTGGACACCATCGGGGCGGGGGCGACGATCTCGTTCGCGATCGAATGTTTCGAGAACGGGATCATCACAAAGGAGGACACAGACGGGCTGGAACTCCGCTGGGGCGGAGCGGACGCGGCGATGGATCTGCTGCACAAGATCGGCAGGCGGGAGGGCTTCGGGGACGTTCTGGCGGACGGGGTGAAGGTGGCGGCGGAGAAGATCGGCAATGGGTCGGAGGCGTACGCGATCCACATCGGCGGGCAGGAGCTGCCGATGCACGACCCCAAGCTGCAGCCGGAATACCACACGACGTACAAGCTGGACCCGACGCCGGCGCGGCACACGCAGTACGAGGGCAACAGCCGCTTCGGCGGGCCCACGTACCCGCGGGCGCCGAAGGACTTCAAGGACTACGCAAGCCGCGGCGAGCACCACAAGGGTGCGAGCGAGTACATGCACGTGGTGAACGCGACGGGGATGTGCCAGTTCATCATGATGGCGGCGCCAACGGACCGGTTCCCCCAGTGGATCAACCAGGTGACAGGCTGGGGGATGACGGGGGAGGAGTTGCAGCAGGCGGGGGAGCGGATCGCCAACCTGCGCATGGCTTTCGAGGTGCGGGAGGGCAACAACCCGCGCGCCCGCTACGTCCCGGGGCGGATCTGGGGCGGGGAGAGCACGGCGCAGGAGGTGGGCCCGCTGGAGGGCGTGACGCTGGACGTGGAGAAGCTGGAGACGGACTTCCTCACGGCCTGCGGCTGGGACACGGAAACGTGCACGCCGAGCCGGGGGAAGCTGGAGTCGCTGGGGCTGGCGGACGTGGCGGAAGCGATCGGTGTCTAACGGCGGTGTCTAACGGCGGCGTCTGACGCCCGAGCGCAGGCGGCGGCGCGCCGCGGTGTGTCGCGGATGAGAGCGGGGTGGGCCGGAAGGCCCGCCCCGCTTTTCTGGGTGTCGTCGCGTGGGCGGGTCGCGCCGGGGATGCACAGGGCTAAGTGCTCTCCCAGCTGACGAGCCCGATGCGGTTGGGGGTGCGCAGCCGGACGCCACCGTCGTAGGGCTGGAGCTGGGCCGGTAAGGCGTCGCGGAGGCGCTGGTGCTTAGCGCTGCCCTGGGCGAGCCAGAGGCGGCGCAAACCGGCCTGCTCCGCCTCTTGGCGGGAGTCGAAGCCCCAGATGTGGTCGCCGAGGAGGCGGACCTCGGGCATGCGGCCGCGGGCGAGGAGCAGGGCGATGAGTTCGGGCAGGGCGGGGAGCGTGGCGGCGGGCTCGCCGTGGACGGGGGGCCAGAGCGGCTCGAAGGCGGAGAGCGGGGAGCGCTCGAGCAGGACAGCCACGCAGCCACGAGTGGCAGCGGCCTCGAGGGCGTCGAGGAAGGGACCGATGGCCTCGATGTCGTAGCCGACGTGGGTGATGAGAGCGACATCGACGGGCGGGGGATCGCCGGCGGGAGGCCAGCGCTCGTCGCGGAGGTCGGTGTTGGTGATGCCGGCCTGACGGGCGACATCTCGGAAGACCTCGCGCATGCCGGCGCTGGGCTCGACGGCGATGAGACGCCGGACGGCGCGGGCGACGCCGAGGGCGTAGCGGCCGCCGCCGGCGCCGATATCGAGCCAGGTGTCGCCGGGGCGGGCGAGGGCGAGGATGGCGTTGAGGACGGGGTCGTCGCGGCGGGCGGGGTCGGCGCGGAAGACGGCGGCGACGGGGGCGTAGAAGTCGTCAGACTCGGCCTCTTCGCGCAGGCGCTCGACCTGGGCGCGATTGGCGGAGACGCGGGCGGCCCAGGCGGCCCGAGCGGCGGCGGGGGTGGCGATGAGGGCGGGGCCGGGGAGCGCCGGCCGGGGGCGTTGCGAGGTCATGCGGGCAGGGGAGCAGGCGGGCGGCGGGGGCGCAAGGGAAGCGCCCCGGTGGTGCGCGGGCGCGGACCGCGGCGGTCTGCCGGCGGGCAGAGCGCGCGCGGATCGGTCGCTACACTATGCGAATGAGCGAACACCCTGCGCTGGAGTTCGAGGAGCAGCCCCGCCTGCGCCGGCCGCGACTGGTGCTGGCCTGGGCGGGCTGGAACGACGCGGGGGAGGCGGCATCGACGGCGGTGCGCTACCTGGCGGCCTCGCGGGAGGCGAAGCCCTTCGCGCGGATCGACCCGGAGGAGTTCTACGACTTCACGGAGGCGCGGCCGCTGGCGCGCTACAGCGAGGGCCGGCGCGAGATCATGTGGCCGAGCACGGATTTCTACGCGCTGCCGGTGGCGTCGGCGGACGCGGACCTGATCCTGGGGCTGGGGATTGAGCCGAACTACCGCTGGAAGAGCTACATGGCGGCGGTACGCGCGGTCGTGACGGCGATGGACGTGGAGATGGTGATCACGCTGGGGGCCGTGGTCGCGGGGGTGGCGCACACGCGGCCGGTGGGGGTGCGGGGGTCGGCGAACGCGGCGACGCTGGCGGAGCGGTACGGCATGCAGCCTTCTCGCTACGAGGGCCCCACGGGGATCGTGGGGGTGTTGCACAACGACTGCCGGCGGCACGAAGTCGACGGGATCAGTCTCTGGGCGTCGGTGCCGCATTACCTGCCGGGCCTGACGAATCCCAAGGCGGCCCGGGCGCTGCTGGAGCGGTTGGGGACGATCTGCGCGCTGCCGGTGGACTACGAGCGCCTGGAGCGGGAGGAGGCGCGCTTCACGCGGCGGGTGGAGGCGGCGCTGGCCGAGAACGAGGAGCTGGAGGCGTATGTGCGCCAGTTGGAGGCGCGCGGGGAGGAGGCGACGGATGGGGAGCCGCCGCCGGCCGAGCTGCCCTCGGCGGAGGGGTTGATCGAAGACTTGGAGGACTACCTGCGGGAGAGTCGTCGGGAGGGGCCCTAGCAGCGGGAACCGACGAGCGGGCCGGCTGGGCGCGGGAAGGAACAGACGATGGCGGACGAAGCGACAGCGGGACAGCCGGCCGTGGACGAGGTGACGGACGCGGACCGCATGGAGGCGTCGGAGAAGAACGTCGAAAAGATGTGGAAGTTCGCGCGGAAGTTCGCGGACAAGAGCGGCTCCTACCTGCATCCGCAAGAGGAGATCACGGAGTTTCTGGTGATCGGGCTGGCGAAGCACGTCGACGATCTGGGCAAGCCGCTCTGCCCCTGCAATTTCTATGAGGACAAAGAGAAAGAGGTGGCGACATCCAACTTCTGGATCTGCCCCTGCGAGGAGATGCAGAAGTGGAAGTACTGCCATTGACTGCTCTTCTGCGATGCGGAAGGTCTTCCCATCACCGAACACCTGCCGGCCGAACATGAAGGCCGCGAGATCTACGGCGTGATCCCGGACCCGCAGCCGGAGAAGGGCCGAGCGATCGGCCGGCTGGAGAAGAAGCAGGGGCGACGCATTGAGAAGGGGCGGCGGGCGCCCAAGGACTGAGGCGAGGGATCTTGGTGGAACTCGTCGCTTGCCCGGGTGGCGCGGCCCGGCCTACCCTGGGGCGTGCGCCGCTCGGAGATCGACGCGGCGGGCAGTGACGGAGCGGCAATGGCGAAGAAGAGCCAACTGGCGCGGGAGAAGAAGCGCCGGGCGCTGCATGAGCGCCATCAGGCGGAGCGCGCCGATTTGAACGCGAAGGTGCGTCAGTCGGCGGACGATCCGCAGGCGCGCTGGGCGGCGCAGATCGCGCTGCAGCGGCTGCCGCGGAACAGCAGCCCGAGCCGGCTGAAGAATCGCTGTGAGGTGACGGGGCGGTCGCGGGGCTACATGCGCAAGTTCGGGCTATCGCGGATCACGTTCCGGGAGATGGCGTCGCGGGGGCTGCTGCCGGGGATTCGCAAGTCCTCCTGGTAGGCGGCCGCGCATCCAGGCCACCCACCCGGCTCCTCGACTGGGTTCCGCGTTACGTCAAGTTATGCGCATTCGGGCGAAGCGGGTATTTACGCGGGCCTGGTAAGTATCGTTAACTGCACCTAACGTTGGGTGTTGCTGTGGGCTGTCGCGTCGCGGCGGCCGCTCCGCCTGGGGGTGCAGATGTCGCTGGTGACTGGCTGGCCCCGTCGCGCACCGCTGTCGCTGGGGCGTCGGGGGGAGGGGCGCGCCTTCGTCTGGGTGCTGGCGCTCCTGGTGGCGGCGGCGATGACGATTCCGCTGATCTACCTCGTCGTGCGGGCGGCCGACGCCGACGGGGAGGCCTGGCGAGACCTGACGCGGGCGTCGACCTGGCGGCTGCTGCGGAACACCGTGCTGCTGGTGCTGGCGGTGACGGGGGCGTCGATCGCGCTGGCGCTGCCGCTGGCCTGGCTGACGGTGCGCACGGACCTGCCCCTGCGGCGCTCCTGGAGCGTGGTGACGGCGCTGCCCCTGGTGGTGCCATCGTTCGTAGGGGGGATGGCGCTGCTGGCGGCGCTGGGGCCGCAGGGGTCGTTGGCGCGCTTGCTGGGGCCGCTGGGGGTGGAGCGGCTGCCGACGCTGACCGGTTTCGAGGGGGCTTTCGTGGCGCTGACGCTCTTCACCTACCCCTATCTGCTGCTGACCCTGCGGGCGGGCTGGCGGGGGATCGACCCGTCGATGGAGGAGGCGTCGCGGGCGCTGGGGCTGGGGCCCTGGCGGACGTTCCTGCGGGTGGTGGCGCCACAGCTGCGGGTGCCACTCGCGGCGGGGTGCTTGCTGGTGGCGCTGTACGTGGTGAGCGACTTTGGGGCGGTGTCGATCCTCGGCTTCGATACCTTCACGCGGGCGATTTTCGTGCAGATGCAGAGCAGCTTCGATCGCTCGGCGGCGGCGGTGCTGGGGCTGGCGCTGGTGGCGCTGGTGGCGGGGGTGCTGCTGCTGGAGGCGCTGGCGCAGTCGCGGGGGCGGTACCACCGCACGGGGGCCGGGCCGGCGCGGCGGGCGCGGGTGGTGCGGTTGGGGCGCTGGCGCTGGCCGGCGACGGCGTTCCTGGCGCTGGTGACGCTGGCGGCGTTGGGGGCGCCGCTGGGCGTGCTGCTGGACTGGCTGGTGCGCGGGCTGCGCAACAACGTGGCGCTGGGTGATCCGTTGGGGGCGGCCTGGCACTCGACCTCGGTGTCGCTGGCGGCGGCGGTGATCGCGCTGGGGGCGGCGCTGCCGGTGGCGCTGGTGACGGTGCGACGGCCGGGGGCGCTGGCGAGGCTGCTGGAGCGGGTGAGCTACATGGGCTTCGCGCTGCCGGGGATCGTGGTGGCGCTGGCGCTGGTGTTCTTCTCGCTGCACGTGGTGCCGGGGCTGTACCAGAGCTGGTGGGTGCTGGTGTTTGCCTACCTGGTGCTGTTCCTGCCGCAGGCGCTGGGGCCGCTGCGGTCGTCGCTGGTGCGAGTGCGGCCGAGCATTGAAGAAGCCGCGCGGGGGCTGGGCCGCGGGCCGGCGGCGGTGCTGGCGACAGTGACGCTGCCGCTGCTGGCGCCCGGGCTGGCGGCGGGATTCGCGCTGGTCTTCCTGACGACGATGAAGGAGTTGCCGGCGACGCTGCTGCTGGCGCCGATCGAGTTCGATACGCTGGCGACCGATGTCTGGGCCAGTACGAGCGAGGGGTTCTTCGCGCGGGCGGCGGCGGCGGGGCTGCTGCTGATCGGCCTGGCGGCGCTGCCGATGGCGCTGCTGGTGGGACGGGAGCGGGCGCTGCGTGACTGAGTCGTTTTCCACGCAGGAGCCGCCGGCCTTGGAGTGCCTGGGGCTGCGCAAGCGCTTCGGCGCGGTGCGGGCGGTGGACGACGTGTCCTTGCGCGTGCGGGCGGGGGAATTGCTGGCGCTGCTGGGGCCGAGCGGCTGCGGCAAGACGACGACGCTGCGACTGATCGCGGGATTCGAGTCGGCGGACGGAGGCAGCGTACGGGTGGGGGACCGGGTGGTGCTGGACGAGGGGACCTGGCTGCCGCCGGAGGAGCGCCGGGTGGGGATGGTCTTCCAGGACTACGCGCTCTTCCCACACCTGACGGTGGCGGGCAACGTGCGCTATGGGCTGTTGGGGCCGGGCGGGGGCTTGCCAGGGCCGGCCGGGGGCCTGACGGGTCCGAACGCCGGGACGGGAGACGCGCCAGGGCGGACCGGGGTGGGTAGATTGCGCGGGTGGCTGCGACGCTGGGCAGGAGCGCGTTGGGCGCAGCGGCCGGCGCGGCTGGGGACAGACGCGGGCGTAGCGGCGCGGGTGGGGGAGGCGCTGGCGCTGGTGTCGTTGGCGCACATGGGGGAGCGATACCCGCACGAACTCTCGGGCGGGGAGGCGCAGCGGGTGGCGCTGGCGCGGGCGCTCGCGCCGCGCCCGGCGCTGATCCTGCTGGACGAACCGTTCTCCAACCTGGACACGGGGCTGCGCGCGAGCGTGCGGGCGGAGGTGCGGGCGATCCTGCAGCGGGCGGGAGCGGCGGCGGTGTTCGTCACCCACGACCAGGAGGAGGCGTTCAGCCTGGCCGATCGGGTGGCGGTGATGTGGCAGGGGCGGATCGCGCAGGTGGGGACGGGGCCGCGGATCTATCAGGAGCCGGCGACGCGGGCGGTGGCGTCGTTCGTGGGGGAGGCCGACTTTCTGCCGGGGGAGGCGGGCGCGGAGGGGGTGCGGACGGAGATCGGCCTGGTGGCGGCGCGGGATGGGAACGCCCGTGGCCGGGTGGACGTGATGCTGCGGCCGGAGTCGCTGCGGGTGGAGACGGCGGATGCGCCGGCCGAGGCAGGGGTGGCGGCGGGGGCGGCGGGCGAGGTGGTTACGCACGAATACTACGGCCACGACCAGATGATCAGCGTGCGACTGGGGACGGGGCGCGTCGTGCGCGTGCGGCTGGGCCCGGACGCCGTCTACCGCCCGGGCGACCGGGTGCGGGTGCGCGCCGGGGGAGCGGCGGTGGTGTTCGCGGGGGAGGCCGAGGGCAGCGGGGGGGCGGGGGACTCGGGGCCCAGGAGCGCGCCGACCTGGTCTTCGGAGGGCTCGCTGTAGAAGCGGCCGTCCGGCACGATGACGACGGGCGTGCTCTCGAAGCCGCCGTCGATTTCGCGCACCATGGTGCGGCCGGCGCTGTCCTCATCGATGTCGATGTAGCGGTAGTCGAAGCGAGCGGCGTCGAAGGCGGCGCGGACGTAGAGGCGGGGGGCGGTCGGCGCTGGCGCTGCTCACGAAGGGTCCCTCGCTCGATGCTCGATCGCCCGCGGAGTCAGGGCAACCGAGGGGCTATGGGCGCTCGTCGGGCGGGATGCTGAGGGTACGCGTGGGGGCGCTGATCGGGTTGATCACACCGCCGGCGGCCGCGCGGTAGGCAACACCGGCGCGGCAGGCGGCGGCGGGGGCAGGGGCGGGGCCGCTTCCGACTCCTCGGCGGGCAGGGCGGCATTGGCGGCGGCGTTGTCGCCGGCGGAGGCCAGCACGGCGGCGAAGCCGTCGGCGGGGGGAGATGCAGGGGCCGTGGCGGCCACGGCGGGCGCAACGGGGCTGTGGCGGCTGGCTTGAATCGCATCCATGACGCAGGGCCAACGTACACGGCCTGTACAAGGACAGCCATCCGGGGATACCCTGCCCGGCGCTCCCGCGACTCCAGGAAAGGATCCCGGCCCCGTGCGCTTTGGTCTCAACGAGTATCTGGCCCATTTCGTGGGAGAGCTGAACCGGCGGTACGCGGAGGCGCTGGAGGGGCTGAGCGCGGAGCAGCTGTACTTTCGCATCAACGACGAGACGAACCACATCGGCTTTATCGCCTGGCACTGGCTACGGACGCAGGACAACATCCTCAACTTCGTCTGTCAGGAGCGGAAGCCGACGGTCTGGCTGCGGCAGGACCTGAACGCGAAGTGGGGATTGCCGAAAGCGGCGCAAGGGACCGGCATGGAGCGGCGGGAGGCGCACGCCCTGGAGGTGCCGGATGCGGCGGCGCTGGTGGACTACGCACGGGCCGTGAACGCGGACGTGCAGCCCTATCTGCAAGGCGTGACTGGGGAGGATCTGGAGCGCATGCTGAAGGTCAACCCGTGGGGGGAGCGGCCGACGCTGCAGCACATTGGCCAAACCGTGATCGCGCATGGCAGCGCACATCTGGGCCAGATCCACATGCTGCGGGCGGCCCAGACGCTGCCGGGAGAGGCGTTCTAGAGCGGGGCGGGCTCCGAGGCGGAGTGCGGGCGACGGTCCGCGGCAGGACGGCTGAGGACGGGGCCAGCGCGCAGCTCGCGAAGGGCGGACTCGAAGGCAGGGCCGTCGTGGGGAGCGCCGTGGCGCTCCCAGCGGAGGAGGGGGGCCAGGGCGGCGAGCCGGCGCACGCGGCGCAAGAAGGCGGCATTGACGGGGCGGGCGCGGCGGCGATAACCCTCCAGGATCTGCCAGGTGAAGGTGGGCCCGTAGGCGTCGCTGAGGACGGCGATATCGAGGGCGGGGTCGGCGACGGTAAGGCGGGACCAGCCGAGGACGGCGGTGAGATCCTGCCCATCGGGATCGGTGAGGAGGTGGTGGGGCACCAGAGCGCCGTGCACCAGGGCGGGAGGGAAAGCGGCGCTCTCCTCGTCGAGGAGGACGTCCCAACCGCGGCGGAGCCGGCCCGTGTCGTTGCGGCCGAGGTGGGGCCGCACGGCACGCAGGCTGCGGGCGCGGAGGTCGGCGAGTTGCGCGCGCCACGCACGCAGGCCCGGGACGCCGAGGGCCTGGGCTCGCTCGACGGTGTAGGCGTGCAATTCGGCGAGGAAGCCGGCGATGGCGGTGGCGAGGCGCTCTTGGTTGCGCTCGGTCAGGGCCTGGGGCTGGAGGGGACTGCCGGGAAGGCGGCCGGCGACGCTGAAGCCGTGGTCAAGGCCGGGGGCGAGGCAGAGGGCGGGCAGGGGCAGAGCGGGTGAGAGGCGCCCGCGCAGGTAGGGGAGGACGTGGGCCAGGCGCTCGCGCTGGCGGGCGGCGTCGCGATGGCGGGGGATGTGGAAGATGCGTGCGCCGTCGCTGAGGACGATGGTGTGGGGACCGTCCCGCAGGAGCTGGAGGGGGTTGGGGCCGACGCGGAGCGCCGCTTGGGGCAGGGCGGAGTCGAGAGTGAGGGCGAGGGCGGCGAGATCGGGGGGCGGGGCGGCTGGGACGGGCATGGGGGGGCAGTGTAGGGCCATGGCGGGCGCTGGAGGCTATTGAGAGAGGGCAGAGGCGGTCCACTGGATGGGGTCGACGTCGTGGCCCTGGACGATGACCTCCCAGTGGAGATGGGACCCGGTGGAGAGGCCGGAGGCGCCGACGCGCCCGAGCAGATCGCCCGGGGTCACGGCCTGGCCGGAGGAAACCTCAATCTGGGACATGTGCCAGTAGCCGCTGTAGACGCCGGCACCGTGGTCCAGGATGACGCCGAGGCCATGAACGGGGAGTTCCTGCGCGAAGACGACGCGGCCGGCGGCGGGGGCCGCGATGGGGGCGCCGGTCTCGGCGCTGATGTCGTAGCCGTGATGCCAGTCGGTAGCGGGGGTGCCGTTGTAGGAGCGCAGGACGCCGAAGGCACCTTCGGCCTCACCCGCGGTGGGAATCGTCCAGGGGCCGTCCCAGAGACGTGGCCCGCTGACCTCGCGGAAGCGCTGGAAACGCGTTTCGTTGTCGACGGCGACAAGTTCGGGGGAGAGCAGAGCGGCGGTTTCCGGGTCGAGCGTGATCTGCTCGACACCGGCCTGGGCCTCGACGACGACGAGGTCGCCGAGGAAGGTGCGGTCGTAGGCGCCGCCGTTGAAGATGTCGACGACGACGTTGTAGTGGCGGGCGGCGGCGAGTGGGGAGAGGGGGAGGTAGCCGATCCAGTCTTCGCCCTCCCGAACCATGGGACCGGTGAAGCCGTCGATGGAAACGAAGGCCTGCTCCGCGACGACGTCGCCACTGAGGACGATGAGGGCGGTTTCGCCCTGGCGGATGGTGCCGGGGCGGACGCTGACGGCGGGGGCAGGGATGGTGGGTGCGGAGGTGGGTGCGGGCGTTGCGGGTTGGGCGGAGTTGGCGCTGGTGGCGGTGGGAGCCTGGGGAAGCGCTTGGGCGGCAGGAGTGCTCGGCGCCGGTGTGGGTGGTTCGGGCGTCGCGCCGGCCGGCGCGGCCGAGGCGGGGACGGCGGTGTCTTGCGGCGGCGTGCCTTCCGCAGGCGCGGCGGCGCCGGCTTGATCGGCCACGGGCTGCGCGGCGATGGCTTGGGCGGGGCCGGCCTCGGCGGGGGCGGGATCGCCCCCGCCGTCGTTGAGCAGGAGGGCGGCGGCGATCGCGATGCTGATGGTGATGGTGGTGGCGGCGAGGGCAGTCCGGTAGGGCCGGCGGCGGCGGCGCTGGAGGGCGAACACGGTCCGCGGCGGTGATTGTCGTCGTGACACGGTCGGTCCGGGGTCCACCTCGCCCCGGAGAGGGTAGCGCCGCGCGGTCCGCGTCGCGAGGCGGGTCGGATGGCACGGTGATCGGGCCCGGCGACCGCCGCGTATGTGAGGTATGGAGACCAGGACAAGGGTGCTCCCGACAGGGGGGGCAGCGCGCCCGTTCCCCGCTGCGGGCGGGGGCCTGCTTGCGGCCGAGCAGGGTGGTGCCCGACCATCGGCGGGCTGGGGCTGGTCGCCGATGGGCCGACGGTGGTCGAGCGGGGCGGGCCTCTCGCGAATGGGGGCCACGGGGTGGCGCTGGAGTCAGAGAACGGGCGTCAGGCGTCGTGGTTGCTGCTGCGGCGGATCTCCGACGGGGACGACGAGGCGCTGCGCGATCTGTACCGGGCGCACCATCGGCTGGCGTTCGCCCTGGCCATGCGGATGCTGGGGCGGGAGGACGCGGCGGAGGATGTGGTGCAGGAGGCGTTCCTGCAGGTCTGGCGCCACGCGGAGCGCTTCGACCCGGCGAAGGCGGGCTTCGCGACGTGGCTGGGGCGGATCGTGCGGAACCTCTGCATCGACCAGCTGCGGCGGAAATCGTCGCGGGGGGGCGAGGCGTTGGCGGACGTGGAGCGCTGGCTGGCCCCAGTGCCAGCGGTGGACGTGGCGGTGCTGGACCGGCTGCTGGTGCGAGAGGCGTTCCTGCGGGTGCCCCGCGAGGAGAGCGAGGTGCTGGAGCTGTCGTATTTCCAGGGGCTGACGCATCGGGAGATCGCGCCGGCGCTCGCGATCCCGGAAGGGACGGTGAAGTCGCGGATGCGCCTGGGGCTGCGCAAGATGCGGGCCTACCTGGAGGGGGATGTGGTTCGCGAGGAGGCGGGGGCGATGAGCGCGCGGCCGCCGCTCAGCCAGTCGGAGGCCCACGAACTCTTCGGGGCGTACGCGCTGGGGGTCCTGACGCCGAGTGAGGAGGAGGCGGTGCGAGAGGCGATCGCGCGGTGGCCCGAGGGTGCGGCGGAGCTGCAGGAGTTGATGGAGGCGTCGGCGTTGCTGCCGCTGGTGCCCGAGGACGCGGCGCGGCCGTCGCTGGCGCTGGAGGGGCGGCTGATCGCGGCGGCCCGGCAGGGGCGCAGTCACGGGCAGACGGTGGCGCGGGCGCGGCAGGGGATGGGCTGGTGGCGGCGACACGTGCCGCACACGCTGGCGGCGGGATTCGCTGCCGCGGCGATCGCGCTGGGCCTGCTCTGGGCGGCGGATGAGGACCCGGTGGCGCAGGGGCGATGGCTGGAGCTGGAGAGGACCGGATCGGTGGCGGCGGCGCAGGAGCCGGGCTGGGTGTATGTGACGGACTATCAAGAGGTTCCCGTGAGCTTGCTCTTCTGGCACGCGCCGCGGCCGCCGGCGGGAGAGGGGTACCAGCTGTTCCGCCTGCTGGACGACGGCAGCGCGGTGGGAGACCAGGTGGTGCGGCTGGACGCCGAGGGCAACGGGGTCCTCCAGATCGAGCGGCGGCCGGAGGAGGATCTGGTGGGCTTCGCGGTGGCGCTTATCGGGGACGAGGAGGCGCTGACGACGCTGCCCTCGCTCGAGGCGGTCGTATTCGTGTTCGCCCCCCGCTAGCGGCGCGGCTTGGGCCATGGTGAGGGGAGTGGTCCAGAAGGGGGGATTCCTGCGTATATCCCCACGACCGTCGGGCCAGCCGACCCACACAAGGAGGACGATCCGTGAGCGAACCAAAGTGGACCCGACTCGAGCGAGAGCGGCTGTCGCGCCGGGCGCTCCTGCGCTGGAGTGCGCGCCTGGGCGTGGGCGCGGCGGGCTTGGCCCTGGTGGGCTGCGGCGGCGACGACGACGTGGGTGCAACGGCGGCGCAGCCGGCAGCGGCGTCCGAGCCCGAGCCGGCGCCCCAGCCTCAACCGGAAGCGGAAGCGCCAGCCGAGCCGGCGGCCCAAGCGCAGCCGGAGCCCGAGCCCGAAGCGGCGCCGGAGCCGCCCGTGGTGGTGGAGCAGATCGTCCTGGCGGGCGCGGCGGGGAGCGTGACGCTGGGCAAGACGAGCGCCGGACCGGTGGACCTGGAGGGCTGGTTCCTCTGCAACATCCCCAACTATTGGCCCTTCCCGGCCGGGGTTCGAACTCGGCCCGGGCGAAACTGTGCGGATCGACCTGCCGGGCGGGGGCAGCGCGCAGCTAAGCGCGGGCGGGGTGGGCAGGTACGGGGACAGCGAGGCGGCGCTGTACCGCGATGGGAACTTCGGCAACAGCGATGGCATCGTGGGCTACGTGGGCTGGCGGGGCGGCAAGGGACGCAAGGGCGTCGCGCAGGCCGCCGGGATCTGGGGCGAGGGTGACGTGGACGCGGGGAGCGGCGACGCCATTGTGTGAACCGGGACGGGGGAGGGCGCCGACGGCTGGCGATCCAATGAGCGGGCGCTGAGCGGTCGCCCCGGCGCAGGGGCCAGCAGCGGCGTTTCGGAGGCCCGGCAGCGCGCCGGGCCTCCGTCGTCGGTGGTACCCTCCCGTCGTGCCGGTGGCGGGGGACTCGCGCGAGGCGGGGCCCGTAACGGCGGCGCGGAGGCAAGGAGGATCCGGTGGGCGACCCGAACAAGTACTTGGAGATCGAGCCGGCGTTCACGGGGGACGGGGTGCCGGTGCCGCCGTTCACGGATAACGAGCGAGCGAACCGGCTGCTCGGCCGGGACTCCAACGCGCTGTTGATCGGGCTCGTGCTCGATCAGCAGATCTCGATGGAGAAGGCGTTCGGCGGGCCGTATGCACTGAGGCAGCGGCTCGGGCACCTGAACCCACGCAAGATCGCGGCGATGCCGGAGGAGGAGTTCCTGGAGGTGATGCGGGAGTCGCCGGCGATCCATCGCTACTGGCGCAATATGGGCAAGCGGGTGCAGGACGCCTGCCGGGTGGTGGTGGAGGAGTACGGCGGCAAGGCGGAGAACATCTGGCTGGAGCAGCCGGACGCGCGCACGGTGATGAAGCGGATCGGGGTGGTGCCGGGGATCGGCCCGACGAAGCAGAAGCTGGCGATGCTGCTGCTGGGACGCTACTACGGGGCGGACATCCCGGGCTGGCGAGAAGCGGCGCCGATCCTGGCGCCCGCCTAACCGCTGCGGAGGAGGAGCGCGCGTGCCGCCGCCGCCGCGTCGATCGGTGCGGCTGCTGCTGGTGCGACACGGGCAGGCCGGAGGCGCCGACGCGGGCTACGGGCCGGAGGCGCCGCTGACCGCCCAGGGGCGCCGGCAGGCAGGGCACGTGGCCGCGGCGCTGGCGGCGGCCGGGGTGGCGCAGCTGGTGTCCAGCCCTTACACGCGGGCGCAGCAGACGGCGGCGCTGAGCGCGGAGCGGCTGGGACAGCGGGTGCACTATGAGCCGCGGCTGGAGGAGTTCCGCATGGGGGACGAGGCGGAGTCGACGATCGAGGAGATCCTGACGGAGCAGCGCTACCTGCAGCTGTGGCGCCCGCACCACAGCCTGAGCACAGAGGGGGAGACGCTGGGGGCCTTCCAGGAGCGGGTCTCGGCGGCGTTGGAGGATCTCGTCCGCGCGTGGGAGGGGCCGGCGCCGCCGTGCGAGGCGGCGGAGGGCGCCAGCACGGCCACTCCCGGCGAAGGTACGGTGGCGGCACGGCGCATCGCGGTGTTCACGCACGGGGGGACGATCGCGGCGGCGATGCGGTGGGCCTTCGGGCTGACGCCGGCACATAACTGGCATGCGGACGTGGAGATCCACAACGCCTCCATCACGGAGATCGAGCACTGGCCGCAGGGGCGTCACCCGGCGGGGGCTCCCCATGCGACAGCGCTGCACCGGCTGAACGATGTGCGCCACCTGCCCGCGGAGCTGGTGACCGACTACTGAGGCCCCGGCGAGGAGCGGGTGGGGCAGGGTGTGGGGGTATGCTGGCCGGCATGAGCGCGATCACCTTCCACTACCGGCCGACGTTGCGGGATCCCGTACTGGTCCTGTCGTTCCTGGGCTGGAACGACGCGGCGGAGTCGGCGAGCGGGGTCCTGCGCTACCTGCGTCGACGAGCCCGCACCGAGATCTTCGCGGAAATCGATCCGGACGACTTTTTCGTCTTCACGGAGCAACGCCCACACGTGCGTCTGCGGGAGGGCGAGACGCGGGAAATCCGCTGGCCGCGGACGGACTTCACGCCGGCCCAACTGGCCAGCGCCGAGCACGACCTGATCCTGGGGCTGGGGACGGAGCCCCACCTTCGCTGGCGGGCGTTCTCGGCGCTGGTGCTAGAGGTGGCGGAGGAGATGGGGGTGGAGGAGGTGGTGACGGTCGGGGCGCTGCTGGCGGACACGCCACACACGCGCCCGGTGCCGCTTTCCGGTGGGGCGCACCCGGCGGAACGGATGCGGGAGCTGGGGTTCGAGCCGTCGAGTTATCAGGGACCGACGGGGATCGTGGGGGCGATCGGCGACCTCTGCCGGCGAAAGGACCTGCGCCACGTCAGTCTGTGGGCGAGTGTGCCGCATTATGTCTCCGGCGGGCAGAATCCGCGCGCTAGCCAGGCGCTGCTGAGCAAGCTGAGCGAAATCTACGGCCTGGGGCTGGACCTGAACGACCTGGACGGCCGGGGGCGACGCTACGAGGCACAGGTGTCAGAGGCGCTGCAGGGCAACGAGGAGATGCAGGAGTACGTCGCGCGGCTGGAGGGTGCGGGCGGCGCCGAAGCGCAAGACCGCGAGGAGGGGAAGGAGCCGGCAGACGGCGAGGCGGAGGAGCCCCGGGCGGGGACGCCGCTGAGCAGTCGTGAGGCGCTGAAGGAGATCGACCGGCTGCTGCGCGGGGGCGAGAGCGGCGGATCATGAGGGGGGAGGGGGCGGCCCCGGACGAGGCGGATGTGAGGGACGGGGGCGCGCGCGCCGAGACGGAGACCACGGCGGCGGAGGATACGAGCGAGCCGTGCGTCAGCGAGATCGAGATCCGCGGGATCTTGGTCGGGCTGTTCCAAGAGAACTGCTGGGTGATCGGCAACCGGCGGACGGGGGAGGCGATCTGCATCGACCCCGGGGATCAGGCGGAGGACATCCTGCACCTGGCGAGCGAGATGGGGGTGCGGATCAAGCGGATCGCCAACTCGCATGGGCACCTGGACCATATCCTGGGGGTGCGCGGCATCCAAGCCAAGACGGGGGCGACGTTTCTGCTGCACCGGGACGACCTGGAGCTGTCGCGGACGGCGGCGGAGCAGGCGGCGCGCTTCGGGCTGGAGGCGGAGCCGGCACCGGAGCCGGACGCTTTCGTGCAGGACGGGGACGTGGTGGAAGTCGAGGGGGTGGCGCTGCAAGCGCTGCACACCCCCGGGCACACGGCGGGCAGCGTCAGCTACTACACGGAGGGGGTGCTGTTCAGCGGCGACACGCTCTTCCGGGGCAGCATCGGGCGCACGGACTTGCCGGGCGGGAGCTATGAGCAGGAGATGTCGAGCATCGTCGAGCGGCTGCTGCAGCTTCCCGACGAGACAACGGTGCTGCCGGGGCACATGCAGGAGACGACGATCGGCTTCGAGCGGGAGGAGAACCCCTTCATCGCCCAGGAGTTGGCGGTGCGCGGCGAGGCGTCGCCGGCCGCAGCGGAGGATGGGTGGCGGCGCTCGGCGTCGGGCCTGATCGTGCCCGACTAGGGCGTTGCCGGCGGAGCGCTTCGGGGCGGGGGGTCGGTGAACACGATCGCGCGGAGCGTCTGCATCGCGCCTTACGCGGAGCACGCGGAGGCGATCGAGGGAGCGCTGCGAACGTAGGGACCGCTGGTCCGGCCGGCAGCGGCGTATGGCACGACGTAGAGCACGAGCCACGGGGGCGCTAGCCTCCGTGTCGCGGGGGCGGCCTCCCGGCCGCCTCCGCCGCGGGAGATGGCATGGCGGACGAGCCCCTGCGGGACGAGGACGAGAGCCTGATCACGCCGGCGATGCGGGCGGCGGTGGGGGTGGAGGACGCGCCGATCGTGATCCACATCTCCCGCGAACTCGTGCGTCGCATGGCCGAGGCGCTAGACGAAGACGACCCCGCGCTGCTGGCGGCCCTGGCGAGCGAAGAGTCGCAGCCCGAGGTGCCGCCCTGGGCGATCTTCACGCACTACTCCAAGTACCGGCCCGGCCGAGTGCCGGACGCGCCGGAACGGGGGCTGATGGCGGCGGACGAAATGACGCTGCGGGCACCGGTCCGGGTGGGGGACACGTTGCGGGTCGTGCGGCGAGTCGCGGATGTGCAGGAACGCATTGGGGGACGGGTCGGGCACTCGCTCTTCGTGCACCATGAGTGGACCTACACCAACCAGGACGGTGTGGAGGTGGCGCGCACCCGCCGCACCGTGACTTACTTCAAGGGAAAGCACACGGGCGAGTAGGGTGGCCGTCTCGCCGCTGCAGCGCGAGGACGCCGAGGACGCGGCCAGCTGGATCACGCCCGCGCTGGCGGCGGCGATCGGCGTGGAGGGCGCCGCGACCGTGGCCACGGTGGAGGCGGAGCTGGTGCGCCGGCTGGCCGTCGCCTTCGAGGAGGAGGACCCGAAGCTGACGCGGGCGCTGGCCGGGAACGACCGGAGCTACGCGCTCCCGCCCTGGGCGGTGCACAGCATCGCGCGGCCACAGGCGGTAGCGATCCCGGGCATCCGGTCTTGGGACTCGTTGCTGGCGGCAGAGGAGTTGCAGGTGCTGGGGGCGATGCGCTTGGACGACCGAATCACGATCCGCTCGCAGCTGGCCGACGTGCAAGAACGGATCGGCGGGCGAGTGGGGCACTCGCTGTTCCTGATCCTGGAGTGGCGCTACTCCCAGGCGAGCGGCGCGGACGTGGCGCGTATCCGGCACACGCTGACGTACTTCCGGCAGCGACACACGGGGGAATAGCCGTGGCGATGACATACGACGCGATCGAAGAGGGGGCGGCGCTGCCGGAACAGGAGCGGATGCCGTCGCGGTTCAAGGTACTGCAGTTCATCGGGGCAGCCTGGCTGTGGGGGCCGCAGTTCGTCGATCCGGAGGCGGCGAAGAAGCTGGGCTTGCCGGGCCCGATCATCCCGGGGGCGGTCAAGCAGGCGTACTTCATGCAGTACATCACCAGCTGGCTGGGTCGCGACGGCTGGCGCTTCCGTCGCGTGCAGGTGTCGCATCGGCGGCCGGACTTGCAGGACGTGGCCATGACGCTGACGGGCACGGTCACGCGCAAGTACGATCTGGACGGCGAGAAGTTGCTGGACCTGGAGCTGGAGATTCACAACGCGGAAGGTGAGCGCACCACGCGTGGGGCAGCCACGCTGGTGTTCGACGCGGAGCGTTCGCCTCGCGCCTAGGCGCCACTGATCGTGAGCTGCGACATGCGCAGGGTGGGAGCGGCGCTGCCGCCGAACCACTGCAGGTCATCACCGACGGCATTGATGGCGGCGAGCATGTCGAGGAGGTTGCCCGAGACGTTGATCTCGCTGACGGGCTCGGCGAGCTGGCCGTCGCGGATCCAGAGGCCTGCGGCGCCACGTGAGAAGTCGCCGGTGGTCACGTTGACGCCGAAGCCCATGAGCGTCGTCAGGTAGAGGCCATTCTCGACTCCGGCGATGATCGCCTCCGGGCTGGTCGCGCCGGGTTCCAGGAGGAGGTTGCCGGCGCCGATGCCGGGCAGGCCGCCGACGTCGCGCACGGCGGAGGCGGTGCTGCGCCGGCCGAGACGGCGCGCGTTGTAGGTGTCGAAGAGGAAGGTGCGGAAGACGCCACCCTCGACGAGAACGTTGCGGCGGGCGGCGATGCCCTCGCCGTCGAAGGGGCGGGAGCCGAGGCGGCCGGGCAGGAGGGGGTCGTCGACGACGGTGAGGAGCGGCGAGGCGACGGCCTGCCCTTCGCGATCGGCGAGGAAGGTAGCGCGGCGGTAGAGGGCCTCGCCGTCGGCGGCGCCGGCAATGGCGCCCAGCAGGGCGACAGCCTGCCGCGGCTCCCAGACGACCGGCGCCTGCTGGGTGGCGGCCTTGCCCGCGCCGAGCTGGCGCAGCGCGCGGGCGGCGGCCTCGCGGCCGACGGCGGCGGGGTCATCCAAGCGGTGCAGCTGACGCTCGGCGCTGAACCAGTAATCGTTGCGCAGGCGCCCGTCCTCCTCCGCGGCCATGACCTCGACACCGAGGGAGGCGGTGGTGCCGACGTAGCTGCCGCGGAAGCCGTTGCTGTCGGCGAGGGAGACCTCCGCGACGCGGGTGCTGCAGCTGCTGCCGCCGCTGTTGCGAATGCGGGAGTCCGCATCGAGCGCGGCCTGCTCGCAAGCGAGTGCGCGGTCAATGCGCTGGCGGACGTCGACGGTCTCGATGGCCTCGTCGAAGAGTTGCAGGCCGCCGGTCGAGGCTGGCGTGGCCTGGTGGGCGGGGTCGGGCAGGCCGGCGTGGGGGTCGGGCTCGGCGATGACGGCGAGGTCGAGCGCTTGGGCGACGATCTGGTCGAGGGCTTCGTCGGAGATGTCGGCGCTGGAGACAACGGCCTGGCGGCCGCCGAGGATCACGCGCAGGCCGACGGAGCGGGAAGCGGCCTCCTCGATCGCCTCCACCTCCTGGAGCCGCACGGTGACGGAGGAATCGGTGGAGGCGACGGCGACGGCGTCGCACTGGAAGGAGGCGTCCCGGCCGCCGCCGGCGGCGCGGGCTTTCTCGACAACGCGGGCGGCGAGGTCGAGGGGGCGGGGGGGATCGGGGCTCTTGCGGCTCACCCGGCCACCGCGCTTGCCTGGACCTGGGTGCCGCCGACGGTCACGGCGTCGATGAGGACGGTGGGGACGCCGACGCCAACGGGGACGGACTGGCCGTCCTTGCCGCAGGTCCAGCGGCCGTCGCTGAGTTGGAAGTCGTGGCCGACGCCGCTGACCTTGCCGAGCACGTCAGGGCCGTTGCCGATGAGGTTGACGTCGCGGATGGGGGCGGTGATGCGCCCCCCTTCGATGAGGTAGCCCTCGGTGACGGAGAAGACGAAGTCGCCGTTGCTGATGTTGACCTGGCCGCCGGAGAAGGCCTTGCAGAAGATGCCGTAGTCGACGCGGCGCAAGAGATCCTCCGGGTTGGACTCGCCAGCGGTCATGTAGGTGTTGGTCATGCGGGGCATAGGGTAGTGGCGGAAGGACTGGCGGCGGCCGTTGCCGCTCGGTTCGCGGCGATAGTGCCGGGCGCTGATGCGGTCCTGCATGTAGGCGGCGAGGACGCCCTCCTCGATGAGGAGGTTGCGGCGGGCGGGGTTGCCCTCGTCGTCGACGTTGATGGAGCCGCGGCTGCTGGCGATGGTGGCGTCGTCGATGACGGTGACGAGGGGGGAGGCAACGGACTGGCCGACGCGGTCGGTGTAGTTGCTGGTCTTCTTGCGGTTGAAGTCGGCTTCCAGGCCGTGGCCGACCGCCTCGTGCAGGAGGATGCCGGAGTCGCCGGCGGCGAGGACGACGGGAAAGGTCCCGGCGGGGGCCTCGCGGGCCTCCTGCTGGAGGACGGCCTGGCGAGCGGCTTCCTCGGCCAGCGCGCCGGGGGTGTGCTGCTGGAAGTACTCCATGCCGAGACGGCCGCCGCCGCCCCAGCGAGCGGTGCGGCGGGAGTCGCCGTCCTCGGAGAGGCAGGTGACGTTGAAGCGCACGAGGGGCTGGAAGTCGGCGACGAGGGCGCCGTCGCTGGTCGCGATCATGACGCGCTTTTCCTCGTCGCTGATGGCGACATCGACGCGAGCGATGGAGGGGTGGTAGCGGCGGGCGGCCTCGTCGGCGCGGCGGAGGAGGGCGACCTTGTCGTCGAGGGGGGCCTGGGTGGTGGGAAGGGGGACGGCGTAGCGATCGGCGTCGTAGTCGTGGGCGGTGACGTCGATGGGGCCCGCGTGGCCGTCGCCGCTGCTGATCTGGGCGGCGGTTTCGGCGGCGCGGCGCATGGCGTCGAGGGAGAGGTCCTCGCTGAAGGCGTAGCCGATGGCGTCGCCGCGGACGACGCGGATACCGACGCCCTGGGAGAGGGCGGCGTGGGAGGACTTGACGCGCTGGTCCTCGAAGGCGATGGCGCCGGCGCGCTTGTGCTCGAAGAAGAGTTCGGCGAAGTCGCCGCCGCGAGCAAGGGCGGTGGCGAGGAGGCTCTCCATGGCCGCTTCGTCGATGGAGAAGCGGTCGCGGAAGAAGCCGGCCACGGCGGCGGGCGGCTGGGGGCCGGCCTGGGAGGCGGCGCCCCGGGAGCGGGCGGGGTCCGTGGTCATTGGGCCTCCTGCGGTGGATCCGGCACGGGGGGGGCGTGTCCAGTGTATCTGGGGCCGAGACGGGCCGGCTGCTGCTGGGAGCGCATCGGGGCGGCGCATTAGGATCGGAGGCGGAGGTGGTCGTGCCACCACGGGTGCGCCTGAGCACAGAGGACGCCGCCCGGCTGCCGGGCCTGCTGGCGGCGGGTCCGGGAGACACGGCGACGTTCGCGGTCTGCCGGGACAATCGGGCGCGGGTGGAGTGGGCGCTGCGGACCTATGCGGCGGTGGACGGGCGGGCGCTGTCGTTGGAACTGGTGGCGCTGCTGATTTTCCAGGCGGGTGTGACGCTGTCGCCGGCGGCGGTGGTGGTGGCGCTGGCCGAGGCCGAGAAGGCGGGGACGGCGCGCGCGGCGGCGGGGGCCTGGCTTCCCGGTTAGCCCTCGCCGATGGGCTCGATGAAGCCGCGCGGCACGCGCAGGAGGGCCCCGATCTGCAGCGGGGCGCTGGGATCGATGCTGTTGAGGGCGGCGATTGCGTCGACGGTGGTGCTGAAGTCCAGGGAGATGAAGAAGAGGGTGTCGCCGGCGCCCACCTCCCACTCGACGATGTCGGGCCAGGCGAGGAGGGAGTCGGGCGCGACAGGGATCGCGGAGGGCTCCTCCTCGGCGGGGGGCGGCTCGGCGTCGGCGTCGGGGGGAGCGGCGCCGGTATCGTCGGCATCGGCGCCGTCGGCGGTGTCATCGGCGGCATCTTGCGGAGGAGGCTCCTCAACGACCTGCTCGCCCCCGGCGGCGGTCTGCTCAAGGTCGATGGGGAGGATGAAGCCAACCGGAACGATGAGAATATGGCCGATGGTGATGGCGTTGACGTCGGCGAGGCCGTTGTGGAGGGCGATGGCCTCGATGGTGGTGCCGAAGTCGAGAGCGATGGCGCCGAGGGTGTCGCCGGGGCCGACGGCGTACTCTGCGAGGTCGTCCCAGGCGAGCAGTTGCTCGCGGGGGGTGAGATCTTCGGCGGGGGGGGCGCGCTGGGGCTCTTCCCCGGCAGCGGCAGGATCATCGGAGGGGGCCGGCGCCGCGGCGGCCTCGCCGGAGGGGGACTGAATCTGGGCGTCGCCGGGATCGGGATCAGCGCTCTGGCCGGGCGGGGTGGGCAGGGATTGGATAGGGGGAGTGGTGTTGAGGGAGGAGCGGAGCGGATCCTCGTCGTTGTCGCTGACGACGGCGAAGACGATGCCGATGACGGCGGGTACGAGCATGGCGAAGAGGAGGAAGGCGAGCCCTTCGCGGGTGCGGAGCCGCCCGCGCACGCCGGCGTCGCCGAAGAGGCGCTGGGCCAGGGAGGGACCAGGCGGGGTGGCGAGCACGCCACGATAGACGGGGCAGCGCTGGTAGCGCGCGGTGAGGCAGAAGCGGTTCTGGATGTCACGGCGGACAGGGTGCGGGGTGGGGGGCTTGTAGCAGCGGTGCTCGCCGCTGGGCAGATCCTCGACGGGAGCGGCGTCGTCGCGGTGGCCCAGGAAGGGGCAGGTGGGCACGTCGGGGCCGGCGACGTCTGGGGGGACGCCGGAGGCGGCGGGCATCCCCGTCACGGCCGTCGCTCCGAGGGGGAGGTGGCAGAAGCGGCGCGGAGGGTGGGTAGCGCTCGCGGAGGGGAGTCGGGAGGGTAGCGGCGTGACGCTGGCAGCATTGGGGGACATTGTAGGCGCAGAGGCGCCGCGCGGTCAGAGGGGCGGGAGGGGAGCCGGGGAACGGGGCCGGGAGGCCGCGGCCGGAGGCACGATCGCACTAGTGGGGCGGGTGTGGCCGGGTGGCGGGGCGCGACGTAGAGTGTCGCGACTTCGGCTCCATGCGGCGGGTGAGCGATGGATGAGTTGTGAAGGACATTCGGGGGAATGTTCCGTTCTGCGCGCCACGTGGTCTTGCCACTCGCCGCACTGGCGGTGTGGGCGGCGCCCGGTCTGCTGCAGGCAGACTCCTATACGGTGCAGCCCGGAGACACCCTGTCGGGGCTGGCCGAGCGCTTCGAGACGACGCAAGCGCGGCTGCTGGCGCTGAATCCGTCGATCCGGTCTGCCGATCTGCTGTTCGCGGACGCACGGATCACGCTGCCCGACGAGGAGGAGACAGCGGACGCGGCGCCAACGGCCCCAACGAGCGGCAGCATAGGGGCGGGGGTGCGGTTAACCCACGTCGTGCAGCCGGGCGACACCGTCAGCGGGCTGGCGTTCATCTACGAAACGACGACGGCGGAGATCGTGCGGCTGAACCCCGGCCTCGAGAGCGGCCGGATCCAGCCGGGGATGCAGTTGGTGGTGCGGGACGACCGGCTGGGGGCCGGGTCCGAGGCTTCCGGCGGGGTGCCGGCGGCGCCAACGTCGAGCGGGGGCCCGCGGATCGGCGACCAGCCGGTCCGGATTTACGAGGTGGCGCCGGGAGACACGTTTAGCGAGATCGCGCTGCACTTCGGGACGACGCAGGCGCAACTGGCGGTGCTGAATTCGCACGTGGATCCGAACTTCCTGCCGGCGGGGGCGGTGTTGCTGGTGCCGCGGGCGGACGTCTCCACGCCGACGGGGACGAGCCGCATGCGGACGTACGTGGTGGAGGCGGGGGACACGGCGGGCGGGATCGCGCTGCGCTTCGCGACGAGTCTGGAGGCGCTGGCGGAGGCGAACGGGGGCGCCGATCTGTCCACGGTGTTCGTGGGGCAACGGCTGCGGTTGCCCATCGAGTCGCGCGGGCTAACCGAAGCGGCAATCGGATGGGAGGGCGAGCGCGCGACGTACATCGTGCGGGCGGGGAACACGGCGAGCGGCATCGCGGCGGCGCATCGGATCTCCTTGGGCGATCTGCGGCGGCTGAACCTGCGTGCGAACCTGGACCTGCTGCAGGTGGGGCAGGCGCTGGTGGTGCCGCTGGTGGAGCTGCCCCCGCCGGCTCCAGGGACGGTCCCGGCGGGCCCGGCGCCCGGGCTGCGACACAGCGTGCAGGCGGGCGAGACGCTGACCGCGATCGCGGCAACCTTCGGGGAGACACCACAGACGCTGGCCGCGTTGAACCCGGGTTTAAATCCCAACTTGCTGAGCGTGGGGCAGGATCTGCGGGTACCGGGGACGGTGGCGGTGCCAACAGTGTCGCGGACGGTGGTGACGGCCTCGGGCGATAGCATTGCGTTCGTGGCGGCGGAAGTGGGGGTAACGCCGCACACGCTGCTGGCGAACAACCCGGGGCTGAGCACGGCCTGGATCCCGGCGGGGACGCCGCTGCGGGTACCGCGGCGGGAGGGGGTGATCGTGGACGTGTTCGCGGGCGACACGCTGCGGGGGATCGCGGCGGCGCAGGGGACGACGGTGCTGACGCTGGCACTGGCGGCGGACAACGGCGTGAGCGATCCGAATGGGCTGATCGCGGGGCAGGAGATCCTGATCCCGGTGACGACGCCGGAGTTCGTCTGGCCGGCACAGGGGCTGCTGACGGATGGGTTCGGCGCCTGCCGGACGGGGGATTGCTCGCTGCGGCACCACGGGACGGATATCGCGCAGAACGGCGGCGCGGCGCTGGCGATGGCGGCGGGGGCAGTGACGTTCGCCGGGGGCAGCCACTGCTGCGGCCTGGGCTTCCATCTGGAGATCGACCACGGCAACGGCTGGCTGAGTCGCTACGGGCACCTGGCGGGGCCGCCGTGGGTGGTGGAGGGCGAGGAGGTGGCGGCGGGCGAGCCGATCGGACAGGTGGGGACGACGGGCTTCAGCACGGGGGTGCACCTGCACGTGGAGCTGGAGCACAACGGCTGGCTCCTGAACGCGCTGAACTACGTGCCCTGAGGGCTGCGGGCCCGTCCGGGGTGCTGCGTTCCCGGCATCAGAGGAGGATCGGTCCGGGACCCGGCGCGTTTCTATCGATTCCGGCGCAGACCCTCACGGAGCGAGGTGGGTGCGGAGGAGGCGCCGCGGCGTGGCACCGGGGAGGCGGGCGATGGCGTTCAGATCACGCCGCTGCATGGGGCCATGCGGGGACGGGCGCCGCCCACCAAACCGGAGAACACCGAACGGAGGAGCCCTAGAAGCCCTGATAGGCGTTGACGATGGGGAAGCGGCGGTCCTTGCCGAAGGCGCGGGGGGTGATCTTGAGGCCGGGGGCGGCCTGGCGGCGCTTGTACTCGGCGCGGGTGACGAGGCTCATGACGCGGCGGACGTCGGCTTCGTCGAAGCCCTGGGCGACGATCTCCTCCAGGGTGCGGTCCTCCTCGACGAAGGCCTGGAGGATTGGGTCGAGGCGCTCGTAGGGCATGAGAGAGTCCTCGTCGCGTTGATCGGGGCGAAGCTCGGCGCTGGGGGGCTTGTCGATGACGGCGGCGGGGATGCGCTCGCGCCCGGCTTGCGCGTTCACGTGCCGGGCGAGGCGGTAGACGGTGGTCTTGGGGACGTCCTGGATGACGGCGAGGCCGCCGGTCATGTCACCGTAGAGGGTGGTGTAGCCGGTGGCGGACTCGCTCTTGTTGGAGGTCGTGAGGACGAGGCGGCCCAGCTTGTTGCTGAGCGCCATGATCAGGGTGCCGCGGATGCGGGCCTGGAGGTTCTCCTCCGTGACATCGGGGGCGTGGCCGGCGAAGGGGCCCTGGAGGGCGTCGAGGAAGGCGGCGAAAGGGCCCTCGATGGGGATGGTGAGCAGTTCAATGCCGAGGTTCCCGGCCAGGGCGCGGGCGTCGGCGACGCTGCCCTCGGAGGAGTAGCGCGAGGGCATCGCGACGCAGGCGACGTTCTCGGGGCCGAGAGCGTCGACGGCGATGGTGGCGGTGAGGGTGGAGTCGATGCCGCCGGAGAGGGCGATGACGACCTGCGAGAAGCCGGTCTTGCGGACGTAGTCGCGGGTGCCGAGGACGAGGGCTTGGTAGATGGCGGCGACGGCGTCGAGGGGAACGGCGCAGGGCGGCGGGTCGGTGGGGGGCCGGGCGCCGGGGCGGGGGGCGGAGACGGGGACGTGGGCGGGGCGGTCGACGGGGAGGCGGCGCAGGCGGGGGTCGTGCAGGCGGACCTGGGCGACGGCCTCGACGTCGAGGTCGGCGACGAGGAGGGTTTCCTCGAACATGGGGGCGGCCGCGACGAGGTCGCCACGGGGGTCGTGGATCATGCTGCCGCCCGCGAAGATGAGGGCGTCCTGCCCGCCGACCAGGTTGTCGTAGCAGACGATGACGGCGTTGTCGGCGGCGCGGGTGGCGAGCATCTTTTCGCGCGCGGCGATCTTGCCGGCGTGGAAGGGCGAGCCGTTGATGTTGATCACCACCTTGGCGCCGGCCAGGGCCTGCTCCTGGACGGGGCCGGAGGAGTACCAGATATCCTCGCAGATGCTGACGCCCACGGGGACGCCGGCGATCTCGAAGACCGGGGCCTCGCGGCCGGGCCGGAAATAGCGGCTCTCGTCGAAGACGCCGTAGTTGGGCAGGAACTGCTTGTGGTAGACGCCGGCGCGCCCGCCGTCGTGGAGGACGGCGGCGGCGTTGTAGGCGTCGGGGGCGAGGTCGACGAAGCCGACGAGTGCGGCGACGTGCTTGCCGGCGGTGGCGGCTTGGAGATCCTGAAGAGCGGTGAGATTGTCGTGGACGAAGGGGCGGCGGAGGAGGAGGTCCTCGGGGGGGTAGCCGGTGAGGGCGAGTTCCGGGAAGGCGACGAGGTCGCAGGCGAGGGCCTCAGCGCGGTCGATGGCGTCGCGGATGAGGGCGGCGTTGCCTTGGAGGTGGCCGACGGTGGGGTTGATCTGAGCGAGGGCAACGCGCAGGGAGCGCATGACAGCCTCCGGGACTTCGTGTCTCCCTGACACGAAGTCCTCCGCACTGTATGGCGGCGGCGGAAGGGGGGTCAATCGGGCGGGTCCCGCTGCGCGAGTTGTGGGTCGTGCGGGGACCGGCACGGGAGCGGGGCGCCTCCCCCCTAACCGTCTCTCCGTCCGGGCTGGAGAGGGGGCAATCTCCCCGCGCACGCACGGCCCGCGTCCGAACGTGATCCTTGAAGGAACAGGTTCTCCGAGAGGTGTGCGACGTACCGCCTGATGGAGGAGGGGCCGGTGCGTTTTCGGACGGCCGTTGTGCCGAGCTGCTTTGTGGCGCGAGCGAGGGTGAATCGAGCCTGCGCTTGCAGCGCTCGCCCACGGGCAGGGGCGGGGATACACTCGGTAGCGCCTCATCGCCGACACCCCGCGGCCGGCGCCGCGCAGCGCTGCATGGTCGAGACTTTGGCGTCATCCCAGCCCGAATCCCCTGCGACGGCCGTCGCGCTGCGCGACGTGTCCTACGAATACCCGGGTGGGGGGGAGGGCGGCGGGCATGGCGTGGAGGAGATCTCGCTGAGGCTGGAGGCGGGCAGCGTTCTGGGGTTGTTGGGCCCGAACGGAAGCGGTAAGAGCACCATCCTGTCGCTTGTGCTGGGGTTCTGCCGACCGGACCGGGGGGAGGTGACGCTGCTGGGGGAGGCGCTGACGCCGGCGCTGCGACGGCGGCTGGGGGTGGTCTTTCAGGAGGCGTCGCTGGACCCGCTGATGACGGCGCGGGAGACGCTCTGGCTGCACGGGCGGCTGTTCGGGCTGCGGGGGCGGACCCTGCGGCGGCGAGCGGAGGCGCTGCTGGAGCTGATGGGGCTGGGGGATCGAGCGACGGACGCGGTGGAGACGCTGTCGGGGGGGATGCGGCGGCGGCTGGAGCTGGCGCGAGCGGTGATGCACGAGCCGGAGGTGCTGCTGCTGGACGAACCGTCGCTGGGGCTGGACCCGGACTCGAAGGCGGCGCTGTGGGAGTTGCTGGCGCGGATCAATGGCGGGGGGACGACACTCCTGCTGGCCACAAACGACGTGACGGAGGCGGAGCAGGCCTGCGGCCGGGTGGCGTTCCTGGAGGCGGGCCGGGTGGTGGCCGAGGGCTCGCCGGCGACGCTGAAGCAAGCCCTGCGGCGCGACTCGGTGCGGGTCGAGTGGCCCTCGGCCCCGGCCGACGTGGAGGCGCGGCTGGCGGGCCTGGCGGGGGTGGGGCAGGTGACGTGTGCGGCGCCCGTGGTGCATGTAACGGTGGACGACGCGTCGGCGTTCGTGCCGGAGTTGTTCCGGCTGGCGGCGGGGACCATCGAGGGGATCCGGATTCATGAGTCGACGCTGGAGGACGCGTACTTCCAGCACGTGGGTACACCGCTGTCGGAGCGCGGGCGGGAGAACGGGCGGGCGGGGCCTTGAGCGCCTGGGCGGCGAGCGTGGGCGGGGCCTCGGTGGCGTGCTGGGCGCTGCTGGCGCGGGACCTGCGGGGCTTCCTGCGCTCGCGATCGCAGCTGTACTCGTCGGTGCTGCTGCCGCTGATGTTCCTGGCGATCCTCGGGACAGGGGTGTCAGAGGGGCTCGATCCGTCCTCGGCGATCATCCGCGACGGCGATTACGTAAGTTACCTGGCGCCGGGGATGATCGCGATGACGGCGCTGTTTTCGTCGACGTTTTCGAGCGCGTCGTTCTACCGCGACCGGGACAGCGGCCTGCTGCGGACGCTGCTGGCGTCGCCGCACGGGGCCCGGACGATCCTCCTGGGCAAGTCGCTGGCGGCGGTGGCGATTGGGTCGGTGCAGGCGCTGCTGATCCTGGTAGTGGCGGTGCTGATTCCGGGGATCGATTTCGCCTGGCAGTACGGCTGGGTGGGTGGCGTCGCGCTGGTGGTGGCGGGAGTGCTGGCGCTGAACTTCCTGCTGTCGGGGTTCGCGCTGCTGGTGGCCACGCGGATTCGGTCGATGCAGGGCTTCCACCTGGTGATGAACCTGGTGCTGTTCCCGCTGTTCTTTCTCTCGGGGGCGTTCTTCCCGCTGGACTCGCTACCGGACTGGCTGCGCATCCTGGGCTGGATCAACCCGCTGACGTACCCGGTGGACCTGATGCAGACGGCGGCCTATGCGGCGGACACCGAGGGGTTCTTCGGGCCGGGGATCGACTTCGCCGTGTTGGGCGGGCTGGCGCTGGGGCTGTTCGCGCTGGGCCTGCGGCGGGGGCCGCGGGCGGTCTGATGCGCGGGGTCGCGGGGGCGACGCTGGTCATCGGCCTCGTGGCGGTGGCGGCGGTGGCCTGTGGCGGCGGCGGCAGCGACCGCTTCGTGCTGACGGATCCGGAGACGCCGTTCGTGCCGGTGATCGAGTCGACGGATCTGGCGCTGGGGGTGCAGCGGGTGGTGCTGCGGCTGGTGGATCGGGCGGAGGCGCCGCTCTTCCCGGCGGGGACGACGTTCACGCTGCGCACGTTCGAGCCGGTGGAGGGGGGCGTGCGCTTCCGCACGGACGCGGCGCTGACGGTGGTGGCGGTGGGGGAGGAGACGTTCTACGTGGGGGTGGCCCCGTTCGACGGGGCGGGACAGTGGGCGTTGCAGGTGCGGGCGCAGCCGCCCACGGGGGAGCTGCTGCTCAGTCCTCGGCTGCCGTTCGAGGTGGCGGCGACAACGGCGACACCGGGGGTAGGGTCGTTGGCACCGGCGAGCCCAACGCTGACGTCGCCGGCGGACGGACCACTGCCCGCGGTGACGAGCGCGGCGGAGCCGGATCCGGCGTTGTACGAGACGTCGGTGGCCGAGGCGCTGGCGTCGGGGCGGCCGTTCGTGCTGGCGCTGACGACGGTGGGGCTGTGCTTCGGCAGCGGGTTGTGCCAGCGGGCGGTGGATCAGGTGTCGCGGCTGGGGGAGGAGACGGAGGTGCTGGCGATCCATGCGGAGCCGCTGACGGGTGTGGGGGGCGAGGGGGGGGCGCTGCCGAGTCCGTCGGGGGTGCTAACGGAGTGGCGGATGCAGAACGACCCCTGGATCTTCGTCGTGGGGGCGGACGGTCGGATCGCGGCGCGGTTCGAGCGGCTGGCGACGGACGCGGAGCTGCGGGCGGCGCTCGCGGAGGTGGAGTGATTCAGGATTAGAGGATGAGAGCGTCGGCCATGGCGGCGAGGAAGAGGAGGGGGAGGTAGACGATGGAGAGGAAGAAGAGCGCCATGGGGGCGATGCGGCCGCGCTGCAGGCGCCGGGCCTGTGCGAGGAAGGCAAGGCCGAGGGCCGCGGCGCAGCCGAGGTAGAGCCAGGAGACATCGCCGCTGAGCGGGAGAAGGAGGCTGGCGAGGCCAAGCAGAGCGGCGTAGCGAACGATCTGGCGCTTGGTCTCGGCGTCGCCGCGGACGACGGGGAGCATGGGGACGCCGACGCGGGCGTACTCATCCTTGTAGCGCAGAGCGAGGGCCCAGAAGTGGGGCGGGGTCCAGAGGAAGACGATGAGGAAGAGGAGCGCGGGGGCGACGTCGACGGACTCGGTGACGGCGGCCCAGCCGACGAGCGGGGGCACGGCGCCGGCGGCGCCACCGATGACGATGTTCTGCACGGTGGTGCGTTTGAGCCAGACGGTGTAGACGCCGACGTAGAAGAGCACGGCGGCGAGCGCCCAGACGGCGGCGAGCCAGTTGACGGTGAGGGCGAGCTGGATTGCGCCGAGGGTGGCGAGGAGGAGGCCCCAGACGAGGGCGGCGGGGGCGGGCACGAGACCGGCGGGGATGGGGCGCGCGGCGGTGCGGCCCATGCGGGCGTCGATATCGCGGTCGTACCACTGGTTGATAGCGTTGGCACCGCCGGCGGTGAGGATGCCGCCGAGGAGGGTGAGGGCGATGCGGTCGCCGCCGGGCCAGCCGCCGGCGGCCATGACCATAGCGGGGACGGTGGTGACGAGGAGGAGCCAGATGATGCCGGGCTTGGTGAGGGCGAGGTAGGCGCGGGCGAGGCGGAGCCAGTCGGGGCGGGCGGGCGCGAGGGCGGCTCCTGGGGGGCCGGGGCGGGCGGCGATCGTCAGTTTGCCGGATCGGGTGATCACCGTCGGGTTTCTCCCAGGCGGACGCGGAGGGGCATGAGGGTGGGCAAGGGGGTGCGCTGGTGCAGGGAGGGTCGCCGCACGACGGCGTAGAGGGCAAGCGCGGTCAAGGCGACGAGGGCGCCCCAGGTGAGAGCGGCGGCGACGAGATGGAGGACGCGGGACCATTCCTCGAGGCTGGTCCACATGAGCAGGCCGCCGAGCACGATCTGGAGCGCGAAGAGTAGGGCCACCGAGGTGGCGAGGGAGAAGAGAGCGGGAGCCTGTCGGCGGCGACGAAAGGCCAGCCACCAGAGGCCGAGGACGAGCAGGGCGACGAAGGCGGCCAGGTAACGGTGCGCGACCTGCAGGCCAGCGTTGCGCCCCTCGGGCAGGAGGCTGTCGTTGCAGAGCGGCCAGTCACCGTCGCAGAAGAAGGCGGAACCGGTCCCGCTGACGTAACCGCCGAGGACGAGGAGCGCGAGGGTGCCGAGCACGGTGAGCAGAGCGAGCGCGGCGAAGCGCCGGTCGTCCCGACTGGGGGGGCGTCGGCGCCCGCCGGCCGGGGGCCGGCGGGCGCCGACGCGGGCGGCGTGCGCGTCCCGGCGCGGCTGGGACGCGGGCGGCCCAGGCGAGGCCGGCACCAGCGGAACGAAGGTGGCGAGCCAGGCGACGAGCATGAGGACGACGATGAGCATGGCGGTGGCGAGGTGGGCGCTGACGATGGCGGCATCGAGGTCTTCCGTCACGGTGAGGCCGCCGAGGATGACCTGGACGCCGAGGGCGACGGCGCCGATGAGGGCGGGGGCGACGACCCAGGGGCGGTCGCGGTAGCGGCGGACCGCGCCGACGATGAAGGCGAGGATGACGAAGCCGAACACGCTGGCGGCGAGGCGGTGGGTCCATTCGAGCCAGATGTGGTAGTCGCCCTGCGGGATGAGCTTGCCGTTGCAGAGGGGCCAGTCGGGACAGGCGAGGCCGGAGTCGGTGGCGCGGACGGCGCCGCCGAGGACGACGAGGATGAGCAGGCCGAGGATCGTGACGAGGCCCAGACGCTGGTAGCCGCTGAGGGCGCGCAGTGCGGTCATCGCGGGGCCCTGCTCATGTGGTCCCGTCCTCGCCGGGGGCGTGGGGTAACGCCGATTCCGGCCCCAGCGTCGCCCGCGGGCGGGGATGGGTCAACCGGGCGGGGACTCGGCCAAGGGCTTCCGACAGCGGGCGGGGGACGCGGGAGGAGGGGGCCGCCGCGGCAGCGCTCGGGGGCGTCACTGCGATGTCCCGGGAGGGCGGCGCCGGTCGAGGCGCCCGGCGGGGCTGGGCTGGCCGCGCCCGCGCTCGCGCTCGCGCAGCATGTCGCCGCGGCGGCCCTGGAAGGCTTCGTTTTCGGCCCAGTAGTAGACGATGGCGAGGACGGCGAGGGCGAGCATCATGGTACCGGGGACCCACATGACACCGGCGCCGATGCGCTGGTCGGTGAGGGCACTGGGGCCCCAGTCGCGGAGGGCGGCGAGGGTCTCATAGGTGTCGTAGGCGGGGTCGCCCAGGCTGGTGAGGATGAGGGCCAGGGCGAGGTTCTGGAGAATGGCGACGATGAGGATGGCGACGCGGGCGATGTGGCCTGGGCGGACGCGGGCGGCGTCGACGCCAATGACGAGCCACCAGAAGATCAGGGCGCCGGCGAGGAAGGTGCTGTGCTCGAGGAAGTGGAGGGCTTCACTGCGGATGGCGGCGTCGTAAAGAGCCGGGATGTGCCAGATCCAGATGGCGCCGATGAAGATCATGATGGCGATGGGTGGGGAGAGCAGGACTTCAAGGGTGCGGCTCTGGAGGAAGGGGATCACGTAGCGGCGGCGGACGCGGGGGCTGGCGGCGCGGAGGGCGAGGGTGGCGGGGGCACCGAGGAGGAGGAGGGGGGCGATGAGCATGACAATGAGGACGTGCTGGATCATGTGGACCCAGAAGAGGTCGTCGCTGTAGGTGTCGAGGGGGGAGACGAGGGAGAGGATCATGAGGGCGATGCCGCTGTAGAAGGCGAGGGGGCGCCAGCGGGGGAAGCGGAAGGGGCGCGGTTGGGCGGCGGTGGGGGCGGCGGAGTGGAAGCGGCGCAGGCCCCAGGTGTAGACGGCGGCGAGGAGAAGGGTGAGGACGACGCCGGGGGCGTCGAAGCTCCAGACGGTGAGGGCGTGGGCGAGTTCGCCGGACTCGGCGGCGGCGCCGTCGTGGGCGAGGAGGACGCCGCGGGGGAGGGCGGCGAGCAGCAGCGCTGCGCCCGCGGCGGCGGGAAGCGCCCAGCGCGATCGCATGTGTGTGCCCCGTTCGTTGCCGCCGGCGAGGGTATCGGAGCGAAGGCGGTCCATGCGGGCCGGCCGGGGGGCGGGTCAGGCCAGGAAGAGGAGGGAGAAGACGAGGATCCAGACGACGTCGACGAAGTGCCAGTACATGGTGGCGGCTTCGACGGCGGTGTTGCGCTCAGCGCTGAACTGGCCGAGGTGGGAGCGCAGCCAGAGGGCGAAGATGAAGAGGAGGCCGCCGAGGACGTGGGCGCCGTGGAAGCCGCTGAGGATGTAGAAGGTGGCGCTGTAGGGACCGTCGCTGATGGCGAAGTCGGCGTCGTTCCATTCGATGCCCTGGCTGATGAGGAAAGCGACGCCGATGGCGATGGTGAGGAACATGCCCCACTGCATCTGGCGGCGGTTGCCTTTGCGGATGGCGAAGGCGGCCCACTGCATGGGGAAACTGCTGACGACGAGGAGGATGGTGAAGAGGACGGGGCGGAACTCAGCTTCCAGGACGGCTCCATGGTTGAAGACGCCGTCCTGTAGGGGAGCCCACTGGAGCGCGTCTTCGCGCAGGGCGAGGGTGGCGGCGATGAGGCCGGAGAAGAACATGATTTCCGAGAAGATGAAGAAGACCATGCCCCAGAGGCCGTTGGTCATGGGCTCATCGCCGACGAAGAAGCTCTTGAGGGGGTTGACGCGGTGACGGGTCCCGGTGCGGATGGCCATGGCGGTCAGCCTTCCCTGCCGGCCACGGGAGCGGGCTGGGTGGCGCCGCCGGCGGCGGCGGCGTGTGCGGCGTCGGCCTGGCGCTCGTCAAAGAGAGGGCGCTCGGAGTGGACGCGCGGCAGGCTGTCGAAGTTGTGGGCGGGGGGCGGAGAGCTGGTGGCCCACTCGAGGGTGTTGGCTTGCCAGGGGTCGTCCTCATCGCATGTTTCGCCCCAGAAGAGGGAGTGGACGACGTTGAAGAGGAAGATCAGGACGCCGATCATGGCCACGAACGCGCCGACGCTGGCGATGAGGTTCATGAGTTCCCAGCCGGGATTGTCGGCGTAGTCGTTGATGCGGCGGGGCATGCCGTCCAGGCCGAGCATGAGCTGGGGCCAGAAGATCATGTTGGTGCCGACAAAGACGGTCCAGAAGTGGATCTTGCCGAGGCCTTCGTTCATGAAGCGGCCGAACATCTTGGGGAACCAGTAGTAGCAGCCGGCGAAGATACCGAAGGCGGCGCCGGTGGCGAGGACGTAATGGAGGTGGCCGACGACGAAGTAGGTGTCGTGGAGGGCGAAGTCGACGGGGACGGCGGCGGAGAAGACGCCGGTGATGCCGCCGATGAGGAAGAGCATCAGGAAGCCGACGGCGAAGAGCATGGCGCTGGTGAAGTGGATGGCGCCTTTGTAGAGGGTGGCCATCCAGTTGAACATCTTGACGCCGGTGGGGATGGCGATGAGGAAGGTGGAGGCCATGAAGAAGGGGAGGAAGACGCCACCGGTGGTGAACATGTGGTGGGCCCAGACGAGGAAGCTCAGCAGGCCGATGCCGACCGTGGCGAGGACGAAAGCGCGGTAGCCGAAGAGGGGCTTGCGGGCGAAGACGGGGAGGACCTCGGAGACGATGCCCATGGCGGGGAGGATCATGATGTAGACGGCGGGGTGGGAGTAGAACCAGAAGAGGTTCTGCCAGAGGATGGCCTGTCCACCGGCGATGGGGTCGAAGAAGACGCCGCCGGCGCCGTTGCGGTCGGCGAAGAGGAGGATCAGGGTGGCGGCCAGGACGGGGGTGGCGAGGACGGTGAGCAAGGCCGTAATGAGCGTGGTCCAGGCGAACATGGGCATGCGGAACATGGTCATGCCGGGGGCGCGCATCTTGAAGATGGTGACGAGGAAGTTGATGCCGCCAAGGGTGGAGGCGCTGCCCAGGAGGACGATGCCGATGAGCCAGAGGTCCATGCCCACGCCGGGTGGCTGGAGGTTGCCGGGGCTGTTGCTGGTGATGGGGGGATAGGCCGTCCAGCCGGCGGAGGCGGCGCCGCCGTCGAAGGCGAAGGCGCTGATCATGAGGACGCCGCCGAAGAGGAAGATCCAGTAAGAGAGGGCGTTGACGCGCGGGAAGGCCATGTCCAGGGCGCCGATCTGGAGCGGCACGGCGTAGTTCATGAAGCCCACGGAGACGGGGATGATGAAGAGGAAGAGCATGATGCTCGCGTGCATCGTGAACATCTGGTTGTAGGTGTTGGCCTCGATGAGGGCGCCGGTTTCGGCGAGTTCGGTGCGAACGACGAGGGAGAGGGCGCCGCCGCCGAGACCGAAGAGGCCGGCGGTGATGATGTAGAGGATGCCGATCTTCTTGTGATCGACGGTGGTGAGCCAGTCCAGGACGGTTTCCCAGGTGCGCAGTCCGGCGTAGCCGGTGGGGGCGGTGCCTGCGATGGTCGCCATGGGCTCCGTTCTCCCGTTCCTCTAGCCGCAGGGGCCGCTGCGGCGGCGCGTGCCGGTCGGGTGGGCGGGCGGGCGGGGGGCGCGCATCAGGGTGTGCCCTCCCCGGGCACGATGGTGTCCGGCAGAAGCAGGGTTTGTCGCCAGGCGTGAATGTTGAGGACGGTGTCGTCGGGGACGGCGGCGGCGCTGTCGTCGGGCGGGGGCGCGGGTGGCGCGGTGGGGGTCTGGCTGAGGGCGTCGATCTTGGTTTGCAGCCAGGCGTCGTATTCGCTCTGGGGCAGAGCGCGGACGGAGAAGAGCATGCGGGCGTGCTCGGCACCGCAGAATTCGGCGCACTGGCCTTGGTAGAAGCCGGGATCGGTGACCTTGAGCCAGAGGGATTGGGTGCGGCCGGGGACGGCGTCCAGCTTGTAGAGGAAGCGGGGCGTGTAGAAGGAGTGGATCACGTCCAGGCTGGCGATGTTGAAGCGGACGGTCTTGCCGACGGGGACCGTGACGACGGGGCTGTTGCGGACGGAGCGTTCGCCGCTGGGGGATTCGAGGGTGGTGAGGTCGCCGCGGTCGTCTTGCTCTTGGTCGGTGCCGTTGAAGACGCGATCGATGGCGGCACCGGCGGCGTGGGAGGCGGCCTGGGTGCCGTCGATGGCGCGGCCGTTGGGCTGGAGGCGGGTGACGGTGACGGTGTTGCCCTGAACGGCTTCGACGAGCATGTGCTCGACGTCGATGCGGATGGTGCGGTTGGGGAGCGGGAGGCCGACGAGGTCGGCGAGGGGGGCGCCGTTGGAAACCTCGAGGGTCGTATCGTTGTGGTCGGCGCTGAGGGGGGCGGTGGTGGTGACGCCCAGGGCGGTGGCGTAGCGGAAGCTCCAGTTCCACTGCTGGCCGAGGACGTCGATGACTTCAACGGGTTCGTCGTCGCCGGGGGTGGATTCGATGTCGTCAAGGACGACGAAAGAGATGGCGAAGAGGATGACAACGATGACGGTGGGGATGGCCGTCCAGAGGATCTCGGCGTGGCGGTTGCCGTGGATCTGCGGAGGCAAGGCGTCGTTGCGGCGGCGGTAGTGGAAGGCGAGCCAGACGATGACGACTTCGACGGCGAGGAAGACGGCGGCGGCGAAGCCGAAGACGATGAAGTAGAGGGCGCGGATGTCGTCGCCCTGCTCGCTGATGGCTTTCGGGGGGACGGCTTGGGCGGCGGCGACGCCGGCGCTGAGGAGGAGGAGGCTGGCGACGAGGGCGAGGACGGTGAGGAGGCGCCAGCGCCGGGGGATCGCCGGGGGCCGGCAGGGCTCAGGCATGATGGGCCGGGCCTGCGGCCGCGAAGTCGCGCACGTCCTCGCGCAGCCAGCCGACGACGCCGACGACGGTGACGGCGAGACCGGCGCCGAGAAGTTCGGCGGGGAAAATAACCCCGAAGCCGCTGAGGATCATGCCCAGGGCGGCGACGAGGGGCGAGAGGCTGGGGGGCGGCATGTGGACGCCCGGCGGCGCCGCTGGAGTGGGCAGCGCGGGGCTGGGGACGCCGGACGCGTGAGCGAAGTCGCGGATGTCTTCGGTGAGCCAGCCGAGGACACCGAGGACGGTGGTGGCGAGGCCGGCGCCGAGAAGTTCGGCGGGGAAAATAACCCCGAAGCCGCTGAGGATCATGCCCGCGGCGACAAGGAAGGGGAAGGGGCTGGGGGGCGGCAGGTGGACGCCGGCGGGAAGGGCTGGCGCGTGGGCGGGCTCGGCGACGGGGCCTGGGGGGAGGGCGGGGGCGCTGGGCTGCGGGGGCGGGGGCGGCAGGAGGGAACCTTCGCGGCCGGCGGCGGGGGGCTGCAGGTAGGCGCGCTCGCGGGCCTTGCGCTCGACGCGGTAGGCGCGAGGGCGGAGGGGCTCGGGGAAGAGAGCGAAGAGGGTGGCGAGGAGATCGGGGCCGCTGTAGGCGTCGACGACGTCGAGGCCGAAGGCGGGGGTCCAGCGCCAGCTGCGCAGGCCGGCGATGCGGATCCCGTGGAGGTGGCAGAGGCGGTTGGCGAGGCCGGCCTGGCCAGCGGGGACGAAGAGGTAGAGGGGACCGGCCTTGGAGAGGGGGAGCCAACGCCGGAGGGCTTCGGCTTCGGTGATTTCGTGGCGGAGAGCGACGACGGCGACGATGCGAATGAAGTGTCCGGGCTCTTCGGTGACCAGGAGGTCGGGGTAGATCCAGCCCCCGCTGCGCAACTGGATGCCCATCTGCGGATCGGGCTGGTTGGGGGTGGTTTCCCAGTCGGGGTGGGCGGAGGAGGGGAAGGCGAAGCGGGATGCGGCGAGCTTCTGCAGGACGTCCGTCCGCTTGGTGCGTTCAACCGCCAGCGTAGGCATGCCCGGGTCCGCCCCCTGCCGCTGCTGCCCGCGGGATGAGTGGGCGGCCGGGGTGCCGCCGGGCGGTCCGCAGGTGCGGGCGCCTCACAGTTTGGCCGCTCGTGCGGTCTGGCACAAGCACCGATCGGGCGTTAGTCGTTGACGGATCGGGGGGGCTGACCGAGGCCGAAGAAGCGCGGGCGATAGATGGCGACGCCCTTGCCGTCGCGGAAGGCGGTGCGCTCATCGACGATCTGGGCGCCGATGCCGGCGATGCGGCTCCAGCCGAAGAGGGTGGTGTAGTAATCGGGGTCGGAGAGGCCGCCAGCGGAGAGCAGGCTGCCGGAGACCAGGTCCACGTTGGGGTAGGGGTTGGAGACCTTGGGGTTCTCCTGGAGGACTTTGACGGCGCCGCTGCGCAGGGCTTTGACGACTTTGAACCAGTGGTCGTCGGGGTAGAGTTCGTCGCCGACGTCGAATTCGACTTTGGCGCGGGGGTCTTCGCGGCGCAGCACGGCGTGGCCGAAGCCGAAGATGAGCTGGCGGTTGGCGAGGCGGTCGCGCATCATTTGCTCGACTTCGACGGGGTCTTCGCTGTCGATCTCCTTGACCATGGCGAAGCAGTCCTGATTGGCGAGGCCGTGGCGGGGGCCGGCGAGGCCGTTCATGGCGGAGGCGAGGGACTGGTAGACGTCGGCCAGGCCGGAGGCGACGGCTTTGCCGGTGAAGGTGGAAAGGTTGCCGCCGCCGTGGTCCATGTGGAGGACGTAGTAGATGCGGAGGAGCTTGGCGAGGGCGGCTTCGTCGGTGCCGGGGACACCGAGCATGTGGACGAAGTTTTCGACGTAGCCGAGCGAGGGGTCCGAGGGGATGAGGTCGCCCCAGCCTTCGCGGATGCGGAAGATGGCGGCGAGGGCGGTGGGGATGCGGGCGATGAGATTGAAGACGTCTTCCTTGTAGTCGCCGGTCTTGCCGGTCATGCCGAGCGCCTGGATAGCGACGGCGAACCAGTCCATGGGGTGCCCGGCTTTGGGTAGGGTGCGCAGGACTTGGAGGAGGGCGGGGTCGACGAGGGAGCGGGTGGCGAGGTCCTGGGCGAAGGAGGTGGCCTGGGCTGGGGTTGGGAGGTCCTTGTGGAAGAGGAGGTAGATGACCGATTCCGGGGGAAGGTAGGCGAGTTCGGCGATGGGGTAGCCGACGTAGGTGACGCCGATTTCGGGGTCGACGTGGCTCGTCCAGCAGGTGCCGACCGGGAAGCCGCGGAGGCCGGTGTCGAGGTTTTCGCGGGTGATGTGGAAGTCGATGGCGAGGGCTTCGGTGGGGGTCATCGTGTCGCAGGCTCCTGGCGGCCGATGGCCGACCCTCGGCGCCGCTCCAGCGGACGGCGCGGGTTAGTTTTGTACCTCATCGATGCGGAAGCCGATGGTCCCGGAGGGTGCGGCCACTTCGACGGTTTCGCCGGCTTTGCCGCCGACCAGGGCCTGGCCGACCGGGCTGGCGACAGAGATGCGGCCAGCGCCAGCGTCCACCTCGTTTTGGCCGACGAGAGTGTAGTCAACGGTTCGTTGGCTTACAAGATTGGTGACGGTGAGGGTACTGCCGAGGTGGGCGCGGCCGTCGCCGGCGCCGACGCCGGAGGAGACGACGGCGTGGGCGATGTCGTGTTCGAGGTCGCGGATACGGGCTTCCAGGTGGGCCTGTTGGTCGCGGGCGGCGTCTAGCGGGGCGTTTTCGCGGAAGTCCTTGTCGGCCATGGCCTCTTCGAGTTGCTTGGCGATGAGGGGACGTTCTTCGCGCAGCCGGTCGAGTTCGGCCTTGGCGAGTTGGAGCCCTTCGGCGGTCATTTCGACGGCTTCTTCGGCGGCGGCCTGAACGGCTTCGGCGACGCGCTGGGCCTTCTTGACGCGCAGGTGGACGCCGAGGTTGCTGTCCAGCCAGGTGCGCTTCTTGGCGTAGGCGAAGAAGGCCTTCACGGGCAGCAGGCGCTGGGAGAGGTCGGCGACGTTGGCGCCCTGGGCGTCCTGGTAGAGGGTCATCTGGTGGGCGGTGAGGTCGCGGATGTCGCGTTCCCCGCCGGCCCAGGAGACGAAGCGGGTGACGGCGACGCGGTGCTGGTGATCGACGCGCTTGGCGTTGGCGTCGAAGTAGTCGGAGGCGGCGCGCTCCAGTGTCAGCGCCGCCGTTTCGATCTCGCTGTCTGCCATCTGCCCTCCTTGGGTCGTGTGTTCCATACCATCGTAACGGACGGATGGGCCCGCATTTCAATGGAGGGGGACACCACGTCTATGGAGGAGAGCACCACGACCGAGGAGCGGAGGGCGGCCGTGGGCACGCTGACAGCCGATCTGGGGCGGGCGCTGGCCAGCGCGGAGCTGGAGGAGTGGGTGGGAGAGCGGCTGCGGCTGGCCCGTTTTCTGCTCACGCTGCGCGAGGAGACGCGGCGCTTGAACCTGACAGCGATTCGCGATCCGGAGGAGGCGCTGCAGCGGCACGTGGTGGAGCCGCTGGCGGGCTGGCGCCGGCTGGAGGCGACGGCGCGTTCTGGGGAGGGGCGGGGTCCGGTGGTGGATGTGGGGGCGGGAGGCGGGGCGCCGGGGGCGCCGATTGGGATCGTTGCGCCGGAGCGGGCGGTGACACTGCTGGAGTCGCGGGAGCGGCGGGCGGCTTACCTGCGGCGGCTGGCGAACGTGGTGGAGGGGCCAGGGCTGTCGGTGGTGGAGCAGCGGGCGGAGGATTTCGGCCGCTCCGCGGGGCCGCAGGGGGGGCCGGGAGCGGGACGGGAGGCGTTCGCGCTGGCGCTGACGCGAGCGCTGGCGGCGCTCCCGGTGGCGCTGGAGCTGTTGCTGCCGTTGGTGCGCGTGGGGGGCGAGGCGGTGGTCTACGGGGGACCGGGAGCGCGGGAGCGGCTGGCAGAGGCGGCGCTGGTGGCGGCGGCCTGCGGGGGCGAGCCGCCCGTGCTGGAGCCGGTGTCGTGGCCGGGGGCGCGGCTGGAGCTGGTACTGGTGCGGGTGCGGAAGGCGCGGCCGACGCCGACCGGGCTGCCACGGCGGATGCGGCAAATGCGCAAGGGTCCGCCGCGGACGTCGTAAGCGGGGAGGCCGGACGGGGCGGGCCGACGCGCCCGCAGACCGCAGGGGAGGGGCGGTGTAGGGTGGCGGCGGTGGTGGCAGGCGCGCCTCAGACGAGGGAGCCCCACCACGCGCCGCGCCCCTGGGGGACCGTTGGGTTCCGTCCCGATGAACCGCTGGCAGCGTTTGGTGACGGTCGACGGACAGGTGTTGTCCGAGGTCTATCGCGACCGTGGGGCGAGCCCGGCGGTGGCGACGGTGGTGGTGGTGATAGTGGTGTCGTCGCTGGGGGGGCTGCTGTGGGCAGCGCTGGAGGGACGTGCCGGGCATCGGTGCGTTTGCGCTGGAGTCGGTGCTCGAGGGGTCGCTGGCGGTGTCGGGGCTGTTCTTCGTCTGGGCGGGGCTGGTAGCGCTGCTGACCTGGCAGGGGCAGCGGCCGGAGCCGGAGGCGCTGGCCGCGACGGTGCGAACGCTGGCGTTCGCGGCGGTGCCGTTCGGCTGGTCGTTTCTGATTTTCGTGCCGGGGATCGAATATCCGGTCACGCTGATCGCGCTGGGGTTGCTGCTGCTGTCGACGACGCTGGCCACGCAGACGGCGGTGGGGGGGTCGCTGGGGCGAAGCTGGTGGGGTTCTTCCTCTGGCTGGGGTGCTGAGCGCGCTGATGAGCCGGGCGGATCAGTGCGTCGGCGGTGTTCCTCTGGGAGCGGTTCGGCTTGTAGCGGCCGGGAGGGCGCGGCCGGACGCCGTTTGGGGCGTGGGCGGGGCGGCGTAAGCTGGTCGTCGAGATGAGCCGCCGGTGAGCCTTCCCTCTGACGCAGATCAGCGTGCGTACGCGCGCAATCTGCGCGTGTACTACGTGTTCGCGTTCTTCGGGCAGGCGTTGCTGCTCCTGCCGATCTGGGTGGCGTATCTGCTGCTGGAGCGCGGGCTGAGTCTGACGGAGGTGGCGCTGATCGAGGCGCCGTTCTGGCTGGCGATCTTGCTGGCGGAGGTGCCGACGGGGGCGGTGGCGGACCGCTGGGGGCGACGGGTGTCGCTGGTGCTCGGGGCGGGGACGACGGCGCTGGCGATCGCGGCGTTCGGGCTGGCGGACACGTTGCCGCTGATCTTGGTGTCATACGTGATCTGGGGGATCGCGATGACGCTGACGTCGGGGGCCGACAATGCGCTGCTGTACGACACCTTGCGGCAGCTAGGGCGAGAGCGGGAGTTCGAACGCTACGCCGGGCGGGGGATGGCGCTGCGCTCGGCGGGGATCGTGCTGGCGATGCTGGCAGGGGGGCCGGTGGCGGAGGCGACGAGCCTGCAGACGACGGTCTTCCTGAGCGCGGCGGTGACGGGGCTGCTGGGGCTGACGGCGCTGTTCTTCCGCGAGCCACCGCACCGGGAGGCGGGCGGGGCGCAGGTTTCGTACTGGGCCGGGTTGCGAACGGCGCTGGGGACGGTGCGGCGAACACCGGCCGTGGGAACGGCGATCCTGCTGGGGGCGATGCTGCTGGCGGGAGCGACGGTACCCGTGGTGCTGGCGCAGCCGTTCCTGCTGTCGCACGGCTACGACGTGGGCTGGGAGTTCTCACTCTTGCAGGCGCCAATCTCGCTGGCGGCGGTCGGCGGCGGGCTGCTGGTGTTCAGGCTGCTGGGGAGGGCGGGGTCGGTGGGGACACTGGGGACGCTGGGGATGGTGCTGGTGGGGTCCTACGTGGGGGCGGCGCTATGGGACTCGGTGGGAGCGGTGGCGTTCCTGGCGACGATGTCCTTGGTGCGGGCGGTGGGGGAGCCGGTGCTGCACGGGTACATCAATCACCGGGTGCCGTCGGCGCAACGGGCGACGGTGCTGTCGTTGAGCAGCATGGCGTCGAGCCTGGTGCTGGCGCCGATCATGCCGCTGCTGGGGTTCAGTGCGGACGAGATCGATCTGCCCGCGGCGTTCGGGGTGGGGGCGGGGGTGCTGGGGGTGGCGGTGCTGGTCTCGGGGGTGCTGTGGACGCGGGCGCACCGGGCCCATCCGCTGGCGACGAACGTGGCGGCGGTGCCGGCGGAGCAGGTGCCGCCGCTGCCGCGGCCGCTGGGGGCATCGTTGGAGAGCGGGGTGCCACTGGTGGAGGAATGAGGGGCGGGCGGGTTTTGACGAACGTTCGCCGGTCTTCGATAATGGAGTCGAAGAGCCGCGAGCGGTGCCGGCAGGTGCCGCAAGCGGCTCTGGTCTTATACAGGCTGGTGCCGCCTGGTGTCCTCGTCCAACTGGTTCGCTGTATCTCCGCCGAATCCCGTGCAAGCTGCGTCCGTCCCAGGCCTTGAGATCCCTGGGCACTTTGGTCCGTATTCGCTCCCATGCGCGCTTGATGAAACGATCTTCGTCGCTCACGAGCTGCGTGAGCGTTGCGTGCCGGAAGTCGCGTTCCTCGTAGACACGTATCATGTGTGCGACTACATCCGCAATCTGGATCCCCGGAGTGATTGCCGAGTCCACAAAGTAGGGGGCGTCCGTGATCGCGATGCGTTGCTGCCCTGCTGATGATCTGTAGAGGTACTGCGCATAGGTACGCGCGAGACTGCGATTCGTTCCGTCGAACAAGATCGTCGCTGAGTCCGTCGTCTGATTCCGAACGGCTGCATGGATTCGTTCGATCAGGTCCCGGTGGGGCAACGGTAAGTATCGATCGTCTGCCGGAGGTGGCACAGATGGACGGTCCATGACTACGCCAACGATTTCTAGAGGGACGGCGACGATGCACTCCACCAGAGTCTCGGCGAAGACCAGCCAGTCTGGGTTCCGCGCGAGCTTCCGCCGAGCGAGTAACTTCGCGCCTTCCAGTTCCTTCGTGTCGTCCCACCCGAGGTGATCGCGCTTGAGCGCATGCAGCAGCGCGTCGAGGCGGCGCAGGTCAATTTCGCTGATGCAGACAGCTATGAGGACCGGTCGCTGCGTCGGATCTTTCGGATGGGGGTGGCCGGACTCATCGACGTAAGCGGGCATCACGTCCCCGCGGAAGTGGGCCAGATCCCGACGATAGCTGGAATTCGACCTGCGTGAGCCTCAGGCGACGACGCCATCTTCGCGATAGCGGGTGATGGTGGCGAGGTCGAGGCCGAGGTCACGCAGGACGGCGTCGGTGTGCTGGCCGGGGCTGGGGGCGGGGGAGCGGACGCGGCCGGGGGTGTGGCTGAGCTTGGGGCCGATGCCGATCTGCTGCTCGGGACCGTGGGGACCGTCCACTTCGATGATCATGTTGCGGGCGCGGTTATGGGGGTCGGCGACGGCCTCGGCCAGGGTCAGGACGGGGGCGGCGCAGACGTCGGTTTCGTTGAGGATGCGGAACCAGTCGTCGGCGGACTTGGTCTTGAACTGGGCAGCGAAGTGGTCGTGGATTTCGCGGCGGATGGCGGGGTCGGCGGTGGTGTGGTGCTGGCTGAAGTCGGGGCGGCCCATGGCGGCGCAGAGGTTGGCGAAGAACCAGGGCTCGACGGCGCCGACGCTGAACCAGCGGCCGTCGGCGGTCTCGTAGACGTTGTAGTAGGGGGCCTCGCCGTTGAGGACGAAGGAGCGGGGCTCGATGTTGTGGCCGCTGGCGAAGTGGGTGGCCATGGCGGCGGAGATGAGGGAGAGGACGCCGTCGGACATCGCGACGTCGATGTACTGGCCACGGCCGGTCCGGCTGCGGGCGACGACAGCGCAGAGGATGGCGAAGGCGGCCATCAGGCCGCCGCCGGCGAAGTCGGCGATGATGTTGGCGGGGATGGCGGGGCGGCCGCCGGGGCCCTCGCTGCCGATCATGCCGAGCGCGCCGCCGAGGGCGATGTAGTTGATGTCGTGGCCGACGCGCTGGGCGTAGGGGCCGTCCTGGCCGAAGCCGGAGAGGGCGCAGTAGATCAGGCGGGAGTTGCGGGCGCTGAGGGTGGGGTAGTCGACGGCCAGGCGCTGGACGACGCCGGGGCGGAAGCCTTCGAGGACGATGTCGGCGTCGTCGGCCAGGCGATAAAAGATCTCGCGGGCGTCGGCGGTCTTGAGGTTGAGGCGGAGCGAGCGCTTGTTGCGCCCGAGGGTGTTGCGGGAGGCGCTGCGACGACGGGAGATCTCGTCGTCGGGGGCGCCCGCCGATGGGGCGGCCAGGGGGCCGGAGGTGGGCGGCGGGAAGGCGGAGCGGCGGCCGCCCGGGGTGCCGGCTTCCTCGACGAGGAGGACGTCGGCGCCCATGTCGGCGAGGAGCATGGAGCAGTAGGGACCCGGGGCGAGGCGCGAGAGGTCCAGGACCTTGAGGCCGGCGAGCGCAAGGGGGGGCGGTGCGGGCTGCTTGGCCTGCGGCGGGGTGGTCATGGTGGGGCCTCCTCGTTTCGCGTGTTGCGCGGGGGCTTCGCGGCCCGTTGGGCGGGGGCGGGCGCATCGTCCGTCGGGGGTGGGAGGGCGTCAAGCGGGGCAGCTTGACAGGCGCGGGCGCGGGCGATGGGCCCGCGGGCTCGCAGCGCGCGCGAATGGAGAACCGACGATGCGACAGAAGCGAACGCGCGCGATCTCGCTACTGGCGCTGGTGGCGGCGCTCGTCGTGGGGCTGGGTCCCGCGTCCGGGCCGGGGACGGAGGCGGGGGGCCTCGATCCGCATGCAGCAGGCGGACGACGGCCAGGCCGCGCGCACGGTGGCGCTGATCGACGGCTGGAACATGCTGGGCTGGATGGGGCCGATAACGCCGCTGGCGACGATCGCGGAGGGCTTGCAGGGGCAGTTCCAAAGCCTGCACGCCTGGGATGGGACGGGGCAGGCGTTCGAGTCGTTTGCTCTGGGATCAGCCGGTGATCACGGCGGCGCGGACGGTTTCGTTGGCGCAGGGCTTCAACCTGGAAACGTGGAGCGGGCCGAGTGAGACGGCGATCGGGGCGGCGCTGAATACGGTGGGGGATCTGGACTACGGGGATGCGCTCTGGGTGAACGTGGAGGCCACGACGACGTGGCAGCAGCCCGCTCCGCCGCTGGGCGGGGTGGTGACGAGCGGGGACGGCGACGCGGCGAACAACTTCCGGGCGCTGCCGGACTTCCCGTTCGACTTCTTCGACAGCACGGACCAGTGGTACGAGCTGGAGTTCACCCAGAGCGACACGTGGCGGGTGGAAAAGCGATCGCCGCAATGGAGTGTCCTGAACGACCTGGCAACGGGGGCGATGGTGATGGTAGCCGGGGACGCCGTGTACTTCATTCCACAGGACGAGTTCTCCGTGCCGATGGGCGGAGAGCTGGGCTTCCGCGTGACGGCGTTTCGTACACGGGCGCGAGCGCGCTGGCGGCCCTGGACGCGGGGACGGCCTCCGGCGACGTGCATCCGAGCGTGGGGGAGCCGCTGGAGACACTGGTGCTGCCCTGGCGCTGGGGGCCCTCCGCGGCCGCGATTGCCGCGGCCGGAGGGGCCTGCCTAGGATGAGCGTGGACCCCAGGGGCTGTAGCTCAGTTGGGAGAGCGTCTGACTGGCAGTCAGAAGGTCGGGGGTTCGAGTCCCCCCAGCTCCACCAGACTTGACGAAATCGAGAACCTCCATGCTGAGGTTCCGTCTGGCTCTGTAGGCACCGGTCTGGCTCGTGGGTAGCGTTAGCCACCCGCCCGCGGCCGACGCCGCAGGGCCGGGGCACCAAGCGTCTGAGGCCTTGTCATCGCGGTGCCCGCCTCCCTGACAGAGGAACGAGGCGAGCCGGAGCCCGCCTCGCAACGTGGTGCATATTGCCTTACGGCTCAGCTTTGTTGTTGGCACCCGTAGGCACCGCCAACCATTCCCTGATTGCGAGGCTATACTGACCGTCCCCTCGCGTCAAAACGTTCGTTCAGCTCAGCCTAGGGTGGGTAAGTGCTACGTCTTGGTCTCGATCTCGGTACCAACAGCATCGGCTGGGCGCTCTACCGCCTCGACGCCAGCGAGCCGCCCGAACCCGTGGAACTCGTCGCTGGCGGCGTCCTCATCCACCCCGACGGGCGCAGCCCGCAGAGCCGTGCGTCGAACGCCGCCGAGCGGCGGAGCAAGCGCGGTCCGCGGCGCAACCGCGACCGGATGCTGCGCCGCCGCCGGCGTGTCGCACGGTTCTTGCGCGGGCGCGGACTGCTCCCAGACGGCGAGGAAGCGCGCGCCGCCGCGCGCAACCTCGACCCGCTGCAACTGCGCGCCGAGGCGCTCGATCGCCCGCTCACACCGCACGAACTGGGGCGCGTACTGCTGTCGTTCGCCGACCGCCGCGGCTTCAAGAGCAACCGCCGGACGGACGGCGGCGAGGATGGCGCTATCCGCAAGGACACGGGCGAACTGCGCCGACGGGTGGCGCAATCCGGAGCGCGCACGCTCGGCGAGTACCTCTGGCGGCGGCGCAGGCGCGGCGAAACCATCCGCGCGCGCCCCGACGCAGACAGCGGCTACGGCGGCCTGTACCCGGATCGCGCCATGATCGAGTGCGAACTCGGTGTCATCCGTAAAGCACAGGCACCCCACCACCCTCGGATCTCGGACGACGACTGGGACGGGATCATCGGCGCCCTGCTCTTCCAGCGGCCGCTGAGGCCCGTCGAGCGGGGCAAGTGCACGCTCATTCCCGCAGAGCCCAGGGCCTACAAGGCCTATCCGCTGTTCCAGCGCTTCCGCATCTGGGAAGAGGTGCTGAACATCGAGGTCGCGCCGCCCGGCGAGAAGGCTCGCCCGCTCGATGACGAGGAGCACGAGAAGCTTGTCGGCAGACTCCTGAACATCAAAGACCGGACGTTCGATCAAGTCGTCTCGTGGCTCGCGCTGCCCGAGGGCACGCGCGTCAACCTCCGTTCGGCCGCCCGCGACAAGATTGACGGTGATCAGACCGCAGCCGTACTGCGCGCGGGGAAGCGCTTCGGCCCGGGCTGGTCGAAACTGAGCCTCGAGCGCCAGCAGGAGATCGTCGAGCGGCTGATCGAGGACGAGGACGCCGACAGTCTCGAAGACTGGCTGCAGGACGAGTTCGGCCTCGACAAGGCGGCGGCTGAGCAAGTCGCCTCGGCGCCTCTCCCTGCGGGGACGGGACGTCTCTCTCTGGCCGCGATCGAGCTGCTGCTGCCGCACATGCGGCGAGGGTTCCGCTACCACGACGCCGTACAGGCAGCCGGGCTCGGTCACCACTCGGACCTGCGCGGCGACGGCGGCATGGACCGCCTGCCGTACTACGGCAAGGTGCTGGAGCGTCACGTCACCGGCGGAAGCCGCGAAGGCCGCAACGACGCCGAGCGGCATGGGCGCGTCGCCAATCCGACCGTGCACATCGCCCTCGGCCAGGTGAAGCGACTCTTCAACGCCATCACCGACCGCTACGGTAAGCCCGACGAGGTCGTCGTCGAGCTGGCGCGTGAACTGAAGCAGAACGAGCAGCAGCGCCTCAACTATCAGCGGCGCCAGAACGAGAATCGTGAACGCAACGAACGCCTACGCGAAGTGGCCGCGCAGGCCGGACACGAGGAGCCATCGCCGTTGGACATGCGCAAACTGCGCCTCTGGGATGAACAGGGCCCACCAAACGGCCGCGTCTGCCCATACAGCGGAGAAACACTGTCGATCGAGCGGGTACTGTCGGAGGAAACGGAGATCGAGCACATTCTGCCGCGCCGCTCGCTCGACGACAGCATGAACAACCAGGTGCTCGCGCTGACCTCCGCCAATCGCGAGAAGGGCAATCGCACGCCCTTCGAGGCGTGGGGCGGAGATCCGGAGCGCTACGCCGAGATCCTTGGCCACGCCCGGTCGCTGCCGACGGCGAAGCAATGGCGCTTCACTGAAGAGGCGGCAGAGCAGCTCAACAAGGGAGTCGGCGACGGCGGTTTCCTCGCAAGGCACCTCAACGAAACCCGCTACCTGTCCCGCCTCGTCCGCGAATACCTCGAAGCCGCCGTCGCGCCCAACCGCATCTGGGTGACGCCCGGGCAACTGACCGCCAAGCTGCGGCACGACTGGTGCCTCAACAGCATCCTCTCGGGCCCCGGCAACGACCGGAAGAACCGCGACGACCACCGTCACCACCTTGTCGACGCGGCGGTGATCGGGCTGACCTCGCGCTCACTCCTTAACCGCGTCGCCCGTGCGAGCGGACGCGGCGGGGATCCCGACGCCAGCATCATCCGCGCTGCCGAGCCGCCGTGGGAAGGCTTCCGCCAGGATGTTGGCGACTTGGTTCAGCGTTGCGTCGTGCGCCACCGGCCCAACCACTTCACCGTCCTCAACGACAAGCAGGAGCGGCGTCGCGACGGCAAGGACGTCACCAGCGGCCGCCTGCACAACGAAACAGCCTACGGCCTGGTCCTCGACGGCGACGGGCAGCCGCAACGCGACGAGCGGGACAACTTCGTGCTGGTCGAGACCAAGCCGCTGGCGTCGCTCAACGCGAAGAAGCTCGATACCGTCCGCGACCTTGCGCTCCGCGCCCGGCTCCGCGCGCTGTGGAAGCGCGTCGAGGCGGAGCACGAGGACGAGAGCCGGACAGTCGCATGGCAGCGCTTCGCCGATCGCGCAAGGCGAGAGCAGCGAGTGCGCCGCGTGCGCGTGCTGGTGCGGTACGGCGAAGATAGCCTCGCCTTCATCCGCGACGGGAATGGCCGCGTCTACAAGGCGTACAAGACCGACGACAACGCCTACATGGATGTCTGGCTGCTGCCGAACGGCAAGACCCGGGGCGAGACGGTCAGCCGCTTCGATGCCCACCAGCCGGACCTCCGCTCGGAGGTCAAGACCGAACACCCGACCGCGAGGAAACTGATGCGTCTCCACAAGAACGACATGATCGCCGTAGGCGAGGGCGAACACCGGCGCATCCTGCGCGTGCAGAAGCTCGGGGGCCAGACCATCATCGCCGTTGATCACAGCGCGGCTGGAAAAGCCCACGATCTGTCGCCGTACAGGAAGTCGGCGGGGCAGGTGATCCAGGCAGGTCTGCGCAAGGTATCCGTCGGCGTCATCGGGCGTGTGCAGGACGGCGGGCCGTTCTGTCCCGACGGACGCGGCAAGAACGGCAAGAGCTGAGCCGATGGAACGCCGCGTGCTCGACATCGCCGAGGGGCGGCGCTACCTCTCGAAGAAGCGCGGCTCGCTCGCCGTCGTCCGCGACCCGGGCACGCCCGAGGCGTCCGAAACCCTCGTTCCGTTCGACGAGATCGAGTCGGTGATCGTGCACACGCCGCAGGCGTCGTACTCCAACGCCGCGATCGTCGAACTCTCCCGGCGCGGCATCCCGCTGGTCTGCTGCGACGAGACGCACACGCCGGTTGCTTGGCTCTGGCCCGCCGAGGCGAACTACGAGCAGAGCCGCCGCATGGCGGCCCAGGCGACGATGCCGGACGAACTGCGTGATGCGCTGTGGGCCCGCATCGTGCGGGCCAAGCTCGAGGCGCAGGCGGCCGTCGTACTGGGCGAGGGCTTCGCCGATGACGGCCTCCTCGAGTTCGCGCGCGCCGTCCGCCCGGGCGATCGCGGCAACGTCGAGGCGCAGGCGGCGCGCCTCTACTGGAAGCTGCTGTTCGACGACTTCTTCCGGCGCCAGCGCCACGGCGATCCGCCGAACGGCCTCCTCAACTACGGCTACGCGATCTTGCGGGCGACGGACGCGCGGCAGCTATGCGCGGCGGGACTCCACCCCTCGCTCGGGCTGCACCACCGCAACCGCTTCAACGCCTTCTGCCTCGCCGACGACCTCATCGAGCCGTTCCGTCCGGCGGTGGACCGCGCCGTGCTCGCGCTCTGGCGGGACGGTCGCAAGGAGGTGACGGCGGAGACGAAACCGGTGCTCGCGGCGGTGATGGCGGAGACCGTGCGGACCGATCGCGGAGCGGCGCCGCTCAGCCGCTGCGTCGAGCGGGCGGCGCAGTCGCTCGCGCAATCCGTACTCGAAGGCGAAGACCTGCTGCGGTTCCCCGCTGGCGGCACGATCGCCGGGTGAGCGCGTTCAGCGGGTACCGCTTCATGTGGATGCTGGTGATGTTCGACCTGCCGGTGCTGACGAAGCGCCAGCGCAAGCGGGCGACGAAGTTCCGCACGGACCTGCTCGACCTCGGGTTCGAGATGGCGCAGTTCTCGGTCTACATGAAGTTCTGCGGGGGGCGGCCCGCCGCGGACGCGCTGGCCGCGCGCGTCGAGCGCCGCGTACCGACGCAGGGCCGCGTCAGCGTCCTGGTGTTCACAGACAAACAGTACGGCCGGATGCGCGTGTTCAGCGGGGGCAGCCGCGAGTCCCGCACAGCGGAGCGCGGCCAATTGGTCTTACTGTAGGAAAAAGTCCCGCGGCAGCCGCCAGCGGCTACCGCGGTCCGGTTCTCTCTGGACGGGCCGCCGGCCTATCTAGTTTAGCCGGTCAGGGAATGGTCGGCCACCAAAACTAGTTCCAGATAATCTCGTCAACGAAGTTGAGTTTAGCCGGTCAGGGAATGGTCGGCCACCAAAACTGCGCTCACTCTCGGCAGGGAGCCCCGCGCCCGAATCGGGGCAGCCCGGGCGGCTAACGCCACGTTCACGACGCTTGAGCTGATGGCGAGCGGGGAACTCGACAACGTGCGGTTCTCCCCCGCCGACAAGGTGCCCGCGTTTCTTTCCACCCGCGCGTAGTCAGTCCGGGCAGCGGGTGAGCAGGCGCCCGGCCTCGTCGAAGCGCAACGGCTGCGGGTCGGAGAGGAGTTCGCCGGCGCCGTCGAGATCGGGCGCGAGGGACGGGGAGACCAAGACGTGCTGCAAATGCAGCGTGGAGCGGATGATGCAGAGCCGCGCGTTCTCGCCGTCGAACCGCCAGCAGGTGCCGACGGCGGCCTGGATCGCGGCCTTGTCGTCGGCCATGACGGGCGGGAGGCGCACGCGCTCCGTGAAGGTGGCCGTGAGGGCGTTCATGTACATAGCATAGAGGTCCAGCTTGTCGGCCAGATCCTTGGTCAGAAAGTCGGCCACGCCCACGCCGAGCCCGTTGCCGTGCGCTTCCGGTGTGAGGCCCAGCACGACCAATTTGTGGATGAACGGCTGCGAGCGGTTTTCCCGTCCGCGGATATCGACGCGCGCGATCACGGCCGGGTCCATGCCTGAGCCCGAGATGTTCTTGCCCAGCTGCTCGACGATGAGCACGTCCAGCTGCTTGAACGGCAGGGTGGGGATGTAGCCCTTGGCGACCGGCAGGAGGCGGGCGTCGGTCGCGGCGAACTCCTCGGGTTCGGCCCCTTCAATGATGGTGGGCGCTTTGTCCGCGTTCTCGACGATGCCGAGGCCGAAGATGATGGGGGAGTTCTGAGCGGCGATCCGGGCCCACTCGGGCAAGACGTCCAGGTAGCCACGGGGACCGAGACGGTGGATCATCCGCGCCCCTTCGGCCTTGCCGAGGCCGATCGCCACCATCTTGGTGAGGCCGCTTTCGACTTCGCGATCGAACGAGGTATGGGCTTTGATGCGATTGATCACGATCACCGCATCAGCTTCGGCGGCATTTCTATCGAACCAGACCGGCACCCCCAGGGCGGTGGCGCCGAGCTGCACGACGTCCATCGTGGCTTCGATGGGGCAACCCATCGCCTCGGGGGTGAAGCCGAGCGCGCCCAGCAGCTCGGTCTGGCTCTCGGCGCGGGCGCCGCCGTGGCTGCCCATGGCGGGGACGATGAACGGCTGCACGCCGCGCTCCCGGAGCCAGGCGACGACGCTCTTGACGACGGCCGGCTTGCCCTGAATCCCGCGGCTGCCGCAGGTGATGGCGACCCGGGCGCCGGCCGGCAAGTCTGGGAGGCGCCGGGATCGCTCAAGCGCGGCGACGGTGGCGCGATGCAGGTCCCTGAGGGGCGGCGCCTCAGGGTGGCGCAGCCTGGCCAGCGCGACCGGCGGCAGCGCTTCATCCTTGAACTGGGGCAGACGGATCGCGGGGAAGACGGGGCTCTGCCGGTCGTGCATCTCCCCTCCTGGTCAATGGCGCCGCCTCACGGTACTGCGGCCGGGTCGCGTCGCCAAGCGATCGATCCGTGCAGACGCTGTCGGGCGCGCATGTGACCTCCGCCCCAGGCCGCTTCGCGAATCGCGCAGGGGCGCCGCGGGGGATGCCATACTGCGCGGAATCGCGGTAGGCGCGCACGCCTGGACGGGACTCGGTGCAGGGAGCATTCAGTGCGGCAGGACATTGCGTTTGCGACGGGAGATGGCGTCACGCTGCGCGGCTGGCTGTACATGCCGGAGGGGGCAGCGGCGGCGGCGACGGTGGTGATGGCGCATGGATTCTCCGCGGTCAAGGAGATGTATCTGGATCGGTTCGCGGAGGTGTTCGCGGCGGCGGGGCTGGGGGCGCTGGTGTTCGACAACCGGAACTTCGGAGCGAGCGAGGGGGAGCCGCGCCAGGAGATCGATCCGTGGCAGCAGGTGCGGGACTACCGCGACGCGATCACCTACGCGTCCGGGTTGGAGGCAGTCGCTGCGGCACGGATCGGGGTGTGGGGATCAAGCTACAGCGGGGGGCACGTGCTGGTGGTGGGCGCCGTGGACCGGCGCGTGCGGTGCGTGGTGGCACAGGTTCCGCTGATCAGCGGGCATCGCAACGCGCGGCGGCTGATCCGCTCGGACTTCATGGCGCCGACGCAGGCGCTGTTCGTGCGGGACCGGGAAGCGCGCTACCGGGGGGAGGCACCGGCGATGCTGCCCGTGGTGGCGGAGGACCCGCTGGCGCCGTCGGCGCTGCCGACGGCGGATTCGTGGCAATGGTTCACGGAGACGGGGGCGAACCGGGCGCCGTCGTGGAGGAACGAGGTGACGCTGCGCTCGGTGGAGATGTTCACGGAGTACGAGCCGGGGGCCTACATCGGGCAGATCAGTCCCACGCCGCTGCTCCTGGCGGTGGCCGCGGGCGACCACCTGACGGTGGCGGACGAAGCGATCGCCGCGTTCGAGGAGGCGCGTGAGCCGAAGAAGCTCGTGATCCTGCCGGGGGGCCACTTCGACGCCTACGGGGCCGGGTTCGCCCAGGCCAGCGCTGCGGCGAGGGACTGGTTCGTGGAGCATCTCAGGGGCTGATCGCCCGCCTGACGCGGGGCGGCGGCGTACGGTTGGCGTCGGAGCGCCGTGGGGCGGTGCGGCGAGAGCAGTGAAGGAGTCCGTGGTGCCGGTGGTCGACACGTCCTTGGCGGGGAAGGTGGCGATCGTCACGGGGGGGTCGAAGGGGATCGGGCGGGCTATTGCGCTGGCCTACGCGGAGCAGGGGGCGGACGTCGTGATCGCGGCGCGGGGGGCGGAGGCGCTGGAGGGGACGCGGGCGGAGATCGCCGCCACGGGGCAACGGGCGCTGGCGATCCGGGCGGACATGACGCAGGACCCGGATCTGAGACGGCTGGTGGACGAGACCGTGGCGGCGTTCGGGGGCGTGGACATCCTGGTCAACAACGCGGGCGCGGGGACGTTCGCGCCGATCCCGGAGGCGACCGCGGAGGAGTTCCTGGGGGTGATGCGGATCAACGTCTGGGCGCCGTTCTTCCTCGCGCGGGCGTGCCATCCGCTGATGGTGGCCCGGGGGGGCGGGGTCATCATCAACGTGGGATCGGCGACGGGGGTGCGGGCGACGGTGAGCAGCGTGAGCTATCCGTCGTACGCACCGTCCAAGGCGGCGCTGGGCAACCTGTCGGACCTGCTGGCGAAGGCCTGGGCGGCGGACGGGATCCGGGTGATGTGCATCGCGCCGGGGCTGCTGCGGTCCGAGATGACGCGGGAGATCACGGCACGGCTGGACGCCGCGGGCGACGGCTACACGCCGCTGGGCCGGATCGGCGATGCGGAGGAGGTGGCGGGGATGGCGCTGATCCTGGCGAGCGCGGCCGGAGCGTACATCACGGGCGGCACGTACACGGTGGACGGCGGGGGGCTGATCCGGGGCTGAGGGCGCCGCGCGCAGGAGGTAAGGGCGACATGGGCGGGCGCGGAGGGGGGGCGAGGTCCGCCTGGACGCGCCGGGCGAGGATGGCGTCGATCTTGTCGGCGGCGGCGGGGCGGTGCGGGCCGAAGCCCTGGCCCAGGTTGCAGCCAAGGCCGAGCAGCACTTGGACAGTCGCGGTGCTTTTCGACGCCTTCGGCGATGACCTCGGCTTGGAAGCCGTGGGCGAGGGTGATGATCATGCGGACGATATTGAGCTGATCGTCGCGGCGGGGGAGGCCGGCGACGAAGGAGCGGTCGATCTTGAGGTGGTCAATCTCGAACTCGCGCAGGTATTCGAGGCTGGTGTAGCCGGCGCCGAAGTCGTCCAGGGCGACGCGGACGCCCTGGATGCAGAGGCGGCCGAGGTGGAGGGCGGCGCTGGCGGCGTGCTGGACGCCGGCGGCTTCGAGTTCGCGGGGGCAAAGCCCGGAGGGCTGGTCCGATCGGCCCTACCGATGGGGAATGACCGGGGGACGGAAGGGTGAGGTCAGGCGGTGGGGGTGTCGGCGGGGCGGACGGGGCGGCTCATGAGGAGAACGTGGCGGGGGCGGCCGTCGGCGGTGACGGCGCCGTCCTGCAGCATGGCGGCGGGGCGAAAGCCGAGGCGCTGGAAGATCGCGTGCGCGTCGGGCTGGGCGCTGACGACGCGGGCGCGGAGTTCGCGGACACCGAGCCATTCGGCCAGCCAGACGCACTCGCTGGCGAGGCGGGAGCCGAGGCCGGCGCCGCGGTACTCCGGGGCGACGACGAACTGGATGTCGCCGACGCCGTCGGCGCGCCGAGCGGGGTTGTAGTGGAGGTGGGCGAAGCCGACGATCCTGCCGCCGACGCCCTGTGCGACGACGGCGGTGGTCCAGAAGTCCTCCGGATCGGCGAGCCACTCCACGCCGAGGCCGTCCTGGGTGAGATACATGCGGGTGAACATGAGGTCGTCGCGGGGGAGGCGGCTGAGGAGGGCGGTGATGGCCTCCGGGTCGCCCGGGCGGGTGAGGCGGAGGCGGACGCGGCGGCGGTCGCGCAGGGCGATGCGGCGCGGGTAGCGGTTGAGGGCGTCCAGCCGATGACGGTGCTTGCGGCCGGCCACGCGGCAGTCCTCCCGCGAAGTCAGGCCGGCGGCCCGGCGGGTTCGGGGGCGGATGGGCGGCCGGAGGGATCCAGTGTAGGCGACGGACCCGGGTGCGGACGGGGGCGGGGTGAGGGGGGCGGGCGGTGGCTTTCCCAGCCGGTGGCGGCTTCGTAGGCGGCGGCGAGGCGGCAGAGGGTGGCCTCCTGGAAGTGGCCGGCGCCGATCATGCAACCGATAGGAAGGCCGTCGCGGCTGAAGCCGGCGGGGATGCTGGCGGCGGGGATGCCGGTCAGGTTGTAGTACTGGGCGAGCCGGCTGAGCTGGTAGTCGGGGTCGCCTTCGCTGCGGCGGGGGGCGGGGGTGGGGTTGGCGGGGGAGAGGAGGATGTCGACCTGCTGGAAGGCGTCGCGGGCTTCGGCGATGAGTTTGCGACGGTTGCGCTGATCGTTGAGGTAGGTCGTGGCGGGGGTAGCGGCGCCCTGGCGGAGACGGGCGAGGACGTCGGGGGCGAAGTCGTGCGGGCGGCGGGCGAGGTTCGTCGCGTGGTAGGCGGCGGCCTCGGCGAGGAAGATGCTGGGCCGGCCGGCGGCGGCGAGGCGAGGAAGTTGCACATCCTGGACGTGGCAGCCAAGGTCGCGGAGGACGTCGAGGGCGGCTTCGCAGGCGGACGCCACTTGCGGCTGCACGTCGAGCCAGAGGGGGTCGCGGGGGACGCCGATGCGGAGGCCGGCGACGCCACGGCCGAGGTCGCGGGTGAAGTCCTCGTGGGGCCGATCGGCGCTGGCGGGGTCGTGAGGGTCGTAGGCGGCGAGGGCGTTGAGAACGAGCACGGCGTCCTGCACGGTGCGGGCGAGGGGGCCGATGTGGTCAAGGGACCAGGAGGTGGGCTGGACGCCGCGGCGGCTGACCAGCCCATAGGTGGGCTTGACGCCAACGAGGCCGCAGAGGGAGGCGGGCCCGCGGATGGAGCCGGCGGTGTCGGTGCCGAGGGCAGCCAGGCAGGCCCCGGCGGCAGCAGCGGCGGCGCTGCCGCCGCTGCTGCCGCCGGGCACGTGGTCCAGGTTCCAGGGGTTGCGGACGTCGCCGAAGTGGGGATTGGCGTTGGTGCCGCCCATGGCCATCTCATGCATGTTGCACTTGCCGGTGATGACGGCGCCGGCTTGGCGCAGCAGCGTGACGACATGGGCGTCGCTGCTCGAGACGCGGTCGCGGAAGACACGAGAGCCGGCGGTGTTGGGGACGCCGGCCAGGTCAATGAGGTCCTTGAGGCCGATGGGGATGCCGTGCAGGGGACCGCGGTCGTGGCCGGCGGCGAGTTCGTCGTCGGCGCGGCGGGCGTCGGCGCGGGCGGCGTCGGGGGTGAGGGTGATGTAGGCGTTGAGGGTGGGCTGGGTGGCGGCGGCGCGGGCGAGGACGGCGTCGGTGAGGGTGAGCGCGTTGAGGGCGCCGTCGCGGAGGGCGGCGGCGGCCTGGCGAATGGTGAGGTCGCAGGGGTCGCCGGCGGTGTTGGCAGGGGCAGGCACGCTGGGGGGAGGATAGCGGGGCGGCGGGGGCGGGTAGACTGCGGGCCCGGCGCCAGCAGCGGCACGCGGGAAGGGAAGACACTATGGGTGAGCACATTGGGGGCGAGCACATTGGGGGCGAGCGCATTGGGGGTGAGCGCATTGGGGGTGAGCGCATTGGGGGTGAGCGCATTGGGGGTGAGCGCATTGGGTTGGTGGGTATGGGGCTGATGGGCCAGGCGTTCATCGGCAATCTGACGGCGGCCGGATTCGCGATCCAGGGCTACGACCCGGATGGGCGGCGGATGGAGCAGTTACGGGAGCGAGGGGGCACGCCGGTGGGGTCGCCGGCGGAGGCGGCCCAGGGAGTGCAGCGGCTGATTACGTCGCTACCGACGATCGAGATCGTGCGGGAGGCGACGCTGGGGGAGAGAGGGGTCGCGCAGGGGGCGACGGCGGGGCTGATCGTGATCGACACGACGACGGCACGGCCGAGCGACTCGGCGGCGATCGGGACGGAGCTGGCGGGGCAGGGGATCCAGTTCCTGGACGCGGCGGTGAGTGGCACGAGCGCGATGGCGATCGAGAAGGACTTGATCGTGATCGCGGGGGGCGACGCGGGGGCCTTCGAGGCGGCGCAGGACGTGATGGAGGGGTTCAGCCGGGCCGCGTACTACATGGGGCCGGCGGGGTCGGGGGCGCTGACGAAGCTGATCATCAACCTGGTGCTGATGGGGAACGCGATGGCGCTGGGAGAGGGGATGACGCTGGGGATGAAGGCGGGGGTGGATGCGCAACGACTGCTGACGGTGCTCAAGGATGGGGCGGCGGGCTCCAAGGTGATGGATCAGAAGGGGCAGAAGTTCATCGACGCGGAGTACAGCCCGCAGGGGGCGGTGGCCGTGGCGTTCAAGGACATCGGGCTGATGCTGGAGCAGGGGCGGGAACGCGGGGCGCCGCTGTTCCTCACGAGCGTGGCCTCCCAGATCATGGGCGCGGCGAAGACGAAACACGATCCCACCCAGGACTACGCGGTGTTCATTGAGGTGCTGCGGGAGATGGCGGGGCTGCCCGTCCGCGTCTGAGGGGCGGGCGCCGGATTCCGGAGGGACCGTGATTCCGGACTACACGCAACTGACGTTCCCGGCCGGGCCGAGGGACGGGTCGGCGCGGCCGTACATAATCACGAACATGGTGTCGTCGGCGGACGGCAAGGTGGTGATCGAGGGGATGGAGCGGGGACTGGGCTCGCCGGGGGATCAACGGCTGATGCGGGAGCTGCGGCTCCACGCGGACGTGGTCCTGAACGGGGCGGGGACGCTGCGGGCGAGCGGGACGTCGTCGCGGCTAGGGGCGGAGGAGCTGACGGCGCTGCGTCGAGCGCGGGGAAAGTCGGCGGCGCCGATCGCGGCGGTGCTGAGCCGGTCCGGGGATCTGCCGCTGGAGCGGGCGTTTTTCCGGCGGCGCGATTTCAAGGCGGTGATGTATCTGTCGGAGGGGGCGCCGGCGGAGCGCCGGCGGGCGCTGGAGGCGACGGGGCGGCCGGTGCAGGTGGTGCCAGAGGCGGACGCGGTGCCGGCCATGCTGCGGCACATGTACGACGAACTCGGCGCGCGGCTGCTGCTGGCGGAGGGGGGTCCGACGATCCTGGGGCAGCTCTTCCAGCACGACCTGGTGGATGAGTACTTCCTGACGCTGAGCGGCGTGATCGTGGGGGGCGGGGCGCCGTCGCCGGTGGAGGGGGCGCGAGTGTCGACGCTGGAGCGGATCGTGCGCTTCGATCTGGTGTCGGCGGTAGCGAACGAAGAGGCGGGGGAGGCATACGTGCGCTTTCGACGACCGGAGGCCTAGGCGGCTCAGACGGCCGGAGGCCGGGGGGAGATTCCGGCGGCGGGCCGCGGTGCTCTAGCCGGCGGTACGTGGGTCCGGGTTGTCGAGGACGGCCTGGGCGCGGCGGGCGCGTTCGTCGTGCAGGGCTTGGGCGACGGCGGGGTCGCTGAGGGCGAGGATTTGGGCGGCGAGGAGGGCGGCGTTGGTGGCGCCGGGCGTGCCAATGGCGACGGTGGCGACGGGCACGCCGGGGGGCATCTGGACCATGGAGAGTAGGGCGTCCATGCCGTGCAGGGCCCAGCCCTCCATGGGCACGCCGATGACGGGCAGGACGGTTTTGGCAGCGAGGGCGCCGGGCAGTGCAGCGGCGCCGCCAGCGGCGGCGATCAGGACGCGGAGGCCGCGATCGGCGGCGGCGGCGGCGTAGGCGGCGGTTTCGTCGGGGGTGCGGTGGGCGGAGAGGATGCGGGTCTCGTGGGGGACCTCGAGGCGCCGGAGGGTGTCGGCGGTGGCCTGCATGGTGGGCCAGTCGGACTGCGAGCCCATGACGATGCCGACGAGGGGAACGGGGTCCGTGGCCATGGCGTTCTTCCTGTCAGCCTTGCGCTCTCGACTCCGCTCCTGCCCTTCGACAAGCGCAAGCGGAGTGGTCGTAGCCACAGGTTAGCGGGGCGTTCGGTGGAGGGCAGGCCTAGAGTGCGCGAGGGGGCAGAGAGGCCGAGATGCAGCGACTGCTGATCCTGCTGGTGGGAGCCAGCATTCTGGCGGCGGCCTGCGGCGGCGGGAAGGAGCGAGACCCGGTCGCGGTGGGGGCGCCGCCGGCGAGCGGGGGAGCGGAGGGGGAGGACACGATCGCGCCAGTGGAGGCGGCGGATCCGGGCGGGCAAGCGGGGGCGGAGTCGGTTGAGGGGGCCTACGACGCGAGGCTGCGGGCGGCGGCGCAAGCGCTCGAAGAGCGGATCGAGCCGATCGCGAAGTCGATCGCGGGGGCGGAGTCGTCGGAGGCGGCGTTCGCGGGATTGCAGGAGGCGGCGCCGGCGCTGGCGCAGGCGCTGCAGGCCGGGCTGGTGGATCTGGAGGCGCTGACGCCGCCGCCCGAGCTGGCGGCCGATCACGATCGGCTGGTGTCCGGGGTGCGGGAACTGGCGGCGCTGCAGGAGGAGATCGCGGGCCGGCTGGCGGCGGGGGACGTGGCGGGGGTGCTGGGGCGAGCGGACGCGGCGGCGCGGCGGCAGGGGGAGCTGTTGGCGTCGCTGCCGACGTCAATGGTGGCGGCGGCGGAGCCGTTCCTCGGAGTAGCGGGGGCGCTGGGCTTCCTGCCGCTGGCGGCGACGGAAGTGACGAGCGCGGGGGCGGCGCGGCTGGAGGTGGTGGAGACGGAGCGCTACTACGCGCCGCTGGACTACCCCGGGTCGATGCGGACGCTGAGCCTGGACCCGCTGGCGATCAACGGGGTCGTGGCGCTGACGGCGCGGTGGGAGGTGGCAGGGTCGGCGCCGGTGGTGGCGATCCTGGAATTCTACGAGGCGGCGCTCCGCGCGCTTGGGGCGGAGGGCGAGGCGAACCGCTTCCAGACAGGCAGCGACGCGGGGCTGTCGGTGGGGGCGGCGCATCCGTTTGGCTCGGTGATCGTGATGATCGGGGCGGGGCCGGGCGGGGCGCACGTGGTGACCGTGACGGGGAGCTTCCCGGAGTAAGCGAGCGGTTTCGGCCGGCGGGCGCGCGGGAGCCGTTTGACCGACCGATCGGGGGCTCCGCATAATCGGATGAGGGCGGGGGAGAGGCTGGGGAGGCGCTCCCCGGCCCGACCCGCACGGGCCGGAAGCGGAGGGGCGATGGCGACGGATCGGGCGTCGGGGGTAGAGCCGTACGAGCCGGGCGCTATCGAGCGTGGCTGGCAGGCTCGCTGGGAGGCGGACGGGCTCCACCTTGCGCGGGACGACGATGCGCGGGAGCGCTATTACTCGCTGACGATGTTCCCGTATACGAGCGGGGACCTGCACATTGGGCACTGGTACGCGATCGCGCCGTCGGACACGGGGGCGCGGTACCAGCGCATGCTGGGCAAGAACGTCCTCTTCCCGATCGGCTTCGATGCTTTCGGGCTGCCGGGGGAAAACGCGGCCATCCGCGAGGGGGTCCATCCGCACACGTGGACCTACGCCAATGTGGAGCGGATGCGGGAGCAGCTGAAGTCGATGGGGCCGAGCTTCGACTGGTCGCGGGAGCTGGTGACGTCGGAGCCCGAGTACTACCGCTGGACGCAGTGGTGGTTCCTGCAGCTGCTCAAGCACGACCTGGCCTACCGCAAGATGGCGCCGGCCAACTGGTGTCCCAGTTGCCAGACGGTGCTAGCCAACGAGCAGGTCGTGCGAGACGACGAGGGGCTCGGCCGCTGCGAGCGCTGCGAGTCGGCGGTGGAGATGCGGGACCTGGAGCAGTGGTTCTTCCGCATCACGCAGTATGCGGACGAACTGCTGGACTTCAGCACGATCGAGTGGCCGCAGCGTATCGAAACGATGCAGACGAATTGGGTCGGCCGCTCGGAGGGGGCGGAGATCACCTTCCCGCTGGAGCGGCCGGTGGAGGGCTGGGAGGGGATCACGGTCTTCACAACGCGCGCCGATACCGTGTTCGGGGCGACGTCCATGGTGCTGGCGCCGGAGCACCCGCTGGTGGAGCGAATCACGACGCCGGAGCAGCGCGAAGCGGTCGAGACGTACGTGCGGCAGGCGCGGCTGGCGACGGAGATCGAGCGGCAGTCGACGGAGCGGGCGAAGACGGGCGTGGCGACGGGGGCCTCGGTGCTGCACCCGTTCAGGGGCGAACCGATCCCGATCTGGATCGCGGACTACGTGCTGCTGGGCTATGGCACGGGGGCGGTGATGGGGGTGCCGGCGCACGACGCGCGAGACTTCGCCTTCGCGGAGGAGCACGGCTTCGCGATTCCGGTCGTCGTGGCCCCGCCGGGTTGGGACGGCGAGCCGCTCTCGGACGCCTACACCGGCGACGGGACCCTGGTGAACTCAGACGCTTATGACGGGCTGAGCGTGGGGGAAGGGAAGCAGGCGATCGCCACGGCGCTGTCGGAGCGAGGGCAGGGCGGCCCGGCGGTCACGTACCGGCTGCGGGACTGGCTGATCAGCCGGCAGCGCTACTGGGGGGCCCCGATCCCGGTCGTGCACTGCAAGCAGTGCGGGGCGGTGCCGGTGCCGGAGGATCAGTTGCCGGTGCTGCTGCCGGAGGACGCGGAGTTCCTGCCGACGGGCGAGTCACCGCTGGAACGGCACGCGGGCTTCGTGAACACGACCTGCCCGGCCTGCGAGGGGCCGGCGCGGCGCGAAACGAACACGATGGACACATTCATGTGCTCATCCTGGTACTTCCTCCGCTTCGTCGACGCGCACAACGATCAGGCGCCGCTGAGCGCGGAGCTAGCGAAGACGTGGCTGCCGGTGGACCAGTACACGGGCGGGGCCGAGCACGCGGTGATGCACCTGCTCTACGCGCGCTTCTTCACCAAGGCGGCGCGGGACATGGGGGTGGTGCCGGTGGACGAGCCGTTCACGCGGCTGTTCAACCAGGGAACGATCACCAAAGACGGCGCCAAAATGTCGAAGAGCCGGGGCAACGTGGTGAACCCAGACGACTGGGTGGAGCGTCTGGGGGCGGACGCGGTCCGGCTGTACCTGATGTTCCTGGGTCCCTGGGACCGGGGCGGCGACTGGGACGACTCCAGTATTCAGGGGCACCACCGCTGGTTGAACCGGGTCTGGGGCCTGGCACTGCAGGAGGTGACGCGGGCGCAGGACGCCACGAGCGGGGAACGCCTGCGACGGCTGACGCACCGGATGATCAAGAAGGTCAGCGAGGACATCGCGACGTTCCGCTTCAATACGATGCTGGCGGCGATGATGGAGTTCACGAACGCGCTGGGGCGGGAGCGAGAGGCGGGGGCGGTGGACGGGGAGGCTTGGGACGAGGCGCTCCGGTCGCTGTTGCTCTGCCTGGCGCCCTCGGCGCCGCACATCACGGAGGAGTTGTGGTCACGGCGGGGCGGGGCGTACTCCGTGCATCAGCAGTCGTGGCCCGCGTGGGAGCCGGCGCTGGTTGTGGAGGAGACGATCACACTGGTGGTGCAGGTGAACGGCAAGGTGCGGGCGAGGCTGGAGGCGCCGGTGGGGCTGGCGGAGGCGGAGGCGCGGGGAGCGGCGGAGGCGGACCCCACGGTGCAGCGCTTTCTCGACGGCAAGACGGTGCGCAAGGTGGTGCACGTGCCGGACCGCTTGGTCAACTTCGTCGCGAGCTGAGCGGGCGGGCGGGGCGCCGCCTCAGGGGGGCAGGCCTTCGGCTAGACGGGGGCCTGCTCGCGTCGGAGTTCGGCGTCGCGGGTGTCGACGGCGGCCATCTCTTCCTCGCGCTGGAGCTTCTGGTCCAGCTGGTCGATGCCAGCGCGGACGCTGGCCTCGATGGTGGAAAGCTGAGAGTCCAGGCGGCGCAGCATGTCCAGGGAGTAGCGGTCGGCCTCGAACGCCTGCTCGACGGCCTGGGTGGTGGCGTCGCCGCGGATGGCGGCGGCTTCGCGGCGGGCGGTGTCGAGCGCTTCGCGGGCCTCGGTCTGGGCGCGATCGGCGATCTCGGAGGCGCGACGCTGGGCGTCCAGCACCATGTCGTGAGAGTTGAGACGCTGATCGGCCTCGTCGCGGGCCTTGTTGACGACGATCGTGGCGTCCTCGCTGGCTTTGTCGAGGATGTTGTGACGGTCGCGCAGGACGGTGCGGGCGTCCTCGACCTCGCGGGGGACGGCGGAGCGGAGGCGGTCGATGATGTCGAGCATGGCGTGGCGGTCGACGATCCAGCCGCCGCCGAAGCGGGCCGGGCGGCCCTCCAGCATGGTCTGCTCCAACTGGTCGATGATTTCAAGCAGATCGATGACGGCGCCCTCCCCGCCGACCCCGCGACTGCCCGCTAGTGTACCGCGCGGCGGCTTCCGGCGCGCCGGGGCGCGGGGGCGATGCTGCGCGCGGGGGGTTAGTCCACGCGCAGGGGGCCGAAGCGCTCGTGCAGCACGCGGTTGACGTTGGGCGGGACGAGGTCGTCGACGGGCTGGCCGAGGGCGGCGACTTCGCGGATGCGGGAGGCGGAGATGAAGAGGTGATCGAGGGTGGCCATGAGGTAGACGGACTCGACCTCGGGGGCCATCTTCTTATTCATCAGGGACATGTCGAACTCGGCCTCGAAGTCGGTGACGGCGCGGATGCCGCGCACGAGGACGGTGGCGCCAACGCTGCGGGCGTAGTTGACGACGAGCCCGCTGAAGCTGTCGACGCGGACGTTGGCGAAGGGCTGGGTGGCCTCGGTGAACATCGCGACGCGCTCTTCGGTGCTGAAGAGGTCGTTTTGGCTGCGCTGGTAGACGCCGACGACGACGCGGTCGAAGAGGGCAGCGGCCCGCTCGACGATGTCCAAGTGGCCGTTGGTTACGGGGTCGAAGCCCCCGGGGTAGACGGCGGTGGCCACGCGGCGCCTCCTGCAGTCGCTTGGGGTCGGCGCGCGCGAGGGGTGCGCGCGAAGGTATCGAGGACGGCGTCACCATAGCGACGCTGGTCTTGGCGAACCAGACGCCCGAGGCGTTCGGGGGCCGGACGGCGCCAGGGGTGGCGCCAGAGGAGCAGACCGTCCGGGGTGAGAAGGCCGTCCTGGAGAAGGGCGGCGAGGTCGGCGCTGGCGTCGTGGGCGTACGGGGGGTCGGCGAAGCAGAGATGATAGGGCGGGCTGAGGCGGGGGCTGGCGCGCTCGACCGGGCGGCAGAAGATCCGGGCGCGCTGGGCGCAGTCGAGAGCGGCGAGGTTGGCGCGGATGATGTCGCAGGCGGGGCGGTCGTGCTCGACGAAGTCGACGGCGGGAGCGCCGCGGCTGAGGGCTTCGAGGCCGAGTAAGCCGGCGCCGGCGTAGAGGTCCAGGGCGCGGCCCTGGAGGCGTTCCTGGACGTCCGGGCGATCGAAAATGGAGCGGCGCAGGCGGGCGGTGGCGGGACGGGTGCTGCCGGCGGCGCCGCGGACGGCGCGGCCGGCGCAGTCGCCGCCGGTGAGCCGGACGGTGGGGGTGGAGGGCACTAGGGCTCCAGGGTGATGTCGAGCGCGGTGCCGACGCGGACGTCGCCGTCGCTGACGATGAGGCGGGCCTCGTAGTCGCCAGGGATGGTGGGGGTGTCCCAAACGACCCAGCCGGCGCTGCCGGAGCCGGTGAGGTCGCCCTCCTCGACCTCCCAGAAGGGGATGAGGAGTTCCTCGTTGGGGCGGAAGAGGGAGACGGAGCCAGCTTCGAGGAACTGGGTGATGACGGGCCAGATATCGGCGTGGGCCTCGGCGGCGGAGACGTCGGCGATGGCGATGCCGCCGAGGCGGAACTCCTCGATGAGATCCAATTTAAAGGCAAGGCTAAAGCGGTTCCCGATCCAGACGGTGGTGGGATTGCCGGCGGCGTCGGGGAAGACGTAGGAGACCATGTTGGCGAAGCGGTCCCAGAAGAGGCCGCTGGCGCCGCCGTCCTGGAAGATGTTCTCGCCGACGAGGCGGACGCGCTGGCCGGCGATGAGCGGGCCGCTTTCGCGCACGGCGATGCGGGAGGCCAGTCCGAGGGCCACGCGTTGGTTCAGAACCTGCAAGCCGCCCGTGGTCTTTCGGACGCTATGCGGGGTGACGGTGAGGAGGACCTTTTCGCGCGGGACGCGGTTGAGGACCGCGGGCAGGGCCGCGACGAGGGATTCACGGAAGATGGACTGGTCCAGGGAGGGCACGATTTTGATGCGGTCGACGGCGGCGCCGAGCGCGGCGAGGTCGTAGGCGCCGAGGTTGAGACCGCTGGCGTCGCGGGTGGGGAGGGGGACGCTGATCATGATGCCGAGGTCGTCACGGTGGAGCTGGTCGGTGAGTTCGGTGATGAATTCGGTGAACTCCTCGCGGAGGGGATCGGCGATGAACTGGTAGTCGATGTCGACGCCGTCGAAGCGGCCGGTCTGGACCATGAGGAGGATGTTGTTCTTGTGCTGACGGCGGAGCTGCTCGGAGGCGAGGACGGTGTTGATGGTGCCGGCGTCCTCCAGCTGGGCGAGGATGACGGGGTAAATGGCTTGGGTGACGTTGGGGGGCAGGACGTCGGTCTGGCCAAAGGCGAGGAGGGAGCCGTCCTCAGCGGGGACGAAGCTGATGGGGTTGATGATGGTGAGGGTGTTGGCGGCGTCGGCGTTGAGTTCGGCGCCGGGGGGGAGGTTGCCGGTGACCATGTCGCGGAACTGGAGACGGCGGAGGATCGCCACGTTTCCGGGGGGTGTGGTGAGTTCCACGGAGGCGGCGACGCCGTCGGCGGTGAGCAGGGCGGCACCGAGGCGTTGCCAGGCGCCATCGCTGTGGGTGTAGGCGCCGAGGTTGCGCTGGTCCTGGGTCTCGGCGTTGAGGCGGAGGGTAAGGAGGTAGGGCCCCTCAATGTCTGGGGGGAGGGTGACGTCGTAGAGAGGGCTGACGGGGAGGAGGCTGTCGGGCACCTGGGGGATGCTGTCGCGCAGGGCGGCTTCGACGCCGGTTCCGAAGGCGAGCGGAGGGATCGGGCCGGGGGTCTGGGCGGCGGGGGATGCGGGGTCGTCCTCGTCGAGCAGGGCGATCGGGGGGACGAAGAGGACAACGATGGCGGCGGCGAGGGCGAGCACAAGGAAGGCGATGAGGAGGAAGCCCTTGTCGATGCCGCGGGCGTCGTCGGCGGAGGGGCGCAGGCCGAGGTGGCGGGGCGCCGGGGGATCGCGGCGGCGGGCTTGATCGGCCACGCGCCGGGGCCGGGGGTGGCGGTCGAAGGGGGATTCGCTCATCGCTCTGCGCTCATGGTGCGGCGTTCATCGCCTCGGGTGCAGGGTGATTATGGTCCCACTCCTTGGGCAGCGCTCAACGGGTGCGGAGCGCCGGGACCACCTCCCGACTGCGCTGCGCTCCGTCCGCCTCAACGTAGACCACGTCCACGGGCTGGCCGGGGGTGAGGCGCCGGAGGACGGCGAGGTAGGGCGGTTGGGTGGTGAGGGAAAAGCCGTTGCGGCTGAGGATGACATCGCCGCTGCGGAGGCCGGCAGACGAGCCGAAGGGGACCGGGACGAGGCCGTCCGGGCTGGTGCGGAGGACGGCGAGGTCGGTGACGGGGGCGGCGCTACCGACGAGTTCGGCCAGGCGGCTGGAGCCGTCGGGGAGAAGGAGTTTGATGCGGAGGGCGTCGCGGACGACGTGCTCGTTGGTGAAGACATGGCCGCCGGCGTCGAGGACGAGGCCGGTGGGGCAGGGGCGGCCTCGTCGCGGGCGCTCTGGGCGGCGGGCACGGGGTCATCGTCGAGGAGGAGAGCGACGCTCAACCCGCCACCCTGGCCGGCGATGAGGCCGACCAGGGTGTCCGTGAGGATGGGGAGGCGCATGCTGTCCTCAGCGTCGCGCGGTCGTGCGCGCAGGGCACCGGACGCCCTCTCCAGGCCCCCCGCCGGGTGGATGCGGGGGCAGTGTATCAGGGGCCGCTGCGGGTTCGTCGTTGCCGCAACGCTGAGCGGCCCCATATACTCCGCACGGACGTTCGTATATGGCGGCTGCAGCCCCCCTGAGGCCGCAGCCGCATTTCTCTCGCTCGCCAGGGGGAGCGGGCCCGAGAGAGGACGGGCGCCGGAGGGGCGCAAGGAGTTCGCCGATGGCCGCTCAGAAGCCGATCCCGGTAACGGCGCAGGGGCTGGAACGTCTGCGCGAGGAGCTGTATGAGCTGCTGACGACGAAGCGACCGGCGGCGGCGGCGCTGATTCATCAAACGCTGGAGGAGTCGCCCGGGACGCAAAGCGACGGGGAGTACGAAGAGGCGAAGAACGAGCAGGCCTTCGTAGAGGGGCGGATCCGCGCGCTGCAGGGAATCCTGGCCAACGCGGAGGTGATCGACGAGGCCGAAGCGCACGATCCGGATTCGGTGCACCTGGGGGCGACGGTCCGGGTGACGGTGGGGCGCAAGAAGCAGCAGTTCACGATTGTGGGAAAGGTGGAGGTGGACCCCGCGCAGGGCTTCGTCAGTGACGAGTCGCCGGTGGGGCGAGCGCTGCTGGGCCGCAAGAAGGGGGAAACGGTGGAGGTGGAGGCGCCGGCGGGGACGATCACGATGAAGATTCAGGAGATCGCGTAGGGGCCGTCAGGGGGGCGCTGGGCGCCGCTCGGGCGGGCGAGAGCGCCGCGGTGGGGCGGCTTGCCTGAGTTTCCGGGGGCGGGGATGGTGACGGCATGCGAGTGAGGGCATGAGCGCCGGTCCCAGTAAGCGCCTGGAGGCGCTGCGCGCGCAGCGCTTGGAGAAGGTGGCGGCGCTGCGCAGGGAGGGGGTCGATCCGTACCCGGCGCGGGGGGGCGGGCAGGTGACGCCGATCGCGGAGGCGCGGGCGGCGTTCGAGGAGGCGGAGGAGGCGGGAGGGGAGTCCGGACCGGCCACGCGGGTGGCGGGCCGAGTGACGAATCTGCGGGATCTGGGCAAGCTGGCGTTCTTGGACGTGCGAGACGGCTCTGGGACGATCCAGCTGATGTGCCGCCGGAACAGGCTGCTGGATGGCTGGGGGGTATTGCAGGCGCTGGATCTGGGCGACTTTGTGGAGGCGTCGGGGGATCTGATCCGGACGCGGACGGGGGAGATCACGGTGGGGGCGGGAACGCTGATCCTGCTGACGAAAGCGCTGCGGCCGCCGCCGGAGAAGTGGCACGGCCTGCAGAATGTGGAGGCGCGCTACCGGCAGCGCTATCTGGACTTGCAGGCGAACGAGCGCTCGCGCGAGGTATTCGTGCAACGGTCGCGGATCATTGCGGCGTTACGGCGTTTCATGGACGAGCGCGGCTTCCTGGAGGTGGAGACGCCGGTGCTGCAGACGGAGGCGGGGGGCGCGGCGGCGCGGCCCTTCCTGACGCACATGAACGCGCTGGATGAGGATCGGGCGCTGCGCATCGCGACGGAGCTGCACCTGAAGCGGCTGATCGTTGGGGGGCTGGACAAGGTCTACGAGGTGGGACGGATCTTCCGCAATGAGGGGACGTCGACGCGGCACAATCCCGAGTTCACGATGATGGAGTCCTACGAAGCGTACGCGGATTACCACGACGTGGCGCGGTTGGTGGAGGATCTGGTGTCGGGGCTGGCGGCGGAGGTGCTAGGGACGACGTCGCTGCGGTTCGGGGAGCAGACGATCGATCTGGCGCCGCCCTGGCGGCGGGTGACGATGCGGGAGGCGGTGCGGGAGTACGCGGGGGTGGATTTCTTTGACTATCGGGACGCGGAGTCGATAACGGCGTTGCTGCGCGAGAAGGACATCCCGGCGCCGGAAAACGCGGGCTGGGGCAAGCTGTTGGATGCGCTGGTGTCGGCGACCGTGGAGCCGCGCATGGTCCAGCCGACGTTCCTGCTGGATTACCCGGTAGAGCTGTCGCCGCTCGCGAAGCGGCGCACGGACGATGCGTCGTTGGTGGAGCGGTTCGAGGCGTTCGTGGCGGGGTGGGAGATCGGCAACGCCTACAGCGAGCTGAACGATCCAGTGGATCAGCGGCAGCGGTTCGAGGCGCAGCTGGCGCTGCGGGCGGCGGGGGACGAGGAGGCGGAGCTGGTGGACGAGGATTTCCTCGTGGCGCTTGAGCACGGCATGCCGCCCACGGGGGGACTGGGGTTGGGAGTGGACCGGCTGGTGATGGTGCTGACGAATTCGGCCTCGATCCGGGATGTGATTTTGTTTCCGCAGCTGCGGAGGCGGGAATAGCGTCAGGCGCGGCGCGGCTTGCCGAGGGGAAGCGCTACCGCCTCGAGGGTTTCCAGATCGAGTGTGCGGGCCGCGTGCTGGATATCGATCCCGATAGCGTTCCCGTCAGCGTCGAAGTCCACAACGATGTCGTCACGGACCTCGCGGGTGTCGACGCCGTCACGGGCGCTCAGCTCGATGTAGAGGGAATCGGTTTCGGGGTAGTAGTGGAGCTTCATGACTCACCCGCTTCTCGCGGCGCGCGAAAGCGCCGGTCAAGAAACGCATTCTGGATGGTCTCCTCAATCTTCCAGAGTAACTACGCGGACGGCCCGACCGCCGATCTTGGGCACGAGCGCCCAGAAGCGGACGCGGCCATCGCGTTGCACCTCACGGCGCACCGGATTAGCGACGACCCACTCGCAGAGCGCAGGGGTGAGGTATGGCCGCTTCCGCACAACCTGCTCATCGAAGTGGAGCGTAGTCTTCACGCGGATGGTCTCCACGTCCCGACCTACCGGCCCAGGCGGACAGGCCGACGCGGCGGGGGACGGTAGGCTGCTCTGGATGATCCGGCACTTCACGGTCTCGGCGTTCGTCTCGATGGAGGGACGAACGCTGCTGCACTGGCACGAGAAGAACGGAATGTGGCTGCCGCCGGGCGGGCACGTCGACGCGGACGAGGATCCGGTGCAGGCGGCGCTGCGGGAGGTGCGGGAGGAGACGGGGCTGGGCGTCATGATCCTGCCGACGGTCCCACCGTTCGACTACCCGTCGCCCCCACAGCTTCCGGCGCCGGCGACGATCATGGTGGAGGAGATCCCCGATCACCCGCTGGACGGGCCGCACGAGCACATCGACCACATCTACTTCACGCGGCCGGAACCGGCGGGGCAAGCGCCGCTGCCGGGCTGGCACTGGGTGTCGGCCGAGGCGTTGCGGGCGAACCGGCCGCTGGCGGGGGGCGCGGATGACCGGGCGGTGGAAATCCCCGAGGATGTGCGTGTGCTGGGGATGGCGGCGATCGAGCGGGCGGCAGAGGAGGAGCGCTAGCGGTGCTCTCGATGCAGTGGATCCGCGAGGAGCCGGATGACGTGCGGCGCATGCTGGCGCTGCGCGGCACAACGGCGCCGCTGGACGAGGTGCTGGCGTTGGACGCGCAGCGACGCTCGATCCTGACGGAGGTGGAGCGGCTCAAGGCGGATCGCAACCAGGCGGGCAAGGCGATCGGCAAAGCGGGCGACCAGGCGGAGCGGGAACAGCTGATCGGGGAACAGCGAGCGGTGGCGGGGCGCATCGACGAGCTGGACAAGCGGCTGCGCGCGGTGGAGGGCGAGTTGCAGGATCTGGTGGCGGAGTTCCCCAATCGGTTGCACGCGGAGACGCCGGAGGGGGTGGACGAGCGTGACAACAAGGTGCTGCGGCAGGTGGGGGAGCCGCGCGCGTTCGCCTTCGAGCCGCGGCCGCACTGGGAGATCGGCGAGGCGCTGGGGCTGATCGACACGGAGCGGGCCTCGGCGATGGCGGGAACGCGAATGTTCATCCTGCGCGGAAAGGGGGCGCGGCTGCAGCGGTCGTTGATCGGGCACCTCCTGGAGCGCAACGAGGAGGCAGGCTACACGGAGATGTACCTGCCCAACATGGTGCGGGAGGAGACGATGTTCGCGTCGGGGCAGCTGCCGAAGTTCCGCGACAACCTGTACCGCGACGCGGAGGAAGACTACTACCTGATCCCGACGGCGGAGGTGCCGCTGACGAGCCTGCACCGGGACGAGATCCTGGCGGAGGCGGACCTGCCGCTGCGCTACACGGCGCACACGCCCTGCTTCCGCCGTGAGAAGATGAGCGCGGGCCGGGATGTGCGCGGGATCAAACGGGTGCACCAGTTCGAAAAAGTGGAGATGTACCAGCTCACGCGGGCGGAGGACTCGGACTGGGCGCTGGCGGAGATGGTGGCGCACGCGGGGGCGCTGTTGCGGGAGCTGGGGCTGACCTACCGGGTGCTGCAGCTGTGCAGCGCGGACGTGGGGTTCAGCGCCGCCATCTCGTACGACCTGGAGGCGTGGGCGCCGGGCGCGGAGGAATGGCTGGAGGTGAGCAGCATCAGCAACTGCCTGGATTTCCAGGCGCGCCGGGCGAACATGCGCTACCGGCCGGAGGGGAAGAAACCGACGCGGTTCGTGCACACGCTGAACGGGAGTTCGTTCGGGATGACGCGGGTGCTGGCGGCGATCCTGGAGACGTACCAGCGCGAGGACGGGGGGGTGGACGTGCCGGAGGCGCTGCAGCATCGGATGGGGCGGCTGATGCAGATCGCGGGGGCGTCGCCGGAGTGAGGGCGGCGCCATGATCTTCGGGCGGCTGTTCCGGCGGGGTAGGGAGACGCTGCCATCGCTGGCGGGGGCGTTGCTGGCGGCGCTGGAGGAGGCGGGACTGGCGGCGGAGATCGTGGACGGGGAGGCGCCGGAGCGGGAGGCCGGGCTGCGCCCCGGAGTGATGGGGCGGGGGCTGGTGCGGGTAGCGGAGGGTCCACCAGACTTCGTGCAGGTGACATCGGAGGGGGCAGGGTCGGGGCACCGGATGCGGGCGTCGGCGACGGGGTTCCATTTCCTCGTGCGACGGGAGGGGCTGATGGACTCGGTAGCGTCGGGCTGGGGGGCGCAGGGGAAGGCGGTGGCGCAGCGGGAGTTCGGGGGGGTCGGACCGGCGCGGGGGTTCCGCTGGGAGGCGGCCCTCGACGAGGGCGACGTGGCAGCCCCGCAGGCGGTGGCGTCGGCGGAGCGGCTGAACGCGCTGACGGGGCTCTACGGGCCGCTGCTGGATCTGTTGCAGCAGCCGAACACGCTGGTCCTGGAGATGGCGCCGGAGCTGTTCGAGGCGAGGCCGGAGGCGCCGCCGGCGCGGCCGAGAGTGATCCGGGCCTCGTTGTTTCTGGGACGGCGGGAGGAGCTGAGCGTGGAGGAGGTGACGGTGATGCGGGATCTGTGTCGGGCGATCGCTGGGCGGACGGCCGAACGCTGATACCCTTTCGCGCGCAGCGGACAGCCCGCAGCCGGAGGCACATGTCGGTCTACATCATCGTCAATTTGCGGATCCGTGACGCGGACGGGTACCGGAGATATGTGGAGGGGTTTGGCGAGATTTTCGGTCGCTACCAGGGCACCGTGCTGGCGGCGGACCCGGCGCCGCAGAGCATGGAGGGGGCCTGGCCCTACCACCGTACGGCGATCTTGGAGTTCCCAGACAAGGAAGAGGCGCTGCGCTGGTACAACGACCCGGACTACCAGGAGCTGGCGAAGTTGCGCTTTGCGGCCTCGGGTGGGGACATGGCGCTGATCGCAGGGATGGCCTCGGCCGCGCCGCCGCCGGAGGCGTAGACTCCGACCTGGGCGGGCACGCGGCCGAGGCGCTGACCGCCGGGGCGGCAAGACCGATCACGCGGGCGCCGAGGGCCGGGCAACGGTCGATCCGGTAACGGCTGCGCGGGTGGACCGCGACGTGCTGCGCGCGCAGATCCGGGAGAAGTACACGGAGGTGGCGCAGGAGCCGGAGAAGGGGTTCCACTTCCACAACGGCCGGCCGCTGGCGGCGATGCTGGGGTACGTGGCGGAGAGGGTGGACTCGCTGCCGAGTGGGACGGCGGACTCATTCGCGGGGACGGGGAATCCGCTGGCGCTGGGGCGTCTGCCGGCGGGTGTGACGGTCGTGGACTTGGGCTGCGGCGCGGGCTTCGACAGTTTGCTGGCGGCGCAGCGGGTGGGCCGGCGGGGCGGGTGGTGGGCGTGGACATGACACCGGCGATGCTGGAAGCGGCGCGGTGGGGAGCGCAGGCGCTGGGCCTGGAGCACGTGGAGTTTCGCGAAGGGACGATCGAGGACCTGCCCGTGGAGTCGGCGAGCGCGGACGTGGTGATCAGCAACGGCGTGATCAGCCTGTGCCACGACAAAGTGGGGGCGATGCGCGAGGCGGCGCGCGTGTTGAAGCCCGGGGGCGGGCGCAGATCGTGGACATCGTGGTGCACCGGCCGGTGCCGCAGGAGGCGAAAGATGACATCGACCTCTGGTCCGGTTGAATCGCCGGCGCCCTGCTGACAGCAGAGTGGGAGTGGCTGCTCGAGCACGCGGGGTTCGTGGACGTGCTGTGGGGTCCGGAGATCGACGGGTTCTCGGGCTCGCGGCATGAGTCGGACGCGGCCGAATTCGAGACACGGGGGATCAGCTTCCGGGCGCTGAAGGCGGGGTAGCGATCAAGTCCGCTTCGGGAAGGCCTTTCGATCAGTTGGGCGTGAAGCTCACGCTGAGCGGTCCGGCGGAGTCGTCCGGCAATGCGCTGGCGAAGGCGCTGGCGAAGCAAACGATCGTGGCGACGACGCGCGCCAGCGCGGAGCGGGACGTGACGATCCATGACGCGGCCAGCGGTGCGACGCAGACGGCGCAGTTGGATGGGGCGCGAGGGAGCGATGGGTCCTACGCAGTGACCTTCGACCGGCTGGGCGTGGAGATCGAGGTGGCCGCGGAGGCGGGGGACGTGGGGGAAGCGCTGACCAAGCTCGAAGGTCGCCGCGTCGACGCGGCGGACGAGGCCGGGGTGGCGGCGGGACCCCGGCATCTAGTGCTGTTCGGGGACGAGACGGCGCCGGCGGGGCGACGGGACGGTCTCCCGTGACGATTTCGTGAAGGAGCTGGACGGGGCGCTGGCGCAGCTGGAGCGGGCGCGGCAGGGGCTGCGGGGGGAGATCGCGGCGCTGTCGCGCCAGGTGGGACGGGCAGCGGACGGAACGGTGGCGGCGGCGGATGTGAACGCGGCGGCGGTGGCGCGGCAAATCGTGGAGGCGGACCCGGCCCTGCTGCGGAGCAGTCAGGGCGACCCCGGCGCCGCGGCAACCCTGCGGCTGCTCACGGGCTAGGAGCCAAGTCCGGGCGCGGGTCCGGCTGGAGCGGTTTCGGTCGCGGGGGGCTACGGGCGAGCGGCGACGGGGTGGCGCCGCTCGGCGCGGGAGGCGAGGTAGGCGCCGACCAGGACCAGAGCGATGCCGAGGGGGGCGACGGGGTGGACGCTGTCGTCGCGGACGAGCAGGCCGAGGACGATGGCGACGATGGGGACGAAGTAGACGGCGATGTTGGCGCGGGGGGCGCCGACGCGCGAGGCGAGGACGGACATGGCAACGAGGGCGAGGGAACCCGAGAGCAGGGCGAGGCCAACGAGGGCGAGCGTGCTCGAGAGGGCGAAGTGGGAGCCGTCGAGGCTGACGAGGCCCCATGGGAGGAGGAGGAGGGCGGAGAGGGCCTGGGCGCGGAACACGACGGGCAGGGCGCCATAGCGCTGGTTCAGGGGCACCGCGAGGTTGCTGCCGACCCCGAAGCAGAGGATGACGATGAGCATCAGGCCGGTGCCCGCGGGGCTCGCGCTGTCGCCGGCGGTGCCGGGGATGGAAATGGCGAGGATGCCGGCGAACCCGACGAGAAGGCCGACGGCCTGGGCGCGGGCGGGGCGCCGGCGCAGGAGGAGGGCGGCCACGAGGGCGGCGATGAGGGGGACGGCGCCGGCCATCATGCCGGCGAAGGAGGAGTCGACGCGCTGCTGCGCGATCGGGATGACGGCGATGGGCGCGGCCAGCCAGACGACAGCCATCATGGTCAGGGCGGGCCACTCGCGGCGGGGGAGCGGGGCGAGGGCGCCGGGGACCACGGCGAGGGCGGCCGCCCCCAGCACCAGGCGAAGGAAGGCGACCAGCCCGGGTTGGAGATCGTCCAGGCTGATGTCGACGAAGAGGAAGGTGGACCCCCAGCAGCCGGCGATGAGGGCCAAGAGGAGCCAGTGGGTGGGGTGGAAGGCGCCGGCGTGGTGGCCTTCGGCGGTGCCGATGATGCTCGTGGCGGGGCTCGCGGGGCCGGCGGAAGCGGTGCGACCGGTGACGGGCTCGTTGGCCACGATGCGGACCTCCCGGGCCACGGGACGCCGGCGCGAGGCCCTGGCGTCCATGCTGACAGGGGCCGTAGCTCGTCGCTAGGCGCTGTCGGTGGGAGCGAGGAGCGCGGCGGCGGGCGGGGATCAGCTGGTGTCGCCAGACTCGAAGCCGTCTGCCAAGATGGCGGGGCCGGTGGCACGGCCAAAGAACGCGTCGCCGGGGCGGACCGGCGCGATGCTGCGACGCGAGGGCGAGTTTCAGGTCGTCGCGGATTCCAGCGCGCTCAACTTTTCGAGCAGCGCCACCCTGCCCCCGACGGACGGGTGCGATCATCGGGGGCGGATAAGGAGGGCGACTTCCTCGACCCGGCTCCCCATCACGCCAGCGCGGAAGCATAGATCCCGCGAGGCAGGAGTTCAGCCCGGCCGGATCGTTCAACGCCGCGCGTGCGCCCCACGCCGCCACTCTGCTCCCTGACGGGACCGTCGCAGTGACCGGCGGCTTCAACGTCGGCGGGAGCCCGAGGAGATTTTCATCCGGTGCTTGGCACCGCCACCGACGCCGCGCAGACGGTGGTTTTCTTCAACCCCCACCCTGCGTTCCTGCGACCCGGTGGCACGATCGCCCTTGTCGAAGGGGACAGCGTTGCACTCGTTGGGATCGACGTGACGGCCTCTCAGTTCCAAGGCACCACAGTTGAGGCTCTTTGGGTTGCAGCGGTTCGTGGCCAGACGCGCTGCTGTCGCCGCATGACCTGGCGCGGCGGGATCTGTGCAGAGCAGGTGTACTGGCTGGATCGGGTCGGCGGCGGTCCGTGGCGAACCGCGTCCACCACACCGGCGCCCCGCGACGTGGACAGCATCCGGCTCGCTGCGGCGGCTGCCGCCAGGCGACTGTGGTATCGGTGGCTCGCCGTAGCGTTTGCTGCCCTCTGCGCGGATGGGGCGTGGCGGGAAGCACTCGCCCGCTACGACGGCACGGACGAGCCGGGCCTCGGGTGCGCGACCATACCGTTCCCGCCGATCGTGCCCGCCGTCCTCATCGGGATCTGGCCGTGGGTTCCCGTACCGGAGCGGCCGGCGCTGCTCACGGAGTTGTGGCCTGAGGTCGGGTACGCCCGGTCCCCCCGCGCGGCCTTGGCGGCGGTGCTGCGATCTACCGGGTTCGCCAGCCCCACGGCGCACCCCTCCCCGCCCAGGGCCCTCTATCGGGGCGCAGCCGACCCGGACGCGCCCGACGGCTCTCATGGACCGACGACTTGCGGGTCACCCGCTTCTTCGCCCGCCGGTTCGGGGGCCGGCCTCGCGCTGTCTACCGGGCGGAACTGCGTACCGCGGACGCCATCCTCGCCTACTTCCCACACCGTATGGAGAGCGAGTACGTCCTGGACCCCTCGGGCCTTGTGAACCTGGAGCGCGTCCGTCGGCGTCGGTCAGTCCAGCTCCAGCCCTCACTGCCGCTGGAGTTCCAACGCTGAGAGGAGGCCGGGCATCGCATGATGCGCAGATCGATTTCGGCTGTCACGCCCGGTCTGGTCCCAGGTCGCAGACGATGGCGTGTGGACTCTGCTCGGGTTTCCCTGCCTGGTTCTCAGCAACGCGCTGCTCGCCCGGTGCTCGCGCCCAGAACCAGACCGCAAGTCCGCTCGATCGCAGTGGGTGCGCGCCCACGCACCCGTGACCCATTCCCGCCTTGGGACTATGCTTCGCGCCCATCCTTCCATCCCGGCTGCCGCGGATGCGACAGCCCGGACCGCCAGAAAGGCCGTGCGGCGTGGTGAAGGTGATTCTGGACATCTATCCGGTGGTCCGAGCGGAGAGCCAGGACGAGCGGGCGGCGCTGCGACCGCTGGGGCGGAACAGTGAGCGCTACCAGGAGACGCTCCTGGGCACGTTCGATCTCGTCCAAGCGGCGGACGATCTGGGTCTCTGGGGTGTCGCCACGATCGAGCACCACTTCCACTCCGAGGGCTACGAGGTGAGCCCCAACCCCGGCGTGCTGAACGCCTATTGGGCGGCGATCACGAAGCAGATCCACGTGGGGCAGTTGGGGTACGTGATGAGCGCCCAACATCCCATCCGGGTGGCCGAAGAGACGGCGATCCTCGACCACATGAGCCAGGGGCGGTTCTTCGTCGGCTTCGCCCGTGGCTATCAAGATCGCTGGACGAACGTGATCGGGCAGCATCTGGGTGCGCGGGCGACGCACTCGGACGGCACGGCGGACGACCAGACGAATCGCGATCTCTTCGAGGAGAACGTCGACATCGTCCTGAAGGCCTGGACCCAGGACAGCATTGAGCACAACTCCCCGCTGTGGCAGATTCCCTACCCCCACGAGGAGGGGATCGAGTGGTGGATGGCCCAGAGTACGAGCCGGCTAGGGGCGGACGGGGAAATCGGTTCGGACGGGCGCGTGCATCGCGTCAGCGTGGTGCCCGCCCCCTACCAAAAACCGCACCCGCCGGTGTTCGTGCCGAGCTTGGGGAGCCCGGCATCCGCGGATTACTGCGCGCGCCAAGGGTTCGTCTACACCCACGTCATCGGGGGCGAACGCGCCTTGGCGCTTGCTCCGCGTTATGTGACTGTCGCGAAGGATGCGGGACGCCATCTGGCCCTGGGCCAGAACCAGGCCGTCGAGCGATTCCTGCAGATCGGGGCAACGCGAGAGGACACGGAACGCAAGCTGGCCAGCTTCGACAGTGACATCTACAAGAACTTCTACGATCCCCTCTACCAGCTATTGGACCCGGACCTCGCACTGCCGCCCGATCCCACCACCGCACAGATCGTGCAGGCCCTGCAGGCCTCACAGATGCACGTCAGCGGGACCGTGGACGAGGTTCGGGATCAACTCGTCGCAGAGTGGGCACAGGTGCCATACGAGTACATCATCATCTCGTGGCACTACGCCCAGCAGCCCAAGGAGAGCGTCATCGAGCAATTGGAGATCTTCATGCGGGAGATCAAACCGGCCCTCGATGAACTCACCGCCTACGAGCGCGCGGCCAACTGATCGGGGACGGGCGGGCGAATGAATGGGATCCACGATCTCGGCGGAATGCACGGCTTTGGACCGGTGGTGCGGGAGGAGGACGAGGCGCTCTTCCACGCCGACTGGGAGCGCCGCGTCTTCGGGCTGCTGATGGCGGCCCTGGATCTCGGGTTGTTCAACGTGGACGAGTCGCGCCACGCCAACGAGCGGATGGCGCCGGCGGACTACCTGGCGGCGAGCTATTACGAGATCTGGCTCGACGGGATCGAGCTGCTGCTGATCGAGAGGGGGCTCGTGACGGAGGAGGAGCTTTCGGCGCGCAGGGATGAGCCGGAAGCATCACTCGCACCGTCTGGGGTTGATTTCGTCGGGGCGCCCACACTGCTGTCCCCAAACGCCGATCCTGTCTGGTTCGACTGCCGGCGCGACGCGCAGATGACGGAGCCGCCACGCTTCCGTGCCGGCGAGGGCGTGCGCACGCGCAACACGCACGTCCCGGGACACACCCGTCTGCCCCGCTACGGGCGGGCGAAGCGGGGCACGATCGATCGGCTGCACGGCGCCTTCATCCTGCCCGACGCGCACGCTCACGGGGGCGGCGAAGCGCCCCAGTACGTCTACAGCGTCCGCTTCGAGGGGCAAGACCTGTGGGGCAAGATTCCTTCCCGGCGCGAGGCCGTCTACATCGATCTCTGGGAGAGCTATCTCGCCCCGCTGGCCGCCGGGCCGGGGGACCCCTGAGGGATCTCCCGGCCGCCTACCGCTGAGTCTCGACGAGCGCGCGGATGTCGGTCTTGAAGTCGTCGTCCTCGAGGAGGTCCGACCAGGCGACCTTGTCCTCGTCCCGGTCGACGGCGCCGAAACGCGGGTACTTGAACTTATTCAGCGGGATGGAGCGGAAGACGTAGCGGTCGACGGCGAACGCGTACTTCTGCTCCTGCGTTACGTAGCGCTCTGCTCGCTCGGCGGAGCTGCAGCGGTAGATCACGAAGTTGTCCCCCTCGCCGATGGTGGCGTAGACACCGTTGTCGATGCCGGGGAAGCGTCCCGTGGTCGTGAGCATGGGGTTGAACACGGGGACGTCTTGGTTCATCGGCGTGGCGATGCCCGGCCAGAGATCCCAGTCGGTCAAGCCCTCGACGATGCGGCGCAGGCCGGGATAGGGCCGTGCCTCGCCGGGAGCGATGCCCTCCAGGGCGTCGACGAAGGTGTCGTTGCCGACGTGCGCTGACCACTGGACCACGTCCTCTGGGATGCGGACACGTTGCGTCGCGATGTCCGTGTAGATGAACTCCGGGTCCGGGGCGGATTCCAGAACGACACAGCCGCGGCGGCCACTGTGAGGGTGGAAGTAGCAGTAGTCGTCGGCGGCCGTGGCGTTCTCGAAGCGATGCAGCAGCAGACGATCGCCGTTCACCCGCACGACGTAGCCCTCGGGGCTCTCCAGAGGCCGCTCCAGGTTGATGATCGCGCGTTCCACCTTGACCTCGTAGCCGGCGGCGCGCCACGTGCCGATGGCGGGGGCGAAGCTGCCGGTGTCTAGATCCGGCGCCTCGTCCCACTGCGTCCGCCAGATCTCCCCGCCGGGGTGCGTGTAGCACCAGGAATGCCAGCGTGTGGGGAAGAAGTGCACCGGCGTGAGCTGCGCGCCTTCGTGCGGACCGGAGAGCGCGAGTCCCTCCAGGCTCCAGACGGACTCCGTGTCCAGATCGATGAACTGCCGATCACGGATGGCGAAATCCAGCGGGCGCCCATCCACCCGGCGATCGAAGACCATGGCCTTGAAGCTGTCGGGCTCGGGCCCGGTGAAGATGATGATGGGCTGGCCGCCGAGATCGTCGTGGAGGAGACCGCCCTGCCGCTTCAGCTCGTGGAAGGGGTAGGCGCGGAGGACGTCCGGAGTGTTGATGCCGATGATCGGCTCGTTCTCCGGGAGTTCGCTATTGAGGTCGATCGCGAGCGAGGTGATGAAGATCTGATCCATGGCCGGCCGGGCGTAGTATTCCTCCGCTCCGTGGCCCTCGCGGGGGTCCTTTTGCTTGGGGTCGTTGGGGAGGTCCAGGACGAGGGTGTCCGGGTGCAGCTCCTGCCATTCCTTCCAGGTGCATTGGACGCGGGTGATGGGTTCCAGAAGGGACCCCTCCAGCTCCCCGGAGAAGCAGTACCCCTCGGAAGGGAACCAGAGACTCTCAGTATTCTCATCGCGGGCCAGCGCCTGTGCGTTGATGATCCCGCAGTGGGCCCACACGATGCGTGTCTGGTTCAGCTGACCGCTGAACGCGTCGCCCGTGCCGCAGCGCTCTCAAGTGGAGTAGACGATGGGGTCGCCGCCGATGGTGTCGTCCAGATGGTGGTTCATGTCCAAGATGAACATGGGGTAGGCCTTGGCCTCGCCGTTGTGGTAGATGCCGACGACATGGTCATCGTCCAGCATGAAGTCGGCGGCGGCGGCGGGGATGCATTGCGGATCTCGCAGGGGATAGAACACCTCACGGCGCATGCGCGGCGTGGAGAAGAAGGCCTTGCTCTCGTCCCACTTGCCGATATGCCCGGCGATGCGTTCTTTTTCCTCTTCGGTGCGGTAGCGCGTAACCTTCATGGCGGGCTCCTTCCCGGCACCCCGGCGGGTCAGACGGGGGCCACGATCTGCTCGACATCGGCGACAAAGTCCTCGTTTTCGATCAGGTCCGACCAGGCTACCTTCTCCGGCTCCCGGTCGACGGCGCCGAAGCGGGGGAACTTGAACTTATTGACCGGGATGGAGCGGAAGACGTAGCGCCCGGCCGCGAAAGCGTGCGGTTCCTCGTTCGTGACGTAGCGCTCGGCCAACTCCGGGCTCTCGAACCGGTAGATGACGAAGTTGTCGCCATCGCCGATCGTGGCGTAGGCCCCGTTGTCGACGCCGGGGAGCCGGCCCGTGGTGGTGAGCATGGCGTTGAAGATGGAGACGTCCTGGTTCATGGGGATGGCGATGCCGGGGAAGCAGTCCCACTCCGTGAGTCCCGTAAAGATACCGTGCAGCCCGGGCGAAGGGGGCATCCGACGGTGCGATGGCCTCCAGCACCGCCACGAAGGCGGGATCGTCGATGAGGGAAGACCGGGGGATGATCTCGTCCGGCTGCACGACGCGCTGGGTGGCGATGTCGGTGAAGGTCTCCTGCGGGTCCGGCTCCGACTCGACAACGACCAGTCCGCGCCGGACGCTGTGGGGGTGGAAGAAGCCGTAGTTGTCGCCGCCGGCCGGAGTCTCGAAGCGGTGCAGCTTGAGGCGGTCCCCATTCACCCGCAGGACGAAGCCCTGGGCGCTTTCCAGCGGCCGCTCGACGTTGAGGATGGCCCGTTCCACGTCGACCGCGTGCCCCATCGCCCGCCAGCTCTCGACGGCGGCGGCGAACACGCCCAGGTCGAGATCGGGGGCGGCAGGCCGCGCCGTGCGCCAGATCTCGCCCCCCGGATGCGTGTAGCACCAAGAGTGCCAGCGGGTGTAGGCGAAGTGGACCGGCGCAAGCTGGCTGCCGTCCAGCACGCCCTGCACGCAACGGCCGTCGATGGTCCAGATGCCGTCCGTCTCTGCGTCCATGAAACGCCCGTCGCGGATCGTGAAGGTCAGGCTGCGGCCCTCGACGCGGCGATCGAAGACCATGGTCTTGATCGAATCCGGCTCGGGGCCGGTGAGCAGGACGATGGGCCGCCCGGCCAGGTCGTCGTTTTGGACGCCGCCCTCCTGCTTGAGGTCGAAGATAGGGTAGGCCCGCAAGGCGTCCGGCGTGTTCAGCCCGATGACGGCCTCGCTCTCTGGGAGCTCCCGGTTGAGCTCGATCACCAGGGAGGCGATGAAGATCTGGTCCATCGCAGGGCGGGCAAAGTACTCCTCTGCGCCGTGTCCCTCGCGTGGGTCCGCTTGTCTTGGGTCCCGCGGCAGGTCGAGCACCAGCGTCTCCGGATGGATCTCGCGCCACTCCTGCCAAGTGCATTGCAGGCGGGTGAGGGGGACGAGGACGGTGCCCGCCAACTCACCGCCGAAGCAGTAGCCCTCGGCCGGGAACCAGAAGCTCTCGGTCTCGAGGTCGCGGGCCAGGGCCTGCGCGTTGAGGATTCCGCAGTGGGCCCAGAGGATGCGGTTCTCGTTCAGCCGACCGCTGAACGCGTCTCCCGTGCCGCAGCGCTCTCAAGTGGAGTAGACGATGGGCTCCCCGCCCACCACGTCGTCCAGGTGGTGGTACATGTCCATGATGAAGAAGGGGTAGGCCTTGGCTTCAGCCGTTGTGGAAAATGCCGACGACGTGGTCGCCGTCGCGCATGAAGCCCGCCTCCGCCGCGGGGATACAGCGGGGATCCTGCAGGGGATAGAAGACCTCGCGCCGCATGCGGGGCGTGGAGAAGAACGCCTTCGACTCATCCCAAGCCCCGAGATGCGCTGCCATTCGCGCCTTTTCTTCCTCGCTCCGGTAGCGTTCCACCTTCATCCCGTGCTCCGCTCCTAACGCTCGCTCATGGCGCGCAGGCTCTCGAGGAAGCCGCGTCGGCGACCGCCGGTGATGCGCGCACGCCGGTAACTGAAATATTCCGTGAGGGCGATCGAGCCGAGCAGGATCAACCCTGAGATCACCAACTGGATGAAGCTCACCACGCCGATCAGGTTGAGGCCGTTGGCGAGGATCACCAAGAGCACGACCGCTCCGAGGACGCCGATCAATGATCCCACGCCGCCCGCCAGCGCGACGCCACCAAGGAAGACCGCGGTGAGCACCTGGATCTCCTGCCCTTCGGCGAGGCGGGCCTGGCCGGAGTTGACGCGTGAAGTCAAAAGGGCGCCGGCCACGCCGGCAAGCACGCCGCTGAGCACATAGGCAAAGAAGATCGTGCGGCTGATGCTGACCCCCGCGAGGCGCGCCGCGAGTGGGTTGTCCCCAGCCGCATAGACGTGCAGACCGAACTTCGACCATTTGAGCAACAGGTAGACGAAGATGAAGACCGCCACTGCGATGATGAACGCGACGGGGAACGGCCCCGCATCGGTCCGGCCCAGCCAATCGTAGTCATCGGGCAGATCGAAGATCGGCCGTCCCTTTGAAACGACGTTGGCGATGCCACGCACAAAGACGAGCATCCCGAGCGTCACAACGATGGCCGACATGCGGAAGTATCCGATGAGGATGCCGTTCACGGTCCCAGCGCCGAGCCCGATGGGGATGGCGAGCGCCAGCGCCCAGGATGAGTCGGAATCGAGGGCGACCCGCGCGGTTACCACGCTGACCAGCGACATGGTGGCGGACACGGAGAGGTCCAGCTGCCGGGCGAGCACCACCACCGTCTGCCCGAAGGCGAGCACGGCCAGCACGGCTCCCTGGCGGGCGAGGTTCTTGAAGTTCCCGCCCGTGAGGAACGCGTCCGTGTCAATGATCAAGAAGACCGAAAGGCCCAGGATCATGACCGGCAGGACGGTCTCGGACCGCGCGGCCGCCGCCCCCAGCCGCTCGCGGAAGGCGTCGCCGTCGAACCGGGCGCCGACGGGGGCCATCCGGGCCTACTCGCCCGCGCCGACGACGGCGTGGTAGAGGAGTCGCTCTTCATCCGCCGCGCCGCGCTGAAACTCCCCGATGATCCTCCCGTCGCGCATGACCAGGGCGCGGTGGGAGATCCCCGCGACCTCCGTCAAGTCGGACGAGACGACCAGAACGGCGGTGCCCCGGGCCGCTTGCTCCCGTGCGAGACGGTAGACGTCCACTTTGGCCCCGACGTCGAGGCCGGTTGTGGGCTCCACGAGGATGAGCACACGCGAGCGGGCGTCCAGCCACTTCGCTAGGACCACCTTCTGCTGGTTGCCTCCGCTATAGAGACGAACCGGGGAAGTCAACGCCGGACCACGGATGTCGAGCGTCTGCTCCCACTCCCGCGCCGAACGATGTCGCAGGTGGTGGATGAGGGCCCCCAGCCGGCTGTAGCGGGCCAGGGAGGCGAGGGTCACGTTCTCGGGGACGTTGCGCTCGAGCACCAGCCCCTCCCCCTTGCGATCGGACGGGAGGTAACCGACGCCGGCCTCGATCGCGCCGGACGGGGAGACGAGCGTGAGGGGCTTCCCGTCGATGAGGATGGCGCCATCGACGCCGTCGAGATCCCCGAACAGCGCCTGCGCCAGTTGCTCCTTGCCGGAGCCGACGATGCCGGTGATCGCCACGATCTCGCCCGCGTGGACCTTGAAGGAGACTTCCGAAAACGCCTGCGGAGCCGCCAGGTCCCGCACCTCCAGGCGGACGGGCTCCAGGGGATCCTCCGGGTCCGCGAAGACCTCGCCCACGTCGCGCCCAACGATCAGGCTGATCAGGGTTTCCACGGATGTCCCCCGCAGCGGCCGGGAGTCCACCAGGACGCCGTCTCGGAAGACGGTGACGCGGTCGCCGATGCGCCGCAGCTCCTCCAGGCGGTGCGAGACGTAAACGATGCCCACACCCTGATCCCGCAGGCGGCGCAGCACGTCGAAGAGCTTCTCAACCTCCGTCTCGGACAGCACCGCCGTGGGCTCGTCCAGGATGAGAACGCGCGAGTTCAGCGAGAGCGCCTTGGCGATGGCGACCAGCTGCCGTTCGGCGAGCGTGAGCGACGCCACCGTCCGGCGCGGATTGATGTCCACATCGAATGTACGCAGGTATTCCCGCGCGATGCCGACGGCGCCGGGACGGTTCAGCACGCCCGGCAAGAGTTGGGGTTCTTGCCCGAGCACCAGGTTCTCGTACACGGTGAGGTGCGGGGCGAGGGCCAGCTCCTGATGGATGGTCGCGATCCCAGCCGTCTGCGCGTCGCTGGGCGAGCGGAAGTTACGGACCGTACGCCCGCCGATCGTCATTTCGCCGCCGTCCGCCCCGTAGACGCCAGAGACGATCTTGATCAGAGTCGACTTGCCCGCGCCGTTCTGGCCCAGGAGGACATGGATCTCCCCCGGCAGCACTTCGAAGTCCACGTGATCGAGTGCGAGCACGCCTGGAAAGCGCTTGACTATTCCTGCGCAGCGCAGGACTGGATCGCGGGGGGCGCTCCCCTCGGGAACGCCCCCCGCATCCGTCCGCACCGCCTTCGTTGTTGCCACGGCGACCCCTCCGGGGCGGCGAGCCTAGCGCGGGGCCACGCGCGAGGGCGGGTCGAAGTCGGGGGGGCCCAAAAGCGTCGATCGGTCCACGGTGTCGACGTTTTCGGCGGTGATCACGATGAATGGCTCCACCACGTGATAGGGCACGGAAGTGTCGCCATTGAGGTGCGCAACGAGCTTGCGGATGGCCTGCTGGCCGGTGATCACTGCTTGCTGCGTGAGGTTGCCGTAGTACCAGCCCTCGCGGATGCGCGTGGCGTACTCGTCGCTGAGCGAGGCACCACTGACAATGCAGACTTCACCGGGCTCGAAGCCCCGGTTCTCCAGGACTTGAATGACGCCCATCGCCATGTCGGCGCTGCCGGTCCAAACCGCATCGACGTCGGGGTTCGCGGTGAAGAGGTCCTCGAAGACCCGAATGGCCTCTTCACGCGCGCTGCTGGTGTACTGGTGCGCCACGAGTTCGTGGCCAGTGCCCGCAAGCGTCGCCTCCAGCCCTTCCAGCCGTGGGTCGTACCAAGCCGCTCCCTTGGGGCCGCCGACCGCGATGATGCGGGCGTTCGAGATCCCCTTTTCGTCCAGGCATTGGAAGAGCAGCTTGGTCGACTCCACGCCCTCTTCGAGATGCGAGATGCCCTCGAAGCCGTAGAAGGTGGTGCTGGTGCTGTCGATGGAGAAGCTGGTGACGACGATCCCGTTCTCGTTCGCTTTGTCCATGACCGGGACCAGAGCCTCGTCGACCGCCGCCGTGAGGATGATGCCATCGACATCCTGGGCGATCAGGTCCTCCATGTCGTTCACCTGCGCTTCCGGGCGGTCGTACCCGCCGCCGAAGGTGAAAACGCACTCCACGCCCAGTCGCTCGCACTCCTGCACGGCGCCGTAGTGCACTCCCTCCACGAAGAATGGGACGTCGAACACCGGATAGGCGATGGCGACCTTGTAGGGCCGGTTGGCGGTGATCGAGTCGGACAGCAACGGACCCTCGGAGCCGACGGGCGGCCGGGGCGAAGCACCGAGCGCCTCCGGAGGGGAGACCGCGGCCGCGGTCTCCGCCGGGGTCTCCGCCGGGGCCTCGGCCGGGGTCTCGGCCGGGGCCTCTGCCGGGGTCGCTGGGGCCTCTGCTGTCGCCGGCGCGCCGTCGTCGTCGTCGCCGCAGCCAACGAGGGCGATCCCGGCCGCCCCCACGCCCGCGCGCGCCGACCAGTTCAGCATCGACCGCCGGCCGATCTTGCGATGCCTCAGCTGTTCCCACACTTTCTCGCTCATCCCTGTGTCTCCTCTCGCGCGGCTCTTCCGCGCTGGTGCTCATCCGTCGGCTGACTCGTCACAGTTTTCCTAGACCGACTCCCTGTTCGGCCGCTGGGGATCGTACACGGGTACGACGCGCTTGCGAAAAACTTCCTCGCGCCTCCTTCCCTGGCATCCGCACGTCTACTCCTGCCCCTCATCGGCGGGACGGAGCAAACGCTGTAGCGTCACGGCGATCAGCAGGACCGCTCCGGGCACCACGGGCTGCCAGAACGGATCGACGCCGGTCAGATTGAGGCCGTTCTGGATCTCGGTCAGCACGATCACGGCGAAGAACACACCCCAGAGATTGCCCCGGCCGGCCAAGAAGATGACCCCACCCAGGAAGATCGACCCCAAGACTTGGAACTCGAAGCCCTGCGCGAGCAACGGCGACCCGGTGTTGATGCGGGAGCTCAGGATCGCCGAGCCCAAGCCCGCCATCAGCCCGCTAAACGCGTACAGCCCCACCGTCAGCATGGGCACTTTGATCCCGGAGAGCGTCGCGGCGCGAGGATTGCTTCCGAGCGCGTAAATGTACGTGCCCCAGCGCGTGAAGTGCAGGACGAAGACAGCCAGGAGCACCACAATGATCGCGATGACCGCGGAGAGCGGTACGGACCCGATGGAGTCATTCCCGAGCGTGTCGAAGCCAGCCGGCATGGGGAACACGGATGAGCCGTCGGAGATCCAGAGCGCGAGCCCGCGGAAGATCGAGAGCGCGGCGAGTGTCACGATCAGTGGCGAGAGCCGGAAGATGCCGATCGCGATGCCGTTGGCCAGGCCGATCAGGAACCCAATCAGGATGATCAGGAAGATGCCCAGACCGGCCGAGCCCGTATCGCGCGCGACTAGCGCGCCGCCGACCCCGGCGAACGCCATCGCCGATCCCACGGACAGGTCCACACCTCGCCCCAGCACAGCGAACGTCCCCCCAACGGCAACGATGAGGAGGACAGACCCCTGGCGCGCGAGGTTCTGGAAGTTGCCGCTCGTGGCGAACGAATCCGTGTCGAGCGTCAGGAAGATGCCGATCCCCACTACGACGATCGGCAACGCCGCCTCCGGGGAGATCAGCGGGCCCTTCAGCGCCCGCAAGCGATCGGAAACCGTCCGATCCCGCGCCGCCTCAACCGTCGTCACGTCAGCCCGACTCCTGTCGCCCGCCGTCAGCGCTGCGAGACGCCGCGCGTCCGGCCTCGCGCGCTGCTCTGGTGCGCGTCCAGTCGATTTCAATCCGGAACTCAGCCGCATCATAGTTCCGCTGCCCGTCTCTTGCTTGGAGGGCATCGCGTCGATGCCGGCATGTAGCCGATTGGCTCGAATGTGCGAGAACGGCCTCCGGGCGGCTGGCGAACGGCGCCCGGTCCGCGTTTTCCATCGCCGATGCGCGCGAAGAGGTTCGGCGCGAGCGGGGCCGACCCAGCCCACGGCTGGGGGGCGTCGGCTGTAAGGCGCGGTACCCGCGGACTCGGCCGTGAGAGCGTCCCGCCCGCCGGCCTCCGCGGTTGTTCCGAGCGCGGGGCGAGCCGTGGCGCACCGGCCAGACAAGGCGCACTGGTATTCGGACCGCGAGAGTCAGCAGATCGATCGCCATCGCCACCTGCGCAGGGAGGAGCGGTGAGGCAATCCGGAGCCTCCAGTCGCGCGACCCGTGGGGTCGGAACATTGGAGGCGTCACGGTCCACGTGAGCGGGAGAAGACGCTGAACGGTGAACCGATCCCCCACGAAGCGCAACATACCGCCATTGGACGCGGAGCCGACTCGCCGCGGGACCTGGCCTCCGAAGGCGTGTCCGCCCCGCCGCCGCGCAGGATCGGCGGCCGCACGGCGCTGGCCGGCGCGCTGGACTGCGGCATGCGCCGCGCACTACCGCGGCGATCAGCGAGTTGCTGCGCGCTCCGCGTGGTGCCCCGCCGCGTCGGCAGATCGCACGCGCAAGGCCCTTCGGTCGGGGCCATTGAAACCTGCTGCCCCTGGCAGGATCTGCCCGCGGGAGCAGGGAGCGGACCCCCCCTGGTCCACGACCCTCACGATCCGGTCAGCGTGTCGGGTCCTCGATTACGATCCTTGTTGCGCCGATCGTTCCCCTTGGCCAGGGCTACCTCCGCCGCCGACGGCTTACCGCTGATTAGCTCCGTCGTGTGCCCCTTCCGAGCCATGACCGATCCTCCCAGTCCGGACTCTCGCTCGGACCCGGACCGGTTGGGACGGTCAGCGTGCCGCGTTCAGGGCAGGATGCAGTCAGTAGTTCGCCCCGAACCGGTTGGCGATGGGATGCTGCCGCGCCCGATTGCCGTTGTACCAGCCGATGACGCCCGAACGGATCGCATCCGCGACGTCAGATCGCAGCCCTTGTTCCACGAGGCGTTCGGCCTCAGCGAAGTCGTCGGCACTGATCTGCGCCTCGATTTCGCTGAACTTCAGCGGATAGCGCTTGAACCGTGGTTCGTAGTCTGGAACCCGCCGAAGCTCCCTGTCGGCAATCTGGTGCTCGGTGCGGAAGTCGTTGGGGTCCACCTGCCCTGCGAGCGGCGGATATTGGCGAGCCACGTCCGCTACAACCTGCTCGGTCTCGTCGGAGGCTTCGAAGATCTGGAGCCGAATGGGGGCCGAGAAGTAATTCCCGAGTGGCGTCAGATCGTTCGCCCCGCAGATACAGGAGACGGCGAGTATGTCCATGAGCGCGAGCAGGTCGACATGGTCTCCCGGCTTGACGCCTGAGTTCCTCCTGAGCAAGAACTGGCCATCGTCCCCCCAGCCCGTCGGCATCCAGAACGTGTAGCTGGCGTGGGTGTGGTCGGGCGTGAGACCGTACTCGCCGATCGCCTCTGCGAGGCTGTCCTGACAGTTCGGTATGTCCGGGAAGCCCCAAATCGCTTCGCACCAGGCTGGGCTGCAGCGGTGGCCGAGCATGTCGATGATGCACGTGTCCGGCTTGTCGAGCACCTGTAGCATCAGGCGGTTGCGCGGCGAATCGCTGATCGCAAAGCCGCCCTTGGGAATGTGAAGGCCCTGACGTCTCGAGATGCTCGTGGAAACGTGCTCCTCGTAGTCGTGCAGGTTGTAGCAGTTGAAGTCGACGCAGATCCCGGGTGGGTCCTGTTGGACGACCCGGTAGATTTCTCCGCGGTGCACGGCGAGCGCCTTGCCCGATACGGGCTCGAGGACCACCTCCTCGCGCATCTTTCCGTAGGCGGCCACTAGTGGTCTCCTCTCCCCAGAGCAGCCCGAACGTACTCATGGAAAATCGTGGCGCTGATCTCGCCGTAGTCGTTTCCGAACCGCCCCTCTCTCTTCAGACTCTCAAGGCACTCCATCTGTACTTCGGTAAACGTCACCTTGACGGAAACCGTCTTGTCCCGCGTACATGCCTCATCTTCCTCGATCGGGAGCCTGCACAGGCGCAGGGCATCCTCGCGCGCACGCTAAGACAGAACTGGCCGGTCGGGGCGGAAGGCCCGACGAGCGAGATCGCGCAGCCTGCGTCAACCCCGGCCCGACCGGCGTCATCCAGGCGTCAGGCCGCCTACACTGCCACCATGTCGGGCATGTCCGGACTCTGCGCGCGGTTGAGCGGGCGGAGTCCCGACGGCCCGCGGGTCGCGGTTCGTCCGTTGCGCGCGGTCCGACGTCGATCCGCACTACGCTCGCTACCCCGCGCTGCCTTTGAGAGCCAGAATTCGTCGGGACACACGGCCCGGAGCGCAACGCGATGCGCCCCGAACCGATCCTCCGCGATCCGCGGTCCTAGCTACCGCCGCTTGCCCGCGATCAGCTCGTAAGCACGTACGGCCACCGCGTTGACCCAGTGTCCCATCTTCGGGCGCTTCGGCTCCAGGTCCACGGGGAGGTCGAGCGTGCGCAGGGTCTCGCTCGTCGTGGGACCGATGGAAGCCACCACGACATGCCGCTGCAGCGCCGCGCGGGCCGCCGCTTCCAGCGCCCGCTCCCGCGCGATCTGCAGCAGATGCACCACCTGCTGGCTCGACGTGAAGAGCACGACATCGAACTCGCCCGCGCCGAGGCGCGTGGCGAAGTCGAGCACGGGTCGCGGGTCCCGCAGCGGGCTCTCCCGCATGGAGGGGCTCACCCATGCGACCGCGCCTGCTCCAGCAAACGCGCGATCTCCTCCACCCGTCGGCTCTCGAAGGCCGTGACGCGCAGGCCTGCCAAGCCCCTCTCTCCGGCGGCCATCGACGCCACCTCTCGGTCGCGGCCCGGCCCCTGCGATCGACGCTCCGGCAGGCGGAGCCTCGACGCTTTCACGCCTGGCGCCGCGCGCGCCCGCGCCTGTTCAGTCAGCCGACCTCGTCATGCGCCGCGCGCCCGCGTCTCCATGATCTTCTCTTGCAGCGCCAGGAAGCCGTCCAGCAGCGACTCCGGCCGCGGCGGACAGCCCGGGACGTAGACGTCCACGGGGATGATCTTGTCCACCCCCTGGAGCACGCGGTCGTACTGGGTGTAGGGGCCGCCGTTGGTGGCGCAGGCCCCCATGGCGATGGCCCACTTGGGGTAGGGAATCTGCTAGGGCAACAACGGACCGCGTCGGGAATCTGCTCTGGAGCGGGTAGGGGCCGCGTTGCCGTCAAAGCTGCCGTCACAGGCACCTCAGGCGTCACTTGTGGCCGAGGTAACGCTAGTGTTGACGGGCGCGGAGGGGTGGCCGAGTGGTTGAAGGCGGCGGTCTTGAAAACCGCTAGGCGCGCAAGCGTCTCGGGGGTTCGAATCCCTCCCCCTCCGCCAGCCGCCTGCGGGCAGCGCACGCTGCCGGCCGGTAGGCGCTCGCGGGGCGAGCAGCGGCGACTGAGCCCCGATTCAGATTCTGCCGATAGTGAGAGGAGGGCACCGGCAGGTTCAGAGCGCCCGACGGCGTGACGATCGGGAGGTTCGGCCGATGCGAATGAAGGACGCGAAGCGCGGTTTCGCCTCGATCGACTTGCTGCGAGCGCTGCTGCAGCGCGTGCTGATTGGGGCCGTCCTGCGGCGCGACGGCCACCGAGCCCAGCAACGGGATGCCGCGGATCCTACGGCATTAGGCGGGCATGCGTGGCTGCGGGCAGGCTCCTGGGCCTGTGGCGCTGAGGGGTTATACGGACGGGCGTGCGCCTCCGATCGCCCGCCGGCGTGGTTCGTCGGGGACGGGGGATGCCGCGGGGAGGCTGCCGCCCAGCGCCCGTTCAGCGCCGGCGCCGGTCCCAGACGTCGGGGTTGAGGAGATGGTCCGGACGTTCGCCCCGGATCATGGCCGCGATGGCGCGTCCGGGAACCAAGGTCATCTCGCGGCGTTTGGTCCAGGTGGCGGTGCCCATGTGCGGCGTGAGGATGACGTTGTCGAGCCGGTACAGCTCGGGCGAGGGGGCGGGGAGGTGGTAGGGGGGCTCATTCCAGTAAACGTCCAGAGCCGCGCCGGCGATACGGCGCTCGCGGAGCACGTCAACGAGGGCCGGTTCATCGACGAGGCGACCGCGGGCGGTGTTGATGAAGTAGGCGCTGGGCTTGAGCAGGGCGAACTCCGGCGCCCCGATTATGAGGTGCGAGGTGGGGTTGTAGCGGGCGAGGAGGCAGAGGTAGTCGGCGCGACGCAGCACGTCCTCCTTACTCACGCTCCACTCCACGCCGAGGGCACGCTCGTCCGCCGCGTCGAGGCGGGTGCGCTTGGTGTAGAGGATCTCCATGCCGTAGGGGCGGACGCGCTCGACGACGGCGCGGCCGATCTCGCCCAGGCCGATGATGCCCAGGGTCTGCTGGTCCAGGCCCTGGCAGAGGAAGCTCATCGACTGTTCCTGCTTGAACTGGCCGCTGCGGGTGAAGTAGTCGGCCTGCGGGAGGCGCCAGGCGCAGGCCAGGAGCAGCGCCATGGTGAGGTCGGCGGTGGTGTTGACGACGATGTTGGGAATGCAGCTGACGGGGATGTCGTGGCGGCTGGCGGCGTCGACGTCCACGCCGCCAGGGCCGATGGACATGGCGGCGATGCCCTTGAGGTTGGGGGCCGGGCCGAGGACGGCGTCGTTGATGGGAGTATCCCCGAGGTTGAAGAGGTAGTCGGCCCAGCGGATGCCCGCCGCGACGGCGTCCGGGGGGATGATCTCGTCGCTCTGGTGGATGCGGACTTCGCCGAGTTCCTCCAGCGCCGCGACAGCGTTGTCCGGGATCTGCTGGACGACGAAGATCTTGGCTGGCTGGCTCATGCCGCCTCCTGGCACGAGATCAATAGCAGAGCGAGAGAGCGATTGCCCGGCGGCGCGGGGGAGGGAGCAGACGTAAGCGGCTAGCCGGGGCGCGGGGGTCGGGGGATACTGCAGGTGGTCGGTGCGAGAGCGCCCGCATGTCCGATGACGCCGTCCCCGGTCCGCTTCGGCTTGCCGCCGCGATCTCGTGGCGGGTGCTGGTGGTGGCGGGCGCGATCGTGGCGGTGGCGTTCGTCGTGGCGAAACTGCGCATCATCGTCGTGCCGACGTTCGTGGCGCTCCTGCTGGCGACCCAGCTGAGCCCGCTGGTGGATCGGGTGGAGGCGTGGGGCGCGCCGCGCTGGCTGGCGGCGATCGGCAGCCTGGTGCTGGGGCTGGCCGTGCTGGCGGGGATCGGGTCGGCGGTGGTGGGGACGCTGATCGCCGATTTCGACCGGCTGGACGTGGACTTCGAGGGCGGGCTGGGGGAGGTGGGCGATTTCTTCGTCGAGGAGCTGGACGCACCGCGCGAGGACGTGGACAACGCGATCGACGACTTGCTGGACAACGTGCGCAACAATTCGAGCACGATCCTCGGAGGCATTTTCACGGGCGCCTCGCTGGCGCTGGAGATGGCAGCGGGGGCGATCCTGGCCGTCGTGATCCTGTTCTTCACGCTGAAGGACGGCCGCGCGATGTGGAGCTGGACGTTGCGGCTGACGCCGGGTCAGCGGCGCGAGAGCGCGGAAGCGATTGGGCTGCGGGTCTGGCACATCCTGGGGGCGTACTTCCGGGGCACGTTCGTGGTGGCCCTCATCGATGCCGTTTCCATTGGATTCGCGCTGTGGATCATCGGGGTGCCGCTGGTGCTGCCACTGGCGGTGCTGACGTTCTTCGGCGGCTTCATCCCGATCGTGGGGGCGGTGGCGGCGGGACTGGTGGCGGTGCTGGTGGCGCTGGTGTCGGAGGGGCTCACGCAGGCGATCCTGGTAGCGGCAGCGGTGCTGGCGGTGCAACAGCTGGAGGGCAACGTGGTGGCGCCGGTGCTGGTGGGGAGGCAGGTGCAGTTGCATCCGATGGCGGTGATCCTCTCGGTGGCGACGGGCGGGATCATCTGGGGGGTGATTGGAGCGGCGATCGCGGTGCCGCTGGGGGCGGTGCTGTCGGGGCTGCTGGCCTACGTGCAGGCCCCGGCGGAGGCACCAGCAGAGACCGCCCCGGGGCTGGAGCCGGAGCCGCTGGCGGACGGCTGACGGGGCTGGGGTGAGCGGTCGTTAGCGTTTCGTAAGACTCGCTGGGCAGGCTCCGTCCCGCAAGAAGGAACGTACCACATGATTCGAGAGAGGAGTTGGGGTCTGCTTGCTCTTCGACGGGGCGCTGCTGGCGCTGGCGCTGGGCGCGGCGACGCTGCTGGGCGGCCAAACGGAGGCGCAAACGACGACGCGGTTCCGCGCCACGGTCACGAATGCGACGAACCCCGAGATGATCATCACGCCGGGGGCTTACCTGGGGCACCAGGAAGGCGGGCGCCTTCCAGTCCAGCGGCGGCAGCGCCAACCTGGCGCTGGAGCGGATCGCCGAGATCGGCGATCCGAGCACGGCCGTCGCAGACCTCAACGCGACGGCGCTGGATACGGCGCCGGCCAACGGCGACCAGGTGACGTTCGAGTTCGAGGCGCAGCCGGGAGACCTGCTCTCCTTCGCGCAAATGCTGATCGCCACGAACGACGCTTTCGTGGAGGTGAACTCGCTGGAGCCGCTGGCGAGCCTGGTCGCGTGGGTGGAAGAGATCGTACCAGCGGCGCCGGGCACCGGCGGCGCCGGTGCGGGCGCGGCTGACGAACGGGCGCTGCTGGAGGGCGCCGTGGAGACGATGCGGGGGCGGCTGGAGGCGGCAGCCCAGGAACACGCGGCGCAGGAGGCCGCGCGGCGGGAGTTGGTGGCCGCGATCTCCCACGACCTGCGTACGCCGATCGCGAGCGCGAGCCTGCTGCTGGCGGCGATGGAAGACGGCATGCTGGATGCGCAGACGGAGCGGCGCTACCGGGCGGATCTGCGGCGGGAGCTGGACCGCACGACGCGGCTGATCAACGACCTCTTCGACTATTCCGTGATCGACGCGGGGCGGCTGCAACTAGAGCGCACGGCGACGAATCCGGAGGTCTTGGTCTCGGAGTCGTTGGAGGCGATCCGGCCGGAGGCCGGGCGTAAGGCGATCGCGCTGGAGACGGCGTTCGAGCATGGGCTGTCGCTGCTGGACGCGGACCCCTGGCGCCTGCAACGGGCGCTGTGCAATCTGCTGGTGAACGCGGTGCGGCATACGCCGCCGCAAGGACGAATCGTGGCGGCGGCGCGGCAGGCGGAGGGAGCGGTGGCGTTCACCGTGGCGGACTCCGGGGCAGGGGTGGCGGCGGGCCAGGCGGAGCAGATCTTCGAGCCATTTTTCCGGGGCGACCGGGCGCGATCGTCGGACGGCAGCGGGGCGGGACTGGGGCTGGCGATCGCGCGAGGGATCGCGGAGGCCCACAGTGGCAGCCTGCAGCTGGAGGCGACGTCGGAGGCGGGCTGCCGCTTCCGCTTGCTGGTGCCGATCGCGACGGGCGGCTGAGCGTGCGTCGCACCAGCCGCGCATTGCCCGGGTCGGGGCGCTGAGACTCGCCGCCCGTAGTTCAGCCGTGCTCTTTGGGAGAGACGACACCGGTCTGGACGGCGCGCACGGCCACCTGGGTGCGGTTGGCGCAGCGCCACTTAATTCATCACGTTGTAGAGATAGCGCTTCTCGGTGGAGAGGCTGATCCCGAGGGCCTCGGCGATCTGCCGGTCCGTCTGGCCGGCGACGCCACCCGCGACGACGTCGCGCTCGCGCGGCGTAAGAGCGGTTCGACTCATCGCTCGCCTCCTTGCGCCGCTCGGCGGACGTTGCGCAGCCCGACAGGCCGGCTCTCAACGCAGCTGCGCAACGGCGCCACGCGTCCGGCGGTCGCCTGCCCTGCGGCTGCGACCGCCGGACGGACCCGGCAGGGAGAAGGGAGTTGTCCAGGCCAAGCGATGGGTTAACTCCCGCTCTCCAACTCTCGACCGATTCTGGATGGATTACAGACCTTCAGTGATGGCCATGCGATCACGTTCGTTCGGCGGGGACTGAATACTCGTCGCTAAGAGGCTCTGCCTTGCCTAGGCTCGGTCAGGGGGACGGATGACGCGCCGCGATCTCACGCTGAAGGAACGTCGAATCGCGCGACTGGTCGCGCAGGGGCATACGCACCGCCAGATCGCCGGCGCTCTGGGCGTGTCCGTGTCGACCGTGAAGCAGGGGCTGACGAGCGTCATGCTCAAGTGGGATTGCGCCAACCGGACTCAGGTGGCGGTGGCCGCGATACGAGGAGTGCTTGTACAGCCGGAAAGCGAGCAGGAGGGCGCCAGCCGCAGCTAGCAGGCGCGGCCGCCCCCTTGTGGATCCCGCCTCCCCAAATGCCACCGACGGCGCCGGCACCCCCCAGATCCGCCGCCTGGATCCTCGCGGGACGGGTCGCCGCAGCCGCGGAGTGCGCGAGCGCGCTGTAGGGGCGACAATCCGGTCGGGCCAGCCGGGGCGCGACGTTCCCGGGCGGGCCAAGGCAGCCAGAAGCGCAGACGAAGGGGACGCGGCATGATCACCAGACCGAGCGAGTCCGCGGCGATGAACCCGGCGAGTCTCTTCGACGTGACCGGAAAGGCGGCGGTTGTGACGGGCGCGAGTGGAGCGCTGGGCCGGGTGGTAGCGCTGACGCTGGCGGCGGCTGGGGCGTCGGTGGTGCTGGCGGGCGCGAACCGGGGGCGGCTGGAGGCGGTGGCGGGAGAGGCAGCGGGACTGCCCGGGGCGGTGGCAACGATCGTGCGGCGGCCAGGGAGTGCGGCGGACGCGGACGCGATCGTGGCGACGGCGGTCGAGCGGTTCGGGGGGCTCGACATCGTGGTGTCGGCGGGGGGGGGCTGAACCTGCCGGCGAAGATCGAGGAGATGGAGCCGGCCGACTTCGACGCGGTGATGGGGGCGAACGTGCGACAGTCATGGTTGCTGTGCCGGGCGGCGGGGCCGGTGCTGCGGGCTCAGGGGCGGGGCGGGAAGGTGATCCCGATCTCGTCCACGCGGGGGCGGCACGGGCTGGCGGCGGGCTACACGGCGTACTGCACGTCGAAGGCGGCAGTCGACGCGCTGACGAAGACCCTGGCCTGCGAGTGGGGCGGCGACAGGATCAACGTGAACGCGATCGCGCCGACGATCTTCCGCTCGGATCTGACGGCCTGGATGTACTCGGACGACGAGCGGGGCACAGCGACGCGGGAGGCGAACCTGGCGCGGATTCCGCTGGGCCGCCTGGGGGAGCCGGAGGACTTCGGCGGCAGCGTGCTGTTCCTGGCGGCGGCGGCGTCGGACTTCATGACAGGCCAGGTGCTGTACGTGGACGGGGGCTATACGGCAGCCTGAGCGGCGGCGGGCTGGAGGCGCCGGAGACGGCGGGTGGGCCGGCGGGCAGGCTCAGCCGACGACGCCGGCCTCGCGCAGGCGCGCCAGCTCCGCGGCGGGCAGGCCCAGCTCCTGACAGAGCACCTCGTCCGTGTGCTCGCCGAGCAGGGGGGCGGCCTTGAGCGGCACGTCCGACTTGGAGAGCCGGAAGGGCGAGCGCATCAGCTCCACCGGGCCGAGTTCGGCGTGGTCGACCTGCTGGATGAAGTCGCGGCTCTGGAGGTGGGGATCGGTCCAGAGGTCGTGGGTGTCGGCGGTGTAGCCGCAGGGGACGCCCGCCTCACCGAGAATGCGCATGACTTCGTGCTTGTCGCGGGCGGCGGTCCACGTGGCGATCTCGGCGTGGAGGGCGTCGGCGTTGGCGTGACGCTCTTCCTCGGTGTCGAAGCGGGGGTCGAGGAGAAGATCGGGGCGGTCGATGGCGGCGCAGAGCGTGTCCAGCATGCGGTCGGTCACGACCATGATGTAGACGAAGTCGTTGGGGCCGCTTTCTCCGCTGGGAGCGGCGGGGGTGGCGGCGGCACAGGGGTAGAGGTCGGTGGGGGCGGCGGCGCGATTGCCGTTGCGGGGGGCCGCCTTGCGTCCCCAGTCCGAGCCGCTGGCGACGTGAGTGCGCATGAAGAGGGTGACGGCCTCCTGCATGGAGAGTTCGATGAACTGGCCCTCGCCGCTGCGCTGGCGCTGGACGTACGCGGCGGTGATGGCGAGGGCCATCTGCAGGCCGCTGCCGGTGTCGGCGAGGGTCGGGCCGGGGCGGGTGGGAGGGCCGTCGGCCGCGCCGGTGACGGAGAAGGCGCCGCCGGTGGCTTGGGCGATCATGTCGTAGCACTTGTAGCCGGCGTAAGGGCCGGAGAGGCCGAAGCCCTTGGTGCGGGCGTAGATGATCTGGGGGTTGTGCTCGCGCACGACGTCGTAGTCGATCTCGAGACGCTCGATGACGCCGGGGCCGTAGTTCTCCATGAAGACGTCGAAGTGGGGAACGAGGCGGAGGAAGAGGTCGCGTCCTTCGCTGGACTGCAAGTCCAGGGCGAGGCTGCGCTTGTTGCTGTTGTAGTTGAGGAAGTAGGCGGGGCCGTGGGGCCCGTTGGAGAAGGCGCGGGCGGGGTCGCCGAGACCCGGCCGCTCGATCTTGACGACGTCGGCGCCGAGCCAGGCTAGGATCTGGGTGCAGGAGGTGCCGGCCTCGTATTGGGTCATATCCAGGACGCGCATTTCGTCGAGTGCGGGCATCGGGGTTTCCCTCCGTGTGGCTCAGAGGCACGATAGGCCGTTGGGCGGGCACCCGCAGGACCCCATGGCGGCAGCATGCGGTAGCCTCCACCGGAGGGGACGCCCGCTTGCGGCGCGGTGACGGAAAGGGTGCGCCATGGTGGAGTTCGAGCCGACGGCCCGACAGCAGGAGCTGCGGCAGCTGGCCCGGGAGTTCGCGGTGGAGGTGATGGTCCCCGCCTCCGCTGAGGCGGACCGGATCCCCGAGCCGGCGCGGTCGTTCCAGTGGCACGTGGTGCGGGAGGCGTCGCAGCGGGGGCTGCGGACGCTGTCGGTGCCCGAGGAGTACGGCGGTGAGGGAGCGGACGTGCTGACGCTGGCCATGGTGGGGGAGCAGTTGGCCTACGGCGATCTGGGCATGGCGGTGGCGTTCGACCAGACGTGGAAGTTCCTGACGATGCTGTCGCACGTCTGCAGCGACGATCAGCGGGCGCGCTGGCTGCCGCCGATCATGGAGGACGAGTCGTGCCTGATCGGGCTGGCGGCCACGGAGCCGACGGCGGGCTCGGACAACTTGCTGCCCAACCCGGCGCCGGGGGCGGGGATGCAGCTTTACGCGGCGCGCCGCGGCGACGACTGGGTGCTGAACGGGACGAAGCGCTACATCTCGAACGGGGGGCTGGCCAAGGTCTACGTGATCATCGGCCGGACGGATCGGGAGGGGCCGCTGATCAGCAGCCTGAGTTCGTTCATCCTCTCATCGGATACCCCCGGCTTCGCCTGCACGGAGGTGTGGGACAAACTGGGGCAGCGGGCGGTCCAGAACGGGACGCTGGAGTTGCACGACGTGGTGGTGCCGGACCGGGATCGCATCGGCGACGAGGGCGGAGCGCTGCCCATGCTGGGGGCGCTGCTGACGCAGTTCGGGAGCAACATCCAGGCCGGAGCGACGGTGCTGGGGGTGGCGCAGCGGGCGTACGACCTGGCCTTGCAGTTTGCGCACCAGCGGGTGCAGGGGGGCGTGCCGATCGTGGCGCACCAGCTACAGGCGCGGCGGCTGGCACAGATGGCGGAGAAGATCGAGACGACGCGGGCCTACCTCTGGCGGGCGGCCTGGAGCGCGCAGCGGGAGGACCGGGATCCGCGCTCGCCGATGTTCGCCAAGATGACGGCGGCGGAGAACGCGGTCTGGGTCTGTCAGCAGGCGCTGGAGCTGTGGGGGGCGGCCGGCTACATGCGCAAGAACCCGATCGAGAAGCTGCTGCGCGACGCGCTGAGCTTCCTGCACTCCGAGGCGACCCAGGACATCATGGCGCTACGGGCGGCGAACGTGACGCCCGCGCCGCAGCCGGGCGACCTGGGCTACAGCGATCGGGTGGCGGAGGCCGCGGCCGGGCGCTAAGGCCGCAACGGCGTTCCACGGAGATTGAGGAGAGCGGCGTGGTCAAAGCGATCGATGTACACGTGCATCCGCCGGCGCCGGGCAAGGACAACCTGGCGGACGACCCGGAAATCGCGGCCTACTTTCGGGGCGGTCTGTCGCCGCAAGACATCGAGGAGACGGCGGCCTACTACGCCGAGCAGGAGATGCTGGGCGTGCTGCTGCACATCGACGATGAGACGGCGTCGGGCGAGCCGCCGGTCGCGAACGACTACATCGCCGAGTCGGTGGCGCGCTGGCCGGAGCAGTTCCTGGGCTTTGGCTCGGTCGATCCGTGGAAAGGAGCGGCGGCGGTGCGGGAGACGCGGCGCTGCGCCGAGGAGCTAGGGCTGCGCGGGCTCAAGTTCCATCCGCAGCAGCAGGCCTTCTATCCCAACGACCCCCGCTTCGCCCCGCTCTGGGCGGCGGCGCAGGATCTGGGGCTGGTGGTGCTGCTGCACACGGGAACGACGGGGGTGGGGGTGGGGAAGCCTGGCGGCGGCGGGATCAAGCTGAAGTACGCGGAACCGATCCCCTACCTGGACGATGTCGCGGCGGACTTCCCCGATCTGACGATCATCATGGCGCACCCAAGCTTCCCCTGGCAGGAGCAGCAGCTGGCGATGCTGGTGCACAAGCCGAACGTCTACATGGACCTCTCGGGCTGGTCACCGAAGTACTTCTCGCCGCTGCTCGTGCAGTACGCGAACCACCTGGTCTCGGACAAGGTGCTGTTCGGGTCGGACTATCCGGTGATTAACCCGGAGCGTTGGCTGAAGGACTTCGCGACGCTGGATCTGTCGGACGCGGTGCGGGAGAAGATTCTGTTGCGCAACGCGGAGCGAATCCTGGGGCTGGCGGCGAGCTGAGGCGTCAGGCGAGAAGGGCGATGCCGACGAGGGCGAGGGCTGTGCCGGCGACGGCCCAGATCGTGACGCGCTCGCGCAGGACGAACACCGCCAGGGGCAGGGCGAAAAGCGGCGAGGTGGCGAAGAGGACGGCGGCGGGCCCCACGCCGATGTCCTGAATGGCGAAGATGAAGAGGACGCTGCCGATCCCCCCGGAGGCGATGCTGGAGAGCGCGATGATGCCGGCGGTGCGGCGGTCGATGCGGCGGCGGCGGAGGGCGCTGCTGGGGCGCGCGTAGACCACGAAGACAGTGCCGAAGGCGGCAACCGGGACGTGCACGATGGCGACGGCGGCGGCGTCGATGCCGTCCGAGGTGGCACGGATCCAGGTGCTGTCGGTGGCCCAGGCGAAGGCCGCGACGAGGGCGATGATGACGCCCCCCGTGGAACGCGAGAGGACGGGGCCGGACAGCGCCAGGCGGCGGACGGATCGGGCGGGAGCGCCGGCGCCCCCGGCGATGGGGGGATAGGCGGCTGGGGCCTCGGGCGGCGGGACCGGCGCCGGCGCCGGTGCGGCCGCGGGCCGCTGGGTGCCCCGCAAGGCGACGAGGTAGACGCCCAGGAGGATCAGTGCGGCGCCGCCCGCGGCCCGTGCCCCGACCTGCTCGTCCAGGAAAAGGACGGGGAAGAGAAAGGCGGCGAGGCTGTAGACGCCGGTCACCAGCATGTAGGAGCGGGTGAGGCCCAAGTAGTGAATGGAGAGGGCGTAGAGCGGCTCGCCGATGCCCCAGCCGATGAGGCCGGCGAGGACGAGCTGCCAGATGATGCCGCCGGACAAGCCGGCCACGTCGCCCTGGGCCCCGAGGATGAAGACGAGCGGGAGGAGGAAGAAGGGGACGACGGCGGCACGAACGGCGGCGATGGAGAGCGCATCAACGCGGTTCGCGTACCGAGCGATCACCATGCCGGCGACGGCATAGCCCAGGGCAGAGACGAGGATGGCGAGCACACCCATGGGCTGGTCGGTGCCTCCTGGGCGCCATTGTGGCAGGCGCGCGGGCTGCGCGCGCCGCACGGCTTATACTCCGACGGCATGCAGAAATCGACTCCGTGAGCCGCCGCACCGCGCTCGCTCGTCAATTCCCCGCCATGACGCACTCGGACTACCGGGCGCTCTGGATCGCGGCGGGGATGTCGTCGGCCACGTTGTGGGCGATGATGATGGCGCGAGCCTGGCTGGCGCTGGAGCTGACGGACAGCGGCTTCGTGGTGGGGGCGGTGACGTTCGCGGGGATGATTCCCTGGCTGATCGCGCCGCTGGGTGGGGCGCTGGCCGATCGCTACGACCGGGCGCGGTTGATCGCGCTGGCGGCGGCGTTGCAGATCGCGCAGGCGCTGGGGCTGGCGGCGCTCGCCTTCAGCGGGCTGGTGGAGGTCTGGCACCTGCTGGTGTTCGCGCTGGTGAACGGGTCCCTGTGGGCGGGGATCGAGCAGCCAGCCTTCCAGGCGCTGGTGCCGAACACCGTGGCCCGGCCGGCGCTGATGAACGCGATTCTGCTGTTCGGGCTGACGCCGGCCGCGATCGGGCGGCTGATCGGGCCGATCGCGGGCGGACCGCTGCTGAGCGGGCTGGGGGCGTCGTGGATCTTCGTGGTGGCGGCGATCCTCTCGACGATCGAAATCTGGCGGCTGCGCCGCATCCGCACGCGCTCCACGGGGCAGGGGCGGGGGAGCGGCCGGGGGATCCTGGCGGAGGTCGGGGCCAGCCTGCGGGAGGCGCTGCGCTTCCTGGGTGTCAGCCGGCACGCGCGCCTGATGATCGCGCTGATCACGGTGCATTGTCTCTTCACGATGGGCTTCGACGCGCTGCTGCCGATCCACGCGCGCGACGTCTTCGACGGGGATGCGAACGTGTTTGGCTCGTTGCTGATCGCGATCGGCGTGGGGGCGCTGCTGGGCATCGTCGCGATGACGCGGGTGACGAGCGATCGGGCGCGCGGGGCGCTGTTCCTGGCGACGGGGGTGGGGTCGGGGCTGGGGCTGGTGATCCTGGGGCTGGCGCCGACGCTGCCGGTGGCCTATCTGGGGGCGGCGCTGCTGGGCGGGGCGGGGACAGTGTTCGTGGCGACGGGCGTGTCGTCGTTGCAGGAGGCGGTGCCGGACGGGATCCGGGGCGGGGTGATGGCGATCTTCCTGATGACGGCGGGCGGGATCATGCCGATCATGAGCCTCGTCAACGGGACGATCTCGGACGTGATCAGCACGCGCATCCTGATCGCGGGGCCGGGGGTGCTATTCATCGTGGCGCTGCTGCTGTGGTCGCTGGCGGAGTCAGACTTGCGGCGGATGTATCGGACGGGCGGCGTGGGCGCGGGGCTGCCGGCGGCGGCCGGGGACTGACTGCCGCCGCCCTCTCGTCCTGTCAGGCTGTGCTGGCGCCTTCGCTGCGGGCGCGGCGCACCTGGGATTCAGCGCGAGGCCGGAGGCGGCGAGCGAGAATCCGCTTCTGAGCGTGGCGAAGACGGCGGGGGCGGCGCCCAAGCGAGCGGCGGGTCGCCGGGCGGCGACCGTACATCTGGCTGAGGGAAGTGCGGACGGCGGACGTGCTGTCAAGTGTCTCGTTGTACATGGGTGTTTGCCTTCCCGCCGTGCGCCGGGGTGGTGAGGGTCTGGCCTGGCTGTCTCTGAAGGCATCTTCGGCCGGGAGGGACGCCCCCGGCTTCGCCCGAAAGCGGCGCCTCAGGGACGAATCGTCGGCCGAGGCAGCCGTTATCCTCCCGCGGGTCGGGCCGCGCCGGTCCGGGCCAGTCCGGGCTGCGCCGGCCGGAGGGAGCGCACATGTCTGACGTAGATCTGGCCTACGCCACTGTCGAGGAGCTAGCGCCGCGGATCGCGGCAGGCGAGATCTCGCCGGTCGCATTGACGCGGGCGCAGCTGGCGCGGATCGGGCAGCTGGACGGGGAGCTGAAGAGCTACCGCACGCTGACGGCGGAGGCGGCGCTGGCCGAGGCGGCGGCGGCGGAGGCGGCGATCGGCCGGGGGGAGTACCGAGGGCCGCTGCACGGCATCCCGGTGGCGGTGAAGGATCTCTGCTTCACGGCCGGGGTCGTGACGGCGGGCGGCACGACGGTGCGCCGCGACGTCATCCCGGACGAGGACGCCACCGTCGTGCGGCGGCTCCGGCAGGCGGGGGCGGTCCTGCTGGGCAAGCTGACGCTGACGGAGGGCGCGATGGGGGGCTACCACCCCCACCTGGACATCCCGCTGAACCCCTGGAACGCGGAGCGCTGGTCTGGGGCGTCGTCGAGCGGGTCGGGGGTGGCGACGGCGGCGGGGCTTTGCTACGTGTCGCTGGGCAGCGACACCGGCGGGTCCATTCGCTTCCCGGCGGCGGCCAACGGCACGGTGGGGCTGAAGCCCACCTGGGGACGGGTGAGCCGCTTCGGGGTCTGGGCGCTGGCGGAGTCGTTGGACCACGTGGGGCCCATCACGCGATCGACATTCGACGCCGCGGCGGCGCTGCAGGCGATCGCGGGGCCGGACCGGCAGGACCCGACGGCCCTGCCCGACCCGGTGCCGGACTATCTGGCGGGGCTGGACGCGGGCGTCCGCGGCTTGCGACTGGGCATCGATCGGGAGTGGGCACGTCGCGACGTGCAGCCGGAGGTGACGGCGGCGGTGGAGGGGGCGGCGGAGGTCCTGGCGGGGCAGGGAGCGGAGATCGTGGAGGTGTCGCTGCCGGAGATGCGGGAGGCGCTGGAACATTGGCCCCTGCTCTGCGCGTCGGAGGCGGCGCTGGCGCACGCGGAGACGTACCCCAGCCGGGCCGGCGAGTACGGGGCTTGGTACCGGGCCTGGCTGGAGCGGGGTCATCGAGCGACGGCGGTGGAGTACGCGCGGGGGCATGTCGCGCGGCTGGAGCTGAGCGCGCGCCTGCGCGACGCCTTCGCGTCGATCGAGGCACTGATCTGCCCGGCGATGCCGTTCACGGCCTTCCCGGTGACGCGCGAGATGCTGGTGGAAGCGCCGGCGCGATTCGGCATGTCGCGGCTGCGCTTCACGGCGCCGTTCGACCTGAACGGCGCGCCCACGCTGACGCTGCCGGCCGGACTGAGCAGTGAGGGACTGCCGCTTTCGGTGCAGTTCGCGGGGAAGGCGCTGAACGAGGAGTCCCTGTGCCGCATCGGCCGGGCCTACGAGGTGGCGACGGACTTCCGCCCGCTGCGTCCGCCCTTGGACGGATAGCGCTCGCGGCGGGCGGGCGTAGACTGCCGCGCGAGGAGGGCGGGGATGGACTGGGAGAGCGCGCGGAGCGACGTGGCGCGGGTGAACGGCGTGCGGCTGCACTATCGCGAAGCGGGCAGCGGCCCAGCGCTGCTGCTGCTGCACGGCTGGCCCGAAACGTCGTACACCTTCCGCAAGGTGCTGGGGCCCCTGGCGGCGCACTATCGGGTGGTGGCGCCGGACCTACGGGGCCTGGGGGCGTCGGACCGGCCGGCGACCGGGTACGACGTCCGCACGCTGGCCACCGACGTGGCGGCGCTGATCGAGGCGCTGGGGCTGGAGCGCCCGTACCTGGTGGGGCACGACTGGGGTGGCCTCATCGCGCGGCGCTTCGCGCTAGACCGGCCGGGAGAGCTGGCACGGATCGCGATCCTGGACGTCGCGCCGCACGAGCAGGTCTTCGCCAACCTCACGGCCGACGTGGCGAAGGCCACCTGGCACTTTTACTTCAACGCGGTGCCGGATCTGCCGGAGCGGCTGGTGGCGCACGACGTGGAGGGCTTCCTGCGCTCGCTGTTCCGCCCCAAGTGCCACAACCCGGGGCGCTTCATCGAGGAGTGCATCGACGAGTACACGCGGGCCTACTCGCAGCCCGGGGCGCTGCGGGCCGGCTTCGCCTACTACCAGGCGATGTTCGCCGAGAACCGCGCCTTGGACCGGGAGAGCGCCGGCCGCATGATCACCGAGCCGCTGCTGGTGCTCTGGGGCAACGACGGCGGCATGGGCGGCACGGTGGACGTCCTTTCGATGTGGCGGGCGGAGGCGGCGCAGGTCGAAGGGCGGGGCTTCGACGCCTGCGGGCACTACCTGCCGGAGGAAGCACCGCAGGAGACGGTGGCGGAGTTGCTGCGCTTCGGCAGGGCGAGCTGAGCGGCGCCGGGGCGTCGCGCTCCGAGGGCTAGTCCGGCCAGCGCTGCCAGACGATCGCCTCGTCGACGGGGAGGCGGCGGGTGGGCCCGAAGCGGCCGCGTGGGTAGCCGACAGGGATCATGCAGAAGGTCTCGACGCCCTCGGGGAGGTTGAGGATCTGCTTGATGCGGTCCTCGTGGAGGAGGTGCAGGGTGGTGAGCGTGGCGCCGAGGCCCTTGGCGCGGCAGGCCAGGAGCAGGTTCTGCACGGCGGGGAAGATCTGGCCGCCGGCGACGCGCAGGCGCACCTGGGCGTCGCGCTGCCTGACGGGGATGGCGCGCCCATCGAGGGCGGCGAAGATCAGCACTGGGATCTCAGCCAGGTGGTCGCCCTGCCAGCGAACGGCGCGCATGAGGCGCTCCCATTCGTCCTGACTCTGATGCGGCAGCGGGGCGGTATTCATCTCGGCTTGGTAGACGTCGACGGCGCGGCGGTAAAGCTCGCCGATGGCGCGGCGAGGATCGGGGTCGGTCACCACGATGAAGCGCCAGCCCTGGCTGTTGCTGCCGCTGGGAGCGTGGGTGGCGTAGCCGATCACGTCGCGGATGAGGGCCGGCGGGACAGGGTCGGGCTTGAGACGGCGCATGGCGCGCATCTCAGTCATGGCTTGGAAGACGTCCACGGGCTCCCCTCTCGCGATGGAGGTCACGGTAGCGCCCCCGGGGCTTGGGGCCTGCGTGTGGCGCGGGGCGCTGCTAGCCTGCAGCGCATTCCTGCCAGCGAAAGGGGGGACGATGCCGGCGCCGAACGTGGGGGCGATGATCGCCAGCTGGGACGATCGGAAAGGCGTGACGGCGGCGATGACGCTGGAGGCGGCGCGGCGCGCGGAGGCGGTGGGGCTGGATGCGCTGACCGTGGGGGACCACGTGACCTTCTACGGCTACGGCAACGACGGCCTGATCACCCTGACCGCAGCGGCGACGGTAACGCAGCGGATCCAGCTCAAGACCTCCGTCTACCTGCTGCCGCTGCGGCACGTGGTGCCGGTGGCCTTGCAAGCGGCGCAGCTGGCGCAGCTGTCGAGGGGGCGGCTGGTGTTCGGAATCGGCGTGGGTGGCGAGGACCCGCACGAGTTCACGAGTTGCGGCGTGGACCCGCACACGCGCGGCGCGCGTACGAACGAGGCGCTGCAGGTCCTGCGCCGCCTCTGGACGGAGAACGACGTCAGCTTCCAGGGAGAGCATTTCCAACTGGATGCGGTCAGCCTGGACCAGAAGCCGCCGGGACCGCTGCCGATCTTCGTGGGGGGGAGGAGCGACGCGGCGCTGCGGCGGGCGGGGCGCTACGGGGACGGCTACACGGGCGTCTGGCAGTCGGTGGAGCGGATGCAGCAGGCGGCGGCGCTGATCGACGAAGCGGCGCGGGCGGCGGGGCGGCCGGCGGGAGGGGTGGAGATGGGGATGCAGTTCTGGGCGGGGGTCGCGGACGATCGGAGGGCGGCACGGGATCTGCTGGCGCGGGCGATGCAGGGGACGTACAGGATCCCCTTCGAACGGTTCGAGAGGTACACCCCCTACGGGCCGGCGGGGGAGATCGCGGAGTTCCTCGCGCCGTACGTCGAAGCGGGGGCACGCCACATCAATCTGGTGCTGGCGCAGCCGACGCCGGAGGAGAACATCGAGCGAGCGGCGGAGATCCGGCAGGCGCTGCACGCACTCGTGGCTTGAGCGAGGTGCGCCGGCATCACGCGGTCGATGGGGCTGGGAGGATGCGGGATGCGGGGCCAACGAGGTGTTGGGGAGGCGGCGTTGCTGCTGGCCGCTCCGCTGATTGCGGCGGCTTGTGGCGGAGACGACGACGGGGGCAGGCGGCGTTCGACCTGTTCGGGAGCGCCGCGGCAATCGCGAACCAGGAGTCGATCGAGGGAGGCGACACGCGGGTGGCGCTCTTCGTGGGATTGCGCAAAGCGGCCACGACTATCACTTCGTGACGAACTGGCGGGTGCCGGGCAAGATCGAGGACGTCGCGGCGCTGATCAGCGCCGCGCTGTCGTTGCCGCGCTGGTGGCCGAGCGTCTATCTGGCCGTGGAGGAAGTGGAGCCGAGCGACGCGGACGGCGTGGGGCGGGTGGTGGAGCTGCTCACCCGGGGCGGCTGCCGTACCGGCTGCGCTGGCGCTTCCGCGTGACCGCGGTGGAGGCGCCGGGACGCTACGCCCTGGAGGCGTGGGGGGACTTCGTGAGGCGGGGCGAGTGGACGCTGCGGCAGGAAGGTGCGCCGGTCGCGCTGCGCCACGACTGGCGCGTGCGAGCGGAGAAGCTGCTGCTGCGCCGCTTGTCCTGGCTGCTGCGGCCGCTGTTCGCGGCCAACCATCGCTGGGCCATGGCGCAAGGGGAGCACAGCCTGCGGCGGGAGCTGGCGCGTATGGCGTCCGAGGGGAGCGGCTGATGCGAGTGGGCCTCATGGTCGAAGGGCAGGCCGGGCTGACGTGGGAGCGCTGGCGGCACATCCTGGCGCTGGCGGAACGGCTGGGCTTCCCTTCGTTGTTTCGTTCCGACCACTACATGATCAACCACTGGCGCGACTCGCTCGAGGCGTATCTGTCGTTCGTGCTGGCGGCGGAGGTGACGTCGGGCCTGCGCTTCGGGCCCATGGTGTCGCCCGTGACGTTCCGCAGCCCGGCGGATGTGGCGCGCATGGCGGGGCAGATCCAGCTGCTCAGCGGGGGGCGCTTCGTACTGGGGCTGGGGGCAGGCTGGAACGCGGAGGAACACGCGGCCTACGGCATCTCCTTCCCCCCACTGAGGGAGCGGATGGGGCGGCTGGAGGAAGCGCTGCGGCTGATTCCGGCGCTCTGGCAGCCTGGTCCCACGACGTACGCCGGCCGCTACTACCGCGTCGAGCAGGCAGAGTGCCTGCCCCTCCCTGAGCCGCCGCCGCCGATCCTGATCGGCGGGTCCGGGCCGAAGCGTACGCTGCGCTTGGCGGCCCGCTACGCCGACGAGTGGAACTCGGTCTATCTGGGGCCGGCGCTGTACGCCGAGCGAGCGAGAGCGCTGGAGCAGCACTGTGCGGACGTGGACCGGGACCCCGCCACCATCCGACGGTCGATGATGCTTTTCGCGCTGGTGGGACCGACGCCGACGCACGTGGAGGCCGTGACGCGCACCGTGATGGCGTTCCAGGCCCTGGATGGCGACCCGGCTGCGTTCCAGCAGGAGCAGGCCGCGACGGGGATGATCGTCGGCGGGCGGGAGGAGTTGGTCGAGACGCTGGGCCAACTGGCGGAGTCGGGGCTGGAGGAGGTGATGCTGCAGCACTTCCACTTCGACGACGACGAGATCCCCACCTGGTACGCGGAGGAGATCGCGCCGGCGGTGGCACACCTGTAGACGTCAGGCGAGGATGCCACCATCGACGACGAACTCGGAGCCGGTGGAGTAGCTGGCTTCGTCGGAGGCGAGGAACAGGGCCATGCGCGCAACCTCCTCGGCCACGGCCAGGCGGCGCATGGGCACCATCTTGATCGCGGCATCCGGGTCCCGCTCCCAGAAGGGGACCGTCTGGAGCATGGCGGTTTCGACCAGGCCGGGGTGGATGGAGTTGACGCGGATGCCGTCGCGGGCGAACTCGCGGGCAGCGACCTTGGTCATGCCGCGCACCGCGAACTTGCTGGCGGCGTAGGCGCCGCTGCCGGCGGTACCACGGAGCCCGGCGATCGAAGAGATGTTGATGATGGTGCCGCCGTTGCCAGCGTGGATCATGGCGCGCCCGGCAACCTTCATGCCCAGGAAGACGCCGACCTGATTGACCTCGATGACGCGACGGTAATCCTCCAACGGCATCTCCACGATAGAGCGGCTGAGGAAGATGCCGGCGTTGTTGACCAGCACGTCGAGGCGGCCGTGCGCGGCGAGCACCTCATCGACGAGGGCGTTCCAGGCCGCCTCGTCGGTGACGTTGAGGTGGTGGTAGGTGGCCGCCTCGATCGCGTCCGCGGTGGCGCGGCCCTCCCTGTCGAGGACGTCGGTCAGGGCGACGGTCGCGCCCTCGACGGCGAAGAGGCGGGCCTCGGCAGCCCCTTGGCCGCGCGCGCCACCGGTGATGAGGGCAATCTTGCCGTCGAGGCGGCCGGGCACGGCGCTAGCCCCGCTGGATCAGTTGCAGGTGCACGCCGTGGGCGTGCTTGGGGCTGACGAAGGCGAGGCGGGGATCGCCCTCGGAGGGGTCGGTGACGGTGGAGCCCTGCTCGCGGAGGCCGGCGACGGCGGCATCAACGTCGGGGACGCGGAGGGAGAGCAGGAAGAGGCCCTCGCCGTCCTGGAGACGGCGGCGGACGGGGTTGCGGTCGTCGTCGCCCAGGGGGGTGACGAGTTCGATCTCGGAGTCGCCGAGGGGGAAGAAGGCGTTCGCGATGCCGAGGCCGGCGTTCTCGCCGCGTCGGGACATGCGCAGCCCGTATGTGTCGCCGAAGGTGGCGACGGCGGCGTCCAGATCGTTGACGGCGATGACCACGTGATCGATCGCCTCTGCGTCAATGCCCACGGCGGCCTCCCTCCCTGCGCCCGAGCGGTCTGGGCGCAGCGGGCGCATGCTAGCCGATCGCCGGGCGCCCGGGGCGTCCCGATCGATCCAGTACGATGCCCGCGCAACGCCCCGCCGGGGCGGCGGGAAGGAGACGCCGTGACCAGCGCCGTCGGTGGCCGCTCGGCCGTCTGGCACCCGTTCACGCAGATGGCGGTGTTCGACGCGGAGCCCTCGCTGGTGATCGCGCGGGGCGAGGGCAACCGGCTGATCACGACGGAGGGGCAGGCGCTGATCGACGGGGTGGCGTCGCTGTGGTGCAACGTGCACGGGCACGGGCGCCCGGAGATCGTGCGGGCGATCCAGGAGCAGGCGGCGGCGCTGCAACACAGCACATTGCTGGGTCTGAGCCACGAGCGGGCGATCGAGCTGGCGGCGCGGCTGCCGAGAATCCTGCCGCCGGGGCTGACGCGGTCGTTCTTCAGCGAGAACGGGGCGAGCGCGGTGGAGGTGGCGCTGAAGATGGCGGTGCAGTTCTGGCGCAACCGGGGGCGGCCGGAACGGGGGCGCATCGTGGCGATGGAGGGGGCGTACCACGGCGACACGATCGGTGGGCTGAGCGTGGCGGGGCCGGGCCCGTTCCGCGACCCGTACGCGCCGCTGCTCTTCGAGCCGCTGCGCTTCGCGGGGATGGACGCCTTTCATCAGGAAGGCAAGCCGACGCTGCGGGAGGCAACGGAGGCGTCGCTCGCGTCGCTGCGCCGGCTGCTGGAGGGGCACGCACACGAGGTCGCGGCGGTGATTATCGAGCCGCGGGTGCAGGGGGCGGCGGGCATGATCGTGGCGGGGGAGGGGCATCTGGCGGCGCTGCGGCGGCTCTGCGACGAGTACGAGGTGTTGCTGATCGCGGATGAAGTCGCGACCGGCTTCGGCAAGACCGGCGCGATGTTCGCCTGCGACCTGGAGCGGGTGACGCCGGACATCATGGTGCTGGGCAAGGGCATCACCGGCGGAACGCTGCCGCTCTCGGCGACGGTGACGACGGAAGCGGTCTACGAGAGTTTCTACGACGCGAGCGGCGCTCACACCTTCTACCACGGGCATACGTACGCCGGGAATCCGATCTGCTGCGCGGCGGCGCTGGCCAATCTGGACGTCTTCGCGGCTGAGGATGTGCCGTCGCGGGTGCGGGCGCGGGCGGCGCTGCTGGCGTCGCTGCTGAGCGAGCGCTTCGACGACCATCCGCTGGTAGGGGAGATCCGGCAACAGGGATTGATGGTGGGGCTGGAGCTGGTGCGCGACCGCGACACCGCCGCGGCCTTCCCGGCGGCGGATCGGGAGGGAGCGGCCGTATGCCTGAGGGCGCGCGATCGCGGCGTGCTGCTGCGCCCGCTGGGCGACGTGGTGGTGATCATGCCGCCCCTCTCGATCAGGGAGGGGGAGCTGGCGCAGATCTGCGAGGCCGTGGCGTATGGGCTCGATGCGATCCCCGACGCGCTCCGCCTGGGCTGAGCGCCTGCGGGCCGAGCTGGACGACCTGGCAGTGCGGTCACTGCGCCGGCGGGTGGTGACGCCGGAGTCGGGGCAGGACGCGCGCGTGGTGATCGGGGGGCGGCGCTACGCGCACTTCACGTCGAACAACTACCTGGGGCTGGCGACGCATCCGCGGCTCAAGGCGGCGGCAGGGGAGGCGGTGGAAGCGTACGGCGCCAGCGTGACGGCGTCGCGGCTGCTTTGCGGCTCGACGCCGCTGCACGATGCGCTGGAGCAGCGGCTGGGGCGCTGGACGGGGCGCGAGGCCTGCCTGCTGTTCAGCGCCGGCTACCTGGCCAATCTGGGCCTGCTGAGCGCGCTGGCCGACGCGGAGACGGAGGTCTTCAGCGATGAACTGAACCACGCCTCGATCGTCGATGGCTGCCGGCTGGCGCGGGCCGAGGTGCGCGTCTACCGGCACGGCGACAGCGGGCACCTGCGGGCGCTGCTGGCGGAGAGCCAGGCGGCGCGGCGGATCGTGGTGTCGGAAACGGTATTCAGCATGGACGGCGACCTGGCGCCGGTGGCGGAACTGGCCGCGACCGCGCGCGAGTTCGAGGCCGCGCTGATCCTGGACGAGGCGCATGCGCTCGGAGTCTTCGGCCGGGAAGGCGCCGGGCTCCTCGCCCAGCCGGACATCGAGGCGCCGGAGGCGATCGTGGTGGGGACGCTGTCCAAGGCGCTGGGCTCGGTCGGAGGGTTCGTGGCCGGGCCGCGGGAGGTGGTGGAATACCTGATCAACCGGTCGCGGCCGTTCATCTTCAACACGGCGCTGCCGCCGGCCGCCGTGGGCGCGGCGCACGCGGCCCTCGATCTGGTGGCGGAGGAGCCGCAGCGACGCGAGCGGGTGCTGGCGCTGGCGGCGTCGCTGCGGGAGCGGCTGACGGTGCTGGGGTACGACGTGGGGAGGTCGGCGTCGCCGATCGTGCCGGCCATCGTGGGGGAGGCGGTGCAGGCGCTGGCGCTGGAGGAGCGGCTGGCGGCCGGCGGCGTGCTGGCCAAGGCGGTGCGGCCGCCGACGGTGCCGGAGGGGACGGCGCGCGTGCGCTTCAACCTGATGGCGGACCACGACGAGGCCGACCTGGCCGCCGTGGCGGGGGCGCTGGCGCGGGCGTGAGCGGCGAGATCGTCTTCGTCAGTGGGACCGACACCGGCGTGGGCAAGACGGTGGCCGCGACCTGGCTGGCCGGCGCCCTGCGCACCCGGGGCCAGGTGGCGCTGATCAAGCCGTTCCAGACCGGCGCGACGGATCCGGCCCAGGACGGCGACGAGGCGGTCTACCGGGCGGCGTTGGGCGAGACCGTGACGCTGCGCACGCTGTCGACGCTGGCGGAGCCACTGGCGCCGTCGATCGCGGCGCGGCGCGCAGGGATCACGCTGGCTCCGGCCGAGGCGGCGGCGGCCTGCCGGGCGATCGCGGCGGAGCACGAGGTGACGGTGGTGGAAGGGGCCGGCGGCCTGCTGGTCCCGATCACGGAGGCCTTGGACATGGCGGCGTTCGCGCGATCGCTGGGGGCGTCGCTGGTGGTGGTGACGCGGCCAGGCCTGGGAACGCTGAACCACACGCTGCTGACGGTGGAGGCGGCGGAGCGACGGGGGCTGCCGGTGCGCCTGCTGATCGTGAGCGGCTACCCGGACGAGCCGCAGAGCGTCGAGATGGAGAACCTGCGCTTCCTGCGAGAGCAGCTGGGCGGCATTCCCCTCCTAGTCTTGACCCGGGTCGACGTGACGGGCGCTGACTTCCTGGGAGCGCTACGGCCGCGACTGGCGGGGACGCCGCCTTCGTTCTTGGAGGGGATCCCCGTGCCGCAGCTGGAGATCGACTGACCCGCGGCGGGTCCGTCGAGGGACGCGGGAGTACGTGCGCCCGTCCGGCGTGGAGGGCGCCAGGACGCCAGCATGCTCAGGCGGCGGGAGCGCCCTTGGAGCCCCAGAACTCGTTGAGGGCGCCCTGGACGGTGCTGAACCAGATGATGGCCCCAACGATGGGCAGCAGAACCCAGAGCCCGATCTTCCATGTGAAGGGGGCGGGACGTCCGTCCTCGGCGTAGAGGCTCGCGACCTCGGTGGCGAGGATGAACCACGTGGCCGGGCAGAACTGGAAATAGATCACGAGGCCGAGGCCGGCGCCCAATCCCTGGCCGCGGTACTTCTGGACTTCGTCGTGGGTCATGAAGGTCCAGAAATAGCTCGCGAAGCCGAGGGTCACGATCGTGAGGAGGATCCACTTCCCGATGGAGCGTTGCTGCCCGATGGACTTGCTGACCGTCGTTGTGGTCTGACTCATGCTGCGTCCCCCGTCCTCAGTGTCCCATGGCACTGGGCCCGCAGGTGACATTGGCACAGACGACGCAGGGCCGCAACCCTCGATCGCGTCGCGCACGGGGACAGCTCGGCGCGAGGCGCGCCGCAGACGTTAGGGGGTAAAGAGGGCGCTCACGCCGCCCAGGTCCAGGGTGAAGCCCCAGGAAATGTGCAGGGTTTCGCCCGGGGGCAGGTCGGCGGCCGGGTCGAGGTCGTTGAAGAGGGCGATAGCCCGCGATGAGGTCAGGAAATTAGCGGCCAGGATGTCGAGCGAGTCGCCGGGGCGCACGGTGTACGTGGCCAGACGGTCCCAGGCGAGCAGCGCGGCGGCGGGGTAGACGGAGGGCAGCTCCACGGTGTCCTGTACCCGACCGGGACGCTGATGACCTCGCCGACGAGCAGGTGCGCGGGGTCGCTCAGGTAGTTCAGGGCGGCGATGGCGGAGGACGTTGTGCGGTAGTGCAGCGCGATCGAAGGGATCGCGTCGCCGGACTGGACGACGTAGCGGAGCACATCCCCCCAGGCGTCGAGGGCGGCGGGCAGCGTATAGCCCAGGAACGGCTCAACCTGGGGCAGGCGCGCGGCGACCGGCGCCGCGGAATCGACGCCCCCCGCCGAAACAACGGCCCCGGCCGGATCGGGCGGGGGAAGGAGCGTGCGGGGGACGGTTGGTCCACCTGCCGGGGCCTCTGGGCCGAGCCGCCGGAGGAATCGATGAGGGAGGCCGTCTCGGTGGGTTGCGGGGCGACCCCGTCGCTCCTGGGGGGTGGCGCCGGGACGATCGGGGAGGTCGCAGTCGGGGGAGCGGCGCCCGCCACCGCTACATCGGGGCTCTCGGCGGGCGGCCGGCTGTGCGGCGGCGGGCGCGCGGGCAGAGGAGGGGCCCGTGTGGGGGAGGGACGCCGCGGGCCGGGACGCGTGGAGGCACGAGCCCGGCGCAGCAGCCGCACGCTGGCGCCGTCGCGACTGACGACGGGGACCAGGGAGGCGGCGTCGCCGGTGCGACGGAACGGCGCGGCGGCGGCGGCGGGGCGCGGCCCGTCCAGCGGCGAGGGCTGCGCGACCATACCCGCCCCTTCTCCAGCGCGCGGGACCCTGGCGCGGCCCACTCGCGGCGTTCAGACCGACTGTAGGGAGGACGTAGCGCCGGGGAGCATCGGGAGAACCCCGAATGCGGCTCGGGAATCCCTCGTCCGGGAGGGGCTACAGGAGGATCGTGTTCGGCCGCAGGCCCAGGAGCACGCGCCCGTATGCGGTCGCGGCGTCGTCGGGGTCCAGGGTCGCGTGGTGGCAGGCGGTGTTGATGTCCCGAAAGGCTTTCTGCAGAGGGCTGGAGTCGTGCACCGCCTTGGCGCCCGCAGCGTCGAAGAGGCGCCCGACGGCGCGGCGAGCGCCCTGGACGGCGTAGGCGGACTGCCACATCAGGCGAGCGCGCACGGCGGAGGGGATGCGCTCCTCGCGGGCCGCCTCGTCGAAGCGACGGCAGAGGTCGTAGAGGAGGAGTTCGGTAGCGTGGAGTTCTTCGCTGGACTCGGCCAGGCGCAACTGCAAGCCGACGCTCTCCACCTTGGCCGTCCCGGTGTAAGCGTGAACCCGGCCGGTGGTGCCCTCAATGAAGTGCTGGAGACCCGATCGGGCGATGCCGAGCGAGGCGGCGCCCACGTGCAGGGCGAGGCCGGAGAGGACCGGGGCGCGGTAGATGACCGACTCCTGCAAGGGCACGCCGGGCCCGCCCCCGCCGAAGAGCGTGCCGGTGGGCACCGTTCGATGCTCGGGGACGAAGACGTCCTCCATGACGATGTCCTTGGAGCCGGTGCCGCGCAGGCCCAGGGTGAACCAGGTGTCGTCGATGCGGTATTCGGAGGCGGGCACGACGATGTGCACGTGCTTGGGGTCCTCGGGGGTGGAGTCGGCCTGGACGGCGCCCATGAGCGACCAGTCGCCGTGATCGACGCCGCTGCCGAACTGCCAGCGGCCGCTCACCCGCCAGCCGCCCTCGACCGGCTCGGCGCGGCCCTGCGAGGCGAGGCCGCCGGAGACGAGCGTGTCCGGCGTAGCGGCGTAAATATCGTCCTGGCACTGGGCGGCGAACATGCCCATCATCCAGTCGTGGGCGGTCAGGACGAGCAGGATCCAGCCGGAGGCGGCGTCGGCCTCGGCGACGGCGGAGACGGCGTCGACCATTGCGGGGAAGCCCAGCTCGTAGCCGCCGACGCGCTTCGGCAGGAGGATGCGGAAGAGGCCGGCCTCGCGCATGGCGGCGACGGCGTCGGGGTGGACTGAGCGCTCGCTCTCGGTCCGCGCGCTGAGACCCGTGAGCGTGGGGGCGAGGTCCCGGGCCCGCTGTGCGATCTCCTCGCGGCCGGCGCTGGCGGGGGGAGCCGCTGGGGTGTCGGTGCTCACAGTAGGCCTCTCCATGGGTCGCCGCGACAAGGCGGGGCGCGCCGGTAGAGAATAGCGCCATGCGTCTGCACGACTATCTCGCCTACCACGCCCGCGAGCAGCCGGACGCGGACTTCTCGCTCTTCCGGGGCGAGCGTCTGTCGTACGGGGAGGCGCTGGCGCGGGCGCAGCAGTTCAGCCGGGCGCTGGCGGCGGCGGGGCTGGCGCCCGGCGATCGCATTGCAGTGCTGATGCGCAACCGCCCGGAGTTCGCGCTGCTCTACTTCGCCTGCGGTGCGGCGGGGGTGGTGCCGGTGCCGCTGAACGCCCGGCTGGCGCCGCCCGAGTGGGAGTTCATCCTGCAAGATTCGGGCGCGCGGCTGATCCTGTCGGCGCCGGAGTTCCAACCCGCGATCGACGCGATGCGGGGGCAGCTGCCGTCGCTGGAGACGTTCGTGGCGATGGGAGAGCCGGCGAGGGGCTGGCTGGGGTTCGAGGTCTGGCTGCGCGAGCAGCCCGCGACGGCGCTGGAGCGCGCAATCGATGAGGACGCCGACCTGTACCAGATGTACACCAGCGGCACGACGGGACGGCCGAAAGGGGCGGTGCTGACGCACCGGGCGGTGACGGCGCACCTGACGCAGGTCGCGCCGGTGATGCGCATCGGGCCGGGGGAGCGCACGTTGGTGGTGGCGCCGCTGTATCACGCCGCCGGGGGCATCTCAACGTTCAACACGATCGCCCAGGGGGGCTGCGTGGTGATCCAGGAGGAGTTCGACCCCAGCGCCGTCGTGCGGGCGTTGGACGAGGAGGTGGTAGCGGCAGTGCTGGTGCCGGCCATCATCCAGGCCTGCCTGCTGCGCGCGCCCGACGTACGCCAGCGCCACTACGACAATTTGCGCCTGATCTACTACGGGGCGTCTCCGATCGCGGCGGCGACGCTGCGCGACGCGATGGAGACCTTCGGCTGTGACTTCGCCCAGGCCTACGGGATGACGGAGATGACGGCGGGATCGACGAACCTGAGCCCCGCCGACCATCGGGCGGCGCTGGGGCAGCGGCCGGAGCTGCTGGTGTCGGCGGGGCGGCCGCTGCTGGGGGTGGAAATGCGCGTGGTGGACGAGGAGGACCGGCCGCTGCCGCCCGGGACAATGGGGGAGATCGTGATGCGGGGGCCGCAGCTGATGCGCGGCTACTGGAGGCGGCCGGAAGAGACGACGACGGCGCTGCGCGGAGGCTGGCTGCACACAGGGGACAGCGGTCGCATTGAGGCGGACGGCTACCTCTACATCATGGACCGGGTGAAGGACATGATCGTCTCGGGCGGGGAGAACGTCTATCCGCGCGCGATCGAGGAGGTGCTGATGCGCCACCCCGCGGTGGCGGAAGTGGCGGTGATCGGTGTGCCGGACGCGCAGTGGGGGGAGACGGTGAAGGCGCTGGTGGTGCGGCGGGAGGGGGTGGCCGCGGAGCCGGACGAGCTGATCGACTTCTGCCGGGGCGAACTGGCCGGCTTCGAGCGGCCGCGCTCGCTGGAGTTCATCGAGGCGCTGCCGCGGACCGCCAGCGGCAAGGTGCTGAAGCGCGAGCTACGGGAGCCGTACTGGGCGGGGCAAGAGCGCCGGGTGGCGGGGTCCTGAGGCGGCTCAGTCGGTGTCGTAGGGGGTGAGTTCGTCCAGGGCGGGCTTGATCTCCTTCATGAAGATCTCGAGCTGCTCGATCACGCTCTCCTTGGGCTGCTGGGCGTAGTGCCACGTGAGCACGATGTACTCGGCCGGGACCTTGCGCCAATAGGCGACGAGTTCGTCGCGCACCTGATCGACGGGGCCGAGCACGAAGGCGTCGGCCTTCTCGATCTCATCGACGACGTCTTCGATGGGGGACTCGGCGGTGAGGGTGACCTCCTTGTTGACAACGCGCTCGTAGAGCGGGTTCCAGAAGTTCTTGTAGATGTCGGCGTCGTACTGGGCGGCCTGGGCGCGGGCGGCCTCGTGGCTGGAGCCGATCTGGAGGTAGCGCTGGACGCCCTGGCCCTGCCCGTGCACGACCTCCCGGCCGGCCTTGCGGGCGGCGTCGGTGTAGATGTAGGCCATCTCGGCGGAGCGGTCATCGCCGACGACGTGGATACAGTTGAATCCCATCTCGCCGCAGTACTCGACGGAGGAGGCGCTGCCGGAGCTGGGCACGAAGACGGGCGGGTGGGGCTTCTGCAGCGGGGAGGGGACGACGCTGACGCGATGGACGCGGCCGTCGTCGCCGATCTCGCCGGGGGCGCCGAGGCGGGCGGTGGTGTCGGCCATCCACCAGTCGATGCCCTCCTCGTAGGGGTAGGGGATCTGCCAGAGGTCGGAGCGGTACTGGACAGTCTCCTGGGTCCAGCAGTCCAGCACCATCTGCACGTGCTCACGGTAGATATCGCGGTTCTTGATGTCGTTGGCGCTGCCGTCGGAGTGGGTGGCGACGGTGCCGAGGTGCTGGCCGATGACGTTGGTCCAGCGATCCTGATAGCCGCGGGCGAAGCCGACGAAGAGGCGGCCGTTGGTGATGTAGTCGAGAACAGCGGTCTCCTCGGCGACGCGGATAGGGTGCTGGGCGCTCATGACGTAGCCCAGCTGGCCGATGTGGACGTTCTCGGTGTGGGCGGCCCACCAGGCGTTCATGACGCCGGGGGCGGGGGCGGGCTCGTAGCCCTCCGAGTGGAAGTGGTGCTCGATCTGCGAGAAGCCCCAGACGCCCAGGCGGTCGCAGGCCTTGGCGAGATCGATCGTGCCCTTGATCGCTTCGTGGTAACGCTCGGCGTTGCGGCCGATCGGGCGGAGCTTGCGTCGCTCCTCCTCGTTCTCGGCGCGCACCATGGGGTAGACCTGCAGGATGACCTTGACCATGCTGTCCCTCCTCCCGGACCAACGGAGACTACCGCACCGGACCGATACTGGCCGGGGGACTAGAGCCCGAGTTCGGTCAGGCCGAGGTGATCTGCTGGGCGGTGGCCGGGGGCGGGCCAGGAGAACGTGCGCTCGGCCTCGGCGATGGGGACGGCGTTGATGCTGGCCTCGCGACGACGCATCAGACCCTCGCCGTCGAACTCCCACTGCTCGTTGCCGTGGACCCGGTACCAGAGGCCGGAGTCGTCGTGCCACTCGTAGCAGAAGCGCACGGCGATGCGGCTCTCGTGGAAGGCCCACATCTCCTTGATCAGGCGGTAGTCCAGCTCCCGCGCCCACGTGCGGCGGAGGAACGCCACGATGGCCTCGCGGCCCGGAAGAACTCTGCGCGCTTGCGCCAGCGGCTGTCGGGCGTGTAGGCGCGCGAGACGCGCTCGGGGTCGCGGCTGTTCCAGGCGTCCTCCGCCAGGCGGACCTTGCGGGTGGCCAAGTCGAGGTCGAAGGGGGGCAGCGGTGGGGCATGATGCTCCGGCGCGGGGCTGGCCCACGCTGCCGGCTGGCGGGCGGTGCTGTCCTAAGTTCACCATCCGGCCAGGGCAACGAGATCGCGGACGTGCAGGGGTGGGTCTCCACACCCGCCGCGACTGCGGGAGTCGTCGTGAGCGTGGCGTGGCGGCGGACCAGATTGTACCAACCGAAGTGGAGCGCGACCGCCGCCTTTAGGTTCTCGGGCTTCTTGCGGTAGGCGTTGGTCAAGCGCGTGAAGCGGCGCGAGTGCATCCGGACGGTCAAGTTCTGTCTCTCAACGAACGACGTGGACGCCACGCGGAGGTCGGGGGTGCCCACCTTGGCAAGCTTGTTCACCTCGACGACCTGGGGCGGGCTGTACCTACCCTCATCAGTCGGTCGGTCTCGTAGGACTTTACGATCGTGGACCAGTCGACGTTGCCGCCGAACCCTGCCTCGATGGCTTCTGCGTAGAGGCGGAGGCCGTCGCTGTCGATCTGCACTCGGTTCGCGAGGCGCGCGGACAGATCGACCAGTCGTCCTCCCGGACCGCCCGGTCCTTCTTGCCGACGTAGGCCCACAGCGTATCCACTTCGATCCGCTTCGCAGGGCAGGTCCCGCAGGTGGTCGTCCATCCAGGCGTCGCAGGCATGTCCCACGCGGACCATGAGCCGCATGATGGTGTCCCGGTGGACCCCGGTCATGCGCTCCACGGACCTGATACTGGCCCCCTCGGTGAGGGCGGCGATGACGGTCGTCTGTGTATCGAGGTCAAGGCGGTTCATGCTGAACTGCTAACGTGATGGTGGAGCGCCGGGGGACTGAACCCCGTGGAGCCTCGTGTAAAGGGAATCCCAGAGAGCCATCTCGCGCCCCATTCAACAAGCCGGGCCAGGGATCGCATCTCCCTGGCCCGGCTTGCGCTAAGCCGTGGTTGCTGCCTCGTCCTCGGCCGCCTCCATAGATTCAATCTTGCGCCGCAGCTTGTCGGACACGTGATACCGCGTGTTCTTGCCCTTTCCGCGTCGCTCGACGAGCCCCTGCCCCATCATCTCGGTAAGGTCTGAGAATGCAGATGATTGTGAAGTACCGGTCAGCCTCGCGTATCTCGACGTGGACAGTGGACTCAGGTCAAGCATGGACATCAGGCTCAGCACCTGACGCGGGTTCAACGCCGGGGACACCACGGCAACGAACTCGTCCTTTGCCTTGTTGAAGCGAACCACACTTCGCTCCAGTGAAGCAGCAGCATCATCTAGCATCCGCTGGTGAAACAGGACGAACGGGGAAACATCGATTTCCTGGTCGAAGCTGTCCCCTTGCGTTTCACGGAGCACGTCGTAGTACTGTTGCCGACGCTTCCAAATGCTCTCGCTAACGGACAACATCCCATCTGCCGCCCAGTCAGTGAGCGTCAAGATCGCGTCAGCGAGTAGACGCGCGGTCCGTCCATTCCCGTCCTCGAACGGATGAATCGAGATCAGCCCGAAATGCGCGAGGGCCGCAATCGTCGGGGGTGGATACTCGCCGTCGCGCATCCACCGCTGGATGTCGGCCACAAGTCCATCCATCAATTCAGAGACGAACCCAGGGGCGGGAGGCCGATAACGAATCTCCCTCGTCTGAGAATCCACGATGAGGGCAGGGCCGCTTCGGTACTTCCCTCGGTTTCGCGCCTGCCAACCCGGGAGGCCTTTCAGGATGATCGAGTTCATCGTCCGGATGAGGCCGTGGTCGATTCGCACCGATCGGTCCCCGACAAGCTGGTCAATCAGCCCGTAGGCCTCCTGGAGGTTCGTGAGTTCGACTTCCTCCGGGTCAGCCTCGTCTGGGCCTTCAACGAGGATGAGCAGTGCTTGCTGCTCGTCGAGGCGGTTTCCCTCGATCGCCGTCGAAGTGTGGGCGCTGATGTAGCTCGCCTTCTCCCGGAAGTACGCCTCGAATCCAGGCGGCACGAGCGTCCGGATGACGTACAATCGGTCCTCTAAGAGACCGACCCTGCGGCATTCCTCACTGCAGGTCAGCATCAGGGGCATTGGCTCACCTCAAACAGAATATTCCCACACACAAACGCTATATGATCATATTCGTCCTTGTCAAGGGTATATACAAACAAGAGATCTGAATTTACGCTTGACCGATCTCTGCGATAATGACCCCAGAGGAGGCTCGCCTGTACAAGGCCATCCACGACCTCCACGGCTGCGAGGCCGAGTGGATCGAGACGGTTCCGGTCCACGAGACGTACTAGGGCACGACGGCCGCACACCGTGTCAATGGCACAAATGATTCCCGCACAGCACTTGTGTCGCGCATTGCACGCTAGGCGCAGGAGGTGTGCTCCATGCACGAGTCCCCGCGCCTCGAACGGATCAAGGGCGGTTGGGCTGCCCGAGGGAATGGCTGGGCAGTCCATGGCAAATCCAAGAACGATGCTTTAAAGCGTTTCTGGAAAGCCGTAAAGCGCCATGAAGAAATCGCCCGGCGGACCCTCCCCGAGCATGCCCAAGCCGAATGACGACCCTTTGAGCGACCTTCGCCAGGCGATCCGCGACCTCCACGGTTGCGAGTCCGAGTGGATCGAGGTCGTGCCCGTCCATGAGACGCACGCGGGCACGACGGTCTGGGAAGGAGCGGTCCGATCTTCGACTTGATCGACCACCCACCTTGACCCGTTGCTACGCCTGGAGCTACCAGGTAGACGAGTCGGGCAAGCGCCGGTACGTCGCCGTGCTCCACGACGGGCTGGTGGACTCGCCGTTCAGGCCGCGATCCTGTCCGAGGCGCAGAAGGGCAGCTGAGACACCCGTCCGCTCTAATTAGGACACCACCTGGCGGGCTCAGGTCTTGACGCGGTTGAGGCGCACCACGGGGATCTGACGCGGGGCTGCCGTCTCCGCGTACTTGGCGTAGAACGGGTACGCGGGCACAGCGACGTTCCACATCCGCTCGCGCTCCGCGCCCGTGAGGACTTTGGCGCGCACGGACGTGCTGCGACGTCTGGTCCGAACCCAGGCGTGGGAGTCCGCCTCCAGGTTGAGGAACCAGGCGGGGTGCTTGGGGCGGCCGCCGGTGGAGCCGATGACGACGTAGGCGTCGTCGTCGCGGAAGTAGAAGAGCGGGGTGCTGACGCGGTCGCCGGAGCGGCGGCCGATGGTGGTGAGCGTGAAGGTGGGCACGGGCGGGGTCCCGGCCTCGCCGCAGCGCTGCCGGCTGAGGATCGAGTAGTCGAACCAGTAGACGAGGAAGGCCTCGACAGGGCGGAAGATCTTGAGCCGTTCGAGCAGGCGGAAGAGCATGGGGCACCTCGGCCTGGATGGTAGCCCGTGGCGGCGCGCAGGGGGAGAGCGTCGTCACTCGCGGGGGGGGGCTTGGAAGCGCGGGACGACCTCATCCAACAGGCGACGGGTTTGCGCCAGGATCCCTTCGTCCCTAGCGGCGAGGGGACGCAGGGCGAACGTGCGCACGCCGGCGGCACGGAAGGCGTCGATGCGCGCCGCCACCGCCTCCGCGGATCCGATCGCCATCAGGTCGGTGGGCTGGTGAGTGGTAAAGCGGGCGGTAGTGGTGAGCGCCTCCTGCACGGCGGGATCGTCGCCGGAGCCGAGGTGGAAAGCGAAGTCGGCCCCGTAGTTCGCGGCAGGGAAGGGACGCCCGGCGGCGGCGCAGGCGGCGTCGATCGCGCCGATCACGGGCGCGACCTCCTGCGCCGTCGCCAGGCCCGAGAACCAGCCCGAACCGACGCGGGCGATGCGCCGCACCGCCGCCTCGCTGCGGCCGCCGATCCACAGCGGCAGGGGTTGCTGGACGGGTGAGGGCGCGATCACCGCATCGCGGTAGTGAAAGAAGCGGCCATCGTACGTGACGGGCCCGCCGGCCCAGAGGCGCTGCATGATCTCGATCGCCTCGTCGCTGCGGGCGCCGCGGCCGGCCGTGGAGCGGCCGGTGGCCCCCCACTCGGGCACACCCGCAGGCCCCACGCCGAAGCCCGGGCGGAGGCGGCCGCCGCTGAGCACGTCGATGGTGGCGCACTGGCGGGCCAGGACGAGGGGGTCGCGGAACGGCAGGACGACGACGTCCATGCCCAGCCCGATCCGCTCGGTGGCGCCGGCCACGGCGGCAAGGAAGGTGAGGGGCTCCAGGTACGGCTCGGGCGCGATCAGGCGGTCGCAGTGCCAGACGGCGTCGATGCCGCCGTCCTCGCAGAGATCGAGCCAGCGCCAGAAGTTGCGCACCTCCTGGAAGGGGAACTCGACGAGCCCCAGGCCGATCCGCGTGGGGACGTCCTCCGCGCTCACCGCCGCCCCCCGGAGCCTGCCACCGCCGTCACTCGAACATGATCACACTGCGACCGCCCACTCGGCCGGCGGCCAGCCGGTCCGTCGCTTCACCGATCTGGTCCAGCGGCCAGCGCTCGCTGACCAGGGCGTCGAGGTCCAGCCGGCCGTCGCGGTACCACTGCAGGAAGAGGGGGAAGTCGCGCTCGGGGCGGGCGGAGCCGCCAGCGGAGCCCGACAGCTGCTTCTCCCCGATGACCAGGTCCAGGGCGTCGATGCTGGCCTCGCCGGTGGGCCAGCCGACGAGCACGGCCATCCCGCCGCGGCTCAGCGTCCAGTCGCCCGGGCGGGCCATGGCCAGGGCCTGGGCGATGGTGGCGGCGTGGCCGATGCAATCGAAGGCGAAATCAACGCCGCCGCCGCTCAGCTCGCGGACACGAGCGGTGGCGTCGTCCTCGCGGGCGTTGACGCCGTCCGTGGCGCCGAAGCGAAGAGCGAAGTCCAGCTTGGCGTCGTCCAGGTCCACGGCGATGACGGGAGCGGCGGCGCGCACGGCGAGCGCGGCGATGGCGCTGAGGCCGACGCCGCCGGCGCCGATTACGACGGCGGCGCTGCCAGCGGGCACATCGGCGGTGTTGATCACGGCCCCGGCCCCGGTCATGACGGCGCAGCCGACGATGCTGGCGACGTCGGCGGGGAGGTCGTCCGGGATGGGGACGACGTACTCATGCCGGACGAGGCTGTGGCCGGACCAGGTGTAGATGCCGTCGAACTCATCGGCGACCGGCTGGCCCTGCCAGCGCGCGGCGGGGACGGGCGGGGGCGGCCCGTCGCCGGGCTGTGCGTTGCGCCGGTGCCAGGTGAGAAGGACGCGCTGGCCGAGTTGGACGTGGGTGACCCCCGGTCCGACGGCGACAACTTCGGAAGTTGCCTCATGGCCCATGAGCAGAGGCCGGTCGTGGGGCTGAGGAGCGCGCATCTGGTGCAGCTGCGAGTGGCAGACGCCGGAGGCGAGGTTGCGGACGAGGACCTCGCCCTCAGCGGGATCAGGGATCTCGATCTCGTCCACGAGCAGCCGCCGCCCGGCTTGCGGCAGGATGGCGGCTCGGGTCTTCATGCCGGCCCCAGATCGGGCGGTGCCGGGGGCGGCGTGGGGGAGGGGGCAGCGGCGACGTTGTACTGGTGCGCGGGCTGGGTGGGCGTCTCGTACCAGGGGCGATAGAAGTCCTGGACGGTGGGCACCAGCAGGCCCCCGAGCTGCCAAAGCCGCTCGCCCTCGGGCGACTTGTGGTAGAGCCGCGCGGCAGCGGCACCTAGCTGCCGCATGACCCGGTCCTCGTCGACCGTGGTCAGGCGCCCGTGCTCCAGGACGACGCGGCCGTGGATGAGGACGTGCGCGATGTCGGAGGCGTCGGCACGATCGAGGATCACGTCCAGCACGGGCGTGTTGGCGTAGCGGCCGTCGGGGGCGAAGATCCGGTCGCGGCGAAGCACCAGGAGATCGGCGAAGTGGCCGGGGCGGAGGCTGCCCAACCGCCCCTCGAAGCCGAGGGCGCGGGCGCCGTTTTCGGCGGCGGCGCGGAGCACGCGCTCGCTGTCCAGGCGGCCCTGATCGATCTGATGGGGAGTGCGCTGGAGGTAGCAGGCGAGGCGCACTTCCTGGAAGAAGTCCTCGGTATCGGAGAAGGAGATGTTGTCGGTGCCGAAGGCCACGCGGCCGCCGGCGTCCATGATGTCGCGCACGCGGGCGATGCCGGTGCAGAGACGCAGGTTGGAGCCGGGGTCGTTCGAGGCGACGGCGCCGGAGTCGGCGAAGACGCCGATCTCCTCGTCGCTCACCCAGACGAAATGGGCGGCGGTGAAGTCGGGACCGAGGACGCCGAGCCGCTGGAGCCGCTTGACGGCGGGTTCGCCGTGGGCGCTGAGGTTGTACATCATCTCGGCGCGGGTCTCCAGGACGTGGGAGGTGATGCCGGTGACGTACTCGTCCGCGAGGGCGCGGCTGCGGCGGTAGAGGTCGTCGGAGCAGGACGGGGTCCAGTCCGGAGCGACGATCACGCGGAGGCGGTCGTCGTGGTCCTGCCAGCGCTCGGCGAGGCTCCGGAAGGCGTCGAAAACGGCGTCGACGGGCCAGGCGTAACCCATGCCGGATGCCCGCACCTCGGCCGCGAGGTCGCCGGGCAGGCGCGAGAGGAAGCGGCCGTCGTCCTCATGCACGTAGCGGTTCTGGTCGCGGCTGACGAGGCCGAAGGCGCCACGGAAGCCGATCTCGTCGAAGGCGCGAAGGGCAGCGTCGGCGCCGAAGAACTCGTAGTCCGGCCGGCCGTAGAACATGTTGACGCAGGCGGTCTGCCCGCCCTTGATGGCGTTCATGAGGGCGTAGAGGGTGACCGTGTAGACGTCCTCCTCGCTGCCGCTGCCGGAGCCGGCGTTCATCTGCACGTTGTTGATCTCGAAGACGGTGTCGAAGAGACCGGGCCCGGCGGCGGAGTCGGTGTGGTAGTGGCAGTTGACCCAGCCGGGCATGACGAAGTGGCCGGGGGAGCCGAGAACCCGCTCGAAGGGGCCGGCGCTCTCCAGCTGCTCGCGCGGGCCGGCGGTGACGATGCGCCGGTCCTCGACGATGAGCGCGCCGTCGGGGATCCACGCCTCGTCGCCGAGGGTGACGACGGGGTCGCCCAGAATCAGGAGGCGGGACACAAGCACCTCGACTTTCGCAGGAGAGTCTAGCGAGCCGCGGCATGGCGTCCGCTGGCCCGTTCGTATACTGCGAGCGGCCGGGAGGGCGTCGCGTGGATCGATCGCTGCTCTGGCTCGCCGTGCTGGCCGGCCTGCTGCTTACGGCCTGCGGGTCGGGCGGGGAGGCGGCGCGCGAGCCGGACGCGAACCCGGCGGCGCGGGCCGAGAGGGGCGGACAGGCGGCGGCGGCGCGCCGCTTCCACACCGCCTCGACGCTGGCGGACGGGTCTATCCTGCTCACCGGCGGATTCGGCGCGGACGCGGTGGTGGCGACGGCCGAGGTCTACGTGCCGTAGCGCCGCCGCGAGGCGCAGCAGGGCGGGGAGAACAGCGTGCGGGTTCTGGGAATCCACCACATCGGCGCGGGCGTGGAGCAACTCGAGGCGGTGGAAGATCTGCTTCTGCGGCTGACGGGCGTGGAGTCCGAGCGGGGCCGGCCGCCGCCCGGCTCCGACCTGAGCTTCGGCATGATGGGCTTCGGCCGTTGCGAGCTGGAGCTGATGGAGCCGTCGCGGGCGGACTCGGTGGTGGGGCGCTTTCTGTCGCGTCGGGGCGAGGGGCTGCACCACATCGCCTTCGAGGTGGACGACGTCCGCGCCGCGATGGCGCACGCGCGCGACCTGGGGCTGGATGTGCTCAGCGAAGAGCCGCTGCCGGGCGTGAACGGGACGCTGACGGCCTTCGTGCACCCGTCGGGGACGCACGGGATGCTGATCGAATTCGTGCAAGCGCCGGACGAAACGTAGGGGCGGTCAGGAGGTGGATGGTGGCGCCCGCTCGCTGCGCGGCGGCGGTCGGGCGATGTTGTAGAGATGCGCCGGATCCACCGCCGCGCCGTACCAGGGGCGGTAGAAGTCGTTGATGTAGGGCAGGGTGGCGTCGCCCAGCTCCGCGCCGCGGGCGACTTCCGGCGTGACCGTGAAGACGCGCTCGGTGGCGCGGTCCCAGTCGGCGCGGATCTTGTCCTCATCGACGACGGTGATGCGGCCTTCGTCCAGGACGACGCGGCCGTTGATCAGGACGCTGTCGATGTCCTGGGACTCGGCGCGATCGAGGATGAGGTCGAGCACGGGCGTGCGGACGTAGCGGCGGCGGGGCGAGAAGATGCGGTCCTTCTTGATCACCAGCAGGTCGGCGAAGGCGCCGGGGGCGAGCCGCCCCACCTTGCCCTCGAAGCGGACCCCACACGCCCCGGCGCGGCCGATGGTGCGCAGCGTCTGCTCGCTGTCCATGCGCCCCACCTCGAAGTCGTGGGGGCGGCGCTGGAGGTAGAGGCCCAGGCGCAGCTCCTGGAACATGTCCTCGCGATCGGAGAAGCAGATGCCGTCGGTGCCGAGGCCCATGAGGCCGCCGGCCTCGGTGATGTCGCGGAACCGGGCGATGCCGCTGGAGAGGCGCAGGTTGGAGCCGGGGTCGTAGGAGGCGACCGCGCCGGAGTCGGCGAAGATCGGGATCTCCTCGTCGCTGACCCAGACGAAGTGGGGCAGGGAGACGTCGGGGCCGAGCAGGCCGATGTTCATCAGCCGCTCGACGGCGGGCTGCCCGTAGCTGCGCTGGTGGAACATCATCTCCGCGCGCGTCTCGAGGCAGTGGGTGGCGATGCCGGTGGCGTACTCGTCGGCGGCGCGGCGGCAGCGGCGGTAGAGGTCGTCGGAGCAGGCGGGGGTCCAGTCCGGGGCGCAGATGACCCGCAGGCGGTCGTCGCGGCCGTCCCAATCCCGGACGAGTTGGTCGTAGACGCCGAAGACGCGGTCCAGGGGCCAGGCGTAGCCCATGTTGGACGCGGTGATCTCGGCGGCCAGGTCCTTCGGCAAGCGAGCGAGGAACCGCTCGTTGGGCTCGTGGACGTAGTTGTTCTGGTCGCGGCTAACGAGGCCGAAGGCGGTGCGCAGGCCGGCGGTCTCGTAGGCGCGGAGGGCGGCGTTGGCGCCGAAGTCGGGCAGCTGCGGCCGGCCATAGTACATGTCGATGGTGGCGGTCTGGCCGCCACGGATGCAGGTGAGCAGGCCCTGCAGGACGCCGAGATAGAGATCCTGCTCGTCGATGGCTGCGCCCTGGAGGTACATGTTGGCGCGCTCGAAGACGTGCTCGAACAAGCCGGGGCCGATGGCCGTCTCGCAGTGGTAGTGGCAGTTGACGAATCCGGGCATGACGAAGTGATCAGCGGAGCCGATGACGCGGTCGAAGGCGCCCTGGGACTCCAGCTCGACGCGGGGCCCAACGGCGGTGATCGTCTTGTCCTGAACGATGAGTGCGCCGTCGCTGATCACGCCCTCGGCGTCGAGGGCGATGATGGGGTCGCCCCGGATCAGGTATCGCGGCATGGCGTCCCTCCCTGCGCTAGGCGCGTTGCGCCTGGTCGGCCCGCGCGCGGGCGCTTTCCTCATGCAGGGACTGGACGAGTCGCGCTTCCAGTTCGAGGAACTGACGGTCGGCCATGATGTCGAGGCTGCGCGGGCGGGCGATGGGGACGTCGAGTTCGAGCTTGACCGTGGCGGGGCGGGCGGTGAGCACGTAGACCCGGTCGGCGAGGAAGACGGCCTCGCGGATGTCGTGGGTGATGAGGAAGACGGTCCACTTGAACTGGCCCCAAACCTGCTCCAGCCAGCCCTGCATCTCGGTGCGAGTGAGGGCGTCGAGGGCGCCGAAGGGCTCGTCCAGGAGGATGACGCTGCGCTCCTGCACGACGGTGCGCAGGAGGGCGGCGCGCTGGCGCATGCCGCCGGAGAGTTCGTAGGGGTAGGAACGCTCGAAGCCGGAGAGGCCGAAGGTCTCGAAGAGGGGCCGCGCACGCGCGCGCGCGTCGTGCTTGCCCATGCCCTGGACTTCCAGACCGATGGTGGTGTTGTCCAGGATGCGACGCCAGGGGAAGAGCAGATCCTTCTGCGGCATGTAAGCGAAGTGCGACGCCTTGCCGCGTTCGGTCGCGGGTTCGCCGTCGACGAGAACCTGGCCGCCGCTGGCGTCTTCCAGCCCGGCCATGATGTTGAACATCGTGCTCTTGCCGCAGCCGCTGGGCCCGATGATGGAGACGAATTCGCCGTTGGCGGCGTGGATGTCGAGGTTGCGCAGAACCTCGAGGGGACCTTCCTTGAGCGGGAAGGATTTCTGCAGGCCGCGGAGTTCGATCTTTGCTGCGGGCATGCTCAGGTGTTGGCCCGGCGAGTGGCGAAGTACCAGGGGATGGTGAGGCGCTGGACGAGGTAGGTGAGAGTAAAGAGGAAGACGCTGACGGCGATGATGACGAAGACGGCGGCGATCACGAGGTCCACGCGGAAGGCGCTTTGCTGCTGCAGGATGAAGATGCCCAGGCCGTTGCGAGCGCCGGCGTACTCGGCGAAGATCGCGCCGATGACGCTGTAGACAATGGCGATGCGCAAGCCGGAGAAGAAGCTGGGCAGAGCGCTGGGCAGGCGCACCTTGCGGAAGATCTGCCAGCGGCTGGCGCCCATCGACTGGAGCAGGTTGGACGCTTCCCGCTCGGACGAGGCGAAGCCGTCGACCCAGCCGACGGTGATGGGAAAGAAGGTGATCAGGGCCACCAGGATGATCTTGGGGGTGAGGCCGAAGCCGAACCAGATGATCATGAGCGGCGCCAGCACAATGAGGGGGACGGTCTGCGTGGCGACGAGGACGGGGTACAGCGCGCGCCGGACCAGCATGGAGAAGTCGATCAGCACGGCGAAGGTGGTGGAGACGGCGAGGGAGACGGAGAAGCCGATCGCCGTTTCCTGGAGGGTCGGCTTGGTGTTCTTCCAGAGGAGATCGCGAAACTCCCAGCCTTCACGGAAGACGCGATCCGGCGAGGGCAGCACTGCGGGACGGATGCCGCTGAGGTCGACGTAGAGCCACCAGGCTCCGAAGAGGAGCCCGGCTGCGATGAGGGCGGGGATGACGTTCGCAGCCAGGCGGCGACGCCCAACGAGGAACGCGGAGCCGCGCCCCAGGGACGAGGCCACCCGTGTAGCCGGCGGCGCGTTGAGCCAGGCCAATCCACCTACCTCCGAACGCGCGTCGCGCGCGCCCACGCCTCCCCTGGCAGCGTAGCGCCCTCAGCCGAAGCGCCCGGCCCTGGCGACGCGGATGCGTCGCCGGGGCGCTGCTGCGGGGCGCGGTGGCCTAGAGGTAGGCGTTGGTGAAGAACTGGGCGTAGTCCGGTTCCGCCGCCAGGGGATCCCCGTTCTCGTCGGCCAGGGCGCCGATCTCAAAGAGGAACTTGGGGAAGTCGGTCCAGAGCTGCAAGGTCTGGGTGCCAAAGTTCCCGTAGTCATCGAGCATGTACTGCGTCGCCAGCAACTCGGAGCTGCCGCGCGCGAGTGCGCGGGCGTCGGCGAGGGTATCGGCGTTGGCGTCGACGAGGACGTCGGCGGTGCCAGCGGGGTCCGCGATGACGTCCTCGAAGCCGCGCTTGGTGGCGCGGACGAAGCCGCCGGCCAGTTCCGGGTTGGCCGTCATCCACTCCGTGTTGCCCATGAGGACCACGGCGTACCAGTCCGGGAAGCCGAAGTCGCGGAAGTGCATCTCCCGGATGTCCTCGCCGCGCATGGCGAAATCAACGCCCTCCCAGGTCACGAAGGCCCAGGCGAAATCGGCGTCGCCGCTGAGGACGGCTTCGTAGGCGAAGGTGTTGAGGGTCACGGCGTCGAAGTCACCCGTGCCGCCATCGGCCTGGATGATGCGGCTGATGATGGGCGCTTCAAAGGGGGCGCCGAAGCCGGCGTAGGTGGCGCCGTCCAGGTCCGCGGGCCCGCTGATCGGGCCGCCGCCGCGGTAGACGAGGGCGCTCGCGGGGCGCTGCAGAATGGGCAGCACGGAGGCGATGGGCAGGCCGGCGAGCACGGAGAAGGGGACGCTGGTTCCGAAGGAGATGCCGAAGTTAGCCTGACCCGCGCCCACGAGCGTGTCCGGCGAGACATTGTTGTAGGGGAGGATGTCGATCTCGATCCCCTCCTCCGCGTAGTAGCCGCGCGCGTTGGCGACGTGGAAGCCCGTGTGATTGGTGTTGGGTACCCAGTCCAGGGCGAAGTTCACGGTCTCCAATGCCGGTGCCGCCGCGGACTCGGGCTCGGGAGCGGGGGGGGCTTCCGGCTCGGCTTGTGCCGGGGCCGGGGGGTCCGGGGCGGCGGCGGGGGCCGGGGCGGTGGCGGTGGCCGGAGCGGCGGCAGGGGCCGGGGCGGCGGCGGGGGCTTCGGCGACGGCGGCGCCGTCGTCGTCATCGCCGCAGCCGACCAGGGCCAGGCCGGCGGCGCCGACGCCCGCGCGCGCGCTGAGCGACAGCATGCGGCGGCGGCTGAGGCGGTGCCTACTGAGGGGGTTCCAGGGGTGCTCGTTCATTCTGTTCCTCCTGCCTGCGCGTGGCCCGATCCCGCCGGCGGCCCAAGGTGAGCCGTTTTCTTCGAGCCAGCGCTCAGCATGGCCACAGCGTAATGGGTTTATGGCGAGTCACGTGAAGAAAATAACACTAATCCCACCAGGATTATCAAGATTCCCAGGAGGTAACGGCTACGTCCCGCGAATAAATTTGAGATCCGACATGTCGGAGATTCGCCGGCGAGTCGAGTGCGCGGCTCCCTCGACCATGGCCGGCAAGCCGGCGGGCACGGGCCGGCGGCTAGGCGCGCCGCCCCGAGAAGGCGGGGAGGACGCCCTGGGCGAAGGCCCGGACGGACTCCAGACGGCGCTCACCGAGCGGGAAGAGGGTGAAGTTGCGCACGCCGAGGGCGGCCAACGCCTCCACCTTCTCCACCGCGGCCGCGGGCGGCCCGGCGAGCGCGAACTTCTGCACCAGCTCATCGGAGATCAGTGAGGCCGCGCTTGCGGCCTCCTGGAACTCGCCGCCTTGGTAGCGCCGCCGCACCTCCGCGACCAACTCCGCATCCATGCCGCCCAGTTCGCAGTAGTGGGGCGCGGTTTGCGGGAACCAGGCCGCGATGGGCCGGGCGGCGGCCAGCGCCCGCTCCCGGTCCGCGTCAACGGCGCCATACATGAAGACCGTCGTGTCGATGGGGCCCCCGGGCCGCGCGCTCGCGGCGCGCCCCTTGGCGAGGTGGTCCAGCGCGTATTGGACGCCCTCGGGGAAGAGGCCCGCCAGGGCGATGGCGCTCTCGGCGATCTCCCCGGCGAGCTGCAGCGTCTTGGGGCCGCTGGCGGCGACCCAGATGGGCGGGGGCTCGGGGGGCGGGAGGTAGAGGTGCGCGCCTTCCAGGCGATGCTCGCCGATCTGGGCCGTGACCGTCTCTCCCTCTAGGAGTGCGCGGGCGGCGTCGATCATGGCGCGCGTGGCGGCGAGCCGGGCGGGCTGCAGCCCCAGCACGCCGATGGGGCGGTCCCCCGCGCCGATCCCCAGAATCGTGCGCCCGGGCGCGAGGCCCGCCACCGTGGCGATGCCGTTGATCGTGACGCCGGGATGACGTGTGCGCGGGTTCGTCACCGCGCTACCGATGTGGATGCGATCCGTGCGCAGCGCAGCCAGGGAGAGGGAGCTGAAGACGTCGCGGGTGTGCAGCGAGGAGTCGGTCAGCCAGAGATGGCTGAAGCCCAGGGCCTCGACCTCGGCCGCGAGATCGCCGATCCGGCCGGGGGCGTAGACGTCCTGCAACACGACGCCGAACTCCAGCGCTGCGGCGGTCATGAGGTGGCTTCCTTCCCGTCGCGCTGCCGCCGCGGCCGTGTCAGCGGCCGGCTCCCGCAGGGTCGCGGCCAGCGACGCGGATGACGCCCTGTGCTTGCAGGGCTCGCAGGACGTCGGCGTCGTAGCCGATGGCGCGGAGGATGCCGGCGGTGTGTTCGCCCAGCCGCGGGGCCGCTGCCTCGCGGGCGGGGCTGTCGCTGAGGTGGAGCGGCGTCCCCGTGGTGCGGTAGCGGCCGGCGTTGGGGTGATCGATGGCGGCCACGAGGTCACGAGCCTGCACCTGGGGGCTGCTGAAGAGGTCGGCCAGGTCGTTGACGGGGCCGCAGGGAACGTTCGCCTCGTCGAGCAGGGCGGTCCACTCGACGGTCGTGCGCTCGCCAAGGCGGGCTTCGATCAGCGGTGTGAGTTCGTCCTGGTTGCGGACACGATCGGCGTTGCTGCGGAAGCGGTCGTCGGCCTGGAGATCCTCGAGCCCGACGGCCATGGCGAAACGCCGCCACAGATCCTCGGAGCCGGAGCCGGCGACGACGAGGCTGCCGTCGGCGGTGCGAAAGGCCTGGTAAGGAGCGAAGCTGGGGCTGGCCGAGCCCATGCGCCGGGGGACGGCGCCGGTGGCGAAGAAGCCGGCGGCAATACTCGTGAGCGAGGCCAGGCTGAAGTCGAGCAGGGAGACGTCGACGTGCTGTCCGCGTCCCGTCGTGGTGCGCTGCAGCAGGGCCGCCAGGATCCCGGAGAGCGTCAGCAGCGCCGAGCCAATGTCCAGCACGGGCGCACCGACTTTGACCGGCTCGCCGTCGCGGGCGCCGGTGACGCTCATCAGTCCGCCCGTTCCCTGCAGGATCAAGTCGAACGCGCCACGGCGGGCGTCGGGGCCGGTCTGGCCGTAGCCGCTGACGGAGGCGTAGGCCAGGCGCGGGTTGATCGCCAAGGCGGCGGCGAAGTCCAGGCCGGCGCGCTCCATGGCGCCGGGGCGAGAGTTCTCGACGAAGACGTCGGCGCACCTGATGAGGCGCCGCAGGATCTCCGCGCCCGCCTCACGGCGAATGTCGAGGGCAAGGCTGCGTTTGTTCAGATTCAGGGCGAGGAAGAGCGTGGCCTCCCCACCCAGGAATTGGGGCCCCTGGCGGCGGTAGGCGTCGCCATGGGGGACGGGCTCGACTTTGATCACGTCGGCGCCCAGCGCGCCGAGGAGACGGGTGCAGTAGGGCCCAGCCACGTACTGGCTGAGATCGAGCACGGTCAGCCCGTCCAGGGCTGCGGGGTCGTCGGCCACGGCTGCCGCCCCGCCCGGCTCAGAACTGGATGGCGCGGTACTCGCCGAAGACCCCGCGCAGCGCGTCCGCCATCTCGCCCGTGGTTGCGCCGGCGCGAACCGCGTCCAGCAGCGCCGGCATGACGTTGCGCGAGGCGGCGGCGTCCTGCGAGATCCGCTCCAGCCCGCCTCCCACCGCCGCCTCGTCGCGCGCCCGCCGCCACGCCTCCAGGCGCTGGATCTGCTGGGCCCGGGCGGCGGGGTCGAGATGGAAAACCTCGTATTCGCCCGGCCCCACGCCGTTCGGGTCGACGTGGCTGTTGAGACCGACGCGGGGCCGCGCGCCGCTCTCCAGGTCGCGCTGCTGGCGGTAGGCGTTCTCGGCGATCATGGCCTGAGGCTCGCCCCGTTCGAGGGCGGCCACGTAGCCGCCGCTGTCCTCGAAGCGCCGTACGATCTCGCGCGCCCGCTGCTCCACCTCCGCGGTCAGCGACTTGACCATCCAGGAACCGCCCAGCGGGTCGATCGCCTGCGTCACGCCGGACTCCTCCGCCACGACCTGCTGCGTGCGGATCGCCAGGCGGACGGCTTCCTCGCTGGGGATACCGAGGGCTTCGTCGTAGCCCATGACGTGGATGGACTGGGCGCCGCCGAGCGCCGCGGCGAGGCACTGGATCGTGTTGCGGACGACGTTGGTGAGCGGCTCCTGCGCCGTCAGTGTCTGGCCGCTGCAGCCGGAGAATGAAGCGCAGGGCACGGGCGCGCGGGTTGCTGCTCTGCCAACGCTCCTCGACGAGGCCCGCCCAGAGGCGGCGGGCGGCGCGCAGCTTGGCGACCTCCTCGAAGAGGTCCAGCGTGGTAGCGAAGTGGAAGCTGAGGCGGGGAGCGAAGCTGTCGAACTCGAGGCCGCGGGCGAGGAAGGCGTCGACGTAGGTGACGGCGGCGGCCATCGTGAAGGCCAGCTCCTGCACGGCGGTGCAGCCGGCTTCACGGGCGTGGTAGCCGGTGATGCTGATGGGGTTGAGGCGCGGCGCCTCGCGCGAGGCGAACTCCACCACGTCGCAGGTGACCTGCAGAGATGGGGCGGGCGCGAAGATGTAGGTACCCCGCGCGAGCAATTCCTTTAGGACGTCGTTCTGGAGGGTGCCGCTCAGGTCGGTCCAGGGGACGCCGTTGCGCTCCGCGGTGACGAGGTAGTAGGCGAGGATGATCGGAGCAGTAGCGTTGATCGTGAAGTTGACGCTGAGCTGGTCCAGCGGCAGGTCACGGAAGAGCCGCTCCATGTCGCCGGCATGGTCGATCGCCACGCCCACCTGCCCCACCTCGGGGTAGGCCAGCGGATGGTCGGAGTCGTAGCCGATCTGGGTGGGCAGGTCGAACGCGACGCTCAAGGCCGTCTGCCCCTGGTCGAGCAGGTAGCGATAGCGCGCGTTCGACTCCTCGGCCGTGGCGAAGCCGGCGTACTGGCGGATGCTCCAGGGCTGGCCGCGATGCATGGTGGGGTAGGGGCCGCGGGTGAAGGGCGGCGCGCCCGGCACGCCCAGATCCTGGGCATAGCGCTCGGCGGGCCAATCCCGCGGCGTGTAAAGGGGCCGCACGGGAATGCCCGATTCAGTCTCAGCCGGGGCGAGAGCGGCGACGGCGGGATCGGCGGCCCAGGCGTCGAGTAGGGTCCCGAGCGGATCGGTGTCGTTCACCTGTGCCTTCCTCCCTGGCGCGGCGGGCGCACGGGATCAGCCCTCTTCGCCGCCGGCCCCCGCTAAGGCCAGTGCGCTCCAGGCAGCGTAGACGCGCGTGGCCTCGTGGATGTCGGCCAGGTCCAGGTACTCGTTGGGCATGTAGACGGGCTCGCGGCCGGGTCCGTAGATGACGGTGGGGACGTCACGGCCGAAGCTCGCGGTGTCGCCCAGCCAAGAGGCCGCGCGTGGTTCGCGGCTCTCGCCCGTGACCTCCTCGATGGCGCGATGGATGAGGTGGTAGACGGGGGAGTCGGCGCCGATCAGGTACGGGGACTTCACGTCGGCCACCTCGAGCCGGGCCCGGAACTCGGGGTCCCGCTCCTCCAGGCGCTGCAAGGCAGCCTCGATCACGCCCTGTGTCTCCTCCAGGCTGACGCCGGGCTGGGGGCGGGTGTCGATGCGGATGGTGCACTCGTCAGGGATCATGGAGGGGCCGCCCGGCGGCAGTCCCCCATAGATGCGCCCGCAGACCATGTAGAGCTCCGGACCAAAGAGATCCCGCGTCTGGGCGGGGATCTCCGGCATGTAGGCGATGGGGTCGATCTCCTGCACCACGGCGGCCGCCTGGGCGATGGCGTTGATGGCCTGGTGCTTGAGGTAGGTGTGGGCGGAGCGGCCGATCGTGGTGACGTCGAAGTAGTAGCGGCCGCGGTGGCCAACGAAGATCTGGAGGTCGCTGAGTTCGCCCAGAAGGGCCATGTCCGCTCTGACGTCCTTGAAGAAGTGGATGGAGCCCTGCTGCTGGCCCATGTGGTCACAGACGCTGGCGTTGTAGAGCGTGCCGCCTACATCCAGCCCGGCGTCCATGACGGCCTTGAGGGCGACGATCTGGGCCACGCAAGCGGCCTTCATGTCCATGATGCCGTGGCCGTAGAGGCGCTCCCCCTCGCGCTGGCCGCCGAAGGGCTCGCGCTCCCAGCCCACGCTGACGGGCTTCGTATCGATGTGGCCGGTGAGGACCACGGTGCGACCAGGGCGGCCGGTTTCGTAGCGGCCGACGGCGTTGAAGCGATCCGGGAGAACCTCCTGCAACTCGGTGTGGGGGACGGCCAGCTCCTGCATGGTGCGGTGCAGAAAGCGCGCGCCGTCGCCTTCCTCGCCGAGCACGGTGGGGATGCGGACGAACTGCTGGGTCAGGTCGACGGCGAGGTCCACATCGACCTGGTCGATGACGGCGCGGACTACGTCGCTGGAAGCGTTCATACGCCGTCCGCTCCGGCGCCACCGCCGCGTTCCGCCTCTAGGCGCGCGAGGGCGACGGCGGCTTGGCTGGCGTAGGCCTCCATGAGGCCCTGCAGGTGGGTGTGGCAGGCGGCCTCGGCTGCGGCGACATCGGCGGCCTCAATGGCCTCGACGATGCCGAGGTGCTCGCGGCCGGAGGCGTCGACGCGGCCGGCGATGTGGCCGGTGATGTTGCGGATGCGGGCCATCTGGCCGGAGAAGCTTCGGTACATGGCCGTCAGGCGGGCGTTGCCGACGCGCCGGATCAGGACCGCGTGGAACTCCCGGATCGCTTCGGTGGCGTCATCCACCTCGCCGCGCTGCATCGAGGCGCCGGCGTGATCGATCAGGGCGCGGAGGTCCCGCGTGGCTTCGACTGGGACCCGCTCGATCCAGAGGCGCACGGCGAGCCCTTCGAGACCGCGCCGGGCCTCCAGGATCTCACGCACGTCGCGGACGGAGACGGGACGCACGTAGGTGCCTTTGAAGGGGATCGTCTCCACCAGCCCCTCGGCGTCCAGCCGGTCCAGGGCGGAGCGCACCGGTGTTTTGCTGATGCCGAGTTCGCTCGCGATGGCGGACTCCATGCAGGCGTCGCCCGGCTTGAGGGCCATGCTGGTGATGGCGCTCTTGATCGCCGTGTAGGCGTCGTCCTTGAGATACCGCTGCGAGAGCTTGCCCAAGCCGGGCCGTCGTTCGCTCACCTGGTGCCACTCCTCTCGCCGCTCCGCCGCAGGCGCGCGCTGGCTCGCGTGGCGCCGAGGTCGCGCGGCGCCGCCACTAGTCGAACACGATCACGTTGCGCCCGCGCACCTCGCGATCGCGCAGGCGCGTGAGGGCGGTGGGCAACTCGTCCAGCCGGTAGCGGGTGTCGATCACCGCGTCCAGGCGGCCCTCGGCGGCGAGCTGCAACGCCGTCTCCAGGTCCCGCTTGGCCGCGGCGACCGACGAGAAGATACGCCGCTCGCCCAGGATCAGGTCGATCGGGCTGAGCTGGATCTCCTCGTCGGTGTAGCCGATCGAGACGAAGGTCCCGCTCTTGACGAGTGATCGCACGCCGGCCGTCATGGTGCGGGTGGTACCCACGAGCTCGAAATAGGCGTCGGCGCCGCGGCCGTTGGTGACGTCACGGACGCGGTCGGGCAGGGCGTCGTAGCCCTCGGCGTCGGGGATCAGGATGGTGTGGGCGGCGCCCGCCTCGCGGGCCAAGGCCAGCTTCTCCTCGGCGTCGCCGACGGCGATGGCGCTGCCGCCCGCCAGCCGGATGGTCTGCAGGACCATGAGCCCCACCCCGCCCATGCCGTTGACGACGGCGCTGTCGCCCAGGCCGATCCCGGCCATACGGGCGGCGTGCACGGCGGTCATGCCGCTGCAGGCGAGCACGGCGGCGGTCTCGAAGGGGACGCTGTCCGCAACGGGGAGGAGGTTATCGACGGGCACGGCGAGCAGCTCCGCGAAGCCGCCGTCAACGTTGAAGCCGATCTGCCCGGCGGGGGCGTCGCAGAGTTCTTCCCGGCTGCTGCGGCAGAACTCGCAGCGACCGCAGCCGATCATGTTGTAGATGGCGACGCGGTCGCCGGCCGCGACGGCGGCGCCGGCGGGCGCCGACTCCACCACGCCGGCGGATTCGTGGCCCATGATGAACGGGTAGCGGCTGGGCGTGAGGAGGCCGTCCTGGAAGTGCAGCTCGGTGCCGCAAACGCCGGCCGCGGCGATGCGCACTACGGCCGCGTCGCCGTCCGGGCTCGGGTCCGGCGCCGTGCCGATCGAGACGGAGCCGTCCTGCGCCAGGAGCGCCGCTCGCATGGGTCCGCCTTCCAGGGCCGCGGGCGAGCGCCACATCGGGGGCGTCCGCTATGGTTCGCGCGCTCCCTGCGGTTCGACCGCCTCCGCGCCAACCCGAGCGTACCCGGTACGAAACATCTAAGATCTCGGTCGAGAGGCTAGCAACGGCGCTCTCGCGGCGTCAAGGAAGCCGCCTTGGGGGCGCAGGCCGGGAGCGGGCGCCGCTGAAAGGAGCGGAGCGCATGGCCTCCGCCTGGTCCGAGGAAGCGCACGATCGCGCCGCGCCGATCTGGGCACGCATCTGGGAGCACCCGTTCCTGCGAGAGATCCGGGAGGGGAGCTTGCCCGACGCACGGCTGCTCTTCTATTTCGAGCAGAACACGAAGTTCATCGAGACGGCGGTGCGCTGCCGCTCGATCGCCGCGGCGAAGTCCAGCGACCGGGAGACGCTGGCCTTCTTCACGGTGCGCACGGGCGAACTGATGGAGGAACTCGAGCATCAGCGGCAGATGCTGCGCGATCTGGGGGGCAACCCGGACGCGCCGATCGCGCCCACCTGCCACGCCTACACCAACCATCTGCAGGTCGTGTCCTGGAGCCGGCCACCCGGCTGGTACATCGGCACCTTTCTGCCCTGCCCCTGGACCTACGACATCCTGGGCACCCAGTTCGATGGGACGCTCGCGCATCCGCTGCACAGCAAGTGGTGGTCGTTCTACGGGAGCGAGGCGCACAAGCTGCTGGCGCAGCGCTACCGCGAGTTCGCCGACGAGGCGGCGTCGCACTTTTCGCCCACGGACCGGGAGCTGATGATCCAGGACTTCGTCAACAACAGTCGCTACGAGCTGCGCTTCTGGGACATGGCCTACAACCAGGAGACCTGGGAGGTCTAAGGCGAACTAGAGACCCGGGAACGTGGCCCGCGTCTCCGGCGATGGCGCTTCAGGCGATCGTGCCGAGGTGCTCCAGCGAAGGCTCGTGCAGGGGCATGATCTGCGTGCCGCCGATCTCGCGGATCTTGAGCACGCTGTCGTAGGCCTCGATGGCGTTGATCAGGGTCCCGGGCGGGATCACTTCTACGCCCAGCTGTTGCTTCTGATCGTCGCTGAGGAAGTAGTTGTCGTTGGTCGTGCAGAGTCCCGCGATGATCCACGGCCCCTGGCTGGTCCGGACGACGACGGACTGACCGCCCACCGTGTGGCCGGGCGTGTAGAGAAGGTCCAAGCCGTCGGCGAGGTTGTGGTCGCCCTCCACCACGTCGAGATTGAGCTTCCTGTATCGCTCGTAGATCTCGCCGGGGGCGTGCGCGTTCGCGTAGAGGGGGTGGACGGGCTGGTCCTCCAGCTCGCTCCGCTGCACGACGACGCGCGGGCCCTGGAACTTGAGCGTGTTCATGCAGTGGTCCCAGTCCAGATGGGTCTGGACGAGGATGTCGATGTCGCCGAAGGCGAGGCCGCGCTGGCCCAGTGCGTCCTCGATGGGGGTGACGTCCTCGACATCGCGGAAGCTCTCGCCCCCGATCTGGAGCGCGGCGCCGGGCGGCTTGATCCAGCGCTGGTAGTCCTGCGCGCTGCACGCGGCGTCAACGAGGACGGTCAGGTCGCCGCCCTGGATAAGGAAGATGACGTAGGGAATGTCGAATTTGACGCCGTAGTTGTTGAGGTACGTGAAGCGGCTCATCTCGCGCTGGATGCCGCGGGCGATGACGATGGGCGTGATGGCATACTCCGCCGGCATGGGCGTCCTCCTCCTGGACCGTGCGATTCCACTGCGGGCAGTCTAGCCGCGGCAGCCCGCCGCTCAGGGCCTCAAATCACCGGCCAGGCGCTCCGCACCGGCTGGCCGATCCGATCCAGCAACTCCTCGGCGCGACGCTGGCTCTCGGCCAGGGCGCGCTCCGCGTCGATGGTGACGAGCACGCGGTCCTCCATCAGCACGCGGCCGTCAACGACGGTGTGCGTCACGCAGCTACCCGTGGCGGAGTAGACGAGGTTGTGCACGACGTCCAGCGCCGGCGTCATGTCAGGGCGTCGCGTCTCCACGACGATCAGGTCCGCTTTGCGCCCGGGCTCGAGCGCACCCAGCTCCTCGCCCCAGCCGATCGCGCGGCTGCCGTTGCGCGTCGCCAGCTCCAGGCCCAGCTCGGCGCGGGTGATGCCGGGGTCGATGCGAGCGTCGCGGGGGAGGAGGACGGCGAGGTACATGGCGCGGAAGATGTCCGTGTGGTCGGAGGCGTTCTCGGCGTCGGTGCCGAGAGCCACGGTGACGCCGGCCTCGAACAGCTCGGGGAACTTGCCGGTCTGCGTGACGCCCTTGCTCAGCTTCAGGGCGGAGCTGGGGTTGTGCGAGACGCACGTCCCCGTCTCCGCGACCATGCCCACTTCGGCCTCGTTGAGGGCGGTCATGTGGTTGAGCAGCACGCTGGGGCCCAGCGCGCCGATGCGATAGAGGTGCTCCAGCGGCCGCTGCCCGAAGGCCTTCTGCTCCATGGCGACTTCCTGCACGGAGGTGGCCTTGTGCTGCACGCTGATCGTGCCGAGGCGATCGGCGAGTTCGCGGGCGCCGACGCTGAGGGCGTCGGAGCAGGTGCCGACGCCCTCCATGGTGAGGGCGGCGCGCAGGCGGTCGCAGCTGTGCGCACGCACGGCAGCAACGGCGTCTTCCAGATGACGCAACGCCTCGTCCGTGGAGAGGGGGACGAAGTAATCGGGACAGTTATCGCCGGCGGGGCCGCCCCGGTCCCAGGTCCAAGGACCGATGGAACAACGCATCCCCGTCGCCTCCAGCGAGGCGAGGACCGCGGGCAGGTGGGTGCAGCCGGGCTCCTGGAAAGCCGTCGTGCCGTTGCGGATCATCTCCGCCGCCGCCAGCTGGGCGTTCCAGTAGTTGTCCTCCTCGCTGAGGCCAGCGAAGGCGGGGTAGACGAACTCCTTCAGGTTCTGCAGGGTCGTGCGCCCCTCCGGCATGGAGCCGCGCGGCGTGATCAGGAGATGGCGGTGGGCGTTGATCAGCCCCGGCATGATGGCGTTTCCGCCGGCGTCGATGGTGCGATCGGCGGAGTAGGCGGATTCGACGTCGGCGCGAGGGCCGGCGGCGAGGATGCGGTCGTCGCGGATGGCGACGGCGCCGTCGCGGAAGAGGCGGCGCTCGGCGTCCATGGAGACGACGTAGCCGTTGGTCAGCAACAGCGTGGCGGCTTCCATGGCCGGCTCCCGGGCGCCCCGCCCAGCCTGCGCTCAGTCCTTGGCCGCCGCCTCGACCTGGCGCAGCAGCGTAAGAGAGCCGTACTCGATCCAGCGCTCGACGATCTTGCCCTCCTCGATGCGGAGAATGTCGATGCCCGAGTAGGAGAAGGGCGTGCCGCTCGCCGCGTGGCCGAACATCTCGCCCTGCTGCGTGCCTGTGGCCGTCCAACGCACCACGATCGTGTCGCCGCTGACGATGACGTCCTCGTTGCAGACCCGCAGGTCCGGCACGATCGCGCGGAAGTTCGTCACTTCGGTGATCGTGCCCGCCAGGCCGTTGGGCGTTCCCGGGGCGAGCGCGTGGTTGACGACGTCCGGGGCGATGTACTCCTCCATGCCGTCGAGGGCGCCCGCCCACAGCTCCTCGCCGAAGCGCCGTGCGATCTCTTCCGCGCTGGCCATGACCCGTCCTCCCCTGCGCCGGCCGGCCGCCGGTCGAGGGCAGGGTAGTACGCAGAGGGGCCAGTCGCCGCGAACGTGTTCGCGCGGGCGATGCTTGCCCCCCAGCCCTCCGCCTCGCCATCCTGGCACCGTGAGACTGCGGCAGGAGGCCCCGTGACCAGGCTCGACAACGGTCCCATCGTCCTGCCCGCCAACGACGCCACCTTCCGCGATCCGCTCACCCCCCTCGTGCTGCTGGAGCGCACCCTGCGCGTCTTCCCCGACGTCGAGGCGGTGACCTACCGGGGAGCGGGCGGTGAGCGGCGCCTGTCCTGGCGCGAGTTCGGCGACCTGGTGGGCCGCTTCGCGGCGGCGCTGGCGCGCGACGGCGTGCGCCGCGGCGACCGCGTGGCGGTGCTGCTGCCGAACGTGCCCGAGCACCTGGCGGCCACCTTCGCCGTGCCGCTGGTCGGCGCGGCGCTCGTCGCGATCAACACGCGGCTGGCCGCCGACGAGCTGGCGTACATCCTGGAGCACAGCGGCGCGACCGTGCTGCTCGTCGATCCGGAGCTGGCGGGGCAGGTGCCGCTGGAGCGGTTGCACCCGGCGCCGCGCGTCGTCAACGTGCCGGACCCGATCGCGGGGATGATGGAGTCGCCGCTGCCGGGGCCCAGCTTCGACGAATGGACGGCGGGGCTGACGCCGCTGCCGATCGAAAACACCGTCACCGACGAGCTGGAGCTGCTCGCGATCAACTACACCTCCGGCACGACGGGCCAGCCCAAGGGGGTGATGTACACGCACCGCGGCGCCTACCTCAACGCGGTCGGCGAGATCGGGGCCCTGACGCTGGGGCCGGAGACGGTCTTCCTCTGGACGCTGCCCATGTTCCACTGCAACGGCTGGTGCATGCCCTGGGCCGTGACGGGCGCGGGCGGCCGGCACGTCTGCCTGCGCGCCGTGCGGCCGCCCGAGGTCGTGCGCCTGATCGAACAGGAGGGCGTGACGAACTTCACCGGCGCCCCCACGGTGCTGCGCATGATCGCGGCGGAGCCGGGCCTGGCCGGGCAGCGTTTCGATCCGCCCATCCAGGCCTGTACGGGGGGCGCCCCGCCCTCGCCGACGGACATCGGGACGATGGAGCGGCTGGGCGTGCGCGTCCAGCACCTCTACGGGCTGACGGAGACCTACGGCCCGCACGTGCTGGCGCAGGGCCAGGCGGACTGGCCCCAACGACCGCTGGAGGAGCGCGCCCGGCTCGTCGCACGACAGGGGGTGCCCTACCTGCACGCCGTGCACCTGCGCGTCGTGGATCCGGAGACGATGGAGGACGTCCCCCGCGACAGCGCAACCCTGGGGGAGGTGGTGATGCGGGGCAACAACGTCATGGCCGGCTACTACCGCGACCCGCAAGCCACCGCCACGGCCTTCCGCGGCGGCTGGTTCCACTCCGGCGACCTGGCCGTCATGCACGAGGACGGCTACATCGAGCTGCGCGACCGCAGCAAGGACGTGATCATCAGCGGCGGCGAGAACATCTCCAGCATCGAGGTAGAGAACGTGCTCTACCAGCACCCGGCAGTGCACGAGGTGGCTGTGGTGGGGGTGCCGCACGAGCACTGGGGCGAAGTGCCCAAGGCCTACGTGATGCTGAAGCCGGGCGCGGAGGCGGACGCGGAGGAGCTGATCGCCTTCACGCGCGAGCGCCTGGCGCACTTCAAGGCGCCGAAGTCGGTCGAGTTCGGGGAGCTGCCCAAGACGTCAACGGGGAAGGTCCAGAAGTACCGCTTGCGGGAGGACGCGGCCGCCGCGGATGAGAGCGGCTGACTGACGCGATCAGCCGCCGCCGCGCTGCGTCTTCTTGAGGAACTCCTCTTCGACACGGGCGAGCACGTCCTCGTCCTCGCTCTCGAAGGTGAAGTCGAACTGCGTGAGGGAGAAAGCGCCGCCCGGCATCAGGACGCGCTGACTTTCCCAGGACACGGTCCAGTCCGCAGCGCGCAGCGGCGCGGTCTCCGGCGAGTCCGCCGGCTGCGCGCCGAGGTCCACCAGGTAGTCGCGGATCAGCCACTCCGGTACACCGCGGATGGAGACGCTGCGAGAGGGCACGCTCAGCCGCCGGCGATGGGCGGAAAGATATCGACGCCGTCGGCCCCGGCCAGCGACGTGGCCAGGCCGTCCAGGTGGCGAATGTCGCGGCCGCCCACCATGACGACCACGTGGGGGCGCACCGTGCCGTCTTCCTCGAGCAGTTTCTCCTTCAGCGCCGGGTAGCCGCGGACCAGCCGGATCAACGCCTCACCGATCGTGCCGCAGGCGTCCGGCACGCTCGCGCTGCGCCCGCCGACGACGGGACGCAGCGTGGCGTAGAAGCGGACCTCCATGGGCGCGCCGCGCGGCTCCCTAGCCGCTGATGCCCAGCTCCTGCAGCTTGCCGGCCGGGACGACGCCGTCCTCCCAGCCGCGGGCGGCGTAGTACTCGACCTTCATTTCGTCCAGCTCGCAGACGGAATCTGCGGCGGGCCCGGTGCCGGGCTCCTTGAGGAAGCGCTCGGGCAGGGTGTCGTCCGCGCCGCCGAAGCCGGCCAGGTTGTTGAAGCGGCGCTCGAGGTTGTAGATGCGCTCGCCGGTCGTCATGACCTCGTCCTCGCTGATCGGGACGCCCACGATGGCTTCGTACTGGGCGGCGTATTCGGCCGCGCCCTCGGCGAAAGCGGAGAACTTGCAGAGGTCCAGGGAGTCGCTGAAGGCGTGCAGGTCCTGGAAGATCTTGAGAAGCTCGCCCTTGCCCTTCCACTCCAGGGGGTCCGTCTTCACGGGGATGCCCAGGATCTCGGAGGCGGGGGTGTAGCCGCGCAGGTGGCAGGCGCCGCGGTTGCTGGTGGCGTAGCCCAGGCCCTCGCCCTTGAGGGCGCGCGGGTCGTAGGCGGCGACGGCCTGGCCCTTGACGGCCATGGCGATCTCCGGATGTCCGAAGGCGGCGGCGGCCCTGGCGGTGCCGTCGCCGAGCGTCTCGCCCGCGCCACGGCGATGGGCGATGAGTTCGGCCGTCTCGACCATGCCGGCGCCGTCGCCCCAGGCCAGGCCGGGGCCGCTGACGTAGCCCTTTTCGGTCGCCTCCATGTACATCGAGAGCACGTTGCCGATCTCAATAGCGTCCATGCCGTAGTCGTTGCACTGGTCGATGACCTTGGCGACCACGCCGGAGTCTTCGTTGTCGCAGTTCGACCCGAGGGACCAGGCGGGCTCGTACTCGAAGGACTCCATGCGCAGGCCCTTGTAGGGCCCTTCCGTGATCTCCACTTCCTTCTTGCAGGCGACGGGGCAGGCGTGGCAGGTGGGCTCGGCGACCAGGATGGTCTCCCGAATCGTCTCGCCGCTGAGCTTTTCCGCGCCGGCGAAGGTGGTGGTCTGCGAGTTGCGGGTGCCCATGCCGCCCATGGCGTTGACGACGTTGGTGAGCACATTGGTGCCGTAGACGGAGAGGCCGCCGGTGTTGGGAGCCGTGACCTCGCTGTCGAGGATGGTCTTCAGGGCCGTCTGGTGGGCGGCCTTCCACTTCTCGCGGTCCTCGGGCTTGGGCATCGCGCTCTTGTTGGCCTTGACCACGACGGCCTTGAGGTTTTTGGCTCCGGCGACGCAGCCGGTACCGCCGCGCCCGGCGGCGCGATCGTCCTCATTCATGATGGAGGCGAAGAGGACTTCGTTCTCGCCGGCGGGACCGATGGCCATGACGGAGAGGTCGTCGCCGTACCGGTCGTTGAGCATGGCGACGGTGTCGTGGATGCCCTTACCCCAGAGCTCGCCGGCGGGGCGGAGTTCGACGGTGCCATCGGCGACGTAGGCGTACACGGGGGCCTCCGCCTTGCCCGTGAAGAGGAGCGCGTCGAAGCCGGCCCAGCGCAGGCGCGCGGCGCTCCAGCCGCCCATGTGACTGTCGGTGACGGTGCCGGTCAGGGGCGACTTGGTGACGAAGGCCAGACGGCCGCTCATCGTGGCCTCGGTGCCGGTGAGGGGCCCGTTGACCAGGCCCAGCATGTTGCCGGGGCCGCGGGGATCGATGGTGGGGTCGTTGTCGAAAATGTACTTGGCGCCGAGGCCGCGGGCGCCGATGTAGAGGCGCGCGTCCTCCTCGTTGATTCCTTCGTAGCTGACCGAGCCGCTGCTCAGGTCGATCCGGGCCACGTGGTTCGCGTATCCGCCGAGAGTCATCAGGCGCCTTCCTCTCGTGTCGTGCGGGGATGCCGCACCTGCGCGGTGATCCCCCTGGCGTCGGCCGCATGATAGCCGCCCGGCTGCGCCGCTGTCCTGCCCCGGCGATCGGATGGGAAGAACGCGGCCCCGCCGGCCGGTGGGGCGATCGGGGCCGCGTGGGGAGGCCGCTCGCACATGAAGGCGTCCGGGTCCGCCTCACCCCGGTCCCGCTCGTGCCGTCAGGGCGCCTCTTCCGCGCCGGCGCGCGCGAGGATGCGTCGCGCGACCCGGAGGTTGGCGACGTCCGCCATGCCGCCCTCGTGGCGCACCACGCCGGCGCCCGGACCGGCGGCGGCGAACACAGCGAGGAGGCGGCGGGCGCCGGCGACGTCCTGGGGGGAGGGCGTGAAGGCCTCGTGGATAGCGGACACCTGCTTCGGGTGGATCGCTAGCTTGCCGTCGTAGCCGAGTGTGGCGCCGATGGCGCACTCGCTGCGCAGGATGTCGATGTCGTCCAGGTGCATGCAGACGCCGTCGACGGCGAGGGGGACGCCGGCGGCCCGCACGTCGTTGAGGAAGGCGCTGCGCGCGTACTCCAGGGCGCGGCCGTCTGGCGTCCAGCGGCCGCCGAGGTCGGCCATGAAGTCGCCCTCTTCGCCGCTGGAGAAGGCCATGGCGACGATGCGGGCTGAGGCCCGGCACATCGCGTAGGCCTGACGCAGGCCCGCGCAGCTCTCGACCAGGGGAATGACGGCGGTGGCGCCGACGGTTAGGCCGCGATCGCGCTCGGCCCCCACGAGAGCGTCATCCAGACGCCTGATGTGGCTGGGGTCGTCGGCCTTGGGCAGCATCAGGCCGTCGAGCCAGGGTCCAACGACGGCGCGCACGTCCTCCTCCATGGCCGCGTGGCCGGCGGCGTGGACGCGGACGAGGCGGACGGCGTCGCGACTGGGAAGCGCGCGCAGGGCCTCGGCGACTCCGCGCCGGGCCTCCTTCAGGCGGCTGGGGGCGACGGCATCTTCGAGATCGACGAGGACGGCGTCCGGGGCGGCAGCGGCGGCCTTGGCGATGCGCTCCGCGCGATCGGCGGGGACGAAGAGCAGGCTGCGCAGACGCCGGGGGGTGATCACGTCCTACCGCCAGAACCGCTCCAGCCGTCGCGGGGCCCCGCGCGAGGAAGAAGGTACGGCATTGGGGGAGGCGCGCGCCCGGCCTGCGGCGGCCAGCGAGCGCTGGCGTGGTTGGGGGAGGCCCGGGTGCTGGGGGCGGGGCGGCAGCCCCACCCCCAGCGGCGGCGGGGGCTAAGATTTAGCTCCAAGATGGCGATGAGGCGCTCGGCCAGCCGTTCCGGGATGGTGATGGTGACGATGGTGCCGGAGGCGTTGACGAAAGTCAGCGTGACAAGGTTGCCGCCATTGCGGCCCCGGTCGTCGTCGTCATGGGCGACGCCAAGCTGCAACCCACCGTCGGACTGGCCGCCGGACGCCGCCTGGGGCGGTCAGCAGCCCGGTTCCGGCGCCGTAGCCGAGCGCCAACACGAGAGCCAGGATCCCGATGAGCGATCTGTAGAGCACAACGATCGCCCTTTCTCTCGCCAGCGCAGTCCCCCCTCTGGGCAGGGGAACCGAGGACTGGGGCGACGGCGCGTGCGCCGCCGCCGGACGTCCCCCGGGGCCTGGGGTCGCCTGCCGACCTGTGGGCGGCGTTTTCCGCAGCCCTGCACAGATGGCGGCGATAGGCGGCGGTTGTGACGGCCGCTGCGGGAGAAAGATCGCCGGCCGGTCGTTCCGTCAAGTCGCGGAGTGGTTCAGGAACGTGGCGTACGGGGGCGGAGAATACACCGCCCGGCGTCATCGGGGCCGATCGCCGCTTCAGCGACGGAGGCCCCGCGCTCTCGCCGTACGCCGACGACGCTCGCGCCCCTCTCAGGCAGCGAACGCAAAGGCGTGCGGCGACGCTCCGCGCGAGTCCCGGCTGCAGCCGGCCGCGACGCAACCGCTGGGGGGTGCGATCCGCCCAAATCGCGGTGTCCCGTCGGGCGCGACGGCGAGGATGCGAAAGACGTCGTAGGCATCCGTGTGGATGAGGTCGCCGGGACGGAGGCTGATGTTCAGCCTTGCGGCAAAGTCGATCTGATCTTGCAGGGCGGCGGGGAGAGGACCGCGGCGCCAGCGGCGGAGGCCACCGCTCCCCAAGAGGAAGCGCTGCCGATCAGTGGCACGCCGCCCTCTGAAGCAGCTCTGACCGTGCCGCCGTCCGCCACGGCCCTCCTCCAGGAATCCCAGGCACGTTCATCTCGGCTCATCTCTCGCTTCTTCCGTGCCGACCTCGCACGGATGCGGCGCACGACTACGCCGCAGCAATGGGGCTGATCGCCGGGAGGGCCGCACCGTGTCCGGCAACGATGGGCGGATCGTCTAGTCCGGCGAGGCTGGCCCCCATCCGCGAGGCCGCCGTTGCCCGCGGCCGGAAGCGCGCGGCGCCTAGAACGACGAGGCGGCGTGTGGCTGACCGGCGGGAGGCGTCGGAGACGGGTCATCAGGTTGCTTGCCCATACCATCCGCCCGCCGGGCTGCGGCGCGCGGGGAGTGGGCGCCCCCTCGCACATGCCGCCAGGACCCCCATCAGACCGACTCAAGCCGATCTCGCTGCACGACGAGAAGCCGCCGCATCACCACTGCTCGATCACCGTTCCGACCGCACCAACAAGGTCCCTCTCAGTGCCGAAAGAGCGGATCGCCGAGCCCCTCCTCTTCGGGCGCACGCCTCGCCTGGACCAAGGTCATGCCGAGCGTGGTCAGTCCGAGTCGCGCTCGGGATCTCCGCCCCGCTCGGCGGTCGCGAGGCGCGCCGCGCCCTTCCCGGGCGGTTCGACGACGTCGCACGTGCGGTCGCCCGCCCGGGTGATGATCCGGCTGCCGTCCGCTTGCGGGTCAGTCTCGATCGCGATCACATTCTGCGTGTTGATGACGACGGTCTCGTGGGCGTCGTTCGCGTTGCCTTCCCCGATTCCGTTGACGCTGATCGGAGCGCTCGACAGAGTTCGGTTCCTTCACATCTTCGTTACGTTGACGGTGGCGAGGAGAAGCGCCGCGCCCGGCAGGCGGGCGAGAGCGGCGTCAGCGCGCTGCAACGGGCGGGCGATCCTGAGGGGGCGGGCGGGGAAGTGCACGAGGTAGCACACTCGCGCGGGGCCGCAGGGGCGCAGGAGACGGCGCAGCTCGGCGGCGGTGTAGTGATGGGCCGCCGCGTAGACGGGGTTCGAGCCGCTGCGGCGCCGCAGCCAGGCCCAGGGGCTGCGGGCGTTGAGGACGCCGATGACGGCGGTGCCGCCGGGGCGCGTGACGCGACAGATCTCGGCGAAGGCGGCGGCGCGGTCGGGGATGAACTCGAGCACGGTGATGGCGAACACGCCGTCGAAGCTGTCATCGGGGAAGGGGAGGCGGTCGCCCCGGCCGCGGACGAGAGGGAGGGCAGCGTCGTGGCGGCGGGCCTCGGCGAGCATGCCGATGGAGACGTCCAGGCCGATGACGCACGCCCCGACCTCACGCAGGAGGCGGGCGAAGACCCCGGTGCCGGTGCCGAAGTCCAGGATGCGGCCGCCGCGCTCGGGATGGAGGGCGGCGCGGAGCGCGCGGAATTCGGTGTCGAGGACGAGGGCGCCGGCGGCCGAGCCGTACCAGGCGTCGTAGGCGGCCGCCTGCGGGCCGAAGAGATCAGGACGGGGGTCTGGCTGCGCTCTCACGGCTGCCTCAGCAGGACGCTAGCGGGGCCGACCGGCGCGCAGCAAGCGCCCCGGGCTGAAGTCCTCTGGCTGGCGCGGCTGGCATCCAACACCGTCCGCACGCCTGCTGGGGAAGTGATGTGCTCATCGTGCTGCCTCGGGGCGGCGACTCGCCAGCCCCGACGAGACAGTCCAGTGATCGTCGCATTCCGGCGACCGGCGAGCCGCGACGCGAGTGGTCCTGTGCGGCACGAACATTAGATCGGGCGAGAATGCTTGCGCCTCCGGCGGCGCAAATACTAACCCGTTCTGATTGCGGCGGTCCGGATCCAGGTGGGAGTCCGCTGCCAGGGTCTTCGGTCACACGGATGGGATTTGGGGCCGACACAGACGGTCACAGCAACGCGTGGCTCTCGCCACATCGTGTGGATGTTGGACACGGGAAACCGGCACCGGCCGCCCCGGTTTCCGGGACGTGGGAGGAGCGAGGAGCGCCTCCGTCCCGCCTGTGCCATCAACCGGCGCCGCCACCAGGCTGCCGCCGAACCGTCTCGGCAGGAAACGCCTCGACCTCGAAGGCGCCGCCGTTCAGCGTCACGGTCTCCAGCACCGGCGTTGGGTTGCGCAGCGCCGATTCCGTATGACAGCCATTGCGGGCGTTGCGCAGTGCGGCGGCGATGAGCTTCTCGTCCGCCCCGGACTCTACGTCGAGCCGCACGTCCACCTTCTCCATGATCGACCGGCGGTCCTGCCGGAAAACGGATCCCTCAATGCGCCAGTGCCCCTCAATGTGGAGTCGTACCTTGTCCAAGGTGATCTCGAGCATGGACGCGTACAGCGTCAGCTGGGTGAGGTGTCAAAAGGCGATCGCGGCGAGGAAGTACTGCAAGGGCGAGGGCGCCGAGCCACTGCCGCCCAGCGCCGGCCCCTCATCGCTCAGGATTGCGAATCGGCCGGTTTCCGAGCCGTCCCGATGCGTGTCCGCGACCGGGCGATAGAAGGTGCCCGTCTTCAGCGTCTGATCCGGGCCGATCTCGACATCGCCGGCATAGGCGATCTCGCCACCGACCGTGACGTACTCGTTCAGGCGGTCGTTCCCTGCGCCGTCTCGCGTCATGCCGGGCTCCCTTCGCCTCCACGATCCGATGAAACGTTTGCTGCGCTGCCAGGTGCACAGGGCCCAGCGACACTACAATCCCTTGTCACGGCCCCCAACTGCATCATCACACCGCACATCGCCTGGACGCTCGCGCCAACGCCCGATGGACATCGCCGTCGGCGATCTACGTGGCTTCGTCGTCGCGGGCCGGTGAAAGCCCACCGATATTCGTGGTGCGGGCCGCCTAACGTGGCGCGCCACCGCGGTTGGGCGCCGGGGAGGCCCCCGCGCCGATCCGGAGCATGCCTGAACGAGAACTATCCCGAGCGCACGCTCTCGTGTGCGAGAACGCGCGGGAGGTTCCAGACTGATACCGGACGCTGCCCCCGCTTCGGCGCCGTGCATTCCTGATGCTCGGGCGCCTCGGCGATTCATGTGATGTCGCCGTCCTCCTCCCAAATGCCCCGCGCGAGAAATGATGGCCGGTCGGAAACAAAAGTCCGTGGGGGTCATCACCGGAGGGGACCTGGCCGCCGGGCCTTGTAGGGATCCGCATGAAATGGGGGCTCGACTCCATGGTCCCGGCTGGCGCGCTGAGAGATGATGCATCTGCGGAGAGGGTCGGGAACAGGCTGGAGGAAGGCCTATGGTCAGTCCGCCGAAGTCACGGGTCGCGTCGCACGCCAGCCGTGGACCGAAGGCCTGAAGCGTCGCAGCAGAGGACCCAGGCGTGAGCGGTACCACCGCTCACCACCGCGGAGCGCGGGACGCGACACGCATGCATTACAGGAGCCGGGGTGATTGTGCCGCGGCTCCGCTGCGTGAGGGAGTCGGTGGGGAGTAGCGCGAGGGATAGCGAATCGCTAGCCCGCCGGACCCTCACCCGCCGACGGATGCTCCTCCCGCACCACGGTGACTGCCGCGTGTTGTGCGTCGCCCATACTCATGTCAGCGTCATGGACGCTTGTCGAGGTTCCGGTCGACGATCTGCCCAGCCTTCTCGGCCGTCTCCAAGAACTTCGTCGCGGCGTCCTCCCGGATCTCCGTCCAAGGATGCGGATCGCGGCAGGAGATCCTCACCCCCTCCAGGGCCTGGTTGCGGCGCCGCTGAAGCGTGGCCCCGCGGCCCGCCCATCTCTGCGGCGGCGCGCGCGATGTTGCCGCCGTTCGGTCGCAGAGGCTGGAGCGCGCTTCACCGTCGCGCGGGCAGCCCGCCTAGCGCCGCAACTGCTCCACGCTGCGGAGGGGTCCGCCGTCATTGGTAGTCAGCGGGACCGTCACCGGCTTCATGTGCGATCCGAAGGTTGGCAGCCAAGATGAGTGTTTGCCCGGCCCACCCGCCACGATGATGTGGATGTATTGCGGCGCTGCGGCGATGGCGAGTTCGCTGTCTTCGTGAATCACGCGCGGCTTTTCCGGATCAGCCGTGGCGACCATCTCGCGGAACTCTTCAGAGAGCTTGCTGGCAGGCGGAAGTCTGGTAGTCGGCCACGCGCGCCGTCGAGCAGCCTCCTTCCCGCGTCTGAGTGCGAGCTACCCATCCTTGAGGTGCGAAGCCGACGGCAGCGCGCCCACCCGGGAGGTTGTGGCGAAGGTCGGCGAAATGGTTGGGTCACGGCTGACCACGATGGATCGGCAGCGGATGAACTCAGGGGACCTTCGGTGGGAGAGTCAGGTGCAGTTTGCCCGACTCAGCATGGCTGAGCGTGATCTGTTTAGCCTAGGACTCACCGAGGGGAATCTGGAAGATCACCGACACAGTCGGGAACGTCTCACGGAGCCGTGAGCTGTATCGGCTTCGCGATCTGCGATCGCGCCGTGGTCTTGCCCTGGTGCATCACGGCTTGACCCACTATACGTGAGTGGGCCCGGCGGCCGCAAGCGGGAGAATCCCCAGTGCGACCGCGCACCAGCAACCGCAAGCGGCTGATGCTCGCCGCCGTGGCCGGCCTCCTAGCGCTGTTCGGCGGCGGCGACGGGATCGGCATGGGGAGCGACCCCCTGCGCATCAGCGTTGCCGAGGCCCTCCAGGACGACCACGCCGACGGCGCCAGCGGCGCCACCCCCATCGACGTGCCGGGCCGGGCGGGCGGCGTGATCGACTTTACCGGCGACCGGGACGTGTTCCGCTTCGAGGGCGAACGCGGCACGCCCATCCGCCTCCGCACCGAACTGCACAGCCTACGAGGTTCCATACTTGCCGTGCTGGCCGAGGACGGCCAGACCGTAATCGCCTTCAACGACGACGCGGACGGCCTGGCCTCGGAGGTCTTCTTCCCGCCGCCGCGGAGCGGAACCTTCTTCGCCGTGGTGGCCGGCTTCTCTTCGTCGACGGGCTCCTACACCCTGCTCCTGGAAGAGTCCGCAGCCACCCTGGAAGGCGCGCCCCGCTTCGAGGGAGCGGCGCTGACCATCTTCGGCGAACTCGACGGAGACGAGCTCGGGGCCTCCGCGGTTGGGGACTTCGACGGCGACGGCGTGCCCGACCTGGCCCTTGGTGCGTCCGGCGCCGGCGCGGGCGGTCGGATCACCATCACATCGGGTCCGCCGGCGCCGCTCCCGGGCGAGGATCCCGCCGTGGCCCTGGCGAACGCTCTGGGTGGTCTCCAGATCAACGGCACGCCCGACGACAGGTTCTTCGGCTTGGCCGCGGGCGATCTGACCGGCGATGGATTCGATGATCTGCTCACTCGCTCTGGGCGACAGTTCCGCCTCTTCCCCGGCGGCCCCGACTTCTTCCGCGGGGAGGGGCCGGGGGCGCTCGATGTCCCCGTTGCGCCGAACGCCGTCGTTTCCCCCAATTTCGCGATCGCGGAGTTGAGCGGCGACGGTGTGGCGGATCTCGTCTACACCGAGTTCGAGAGCGGAGAGGATCCTGGCGCCACCGCCGTGGTGGCCTCGCTAGGGCCATTCATTGACGCGGGAGATGGCATCGCGGCGTCGGCCGGCACGGCTCGCATCCAGGCGCCGGCCGGGGAAGCGTTCGATACGGCGGTCGCCGCGGGCGATCTGACGGGTGACGGGCAAGCCGACGTGGTGGTCGACCACGTCGTGCCCAATCCGCGCGGACGCCCCGGCCGCGTCACCCAGGTGACGCTGATCCCCGGGCCGCTGCTCGCGGGGAGCCAGTCGCTGGCGGAGATCGACTCCGCGGCCTCGATCGAGATGGAGTCCCTCTCGCCCTCCTCCCTCGCGGTGGGAGACGCGGACCTGGACGGCGCGCCGGACCTCCTCATCGGCGCGGACGACTTCGTCCTCATCGTGCCGCAGCGCGTGCTCGGGGAGGGGCGCTTCCCCTTCGCCGAGGCGTTCCTCTCCAGCCGCATCGATCTCCGCGGTCGCTTCTTCGGCCAAAGCGGCTTTCCGCTGGTAGAGGTCGCCGACGTGGACGGCGACACCCTGCCGGACGTGCTCGTGGGCCTGCCCTTCGACACTTTGGAATCGCAGCGGTCCGCGCCCGGTTCGCTCACCATCTTCACCGGGGCACTGCGCCCGCGAGAGGTCTTCGGCGCCTCGCCGGGCGTGGTTCCAGCGGTGGCCGGCACGGAGGTGGTCCTGCACGGCAGCCACCTGCACGGGGCCGATGTGACCCTCGTCACGCCAGAGCGGCAGCGGATCCCGTTGGAGGCGGTGGCGGAGTCCCTGGGAGCGCTGCGGCTGACCCTGCCCGACGGTCTGTCGCCCGGCTCCTACCGCATTCGCCTCACCCATGACGGTGATCCCGTGGAGTTCGCCGACGTCCTGCAACTCACCCCAGCGACGCGCGAGGTCACGCTGGCGCCCGGCTGGAACGCCGTCTCCTGGCCGGGCGGTACGTCGATCATCGAGGCGCTGGAGAGCTTCGACGGGGAGGTGCGCCAGGTTCTGGGCTGGGATTCGCTGGGGCAGGCATTCACGTCGTTCGTGCCTGACATCCCCCTGTCGGCCAACTCGCTGCAGCAGCTGGAGTTCGGCGACGCACTCTGGCTCTACACCCCGGACGGGGGCGTCTGGCGCCAGCCCCTGCGTCCCACCGAGCGTGCGATCGCGCTGCGGACCGGCTTCAACCTTGTGATGTGGCAAGGCGGCGACATCTCGGCGGCCGAGGCACTGGCTTCCCTGGGCCCCGCCCTCTCGGCGGCCTTCCTCTGGGATCCCGCCGCCACTGCCTTCCGCACCTACCGCCCGTCGCCGGCCGACGTTCCCATCGACTCCTACCTGCTTTCGTTCGGCTCCGTGCTCTGGCTCAACGTGGAGGAGGACGTCGTCTGGGATCAGCCGCCGGCCTCTGTCGGGTTGGCGCCGGCGCCGCCGCTGCCCGCCTCGCCAGCGGAGGTCGAAGACGCGCTGGTGCTGATCCTCTCGGAGTTCGGCACCGGCAGCGGCTTCGTCGTGAGCGGAACCCAGATCCTGACCTCCGCCCACGTGGTGAGGGGCGCCCGCACCGTCCAGATCCGCTTCGCCGATGGGACCGAGCGAGCGGGCTACGTCACGGGCATTGACACCGCGCTGGACGCGGCGGCGATCGAGGTCGCCAACATGCCCGCCTCCGTCCGGCGGCTGGACTGGCAGACGGGGCCGCAGCCCGCGCTGACGGACGAGGTCTTCGCCTGGGGCTTCCCCGGCGGCCGCGTCTTCGGCGAAGAAACCGCCGCCACCGTCACCCGGGGCATCGTCTCCGCGGTGCGCACGGAAGAGAGCTTCACGAACATCCAGATGGACGCCTTCATCGTCGGCGGCCACAGCGGCGGGCCCGTGGTGCTCTCCGACGGACGGGCCGTCGGCATCAACGACTTCGTCGTCCGGTTGCCGTTCGGCAACCTCAACTTCGCCATTGATATCACGTCGCACCGGGATCGGATCCGGGTTCTCTTTCGTGGGGACTGAGCCGGACGCCCCGGCCTGCGAGCCTCAGCCCCCCCGCACGCCCGTCGGGCGCTCTCCCACCTCCTCGGTGTATTCAAGCCCACGCGGACGGATTCCTGGTCCGCCATCATCGTTGTCGAGACATGACGACGCCGTCCCTAGAGGATCGCGAATGATTCCGGCGCCACTATTGGCCCCCGTTTCGAGGACCCCTCCGACACTCCCCAATGCGTCGAGGACAGGCCGACTGGGATCGCGACGGTTCCTGTGCTCTGGTGCCAACGCTTCACCACCGAACGCGGCGGGATTCCTGGACAATGCGCTGCGCTTCCGGACCCCCAGCCCTTGCTGCTCAAAGCATCGCTGCGTGTCTGTGATTTCCGCTCGGGTGGCACCTTTGTGAGTCAGGTCGTCGCCCGTCTCGCCGGACGGCGAGTCCCGCTCCAGGGGACAGGAGCGTCGTCCATCCCCTCCAGCGGGAGCGGAAGCTGGGTGCCGATCTCTCCATCTGGAAAGCTGCTCCCCAGTGCCGATCGTTCCTTAGTCACCGGCCGCGCCATCGTCCGGCCGCCAGCTGTGCGCGTCTGGGTACACGACATGGACCGCCACGATGAACGCCTCCTACCGGGCGTGCTTGCCGGGCCACGGGGCCCCCTCGGCGGGGAGAGCCTGGAGCAGTCTCAGGAGCGCCGGGTGGATGCCTGTCGGCGGCGGGCCGCCATTCTGCGTCGGCTCCCAGCCGGTGAGGGCGTTGGTGAGGAAGACACCTGCGCGCTCGGTCTCGTCCTCCGACAGGGGAGCATCCAGCGCCTGCATGGTGAGACCGACCTGCAGGTGGGCAACCACGAAGGGGCGGGCATGATCTCGAAGCCGAACACGCGCTGCATCGCCGCCTGCTTCACCCGCGCCCCGGTGAGGGCGCCGAGGCTGCGGCCTGCGAGGTTGGCGGCGATGCGGCGCAGCACCTCGGCGAGGTAGGCGCCGGTGCCGCAGCAGGGGTCGAGGACGTAGACGTTCTCCGCCGCGAGCCCGTCCGCGATGCCGAGGTCGTCCTTCAGCGCTCGGTCCACGCGGGCGACCATGTGCTGCACCACTTCGGCCGGCGTGTACCAGACGCCGCGTTGCTTGCGCAGATCGGGGTCGCAGGCTTCCAGAAAGGGCTCGTAGAAGTAGGGCACGGCCTCGCCCTCGTTGAACGTGGCGAAGAACGCGCCCCGGTCCACACGATCGAGCGCCGCCGCTATCCCGTCCAGCACCTCGACCAGGCCCAGCGGTTGCAGGCGGCCGGGGTCCGGGAGCTGCTGGAAGAGCGCCCGCAGGACCGGCGCGCGCAGGTGCCAGACCGCTTCACGCCAGTTGAACGTGCCGGCCGGCGGCGGTATCCCCCGGGCCCGGAGCGCCCAGGCGGAGAAGACGCCGTAGAAGAGCGTCTGCACCAGGGTCGAGCGAAAGAAGGCCGCGCCCCTCTCGCCCTCGAAACGCACACGCAGCGCCTCGGAGCGCACCGCTGTCAGCGACGGCGATTCCCCTACCGCCTCGACCCGCGCCAGGCCGTCGCGAGCGTAGAGGCGAGCAGCCAGGCCAGGTCCTTGGGTTCGGCAGCGTGGCGCGGTGGGAGAGCGCCCGGCAGAGGTACTCACCCAGACCGGCGCCAACCTCGCGGGCGAAGACGTGCGGCTTCTCCAGCCGCTTGTCGAAGGCTTCCGCGGTCTCCGCCAGCCGGAAACTCTCCAGCTTCGCCGGCCGGCCCGCCGCGTCCTCGCCAACCAGGACGAAGTCGCGGGTGTTGGTGACCAGCACCAAGTGGTACTTCCTCCAGTAACGGCTCACCTGGTCGCCGGCGGCGGTCAGCCACGCGTCGTCGCTGACAGACTTCACTTTCCACCACGCCGCGTTCGGGGACCTGCCCCTCGCGCGGCTGGCCCTTCTGCACCTGCTTGGCGGCGTAGAGACCGAAATCGGGATGGCCCGCGCCTTGGTCGGCAAGCTCGCCCACGCAGAACACCTTGGGCCCGAGCGTCGCGCCCACGGCGTCGAGCAGGATGGCGAGCGGCCCGTATTTGGAGCGCTCCTCGGTGGCGCCGCCCGAGGCGCGCACCCGCCGCAGCCCGGCGAGGTAGTCCGCCGCGGCTTTCGTCAGCGGCGTATTCGTTGCCATCACCCCTTTATGTTGTTGCCGAGGACGGCGCGGAGCGCAAGCCTCTCCGCGATCGCGGCCGAGCCGTGGGGGCCGATCAGCCCCGTGGCTGCAGCTGCAGATGATGGCGTGCAGATCCAGCCACTTCGGATTCCGCGTAGCGCATCGGCGCCAGCTCATGCACGCGCCAGCGTTCCAGCTGATCACTGAAGTGCGGGCTGCCCGGGACGCCACTCACCCCTCCCGGCACGATCCAGCGCGCCTGTTCGATCGCCGAGAGGTCGACGGCCTGGCGGTACACGGAGAGATGGCTCACGTCGAAGGCGCCGCGGTAGCCGTAGCCGCCCTGCTGGATCGTGGAGCCGTCGCCGCCGAAGTGCGCTCGGGGAGGGTTCAGCGCGGCTGCGAGATCTGGAAACGCGCCGGCGATCGTGTGCACCCCGAGCGTCGCGTGGCCAGCGTCCCAGCGCCAGGCACTCGGCACCGGGCCTTGGTCCGCCAGCGCCGAGGAGAACGCCTCCGCCAGCGCGACCGGGATGAGCACCCCTACGTTGACCCCCGGTGGGAGTTCCGCCTCTCCAGCGATGCCGCGCGCTAGCCGGTCAAGCCAGGCTTCCAGGATGCGGACGCTGGCCGGAATCGCCTCGGAGGCGAGCCAGTCCAGCGCGTCCTCGCCCATGATCGCTCCCAGACCGTCCCGGAGCAGTGCTAGCCGGAAGTGCGCGTAGAGCAGGGCGACGCTGCTCTCCGGTCGAAGGTCTCCGTCCCAGCCGGCGAGCATCTCCCGCGCCGTTTCCGCCGCCTCTGCGAACGGCCCCATCGACGCCAGGGCGCCGGCCCAGCGGCGCGCGGGAGTCGACGTCGTGTCTCCTTGCAGCGCCGCCAGTGCATCGGGCGAGTGCTTCCCCGCCGTAGCCAGTCGCTCGACGATCCGTTCCGCGCGTGCCGGTGGAACGAAGTCAGAGGAGATGTACGGTGGCGTGCCGCCCAGAATGGGCTGGTTCGCGGTCGCGATGAATCCCTCACGGGGATTGATCAACCGCGGCCGCTCGCTCTCGGGAACGTCGCCTGTCCACTCGTGCGCGTCCGTCCAGCCGGGGACGGGCAGGCGCCTGCCTGCCGTCGATGCGCGGACGGGAATCCGCCCCCGCGTCAGGTAGCCACCGTTGCCATCGACGTCGGCCGCCAGCATGTTGTTGACTGGGTCCACCCACCGTCGCTGCGTCTCGAAGAGCGCCAGCACGTTGTTCGCGTCCAGCATGGGTCGCAGCACTTCGAATCCCCGGGAAGGGACCTCGGTTGCCGTGTAGCGCAACGCCATCGCGTGCCCGCTGGTGGGATCGCCGTGGACGATCGGCCCGTGGCGGGTCAGCCAGACCTCGATCGTCTCCGGCTCCCCGCCGGCCACCTCGATTCTCTCCGAGATCCGCGCCGGCTCCGCCCAGCCGGACGGCGTCCGGTAGCGGCCCGCCCCGTCAAACTCCTCGATGTAGAGATCCTGGTTGTCCGCCATCGCGTGCGTGATGCACCACGCCACCTTGCCGTTGTGGCCGAAGTGCGGGAAGCCCGGAAGCCCTGGGAAGGTCGCCCCCACGACGTCGAACTCGGGGCAGCGCACGTGAACCTGCCAGTAGACGTTGGGCACGTCCAACCGCCGGTGCGAATCGTTGCATAGCACCGGCATCCCGGTCGTCGTTCGCGACCCCATCACCAACCAGGAATTGGAGCCCGACATCGCCTCCGCCAGAAACCCCAGATGCTCCGCCGCCGCCGCGATCTCGGCGCCACTCTGATCCAGCAGATCTCGGACTGCACCGCCCGGCGGCAGCAGCGTGTTCGAGCCCGTGGTTGGGCCGGAGACGACCTGCAAGAAACGCTCCGGCCCCACCCGCGCGAGCAGCACCGCATAGGCGAGCTTCAGCTGCCACGGCCCCATCAGTACGTGCCGAATCTTGAACAGGACCGTCGAATGCCACGGGCGCCAGGGTTCCGGCTCAAGACCGGTGATCGCGTACTCGGGCGGTAGCGGCTGCGTCCGCAGGAACGCGTTCACGCCGGCCGCATACGCCTCGAACGTTGTGCGGGAGGCGGAACTCATCGCCTCCACGTCGGCCTCGGCGGCACGACGCAGTTGCAGCCGTCGCGCCAGCCGGTCCGATGCCAACGCCGACTCTCCCACGAGCGATGCCCAGCGCCCGGTCGCCCGCAACCGATCGTATTCCATCTGCCAGAGGCGGTCCTGCGCCGCCGCAAAGCCCATCCCGAGCCACGCGTCCGGCTCGGCTGAGGCCGTGATATGCGCGACGCCTTCCGCGTCGCGCTGGATCGAGACCGGGCCGGTCAACCCGTCGATCGCGATTTCCCCGTCGAACCGGAACTCTGCGTGCGGGATCTCACTGCTCATACCACTGCTCGCCCTCCTGCGGCCGCGCCACCTGCGGCCGCGCCGGCCAACACTAACGTCGCAGCAAGTAGCGCTTGGGAAACTTCGTACCACCGAGTACAACACATCCATCATGTTGGCGAGGCGCGCCCGCGCCACCTGCAACAAAGCTGGTATCCGGTCAGCCGCTTGAGACCGTAGTCCGACTCCAGCCAGCCGACGAACTCGTAGAAGACGGTGATGGACGGCCGCACGAAACGGTTCCCGGTCTCCCGGACGCCAATCGGAGATTGACGCCGTTTGGATCCGGGAGGCCCGCCGGACAGCGCAGGCCAGCGCTTCTAGGCGGGAGAGCGCCGCTTGGCCAGCGCGGCGAATTCCTCCTGGTGCGTGGGGATGACGGCCGCCCACACCGTCTCCGGCGTCAGCAGCACCATGCGCGCCTCACCCATGGCCGGCAGCAGCTCGCGGACGAAACGGTCGGCGACGTCCGGCGGCATGTAGCGGCTGGCGATCTCCAGCGCCAAGCCATGGTAGGACTCGCCCAGGGTGGCCAAGTCATCGTCGTTCAGGAACTGAACGGTGCAATCAGCACTGTAGTAGTGGTATGGCTCTTCCTCTGCTTGGACGGTTAGCGTCGCGTGTCCCGTGCGTCGCATGTGGCTCCCGTGCAGGCCGTCGGCAAACGTCTCAAGAAAAAACTTGCCATTCTTGTAGACGTAGCCTACGGGAACAGCAACCGGACCTCCCTGGAGGCGGCTGACCGAGAGGATCGCGAAGTGACTCTCCGCGAGGAGTCCATCTCGCCGCGCCGCCGGCAGCAGCGGGTACAAGCGGTTCTTGGGTGTTCCCTCCATGGCCGATCTCCTCTTGCCGACGCGGAATCGAGCCAATGCTCGCAGCCACAACCCCAGTGCGGAGCGTAAGATATAGTCCCTGGCGGCTCTCGGCGATTTGGCGCGCCGAATGGGGAGTCGAAGGCCACTCAGCGTTCCTTCCTCCGGTAACGTGCGATTACACTCCCAACCGAACTTGTCCGAACGCGTCATCGCCGGAGTAGCGGGAGAGCGAAATGCCCACGCGACGAGTCGTGACCGGGATCAACGCGGAGGGGGAGTCGGTCATTTCGTCAGACGGAAGGGGACCGGTGTTCTGGGACCGGGGCTCCTCGATCCTGGAGCAGCTCTGGCAAACCGATAGGGTCCCGCCAGAGGTCCGTGGGACGAAAGAACCCGTCGTGTTCGAGAATCTGACGGCAGAGCCCCCTCCCGGTGGCTCAGTCTTCCGCGTTGTGACGGTCATGCCCGAGGGGCCCACCGCGCCACTCCGCCCCGATGTGGAAGCGGAAGTCGCCGCGACGTTCCGGGAATACGACGCGAACGGAGTGTTCGCCCCAGGGGAACGGTCCGGCTTCCACATCACCCGCACCATCGATTTCGTAATCATTCTGTCCGGCGAGGTGGACCTGGAGATGGACAACGGCTCGGTACACCTGAAACCCGGGGACTGCGTGGTCCAACGCGAAACCAGGCATGCCTGGCGAAATCGGGGCAACCAAGCATGCGTGATGGCCGGAGTGCAGATCAGCACCCGCGAATCGCAGTCTCAAACATGACGTTGCTGTCCTGGGCCGGGATCGATTCGCGAGCCGCAGGACCTCAGCCGCGATTGCGCCTTGCTTGCGTCGGGAGCATTGCCCTGCAGCATTGGTTGGGACTGTCCGAAAGCGGGGCAACCTGGTGGGCGCCAGACCCGATCAGCGACATCGCCACTTCAACAACTCCGGCGCACGTCACGGCGATGCGCATCTCGCCGCGGCCCCGAGCCGCAAGCGCTCTACGCCTCAAGCGCTGACGGCGGACCTGGCCCCGGACGCGGCGACCTACTGAAGGGGAGAGAACGGCAAGGGATTCAGGTAGTAAATGGACTCGTCGGGCGCTAGCTCTCTTAGCGGGGCACTGATGTCCGGTATCGGGTCACCGGGCACATAGCTGTTGAAGCCCGAGACCGCGTCATTGGGCACCAGCCAAAGATCAGTGAGCTCGGGCCGATGTCCAATCAGCGTCTCATAGGCGGTGACCATCCTAGCCCACTGCCCCGCGTCGCCCATATCGGCCAGCCTGCCAACGAGTTCATAGATCTGAGCTTGGGCCGTCGGCTTCATGTCGATGACCCCCTGGACGTATTGCCTCACCGCGCCGGGCGCTTCCGTGAGCGCACTGTCTAAGCGCTGCGGCGTCGCGTAGGGTACCGGCTCGGCGATCTTGAGTGTCTCAGCGAACTGGGCGTGCTCCAGAAATTTGGTCAAGGCATCGGACAGACCGCTTTCGCTGCGGAGCGTTTCGTAGGCCTTCCCGATCGCTCCGAAGTCATCGAAGCGAAAGAGGACGACGATCTGTCCCATGGGACCACCAGTCCGCTTCCAGGCACCCAGCAGGTCAAACCCGCTTCGCGTGGTAGCGGGCACCATCGTGCTCCCGTAGATCTCGACGTATGTGTCGAAGACGGTTCCCGTCAGCGGCTTGACAGTGGTCAGGCCTTCAACAAAGACGGTCATGACATGCTCCTTGCTGCGCGCTTTCCATCCCCGGCCGCCAGCAACACGCGCATGGCGTCGTTGGCGCTGGTTGCGAACGGCGGCGCGTTACCGTTCCTGAGCCGCTGCTGCAGCCTGCGCTGCGGCTCTGATGTACGGGGCCTCGGCCTTCCGAAACTCAGGGATCACGTACTTCCCAAGCAGCTCCAGCGTGCGCATGATGAACTTGTGCGAGAGGCCGTCGACACCCAAAGTCAGCTCCTCAATCCCCATAGCCTCGAACCGCTTGATCTGACGGACGCAGTCATCGGGGCTCCCAATGAGGGCGCTTCCGCTCTCTTCTGCGATGTAGTCGAGGTCGTCTAGCCGATCGAGGCTCGTGAGATCCTTCATGTACTCGTAGTCCTTGGACCGCGAGATGAGGACCGAGTAGACGATGTCGTTGACGGACGTGAAGTCGGCCACGCGCTGGCGGACGGCTGCGTGGGCCTCTTCCCGGGTCTCGAGGCACATCGTTGGAAGGCAGATGGCGCCCATAGAGTCGGTGATGATGCCGCCTACCGGGTCCATCTCCTCTTGCCCTTCCCGATACGCGTCGATCGTCGCTTGCAGCACGTGGAATCCAGCAAAGCTTCCGGCGCCGATCAGGCCGATCCCCATCTGCCCGGCGATACGGGCAGCCTCTGTGCTGGAGGCGCCCACGAAGATCGGAGGGTGAGGCTTCTGGACTGGCTTGGGTACAAGCGTGCGCTCCGGCACACGGAAGTAGTCTCCGTCGAAAGAGAAGGGGTCGCTGAGATAGGACGCACAAATGAGCTGGAGGGCCTCACGCCAGCGTTGGCGCGTCTCGTCCACCGGGACATCGAAGGCGTCCAACTGGAGGGCTTGATTCGAGCGGCCGGTGCCGATTTCGTAACGGCCCTTGGAGAGAATATCGATGGTGGCGGCCTGTTCGGCCACACGGATGGGGTGGTTGATGGGAAATGGGAGGAGGGTGATCAACGATCGGATGCGGATGCGGTGAGTCTGTACCGCGACGGCGCCGTAAATCACCTCCGCCGCCGAGGTGGCACAGAAGTCGGGCAGGAAGTGCTGCTCGGGACATCCGACGAAATCAAACCCCATTTCCTCAGCGAATCGGATCTCTTCGAGCAGATCCGGGAACCGGAGGTCGTAACGGCGGTATTTGGGGTCCGGCTCGCCGCCCGAATCGAACCCGAGGCCTTCTCCTCGCGGCCCCGTCGTCCCGCCGGTGATAAGACCGAATCGCATGGCATGCCTCCTCGTGTGGAGAAACGCGATCTACGTGCCAGACCACTTCGTCGGCGGATAGCGCGTGCGTGCGGCTTCTAGCGAGAAGCCGTGTTTGCGCAGTGCGCCTGTCGCGCCTCAGGGCGCTGCCAACCCGCACGTCGTCCTTCAATGACCGCGCACACTATCCACTTGAGTGGCGCCAGCGCTGGGTGCGCGGACGTCGTAGCCCCTTGGTGTGTGGTCCTCACGTCCAACCCCTGGCGCAAGGGCGCAAGACGCGCAGAGGCTAACACCTAAGGTCTCCATTCGGTACACTGTGATCTAACCTGGGGCCCAGGCATGCCGCAGCGGCATCACCAGCCGTCCTTCAGTCCATCCGCTTTGGCCCACCGAACCTGGTCCAATGCCACTGACCGGCCCGAATACCACTTGGCGGTCTGATGGCCAAACCTGAGCGCGCTTCGGGTGCCTCCGGATCAACGCAGCAACAGATGCTTGACATCCCGGGCGCGAAGCTGTGGCGCTGCCGGACGACACGAGGAAGAAGGCGAGATGGCCGAGGAAGACCTGATTCGGGTAGCCCGCGAGAACGTGGATGCCTTCAACGCTCCGGACTGGACCCGGATGCGCGAATTGGTGGCCTCGGATGCCACCTTCCACGAAATGGGAATGCAGCGGAGCCTGAAGGGGCGGGACCAAATCCTGGAAGCTCTTCAGGGATGGAAACAGGCGATGCCCGACGCTACGGGGACGGTTGCGAATGCCTACGCGAGTGGGCACACCGTAATCCTGGAAATCACCTGGGAAGGAACTCACACGGGCGCCCCCGTCGCGGCAACCGGCAGGACTATTCCTGCCACCGGTAAGCGTTACAGCTCACCTTCATGCTGGGTGCTTGTCATCGAGGACGGCAAGATTCAAGAGAGCCGAGAGTACTTCGACATGGCGAGTCTTCTCGAACAGATCGAGACCACGCCAGCGGCGCAGTAAAGCCGGACGAGACAGAGGCCCGCGCAGAGTACGGCGTAGTTCACGGGCCGTCGCAGAGCGGCCCTGGCGCGCCCTCGGGCTGACGTTCATCCGGCCAACCCACGGGGGAGAGCGCCCACCCGGGCAACGGACCCCATGTTCCCCATGTTGTGGAGTCTGGAGACTTCCACTAGACTCTCGCCCCCCTAGATGCCTGGCGTCTCGCGGCGGGGGCTTGGCAGCTGGGTGCAGGGCCCCGACTTCAAGCGGCGGTTTGGCTGATCCAGATTCTCCGATTCCAGCGGATCCGCGAGGAAGATGTTGATCCGTGCGGCACAGTCGGCGCGGATGAGCCAAGTAAGGAATTAGGAATGCCGACGGAGGAGCAAGGACAATGTTGAAGCATGGACTGTCTAGGAGCGGCCAGCTCACTGTTTGGCTCACCGTCGCGCTGGCGCTCATCGCGCTTGCGGTAGCCGCGTGTGGTGGCGACGACGACGAAGGCCCCGCTCCCACGGCGCCGGCGGCCGAGGAACCCACGGCGCCGGCGGCCGAGGAACCCGCGGCAGCGACGGTCGAGGAACCGGAGGCGCCGGCGGCCGAGGCAGTTGAGGAGGAGCCGGAACTCCAAACAGGCGTACTCACCGTCGGCGTGATGAACGTCTTCACCGGCTTCGCCGCAGTCTTCGGCCCGATCATTGAGGGCACACTCGATCTGGTCGCCGATGACATCAACGCAAGTGGCGGCATCCGCGTGGGCGATACGGCCTACACCTTGGAGTTCAGGAACTACGACACAGCCTGGGACCCAGAGCAGACAGTGGTCGCCGCGAGCCAGGCCGTGGACCGGGACGAGGTGGACTTTATCTATAACAGCGTCGGCTTCATCGCTCCGAGCGTGCAGTCGGTGGTCGGCGACCGCGAGATTCTCATCCTCTGCGTCTGCGAAGGCGGAACCGGCTATCTGACCGCCGAGCAGCCGCTCACCTTCAAGCTGCTTTGGAGCATCCCGGATAGCGCAGTCGCCGGGCTGCGCTATCTGAACGATAGTGGCTCGGGGATTACCCGAGTGGCGCTGCTCAGCACCGAGGGTGCGGACGCCCGTGAGGACGCGAGGATCTTGGCGCCCGCTGCGGAAGAACTCGGGTTTGATGTTGTCTCGAACGACTTCGTCGCGCCCGGAACTGACGATTACTACCCGGCGCTCACCGGCATCCTCGATAATGAGCCTGAAGTAATTATTACGAACGGAACCGTGACCAGCACGATCGTGCTAATCGTGCGGCAAGCCCGCGAGCTCGGTTATGAGGGGATCTTTCTGCTCAACGATGGGTTGGACCTGTTCCCGTTCATTGAGGCGGGATTGGTTGACGAACTCGAAGGATCTCTGGGCGTGCCAGTGTTCTCGATCCCCGAGGACCGCTTGCCCGATGTGATCGAGGCCGTCGGGCCCGAACCGCCCAGCTTCCTCGCCCTCGTATATGACGTCGGGCTCCTGCTCGCAGCAGCCATTGAAGAGGCGCAGTCAATCGATAGCGTCGCCGTGGCCGACGCCTTGGAGGACATCTCGATCGATGGATGGTCTGCGGAGGGGATTCACTTCGAAGACCCGTACAACCGCTGGGGGGCCAATCGCGACGTCGTCTTCCCTGACGCACCCGTTGCCCTGCTCGGCTCCGGTGGCGCGTTCGAAATCGTGGCTGACTAGTCAAGGGGGATGTCCACCAGCTGCCCGCCCCGCCTGAAGAGCGGCGCGGGCAGCCGCGTCTGTGAGGTAGCGCCCAGAGCCCACCGATGGCATCTCCGCTGGCACGGGAGCTGACCCGATAACAGCGAGAATCGACGAGTGGGCGTTCATTCTGCCGAACGCTCGGGAGGCCCGCGCCGCTAGTGGAATTGTTCAGTCAGGTCGTCGTAAATGGATTGACGCTGGCCGGCATGCTGGCGTTGATGGCCGTCGGCCTCACTCTCATCTTCGGCATCCTGCGCGTGGTGAACCTGGCCCACGGTGAGCTGTTCATGGTGGGTGCCTTCGCGTCGTTTTTTCTCACCCACGATTTGGATTTCCCCTACCTGCTCTCGGTCCCACTCGCCGGGCTGACGGGCGCAGCGTTCGGCGCACTCCTGTATTTCCTAGTCTTCCGGCGCTTCGTCGGTAACCTCCTAGGGGGCGCCGTGGCATCGATCGCTCTGTCCGTAATGCTTCAAAGCGCAAACGCTCTCGTGTTTACCGGCGCTCAGCCCAGAACCGTCATTACGCCGCTCACGCAGGTATTCGAAGTCGGACCTGCGCAGTTTTCTTCTCAGAGATTCCTGGTCGCCGTCAGCGGATTCGTCGTCATGCTCGCGCTCTTTCTCTTCATGAAACGGAGCCGCATTGGTCGGGCAATGCGGGCAGTGACTCAGCACCAGTACGGTGCCCTGGTGCAAGGGGTGAATTTCACCGTTGTCTCGGCGGCTGCGTTCGCATTGGGTGGCGGGCTCGCGGGGTTGGCAGGGGGTCTCATGGCCCCCTTGTCCACTCTGGGCCCGACGATGGGACTTAACCCCCTGTTGGCTTCATTCGTCATCGTCATTCTCGGCGGAATGGGAAGTATTGGCGGCGCGGCGCTCGCGGCGTTGATCATTGGCTTGCAGCAAAGCGCAGTCGGGACCTATTGGAGTCCGGAACTCTCGGTAGTGGTGAGCTTCGCCCTGGCGTTCATGATCCTGGTCGTGAGACCCACGGGACTGTTCGGGAGGGTACCCGCTTAAGCCATGGTCGTCCTCCGCATCGCCAGCATGATCAGCAGCGTGCCATTCGCACTGAAGGCGGTGACGCTGGGGGTAGCGCTTGGGTTCCTCGGTGTTTGGGTCTACCCAATGCTGGTCGGCAACTTCGAAGTCAGAGTGGCCGGCCTGGGATTCCTCACCCTGATCCTGGTCGCCACCTACATGCTCCTGTTGCGCGCTGGCCTGCCTTCGCTGTGTCATGTCACGTTCTATGCATTGGGCGCGTACACGTCCGCGATTTTGTTGGTTGACTATGACTTCCCGCATCTCGCGCTGACGGTGCCTCTCGGGGGCTTGGTGGCCGCCGCGGTGGCATTCGCGATCGGGTACCCAATGGTCAGGGCGCGGGGTGCGTACTTCTTCCTGGCGACCTTCGCGTTGCTGGGCACGTTCGAAGGGTTGCTCAGTCATTTCCGCGGCTTCACGGGTGGCGATCGCGGATTGGCGAGCATTCCCTCGCCGGTGGACGGGATCCTAAACAACTATTACATGGTCGCCAGCCTTGCTGTGGTGGTTGTGGGCATCGTCTACCTGATTGGGCGCAGTCGGTTCGGTCGCCAGCTCGCCGCAGTCGGCCAGTCCGAGAATCTGGCCGACTCGCTCGGAATCGACGCGACCATGCGCCGGTTCCAGGTCTTCATTCTGGCCTCGTTCATGGCTGGCGTGGCCGGTGCGTTCTTCGCGAGCTTCATCCGCATCATTACGCCTCAGACGTTCGGCGTGCAAAAGTCGATCGACGTCCTCATGGCGACGGTGATCGGCGGCCTCGACAACATATTCGGGCCTCTAATGGGCACGCTGGTAACCATCGCCGTTCCGCAAGTATTTCAGGACAACCCTCGCGTGGCCTCTCTGCTGATCTCCGCCACGTTGTTGCTCATTATGCTGGCGGCGCCGGGGGGATTGGCGAGATTCGTCCCTGATCTCGCGCGGGTGCTGACTCGGCGGATCGCTCAACTTCGTGTGACCGATGCACTGGAACCCATGGCTCGGAGCGCGGATTGGCCGGCCCTCGAAACGGCCGGGCCTCCGCTCGCTTCGGCGCGGTCCTCGCCTGACTCAATGCGTGCTGTCCGGCCGAGCTTCGGCGGCGAGAGCGACCCTGAGGGGGGCGCTGCCGTACGCAACACCGGCCCCCGGAAGGCCCTGCTTGAGGTGAACGGCCTCAGCAAGCATTTCGGGGGCGTGGTGGCCAACGACAACGTAAGCCTGACGGTCTACGAGCACGAGATCGTCGGCGTGATTGGTCCGAACGGTGCCGGCAAGACCACACTCTTCAACTTAATCAGCGGATCCCTCAAACCAACAGCGGGATCCATCGCCTTTGACGGTGACGACGTCACCAGGCAGAAGCTCAGCCGTCGGGCGCAGCGCGGCATTGTGCGGACGTTCCAAGCAGCGGTAACGTTCCCGGACTTCACGGCCGGGGACAACGTGCTCCTGGCGGCGGAGGCGGCAGCGGATGGGTACACCCCTGATGAAGTGGGCCTCTTGCTGGAACGCGTGGCCCTGACGGAGCTGCGGGACCGTCCGGCGAGGGCTCTCACGTATGGCCAGCAAAAGGTTCTCGGGGTCGCGATGGCGCTGGCCACACGGCCGCGATTGCTTTGCCTGGATGAACCGATCGCGGGGCTGAGCAGGCAGGAGGCCACTGACCTCGTCGCGCTCATCGCCGACGTGCGGGAGTCCGGTATCACCATCCTCCTGATCGATCACCGTGTTGACGTGATCGCGGAGGTCTGTGACCGTTTCGTGGTCCTGGATTTTGGCAGCAAGATCGCCGAAGGCACAGTGGCTGAGGTGCGAGCGGATCTCGCGGTGATCGAGGCCTACCTTGGCACCTGGCGAGAGTGACGCGGGAAGGCGTCCCTGGCCGAACGCCTAGTGGCCGGGCGCACGCAGATGCTCTGGGACGAATTCGCCGTTTACCAGGACCGCCTCGTCATCGAGGTAGAGCGTGCACTCTCGCATTGGCAGGTCCATGTGGCAGGCGGTGTCATTGTCACCGCCAAATTCCGTATCGGGGCCAAGGGAAAACAGCACGTTGCCGTAGTAGGCGCGCCCATCCATGCCAATGCCCGGCAGATCAGCAGCCCACTTGCAGAGGTGGTTTAGACCCCAGCCGATATGGGACACCGCGTAGGCTCGCGGGTCGTTGTATCCTTCCATGTAGGCGCGCAGCGCCGCTGCGCCGGCGCCTCCTTCGATCGCCGTGACGTACCCGTCGCCAATGGTGAATTCGATGGCGTCGTCGACGAACTGCCGTTGAGGATAGAGGATGTCCCTCTTCTTCATCACGACGCGGCCATTGACGTCCCGCTTTGACGCAAGAGTCGCGAGGAAGCCACCGGGCCAGTGGTCCCAGCGGCCTGGCGTTGTCGTATACCCGTACTCGGTTAGGACCGGGAACTCGTCCCCGAGCGCATAGGTCACATCGGTTCCCGCGGCGTTGGTGAAGCGGAGTTGCTGCGCGTTCTCCAGCAGCACCTGGGAAGCTTCGACACGTTGCCTCAGTTCCTCGGTCGGGAACAGTCGCCGCAGTACCTCGACGGGCTCGACCACGAGGAGCATTCGGGCGCCAGCAGCCTGGATCGCGATCTGCTCCTTGGAGAATAAAAGCAGCATGTGATCGATGACCATGTCCGCTTCTTTGCATGCCGCCATCGCGTCGGGACGGTTCGCGAGTGCGTTTTTCCCGAGATTGGCGATCCGCTCGCTCGCGTCCCCCCTGTCCTCCGAAGGCAGATGCAGGTCGAGGACGTTTGCACCTAACTCGCTCGCCGCGGCCACTGACGCTTCCGCGTAGTCTCGGCCCACGTTTCCCTCAGAGAGGACCACGACCGATTGGCCGGTGCCCACCTCGCAGAGCGCAAGCTCCTCGCGAAACAAGTCGATCAGGTCGTTCCTTGCGGTCTCAGCCATCACGCCCTCCTTCGTGGACAGAACCCGGCGTGGCGTCGCGACTCCGTGAGAGTGGTCGCCCGGCTCTCTCCACCAATACTGAGTACGAAATCATCCGCGCAGACACTCAGCGAACGCCGAGCATACCTGATCGGGGAGAGACGCGATCTGGCGCCGGGGGCCGGACCGGTGGTAGGCTCACCCGCCCCTGGCGCACCGCCGGTCCGCGGACCCGTGTGATTGGATCGCCCCATGAATGCCGAGCGCGTCCTCGTGGAGAAGAACGTTTCCATTCCGCTGCGTGATGGAACGACCACGTTTGCTGACCTCTACCGTCCTGGCGACGGTCCTCAGGTTCCAGCACTGGTGACCCGCACTCCATATGACAAGGAACTCTGGGGAGGCGCACCGTTGCCAGTGCTCCCCTCTCCACTCAAGCTCGCCGAGCGAGGCTACGGCGTAGTCGTCGCGGATGTGCGGGGGCGCTTCTCGTCTCAGGGTGAGTTCCGGCCCTTCATGAACGAGGGCCGGGATGGCTATGACACCGTTGAATGGGTGGCGGCACAAGATTGGTGCGACGGTGGTGTCGGCATCTTCGGCCCGTCATACGTGGGTGCGACCGCACTGCTGGCGGCGCGCGAACGTCCGCCCTCGCTCAAGTGCGCCGTTCCGATCATCACGGCGGATGACTACTACGATGGCTGGACATACTACGGTGGCGCGCTGCAGTTGGGATTCGCGGCGCAATGGGGACTGGCGTTAGCGGCCACGCAATACCTGCGGGGCGACAATTCTCCCCCGCAGGAGCACCAAGCGGCGTTGCTGCAAGCGCAAGCCAACTTTCGCGGCGCCCTGTCAGTCCGGCCCCTCACGGATCTGCCGGGTTTATCCTCCCAGTCCGTGGCGCCGTGGTGGCGTGAGTGGCTCGAGCACGATCGGCGAGACGCATATTGGGAGGCCGTGCGCATCTCCTCCGATTACCACATGTTCGATGTGCCGATGCTCCACGTCAGTGGCTGGTTCGATGTCTTCGGAGTGGGGACGGTGAGGAACTACCGCGGCCTGACTGCGGCCGGCAAGGCGCAGCAGCATCTGATTATGGGGCCGTGGGCTCACCTGTTCCAGAGCCGTTACCTGGGCGAGATGGACTTCGGCCCCACCGGCGCTGCCGGGATGGCCGGCTACGTCAATCCCTTGATCGACGGGAGCTACAGCGGATTCCTGGACCAGCACCTCAAGGATGTCACATGGAACGGCCCCCCCGTTCGGTATTTTCTCATGGGCGCCAACGAATGGCGCGAGGCTGAAGGGTGGCCGCCGCCGGAAGGCCGACCGCATACGCTCTATGCGCGCAGCGGCGGGTCGGCCAATAGCAACCGTGGAGACGGTGTGCTCTCCGAGATGGTTGCGGAGGGAACGGAGACCGCCGATCGTTACCTCTACGACCCGGCACGCCCCGTGCCCACCGAGGGGGGTCCCGTCGAGCAGTGGGCAGTGAACCTCCCAGGTCCTCGGGACCAGCGGGCGATCGAAGCGCGCGACGACGTGCTGTGCTACTCCACCCCGCCCTTGGAGCGACCGCTGACGGTAGCCGGCCCGGTAACCCTGACGCTCTGGGCAGTCTCGGATGCGCCGGATACGGACTGGACGGCCAAACTCGTGGACGTCCATCCTGATGGGCGAGCCCTCACCCTCGCTGACGGCATTGTGCGCGCACGCTTTCGACATTCACTCGCTGATCCACAACCATTAACTCCCAGCGTCCCAGAACTCTACCGCATCGATTTGGCCCACACGGCCTACCGCTTCCCGGCGGGCCACCGCATTCGCCTGGAAGTGTCGAGCTCAAACTTCCCACGCTTCGCGCCCAACCCCAACACAGGAAGACCGGTCGCGACCGAAACCGAGTTCCGCCCGGCGGTGCAGCACGTCCTCCACGACGCCGATCATCCGACCGCCCTGTCGTTACGGGTGCTACCTGAATAGGCCACGTGTTTCGCGTGCTTCGGAGCGCTGTTCGGCACCTGATCGCGGCCGCGCGCCCATTCCCTATCCCTGACTCTTGCCGGCCGGGCGTACTGTTCGCCTCGCCCGTGCAGCCGTCTCTCACGAACGTTGGCCCGTCCCAATCGCCCGTCGCGCAGAACCGAAATAACGGTGTCCTGTCCACGTACGACCGTCGCTTGACAAAGGTTATGGCAGCTCTTATACCTCGGTCGCTTCGCTGCACCCATTCCGACTCCGGGAGTCGGGATTGCGTTCATCGAGGAGGTGCAGCGTGCGGTTTGGCCTTCTGACCGGCGCCACGACCGGCACTAGCGGCGAAGGGCTGGGGTTCGCTCCGACTGGGCCGGAGGACCCCAAATACCGGCGGCATGACATTCGCTATCCGCAGATGCTGGAGGAGTGTGTCTTTGCCGAGAAAATGGGACTCGACTTCGTAAGTTGTCCGGAGCAACATTTCCTTCCGGACTACTGCGCAACATCGGCGGCGGAGGTCATCTACGGTGCCCTCGCCGTTCTAACGACGCGGGTCCGCATCCGCTCGCTGGTTACGCTGCTGCTGTTCCCGATCAACCACCCGATTCGCGTCGCCGAGCAGGCCGCAACGATCGACGTCCTATCGGGGGGACGCTACGAGATCGGAACAGGGCGGTCTAACCAGGCGCTCCAGTTGGAGGCGTTTGGCGTGCCCGTGGACGAAACGCGGCAACGGTGGGCAGAGTCAGTACGTCTCATCTGCGCCGCGTTCCTCAACGATCCGTTCACCTTCGACGGGGACTACTTTCATATTCCGGAACGAACTCTGGTACCGACGCCAGTGCAGAAACCCCATCCGCCATTGTTCGTGGCCTGTACGAGCACTGCTAGCGCGCGTCGGTCGGGTCAGTGGGGGATGGGCATCGTGGCAGCCGCGAGCTTCGCAGGCTTCGACGTCCTGCAGGCGATCTGCGACGCATACCGCGACGGTCTGGCACACGTGGACCCGGTCGGGGGGTTCATCACCAGCTCTCTGGGCGCGGCAGCCTTTCCGGCACTGTGCATGGAAACTACGGCGGAGGCGAGGGAGGTCGGTCGGAAACGCCTGAAGGACGTGACGTCGCTCAACGATGTCATCTATGCGGAGCTTGCCAAGCAGTCGCCAGACTACGCCTACATGAAGGACCTCACGAATCTGGAGCGACTCGACGACATCGACTACATTGCTGAGGAAAGCGCGAGCGCAGTCATCGGAAGCCCCGACGACTGTATCCGGCAGATCAAGCGGTTCGAGGCGATGGGGATCGAGGAGATCACCCTAGGCGTGGATGGATTCTCCCACGAGGAGATCATGCGATCCCTGGAGTTGTTCGGGAAATACGTCATCCCTGAGTTCAAGAACGCCGGCTCCGGCTACACTCCGTCTGGCGGTACGGAAACCGGATTGACATAGCAACCTCTTGACCAACCCGGCTTCGATCCCCGCCGAAGGGCACGGAAGGTCCCCGCCGCCGGTGGAGAAGGCAATGATGCCCGATGTGCCATCGTTCTCAGACTTAGAGCCGGAGTTCAAGCGCACGGTCGCGAGCGTGGTCTGGCCGACCGTGACCACCATGGACCGGCGTGGCCGGCCGCGCGCTCGCGCCATGCAGCCCATTTGGGAGCGGTCGACGGGCTACATGCTGACAGGTCGGCGGTCGCTGAAGGCCAAGCACCTTGCGGCGAACCCTTACGTGTCGGTCAGCTACGTCGACACCAGTGACCGAAGCCCAGTCGGTCGCTGCGCCTACGTTGAGTGCACAGCATCCTGGGTGGACGACGTCGAGGAGAAGAAGCGGATCTGGGAGTTTGCCAAGAACACGTCGGTTCCGGGCGGCTTCGACCCCGCCCCGTACTACCCCACGGGACCAGAGGATCCTGAAAATGGTGTGCTGAAGTTAACCCCCTGGCGCGTTGAAGTCTCGTCGGTTATGGGGCTGGCAGAGGGGACGAACAAGGTGTGGCGCGGCGCTTCAGCGTGAACCGTGTCTCTCTGGGTTTCTCACGCATCGCCGGCGCGCGGATGAGAGCCGACACCGCCATGGCGAACTCAGCCGGCGTACAAGGTTCAGTCTGTAAGGCGCGGTGCCAGCGACACCGGTGGAGAGCCTCGCTCGTCGCGATTGCACACCCCCAGTGAGGACCCCGGCGCCCGCCGCGCAGGGAAGTCCAAACAATCTCCAGGCCGACCACCGCGGCTTGACACGCTTTCACCCAACGGAACAGCCGTCGAGATCCCGCAGGATCGGGGCCCGCCGTTCCGGGATTACGAGCCTGCCGAACCGTTGCGCCCGTGGAAGGTGCCAAAGCGCGAGCCTCGCTAGACTCCTGACCAGGAGTGGGATGTGCAGATGATCATCTGCCAGAGCCGCCGTGGCCGACCAAGCGACACCGTTCCTGCTCGAGGCGATCCGTGAGCGAGACCTTGTTACAGGTCCGCAACGTCACTGCGGGCTACGGCCAGATGGAAGTTCTTCGTGAGTTGTCAATCGACGTGCGGCGTAAGCAGATTACTGCCGTTCTGGGACCCAACGGTGCTGGCAAAACCACGCTGGCCAACACGATCATGGGCATCCTTCCAAACGTCGCTGGCGAGATCATCTTCGAGGGCGACGACATCCGAGGCCAAAGAGCAACGCGTTTAGTCCCTCGCGGGTTGGCGCTCGTCCCCGAAGGCCGCTGCATCTTCCCTGAAATGTCGGTGCACGACAATCTTCTCGTGGGAGGGCATACCGTCCGCGAGCGGCGCGAATTACGGGAGGGCCTGGACCGCGCGTATACGTTCTTCCCCCAGCTTAGTGACTGGCGTGATCGCGATGCCGGGACCTTGAGCGGCGGCGAACAGCAGATGCTGGCCATCGCGCGAGCGCTGGTCGCCGATCCGACACTCCTGATCCTGGACGAGCCCTCGTTGGGCTTAGCACCGCGGATCATCGAGCATGTCGCCGAGAAGATCGAGGATCTCCGTGGCTCGGGTCTGACCGTGCTGTTGGCCGAGCAGAACGCATCGCTGGCGTTCCATGCTTCGGACTACAGTTACGTCCTAAGTGGAGGAGTGGTCGTAGCCTCTGGCCCGACCGCCGAACTCAGACAGGATCCGGAAGTGCAAGCGAACTACCTTGGAAAGTGAGGTGACGGAATCGTCAGAGTCCACCTGCTGAGCGGTCCGTGTGAACTCGGCCAGCGCCGAACGTCCGCTGGGTGGCCCTGCGATATGCACTGCTCCTCTCGCAAAGGTCTCAGCCCTGTCATTCGTTGAATCCCGCGGAGTTATCGATTGGGGAGGGAATACGACATGGTCCAACCGTTCTATACGCCGGGGTTTCAGGGGGATTTCGCCCGCAAAGTGGGGGCTTCCGATGCCATCGTGACGAGCGGAAGGCTCCTGTTCATCAGTGGCCAAGTCGGTTGGGATCTCGAGACCGGCGAGATTCGGACGGGCCTGCGCGCGCAGACCATGCAGGCCTTCGAAAACATCAAGACGATCACCGAACTCGCTGGCGGGTCGATGGACAACCTGGTGCAGATCCTGACTTTCCTTGTCGACAATTCAGGCCGTGAGGCTACCGAGTACGTGGTTGACTGGATGGGAGAAGACATGGGGAGCGGCGCCCTCGCGGAGGCGCTCAAGACCTATGCTCCCAACGCGTCGCCGAGCGGATCAGGGGTCTGGGTTACCACCCTTGGTCATCCCGACCTGCTCGTCGAGACGCAAGCGATCGTCGCGATGCCCGACGAATAATGCGGGATGGGAGGGCTCGCATGATGGAATGGCCTGGCAATAGCCCCAACGAGCTGGAGGAAGTCCGATGACCGAGCAAGAAGACAAGGATGCAATCGCGAAAGCTCTCACCGAATGGGGAGCAGCATTCTCATCGGAGCCGATTGATGTCGAGGGAATGAAGGCGATTTGGGACGAGACGTTCGAGCACCCAGTCTATCAGCCGGAGGAATTCTTCGAGCCGTGGACCAGTTGGGCGGAGATCAGGGCGTATTGGGAACGCGTTCCAGACTTGATCAAGGTCCGTGGCTTCGCCCCGATTGACATGGACATTAACGTTCACGGAGATGTCGCCTGGGTGTGGGTGCGTGCGTATGCCACCCTGATGATGCTCAAAGATGGCAATCGAATGCTGGATGGCCAAGCGCGGATGACTTACGTCTTCCGGAGGCGTAACGATGGCCAATGGAAGGTCATCCACTATCATGAATCGCGTCCAACGCATCCCAGTATCGAAGAGGCACTCGGGCCACCACCGAACTCCCCGGAAGAGGCGGCTGACAGAAACAGCAAGAGCTGACCGGTTCTCGGGACGAGCCGCGGTTCGCTCCAGGCGCACGTTCACCGCGCGGCCGGCGGCTGTGATGCCTGGTCCCGCCTGTGTCCCCGCGAGCTAGGAGAGCCCGGTTGGTCTTGCCCCTGGATTCTGTGATCCAGACGCAATGCGAGTTTTCCGGGACGCTGCACCAGGAAGGAAGGGGCAGCGCCCGTGCCGAGGAAGTACACGGATGAGCAGATCGGCTTCGCTGGGCGCCAGGCGGAGGGTGCCACGCCGATGTGAGGTGATCTGCTGCAAGCTGGGGGTGGCCGAGAACCGTCGGCTGAAACAGCTGGTCGTCGATCTCAGCCTGGACCCGACCATGATACAGGATGTCCTGCGCCGAAAGTGACTACGACCCCCGCCGCCGCCGGGTCTTAACGGACCTCCAGACCGCCTACGGCGTCAGCAAGTGTCGCGCCTGCGCGAGCTGGCCGCCAGCCGCGTCCGCTACGGCTACCGGCGGCTGCACGTCCTGCTGCGACGGGATGGTTTTCCCATCAACCACAAGCGCGTCTATCGCCTCTACCGAGAGGAGGACCTCGTGATCCGACGCAGGACCCCGCGGCGCCGCCGCGCCAGCCAGTACCCGGGCGACCGCCCGACCACGCCCAACGCGGTCTGGGCTATGGACTTCATGGGCGACACCCTGTTCGACGGCCGGCCCTTTCAACATCCTGACCGTCGTGGACTGCCACACGCGCGAGAGCCTCGTAGATCGTGCCGCGGGCCCATTTCCGGGCCACCCACGTCGTCGACGTGCTCGACGGGCTTGTGCGGGCACGATGTACCCCCACCACGATCCGCTGCGACAACGGACCGGAGTTCGCCGGGCGCTTGCTCGACCAGTGGGCCTATTGCAACCAGTGTGAGTCTGGACTTCTCGCGCCCCACCCCGCCCATCGACAACACCTTCATCGAGTCCTTCAACGCCCGTCTGCGGCAGGAACTCCTCAACGCCGCGTGGTCTCTTTCCCTGCCGGATGCCCGTGCCCGGATGGCGGCGTGGCGTCGGGAATACAACGAAGAACCGCCCCCACTCCCCCTAGGGAACTGGACCCTACAGGAGTTCGTCGACCAGGCTCAAGCAGTCCCGGAGGTCGCCTAGCGCCTGGATCAACTTTTGGGGCATGTCCAAGGGTTCCCGCACTAAACCTAGCCACTTGGTACAACGATCGGGGGCAGGTCAGCGTCTTGACAGCCTCCCGCAGGGAGCGATGGGGGCGCATCGTGTTGTAGTGCTGGCCGTACTCGCCCATCACCTAGGCAGATGCCGCCCGTTGACCAGGATCAGGGGAGCGAAGCACCCGCGCCGCAGCGCCCCGATCACCCGCTCCCGAAATCAGGACGCGCGGCTAAGCGGCAACCGTCGTGCGCTAGCACCGCACCGCCTGGATCAGGAACAACCGAAAATAGAATCACATGCCCGATTGCCTCCTTTGCAAACGGGCGAGGTCAGAGGATCAACAAGGTTCAGACAACGCGGACGGGATTTTGAGCCACTATAGTTCTTCACGCTGATGGCTGAGACCCGAGGAGCGTACAGAGTACCGTCCGAACGGTTGCGGTGAGGCAGTCCTCAACAGGCTCGAGGAGCCAACCGCTGTTCGAGGTACGCAACGAGGAGTACACATCATGCCAACGACACTGGTCACGGGTTGCAGTAGTGGAATCGGATACGCGACGGCGCTCCACCTGGCGCAGAACGGTCATGATATCTACGCGGCGATGCGAGACGTGTCCCAAGGCGAATCGCTGCAGGAAGCAGCCTCCGAGCAAGGCATATCGATCACCCCCTTGCAACTGGACGTCAACGACGACGCATCCGTGGAGGTGGCGGTGGCGACGGTGCTTAAAAGAACAGAGCGGATCGACATTCTGGTGAACAATGCCGGCATCGCACGAAGCGGACCGGTGGAGGAAACGCCGCTCCAGGTGTACAGCGAGGTGATGGAGACGAATTTCTTCGGCGCGCTGCGCTGCATTCATGCCGTCCTTCCCCATATGCGCCGACGCCGCAGCGGATGCATCGTGAATGTGTCGTCCATCGCGGGCCGGATAGCGCTGCCATCTCATAGCGCGTACGACGCCTCGAAGTGGGCGTTGGAGGCGCTGTCGGAGTGCTTGGCCCAGGAAATCCGTGCGTACGGAATCCGCGTGGTGATCATCGAGCCTGGCCATATCTGGACGGCGATGTGGGAGAAACGGCGACCGCAGCCGGAGAAGACGGCCTACCCCGACGCCAGGGGGCGAATGCTCGCCGTCATGGATGGGGGTATGCCGTACTCGTCGCCGGCGGAAATCGTCGCTGAACAGATCGCCAGGGCCATCACCACGGATCGCCCGCGGCTGCGCTATCTCGTAGGGGCCGGTGCTGAGGCGCTCTGGAGCGTACGGGTTGGAATGAGCGACGATGAATGGCTGGCCTTCGCCGGTGGCGACGATCCGCCAGGGTGGGGAAGAATGGCGGACAAGGCTTTCGAGAACAATCCCCGCCGGACAGATGCTTGATACTGCGGCCTCAGCATGCCCACAACTCGATGGCCAAGCCGGTCACTGACCACTCCCACGGTGGCTCATGGCCGCAGGCCGCGCTGACGCATCCGGGTGGCCGCCGGGAGGAGCGGCACCCACAGACCCCGAGACGTTGCCCTGTCCCACTACGGCCGGGCCGGTGCCAGGGGATACGCTGCTTTCTCGCAACCCCGGTCGCACCCGGATCGGTGGCGATTGGCGCTTAGAGCGCAGCGTCTAACGCGTCCAATAAGTCCTGCCAGCGTGGATCGGTCTGATCTGGTCCCGTGATCATCTGGTTCATAGTGAAGCCGAAACCCAGCCCTTCGTCTGGATCAGCGAAGCCCAGCGAGCCGCCCGCGCCTGGATGACCGAATGCACGCGGCGCCCGGCTAAACACGCAATCCTGCGTTGGTAGGAAGAATCCTGCGCCGAAAGCTGTGTGCAGCGGCAGGACGGCGTCCGGGCCAGAGGCTTGTACCGCGGTGGCTTTTTCAATAGTTCCGGAGCGGAGGATCGTTCCCCCGTCAACATCGGCGTGACCGAGCGCACCGTAGATCCTCGCTAACGCTCGCGCGTTGCCGTGTCCGTTGGCTGCCGGGATCTCTGCTCCGCGCCAGGAGCGCGTATTCACCTCTTCAAAGAGGCCCGGCGGATTGGTAATCGACTTGGCGGCCAGCGATTCCGGATCCATGAGCCGCTTGGTCAGCGGATCCATTGCGTCGGCCGGCGGTGGTGTAGCAAGGATGACTTCGGCAGTTCTGGCATCGTGCTCTGGTCCGAGACCGATATGGAAATCTGCGCCCAGCGGTTGTGCGACCTCGTCGCGAAAGAACACACCAAGGCTCTTATTGGTGATTCTCCTAACTACCTCGCCGACCAGCCAACCAAATGTCAGGGCGTGATAGCCATGTTTGGTACCTGGTGTCCACCACGGCCGCTGTTCGGCGAGCGCAGTGGTCATGAGGTTCCAGTCAAACATCGCGTGGCCACCGAGCGGTTTGCTGATCGCCGGGAGACCTGCCTGGTGACTCAGGAGCCAGCGCACGGAAACGTCGTCCTTTCCCCCTTGCGCGAACTCGGGCCAGTAGGTCGCAACGGGTGCATCAATGTCCAGCTCGCCTCTCTCCGCGAGGATGTGGGTACAGATCGCTGTCATGCCCTTGGTCGTCGAGTAGACGTTCACGATTGTGTCACGTTGCCAGGGAGAGGTGCGGGCGGCATCGGCGTAGCCGCCCCATAGGTCGACTACCGGTCTTCCCTCTACGTAGACGCAGATCGCAGCGCCAACGTTGCCGTATTTCGCAAAGCTCGCCGTGAATGCGTCCCGTACTGCGGAGAACCGCGGGTCGCATTCACCTTCGATCGGTGCGGCAGAGTTCACGGCTCCCTTTCGAACGGCCGGAGTCTAGCGGGAGGTCCAACTAGCCAGCAAGGCGTGAGAGCGCAAAATCGGAAACGAGGGCTTCGGCCTTGGGGCCCGGGAGTGAGAGCGCCACGATGATCAAGCGAGTTGTATGGTCGGCTCCAATCGGGCTTCTGCCGCCACCCGGCACCGGAGTCAGCCTGGCACGCATCCCGTGCTGATCTGACCGCCTTGTTCCGGATCACCGCCCGGGTAGGATGATGACGGTGCGCTCCAGCCCTGGCAACCCGAGTAGATGTTAACTCGCGAGCATCTTGCAGCTTGAGCGACGAGTGGCGTAAGGAGAATCACTGTGAGGCTTCGGGACAAGGTGGCCGTTGTGACGGGCGGGAGTAGTGGCATTGGTCGAGCAATCGCGGGGGTGTTCACCGCCGAGGGCGCCAAGGTCGTGATAACAGGACGTGATCACCAAGCGCTGAAGGAAGCTGAGATTGCGATTGGCCCAAGTTGCGTCTCGGTGCAGGGGGATGTCAGCCAGCTTGCCGACCTCGATCGGTTGTTCGAGCAGACAACAACGCAGCTTGGCAACATCGATGTGCTGGTCGCTAATGCGGGCGTGGCCGAACCGTGTCCCACAGTGGAGGCCGATGAAGTCCATTTCGACCGCATCGCGGACATTAACTTCAAGGGGACATTCTTCACGGTGCAAAAATCCATTCCTCACCTGAACAATAAGGCGTCAGTGATCCTGATCAGTTCGAACCTCAACGTCCAGGGCTATCCGTCCTTCGCGGTCTACAACGCAACGAAGGCGGCCATTCGCTCTCTGGCGAGAACGTTCGCCGCTGAACTCCTGCCCAGAGGCATTCGGGTCAATGCGTTGAGTCCGGGCGTCATCGACACTCCGATCTTCGACAAGATGGGGATGCCGCCCGAAATCAGGGCCGGATTCGACGATGCGGTGAGAGCGCTAGTCCCAATGAAACGCGTGGGGAAGCCGGACGAAGTCGCGAAGGCGGCGCTCTTCCTCGCCTCTGCGGACTCGTCGTACTTTACGGGGGCGGACCTCGTTCCCGACGGGGGCGTGACTCACCTCTAGCTAGCGGAATCGCAGGGAGATCGTTGCGGAGCGGGGCTCCTGACGCTCATGATGCCATCCGCCCGGGGCTGTCGAATCGGGAGAGTTCCGCCATTCTCATCATCCGGCCGGAGTTCCCCGTACGCGATCGCGCAGACTGCATCGATCGTGAGTTGATTGATGACGATGCAGGATCTCCTCCGATGCACCGGCGTCGCCCAAGTGGCCTGTTTCCCCCGCCTCGTTGGCAGCCGGCTACGGATCGGCTAGCATGACGCACTCTCTCCACAGGGCATATCGGATGAGGAACGGACCGAAGTCATGGCGTCGGCTGAGTACCAGAAGTTGTTAGATTCTCTCGCGCAAAACTTGGGTCCACCGGGCGACCTGCCCCTGCCGCCAGAGGACGTGGCCGTCGCACGTCAGGGCTTTGAGGACATGGCCTTCCCGCTCTCCCCCGAGTTCAGTGCAACATCGGTGGATGCCGGCAGGGTAGCGGCAGAGTGGGTGAGCGCGCCGAACGCCAATCCCGGGCGCCGGCTCCTGTACCTCCACGGCGGTGGCTACGTTACCGGCTCGATCAATACCCATCGGGAACTCGCGGGACGGCTCTCGCAAGCGTCGGGCTGTGTGATCTTGGTGATCGACTATCGAATGGCGCCGGAGCATCCGTTCCCGGCCGCGGTAGAGGACACCCAGACCGCGTTGCGATTCATGCGAGAGAACGGTCCGAACGGCCGGGTCGCCGCAGAGGCGATCTTTGTCGGTGGCGACTCGGCGGGTGGGGGACTGGCGCTGTCCGCCCTTATCGCCACGCGAGACGCCGGTGAGCGCATGCCGGACGCGGCCGTGACGCTTTCCGCGTGGACGGACTTGGCGAACACGGCCGAGTCGATTCGGACCCGCGTTGCCGTGGACCCGTTGGTTTCACTGCCGGGGCTTGAACTCATGGCGGCGCGCTATCTCAGCGGCGCCGATCCGGAGTCTCCGTTGGCGTCACCGCTCTACGCGGACCTGAGCGGCCTGCCGCCACTGCTGATGCAAGTGGGCGATGCGGAGATCATCCTCGACGACACGACACGGTTTGCGCAAAGAGCGCGCGACGCAGGAGTAGAGGTCACCGAACGGATCTGGCCCGAGATGTGCCATATCTTCCCGCTGTTCGCGCCCGCGATCCCAGAAGGGCAGCAAGGCGTTGACGAGATAGGGGAGTTTCTCCGGCAGCAGGCCAAGGCTGCGAGCGCCTCGGCCTAGCGCTCATCATCATTCGGATGATGGCTCTGCGGAGCCGAGCCGGTAGGTTTCCCAAGGGAGATTCGCCCATCGTCGAACGGCTACCTCGAACAGGGGCGGCACCAGACAACAGCTGGACGAGTTCGGGCAAGCCGTTCGGTGGCGGGCTGCGTTGCGTCTTACGCGGGCGTGTCGTCTGATGGGCCGCGTCGGGTGATGCGGAGCGGCCCCGGTGAGCAGCGATGTTGACCCCGAACGAGCCACGCGACTAGGTTGGCGCCGTATGGAGCGCGGCGACAGCGAAAGGGGATCCTGATGCGGGTAGGCGTATCGATCCTGTTTCAGAACTACGGGGACCTGAGCAGGTTCGAGAATCGTGAGACCGAAGCATCCCCGACTCTCTCCGACCGAGAGATCTATGACGATGAACTGCGGCTCGGCAGCTTGGTAGAACCCCTGGGGTTCGACTCCATCTGGTCTGTTGAGCACCATTTTTCTCCGTACACCATGATCCCGAATCCACTGCAGTTGTTGAGCTACTGGGCCGGGCGGACCGAACGAGTGGACATGGGCACCATGGTTGTCGTGCTGCCGTGGCATGATCCTGTGCGGGTTGCCGAGGAGATCTCGCTGTTAGACAATCTCCTCCAGGGACGTCGCCTGACGTTGGGGTTTGGTCGCGGCCTCTCAACGCAGGAATTCGCTGGATTCCGCATTCCAATGGAGGAATCGCGGGAGCGATTCCGGGAGGTACTCGATCTGGTCCGAACGGCGCTGTCCCGCGAGTGGTTCTCGCACGAAAGCGCCCACTACTCCGTGCCTGAGACAACGATACGCCCGCGGCCACGCCGCACCGATCTGGCGGACCGGATGATCTGCGCCTGGACGAGTCCGCAGACGCTCTCGATCGCAGCGAATCTCCAGCTGGGCATGCTGATCAACCCCGCGAAGCCGTGGGAGGAGTACACCGCCGACGTTGAAGCGTTCAACGCCATCCGCGCCGACAACGGCTGGTCCCCGGTCCAGCCGACCGCCGCAGCTTGGGTCTACTGCGCCGAAACCGAGGACGAGGCTTGGGAAGGCGCCAGGCAATACATCGCCGAGTATTGGGACAGCGCTCGCCGTCACTATTCGCTTGACGACGCGAAGCATTTCCAGGAGACCAAGGGCTACGAACAGTACGCCGCCTTCTCCGAAGCGCTTGCCCAAGGACCCAAGGATGAGGTGAACCAGGAATTCGCCCGCACACAGTTCTGGGGAACGCCGGAGCAACTCGTGGAGAAGTTCAGGCGCATTCAGCAGGTCACGAACGCGTCGGAGTTCATAGCCTTCTTCAAGTACGGCGCCATGCGCCTCGACGAAGCGGAGCGTAGCATGCGGCTCTTCGCAAAAGAGGTCTTGCCGCAGGTCCAGGCATTTTCGACAGACCTAGTGTCGATTACGCAATCCCGCGGCTGATGAATCTCGCTGGGGGACGCCCGTGTCAGCGAGGAGGCCGCTGAGGTCCTCTTGACCTGCCCCTCCCAAACCGGTCCTGATCCTGTGCGAGGATTCGGGTCGGGAGGAGGGAGCTGGCATGGCCCGGAAGCGGGATACGGCGGAGCAGATCATCGCGACGCCGCGGGCGGCGGCGGTGGCCCCGGGCCAGGGCGAGAGCGCGGCCAAGGTCGCGCGACGGCTGGGGGTCGCCAGCAGACCGACTCCCACTGGCGTTAGGAAGGGATGCGGGTGCCCCGCCAGGCCACGCGCCGGCGGCGGCGGGGGGCGGCCGACAGCTCCGGCAGGCGGCGCCGGGCGGAGCGGCCGCAGCACGGCTGGTCCTACGCCGGCGTCCACGAGCGGACGTAGGACGGGCGGCCCCGGCGCCTCCTGACCAGCCTCGACGCGTCCACGCGCGCGTGCCGCCGCCGCGACGTCGACCGGTGCCTGGGCCGCGCCGACGACATCCGCGCCCGGGGCTGACGGCGCGCTGCGTGCACCGCGGCCCGCCCGCCTCCCTGCGCGCCGACAACGGCCCCGGGTGCACGGCCCAGGCTGTCCGGACCACGCCCCCGAATCGGAACAGCCCCCTGACAAAGAGGTGGAACCCCTCCGGCCCCGCCCCGTGCCTTGGCCCGACCTCGTGCTTCCCGAGCAGAGGGTCACGGGTTCGAGTCCCGTCTCCCGCTCCAAGGACTCCTCCCGGAGAACCTCTCCACCCCACGGGGGCAAAACGACGGGACCCGCTTGCGGGATCCTTCCAGGGGGAGGGGCAGACGGGAGGCCTCAGATGTCAGGGCACGTGCTGCCGGTCTCAGTGGTTGCCGTGGGAGTTGCGTTCGCGTCCGTGAGCGCGAGCTGACGCCGTCGCCTCCGACCCCCGTATGACCATGAACGTCATCACGCACGCCACAGTGTCGCCGTGGCGCGGGGCTTTCCCGTGCGCTCGGTCAAGAAGGCCGTCGTCGCCATCGGATTCGCCGAAACCCGCCGCATCGCCCTCGACGTCGCACTCCACAACACGATCACCGCCACGGGGGGACGCCTGGAGGCCCAACTTCCGCAAGATGGCGTCCGACGAGATCGAGCGATTCCGGCGCGAGCGCGCGCAGCGAACGGGCCAGCAGCACGACGCCGGGAGCATCACCGAGCAGGAACTGCTCCGGGAGGTGATGAACACCGTCGGCAAGCCCGATCAGCTGGGCTCGAACATCCGCTGCGTCGTCTCCGTCTCCATGCTGACAGAGGGATGGGACGCCACCACCGTCACGCACGTGCTGGGGGTGCGCGCGTTTGGCACGCAGTTGCTCTGTGAGCAGGTGATCGGCCGGGCGCTGCGTCGCCAGTCCTACGACCTCAACGAGGAGAACCTGTTCAACGTCGAGTACGCCGACGTGCTCGGCGTCCCCTTCGACTTCACGGCCAAGCCGGTGGTCTCACCGCCGCAGCGGCCGCGCGAGACCGTGCAGGTCCACGCCGTCCGGCCCAGCCGCGACGCCCTGGAGATCCACATTCCCCCGCGTCGAGGGCTACCGCATCGCACTGCCGCAGGAGCGGCTGACGGCGGAGTTCATCGACACCTCCGCGCTGGGGCTCACCCCCGACCTCGTCGGGCCGTCCGTCACGCGCAACGAGGGCATCATCGGGAAGGGGGTCGATCTCACCCTCAAGCACCTCGAGGACATGCGGCAGTCGACGCTGCTCTTTCATCTCACCAAGCGGCTGCTGGAGACGAAGTGGCGCGACCCCGACGAGGCCCCCAAGCTGCACCTGTTCGGCCAGTTGAAGCGGATCACGCGCCAGTGGCTGGACGAGCATCTGATCTGCAAGGGGGGCACCTACCCGGTGCAGTTGATCTACCAGGAACTGGCCGACATGGCCTGCCAGCGCATCACTGACGGGATCACTGCGAGCTTCGTCCGGGAGCGGCCGGTCAAGGCGCTGCTCGACCCCTTCAACCCAGCCAGCTCAACCCGTTACGTCAACTTCACGACCTCCGTGCAGACGCGCTGGCAGACGAGCCCCGAGCACTGCCACATCAACTGGGCCATCTGCCACAGCGACTGGGAGGCGGAGTTCTGCCACGTGGCGGAGTCGCATCCCAAGGTGCGGGCCTACGTGAAGAACCACAACACGGGCTTCGACGTGCCGTATCACACCGGCGCCGAGCCGCATCGTTCGTGCCCGACTTCATCGTCCTGGTCGACGACGGCCGCGGCGAGGACGACCCGCTGCACCTGGTCGTCAAGATCAAGGGCCGGCGACTTGATGACGCCAAAGAGAAGAAGGCGACCATCGAGACTTACTGGATCCCCGGGGTCAACAACCTGGGAGCGTTCGGGCGCTGGGCGTTCGCGGAGTTCCACGGATGTCTGGGAGATCCAGTCCGGCTTCGAGGCCGAGGTGGAGTCGCAGTTCAACGCGATGATCGAGCGCGCCGCGGGCGGCGCCGCGGCCGGGATGGGATGATGACAACGCGGGAGATTCGTCTTGCGGAACCGGGGAGAACGATGGTTGAACAGACGATGGCAGTGGCGAGACGCTGGCCTTGCTGCGGGCGCACAAGCCCGAGCTGGCCGAGCGGTTCGGCGTCGCGGACCTGGCGCTCTTCGGATCCACCGTCCGCGACGAGGCGCTCCCAGCCAGCACGTGGATATCCTGGTCCGCTTCGACGGCCGCCAACTCGAAACGGTACTTCGGCGTGCAGTTCTACCTTGAGGACCTGCTGGGCCGTCCCGTCGATCTGGTCACGGACAAAGCGTTGCGGCCGGAATTCCGCCCCTCTGTCGAGGCCGAGGCCGTCCATATCTGATCCCCGCCCCAGTGAGCGCCAGGTCCCTGAGTTCGCGCCGCTGCTGGGCGCCTGCTGGAGGGGACGGAAGGACAGGGGCCGGCAGATGCCACGTAAGCCGCGCAGCCCCAAGCAAGTCACGACCCTCAAGCACGACGAGGCGAAGCGCACCCACATCCCCAGCGCCGAGTACCAGTCCGTGACGGCCAAGGAGGACGAGAGCCCGATCCAGGTGGCGTACGCGCGTCGCAACCACGACCTGGGCCCGCAGCTGGTCTCATGACCACCGCAGAGATCACCAAACTCGCGCTCACCGGCCACACCGCGACGCCGAATCGTGTCTTTTTCGAGCCCGGTGCACGCGGCCTATTCAGCGTGGCGCTCAGCCGGAAGCCCGAACGCCCGTGTCAGGAACGGAACGCCACCGTCCACGAGGCTGCAATCCGAGGTTCGCGCTTCGCGTCGCTCCCGGCGAGAACCTCCCCCCTCGAAACTTAGCTGCTGCCCCCGCCCCACCTCCTCAGAAGGTCTCGGCGCCGGGGCCTGACCGCTTCTCGATCAGGGCGTTCAACGAGCCCTCCCCTTTCATTTCGCTGATGGCTCGGTTCAGCTTCTCCCGCAACCCGCGATCACCCTCACACTCCGGAGCAGATTATCGGGAAGCTGCGCGAGGCGGACGTGGCCGTGAAACCCCGTGGGTGGTCGACCCCGCGACCTGTGGGAGCACCGTGCAGATCCCGAAGCGCTGCGCCCGCGCGACGCCGTCAGCGCCGGAATCGGACGACACGCGGGCACGGTGGCAGGGGCGAGGTGACCGGGACGTCGCACGCCAACCCGGCCGAATCGGCGTGCGTCCCCTCGGGCGCGAATGGTCGCGACGGCGGCAACGGCTTATCATCTCTCCGTCGCAGCCTCCCCGCACCCCTCGAGTGCGATCGAACCACCGGGGAACGCCCCGCACACTCGCGGAGCCGATGCCATGATCCGATCTCGCTACGCCGATGCTCTCGCAGGCCTCCTCGCCGCCGGCTTGGCGCTCGGCGTCGCTGAACTGATGGCCGGTATCACCGGCGCCAGCTCGCTAGTCGTCGCGGTCGGCAACGTCGTGGTGGATTACACCCCGGGCTCTGTCGTCAAAGCGGCCATCGAGGCGTTTGGGACGAACGACAAGCTCGTGCTTCTGCTCTCCATCGTCCTCATCTCGCTTGCTCTCGGAGCCGTGCTCGGCTCCATCGCCCGCCGCCGGCGGTACGTTGCCCCCGTCGCGTTCGCCGGCTTCGGCCTCGCCGGCGCGCTCGCCGGTGTCCGCGACCCGCTCTCTTCCGATGTCCTCTCTTTCGTCAACGCCGCCGTTGCCGCCATCGTGGGCTGGTGGGCCTTTGGCCGCCTGCTCGGTGCCGCCACGTTTGCGACTGCCCCCGGGCACGAAGACCCGGCCGTCGTGGTGCCCGGCCGAAGGCTCGTCGATCGACGTCGCTTTCTCACCTTCGCCGCCGCCGCCGTCGGGAGCACGGCGCTCACCGCCGTTACTGGTCGCCTCATCCTCGGTCCAGCCGTTGACATCGAGGCCCAGCGCGCCGCCATCGCGCTGCCGTCCGTCCCAGCCCCCCCACCGGCAGCGTCCGACGCCGTGGACGAGGAGGACACTGCGGCCGCCGAGGACGCCGAGGATGATGAGCGCGATGAGTCCTCGCCACCGACAGCGGCCGCCGATCAGGCCGCCGAGGACGACGCGGACGCTGAGTCCTCGCCACCGGCAGCGGCCGCCGCTAGGGCCGCCGGGGACGATGCGGGCGATGAGGCCGATGACGCCGCCCAGGAAGAGGGCGATGAGCCCCCGCCACGCACAGAGCCCACGCGACCCACAGTCACCCAGACATCCGCCGCGATCGCCACCATCGACATTCCCGTTCCGGGTCAGTCCAGCCTGATCACCCCGAATAGTGAGTTCTACCGAATCGACACGGCGCTCACCGTGCCACACGTCGATGTCGAGGGCTGGACCCTCCGCATCAAAGGCATGGTTGACGAACCGTACGAACTCGACTTCGAGGAACTGCTCGAAATGGTCGCGATCGAGCAGTCCGCGACGCTCGCCTGCGTCTCCAATCAGGTCGGCGGCAGCCTCGTCGGCAACGCCATCTGGCTCGGGGTGTCGCTCCCGGCGCTGCTCAAGCGTGCTGGCGCCCACGACGACGCGACCCAGATCGTCGGTCGCTCCGTCGATGGCTTCACCGTCGGCTTCCCAACCGAGGTGGCCCTGGACGGCCGTCCCGCCATGGTCGCGATCGGTATGAACGGCGAGCCACTCCCCGCCGAGCACGGTTTCCCCGCTCGCCTGATCGTCCCCGGCCTCTACGGCTACGTCTCCGCCACCAAGTGGCTCCGCGAGATCGAAGTCACCACCCTCGAGGCCTTCGATGCCTACTGGATCCGGCGAGGCTGGTCGAAGGTCGCCCCGATCAAGACCCAGTCACGCATCGATGTGCCACGGGGCGGTCGGACAGTTGCCGCGGGCCGGCTCCCGATCGCCGGGGTCGCCTGGGGCGGCATTCGCAGCATCGACCGCGTGGAGGTCCGCATCGCCAGCAGCGATGGACAAGAGGGCGAATGGCAGGACGCCCAGCTCGGCAAACGGCTCACCCGGAGCAGTTGGCGCCAATGGGCGCTCGAATGGGACGCCACCCCTGGCACCTACGACATCGAGGTCCGCGCCACCGATGGCAATGGAGACACCCAGACCGCCGAGAAACACAAGCCCGTCCCCAACGGCGCCACCGGCTACCACCAAATCCGTGTGGACGTCGAAGACGCCTAGCGGTACCGGCCACAGATCTGTGCGGCACGGCTGAGGGGTCGGAGACCAGGGGGTGGGTGTGGGCTGCCGCAGACGGGATGCTGCGCGAGGCAGGCGTGGTCGTGAGGCCCCGTGGGCGGCCGGCGGCGCGTCAATGGAGATCCGGAGACAGCGCGGCGGCGAGCAAGCGGTCGATGTCGCCGATCGCCTGGGACATCGCTGACCGATCAGGTCCAGCTGGCGCATCTGCGCGATGCGGGGGGACGCCTGGTTCAGCTCCCGCTTGGACAGTAGTTCCCGGAAGAGGCCGCAGGCGTCGGCGAGGCAGATGATCACCACGTCGCGCGGGTGCGGGATCTCGTCGCTGAACAGCACGCCCATGATGCGCCGCTTCACGTCGCGCGCGACCGCCGCGTCGACGGCCGGGTAGCGCAGCGACGGGAACAGCCACAGCACGCGGACGTCCCGGGGCGCCAGGATGCCGCGGTTGACGAGTCGATCGAGGGCGCCCGCGTAGATCGCGTCGGCGCGGCCCGCGGTGCGCTCCACCCAGAACCGGGCGTCGCGCTCCTCCGCCGTGGCGATGTCGGCCAGCGTGAGGTCGCGCATGCGATCGCCGAGGGGCGTGGCGAGGACGACCCGCTGCACCTGGTCGTCCAGATCAAGGGCCGGCGACTTGAGGACGCCAAAGAGAAGAAGGCGACCATCGAGACCTACCGGATCCCGGGGTCAACAACCTGGGAGCGTTCGGGCGCTGGGCGTTCGCGGACTTCACCGACGTGTGGGAGATCCAGTCCGGCTTCAAGGCGGCGGTGGAGACGGTGTTCAACCAGTGATCGAGGGTGCCCTCGCGGAGGGCGCCCCGGCCGCAACGGCCGTGGCCGCGACGCCGGCGGGAGCCGCAGAGGGAGGGCATAGGGATGGCGCGCAAGGGATACGGGCGCCGATGAGCAACACGCTTTCCACCGATGGGGAACTCGACGCACTCCAGTCGCTGCCGAAGCGGGTGACCAATCCTGGTGCGACTGGTCGCAAGGACGAGCAGGACCGCTCCGGCCACAGCGTGCAAGCGCCGCCGCTCTTCATCCAGGAGAAGCTGCACCCCAAGGTCCTGATCGACGACCTGATGCGGCGCACGGACGCGGGCCGGGAGCGGCAGGAGCAACTGGACCTGTTCGGGGACTTCAACGGTCTGGAGGGCGACGAGGTGGCCAAGACCGAGTTCTACCAGCACGACGTCCGGGCGCTGACGGATGAAGTGCTTGGCGATTCGAACTTCGTCGCCGAGATCCTCTTCAAGAAGACCGGATCGTAGCGCTGCGGCGCTTGGTGCCTCTCATGACTACGTGCTGTGGTATGCGCGAGATACTGACCGAGCCAAGATCCGATCTCGACGGATAAGGAAGACCTTCCAACACAGGGCGATCCGAACTACGTGCACATTCAACTCGGCGACTACTCCACACGCCGCATGTCCCCCGACGAGCGGTGGAGAATGAAAGCCCTACCGGAAAGAGCAAGAGTCTTTAGGCACGGACCGATTTCCGGACAAGGGACGTCTGGAAACGACCGGCCCGTCATGTTTGCTGGTCTGGATTTCATGCCTGAATCTAATCGGCATTGGTCCACAACAACCGCCGGGCTGGCACAGGCTATTCGGGCTGGAAGAATTGGGTCGACAGGCAATTGCCTGTCGTACCTTCTCTTCTGGGACACCGGGACGTCTAGGTCACATCGGGGAGGACACCCAATCAGGCGGGTTCGCGCAGGGACCGGCTCTATGCCATTCAAACAACTACTGAAGTGCTTCAGCACTGTATCCTGATGGCGACGGACCCGGGCGACCTCGTGCTGGACCCCACGTGCGGCTCCGGTACCACCGCGTGCTGGGCGTCGATGAGAACGACGAGTTGATCCGGGATGATCCTGGAGAACCTGAAGTCGGCCGGGGTGCAGCAGGGCGCACGAGGAGGACCGGAACAACTTCACGTCGCTGGCGCCCTGGCCGGGCGAGCTGATCTGCGCGGAGGGACGCTACATCAAGGGGGCTGAGGAGTCCGGCGTCGAGAAGCGCGCGGCGGTCTTCATTGGGCCGGAGTTCGGCACGGTCGCGGGACCGGACCTCGTTAAGGCCGCCCGCGAGGCCGGCGACGCTGATTTCGAGGTTCTCATCGCCTGCGCCTTCAGCTACGACGCTCATTCGTCGGAGTTCGCCAAGCTCGGCCGCATCCCCGTGCTCAAGGCCCGCATGAACGAGGACTTGCACATGGCCGGCGAGTTGAAGGGCAAGAGCAACCTCTTCGTCATCTTCGGTGAGCCGGACATCGACATCCTGGACGCGGAGGACGGTCAGGAGCAGGTCCGAGTGAACGGCGTCGACGTCTTCCACCCCAACAGCGGCGAGATCCGCAGCGACGGGCCGGACGGCATCGCCTGCTGGTTCGTCGACACGGACTACAACGAGGAGAGCTTCTTCGTCCGCCAGGCGTACTTCCTGGGCGCAAACGACCCTTACAAGGCGCTCAAGACCACGCTCAAGGCGGAGATCAACGAGGAGACCTGGGAGACGCTGCACAGCGACACGTCGCGGCCCTTCGAGAAGCCGGCGTCGGGGCGGATTGTACTGGGGAGACGAGGCGGTAGTGGGAATCGAGAGCCTGGCTGTGCTGCACAGGGACCGCCAGCGATGCGGCGGATGCCAGAAGCAACTGTGAATCGGCCGCGCCCATCACGGCCGCGATCGCCGCCGTTAGAAGCAGCCCAGTCAGGGGTTGGCTGTAGCCTTCCTGCCAGACCGTTCGGCCAGGCGAGTGCCGCGACAGCGCACGCTCTGGAGCTTGCTGATCATGGTTCGACGGCCTAGGGGTAGCATTACCGCTGCCCAGAGGAGACTGACGTTGTTCATATCTCCTCGCTGTAGCATTGATTCCGGCCGGGGTTCTGACGCGAAGGACCTTGACGGACAGTCGGCATCCGACCGAACCGAAACCACCGCGCAAGAGGAGAGCCAGATGGCGGAACACGCACACGACGCGCATGAGTGCGACACGCACGAGCACCATGCGGACGAGCCCGGGCACGTGCACGACGCGCACGAGTGCGATACGCACGAGCACCACGCTCACGCCTCCTGAGCACGAGGCCTCGCTGCTTCAGCCGGGAGTCGCGGAGGTCACCAACGTCTGCCGGGGTCTGCGCACCCTAGAAGGGCAGGGGCAGCCACCCCCCTTTCTTGGTCCGCTGCACCTCGGCCAGCAAATGGCCGACGTGGTGGTCTTCGGTGCAGCCCGTCAGTGACTGCTCCAATCGCACGGTGGCGTGACCGATGCCAAAGCGGCGGTGGACCAGATCCTGTACCCGTGTCAGCAACGGATCGAGACCTCCCGAGTAAGAGGGGTCCACGAGCACGTGGGCGGTGACCGCCTCATTTCCCGAGGTGATGGTCCAGACGTGGGCGCCGTGGACGAGGGTCACACCCTCCAAGGCTTCGATGTCGCTGCAAAGCTTATACACGTCACCGCGATGATGATGCTGAGAATAGGGTCGGCGATCGTCCATTCAAAGGCCAGAACGAGTATGGCGGCAACGACCACACCGACGGACCCCAGCAGGTCGGCGATCACGTGCTTGTAGGCGCCTTCGACGTTCAAGCTGTGCCCCACCGACCGGTGCAGGATCCAGGCGGCAGCAATGTTCACTAAGAGCCCCCCCCGTACCGACGAACAGTACCGGCCATCCATCGATCTCACTTCCATGCAAGAACCGATGGTACGCCTCCCAAATATCCAGGCGGCGATCAGCCATAGCGCGAAGGTGTTGATCAAAGCGGCCAGCACCTCGGTGCGGTAATACCCGAACGTCCGCTCGGGGGACGCTGCCTTCTCCGCAATCCACATGGCGACGAGGGCCATGACGATGGCGGCGGCGGCGGTGAGCATGTGCCCAGCGTCGGCTATGAGCGCCAGGCTGCCCGACAGGACACCGCCCACCACCTCGGCCACCATGTAGCTCGAAATCAGCGCCAGGGCGAGAATCAGGCTGCGACGGCTGCTGCCTCGTAAGTCGTGAGCATGGTCGTGGCCGCCATGATCGTGGCCGTCATGGTCACCCGTCCCACCGCCGGGGGGGGGGAGGCGGACCGGAACGGTGGGGAGCAGGCCCTTCGGCGGATGAATCAGCATCGATGCCGTGGTTGACGTGGGGACCTGACTCGCCTGCTTCGCGCATGGTGCGGAACCCTCTCGAAGCGAGTCAGTCCAGTGGAGGCTGGGGGTACGCGGCTCTGTGCCCAGCGCCCACGGTTCGTCTCCGCTTGGGGGATTGTGCCTCCTCGCTATCGTCGTGTCCAGATCACCTCCTGCACCGGACCTGGGGGCAACCCGCCCGCCCGCCCGGTGCACGGGGGCGCAGTGGCTGACCTGACGGCGAGCAGACAGCGCTGCGCCGGGGCTGAAGCCGCCATCCGGATGCCGCGGGGCTACCCCAACTGGCACCGTCAATTCGCCGGTACCGCCGCCGCGCCCGCGAGGCGATCGATGCGATACGCGCCGGCGGCGGCGATGTCGCCCTGTGCGTCGAACGAGAGGGAGCCGTAGAACTTCCCGTCCCACCCCTGCGTGCCGTACAGGAAGCCCCGCAGACAGCTCGCGTCGTCCTCACAACGCGTGAGGGCCTCGCCCAGCAGGAAGATCCCGTCGTAGGCCGTGGCGCAGAAGTACGAGAGGTCGCAGTCCGTCTCGTCCTGCAGGGCGAGGAACTCGGCCGTTCCCTCGCCCTTGAAGGTCCCGACCGGGACGTAGTACCCGTGCGTGGACGCATCGTCGGTGACGGCGAGGACGTCGTTCCCGATGCCCTGCGCCGTGACGCCGGCAGTGTGCAGCGCGGCGGCGAAACGGGTGGCGCCGGGGATGGTCTGCGGCAGGACGATCACCGCATCGGGCTGCGCGGCGGCGATCTTCCCGGCCGCCGCCGCGAGGTCCGTGACCTCGTCCGCGCCCACGACCTCGTCGGCCACGATGGCTCCGCCAATCCCCGGCAACCCCGCCCCGTACGATCGGCGCAGGTCCTGGGCGTAGGCCGTGTCCGCCGTCAGCAGCGCGAAGCGCCGGTAGTCCTCGGCGCGCAGGAAGGCCAGCATGGCGTCGACCTGGGCGGAATTGGTCGGCGTGTTCCGGAAGATGTAGTCGCCGGCGTCGCTGATCTCGTCACTGGAGGCGAGGGGAGAGAGCAGCAGCACGCGATTCGCCTCGACGTACGGGGCCATGCCGAGGACCTCACCGGAACAGGTGCCGCCATAGATGACCCGCACACCCTCCTCTTCCACCAAGCGGCGCGCCGCGGCCAGGGCGTCGGCCCCGGTGCACTGCCCATCCGCGAAGACCACCTCCAGCCGCCTGTTCTGCCCAGCCCACTCCGCATTGAGATCGCGCACCGCCCGCTCGATGACGCGCTGCACGGGCAGCCCGTACACGGCCCCGTCCCCGGTCAGTGGGTGCACCGCCCCGATGCGAACCACCTCGGGGTCTATCGAGGTCGGCGTCCCGCCGGAATCCTGCGCCGTCGCCTGGGAGTCGCCAAGCGGGGAGAGGAGGATTCCCATCGCCAGAATCGAGAAGGCAAGAAGGGCGAGCACAACCTTACGGGACGTCGTCATACGGGATCCTCCGCAAACCAGCTTGCCGGCTGTCTCGACAGGCGAGTTGTCGTCTTCGTTGGCTCGTTCCGTGCGTCACCATGAAAGGACAGCAGCGCCCCACGTTTGGTCTTGCGAATGCTAGAGGATGATGACACTCGGCGGCGAGGCCGCACCGCAAGCAGGCCGCAGCGCGGGGACGCCGACGGCACGAGCGACGGTCCGCTCGGTCGCCTGTCGAGGGGCGGGGTTATGCCTCGGGCCAGCCGTCGGGGATGTCGCCGCTATCGAGCGCGGCCCGGATGGCCGCGGCCGCATCCTCGGTCACCCAGGTACTCCAGACGTCTTCGTTGCCGCTCAGCCACCAGAGGGCGGCATCGTTGGCAGTGGCGTCCGGGTGGTCGCTGAGCCAGGCGGCCACGGCGCGGTACTTCGTGACGTCGAAGGTCCACCCCCGCAGCATCGCGACGACGTCCGGGGCATTGGTCACCACTTCGGGGTGCACGGCGATCAGGATGGTGTTGCCCCCGAAGGTGCAGGCCTTGGTGGTGAACCAGCACTCGTCGCTGTAGGCGGGCTCCTCGAGCCGCACCAGATCCAGCACTAGGGCAGGATCGTTGGTGCCCCACTGGTAGCCCAGCCAGGGCTTGCGCTTCTCGTAGGCGCCGATGAGGTCGGCGTTCAGGGCGGCGCCGTCGGCGGGGGCGACGATCTCGACGTGTTCGGCGAGCCCGTAACCCTCGATCTGTGCGGCGTGGTTTTCTTCGCAGGCCCAGCCGATCACACAGGACACCAGCCGAGCCTTGCCGCCGGTCTCGGCGTTGGCGAAGAGCGCCTTGAACTTGTCGTCCTTCAGGTCCTCGACGCTATCGAGATCCGGGTATTGCTCCTGCAGGTAGGCGGGGATGACGAAACCGGACTGCCAGTCGGTGCCGAGGCTCGGGCCCAGCGGTACCACTTCCCCGGCGGCCTGCGCTTCGTCCCAGGCTTCCTGTTGGTTGGGCAGCCAGATCTCCATGGTGATGTGGGTGTCGCCGCGCCGCAGACCCTGGAACAGCGGCAGAGTCGCCCCCAGCACCACGTCGGTCGGGTACTCGTAACCTATCTCGACGACGTACTGGGCGATGCGGTTCTGGATCTGCGCGCTGGTCCAGTTCAGGTCGCTGAAGACGAGGGTCTCCTTGTCGTCACCGGAGTCGGAGCCCGAACAGGCGGTGGCGGCCATCAGAACGAGCATGGCGATCATCATGAGCGCGAACGTGCCGAGTTGCAGAATGCCGTGTCGTTGTTGCCGCATGTCCTGATCCTCGCTAACCGGCGGTGAGGCGTTCCCTGTTTTTCGCACCGATCGATTGCGTCAGACGGTCGACGATGATCGCGAGGAACACGATCGCGAGTCCCGCGATGACTCCGTTGCCCGACTGATTCTTCTGCAACGCCCGCAACACGTCGTCACCCAAGCCTCCGGCGGCCACCATACTGGCAATGGTCACCATCGCCAGCGCCATCAGCGTGGTCTGGTTGATGCCGGCCATGATCGTGGGCAAGGCCATCGGGATTTGGACCTTCGTCAGCACCTGCCGGGGCGACGATCCGAACGCCAAGGCGGCCTCGACGACCTCTGGGGAGACCTGGCGGATACCGAGATTGGTGAGGCGGATGACGGGGGGCACCGCGTAGATGACGGTCGCGAAGATGCCTGCCGGCTTGCCTAGGCCGAAGAAAGAGGATGCCGGGAAGCAGATAGACGAAGCTCGGCATCGTCTGCATCGCGTCGAGGATCGGACGCATCAGGCTGTCGGCGATGTGGTTGCGGGCGCCGAGCACGCCCAGCGGCAAGCCGATGGCCAGCGCGACGGCCACCGCCACGACGATCAGCGCGGTCGTGTCGATGGCGTTCTGCCAGAGGCCCATGAACCCGATGTAGAGCAAGGCGAGCGCCGTGAAGCCCAGCAAGCGCCAGCGCCCCACCACGAAGGAGAGGAGCGCCAGTCCGACAATGAGGACCGGCCAGGGAATCCACTTGAGCGCGTCCTCGATGTACACGAGCACGTAGGCGGTCGCATCGCTCAGACTGTCGAACAGCCAATCTCCCTCCTCGGTCAGCCAGGAGACCGCATCGTCGATGCTGTCTCCGGTAACTTCGCGCACCGTCTTGTCCAGGGTCACGGTTCTGCCGTCGCCCGCCGGCTCCTCGGACTGTGAGATGGTGGTGGGGAACTCCATCCCCGGACCCCAGATCAACAGGCTCGCCACTAGCACGCCGAGCACCGCCGCCACTCCCGGCAGCCAGCGATGGCCGGTGCGGAGAGCAGTCAGCCAGCGACGAGGCGACGCGGGTCCGGGGGCGCTTTGGGTGTCCTGCGTGTCCGCGGACCGGTCCATCATCCCGCCTCCAAACTGCCCCCGGACGCGACGGCCTCCGGAGGTGCCCGCAGCTCGGCGACATCCACCGCCGACACGTCCTGTACGAAGTCGGCGACGTAGTCGTCGGCCGGGCGCGCGACGATCTCCTCGGGGTCGCCCTCCTGGACGATGATGCCATCGCGCATGATGGCGACCCGGTCGCCGATCTTGATCGCTTCGTTGAGGTCGTGCGTGATGAAGACAATGGTCTTGTGCACCTGCGTCTCGATTGAGATCAGCTCGCCCTGCATTCTCCGCCGGATGAGTGGGTCCAGGCCGCTGAAGGGCTCGTCCATGATCAGCACGGCGGGGTCCACCGCCAGCGCCCTGGCGATCCCGACGCGCTGCTGCATGCCACCACTCATCTCCCGCGGGTAGTAGTTCTCCCAGCCGCCCAGTCCAACAGTCTCAATCGCCTCTGCCGCCGCCCTGTATCGCGCCGCCTTCGCTACGTCCTGGATCTCGAGGCCGAAGGCCACGTTGTCGAGCACGCGGCGGTGCGGCAGCAACCCATAGTGCTGGAAGACCATCGCAATCTTCTTGCGGCGAAACTCCCTGAGCTGTTTCGGACTGTAGGTAAGAATGTCTTCGCCGTCGAAGCGAATCTTCCCCCGCGTCGCTTCGATGATCCGGATCAGACAGCGAGCAAGCGTGGACTTACCGCTTCCGGAGAGCCCCATCACGACGAAGATTTTACCGGCTTCGACGTTGAACGATACATCGCGCAGCCCGACTATGGCGCCCAGCTCGTTCTGTACGTCATCTCTGCTCTTGGATATGTATTCGGGATCGAATACACGCTCGGCGTTGTTACCGAATATCTTCCACAAGCCTTCCACCTGTATCTGGGGGTCACGCTGGTTCATCGCATCTCCGCGGATGCACCGCTCGGGATGCGATACAGGCGCTCGTATTCCGGGGCGATCAGACGTGGAATTGGCGGTAATTCCATCACAAGCTCTACCCGTGCCTTCAACGCCTAAGGTTTAGTTGCTAAGGGACCGACAACTCAAATGGATGCACCACTATCCAGGGCGTTACCAGGGAGTTTAGTCGGTCGGGGAATGGCCGGCGACCAAAACGACGAAGCAGCGATCAGACATGCCGGACAGCCTGCCGGCCGAGATAGTCCACCGCCTCGCGGCGTCCATCGGTATCCCCCTCCGCGGCCTCGACACGCAGGAGGACGGGGTGCGGCTCACGACGGTCTGGGAGCGCGGCTCGCCGCTCGGCGCCGACGCCCCGGCCGACGAGATCGCGGCCATCGCGGCCCACGCGCCCACCGCAGCCTCTTCGCCGACGCGCCGCCACGGCCGCGACGACGCTGGACCGGCTCCACGCCGCCATGCTCTTCCAGGGCCGCGGGCCGCACCGAGCCCTGGCCGTGTCCTCCTGCGCCGCGAGGAGGACCGCGGCCCCGACTGTCCTGCGCCTCGGCAACGCCCTCGCCGCCCTGTACCCCGCGCTGGCGAGGAGATGCGCCGCATCGACGCGATGCGCCAGGCGGCGCCGTGACCCCCGACGACGACCCCGGCGGCATCCCCATCTCCCATGACGCCTGCCGGGATGTGCTCCCCGCCCCTGGTGGCTGCGCGGATCGACCTCCCCGGCGCGTCGGGGGGAGCGGGGTCGAAAGTCCAGCCGGTCTGAGGGGGCCAGGAAACCCCTGCCGGAGAGAGATCGCGCTTCCTCGCGGATGGAGGAGCTGGTGCTGCGTGCTCGCCGGCGGGGCTCGCCTTGAGGGGGTGATTGCCGGAGGGTGGGTAGGGTCGCGGCCCAGGAGGACGAAGAGTGAGGTGGGCGAGATGGAGATGCCGCCGGAGGAGCCCGACAGCGGCGAGATCCTCCAGCCCGACCAGCCGAACGGGTCGGCCGCCGACGCCGCTGATCCGGGGAGCGTACTCGAGCCAGAACAGGAGGACAACGAAGAGCGCGGTGAGTACGTTGAGCGGGCTGGTCAGTGGGCCGGCGCTCCTGGGCCGGCTGTTCCCTCAATTCGCCGAAACCATCAGGGAGCCCGGGATGGCGGCGGAAACCCCCGCCCCGACCTCTGGCAAATCCCCATACCCCTACGAGTTCGCGCGGGCGATCTTCGAGTGGGTCGAGGGCTGGTACAATCCCCGCCGCCGCCACACGCCGATCGGCACCGCCGCCCCGTGGACTCCGAAAGGAGACTGGCCACCGGCACTGCTGCCGCCTGAAAACCGGGGCAGGCTCGCTTTTGGAGTCCGCATCAGCTATACAGCGGGACCGCCACTGGAAGTGGAACCAGAGGCGCGCTTGGAGAGCCACCATGATCGATTCCGGAGATACGGCCTGGCTGCTGGTGTCCACCGCGTTAGTCCTGCTCATGACGCCGGGCGTCGCCTTCTTCTACGGCGGGCTCGTCCGCGGCAAGAACGCTGCGGCCACCATCATGCACAGCTTCATCACCGTCGGCGTCGTCGGCGTGGTGTGGGTGCTCTGGGGCTACACGCTCGCCTTCGGCCATGACGCCGGCGGTCTCGGCTTCATCGGCGACGGCGAATTTTTTGGCCTCCGAAACGTCACGGGTGAGCCGGACCCCATCGGGTATGCAGAGACGGTCCCGCATCTGCTCTTCATGGCGTTCCAGATGATGTTCGCGGTAATCACCCCAGCGCTCATCACCGGCGCCTTCGCCGAGCGCATGAAGTTCAGCAGCTGGCTGGTCATGATCGTCGCCTGGGTCACATTTGTTTACGCCCCCTTGGCCCACTGGGTCTGGGGCGACAATGGCTGGATCGGCAACGAGCTCGGCGCACTCGACTTTGCCGGCGGCATGGTGGTCCACATCAGCGCCGGCGCGGCCGCCATCGCTGCTGCGCTCTTCATCGGCAAACGCCGCAGTATCCACATCCCCCATGACGTGCCGATGGTCGTCCTCGGCGCTTCGCTTCTCTGGTTTGGCTGGTTCGGTTTCAACGCCGGCTCCGCTCTGACCTCGGGTGGCGATGCCGCCAACGCTTTTGTCACTTCCAACAGCGCCGCCGCCATGGGCGCCATCGCCTGGATGGCCCTCTCCTGGTTCCATACCGGCAGAGCCTCCGTGGTCGGCGCGGCCACCGGGGCGATCGCGGGCCTCGCCGCCATCACCCCTGCCGCCGGCTTCATCGGCCTGTGGCCCGCCTCGGACGGGTTCGCCAACGTCATGCCCGCCCTGATCATCGGCGCCATGTCCAGCGTCATCGGCTTCTACGGCGTCCGACTCCTGAGTCGCGTGCACGCCGTGGACGACGCTCTTGATGTCTTCGCCGTGCACGGCCTTGGCGGCCTCTGGGGTGTCTTCGCCACCGGCATCTTCGCCGTCGCGGCGATCGGTGGTGTCGACGGCCTCATCGCTGGCGAAGCCGATCAGCTCTGGCGGCAGCTGGGCGGCATTGGCGCCACCTTTGCCTGGTCTTTCGTCGTCACCAGCATCATCCTCCTTGCCATTAAAGTCACCCTTGGCCTGCGCGTGAGCGAAGAGAGCGAACATGCCGGTCTTGATCGGAGCGAGCACGGCGAGCCCGCTTACCAGTACGACGAGCCGGATGCGCTTTAAGGCCGGAATTGTGGTTCAACAGCGAAGGCAGGCGCCCATCTCGCCGCGGGCACAGGATCTCGTCGATCCTTAACATCGGGGCCAGGGAGGCCGCGCCGGTACCCACGTCACCGTGTTTGGCACCCAGCCCGGCGTGATCGCCGAGTACGAACGCCTCGGCATCGAGCAGCCCATCGTCGGAGACAATGAAGTCCGCCCCCAGAGACTCCAGGTCGAGCGCCCGATGTTGTAGCCAGCAACTTGGGCGCCGGGAAGCGGCCTCCGTCAGTCATCGCTCGCCGCCCCTGCGGCGCTCACGCTTGCCGGCTCGGGCGTATGCCAGTGGGCTTCAGTCGCGGCGCACCGCCCCGTGCATACGTCTCCGTTTCCGAGTTCGGGCGCGCCGGTGCTCCGTGGAGTGCGCGCGGAACGCGCGCTCCAGGTCCTCAACCGTGCCGCTGAACAGGCTCGTCGCCTGCGTCGCCACCGTTTCCATCAGGGCACGGCGGAAGGCCTGGCCGTGTCCTCCTGCGCCGCGAGGAGGCCCGCGGCCCCGACGTCCTGCGCCTCGGCAACGCCTCGCCGCCCACGACCCTCGCGGTGGCGAGGAGACGCGCCGCATCGACGCGATGCGCCAGCGGCGCCGTGACCCCCGACGACGACCCCGGCGGCATCCCCATCTCCCATGACGCCTGCCGGGATGTGCTCCCCGCCCCCGGTGGCTGCGCGGATCGCCCTCCCCGGCGCGGCGGAGGGAGCGGGGTCGAAAGTCCAGCCGGTCTGAGGGGGCCAGGAAACCCCTGCCGGAGAGAGATCGCGCTTCCTCGCGGATGGAGGAGCTGGTGCTGCGTGCTCGCCGGCGGGGCTCGCCTTGAGGGGGTGATTTGGCCGGAGGGTGGGTAGGGTCGCGGCCCAGGAGGACGAGGAGGAGGTGGGCGAGATGGAGATGCCGCCGGAGGAGCCCGACAGCGGCGAGATCCTCCAGCCCGACCAGCTGCGGGCGGCGGCGCAACCTGGACGGGCCCGGGGGGCTTCGGGCTCTGGCTTGGTGCTGGTGCCGGCCTGGTCCTTGGAGACGTGCTGGGCTGACTCACCGGGAGCATCAAGCAGGGATGGCCTTGCTCCGGGTCCGCACCGGGGGTCAGTCGTCCGCCGCTGCTCGCAATAGGTGCAGGCCGGTCGTCCCGCAGATCAGGAAGAACAACGGGTTGATCAACACCCACGCGCCGAGGTGGATCTCTCCCACCAGAGCGGACTCGTTCTCCGGGAAGAAGCCATAGAACCAGTTCCAGAAGAACCAACTCGTGAGCACCAGCGAGGCGTAGAGTGAGAGGTTAGTCTCCAGGGACTTGCGGGTCAGGGGCCCATCGGGATCGTCCCTGCGCAGGCGGATCTTGCGGCCGAGATTGACCGCCAGCGCCAGGGCGATCGCCACGGCCATGAACCAGTTGAGGACGTCCCAGACGGGGTAGTCGCTGCCGCCGTCGTGGTAGAGCGGCGTGGCGATCCAGTTGACGAGCACCGCCAGCGCGATCGCGATGAGAAACATCCCGAGCGATCGGTTCGCTACTGCCATGGGTGTTGACATCCCTACCGTTGCCTTTCCGCCTCAAGAGATGGCGATGCGGTCCACGGGACAGCCAGCGAAACCGGAGCTGCGCGGGGCTCATGCCAACGATGTGCGAACCGTGGCGCGCTGCGTTACCAGTGTAGCGCTTACCCATCCTGCCCGGTGCGTGCGGAGGGTTGGTCACCACCGGCCGCCTGTCCGCGCAGGTGGATGAACCAGTGGCTAGCCCAACCATGACGCCTCCCCCGACGATGTTGCCCAGGCTGACCGCTGCCAGGTTATGGACGACCCAAGGAACGTTCAGGCGGTCCAACTGATCGACCGTCGGCTCCGCCGCGGCCAGGACTTCGGGTTCGGTGGAAATCAGCAGCCCCAGCGGGACGAAGTACATGTTGGCGATGCTGTGCTCGAACCCAGCCGCGATGAGGGCGACGATAGGCAAGACGACCCCGAGCAGCTTGTCGGTCACCGAACGCCCGGCCATGGCCAGCCAGATGGCCAGGCAGACCAGCATGTTGCCCAGGATGCCTCGTACGAAGGCGGTCTCGAAGGACAGGTTGACTTTGGCGTCCGCGGTGGCCACCGCCGGCCCGGCGAAGGAAAAGTTCTCCTGCGTCCACCAACCGCCGTAGTAGACCAGCAAGACGACGATGAGGGCCCCGGCCAGATTCCCCACATAAACCAGCGCCCAGTTGCGTCACCAGCGCACGGAGGCTGATGTGGCGGCTGAACAGGCCCATCAGCATCAAGTTGTTGCCGGTGAACAGCTCCGCCCCGGTAATCACCACCATGAACAGGGCCATGGTGAGCCCTAGACCCATCAGGAGGCGGGTGGGGCCAATGCCGAGATCTGAACCCACGGCGATGGTGCCGGCAAGCACCCCACCCAGTCCGATGAAGACCCCGGCCATCACCGCCAGTGCCACCGTGGGGACCACTCCAGCCCGGGCCTTGCCAGTGGTCAGTGGCGCAATCCAGCGGGGCTGGGCCACGGCGCAATGGAGCGCATCGACGAGATTTCCGGGGCATACGAGGTCCGCTTTGGCCAGGACTCCGTTCTGCGCGAGGTCGGGACCGCTTGTACTACGCCGGGCGCGACCTCGCACAGCTCGACCGGCGCTCAGTGCGGTGCTAAGTCAGCGGGGTGGTGCAGAACGGCGCTTTACAGCCGGGAGGTATTCTGGACAGCGGCATCGGGATCGCGGCGACCTGCCGATTGACGATGTACCGCTGTCATCCCCGGTTCAATAGAGCCGGTGGCGATTCGCCTCGTCTTCGGAGGCATTGATCTCCGCGGCGTTCGCTCCCTTGATCTGGTCTGCCAGCACCTGGCCATAGGTGGGGAAACAGGTGCGCTCGATCTGAACCTCAGGGTCCCAAAGTCGGGAGCGGATCAATGCCCTGCCGCAGTGCAGGAACGCCTCCTCGACGGTGACTCGCAGACCGGAGAGCGGCGGCTTGCCTCCCACCGACAGCGGCGCCAGCAGCTCCGCATCGGTGACGATCTCCGCCGTGCCGCTCACGCGCAGCGTCTCGGTCATGCCCGGTACCAGGAACAGTAGCCCCACCTGCGGATGCGCGACGATGTTCTGCATCGAGTCGATCTGATTGTTTCCGGGGCGGTCGGGGATCAGCAGGTTGCGCTCGTCCAGGACCGCCACGAACCCAGGGGGGTCGCCGCGCGGGGACGTATCCGCCCGGCCATCGGCGCCGAACGAGCTGATCACGCAAAAGGGCGACAGCGCAATGAAATTCCGGCAGTGGCGGTCGAGCCGGACGATCACTTTCTGTGCGGCTCGAGGGGCCGGCTCGCGATAGGCCGTACGCAGTATCGCACTCCGTATCGTGAGGTCTTCAGCTTGCTTGTAACCCCAAGGACAACCGAGCCAGGAGCATCCTGGTCCACCGGACCTCGGGGTCTGGATCGTTGGTATCGGGTGTGCCCGCACAGCGGGCGCGGTGGGACATGGCTGAGCCCGGCGCGCCGGCGCCAGGCGGGCGCGCACGTGCGGACCACGCTGGCTGTCGCGGAGCGACGGGCCTGCCTCGGGCAGGCGCGGGCCGAGCAGACAGACAGCAAGTGGCCCGTGGTGGCCGTGGAGGGCGCGGGCACGGGGCGGGTGTCGATCGCCGAGGGGCCGATCGGCAGCCGGCTCACGATTCGCCCGGTCGGGCGCTCCGGCTGTCCCCTGCCCGAACATCGCTGAGCGAGCCGCGTCTGCCGTGCGTGGTTGACATCGACCCGCCAAGGCCGGACGCTAGCGTAGTCTTGGGCGGCTGCCCGGAAAGCGCGAGGAGGATTCCAATGACCGACGAACGCGAGATCGGCAAGCGGGTCAAGGAGGGGATCATCGGCGTGATCCGCGGGACGGGGGAGATCACGCAAACGGCCGTGGCGACCGTCGCGGAAACGGTCCAAACAACGCTCAAACAGGGCGGGGAGACCGGCGCGGCGGCGGCAGAGCTTGGCGTGGGTGCCGTCAAAGGCGCGATCGATGCCGTCGGCGACGTCGGGGGGCAGGCGGCCGAGACGGCGGCCGACACGGTGGAGAAGGCCGTGGACTCCGCCGGCAAGGTGGGCGCGTCCGTCGGCAACGCCGCCAAGGGCGCGGTGATCGGCACGGTGCGTGGCTCGAGCGAGGTCGGCGTCGAGGCACTCGGCGCGGTCAGCAGCACGAGCCGGACGGCGGTGAGCGAGGCCGCTGCGATCGGGGCGGACCTGACGACGGCCGCCGTGGGCGCCGTCGAAGGGGCCATCGAGGTGGCGAAGGAGACGGGCCTCAACGTCGAGGAGGCGGCCGCGGCCGCCGCCACGGGGGCGATCGAGGCCGCCGGCGAAGTCGGCACGGCCGCCGCGGTGCGCGTCCGGCGCTCGGTCGAGGGCACGATCCAGGGCGTCAAGGTCGTGGCGAACACGGCCGTCGGCAAAGAGGACTGACAGACGGATCGTAGCCGATTCCTCGTACGGGTCAGATCCCGGTCGCCCAGGGCCGACGACGGCCGCCTCCCGCGTGCCGGCTCGCCGGCTCCGTCGGTCCCGTGCCGCTGACGGACTGTCCAAACGGCGAGAGTGACGCCACCGCAACGCGCGGCCGACGGGGTAGCGTTCAGACACGCCGCTCCACGCGGCGTGCAAGCGCGATCCGCGGCCGGGGACCGTTCGATCTGTCCGCATTAACTAGTCGTACTGGTGGGCCCTCGGGAGGATTCGAATCCCGGACCGACGGGTCCAAAGCTGGGATGAGAAGGCCGGTCTCTCCACGCAGGGCAGGCACTTCTTCACCGTGCAGACGCTGCCGTTCCGCACCGTCTACGGCTTCGTGGTGATCCGCTATGGCCGGCGCCGCCGCGTGCACGGGAACGTGACCAGGCATCCGATCTGGGTCTGGCAGCCGATCCGCGAGGCGACGCCCTGGGGCGTGCAGCCGCGCTTCCGCATTCGGGACCGGGACCGCTGTGACGGCGGCGATTGCGTGCGCCGGACGGCGGCGATGGGGATCACCCCGGTGCTGACGCCGGTGCGGGCCCCACAAGCCAACGCGGTCGGAGCGAGGCATCGGCACCCGCCGGCGCGGATGTCGCGACCCCGTCCTCGTGCTCAGCGATCGCCACCTGCGCCGCGTGCGACGCGAATACATCGCGTCCTAGAACACCACCCGACCCCACCAGTCGCTGGGGGATGAGCCGCCGGCCGGGCCACGGGTCGCCAACCGCCCTGCGGGACCGGTGCCGCTGAGGAGCCGACCGATCCTCGGTGGCTTACACCACGAGTGTCGCTGGGAGGCGGCGTGACAGCGTTGCAAGACACCACAGGCTGCGCGACGACGTGCCGATGCTGAGCGCGTGCCCGCTCGCCAGCCCAGCACGTAGGACGGCCCCCTACGTTTTTCCTACCGGTTCTCGGTCATTGGTCCGTTCGGTACACGTAGCGGATGTCCCAGAGCGCGTACAGGGTGGGCGTCATGTTGCCGAAGACGTTTCGGACCGCGCTCAGCCGCTCGGAAAGTGTCGTGTAAATGACCGGCACGTTCTCGGCGGCGATTTCCTGGGCGCGATGATAGAGCGCCACGCGTTTGTCGCGGTCCAACTCCTGATTGGCCATGACGTACAGGGCGTCAATCTCGGCTTCCCATTCCGTCGCCGGCTGAGGCTGATTCGGGTGCCACAGGTGCAGATCCTCGCTGCTGTGCCAGAACCCGATGCCGCTGTACGGATCCGATCCGCCGGTGAAGCCGATGACCATCGCCTCCCAATCGTAGGACTCGGTCAACTGGGAGACGAGCGCACCGAACTCGACCGGCATGTAGTCCGCCTTGACCCCGATCTTCCTGAGCCCCTCCTGGAGTCGCAGCGTGACCTTTTCGCGCACGGTGTTGTCGCTGTTGGTCACGAGCGAGAACTCGATCTCGTTGCTCGCGCCATCTTCGCGTATCCCATCCCCGTCGGTATCCATCCAGCCAATGCTGTCGAGGATCTGGTTGGCTGTGTCGACGTCGTACGCGTACCTGCGGACATTGGGGTTGTGGAAGTCGCCCGCGGCCGGGCTGATGGGCGACCACTGCGAGTAGCCGAGCCCGTCCTGGATGTCCCGGATGATCGCGTCCTTGTCGACGCTGTGCGCGACGGCCTGGCGGAACTGTGTGTTCCGGAACCACTCCAGCTTCTCCGGTGTGAGATAGGGCTCACCGGTGCCCGGGTGACTGCCGGGGTTCATGTTGAACCCCAGAAACGTCGTTCCGAACGTGGGACCTCGTCGATAGATCGTGAAGTTTTCGTCCTCCTGCAGCGGTTCGAGGATCGCGAACTCCTCGCCCAGGACGCCATGCGCATCCGTCTCTCCCGCCCGGAATTTGGCGAGCTCCGCCTCCAGGTCCGGCACGATCTCGTACATCACCCTGTCCAAGTACGGCAGGCTGCTGCCTGCGTCGTCCTTGAGCCAGTAGCTCGGGTTGCGCTGTAGTCGTAAGCGTTGGCCGCGTTCCCAGAACTCGATGGTGAAGGGACCAGTGCCGATGACCTCGGCCGGGTCCGTATCGATGTCCCATGTCGAGGCAAACGTACCGTCATCCACGTGCGGCTCGAGGATGTGCTTGGGGTAGATCGCAGTGCCCATGGAGCGGAGGAACGGTGCGAAGGGCACTGGCAGAACGAACCGGACCGTGTACTCGTCCAGCGCTGTGACGGTCATCTGCGCTTCTTGCCAGCCGCCGAACTCATCGTCCGGGAAACGGAAGGTGAACGTCGACCGGCTGCTGGCCGAGATATCGTCGTTGTAGATGATCCGGTTGAAGGTGAAGTCCACGTCGTGGGCAGTGAAGCCCTGCCCATCGTGCCAGGTGACGTCTTCGCGCAGGTGGAAGGTCCAGGTCAGACCGTCATCCGAATGTTCCCAGGACTCCGCCAACGCAGGCTCGACCTGATCCGTCAGCCAGGAGGTCTCAGTCAGGCCTTCGAACAGGTAGCTCAGGATGTTCGACGATGGGGCGTCGTTCGCAATGGCCAGATTCAACGTCAGTGGTTCGCCGATCGTCGAGAGCGTCAGCGTCCCGCCCGCTTGCCCAGTGGCGTACTCGAACGCCTCGGCATTCTCTCGGAGTTGGTCAACGATTGTGCTGTCGGCGGGCGCGGGCGCGGCGGCGGGCGCGGGCGCGGGCGTGGCGGCGGGTGTGCGCTCAATGTTGTCCGAGCAGGCGAGCGCTACGAGCACGCCTGAGCCGACAAGGAGAGCGAGAAGCCACCGATTTGGCTGCGGCCGTGCCCGCATCAGATCAACCGTCATGTCCCCTCCGAACATGTCACTGCCCCTGCACCGAGAGACCGAGCGGCGAGGCCCAGGTCATCGACAGCATCAACGGCAAGACAACGGCTTAGACGGGCACGCCGGCCCGCCACGGCGAGTGTACGTCTCCCGTGTTCAGGGCACCACATCCTCAGGCCCAACCTGCGCTCCGGCTAGCCGCACTGGGTCAGATCCACCTCGATGGCTCGCGTGATCCCTAGGTTCCCGTTCTCGAAACGGAAGACCCCGTAGGATCCGACCGTGGGATCGCCCGCGGCGTGGAGATTCAGTGGGCCGCTCACGCCCACGTCGTCGATGTCTTGGCCGTCGGCGCTGCGGTTCAGGAACGGAGAAAGCGCGCCGCGGGACTGAACCCGGCATGCGCGTCCGCGGCCGTCGCCGCGTCGTCGATCGCCGAGTAGCGTCGACCATCGCCGAGGTGGAGTGCCCGAGAAGGTACTGGAGGTCCAGCTCCCGCGCGTGGTTCTCGATCGCCCAGGTGGCCAAGGTGTGCCGGAAGCGATGGGGGGTTGGCGTGCACGCCGGCCCGCTGCCCGAGCCGTCCGAAGAGGGTCCCTAACAGGTACTTGTTCATCGGGCGCCGCGGCTCCCCCCAGCGCGAGATGGTCAAAAACAGCGGCCCGGCTTCCTCCCCGCGGAACTCCTCGGCGTAGTCGCGAAGCGCGGCTTCCGGGCGCGCTGGCACCGACCAACGCGACCTGTTTTTGCTTGGGCCTACCGCATTGGGCAGGCGGACTGTCGCGACGTGCGGGCGGCGGATGCGATCTTCGCGGTCGCCAACGGGGTCCCGCCCGACGAGGGGGTCATGGTGGAGCTGGGCATGGCCATCGCCTTGGGCAAGCCGGCGTTCCTGTTCCGCGACGACTGCCGCCGCGCCACCGACAGCGAAGATTATCCCCTCAACCTGATGCTGTTCAGCGGGCTCCCGCGCGCGGGGTGGCAGGACGGCTACTACGAGTCCCTGGCCGAACTGGCCGCCCCCGACAAGGGCCTCGCGCACTGGGCACGCGGCGGCTGACCCCACCGGTGGCCGGGCGACGGGGTCGGTCCGGGCGAGGCCGAGACCGTGCGGCCGTGCGGCAGCGGCGGCAGGAGGCGTCCGATCCTGACCCGCGTGGCGGGGCGCCGCATCGGATGTGGGCGGGGGCCCGGCGGGCGGGGGCCCGAGGGAGACCCCGTGAGGCCGGCCGGGAGCACGCGAGTGGTCGAGAGCGAGCGGGAGGTGGTGGGCGCTCGTCTCGCGTCGCGTGGGTTATGGTGCCCATGACGGGAGCCGGGGAGTCTGGGCGGACCGTAGTCTGGTCCAGACCGTGGGACAGGCCGGAACGGGTGAAGAAGAGGCGGCGATGCTGGGCGACGAACGGGTGCTGACGACCGCGGTGGGGGCATGGCGGCGGGTGTGGGACGACACCGGCTGGCGCTTCGCGGTGATCGCGGCGGTGCTGATTTTCGTGCTCGAAACCACCGTCGAGATCGTCGGGCTGCAGCAGGGCAACGCCTGGTGGGCGGCGCAAATGCTCACGATCGTCGTCGTCGCGCGATCGCTGGCGAGGCGGCCGGTGCGCGGCACGCTGACCGACACGGAGAACCTGACCGTGGTCCTCGCGGTCGTCGGGTTGCTGATGGCCGAAGGGGTGCTGGCCTATACGACGGTGGTGGACCACTTGGGGGCCGAGCCGATCTTCTGGCCGATCTCCGTGCTGCTGGTGTTGACGGTGCTGGCCGCGCGGATCGCGGCGCCGTACGTGACGCGTCCGCTGAATGCGTGGTTGCTCATCTACGCCGTTCTGAACTTCTGGCTGCATGTAACGATGTGGACGTCGGACCTGTCGTTCGCGGAGTCGCCGTTTACGTGGGCATTGGCTCTGACGTCGCTCGCGTTGATCGCGCGCTGGATCGCCGGGCGTGGGTTCGCTGGGCCGATGCTGAGCCCCCGCAACGTGACGGTGGGGGTCTATGTGTATCTGCTCTGGTGGCTTGAATACGGCATCAACGAGAGCGGGATTGGGATGGACCCGTGGGGGACCCAAGAGCTGTATTGGCCCTGGATCCTGGCGACGCTGGGTCTGGCGCTCGGGGTGCGGATCGTTGCCCCCCCGCTCGCGGCGCGGGTGCGCGGGGACTAGCGGCGGCGTGCGCGCGATCGAGCCGGCCTTCCGTTCGCAGGTCACGGCCGAACATCCACCCGCGCGGAAGCTGCTGCCGCGTCGGGATCGTGGGTTTGGGAAGCGTGGGAAGTCTCGTCGCCGAAGCCCTGAGCCGTGCCGGGCTACGGCATCTGACGTACATCGACTCCGACAAGCTCGAGGCCAGGAACCTGGACCGGACAATCGGGGCCTACGACGCCGATGTTGCAGCGAGCCTCTCGAAGGCGCAGGTAGCAGCTCGCAGCACGCGCCGCAGTTCCACCGCCGCGAGGCTCGACCTGCGCGTGGTCCCACGCATCGTGCTCAGCCCCGAAGGGCTCGCGGCCGCGCTCGACTGCGACGTGCTCGTGTGCTGCGTCGATCGGCCATGGCCGCAGCATTTGTTGAATGCCGTGGCCGATAGCCATCTCATTCCCGTCATCGACGGCGGAATCATGGTGCAGGTGCTGCGCAGCGAGGCGGACCGCGGCCCCGACTGTCCTGCGCCTCGGCAACACCCTCGCCTCTCTCGACCCTCGCGGTGGCGCGGAGACGCGCCTCATCGACGCGATGCGCCAAGCGGCGCCGTGACCCCCGACGACGACCCCGGCGGCATCCCCATCTCCCATGACGCCTGCCGGGATGTGCTCCCCGCCCCTGGTGGCCGCGCGGATCGACCTCCCCGGCGCGTCGGGGGGGGAGCGGGGTCAAGAGTTCACCAGGGTGCCGGGGGCCAGGAAACCCTCGCTCTCTCTTTTTCGGCCGGACTGCGCAAAGGTCCGTGGTCCAGCGTGGAGGCTGGAAGCGAGTGAAACGGAGGGGTCGACCACCACGTCTCGAGTGCCGACTTCCGTTTTGAGAACCGGTCGGCCCGACGCGGCTCTTGGGTGTGGTCGTCGTGGAAGAACCGGCTTTCCAGGAAGTCAAGGAAGGAAGGGAGTCTTCTTCGAGATCGAACTCTCCGCCGACCAGAAGGTGATCCAGCTGATGGGCGGCCAGAGCTACAGTGCTCATCCTCCTCAGCGAGTACGAGCGATCTCGATCCGGAAGGGGAGACCGTCGTTCCTCACCACTGGACGAACATCGGGATCAATGTACCAAAACGACCAAAATGCCAGGGTGCCGTTCGCCTTGACTCTTCGTCTTCCTGGATGACATGCGCCGACCGGCTTCCTCGGTGGGCGGGTCGGCTGCACTGGTGGCTGGGCATTGCGAGGACGCTGGGGGCTGTCCGAAACCTTGGGGTGCGATAGCGCTGGAAGATGGCCGCCGCCACAATTTTCTCGCGACAAAATGAAGACCTCTTTTCTGAGGAACGCTGGCGCGCCCGTTCCGGACGAGCAGCAGATGCCACGTTCCTGCTGGATATCTCGAGATTTCCTCGCATCCGCCTTGCTCGCGGAACACACACATAACGCGCCGATGGCACGCTTCGTGTCTGCACGGGACGCCCCAGGCCCGGCCGCGACGACCCACCGGCCGCTCTTCCTGTCGCGGCCAGCAGCAACCCGCAGCGAGTAGCGACCCCGACCCGCCGCACGCCCCGCGCCGTTGGTGCTCCGAACACGGGAAGAGCCGGTGGAGCGCTGGCCTATCGGACCCGGTGCTTCAGCAGGAGGGCAACGCGGACGGAGATATCGATGGTCCCGCCGCCCCAACCGCAGACAGCTGCTCGACCAGCCTCTCCACCCCCAAGCACCTGCACGGCCGCGACCACCACTCGTTGCGGGGATCTAGCGGCTTGAATCGCCCAGCCTACCGGCCGCGCTGGACACCTCAGACCTCGTCGCGCGGCACCACCCTACCTAGCTACGCCTAGCAGGGTGCTGAGAAAGGGTTGAACTGGGAACATGGGGACACGGAGGTTCCCCATGCGCGGTGAGCGAGAGCGGCAGGCCAACATCATGCTGGCGGTGACGCCGGAGACGTTCGTCCGGGAGGACCACCCCCTGCGCCGCATCAAGGCGCTCGTGGACGAGTGTCTGCAGCAACTCTCGCCACGCTTCGAGGCGATGTACGCCAAGCGGGGGCGACCCTTGATTCCGCCCGAGCACCTGCTCAAGGCGTCCCTCCTGATCGCCCTCTACTCCGTCCGCAGCGAGCGCCAGTTCTGCGAGCAACTGCGCTACAACCTGCTCTTCAAGTGGTTCCTCGACCTCAACGTCGACGAGGAGCCCTTTGACGCCTCCAGCTTCTCCAAGAATCGCGAGCGCCTGCTGGAAGCGGGCGTGGCGCGCGCCTTCCTCGGCGAGGTGGTGGCCGAGGCGGGTCGCCGGCGGCTGCTCTCGGAGGAGCACTTCAGCATGGACGGGACGCTGTTGGAAGCGTGGGCCTCGCTCAAGCGCTCCCGTCCGCGGGACGAGCAGGAGCCGCCGGCGGGGACAGGCGGGCGCAATACGGAGGTGGACTTCCGGGGGCAGCGACGGAGCCGCGAGACGCACGTCTCGCGCACGGACGCGGAGGCGCGGCTCTACCGCAAGGGGCCGCAGCAGGAGGCGAAGCTGAGCTGCCTGGGGCACGTGCTCAGCGAGAACCGGCACGGGCTGGCGGTGGACGTGGAGCTGAGCGAGGCGCACGGCTACGGCGAGCGGGAGGCGGCCCTTGCGATGCTGGCGCGGAGCGTGCGCGGTCGCGCCACGCTGGGGGCGGACCGGGCCTACGACACGCGCGACTTCGTGGCGGCCGTGCGCGCCGGTGGGGTGACGCCGCACGTAGCCCGCACCGAGCGCGGGCGGCGCAGCGCCATCGACAGGCGCACGACGCGGCACCCCGGCTACGGGCGGAGTCTGCGGCGGCGCAAGCTGGTGGAGGAGGTCTTCGGCTGGCTGAAGACGGTGGGAAGGGGACGCAAGCTGCGCTACATCGGGCGGCGGCGCAATCGCGCGTGGCTGGAGCTAACCGCAGCGGCGTACAACTTGGTGCGCCTCTCGCGGTTGGAGCCGGTCCCGCTGTAGGAGCAGTGTGCCCACTCGCCCCTCCGGCACCCTCACAGGTGCCGGAGGGGCGAGGAACGGGCATCCCGAAGCCCCTGAACCCCTCGGCACGAACGCGGCGGCGGCGCCCACCGGCGCTGCCGCCTCCGCCAAGAGCCCGTTCTTCAGCACCCTGCTAGCGCGCCATCTGCAAAGGCTCTAGTGGCCTACTCCTAAGCCTCCGCTTCACGAACAAGCTGACGAAGGCGGCGGTTCGGCCCAACCTTGGCCTGTTGCCTTCTCCAACGGCCGCTGCACCTCCCTCAAGGGATCTGGTGGTTGCTATTCGTACCGATGTGTCAGAGCGCTAGCAAGGCGGTCAGCCAAAGTCTGCTCACCGATAATGCGCAACTGATCCACGAGTTCAGGACGCGACTTCGGGAAAACGTCAGCCTTGCTCAGCGCCGCACGGGCAAGCTGCGTCAGCATCGAAATCTGTAGCTCGGCAGCCGCGGAGCGATCACCGACCGCACACAACTCAGCGTAGAGTCGCTCCGCCTTGCGCGCCCGTTCCTTCGCTGTCTCAACCGACGGGAGTAAGAGGCGATCATTCCAGTCGGTATGTAACCTCGTCCACCAGCCATCACGCTCGAACAGGACACGGCCATACCGCACCGTCCACGACAGGTAGTCGTGGCCTTCCGCCAGCTTGTGGGAGACGCTACTGGCCTCGTACTGCCGCAGATCTATCGAAATCGGAGGTCGTGGCAGGGCGGGACGACATTGCTTGTACACTAGGACGAGGTCGAGGTCATCGCTAGACTCGACATCGCGCACGGAGGAGCCGGAAGCAACAAACGCCACGATCACCGGATTCCGGCTCACCTCTTCGACAACATTGTGTGTCCAAGTTCGCGCCGTCTCGTCCGGCCACAAGCGGACCGCATCAAGCCAGCGGTCCGGTGGCTGCGACGGGTGTCTTTCCCGCTCCTTCGTGAGCCGCTGTGTCATAGCGCGAGTAACTCTCTCACGGATTGAACGTACCCCTCGATCACCGTAGCGACATGCTCCGGGTCCAAGTCGCCTGGGGGCTCAGTATCTCCGTATGCCTCGTGCTTGCGCATCTCATTGAGATCGACGAGCAACTCGTCGATGTTCGGCAAGTTGTGCTCGTTGGCGAGGTACTGGGCTGCTCTCCCTTTTTCGCGGTGATTCCTTGGACGCTTCCGCCCAAGATGCAAGGCTGCCGCGACAATACACGCCTCGAGGCAGTAGAACCCGTAGGTCGAGAGATCGGTCCAGTCAGTCGGGTCGTCCCACGAGAACTGCACCCGTTCGAGATGGGAAAGCGCCAGCAGGAGGGAATCTTCTGCCGTCTGTTCCATTCTGGCTCGCCTGTGTGCTGCCTTCCGATGAGACCATTGTCTGAAGCCTAGTCTAAAACTGCTCTCTCGCCCTAACGCCTATGGCTGCCACCGTGATACGAGATCACTGTTCCAAAACGACCAAAGGAGCAGGGTGCCGTTCTGCTTGACCGTGCACCTCTCGGGATGACGTGCCATGCCCGCTTCCCGGTAGGTGACCCCAAGGCCTTATTGTTCGATATCAAGGAGGCTCCGGCCGGATCACCATCTTGGGCCGGTCGCTGGGATGCGCATCTGATCGACCGGTGTCACCACCCAGAGCACGTCGCCAGGTTCGACAGGGAAGTTTTCCCCGACCCGAGGACAGGGAGGTGGGAGCGGTCCCAGGCGCGGGTGGCACGGGTGTATTGCCAGACGATCGTCACGTTCGTGCCCTCAAAAAGATCGGCCGCCGTCGTTGGCACCCCCGCCAGCACGGGGACGAGGTTGCCTCCTTGCCGCAGGGTCAGGACGATCGGGCCCGGCGCGGGTAAGTTCGGGGGACCGCGTCCCCGCCACCGTCAGCGTCTGCTCCACCGGCGATACCACCCAGAGCACGTCGCCGCCGGCGATGGGGAAGTCGCCCGAGCCGAGGGCGGGGGGGGTAGGAGAGATTCCCCCTCGACACCAGTCTCGATCTCCGCCTTCCGCCGGCGGGCGCTCCCTTACCTTGCGCGCCTGGAAGCGCCCCGCATCGATCCCGTGCGGCGGCGGACGAAACAGAGCAGCGAACCTCGACGCGCGCCCGCCGATCGTTGCAGGGCACAGGGCAGCCTTAGATTTTCCCCACGCCGTCCCACAGACGCCGGAGTGGACAGGGTTGCATACACGATGCGACGAGCAGGAACCGTAGAATCGCGCGACGACGATGGCAACCAGCGGGCGGTAGCGAGCGCGTGACACAGCCCATCACGATCCGGCCAGCGGGCATGCACGACGTACCCGCCATCCAGCGCATCTACAACCGCGAGGTCCTGGAAGGCGTCGCCACCCTCGATGAGTGGCCCTGGAGTGATGCCCGGCGTCGCGCCTGGTTGGAGACGTACCGCGACGAGATGGTGATCGTCGCCCAGGGCGAGGAGGCGGTCCTCGGCTTCGCCTACTGCACGCCGATGCAGAAGTTCGGTTTCCGCTTCACCCGCGAGGTCACGGTCTATGTCGACCGCGATCACCACCGGAGCGGGCTGGGGCGGCAGCTCGTCGAGGCGTTAATCGCCGGGGCGCGCGAGGGCAACCTGCACGTGCTCATCGCGCGGATCACCTCGGAGAACACGGCCAGTCTCGCGCTCTTCGAGTCACTGGGCTTCGAGCGCTCCGCCTTGCGCAAGGAGTTCGGCTACAAACACGGGCGCTGGATCGACCTCGTGGAGATGCAACTGGTGTTGCAACCGGCCTCCGAGTTCGAGGCGCGCGTCGCGCCCGGCTTTCGGGTGCGCGTCGTCAGGACGCCCGCGGAGATGCAGGAGGCGCTAAGCGTCCGGCGCGCCGTCAGCATGGAAGAGCAACGCCGCTGCGAGGGCGAGGCCATCGATCGCTACGACGGCGATCCCACGACCGTGCCGGACGCCGTGCACGTGCTCGGTCGCCTCGACGGCCGACCGGTGGCGACCGGCCGGCTCCTCCTCGACCAGCCGACAGGGGAGCCCCCGCGCATCAGCCGTGTCGCCGTGCTCAAGGAGCAACGCGGGCGCTACTGGGGCGTCGCGACCATGGCGGCGCTGCACGACGAGGCGCGCCGGCGCGGCTACGCCGGCGTCGCGCTCGCCGCGCAGGAGGACACCGTCGGCTTTTTCGCGCGCCTCGGCTACGTCCCGCGCGGCGCTCGGTTCCTCGACGCCGGCATCGAACACCGCTGGATGGACTGCGTGTTTGGGGACGCCAAGAAGACGTAGCACTGCCCGTCCGGCGTTCGGCCACCTAGGTCCACTGTACGAACATAGGCATGATCACGTGCACATAGCCGGGCGTCCCCTCCGGGCGCAGCACGCCAGGATTCGATGGGCCGGTCGATTCGAGCGCCAGGCGGCCCCCGCCCAGCACTTGGAGGACGTCCTGGAGGTAGCGACTGTTGAACGCGATCTTGGCCTCCTCGCCCTCGACCTCCGCGTCCATCTCGCCCTGGTGGTCGCCTTGCTCCTCAGCGCGGGCGGCGATGGTGAGCTTGCCCGGCCCGTCGTCCGCCGGGCCGACCTGTAGCCGCACGATGCCGCTGCCGTCGCGGGCGAACACGGCAGCGGTGCGCACCTCGCGCAGGAACTCGCCCGCGTCCAGGGTGGCGCGAGTCTGGTACTCGGCGGGGATGAGCTGGTTGTAGGCGGGGAAGGTGCCCTGGATCAGCTGCGCCGTCAGTTCCACGTCGTTGAGCTGGAACATGGCCGTGCTACGGGCACTGTTGATCTGCAGCGCCACCGGCTCATCACGGTCGGTGAGGAGCCGGCTCAACTCGTGCAGCGCGCGGGCGGGCACGATCACCTCGATCGTCTCCGCAGGCGTCTCCGCAGTGGCCAGGTGGTAGACGGCCAGCCGAAAGCCGTCCGCGGCGGCGAGAGTGAGGCGGTCCTCCTCGATCTTGAGGTGGACCCCGGTCAGAACCGGCCGGCTGTCGTCGGTGGCGGCGGCGAAGACGACGTGCTCGATGGCCTCGCGCAAGGAGGCGGGCTCCAGGCGGATGACGTCGCCGTCGCTGATGCTGGGGATGGGGGGGAAGTCGTCGGCGTCCATGCCGCTGATCGTGGCCTCATTGCGGGCGCAGACGATCTGCGCCTGACGTGAGCGCGGTGCGACGCTGACGCGGATGGGCGCCTCCGGCAGCAAGGCCACGAATTCGGTGAGCAGGCGGGCGGGGATGGTGATCGCGCCTTCTTCCTCGACCTCGGCAGTGACCCAGGAGGTAATGGCGATCTCGAGGTTGGTGGCAGCGAGTTTGAGCCGTCCGCCGTCCGTGGCCATACAGATGTGCGAGGTTTGCGGCAGCGTGCTGCGAGCCGCGACGGCGCGCGCCACCACGGTCAGGCCGCGCTGAAAGGTCTCCTGGTCAGTTGAGATGCGCACGCGTCCCCACCAACTGTTAATACATATACGCCAGTGACGGGTTGAGTCTACCGGACCCGTCCCCTACGCCGCTGTGGCACACGCCGTAACGAGTGATTGGGCACAGAAGGCGGTGGACTGTCGGTGGATAAGCGGGACTATTCCCCGGCGATCAGCGCGAACCCCGCCGCTGCGGCGGCCACGGTCGCGTCGAGAGCGGCGTCGTCGTGGGCGAGCGAGACGAACATCGCTTCGAACTGGGAGGGGGCGAGGTTGACCCCGGCGGCCAGCGCTGCGTGGAAGAAGCGCGCGTAGGCCTGGGTGTCACTGGCGCCCGCCTCGTCGTAATTCGTGGGGGCGGCGGCGCGGAAGAAACCCGTGAGGATGGAACCGACGCGGGCGACCGTATAGAGCACACCGGCCCCCCCGGCCGCCGCCTGCAGGCCCTGGGCGAGGTGGGCCGCGCGCTCCTCCAGGGCGTCGTAGGCGCCCTCTTCGGCGAGGGCGTCCAGGGTCGCCACGCCGGCGGCCATGGCCAGCGGGTTCCCCGACAGCGTGCCCGCCTGGTAGACCGGCCCCGCGGGCGCGAGGGTGTCCATAAGCGGGGCGGATCCGCCCAGCGCGCCCACGGGCAGCCCGCCGCCGATGATCTTGCCCAGGCAGGTGATGTCGGGCTGCACATCGTAGCGGGCCTGGGCGCCTCCGCGGCCGACCCGGAAGCCCGTGATCACCTCATCGAAAATGAGCAGTGCGCCGACCTCGGACGCCAGCGCCCGCAGGCCGGGCAGGAAACCTGGCGCGGGCGGCACCACGCCCATGTTGGCGGCCACGGGCTCCACGATGATCGCGGCCAGGTCGGTGGCGTGGGCCTGCGCCGCCGCACGCACGGCGTCGACGTCGTTGTAGGGCACAACCAGCGTCTCGGCGGCGTAGGCCGGCGGGACGCCGGCCGTGTCCGGCAACGCGAGCGTGGCGATGCCGGAGCCGGCTTTGGCCAGCAGGCCGTCGGAGTGGCCGTGGTAGCAGCCGGCGAACTTGAGCACTTTGCTGCGGCCGGTGTGGCCACGGGCGAGCCGGATGGCCGTCATCGTCGCTTCCGTGCCGGAGTTGACGAAGCGCACGCGCTCGATCAAAGGCATGGCGTCGATGATGCGCCGCGCCAGCTCGTTCTCCAGCTCGGTCGGGGCGCCGTAGGCGGTCCCGTCCGCGGCCGCCCGCTGCAAGGCCTCGACGACGGCCGGCGGCGCGTGGCCCAGGATCAGGGGGCCGTAGGCGCAGACGTAATCGACGTAGCGATTGCCGTCGAGGTCGAAGAGGTAGGGCCCCGCACCGCGCGCGATGACGGGCGGGTCGCCGCCCACCGCGTTGAAGGCACGCACGGGACTGCTCACGCCGCCGGGCAGCAAGCGGCGCGCCCTGGCCAGCGCCTCGCGGGAGCGCGGACCGGCCGTCACAGGGCGCCGCCCAGGCGCAGGCCGAGCAGGCCGCAGAGGTCGGGAAAACGCCAATGTGGGTCGTGGTGCAGGTGCTTTTCGCGCTCCGTGTCCTCGTAGCGGCGGACCCAGCAGGCGGGCAGGCCGGCGTTGCGAGCCCCGGTGACATCGGCGTAGGGGCTGTCGCCGACGTACAACACCTCCCCCGCCTCGACGTCCAGCCGCCGCCGCAGCTCGTCGAAGAAGGGACGGCGCGGCTTGTAGGAGCGGACGGCCTCCGAGGTCAGGATGACCTCCGCCTGCTGCGCGAATCCGGCCCGCTCCAAGGCCGGGTAGAGGTGCACGTCGTCGGCGTTGCTGGCCACGGCGACGCGGATGCCGGCGGCCCGCAGCGTACCGACGACCTCGTGCGCTTCGGCATAGGGCGGCGCCTGGGCGAGAAGGCCGAAGATGTGCGTGAGCGCCTCGTGCGGATCGAGATCGACGTCCGTCTTGTCGAAGGCGTGGGCGAAATTGGCCGTCCACGTCTCCTCGAAGCTGAGGAACGGTGGCTCCGGTCCGGCCAGCGGCTGCTCCGGACCGCGGCCGTTCACGCGGGCCAACCCCCGGGAGTGCTCCATCCAGTGGCTCCAGACGCTTTCGCCATCCGAGTGGTCGATCCCGCGCGCGCGAAGCAGGGCCTGAATCGCGGGGGCGAAGGAGCGCTCGTCGAAGTCGAGCAGCGTGCCGTAGCAGTCGAAGGCGACCACGCGGATCGCAGCGGGGTCGGGCGCGTCGCCGTTGGCCGCCCCATTCACGCCGGGAACCCTGAGGCGTCCGCGTGCAGCCATCGGGCGACCTCCTTGGCGTGGTAGCTGATGATCAGATCCGCGCCCGCGCGCCGGATCCCGGTGAGCGCCTCCAGGGTGACGCGCTGCTCGTCCAGCCAGCCGTTGCCAGCGGCCGCCTTGATCATGGCGTACTCCCCGCTGACGTTGTAGGCGACCAGCGGCAGATCGGTGCGCTCGCGCGCGGCGCGGATCAGATCCAGGTAGGGCAGGGCCGGCTTGACCATGATCAGGTCCGCGCCCTCCTCCACGTCCAGGTCCACCTCGCGCATGGCCTCGCGCGCATTGGCCGGGTCCAGCTGATAGCCGCGGCGATCGCCGAAGGCCGGGGCCGAGTCCGCCGCCTCGCGGAACGGCCCGTAGAAGGCGGAGGCGAACTTGGCCGCGTAGGCCAGGATGGGCGTCTCCTGGCGGCCGGCCTCGTCCAGCCTGGCACGGACGGCGGCGACGCGGCCGTCCATCATGTCGCTGGGCGCCACGATGTCGGCCCCGGCCTCGGCCTGGCTCAGCGCCGTGCGGGCGATCAACTCCACGCTGGGGTCGTTGAGCACCTCGCCCGTGGCCGAGAGGAGTCCGCAGTGGCCGTGGTCCGTGTACTCGCAGAGGCAGACGTCCGTGATCACAACGAGGTCCGGAGCGGCCTGCTTGAGCGCGCGCACGGCCCGCTGCACGATGCCCTCGGCCGCGTAGGCCTGCGAGCCCTCCGCGTCCTTGCGCCCCGGCAGGCCGAAGAGCAGCACGGCCGGGATGCCGAGGGCGCGCAACTCGCGCGCCTCCGCCGCCAGCTGATCGACGGAGAGTTGGAATTGCCCCGGCAGTGCGGCGATGGGTCGGCGCAGGCCGTCACCCTCACGGATGAAGAGCGGGTAGATGAAGCGGGCGGGGTCCAGGATCGTCTCGCGGACCATGCCGCGCAGGGCTTCGCTGCGGCGCAGCCGGCGGGGCCGGCGCCGGAGGTCCAGTGCTGTCCGCAGCGGGGTCTCAAGCATGCGCCGCCACCTTTCCGTAGTGCGCTCGTAGAGCCGCGATCAGGCCGGGGATCGTGTGCTCCGCGGCAACCACGTCCACCCGCAGCCCGGCCTGCTCGGCGACGGCGGCCGTGACCGGGCCAATGCAGGCCACGGCCACACCGTCGAGCAATTCGCGGCGGCCGTCCAGCAAATCCAGACAGCCACGCACCGTGGACGAGGCCGTGAACGCCGCCACGTCCACCTCGTGTGCTTGCAGGCGGGAGAGCCCGTCCCGGTCGGGGGCGTCGGGACGGCGAGCCACGTACAGCGGCACGTCGTCCACGCGCGCGCCGCGGGCGGCGAGGCCGTCCGGTAGCACGTCGCGGGCCTCCGCGGCACGGGCCAGCAGCACGCGCGCGCCTTGCAGGGACTCCGGCGCCAGCGCTTCCAGCAGCGACTCCGCCAGGAAGCGCTCCGGCACAACGTCGGCACGGAGGCCGCGGGCGGCCAGCGCCTCGGCGGTGGCGGGTCCGATGGCGGCGATGCGCGTGGCGGCGAACGCGCGCGCGTCGTGCCCGGCGGTCGCCAGGGCCCGCCAGAAGGCGTCCACGCCGTTGACGCTGGTGAAGATGGCCCAGTCGTAACCGCCGCCCTCCAGCGCCGCCACCGCCTCGCGGGCGGGGCCGGGATCGGCGGGCGCGATCTCGATGGCCGGGAACTCGATCGGCTCCGCGCCCTCCGCGGCCAGGGCCGACGCCAGGGCGCTGGCCTGCTGCCGCGTGCGTGTGACCAAGACGCGTTTGCCGAAGAGGGGACGCTGCTCGAACCAGCCCAGCTGCTCGCGCAGGGCGGCGACGGCCCCAACGACGATCACCGTCGGCGGCGTCAGCGCCGCGGCGGCAGCGGCGGCGGGCAGCGTCGCCAGCGTCGCGCCGACGCTGCGCTGGCGTGCCGTCGTGCCCCACTCGATGGCGGCGGCGGGAGTATCCGGATCCCGGCCCTCGGCGATCAGCCGCTCGACGATGCCGGGCAAGGCGCGGCGGCCCATGAGGAAGACCAGGGTGTCGGCCCCATGCGCCAGCGCCGCCCAGTCGACGCGGGAGCGCGGCTTGGTAGGGTCCTCATGTCCGGTGACGACCGCGAAGGAGGAGGCCAGCTCGCGGTGCGTCAGCGGGATGCCAGCGTAGGCCGGGGCAGCCACGGCGGCGGTGACCCCGGGCACGACGTCGAACTCGATGCCGGCGGCGGCGAGCGCCTCCGCCTCCTCCCCTCCCCGGCCGAAGACGAAGGGGTCGCCGCCCTTGAGTCGCACGACGCGCAGGCCCGCTCCCGCGCGTTCCACGAGCAGCCTTGCGATGTCCTCCTGGGGCAGGGCGTGGTCGGCGGCAGCCTTGCCCACGTAGATGCGCTCTGCCTCGGCGGGGGCCTCGCGCAGGAGCGCGGGCTGGGCGAGGCGGTCGTAGACGACGACCTCGGCGCGGCGCAGGCGTTCGCGGCCCGCGACGGTGATCAGCCCCGGGTCGCCGGGACCGGCCCCCACGAGGCTGACGAAACCGGGCGCCAGGCCGCTGGGCCGCGCGTCGCTCACTCCGACACAGGCTCCCGCAGCATCGCCTCGGCCCCCCGGGCCAACAGCGACTCGCCCGCGCGCCGTCCCACCGCCTCGGGCTCCGCCACGGGGCCCGTCTCCCGTGCCGTGACGACGCGGCGGCCGGCCATATCCAGGACCTTCGCCACCAGGGTCACCTCTCCGGCGCGCACATGCCCCAGGGCCGCGACGGGCAGGGAGCAGCCCGCGCCCAAAGCCGCCAGCACGGCCCGTTCCGCCCGCAGCGCCGTCATGGTCGGGGCGTGATCGACGGCGCGAAGGGCGGCGCGGGTGTCGGCGTCGTCGCTGCGAGTCTGCAAGAGGATCACCCCCTGCCCGGGGGCCGGCAACATCAGATCGATGGGCAGCCGCTCTCGGATGGCCTCGCCGCGGCCGAGGCGGTCGAGCCCGGCCGCGGCCAGCAGCAGCGCGTCGAAGTCGCCGGCCTCCAGCTTGCGCAGCCGCGTATCCACGTTGCCCCGCACATCGACCATGACGAGGTCCGGCCGGGTGGCGCGCAGCTGCGCGACGCGCCGGCGGCTGCCCGTGGCCACGGTGGCGCCGGCAGCGAGCAAGGCGAGCGTCATTCGCTTGCGACTGACCAGGGCGTCGCGCACGTCGGCCCGCGGCAACGCTGCGGCCAGCGCAGTCGCGGGCAGCAGGGCGGTGGGCACGTCCTTGGCGCTGTGCACGGCGACATCGATGCGGCCCTCGCGCAACTCCTCCTCGATCTGGCGCGCGAAGACGCCCTGCCCGCCGATCTCCAGCAGCGAGGAGGAGCGGTCCCGATCGCCGCTGGTCGCGACGACGACGGTCTCGCTCGGCCGGCCGAGGCCGGCCAGGGCCTGGGCGACGATATCCGCTTGTCGGCGGGCGAGCGCGCTGCCGCGGGTGCCGAGCCGCAGCGCGGGCATAGCTAGGCGCCCTCGACGCCGAAGATCTGGCGCAAGGCCTCGGCCGCCTCGTCGGCGTCCTCAGCCTCGCGCAGATAGCGGATGGGGTCGTGCAGCAGCTTCTTGACGATCGCCGCGCTCATGCGATCCAGCCGCTCGCGGCCGGCCTCGTCCAGACCCAAGTCGCGCGCCGTGCGCTCGACTTCCGTTTCGCGCACGGTCGTCGCCCGCTCAACGATCGCTTTGATCGTGGGCACGGCGCGACGGCCCTCCAGCCAGTCAGCGAAGGCGCGCGCCGCCTCGTCGACGATGCGCCGGACGTCGACGGCGGCCGCCTGGCGGCGCTGCAGATTGGTGGCCGAGACGTTCTGCAGGTCGTCGAGGTCGAAGAGGCGGGCCCCCGTGAGGTCCCCCACGCGCGGGTCCACATCGCGCGGGACGGCCACGTCGATGAAGGTGATGGGGGCCTCGCGGCGGGCGAGCGCCTCGGCCACCAGGGCCTGGTCCAGCAGGAAGCGGGGGGCGCTGCTGGAGGTGATCACGATGTCGGCCGCGGCGACGGCGGCGGTCAGCCGCGCGAACGGCGCGGTGCCGGCGCCGAGAAGCCGCGCCAGTTCCGCGGCGTGCTCGCGGCTGCGACTGGTCACCGTGAGGGACCGGACGCCACGGTCGCGCAAGGCCCGCGCCGCCAGCAGGCCGGCCGCCCCGGCGCCCACAACCAGGGCCGCGCAGCCGTCCAGCGCCGGCCCGTGCGCACGCGCCAGATCCACAGCGGCGCTGCTGACTGAGACCGCGTGACGGCCGATGGAGGTCTCCGTGCGGGCGCGCTTGCCGGTGCGCAAGGCCTCGTGCAGGAGACGCGAGAGCGCCGCGTCCAGTGACTGCGCCTGGTGGGCCTCGCGGAGGGCGTCGCGCACCTGGCTGAGGATCTGTCCCTCGCCCAGGATCATCGAATCCACCCCGGCGGCGACGTTGAACAAATGCCGCGGCACCTCCTCGCCTTGCAGCGTGTAGAAGGCCGGTACGTCCTCGGGGAAGCGCAGGTGGCGGTAGCCGGCCAGCTGCCGGATGAGTTCGGCCGGTGGCGCCTCGCCCCGGCCGTTCAGGGCGTGGACGTAGACCTCCGTGCGGTTACAGGTGGCCAGCACGACCGCGTTGCCATAGGTCCGGCGGTAGTGAGCGAGCACCCCGGGCAGTTCCTCGCGCGAGAGCGCGAGCCGCTCCCGCTCTTCCAGCCGCGCCGTGCGATGACTGACCCCCGCCGCGATGAGCATCAGTCCGCCCCCTCGGCCACCGTGGCGGGTGCGGCCGCCGACAACTGCGGCTCGTTCACGGGCGCACCCAGGCGCGCAAGCAGGAGCGCCTTGGCCTGGCCGGTCCGTCGCTGCGCCAGGAGCGCGCGCAGGTTCCCGTCGATAGCGCGCTGCCAGGTGTCCTGACTGATCTGCGGCAGCGCACCCAGGGCCTTCAGCTCGCGCCGCACGTCGGCGAGCAGATCGGCGAGCGCCTCGAAGTCTTCCGTGAAGTAATCGCTCAGCTCTTCGCGCACGCGCCGGGCCATGGCGGGGCTGCCGCCGCCGGTGGAGATGCCGATGGTGATGGGACCGCGCCGGACCACGGACGGCAGGATGAAATCGCAGTTGACCGGATCGTCGGCGGCGTTGACCCAGATCCCGCGTTCGCGTCCCTCGGCCCGGATCCGGGTGTTGGCCGAGCGGTCGTCCGTGGCCACGAAGACCATCTCGTAGCCGGCCATGTCGCCGGGTTCGTAAGCACGGGCGACAAGGCGCACGCGGCCGGCCTCCACGTGGGCCTGCATCTCCACGCTCAGCTCCGGACTGATCACCGTCACGTTCGCGGCCTCAGCGCGCAGCAGCGTGGTGACCTTTTCAACGCCCACGTTGCCACCGCCGATCACGAGCACCGGCCGCTCGCGGACCTCGACGAAGATCGGGTAGTAGGCCATCACTGCGTTTCAACTCCCCGCTGTTCGTAGGCTTCCGTCAGGCCGAGCAAGAGTTGGTCCTCCAGTACGGCCACCCGTTCCCAAACCCCTGCCGCCGCGTGCGCGGCCAGGCCGTGCCTGCGCCCGTAGTCGCGGACGGCCTCATCCATACCCCGGCGGAAGTAGGCGAAGGCGGAGACGGCGTCAGTCAGGCGCACGCCGGCGGCGCGCAGCACGGCCGCGTAGCGCCCGCCGAGGGCGGCGGCGGCGGCCTCGAGCGCGGCGCGGTCCGCGTCCGCGGCCAGGTCACGTTCCACGAGCTGGACGGTCTCCCGTCCCAGGCCGGCGAGGCGAGTGCGCAACTCCGGACTGAGGCGCCGCAGCCACCCCTGCTGATCATCCTCGCCGGCGCGCAAACGGGCGCGGATACGCTCCAGGGCCTCGTCGTCGAAGCCGGCGCTCTGGGAGAGGTCCCCGGCCGCATCGATGATGCGACGCAGGTCGGCGGCGGCGAAGCGCCGGTGGCCGCCGGGGGTGCGGAAGGTCTGCACCAGCCCGGTGTCCGCCCAGCGGCGCAGCGTAGACTCGTTCACACCGACCAAGCGGCTGGCCTCGCCGAGGCCGAGCCAGTCGCTGTCCTCACGTCGCTGCTGGTGGTCGGTCGCCACCGTGCCCTCGCTGATCGGCCCGCCCAAACCTAGGCAAATCTACCCAAAGCTGGGTGAACGCGGCAAGTGTAGGTCCGCTCTTCTGCTACGGGCAATCAACCGAATGGCCGCGTCGCCAGATCTGGGCGACGTTTCGTCTACTCGTGGGGAAGGCGCTCAGGCGTCTTGTCCGGCGCTTGGGTCGTCCAAGCGCGACGGCGCCCAGGCCGAACGATCAGGGCCCGCACGCCTTCGCCACGCCCCGTATCCGCTGCGTTGCGCGCGCTCCCTAAGCCCCTTAACGCCCGTCGCGGACCCGCGCCAGCACCTGCGCCACCTCGATCGCGGCCTCCGCGGCGTCCTCCCCCTTATTGCCCGCGTCGCCGCCCGCCCGCGCGACGGCCAGCTCCAGCGTGGGCGTGGCCAGGACCTCGAAAATACAGGGCACACCCGTCTTCAGCGAAACGTCGCCGATGCCCCGCGCGGCCTGCTGCGCAACGAGTTCGTAGTGCTCGGTCTCGCCGCGGATAACGGCGCCCAGGCAGAGCACCGCATCGACGCGGCCCGACTCCGCCGCGGCCTGCGCGACGACGGGGATCTCGAAGGCGCCCGGCACCCGCCAGACCTCGATCCCCTCTTCGGCCACGCCGCGGGCCCGTAGCGTCGCCAGCGCCCCCTCCAGGAGCTTGTCGGTGATGAAGGCGTTGAAGCGCGCCACAACGATCGCGAAGCGCAGGCCCGACGCGTCCTCGCCCTCGCTCGGTGCGGCCATGGCCTCAGGCGTTCTTGGCGCGGGCGCCCGCACGACGCTTGCGCTTGGCTGCGGGGCGGGACTTCTTCCGGCCATCGCTGGCCACGGCATCGTGCGAGGCCGCATCTTCCAGCAGATGCCCCATCTTCTCTCGCTTGGTGGCGAGGTAGCGCACATTGTGTGGGTTGGGCTCCGCGATCACCGGTACCCGCTCCACGACCTCCAGCCCGTAGGCGGAGAGTCCATGGCGCTTGGTGGGGTTGTTGGTCAGCAGGCGAATCTTGCTGATGCCGAGATCCCGCAGCATCTGCATGCCCACACCGTAGTCGCGCCGATCGGCGGCGAAGCCCAGAGCCAGGTTGGCCTCCACGGTGTCCAGCCCCTTGTCCTGCAAGGCATAGGCGCGCAGCTTGTTGTGCAGGCCGATCCCGCGCCCTTCCTGCTGCATGTAGAGCAACGCCCCGCGCCCTTCCTCCCCGATCATCCGCAGTGCGATCTCCATCTGCTCCCCACAGTCGCAACGCATGGACGAGAAGACGTCGCCGGTGACGCACTGCGAGTGCACGCGTACCAGCACCGGCTCCGCGGTCGTGACGTCACCCATGACCAGCGCCACGTTCTCTTCTTCCTGCCCCGGCGCCCGGTAGCCGACCACCCGGAAGGTGCCGTGGCGGGTGGGGAGGTTGGCCTCCGTGATCCGCTCGACGAAGTCCTCGCTGCGCAGGCGGTAGCGGATGATCTGCTCCACGCTGATCATCTTGATCTGCTGGCGCTTGGCGAAGCGGGTCAGGTCCGGCAGCCGGGCCATGGTGCCGTCGGCCTTCATCACCTCACAGATGACGGCGCCGGGCAGCAAGCCCGCGAGTTTGCAGAGGTCCACGCTGGCCTCGGTCTGGCCTGCCCGCACCAGCACACCGCCCTCCCGGGCGCGCAGGGGGAACATGTGCCCCGGCGAAACGAGGTCCGCGGCCGTGCTCTCCGGGTCGATGAGGACGTGCACCGTGCGCGCGCGGTCGCCCGCGGAGATGCCCGTGCTGACGCCGGCGCGCGCCTCCACGGAGACCGTGAAGGCCGTCCCCAGCGGGGCCGTGTTGCTGGACTGGTCCACCATCAAGGGCAGGCCCAGCCGGTCCAGCCGGTCCCCCGTCAGGGCCGTGCAGATCAGCCCCCGCCCGTGCCTGGCCATGAAGTTGATCGCCTCGGGCGTGGTGAACTGCGCTGGCAGGCAGAGGTCGCCTTCGTTCTCGCGATCCTCGTCATCGGTGATGATCACGAAGCGGCCCGCCTGGAACTCGGCGAGCGCCTCCTCAACTGTGGTGAAGGGGCTGGCGGCCCGTGCGGCGGCCGCTTTGCGAGCGCCCGCAGCGGGGCGTTTGGACCTGCGGGCGGGGGCCTTCTTCTTCGTCGCGGGCATGCCGTCGCCTTCCCTGGACTTTCAGGATGCCGGGGCGCCGGCGCGGGCGGCAAGTAACTCCCCCACGTAGCGCGCCAGGATGTCGGTCTCGAGGTTGATTTCCTGGCCGGGGCGGCGGTCGAGAAGGTTCGTGTGTTCCTGGGTGTACTGCACGAGCGAGACCCCGAAGGTGCCCGCCTCCTTGGCGATGATGGTCAGGCTCACACCGTCGATCGCGACAGGCCCCTTCACGACCATGTAGCGGAGCAGGTCCGGCGGCGCCTCATAGGTCGCGATGATGGCGTCCACTTCGGGCGTGAGCGCGGCCAGCCGGCCCGTCCCTTCCACCACCCCGCGCACGATGTGGCCGCTCAGGCGATCGGTGGCGCGCAGTGAGCGCTCCAGGTTGACGCGGTCGCCGGCCATGAGATTGCGCAGGTTGGAGCGGCGGTAGGTCTCCGGCATCACGTTGGCGAAAAAGGACTCCCCGTCCATCTCCGCCACGGTCAGGTCCACGCCATTAATGGCGATGCTGTCCCCCAGCCGAGCGTCCTCCAGCACGGTCGTCGCCGCGATACGCAACATGCCCCTGCCGGCCTCCCGCACGACTCCAACCTCTTCGATGATGCCGGTGAACACGGGCTCTTCTCCGCTCGGGCTCTCAGTCCCGCCGCTCGATCCGATCGCGCGACGCGATCTCCCGGATCAGCTGCAGGGCGCCGTCCGCTCCAAGCCGATAGTAGCGATAGCCGCGCGCTGCCCAGTCGGCGCGCGTCCAATCGCCGGGACTTGCGTCCGCCCGCACGGTGGCCACCGCCCAGCGGCAGCCCCGCCCGGCCGCCGAGGCCTCGGCGGCCTCCAGCAGACGCTCCGCCAGACCGTGGTTGCGCCAGGCGTCGGCGACCAGCAGCGGCCCCCAGTGGGCGCTGGCGCCGGACTGCCCACCGCCGCCGCGCAGCGTGAGCCCGCCGACCACCTCGCCCGCCGCCACGGCGACCCAGGCCGCGCCGGTCCCCTCGGCCACGGCCGCGAGGTCGGCGGCGAGCCCGGGAGCGAGGGCCGCACGGCGGGTGGCGTCGCCGGCCAGGGCGATCAGGGCCTTGGCGTCGATGGGGGCGCCCGGGCGGACGCTGACGGACTGCGGCGGCGGGGGCGGGACCGGACTGCCCGTGACCAGCAGATCACGGCCCAACTCGCGCACGGAGACATCGCACAGTTGCACGGCGTCGCAGAGGCGATCGGCGCCTGTGCCGGCGACGGCGGGCGCGGCGGCACCGCCGATCACGATGGGCGCAATCACGGCATGGACGCGTTGCACCAGGCGGGCATCGAAGAAGGCGCCGTGGACCCGCCCGCCCCCTTCGACGATCAGCGACACGATCCCTTCCGCTCCCAGCCAGTCCAGCAACGGGGCCAGCGCCACACGCCCGTCCTGCTGCGGGAACTCCACCACGCGCGCGCCCGTCGCCTCGATGGCGGCGCGCCAGGCCGCCGGGGCCCGCGAAGTGCAGGCGATCACCGTGGGTGCGACCTCCTGATCGCCGAGCAGACGTGCGCGCGCCGGCAGCCGGCCGCCGCTGTCCAGCACCAGCCGCAGTGGCTGGCGCGCGCCCACCGCCGCGTCGCCGCGGGCGGTCAACTGGGGGTCGTCCTGCAACGCCGTCGCCACGCCGACGAGGATCGCGTCGTGGCGGAGCCGCAGCGTGTGTGACCAGGCGCGCGCCTCGGGGCCGCTGATCCAGTGCGCGTCGCCGCTGTTGGTGGCGATGCGGCCGTCCAAGCTCGCGGCATACTTGGCGATGACGTAGGGACGGCCGCTGCGCCGGTGATGGGTGTAGGCGGCGTAGTGCCGGGCGGCCTGCCGGACACCGTCGCCGCCGCGCACGGCCACGCCGGCCTGCTGTAAGGCTTGCAGGCCGCGCCCGTCGACACGGGGGTCGGCGTCGCCGGCGGCCACGACGACCTCCGCGATCCCGGCAGCGCGAATGGCGTCGGTGCAGGGCGGCGTCCGGCCCTGGAGCGGGCAGGGTTCCAGAGTGACGTAGAGCGTCGCGCCACGAGCGTCCGCGCCGGCGGCGCGGATCGCGGCGGCTTCGGCGTGGGCGCCCCCAGGGGGCGCGGTCGCGCCCTCGCCCACAACGCGGCCGTCCCTCACGAGCACCGCCCCCACGGCCGGGTTGGGGCTCGTCTGGCCCAGGACGCCGTCCGCGAGTGCCAGCGCGCGCCGCATGGGGTCGGAGAGAGCGTCACGGGCGCCTACCACTCGTCCGCCTCTTCCCAGATGCGGCTGGTCAGCACGGCGTCGTCGCCGCCGTACTTGTCGTGCGCGCCGCTGCCGTAGGGGCGCTCGACGGGCGAGGTCATGGGCTGGAAGGTAAAGGCGCAGATGCGCATGCCCGGATAGAGCGCCACGGGCATCAGGCCGAGGTTGCCCAGCTCCATCGTCGCGGGGCCGTCCCAGCCGGGGTGAAAGAGACTGGCGGTGCTGTGCACGATCAGCCCCAGGCGGCCCAGGCTGCTGCGCCCCTCCAGCCGGCCCACCAGGTCTGAGGCCAGGGCCAGGCGCTCCAGGGTGGTGGCCAGGACCAATTCCTGCGGATGCACGATGAAGCGCTCGCCGGGTTCCAGCTCCAGGCGCCGGGTCGCGCCCTGCGCCGTGGCCGGATCGCGCGGGTCGATGTAAGGCTGCTTGCTGCGCTCGAAAACGATGAAGGCGCGGCCCAGCCGCAGGTCGATGGAGTCCGGTCCGATCCGCGCCTCCACCCCCTCGTCCGGATCAAGGCGGATGCGGCCCGCGCGCAGGGCGGCGCGGATATCCCGGTCAGAGAGCAACACGCCCGTGTCCCCCGTCGACGTCGTGGCCGGGCACCCCCGCGCCCGTGTCGTTACGTCACTATTCTCGCACGAGGCGGGAGAGCCTGTCGCCAAGCGGAGGGCGAGCGGGGCCCGAGATCAGGCGGCGCGACGGCGCAGCCAGAGGGTCAGCGCGAGGCCGAACAGAGCCGCGATCCCCAGCCCGATCTCCAGCGGCAGCACGACCCCCGAGCCGGAATCCCGCGCCACGGCCAGCGCCGCCTCCGAGGTCCCGTCCGGGGGCGCGGGCGTGGCGGCGAGACCGGCCTGGCTGCCGCTCTGCACCGGCTCGCTGCGACTACCGGCGCGTTCGGCCGGCTCGTCGCGATCGGCCGCAGCGGCGGCTGCGACGTCGCTCCCGGGCGCCGTCAACGGTGCCCCTGCGGTCTCGGCACTCTGCTCGGCGGGCTGGGCCTGCTCCGCGGCCTGGGCCTGTTCCAGGGCCTGGGCCTCTGGCGCGGCCGGCGGCTCCGCGGCCTGGGCGCTGCGCGCAGCCTCGGCGGCGTCCCCAGGGGCGGCGTTGCTCTCCGGCGTGGCAGAGGCGGACGCCTCTTCGGCCGCGGCGTCGGTGGCGGCATTGCTGGTAGCGTCGCCATTGCCCGCGGCTTCGGCGACTGGGGCTTCCGGCGCGGGCTCCGGCTCCGCCGCGATCGCGTCTTGGGCGGGCTCATCGACAGGCGCGGCATCGTCTGCGACTGCCTCAGGGGCCGCGCTCTCGTCGGCAGCATCGGTCGCGCTCTGCGCTGCGGCCGCCTTGGGCTCGGCGTCCGCGGGCGCTGCTGCGTCCGCAGGCGGCTCCTCGGCGGCGGCCTCGTCCGCGGCCGTCTCCCCGCCCGAGGCCTCATCGTCGGCCGGGGTGAATTCGCCCGCGAGACCGCCCTGCGTCCCCTCGAAGCTCGGGATCGCGGGCGTATCGGCGGCGGCCACCGCGACCGACTGCGGCTCGGGCGCTTCGACCGCGGCCTGATCGGCGGCGACGGCTTGGGCCTGCGCCGGCTCGGGCGCGCTCTGTGCTGGCGCTTGGGCGGCGGGGGCAGGGCGCGGCTCCGGCTCCGGGGCCGACTCCGGGGCCGGCTCCGAGGCCACGACGGGGGCCTCACGGGCGGCGCTCTCGGCCGCCGCGGGCGCGGGCGCGCGCGCTGCTTGCGGGGACTGCGGCGCGGGCGCGTCCTGCGCGACGGGCTCCGCAGCGGCCTCTGGCTGACCGCGCTCTTGCCCGCTCTCGAGTGTCGCCACGACCGCCGGGGCCCCGGCCTCCTCTCCGTCCGCGGCCACGCGGGTCGCCGCCCGTTCCGACGGGCGGGGCGCGACGCTGGCATCCTCGCTGAGATCCACGACGACCACCGCCGCCAGCGCGGCCAAGGCCGCCACCGAGACGATGCCGGCCGCGCGCGCAGCCGCCATGGAGCCACCGCCGCCGGCCAAGCGCACGCGGCGGCCACGGCGCCACGTCCCTCCAGGCAGCGTCCCCGCGCCGGGGCGCAGCGCTTCCGCATCGGCGGGGCTCAGGGTGTAGTCGCGACGGGGCTCGGGCTGGGGCAGCGCCGCCAGCAGGCCCTGCATTTCGCGCAGGTCGGCGACGTAGGCGCGCAACTCGGCCGAGGCGTCCAACGCGCGCACGAAAGCGTCCGCTCGCTTGGGCGTGAGCTGCCCATCGACGTACGCGGAGGCGTCGTCGAAGGGACTGGCCCCGCGCCGGAAGAGGCGGCCGATCACGTGGAACTCCTCGCCGGGGAGGGGTCCGCCAACCCTTCCTCCTCAGGAGAACGCCGCCGCCCGCTGGGCAGTTCCCCCCGCTCGCTGAGGAAGTCCCGCAGCCGGGCGCGCCCCCGGCTGATGCGCGACTTGACGGTGCCCACAGAGGTCCCCATCACCCGCGCGACCTCCTCATAGGGGAGGCCCTGCACGTCCGCAAGGAGCACGGCCATGCGCTGCTCCTGAGGCAGCTGCAGGAGTCCCTGCTGGATCACTCCTGTAGTCTCCGCGCCTTGAGCCTGCGCCTCAGGCGATCGCTCACGCGACGGCGGGGCGGCGCCGTCGCCCTCGGCCTCGAGTATGCCGTCCAGGGAGTCGCTGGGACGGCGCTTCCACTTGCGCAACTCGTCGCGGCACTGGTTGCCGGCGATGCGCAGGATCCAGGCCTGAAAGGAGCCGCCGCGATAGCCGCCAATCCCCTTCCAGGCCGAGATGAATGTGTCCTGGGCGGCATCCTCGGCCGCGGCGGGCGAGGAGAGCATGCGCAGACAAAGGCCAAAGACGGGGCGTTGGTAGCGCTGGACCAGGGCGTTGAAGGCGCTCAGGTCCCCATGCCGCGCGTCGTCGGCGAGATCGTCGTCTGGCGGTGGCGCCTGGGGGGACGGGGCAGGCATGCCGGCGCGTATCGGCTTCCCAGGGCCGGTGCGCCGCCGGGCCGTCCGCCGCTCGCGCACCCCGGCCCGCCGCACTCGCCGGATTGTATCAGCACCCGGCGTCCCCTCCGCCGACACGATGGCCCGCACCCGGCCCCCGCCCTAGGCTAATCGAGGTTCGGGCGGTTGCGAACAGTGATGCAGAGACTACGATACGGCGCCACGCGGGACATCATCGAGACGGTGATCCTGACACTGATCGTGTTCCTGGTCGCGCGAGAGGTGGTGCAGAACTTTCAGGTCGAGGGCTCCAGCATGGATCCCTCCCTGGGTAACAAGGATCTCGTCCTGGTCAACAAGTTCGCCTACCGCGACGTGGACCTGGGCCCCTTCGGCGATGTCGACTTCGGCGCGCCGAGCCGCGGCGACGTGATCGTCTTCCGCTCCCCGACCGACGAGGACCGCGACTTCGTCAAGCGCGTGATCGGCCTCCCCGGCGACCGTATTGAGGTCCGCGACGGCCTGGTCCTCGTCAACGGTCTCGCCCTGGACGAGACAGCCTACATCTCCGCTCCGCCAACCTACCTCTACCCGAATGCCGGCCTCCCTTCTGTGGTACCGCCGCGGCATTACTTCGTGCTCGGCGACAATCGCAACGCCAGCCTGGACTCGCACAGCTTCGGCCCCATCCACGAGCGGCTGCTGGTGGGCGAGGTGATCTTCCGCTGGTTCCCGCTGGGCGACATCGGGGGAGGAGGTGGGCGCGAACTCGTGCCGCTGCCGGCGGGGGCGTCGCCGTGAGCGACGGGGAAGCGCTAACGCTGCTGCGTCGGATAGGGGCCGTGCTGGAGGGCCACTTCCGCTACACATCCGGCCGCCACGGCGCCTCCTACGTGGAGAAGTTCCGCCTGCTGGAGGATCCCGCCGCCACCGCCGCCCTCTGCGCGCGCCTCCTGCACGGCGTCCGCCGCCACCACCCGGCGCTGGTCGTGGGCCCCACCACCGGCGGGATCATCGTGGCCTATGAGATGGCCCGGCAGCTGGCGACGCCCGCCTATTTCGCCGAGCGGGCCGCGGACGCAGCGCACGCGGCGGACGGGAGCGACCCCGACCAACGCGAGCTGCTGCGGGGCTTCCACGTCGACGCCGGCCAGCGGGTGCTCATCGTCGACGACGTGCTGACCACCGGTGGCTCCCTGCGCCAGACCCTCGCCGCGGTCGAGCGGGTCGGCGGCCTGCCCGTCGCCGTGGCGGTGCTGGTCGATCGCAGCGGCGGGCGCACCGACTTCGGGCTGCCCTTCGCCGCCGCCCTAACGCTCGACATCCCCACGCACCCCCAAGCCGCCTGCCCCCAGTGCGCCGCGGGCGTCGCCCTCACCATCACCTAGCTCCGGCGACGCTTGCCGCGGCGGTCTCGGCGTACGCGCTGAGATCAGCCGCGTGGACGAAAAAGCCGGCGGCCACCACGAGACGCATGCCGCCCGCGTAGCCCTCGCGCCGCCAGCGATCCGTGCCCCCCCGTTGCTCGCGACGCCACGCCACGCGCCGAACGCTTCGACGAACGCCAGTCGGACGACGGTGCTGAACACGCCAAACGTCAGTGCCCGTACGCCGCTCAGGTCCGCCATGAGAGGTCCTACAGAATCTGACTGAGGAACAGCTTGGTGCGCTCCTCGCGCGGATCTTCGAAGAAGTGCGCGGGGGTGCCCTGCTCGATCAGGGCGCCCTCGTCGAAGAAAACGAGCCGGTCGGCCACCTCACGCGCGAAGCCCATCTCGTGCGTCACGACGAGCATCGTCATGCCCGAGTCCGCCAGCTCACGCATCACGTCCAGCACTTCCTTGATCATCTCCGGGTCCAGCGCCGACGTCGGCTCGTCGAACAGCATGATCTTCGGCTGCATCGCCAGCGCGCGGGCGATCGCGACCCGCTGCTGCTGCCCACCCGACAGCTGCGCGGGAAACTTGTCGGCCTGCTCGGGGATTCCGACCCGGTCGAGCAGTTCCATCGCCAGCTGGTTGGCTTCATGCTTCGGCAGATGCCGCGCTTTCTGCGGGCCGAGCGTGATGTTGCTCATCACCGACAGGTGGGGGAAGAGGTTGAACTGCTGGAACACCATCCCCACCTCGGAGCGGATGGTCTGCAGGTTGCGCACGTCCTCGTTGAGTTCGACCCCGTCGATCACGATGCGTCCGGCGTCGTGCTCCTCCAGCCGATTGAGGCAGCGAATGAAGGTCGATTTACCCGAGCCGGAGGGCCCGAGGATGACGACGATCTCGTGCTCCTTGACTGCGAGCGAGATGCCGTCGAGTGCCTGGAAGTCGTCGAACCACTTCGAGACGCCCTCGGCGATGATGATGTCCGGCGAGCCCACGAGGCGGGCCTTGCGCTCGGCCTCGACCACCGGTACGGACGCCGACGATTCGGCCGACTCAGTCGTCATACTTCACCCCCCGAATTCGATTCTAGCGTTCGCCGACACCCTGGGCGCGCTCAACGCGCTGCGAGATTCGCGACATCATGAACGCCACGATCCAGAAGATCAGAGCCACGAATACGTAAGCCTCGATCCGGTCATCGATGAAGTCGATCTGGGCGATCGCGGAGTCTGCGTTGCCCTTGAACTCGCGCAGGGTGAGGATGACGGTTACCAGTGTGGTGTCTTTCCAGATTGAGATCGCCTGACCCGCCATTGGGGGGATCGAGATCCGTAACGCCTGGGGCAGAATGACCAGCTGCACCGTCCGCAGCTGGTTGAGCCCCACCGCCTGGGCTGCCTCGTACTGGCCGCGTGGGAGCGCTTGCAGCGCGCCGCGGAGGTACTCCGCCATGTAGGCGCCCGTGAAGACGGCGAGCACGACCATCGTACGGACGATCAGGTCGCCGCCGATCACGTCGTCCAGGATGAACAGCGCGACGAACAGCCAGCCCAGCAGCGGCGCCCCGCGCACGACTTCGATGTAGGCCGTGCAGGTCCAGGAGATGGCGCGCATGGACGACGCGCGTCCGAACGCGAGCGGGATCCCCACCAGCAGCCCGCCGACGATGCCCACGGGGGCCAGCACGACGTTGAGGACGAAGCCGTCCAGTTGTCGCATGCTGGCGCCGCCTCCGACCATCAGGACGATGAGGACGATGGGCAGGGAGAGCGCGAGCAGTCCGCCGACGCCGCGTAGCTGCAGCCGGCGCCTGGGTCCCGCTTCGCGGGGGATCCGCACCGCCACGGCGTAGCCCGCGTAGAGCAGTCCGACCGCGGCCAAGAACCAGATCGATGACCAGATCTGCGCGCCGCCGTGTGCCATGAGGAAGACGGCGAACGCGGTTGCCAGGGCGATGAACAGGTGCTCCTTGCGGCCAAGGCTGGACCAGGTGCCATAGGCCAGCCCGATCAACGTGAAGACAACGGCGATCGCGAACCACAAGCGCCATTCCTGGTCGTGCGGGAAGCTGCCGGCGAAGAGCAGCCAGCGGTTCGTCGTGACCACCTGCCAGTTCGCACCGACGAAGACGAACGAGAGGATGCCGAAGATGAGCACGCCCCCGACGCCGGCAGTGACCAGTGTGATCAGTGTGTCGCCGCGCGACGCGAACAGGTTGCGCCGCAGCCACTCGCGCGCGCGGACCGACCGCGGCCGGCGCGCCCGCTGCCGGTGTGGGGGCAGCACGACCCGTCGCTGCGGAGGGGCGGGCATTTCCATCATCGGCACGCCTCCCTACACCTGGTGGGCGGTGGCTCGCGCGTTGAAGAAGTTCATCACCGCGGAGATCAGGAACGAGATCAGCATGTACGTGACGATAATCACCACGAACATCTCCAGCGCGTGGCCGGCCTTGTTCTGGACGATCGTGGCGACGCGGAAGAGATCGTCGTACAGCACCGCGTACGCGAGGGAGGAGTTCTTGTTCACGTTGAGGAACTGGTTCGTGACCGATGGGATCATCTGGCGCAAAGCCTGCGGCAGGATGACCAGCGTGAGGCGCTGATAGCCGCTCAGGCCGATGGCCTTCGCGGCCTCCGTCTGGCCACGCGGCAGCGCCTGAATGCTGCCGCGCACGATCTCCGCGATGAACGCGCCGGTGTAGAACGTGAGGCCGAGAACCAGCGCGGCGAACTCCGGCTTGACGACCATCCCGTCGGCGTAATGCGTACCTTCGATGAACGGCCGGCCAATGCTGACCGGCGCGCCCAGCACGAGAAACGAAAGGAACGCACCGGTTGCGAACAGTCCGAACGCCCAGCGGTTGGCGTTCAACGGCCGGCCGGTCTCTCGTTCCCGCTCCTGCCGGCGGGCGCGCACGCGCAGCGCGGCGTAGCCCAAGCCGAGCAACACCGCCACCCAGACGCCGACGAACCAGTCGGGCAGGCCCCACAGCCCCGCGCTGGGGACCGCCCAAGGGATGGCGATCCCGCGCCCCGAGAGGAAGAAGGAGTCGCCGACGGTGATGACGTTCTCGATCCGGGGAGCGCCGACGACCAGGATGGCGTACCACAGCACGACTTGGACGAGCAGCGGCGTGTTGCGGAAGATCTCGACGAAGAGCGTCGCCAGGCGGGCGACGAGCCAGTTCGGGGAGAGCCGCGCGACGCCTATAACGACGCCGACGACCGTCGCCAGCAGAATCGCGACGAGCACGGCGCGGATCGTCGCCCAGATGCCCACCAGGTACATCGTGAGCCGCGAGTTGTTGACCCCATCAACGTCGATCAGCCACTGGCTGCCGACCGCGAAGCCGGCCGGGTCGCTGAGAAACCCGAAGCTCAAATCGCGGAGATCGAGCGCCGCGAACACATATGCGAACACCAGCGCCGTCGCGGCGACGTAGGCGCCCTGGGTCAGCAGCCGACGAAAGCCGCGCCGATAGATGAGCGGAACATGGCTATGCATCTCCGCCAGGTCCGTCGATCTCGTGTGGGCTGGACCCAGAAGTGCCGCTTATGTGAGGCGTGGTGGGCCGCCCCTGACGGGGCGGCCCACCACGCTCGTTGCAGACCGCAGCGGACCTACCGGTACGGCAGTGCGTACTGAATGCCGCCGGTACCGGGCGGGCAGCTGCTCTTGTCCTCGGACGCGAGCGCGTTGAGCGAACAGGCCCGCGGGACGGCGTCGCCCACGGTGTTCGCGTAGATCTCCCCGTAGTTCCCGACCGCAGCGATCGCGCGCTGAATGAACTGCGCGTCGACCGCATCGAAGCCCAGCGTGCTGACGGCGCCGCCGCCGAACGAGACACCCAGCAGCCGCGCAACCGTCGTGTTTGGCGGGTCCGCCGCGAGCCCGGCCACGTTACTGCGGGTAATTCCCAGTTCCTCCGCCGCGATCAGGCCGTGCACGACCCAGTTGACGATGTCTTTCCACTCGCTGTCGTAGTCGCGCACGCCCGGTGCCAGCGGTTCCTTGGAGATTAACTGGCCGAGGATGAGGAAGTCGCTGGCGTTCGGCAGCACACCGATCCGCGACGCAAGGTTGCTCTGGTCTGCCGTCCAGACGTCGCAGCGGCCCGCGAGGAAGGCGTCCTGCGTCTCCTGATCGCCACCGCCGAGCGGCGTGAAACTCAAGCCGAGATCGGTGAAGTGGTCCAGGAGGTTCTGCTCCGTGGTGGTGCCCGACTGCACGCAAATCGTCGCGTCGTCCATGTCGGAGGTCGATGCGTACCCGGAGTCCGCTTGCACCGCGAAGCCCTGGCCTGTGTAGAAGGTGGTCTGCGCGAAGTCCACGTTGAGTTCGCGGTCGCGCGAGGCGGTAATCGTCGTCGTGCGGATCAGCACGTCGATCGCCCCATCGGCGAGCAACTCGAAGCGGGTGGAGGCATCCGACGCGTCCACCAACTGGACGGCGTCCGCGTCGTTGAGCACGGCCGCCGCGATGGCCCTGCAGAACTCCACGTCGAAGCCGGAGACACTGCCGTCGGCTTCCTTGAAGCCGAACAGCGGCTGCGTCTGCTTGACGCCACACTGCAGCTCTCCGCGGTCGGTCACCGCCGCCAGCGTGTCGCCGCGCGCACCGCCGCCGGCATCGCCGTCGCCACCGTCGCCCCCGCAGGCCGCGACGGTGAACGCCGCCAGCGCCACGACTAGCGCGGACAGAACGAGGGCGCGCCACCGTGCGGTGCACCCTCGTTCACAGAGGTTGAGCATCGAATTCCCCCTAAACCTGTTGCACGCATGCGTCACTGCGACCCGCCTACGGCGTCAACCTGCAAGCGGCCTGGTGCTCTTGACCCGACGTTGAGTCCGGCATTGCGACTGTAGCCTAAGGGTGATTCACCGCGACATCAAGCCGGGCACTGGCGAACCGGGGAGCGGGAGAACGCGTGGCTGAAGAGGCTGATAGCCGACTGACAACACCATCCTCAAGGAGGTCGGGAAACTTCTGAGCCCGGCGCGCCGGCCAGCGGGTGCTCCTCGTCGACGACGTGCTGACCACCGGTGGCTCCCTGCGCCAGACCCTCGCCGCGGTCGAGCGGGGCGGCGGCCTGCCCGTCGCCGTGGCGGTGCTGGTCGATCGCAGCGGCGGGCGCACCGACTTCGGGCTGCCCTTCGCCGCCGCCCTGACGCTCGACATCCCCACGCACCCCCAAGCCGCCTGCCCCCAGTGCGCCGCGGGCGTCGCCCTCACCATCACCTAGCGCCGGCGACGCCTGCCGCGGCCGTCTCCGCGTACGCGCTGAGATCAGCCGCATGGACGAAAAAGCCGGGGGCCACCCCCGCCGCGGCGGCGAGGACGGACAGAACCACGACGTAGACGGCGAAGCCGGTCAGGTTGGCCACCAGCACCTCCGTGCGCGTGGCGTGCGGCGCGGCAGCCTCGATGGCGGCGTGGCTAGCCGCGAACCAGGCCATCATCACCAGCAGCCCCACCGCGAAGCTGAGCGCGGGGATCACCAGCAGGAGTGCGCCCGCCGCGGGCAGCGCCGCGTAGCCCATGCTGCGGAACAGACGCCCCATCGGTGCCGTCCGCCCAAAGACCGACTCCAGCATCACGTGCGCCGCGATCAACCAGCCACCCCACACGGCGATGGCGAAGAGGCTGCCGAGAACGAACTCCCGCACCGCCACCCGGCCCGTGGAGATCCCGTCCGCTTCCACGATCAGCCAGAGCCAGCCGCCGACAGCGGCCAGCAGCGTGGTGACCACCACGATCAACCCCGCGGACAGGGTCAGCGTGGGGTCATCGCGGACCTCGCGCAAGACGCTCGAGTCGAGGCGGGCGAGACGGCGCGCGCGCACCAGGATCAGGTGCAGGTCGATGACTTGGTCGGGGCGCGCCTCGGGCGATCGTCGGCCACCGGAGGCGCTGCCAGAGCGGAGGAGGGCCACGCGCAGCCTCTGGTCCCGGCCAACCCCACCGACCTCAGCCTACAGCCGGACAGGCCCGGGCGGAAGCCGCGGCCCGCTCACGCCGGCACGGCCTGCCGGTAGATCTCGTCGGTCAGGTCCGCCACCCGGGCCAGGTCGCGGGGGGCGACGGGAGGCGGGTCGCCGCGGCCCAGCGCCTCCAGCCCCTCGCGGAGCAGCTTGGGGTAGCCCGCCTCGATCTCGGGCGGGGCCGGCAGGAAGCGCACGCCCTTGGCGCTGAAGACACGCACGCCCCCCGGCGCCGCCATCACGACGGCCAACTGTGCCGCCAGCTTCTGCTCCATATCGGTGCTGTGCGCGGGCCAGGTCGGCATGAGGTAGCCAACTTCGTGCCGGATGAGGATCCCGCTCGGCGTGCGCAGCGTCGCCGAAGCGTACTCCTCGATGCCGGAGTGGTGCGCGCGGTCGCTGGTGACCGAGTTCAGCACTTCGGGCTCCTCGCCGGTGACGTAGCGGCACAGGTCGAGCCCGTGCGGTCCCAGGTTGCGCAGGCAGCCACCCCCCGCTTGCGCCGGATCCAGCATCCAGTCACAGCGCCAGTGGGGGTAGCGCCAGGGCGCCGGCCGGATAAGCCGCAGCACGACGTGCGACACATCGCCCAGCTCGCCCGATTGCAGCAAGCGGCGCACCGTGATGGTCCAGGGGGCGTGGCGCATGGGGAACGGCGCCAGCACCCAGGCGCCTTTGGCCTCCGCCAGATCGACCAGCCCGTGGACCGTCTTCGCATCGACGCCCCAGGGCTTCTCCATCACGAAGGGCAGCCCCTCCTCCACGAGGAAACGGAAGGTCTCCGGCATATCCACGTGGCGCCCCAGGGCCACCACGAAGTCGGGCTTGGTCTCCACGATCATCTCGCGGTAGTCCGCGTAGGCGGCGCCCCCGAACTGCTTGGCGTGGCTCTGCGCGGAGGCGACGTCGCGGTCGGAGCAGCCCACGACCTCCAACCCCAGCCGGCGCAGGTTGGGCAGGAACTCCGCGTCGTAGCGGGCGTGCCAGTGCCTGACGTCGATCGCGGCGACGCGACGGGGGAACGCCACGGGGACCTCCTCAGCGCTTGCGGATGAGCGGGCGAGAGTGTAGCGCCGTGCGCCCCGGTGCTCGCGCCCATCCGTATACTCCGGCCGCCGTGACCCCTGCCGATCCCCGCGGTCTGGCGGCGCGCGGCAGGAAGGAATTCAACCTGCCCAACAACGACATCTCCGCCACGGATCCGTTCCCGCGCAAGCGCGTGGCCGTGCTGGACAGCGAGATCGCGTACGTCGATGAGGGCAGCGGCGACGCCTTCGTCTTCCTGCACGGCAACCCCACCTCGTCCTTCCTCTGGCGCAACGTCATCCCCCACTGCACGTCGCTGGGGCGCTGCCTGGCCCCGGACTTGATCGGCATGGGCGCGTCGGGCAAGAACCCGGCCGGTTCCTACCGCTTCGTCGATCACGCGCGCTACCTCGACGCCTGGCTCGACGCCGTCGATGTCGGCGACGCCGTCACCTTCGTCATCCACGACTGGGGATCCGCGCTGGGCTTCCACTGGGCCAACCGCCATCGTGAGCGGGTCAAGGGCCTCGTCTTCATGGAAGCGATCGTGCGGCCCCTCAACTGGCCCGAGTGGCCGGAACGAGTGCGGCAACTCTTCCAGGGCTTCCGCTCCCCGGCGGGCGAGGAGATGGTGCTGGAGAAGAACGTCTTTGTGGAGCGCGTGCTGCCCGGCAGCGTCCTCCGCACGCTCTCCGACGAAGAGATGGCCGTCTACCGCAAGCCCTACCTGGAGCCGGGCGAGTCCCGTCGCCCGACGCTGACCTGGCCCCGGCAGATCCCGCTGGACGGGGAGCCCGCCGACGTGACCGCGATCGTGCGGGCCTACGCCGACTGGCTCGCCGCCGGCGGCCCGCCCAAGCTGTTGATCAGGGCGGAACCGGGGGCCATCCTCAACGGGCCCCAGTTGGAGTTCGCCCGCGGCTGGCCCAACCTCCAGGAGGTCGTGGTGCCGGGCGTGCACTTCCTCCAGGAAGACTCGCCGCACACGCTGGGCGAGGCCATCGTTGACTGGTACGGGAAGCTGGAGCCTCCCTCGGGCGCAGCCGGGGATCGCGGGATCTGACCCGTCGCGTTAGCTGCCCTGGAATGTGGGCCGGCGCTTTTCGAGGAAGGCCTCGATGCCCTCGCGGCCGTCGTCGGTGACGCTCATGCGCGCGATGGCCTGCGTCTCCAGCTCCATCTGCGTCTCCAGCGTCTCAACCAAGCCGCTGTGCAGCAGCCGCCGCGCCTCGCCGAAGGCGACCGTGGGGCCCTGTGCCAGCCCCTCCGCCAGGGCCGTCGCCTCCGAGAGGAGGTCGGCGTCCGGCACCACTCGCGTCACGATGCCCCACTCCTGCGCCTCCACCGCCGAGAGGACACGGTTGGTCAGGGTCAGCTCCAGCGCCCGCGCCAGCCCAATCTTGCGCGGCAGAAAATACGTCGAGGAGCCGTCCGGCGTCAGCCCCGCCTTGGTATAGGCCATCGTGAACGGGGCCGACTCGGCCGCGATCACAATGTCGCAGGCGCAAGCGAGGCTGATCCCGGCCCCGGCCGCCGCCCCGTTCACGGCCGCCACGAGGGGTGCGTCGCCACGGCTGAAGCGGGAGACGGCCCCGTGCAGGTAGGTCGTGACTTCCTTCAGGTGGTAGGGCAGCTTCTCCCCCTGCGCGTGGAAGCCCTTGAGGTCGCCGCCGGCGCAGAAAAAGCGCCCAGCGCCGGTGATCAGGACCGCCCGCACGGCCGGGTCCGAGTTGCACTGCAAGGAGGCGTGCAGCAGATCACGGGCCAGCGCCTCGTTGAGGGCGTTCGCGCTCTCGGGTCGGTTGAGCGTCAGGTGCGCGACGTTCTCGCGCACTTCCAGGATGATCGTCTCGTAGTCCACGGCTCCGCCTTCCCGCCTCGTGCTGCCGGCGCCGGCGCTCGCCCGGCGGTCCCCCCGCGATAGCCGACGCCCCCGCGAGCGTCAAGCAACCGACACCGCTCCGGGCCGGACCCGCCTCGTATCATCCCCCCGCCGCCGGAACGCTGAGAGGCCACCCCATGAGCGAAGCCGACATCTCGACATCAACGCCACGCTCGGCCACGCCCTCACCGGCGCCGCGGAGGCTAGCGCCGCGCGTACGCCCGCGCCCCGCTAGCCTTGCCCGCGCCGCCGCGCGCAGGGCCGGACCGAGCGTCGCGCGGCGGCGCAGCCATACGGAGTTGAACCATGCCCGCCTTCGAGACCGTCCTCTACGAATCCCCCGCCGACCACGTCGTCCGCATCACGCTGAACCGGCCCGAGACGCGCAACGCGCAGAGCACGCAACTCCTCTACGACCTCAACGACGCCTTCGACGCCGCCGCCCGGGACGACGACGTCAAGGTGATCATCCTGGCCGGGGCCGGGCCCCACTTCTCCTCCGGCCACGACCTGCGCGAGCAGGACACGCACCTGCGCATGGGCGAGCACCAAACCGTGGGCACCTGGTGCGGCTTCGAGTGCGCGGGCGCCGAGCGGCAGATGTCGCGCGAGAAGGAGATCTACATCGGCTTCAGCGAGCGCTGGCGCAACATCCCGAAGCCAACGATCGCGCAGGTCCACGGCAAGGTCATCGCCGGCGGGCTGATGCTGATCTGGCCCTGCGACCTGGTCGTCGCCTCGGACGATGCGCAGTTCATGGACAACACCGTCGCCATGGGCATGAACGGCGCCGAGTTCTTCAACCACCCCTGGGAGCTGGGCGTGCGCAAGGCCAAGGAGATGCTCTTCACCTCGGACTGGCTGGACGCCGCCGACGCCCAGCGCCTGGGCATGGTCAACCACCTCGTGCCGCGGCCGGAGCTGGAGCCGTTCACGCTCGCCCTGGCGCAGCGCATCGCCCAGAAACCGCTCTTCGCGCTGAAGGTGGTGAAGGAGTCGGTGAACGCGGCGCAGGACGCGCAGGGCCGGGTCACCGCGATGCAGACCTCGTTCGCGCTCCACCAAATGCTGCACACCCACAACCTGCAGCAGTACGGCATGCTCATCGACCCCTCCTTCCTGGCGACCCCCGAGGGCAGCAAGATCAAGCGCTGAGCGGAGCCGCCCCATGACGACCCTGGCGGGCCTGGTCGACGCCGAGGCGCTCGCGCGCTTCCTCGACGCCCAGCGCCCCGGCCCGCCCCGGCCGCTCACGTTGGAGCGGCACGTGGCGGGCTACTCCAACGTCACCGTCTTCGTCACCCGTGGCCACGACCGCTGGGTGCTGCGTCGCCCGCCGGGGGGCGAACTCCTGCCTACCTCGCACGACATGCTGCGCGAGTACCGCTACATCTCCGCCCTGCACGGGCGCGCGCGCGTGCCGCCGCCCATCCTCGCCTGCGACGACGCCGCCGTGATCGGTGCGCCCTTCTACCTGATGGAGCGCGTGGACGGCGACGTCCTGCGCGATTCCCTCCCCCCCGCCTACGACACCCCCGCCGCGCGCCGCCGCCTGGGCGAGGAACTGATCGATGCCCTGGTGGAGATCCATGCCGTGGACTGGAAGGCGGTTGGGCTGCGCGGCCGCGAGTCGGGCTACTTGGAGCGGCAAGCCGGCCTCTGGGGCGACCAATGGACACGCACCCGCCCGCGCACGCGCGACCTGCCCGGGCTGGACGCGATCGGCGACTGGCTCGCGGGCCACATCCCCGCCTCGGCCCCGGTGAGGGTCGTCCACGGCGACTACCGCCTGGAAAACGCGATCTTCACCTCCGGCCCGGAGGGGCCGCACCTGGCCGCGATCCTGGACTGGGAGATGGCCACCGTCGGCGACCCCCTGGCCGACCTGGCCTGGCTGCTGAACTACTGGGCCGATCCGGGTGAGCAGATCGAGGACCCGCGCCCCTTCGCCATGGACGCCCAGCGCCTCCTCACCGCCCGCGAGGGCTTCCCCTCGCGCGACGAATTAGCGCAACGCTATGCGGAGCGGAGCGGACGCCCGGTCGGCGACCTCAGCTTCCATCTGGTGCTGGCGGCCTACAAGCTGGCCATCATCCTGGAGGGGCTCTACGCCGGCCATATCGAGGGCACCGGCAGCAACCCCGACGCCTACGAGTTCGAGTGGGGCGTGCCGCGCATGGTGGCCCGCGGCCTGGCCCTGATCGACGCGATGGAGGGGGGGCGCGCATGACCGCCGCCATCACATTGGAGCCCGTCGACGGTGTGACGATCCACAGCATCGTCGACAACGTCTCCGACCTCCGTCTGGCCAACCGTGGCCCCGCCCGCCGCGCCCGTGGCGCATCGAGCCGTCCGGCCGCCCTGACCGTGGAGGGCACGGCGCAAGAGACGCTCGTCGCCGAGCATGGCTTCTCCGCCCTGGTGGACGTGGAAAGGAGCGGGGCGAGGCACCGCATCCTCTTCGACACCGGCCTCAGCGAGCGCGCCGCCGTAGAGAACATGCGCCGCCTGGAACTCTCGCCCAAGGACGTGGAGGCCGTGGTGCTGAGCCACGGCCACTACGACCACACGATGGGGCTGCACGGCCTCAGGCAAGAATTGGGGCGCCCCAACCTGCCCCTCATCCTGCACCCGCAGGCCTGGAACCGCCGCCGTCTCACCGTCGAGGGGCGGGAGCCCATCCTCCTGCCCACGCTCAGCAAGTCGGCGCTGGCGGGCGCGGGTTTCGAACTCCTGGAGGAGCGGCAGCCCTCCCTCCTGCTCGACGGCAGTCTGCTGATCACGGGCGAGGTCGACCGCACCACCGACTACGAGACCGGCATGCCCAACCAGCAAGCGCTGCGCGGCGACGCCTGGGAGCCGGACCCGCTCGTCCTCGACGACCAAGCGATCGTCCTGCATGTCCGCGAGCGCGGCCTCGTCGTGCTCACGGGCTGCGGCCACGCCGGCATCATCAACATCCTCCGCCACGCCCGCCGCCTCACCGGCGTCGAGAAGATCTACGCGGTGCTGGGCGGCTTCCATCTCCCCGACGATGCCGAGGCCCACGTGATCCCCCGCACCTGTGAGGCGATCGGCGCGTTCGGGGCAGAGGTGCTGGTTCCGGCGCACTGCACCGGCTGGCGTGCGGTGCACCGGCTAGCGAGCCTCTATCCGCAGGCCTTCATCCAGAACGCCGTCGGCACCCGCTTCGACCTCTGAGGGCTACGCGCCCAGGAACCCCGCCGGCGGCTGCTCCCAGCTCACCGGACCGCCGGCCAGGACCCAGACACCGTCGCCGTGGTTCAGCGTCGTCACGGTGTTGCGCAAGCCGGGGCCCCCCGGCCGGAACGCAAGGAAGCGCTGCGCCAGCGGATCGTAGGTGAAGGCCGCGATGAGCACGCCTCCCAATCCCGCCAGCGCCGTCGCGATCGCCGTCCCGTCCGGTCCGGTCCAACTGAGCAGGTTGAATCCTCTGCGCAGATCCACCCGGCGTGCGAGCGCGGTGTCGGGCTGCTGCCAGATCGCCGGCGCCGCGGCGAAGAGCCAGATGCCGTCCCCAGTGCGGAGCAGCTCCAGCGTGTTGAGCAGCCCCGGTCCCTGCGGCCGGTGCGCCACGAAGGCCTGCGCGACTGGGTTCCAGGTCAGGACGGCCGTGATCGCCGGGGTCGCCGCGATGGCCAGGCCGGGGGGCGTGGGCTCGCCCGTCCAACCGACCAAGTTCCAGCCCGCCACCAGCGCCACCTCCCGCCCGCGGGGGGCGGGCGGCGTGAAGCGCTCGCTCGACCCCGCCGCCAGCACCCCCCTCCCCCCGGCGATGAAAACCCGGCCGTCGGGGAGCCGCGTGGCCGAGTGAAAGCTGCGTACGACCACCACCTCGCCTAAGGGCAGGAAGCTGCCGCTCAGCGGGTCGTACAACTCGGCCGCGAAGGCGGGCAGCAGGGGCGTGGCCAGACCCCCCACGATGAGCACCGTGCCGTCGAGCAACAGCGTGGCGCTGTGCCCCCGGCGCACGCGCGGCATGGCGGCGGTGACGTGGAAGGCGTTGGTCGTGGGATCGAAGATCTCGGCCGCCGCCAGCGGTGCCCCGTTCTCCCCCTGCCCCCCCGCGATCAGCACCCGCCCGTCGGCCAGCGCCGTCGACGTGTGGCCCGAGCGCGGGAAGATCATCGGCGTGGCGGCGCGGAAGCCCCCCGTCGCGGGGTCGTAGAACTCGGCCCCCAGGGGCGCGCCCGTCGGGCCGGCGCCACCCACCACCAGCACGCGGCCGTCGGGCATCAGTGTCGCCGTGTGTCCCGCCCGTGCCGCCGCCATCGATCCCGTGGCGCTGAAGCTCCCACCGGCGGGATCGTAGAGTTCCGCGCTGGCCAACTCGGACCCCGCCCCACCGGCCCGCCCGCCCACGATCAGGACACGGCTGTCGAGCAGCAATGTCGCCGTGTGGATCGTGCGCGCGCCGAGCAGCGCCCCGGTGGGGTTGTAGATGCCCCGGAACTGGTCGAAGCGCTCCGCCGAGGCCACCGGATCGAATGCCTGGCTGTCGCCCCCGGCGATGAGCACGCTGCCGTCCTGCAGCCGCGTGGCGCTGTGCCCCTGGCGAGGGATGGAGAGGGGGTTCGTGACGACGAAGGCGTTGTCGTCCGGACGGTAGATCTCGGAGGAGTCGTTGTTGAGAAAATCGGCGTCGAAGCCACCGGTCAGCAGCACACGCCCCCCGTCGAGCGGCGTGGCCCGATGGAAGGAACGCGCACTGACGAGATCGGGAGTGGCCTCGAAGGCGCCGGGCACCTGCCCGCCCAGCGAGGCGCCGGCGGCCAGCGCGGCGAGCAGCCCGCCCGCGGTGACGATCCCGAATGCGGACCAGCGTCGGCGCATGGCGCCCTCCGCCGCCGCCGATCCCCTCCGACCCTACACCGCGCCTCCCCGCCGGACCACGCGGCTGCCATACCATCGGGGCGCACGCGAAGGAGCCGCCATGCCCGCCCCGACCATCAGCCGCTTCCCCGTTCCGGACCCGGCGGACCTGCCCGACGACGTCCGCCGCCGCATCGACGAGGTCCAGGAGCAGGCCGGCTTCATCCCCAACATCTTCCTGGCCCTCGCCCACCGCCCTGACGAGTTCCGCGCCTTCTTCGCCTACTACGACGCGCTCATGCTCAAGCGCGGCGGCCTGAGCAAGGCCGAGCGGGAGATGATCGTGGTCGCCACCAGCGCGACCAACGACTGCCACTACTGCCTCACCGTGCACGGCGCGCTGCTGCGCATCTACGCGAAGAATCCGCTCCTCGGCGACCAGGTAGCGCACAACCACCGTAAGGCCGACCTGACCCCGCGCGAGCGTGCCATTTGCGACTTCGCCGTCCTCATCGCCATCGACTCGGCCGGTTGCTCCGAGGAGGACTTCGAGGATCTGCGCCGCCACGGCCTGGACGACGAGGCGATCTGGGACGTGGGTGCCATAGCGTCGTTCTTTGCCCTCTCCAATCGCATGGCCAACCTGACCGCCATGCGGCCCAACCCCGAGTACTTCGCGCTGGCCCGCGCGCCGCGCGAGTAGGACGGAGCGATCGTGCCCGTCCAGGCGGCGCCGTTGCGGGAGATCCTGCGGGGCAGCGCGCCCAGCGTCCATGGCTCGGTGCGCACGGCGCTGGACCTGTTGGGGGCCGGCGAGGCGGCCCTGGCCCCGCTGGGGGCCGAATTGGCGGCCGGACTGGAGGGCGGTCTGGACGACGTCCGCGTGGAGCGCGCGACGCGGCTGCTCTACGCCACCGACGCCTCGATCTACGAGATGGAGCCGCTCGCCGTCGTTTTCCCCCGCGCTCGTTCCGACGTGCAGCACGTGTTGCGCGTCGCGGCGCGCCACGGGGTGCCCGTGCTGCCCCGCGGCGGCGGCACCAGCCTGGCCGGCCAGGGGGTCAACCACGCCATCGTCATGGACTGCACGCGCCACATGGACCGCGTGCTCGCCATCGATCCCCAGCGCCGCACGGCCCGCGTGCAGCCCGGCCTCGTGCTGGCCGCACTCAACGCCGCGGCGCGCGCGCACGGCCTGCAGTACCCCATCGACCCCTCCACGGCAAACCGCGCCACGATCGGCGGCGGCATCGGCAACAACTCCTGCGGCGCGCACTCCGGCATCTACGGCAAAACGATCGACAACCTGCTCTCGCTGGACGCCGTCCTCGCCGACGGCGCCGCCGTCACTTTCGAGCCCCTGGACGCGGCGGCGCTGGGGAGGAAGCGCACCCAGCCGGACCTGGAGGGCGCGATCTACCGCGCCGCCCGCGACATCGCGGCGGCCTGCGTCGGGGAAATCCGTGAGCGCTTCCCCGCCATCCCCCGCCGCGTCTCCGGCTATAACCTGGACGCCCTGCTGGACGAGGCGGGCAACCTGGCGCCGCTGATCGTGGGATCGGAGGGGACCCTGGCCGTCGTCACGGAAGCGACGGTGCGCCTGGCGCCGCTGCCGGCGCGCAAGGGGCTGGCAGCGGTGCACTGCGACTCCGTGGTGGCGGCGGCGGAAGCGGTCATGGCCACGCTCGCGCACGAGCCCTCGGCGGTGGAGCTGATCGGCGACACAATCATCGAACGCTGCCGTGCCAACCCCACCTACGCCCCCCTAGCCAACTTCGTTCAGGGCAGCCCCGGGGCGCTGCTGTTGGTGGAGTTCTATGGCGGGACGGAGTCCGAGCTGGACGAGCGCCTGGACGCGCTGGGCGCGGACCTGCGGCGGCAGGGCCTTGGCGGCACGATCGTCTCCACGACGGACGCGGATCAGCAGGCCCGCATGTGGCGCCTGCGGGAGGCGGGCCTGGGGCTGCTGATGAGCGTCCGGGGCGACACCAAGCCGGTGGCCTTCGTCGAGGACACGGCCGTCGCACCCGAGAAGCTGGCCCCCTTCGTCGCGCGCTTCGACGCCATCGTGCGGTCGCACGGCCTGCGCGCGGGCTACTACGGACACGTCGGCGTGGGCTGCCTGCACATCCGCCCAGGCGTCACCCTCAAGCGGGCCGCTGGACTGGAGACGAGCGCACGCGTCGCCGGGGAGATCGCGGACCTCGTGATCGAATTCGGCGGCAGTCTCAGCGGCGAGCACGGCGACGGCATCGTGCGCGGGGCCTTCACGGAGCGCATGTTCGGCCCCCGGATCACGCAGGCCTTCCGCGACCTCAAGCGCGCCTTCGACCCCCAGGGGCTGCTCAACCCCGGCAAGATCATCGATACGCCCCCCTTCGACGACAACCTGCGGCTGGGTCCCAGCACCGTCAACCTGGACCCGCCCACGCAGCTCGACTTCCGCGCTGACGGCGGCCTGGCCCGCGCCCTGGAGCAGTGCAACGGGCAGGGCGCCTGTCGCAAGTTCGACGGCGGCATGTGTCCCTCCTTCATGGTCACCCGCGACGAGGAGCACTCCACCCGCGGTCGCGCCAATTTGTTGCGCCAGGCCCTCAACGGCGCGCTGCCCCCGGCCGAACTGACGGGGGAGCGAGTGGCAGCCGCGCTGGACCTCTGCGTGGAGTGCAAGGCCTGCAAGGCGGAGTGCCCTTCGGGCGTGGACATGGCCAAGATCAAGTACGAGGTGCTGAGCCAACACCACGAGGCGCACGGGACGCCCCTGCGAGACCGCGCCTTCGCCCGCATCAACGACCTCGCCCGATGGGGCAGCCGCGCCGCGCCGCTGGCCAACGCCGTCGCCGCCCGGCGGCCGGTGCGGGCCCTGCTGCATCGCTTCCTGGGCATCCACCGCGACCGGCCCCTGCCGCGGCTCGCCCGCGAGCCGTTCCCGGCTTGGTTCGAGCGGCACGAGCGGGAAGGCGCGGCCGCCCCCGCGCCCCGCGGCGAGGCCGTCCTCTTCCACGACACCTTCACCGACTACTTCCACCCGGAAGTGGGCGTCGCGGCGGCGACGCTTCTGGAGGCCCTGGGCTACCGCCTGCGCCTGGTGGCCGGGCGCGCCTGCTGCGGCCGTCCCGCCATCTCGCGCGGACAGTTGCCGCTGGCGCGGAAGTGGGCGCGGGAGAACGTCGCGGCGCTGCGGCCCTTCGCGGCGCAAGGGCTGCCCATCGTGGGCACGGAGCCGTCCTGCCTGTTGACGCTGCGCGACGAGTACCCGCAGCTCGTACCGGGCCCGGAAGCCCGCATCGTAGCGGAGCGGACGCTGCTCTTGGACGAACTGCTGGCCTCACTGGCCGGGGAGGCGGACGTCCGTGCCCTCTTCCGCGACGACCTCCAGCGCCGCCTGCTCCTGCACGGCCACTGCCATCAGAAGGCGACGACCGGCATGGAACCCACCCTGGCGGCCCTGGCGCTGGTCCCCGGCTACGAGGTGGAGCTGATCGACTCCGCCTGCTGCGGCATGGCCGGCTCCTTCGGCTTCGAGGCCGAGCACTACGAGATCTCGCGCCGGATGGGGGCGCTGCGACTCTTCCCCGCCCTCGTCGCGGCGCCCGACGACGCCGGCGTCGCGGTGACCGGAGTCTCCTGCCGGCAGCAGATCGAGCAGTTCAGCCCCCGCCAGCCGCGGCACAGCGCCGAATGGCTGGCGGACGCGCTTCGTGCCGACGGACCTTCGCGATCGCCGGCCGGCGGGACATAGCGAAAGCCCCGCGCAGATCTCGCGGGGCTTTCGTCGCTCGCGGGGTCAAACGAGCGAAAACCGAGGGACACCTGGATCATCGCTTGCGGCAGCGAGCGCGCCGATGCGGCGGATCTTCAACTTCTGGCCGATCCGCGCCCGAGGCCGTCCGGCCTGGGCCAGACGACTGCCCAGCCGGCTACGGCCTCCGTCCCCAGGCTCACGCCCAACCCCACCCCGGACGGTAGCGCCATGCGGCCGGCGGCCGGCTCCAGCGGGCTCGCCAGTAGATCGCGTGAGAGCAACGCGGCCGTCGCGAGGCCGCAGGCCGGAGGCTCCGGCGTCAGCGACGCCGCCACGTGCAGCGCCCCCGCGACGCCGACGCCGCTCTCCATGCTGGACGTCACGACCACCCGCAAGCCCGCATCGACGGCGTGCATGGCGAGCGCCGCCGTGCGCCGCGGCCCGCCCAGGGAACCCGGCTTCAGCACCAGCACGTCGGCGGCCTCGGCGGCCAGCAGGGCTTCGATGCCGGCGGGCGTGCGCAGGCCTTCGTCGACGGCTACCGCCACCCCGGTCTCGCGTCGCACCGCTCGCAGCCCCGCGAGATCATCCGCCGCCACCGGCTGCTCCACCCACTCCAAGTCGCAGGGCGCGAGCGCCTGCACCGTCCTGATCGCCTGGTCGGCGCTCCAGACGCCGTTCGCGTCAACGCGGAGCCGCGCCACGGGCCCCGCCGCCGCGCGGATCGCGCGCAAGCGGGTGGCCTCAGCGTCGGGGCCCGCGAGGAGGCCGGCCTTGAGCTTGAGCGTCGTGAAACCGCGCCCGACGGCCTCCCGGGCGGCGCGCGCGGCTGCGTCCGTCCCGGCCTCCGCGATCGTCGCGTTCAGCCCCACCGACGCGCGCGGGTGCCGGCCGAGCAGGGCCGCGACCTGCCGGCCGCTCTCCCGGCCCTCCGCATCCAGCGCCGCCGTCTCCAGGCCGCAGGCCAGCGCCGCGCCCCCCGGCGCCGCCATCAACCCCGCCGTCCGCTCCGACAGGTCCGAGAGCGCGGCCCACCGCAGTCGCGGGGCGAGGTCCGCCAGCAGCGCCACCACATCGGCGGGCCTGCCCTCGCCGCGCTCCTCGATCGGGGCGGCGTCGCCCAGGCCCTCCACGCCGTCGCTCGTGCGGAGGCGCAGCAGGACGCCCTCCCGAGCGACCAGCGGGACCGCCCCGCTCGCCAGTCCCGCGCGGAACGGCAGCCGGTAGTGCGCCCAAGCGACCTCATCGACGCGGCTCACGGGGCGACCGCCCCGGCCAGGAAGTCGCGCACCAGCGCCGCGAAGCGCTCCGGCGCCTCCAGATGCACGGCGTGCCCACAGTCCGCCACGATCTCGACCCGGGCGCGCCGCAGCCGCGCCGCCATCGCCTTCGCATGATCGCAATACGCGGGATCGCGCACGCCCGCCATCAGCAGCACGGGCAGCGGCAGACCGGAGAGCGCATCCAGCAGCGACGGCTCCTCGCCCTGCCCCGCTCCGCGCAGGCTGTGCGCCAGCCCCACGGCTCGATTCCGCAGCCGCTGGGCCCGCAGGCCCGCCAGGCGCTCATGGGACACGCGCGCCTGGCTCGCCCAGAGCGGCAGCCGCTCCCACTCATCCACGAACGCCTCGACGCCCTCTCGCTCGATGCGGCCCGCGAGCGCGGCGTCGGCGGCGCGACGCGCCTCCCGCGCCGCCGCCTCGGCGATACCGGGCGCAGCGCTCTCCAGCACCAGCGCCCGCAGCCGCGCCGGCGCACGCAGCGCGACGCGCAGGGCCGCGCGCGCGCCCAACGAGTAGCCCAGCAGGTCGAAGCGCTCCACTCCCAGACGGTCGGCCAGCGCCAGCACCGACGCGGCCGTCTCGTCGAGCCGGTACGGAGCCACCGCAGTCGGCGCCGGGGAGCGACCGTGCCCCGGCAGGTCGACGGCGATCAGACGCGCGGCGGGCCAGGCCGTGGCGAAGGGGCGCCAGGTCTCGGCGCTACCCGTGAAGCCATGCAGCAGCAGCAGGGGTGCACCCGTGCCCCACTGCTCGGCCACGAGCGGTAGCGAGCCGCCGCTCATGGCTCGCGCGCCCCCTCCGCCAAAGTCGCCTCGACCCGCGCCCACGCGTCGCGGTGCAGCGACGCGTTGGCGGCGCGGTCGCTGCGCACCTCGATCAGCTGCACGCCGGGACGGCGCAGGCTGTCGCGCAGCGCCTCGCGATACACCTCCACCGTGTCCGGCCGAGCGTAGTCCAGGCCGTACTGCGCGGCCGCGTGGCAGAAGTCCATGCCGTGCGGGGTGCCGAACAGCGCCTCGAAGTCGGCGACCTGCTCCGCCTGGGGCAACAGCGAGAAGATGCCGCCGCCATCGTTGTTGAGCACGATGATCGTTGCGTCCAGGTCGAATCGGCTGGCCGCCAGCAGCCCGTTCATGTCATGGTAGAGGGAGAGGTCGCCCAGCACGAGCGCGAGCGGGCCCTCGCCCCCGGCCGCCGCCCCCAAAGCGCTCGACACCACCCCGTCGATGCCGCTGGCGCCGCGGTTCGCCAGCAGCGTCAGCGGCCACTCGCCCGAGCGCAGGACGCTGTCGACATCCCGCACGGCCAGGCTGTTGCCGGCGTAGAGCGTGGCCCCGGAGGGGAGTGCCGCCAGCAGCTCCGCCACCGCACGCGGCTCCGACAGGCCGGAACCGGCCACCGCTGTGTTCAGGGCACGACCCGCCGCATCGTCGTGGCCGCGCCAGTCCGCCACCCAGCCCGCGTCGGCCGCCAGGGGGGAGGGCAGCGCCGCCAGCGCCGCCTCACAAAAGACGGTGGGGTCCGCCTGCGACCAGGCCGTGGCCTGCAAGTCGGGGTCGTTCCACCCGCCCGGACCGGCCACGACCAGCTGCTCGGCCGGGGCGGCCTCGCGCAGGAAGCGCGCCAGCGATCGCGACGTAGGGGTCCCGCCGAGGCGCAGCACCAGCTCCGGCCGCAGGGCGGGGCGCGCCGCCCGCAGCAGAGCGTCGTAGGCGTCGATCACGAGCGCACGGTCGTGGCCCCCGCGTCGCAGCTGCGAGAGGGGATCAGCCAGCAGCGGGTAGCCCAGCGCCCCCGCCAGCCGCGACGCCGCCGCCGCGAAAGCCGGGTCCGTCTGCGGCCCGCAAACGATCAGCCCCCGGCGGCCGCGATGCCAGAGCGGCAACCACCGCTCGATCTCGTCCGGAGCGGGAGCGGCGGGCGCGGGCGCGCCCGCCGCTCCCGGGGCCGCCCCGGCGTCCTCGGGGAACTCGGGGATCAGCGGCTCCCGGAAGGGCAGGTTGAGGTGCACTGGCCCGGCGGGCGCCGTGCGCGCTTCACTGGCGGCACGGAGACCCCAGTGCCGCGCGCTGCGGGGCAGGTCTGGCTGCGAGGCGTCGGGGGTGGGCAGCTCGATGAAGCGCTTGGCGTGACGCCCGAAGAGGTCCCCTTGATCGACCGTCTGATTGGCCCCGACGGCACGCAGCTCCGGCGGACGATCGGCCGTCAGCGCCACGAGCGGGACCCCCGCCCGCGATGCCTCCGCCAGGGCCGGCGCGAAGTTCAGCGCCGCCGTGCCGGAGGTGCAAATGATCGCCACGGGCTCCCGCGTCGCCTTGGCCAGGCCCAGAGCGAAATACGAGCACGAGCGTTCGTCCAGGTGCATCCAGTGCTGCAGCGCGGGGCTTCGCGCCACCGCCAGCACAAGGGGTGTGGAGCGGGACCCAGGGCAGAGACAGACGTGCCGCACGCCCCCCGCCACGAGGCCCTCGCACAGGGCGGCCGTGAAAGCGCCCAGCGCGCGCGGGGCCGTCACGGCGCGGTCCCGGTTACCCGGCCGCGCTCAGCGCGGCGCGGACGGCCTCCATCTTCAGCCCTGCCTCGCGCCATTCGCGCTCCGCCACGCTCCCCCGCACGATGCCGCAGCCCGCGTAGAGCGTCGCCTGCGAACCGTCCAGCAGGGCCGAGCGCAGGGCGACGGCCATGTCCCCTTCGCCATCCAGGTCGCCCCGTGCCCAGCCGATGGGCCCCGCGTACCAGCCGCGGTCGAAGGGCTCGGAGACCGGGGACGGATCCGGCTGGCGCGGCGCCGACCCAACCGCGGGCGTGGGATGCACCCGCGCCACCAACTCCAGCAGGCTCGTCGGCGCGGCCAGCTCGCCGCGCAGGGGGGTGACGAGATGGGCCAGGCCCGGTAGCGACATCAGCGCCGGCTGCTCGGGGCACTCCAGCGTGGTGCAGAGCGGGCCCAGCCGCTCGCGCAGCGCCTCCACCACGAAGGCATGCTCGCGCAGCTCCTTGCCATCGCTCAGCAGCGCGGCCGCGCCCTCCGCGTCCCGCGACGTTCCCGCCAGCGCCACCGCCGACACCGTGCGGCCGTTGAGCGCCACGAGCCGCTCCGGCGACGCCCCCAGGAAGCAGCGCCCCGCGCGGCGCGCGGCGAAGATCGTGGCCGTCGGAAATCGCGAGCGCAGGCGGCGCAGAACTCCCGCCTGGTTGATCGGGTGGGCGGCCCGCGCGAGCACGCGCCGGGCCAGCACCTGCTTCTCGACGGCGCCCGTCTCGACGGCCGCCAGCACGGCGGCCACGGCCGCGTCCCACCATTCGTGCGAGGGGTCGTCCCGCAGATCCAACACGGCGAGCGCCTCCGCGCGAGGGCGGGGGCTGAGGCTGAGGGCGGCGCGAGCACGGACCAGCGAGATCGCCGGCGGCTGCCCGGCCGGGGCTTGCACCTGCACGCGCCCCCCGCCCGGGTGGCGCTCCAGCACCACGCGCGGCGCCGCCCAGCGGTTGCGGGGCCAGCCGCTCCAGACCGGATCAACGAATTCGGGCTCGGCCGCGAAGGCGAAGCCGCCCGCTGCGAACGGCGCCGCTTCGAATCCGGCCGGCGTTTCGGCCTTGGCGACGATCTCGTGCCACCAGGCCGCGGCGGTCGCGAAGCGGTCGCCGCCCTGGGGCTGCACGGCGGCGACGCCCCCCAGGGCCAGGAAGCCGATCTCCGCAGCGGGCTGTTCCCAGTAGAAGGCGTCTCCCTGCACGGCGGCGAACACGTCAATCAGGTCGGGCAGTTCGGCGGGCCCGGCGGCACAGACCACGTGGCCCTCCCCCGCGGCGGCGACGGTCTCCCGCAGCGGGCCCGCCATTGCCTCCAGGGGTGCCACCATCGTCACCACCGCGATCGCCTCGCACTTCGCCAGAAACCGACCCATGAGTCGGTTTTCCATCCTACGGCCTCCGTGGCCGAGACGGAAGTCAAGCGCGTGCGGCGCTACCCTCCTGCTCGGCTGTGCCGGGGCCGCCCGCGCAGCGGCAGGGGCCGCCCGCATGATCGGCGCAGGCGGGGAGGAGCATTGATGGGCATGGGGAGCAAGCGCCGGAAGGGCGCCGCGGCCGCGATCGCGGATCTCCAGCCGGGGATGTCGCTGATGGTGGCAGGCTTCGGCGCCGTGACCAACTGGCCTTCCACCTTGCTACGCGCCGTCGCCCGGCACGGCGCCGGCGATCTGACCGTGATCGCGAACACCGTGGGGTACACCAGCTACAGCCCCCAGATCCTGGCCGAGCACGGCCTGGTCTCGCGTTTCATCGGCTCCTTCGGCGGCTCCGCCTACCGCAAGACGCCGCTGCAATCCCTGATCATGGCCGGCGACGTCGAGTTCGACCTGGTCCCTCAAGGCACCCTGGCGGAGCGCATCCGTGCCGGTGGGGCCGGCATCGAGGCGTTCTACACGCCCACGGGCGTGGACAGCGTGGTCGATACGCCGGACAAGGAAGTACGCGAGATCAACGGCCGGCGCTGCCTGCTGGAGACGGCCCTGCGCGCCGACTACGCGATCGCCGCGGCCACCCGCGTCGACGAGCTGGGCAACTGCGTCTTCCGCGGCACGACCAAGAACTTCGCGCCGGCCATGCTGGCGGCGGCTCGCACGGGCATCGTGGAGGCGGCGGAGATCGTACCGGCGGGCGGCCTCGGCCCGGAGGAGATCGACGTGGCCGGCATCTTCGTCGACAGCGTCGTGCAGGAGGAGATCCCGGCCACGGAGATCGGGCAGCTGGCGCGCACGGCCGGGCGCGACCTGGTGGCCGCCTCGGGCGACGCCGCGCGCCGCGGCCTGCCCCGCGACCTCATGGCCCTGCGCGTGGCGCTGCTCATCCGCGACGAATCCTATGTCAACCTGGGGATCGGGCTGCCGCAGCTCGTCGGGCGCTGGCTGCAGGATCTGGGCTCCACCGCCCGCCTCCACGCCGAGAACGGCATCCTGGGCTACCGCGCCCTGGACTCGATCGACGAGTGGGACGCCGACCTCTTCGACGCTGGCGGCCTGCCCATCGCCGCGCTGCCCGGCGCGGCCACCTTCAACAGCAGCGACGCCTTCGTCATGGCGCGGGGCGGGCATCTGGACGCCGTGGTCCTGGGCGCCTTCGAAGTGGCCCGGAACGGCGACCTGGCCAACTGGATGGTGCCGGGAGCGTTCGTCGGCGGGGTGGGCGGGGCCATGGACCTGATCGCGGGGGGCGCGCCCGTAACGGCGCTGATGGAGCACACGACCCGTGACGGCGGATCCCGCCTGAAGCACGCCTGTAGCTTGCCGCTCACCGCGACCGGCTGCGTGCGCCGCATCGTCACCAATCTGGCCCTGATCGACGTCGCCCCGGAAGGCTTCGTCCTGCGCGAGGTCGCCCCGGGCGTCAGCGTCGAGGAGGTCCTGGCGGCCACCGAGGCGCCACTGGCCGTGCCCGCGCCCCCGCCCGAAATGGACCTCTCCCCCTAACGGGCACGGGCAGCGAACCCGGCCGCCCCGGCCGGCGGAAGCGACACATCATGGCAGCGAACAAGCTCGACCACGCCCACATCTTCTGCTCCGACGTGGCGGCGACAATCGACTTTTTCTCCCGCATGTTCGGCGGACGCGTCGTCTGGGATGAGGCGGACATCGCCGGCGCGCGCAACGTCCGCATCGACATCGGCGGCGGCGGCCTCCACCTCTACGAGCAACCACCACGTGGCCGCGAGCGCCACCTGGTCCACCATCTCGGCATTCACAGCGACGATCTCCCCGCCCTCGTCGAGCACATGAAGGCCGAAGGATATCGCTTTCGCAACGAGATCGCCGAATACCCGGCCTTCCGCTACGTGATGGTGGAAGCGCCCGACGGCCTGCTGCTGGAACTCTTTCAGCCCAAGCCGGGCGGGGAGTGGATGACGGCCGCCCCAGCTGGGGAGGCCTAACGGTGTGCCTGCTAGGCAGCCCACGCCCCGGGAGGCGATACTGAGTCGAACGGCTGGAGGAACCCATGGCCAACGTCACGCTGCTCGACCCGCTGGAGTTGATGAAGCAGGAGAAGCTGCGGCCGCTGATCGAGCGCACGCTGGAGCACCGCGCGCCGGATCCGGGCTTCCACGCAGTCATGGGACACAACCCGGACCTCGCGGCCGCCGGCTACACGGCCTGGATGAGCACCTTCGAGCCCGACCGCATCAGCCACGAGCTGAAGGAGATCATGCGCGTCCAGCTCGCGCGGCTGGCCGAGTGCAACTATTGAGGCAACGTCCGCTCTGCTTCGGCGAAGCAGATGGGCCTCACCGAAGACGACATCGACGACGCCATCCACAACCATCGCCAGAGCACACGGCTGAACGCGCGCGAGAAGGCGATCCTCGCCTTCTGCGAGCAGATCACGCTGCGCCGCGAGACGGTGGGCGAGCAGGACTACGCCGCCCTGCGCGAGCACCTGGACGACGATGAGGTTGTCGAACTCGGCATCTTCATGGCCTTCAACCTGGGCTTCCACCTCTTCTTCAGCACCCTGGACTTCTACCCGATGTTCTCGCCGGACGGAGAGCTGATCTCGCAGGAAGAGTCGGCAGCCGTCTACGGCGCCTGCCCCGTCTCGCTCCTCAACCCGGAGCTGGCCGGGGCCGGGGCGGCCGCCCCCGCCGCCAGCGACAAGGCCTAGCGTGAGCGCCCTTGCCGCACCCACGCTGGAGGAGGTCGGCGACGCCGCCATGCGAGCCGCCATCGCCGAGGACGCCGCCGACGGCTTCGCCGACTCCCTCTGGCTCCGAATCCTGGCGCGCACGCCCCGCCAAGGGGTCGGCTTCTACCGCTTCATACGGCAGGCGGGCTGGGAGGGGAACGTCGACCACCGCCTGAAGGAGATCATCCGCGTGCGCCTCTGCCGCCTGGCCGGGGACCCCTACTTCAGCAACCTCCGCTCGGGGGCCGCCCGCGAGGCCGGCCTCAGCGAGGAACGCATCGAGGCCGGCTGCGGCGACGTCGACAACGACGCCTCCTTCAGCGAGGCCGAGCGCTGGGCCATCCGCTACGCGGACCTGATGTTCCGCGACAACGCCCGCCTGGACGCCGCCTTCTACGACGGCCTCAAGCAGCACTACAGCGAGCCGCAGGTGATGGAACTCGGCGCCTGGGCGGCGCTGGTCTGGGGCCTCGCCGGCTGGTTCTGCACCCTGGGCCTCTACCCGGAGCACGGCCGCGATGGTGAGCCGCTGGACCAGAGAGCCGCGGCCCGACTCTACGGCCCTGTCCCCACCCGCGAAGCGAGCGAGGGCGCATCCGGCGGCAGCGCCAGGATCGACCGCCGGTAGCGCTTCGCCAGCAGGATGCCGCCGATCGCCACCAGCATGCCCAGCACGAAGTAGGCGATCAGCGCCCCGTCTTCATGCAGATCGTCCAGCAGGATGGCCGTGGAGATCACCTCGGTCAGGGCCAGCAGCCCCACGAAGACGATCAGCCGATTCTCGTGCAGGATGTGCACCACCCAGGTCCCCAGCGGCGCCCCCCAGACCACGATCGGCACGGCCGCCAGCCAGAGGCCCGTCAGGTCGTAGCGGCTGCCTTCGAGCGGCCCAACGGACTGGCCGCCCACGCTGACCACGTCCCGGCCGGCGTTGAGCCCCAGGTCCAGCTGCCCGTCCGCGATGCCCAGCGTGAGGAGACCGACAATGGAGATCGTGGCCATCGTCAGGATGCTCGTCGGCACGCCCACGCGGGGGTGCAGCCCGGCCATCACGACCGCGAACAGGAACAGCATCACGTTGACGCCCGTGCCCACCCAGGCCGTCACGCCCCCTCCCAGAAAGGCCGCCAGCCCCAGCCCCAGCACCACGCGCGGGTTCCAGTGCCGCACCCGTTCCGTCCCCCGCTCGCGCGAGCGCAGCGAGACGAACATCATGAACGACATCGCCGCCAGGATGATCGTGAAGGTGACCTTGATGAAGGCGGGGGAGAGGTCGCCGGGCCAGAAGGGCGCCTGCTCGTCCCCCAGCAGGAAGAGCGAAGCCAGGAACCCCAGGATCCCGGCCGGGATGCAGACGATCCCCACCTGCGGGTCGATCGGGCGGCGGGCAAGCAGGATGATCAGCGAGGCCATGGTCATGCCCACGGCCTGAATCGAGAGCGAGAAGGAGCGGGCGACCTCCGCCGGCACCTCCAGCACCTTCGTGAAGATGGGGAAGGCCACGGCGCCGCCGCCCTCCGGCGAGGAGCCGGCCAGGAAGCTGCCGAAGATCATCGTGATCGAGGACTCCCAATGCTGGCCGACGCGGTCCAACTCGCCGGCGAACAGCACGTAGGCCAGCCAGATCAGCGTCGCCGTGGCGGGCAGCGCGGAGAGCGCGCACTGTCGTAACCAGCGTGTGCCGAGCCGTCGGGGGTCCAGCAGGCCGATGGCCTCAACCGCGATCGACGTCAACCCCCGTCCCTCCACCGCCTCCGCCACGGGATCGCGCCACACCCGCCCGGCGTCGCCACGTAACGTCGATTCATCATCGCGGCTCGGGGCGGCCCGCTCAACGCAGCGCCGCCTCCAATCCCGCCGCCCAGCCCAGCAAGCGCTCGTCCTCAGCGTAGCGAGCCGCCGCCTGCAGCCCGACCGGCAGGCCCGCCACCTGCCCGGCCGGGATCGTGATCACGGGCATGCCGGCGTGCGTCCAGGGCAGGTTCATCAGGGTGATGCCCGTGGAGCGGAGCCCTGCCGGCGCCGGCCCCGTTGCCGCCGGCGAGAGCCAGAGATCGACGCCGGCGCGGGTCATGGCCCGATCCATGTCGGCCCGCAGCCAGCCGGGGCTGGGCTCGGCGGCCGCCCGTGCGATCTCGCCCAGGTGGCACCCCTCGTCGAAAATCTGCGCGCTGGCGCCGCGGTACAGCGCGCCCCAATCGTCGAACCAGCGGCGGTGCACCTGATAGAACTGGCCCGAGATCAGCGCCTGATGCCGGGCGTTGATCGCGGCAATGTCGAGGAGGGCCGGCACCCAGCGCACCTCGTAACCCGCATCCGCCAGCCGCGCCAGCTGGGACTCGAAGGCGGCCAGGCCCTCCGGCGCGGCCTGCGCCAGGAAGGGCCCCTCCGGCACCCCCAGCACGGGGCGATCGCTCGCCTCCCGGGGCTGCCAGTCGTCGCAGAGGGCGGTGGCCGCGAGCGCCGTCGCGGCGACATTGCTGGCGAACGTTCCCACCGTGTCCACGGACTGCGAGAAAGGGATGATCCCGTCGCGGGGGATGCGGCCGAAGCTGGGCTTGAACCCCACCACACCGCAGTAGGCTGCCGGGCGCAGCACCGACCCCACCGTCTGCGTGCCCAGCGCCAGGGAGGCCAAACCCGCCCCGACCGCCGCCGCCGATCCGGAACTCGAGCCGCCGGGCGTGTGGGTCTGGTCGTACGGGTTGGTGGTCGCGCCGGGCGCGAAGAAGGCGAACTCGGTGGTAATCGTCTTGCCCAGCACGATCGCGCCCGCCCGGCGCAGCCGTGCCACCGCCGTCGCCTCGGGCATGGCGAACGTTGCCGCCGGGACGGCGCTGCCGCCGCCGGTCGGCAGTCCATCGACGGCGAAGATATCCTTCACGCCCAGCACGGCCCCGAACAGGGGCGGCCGCCCGTCCACCACCGGGTACCGATCCAGGAGCGCCTGGGCCTCGCCCAGGACCCGCTCGCGCCGCCCCGGCTCCCGCACCAGCGCACGCAGCTCGAGCGCGGTTTCCTCGACCCGGTCGAGCGCGCCCTCGACGAACGCGCCGAGGTCCAGACGCCCGGCGCGCAGATCATCGACGGTCGTGTTCAGCGGCAGGGCCTGAGCCAGCAAAGTCACGGCGGCCTCCGTTCGCCGGACCGGAGCATAGCCGCCATCGCGCTGTGGGGCGCACCCGTTCCCCCGGTCCGCTAGCGTCCCGGGTGGGCGCCAAGAGACCGGACGCGCCCGCCGCGAGCCTGGAAGCGGAGCTGCAGATGAACATCACGCGCACCACCGACGGCGAAACCCACAACGTGACCGAGCGGGCGATCTTCCGCGGCGACGGGGTCTGGCAGCGTGGACTCTCGGGGGCCCTGGCCGGCTACGGCGATCAGATCACCGTCGCCAACGTGCAGTTCGCCCCGGGCGCGCGCACGGTGCCGCATCGGCACTCCAGCGATCAGGTGCTGTTCGTAACCGCGGGCATCGGCCGCGTGGGGAACGCCCAAGGCGAGCAGGCGCTGGGCGTAGGGGACGCCGTCATGATCCCGGCCGGGGAGGTCCACTGGCACGGCGCCGGCGACAGCGGCTCCCCCTTCGCCCATCTCTCCATCACCCGCGCCGAGAGTGAGACCACCCTGGTGGACGACTGAGCCGCTGGGCGCGCCGCCTACGCCGGAGCGGCGCCGCCCGCCGCGCCCAGCAGGGCCGCCACCTCCGCCAACCCGTCCACGACGTGCGTCGCGCCCGCCGCCGCCAGCGCCGCCCGCTCGCCCAACCCGGCGATGCCGATCACCACGGGCAGCCCGGCCGCGTGCCCGCAGCCCATATCCGCCTCCGAATCCCCCACGAACGCTGCCGCCTCCGGCGGCAGGCCCAGCGCCTCCAGCGCGTAGAGCGCCGGCTCCGGGGCCGGCTTGGCCTTGGCCGCGGTGTTCATCCCCACCACCACGGGGAACCACGCCGTCCAGCCCAACGCCTCCACCAAGGTCTTGCCGCCCAGCTCGTTCTTGTTCGTGACGATGGCCATCGCCACATCGCGCCCGTGCAAGGACGCCAGTAGCTCCGGCGCTCCCGGCAGGGGCTGCGTCTGCGGCACGAAACGCCCGTTGTAGCGTTCCTGATAGTCGTCGTAGATGCGCTGCGCCTCCTCCTCGCCGATGGGCAGGAGAGAACGCAGCAGCACGGTCATCGGCGGCCCCAGCGCCTCCGTAACCTGTTGCGGACGCAGGGCGTGTCCGGAGACCCCGGCGCTCTCCACCACCGCCCGCGCGATCAGCGGCTCCGAGTCGGCCAGGGTGCCGTCAAGGTCGAAGAGGACGGCGCGGATGCCGCCGAGCGGCGCCGGGGGCCTCACGCTCAGACCGGCAAGCGCAGACGCCAGGCGTCGCCGCGGCCGGGCGCGCGCTCCGCCGTCAGCAGCCGGCCGTCCAGCTCGATCAGCACCCGCCTCGCCGGCTCCGGCATCACGCAGCTGCTCGCGCTCGGGCGCTCCGCCTCCCAAACCGCGTCGGCCACGAGCGCCTCCAGCCGCGCCGCGTCGCACTGCAGCAGGGCGGCGGCCGCCGTCAGCGTGTGGGGACACGTTTGCGCGCTCATACCTCGAGTCTATCGACTTCTTCCTGCCCGGCCACATAGGCCCCGGCCCGCTCCCGGATCGCCCGCCAGATGACGTAGTAGGAGAGCGCGAAGAGGGCCACGTTGAGCGGCCAGGTAATGACGCGGCTCCAGAGGATGTAGCCCTCAGCGCTGAGCGAGTCCAACAAGACGATGCGGATGGCCGCCGTGAGGATGTTCTGCAGCGCCCAGGCCACGCTCAGCCAGACGAAGACGCGGTGCCGCTCCGGCAGCCACTCCCGCGCGCCCGGGAACATCTCCCGCACGATGATCCCCATCAACGGCCGGCCCAGCAGCACGCTGAGCCCAAACGCCGCCATCCAGAGGAAGTCGCTGATCGGGTCGCTGGCCAGGAAGGCCTTGTCGCTGTCGATCACGACGCCCACCACCGCCGCCCCACCCACGATGGCGATCCCCCCCACCGCGAGTTGCCCGATCACGCCGCTGTGCCGCGTCCGTAGGAACACCACCAGCGCCATCGCGAAGCCCGCCCCGATCGCGATCCGCGTGTCGGCGAAGCGCCCCACGATAAGGAAGGCCGCGACCGGCAGGAAACTCAGCCAGATCTCGTTGTTGATCTCCATCGCGCCGATGCGCGGCGGGCGGCGGCGGCGGCGGCGGCGCCCAGCCGCACCCCTGACGCGAGACGGGGGGCCCTCCGCGCCCGCGGCGCCGTCCGTCGGGGCAGGCGCGGATCGGTCCACAGAAGCGTCGTCGAGATCCGCCATCGCCGCAGCGTACCGGGGCCCGCGCCGGCTCGCCGCAAGCGGCCGCCTGCGCCGCGCCCGCCGGGGCCTACAATGCTGCAAGCGCGCCGCATCCTTGGAGGTTCCATGGTCCGGCTGGAAGACGTCGATCCGCAGTTCCGCGAGCACCTGCTCAACTCCGACCTGCCCCACTTCGACTCCACCCCCTGGGTGACGCCAGCGCCGCTCCCCGAGGCGCGCGTCGCGATCATCTCCACGGCCGGCCTGCACCGCGCCGCTGATCCCCCCTTCGTGGGCGTGAGCGGCGAATACCGCCCCATCCCCGGCGACGTCGATTTCGCCCACCTGCGCATGAGCCACGCCAGCGTCAATTACGATCGCAGCGCCTACCAGCGGGACGCCAACGTCGCCTTTCCCCTGGAGCGCCTCCGGGAACTCGCGGCCGAGCGCGCCATCGGCAGCGTCGCCGCCTGGCATTACTCCTTCATGGGCGGCGCCCCGCCCGAACGGATGCGTGAGGCCGCCCGGGAGGTGGTGCGCCTGCTCAAGGGCGACGGTGTGGACCTGGCCCTGCTCGTCCCCGTTTGACCGATGTGCACGCGCGCCGTCGGTGGGCTGGCACACTACTTCGAACGCGACGGACTCGCCACGACCTCGATCAGCCTCGTGCGCCCGCACAGCGAGCGCATCCGCCCGCCCCGCGCCCTTTGGGTGCCGTTCGAGCTGGGCCGGCCGCTGGGCGTCGCCAACGACCCCGGCTTCCAGCGCGACGTCCTGCGCAGCGCGCTCGCGCTCTCTGAGGCGCCCGCCGGACCTGTGCTCGTGGACTACCCCCACGACGCCCCTGCCGGCGACGATCCCGCCGCCTGGGCCTGCCCCGTGGCCTTCGCGCCGCCGCCGGCGGCCTCCGCGAGCGAAGCCCTGGCCCGGGACCTCGCCACCGAGGCCGCCCGCCTGCGCCCCTGGTACGAGCAGGCGCGCCGCACCCGCGGCCGCACGACGGTGGGCGTCAGCGGCAAGGACGTCGCCGGCTTGGAAACCATGACGGCGCTCTTGGCCGCCTTCGCCCGCGGCGAGGACGCCCCCGGCGACCCCCGAACCGAGAGCGACGGCTGGGCGCACCCCATGCCCTCCCTCGCCAAGTACATCGCCGACGACCTCCGCGCCTACTACTTCGAGGCCGCCACCGCTCAGCCCGGCCGTGCCACGCCCAGCGCCGCCCAGCTCAACGACTGGCTCTTTGGCGAGACGCTGCTCGGCCGCGTCCTGCTCGACATGCGTGAGCGCTACCTCCAGCATCCCGACGAGTCCGTGCGCTGGATGGAGCGGGTCGTCGTGCCGCAGACGGTGCTCTTCCAGCTCAATCGCTCACGCATGGACGGGACCAGCCTGCCGGCGCGTTAACGCGGACCGGCACGAAAGGACGGGCCCCAGCATGGCGCTCAGCATCGGTCCGGCGCTGGCGCTCGCCGTCCTCCTGGGGCTCCTGGCCAGCGGCGCCGTGCACTTCCTCGACGCCGAGGGTGACACCAAAGTCCCGGCCTGGATCGCCTTCGCCCTGGCCCTGCTCATCGTGGCGCGGGACACTCTGCTGGGCGGCCGCTTCTGGCGGACCGACGTGCTCGCGCAGGGCCGCCTCCCCGGCCTAGAGCTGCGCGACGGCCAGGTGCGCCTGCGCCTCTTCGATTTCGAGCCCGTTGCCACCACGCTGGCGATCATCCTGGGACTGCTGGCCAGCGGCGCCCTGGACTTCGCCGACGGGCGCGGCGGAGCCAGCGCCTGGGCCTGGACGGCCTTCGCCCTGACGTTGTTTCTGACCCTCGGTGGCCGCCTCACCCGCCGGCCGGATCCCGAGCGCGGACACCGCCGGCGCGAACGCGAGGAGCGCGTGCGTCAGGCCTTCGGCCCAGACGCCAGCGTCTTCTGGGAGGACCTGACGCGGCGCATCTTCGAGCGCCGGGGACGGCGCGACGCCTAGGGCGGCGCGAGGCGCGACGCCCCCTGCCCGGCCGTCCCCGCGGCACGCCGCCCGGGGCCGGAGCCAGCGGCTCTCCCTCGTCGAAGGGGTTGGTGAAGGCGGTCCCCACGCCGCGGAGATCGTCGCCAGTGAGATCGTCCCCCTGAGGCGCCTCGCCCTCCTTCACCCAGCGCATCAGGTCCAGCATTCTCCGCGACGTTGGTGAAGTTCCTCCACGACGTCGCTGAAGTTGCAGCGCCCCGTCTCCCGCACCGCCCGCATGATCAGGTTGCCGGCGTCCCCTGCGCCCGCACCCGGCGGGCGTAGCCGCGGTCGAGCGAGATGGGGGTCCAGAGGTCTCCCGTCGTCTTGACGCTGAGCAGCGGGATCGACAGCCGCCCCGTCGCGACGCCCAGCCCCGGATCGGCGCGCAGCGCCGGATCCGCGTGAAACAGAGCACCGCGTCGTTGAGGGCGTCGAGATCGACGCCGGCCGCGGGGCCGGCCTCGTGGGATTCCAATGCGGTAGCCGGCCCCGTGCTCGACGCCGGAGAATCCCCGCGCGTTGCGCAGCGGCTCGAAGGCCGGATCTTCGATCTCGCAGCGGTCGCGGGCCTGCTCGGGCATCAGGCGGTGGCGGCGCGCGGGCGGCGCTGCGTCCGGAGCGGGCGACGCGGGCGGGTCGTCGGCCGGAGCAGCGGCGGCTGTACGCGACGGCGGCACCGCGACGCAGGAGCCTCCGTCGGCTGATCCGCCGTCCCTGGGAGGGCTCGCGCTCGTCTGGCCTGCCGGGCATGGCATCCCTCGCGTCGGGGACGCCTCCGTACGCCCGTCCCGTATGCCCCTCGCGGCCGGGGTCCGGGAAGCGCCACCCGGGCGGGCTCGCCGGCGCGAACCCGGGCGGGGCCCCACGCGCCCGCCTTGTTGTTACCCGGAGCCGCCGGTATCGTCCGGGAGGCCCGGTGATTCCCCGCGACGCGCCGCCTGACTGAGGAGCCCTTCAGTCATGAAGATCCATGAGTATCAGGCCAAGGCGATCCTCGCCGGACAGGGTGTGCCAGTACCGCGCGGGGAAGCCGTCAGCACCGCCCGCGCGGCGCGACGCGCGGCCAAGGAGCTGGGCGGCAAAGTGGTGGTCAAGGCGCAGATCCACGCCGGCGGCCGCGGCAAAGGCCGGCTGGTGGGGTCGCAGGCCAAGACGGCGGCCATGTTCCGCAAGCTGGAAAGCAGCCCGGGCCAGACCGAGGGCAGCGTCCGCGGCGCTCGCGCCGGCGGCGTCCGCCTGGCCGGCAGCCCGCAGCGGGCCGAGAGCGAAGCGAAGAAGATCCTGGGCAAGTTCCTCGTCACCCATCAAACGGGCGCCGAAGGTCGCAAGGTCCAGCGACTCCTCATCGAGGAGCAGTTCGCCGTGGCGGACGAGTACTACGCCGCCGTGCTCATCGACAACGCCCTCGGCGCCCCGGTGATGATCGCCTCCAGCGAGGGCGGCCAGGCGATCGAGGAGGTGGCCGCCCGTGACCCCACGGCCATCGTCCGCGTCCCCATCGACCCGGCAGCCGGCTTCCCGGCCTACCGCGGCCGCCAGCTCGCCAAGCGTTTGGGCATCCCCCACGCCGCCATCTTCCAGGCGGGCACCCTGTTCGCCGGTCTCTACCGCGCCTTCATCGCCTCCGACGCCTCGATGGCGGAGATCAACCCCTTCGTGGTGACCACGGACAACCGCCTCCTCGCCGTCGACGCCAAGCTCAACATCGACGACAACGCCGCCTTCCGGCAGCCGCTCCAGGAGCTGCGGGACAAGGGCGAAGAGGACGCCATGGAGATCATGGCCGAGGCGGCCGGCATCGGCTCCTACGTGAAGCTGGACGGAAACATCGGCTGCATGGTCAACGGCGCCGGGCTGGCCATGGCGACCATGGACACGATCATGCTGGCCGGGGGTGAGCCCGCCAACTTCCTCGACATCGGCACGGTCAACCGGGTGGAACTCGTGCTGGAGGCCCTGCACATCATCAACCTGGACAAGGACGTGCGCGCGGTCCTGGTGAACATCTTCGGCGGCATGGCCCGCGTGGACGTGGTGGCGGAGGGGCTGGTCCGGGCGATCAAGAAGTACCACATCAAGCATCCCGTGGTCGTGCGGCTGAACGGCTCCAACGTCGAGGAGGGGCGCGAGATCCTGGCCGGCTCCGGCCTGGACTTCCTCGTCGCCGAGGACTTGGGCGAAGCGGCCCGCAAGGCCGTCGCCGCCGCGGGCTGACGCCGCCGCGAGCGCACGGCCCCAGGCGACGCCGGCAGCAAGGGGGGAAGCCATGAGCGTGCTCGTCAACCGCTCCACGCGCGTGATGGTGCAAGGGCTGGGCCGCGAGGGCCAGAACCAGATCAAGCGCTCGCTGGCCTACGGCACCAACGTCACGGCCGGCGTGCACCCCTCCTTCCGCGGCGGCAAGTCCTTCCAGGGCTTCCCCGTCTACGACACGGCGGAGGAAGCGGTCGCCCGGCGCAAGCCCACCGTCTCGATCATCTTCGTGCCCGCCCCCGGCGCCGCCGACGCCATCCTGGAGAACGTGGCCGCCGCCGTGCCCCTGATCATCTGCATCACCGAGGGCGTCCCCGTCCTGGACATGGTCCGCGTCAAGAGCGCCATGGCCGACAGCAAGAGCCGGCTGATCGGCCCCAACTGCCCCGGGCTGATCACGCCCGCCGCCAAGTGCCGGGTGGGGATCATGCCGCCCAGCGTCTTCACGCCCGGCCGGGTGGGCGTGGTCTCGCGCTCCGGCACCCTGGTCTACGAGGCGGTGGACCAGCTCAGCCGCCTGGGCATCGGCCAGTCGAGCTGCGTCGGCGTCGGCGGCGACCCGATCATCGGCACCTCGCAGGTCGAGGCGCTGGAGATGTTTAACAACGACAACGCCACCAACGCCGTCGTCCTCATCGGCGAGATCGGCGGCACGGCGGAGCAGGCCTCCGCGGCGTACATCAAGCGGCACATGAAGAAGCCGGTGGTGGCCTTCGTCGCCGGGGCCACCGCCCCGCCGGGGCGCCGCATGGGGCACGCCGGCGCCATCATCGAGGGCGCCAGCGGCACCGCCGCCGTCAAGATCAAGGCCCTCGGCGACGCCGGCGCCGTCGTCAGCAAGAGCCCCGCCCGCATCGGCCTCACCATGCGCAAGGTCCTCCGCGAAAAGGGCTTGCTGAAAGAGTAGTCATCGAGCCGGCCTCCTCCACCCCCGACTTCAACCGCCCCAGCACCACCCCCACCGGCCGACGCCCGCCCCGACGCAGCGCGAACGCCAGCGGCCAGAACAGCCGCAAGATCGGCCCCATGGCGACGCTGAACCCCAGCCAGACCTGCGTTCCGCCCCGGCCTCCGTGAAGCAGTACTCCACCCTTCTTGCCGCCCAGCGCATCGGCGCTGGCCTGCGCTTCCGCGGCGGCGTTGCCGTCGGCGTCCCCCGCAATGAGGCCCTGCGGCGCCGTCTCCAGCCTCTTGACGAATGCCAGCGCCGTCTCCTCGGGCGAGTGCAACGTCGTCCGCTCGCCCTGCCCCCCGGCGCTGAGGCGGAGCCGCCGTTGCCGGCGCGCAAGACGACCAGCACGGCCAGCGCCGCCGCTCGCGCGGCGCCCGCCGAGGCCAGTCGTCGGAGGTGTGGCATGCCATCGCTTGCGGGTGGGGGCCGGATCCTAGCGGCCCGCAGCGCAGCCTGTTCGCGGCTCCATCAGCGCGGAAATGCCAGGGGCGCCCAGGTCGCGCAGCATCCGGCGGCCACGCCCGTCACCTCCCCGGTCACGACGTTCACCAGCACCACACCGATGTCCGGCTCCGCCACGGCGCCCTCGGCGGAGGTGAAGGAAACCAGTTGCTCATCCGGCGACCACTCCAGGTCGAAGAAGATCAGGGAATCGTCACCGGTGAGCAGCGTTGTCTGGCCCACGAGCACGTTGGTCAGCATGAGGCGGTTGGCGCCCTGCGGCGGGCCGCTGAAGACCCAGGCCAGCTGCGTCCCGCTCGGCGAGAGCGTCACCTCCAGCGGCACGCCCGGCAGCTCGAACCAACGGCTCAAGGCCGTATCACCGGGACGCCCCAGCCACAGCTGATTGGCGTAGCGGGCGAAGAAGACCCCGTCCGTGCCCGGCGCCCAGCCGAACTGGTCCGGGAACACGGTGCTGAAGCTGATCCTGGCGCAGGCCTCGCCCTGACAGAAGTTCGCGTCCTCGAGCGTCGGCACCGCCAGGCGCTCCCTCACCACCAGCGTCGCCGGGTCCAACAGTACGATCGCGTCCGCCTCCACCCCCAGCAGCGTCGTCCCATCGGCGGACCAGTGTGCAGCGCGCTGCGGCACGCCGGCCCCGGCCCCGGCGTAAGGGGCGTTCAGGGTGACCGTCGTGAAGTCCAGCGTGGCGGGGGTGAACGGCCCCTGCCCCCGGTCGTCCGGGCCCACGCTGAACGAATAGCGCAACCCGTCGGGGGAGAAGTCCGCGCCGAAGAAATCGGCCGACAGGCCCGCCGGCAGCACCTGGGGCGTCAGCACGACCTGCCCCTCAGGCGGGTCCGTCGTGAAGTCCACGAGCGTCAGCGTCTCCCGCTCGCCCACGGCCAGGCCCGAGCCATCGGGGAACCAGGCGATGTCGATGACGTTGCCGTAGCTCCCCACCAGACTGCTTTCGAGCGGCGCGAACGGATCCGCCACGACCACGTTGTCGACTTCGTCCCCGCCGGTCAGCCAGGCCAGGACGTAGCCGGAGCGGGAGGCCGTTCCCTGCGCCGAGGAGGCCGGCGGCGACGCCTCCAGGGACAGCGCCGGCTCCTGCGCCTGAACCGTCGCGGCAGCCGGCGCCGGCGCCGTCCTCGCCGCGACGAACGCCACGGGGTCCGCCACAAAGTCGTAGAGGAACGCTTGCACCACCGGGCCCCAGCGCCGGTCCACGACGAGCCTGGTGCCGTGCAGTTCCGTCTCCAGGATCTCCAGCCGCGAGGGCCCCGTCGCCGCCTCGTGGAAGCGCTGCGAGGAGTCGGGCGCCGCCGTGTCCCCCGCCCCCACGACGAACAACTTCGGCGCCGTCACCTGGTCGTAGTCCTCCAGCGCGTCCAGCCCCTGGAAACGGTTCGGGCTGGAGATGGCGAAGATGGAGACGATGTCGCTGCGGTCCGCGGCGACCTGGATCAGGCTCGTCCCGCCCATGCTGGCGCCGCCGGCATGGATCGTCCGGGCGCCTTGCCTGACCGCGTAGTCCAGCGCCGCCTCCCACTCCCGCCAGATGTCCACGGTGGCGTCGCGCAGAGCCTCGCTGCGGCACTCGGAATCGCCGTGGCAGCGGAAGTCCCAGGAGAGGACGCGGTAGCCGCGCTCCACGAAGCCGATCGCCATCGGCTCCCAATCGCTGCCGCGGCCCGCGAACTGATGGCCCAGCAGGACCCATTCCTCGCCCGCGCCGCGCACTTCCGCCTGGAAGCGCAGCCCGTCGTTGGACTGCAGCGTGATCAGTTCGCTGGCATCCTCGGAGGGATCAGAGTTGCCGCCGCCGCAGGCGGCCAGGGCCAGCGCTGCCAGCAGCAAGAGCGGCGGCCAGGGCGACCAGCCTCCCAGCCGCCGCCCGCCAACGACGGGCGGGGCTCGCTCCATGTTCGTCTCCTGCCGCCGCCGCCGGCCCACGCTCGCCCCGGCCGTCCGCGCCAATGGTAGGCCGCAGACCGATCGCCCACCCCGCCGGACCACTGGTAGCATCGCCGCGGAGGGTTCGCATAGTGGCCTAGTGCGCCCGCCTGCTAAGCGGGTTCCGGGGAAACTCGGTCGAGGGTTCGAATCCCTCACCCTCCGCCAGGTCATCACTGGTATTCCCGATATAAGGGCATTTATAAGGATCGGCAGAGATATCCCCTCATTCCTCCCCGTATGTTTGACCGGAATGCAATGGATTCGAGACTGTTGCGCCGCCCCGAGGTCGAGGCCCGCGTGGGCCTGAGCCGCTCCGCGATCAACACCGGCGCGGACGAGCAACGCGGCCGTTTTCCATCGCTCGACGGAAGGCGTCTTGGTCTGCGCTTGAGGGTCAGACCTTGAACAGCTGCGGTCTCCCCACCAGTCAAGTCCTCGTGGTTAAGGACGTACCGTCTGGCTAGAACTCTAGTTGCACGGGGGAGGCTATGTGTGCAGGGCCTTTCGTGTTGTCCGAAAGCCGCGCCCCGCCAGACACGGTCAGTCTCTTACGTCCGTCCGTCCTAATGTGACACCTCTGCTTGGGGCTCTACTCTCAGTTCAGACGAGTCGCATAGCTTCGATTGCTCAAGACGTGTGTATGGGGGATCAACTCACGGCGGAGGTTCGGGGGTCAACCTCTCGCTCTCGCTCTCGGATATAATTCGTGATGGTTCGTAGGTCCAACATTCCGAGATCCCAACCTTCTCGGAAGCCTCTCCGGAGCATCTCAAGGTAGAGGTGGCTCGGCGTGGCGCCGGGTTCCTTCAGGAGTTCGTCGACGGCTTCCGAGATTTCAGAATCGCCGGGCACGACGTGGTACTTGCGGGGTTCGCCTCGTTTCATCGTGAGCACAAGGTCAAGCGTCGCGACGTTCTCGAACCCCGAGGCGAGGCCTTTGACCGAGCGCTGCCCCTTGTCGAGTACCGCCGTGAACTCAGGGACAACTTGGAGGCCCGCTTCACTGATCGCTCTTTGAACAAGTTGCCACATAGCGCCGGTGCTATTCCCGAAAATCATCGAGATGCAGCCTTCGTCCTTCAGAATCCGCTTACACTCCGAGAGGGCGCTTGTCAGAAGCCGCTCATATCGGTCTGCCGAGCGGTGAACGCCCGTTTCAACGCGATCGACAACCGCTTCTGCGGCAGGGTCGGTCGTCGAGCCAAGCCATGCCTCGTGGAAGAGGTTCATGTCCGAGTAGAAGATATTCGACCCGAACGGAGGGTCGGTGAACACATAGTCGACCGAGTCGTCCGGCAGCGGCAAATCGTCAGCGCTTGCGATCTCGTACGTCACGTCGGCAGTGGTGCAGTCGCCGAATAGCGGACCGCCCCCTCGGTGCGACCGAATCCACTGATCGGACTGAATGACTGCCTCCACCTTTCGCGAGAACAAGTCGAGCACGTTCCACTCATAGAACACCGGTGCCACGTAGTAGTTCGCGTTGGCGGCGTTAAGCGGGCGCTTCCTCGACCATTGGTAGCGCTTGCTGGCCCTCGTCAGGATCGCAGTGAACGCGAACAGAAGCTTTTGCATGAGCGCTTCGTTCGCGGTGGCATCGATCGCGGACTTGAGGGCGGCAAGCACCGACAAGTTTCGTCGAGAGAAGAAGCTTGCGGTTGAAGTCAGGCCATGGCGGCCGAGCGCCGAGGCGACGTACATCTGTCGCGTCTCGCCGATCTCGAGATCAGGCCACTCAATGTCAAGTGTAGGAAGGTTCACGAGCGGCTGAGACCAAGCCTGCTCCACCTGCTTCTTGCTACATGAGCACCTGACCCAGTCGACCACGGGCTCTTCGCTGAGCCTTCGAGATCTACTGTTGACTAGCCCATCGCAGTGCGGGCATCTCATCTCCCGCTTGTCCCATCCCGCTGACTCCAGAGCGCGATAGAAATTGACAGGGCGGGTGCAGTTCGTGCATTGGACGATCGAACTCCATACGGTCTTTGTGAGTTCAGCGGCCGAGCCACACAGGCTGCACTTGACCGCGTAGACATCGCCCAAGCGGTCATCCGCGGTGCGGATGACCCTAGAGGCTGCTTCTCGTAGCTGGCCTGGTTCGACGAGGTTCACATAGTTGGCTCCGATGTGTCTGCTGAGAACGGACACGTCGAAGAGCCTCGCGTTCCGTCCAAGCAGCATGGCACCGACGCCCGTCATCCCGGATCCGGCGAAGGGATCGACCACGGTGTCACCGGGCAACGAGAACGCCTCGATGAACGGCAGAATCGCGGGCACCGGCACCTTTGTGAGGTACGCGTGTGCCATGTAAACGGGGTCGCTGCGCTTGGCCTTGATGGTATCCGGCAGCCGACTCGCGCCACTCATGGTGGCACCTTACCAGTTGACTCATGGTCTGTAGACCTAAAGTCTACAGACTTTTTACGGTCGTCGCGCGATGACAACAGGACACTCGGCGACCGCAACTTCCAGGCGCCTCGCTTTCGGGCGGCGCGTGCGCTCAATCCGCGAAGCCGCTGGACTCTCTCAGGAGGCTCTCGCTGAGAAGGCTGGGCTGCACAGGACTTACATCAGCAGCCTCGAACGCGGACACCGGAATGTCGGCCTAGACAATATTTTCCGACTCGCCGCGGCGCTTGACGTCCAACCTAGCAAGTTCCTGGAGTCGTAGTCCTCATGGGATTCAAGGAGGACGCTGACTTCGCCCGCTTCCTCTCAATGGGCGCGATCGGTGCCGCTGCGGTCGCTGAGCATCTCCGCGCCGATCTTGGACACGCGCCAGTCGAGCTCGAGCGCTACGCGATGGCGAACAAGGTCTGGCAAACCAAGGTCAAGAGACTCCGGCTGCCGGACATTGTGTGTGCGCGTTGTGGGCTACGCGTTGAGTCACGTGCGAAGTCGGATCTGTCCTTGGTGCTTTCCCACTCCGACTCACCAGGGCGCGAATGGGACGGCGGCGGGATGCGGGAGGATGATCTCTTTGCGTTCGTCCGGGTTGAGATCTGGTCGTCTTCTCCGCGCATCGGGGTGCCAGTGTACTTCGAGACGTCGGCTCTACGCCGCGCGGCCAGCCTGGCGCGCCGCAGCGCACCAAAGGCACCTTCAGAAGGCTCCGAGGTTACCTTGACCTGGCCAAGCTGGGTGCCAAAGCGAAGCGGACGAGTCATCGAAATCGATGCCGATGATCGCATCGTCTGCCAGTGGGACGACGGGAGGAGGTACCGCTACTGGCAGTGGCGACGATGGGGGGAAACCAAGCACCTATACGTCGAACCGGGCGATCCGATCATTGACGACGGGACCCCCGTAGCTGGTGTCGTCGAGGAACCTTCGACTCTGAAGTGCCCCGGAGAAACATGGACCCTCCCTTCCTCGATGCAAGCTCTTGATGAGACTGAGCGCTATGCGGCAGTGAAGGTCGCTGGCCTACTCAGACGGCACGAATTGACGGGCGCGATTACGGCGATCACGCAGGATAACGATTGGCGACTGCGGCTTGAGGCGTACGCCAGCCTTGCCCGCCTAAAGCCTGATCCATGGACGGTTCGGATCGCTGGAGTCGTTGCTGACACGGATAGAGTACCTGAACAGAAAATCGAGGCTGTGTTCGTGCTCAGCGAAATTCCGAACTCCACAGCCACCATGGCTCTAAAGGCGATTGTTGCGGATCAGGGCCTCGCCAGCGAGCTTCGGGCAGCCGCTGCGTGGGGTCTCGGACAGGGCGCAGCGCCGAAAGCCGACCTGCTCTTCCCGTTCATTTCGGATGACGATGAGCTTGTTGCGCTTCACGCGATCACCGCCATCGAGCAGATCACGGACTCTGAAGCATCAAGGTTGAGTCGCTGGCTTGCGACCGAAACCAAGCTGGCCGTACCTGCGGCCATGGTTCTCCAGAGGCTCGGTCGTGTCGAGGAACTCCTGGATGCTTGCGAGCGCGGCGGACGCGGCCGTGTGTGGGCGCTGAGGGCTTTAGGTGAGCTACCCCCGAATGAGGTTCGAGAGCGCGCTGGTCAGCGCCTCACCGACGAGCTGGCGCAGCTACTGGAGCCCATCTGGGTTGGGCAGAACGATTGGCTGCGGTCTGACGATGGGAAGGCGGGGCTCGACTCGCTGGACGTTCAAAAAGTCCGAGCGGACCCGAGCGCCCCTTAGGCCCGCAGGTTCAGGCGGATAACTTCCGCGAATCTCCCTAGGCCCAGAGGCGCGAGGCCGGCATCCATGGATCGTCAGCCGTTGCACCCAGCAGCGCCCCCCCGGTGTTCGTGACGAGCAGGTAGAGCCCGTGCCCGTCGCAGTACCGGCCCGGCTTTGTTACTGTTCGGACTGAGGCCGCGCTCAGCGCCTGTTCGAGATATCGGCCTTGCTTGCGGCCTGGCTTCGATACGGCTGTATTGGCCATTCCCCTCAATCCTTCCACCATTTGTGCTGGGAATGCACCGGAACCAGCCGGATATCGAAAGTCTTGAAACCAATTTCTCTCTAAGAATCCAGTGATTAATGGGTCACCAAGGACATCGTTGGAATATCGGATGACGGACTCACCCTCCGCCAGGAACGCCGCCAGCGTCGCGCCGAGGGCCATGAACACCTATCACCTCTGGACCGTCGGCTGTCAGGTCAACGTCGCGGACAGCGCCCGCCTTGCCGCCGGCCTGCGACGCCTCGGCTGGCGCCCCACCGACCAGCCCGCCGACGCCGACCTGATCGTCCTCAACACCTGCGCCGTGCGCCAGAACGCCGAAGACCGCGCCGCCGCCAAGCTGGCCAACCTGCGCCCGCTCAAAGAGCGCAACGCCGCCCTCAAAATCGCCGTCATGGGCTGCATGGTGGGCCCCCGCCACGACGCCCTGCGCCGGCGCTTCCCCTACGTCGACGCCTTCGCCCGCCCCCAGGCCTTCGACGACGTCCTCGCCCTGCTCGACCTCCCCACCCCGCCCCGTGACGACGACGGCGGCGAGTTCTGGCCCGCCGTCCTGCCCGACACCCCGGCCAGCGTCAGCGCCTTCGTGCCGGTGGTCGAGGGCTGCGACAAGTTCTGCACCTACTGCATCGTGCCGCTGCGGCGGGGCCGCGAGCGCAGCCGGCCCATCGCCGAGATCAGGCGGGAGGTAGAGGCCCACGTCGCGCGGGGCGTGCGCGAAGTCACCCTCCTGGGCCAGACCGTCGAGGCCTACGGCAAGGACCAACCCGCCCTGGCGGCGGGCGCGGACCACGCCGACCTCGCGGACCTCATGGCCGCCCTCCACGACCTCCCTGGCCTGCGCCGCATCCGCGCCCTCACCTCCTACCCGCCCGACATGACGGACCGCATCCTCGCAGGCATGGCCGCCCTGCCCAAGGTCTGCGAATCCTTCTCGCTGCCCGTCCAGTCCGGCGACGACGGCGTCCTGACCGCGATGCGGCGCGGCTACACGCTCGACCAGTTCCAGGAGCGCGTCGCCCGCGTGCGCGCGCTCATGCCCGAGGTGGGCATCAGCACCGATGTCATCGTGGGCTTCCCCGGCGAGTCCGACGCCGCCTTCGCCGGCACCCTCGCCCTGCTCCAGCGCCTCCGCTTCGACAAGGTGCACATCGCCGCCTACAGCCCCCGCCCCGGCACCTACGCCGAGCGCAAGCAGCCCAACGACGTTCCCGCCGAAGTGAAGAAGGAGCGCCTGCACGCCGTCGAGGCGCTCCAGCAGCGCATCAGCATTGAGATCAACGCCGCCACCTGGGACCGCACCCTGCCCGTCCTCGTCGAGGCGCGCAAGCCCGCCGGCGACCCCGCGTGCGAACGCCTCAGCGGCCGCACCCGCAGCAACAAACTGGTCCACTTCGACGCCCCCCCCGGCGCCGTCGACGACGGCGACGTGGTGGACGTGCATATCACCCGCACCGGCGCCTGGTCCCTGCAGGGGGAGCTGGCTCGCGCGGTCGCGCCGGCCCCCCCGGGGGACTAGCCGGTGTCGCCGCCCTCCAGCCGCCCCTCCGCCGGCACACGCCACACAACCGGCCGCCGCGCCGCCGCAACGCCCCCCACCAGCGCGGCCACGGCCCGGCCCACCGTAGCCGTCCTGATGGTCATCTTCACCGTCCTCCAGGGTGACCTCAACGTCCTCCTCATCCAGCGCTCCGCCCCGCCCGACGAAGGCGCCTGGGCCATCCCCGGCGGCGCCCTGGCCGAGGACGAGTCGCTCGACGCCGCCGCCGCCCGCAAGCTGGCCGAGGAAACCGGCGTCACCGACGTCTTCCTGGAGCAGCTCTACACCTTCTCCGACCTGGACAACGTCTCCCCCGCCGGGGCCGTGGCCGTCACCTATTTCGCCCTCGTCCGCCACGACCGCGTGCGGCTGGCCGAACGCTCGGCCTGGCGCCCCGCCTGGTTCGGCGTCGCCGCCCTCCCCGTCCTCGCCTTCCACAACGAGCGCGTGCTGGACGTCGCGCGCTCCCGCCTGGTCAACAAGCTGGAGTACACCAACGCCGCCTACAGCCTGCTGCCGGAGTTCTTCAGCCTCACCGACCTGCAGGAGACCTACGAGAGCATCCTCGGCCGCCGGCTGGACAAGCGAAACTTCCGCCGGCGCATGCTGGCCTCGGAGCTGCTCGTGGCCACCGCCCGCACGGCCACGGCCGGCCGCCACCGCCCCGCCCGCCTGTATCGTTTCGCCAGTCGCGCCCCCGTGGAGCTGTGAGTCGAGGGGCGCGGAGGAGGTCGGGCAGTGTCGCAGCGCGCCGTCATCTTCGACTTCGGCGGCGTCCTCATCCACCAGGACTGGGACGACTACGACCGCTTCGGCACGGACTGGGGCCTGCCCCAGCGCGCCTTCCTGGACATCCTCTTCCACAACGAGCACTGGCAGCGCTGGCAGACGGGCGCCGGCACGCGGGAGGCCTGGCTGGACCACGTGCGGCGGGAGGTGCGGTCCCACATTGGCCATCGCGCCGGCGAGATGCTGGCCGCCTGGGACACCCGTCCCGTCCCCACCCACGACGCCAACCTGGACCTCGCCCGCGCCCTGCACAACGCCGGCCACACCATCGCCGTGCTCAGCAACGCTGGCCCCGACCTGCGCCGCGTCATGCGCGACGTGCACGCCATCGACGTGGAGTGGGACGACATCGTCGTCTCCGGCGAGGTCGGCCTGGCCAAACCCGACCAACGCATCTACCGGCTGACCACCGAGCGTCTAGGGATCGCGCCCCGAAACGTCTTCTTCATCGACGACATCAAGGCCAACGTCGCCGCCGCGGAGGAAGCGGGCTGGACGGCTCACCGCTTCAAGGGCGACTACGAGGCCCTGCAGGCCGACCTCCGCGCCCACGGCTACGACTGGTAGTCCCCCCATGCCCGAGCCTGACCCCATCACCATCCGCGCCGCCAGTGCTCGCGACCACGACACCGTCGTCGAGATCCTCGTCGAAGCGTTCGCCCGCGACCCCATCGCCCTCTACGCTGCGCGCGGCTTCGACGATGCGCCCGCCCGCACCGGCGCCTTCTTCCGCGCCGACCTGCGCAACGACCGGGGCCGCCGCGGCGAGATCCTCCTCGTCTCCGGCGGCCCCAGCGCCGATCTCTCCGGCCTGCTGCTGTGGAAGCCTCCCGGCGCCCGGCCCGCGGCGGGCCTGGACGAACTACGTTTCGGTGTTGCCGGCCTGCGGGCCTTCGGCCCCCGGCGCGCCTCGTCGCTCCTGCGCGACTTCCGACCCCTGGAGCGCAAGCACGCCCCCTGGCCGCACGGCTACCTGGCGATGCTCGGCGTCCATCCCCAGGCTCAGGGCCGGGGCCTCGGCTCCGCCCTCCTGCGCCATGCCACCGCCGCCTGTGACACAGCCGGCGCCGGCGCCTACCTGGAGAGCAGCGCCCCCGCCAACCTCCCCCTATACGAGCGCCACGGCTTCGTCGTCATGGAGGAAGTCCGCCTTGGGCGGGAGGGCCCGCCCGTCTGGCTCATGTGGCGCCAGCCGCAACCAGCCTGACGCCCACCCGCCGCCGCATGCCGCGGCGGGCTCGGCGGCCCGCCGTACGCCGCTGACCCAGGCTGGGATCGCCGACCGGTACCAGGCCACCATCTCCTCGAAGCGGCGGGGCTGAGCACGTGCGCGAACTTCGTCGCTGACACCATCTCCGCCTCCATCCCCCTGAACATCTCCGGCAACCAATGCCGCTTTCCGGTCGTCCCGGCGGCGCTCCGCTGGCGACGGGCGGCAGCCGGCCCCCGTGCCCTCTCGCCTCCACTTCGTGTCACCTTGACACTTTCCCATCCTATCGGGGAGAATACCGACAGAGACTTAGTGTCACTGTGACACGAACTCTGCCCCGCCCGGACGCGGCGCGCAGATCGACAGGCCCCCGCCATGTCCCGACCGCTCATCGCCTCCAAACCGTACGTGCCCGCGCGGCTGCCCGAGGATCTGCCCGACGCCTACTGCGAAGGCGACATCGCCACGGTGCCCCTGGTCGAGGAAGCCCACCGCGACGCCTGGCAGCCGGATATCCCCCAGCGCTATCTGGACACCCCCCCGGCCGAGCTGCACGACCGCATCCGCGCCGCCAAGGCCGCGCTGGGCCGGCGCCTCCTCATCCTGGGCCACCACTACCAGCGCGACGACGTGATCCAGTTCGCCGACTTCCGCGGCGACTCCTTCAAACTCGCGCGCGAAGCCGCTGATCACCCCGAGGCCGACTTCATCCTCTTCTGCGGCGTGCACTTCATGGCCGAGAGCGCCGACATCCTCACCCGCCCCGACCAGCTCGTCCTGCTGCCCAACCTCGCCGCCGGTTGCTCCATGGCCGACATGGCCCAGCCCCGGGATGTCTACGCCTCCTGGGACGAACTCACCACCGTCGTCGCGGCCGAGCGCACGATCCCCATCACCTACATGAACTGCGCCGCCGCGCTCAAGGCCTTCGTCGGCCGCAACGGCGGCGCCGTCTGCACCTCCTCCAACGCGCCGGCCGTCCTGCAGTGGGCCTTCGAACGCGGCGAGCGGGTGCTCTTCTTCCCCGATCAACACCTCGGCCGCAACACCGCCAAAAAGCTTGGCATCGACCCGCGCAGCCAGACCGCCGTCTGGAGCCCCGCCCAGCGCCGGGGCGGCCTCAGCGCCGAGCAGATCGAACGCAGCAAGGTGCTGCTCTGGCAGGGCCACTGCTCCGTGCACGTGCGCTTCAAGCTGGAACAGATCGAGCGGGCTCGGGCCGAGCGCCCCGGCTGCCGCGTCGTCGTGCACCCGGAATGCACGCAGGCCGTCGTCGACGCCGCCGACGCCGACGGCTCCACCGAGTTCATCCGCCAGTACGTTCATGACGGGCCGCCCGGCGTCTACGCCGTCGGCACGGAGATCAACCTCGTCCACCGGCTGCACGACGAAGTGAAGGACCAGGGCAAGACCGTCTTCTGCCTGGACCCCGTCGTCTGCCCCTGCTCCACCATGTACCGGATCCACCCCGCCTACCTGGCCTGGGTCCTGGAGGAACTCGTGCAGGGACGCGCCGTCAATCGCATCAGCGTTGACGCGGAGACGCGCGAGGGCGCCCTCCTCGCCCTGCGCCGCATGCTCGCTATCACCTAGGCCGGCCCCATGACCCCCCACTACGACTACTGCGTCCTGGGCTCGGGCATCGCCGGGCTCTACGCCGCCCTGCTCGCCGCCCGGCACGGCCGCACGGTCGTCGTCACCAAGGGCCCCATCGAGGAATCCAACACCAAGTACGCCCAGGGCGGTATCGCCGCCGCCGTGGGCCCGGACGACAGCGTCGAGCAGCACCTGGCCGACACCCTGGCCGCCGGCGCCGGCCTCTGCGACCGCGCCGCCGTCGAGGTTCTCGTACGGGAAGCGCCCGACCGGATCCGCCGCCTCACCGAACTCGGAGTCCCCTTCGACACCGCGGAGGGCGCCGTCGCCCTCGGCCGCGAGGGCGCGCACTCGCGCCCGCGCATCCTGCATGCCGGCGGCGACCGCACCGGCGACGCCATTGAAACCGTCCTGGTGCGGCGCCTGCGCGAAGCCGGCGTCGCGCTGCGCGACCGGCATGCCGCCACCGGCCTCATCCTGGACGGAGGCCGTGTCGCCGGCGTGGAGGCCCTGACCCCGCAGGGCGAGACCCTGCGCCTGCGGGCGCGCCATACCATCCTCGCGACTGGCGGCGCGGGGCGCCTCTACACCCTCACCACCAACCCGCCCGTCGCCACCGGCGACGGCGTCGCCCTGGCCTGGCGCGCGGGGGCGGTCGTGCGCGACATGGAGTTCGTCCAGTTCCACCCCACGGCGCTGCGCATCCCCGGCGCCCCCACCTTTCTGCTCACCGAGGCCCTGCGCGGCGAGGGCGCCGTCCTGCGCGCCGTCGACGGCCGCCGCTTCATGCACGACGCCCACCCCCTGGGCGACCTCGCCCCGCGGGACATCGTCGCGCGGGCCAGCGCCGCCGAGATGCGCCGCACCGGCGCCGACCACGTCCTGCTCGATATCAGCCACGCCGACCCAGCCGTCGTCGCCGCCCGCTTCCCCGGCGTCTACGCCCACTGCCTCCGGTACGAACTGGACATCACCCGCCGGGCCGCCCCCGTTGCCCCCGCCGCCCACTACCTCATGGGCGGCGTCTACACCGACATCGACGGCCGCACCACGCTGCCCGGCCTCTTCGCCTGCGGCGAGGTGGCGGGCGCCGGCGTGCACGGCGCCAACCGCCTGGCCAGCAACTCCTTGCTGGAGACGGTGGTCTTCGCGCAGCGCGCGGTCGAGGCCTCGCGGGAGGAGGAGGCCGCGGCCCCCGTCCCTGAAGGGACGGAAGCGCTGGACCTGCCCGGCCCAACCGCCGCGCCGGACCAGCCCGCCCTGCAAGGACTGCTCTGGGAGCACGCCGGCATCGTCCGCGACGCCGGGGGCCTCGCCCTCGCCGCCCGCATCATCGACGGCTGGGGCCCGCCGGCCCCCGGGCGGCAAGGCGTCACCCTGGCCAACATGGCCCTCGTCGGGCGTCTCGTCGCCGCCGCCGCCCAGCGCCGCCGGGAAAGCCGCGGCGCCCACTACCGCAGCGACTTCCCCCAACCCGACGCGTCCTGGCGACGCCACCTCAGCCTGCGCCGAGCAAGCTGACCGATGCCCCCCGGCGATGCCTCCCCCCTCGACCGCCTCACCATCCGCCGCCTGGTGCAGGCCGCCTTGGACGAGGACGGCGCCGCCCAGGACCTGACCAGCAACGCCCTCGTCCCGCCCGACCAGCAGGGCCGCGCCGTCGCCGTCGCCAAGTCGGCCGGCGTCGTCTGCGGCCTGCAGTTCGCGCTGGAAACATTCTACGTCGTGGAGCCGCGGGTGCGCTGGATGCCCGCCGTCAGCGACGGCCTGCGCGTCGTGCGTGGCGCCACCATCGCCCACGTGGACGGACCGCTGCGCGCCATCCTGCGCGGCGAGCGCGTGGCGCTCAACTTCCTGCAACGGCTCAGCGGCACCGCCACCCTGACCCGCGACTGCGTCGAAGCGACGGCCCGCAGCCACGCCCGTATCCTCGACACGCGCAAGACGACCCCTGGCCTGCGCCCCGCGGAGCGCTACGCCGTCCGCGTCGGCGGCGGCCTCAACCACCGCGACACCCTGCGCGCCGGCATCCTCGTCAAGGACAACCACATCGCCGCCGTGCGCGCCCGCGGCGGCAGCCTGGCCGACGCCGTGCGCGCGGCGCTCGCCGCCGTCGGCCCAGCGACGGCAGTCGAGATCGAGGTCACCTCCCTCGACGAACTGCGCGAAGCGATCGCCGCGGGCGCTCGGGCCGTCCTGCTGGACAACTGCACGCCCGAGGCGCTGGCCCAAGCCGTCGCCGTCGCCCAGGAGGCCGGGGTCCTGACCGAGGCCAGCGGCGGCATCACGCCGGAGACTGTCGGCGCCTTCGCCGCCAGCGGCGTGGACTTCATCTCCCTGGGCGCGCTGACGCACAGCGCCCAGCCCATGGACATCTCGCTGCAGGTGGTGCCGGAGCCGCTCAGCGCCCCCTGAGCGCTACCCCCGGCCGGGCCGCTGCAGGTCGGCCGAGTCGATCACCAGGGTGACCGGCCCGTCGTTGACCAGTGCCACCTCCATCTGCGCGCCAAAGCGCCCCTCCGACACCGGCAGCCCTGCCGCCCGCAGGCGCGTCGCGAAGCGCTCCACCAACGGCGCCGCCACCTCCGGTCGCGCCGCCCCCGTGAACGACGGCCGCCGCCCCTTGCGCACGTCCGCGATCAGTGTGAACTGGCTCACCACCAACACCGCGCCGCCGGCGTCGGCGGCACTGAGGGTGAGCTTGCCCTCCGCGTCGCTGAAGAGCCGCAGCCCGGCGACCTTCGCCGCCATCGCCTCCACGTCCGCCTCGCCGTCACCCGCCGCGATCCCGACCAGCGCCAGGAACCCCTGCTCGATCGCGCCCACGCTCTCGCCGTCCACCCGGACCGCGGCGCGACGCACCCGCTGCAGGACCACACGCATGGCGCGAGAGCCCTCGGCCGGACTCAGTCATCACCCGAGTCGCCGCCGGAATCGGCCCTGCTCGCTTCCGCCGTGGCCGGGGTCTCCTTGGACTTGGCCTTGTCCGTCGCCGCAGAATCGCCCGACTGGCCATTGGCGGAGTCCCCCGCGTCGCGCCCGTCCGCTCCCTCGCGCAGCGAGCGACGGTTATCCGTCGAGTACCAGCCCGAGCCCTTGAAGACGATCGCCGGCGCCGCCGGAATGCGCTGCGAGACGGCCCGGCACTGAGGACAGCGCTGTTTCGGTTTCGCGTCCCAGCCCTCGATCTTCTCGTAGGCGTGGCCGCATTTGGTGCACTCGTACGTGTAGCGTGGCAACGCGCACACTCCTGATCGAACGTCAGTGGCAGAAGGGCGGATGAGCTTCAGCCTACCATTGCCGGCCCGCTCCCCGGCGCCTCGGACGCCTCGGGCTTAACACGCCCGTCGGGCATGCGCAGCCGCGCACACCACCCCCGCGGGCCGTCTAGCCTTGGTTCCCGGGCCCTGCCTATACTGCAAGGCGTCCCACCACCCGTGGTCCCGGCTCGCACCCTCGGCGTCGATCGTGCGTTTTGGGGCCGGACCGGCCTGCGCCGGCCGCGCCCGCCGAGACCGGAGTCTGGATGCCCCCGCGACGCCGCCCCGGGCATCACGACGGAGCAGCATGGTTACCCCCGTCAGCATGAAGGAGCTGCTGGAGGCCGGGGTGCACTTCGGGCACCAAACCCGGCGCTGGAACCCCAAGATGGCCCCCTTCATCTTCGCCCCCCGCAACGGCATTCACATCTTGGATCTGGCGCAGACGGTGGAGCGGCTCAACGCCGCCGTCGCCTTCAGCCGCGAGACCGTGGCCGGCGGCGGCGAGATCCTCTTCGTCGGCACCAAGAAGCAGGCCCAGGACGTGATCCAGTCCGAGGCCCAGCGCGCGCAGTCCCCCTACGTCGTCAACCGCTGGCTGGGGGGAACGCTCACCAATTGGCAGACGATCAGCGCACGCATCGAGCACATGCTACGGCTGGAGCGCCAAGAGGAGCTGGGCGAGTGGGAGCCCCTGCCCAAGCGCGAAGCCCTGCGCCTACGCGACCAGCTCGTCCGGCTGCACCGCTATGTGGGCGGCCTGCGCGACATGGACCGCCTCCCCGCGGCCGTCTTCATCGTCGACGTGCCCAAGGAGGCGATCGCCGTCAAGGAAGCGGTCCGTCTCGGCATCCCCATCATCGCCCTCTGCGACACCAACTGCGATCCCACCGGCATCGCCTACCCCATCCCCTCCAACGACGACGCCATCCGCGCCATCCGCCTGGTCACGTCCCGCATCGCCGAAGCCGCCGCCGAGGGGCTCGCCGTGCGCGAGAGCCTGCGCATCGAAGCCCAGGCCGACGGCGCCCAGCCCGCGCCCGCCCCCCTCCCGCCGGCCGCCCCTGCCAGGGCCCCAGCGGCGGCGGCGCCGCCAGCGCCTGCCACGCCGCCAGCGCCTGCCACCCCCCCGGCCTCTGCCACGCCCCCGGCCTCTGCCACGCCCCCGGCCTCTGCCACGCCCCCGGCGCTACCCCCCACCCCCGCGGCGCCGGAGCCGGCCACCGGCTGATCGCCGCCCCCCCGCCGCCCGCAGCCCGAAAGGACTTCCGCGTGACCGTCAGCATCGACGACATCAAAGCCCTGCGCGCGGCGACCGGGGCCGGCGTCATGGACTGCCGCAGCGCCCTGGACACCGCGCAGGGCGATGTCGAGAAAGCCAAGGCGATTCTGCGCGAAATGGGCGTCGCCACCGCCGCCAAGCGCGCCGACCGCCTCACCGCGCAAGGAGTCGTGGAGGCCTACATCCACGGCGGCCGCATTGGCGCCATGCTGGAACTGAATTGCGAAACGGACTTCGTCGCCCGCACGGACCTATTCCGCGAGCTGGCGCACGACCTCGCCCTGCAGGTGGCCTCCATGAACCCACAGGTCATCGACGCCGCCGAGGTCCCCGCCGGCGCCAACGGCGAAGCCGCCGACCTCGCCCTGCTGAGCCAGACCTTCATCAAGGACCCGGCCAAGACGATTCAGGATGTGATCAACGAAGCCATCGCCAGCACCGGCGAGAAGATCGTCGTGCGCCGCTTCAGCCGCTACGAACTCGGCGGGTAGGGGAACGGAGTCCGCCACGTCCCCTGAGCGCGTCCTGATCAAGATCAGCGGCGAAGCGCTGCTGGGCGGCCGGCCCCACGGCATCGACCCCCAGGCCCTCGGCAACATCGCCCGGCAGATCGACACGCTGCGGGCGGCCGGCGTGGAGATCGCCCTCGTCGTCGGCGGCGGCAACCTCTTCCGCGGCCGCACCGCCGCCCAGGCCGGGATGGACCGCGCCACGGCGGACTACGCCGGCATGCTCGCCACCGTGATCAACGGCCTCGCCTTGCAGGATGCCCTGGAGCGTCAGGAGCTGCAGGTGCGCACGATGTCCGCCCTGGCCGTCTCCCAGGTGGCCGAGCCGTACATCCGGCGGCGCGCCATCCGGCACCTGGAGAAAGGTCGGGTGGTGCTCTTCGTCGCCGGGACCGGGAACCCCTATGTCACCACTGACACGGCCGCCGCGCTGCGCGGCGTGGAGATCAGCGCCGAACGCCTGCTGATGGCCAAGAACGGCGTCGACGGCGTCTACACCGCCGATCCCGCGCAGGACCCCGCCGCCCGGCGCTACGCCACCATCTCCTACCGAGACGCCATCGCCCAGAACCTCGGCGTGGTCATGGACACCGCCGCGCTCTCCCTCTGTGAGGAGAACGATCTCCCCGTCCTGGTCTTTGATATCGCGCCGCCGGACGCTATCGTGGACGCGGTGATCGGTGGCTCCGTCGGCACCCTGGTCGGGTCGGCCCCGACGCGCCTGGCCGGCGCCCAGGAGTAGCGCGGAGCGGGCGGGCCGAGGGTCGCGAAGATGCCCGACGACGACGAACTCACGCAACTGGCCCTGGAGGAGACCCGCAGCCGCATGCGCAAGACCGTCGCTGCGCACCAGCGCGACCTGCAGACCATCCGCACGGGCCGCGCCCACCCGGCCCTGGTTGCGGAACTCCCAATCGACTACTACGGGGCCAGCATGCCGCTCAATCAGCTCGCCACGATCAACGCCCCCGAGGCCCGCCTGCTCGTCATCCAACCCTGGGACAAGAACGCCTTCGACCCCATCCAGCGCTCCATCCAGCGCTCCGAACTGGGCCTGAACCCCCAGAGCGACGGCGTCGTCATCCGCCTGCCCATCCCGGAGCTGACCGAGGAGCGCCGCAAGCAGTTCGTGCGCCAGGTGGCGCAGAAAACCGAATCGGCCCGTGTCGCCCTGCGCAACATCCGCCGCGACGCCCAGGACGAACTCCGCACGATGGTGAAGGACAAAGACATCTCCCAAGACCACGAGCACCGCGCCCACGACCAACTCGACAAGATCGTGCGCGATTTCACCCAGCGGATCGACCAGGAGGGCAGCGCCAAGGCGCGCGAGCTCCTGGAGGTCTGAGCGTGGTCGTCTCCCCCGCCGGCCGGCCCGACCGCATCCCCCGCCACGTCGCCGTGATCATGGACGCCAATGGACGCTGGGCCGAAGACCGCGGCCTGCCCCGCATGCAAGGCCACAGCGCCGGCACCGAGAACCTCCGCGCCATCATCCGCGCCTTCGCGGAGCGCGGCGTGGACGTCCTCACCCTCTTCGCCTTTTCCACCGAGAACTGGCGCCGCCCGCCCCTGGAGGTGCGCGGGCTCATGGGCATCCTCTCGCGCGTCATCGACCGCGAGGTGCAGCCGTTACATGAGGCCGGCGTGCGGCTGCGCTACATCGGCCGCCTGGACGTGCTGGAGCCCGCCCTACGACGTCAGATCGAACGCGCCGTGCATCGTACCCAGCACAACGCCGGCATGACGGTCTGCGTGGCCTTCAACTACGGCGGCCGTTCCGAGGTCGTCGATGCGGTCCGCCGCATCGTCCGCGACGGCCTCCCCGCCGGCCAGATCAGTGAGGACACCATTGCCCGCTATCTCTATACGGACGGCCTGCCGGACCCGGATTTGATCATCCGCACGGGCGGCCATCAGCGGCTCTCCAACTTCCTCATCTGGCAGGCCGCCTACGCCGAATACTTCTTCACCCCCACCTACTGGCCCGACTTCGGCGAAGCCGATATCGAGCAAGCGCTCAGCGCCTACGCGCAGCGCGTGCGCAAGTTCGGTGGCCTGCCGCAGGCGCCATCGGCGCCCAGCAGGCTCAAAGCGCCCCCGGCCCCCGCTAGGCCCCCCGCGCCGATCCGCCCCGCGGAGCCCATCTCACCCGCGGCCGGCGCGCGCGCTGGCCCCGGCGCGCGCCGTCGCGCCGCGCGCGGAACCGGGCCGGCGCCCTGACCGCCAGCCGCCCCCCACACCCTGCCCGCGGCTGGCTGCGGCGCGCCTGGCCGCCACCCCTCCTGCGCACTCCCCTCAGTCTGCGCATCCTCAGCGGCCTCGCCACCGTCCCCCTGGCGGTGGTGCTGATCATCGAGGGCGGCGAAGCGCTCGCCGCCCTCGTCAGCCTGCTCCTGGTCGCGGCCGTCGTCGAGTTCGGCCTGGGTATGGGCCTCGGCCGCCGCGATCCGGTCCTCTGGCTGGCGGCCGCCGGGGCCGCGGCCATGACCGCCGTCGCCCTCACCGCCGGCATCCCCACCGTCTGGCCCTTCACGGCCGCCGTGCTCGCCATCGTCGCCGCGCCCGTCCTGCAAGAACTCGTGCGCGAGCGACGTCTCCCCCCAGCCGCGCTCTCGCCCACCCCGGCCGAGCAAACCACCTCCCAATTCTTCCGCGCCCTGTACGGCCGCTCCGCCAGCGGCCTGGCCGCCCTCGTCTACATCGGCTGGCTGGGCAGCTTCTTCCTCCTCCTGCGGGCACTCCCCCAGGGCGAAGAGTGGCTGCTGCTCGCCGTCTTCTCCGTGATGGCCACTGACACCGGCGCCTTCGCCCTCGGCCGCAGCCTCGGCCGCCGTCCCCTGGCCCCGCGCATCAGCCCGCACAAGACCATCGAGGGGGGGATCGGCGGGCTGCTGACCGGCTTCGCCGCCGTGCTGCTGATCAACCTCCTGCCCGACCTGGAAGTCGCGGTCTGGAAGATGGTCCTGCTCGGCCTCGCCCTGCCGCTCATCGCCACCGCCGGCGACCTCAGCCAATCCGTCGTCAAGCGCGCCCTGGACGTCCAGGACTTCTCCCACATCGTCCCCGGCCACGGCGGCGTGCTCGATCGCCTCGACAGCCTGCTCTTCGGCGTCCCCGCCGTATACTTCTTCGTGCGATGGATCGTGCTCTGAATACCCCCGCCGGCCCGGACCCACCGATCCGGCTGGCACTGCTGGGCAGCACCGGCAGCATCGGCACGCAGACGCTCGACGTGGTCCGCTCCATGCCGGAGCATTTCCAGGTGCTGGGCCTCGCCGCGGGCCGCAACCTGACCCTGCTGCGGGAGCAAGCGGCGGCCCTGCGCCCCCGGGCGCTCTGGGCCGCGCCCGCCCCCGGCGAGAACGGGCCCAGCGCCGCCCTGCACGCGCTCGCCGCCGAGATCGGCGCCGAGATCCGCAGCATGGACGAAATGGCCGCCGACCCGGACCTCGACGTACTGGTCGTCGGGACCGCCGGTCGCGCCGGCCTAGAGCCCACGCTGACCGCGCTGGAGCGGGGCCGCGCCGTCGCCCTGGCCAACAAGGAAGTCGTGGTCATGGCGGGCCATCTCGTGCGCGCCGCCGCCGACCGCGGGGGCGGCCAGCTGCGCCCCGTGGACTCGGAACACAGCGCCATCTGGCAGTGTCTCTGGGGTGAGGACGGCAACGCCATCCGTCGAATCTTGTTAACCGCATCGGGGGGCGCGCTGCGCGACCTGCCCCGCGCGGCGCTCGCCAACGTCACGCCGGATCAGGCCCTGCGCCACCCCACCTGGAACATGGGGGCCAAGATCACGATCGACAGCGCCTCACTCGTCAACAAGGGCATGGAGACGATCGAGGCCCGCTGGCTCTTCGACGTGCCCTACGAGCGCGTCCAGGTGGTGCAGCATCCCGAGTCCATCGTGCACTCGCTCGTGGAGATGGGCGACGGCTCCGTCAAGGCCCAGCTCGGCAACCCCGACATGCGCCTGCCGATCCAGTGCGCGCTCACCTACCCCCGCCGCCTGCAGCCCACCGTGGCGCCCCTGGACCTGGCCGCGCTCGGCGCCCTCCACTTCCAGGAGCCCGACTTGGACCGCTACCCGGGGCTGCGCCTCTGCCAGGAAGCCGGTCGCCGCGGCGGGACGTACCCCTGCGTGATGGCCGCGGCCGACGAGGTCGCGGTGGGAGCCTTCATGGACCGCCGCATCCGCTTCACCGCCATTCCCGACGTGATCGCCGCCAGCCTCGACGCCCATCAGCCCACCGACGACCCGGACCTCCCAACCATCGACGCCGCCGACGCCTGGGCCCGCCGCTTCGCCGCCGACCACATCGCGCACCGGATCCCGGCCTGATGCTCCTCTACGAGACCATCCTGCCCTTCGCCGGCATCTTGGTGGGGCTGATCCTCATCCACGAGGCCGCCCACTTCGTCACCGCCAAGATCGCCGGCGTCCGCGTCGAGGAGTTCGGCGTGGGCTTCCCGCCGCGCCTCTGGGGCAAGCGCTTCGGCGAAACGATCTATTCCTTCAACTGGCTGCCCCTGGGCGGCTTCGTGCGCCTCACCGGCGAGGAAAGCTCGCGCGTCTTCATCGCCCAGGTCAACCCCCACGGCGCCGCCGACGCCGCCGGCGTCCGCCCCCGGGACGTCATCACCGCCGTCGCCGGCGAGCCCGTGCACAACGAGGCCGAGCTGGCCGCCGCCCTCACGCAGCAGGCCCACGGGGGCCGCATCACCCTCACGATCGAGCGCGAGGTCACCGATGCCGCCGGCATCCACCTGGAGGCGGACGAGCACGACCTGGAGGTCGTCCCCGCCCGCCTCGCGGACGCCCAGACGCCCGGGGAGACCCAGGCGCTCGGGGAGAGCGATGACCATGAGGCGCCCCCCGCCGACGCCCCGGCCGCGGAACCGCCGGGCGCCACCATCGGCGGCATTGCCGGCATCCAGGTCGGGCCCGATCCCCGCTCCTTCGGCTCCCGCTCCGGCCCCACCCGCATCGGCATCCTCGCCGCCGGCGCCGGCATCAATCTCCTCCTGCCCATCCTCCTCTTCGCCATCGCGGCCATGATCCCGCAGGACACCGCCGCCGGGCCCTCCGTCGTCACCTCCGTCGTGCGCGGCGGCCCCGCCGACCGCGCCGGCCTGCAGCCCGGCGACCGCATCGTCAGCATCGACGGCGTCGAGACCAGCAACCGCAGCGACGTCGGGCTGCAAATTCGCCTCAACCTCAACAATGAGGTCGGCTTCATCCTTGAGCGGGACGCGCCGCAGGACGCGACCAGCCAGATCCCGCGCGCCGCTGACACCCAGATCATCCGCACCCGCATCACCCCCCGGCTCGCCCCGCCCACCCTGGAGCACACCGTCCAGCCGGGCGAAACCGTCCACGACGTCGCCGAGATCCTCGGCGTCACCGCCGGCCAGGTGCTGGACGCCGCTGGGCTCGGCGGTGGCGTGGATCTGGAGGAAGGGCGGATCCTGCAACTCCCCGGCGAGGCCTACACCGTGCAAGACGGTGATACGGTCCTCTCCGTCGCCCGCGACCTCGGCTACCGCCAGCAGACCGTCCTCGACGCCGCCGGCATCGACCTCGTCACCCTCGAGGCCGGCGCCCACCTCGTCGTCCCGCAAGGGGCCACCGGCATCACGATCACGGACGGCAGCCTCGCCGTGGTGAAGGAGAGCGCGGGCTTCTTCAGCGCCTGGGGCGCCGGCCTGGAGCGTACCCGCGACACCTTCATCCTCTCCTACAACGCCGTCCGTAGCTGGCTCGCCGGCGGCGACGACCTGCAGATCAACGGGCCGATCGGCTTGGCCCAGGGCACCGGCGAGGTCGTCCGCGAGGCCGGCTGGATCCGCCTGATCGAACTGGCCGCGCTGATCAGCCTCAGCCTCGGCATCATGAACCTGCTGCCCATCCCCGGCCTCGACGGCGGCCGCATAGTCTTCGTCGTCATCGAGATGATCCGCCGCGGCAAGAAGATCTCGCCGGAGAAGGAGGGGTTGGTGCACCTCACCGGCTTCGCCCTCCTCATCACCACCGCCCTCGTGATCGGCTACTTCGACATCGTCCGCGTGATCGAAGGCGAGTCGGTCCTGCGCTAGGTCGCGTGGCGATGGATGGGGTCAGATCGCCTGCTGCTCCGCGATCAGCGCGTCCACCTCCTCCTTCAGCCGCGGCAGGATGGCGTCGTAGCCGTAGTGCCCCAGCGTCTCCGGCCCCCTCTTCAGGTTCACCGCCGCCGGCCCGCACCACAGCCCCAGGTCCGCCTCGTCCGTCTCGCCGGGACCGTTCACCCGGCAGCCCATCACCGCGATCGTGATGTCGTAGGCCTGGGCGTACTCCGTCATCGACTTCACGTCCTGCGCCAGCTCGATGAAGGCCTCGTTCTCCACCCGCGAGCACGACGGGCAGCTGATGATGTTCAGCCCCTCGTCCAGCCCCGGCGGCACCGAGCGGAAGCGTCCCGCCGCGATGTCCCCCAGGATCTCGCGCGCCACCGTCACTTCCTGCCCCTTGTCCTCGAAGGGCAGCGTCAGCGACACCCGCACCGTGTCGCCGATCCCGTCCGCCACCAGCTGCTCGAAGGCGACCCGCGTCTTGATGATCCCCTCCGGCGGCATGCCCGCTTCCGTCACGCCCAAGTGCAGCGGCACGTCCGGCCGCTCCCCAGCGAAGCGCCGGTTGACCTCGACGACCGTCTGCCAGTCCGAGTCCTTCAGCGAAACCACGTAGCGGCGGAAGCCCATCCCGTCCAGCAGCGCGCAGTGCTCCATGGCGCTGGCCACGATCGCCTGCCCGTGGTCGCCCTCGTAGCGCTCCATCATGCGCGGGTCCACCGAGCCGCAGTTCACCCCCACCCGCAGGGCGCAGTCGTGGGCCGCCGCCGTCTCCGCGATGAAGGCCACCTTCGCCTCGATCGACTTCGCCTTCTCGTGGTGGTGCAGGTGGCCGGGGTTGTAGCGCAGCTTGTCGACATGCGGCGCCACAAGCGTCGCCAGCCGGTAGTTCTCCTGCAGGTCCACCGAGAGCGTCGCCGCCGTCCGCTCGCGCACCTGCGCCAGCGCCGCCACGTCCTTCTTGGAGTCCACCGCGATCCGCACCAGGTCCGCCCCCGCCGCCTGGATCAGCTCCACCTGGCGGAGCGTCGCCTCCACGTCCTGCGTCCGCGTCGCCGCCATCGACTGCACCGCGATCGGCGCGCCGCCGCCCAACTGGATGCCGCCCACGCGCACGGCCCGGGTCGGGTTGCGACGCATGTGCTCACTCCTCCGCGCGGCCGCCGCGGCGGCGGTCCGGCGCAATCATCGCACGCGCGGAATGCCCGCTGCCACGTGCGGGGCGTCGTACCCTGCCCCCGTGCTCTTCGACGCCATCTTCCTCACCCTCTTCTTCCTCACCTGGATCCTCCTGGGCGGCCTGTCCTGGCTGGCCCTCAGCCTGCGCCGCCGCGCCAAGGGCGCCCTCTGGGCCCTCCCCTTCGCCCTGCTGGGCGGGGCCGGCGGCGGCGCAATCCTGCCGCTGCTCGGCCTCGACGACGGCGTCGGCGTCGGCGTCAGCATGATCGGCGCGGCGATCGGCGGCGGCGCCCTCGCCGCCAGTGCCTTCTGCGCCTGGGACGCCTACGCCCTCGGCGCCCGCTTCGCCCGCTGGGAGGTCCGGCCGGATCCCCCCCCGCAACCCCTCCCGCCCCGCCTGCCCGGCCCCGCCCCTGGCGAGCACCCCCTGCCCGCGATAGATTCGGACCCGGACCCCAGCAGCGACGGCGAGCACGAATAACGGGCCGAATCCCATGCCGATGCGAATGAGCGGCCTCTTCGGCCGCACCCTGCGGGAAGCCCCCGCCGAAGCCGAGAGCACCAACCATCAGCTCCTCCTCCGCGCCGGGCTCGTCGTCCAGCTCTCCGCCGGCGTCTACTCCTACCTGCCCCTGGCGCTCCGTGCCCTGCGCAAGATCGAAGACATCATCCGCCATGAAATGGCCGGCGCCGGCGCCCAGGAACTGCTTATGCCCGCCATCCAGCCGCTGGAGCTGTGGCAGGAGACTGGCCGCGACGAAGCCTACGGCCCCGTCCTCTTCCGCCTCAGCGACCGCCGCGACCGCCAGCACGTCCTGGCCCCCACCCACGAGGAAGCCGTCACCGACCTCTTCCGCAAGATCGTGCAGTCCTACCGCGACCTGCCCCAGCGCGTCTATCAGATCCAGAACAAGTTCCGCGACGAGCCCCGCCCTCGCGGCGGCCTGATGCGGGTACGGCAATTCCTCATGAAGGACGCCTACTCCTTCGACGCCGACGAGGATGCATTCCAAGCCTCCTACGACGCCATGCATCGGGCCTACGGCAACATCTACCAACGCGTCGGCGTGCCCGCCATCCCCGTCGAGGCCGACTCCGGCGCCATCGGCGGCAAGGTCTCGCACGAGTTCATCTTCCTCACCGAGATCGGTGAGGACGTCATCGCCCTCTGCGCCGAGTGCGGCTACGCGGCCAACCAGGAGCGCGCCGAGTTCGATCGCGCCACGCCCCCCGCCCAGGATCCCGCCCCCCTGGAAGAGGTCGAGACGCCCGGCGTCACCACCATCGACGCCCTCACCCGCTTCCTCGGCGTCCCCGCCGCGGCGACGGCCAAGGCCGGCTTCTTCCGGGCCGACGGGGCGCCCGTCTTCGCCGTCATCCGGGGCGACTTGGAGTTCAACGAGCTGAAGCTGCGGAACGCGATCGGCGCCAACGCGATCCGCCCCATGACCGAGGATGAAGTCGCCGCGCAGGGCTGGGTCCCCGGCTACGCCTCGCCCCTCGGCCTCAGCGGCGCCCGCGTCGTTGCCGACCTCTCCATCCCCGGCGCGCCCAACCTCGTCGCCGGCGCCAATAAGGCGGGGTGGCACCTGCGCAACACCAACCACGGCCGCGACTGGACCGCCGGCACGATCGCCGACATCGGCCTGGCCCGCCAGGGCGACCCCTGCCCCGCCCGCTGCCCCGGCGCCATCGAGCTGCGCCGCGGCATTGAACTGGGCCACATCTTCCGCCTGGGCACGGTCTACTCGGAGGCCATGGAGGCCCGCTACGCCGGCGCCGACGGCGAGCAGGCCGTCCCCATCATGGGCTGCTACGGCATTGGCGTGGAACGCCTCATGGCCGCCGTGATCGAGGCCAACCACGACCAGGCCGGCATCCGCTGGCCCGCCAGCGTCGCCCCCTTCGATGTCCACCTCGTCGTCATCGGCTGGGACGATCCCGGCGTGCGCGCCGCCGCCGAGGACGCCGAAGGCAAGCTCGAAGCCGCCGGCCTCAGCGTCCTCACCGACAACCGGGACGAGCGCCCGGGCGTCAAATTCAACGACGCCGACCTCCTGGGCATGCCCGTCCGCTGCACCCTCAGCCCGCGCAACCGCAAGGCCGGCGTGGTCGAGATCAAGGCCCGCTCGGAGTCCGAGGCCCGCACCGTACCGGCCGCGGACCTGGTTTCCGAGGTCACCGCCGCGCTGCGGGCGCCCGCCGCAGCCGTCTCCCACGGCGACTGATCCACCGCCGAGCGCCACCGGCGCCAGGGCTTGCTATACTGTCGGCAACACGGACGCGTAACTGCTGAAGGTGGGCCCGCGCCCACCTTCTTTGCGAGACGGGCGCGTACGGAACGAATGGGCCCGGCCACAGGCCGCCCCTCGGAACGAGGCACAGCCATCCAGACCGCGGATACCGCCACTGACCTGCAGACCCCGAGCGCCCCGGCCGGCGACGCGCCCGCGGCCGTGATGCGCCCGGACTTCCTCCTCGCCATCACCCAGCTGACCGCCGAGAAGAACCTGCCCGAGGACATCGTCTTCGACGCCGTCGAGTCCGCCCTCGCCGCCGCCTACAAGCGCGAGCAGGACATCGTGGGCCAGGTGCACGTCAAGATCGGCCGCATCGACGGGGGGATGCGGGTCTGGTCCGAACGCGAGATCGTCGAGGTGGAAGAGGACATCGAGGACCCCGACGTGCAAGTCGACCTCGAAGCCGCCCGCCGCTACAGCGACAACGCGCAGATCGGCAGCACCCTCGTGCTTGAGCACACGGTCAGCGAGGAGGCGGGACGCATCGCCGCGCAGACCGCCAAGCAGGTCGTCCTGCAGCGCCTGCGCGAGGCCGAGCGGGAAGCCGTCTTTGATGAATTCTCCGGCCAGGAGGGCGAAGTTGTCTCCGGCGTGATCCAACGCGTGGAGCCGCGCCAGGTGATCCTCGACCTGGGCCGCACCGAAGCCGTCCTGCCCGCCTCCGAGCAGGTGCGCATGGAGCACTATCGCTCCGGCCAGCGCCTGCGGGTCTACGTCGTTGAGGTGCTCAAGGCTAACAAGGGCCCCCAGGTCGTCGTCTCCCGGCGGCACAAGGAACTCATCCGCCGCCTCTTCGAGTTGGAGGTGCCGGAGATCTTCAAGGGCCTCGTCGAGGTCCGCGCCGTCGCCCGCGAGCCCGGACATCGCACCAAGATCGCCGTGCACAGCCGCCAGGAGGGGTTGGACCCGGTGGGAGCCTGTGTCGGCATGCGCGGCATCCGCATCCAGAACATCGTCAATGAACTCCACGGCGAGCGCCTCGACGTGATCCAATGGGACCCGGACCCGCGCAAGTTCGTCGCGCACGCGCTCAGCCCCGCGCAGGTCACCGCCACCCGCATCGACCCCGAGACGAACACGGCGGAGATCGCCGTGCCGGACCAGCAGCTCTCCCTCGCCATCGGGAAGGAGGGGCAAAACGCCCGCCTGGCCGCGCGTCTCACCCGCTTCCGCATCGACATCAAGCCGCAGACCGTGGCCGAGAAGCTGTTCGCGGATGAGGGGATCGGCCCCTACGCGCCGCAGCCCGAACTCGCGCCCGTGCCCGAGCCGGAGACGCAACCCGTCGCGACCGCCGCCGCCACCGCCGCAGCGCCCGCCGCGGCAGAGGCGGCGCCCCCGGAGGCCGAAGCCCCGGTCGCGCCCGAGGCGCCGCCTCTGCCCAGCGGCGAGCGCCGCGAAATCCCGCCCGAGGCCGAGCCCGTCCCCGAGGAGCCGGAGGAGACACCACCCTTCGCCGCCGCCGTCGAGGTCGCCCCCGGGCCCGCGGAGCCTGGCAAGATCCGCTTCGCCGAGGAAGTCTTGCGTCGCCCCGAAGAGGCGGCGGAGAGCAAGCCCAAGAAGAAGCGCCGCCAGCGCTACGTCGAAACCGACGAGGGCCTCGAAGAAGACCCCTACGCCGATTACCAGGACGAGTTCTAGCTCGTCCGCACCGACCCCTGCCGTCCCACCCCCAGACGGGAGGGCAGCGCCGGCCGGCCGGAGAGGATTCGCTGCCGCATGTCCCAGCGTCCGCAGCATCTGCCGCAGCGCACCTGTGTCGTCTGCCGCCGCAAGCAGCCCAAGCGCGACCTCAGCCGGATCGTGCGGGATGCGGACGGCCGCCTGGCGCTGGACCCCACCGCCCGCGCCCCCGGACGGGGCGCCTACCTCTGCCCGGCCCCGGCCTGCTGGGCCGCCGCCGCAACGGGTGGGCAGCTCGCCCACGCGCTGCGCACCGACCTGCAGCCTGACGACCGCACCCTCCTCCAGACCCCCGCCCCCGGGCGCCCCCAACCCGGCCCCCCCGCAACGCCCGAGAACCAGACCAGCGCGCGCTACGCTGTGCCAGGAGAGATGACCCGATGACCACCGACGCCGGCCAGCACATCGAGATCCCGCGCACGCTCACCGTCAAGGAACTGAGCGATCTCACCGGGCACACCCCCGTCCAGGTGATCAAAGCGCTTATGACCAACGGCGTCATGGCCGACGTCACCAAAACGATCGACTACGACACCGCCGCCATCGTCGCCGTGGACTTCGGCTTCGAGCCCGTCGAGGGCGCCGACGTGCTGGAAGAGCCCGCGCGGCCCGCCGGCCTCGACCTCTTCCAAGAGGAGGCCCCCGACCCCCCCGAGAGCCTGCAACCCCGCCCCCCCGTCGTCGCCATCCTCGGGCACGTCGACCACGGCAAGACCACCCTGCTGGACGCGATCCGCCAGACCAAGGTGACGGAGGCCGAAGCCGGAGGCATCACCCAGCACATCGGCGCCTACCAAGCCACCGTCCGGGACCGGCCCATCACCTTCCTGGACACCCCCGGGCACAAGGCCTTCACCGCCATGCGGGCACGCGGCGCCCAGGCCACCGACATCGCCATCCTCGTCGTCGCCGCCAACGACGGTGTCATGCCCCAGACCCGCGAGGCCGCCGATCACATCCGCGCCGCCGGCGTGCCGATGATCGTCGCCCTGACCAAAATCGACGTCGAAAACATCAACCTCGACCGCGTCAAAGCCCAGCTCTCCGACGCCCAGGTCATGATCGAGGAGTACGGCGGCGACATCCCCCTGGTCCCCGTCTCCGGCGCCACCCGCCAAGGACTGGACGACCTGCTGGAAACCATCCTCTTGGTCGCGGACCTGCAAGAGATCCGCGCCAACCCGGAACGGCGCGCGGCGGGCGTCGTGCTGGAGGCGGAGCTGGACCGCCGCCAGGGGCCCCGCAGCACCCTGCTCGTCCAGCAGGGCGCGCTGCGCCTGGGGGACGCGCTGCTCGCCGGCGAGACCTGGGGCCGTGTCAAGGCGATGTTCGCCTTCAACGGTGAACGGGTAAAAGCGGCCGGCCCCTCCACCCCCGTCGCCATTCTGGGCCTGCAAGGCCTCGCCGCCGCCGGCGACCGCTTCCGCGCCGTCGAAAACGACAAAACCGCCCGCCGCCTCTATGAGGCCGCCAAGCGCGAACGCGAGGCCGTGGAAGCCCAGCTCCAGCACGCCGCCAGCCTGGACGCCCTCTTCGGCGAGATCAGCAAAGGCGAGGTCAAGGAACTCAACCTGGTGCTCAAGACCGACGTCGACGGCAGCGTCGAGCCGCTGCGCCAGAGCCTGGAGCAACTCACCAACGAGGAGGTCCACGTCAAGGTCATCCACGCCGCCCCCGGCGCGATCACCGAGTCCGACGTCACCCTCGCCCTCGCCGCACAGGGCATCATTCTGGGCTTCCAGGTCAACACCGAACCGGGCGCCCGCAAGCTCGCCGGTGCCGAAGCCATCGAGATCCGCCGCTACGACGTGATCTACAGCCTGATCGAAGAGGTCGAGGCCGCCGTCAGTGGCATGCTGGAGCCGATCGACGTGGACGTCGTCGATGCCCACGCCGAAGTGCTCCAGGTCTTCCCCATCCGCCGCATCGGCAACATCGCCGGCGCCCGCTGCGACGACGGCACGATCACCCCCGACCTCGCCCTGCGCCTCTTCCGCGCTGGCGACGAAGTCGCCAGCGGCAAGATCCGCAGCTTGCGCCGCTTCCAGGACGAAGCCCGGGAGGTGCTGGCCGGCCAGGAATTCGGCGTCGCCCTGGAGGGCTTTGACGACTTCGTGCCCGGCGATCGCTTGGAGTTCTTCCACACGGAGCGCCAGAGCCGGATCGTGCGCGGCGGCCGCGTGGAAACCGCCGCCAGTGTCTGACCCCCCCTCGCCGCAGCAGAGGATCTGACCGGCATGGCCCGGCGCCAGGACCGCGTCAACGACCTCCTGCGGGAAGTCGTGGCCGAGATCATCGCGCGCGAGCTCAAGGACCCCCGGCTCGATCTGGACCTCATCTCCGTCACCGAGGCCCACGTCTCGTCCGACTTGCGGCACGCCCGCCTGCGCGTGTCCGTGATGGGCTCCGACCCCCAGCGCGACGCCGTCGTCAGCGCCCTCAACCACTCCCGCCATTTCATCCAGCGCCAGCTGCGCCCGCACCTGCGAATGAAGCACATCCCGGACCTCCAGTTCGAACGCGATGACCGCATCGAGGAGGACCGCCGCATCCTGGATCTCTTGGACCGCATCCAACGCGAGGGCCTGCCCACCACCGGCACCCCCGGCGTCGGGGAGACCCCCACCACCGACGCCCCCGGCGTCGGGCAGACCCCCAGCGACGCCCCCGGGGACGATCCCAGCCCCGCCGGCGCGGACTCCGGATGACCTCGCGCGACAGCGCCGCCCTCTTCCTCGTCGACAAGCCCGCGGGCCCCACCTCCCACGACATCGTGCAGCAACTGCGCCGTTGGACCGGCATCCGGCGCGTGGGCCACGGCGGCACCCTGGATCCCATGGCGACCGGCCTCCTGCCGCTCTTCGTCGGCCCCGCCACACGGCTTATCGAATACATCGGCGCACACGAGAAGCGCTACAGCGCCACCGTCCGCCTGGGACTCCGCACCGATACCGACGACGCCGAAGGGGCCGTCGTCGCCGAACGCCCCGTCCCCCCGCTCACGGCCGACCACCTGGACCGCGCCCTGGACGCCTTCCGCGGCGCCGTGGAGCAGGTGCCCCCCGCCTTCAGCGCCGTCAAAGTCAACGGCGTGACCGCCCACCGCGCCGCGCGCCGCGGCGAGCCCGTCGCGATCGTGGCCCGCACCGTCACCATCCACGATCTCACCCTGGAAGGCTGGGCGCCGCCGGACCTGCGTCTCGCCATCACCGTGAGCACCGGCACCTATGTACGCGCCGTCGCCCGCGACCTCGGCGAAGCGCTGGGCTGCGGCGGGCATGTCATCGCCATGCGCCGCACCGGCATCGGTCCCGTCGACGTGGCGCAGGCCCACACGCCGGAAGCCCTCGATCGCGCCTTCGCCGCCGCCGCCGGCTGGGAGCTGGCCGCGCCCCTGGTGCGCTTCTTCGCGGACTGGCCACAGATCATCCTCAGCAGCGCCCAGCGCGATCAGATCCTCAACGGCCAGGGCATCCCCGCCAGCCTGGGCGGCGCCGAGCGCGCCCTGGCCGTGGACCGGGTCGGCGCCCCGATCGCGGTGCTCGTGCCTGAGGCCGGCTGGCCCGAACGCTGGCGGCCGAGCAAAGTCCTGCGCCGCCGCGACTAGGGGGACGGCTCAGCGGCCGCAGGGCCCTCGGGCCCCGTCACGCCGTTCCCAGGGAGCGTGAACAGCACCGCCACCACCTCCTCCGGCGCCTGCAGGGCATACACCGTCTCGGCCGGCAGGAGCACACCCTCGCCGGGGGCCAGGGTGGCGTCGTCATCGGCCACCCCAACGCGCAGCACCCCCCGCACGACGATCAGCACAGACGCACCCTCCGTGCGCTGGTTGAGCACGGTCCGGCCCCGCTCCAACTGAATGCCCTCCGCGCGCAAGCGGCTGCGCAGCGCCTCCGTGCCCCCCAGGCGAGCGGCGCGGATGCGGTGCAGCGGCACGGGGCTCCGCGGCTTCAGCCGGCGCGGTGGGTCGCGAGAAAATCCAGGATGTCCCGCACGGTGTGCATCTCGGCCGCCGCCGCCTCCGAGACCTCGATCGGCGCCTCATCCGTGCTGAACTCCTCCTCAATCGCGATGGTCAGATCCACCACGTCCAGCGAGTCCGCGTGCAGATCGTCGACCAGGTGCGCCGCCGGCGTCACGTCGGCCACCGGCACGCGCAACTGCTCCGCCACGATGTTCTGCACCCGCTCCTCAGTGCTCACAGCCCACCCTCACTGTCGTCACGCCGGCGCCCGCGCGCGGCGCCAGTCCGGACCCGGCCTGGGCCATTATGAATCGACGCGGCCCAGTGCGACGACACCGTTCTGTCCACCGAAGCCAAAGCCGTTGGCCAGCGCCGTCCGCACCGTCGCCCGCCGGCTCCTCTGCGGCACGTAGTCCAGATCGCATTCCGGGTCGGCCTGGTCCAGGTTGATCGTCGGTGGCACCTCGCCGTGATGAATGGCCAGCGCCGCCGCCGCCACCGACAAGGCCCCCGCCGACCCCATCAGGTGCCCCGTCATGCTCTTGGGCGAACTCACCATCAGGCGCGACGCCTGGGCCCCGAACACCTGGTGGATCGCCCGCGTCTCCGCCGCATCGTTGAGCGGCGTGCCCGTGCCGTGCGCGCAGATGTAGTCCACGTCCTGCGGCCCCAATCCGGCGTCGGCCAGGGCCCGCGCCATCGCCCGCGCCGCGCCGCTGCCGTCCGGTTTGGGGGCCGTGATGTGGTAGGCGTCCGCCGACCGTCCGCCGCCCAGGACCTCGGCGTAGATGCGCGCGCCGCGCGCCCGTGCCGCCGGTAACGCCTCCACCAGACAGACCACCGCCCCCTCGCCGAAGACGAAGCCGTCGCGGGCGGCGTCGAACGGCCGCGAGGCCTTCTCCGGCTCCGCGTTGCGCCGCGAGAGCGCGTGCATGTTCGCCAGCCCCGCGATCCCCAGCTCCGAGATGTTGGCCTCCGTGCCGCCCACGAAGGCCAGATCCGCCTCCCCGTAGTGCAGCAACTGCCGCGCCTCGATGAAAGCGTAGATGGAACTCGCGCAGGCCGCCGCCGATGTCAGCGCCGGGCCCTCCAGCCCCAGCTCGATGGAGACCTGACAGGAGGCCATGTTGGCCGCCATCATCGGCACGAACAGCGCCCCCACCCGTCCCGGTCCCCGCTCCGCCAGAGAGGCTGTTTCCTCGGCGATCGTGGTCACGCCGCCGCCACCCGTATTGATCACGGCCGCGACGCGCTCGCGGTCCACCGTCGCCAGGTCCAGCGCCGCATCCGCCAGCGCCAGCCGCGAGGCCGCCACCGCCATCTGCGCGAAGCGCGCCATGCGTCGCGCGTTCTTGGCCGGCATGTAGCGCTCCGGGTCAAAATCCGGGACGTCCGCGGCGATGCGGACCTTCATCCTTGAGGCGTCAAAGGCGGTGATCGGCCGCACCCCGGAGCGCCCCGCGCGCAGACTCTCCCAGAACACCGCCACGCCGGTCCCGATCGGCGTCACCGGCCCGATGCCGGTGATCACGAAGCGCGACCCCCGCTCGCTCAGGACGCTAGTCCTGCCATCGCCTGAGCAGCACGGCGGCGTTGTGGCCGCCCAGTCCCACCGAGATCGACATCGCCGCCTCCAACCGCACCTCGCGCGGCGCGTTGGGCACGCAGTCCAGGTCGCACTCGGGGTCCGGTGTTTCGTAGTTGAGCGTGGGCGGGATCAGGCCACGGTCCAGCGCCAGCGCCGTCACGATCACCTCCAGCGCGCCGCTAGCGGCCATCATGTGCCCCGTCGCCGGCTTGATCGAGGAGACCAGTACCTCCGGCGCATGCCCCCCGAACACGTCCTTCACCGCCGTCACCTCTGCTTTATCTCCTACCCGTGTGGCTGTGCCGTGCGTATTGACGTAACCCACCTCCGCGCTGGGTCGGCCGCCTTCCACCAGGGCTTGGCGCATCGCATTGAGCAATCCCCGTCCGCTGGGATCCGGCGCCGCCATGTCGAAGCCGTCGTTGCTGGAGCCGCTACCGGTAACCTCCGCGTAAATGCGCGCGCCGCGGGCCTGGGCGTGGTCCAGGTCCTCGAGCAGCAGGGCGGCCCCGCCCTCGCCGGGCACGAAGCCCGCCCGATTCAGGTCGAACGGCTTCACCGTCGCGGAGGGCGGATCCGCCGCCGGCGCCAGCACCCGCATCGACTCGAAGCAAGCGTGGAAGAGCGGCTGCTGGACGGCCTCCGAGCCCCCCACGATCATCGCCTCCGCCTTGCCCGCGCGAATGTGCATCGCCCCGTCGCCCACGGCGTTGGCCCCCGTCGCGCAGGCGCTGGTGGGAGAGTAATTGGGGCCCGTCACCCCCGCCTGGATCGCGATGTGCCCGCTGGCGGCATCGGCGATGAAGTTCGGCATGAAGAACGGCGACACGCGGCGCGGGCCCTTCGCTCGGAGCACTTCATTCCAATGGAGGAGCGTGGACATGCCGCCACCACCGCTGCCGAAGATCACGCCGACCCGCTCCCGGTTGCCGTCGTCGATACAGAACGCAGCGTCGCGCACCGCCTCCCGGGCCGCGACGCAGCCGAACTGCACATTGCGGTCCATGTGCTTCAGCGGCTTGGGCGCCAGCGTCTCGTCGGGCTGGAAGTCATGCACCTCGGCCTGCACGTGCACTTTGAATGGCGTCGGATCGAAGTGCGTGATCGGTCCCACCCCGGACTCGCCCGCCACCAGCCGGTCCCAGACCGTCGGCAGGTCGTTGCCCACCGGACAGACGGCGCCCATTCCGGTGATCACCACCCGACGCGTCATCAGCGCGCTCCCGTCCCAGGTCCGCGCGGCCCGAACTTCACTTGGGGATGCCGTCGGACATGTCCGGGTAATCGCGACGGGCCAGCCCCGCCTCTCCGTCCGCCAGCGGGAAGGTCCAGGCGTGCTGGGAAATCCGCCGCACGAGCTTCGAGAGGACGTCCCCCGGCCCCGCCTCCACGAAGAGGCTGGCCCCGCTGGAGGCCATCGCCTTGACCGAACTCCGCCAGTCCACGGGGCGCAGCAGGGCGTGATTGAGGTCCTCGACGATGGCGTCCCGCGTGAGCAGGAAGCCGGCCGTGGCGTTGCTGATCATGGGCACCTCGGGGTCGCGCCAGGGCATCGCGGCGATCGTCTCCCGGAACTGTCGCTGCGCCTCATCCATCAGCGGCGAGTGCGAGGCGATCCCGATCCTCAGGCGCACCACGCGCCGCGCCCCGTGCTGCTCGGCCAGGCGCATCACGCGCTGCAAAGCCGGCTCATCCCCGGAAACGACGGCATGCCCGGGCCCGTTGTCGTTGGCCACCACCAGCGTTTCGTCGCGTGTGGCCTCACCCACGATGGCCCGCAGCGCGCGGTCCCGCAGCCCGATGATCGAGGCCATGCCGCCCGGACGCCGCGCGTCCGCCTCGCGCGTGGCCCGCCCGCGCGCCTCCACCAGGCGCAGCCCGTCCTCGAAGTCCAGCGCCCCCGCCGCCACGGCGGCCGTAATCTGGCCCATGCTGTGGCCGGCCATCGCCAGGGGCTTGAACTCCCGGCCGGCGGCGAGCCAGCGCGCCCGCAGCGCGTGCAGCCAGGCGATGCTCGCCACGTAGATCGCGGGCTGGGAGTAGAGCGTGTCGTCCAGCTGCTCGGCTGGGCCCTCCTGCACCAGACGCAGCAGGTCATAGCCCAACACCTCCGAGGCGCGGTCGAAAAACTCGACGGCCGCCGGATGCACTTCGAGGATCGCGCCGGCCATCCCGATCGACTGCGTCCCCTGCCCGGGGAAGAGCACCGCCACCGCGTGGGTCTCATCCACGATGGCCGGACTGGATGCGTCAGGGGTCACGCGCTAGTCCCGCCTTCGATCGCCGTGCCATGGCGCGAATACTCCCCGCACAATACCACGAGGGCGCGCTGTCCCAGTGTAAGGCCCCCAGTGCAGGGCGGGCGCCGGCTGTGGCGGTATTCGCCCCATTGCCCAGATTCGTATACGGCAAGAGGCCCACCCGAATCCACGCCGTCAGGAGGGCGCCATGCCCCCGTCCACGTGGATCGTCTGCCCGGTGATGTAGGCCCCGCCCTCGCCCGCCAGGAAGGCGGCCAGCGGCGCCACATCGTCCGGGCTGCCCAGCCGGCCCAAAGGCAATTGCGTGGTGATCCGCTCCACCACATCGGCCGGCAGATCGGCCACGATCTCCGTCTGGATGAACCCGGGGGCAATCAGATTCACGGTGATGTTGCGGCTGCCCACCTCCTTGGCCAGGGCCCGCGTAAAGCCCGCCAGCCCGGCCTTCGCCGCGGCGTAGTTCGACTGGCCGGGATTACCCATGCTGCCGATCACCGAACCGATGTTGATCACCCGCCCCCAGCGCTCCCGCAACATCCCGCGCAGGCACGCGCGCGTCACCTGGAAAGCGCCCGTGAGATCCGTCCGCAGCACCGCGTCCCAGTCGGCGTCGCTCATGCGCATGACCAGGCTGTCTCGCGTGATGCCGGCGTTGTTGACCAGGATCGTTGGCGCGCCCAGGGCCGCCGACACCTCCGCCACCAACGCCCGGATCGGCTCCTCTCCGGCGGCCACGTCGCAGCGCGCGATGCAGGCCCGCACCCCCAAGGCCTCAGCCGCCGCCGCCGTTTCCTCCGCTCCTTCCCGGCGGCTGATGTAATTGATGGCCACGTCGGCCCCCTGCGCCGCCAGCGCCAGCGCCACCGCCTGCCCGATTCCCCGGGAGGCGCCCGTCACCAGTGCCACCCGTCCCCGCAAAGGGCCCATCGCCGCCATGGAATCCTCCCCGCTCGGCTGCCCCCCGGATTGGGCCTCACAGCCGGGAGCCCCAGCCGGAACCCCCAGCCGGTGGGGCTCAGCCGGCCCCCACCGCGTGCAGGGGCTCGCAGAAGAGGTGGGCGCTGAGCCGCCGGCTGATCGCCACCGGCTCCCCCTCCACGTCCAGGATGTACAGCCCGTCCGGGCCGATCTCGCGCACCGTCGCCTCGACTCCCGGGCGCAGATTCTTGCTCTCGCAGTAGGCCAGCAGCTCGGGGTCGTCCTCGACCATCTCCGAGATGCGCCGGATCGTGACGCGGGCGCCGGCCGGTAACGCCTCCAGCAGCTCCCAGTCGCGGTCCCCGCCCTCGGGGAAGTTCCCCGGAATCGGCGCCCCGTGGGGGCAGGTGTGGGGGTGCTCCATGAAGGCCGAGAGCCGCTCCTCCACCAGCTCACTGACGGCGTGCTCCAGGCGGTGCGCTTCCTGGTGCGCCTGGGCCCAATCCAACTGCAGCACATCGGCCAGAAAACGCTCCGTCAGGCGATGCCGCCGCACGATCGAGTTCGTCGCCTCCTGCCCCGCCGCGGTCAGCCCGATCCGATGGTCCGCCGCCACCACCAGCAGTCCCTGCCGCACCATCCGCTCGATCGTCTGCGACACCGAAGCCGGGGTCACGCGCAGCCGCTCCGCCAGGCGTGCCGCGATCACCGCCTGGCGCTCGTTCGCCAGGGAATCGATCGCTTGCAGATAGTCCTCGGTCGTGGGGCTCAGCATGATCCGCCCGATTCTACAGTGTTCCGCCGCGGCCCCGTCCCCACCCGACCCGTTAACACGTCTTTAACCTGGCCGCCGCCATGGCCGCGCTCACCTGGATGGGCCCTCCTGGTACCACACCGGCAAAGCCTCCATCGTGGGCGCCGCCACCGGCGCCGTCGCCGGGCTGGCGGCCCTCGCTTGGTCCGGCGTCGCCACCGCGACCATCCTTCTCGTGCTCGATCGCACCATGGGCCTGCGCCTCGATGAGGCCGCGGAACTCATCGGCCCTGACCGCTCCGAGCACGAAGAGCCCGCCTACCAGTTCGACGAGCCAGGGCTCGGTTCCTACCCTGGCGGCGTCTCCACTGTGATCAGCGGGCCCACTCCGGTGGTCGGCGGCGCACCCGCATCCCGCATCCATCCCGCCGACAAGGGAGGGACGTCGTGAAGAAGATCGAAGCGACCATCCGCCCGGAGCGGCTGGAACAGGCCAAAGTCACCCTCACCGAGCACGGCTACGCCGGCCTGCACGTGGCCGGCCTGCACGTGGCCGGCCTGCACGTGGAGAGCGTCACCGGGCGCGGCCAGCAGCGAGGCGTCATCCACAGCGGCCGCCGCGGGGAAACCTACGCCATCGACATGCTGCCCAAGGTCAAGCTGACCGTCGTCGTCCGCGACGATCAGCTCGACGAGGCCACCAACCTCGTCATCGCGGCCTCCCGCACCGGCAACATCGGCGACGGCATGATCTTTGTCAGCCCCGTCGAGGACGCAATCCGGGTGCGTACGAGCGAGCGCGGCGACGGCATCCTCCGGCGCGCCCCCGACCCTAAGCCGCCTCAACCGACGCCGTCAGCCCCTGCTCCCGCAACCGGTCGCGATACAGCTCCGCCCGCTCCAGGGGACAGACGATGACCTGTGCCAGCCCCTGCGCGTGCGCCTCCAGCATGATCGCGACCGCCTCCTCGGGGGCCAACTCCGGCACGCTCGTCAGGAGCGCGGCCACCACCTGATCCATCGTGTGCACGTCGTCGTTGTGCAGCAGCAGGCGGTAGGGCGACAGCGTGATCGTGAGGACCGCATCGCCCGTCTCCGGCCCCACCCCGGAGTGCGCTCGCGCCCCTGCCGGCCTCATCGCTCCAGCCCCGCCCCCGGCAGGCGACGGCAACCGCGCGCCGCCAGCACATCGTCGAAGCTGACCGCAAGCTCAGGAGCGTTCATCGCCACCCATTCTTCCACCCCAACGCCCCCGGCGTCCCAGCCGCGCCGGCAGGCCCAACTTCGCCACGGGGACGGGTCAGCGGCGAACGCCCGGCCTGCATCCCCCGACGCAGAGCGATTCTTGACGACCCGAAAGCCCTCCTCATACGTTGCTCCTGAGGGGTGCCGGGGCCGGCCGGCCGGCGCCGAGACGGGCGGGAGCAGACCATGCGACTGACCGTGCTCGGCTCGGGGGCCGCCTGCCCCACCGGCGGTCAAAACACCTCCGGCTACCTCGTCGAAACGGCGCGCCGCCGGCTGCTGCTCGACTGCGGCCATGGCGTCGCTTCCGCCCTCCTGGCCCTCCGCCCCCAGGGCGACATCGACGACATCTTCATCAGCCACATGCACGCCGACCATTTCATCGATGTGCTCGCGTTGCGCTTCCGCATCACGCGCGACATGGGCGGCGTGGCCGATAGCGAACCCCGCGTCACCCTCCACCTCCCCCCCGGCGGTCGCGAGCGCCTGCGCACCATCCTGGAAGCGGTGACATTCCCCCAGGATTTCTGCGACAACACCTTCCGCGTCAGCGAGTATGAACCCGGCCGCGCCCTGGACCTGGACGGCCTCCGCATCACCTGCGCCCCCGCCACCCATTACATCCCCGCCTTCGCCATGCGCCTGGACGAAAACGGCGCCAGCCTGGCCTACAGCGGCGACACGGCCCCGAGCCTGGACGTCACGGGCCTCGCCCGGGACTGCGACCTCTTCCTCTGCGAAGCCACCCTGAACGCACCGGAAACGGGCGACCAGCGCGGCCACTGCACTCCCGAGCAGGCCGCCGAGATGGCCGCCGAGGCCCGCGCCGACCGCCTCCTGCTAACCCACTTCTGGTTCGAAACCGACACCCAGGCCTACGGTGCCCGCGCCCAACGCCACGGTCCCTGCCCCGTCACCGTGGCCAGGGACGGCCTCCAAATCGAGATCTGACATCCCCGCCACACCCCGGCCCGCCGAGTTTTCCTCATTTCTTGACAAAAACGGGGGAAACCGAGACGCTGGCACTGTAGAGGGTGCGGACAGCGCCCCACCCCCCCGGAAGGCCGCGATGAGCGCATCGGGCGACAGCCACAACGACCTCCTGGACTTCATCGTCGCCCAGGGCGGCGCCACCGTCGCCCAACTCGCCGCCACCCTCCCCCTGGCCGACGCCACCATCCGCCGCCACCTGGACCGCCTCGCCGCCGACGGCCTCATCCGCGACCGCAGCGTCCGCCAGGCCACCGGCCGCCCCTACCGTCACTACCAGGCCACCAACGACGGCGTGCGCGCCAGCCGCGACCGCTCCGAATCCCTCGCCCTGCGCCTGATCGGCCAAATCACCAGCGACCGGGGCCGCCTCGACGGCGTCGCCGAGGGCCTCGCCGACCAGCTCGCCGCGGAGCATCGCTCCCAGGTCCCCGCCGACGCCCCGCTCGAGCAGCGCGTGGCCCAGACCGTGGAGGCCCTGCGCGAGGAAGGCATCCTCGACGCCTGGCAACGCACCCCCGGGGGCTTCCGCCTGCACAACCATGCCTGCCCCTACCGCAGCGTCGCCGACAGCAGTGACTGCGTCTGCGAGTCCGACCGCCTCGCCATTGAAAAGCTCGTCGGCGCCGACGTGGTCCAGGTCGGCAGCCTCGTCCACGGCAACGACACCTGCGAATACCGCATCAGCGCCCCCGCTCCCCAGCCCTCCACCCCGCAGACCCCCGCGACGCAGACCCCCGCGACACAGACCAAAGCCGGCCGCACCGACCCCGGCCCCAACGCAGGAGGACCCGCCGGCCCATGAGCGCACCCCTTCTCCACATCGATCACCTGCACGTCAACGTCGGCGACAAGCCCATCGTCAAGGGGCTCTCGCTCACCGTCGGCGCGGGCGAGATCCACGCCCTCATGGGGCCCAACGGCTCCGGCAAGAGCACCCTCGCCAACGCCCTCATGGGGCACCCCCGCTACACCGTCACCGCCGGCGACGTGCGCTTCCGCGGCGAGAGCATCCTCGCCGAGGCGCCGGACAAACGCGCACGCAGGGGGATCTTCCTGGCCTTCCAGTACCCCACCGACGTGCCCGGCGTCTCCATGATCAACTTTCTTCGCCGCGCCGTCAGCGCCCGCCGCGGCGAGGAGATCCCCGTGCGCGAGTTCCGTCAGCAACTCCGCGCCGAACTGGACGGCCTGCAGATGGACGAATCCTTCGTCCGCCGCTACGTCAACGACGGCTTCTCCGGGGGCGAGAAAAAGCGCGCCGAGATCCTCCAACTCGGCCTCCTGCGTCCCGCCCTCGCCGTCATGGACGAGACGGACTCCGGCCTCGACATCGACGCCCTGCGCGTCGTCGCCGACGGCATCAACCGCTTCCACACGGAGGACAACGGCATCCTCCTCATTACCCACTACCAGCGCCTGCTCAACTACGTCCGCCCCGACGTCGTTCACGTCCTCGTCGATGGGCGCATCATCAAGTCCGGGGACTTCAGCTTGGCCGAGCGACTCGAAGCCGGCGGCTACGACCCCATCCTGGCCGAGGCCGGGCTCAGCCACGTCAGCGTCGATGCCAGCGAAGGAGTTGCGGTCTCATGACCACCCAAACCGAGCCCCAAAAGCCCACAATCAAGAAGCCCGACATCCAGAAGCAGGCCTACGAGTTCGGCTTCCACGACGACGAACAGGCCCTCGTCAAGCTGCCCAAAGGCCTCAGCCCGGAAGTCGTCGAGGCCATCAGCGACCTCAAGCACGAGCCCGCCTGGATGCGCGACCTGCGCCTCAAGGCCCTGCAGCACTTCTTCGACCGCCCCATGCCCGACTGGGGCGGCGCCGTCAACGAGATCGACTTCCAGAACATCCACTACTTCGTCCGCGCCAGCGAGGAGCGCGACGAGGACAGCTGGGATGATGTGCCCCAGTACATCCGCGACACCTACGACAAGCTCGGCATCCCCGAGGCCGAGAAGCAGGGCCTCCTGGCCGGCGTCGGCGCCCAGTACGACTCCGAGGTCGTCTATCACAACATCCGCGAGGACCTGGAAAAACAGGGAGTGCTCTTCATGAGCACGGACCAAGCTCTGCAAGAGCACGAGGCCCTCTTCCGCGAGCACTTCACCACCGTCATCCCCGCCAATGACAACAAGTTCGCCGCCCTGAACACCGCCGTCTGGTCCGGCGGCTCCTTCATCTGGGTGCCGGAAGGCGTGGAGGTGGATATCCCCCTCCAGGCCTACTTCCGCATCAACTCCGAGGACATGGGCCAGTTCGAGCGCACCCTGATCATCGCCGAGCCCGGCTCCAAGGTGCACTACGTCGAAGGCTGCACCGCCCCCATCTACTCCAGTGACTCGCTGCACAGCGCCGTCGTCGAGATCATCTGCAAGCCCGGCTCCGACGTGCGCTACACCACCATCCAGAACTGGTCCAACAACGTCTACAACCTCGTCACCAAGCGCGCCGCCGCCTACGCCGACGCCCGCATGACCTGGGTGGACGGCAACCTGGGCAGCAAGCTGACCATGAAGTACCCCGCCGTCTACCTGTTGGAGCCGGGCGCCCACGGCGAAGTCCTCTCCATCGCCTTCGCCGGCCAGGGCCAGCACCAGGACGCCGGCGCCAAGATGGTCCACGCCGCCCCCAACACCACCTCCGTCATCAACAGCAAGAGCCTCGCCATCGACGGCGGCCGCACCTCCTACCGCGGCCTCGTCAAGGTCTACGAGGGCGCCCACGGCTGCCGCTCCAACGTCCGCTGCGACGCCCTTATGCTGGACGACCAGTCCCGCTCCGACACCTACCCCACCATGGAGATCGACGAGCGCCGCGTCGACATCGGCCACGAGGCCACCGTCTCCAAGGTCGGCGAGAACCAGCTCTTCTACCTTATGGCCCGCGGCATCCCCGAGGACCAGGCCACCAAGATGATCGTCAACGGCTTCGTCGAGCCCATCGTCAAGGAGCTGCCCATGGAGTACGCCGTGGAACTCAACCGGCTCGTCGAAATGCAGATGGAAGGCGCCGTCGGCTGACCCGGCCCCACCCACCCGAGGCCCCCCCCCCGACGCAACCGGCGCGGGGCCGCCAGGACCGCTGAAGGAGAAACGCCCGTGAACATCACCATCACCGACCTCGCCGCCGAAAAACTGAACGCCCTCGTCGCCGAGCGAGGACCCGACGACCTCGGCCTGCGCCTCTTCGCCCAGGACGGTGGCGGCGGCTGCGCCTGTAGCGGCGGCATGCGCTTCGGCATGGCCTTCGACAGCCCGGAGGCCACGGACGCCCGCGTCGCAGTCGGGACGCTGGAGTTCATCGTCGATCCCGCCTCCGCCGACGCCCTGGAGGGCGCATCCCTCGACTACCTCGACGACGTCATGAGCCAGGGCTTCTCCATCACGGCCCCCAACGCCCAAAGCGGCGGCCAGGGCGGCGGCTGCGGCTGCGGTGGCCACTGAACCCACAGGAGAATCCCGCACCGTGACCGCAGCGACCGCCCCTAGCGTCGCCCCGACGGCGGACCGCGTTGAGGCCCTCTCCAGCGCCTTCGACGAGCCCACCTGGCTGCGCGATGACCGCCTCCAGGCCCTCACCGCCTACCGCACCCTGGAGTGGCCCAGCGGCCAGGAAGAGGAATGGCGCCGCACCCCCATGGACGGCGTCCCTCTGGACGACTACCACCTGCTCCTCGGCCGCGCCGCTGCCCCCCCCGCCGCGCTGACCGCGCTGGGGCTGGATGGCGGCGGTGCCCGCCTGCGCCAGATCGACGGCCGCCTGCACGAGCACCGGCTCCCCGCCGGCCTCGCCGCGCACGGCGTCATCTTCCTGCCCCTGGCGCAGGCCGCCCGCGAGCACGAAACGCTCGTGCGGGAGCACCTGCACGCCACCCTCCCCGTCGATAGCAGCCGCTTCACCGCCCTCAGCGCCGCCCTCTGGAGCCAGGGGCTCTTCTGCTACGTGCCGGACGGCGTCCACCTGGACGCCAGCCTGCTCCACCTGCTCGGCAAGAGCGCCCCCAACCCCGGCGACGGCCCTCAGGGCCTCTTCGGCCAGACGCTCTTCGTCGCCGGAACGGGCAGCGCCGCCACCCTGATCGAGGCCGCCGCCTCCGACGACCCGGAATCGGCCGACGCCGCCGCCTTCCTGCATCGCAGCGTGGAGATCGCCGCCGGAGCCGACGCCGACGTGCGCTACGTGGGCTTCCAGCACTGGGGCCGCGACGCCCGCGCCTTCGTCACCCTGCGCCTCCGCGCCGAGCGCGATGCGCGCGTCCTCATCGCCTCCGCCGCCTTCGGCGGCGCGCTCAGCCGCGAGCGCATCGTCCTCGACGTCGTCGGCCCCGGCGTCCGCGCCGACCTCACCGGCCTCTTCGTCGCCGACGGCCGCCAGCACATCGAGTACGACACCCGCCAGGACCACCGCGCCGTCGGCGGCGCCAGCGACCTCCAGATCAAGGGCGCCCTGAAAGACCAGGCCATGGCCGTCCAGTACGGCGTCATCAAGATCACCCCTGAAGGCCAGAAGACCTCCGGCCATCAAACCATGCGCAACCTGATCCTGAGCGAAGGCGCCGGGGCCGACCCGATCCCGGTGCTCGAAATCGAAGCCGACGACGTGAAGTGCTCCCACGCCGCCGCCGTCGGCCCCGTCGACCGGGAGCAGATCTTCTATCTCCAGTCCCGCGGCATCCCGCCCGCGGAGGCCGAGCGCATAGTGGTGCAGGGCTTCCTCGACGCCGCCGCCGCCCGCCTCCCCGACCAGGACCTGCGTGCGGCTGTCGAACGACTCGTGGACGCGAAGCTGGCCCAGCGATGAGCGACTACGTCCGCGCCGCCGCCGCCGCCGACGTACCGCCGGGGGAAGCCCGCGTGGTCGAGATCGACGGGCAGAGCATCGCCCTCTGCCACGTCGAAGGCGACGCGATCTACGCCATCGACAACGTCTGCAGCCATGACGACGGCCCCCTCGGCGACGGAACCCTCCACGGCGACCGCGTCGAGTGCCCCCGCCACGGCGCCCTCTTCGACGTGCGCAGCGGCGCCGCCAAGACCCTGCCCGCCGTGCGCGGCGTGCGCGCCTACCCCGCGCGGATCGTGGACGGCGACGTCGAAGTCGCGCTGGAGGGCTGAGCGCGATGGTCCAGGAATCCACCGCCCTCAACGTCGCCGCGCTCCGCACCGATTTCCCCATCCTCGACCGGCGGATCAACGGCCAACCCCTGGTCTACCTGGACAACGCCGCCACCACCCAAAAGCCGCAGGCCGTCATCGACGCGCTCGTGCGCTACTACACCACGACCAACGCCAACATCCACCGCGGGCTGCACACCCTCGCCGAGGAGGCCACCGCCGCCTACGAGGCCGTGCGCGTCCAGACGGCGAAGTTCATCAACGCTCCCTCCCAACGCGAGGTGATCTTCACCCGCAACACCACCGAAGCCCTCAACCTGCTCGCCCACACCCTCACCGCCCGCCTCCAGGAGGGCGACGAGATCGTGCTCAGCGAGATGGAGCACCACTCCAACCTGGTGCCCTGGCAGCTCGCCGCGCGACGCCACGGCCTGCGCCTGCGCTTCCTCGATGTGGACCACCACGGCCAGATCAGCCTGGACCAGGCCCACGACCTGATCGGCCCGCGCACCCGCATCGTCTCCATCGTGCACATGTCCAACGTGCTCGGCACGATCAATCCCGTGGCCGAGATCGCCGCCATGGCCGGCGAAGCCGGCGCCCTGACCATCGTCGACGGCGCCCAGAGCGTGCCCCACCTCCCCGTCGACGTCCAAAGCCTCGGCGCCGACTTCCTCGCCTTCTCCGCCCACAAGATGCTCGGCCCCACCGGCGTCGGCGTGCTCTGGGGCCGCCGCGACCTCCTCCAAGAGATGGACCCCTTCCTCGGCGGCGGCGAGATGATCAGCCTCGTCACCCGCGAGGAGTCCACCTGGGCCGCCCTGCCCCACAAGTTCGAGGCCGGCACCCCCAACATCGCCGATGTCGTCGCCTTCGGCCCCGCCCTGGATTACCTCAGCGACCTCGGCATGGACGCCGTCCGCGCCCATGAGCTGGAGACCGTCGCCTACGCCCTGGACCGCCTGCAATCGATCGAGGGCCTCACCCTCTACGGTCCCACCGACCCCACCCAGCGCGGCGGCGTCGCCGCCTTCAACTACCTCGACATCCACCCCCACGACCTCAGCACCATCCTCGACGGCCGCGGCGTCGCCATCCGCGCCGGCCACCACTGCGCCCAGCCGCTCATGCGCCGTCTGGGCGTCCCCGCCACCGCCCGCGCCAGCTTCTACCTCTACAACCGCGTGGACGAAGTCGACGCCCTCGTCGATTCCCTGCGTGAGGCCGCCGCCGTTTTCGGCTACGACGGCCCCCAGGGCGGAACGGCCTGAGCCCCGTGCCCAACCGTGAAGCCGCCAACCCCGTCCAGTTCGACGACCTCTACCGCGACCTGATCCTGGACCACTACCGCAACCCCCGCAACAAGGGCGCCCTGGACGGCGCCGGCGTCGTGGTGGAGGGCTTCAACCCCTCCTGCGGAGACGAGGTCAGCCTCGCCCTGATTCGCAACGGGGACGGGATCCGCGCGGTGCGCTTCCAAGGCCAAGGCTGCTCCATCAGCCAGAGTTCCGCATCCATGCTCACCGAGGGAGTACAGGGCCGCTCCCTGGACGACGTCCGCGCCCTCTCGCGCGACGTCCAGCGGATCTTCACCGACGAGCGCTTCGACATCGACGCCACCGATATCGGCGACCTCGAAGCGCTCCAGGGCGTGGCCCGCTTCCCCGTCCGCATCAAGTGCGCCCTCCTCGCCTGGAAGGTCCTGGACCAAGCCCTGGACGCCCTCGCCGGTCCCGACCCCAGCGCCCCCGCCGGCAACGACAGCGACATCCAGACCCGCCTCCGGCCCGCCCCCGGCGAGCCCAACCACAGCTCGCCCGCCCCCGGCGGAGGGAACAACAGCGCGCAGAACAACCCCGCCCGCACCTGACCGCCCGGCCCCAGCCTCGGCGCAACGACAGGAGCCAGCCATGACCGCCGACCAACCCACCGCAGGAACCACCGCCCCCGATAGCACCGCCCCCGCGGACACCACCGAGAACGGCCAGGACGCGAACGGCTCGGGCGCGGTCAGCGAAGACCAGGTCCGCGACAAGCTCCGCACCGTCTTCGACCCGGAGATCGGCATCAACATCGTCGACCTGGGCCTGATCTACGAGATCGCCGTCGAAGGCGCCACGGTCCGCGTCGTCCACACCCTCACCACCCCCGCCTGCCCCGTCGGCCCCATGATCCGCGCCCAGATCGAGCAAGCCGTCTCCAACCTGGACGGCGTCGAAGCCATCGCCGCCGAACTCGTCTTCAGCCCCCCCTGGGACCCCCGCGAGATGTGCTCCGACGAAGCCAAATTCGAACTCGGCATCTTCTAGCGCCGCCGGCCGGACTCGCGCCGGGCAAGGCCTTGACGAAAGAACAAACGTTCTGTTACCCTGGCCGCCAGGGACAGCAGGACCTCGCTGCATCCCACGCGTCCGGAGCCGTCGTGGCTCTACGCCCCGCCGCCGGGCGCCGCGTCCGCGATCCGGCTCGCCGCCGCCGCACGGGGATGGGGCAGGGGCTCCGGGATCACCGGCCGCGGTAAGCGCCGCGCCACCAGGAACAGCAGCATCGAGGCCCCGAAGGCCGCTGCGAACATGACCAAGGCCCAGTCGTAAGACGCGGTGCGGTCGAAGATCGCCCCCGCGACAGTCGGGCTGACCACCATCCCCAGCGTGCCGATGATCTGCGTCACGCCCAGGATCGTCGCGAAGTGCGCCTGACCGAACGACCGCGCCAGCAGCAGCGGCTCGATCATCGGACCGCCCGATGCGCCTACCAGAAAGAAGAGCAAGAACACCGCGATCCCCACCCCGGAGCCGCCGCTGATCAGCAGCGTCATCATCGCCGCCATCAGCAGGACCGTCAGGACCATGGCCGCGCTCTCCATGCGCGGCACCCGGTCCGCCACCACCGCGAAGCCCAGCCGGCCCAGGATCGCCGCGCCCGCCGCGAGCGACACCAGCGCCGCCGCCCCCCCCGACGACACCCCCACCGACTCGAAATAGGGCAGCATGTGCACCGTCCAGCCGACCATGCCGAAAAACAGCATCGCCAACGCCAGCCCCAGCGCCCACAGCAGCGGCGTGCGCATCGCCTGCCAGACCGTCAGGCCGGAGAGCGGACGCGGATCGCCGCGCGGCTCACGGGGCGCCGGATCCCCGTCCACGTACTGGCCCACGTCGCTCGGATGGTCCCGGATGAAGACCCAGCCCAGCGGCAGGTAGATGGCCGCCAGCAGCGCCCCGGAGAAGATCAGCCCGCCCTCCCAATCCCAACTGTCCATCACCACCCGCAGCACAGGCACCATGACCACCCCACCCAATGAGAACCCGGTCGCCAGAATCCCCACGGCCATGCCGCGCCGCCGCTCGAACCAGCGCGACGCCAGCGCCTGCAAGGGGATGTAGAACATCATCTGCCGCACCACGGCGTTGATCGTCAGAAAGAGATACCACTGCCACACGGCGCTCGTCGTCGCCACCAGGAAAAAGGTGCCGCTGGTCAGCGCCGCGCCCAGCAGCGTCACCCGGCGCGGCCCGTAGACGTCGATCGCCCGGCCCACGAACGGTGCCGCAACGCCGCTCAGCAACAGGGAGAGCGCGAACCCGAACGAGACCGTCGCCCGCGACCAGCCGAATTCGTCCTCCACCGGCTCGATGTACAGCCCGAAGGCCCAGAACGAAGTGCCGCTCGTGATCGCCGTCAACACGACCCCAACGGCGACCAGCCACCAGCCGAAGTAAACCCGGCGGCGTCCTCGCAGGACCGGCAGGATCTCGCCCAGGGCCGTTCGCGGGCTCATCGCCATCCCCCGCTCCCCGCGCCGCGGCCTCGCCCGGCACGGCGGCCGGCTCCCTCGGCAGACTACCGCTGGACGGACGCCACCGCGGCTGGCAATCATGGGGCCTGCGGAAGGAAACGGCGATGGCCATCGAGATCGAAGTCGTCCAGGGCGACATCACGGAGGCCGACGTCGACGCCGTCGTCAACGCGGCCAACAATCAGCTCTGGATGGGGACCGGCGTCGCCGGCGCCATCGTCCGCCGCGGCGGCCGCGGCATTGAGGACGAGGCCATCGCGCAGGCCCCCATCGCCGTCGGCGAAGCCGTCATCACCAGCGGCGGGACCTTGCCCGCTCGGCACGTGATTCACGCCGCCGCCATGGGCCGGGACCTGCGGACGGACGGCGACAAGATCGCCAACGCCACCGAGAGCGCGCTCGCCCTGGCAGAGACGCACCGCCTGCGCACCCTGGCCCTGCCGGCCCTGGGCGCCGGTGTGGGCGGGTTCCCCGTGGAGGAGTGCGCGCGCATCATGGTCGCCGCCGTGCGGGCGCGCGAACCCGCCTCGTCCCTGCGCCGGGTGCGCTTCGTCCTCTTCGACCAAGCGGCCTGCCGCGCCTTCCAGCGCGCCGCCTCCAGCTGACCCCACCAGCGCCCCCGGCGCGCGCGGAACCCGATCCGTCAGCGCGCCTCGCGCGCGCAAGGGGATCAACAGCGCCGGCAGAAAGGCGAGGGCCATCCTCGCGATGGAAAGCACGAAGATCCCGGTCTTGCGAAGCAGCGGCATGCTGTCCTCCGCTGACGGCCCCTCCGGCGAGGGCAGGCTCGTCGTCCCGGCCCCTGACGGCAGCATCCTGGCCGGCGCTGGCTCTCATCGGCATCGGCGCTGCGGGCGCCCGCTCTCCGCGTCGGGAGAACGCGGCAGGCCGCGGCCGCCACCCCCCATTCCCGCCCCGTCCAGGCGCCGGAACATCAGCCGGGCAGGGCGCTAGCATCGGAGGCATGCTGTTCAAACCCGCCTACCTCGACGACGTGCGCAGCGGGCGCAAGACCCAGACCGTGCGCCTCAAGCGGCCTCGCCTCACCGTCGGCCGCACCTACGCGGTGCAGACCTCCTTCCGCTCCCGCGCCCTGGGCCGCGTGCGCATCACCGGCGTGCGCCCCGGCACCTTGCGCGGCCTCACCCGTACCGACCTCGACGCGGAGGGCTGGCCGGGCCGCCCCCGGCACGAGTTCGAACGCGCCGTCGCGGAGATCAATCACTTCGGGCCCGAGCGCATGACAGACGCCGACTGGGAGCGCCTGCGCGATACGCCCCTCTGGATCATCGACTTCGAACCGGCCCCGGAGGCCGGCGCGTGAGTGACGGGCCGGACCCCGCGCCGGCCTCGACCGTGGGCGCGGGAGCCGTCGTCCTGCACGGCGATCGCATCCTCCTCGTGCGGCTCACCTACGGCTGGGCCAAAGGCCGCTGGGTCATCCCCAACGGCGCACTTCGCCCGGGCGAGACCCTGGCGGAGTGCGCCCTGCGCGAGCTGCGCGAGGAGGCCGGCCTCAAGGGAGAGGCCGGCGCGCTCGTCGCGGTCCGCAGTCTGGCCAGTCCGCGCGGCTCCGACACCTTCGCGGCCTGCGCCGTCCACGCGGCCGGCGAGCCGCATCCGGACGAGGCGGAGGTGGACGCCGCTCGCTTCGTCGACCGGGACGGCCTCGCCGCCCTCGACGCCACCGCCGGCATCGTGCGGATGCATCGCCTCATCGCCGAATACGTCCTGCCCGGCCCCTCGCCAGCGCCCCTCCAGCATCTTCCAGCCCGGGATCGCGACGGTGAAGCGGCCAGAGCCGTCCTCTATTTGCTCTGAGCGCCGGGCTCGGAAGTCGGGGGCGCCACTGCCCTCCCCTGCGGGGATTTCCCTGCCGGAGCCGTCGGCCTGTCCCCTCGCCACGCCCCCGGCCCGGCGCCTGCGGCTCATCCGGCCCGCCTCGCCGGCGCCCGCCGTCGCGCCGCCGGCGGTCGATCGGGCCGCCGAGCGCCGGCCGCTCGTCCCCGGAGCCCAACCGTCCGCGCCCGGTACACTCCAGGCCATGCCGCACTACACCCGCGCCGGGGACGACGGCCGCACCACCCTCTACGGCCCCGGCCGCGTCCCCAAGCACCATCCCCAGCCCGAGACCTTCGGCGCCGTCGACGAGGCCAGCAGCGCTCTGGGCCTGGCCCGCGCCCTGGCCGGCGCCCCCAAGACGGACGCCATCGTGCGGGAGCTGCAGCAGCGCTTCTACCTGATCATGGCCGAGCTGGCCGTCGTCGCGGGGGAGCCGGTTCCGCCCGAATTCGTCACCACGCGGGCCCATGTCGACCGCCTGGAGGCCGTGGCGGCCGAGCTTGAGGCCGAGGCGCCCGCGCCCGCGCAGTTCGTCCTCCCCGGCGCGACCGCGGCGGGCGGCGCGCTGGACCTCGCCCGCAGCATCACGCGGCGCGCGGAGCGAGAGGCCTCGCGCCTGCGGGCGGACGGCCATCCCCTCAACCCGGAAGTGTTGCGCTACCTCAACCGCGCCTCCTCCGTCATCTACGACCTTGCCCGCTACGAGGAGCACCGGGCCGGGGCGGCCGCTCCCCGCCTCACCCGCGAGGCCCCCCAGGAGTCCTGACGTGGCCCCCACGCGGCTCCTCTACATCAACGACGACGAAGGCCTCAGCCTCGCCGACCTCGACGCCGCCCCCGGCGCCGAGCGGCGCTGCCTGCTGGATCCCGCCCATGGCGGCCTCGCCGCCGCCTGGCCCGTCCCGCGCCCCGGCGGCGACGCGGCGCTGGTCAGCGCCGTCGGCCGCGACGCCCTGGGCGCATCGCGTTTGGAACTCCTGCACGTCTCACTCGACGGCGAGGCGCCACCGCGCCTGCTCTTCCGCAACGACCCCGAGTCCGCCGAATTCATCGCCCCCGGCGTCTCCCACTACGCCTGCTGGGCCCCCGGCGGCCGGCTCGCGGCGCTGGTCGGGCGCGGCGGCGGATCGCTGCGTCTCTCCCTCGTCGCGGCGGACGGGGGCCTGCCCGCGCGAACCCTGATCGACGGCGCCCCGCTCTTCATCGCCTGGGCGCCGGACGGCCGCGCGCTGGCCGTGCACGCGGGGGACGATCTCCTGCTCTTCGACACGCGCGAAGCGGAGCCCCAGCGCATCCTGCAAGATCAGGCCCGCTTCCGTACGCCGGCTTGGGACGAGGCCGGCGAAGCGCTGTTCTACGTCGCTCCCGGAGCCGCCGGACGGGACCTCCTCTGGCGCTCGCGGCGCGACGGCAAGGGCCGCGAGATCGTGACGGAGGTCGAGGGCGCGACGGCCTTGCTGGCCTCGCCCCGCGGCGACCGCCTGGCGCTGCTGACCCTCGCCGAGGGAGGGCTCGGCGGCCACAACCTGCGCCTGCTCGACCCCGCCAACGGCGCCACACGGCTGCTCGAGCGTGGGCCACTGCAAGCCGCGCTCTGGGCCCCCGACGGCGACAGCATCTTCAGCTTCATCCCCGCCGGGCTCGAGCCCGACTCCGCCCTGCACCGCTTCGATCTCGCAAGCGGCCGGCGCACGCAGCTCGCCCGCTTCCGCCCCAGCCCGGCCTACAGCATCTACCTCGCCTTCTTCGAGCAGTATGCGCGGTCGCATCCCCTCCTCTCCGCCGACGGACGCTGGATCCTCCTGGCGGGCACCGTCGCCGGCAACGGCGCCGACTCCCGCCGCCCGCCCGGGCCCCAGTGGGGCTGCTACGCCGTCTCCACCGACGGCAGTGCGCCGCCGCGCCGGATCGCCTCGGGGGAAATCGGCGTCTTTGCTCCCCCGGCCGGCAAGCCACGGGCGCCCGGCAAGGCCGGCTGACGCGGCGACAACCGGCCGCGCGCAGCGCGCGACGGACTAGCATGGAAGCGCACTCCGCTGGCGGCGTTGGAGGCCACTCGATGTCCTGTGAAACATCGATCGCGGATCTGGTGCGTGGCTACGGCCTGCGCCTCACCCACCAGCGCCGGGCGATCATCGTGGCGCTGCGGCACACCGACGGCCATCGCGTCGCCCGGGACCTCCTGCGAGAGGTGCAGGCGGCCCATCCCGGCGTCAACGCCAGCACCGTCTACCGCACCCTCACGCTGCTGCGTGAATTGGGCCTCGTCTCGGAAACGGACCTCGGCACGGGCGAACTCTCCTACGCTTGGATCGGCGGTGACGAACCCCACCATCACCTGGTCTGCCACCGCTGCCGCGGGGTGATCGAACTCGATCACCTGTACTTGGAGCCTCTGCAGCGTCGCCTGGAGGCCGACTTCGCCTTCCGCCCCAGCCTGCAGCACTTCGCGATCTTCGGCCTCTGCCGCGCCTGCCGCGCGGCCGGCCCCGTCCCCTAACCTCCGCCCGCTCCCCCAGCCCTCGCCACGCCCCCTGGGCCCCCCTCCGACGCCGCGACGGGCGCGTGTGCCGGCGCCTCAAACATCGACGGGAGCGATTGCCTATCCTGACGCCGGCACGCCTCACGACGACGGGCCGCGGCACGGAAGGGGCCCCAGTGGAGCTTCCCCCGCCCCTGCGTCGAGACCGGGCGCTGGTCCGGCAGGAGATGGGCGCGGTCTGCGCCGACCGCACGCTGCCCATCTACGACATGGCCCGCTACGCGCTGGGCTGGACCGAAGCCGACGGCAGCCCGCGCGGCGGCGCGGTCGGCAAGGGGCTCCGCCCCGCCCTCTGTTTGCTCACCGCCGCCGCCTTCGACCCGTCCGCCGCCGCCCGCCGCCACGCCCTCGCCGGTGCGGCGGCTGTGGAGTTCGTCCACAACTTCAGCCTGGTCCACGACGACATCCAGGACGGCGACCGGGAGCGCCACCACCGCCCATCCGTCTGGGCCCAGTGGGGCGAGGCCCAGGCCATCAACGTAGGCGACGCCCTGCGCGAGTTGGCGCAGCTGGCGCTCGCCCGCGCACACGAGGCCGGCGTGCCCGCAGCGGCCGTGCTGGCCGCCGATCGGATGCTGACCCGCGCGGCGCTGGAAATGATCGAGGGCCAGTACCTGGACCTCAGCTATGAGAGCCGGATCAGCGTGAGCCTGGACGACTACCTCACCATGGTGGAGCGCAAGACCGGCGCCATCCTGGGCTGCAGCCTGGGCCTGGGCGCCCTCCTCAGCGGCGCCACCACCAACGCCGCGGCCCGCCTGGAGCGCGCCGGACGCTGCCTGGGGCTGGCGTTCCAGATCCGCGACGACGCCCTCGGCATCTGGGGTGACAGCGCCGCCACCGGCAAACCCAGCCACAACGACGTCCGACGCCGCAAGAAATCCTACCCCATCGTCTGCGCCTTCCGAGAGGCCGACGGCGTGCAGCGCGCGCTGCTCGATCGCGTCTACGCCCAGCCCGCCCTCAACGACGCGGACGTGGACGCCGTCGCCGAGATCCTCTCCGCCCTCGACGCGCGAGCGGCCACGGACGCCGCCGCCGCCGAACACTACGACGCCTTCCTCCGGCTCCTCGACGGCTGCGACCTGCGCCCAGAGGGGCGCCGCGACCTGGAGGAAGCGGCCCGCTTCATCGTCCGGCGCGAGCACTGATGGCGAGCCCCCCCGAGGCCGATCCGCGCGGGGAGGATCTGCGCCTCAGCGGCGCAATCGAGAGCGCGACGCGCTGGCTGCTCAAGGCCCAGGACGCCGAAGGCTGGTGGTGGGGTGAGCTGGAGGCCAACGTCTCCATCACCGCCGAGTACCTCCTCCTCACCCACCATCTGGGCATCGCCGACCGCGACGTCTGGAACAAGATCGCCGCCTACCTGCGCCATCACCAGCAGCCGCAGGGCTACTGGGCGCAGTGGTACGGAGGACCGGGCGAACTCAGCACCACCATCGAGGCCTACTTCGCGCTCAAACTCGCCGGCGAGGATCCCAACGCGCCGCACATGCGACGGGCGCGTGAGTGGGTCCTGGCCAACGGCGGCATCGCCAAGGCCCGGGTCTTCACCAAGTTGTGGCTGGCCCTCTTCGATCAATTCGACTGGGACCGCCTCCCCGCCATGCCCCCCTGGATCGTGCTGCTGCCCTCCTGGTTCCCCTTCAACCTCTACGAGTTCGGCTCCTGGGCCCGCGCCACCATCGTCGGCATCACCGTGATCTTCACCCTCCGCCCCATCGCCACCGTGCCCGCGGGCGCGGGCGTGCAGGAACTCTGGTGCGACCCGGCGCAGCGGCGCCACTTCGCCATCCCGCGCCCCGCCAACCCCGCCGGCTGGGGCGCCTTCTTCTACGGCGTCGACAAAGTGTTGCGCTTTCTGGACCGCAACCACGTGCGCCTTTTCCAGTGGCGCGCCTTGGGCGCGGCCGAACGCTGGCTGCTCGACCGCCAGGAGGCCGACGGCTCCTGGGCTGGCATCCAGCCCCCCTGGATCTACGCCATCCTGGCCCTGCGGACGCTCGGCTACCCGCTGGATCATCCCGTCCTGCGCCAAGCGCTGCATGGCTTCGAGAACTTCACCCATGAGGAAGTCGGGGCGGCGGGCGATCCGATGCTCTGGACCGAGCCCTGTCTCTCACCCGTCTGGGACACCGGCCTGGCGGTCATTGCCCTGCAGGACGCCGGCCTCCCCCCCAACCACCCCGCCCTCATCCGCGCCGGCGAGTGGTTGCTGCGGGAGCAGGTGGTCCAGGGCGGAGACTGGCAGGTCAAGAACCCCGACACCCCCCCGGGCGGTTGGGCCTTCGAATTCGACAACGACGTCTACCCCGACATCGACGACGCCGCGGTGGTGCTCATCGCCCTGGAGAGCATCGACCTCCCGGACGCCGCCGCCAAACGCCGCGCCATGGAGTCCGGACTGCGCTGGACGCTGTCCATGCAGTCACAAAACGGCGGCTGGGGCGCCTTCGACGTCGACAACACCAAGCAGTACCTGACCCAGATCCCCTTCGCCGACTTCGGCGCCACGCTCGATCCCCCCACGGCCGACGTCACCGCCCACGTCCTGGAACTACTGGGGCGGCTGGGCTATCGCGGGGAGTTCCCGCCCGCGCAACGCGCCCTCCGCTTCCTGCACGATCTGCAGGAGCCGGACGGCTCCTGGTGGGGCCGCTGGGGCGTGAACTACATCTACGGCCTCGGCGCGGTCCTGCCCGCGCTGGCGGCCCTGGGCGAGCCCCTGAGACAGCCCGCCGTGCGCAAGGCCATGGACTGGCTGCGTCGGCATCAGCTGCCGGACGGGGGCTGGGGGGAGGGCTGCGAGAGCTACGCCGAGCCCACACGGCGCGGCGCCGGCCCCGCGACCCCCTCCCAGACGGCCTGGGCCTTGCTGGCGCTCATCGCCGCGGGCGAAGCGGAGTCGGACGCAGTTGCGCGCGGCGTCGCCTACCTCGTCGAGCGGCAGCGGCCCAACGGCACCTGGGACGAACCGCAGTTCACCGGCACCGGCTTCCCCACGGACTTCATGATCAACTACCACCTCTACCGCCACTACTTCCCGCTCATGGCGCTGGGCCGCTACCGCACCGCACTCGCCTCGCGCAATCCGCCGCGCCGCGCGCCCCAACGCGCGCAAGGCGACTCGGTGTAAGGTGCGCCTGCCCGCGTCCGCTCCGCGCGGCGCGGGCGGCGGGAGGACGGCACGTGGTCGCGCGGGAGCTGACCCACCCGATCGAGGCGGACTTCGGCGCCGCACCCAATGCCGCCGCCGCCGCCCGCTGGTGCGAACGCTACGCCAAACGCCGCTACGAGAACTTCACCGTCGTCTCCTGGTTCCTGCCGCGCCCGCTGCGCGCCTCCATGTACACCCTCTACGCCTTCTGCCGCTTCACCGACGACCTCGGCGACGAGGCCCCCGGGGACCGGCTCGCGCTGCTGGACGAGTGGGAGCGGGAAACGGAGCGCGCCTTCGGCGGCGGCGCGCGGCATCCCATCAGCGTGGCGCTGGCGCAGGTCACGCGGGACGCGCCGCTCGACTGCGACTCCTTCCGCCGCCTGATCGAGGCCAACCGCATCGATCAGCGCCAGTCTCGCTACGCCACCTTCCAGGACCTGCTGACCTACTGCGACTACTCCGCCAACCCCGTGGGGCACATGGTGCTGGCCCTCTTCGGCTACAACGACGCGGAGCGGCGGGCCTATTCCGACGCGACCTGCACCGCGCTGCAACTGGCCAACCACTGGCAGGACGTGGCCCGGGACTATCGCGCCGGCCGCGTCTATCTGCCGCAAGAGGATCTGAGCCGCTTCGACGTCACGGAGGCCCAGATCCCCGCCCGTCAATGCGACGCCAATTTCCGTGCCCTCATGCGCTTCGAGGTCGATCGCGCGGAGGCCCTCTTCCGTGAGGGGGAGACGCTGATCGACATGGTCGATCCTGCCCTGCGCGTGGACCTGCAGCTCTTCGGGGACGGCGGCCGGGCTGTGCTGCGGGCCATCGAGGGCCGGCGCTACGACGTGCTGCGGCAGCGCCCCACGATCTCCGCGCCGCACAAGGGGTGGCTGGCGCTGCGCGCGCTGACGCGGCACCGCTTGGGCCTGGGCTAGGAGGCGCGATGACCGTCGACACCCGCCTCTGGACCCTGGCTGAGGCCTACGCCGAGTGTCGCGCCCTGGCCAAGCGGCGGGCCACCAACTTCTACTACGCCTTCGCCTCGCTCCCGGGCGACAAGCGCAACGCGATCTACGCGGCCTACGCCTTCGCCGGCACCGTCGATGACGCCGTTGACGACACCGGCGCCGCCGAGCTGCGCATGCAGCGCCTGGCCGCCGCCCGCCACGAGTTGGAGCGCGCCTACGCCGGACGACCCGAGAGCCAAAGCCCCAGCTGGCTGGCGCTGGCCCTGGGCGATGCCGTCCGTCGCTACGACATCCCCCAAGCCCACTTCCTGGACCTCATCGCCGGCATGGAGCAGGACCTGCATCAGCGCCGCTACGAGACCTTCGACGACCTCTTGCAGTACTGCTATCGCGCCGCCTCCGTCATTGGACTCATTTGCGTGGAGATCTTCGGCTACGACCATAGCCGCGCCGAGCTGGCGCGCGCGAGCGCAATCGACATGGGCAAGGCGCTGCAGCTGACCAACATCCTGCGTGACATCAAGGAGGACGCGGCCCGCGACCGCATCTACCTGGCCGCCGAGGATCTGCGCCGGCACGGCTACAACGAAGCCGACGTCCTCGCCAATCGCTACACCGACGAGTTTCGCGCGCTCATGGGCGACTACGCTCAGCGCACGGCCGCCCTCTACGACAGCGGCCTGCGCCTGATCCCCCTGCTCGACGGTCCCCGCAGCCGTATGTGCTGCAACGGCCTGCAAGGCGTCTACCGCCGCATCCTGGACGAGATCGTCAAGCGCGACTACGACGTCTACAGCGGCCGCGTCAGCCCCTCCAAGGCCGGCCGCCTGCTGCTGCTCTTCCGCCTCTGGCTGAGCGGCGCCCGGCCGCGGCGCGGCGGGCGGTGAGCACGCCCCCGCCCGCCCCCCCCGCCGGCGACGACCCCGCCGCGCCCGCCGGAGTCGTCGTGGTCGGCGGCGGCCTGGCCGGCTTGACCTGTGCCCTCGACCTGGCCGAGATCGGCCTGCCCACCACGCTCGTCGAGCAGCGGCCCTTCGTGGGCGGCAAGACGTTCTCCTTCCACGACGCCCGCAGCGGCCAGGAACTCGACAACGGCCAGCACGTCTACCTGCGCTGTTGCACGGCCTACATCGATCTGCTCGAGCGTCTGGGCCTGACACCGCTCGTGCGCATACAGCCACGCCTGCGCCTGCCGGTGATCGACCCCGCCACCGGCCGCCGCAGCGACATCGCCTCGTCGCCCGCCTGGCTGCCGCCGCCGCTCAACCTCAGCCACTCCATCCTGCGCTTCGCCCACCTCAGCCTGGGCGAGAAGCTCCGCCTCGGCCGCGCCGTCCTGCCCATGCTGCGGCTCCCACCCAAGGCGCGCCGCCGCCTGGACGATCAGACCTTCGCGGACTGGCTCCGCGCGCACGGCCAGTCGCGCCGCGTGATCGCGCGCTTCTGGGATCTCATCGTCCTGCCCACCTGCAACGATGCCTCGGACCACGTCAGCGCCGCCCAAGCGATCATGGTCTTCCAAACGGGGCTGTTGCAGGACGCGCACGGCGCGGACATCGGCCTGGCGCGAGTCGGGCTCTCCCACATCGCGGAGGCGCTGCTCGCGCGCCTGCGCGCGCGCGGCGGCCGCGTTCGGCTGGGCCGCGCCGTGCGCTCCATCCGCAGTGACGGCGAGCGCGTCACGGGCGTAGAGTTCGCCAACGGCGAGGCCATCCCGGCCCAAGCGCTGGTACTGGCGCTGCCGCCGAACCGCGCCCGGCAGGTGCTGCCGGAGGCCTGGCGGGCGCGGCCCGGGCTGGCCCCTTTGGCGCAGTTCGACTACGCCCCCATCGTCAACGTGCATCTGCACTGGGACCGCCCCCTCCTGGACGAGGACTTCGTCGCCGTGCTGGACCCGGACGTGCAGTACGTCTTCAACCGCAGCCGCACCCAGGGGCTGAACGGCGACGGCGAGTGGCTCGACGTCTCGCTCTCCGGCGCGCACGCCCAGGCCGGGCAACCGCGGGCGGCCATCGCCGGCGCGGCGATCGCCGGCCTGCGCCGCGCCTTCCCCGCTGCGCGCCAGGCGCAAGTCCGCGAGTGGCGCGTGGTCAAGGAGATGGAGGCGACCTTCCGGGCCGCGCCGGGCAGCGCCGCACGACGCCCGGGGCCCGCAACGGAGATCGGGAACCTCACGCTGGCCGGCGCTTGGACGGACACCGGCTGGCCCGCGACGATGGAGTCCGCCGTCCGCAGCGGCCACGCCGCCGCCGCCGCCTGCCGCGCCGGGCTCGCGCCCTGACCGTCCCGGTCGGCCCCTCCGGATCAGATCGTAAAGCTCGGCTTCTCGCCCAGCTTCGGCGTCGGCGCCCTCTCGAATGCGCCCTCGCCCAGCCGCACGAACATCTCGGTCGCCACGGCGACCGACCGGTAGAGCGGTCAAAACTCCTGATAGGCGCGCACCAGGTCGCGCGCGGTCTCCTCGTCCACACCGTCCAACTTGAAGGTCATCTCCACCTTCTGGAAGTAGCTCGAGTTGGCCTTCTCGCGGAACCCCTCGATCGTCGCTTCGGCCTGAGAGAGGGGCGTCCCCCGCTCGTGCGCCACGTGCTCGATCAGCCCCACGGCGCAGGCGCTGACGCCCGCCAGGAAGGTCTCGGCCGGCGTCTGCGCCTCATTGATCCAGGGCTCGTCGACGACGAAGTGGTGGCCCCGCACCGCCGCGATCGACCGGCCCCGGACGCCGCTGCTGTACGAGCGCACGCTGTTGATAATCTTCTCGTCGTCGGGCATGGTTGGCTCCCCTCGTCGGATCCCGTCGCTGCGGTCCTCAGGATGCGCCCTCAGCGGGGCTGAGCGCAATGGCTGGGCAACGACGACATGGTCAGCGCAGGGGGCGCAGCCCCTGGGCCTCGCGCTGGGCCTGCACCGCCCGCCGCAGACGGGGCTCGGCCAGCAGCAGCCGCGAGAGCGCTCCCGTGCTCAGACCCAGGCGCGCGGCCGTCTCCGAGACCGAACCTTCCAAGGCCAGAAAGAGGTCCAGGAGCGCCTGCACACCGCGCCAATAGTCGCGATGCCTGGACCCAATGCGGGGACGGGCCGCCGGCAGGATCGCCAGGAGTTCCGGCGGTGGCGCATAGGTCTCCAGCGCCACCGGCCGCCGCACCTCCAGCGCGATCGCCCGCCGCAGCCGCGCCAGCGCCATCTCGCGGTTCTGTCCCTGCGAGCGCCGCTCCGACGCTCGAGCCGTAACGCCCGTGGGCTCGTGCCTGAGTCGCACGGCCGTGTCGCGCCGGTTGCGATGCTGACCGCCGGGTCCGGAGACGCGCAGCGTCTCCAAGCGGCACTGCCGCCGCAGCGCCTCGTCCGAAAGAGCGAGATAGTCCTCGGCGCCGGCCGCATCGGGCATGGGGCCATCATCGCCGAAGCGCCTGGCCCAGGGCGAGCGCGCACGAAGCGGGACGGCTGTGGCACACTCGGGCGACGAATTGCGCCGATCGCCGGGAGGAGCACCATGGAACGCCAGAACGTCTCCGCCGTCAGCCCCTACGAGCCGCTCTTCGGCTATTCGCGCGCGGTGCGTGCCGGCGACCACGTCTTCGTGGCGGGCAGCGCCTCCATCGGCCCCGACGACGAGACCCTGGCCGTGGGCGACCCGGAGGGCCAAGCCCGGCGCGCCTTCGAGGTGATCCGCGGCGCCCTGGAGCAGGCCGGCGCCTCGATGGAGGACGTGGTATTGACGCGCATCTTTCTGACCGACCTGGCCAACACGGAGATCGTGGGACGCGTGCACAACGAGTACTTCCACGACATCAAGCCCGTCACCAGCGCGGTCCAGGTCGCGGCGCTGCTGCGGCCGGAGTGGCTGGTGGAGATCGAGGCGCACGCGGTCGTCGGCGCGCGGGCCTCGTAGGCCGGCGCCGGGAGAAAGGCAGGCATGATGGCGACGCAGAAGGTTTCGGGCGTGAGTCCCTACGAACCGATCTACGGCTACTCGCGGGCCGTGCGGGTCGGCAACCGGATCTTCATGGCCGGCACGGCGGCCGTCGGCGACGACGGCGCCACCGTCGGCATCGGCGACGCCGCGGCGCAGATGCGGCGCTGCCTGGACATCGCCGAGCAGTCCCTCGGCGCGCTCGGCGCCTCCCTGGACGACGTCGTGCGCACGCGCCTCTTCATCACCGACGTGGCCAACGCCGACGCCATCGGCCGCGTCCACGGCGAGGTCTTCGGCGAAACCCGCCCCGCCTCCACGATGGTCACGGCCGGCATGCTCAACCCGGAGTGGCTGCTTGAGCTGGAGATCGACGCGGTCGTCCCGGAGTAGCGCCCCCCCCCCCCGGCGCCAACGGCGCGATACTGGCGGGGATGCCACGCCGCCTTTCGCCGCGCTCTCGCCGCGGGCGTGAGGCGGTCGCTTACGAGATCGCCCTGAGCGAACGCTTCAACGTCGATTTCGCCGCCCAGCTTTCCCGATCGGGGGCGCGCCACCGGCACGCCGCGCCTAACGGAACAAGTCCATCTCGGGCGGCCGGATCAGGGCTGAGTGGTCCTGCTCCTCGACCGGCACGTCGAGCCCCCGCACGACCGCCACCGGCACCCGGTCCAGCTTGTTCATCACCGGCTCCGCGGCCGCCGCCAGCTCGTCCGCCAGCGCCATGACAGTGACCTGCAGGTCGTAGCCCTCGGCGTCCTGCTGCCCGACGTACGACCGCAGGGGGTTCATGCCGCTCACGCCGATCGCGACGTTCGTCAGTCCGTCGCGCCAGGGGCGGCCGAAAGTGTCCGTCACGATCGTCCCCACGTCGGGCTGGCCCCGCGACACCAGCCCCCGGCGCAAGGCCCGGGCGGAGGCGCTGGCGTCGACGGGCAGCAGCGCCACAGCCGCCCCACCGCCGACGTTCGACTGATCCACGCCGGCATTGGCGCAGATCCAGCCGTGCCGCGTCTCGGCAATGATCACGCCCCGCTCCATCCGCACGATGCGCTTCGTCTCCCGCAGCACCAGCTCCACCGCCCGCGCATCCTTGTCCCACTGCGCCGCCCACTCCCGCGCGCGCGCGCTGGCCTCCACCTGGTCCAGGGGAATCACGCGCCCCTCCGCCTTGCTCACGATCTTCTGCGTCACCAGCAGCACGTCGCCGTCGAGCAACGGGGTCTCCTGGGCACGGAGCCCGCCATCGATCACGGCGGCGAGGTCGTCGCCGGAGCGGACCTCCGGCAAACCGCGCACCGGAAAGACCTGGTAGCCGCCGGCCGGCTCGGTCACTCGGGCAACCCCACCATCCGCACGGCGGCCTGCGTCTTGTAACGACGGTTGATCCCCAGAAGCAACGCCGTGATGTCCTCGACGAACCGGGACATGGCCAAGGGCCCCGCGTCCACCGCGCGCAGGTCCGGGACGCGGCCCGCCAGGTCCATGACGGCCGCCTTCGCCTCGGCGTCGTCACCGCTAACGAGCACGTCTCCCGCGAGGGGCTGGGCGAGTTTTTGCAGCTTGCGGGCGCTGAGATTGTGGAAGGCCCCCACGACGCGGGCCTCGGGCAGCAGCGCCTGCGCCTGCTGCGTGGCGCTGCCCTCCGGCACCGCCTCCACCCCCGGCGCACCCCCCTCGAAGACCAGCGGCACCACGGCGTCGACCACGATCTTCCCCCCGATGACCTCGCGCAGACCGGCCAGCGTCGCGGCGTGGCCCTCGTAGGGCACCACCACGATCAGCGTCTCGCCGAAGCCCGCGACCTCCGCGTTCACCGTGCCGGCCACATCCGCCTTCCCCCCGGCGGCCTTCACGGCCGCGCGGACGGTCGCCGCTGCCTCCGCCGCCCGCTCGGGGCGGCGCGAGCCGATCCGCACCGATTCGCCCGCCAGCGCTAGGCGCATGGCCAGGCCCAGACCCTCCGGTCCGGTGCCCCCGATCAGGCCGATGCTGGACATGCGCCCGCCTCCCCGCAAGCCGCACGCGGCCCGCCACAATTGCGGTCCCGTTCTGTCGCGTGGAAGAATACATGCCGGTCGCTGGGAAGGCGCATATTCTCAGCTCCCTGATCCCGAACGCGAAGGACCCGCTGTGCCCCCGACGGCCGACCCCCACTCCCCTCACGGCCCCACACCCCCCCACGACGCAGCGGCGCCGGCCCTCACCCTGGGGAATATCCGGCTGCGCTACGGCGGTGTGGACGGCCTGCTCGCCCTCGACGGCGTCACGCTGCGGCTGGCCCGAGGCGAATTCGTCGCATTGGTGGGTCCCAGCGGCTGTGGCAAGACATCGCTGCTGCATGTCGCCGGCGGGCTCCTCTCGCCCAGCGACGGCGCGGTGCGGATCATGGGCGGTGCGCCGGAGATGGCCCTACGAGCCAAGCGCGTGGGCTTCGTGTTCCAAGAGCCGGCCCTGCTGCCCTGGCGCGACGTGAGCGCCAACGTCGCCCTGCCCCTTACGGTGAACCGGGCGGCGGGCGGCGCCGTCTCCGTGGAGGAGCTGCTGCGTCTCGTCGGCCTGGAGGCCTTCCACGATGCCCACCCGCACCAGCTCAGCGGCGGCATGCAGCAGCGCGTGGCCCTGGCCCGCGCCCTCGTCTTCGACCCCGACCTGCTGCTGATGGACGAACCGTTCGCGGCCCTGGACGAGATCACCCGAGAAATGATGCGCTATGAGCTGCTGCGCATCTGGGCCGCAGCCGAGTCCCGCGGCGGCGAACGCAAGACGGTGCTCTTCGTCACCCACTCCGTGGCCGAGGCGGTGGCCCTGGCCGACCGCGTGCTGGTCATGTCGGCGCTGCCGGGGCGGCTGCGGGCGGTCATCGAGATCGATCTGCCGCGCCCGCGGCGGATCGAGCACGAGCGCTCCTCCGCCTTCCTCGACGCCGTCGATCGCATCCGCGCCCTGCTCCGCGACGATCCCCGCGCATGAGCGAGCACGCCCATCCCCACCCCGCCGCCCCGCGCCGTCCGCCCCTGCGGCTGGACTGGAGCCGCTGGACGCGAGCGGCGCTGCCCTACATCCTGCTGCCGCTGATCGCGGCGCTGGTCGCGGCCACGGTCTGGGAGCTGTGGGTGTGGCTGGGCGACATCAGCAAGTTCGTGCTGCCGCCGCCTTCGGCAGTGGCGGAGGCGCTCTTCTCCGACTTCGGCTTCTTCGCCCGCGAGGGGCTGCGCACTTTCGGCGTCGCCGCGAGCGGTCTCGCCCTCGGCACGAGCGCGGCGCTGCTGCTGGCCATCACCATGGCCCACTCCCGCACGCTGGAGCGCGCGCTGCTCCCCATCGCCATCGCGGTGAAGGTGACCCCCATCGTCGCGTTGGCGCCGTTGTTCGTGATCTGGTTCGGCTTCGGCTGGGAGCCCAAGGTGGCGATCGCGGCGCTGATCACCTACTTCCCGGTGCTGATCAACGGCATCGCCGGCTTCCGCGACGTCGATCCCGCGGCGCTCGACTTCCTCCGCTCGCTGCACGCCTCGCCGCGCGAGATCTTCCTCCGCTTGCGCTGGCCCTCGGCCCTGCCCTACCTCTTCGCAGCCCTCAAGATCTCGGCCACGCTGAGCCTGATCGGGGCGGTCGTGGCGGAGTTCTTCTCGGCGGGGCAGGGGGGACTGGGCTCGGTCATCGATGAGGAAAACCGCCTGCTGCGACTGGACCGACTCTTCGCGGCCGTGGTGGTGCTGGCCGCCATCGGCGTGCTCATGAACCTCAGCCTGGCCCTCGCGGATCACCGGCTGCTGTCCTGGCATCGTTCCACACGGACGGCCGAGTCCCCAACCCCCTCGCCGTCGTAGGATGAAGAGGGCGTCCGGTCGCGCCGGGCCCCTGATGGAGAAGCAGCATGTCGACTGAACCGGCCAGCCCGGCAGGGACCGATGGCAGCAGCGCTGACGAGATGAACGCCGAGGGCCGGCTGCCCTCCAAGATCAGCCGGCGCGAGATCGCCCGGGTCGTGATCAAGATCACCGGCGTCGCCGACCTGCTGGAGATCGAGGGCGACGACGTGGACCTGGGTACCGACCTCAAGGTGCGCTACAAGCACCGCCTCGTAGCCGAGTTCCGCCGCGACGCGGTCGACGGCTGGTGGTACAAATCGTTCGTGCTCAACGACTCCGCCCCCTTCGGCGGAGAGGGCGCGGCGGCCGACGTCGGCGACATCGCCCCCGGGACGAGCGCCTAGCTCAGCCCTCGACGATGCGAAGCCGCGAACGGGGCGTGGCGCGGTCGCAGGTGGGACAGCGGTAGACCAGCGCCACCTCGTGCCCGCAGTCCAGGTCGATCAGGCTGAGGTCGTGCTGCGCGGCCTCACCCCAGATGAGCAGCGCGCCCACCGCCGGGCCCAGACCGTGCCCCCGCCGCGTCAGCAGGTACTCGTCGCGCGGCGGCGAGTCCGAGTAGCGCCGCCGCTCAGCAATTCCGTGTGCCTCCAGCCGCCGCAAGCGGTCGCTGAGGATGTTGGACGCGATCCCCACGACGGACTCGCGAAGCTCGCTGAAGCGCGTGTGGCCGCGCAGCAGATCCCGCACCACCAGCAGCGTCCAGCGATCCCCCACGACGTCCAACGCCGCGCCCAACGGGTCGCGTACGGGGGCCTCCGGCATGTGGTCGCTCACTCCATCACCCGCACGGTGGTCGGTTGCATCCTACTACCGACCGGCCGCGCGGCGATCCAGTCGCACATCCTGCGCGGGCCTGCCGGGGCGACGGCTGATCGCGGTTTGGAGGCGGCTGCGGAGTACGGCGCACACCTCCACCCTTGATCGATTGCTCGCGGACGAGCGAGAGCCCAGCGCCTCGGGCTCGTCCGTCCCCTCCATCCCCGGCCGATCGGCGCGAAGACACCTTCGATATCGCCGCTCGCTCCCACCCCTCGCCGGCGTACGGTCGGTTGCATCCGACAACCGACTGCGAGCGGCGGCTTCGCTACGGTCCCCGCCGGTTGGGAGTCCTCCCCATGCGGTCGCTCCTTCGCCCTCTCCAGGGTGCCCGCCGCCAGGCCACGCTGGCCGGCCTCGCCCTGGCCGGGATCCTGCTCGTCGCCTGCGGCGGCTCCACCGGCTGCCCGCGCGAGATCGAGTCCCCGGCCGACTTCCAGGGCTGCACCGTGGGCTTCAAGAGCGTGGTCCAGGCGGAGTTCCTGGCCATGCTCAACGCCCACAACCTGGACCGCGACGACGTGGAGCTGGTCAGCGTAGGCTTCAATCCTGTCGTCCTGGCCGAGGGACAGGTGGACGTCTACCCAGTCTTCCTGGACAACGAGCCGGACATCTTGGAGCGGGTCATCGGCGTGCCGGTGCGCGTCTTCCAGGCGGCCGACGCGGGCATTCCCACGCTGGGAGTGAGCTACGTCGTCAGCGAGGACCTGCTGGCCGACCCCTCGCGCCGGGAGGCGCTCCACCGCTTCCTCCTCGCCACGATGCACGGCTTCGCCGCCGCGCAGGCGGATCCGGGCGGCGCCATCGAGGACACCCGCGCCTTCCTCAGCGACGAGGCCGACCTCGTGCATGAGCGCTTCATCCTGGACACCGACCTCGCCAACGCCGTGTCCGCCCTCACGGATGTCAACGGCCTGGGTTGGTTCACGGAGCAGCAGTTCCAGGATCTGCACGACCTTCTGCTGCAGTTTGCGGGACTGCCCCAAGCCACGGACATCCCCTCCGCGCTGGACCGCTCGCTGTTGGAGTCGGTCTACCGCAACGGCGTCTTGCTGCCGTTGGACTCGGTGGATGCCTCAGAGCGGCTCTCCCTCACCTTCATGGCGGGCTTCCGGGCCCAAGCCAATCTGCCCTTCGTGGCCGCCTACGTCGCCGACCAGCGCGGCTTCTTCGACGCCGTGGGCCTGGACGTCACCATCCAGCACTCCGGCCAGGGCGAGCACATCCGCCTCCTGCTCAACAACGACGTGGACATCACCACGCAGCCGGCCTCGGAGGCGCTGCAGCGTCGCGCCGATCCGGGCGCGCCCCTGGTGGCGGTCGCGCTGTTCGGGCAAACCGGCGATCTGGGCTACGCGGTGCTGGCCGAGCGGGAGTAGGGGCACGCGGCGCCGGGGCGCTCAGCCGGCCGCGACGGCGGCCTTCTTCTTGCCGAACTTCTCCTGGCCCGGAGTGGGCTCGTCGTCCGGGTAGTGCTGCTTCTTGAGCAGATCACGCTCGGGGAAGATATGCACCGCGTCCCAGCCGCAGGACTGCTCGCAGAGGCGGCAGCCGGTGCAGTTCTTCTCGATCACGACCGCCTGGCCGAAGAAGTCCCCGGCCGCCTCGGTGTTCTGCAGCTCCAGCGCGTCGAACGGACAGACGTTGATGCAGATCTCGCAGCCGGAGCCGATGCAGAGGTCGGAGACGACGACGGCCTTGGGCCATTCCTTCTTGGGGAACTTGCGGCAGAGGTCGCCCGCCTCGTCCAGGATGGCCTCCACGGGACAGACGGTGCCGCAGGCCCCGCACTCAATGCAGAGCACCGGATCGATGTAGTGGATGACGTTGCGCTCGCCCCAGATGGCGTTCGTCGGGCAGCGGTTGATGCAGGCCGTGCAACCGATGCAGTTCTCCACGATCTCGTAGGTCACGGAGCCTCCCGGCGCGGCGCTTAGCGGACGCGCGCCGTCAGTATAGTCGGCAGCCCTGAAGCGGCAATGACGGCGGGGCGGCCGCCGGCCGCCCCGTCCCGCGTACGTTCGGGGCTAGACTGGGCGCGCCCATGGCCCGTCCACGGACGACAGGGAGGCCGCGATGCCGGACACGATCGAGCCCCAGCTGGCCGCGCTGCGAGAGGCTGCGCCCTCGCGGCTGCCGGCGGACATCATCGCGCTCACGGAGACGATGATCGCGGATCTGGAGCGCTCGCACGTCGCCAAGGCGCCGGACATCGGCGACGCCGCGCCGGACTTCACCCTCCCTGGGGCAGCCGACGGCCGCGCCTACCGCCTGAGCGAGGCGCTGCGCAGCGGGCCCGTGGTGCTCTCGTTCTATCGGGGACAGTGGTGACCGTACTGCAACCTTGAGGTTCAAGGTCTTGAGCAGATCTACCCCGACATCCAGGCCCTTGGCGGTGCCATCTTCCTCATTGGTCCCGAGACCGAAGAGCACGCGCGGACCCTGATGGAGAAGACCAAGGCCACGATCCCGCTGCTCTACGACCTCGACGGATCGGTGATCGACCGCTACGGCCTGCTCTTCACCCCCCCACCCGGGATGCAGGCGGCCTACGAGCGGGTGGGGCACCCGATCGTCCAGGCCAACCCCAGCACCGGGATGCAGCTCCCCATTCCTGCAACTTATGTCGTCGCGTCCGACGGCCTCATCGCCGCCCGCTACATCAACGCGGACTACACCTACCGGATGGAGCCGGCCGACGTGCTCCAGGCCGCGCAGGCCGCTGCGGGCGTCTGACGAACGCACGCACGGAACCGGAAGGGCCTCGGCGGCGTCTGGTGGTACGATCGCGGTACCCGGCGGCAAGCCGCCGTGCGACGGTGACGTACGTCGAACGGACGACATGCACAAGCGGACCTTCCTCCTCGCGGCCCTCTGCCTTGGCATAATCCTGCTCACGGCGGCCTGCGGCGGCGGCGACGATGCCGCCCCGGTCGCCGAGGAGCCGGCCACTGGCGCGCCCCCCAGCGACGAACCCGAAGCCGCCCCCCCCGCCCAGCCGGCTCAGCCCGCTCAGCCCGCCGAGCCGGAGCCGGCCGCAGAGCCGGCCGTCGAAGAGCCACCGATCGAGGAACCCGCGACCGAGGAACCGGCCGCCGATCTGCCCAGCGACACGCTGGCGTACGGCGGAACGCTGCAAGGGAGCGTCATCTCGCCCGACGAACCGGCCCAGTTCCGCTTCGAAGGCGCCGAGGGCGACCTGGTTCGCATCCGCGTCGACGGGCTGGACGGCATGGACCCCATCGCCACGCTGCTGGAGCCCAACCGCACCGAAGTCCTCGTCAACGACGACGAGAGCTTCGCCAACCGGGACGCGATGATCGTGGCCAGGCTGCCCAGCGGCGGCTTGCAGGTGATCCGAGTGACGCCCTTCGACGCAAACTCAGGCGGGGAGTTCATCCTCAGCCTGGAGCAACTGCAGCCGGAAACCGCCGACAACTCGGCCATCATCTCCATCGGGGACACGGTCGAAGCGCGACTGCACTCTCCAGACGACGTGGATACCTTCGAGTTCAGCGGCGACGCCGCCCAGCGCGTCCGCATTCGCGCCGACGGCGCCGTCGGCGTCGACACGCTGATGGAGATCTTTGACCCCGGCCGCGTCCCCCTCGATGTCGACGACGACTCCGGCCACGGCCTGGACGCGGAGATCGAGTTGGATTTGCCGGTCAGCGGGAGCTACCGCGTCGATGTCCGCGGCGCCATCGTGGGTGTGCTTCCCTTCGGCGGCGTCCGAGATCGCCACAAGATCGGGCCCTACACGTTCAGCGTGGAAGCCGTGGGCGACCCTGTCGAGCCCAGCGGCCCCACCGCCACGGCCCTCACCAGCCTGGCCCTCACCTACCTGGACGCCGTGCAGCAGGGCGACGCACTCACCATCTTCGGCCTCTCCGGCCCCGAGCAGATCGACCAGAGGGGCTGGCGGTCGGCCGACGACGTCCCCCGGGACCTGGTCCGCCTGCAGGATGTCGTGACGGCCGGCGCTGCCGGCGAGGCCAGCGCCACCATCGAGGGCCAGCGGGCGCGCGTCAGCGTGGGCATCGCCGTCCCCGGCGCCGGGGCTGAGGCGACCTTGCGCTTCGACGCGGTCAACGTCAACGGGCAGTGGCTCGTGGACTTCATGCAGCGCACCGACGCCTCCGTCGATCTCGGCGCCGTCGCAGACGCCCCGACCGACACCTAGCGCCGTCGCCGGATCCCGCAACCGCACTTCGTCACGAGTCGCTGGCCCTCGCGTTATAATTGCTGGATGGCGCAATTGTTCCATCGAGCTACTGAAGGATGAGCGGCGGCAACGCCCCACTCTCCCCCGCCGCCGCCGCGCCCGTGGCCGAGGTCTTCGCCACCCTCGCCGACCCCACCCGCCTGCGCATCCTGCACGCGCTGCGGGAAGCGGAACGCACCACCAGCGACTTGGCAACGGCCCTGAGCCTCAGCGATTCCGCCGTCTCGCACCAGGTGCGCACCTTGCGGCAGACCCGGGCCGTGGTCAGCCGCCGCAGCGGCAAGCAGGTCTGGCATCGCCTGGCCGACGCGCACATCCGTGCGTTGATGGAACAGGGGCTGGCGCACGCTGCCGAGCAGCGGGCGCCATGAGCCACTCCCATGGACCCCGCGTCCCCCTCGACTCGGGCCGCGCCGCAACACGCCGCCGCTTGCGCTGGGCCCTGGTGCTCGCGCTGGCGGTCCTGGGCCTGGAGATCGTGGGGGCGATCGTCAGCAACAGCCTGGCCCTGGCCGCCGACGCCGGCCACGTCCTGGGCGACGCCCTGGCCGTCGGCCTGGCGCTGGCCGCGCTTTGGCTGGCCGGGCGGGAAGGGAGCGCCCGCCGCACGTTCGGCTGGCATCGCGCGGAGATCATGGCCGCCTGGCTCAACGGAAGCGCGCTGCTGGTCGTCGCCGGTGTTCTGATCTGGCGCGCGCTGGAGCGCATCGGCGACGACCCCGAGGTGAGGGGTGCGGCGCTGCTGGGCTTCGCGCTGGTTGGCCTGCTGGCCAACCTCGGCAGCGCGGCCTTGCTGCGCCGGGACCAACGCCAGAACCTCAACGTGCGCGGGGCCTACTACCACGTCCTGGGCGACGCCCTGGGCTCGCTGGCGGCGCTTCTGGCGGGCCTGGTCATCCTCACCACCGGCTGGGTCGCGATTGACCTGATCGCCAGCATCGCCATCGCTGCTCTCATCATCCTGGGCGCCCTGCGCCTGCTGGTCGAAACCGCCGACGTGCTGTTGGAAGCGGCGCCCCCGGGGCTGGACGTGACCAGCGTGGAAGCGGAGGTCCTAACCCTGCCGGGCGTCCGCGGCGTGCACGATCTCCACCTCTGGACCGTCACCTCCGGCTTCCCCTCCCTCTCGGCACATCTGGAGATCCAGGAAGGCCTCGATCCGTTCCAGATCCTGCTCCCCGTCGCGGAGCGGCTGCGTGAACGTTTCGGGCTGGAACACGTCACCCTGCAGCCCGAGACCGCTCGCCTGCACGCGGCGATGGCCTGCTGCCGCTTCCCCGACAGCCCCCGCGAGGTGCGGCCCGCGTCCCACGACGATCCGCTGGCGCCACCCGGCGCTGATTGGGACTTTCCCCCATAGGCCCCACCCCAACGCCGTCCCTACGATCCCCGCGGATAGGGGACCTCCATGCACGGCTCAACCCGGCGCTGTGGGTTCCGTCGTGCCGCTCCGCCGACGCTGCTCGGCCTGCTGGTCCTGCTCGCGTCGCTGCTGCCGAGCGCCACCACGCTCCCGCCGCTGCCCCGCGCGACCAGGCCTAGTCCTGGTAGCTGACCTTCACGCGCACGACGCCGCTCTTCGACCTGAACGACCGCCTCATCTTCGATGCGAGCGGCAGTGGCATCGTGCGATCACTGGACGGGGGCGCTCGCGCCGTCACCGTCGATGCGGCACGGCTGGAGTTGATCGCGTCGCTTCTCAGCGCCAACGACTATTTCCGCGGCTATCCCAGCGACAGCGGCTGCTGCTTCCACTACCGGCTCACCGTGCGGGCGCCATCCGGCGGCGGCGCCACAATCGAAACGGACGGCCTGGGGCTCTCCGGAGCGCTGATGCAGACGGTGGACCAGCTGATCGCGGCGCTGATCGCCGGGCTGAGCTGAGGCGGGCTGGCGTCCGGTCTGCGGCTACCCCGCGGCCCGGGTGCGCTCTGCCAGCACCTCGGACAGGTAGGCCAGCATGGTCGGCACGGCCTGGTGGGCGGACGCGAGCGCCGTCACGACCAGATCCGCTCCGTTGACGTTGTCGCCGCCAGCGAAGACCCCCGGCTCAGACGTCCGCCCCGCCTCGTCCGTCACCACCTGGCCCCAGTCGTCCACGATCACACCGGAGTCGGGGCCCAGCGGCAGAGCGTCCACCTCGTAGCCCACGGCGACGGCGACCGCGTCCGCGTCGATGACGAAGTTGGAGCCCGCGATCGGGGAAGGGCGCCGCCGGCCACTCTCGTCCGGCTCGCCCAGCTCCATATGCACACATTCAATGCCGCTGACCGCGCCGTCCCGGCTCAGCAGCTTCACGGGCGTGGTCAGGTACTCGAAGTGCACGCCTTCCTCACCGGCGTGCCGGCGTTCCTCCTCGCGCCCAGCCATTTCGTTGGCGCTGCGGCGATAGAGCAGGGTCACCTGCTCCGCACCGAGGCGCACGGCCGATCGCACGCAGTCCATGGAGGTGTCGCCGCCTCCGACCACCACCACGTTGCTCCCCACGAAGGGCTTCTGCTGCTGCCCCGGGGGCAGATCATCGGCGGGCAGATTGGCGCGGACGAGGAAGTCGCTCGCGCCATACACGTGCTCGAGTTCCTCGCCCTCCAGCCGCAGCTGGCGCCCCAGCCCGGCCCCGTGCGCCAGGAAGACGGCGTCGTACTCGCGCAGCGCTTCCCAGGGAATGTCGCTGCCAAGCGTGACGCCGGTGCGGAACTCCACGCCGCCTTGGACCAGCGCCGCCACCTTCGCGTCCACGATCGACTTCGCTGACTTGAAGTTGGGGATGCCATAGCGCAAGACTCCCCCCGCCTTAGGCCAGGACTCGAAGACGCTGACCCCGTGGCCGGCGTCGCGCAGCGTCTCGGCCATGGTCAGTCCGGCGGGCCCACTCCCCACGATGGCCACGCGGGCCCCGCTTTCGGCAACGGGAGAGGGAATGGGGAAGCCGCCTCGCTGCTTGCGGTCCCAGTCCGCGATGAAGGCTTCCAGCTTGCCGATCGCCACCGGCTTGGCGTTCTTGCCGACCACGCAGTGGCCTTCGCACAGGTTTTCCTGCGGGCAGAGGCGGCCGCAGAGTTCGGGCATCTCGCTCGTGGCGCGGAAGACGGCCGCGGCCTCGGCGATGCGGCCTACCTCCAGCAGCAGGAGCGCGCCGGGGATGTCATTGCTGACCGGGCAGGCCTTGATGCACGGGGCAGCCGGACACTGAATGCAGCGCTGCGCCTCGAACATGGCCGGCTCCGGCGTGTAGCCGTAGTAGACCTCGTCCCAGTTGTGGATGCGCTCGAAGGGCGTCTGCTTGGTGACGTGGTGGGGGGGGATCCGCAGACGGCTCTTGCGGTCGATCGGCTGGCCCGGCGGCTTGCGGGATGGGCGGGCCGCAGACCCCTCCGTACGGGCCGTCCCGGCTTCGGCGTCCGCGGTCATCGCCGGATCCCTCCGCTCGGAAAAGGCGCGGCGCCCCCTCTACTCTGATTAGCGGTCCGACCGCGCCTTCGGGTTAGCCTACGACGACTCCTGCCCCCGACCGACCACTCCCAGCCTATCGACAACCGCCGATGCGGAACGCTTGCGGGCAACAGTGCCCGGCGGGACGAGCGCCCACCCGCCTGGCCGTCGCGAGCGCGTCGACAAGTGCACAGACATAAGCAACACCGGCGGCAAAGCGTGCCGGGGGCGGGCCGCCTGTGGTATGTTGCGGCCGATCGGGAACGGGGTTCATTCTCTTTACCCCCGGCCGGATCAGAACTCATCCGTGGTTGTTTGGAGTTGTTCCCGACAAGAGGCTGACATGGCAGCACCCCAGCCTGCGGGTGGTGTGCAAGCCGCGCCGATCGCGATAGGTCCCAACGGGCACGCCTTCGGGCTCGCGCAGCATCACTTGGAGTACACCACCGAGATCGGACCGTCATTCCTCGACATCACTGAGGATATCCACCGTGCCGTGGAGGACTCTGGACTGCGCTGGGGCCACGTCACCATCTTCTCCAACCACACGACCGCGGCCATCCGGCTGCAGGAGAACGAGCCTCTCCTGATTGAGGACCTTAAGGACTTCCTTCGCCGCATCGCGCCGCAGGAAGGCTATTACCGCCATAACGACTTCGAGGTCCGCACCGTCAACATGCACGAGGATGAGCCCAAGAACGGCCACAGCCACTGCCAGCACGTGCTGCTGAGTTCCAGCGAGACTGTGCCGTTGCTCGACGGCCATCTGCAGCTGGGCCAGTTCCAGAGCGTCTTCCTGATCGAACTGTGCCAGTCCCGCGAGCGCCGGGTGACGGTCAGCATCATGGGCACGCAGGGCGATTGAGCCGCCGCCGACAGCCCCAGGGCCGTCCCTGCCGGGGCGGCCTGCCGTGATCAAGCGCCGCGCCGCTCCCCCGCCCCCAGCGGATCGGGGGCGGGCGACGGACGCAGCAGCGGCAACGCCAGCAGCGGGGACACCTTGGCTCGTCTGGCACCGCGCGGGGAACAACCAGGCCAGTTGGCGGCGGGCCCTCGCCTCCAGCGCGGACTACCTGGAGATCGACGTCTGGCTGCAAGGCCGGCGAATCGCGTCGCACCACGACCCCCTGCTCCACCGTCGTCTGCCCTTCCTCACCCAGCAGCATCGCCTGCCCCGGCTGCGGCTGCCCGGGCGCGGCCTCTGGCTGGACGACGTTGACGCCCGCGGTCGTGTCTTCTTGGACATCAAAGACCCCCGGCCGGAGGCCCTGCCCGCTCTGCTGCGGGCGCTCGACGCCGGCGGCAGCCGCGACGGCGCCGTCGCCTCCACCCCCCACTGGGCGCAGCTCGATCGCCTGGTACGGCTGGCGCCCGACATCGGCCGGTTCTACACCCTCCCGCGCCCCCCCTGGCAACCCTGGCGACGTACCGCGGGGGACCCACTCGCCTGGACCGCTTATCAGCGCCGCGTGACCGACGGGCGTGCGGGAGCGGGTGTGTCGCTGCATCGCGATCTCGCAACGCCGGAGCGACTCGGAATCCTGCAGGCGGCCGGGCTGCGGGCGATCTGTTACCCGATCAATGACTTCCAGGAAGGGCGCCGGCTGCTGCGCTGGGGCGCGGGTGGGCTCACCTCGGACCGGGCCGGTCTGATCCAACGCTGGCGGGATCAGTGGGCGCGGGGGGACTGAAGCGAGCGTCGTAAAGGGCGGCGAAGGCCTGCTGCGCCTCGTCGGCGAAGCGCTGGTAGCGCCGCACCAGGTCCCGGCCCGGCGGCGTCAGTCGGGACCTGCCGCCGCCGGCGCCTCCCGCCGCGCTCTCCACCAACGCCAGGCCCAGATTGCGCTCCAGGTCGCGGACCTTGCCCCAGGCCCGGCGGTAGCTCAGCCCCATCCGCTCGGCCGCCGCCGAGAGCGATCCCGTCTCATCCACGGCGGCCAGCAGCCGCGCGCGGAAGTCACTCATCGCCAGGCGGTCGTCCTCTTCCAGCCAGAGCTTGCACCGAGGCTGCACGACTGCCTCCGGGCGCCATGCTAGCCGCCCCTGCCTCGGCGCGGCCCTGTCCGCCCGGCGTTCATATACTGCGCACCATGCGCTCGCCTGCACCGCGTGACGCCGTCCCGACCGGACGAGACCCCTTTCGCGTCGGTCCCGCCGCCGCCAGCTTGCTGGCGCGGCGGCTTGCGCACCGGATCCGCGCGGAGGGCCCGATCACCTTCGCCGCCTTCAGCGAGGCCGCCCTCTACGACCCCGACGCCGGCTACTACCGCTGCGGCCGCCCCACGGTGGGCCGCGAGGGTGACTTCCTCACCAGCCCAGAGCTGCATCCGTTGTTCGGATATGCGGTCGCCGCCTTCGCCGCCGCCGATTGGGATGCGCGTGGAGGGCCCGATCCCTACACCCTCTGCGACGTCGGGCCGGGCAGCGGGGCGCTGATGGAGAGCGCGCTCGCGTGGGCCGCGGCGCAGCGCCCCGATTTCGCGGCGGCCCTGCACGCCTTGCTCGTCGAGCCCGACGCCACCGCGCAGCAACACCAGCGCAGGCGCCTCGGCACGTCTTCCGGCCGCATCGACTGGCGGGAGACGATCGCGATGGTCAGGCCGCTGCGTGGGCTCGTCGTGGCCAACGAACTCCTCGACGCGCAACCTGTGCACCGCCTGCGCTGGGCGGGTCAAGGTTGGCGAGAACTCTTCGTCGATCTGGACGGCGACGGCGGCTTCCGTGATCGGTCCGGCCCGGTCAGCGACGCCGCCCTGCTCGAGCCGCTGCAGGGGCTGACCCCAGCGCCCGGCCAGATCGCGGAGGTCTGCCCCGGCCTGGCCCGGCTTATCGGCGACCTCGCCGCGGCGCTGGCCGAGGGCCTGCTCTGCTGCTTCGACTACGGCGACCGCCGCGCCCGGCTGTACGCGCCCTGGCGGCGGGCCGGCACGCTGATGACGTTCCGGCGGCACACCCCCGGCGCCGACCCGTACCTGCGCATCGGCGAGCAAGACATCACCTGCCACGTGGACGTCGATACGGTCCTGCAAGCGGCCAGGGACGCCGGCCTGCAGCCGTACCCCGTCCGCAGCCAGGCGGAGTGGCTCGCGGCGATGGGCGCCACCATGCTCACGCCCGTGGCCAGCGTCCCCGGGGGACCCGAACTCGACGACCACCTGGCGCGGCGTCGCGCCGTGCAGCTCCTGAGCGACCCAGCCGGGCTGGGGCGAATCCAGGTGATGGCCTTCGCTCGCGGCGCCGCCCCCACGCTGCCGGGCATCGGCGCCGCCGACGCCAACGGAGGTTGCGCGTGAGTCCGCTGGAGCCTGGCGCAGCGCTACCCGACGTGACGCTGGACGGACCGGAGGGACCTGTGCGCCTGCGCGACGCCGCGGCCGCGGGCCCGCTCGTCGTGGCGTTCTACGCGGAGGACGCCACTCCCACCTGCACGGCGCAGCTCTGCACCTTCCGCGATGACTTCGCGCTGATCCGGGAGATCGGCGCGACGCTCGTCGCGATCAGCGCCGACGGCACCGCCTCGCACGCACGCTTCGCCGCCGCCCACGGCTTCCCCTTCCCCCTCCTCAGCGACCCGGACCTTGTCGCCGCCCGCGCCTTCGGGGTCATGGCGCCGGAGGGCAGGCGCAGCGTGCGCGCCGTATTCGTGGCCGATGGGTCCGGCACGATCCGCGCCGCGTTGCCGCACTACAACCCCGCCAATCTGAAACAGTACGAGGCCATCTTCAGGGCGTTAGGCGTCGGCTTGGGTTAGCGTGGGCGCATGCAGATGCGCCTTGATCTGAACCGCCGCACGCGGGCCCGGGAGGCGGCCGTACGCGCCGCCGTTGAGGGCGCCGGCGTGGTCACTGAGATCCAGATCGAGCTGTGCGAAATCCCCGCCCCCACCCACGCCGAAGCCGCACGCGGCGAGGCCGTGGCCCGCTGGCTACGCAGCAGCGGCTGCGACGTTGATCAGGATGAGGCGGGCAACGTGGTCGCCCGCCGGCCGGGGCGATCCGGCGGGCCAGCCGTGGCCCTGTCCGCGCACCTGGACACCGTTTTTCCCGCCGATCAGCCGGTAGGCGTGGCCCGAGCGGGAGAGCCCGACCCCTACCGCGAGCCCGGCGCGATCGTACCGGCGGGGGAGTTGCACGCCCCCGGCATCGGCGACGACTCGGCCGGCCTGGCGGCGCTGATCGGCGTGGCCCGGGCGCTCGCCTTCGCCGACGCCTCCACCGAGCGCGACGTGCTCTTCGTCGCCACGGTCGGGGAGGAGGGACGCGGCAATCTGCGCGGCGCGCGTCACCTCTTCCAGCAGCCCCTGGGGCGCGAACTGACGGCGTTCATCACCGTGGACCACCCTGAGAGCGACGCGATCGTCCATCGCGGCGTCGCCAGCCGCCGTTACGCGGTGGAGTTCCAGGGCCCTGGCGGCCATTCCTGGGGGCATTTCGGCCGCTACAACGCCGGTCTGGCGTTGGCCGCGGCGGCTCGGCGCATCGGCGCCATCGACCCGCCGGCCGTCCCCCGCACGACCTGCAACATCGGCGTCATGGCGGCAGGTCGCGCCGTCAACGCGATCCCCGAGCAGGCGCGCATGGAGGTCGACCTGCGCAGCGAGAGCATGCGCGAACTCGATCGCCTCGATGCCGCCGTGCGGGCCGCGATCACGGCCGGGCAGCGCGAGGAGCTGGCCCAGCACCCCTGCGACAGCGCCAGCGTCCAGGTGGACTGCATCGGCGACCGGCCCGGCGGCGAGACTTCCGCCGATGCGCCCCTCGTGGCGGCGGCCCGCCGGGCGCTGGAGGGCGCCGGCTTCCGCACCCGCCTCGCCGCCTCCTCCACCGACGCCAACGCGGCGATGGCCGCCGGCGTGCCCGCTATCTGCCTGGGCTGGGGCGGCCGCTGCGGCGATCAGCACAGCGCGCGCGAGTGGTTCGCCCCCGCCGGCCGCGAGCGGACACTATCGGCGCTGACGGCGCTGCTGCTCGACCTGGCCGACGCGGCGAACTGAGCGCGCCGGGGGGGCTCCGGTCCGCGGGGCCCGTACACTAGCGGTATGGACGCCGCCGACTACAACGAGACCGTCCTCGATCACTTCCGCAACCCCCGCAACGCCGGCGACCTGCCCGAGGCCAACGCCGTGGGCGAGGATCGCAACCCCGTCTGTGGCGACCAGATGCGTCTCATGCTGCGCATCGAGGACGGGGTGATCCGCCGCGCCACCTTCCTCACGCGAGGCTGCGGCGCCGCCATCGCGACCAGTTCCATCGCCACGGAACTCCTGACGGGACGGTCCGTCGCCGATGCCCGCGCGTTCACGCGCCGGGACTTCGTTGAGGCCGTGGGCGGCTTGCCCAAGAGCAAGGTCCACTGCTCGGTCCTGGCCGCCGGGGCACTGAAGAAGGCCTTGGCGGCGTACGACGCCGCCCTGGGCTAGCGCATGGCACTCCCCGCACGGGCGGACGGTGGCGTGGTGCTCGTTGCGGATGCGCGCCCGGCCCGTCTGGTCCGCCGGCCCGGCCTCCCCAGCGCGCTCGCGCAGGCGTTGGCGGCCAGTGCGGCGGCCGGGCCGGAGTCCTCCGCCGGCCTTGCTGGCGTGCTCGCGAGTGGCCGCGACCAGCGCCTGACGGCTGCCCTCCTGGCGCTCGATGCACGCCTGATCCTGGTCGCCGCGGGCGGGGAGACGCCTCAGCCGCTCGACGATCGCCTCACTACCGACGGCCGCGTGCTGCCGCGCCCGGGCGAGCGTCTCATCGGCGTTGCGGTCAGAGCGCCGCAGGGCAGGTCGGCCTACGCGGAGGCGCCGGGGGGCGGGGGCCCGGGGCTGGCCGCCGTCCTCCACGTGGAGCGGGCGCGCGCGCCTCGCATCCTCAACGCTGCCCTCGTGTGGTGGGGGCTGGCGCCGGCGCCGTTCCGGGGCCCGCAATTGGCCGCGGTGCTACGCGGACGCCGCCCCGAGGCGGCCCTGTTCGATCTCGCGGCGCAGACCGCCCGCAGCGAGGCCACACCGGCGGGGGCCGGCGGCGAACTCCTCAGCGAACGGCTGGATGCCGCCGCCGCACTTTGCCGTCAGCTTGTCGCCTCGCTCGTTGCGCCGCGTTGATCGCTATCCTGCCGCGCGGAGGCGCAGATGGAGATCGGGCTCTCGGTCACTTCGGCCTACCCGCGCGACGTCGCAGCACGGGTCGCGGCGCGCTGGGTCGTGGAGCGCGCCGCTGCCGCGCGCGAGGCGGGCTTCGCCTCCTTCTCGCTCGGAGACCACCACGCCACGCCGAGCCATCACATGCAGAACGTGCCCACACTCGCGCGCTGCCTGCCAGAGCTGGGCGACATGCCCGTGCTGCCCCTGTTCCTGCTCCCCCTCTGGCCGCCCGTGCTGCTGGCGGAGCAGATCGGCACACTGGCGGCGCTGGCGCAGGGTCCGCTGGACTGCATCCTCGCGGTCGGCGCCGACGCCAACCAGTTCGCGCCCTTCGGCGTGGGGCTGGACGAGCGCCGCGACCGTATGGAGGAGGCTGTACCGCTGCTGCGCCGCCTGTTGACGGAAGACCGCATCAGCCACCGAGGTCACTACTGGCGCTTGGACGACGTGACCATCAACCCTCGCCCGGATCGATCGCCTCGCTTCTGGATCGGCGCGCACGTGCCCGTCGCCGTACGGCGCGCCGGCCGTCTCGGCGACGCCTGGATCGCGGGCCCCGGCGAGACGACGGCGCAGCTGCGCGACGCCCTCGCCTCCTTCCGCGAGGCGGCGGACGGAGCCGACCGGCTGGGTCAAATCGATGTCTTCCCCATCCGCCGCGACGTCTACATCGGCGAGTCCGACGCGGAGGCGGCGGAAACCGCCCGTCCCGTCATCGAGGCGGGCTACCGCGGCTTCGACCCGGAGGTGCTGATCGTGGCTGGGCCCGGGACGGCCATCGCGCGGCTGCGCGAGATCGAAGCGATGGGCTTCGACCACACGCTGCTGCGCTTCCTGCCCGTGGGCCAGGAGAAGATCCTGGCCTCGATCGAGCGGGTGGGACGGGAGCTGATCCCCGCCCTGCGGCGCGGCGCGTGAGTCCCCGCACGGGAGCGGTGGCGGCGCTGATCCTGGCGGCCGGCGCATCGAGCCGCATGGGCGAGCCCAAGGCGCTGCTCGACTGGGGCGGCAAGCCGCTGCTGCAACACCAGATCCACGAATTGACCGCCGCCGGCTGCGAGCCCGTGCACGTGGTCCTCGGGCACGAGGCGCAACGGATCAAGGAATCGGTATGCTGCCCGGAGCCGTGCCGTTTGCTGCTGAACGCGCAGTACATGGCGGGTCGGGCGTCATCCGTGCGGGCCGGCGCCGCCACCCTGCCGGACGACGCCGCGGCGGTCGTGATCGCCAGCGTCGACACCCCCTGCCGCGCCACCACGGTGCGGACGCTGATTCAGGCCTGGCGCGCAGGCGACGCGGCCATCGTCGTGCCGCGGCGGGAGGGACGGAACGGGCACCCGGCCGTGTTCGACGGCGCCCTGCTGCCAGAGCTGCGCGCAGTCGAGGAGCGCCACGAGGGGTTGCGCGCGGTGCGTCGCGCGCACGTGCAGGCCACCCAGTTCCTGGGCATGGACGACCCCCTCGTCGGTCTCGATCTGAATACCCCCGAAGACTACGAAGCGGCGCGTCCCTAGCCTCCCAGCCTGGTATCATCCCCCGCGACGCGCGCCCGGCGGGAGAGACACGATGGCGATCCCCATCAAAGAGGCCGTACAGGTCGGCAAGTACATCGCCAAGCAGCGCCTCACGCGCCGTGAGCGCTACCCGCTGGTGCTCATGCTGGAGCCGCTCTACCGCTGCAACTTGGCCTGCGCCGGCTGCGGCAAGATTCAGCACCCCGACGAGATCCTCAAGGCGCAGCTCACGCCGGAGCAGGCCTGGGCCGCCGTGGACGAGTGCGGCGCCCCCATCGTCTCCATCCCCGGCGGCGAGCCGCTGCTGCACCCGGAGATCGACCGCATCGTGGAGGGGCTGATCGAGCGCAAGAAGTTCATCTACCTCTGCACCAACGCGATCCTGCTGCAGCACAAGATGGACCGCTTCCAGCCCAGCCCCTACCTGACCTTCTCCGTCCACATGGACGGGGTCCGCGAGGACCACGACGCCTCCGTCTGCCGCGACGGCGTCTACGACGTCGCCGTGGCCGCGATCAAGGAAGCCAAGGCGCGCGGCTTCCGCGTGACCACCAACAGCACCTTCTTCCTCGGGGCCGACGCCGTCCGCGCGCGGCAGATGTTCGACGAGATGATGGCCATCGGTGTGGACGGGCTGATGATCTCCCCGGGCTACGCCTACGAGAAGGCGCCGGATCAGGAGCACTTCCTGCAGCGCGAGCAGACGAAGCAGCTCTTCCGCGACATCCTGCAGGACCCGCCCGACGCCTGGACCTTCAACCACAGCGAACTCTTCCTGGACTTCCTCAAGGGCGAGATCGAGTACGAGTGCACGCCCTGGGGAAACCCCACCTACTCGGTGCTGGGCTGGCAGCGGCCCTGCTACCTCCTGGACGAGGGCTACGCCGACACCTTCCAGGAGCTGATGGACGAGACCGCCTGGGACGACTACGGCCCGCAGAGCGGCAACCCCAAGTGCCAGCAGTGCATGGTCCACTCCGGCTTCGAGGCCACGGCGGTGATCGACGCCTCGACGAACCTCGGCCGCGGCCTGCGCACCCTCAAGAAGGCGCTCGTCTAGCGCCGCCCCAGCAAGACCGGGCGCGCCTATCCTGAGGGCGACGTGCTGACCATCGTCACGGCGCTGCCCTGGGAAGCGGCCCGCTTCCGATCGCGCCTGCGGGCGCGACGGCGAGTGGTGCTCGGTGACGGCGCATTCGCCTTGCGCGGGACGCGGGGCACGGTGGAGGCGCGCCTCCTCGTCACCGGGGCCGGCGAAAAACGCGCGGAGCGGGCGGCTGAGGCCCTCGCGACGCTGGAGCCGGCGGCCAGCGGCGTTCTCAGCGCGGGCGTGGCGGGCGCGCTCGACCCCACCCTGCGCCCGGGCGCGCTGGTCCTGGCCACGCGCGTGCAGCACCGGCGGGCGCGGGGAGGGCGGCGGGGAGCGGCGCTGCCCGTCGACCCGGAGTTCCGCGCCTGGCTGGCCCTGGCCTTGCGGGAGCGTGGACTGGAACCCCACGAGGGCGAACTCCTCTCGCGAGACCAGCCCCTGGCGAGCGCGGCGGAGAAGCGTCACGCGGCCGAGGAGTCACGCGCGCGGGCGGTGCAGATGGAGGACTACATCTGGGCGCAGTGGTCGGCGGCGCGGGGGCTGCCCTTCGCCTCGCTGCGGTCGGTCCTGGACCCGGCCACGGCCAGCCTGCCACGCCAAGCGCTGGCCTGGGATCCGGCCGGGCCCTCGCCGGGCACGCTGGCGCGTGCCCTAGCGCGACGGCCGCAGCTGATCTGGAGCCTCGTCCGTCTGGGCCGGCAGCGGCGCGCGGCCACCCAGGCGCTCGATGGGGCGCTGGAGGCGATCGTCGCCGCGGGATCGGCGCTGGCCGGCGGCATCGAGGCCGCGCCGGGCGCGCGAGCCGCGGCCACGCCGGGGGAAAGCGCCGGGCCGGCATGACGCGCGCGCTCGTCACCGGAGCGACGGGCTTCGTGGGGGCGCATGTCGCGCGTGCGCTGCTGGACGAGGGCGTCGAGGTCCGCGCACTCGTGCGCACGAGCACCGACCCACGCAACATCGACGGCCTCGAGATCGAGCGGGTCGCCGGCGACCTCACCGATCACGACTCCCTGACCCGCGCCGTGCGCGGCGTCGACGTCGTCTTTCACGTCGCGGCCCGCTACGAACTCTCGATGCGCGATCGGATGCGCACGCTGGAGGTCAACATCGCGGGCACCCGCGCCCTGATGCGCGCCGCGCTCGAGGCTGGCGTGGCGCGGGTGGTACATACGTCGTCCACCGCGGCGATCGGGCCGCATCCGCAGGACGGCGAACTCGCCGACGAGAGCCAATGGATGGACGCCGCGCGCGCCGCGGGCCCGTACGAGCAGAGCAAGGTGCTGAGCGAGCGTGTTGTGCAGGCCATGGCCGAGCGCGACGGCCTGCCGGCGGTGGTCGTCAATCCCAGCGCCCCCATCGGCGCGCTGGACCGCCGGCCTACCCCCACCGGCCGCCTCATCCGTGACGCCGCCGCCGGCGCGCTGCCCGGCTACATGCGCTCCGCCGGGCTCAACATCGTGCCGGTGCGGGATGTGGCGCAGGGACACCTCCTCGCCTGGCGCAAAGGCCGCATCGGCGAGCGCTACATCCTGGGCCATCGCGAGGGCAACCTGACGATGGCCGAGGTCGTACGGCGTGCGGCCGCGGCCGCGGGTCGTCGCCCGCCGCGCCTGCCCATCCCCTACCCGCTCGCCATCGCCTACGCGCAGATCGACGAGCGACTGCTCAGCCGCGTCCGCGGCCGGCCCCCGCAAGCGCCGATCGCGGGCGTGCGCCTGGCCCGGCGGCGCCTCTGGTTCTCGCCCGAGAAGGCCATCCGGGAGCTGGGGCTGCCCCAGTCCAGCCTCCACGCCGCCTTTGCGGACGCCGTGGAGGACCTGCTCGAACGCCCGCCCCGCTAGGCGGGCGGCGCTCACCCGAGGCCGTTTCTTGACGCGCGATTCCGGCCGGTGCGAGACTCGCGCCGACCGGGGCCCGCCGCCCCCGGAGGCTCGCGCCGCCCCGTGGCGGCGAGGAAGGGACGCCTGTGGCCGAGACGATCGAACAGCAGGCGGAGCCCGGCCTGCGGCCCATCGTGGAGTATCTGGAGCTGCCCTCAGACGACCTGGGCGAGGCCTACATCAAGGCGCTCATCAACAAGGACAGCAGCGCCGCCTTCCTCTACCAATCGACGCGCCGCTACGACAGCAAGACCGGCGACCTGGACGAGCACTCGCTCCGTCCCGCCAAGCTGGAGAACGAGGGCGAGGTCTGGGTCTACACCATCGTGCATCAGTCCTTCCCCGGCGTCCCCACGCCGTTCGTGGGCGCCATCATCGATCTACCCGTCGAGGGCCATCCCGACCTCAAGGTCGCCGTGCGCGCCAACATCGCGGAGGTGGAGCCGGACCCCGACCACGTCAGGATGGGGATGCGTGTGCGGCTGCGGGCGCGCGCCGCTCGCAAGGACAAAGACGGCAACGACGTGGTGATTCCGGAATACGTGCCGGTGTGAATCATCGGGCCGGCTGGTAGACTCCGCAACGCAAGCCACCCTCAACGGGGGGTGAAAGGGGAATCCGATGGAAGACGTCTTTGTCGCCGGCGTCGGCATGATCAAGTTCGGCCGCTACCCGGAAGAGACGGTTCCCTCGCTCGGCGCCCAGGCCGTCAAGCTGGCCCTGGCGGACGCGGGCGTGCAGCTCCAGGACATCGAGATGATGGCGGCGGGAAACCTCTACCGCACCAACATGGTTGGGCAGGACGTGCTCAAGGAGGTCGGCCTGACCGGCATCCCCGTCTACAACGTGGCCAACGCCTGCGCCACCGGCGCGACGGCCTTCCGCGAGGCCTACTTCGCCGTGGCGTCCGGCGCCTATGACGTCGCCCTCGCCCTGGGCGTGGAGCAGATGGGCAAGAAGGGGCTGCTGGGCGGCACGGGCGGCGGCGACCCCGCCTACATCACCGAGGGCGTCATGGGCACCGGCACCATGCCCGGCGTGTTCGGCATGGCCGGCATGGAGCACATGCGCACCTACGGGACGACACAGGCCCAGTTCGCCCAGATCTCGGTCAAGAACCACGCGCACGCCATGGGCAACCCGCTCAGCCAGTACCAGGTGCGGCTCAGTCTGGAGGACGTGCTGAACGCGCGCACGGTGGCCCACCCCAACACGCTCTACATGTGCTGCCCCACCGGCGACGGCTCCGCGGCCGCCGTGCTGATGAGCGCCAAGAAGATCCGCCAGTACACCGCGGCGCCGATCAAAGTCGCGGCCTCCGCGCTCACCTCCGACCCCTACACCGATCGCGACCTCACCTTCCCCGACATCAACACCATGACTCGCAACGCCGCCGCGCAGGCCTATGCACAAGCCGGCCTCGGGCCCGAGGACATCCGCAGCGTGGAGCTGCACGACTGCTTCGCCACGGCCGAGCTGCTGCACTACGAGAACCTGCAACTGGCGCCGGAGGGCGAAGGCGGCCGCTGGGTGGATGAGAAGCTGACCGACCTCTCCGGTCCCCGCGACGACAAACGCTGGACCGCGGTCAACACCAGCGGCGGATTGCTCTCCAAAGGTCACCCACTCGGCGCCACCGGCGTCGCCAACGTCTGCGAAATCGTCTGGCAGATGCGCGGGCAGGCCGGTGACCGCCAGGTCGAGAATTACACGGCCGGCATGGCGCACGTCATCGGCTTGGGCAGCGCCTGCACCGTGCACATCTTCACGAAGTAGTCGCAGCGATCACGACAGCGGTGGAGGGCGTCTCCCCGGAGACGCCCTCACGATTTCCGGCGGGACGAGACGCATGGCGGGCACGGCGGGCACGATCGTGGTGGCCTTGGGCGGGCTCACACCCGACACGGCGCTGCTCCGCGCCTGCCTGGCGGACGCTCGCCTCCTAATCGCCGCGAACGGGGGCACGGCGCGTCTGGCCGCACTCGGCCTGCGACCGGACCTGATCACCGGCGACCTGGACTCGCTCTCCGAGGCCGAACGGGAAGCCGCCGAGGCGGCTGGAGCGCGCATCGTGGCGCATCCGCTGCCGCAGGAGGACACGGACGGCGGCGTCGCCCTGCGCCTGGCGGTGCAACAGGGCGCCTCGGCCCTGGTCGTGCTGGGAGCGCACGGGGGCGATCGTCTGGACCACAGCGTGGGTAACCTCCTGGCCGTGTTTCAGCCGGCGCTGGCCGGAATCTCGATCACGCTGATCGACGGATGGACCGAGGCCTGGCCGCTGCGGGCGGCCGGCGCCGACGTGGGGGCGGGCTTCAGCGGCGCGCCCGGCGACTACGCCTCGATCCTGCCCATCAGCGAGGAGATTACGGTCAGCACCAGCGGGCTGCGCTGGCCGCTGGAACAGGCGCGACTCGTGCGCGGCGACTCGCGCGGCATCTCCAACGAACTGCGCCACGACCGTGGCCGTTACGTCCTGCACGCGGGGGTGGCGCTCGCCACCCACAGCTTCCGCCAGGAGCGCTTGCCCAACGCCGCCCGGCCCTGAGGCCCGCTGGCCTGCCGGCGAGCGGCTCGATAGACTCGGCTCGCCGCGACGCCGGCTGGGCGTCGCACACGGGAGAGGGGCCTCAGGCGATGCCGATCTACGAGTTCCGCTGCAACGCCTGCGAGGGCGTGTTCGAGGTCACGCGGCCCATGTCCAAGGCCGGGGACCCCGCCAAGTGCACCGCAGCCAGCTGCACCCAGCCCAAGCGGCGCCCCAAGGGCGGCGGGGTGGGCAAGCGGCTGTTCTCGGCGTCCATCGTGGGCGTCGGCGGCGCCGACTTCGACATGGACTTCGGCGGCGGAGGCGACATGGACATGGGCGACATGGACATGGGTGGTATGGGCGGCATGCCCGGTATGGGCGGCATGCCCGGCATGGGCGGCATGCCCGGCATGGGTGGCATGCCCGGCATGGGCGACCACGGCCACAGTCACTGAGCGCTGGTCGCAGCCGGACCCAGGCGTACCGCGCTGCCGCCTCGCGGGCGGTGGCAGCCCCCGCCGCGGCGCGCGGCAAGCAGGCCCGCCGCGCGCGGCGCTACTTCTTGCTCTCCCAGAACATCTCGCCGAACGCCTTCACGGCGCTGCGTAGTTCAGCGGCCTTCGCGGCGTCCACGTTCTGCTTGTTGTAGCCGGCCAGCTTGACCAGGTTCCAGACCGTGTCGTGCAGGGCGGGGAACATTTCCACGTGCGGCGGCTTGAAGTAGTCGCCCCAGATGATCAGCACCTCATGCTTGACGATCTCCGCGTGCTGCTCCTTGACGGTCACGTAGCGGCTGAACGAGTTGCGCCAGGCCACGGAGCCGTCGTCGGCGCCGAGATCGCCGATCAGGCTGACCATCTTTTCCACGGTCTCCGCCGCGATCTCGGCCGGCCGGGGATCGTAGATCCCGCAGGGGATGTCACAGTGAGCGTGGGCCACCCGGCTGGGCTGCAGCCGGCGGCCGATCCCGTCGGTCCAGTTCATTCGCATCGTGTCCTTCCCAAGGCAGGCCCGCAGCAGCGGATCCTATGCGTCGCGCGTGCGGCATGATACGGGCTGGGGGAAAGAAGGGGAAATGCGGCAGTGCGCCACCCGCTCCACGTGCTGGTTGGCGGCCGGGGTCATCATCGGCGGCCTACTGACGGCGGCCCTCACGGCCCGCCGCAGCCTCAGCTACGCCGTCGAGGGGGACAGCATGCGTCCCACCCTCGCACCGCGCGACTACGTCAACGCCTGGCCCTGGCCCCAGCCCCTGCCCTTGCCCCGCGGTGCGCTCGTCGTAGCGATGCGCCCGGACCAACCGGCGCTGGCCGTGATCAAGCGGGTGGAGGGCGTGGAAGCGGACGGGGCCCTCTGGCTGCGGGGCGACAACCCCGCGGCCAGCACCGACAGCCGGCACTTTGGCGCCGTGCCGCGGGCGCGCCTGCAAGGGCTGGTCTGGCTGCGCTACTGGCCGCCCCGGCGCCTGCGCCTGCTGCTGCCCGGACGCCCGCCCGGCGAGGGTGGAACGGGCCTCGCCGGCCCACAGGCGCGGCCGCCGCGCCGAGGGTCCCGCCCGGGGGATCGCCGAGGTCATCCCCCGGATGGCATCGGCCCCAAGGCCCTTGAAGCTCGAAGAAGGCCGTGAGCGTCCTCCAGTAGGGCTTGCGCAAGGATACGGCGTGCAGTTTCCCTCCGGTACCGAACTTGGCCGATCTCCTCGACGAGGTAGAGGCGCTGGCACCGCTGCCGCACGTGGCCAACCGCGCCGTGCAGGTGGCCGACGACGAAACGGTTCTCCGCCTACGACCTGGCCGCTGTGATCGCCACCGACACGGCCATGACGGCCAAGATCTTGCGCTTCACCAACTCGGCCTACGACGGCTTTCCCCGTCGCATCTCCACCGTGCACGACGCCGTGGTGCGAATCGGCTTCCGCGCCGTGCGCGCCACCGCCATCGCGGCGGCCGTGGTGGACCTCATTCCCCTCCCGTGGCAATGGTCGCTTCAGCAGCGACCTGTTCTGGGGCCACAGCGCCACCAGCGCCCTCGTCGCGGAGACCTTCGCCAAGGAGACCGGCCACGCTCGCGCGGATGAGGCCTTCACCGCCGCCATCCTGCACGACATCGGACGGCTCGTGCTGTCCCAGTACGCGGAAGAGGCATTCAACGAGGCCCTTCGCCGCGCCATGGAGGGCAGCGCGCCGCGGCAAGTGGCGGAGCAGGACGTCTTCGGCTACGACCACGCCCGCGTGGGGGGCGCGTCTGGCACAGCGCTGGAACTTCCCGGCCAACATCTGCGCCGCCATCGCGGACCACCACGCGGCCGACGCCTCCCCCAAGACGGCCGGGCTGTCCTTCGTGGTGGTGCAGGCCAACAGTCTCTGCCGCATCCACGGCCTCTGCTGCGGGCTGGACAGCGACGAAGGCGCCCGCGCCTATGGCACCCAGGCGGACCCCGACAGCGCCCCCATCCGCGCCGTGGCGGAGCAGCGCCTTGGCGAGCCGGCGGAGGTGGAGCGGCGCGTGCGCGAATTCCTCAGCAGCGCTCACGACCGAGAGCTGCGCGGGTACAGCGGGCGTGCTCCAATACCGAACGTGCGCGACGTCGCCGCGGCGGCGGACGACACGGACGTGGCGCCGGATGGCAGCGGCTTCGGCCGCGCCCCGGACCGCGGCAGGGCGCGCGCCTAGGCCGCCAAGATCGCCCGGCGGCCGCCCCGGCCTGGGCCGGCCGAGGGCGGGGCTTGCGCCCCTCCGATGAATCAGGCACACTCGGCGCTGGCACTCCCGATGCGAGAGTGCTAAAACTGGCCAGAAGCTAATGCGCAAGCGCCGGAGCCGGGCTCCGCGACGGTAGAGGACAGACATGGCAAAAGAACTGATCTTCGATGAGGAGGCGCGCCACGCCCTGCGGGAGGGCATTGGCGCCTTGGCGGACGCGGTCAAGATCACGCTGGGCCCCAAAGGGCGCAACGTGGTGTTGGCCAAGTCCTTCGGCGCACCCACCATCACGAACGATGGTGTGACCATCGCCAAAGACATTGAGCTGGAGAACCCCTTCCACAACATCGGCGCGCAGCTGGCGAAGGAAGTGGCGTCCCGCACCAACGACATCGCCGGCGATGGCACCACCACCGCCACCGTCGTCGCTCAGGCGCTCGTGACCGAGGGCATGAAGAACGTCGCCGCGGGCGCCAATCCCATGGCGCTCAAGCGCGGCTTGGAGGCCGGGGCGGAAGCGATCTCCGGTCAGATCCGGAAGTCCGCCGTCCGCGTCACCACCCGCGAGCAAATGGGGCAGGTCGCCGCCATTTCCGCCGCGGACCCGGCCGTGGGCGAACTCATCGGTGAGGTCATGGAGAAGGTCGGCAAAGACGGCGTGATCACCGTCGAGGAGGGCAAGGGCATCCGCAACGAGGTGGAGTACGTGGACGGCATGCAGTTCGACCGCGGCTACATCTCGCCCTACTTCGTCTCCAACCCGGAGCGCATGGAGGCGGAACTCGTCGACCCCTACATTCTGATCACGGACAAGAAGATCTCCGCCGTCAACGACGTGCTGCCGCTGCTGGAGAAGGTCCTGCGCGTGACCAAGAATCTGGTCATCGTCTGCGCCGACCTGGACGGCGAAGCGCTGGCCACCCTGGCGGTCAACAAGCTGCGCGGCACCGTGAACGTGCTCGCGGTCAAGGCGCCCGGCTTCGGGGACCGGCAGAAGGACAACCTGGGCGATATCGCCGTCCTCACCGGCGCAGAGGTGATCAGTGAGGCCGTGGGCCGCAACCTGGAGACGGCGGAGATCACGGACCTCGGCCGCGCTCGCCGCGTGGTGGCCAGCAAGGAAGACACCACCATCATTGAGGGCCGCGGCGACCCGAAGGCCGTCGACGCCCGCATCAACGAGATCAAAGCGGTGATGGAGCAGTCCAAGAGCGACTGGGATCGGGAGAAGGCCCAGGAGAGACTGGGCAAGCTCTCGAACTCCGTGGCCGTGATCAAGGTCGGCGCCGCCACAGAGGTCGAGTTGAAGGAGCGCAAGCACCGCGTGGAGGACGCCCTCTCCGCCACCCGGGCAGCCGTGGAAGAGGGCATCGTTCCCGGCGGCGGCGTGGCCTTGCTCTCGTCCATTAAGTCCCTGGACCGCGTGGAGCTGGAAGGCGACGAGGCCACGGGCCTGCGCATCTTGCGCCGCGCCCTGGAAGAGCCGATGCGCCGCATCGCCATCAACGCTGGCCAGGACGGCTCGGTCGTCGTGCAGGAGGTCAAGACCTCCCGCAAGAAGAACTTCGGCTACGACGCCGCCACTGATGAGTTCGGTGACATGATCGAAAAGGGCATCATTGACCCGGCCATGGTCACCCGCGCCGCGATGGAGAACGCCGTCTCGATCGGCGCCATGGTGCTGACGACCAACTGCCTCGTCACCGAAGCCCCGGAAGAGAAGGGCGCCGCGCCCGCGGCGCCCGGCGCCCCCCCCATGTACTAAGCCGCCCCGCAAGCGGACTCTACGGGCCTCCCGCTGGCGGGAGGCCCGTTCTGCTTACCTCGCGCGAGCGGTCAGGGTGCACATCGTGGCGCGCGACGACTCCCCGGCGCGCGCCCAGGGACCCTACCGCCGCGGGACACCCCGGCGGTGACGGAACCGCCGGCCCGCCCCCTCCCCTGGCGCCGTCGCCGGTGCCGGGCCGGGCGCCAGCCGGCGCAGGACCGGCTCGGTGGCGGCGATCAACTGCACCAGCTCCGCGCTCACTTGCAGCGCCAGCGCTGCGTCCAGGCGAGTCAAGGGAAGGGTGCGATGCAGCCGGCACCAGGACGCGGTCCAGTCCTCCAGCTCATAGCGGGCGGACAGGGCGGCGCGCAGGTCATCGGCGCCCGCGGCGAGCCCGGCGGCCACCGCCCGGCTCCATTCGCGCGGCCCCTCCACGTGCAGGCCCAGCTCCATGCGGCCGGTCTTGCGGACCGGCCAGACCTCGTAGTGCAGTCGCGGCTCGCCGAAGTGGACCTGCAATGAGGTGAACACCACCCGGCTGCGGGGCGTCCCCAACGACTTCGGCAACTCCGGCAACACGCGCTCCCGGACCTCCTCGAGGAAAGCGCGCGTCCCGAGGCGCGCGGGAGCGCTGTTCGCCGTGGCTGCCCTGGTCGCCATGGGCTCACGTTAACGGCGGCCCGGGGCCGCGTCCTAAGATGACGCTATGGCCCTTCAGACCACGGTCACCCGCGGCGCCAAGATCCTCGCGACGCTAGGCCCGGCGACGATGCAACGCGAGACCATCGACCGCCTAGTCGCCTCCGGCATGGACGCCGCGCGCCTGAACTTTTCCCATGGGACCCATGAGGACCTCGCCGTGCTCGTCGCGCTCGTGCGCCAAGCTCAGCAGACCGTGGGGCGCCCGCTGGCCATCGTGGGTGACTTGCAAGGCCCCAAGATCCGCACCGGCCCGCTGCCGCAGCCGCAACTCCTGCAAAGCGGGGAGCGTGTCTGCATCCATACCGCGGGGGATCAGCCGGCCGGTGTCTCCACGGGCCAGTTCCACATCCAGACCGACTACGCGGGCCTGCCCAACGACGTCCAGCCCGGGCAGAGCCTGTACCTCAAGGACGGTCTGATCGAGCTGGAAGTCGATACCGTCGACACGAGTGGGCCCGACCCCCACGTGGACGCGGTGGTGCGGGCGGGGGGGACCCTCACCAGCCGCGCCGGCATGAACGTGCCTGGGGCGCGTCTGGACTTGCCCGCGTTGACCGACAAGGACCGCGCCGATCTGCGCTTCGCCGTCGCCCAGGAAATGGACTATCTGGCCCTCTCGTTCGTGCGTGACGCGGACGACGTGCGCGCCGCCCGGCGGCTGCTGGACGACCTGGGATCCGACATCCCGCTCATTGCCAAGATTGAGAACGCGCTGGCGCTGGAGCATCTGGACGCCATCGTCCTGGCCGCCGACGGGGTGATGGTGGCCCGAGGCGACCTGGGCGTGGAGGTGGGCCCGGAGAACGTGCCGGTCTGGCAGCGGCGCATCATCCGGGCGGCGGCCGACGCGCTGGTCCCTTGCATCGTCGCCACGCAGATGCTGGAAAGCATGGTGCACGCCGCGCGGCCTACCCGCGCCGAGGCCAGCGACGTCGCCAACGCGGTTTGGGAGGGCACTGACGCCGTTATGCTCTCCGCGGAGACGGCCGTCGGGGAGCGCCCGGTGGAGACCGTCACCATGATGGAGCGCATCATCCGACGGGCGGAGGAGGTGGACGAGACCCGCCTCGCGCCCATCTCCGATACGGAGTGGTGGCGGGACCCTTCGCGCAGCGTCAGCTGGGCAGTGCGCTCGATCGTGCAACTCAACGACCGCCTGCGGGGCGTGGTCGCCTTCACCATCAGCGGCTACACGGGCCGCCTGATCGCCAAGGACCGCATGGGCGTGCCCGTCCTGGTGCTGGCGCCCGATCGCGCCGTGGAGCAGCGCGCCGCCCTGCTCTGGGGCGTCACCCCGGTCCGTTGCGCCGCGCCCGCCGACATGGACGAGATGCTGCGCGTGGTCGACGACGTCGCGCGCGACGTGCTGCACTGCCGCGACGCGGACCAGGTGGTGATCGTGGGCGGGATCCCGTTGGGCATGGGCAAGCCGACGAACTTCCTGAAGTTGCATGCCGTCGGAGAAGACCCCGGGGCGCCGCCCTGATCGGGCGGGAGCCGGCGTCCTCTCCATGATCGTCGGCGCGCGGCGTCGGATGGCTTCTCATCGCTGAAGGACGACGGTTGCGGTGGGCGGGCTTCTCTGACTGAAGGGAGGAGGCGCCGGCCGTCCCGACCCGTTCCTCTGGGCCGGAGGCGCGGCGCTGGCCGTGATGGGCCTGGCGACCGCCGTGCGTCTCAGGAGGGCTCGTCGCTAGTCTGCGCCACCCGCATGGGCGTCCTCGTGGGGGATGGCGTGGGCGGCGCTGGCCTTGAAGCTGGCCGTGACGCGGCTGCCCACGTGCAGATCCAGTGCCTCCAGCGAGGGACGAGTCAGCGTTGCGATCACTTCGGCGGCCGGCTGCTCCGGATGGCGGGCCGCGCCGTCCAACTGCAGGCGCAGGCGCACCAGCGCTCCCGCCGGCTCGATCGACAGCACCCGCGCCGGCAGGCGGTTACGGGCGCTGGAGGGCTGGGCGTCCGCCTCGGGTAACGCGACGGTGATCTCCTCCGGGCGCACGCAGACCAGCGCCGACGGCGCGGCTTCGCGTGCGACGGCCACGTCCATCTCTCGCCCGGCGACCCGGTAGGTCGCCACCCCCGACGCCTCGGCCGCAAGTCGCCCCGGCCAAACGTTCTCCACCCCCACGAAGGCCGCGACCTCCGGGTCGGCCGGGGCGGAGAAGACCGCCTGCGGCGGACCGACCTGCCGCAGCGTCCCCTCGATCAGCACTGCCACGCGGTCGCCCAGTCGCAGCGCCTCGTCGCGGTCGTGCGTGACGAGCACCGTCGTCAGCCCCGTCTCGCGCACGATGCCGGCGAAGTCCTCGATCAGCGCTGCCCGTGTGGGGGCGTCGAGGGCCGCGAAGGGCTCATCCAGCATCAGCACCTCGGGCTCCAGCGCGAAGGCCCGCGCCAGGCTCACGCGCTGCGCCTCGCCGCCCGAGAGGTCGCGGGCATGGCGCCCCGCCAAGTGCCAGACGCCGAAGCGCTCCAACCAGCGCCGCGCCCGGCCACGGCGCTCGCGCCTGGGCACCTTGTGCAGCCCCAGCGCCGTCTCCACGTTCTTCCCCACCGACGTGTTGAGCAGCAGCGCCTCCTGGAAAGCCGAGGCCATGCGCCGGCGCGTGCGCAGGGGATCCGCCCACATGGCATCGCCGCCCAGCCGCAGATCGCCACGACGCGGCTTCAGCAGCAGCTGCAGGACCGCCAGCAGGGTGCTCTTGCCCGAGCCGTTGGGGCCGATCACGGCCGTGACGCGCCCGGCCGGCACGTCGAAGGCGGGCAGACGCAGGACCACGCGGCCGCCGCGCGCGACCTCCAAGTCGCGGACGCGAATGGCGCCCCGCAAGGCGCCGTCAGGCGGGTCGGCGTTGCTGCTGGACACCGGTGAACACCAGGTTGACGGCGTAGGCCAGCACGAGCAGCACGACCCCCAGCGCGATCGCCACCTCGAAGTTGCCGCGTCCCGTCTCCAGCACCGTGGCCGTCGTGAGGACACGCGTCTCCCCAGCGAGGTTGCCGCCCACCATCATCGCCGCGCCGACTTCGGAGATGACGGCGCCGAAGCCCGCCATCAGCGCCGCCAGCAACCCCAGCCGGGCCTCGCGCACCACCAGCCAGAGGAACTGCGGCCGGCTGGCGCCCAGCGCCGTGATCTGGTCCAGCAGCCGCGGATTGAGCTGCTGGACGGAGGCCATGGAGAAGCCGATCACCAGCGGCACCGCGATGAGGAACTGGGCGATGATCATGGCCGAGGGCGTGTAGATCAGGTCCAGCGCCCCCAGCGGCCCGCTGCGCCAGAGGATCAGCGCCACCACCAGCCCCACCACCACGGGCGGCATGCCCATGCCCGTGTTGATCAACGCCACCAGGGGACGTCGTCCGGGGAAATGCTTCAGCGCCAGCACGACCCCCAGGGGCACCCCGATGGCGAGCGACACCACCGTCGCAACGATGGAGATGGCCAGGGTGCGTAAGGTGATTTCGATGATCTCGCGATCACCGTGGATCCACAGATCGAAGGCCTCACGCACACCGTCCCAGAGGAAGTCCATCGTTCAGCCTCTCCTCATCTTGAAGACGCCGCCGCGAAGGCGGCCGCCGCCTCGTCCTCCGAGAGGCCGGCTGCCGGCACGAAGAGCGACCGGCCGAACTCCTCCCGCCGGAACGCGCCGATCCGCTCCTGCACCGCGGAGCGGATGAGGAACGCCGCCCACTGCGCGGCAGGCTCGGCGTTGATCTCCCCCTTCTCGGGGTTCACTTGCATCACGCTGTAGAGGTTGATCAGCAGCGGGTCTCGCTCCACCACGGACACGAGGGCGAGGTTGGCGCTGAGCGAGAGGAACGTGGCGCGATCGCTGAGGACGTACGCCTCGCGCTGGTCCGCGACCTGCAGGCTGGCGCCCATCCCTTGCCCGCTCTCCAGGTACCAGTCGCCGTTGGGCGTCAGGCCGGCCGCCGCCCAGAGGGCCAACTCGCGCTTGTGCGTGCCGCTGTCGTCGCCGCGGGAGAGGAAGAGGGCGTCGCCGGCCTCGGCCGCCGCCCACAGCCGCCGCAGTGCAGCGAGCACGCTGCGCTCCCCCGCCAGCCCGGCCGGATCCAGCGGCGGCCCCACGATCAGGAAGTCGTTGTAGGCCACTAGCCGCCGGTTGACGATGTCGCCGCTCGCGACCAGCGCCCGCTCCGCCTCCGGCGCATGCACGAGAAGGGCGTCGGCGTTGCCCAGCTCGGCCATGCGCAACGCTGCCCCGGTGCCTACCGCGATCACCTTCACGTTGACGCCGGTCTCGGCCTCGAACAGCGGCACCAGATCGTCGAGCAGACCACTGTCGTTGAGGCTGGTGGTCGTCGCGAGCAGGAGATCCTCATCGCCGCCGCCGCAGGCCGCGCCGAGCAGCGCCACGGTGGCCAGAGCGAGGAGCACGCTGGATCGCTGTGCTGGAGCGAGCATATCGCTCGTTATGCTGCCACGGACCGGTCGGGGCGAGCAAGTGGGTGCGAGCGGCTAGCCGAGGCCGTCGAGCGGACCGCCGGCGCCGGCCGGCAACGGGGGCCCCGCAACGTGGCGAAAGCGCTCCTCCACCAGCAACGCTTCCACGACGCCCGCTGGGAAAAGGCTGTGGGGGCGGCCATCGGGCAGCTGCGATCGGTGCGCCGCGATCGTCGCGAGCTTGACCTCGCGCAGCGGACGCACGTCGACGCGCAGGTCGCCGTCGGCCCCGGGCATTCCCAGCGCGGGCGCCGCGCCCGACACGAGTGTGCGGTTCACGCCCTGCGTCATCCGGCGCCATTGCGGCTCGAAGAGGCCGGGGGGGAACACCACGTGGAGGAGTCGCGGATCGCAGAGCAGCCGGGGCAGCGCCGACGTTAGCGCCGAGGTCAGAGCCAAGTGGTCCTGGTGCCCGTAGGCGCCGTCCGGCCCCAGGGACAGCACGGCCTGGGGCGCCAGCGCCGCCAGCGCCTCACACAGGGCCGCCTCCAGCCGTCCCGGCGGCAAGGACGCGAGACCGCCGTCGGGCAGGTCGAGCCAGCGCGCCTGTACCCCCATCGCGGCGCAGGATGCGGCCAGTTCGGCACTGCGCCGCGCGCCCAGTTGCGTGGCCGCAACGGGTGAGAAGTCTTCGCCCCGCTCCCCCCGCGTCGCGCAGACCACGGTCACCGTTGCTCCGGCAGCCGCGGCAACGTGCAGCGTGCCGGCCATGCTGTAGGCCTCGTCGTCGGGGTGGGGGATCACCGCCACGAGAGCGGCGGAGGTCGGCATGCGGCAAGCGTAGGCGATCGGGGCCGGCTGCCACCCCGCCGGCCCGCGCCCGCTCCTGGCCGCCCGAAGACAGCGCAATCGCTACGCTGACTGCGTGCAACGCAGCAGCAGCCCAACGGTCCGGCCCCACCCGGCGGGGGAAGCGCAGCGCTGGGACGCGATCGTGGTGGGAGGCGGGCCCGCCGGGAGCACCGCGGCACGACACCTCGCCCTGGGCGGCGCTCGCACCTTGCTCTTGGAGAGGGCTCGCCACCCGCGCTACAAGCCCTGTGGAGGCGGCCTACCGCTGCACACCCTGCACGCGCTCGACGTTCCTATCGACGACCTGATCGAAAGCCACGTCTCCACCGTTGAGGTCAGCTACCTGGGCGCGCAGGGCTTCCGCAAGCGGGATGGCCGCCCCTTCGCGGTCATGGTCATGCGCGACCGCCTGGACGAGCGCCTGCTGACGGCTGCGGCAGACGCCGGAGCCATCGTGCACCAGGACGAGGCCGTGCAATACTTCGACCCCGCCGCTCCCGGCCGCGCTGCGGTCGTGACGACGGCGCAGGGGCAGTACCAGGCTCCCACGGTGGTCGCCGCCGACGGCGCGACGGGGGTGCTCGCCCGAGCGGCGGGGTTGAGCACAAACCGGGCACGCAGCGCCGCCTGGGAACTGGAGATCGAGGCTCCCGCGGCGGCGCTCGAGCGCTGGAGCGGCGTGGCGAACATCGACGTGGGCTACCGGCCCTGGGGCTACGGCTGGGTCTTCCCGAAGACCGGGCGCCTCTCGGTGGGCGTCGTGCTCTCGCCCGGGCGGGGGCGACTGATCCGGCAGTGGACCAACGACTACATCCGGCGTCTGGGGCTGGCCGGCGCTCCCGTCCACATCGCGCGGGGGCATCCGCTGCGATACCGGCGTGGCGGCGAGCCCGTGGCCCGGGGCGCGTTGCTGCTGAGCGGTGACGCCGCCGGCCTGGCTGACGAGTTCACCGCGGAGGGCATCCATTACGCCGTCCGCTCGGGCCTGCTTGCGGCCAAGGCGACGCTGGCCGCGCTCGCCGGGGAGGGGAACGCGGCCGCCCGGTACACAGGGAGCGTCAACCGCCACGTCCAGCCGGAACTCGACGCCGCTCGCGCCATCTCCCGCATGTACTACTGGTGCATCGCCACCTGGCCCCGGCTGGCGCTGGGCGTCAGCGCCCGCGTGGACTACTTCTGGCGCGCCTTCTTCCGCGTCATGCGCGGCGAATCCACCTACGCCGGGGAGTTGCGGCGAGTGCCGGGGCTGGCGCTCAGCGCGCGCATCCTCTGATGCCGACAGTCACACGCCGGAAGCGGCCCCGCAAGGGCAAACGGGATCTCCCCCCCGCCGCGGAGATCGTCGAGCGGCTCGAGGCGGAGGCGCCCCTTCCCCCCTGGCGCCCGCACGGAGACCCCATGGGCGAGCTGGTCCTGACGCTGCTCTCCCAGAACACCTCGGACAGCAACTCCGGCCGCGCCTTCCAGCAGCTGATCGCCACCTTCGCTGATTGGGATGAAGTCATCGCGGCGCCCGTCGGCGCCGTCGAGGGTGCCATCCGCATCGGTGGCTTGGCCAAGACCAAAGCGCCGCGGTTGCAGGCGCTACTGCGCGAACTGCGCGAGCGGCTGGGCCCGGGCTGGGATACGACCCCCCTCGCCAGCCTGCCCATCGCCGAGGCGCGCGCCTGGCTCACGAGCCTGCCCGGCATCGGCCCCAAGACGGCCGCTTGCGTGCTTCTCTTCTCCCAGGGGCGTCCCGCGCTGCCCGTCGATACGCACGTGCACCGCGTCAGTCAACGACTGGGCCTGATCGGGCCCAAGGTCACCCCGGTGGCGGCGCACGAAGCCCTTGAGCAGCAGATGCCCCCACGCCTCTACTACCCCTACCACGTTGCCGTCATCCGTCACGGACGCCGCATCTGCAAGGCGCAGCGGCCTCTCTGCGCCGACTGCGTGCTGGCCGACAGCTGTCCCGCCGCCTTCACGCTCGGCTAAGGCGAACGCGTGCCGGCGGCCCGGGCAGCGCCCTCAGGCCCGGCAGCGGCGTATCATCGACGCCCGGAGGAAGCGAGACCGTGATTCGCGCGGGCATCATCAACGTCACCGGCTACGTAGGCGCGGAACTGGCGCGCCTGCTCGGCGGGCACCCGGACGTGGAGATCGTCGGCCTGACCGGTCGATCGCAGGCCGGCAAACGCTTGGCCGAGGTCTTCCCGCACCTCTGGTCACTCGACCTGCCGGTGGAGGAGGAGATCAGCGCCGAGGTCGACGTCGTCTTGTCGGCCCTGCCCCACGCCGCCGCCGCCGAGGCCTTGCTCCCCTACGTCGAGACGGGCACGCCGGTGATCGATTGCAGCGCCGACTTCCGCCTGCACGACCCCCAAGCCTACGCCCGCTGGTACGGCGACCACCCCGCCCCCCAATTCCTGCGGCGTGCCGTGTACGGCCTGCCGGAGATCCATCGCGACGCCATCCGCGAGTCCAAACTGGTGGCGGTGCCCGGCTGCTACCCGACCGCGGCGATCTTGGCGCTGGCGCCGCTGGCCGCGGCCGGCTGGCTGAGCGGCGACGTGATCGTGGACGCGAAGTCCGGCGTCTCCGGGGCCGGGCGCGCCCTGCGGCTCGGCTCCCATTTCTCCGAGGTCGACGAGAACCTGAGCGTCTACGGCCTGGACGGCCATCGCCACCAGCCCGAGATGGCACAGGAATTGGCGGCGCTCTGCCCGAACGGCCACGGCCCGGGCATCACTTTTGTGCCGCACCTCGTCCCCATGGTGCGAGGGCTGCTGGCAACCTGCTACGCCTCCCTGCGCGCGGAGGCGCTGCCCGGCGATCGGGACGCCGCGCGCGAACAGCTGCGCGAGACCTACCGCACGTTCTACCGCTCCCACCCCTTCGCCGAGGTCGCCGGCTCGCCTCCGGGCACGAAACAGACACTGGGCAGCAACGCCTGCCTCCTCTACCCCAACGTCGATACCATCACGGGGCAGGTGACGGCGATCGCCGCGATCGACAACCTGGGCAAGGGCGCCGCTGGGGGAGCCGTGCAGTGCCTCAACCTGATGTTCGGCCTGGATGAGCGGGCCGGCCTCAGCGCCGTTGGGATCTACCCCTGACCGCCGCACACGGGACCCCCAGGCGATGAGTACGCTCGAGCGCGCGCCTCAGAGTGCCCTCACCGCCGCCGCCGGGTACCAGGCGGGCGGCCTCGCCGCCGGCATCAAGGAGTCGGGTCTGCCCGACCTGGCACTGCTGCTCTCCGACCGCCCCGCCGCGGCGGCGGCCGTGTTCACGCGCAACGTCGTCAAAGCGGCGCCGCTGATCGTGGACGCGGAGCAGCTGCGCGAGCCCAGCCTGCGCGCGGTTGTCGTCAACTCCGGCAACGCCAACTGCGCCACCGGCGCACGCGGTCTGCGCGACGCGCGCCGCATGATCGACCTGGCCGCCGAACGGACGGGCGCGCTCCCGGCCGAAGTCTTCGTCAACAGCACGGGCATCATTGGGCACTACCTGCCCATGGAGCGCCTCGCCGAGGGCATCGGCCGCATCGAACTCCGCCGCGACGGCGGCTCCGACTTCGCCCGCGCGATCATGACCACCGACACGTTCCTCAAGGAGGCCGTGACGACGTTCCGCATCGGCGCACGACGCTACACACTGGGCGGCTGCGCCAAGGGGGCAGGCATGATCCACCCCAACATGGCGACCATGCTTGCCTTCCTTAGCACCGACGCCCCCGTCGAGCCGGACCTGCTCCAGGGCTGCCTGGTGGAAGCCGTGGAGCGCAGCTTCAACATGATCAGCGTGGACGGCGACACGTCCACCAACGACACCGTGCTGCTGCTCGCCAACGGCGCCGGCGGCGGCCCCGCCCTCACCCCGGGGGACCCCAGGGGAACCGCCTCCCTGCAGGACGCGCTGATCGAAGTCTGCGGCAGCCTAGCCCGCGACGTCGCGCGCGACGGCGAGGGCGCAACCAGGCTCATCGAGGTCAAAGTGACGTCCGCCCCCACGCGCGACGCCGCCGCCGCCATCGCCCGCAGCGTCAGCCGCTCCATCCTCCTCAAGGCCGCCCTCAGCAAGGGGGACCCCAACTGGGGCCGCGTGCTCATGGCCGCCGGAAACGCCGGGGTGGCCTTTGACCCCGCCACGGTGCGGCTCTGGCTGGGCGGGCGCCTGCTCTACGCCCAGGGCGGGAGCGCCGGCGTCGCCGCAGCCGAGGCTGCGGACGCCGTCCAGGACGACACCGTACAGATCCACCTGGACCTCGCGGGCGGCGAGGCCGAAGCGACCGCCTGGGGCTGCGACCTGACGGAGGAATACGTCCGCTTCAACGCCGATTATGTGACCTGAGGCCTCCCGATCCGGCCAAGCCCACGGATGCCGTACCCTAGCGTGGATGTCAGAGTCGACGAGTCGGCACGACCCTCTCTTGGCTGACGCCCCCTCATGAGCGGCGCGATCGTCGTGAAGCTGGGCGGCAGCACCTTGGGCGCCCACGACACCTCCCTGCGGGACTGCGCCACGCTGCAGCGGGGCGGCCACCCGCTGGTCTTGGTGCACGGCGGGGGCGCGGCCGTCTCGGATTGGCTCACGCGCCTGGACGTCCCCGCGGAATGGGTGGACGGGCTGCGCAAGACGACGGTGGCCTCCCGGGAGGTGGTGGTGGCCGTCCTGGCGGGGCTCGTCAACAAGACGCTGGTGCAGCAACTAACCGCGCTCGGGGCGCGAGCGGTCGGACTCAGTGGCGCCGACGCGGGCCTGCTGCGCTCCCCCCGCAGTGAGCGCGGCCTGGGTTTCGTTGGCGAGGCCCCCGTCGCGGACCCCCGCGTCCTCCAGCGCTTGCTCGGGGGCGGTTTCCTCCCGGTCGTCGCCCCAATCGGAATCGAATGCGGTGGCGGGGAACTCCTCAACATTAACGCCGACGCCGCAGCCGGGGCGATCGCAGAGGCGGTCTGCGCCGAGCACATCGTCTTCCTCACCGACGTGCCGGGCATCCTGGACGCCGCCGGACAGGTAGCGCCCATGCTCAGTGGCGAGGACACCGAACGCCTGCGCAGCGCGGGCGTGATCAGGGGCGGCATGCAACCCAAGGTTGCTGCCTGCCGCCGGGCCGCGGCGTCCGGCGCCACGGCGCGTATCGTCGATGGACGCGAAGCCAGCGCGATCTTGTCCGCCCTGCGCGGCGACGCTGGGACGAGGGTGGCCTGAGATGCACGGTCCGATCGCCGCTGTCGCTAGCCGCCGCCTGCTCGGCACCCGCCGCTGGCGCAGCGAGCGCCCGCCTGGAAACGGGAACGGCGACGCGGAGGAGGGCAGCGGAAAGCCGCCGCCACCCTTCGGGGTGCCTCCCTCCGAGGAAGGGCGCAGTGGAGACCTGGGGCCGCCGCCGCCCGTGTTCCGCGATGTCGGCGGCCCGGGTCCGGGTGAGCCGCCGCCCCCGTACGAGATCCGTCCGGCCGGCGCCGGGGCAGCGCGTCGCAAGCTCTGGCCGCGTCTTGTCGTGGGCTTGGTGATCCTGCTCATCGTCTTCGTGATCGCGAACATCCTCGTCGGGCTCTACGTGGATCGCCTCTGGTTCGATGAGCTGGGCTATCGCGGGGTGTTCAACACGCGCATCGGCACGCGCGTCTGGCTGTTCTTCGCGGCTCTGGCGCTGGCCGTGATCTTCCTGCTGGGCAACCTGATCGCCGCCTGGCGGCTGCCGCTGGAGACGCAGGGCGCGGAGTCCAGCCCGCTGCGCGAGGTGCCCCTGGCGTCGGTCAAGCGGGCGGGGCTGATCGGCGGCGCGGTGGTGGCGCTCTTCATCGCGATCGCATTCGCCGCCGCCGCCTCCGGCGAGTGGGAGACGATCCTGCAGTTCATGCATGCGGAATCGTTCGGCGTCTCGGATCCGCAGTTCAACCGCGACGCCGGCTTCTACGCCTTCAAGCTCGAGGCCATGCAGTTCATCAAAGGCTGGGCGCTGGGACTGGCCATCGTGGGGCTGTTCGCGGCGATCGCCGTCTACGGCTTTCGCTGGCTGCTGCACGGCGGCAACGTGGTGGCCACGCGCAGCACGCGAATCCACGCGGCGCTGTTGCTGACGGCGATCATCGGGCTGCTGGTCTGGGGCTACTGGCTGGGACGCCTGGAGCTGGCCCTGAGCGACGGCGGCACCGTCTTCGGCGCCACCTTCACCGACGTCAACGTCCGGGACACCGCCTATCTGGTGATGATGGCCGCCGGCGCTGTCGTGGCCGTAACCGTCCTCAGCTTTCCCTTCCACGAGCGCCTGCTGGTGCCGGGAGCCGGCTTGGGCTTTTTGGTAGCCGCGAGCCTGGGCGGGCTGGTGATCTACCCCGCCATCGTGCAACGGTTCACCGTGGAACCGAACGAGCTGAACCGGGAGCGGGAGTTCATCAGTCGCAACATCGAAGCCACTCGGCTCGCCTTCGGCTTGAACGGCGTGGCGGAAACCTCGTTCCCTGCCGAGGACCGGATCACCCAGGCCGACTTGGAGGCCGACTCCGCGTCACTTCGCAACGTGCGCGTCTGGGACCACCGGCCCCTGATCGACACGCTGGGCACCATTCAGCAGCTGCGCGAGCTGTACAACTTCCCCGACGTCGACGTGGATCGCTATGTCGTGGACGGGGAGAGCCGTCAGGTCTTCCTGGGCGCACGTGAACTCTCCCATAACCAGCTTCCTGCCGACCAGCAGGGCTGGGTCAACCGCCGCCTGCAGTTCACGCACGGTTTCGGCGTCACCGTGAGCCCCGTGGACGTTGTCACCACATCCGGGGAACCTTCCTTCTTCGTCTCCAACATCCCACCCGAGATCAGCAATGTCGCCGATCTCGCATCGGCTCCGTTCGAGATCACGCAGCCGCGCATCTACTTCGGGGAGGACACGGATGAGTGGGTGATCGTGAACTCCGATTCGGAGGAGTTCGACTTCCCCTCGGTGGCGGATTCGAGCGCGGAGGAAGGGGCCCTGAACCTGGAGTCCCAGGCTCGCAACCGGTACGACGGCATCGGCGGCATCCAGCTGGGGGGCTTCTTCAAACGTCTCGCCTTCGCCTGGGAGTTCCAGGACACCAACATCCTCATCTCCGGCTCGGTGAACGGTGACAGCCGCCTCCTCTTGCGCCGCAATGTGCAGGACCGCGTGGCTGAGCTGGCGCCCTTTCTGCGGCTCGACGCCGATCCCTACATCGTCATCGGCAGGGATGGCGGCCTCTTCTGGATCCAGGATGCCTACACCAGCACGGACCGCTTCCCCTACGCCGAGCCGCACAGCTCCGGCGTCAACTACATCCGCAACTCCGTGAAGGTGGTGGTGGACGCCTTCAACGGCACGGTAGATTTCTACATCGTCGATGACACGGACCCGATCATCCGCGTCTGGCAGAAGATCTTCCCGGACCTGTTCCGTCCCGAGGCCGACTTCCCCGCCGATCTTCGGGAGCACTGGCGCTACCCGCAGGATCTCTTCCAGATCCAGTCCGACCAGTACCTCACCTACCACGTGGTCGATGCAACCGAGCTGTTCAACCGATCGGACACCTGGGACATCCCCCTGGAGACGCTGGTCAGCGACCAGCAGGTGCCGCTGGAGCCGTATTACGTCAACATCTCGCTGCCCGGTTCAGGCGAGCCGGAGTTCCTCCTGATCTTGCCGTTTACCCCGCGCGGGCGGCCCAACGCGATCGCCTGGCTCGCCGGCCGCAGCGACGGGCCCAATTACGGCGAACTCTTCGCCTTCCGTTTCCCGGTGGACAAGAACGTCAACGGGCCGCAGCAGATCGAGGCGATCATCGGGAACGACTCCGAGGTGCGCACCCAGATCAATCTGCTGGAGGACGAGGGCAGCGGCGTCATTCGCGGCAACTTGCTCTTCATCCCCGTGGGGGACTCCTACCTGTACGTGGAGCCGATCTTCGTGCAGTCGCGCAACTCCGCCTTCCCACAGCTGCAGTTTGTGATCGCGGTCAACGGGGACACGGTGGGCTTCGCCAGCGGGCTGGAGGAAGCGGCAACCGAAGCGCTGGGCTTCCCCGCCAACACCGGGACCGCCATCGTCGGTGAGCCCGGCGGCGGCGGCGACACGGGAGTGCCGAGGGCCGCGCCGGCCGCCCCCGCGGACGCGACTGGCGGCGAGGAGGAACCACCGCCCGAGGCACCGCCGCCGGAAACGCCGGCGCTGGAGGAGCCGGCTGCCGACCGCGCCACCGATATCCAGTCCCTCCTGGATCAGGTGGAGGGGGCCCTCAGCGACTCCCGTGACCAGGTGGACCTGCTGGAACGGCTCCGCGACGCCTTGCAGGCCTTGGCGGAGGAGTAGAGCAGCTCGGAGGAGGCCAACCCGCACGCCCGCGTTGCTGGCGGCCCGGCGCGGCCGATATCGTGGCGGGGCCGAACCGCGGTCGCCCACTCCCGTTCCCGCCGGAGAAGGACATTCCACAATGTCGACAATCGCCGAGAGAGAAGCGGCCGTGTTCATGCGCACGGGGGCTCGCGTGCCGCTCACGCTGGTGCGGGGAGAGGGCACGCGGGTCTGGGACGACGCCGGCAGGGAGTACCTGGACTTCATCGCCGGGATCGCCACCGTCAGTCTGGGCCATGCCAGTCCGGTGGTGGTAGACGCGCTGAAGGCGCAGGCGGACCAGCTGATCCACGTCTCCAACATCTTCTACACGCTGCCCCAGCTGGACTTGGCGGAGTTGCTGGTGCAGGAAAGCGGCCTTAGTCAGGTGTTCTTCTGCAACAGCGGCGCGGAGGCCAACGAGGGCTGCATGAAGCTGGCCCGCAAGTGGGGCCGCAACAACCGCGATGGCGCCTACGAGATCATCGCCGCCCAGGCCGGCTTCCACGGCCGCACCCTGGCCAGCATCACCGCCAGCGGCACACCCAAGTACAGCGAGCCCTTCGCGCCGCTGCCGTCGGGCTTCGCGCACGTGCCCTATAACGACATCGGGGCGCTGCGCGCCGCCGTCACGGACTCGACGTGCGCGATCATGCTGGAACCGCTGCAGGCGGAAGGAGGCGTCAACGTTCCGGACGACGACTACCTGCCCGCCGTGCGCCGCCTCTGTGACGAGCAGAACCTGGCGCTCATCTTGGACGAGGTGCAGACCGGCATGGGCCGCTGCGGCCGCCTCTTCGCCCACCAGCGCTACGGGATTCGGCCCGACATCATGTCCCTCGCCAAGGGGCTCGGGGGTGGCGTGCCGGTCGCCGCGCTCCTGACCAACGAGCGCTGCGCCGCCTTCGAGCCGGGCGACCACGGCACCACCTTTGGCGGCCAGCCCCTCGCGACCGCCGTCGCGTTGGCGGTGGCCCGGGAGATGGTGCAGCAGGACATTCCCGCGCAGGTAGAGACCAAGGGGCAGCATGTGCGGGAGCGCCTGCACTCGCTGGAGGATCGCTACCCCGCCGTGATCGAAGTGCGCGGCCAGGGGCTGCTCGTGGCGCTGGAATTCGGCGCCGCGCTCGCGGCCGACGTCGTCGCCGCCTGCCGCGAGCGCGGCCTCCTAGTCAACAACGTGAAGCCCACCGCCATCCGCCTGATGCCCCCGCTCACCGTGTTCGAGGCGGAACTGGACGAGGCCGTGGAGATCATCGACGCGGCTATCGCGGCAGTCGTGTAGGGAGCCGCCGCAGGCGGGGAGGAGCGTTCGGCATGGCCAAGCCCGAAAGCAAGCGCGTCGTCCTCGCGTACAGCGGCGGGCTGGACACCTCGGTCGTCACCCGTTGGCTGGTGGAGCGGGGCTGGGAGGTCATCTGCCTCACCGTGGACCTGGGGTTCCTGGAGAACGACCCGGGACTGGAGGAGCGCGCCCTGTCGGCCGGCGCTGAGCGCCTGGTGGTGGCAGACGCCAGGGAGACCTTCGCCCGCTCGTTCATCTTCCCGGCCATGATGGCCGGCGCCCTGTACGAGGGCCGTTACCCGCTCGCCACGGCCTTGGCCCGGCCGCTCATCGCCAAGCTGCTTGTGGACGTGGCGCGGGAGGAGAACGCCGGCGCCGTCGCGCACGGCTGTACCGGCAAGGGTAACGACCAGGTCCGCTTCGACGTCTCTACCGCGGCGCTGGCGCCGGACCTGCGCATCATGGCCCCAGTGCGGGAGTGGGAGCTGACCACGCGCGCGTCGGAGATCGTCTACGCGCGGGCGCACAAGATCCCGATCAATGTCACGGAGGAGAAGAGCTACTCCGTGGACGAGAATCTCTGGGGCCGGTCCGTGGAGGCGGGCGCCCTGGAGGATCCCTGGGCGGAACCCGAGGAAGATGTGTGGGAGTGGACGCAGTCGGTGGCGGAGGCCCCGAGTGAGCCCGGCTACGTGGAGGTGAGCTTTACCCAGGGGGTGCCTGTCGCGCTCGACGGCGAGGCGCTGGATCCGGTGGCGCTCATCCTGCGCATGCATGAACTCGCCGGGCAGCACGGCGTCGGCCGGCTGGACATGGTGGAAAACCGGTTGGTGGGGATCAAGTCCCGGGAGGTGTATGAGGCCCCGGCGGCAGTCGCCCTGATGGCAGCGCATCACGCCCTGGAAAGCCTGACCCTGAGCAAGACGCAGATGCGGCTGAAGCATCGCCTGATGCAGGACTACGCCGACCTGATCTACGACGGCCTCTGGTTCACCGCCCACCACCAGGACCTGGCGGCCTTTACCCGCTCAACGCAGCGCCACGTGACCGGGCGCGTGCGACTCAAGCTGCACAAGGGCACCGTCGCGGCTGTGGGACGCCAGAGCGACGCCAGCCTGTACCAGCTTTCCCTCGCCACGTATGATGAGGGGGATATGTACGATGTCTCGGCGGCCCCGGGGTTCATCAAGATCTGGGGCTTACCGGTGCGCGTGCAGGCGGACGTACAGTTGCTGAAGCAGGCGGGCGGCCCGCTGGCGATCACCGGCGGCGACGGCGCCTAGACCACCCACTCCCCTCCCATCTCAAACCGCGAGCGCCTGACCACACGCAATGACGACCCCCGCCAGCAGCGACGCCGCCGACCTGGAAATCGCCTACGAGTCCGAAGCCCCTACCTTCGGCGGCTGGGTGGCGGCGGACTTCATCCTGCGCCGCCCGCACCACCACGCGCTAGAGGTCAATCTGGGCCTGGCGCAAGACGCCCAAGCGTTGTTCGAGGCCGAGGCAGGCCCGCTCGACTCGACGGGGCTGCAAGCCGTTCTGCGCGCGCTCGCCGGCCGAGTCTATCCCGGCTACATCGCGGCGGGGCAGGAGCCGCCGGCCATCCTCATGCTGCGCGCCGACGACGTTGAGGCCGGCACCGTCGCGGCTATCCTGGGCGAAGCCGGACTGGTCTGAGCGGCGGATCCCGGCACCACAATCGCCCCCACTGTGGCATGCTGGCGCCAGCGCAACCTGCCCTGAGTGAGTCCACGTGAGCGACGATACCCTCCCCAGCGCCGGCAGCCCTGGCTCCCCCTCCATCTGGGGCGGACGCTTCGCCGGGAGCCCGGCGGAACTGGTCCAGCGCTACACGGCCTCCATCGCGACAGATCTGATGCTGTTCCGGCACGATCTGGCCGGCTCACGCGCGCACGCCCGCATGCTGGCAGCGCAGGGCATCATCGCCGGGGCGGACGCCGACGCGATCATCGAGGGTCTGGAGCAGATCGAGGTCGAGATCGACGATGGCGCCCTCCCCATCCGTGAGGAACTCGAGGACATTCATATGCACGTGGAGGCGCGCCTGGCGGAGATCGTGGGCGCGGACGTGGCGGGGCGCCTCCACACCGCCCGCTCCCGCAATGATCAGGTGGCCCTGGACACGCGCATGTTCGTGCGCGACGCGATCGTGCAGGCGGTGGGTGCGCTGCGCGGCCTGCAGCTCGCCCTGCTGGACCTGGCGGAGTCGAACCGCGCGCTGGTTCTGCCGGGCTATACCCACCTGCAGCGCGCCCAGCCGGTGCTATTGCCGCACGTCCTGCTGGCCTACCTGGAGATGTTCGACCGCGACGCGGGGCGCTTCGTGGACGCCTTCGAGCGCGTCGACGTGATGCCGCTGGGCAGCGCCGCGCTGGCCGGGGCCGCCTACCCGCTGGACCGCGAGGCCGTGGCGCGGGAGCTGGGCTTCGAGCGCATCTCGACGAACAGCATCGACGCCGTCGCGGATCGCGACTTCATTCTGGAATTCGAGGCTGCGGCCGCGATCGGCATGGTGCACGTGTCGCGGCTGTGCGAGGACCTGGTGCTGTGGAGCAGCGCGGAGTTCGGCTTCCTGCGCTTCGCCGACGCCTACTCGACCGGCTCCTCCATCATGCCGCAGAAGCGCAACCCCGACGTGGCCGAACTGGCCCGCGGCAAGAGCGGCCGCGTGATTGGTCACCTGATGGCGATGCTGACCACGATGAAGGGGCTGCCCTTGGCCTATAACCGCGACCTGCAGGAGGACAAGCCGGGGCTCTTCGACACCGTCGAGACGCTGCTGAGCACGCTCATGGTGCTGCAGGGGGCCCTGCTCACCGCGACCTGCAACGCCGATCGGGCGCGCGCCGCGGTGGAGGCGGATCCCTTCATCCTGGCGACGGACTACGCCGACTACCTGGCACGCAAGGGCCTGCCCTTCCGCCAGGCGCACCACGTCGTCGGCGGGCTCGTGCGGCGCTGCGAGACAAGTGGCCGTGGCCTGGCCGACCTCGGCCTGGCCGACCTTCGTGAGGCCCACACCCTCTTCGATCAGGACGCGGTGGGGATGACCATCGAGCACGCGCTCGCCGCCCGCGACGTGCCGGGCGGCACCGCCCCCGCGCGCGTGGCGGCGGCCCTGGCGGAAGCACGCGCTCGCCTCAACGTGGCACAGTCTGAGGCGCCCGCCGCCGCCGCAGGCTCGGACGCCCCGTGACCGACCTGCAGATCGTCCCCTCCATCCTCTCGGCCGACCTCACGCGCCTCGGCGAGCAGGTGCGAGAGGCGGAGGCGGCGGGCGCGGCGGCGATGCAGATCGATGTGATGGACGGCCATTTCGTCCCGCCCATTACGTTCGGTCCGCTGGTGGTGCAGGCGCTGCGGCAAGTGACGACATTGCCCCTGGAGGCGCACCTCATGGTCGCCCGGCCGGAGAGCCAGATCGACGCCTTCATCGACGCGGGCGCCGAGACGATTCTCGTCCACGTGGAGTCGACGTCGCACGTCCATCGCCTCGTGCAGTCGATCCACGCCCGGGGCGGCCGGGCCGGCGTCACCCTCAACCCGGGGACGCCGCTGACGGCGCTGGACTCCGTCCTGGCGGACGTCGAGCAGGTGCAAGTGATGGGCGTGAATCCGGGCTGGGGGGGGCAGCCCTTCATCCCCACCACGCTGGAGCGGGTGCGCAGCTTGCGGGAACGGATCGACGGCCTGGGGCTACCCGTGGCGGTGGAGGTGGACGGCGGCGTCAACGAGCAGACGATCGCGGCCGTCGCGGCGGCCGGGGCCACGATGGTCATCGCCGGCTCAGCCCTGTTCAACGGGCGGGAGCCGGTCGCGGAGGCAATGGCGCGCCTGCGCCGTGCCCTCGAGGCCGGCGGCGCGTGACGGGGCGGAGCACGGCCGTGCAGCGCCCGACGGCGCGGGTCGTGCTTCTGGACAACCGATCCCGGATTCTGCTGATGCACGCCGTCTTCCGCGGCGCGAGCGGACGCACCCACGCGGTCTGGTTCGCCCCGGGCGGCGGGCTGGAGCCCGGCGAATCGTACGAAGAGGCGGCGCGGCGCGAGCTGTGGGAGGAGACGGGGGTCCGGACCCAGTCGCTGGGCCCGTGCGTCTGGACCCGCCGCGTCGCCCTCACCTTCGAGGGACGCGACCTGGATCTGATCGAGCGCTTCTTCGTTGTGCGGATCGAAGCGCGGGCGGTGCGGCCGGCCGCGCTCACGGCGGAGGAGAAAGGGGTGATCGCCGGGCAGCGCTGGTGGACCGTCGCGGAGATCGCATCCTCGCGGGAGTGGTTCGCGCCGCGGGCGCTGGCGCACTTGGTTGCGCCCCTGCTGCACGGCCGGGCCGTTGAGACACCGATCGACGCGGGACGCTGAGCGGCAAGTCGGGGGGGGGACAGCGGGCCGGGCCGGGGGGTACGCGAGACGGTGCGTGGTCCTCAGACCATCCGCTTGAGCTGAGTCTTGAGGCACTGCGTGCAGATGTGGACGTGCTTCGTCTTGCCGTCCACCGTGACCTTGCGCCGCTTCACGTTGGGTTTGAAGGTGCGGGAGGTGCGCGGCGCCTTCCGCTTCCAGCGGCCGGAGTGCTTGTGGCGGATATTGCGCCCAAAGACCGTGTGCTTCTGACACACATCGCAAAGGCCGGACATCCCGCTCCTCGACCATTCCACGCCTCCGCGGCGGCCATGACATGATAGCCAGCATGGCGACCAGTGGCGAGCCGCGCGGGCCCGGTGGCGGGGTGCCGCCGGGGGCGGATGCCCGCCTCGCGGGCGACACGCTGCGACGCATGCTGGCCACCGCCGACGCCTGGCTGGAGCAGCACGCCGCAGCGATCGACGCCATCAACGTCTTCCCCGTGCCCGACGGGGACACCGGCCGCAACATGGCCGGGACGGTCCGCGCGGCGAGTGAGGCCGCCGTCGCCACGCCCCCGGGCGCGGGGCTGGGGGAAGTGGCCGCGGCCGCCGCCGACGGCGCCCTGCTGGGGGCCCGTGGCAATTCGGGCGTCATCCTCTCGCAGTGGCTGCGCGGCTTGGCGCTAGCCCTGGCCGGGCTCGACGAGGCGGGGGCGGCGGAGCTGGCACAGGCTCTCGTGCGGGCCTCGGAGTGCGCCTACGCCGCCATCGACGCCCCGCGCGAGGGGACGATCCTGTCGGCCGCACAGGCGGCGGCTGCGACCGGAACGGGCGGCGCAGAGGGAAGCGCCGCGGCAGTGCTGGCAGCCGCAGTGGCGCGCGCCGAAGAGGCGGTGGCGCGCACTCCCGCGCAGCTGCCCCTCCTGGCCGAGGCGGGCGTCGTCGATGCCGGTGCGCAAGGGCTGGCGGTCGTTCTGGCGGGCTTGCGCCAGGGCCTGGTGGGCGAGGCCCCGGCCGTCGCGACGCGCGACTTCGGCCGGATCGACGCGGCCTGGCTGGCCGGCACCGGGACGGGGGGCGACCATGACGGCTTCGGGATCTGCACCGAGTTCGTCCTCAGCGGGGCCGGACTGGATCTGGCGGCGCTGCGGCGTGAACTCGACGCCCTGGGCGACTCCTTGGTCGTGGCCGGCGACGAGCGGTTGGCGCGGGTCCACCTACACACGACGACACCGGAGGCGGCGTTCGCCGCTGGGGGGCGTTTCGGAGCGGTGGGACAAGCGCGTACGGACGACATGGATGCCCGGCACGCGGAGTTGCTGCGTGGCGGGGGGCGCAGCGGCGTTTCGGTCGTGGCCGTCGCGTCGGGCTCGGGGTTCCGCCGCCTGTTCCAGGAGCTGGGGGCGGCGATCGTGGAGGGTGGGGCGACGCAGAACCCCAGCGCGGCGGAGATCTTGGCGACGGCGCGGCGCTGCCGAGGGCGCGACGTGCTGGTGCTGCCCAACGACCGCAACGTGATTCCTGCCGCGCGCCAGGCGGGGAACCTCGCCGAGGACGTGCGGCTACACGTCGTGCCGGCAACATCGCAGCCGGCGGCCGTCGCGGCGCTCGTGGCGTGGGACCGGGCCGCCGGGGCGGATGAGGCCCGCGCGCGTCTCACGGAGGCCGCCGCCACGGTGCTCAACGGCGCCGTGACCCGTGCCGCGCGGGCCGTCGAGCGTCCCGTGCGGCTGCGCGAAGGACAGCCGTTCGCTCTCTTGGAGGACGAGATCGTGGCGGGGTCGGAGACGCCCACCGACGCTCTGTCCTTGCTGGTGGAGGCGATGCTGTCTCGCTGGGGCGCGGACGGCCGCCCCCCCGCGGAGCTGCTCACGGTGTACGCCGGGATCGATGCGCCGGACGCGGAAGCGGCGATCGGGCGGCTGCGGAAGGGACTCGCCCTACCGCTCGAGATCGAGCTTGTCATAGGGGGCCAACCGCACTACCCGTTCCTGCTGGCGCTGGAGTAGGCTGGCACCCATCCGGCCGCGGGTCCGGTCAGGGGCGTAAGCGCGCGAACAGTTTCGCTCGCAGCGAACCGGCCGGCAGGGGCGCCATGGCGATCCGCGTCGTCACCGACTCCACCGCCGACCTCGATGGGGAGACGCTGGATCGCCACGGCATCGCCGTGGTGCCGCTGAACATCCACTTCGGGGGAGAGGTCTTCCGGGACGGCATCGACTTGGGCAAAGACGCCTTCTACGACCGGCTGGTGCAGTCGGCGGTGCTGCCCCGGACCTCCCAGCCCAGCGTGCTGGAGTTCCGGCGAGTTTACGAGACTTTCCCCGACGCGGAGGCTATCGTCTCCATCCACATCGGGGGCAAGCTCTCCGGCACGATCAACGCCGCCCAGACCGCGGCGCGCATGGGGCGGGAGGCGGACCCGGGGGGGCCGCCCGTGATCGTCGTCGACTCGGACCAGGCGTCGATGGGGCTGGGCTTCCCGGTCCTGGCGGCGGCGGAGGCCGCGGCGGGGGGGGCGGCGGCGGAGGCGGTCGTGGCGGCGGCCCGCGGCTGTGCCGCCCGCTGCCGGGTGCTGCTCTTCGTGGACACGCTGGAGTACCTGCAAAAGGGGGGGCGGATCGGGCGGGCGCGAGCCTTCCTGGGCACATTGCTCCGCACGAAGCCGGTCCTGGAATTAACGGACGGCGAGATCGCGGGCATCGAGCGTCCACGCACACGCCAGAAGGCGGTCGAGCGCTTGTACCAGCTGATCCTCAAGACGCCCCGGCCGGCCCGCATCGCGATCCTGCACGGCACGACCCCAGACGAGGCGGCGGCGCTGGGGGAGCGGGTGCGCGCGCAATTGCCCGGTGTGCCCATCTCTGTGGTGCAGGTGAGCCCAGTGATCGGGGTGCATATCGGGCCGGCAGCGCTCGGGGCGGCGATTGAGCAGTCGGCCCGGGAGGCCGAGGCTGAGACGTCGGGGCGATGACGGCAGGGGCCGTCCCGGCCGACGCGGGCGGAACCCTGCGCAAGATGCTGGCGCAGGAGCGCCGCCGCCGCTTTGACGATAGCGCCGTGAGTGGGGGGCTGGATGCCTTTCTGCGCGGCGCGCTGGCCCGGGCCGGCCCGAGCAGCCCGCTCTACGCCGCCGTGGCGGCGCTGCCGCAGACCGGCTACGCGTCGTTGCCGGCTTCGGAGCGGGCGGCCTGGGCCGAGCGGGCGCTGACGCTGCTCGGCGGCGCGAGCGGGCACGCAGCCGCCCCGGCACCGGCGCCCGCGCCACGGCCCGGGGAACATGCCCCGGCAGCGAAGCGGCCGCGTACCGCCGCAGGCGGCGAAGCGCGCCCGGCGTCGTTGGGCCGGGTCCGGCAGGGCGCCACGCCCTCGCTTGAAGACCCCGTGGGCGCACTGGGCAATGTGCGGGGGACGACCCAGGCTAAACTGGCGCGGGTGGGCATCGAGCGGGTGCGCGACGTGCTGTGGTACTTCCCCAGCCGCCACGTGGACTTCAGCAACGTCAAACCGATCGCCGAGCTGATGGTGGGTGAAACGGCCACCGTGGTCGGCGAGATCGTGAAGTCGCGCGTGGCCTTCATCGGCCGCCGCATGCGCAGCACGGAGGCCACCATCGCGGACGACAGCGGCCGCATTCGCTGCCTCTGGTTCAACCAGCCGTACCTGGCCAAATCCCTGCCGGAGGGGGCGCGCGTCGGCATCGCCGGCAAGGTGGGCGCCTATCGCAACCGTCCCCAGTTCGACTCGCCGGAGTGGGAGCGGCTGGACACCGCGGAGGCCACCCACGTGGGCCGCTTCGTCCCGATCTACCCACTGACGCAAGGGCTGCCCGGACGCACCGTGCGGCGCCTTACGCGGATGGCGATCGATCGTTACCTGCCGCTGGTGCCCGAATCGTTGCCGCCGGAAGTGATGGATGAGACCGGCTACCCCGGCGAGGCGGAAGCGATCCGCGAGCTGCACTTCCCGCAGAACATGGCCAATCGGGAGGTGGCGCGGGAACGCCTCGCCTTCCAAGAGCTGCTCGCGATCCAGCTGGCCGTCGTGCAACGCAAACGGACGGACCGGGCTCGCGCCGACGCGCCCGTGATTCGGATGAGTGGCGACTTCCTGCAGGATTTCGTTCAGGCCCTACCCTTCCAGCTGACGGCGGCGCAGATGCGCGCGATCACGGAACTGCGCAACGACCTCGCCCGCCCGGAGCCGATGGCCCGCCTCCTGCAAGGCGACGTCGGCTCCGGGAAGACCGTGGTCGCCGCCGTGGCGATGCTGGGGGCCGTGGCGGAGGGGCACCAGGCCGTGCTGATGGCGCCGACGGAGATCCTCGCCGAGCAGCACTACGCGACCTTCAACCGGATCTTCGGCGGCGGCGACGCGGGCTCCGTGTTCCACGACTACACGGTCGCGCCCGCCCTGGGCCGGCCGGTGCGGATGGCGCTGCTCACCGGCAGCACCGCCGCACGCCGCAAGCGCGAGATCCTGGAAGCGATTCGGGCGGGGCGGCTGGACATCGTGGTGGGGACGCACGCGTTGATCGAGGAGGCGGTCGCGTTCGAGCGGCTGGGCATCGCCGTCGTCGATGAGCAGCACCGCTTCGGCGTCCTGCAGCGCGAGACGCTGCGGGGCCGGCGTGAGCGCGGCGGCAGCCCGCATCTGCTGGTGATGACCGCGACGCCAATCCCCCGCACGCTGGCGCTCACCGTCTACGGCGACCTCGACATTTCGCGCCTGGACGAATTGCCGCCCGGGCGGCGGCGGCCCGAGACGCACAATGCCGGGGCCGGCGAACGCGAGGCCGTCTACGAGCGGGTGCGCGCCGAGATCGCGGCGGGCCGCCAGGTCTTCTTCATCTGCCCCCTTGTGGAGGAGTCGGAAGCGATCGAGGCGAAGTCGGCGGTGCAAGAGTACGAGCGGTTGCGCGACACCGTCTTCCCCGAGCTGGCGGATCGCATGCGCCTGCTGCACGGACGCCTCTCCACGAGCGAGAAGGACGCCGCTATGGCCGACTTCCGCGACCGGCGCGCGGACATCCTGGTCTCGACCGCGGTGATCGAAGTGGGCATTGACGTGCCCAACGCGACCGTGATGGTGATCGAGGGGGCGGATCGCTTCGGACTGGCGCAGCTGCACCAGTTCCGCGGGCGGGTGGGGCGGGGAGCGCACGCGTCGTACTGCTACCTCCTCTCGGAGCCGGAGGGGGACCCCGCGCGGGAGCGTCTTGCGTTGTTGGAGGGGACCGCCGACGGCTTCGAGCTGGCCGAGGCCGACCTGCGCATGCGCGGCCCGGGGGAATACTTCGGCACGCGCCAGTCGGGCTTGCCGGATCTGCGGGTGGCCAAGCTCACCGACCAGGCGCTGCTCCTGCAGGCGCGCAACTGGGCCGAGCGGATGCTGGACCGGGACCCCAACCTGCGCGCGCCGGAGCACGCCGCCCTGGCTCGCATGGCCGGCGCGATGGCGATCGAGGGGGCGGAAGCCGTTCACTGATCGCGCCGCCGCCCAGGCATCGCGCCGGGCCGCGCCGCGCTGTCCCGCAATCATCGCCGCCACTACGATGGGCTCTCGGCCGCGGACCGGCGGCCCTCTGGAGCAGGCATGGCCCGACTGGTCCGGGACGAGGTGCGCGACGCCCTGGCGCAGGCGCTGACGACAGCGCAGGAGCGGGGAGCGCTGCCGCGCCTTCCGGGGACCGAGATCGCGGTCGAGCGGCCGCAGAAGCCGGAGCACGGCGACTACGCCAGCAGCGTGGCGCTGCGCTTGGCGGGGACCGTCAAGCGCAAGCCGCTGGAGGTGGCGCGGGCGATCGCGGAGGCCGTGGAGCCGGGGCCGCTGATCGAAGCCGTCGAGGTCGCGCCGCCCGGCTTCATCAACATCCGTCTGGCTCAGCGCTGGAAGCTGGAACAGATCGAGACGGTGCTGGCCGCCGGTGGGGGCTGGGGGACGCTGGACTTGGGCGGGGGTCGCCGGCTGCAGGTGGAGTTCGTCTCCGCCAATCCCACGGGGCCGTTGCAGGTGGGGAACGGACGCGGCGCCGTGCTGGGCGACGTCCTGGCCAGCGCGCTCAGCGCGGCCGGCTACGAGGTGGAACGCGAGTACTACGTCAACGACGCCGGTACGCAGATTCGCATCTTCGCCCAGACCCTCTACGCCCGATACCAGCAGGCCCTGGGCCGTGAGGCCGCACTTCCCGCCGAGGGCTATCAGGGGCAGTACATGGTCGAGGTGGCGGCGCGCATCGCGGAGGAGGCGGGGGAACGCTACCTGCGCCCGCCGGGGGAGGAGCCGCCGCCCGAGCTGGGCCAGCGCGGGCTGGAGCTGATGCTGAAGCAGATCCGGGAGGATCTGGGCCTGCTTGGGGTCCAGTTCGACGAGTGGCTCAGCGAGCGGTCGCTGCTCAATGGGAGCGAGGCCCTGGACGGCCGCTCCCCCTACGAGACGGCGATGGCGCGCCTGCGCGAGGGCGGCCACATCGTGGAGAAGGACGGGGCCGTCTGGTTCGCCTCGAGCGCGCTGGGGGAGGACAAGGACAACGTCATCGTGCGGCGGAGCGGGGAGCCGACCTACTTCGCGACGGACATCGCCTATCACTTCGACAAGTTCGTGCGGCGGGGCTTTGAGCGGGTGATCAACGTCTGGGGAGCCGACCACCAGGGGCACATCGCCCGCACCAAGGCGGCCACAGTCGCCGTGGGCGGGCCGGAGGGCGGGCTGGAGGTGCTGCTTTATCAGCTGGTGCACCTGCGCCGCGGGGGGGAGCGGGTGCGGATGTCGAAGCGGACGGGGGAGATCGTCACGTTGCGGGAGTTGGTGGAGGAGGTGGGACGGGATGTGACGCGGTTCTTTCTGCTGCAGCGTTCCGCGGACGCGCAAATGGACTTCGACCTGGAAGCGGCCACGAGCCAGGACCCGAAACAGAATCCCGTCAGCTACGTGCAGTACGCGCACGCGCGCTGCGCGAGCATCATGCGGACCGGCGCGGCGGCGGGCCTGCAGCCGGACGGCGACGTGCAGCGCCTGGGCGACCCGACGGAGCTGGCCCTGATCGACGCGATGCTGCGGCTGCCGGAGTTGGTGGAGCTGACGGCGCTGCGGCTGGAGCCGCACCATCTGACGACGTACGCGCTGGAGCTGGCGCAGCAGTTCACGCAGTTCTACGGCGCCTGCCGGGTGGTGGATGCGGAGGATGCGGATCTGTCGCGGGCGCGACTGAAGCTGACGCGGGCGGCGCAAACGGTGCTGGCGCGCGTGCTGGGGCTGATCGGCGTGTCGGCGCCGGAGGAGATGTAGGGGGCGATGAGCGACGGCAAGCGGGTCTTCGCGGGCATCCGGGCCACGAACGAGCAGCACATCGGCAACTACCTGGGCGCGATCCAGAATTTCGTTGACCTGCAGGAGCGCTTCGACTGCATCTACTCGATCGTCGATCTGCACTCGCTGACGACGCTCAGCGAGACGGAGGAGCTGGCCGCGTACGTGGAGGAGACAGCGCTGATCCTGCTGGCGGCCGGGATCGATCCGGAGCGCACGATCCTCTACGTGCAGAGCCACGTGCCGGAGGTGAGCGAGCTGCACCTGCTGCTGAGCATGGTGGTGCCCAACGGCTGGCTGCTGCGGGTGCCGACGTTCAAGGAGAAGGCGCGGGCGCAGCCGGACAACATCAACTACGGGCTGGTGGGCTATCCGGTGCTCCAGACGGCGGACATCGTGCTGTACAAAGCGACGCACGTGCCTGTGGGGCGGGACCAGTTGCCGCACCTGGAGCTGGCGCGGGAGATCGTGCGGCGCTTCAACCATCACTTCGGGGAGACCTTCCCGGAGCCGCAGGCGGAGCTGACCGAGGCACCGATGATCCTGGGGCTGGACGGCAAGCAGAAGATGAGCAAGTCGCTGAACAACCACATCGCGGTGGCGGCGAGCGAGGAGGAGACGGGGGAGCGCGTGCGCTTGATGGTGACGGATCCGCAGCGCGCGCGTCGCACGGACCCGGGGCGCCCGGAGGTGTGCAACGTCTACAGCCTGCACGACTTTTTCGACCCGGAGCGGCGGCCCTGGATCTCCGAGCAGTGCACGACGGCAGGGATCGGCTGCGTGGACTGCAAGGGGCTGCTCGCGGACGCGGTGAACGACTCCTTTCGCCCGTTGCGGGAGCGGCGGGCGGAGCTGGCGCAGCATCCCGAGCGTGTGCGCGAGATCCTGGCCGACGGCGCCGAGCGCGCGCGGGCTATCGCGCGGGAGGTGCTGGCGGAGGTGCAGGACCGCATGGGCCTGCCGGCGGCGGCGAGCCGGGCGCGCTGAGGGCGGTCCGCTCTCTGCGGCGGGACGCCGCTCAGGGGATGATGGAGCCGAGCCAGCCGATCGCCAGGGCGACGATGGCGAAGGCGAAGAGCCAGCGCTGCCAGACGAGGCGGCGCTCCGTGATGCCGAAGAAGCCGAGGCCGATCATGGCCAGGGCGCCGACGATGGCGATCGTGGCCGGGGGGGCGATCCATTCCGGGCGAAGGTTTTCGATGTTGGCGGAGGCGACGGCGACGACGACGTAGGCCCCCATGGCGGCCCAGGCCAGGGGGGCGGCGAAGTCGATGGTCATCCAGTGGAGGACGCTGCGGGCGCCGTCGACGTCGTCGCGCTCGTAGTCGGGCAGCTTGAAGGCGAGGTGGGCGCTGAGGCCGGCGAGGGCGCCGACGGGGAAGGACCACCAGAGGACGTTATCGAAGCGGCCGACGGCCTCGGCCGCCCAGACCGGGACGATGGCGAAGGCGATCGCCAGCGGCAGCCAGGAGAACGGCGTGTGACGCAGGCGGGCGTTGTAGAGCGCGGCCGCGGCGAGGCCGGCCAGGGTGAGGAGGAAGGCGCGCCACTCGAGCGAGGCGCCGAGGGCTACGGCGAGGAGGGCGCAGAAGCCCGCCAGGCGGGCGGCGGCGCGGGGCGAGACGAGGCCGGCGGGGAGGGGGCGCCAGATGTGGGCGTTACGGTCGTGGGCGCGGTCGAGGTAGTCGTTCATGGCGGAGGCGGCGGCGAGGAGGGCGAACATGACGAGGCCGAGGCGGAGGGCCTCGTGCCAGACGGGCGTGCCGTCCTCCAGGACGAAGGCGAAGGCGACGGCCGTGGCAGCGCCGGCGCCGGTGGCCCAGGGGCGGATGAGGCGCAGCCAGGCCCAGGCACGACGGCGGCGGAGGGGGATGCGCGCAGGCCCCGCGGGCGGGCGCCGGGACGGGGCGGGGGGGGGACGCCCGTTGCCGGGCGGGGCGGGACCGGGCCCTGGAATGGACATGCGGGGCGCTTCCCAGACTGCGGGCGGAGCGGAGTGGCGACCGCCGGGGGGTGGCGTGGCGGGGCCCTCATTCTACCGCCTGGATGGGACGGGCCCGGCTGCTCCCTCCTGCCGGGGGGCAGGCCCTTGGGGGGGTCCGCGCAAGAGCGGCGATAGGGCTAGACTTACGACTCGGTCCGTCCGGCAGCGTCCGGTGCGAGACCCTCCAGAAGGAGCCGGTCATGGTGTTCCGAATCGTGAAGCAGTACGAGCGGATGGCGAAGTTCCGCCTCGGGACGTTCATCGGGATGAAGGGTCCGGGGATCGTGATCGTGATCCCGATCATCCACCAGGCGGTGCGGGTGGATCTGCGGGAACTGTTCTTCGATGTGCCGCCGCAGCGGAATATCACGCGGGACAACGCCGGGGTGGACGTGGACTTCGTGGTGTACATGCGGGTGGAGAACCCGGAGATGACGGTGCTGGAGGTGCAGGACTTCCTGGGCGCGTCGCGGCAGCTGGCGACGACAACGCTGCGCGCGGTGATCGGGGACCTGATGCTGGACGACGTGCTGTCGCGGCGGGACGACATCAACGCGGCGATGCAGGTGAAGCTGGATCAGGTGACGAACCGCTGGGGGGTGAAGGTGACGGCGGTGGAGATCCGGGAGATCGAGCCGCCGCCGGCGATCCAGGAGGCGATGACGCGGCAGATGTCGGCGGAGCGGACGCGGCGGGCGCAGATCACGGAGTCGGAGGGGATCCGGGACGCGGCGATCAACGTGGCGGAGGGGGATAAGCAGGCGGTGATCCTGCGGGCGGAGGGGGACCGGCAGTCGGAGATCCTGCGGGCGGAGGGGGAGCGGCAGGCGAAGATCCTGGAAGCGGAGGGGTTCGCGCAGGCGCTGACGACGATCAACGAGGTGGCGCAGGAGGCGGACCCGAACACGATGGGGCTGCAGTACCTGGAGACGATGACCAAGATCGGCGAGAGCCCGAGCACGAAGTGGATCCTGCCGATGGAGGTGGCGGGGGTGGCGCGGTCGATCGCGGAGCGGCTGGGGAGCCTGGGCGGCAACGGGGGCGGTTCCGGTGGCGGGGGCGGCTCGGGGTAGGGCGGCCGGCGTCCGCGCGTGGCAGGGGGGGTCATTCAGGGTCACCTGGGATCATCCGGTGTCACGTGCGTACACGGTTGTGCATGGTTGTGCACGGTTTTGCAGGGGGGCCATCGCTGATTTCTTCCGTGTTCATGGGGGTTCTCGGCGATCGGGAGGTGGGGCACCGGGCGCGGGCGGAGAGAATGAGGCCGCCAAAGGCCGCGTTTTGCGGGTCACGCACATCATATTAGCAGGACCGCGTAACGCGGACTATCGAGTGGGACTCCTTGGGGGGGGGGGGGGGGGGGGTCAGCGAATGCGGTAGGCGGTGGGGTCGCGGGGGCGGGGCACTGCTAGGCGTCGTACTCGTCGTGGCGACGGAGCCAGGCCATGGTCCAGGGGGAGGCGTCTTCATCGCGGCCCTTGGCGGTGAGGTCGCGGAGCTGGTAGGCGGGGTTGAAGGCTTCGAGGCCACGGGCGTAGCAGGAGTAGGTTTGGCAGACGGCGCCGGCGGGGCGGTCGTTGTACTCGGCGGGGCCGGCGGGGGTGTCGAAGCGGTAGTCGGCGTCGACGGGTCGCCAGGGGAGGGCGCGGCGGTCGCGGGCGAGGTCGTGGGAGAGGCGGGTGAGTTCCTTTTCGCGTTGGAGGAGGGCGAGTCGGGCTGGGCGGGCGGCTGTGGTGGGTTGGGGTTGGGTCATTGGGTGCTCCTGGGGGTGGAGCGTAAAAGGGTGTCCGGAAATAGGGCGCAAGCCAAACCCAACGTGTCTAGGTACGACGACGGAAGCTCTCACGTCCGGCGAGAACGTCAAACGAACCCCAACAGGCTGTCGCGAGGTCACTGCCGATTGGCGGGAATCCCGCTTGCACCATGCGTAGCCCTTTGGAGTCAAGGAACTCGACTACGGGCACAAGGTCCGCGTCCGACGAGACGATCACGCCTACGTCGTAAGCCCTTTCCCAAGCGAGCCTGATCATGTCGGTGACGATCGCGGTATCGACACCCTTCTCGACAGTCCGCGCAAGGCTCGCCTTGCATGCTGGGCAGCTAGGTACCGATTGATGGCAAGACGGACAGGTTGGGGGATCTTTGGGGCGGCGCTCCTTGAGGACCACTTGTACGCCTGGTTGACGGTCAAGCCAGGTCGTCAGCCACCGGCGTAAGCCCACGTCAGATGCGGACGAAGGGTTGTAGGACGAGTACACGTGAGCCCCATCGTATGAGTGGTGCTCGGTTCCGACGACCGTCGCCGCCTCCCGTGCCAGCCAGCGAGGCAGCGCCGACCAGTCGATCTTGAAGGCAGGGTCGACACGCTGAATCTGCTGATTCAGCGTGATCTGAAGATTCCAAAAGTCGATGAAGACACGAACACGCGCCCGCCCATCAGATGGTTCGTCCGGCACCCGAGTACTCCCCCAACGGTCGAACGTTAGCTTGCAATACAGAGGCCGCACCTAATGGTGCGGCCTCTGGAACGGTCATTACCGGAGGGGTACCTGGGTGTCCCAGGGGATCCGCCGGTGGGCTTTAATGCCTACGGAAAGTATCGGCCACGTCTCTAGCCGTCAATAGGGGGTTGGGCCGACTCCCTGCCGACATCACAGTGGGTTTCGGTCGCTCTGTAGCCAGGACATGTGGTCATGCCGTCCCCGCACGACCGAATCGATCGTGCGGAGCTGGAAGGCGCTTACTCGGCACGGCGCACTGCCGTCAGGGCCGCTCGTCGGTCACGAGCGGGGCGGGCATATCGCCCACCATCGTCGCGGATCGCGGTCCCACCACCACAGCCGCTACCCGTTGTATCCAATGGGGTGAGGGCTTTCGGATGCGTGTGTTGGTCGGGAGGTAGGGCCCACGGGAACGCCAACCTCGAGAAGAATCCGCCTATCGCGGGATTGACTCATTATGACAGAGGGCAGGCGGAATGCGGGCTGGCAAGCAGGCTATTTGGCGGCGGGGGTGCGCTGGAGGAAGCGGGCGATGCGGTCGAGGGCGCGCTCGATGTCTTCGTAGGCGGTGGCGTAGCAGGCGCGGACGTGGCCGCGGCCGGCCCGGCCGAAGGCGGAGCCGGGGACGACGGCGACCTGCTCTTCGAGCAGGAGGCGCTCGGCGAAGGTTTCGTCGTCGAGGCCGGAGGCGGCGACGTTGGGGAAGCAGTAGAAGGCGCCGTGGGGCTCGACGCAGCGGAGGCCAGCCGCGTTGAAGCCCTGGACGATGAGGCGGCGGCGGCGGTCGTACTCTTCACGCATGAGGAGGACGTGTTCTTCGCCGGAGCGGAGGGCTTCGAGGGCGCCGTACTGCGAGGCGGTGGGGGCGGACATCATGACGTACTGGTGGATCTTCATGACGCCTTCGAGGAGGAGGCGGGGGGCGGCGACGTAGCCGACGCGCCAGCCGGTCATGGCGTAGTCCTTGGAGAAGCCGCCGAGGGTGATGGTGCGCTCGCGCATGCCGGGGAGGGTGGCGGGGGGGATGTGCGGGACGCCGTAGACGAGGCGGGCGTAGATCTCGTCTGAGATGACGAGGAGGTCGTGGTCGCGGGCGATCTGGGCGACGGCGTCGAGGGCTTGGGCGGGCATGACGGCGCCGGTGGGGTTGGCGGGGAAGCCGAGGAGGATGGCGCGGGTGCGGGGGGTGACGGCGGCGGCGACGGCGGCGGGGTCGAGGGCGAAGGCTTGGGCTTCGGTGGTCGGGACGAAGACGGGCTCGCCGCCGGCGAGGGCGATGGCGGGGCCGTAGGCGACGTAGGCGGGGTCGGGGAGGATGACCTGGTCGCCGGGGTCGATGAGGGCGCGCATGACGACGTCGAGGGCTTCGGAGACGCCGCTGGCGATGAGGAGTTCGTCTTGGGGGTCGTAGTCGAGGCCGTAGAGGCGGTCGAGGTGGCGGGCGAGGCGGCGGCGGAGTTCGAGCAGGCCGTAGTTGGAGGTGTAGTGGGTGTGGCCGTCTTCGATGGAGCGGATGGCGGCGTCGCGGATGGGCCAGGGGGTGACGAAGTCGGGCTCGCCGATGGAGAGCGAGATGACGTCCTCCATGGAGGCCATGATGTCGAAGAAGCGGCGGATGCCGGATCCGGAGACGGCGTTGAGGCGGCGGGCCAAGCGCTGGGCCTTGGGGCGGAGCGGGGTGGGCTCCTTGGGGTCGGGGGTGGCGGTCACAGGACCACGGCCTGTCGATCGCCTTCGGTGTGGGACTCGAAGAGGACGCCGTCCTCCTTGTGACGGCGCATGATGACGTGGGTGACGGTGCGCTCGACGGCGGGGAGGGTGGCGAGCTTCTCGCCGACGAAGTCGGAGATGGCGTGCATGTCCGGGCCCTGGACGATGACCGCGAGGTCGTATTCGCCGGAGGTGAAGTAACAGGCGCGGACCTCGTCGAAGCGGGCGATGCGGTTGGCGATGGCTTTGTAGCCGACGCCCTCCTGGGGGCGGACGGTGACCTCGACGATGGCGTGGACGCGGTGGGCGTCGCCCTGGTCCCAGTCGATCTTGGCGCCGTAGCCGACGATGAGGCGTCGTTCTTCGGCTTCGGCGATGAGGCTGGCGACCTCGTTTTCGTCGCGGCCGGTCTGGGCGGCGATCTGGGCGGGGGTGAGGCGGCCGTCGCGTTCGAGGGCGCGGAGGACTTCTTCCATGGGGGCTCCCGGCCGGCGCGCGCGGCGTGCCTGAGAGGACTGTATGGGGGGGCGGAGGGGCCGTCCAGGAGGGAGGTCGCTCCTCTCGCTCAGGGCGGACGGGCCGGGGCGGGCGTCCTGCGACAGCTCGGGGCGGACGGGCCGGGGGGGGGCAGGACGAGGGTGGCGGCGGGGAGGGGGCGGCGGGGCTAGAGAGTGGGGTGGCGGGTGTGCCAGGCGGTGGCTTGCTGGTAGGCGTGGGCGCCGCGGAAGAGGGTGGCTTCGTCCCAGTGGTCGGCGATGAGGTGGAGGCCGAGGGGGAGGCCGTGCCGGCCCGTGCCGCAGGGGAGGGAGAGGGCGGGGAGGCCGGCGATGTTGACGGGGAGGGTGAAGATGTCGTTGCGGTACATCTGGTAGGGGTCGGTGACGGCGCCCTTGGAGAAGGCGACGGTGGGGGCGGTGGGGGTGACGATGAGCTGACAGCGCTGGAAGAGCTGGGCGAACTCGCGGCGGATGAGGGTGCGGACGCGCTGGGCCTTCTTGTAGTAGGCGTCGTAGTAGCCGGCGGAGAGGGCGTAGGCGCCGAGCATGATGCGGCGCTTGACCTCGTCGCCGAAGCCGCGGGCGCGGGTGCCCTCCATGTTCTCCCACATGGAGTCGCCCTCCGTGTAGGAGTAGCCGTAGGTGACGCCGTCGTAGCGGGCGAGGTTGGCGGAGGCCTCCGAAGGGGCAAGGACGTAGTAGACCGGGAGGGCCTTCATGGCCGTGGGGAGGGAGGCGTCGCGGTCGATGGTGGCGCCGAGGCCTTGGAGCGTAGCGAGGGCGGCCTCGGTGGCTGCGAGGACTTCGGGCTGGGCCTGCTGGGCCTGGTCGAAGTACTCCCGGGGAGCGGCGATGGTGAGGCCGTCGAGGCCCTTGGCGATGTCGGCGGCGAAATCGGGGACGGGGAGATCGGCCGAGGTGGAGTCGCAGGGGTCGTGGCCGGCGACGGCTTGGAGGAGGGCGCCGGCGTCCTCGACGGTGCGGGCGAAGGGGCCGATCTGATCGAGGGAGGAGGCGAAGGCGACCAGGCCGAAGCGGCTGACGCGGCCGTAGGTGGGCTTCATGCCGACGCACCCACAGAAGGCGGCGGGCTGGCGGATGGAGCCGCCGGTGTCGGAGCCGAGGGAGACGATGGCCTCACCGGCGGCCACGGCGGCGGCGGAGCCGCCGGAGGAGCCGCCGGGCACGCGCTCCAGGTCCCAGGGATTGGCGGTGGGGAAGAAGGCGGAGTGCTCGGTGGAAGAGCCCATGGCGAACTCGTCGAGGTTGGTCTTGCCGAGCATGACGGCGCCGGCGTCGTGGAGCTTGCGCATGACGAAGGCGTCGTTGGGGGGGACGAAGTTCTCCAGCATGCGGGAGGCGCAGGTGGTGCGGACGCCCTTGGTGACGATGAGGTCCTTGATGGCGATGGGGATGCCCGTGAGGGGGCCAGCGTCGCCGGCGGCGAGGGCGTCGTCGGCGGCGGCGGCCTGGGCCAGGGCCTCCTCCTCCGTGACGGTGATGAAGGCGCGCAGGCGATCGTCGACGGCGGCGATGCGGGCGAGGGCGGAGCGGGCGAGATCGGTGGCGGAGAAGTCGCGGGCGCGGAGGCCGTCGGCGGCCTGGGCCAGGGTGAGATAGGGGTCCCCGGCGGTTGGGGGCATTACTCGAGCACCGCCCGCACGCGGAAGAATGTGTCTTCCTTGCCGGTGGCGTTGGCGAAGACATCGGCCAGGGGGGCGGAGGGGCGGGGCTCGTCGGGGGCGATGACGTTGAGGAGATCGACGCCGTTGTTGGTGGGTTCGACGCCGTCGGTATCGATGGCGGCGAGGACGTCGAAGTGGGCGAGGATGCTGGAAAGGTCGGTGCGGAACTTCTCGAGTTCGTCGTCCGTCATGCCCAAACGGGCGAGGGTGGCGATGTGGCGGACCTCGTCGAGGCTGAGTTCCGGGGCCGGCTGAGGGGAAGCGGGAGTGGGCATGGCGTCCCGGGCAGTATATGGGCCCGCCGCGTCTGGGGCCGCGGGCGCCTCTTGGCCGCCGGGGGCGGCCCTTGGCTTCTCTTGGCCGCCGGGGGCGGCCCTTGGCTTCTCTTGGCCGCCGGGGGCGGCCCTTGGCTTCTCTTGGCCGCCGGGGGCGGCTGGGGGGCGCGCGATGTGGCGGCGGGCGGAGGCCCGCGCCGGACCGAAGGCGGAGCGGCTGCTAGTGTGGGCTGCGCGGGGCGGCAACAGGGGCGGAGTATGCCCGGAAGCCCCGAGCGCTCCCCCAGTCGCGACGACGCGAGCACGGATGCGCGCCGCTTCGCCGATCAGCACGGCGAGGCGGTGGAATTAGGCGTGCCGAGCCTGGTCTGGGGACCGGGGCAAGAGCGGCGCCTGCGACTCATTACCGATCGGATCCCGCTGAGCGGCCGCCGGGTCTTGGACGTGGGCTGCGGCGTGGGGGCGTACGTGCGCCGCTTGCGGGAGCTGGCGACGGAGGCGGTGGGGGTGGACATCGAGGGGGAGCGGGTGCGGGAGGGGGCGGGGTGGACGCCGGGGTTGCTGCTGGCGTCGGCGGAGGCGCTGCCGTTCGCGTCGGGCAGCTTCGATGTGATCCTGCTGAACGAGGTGATCGAGCACGTGGGGGACGAGCGGCGCACGCTGGCAGAGGCGGCGCGGCTGCTGCCGCCGGGCGGGCATCTGGTGATCTACGCGCCCAACCGGGGCTTCCCCTTCGAGACGCACGGGGTGTACTGGCGAGGCCGGTACCGGTTCGGGAACTTCCCGCTGGTGAACTACCTGCCGCAGGTGCTGCGCGAGCGGCTGGTGCCGCACGCGCGCGTCTATCGGGGGCGGGACCTCCGCCGGCTCTGGCGGGGGTTGCCGTTGCGACCACTGGTGCAGACGGTGGTGTACCCCGGCTTCGACGGGGTGCGCTCGCGGCACGAAGGGCTGGGGCGGACGCTGCAGGCGATGCTGCACCGAGCGGAGTCGACGCCGCTCCGGGGGTTGGGGCTGAGCCACTTCGTGATCCTGGAGCGGGTGGCCGGTGAGGCGGAGGGGGGGTCGTGAGCGGGGGAGCGAGACGGCGGGCGCCGCGAGCGCGGGCGCGGCAGACCATGATCCAGCGGCGACGTCGACAGCGGGAGGAGCGGAAGCGGGGAGGGCACTCCTTCTTCTTCTGGGGTCCGCTGGCGCTGCTGGCGCTGGCGCTGATCGCGATCGGTGGCGTGGCGGCGGCGGCGTGGGGGGTGTACGCGTCGTTCGCGGACGACTTGGTGGAGCCGGAGGCGATCCTGGACACGCAGCGGGCGCTGGGAACGAGCAAGGTGTTCGACTCGGGCGGGGCGGAGGAGGGGACGCTGCTGTTCCAGTTCGCGGACCCGCTGTCGGGGCTGCGCAATCCGGTGCGGATCGAGGACGTGTCGTCGCACCTGATCAACGCGACGGTGGCGACGGAGGACGGGTCGTTCTTCGAGAATAGCGGGATCAACACGCGGGGGCTGGCGCGGGCGGCGTGGGAGAACTTGGGCTTCGGGATGGGGGATTTCTTCGGCGGATCGGGGGGCTCGTCGATCACGCAGCAGCTGGTGAAGAACGTGTTGATCCCGCCGGAGGAGCGGAGCGGACGGACGATCGAGCGGGCGGAAGCGAAGCTGAAGGAATCGATTTTAGCGATCGAGCTGACGCAGCAGTACTCGAAGCTGCAGATCCTGGAGTGGTACCTGAACACGATCTTCTACGGGAACCTGTCGTACGGGATCGGGGCGGCGGCGGAGCGCTACTTCGGGCGGCCGGCGGCGGACCTGGCGCTACACGAGGCGGCACTGCTGGCGGGGATGCCGCAGGCGCCGGCGCTGCTGGACCCGTTCGAGTTTCCGGAGGCGGCGAAGGCGCGGCAGGGGTTGGTGCTGGATCTGATGGAGCGGAATGGGTACATCACGGCGGAGGAAGCGGCGGCGGCGAAGCAGCAGCCGCTGAACTTCGCGAGCCGAGAGTTCAGCATCGAAGCGCCGCACTTCGTGACGTACGTCGCGGAGGAGGTGGAGCGGCTATGCGGCCGGGGGCGGATTCCGCTGCCGGAGGAGGTGCAAGGCTGCGAGGACCTGTTGACGGAGGGCGGGCTACGGATCACGACGACGCTGGACCTGGACCTGCAGCGGCAGGCGGAGGAGATCCTGCGGCAGGACCTGGCGACGTTCGAGGAGCAGACGGGGGCGCACAACGCGGCCCTGGTGGCGCTGGACCCGGCGACGGGCGAGATCCGGGCGATGGTGGGGAGCCGGGACTTCTTCCGGGAGGACATCGACGGGCAGGTGAACCTGGTGACGGCAGAGAACTCGCCGGGGTCGTCGATCAAGCCGATCACGTACGCGGCCGCGTTCGTGCGGGATCCGCGGGAGTGGAACCCGGGCACGATCGTGTGGGACGTGCCGCTGGCGTTCCGGGAGATCGACGGGACGGTGTTCTCCCCGGAGAACTTCGACGCGGTGTTCCGGGGTCCGGTGAGCGTGCGGACGGCGCTGGCGAATTCGATCAACGTGGCGGCGTTCCGGGTGGCGGAGGCGCTGGGGACGACGGAGCTGCTGCACTTCGCGCACGAGGTGGGGATCACGACGATGGCGGAGCCGAGCAACTACGGGCCGTCGCTGACGCTGGGCGGGGGCGAGGTGAGCCTGCTGGACATGGCCTACGCCTACAGCGTGTTCGCGAACAACGGCGTGATGCGGGGGCAGCGCACGGTCCTGGAGCTGGGGCCGGAGTACCGCAGCTTGGACCCGGTCTCGATCCGGGAGATCCGGGACTCGCGGGGGCGGGCGCTCTACGCGGCGGGGGAGGCGCTGGAGCGGCAGGTGATGCCGGCGCCGCAGGCCTTCCAGATCACGAGCATTCTCTCGGACAACCAGGCGCGGGCGATCCTCTACGGGCTGGAAAGCAATCTGGTGCTGGACCGGCCGGCGGCGGCGAAGACGGGGACGGCGGGCGATCCGGGCCGCAACGACGTGCGGCGGGACTACTGGACGATGGGGTACACGCCGGATCTGGTGGCGGGGGTCTGGGTGGGAAACGCGGACAACACGGCGATGACGGGGGGCAGCTCGTCGCGGACGGCGGGGCTGATCTGGCGTGACTTCATGCTGGCCGCACACGCGGGTTTGCCGGCGGCGAAGTTCGAGAGGCCGGAGGGGCTAACGACGTCGCAGGTGTTCATCCCGCGGCTGCGGCCGCTGCAGCCGGGAGAGCGGCGGGAGGCGCGGCCGCAGAACCCGTGCGGGACGACGTCGTTGGAGCTGTTCGTGGCGGAAGGCGGGGTGCCGGCGCGGGAGAACGGGATCTGCATGCGGATTGAGGTGGACGCGCGCACACTGCAACGGGCGGGGGCGGACACGCCATCGACGTGGCTCCGGGACGACTTCTTCCTGGTCCCGGAGCGGCTGCCGGCGACGGCGCAGATCGAGGGAGAGCCGGCCGCGGCGATCCTGCGCTGGCTGGGGGCGAACAGGGTGCGGTTCGTCGGAGAGGAGGTGTCGGGAGAGACGGTGGAGCCGCTGGCGCTGAAGTCGCCGCGGCAGGGGAGCGAACTGGGGCAGGGCTTCGTGCTGGTGCAGGGCCGGGCACAGAGTGAGGAGTTCGAACGCTGGACCCTGGAGTACGCGCCGGGGCGCCGCCCGGCGGACGACGCGTACCGCGTGATCCGGGAGAGCGAAACGACGATCACGGGGCCGCTGGGGCGCTGGGATACGCGCGAGCTGGAGCCGGGCGCGTACGTGCTGCGGCTGCGGCTGGAGGACGGGTTCCTGGGTGAGCTGTCGGTGGAAGTGACGGTGGAGATCGTGGTGGAAACGGACCCGCTGCGGGAGTTCCTGGAGGGGCTGGAGGAGGAGAGCGGCGAGGAGCCGGCGGCGGGGGACGAGGGCGAGCCCTCCCCGGCGGCGTCGTCCGGCGCCGCCGGGGAGGCAGCCGATGGCACCGGGAGCCCTTGATCGATCGAGGGCGAGGACCGTGGGGTCAGGGGCCGCCGGGGGCGTCCGCGAGATCCTCGAGTTCCGCCAGGGAGTCGACCTGACGGACGGCGGCGACGAAGTCCAGCAGGGTGGGGGAGCCGTCGCGGAGTTGGCGCAGGAGGGGGCCGATGGGGCTGCTGCTGGCGGGGGTATCGGCGTAGACGCCGTTGGCGGCGAAGAAGGCCTGGTTGATGCGGCGGAAGTTGCGGCCGAGGGCGACGAGTTGGAGGCGGACCTCCTCCATGAGGGCCTCGGCGTCGTTGATGCGGCCCTGGGCGAGGAGGGCGTCGACGTCGCGGCGGAGCTGGAAGAGGAGGGCGTCGCTCTCGGTGCGATCGAGGGCGGGGAGGCCGCGGGGCGGGAGGGCGGGGAAGCGGGCGAGGACGCCGGCGGCGATCTCTGCGCCCACCATGTTGGCGACGGTCTCGTTGATCGTGCGGAGGTCTTCGCCGTCGAAGAAGTGGAAGCCGAGGGGGTAGAAGAAGAGGTAGTTGTGGGTCCACTCGTGGGCGATGGTGTCGACGGTGGCGGGGTAGGAGCGGGCATCGCGGACGATGGCGGGGTAGGCGCCGACGCCGCCGATGGTCTCGACGTGGGCGGACCAGCGGCCGCCGGCTTCGATGCTGGCCTCCATCGCGGCGATTTCGGCAGGGGTGAGGTGCGGGTCGAGGAGGACGCTGCGGGCGATGCGGATCTCGGCGCGGGGGGAGACCGTGAGGACACGGGGGGGCTGGGTGAGTTCGACGTCGACGGGGGGCCAGAGGATGTCCTGGGCGTCGAAGAGGGGGAGAGGGCGGGAGAAGCCGGCCTGGCGGAAGGCGTCGCCGACGCGGTCCTCGAGGATGCGCTCAGCGCTGTTGCGGAGGCCGGCGCGCTCGGCGCTGAGCGCGGCGGCTTCCTCTGCCAAGGGGGCGCCGGGGGCGGGCGGGGCCGCGCCGGCGGCCGTGCGGGCGTCGATCTCAGCGCGGAGGTCGAAGAAGCGCTGGAGGTCGGCGTCGTCTCCGGCTCCACCGCGGCCTTGCACGAAATCGCCGACCCGGCCAAGCCAGCGGTTGAAGACGGACTGGACCTCGAAGTCGAGGAGGCTGAAGCGGTTGCCGGCGACGGCGCCGTCGACGGTGTCGCTGAGGGAGGGGCCTCCACCGATCTGGTTGGCGCCCAACTGCGTGGGGCCGACAGATACCGCGCTCAAGGCAGCCAAGGCGAGCGCGGCGAGCAGGGCGAGGGGCCACCAGCGGGGACGGCTGCTCCGTCCGGGCCGCTGGGGGCGGCTGGGGTGTCCGGGCCGCCCGGCGCGGATGCTGGGGCGTGGCATAGGCGTAGAGTACGGATTCCAAGCCAGGCGGGGATGGAGCGTTGATGGCCGAGGGAGAGCCCGGCCCGGCGCTGCGGCCGGCGCGTCGTGAGGCGCGGGTCGCGGCATTCGCGGTAGACATGCTGGTGCTGGCGGCGCTGGCGCCGGGCTTCGCGGCGCTGGGCGGACTGACGGTGCTGCTGCAAACCGGCTGGCTGGACGTCGATCCGACGGGCAGGGAGTGGGCCTGGGGTTATGCCGTGTCCGGCCTGTGGCTGGTGACGCCCTGGCTCTACTTCACGCTGGGGACGAGCCGGGGGGGGACAGTGGGGGCGCGGCTGCTGGGGCTGTCGGTGCGGGACCGGCGTCGAAGGGCGCTGGGGCCCCGCCGAGCGGCGGCGCGGGCAGCGCTGCTCTACCCGTCGACGCTGCTGCTGGGGTTGGGGTTCCTGGTGGCGTTGCTCGACGGGCGGGGGCGGACGCTGGCGGACCGCCTGAGCGACAGCCGGGTGTTTGAGTTCGGGGAGGGGAAGCGGCCGTGAGCCGCTGGGAGCCACCACAGCGCCGGGAAGGGACGGAGTGGTCGCCGGGGGAGGCGGAAGCTTATCGGCCGCCGGAGGCAGCGGAGGGGGAGGAGGAGGTGGTGCTGAGCGAGGTACCGGCGGAGGAGATCGGGGCGACGCGGCCGCGGCGGGCGCCGCGTCCGGTGGCGCTGGTGCAGCGCGACGGCGAGGCGGGGCGGGTCCGGCGGGCGGGGGTGGGGCGCTGGCTGGCGGTGGCGGGGCTGGGGCTGATGGTGGCGTTGCTGACGGCGGGCTGGAGCGCGGTGCAGCTAACGAAGCGCGGCGAGGCGGAGCGGGCGATCGGGGAGGCGCTCGTGCCGCTGACGGAGATCGACCGACTGCTGGCCCGGGACTATGACGATCTGCTGGCAGAGGCGGCGCGGGGGGAGACGGCGTCGGTGATCGTGGAGGAGTATCCGCTGGGGGTGGCCCTGCCGGCGGCGCAGCTAGCGGGGATGAGCCGGGCGGAGCTGCGCGCCTGGCTGCTGTCGGAGAGCGCGGCGCGGATCTACGAGGACGGGGTAGACATCTTCGCACGAGAGGGAGGGAGCGGCGGGGGGCGGTTCTCGGCGCGGGGGGTCTATGCGATGACGGTGGGACAGCTAACGGAGCGGAACCACACGATCGCGATCATCGTGGCGGCGGTGCTGCTGCTGTTCGTGGCGCCGATGCTGGCGCTGGCGACGTCGGCGGGGAGCGGTACGCTGCGTCTGCGCAACCTGGGGCTGGGGCTGGCGCTGGCGGGCGGGGGGCTGACCGTGGCGGCACTCGCGGCACAGCTCGGGCTGCGACTGTCGGCGGACGGGTCGGGGGACGTGTTCAGCGCGGTGCTGCTGGATCACGCGGCGGAGCTGATGGGGCTGCCGCTGCGCAACGGAATCATCGTGGGGGTGCTGGGGCTGGTGGTCGTGGCGGGGTCGCTGGGGCTGGGGCGGTACGGGGCGCGCGCGGCGTGGGCCGAGGGGGGGCGGGCGGAGTGGCGCTAGGCGCCCGGGGCTCGCGGACGGCGTTGCCGCGGGCTCGGCATCGAAGAGGGGCAGAGGGCGTCCCGGGGCCGGACGGGTCAGGCGTGATGTGGAGGAGGGCCGGAGCGCTCGATGATCAGGACGGCGCGCCGGGACTGGCAGGGGGCTGTGGCCGGAGGCCGGGGCAAGAAGGCGGCAGTGTTCCCGCACAGGGCAGAGAACCTGCGCGCCCGCTTGGGCGGCTGGGCCCGGGGCAGCGCGCAGGCGCAGTGGAGACCGGGCCGAGGGCTGCGGAGCAGGCGGCGCCGGATGGCCGCGGGCGAGCCGGCGCGGGAGTTGGCGGCGACGGGGGAGATCTTGCGACAGCGGGCGGCTTCGGGGCTTCGCGCGGAGGGGCAGTGGCAGCGGCGAGGGGTCCTTCGAGCGGCTCAGGATGCGCGGGTAGGCGGCAGCGCGGATGCGAGGCCGCCCACCCACTCCGCCTCTATGGTCGTGCGATGGCGTGGCCGTGCGATGGCATGGCCGTGCGATGGAGGCGGAGTGGGTTCAGAGGCGGCGGAGCTTCTTGATGCTCTTGGGCTGGCGTGGCGGGTCTTGGAGGCGGCCGCGGATCTGGAAGGCGACCTCGCCGACGTAGATGTCGCCGCGGGAGTCGACGGCGATGCCGTGGGGGGCGATAAAGTGGCCGGGGGCCTCGCCCTCCTGGGGGCTGCCGAAGCGGGCGAGGAGTTCGCCTTCGCGGCTGTAGATGCTGACGCGGTGGCCGAGGCCGGGGGCGTCGTCGACGCCGTCCATCCCGTTGAGTTCGCCGATGTAGATGTTGCCGTCGCCGCCGAGGGTGAGACCGTCGGGGCGGTGGATATTGTTCCAGACCGCGAGGACGCGACCTTCGGGGTCGAAGACCTGCACGCGGTGGGCTTCGCGGTCGGCGACGAAGATGCGGTCGTCGTCGTCGATGGCGAGGTTGTGGGGGCGGATGAACTGTCCCGGGTCGATGCCGGGCTCGCCCCAGCTGCGGAGGTGTTCGCCCTGGGGGGTGAAGACGTGGATGCGGGAGTTGCCGTAGCCGTCGGTGATGTAGAGGAGGCCGGTGCTGGGGGAGACGGCGGCGTGGGTGGGGCGGTTGAAGGGCTCGCCGCCCCATTTGGGGGCGGGGGCGTTGCGGGCGCCGATGGTGTTGAGGAGGTCGCCCTGGGTGGTCCAGTGGGTGATGGTGTGGGTGCCGTCGTCGGCGCAATAGAGGGTGCCGTCCGGGGCGGCCAGGATGGCGTGGGCGCGGCCGCTGAAGGCGCCCTGGCCGAAGCTGCGGAGGAAAGCGCCTTGGGCGTTGAAGACGAGGAGCGGGTTCTCGGGGTCGCGGGTGAGGAGGTAGACGTTGTCTTCGGCGTCGACGGCGACGCCGGGGACATCGACGAGGGCGAGGCCGGGGGGCAGCTGCTCCCAGGCGGGGAGGGCCTGGTAGCGGAAGGCGCCTTGGCCGAGTTCAACGGAATCGGTATCGACGGTCATGGGTTGTCCTGACTACGCGGGCACCGGTGGAGCCCCGCTCGGTGGGCGACGGTGCTGAGGGTTCCCGCGCGGAATATCGGCTGTGGGGACGGTCGTCAAGCGAGGTGCGCGGAGGGCGGACTGCGACCCGCAGGAGTCGTGTCGCCGATCACTGGGAGGGCGGTCGCGGCCGGCGCCTCCTGCGCATGAGACTCGGCCGCCGTTCGGAAGGGTCCGGTGAGGCGGGGATCACTCACGAGCGCGCAGGCCGACGGCGACGGTAGAACCAGCGCCGAACGCGGCCACGTCTTGGCGGGGTAGGAGATTGACCGGGGAGTCCCTGGACGAACGGCGCGGGGTGGCGACGAAGGTCTACCGAGCGCCGCTGCCGGTGCGGGCGCTGTAGCGGGCGGCGTTCCAGGCGCCGTTCCCGTATTCCAGCCGAGAGTCGGCATTGCGCACGGCGGCGGGGGTGCGGGAGACAGCGGGGCGGTCCGGGCGAGGTTCCCGGTCTCGGACGATATGCGGCGCGGATGCGGCGGAGAGCGCGGGGCCCTAGGCTGCGGCGCGGAGGTCGCGGGGATGCGCTATCGCAGGCTGGGGGAGACGGGACTGGTGGTCTCCGAGATCGGGGTGGGCGGGGCGGGGCTGGGGCATCGCTGGGGGGCGACGACCGACGAGGAGGCGATCGCGACGGTGCGGGCGGCGCTGGCGGCGGGGGTGAACTTCTTCGACGTGGCGCCGCGCTACGGGGAGGGGCGGGCGGAGCGGAACGTGGGGCGGGGGCTGGAGGGACAGCGGGAGCGGGCGGTGGTGGCGAGCAAAGTGTTCCTGAGCCCGGAGCAGCTCGACGACGTCGCCGGGTCGGTCGAGCGGTCGCTGGCGCAGACGCTGGAGGAGCTGGGGGCGGATCATCTGGACCTGTACCAGCTTCACAACCAGATCACGATGGCGCGGGGGTCGATGGCGCTGTCGTTGTCGTTGGAGGACGTGCTGGGGCCGCGGGGGGTGGTGGAGACGCTGCAGCGGCTGCGGGAGGAGGGCGCGGTGCGATTCATCGGCTGCACGGGGCTGGGCGAGGCGGAGGCGGTGCGCGCCGTGATCGGCGAGGGGGGGCTGAACACCGTGCAGGCGTACTACAACCTGCTCAATCGGAGCGCGGCGGAGCCGTTGCCGCCGGGGTCGGGGCTGCACGACCACGGGCAGATCATCCCGCTGGCAGCGGCGCACGGCCTGGGGGTGATCGTGATCCGCAACCTGGCGGGCGGGGTGCTGAGCGGGGAGGGGCTGGACCGGGCGGTGGGGGCGGATTCGTTGTTCGCGCGGGACGCGGAGCGGGGATCGCGACTGGGGTTCCTGCGCCGGGACGATGCGTCGTTGTCACAGGTGGCGACACGGTTCGTGTTGCAGCAGCGAGAGGTGTCGACGGTGGTTCCCGGGGTGAAGAACGCGGCGGAGATGGCGGACGCGATCGCGGCGGCGGAGATCGAGCCGCTGGAGGGGGCGGCGCTGTCGCGGCTGGACGAGGAAGCGGCGGACGACTTCGGCGTGCGGGAGCCGTCGCCGGTGACGCTGTGAGCAGGGCCGGCCGAAAGGGGCGGGGCGCATGAGCGAGCTGGTGGGGCAGATCGGAGATCTGGACGGGCTGGCCATGGCGGAGCTGGTGCGGCGGGGCGAGGTGAGCGCACGGGAGTTGGTGGAGGCGGCGCTGGCGCGGGCTGAGCGGCTGAACCCGTCGCTGAACGCGATCGTGGTGGGGCGGGCGGCGGAGGCGCGGGCGGAGGCCGATGGTCCCTTGCCGGACTCGCCGCTGGCGGGGGTGCCGTTCCTGCTGAAGGACCTGATCGCGGAGCCGGCGGGGCTGGCCCACTCGGAGGGGATGCGGTTCCTGGCGGGGCACGTGGCGGAGGAGGACTCCACGCTGGTGGCGCGGCAGCGGGCAGCGGGGCTGATCATCATCGGGCGGACGAACACGTCGGAGCTGGGGATGCTGCCGGCGACGGAGTCGGCGCGGTGGGGACCGGCGCACAACCCGTGGGACCTGGCGCGGTCGACGTCGGGGTCGAGCGGGGGGTCGGCGGCGGCGGTGGCGGCGGGGATCGTGCCGCTGGCGCACGGGAACGACGCGGGGGGGTCGCTGCGCTGCCCGGCGTCGTGCTGCGGCATCTTCGGGTTCAAGCCGACGCGGGGCCGCAACCCGCTGGGGCCGCACTATGGGGACCTCATGAGCGGGCTGGTGCAGGAGCATGGGATGTCCTGGTCGGTGCGGGACAACGCGGCGCTGCTGGACGCGACGAGCGGGCCGGAGGTGGGGGACCCGTACGCGGCGCCGGCGCATGCGGGGTCGTTTCTGGCGGAGGTCGAGCGGGAGCCGGGGCGGCTGCGGATCGCGTTCGCGGACGCGGCGCCGTCGGGGGCGCCGGTGCACGGGGACTGCGTGGCGGCGGTGCGGGAGGTGGCGGCGCTGTGCGAGTCGCTGGGGCACGGAGTGGAGGAGGCGTCGCCGACGTTCGACAGCGCGAGCATGAGCAGGGCGTTCGTGGACGTGGTGGCGGCGGGCTGCGCCTTCGACCTGGACTACTGGGGGGAGCGGACGGGGCGGGAGGCGAGGGCGGAAGACGTGGAAGCGAACCTCATTGAAGCGAACACTTGGGCACTGGCGAGCCGAGGGCGGCGGCTGGACGGCGGCACGTACCTGGGGGCCCTGCATCGGTTGCAGGTGGCGATGCGGGCGATCGGGCGGTTCTTCGAGGACTACGACGTATGGCTGACGCCAACGATGGCCGTGCCGCCGCTGCCGCTGGGGAGTTTCCACTGGACGCGGGAGACGCGGGCGGAGGTGGCGGCGAACGTGCAGGCATCGATCGAGTTCACGCAGATCGGGAACGTGACGGGGGGGCCGGCGATGTCGCTGCCGCTGCACTGGAACGCGGCGGGGCTGCCGATCGGGACGCATTTCCAGGGTCGCTTCGGGGATGAAGCGACGCTGTATCGTCTGGCAGGGCAGCTGGAGCGGGCGCGGCCGTGGCGGGATCGGCGGCCGCCAATCGTGGCGGAGGTTTTGGGGTCGTGAGCGGGGGGAGCGGGCCGGAGGACGGGCGCGGGCGCTGCGATTGGGGCGGGGAGTGGGGGGACGCGCTGATGCTGGCCTACCACGACGCGGAGTGGGGCCTGCCGCTGCACGACGACCGGGCCCTGTTCGAGCTACTCATCCTGGAGGGGGCGCAGGCGGGGCTGTCCTGGCGGACGGTGCTGCACCGCCGGGAGGGGTACCGGCGGGCGTACGACGGCTTCGCGCTCGAGAAGGTGGCGCGTTACACGTCGAAGCGGCAGGAGCGGCTGGTGCGAGACGCCGGGATCATCCGCAACCGCGCGAAGGTGGCGGCATCGGTGAAGAACGCCCAGGCGGCGCTGCGGGTGCGGGAGGAGTTCGGCTCGCTGGAGGCGTTCCTGTGGGGGTTCGTGGACGGGCGGCCGCGGGTGAACCGGTTCCGGCGGATGGCGCAGATCCCGGCGGAGACGGCGGAGTCGAAGGCGATGAGCACGGCGCTGAAGGCTCGGGGGTTCGGCTTCGTGGGGCCGACGATCTGCTACGCGTTCATGCAGTCGGCGGGGATGGTGAACGATCATCTGGTGTCGTGCTTCCGCTACGGGGACGTCCAAACGGAGGCGTCGGGATGACGCCCGCGGAGGGCACGGCTGGGAGAGGGCGGGGTCGTGCCGGACGCGGTCTGGGAGATGATCGCGGCGTCGGCCGGGGCGGCGTTCACGTACGTGATCTTGCTACGGCACCTGGGGTGACTGCCCTGCCGGAACCAGCTCAGTTGCAGATCTGGGTGAGGGACGAAAGCGAGCGGCGGCCGTCGGTGGAGGACGTGCCGGCAGCGGCGGGGGGCTGAGGACGTGTACGGGATCGTGACAATCGTGGAGGGGGCGGTGGGGGCGCAGGTGGAGGCGGTCTGGGCGTCGCTGCGGGAGCGGCACGGAGCGGACGTGACCCGGGGGCACAACGTGCCGCACGTGTCGTTCCACGTGGCGGACGACTACGACCTGGCGACGGTGGAGCAGCTGCTGGAGCGGGTGGCGGCAGGGCAGCGCCCCTTCGAAGCGCCGCTGTTCGGGCTGGGGGTGCTGCCGTTGGAGGAGGAAGGCGGAAACGTGGTGCTGCTCAACGTGGTGCGGTCACCGCAGCTGAGCGCACTGCACGAGGCCCTTTGGGAGGAGGCCAGCGCGGCGGGGGTGGGGGTGATCGATCACTACCACCCGGAGGTGTGGTTCCCGCACCTGACGCTGGGGGATCATCCCTCGCTAGGAGCGCTGGTGCCGGAGATCGTGGCGCTGCTGCGCCCGCAGGCGCCGCGGTCGTTGCGGGTGGAGAATCTGGCGGTGATCGAGGAGATGCCGTACGGGCACGAGGTTCGGCTGCGGGTGGCGCTGGCGGGGCGATAATGGACGGCGACGAGGGAGAGCAGCCATGACCGCGACTGCCCCGGCGGGGCCGATCGAGGAGCTGGTGGAGGCCGTGCGCGGCCTGCAGCCGCTGTTCGAGCGGAACCGGGCGGCGACGGAGGCGGGGCGATCGGTGCTGGCGGAGAATGTGGAGGCGCTGGACGAGGCCGGGGCGCTGCGGCTGTTCCAGCCGCGCAACGTGGGCGGGCCGGAGGCGGGCTTTGGGGCGATGATGCGGCTGGCGCCGTTGATCGCGGCGGTGTGCCCGTCGACGGCATGGATCCTGATGGTGTTCGGCGGGCACGACTGGGCGACGGGGATGTTCCCGGAGGCGGCGCAGCGCGAGATCTGGGGCGGGGGCGCGGCGGGGCTGATCGCGGGAGGGCTGGCGAACCAGGGAGCGGCGACGCCGGTGGCGGGGGGCTGGCGGGTGAGCGGGCGCTGGCAGTTCGGCAGCGGGGTGGATCACGCACGCTGGTTCCTGGGGGGCTGCCGGCTGACGACGTCGACGCCGGAGCGGCCGAAGGGAGTACACGTGCTGGCGTCGATCGGGGAGGTGTCGGTGGACGACACGTGGCACACGCTGGGGCTGCGGGGGACGGGGAGCAAGGATGTGGTGCTGGAGGAGGTGTTCGTGCCGGAGCACCGCTCGATGGCGACGGGGGCGTTCTTCGGGGGGCGGGGGGAGGCGGCGCAGCGGCAGGCGACGAACCTGTACCGGCTGCCGGTGACGACGGGGCTGGCGGTGCTGGCGGGGTCGGTGATGCGGGGCATGGCGGAGGCGCTGTACGACGGATTCGTGGGGGAGAATCGGGGGCAGCGGCATCGGTACACGGGGGAGGCGAAGGCGACGGCGCCGGGGGTGCAGTTCCGCGTCGCGGAGGCGTGGGCGGAGATGCGGTCGGCGGAGCTGCTGCTGGACGGGGTGGGAGCGGAGCTGGAGGCGCTGGCGGCGCGAGGGGAGGACCCAGATGATCGATTCCGGGTGGAAACGAAGTGGCGGACGATTTACGCAGTGGAGCTGTGGCGGCGGGCGGCGGAGCGGCTGTACCGGACGGCGGGGGCGCGGGCGGCGTTCGACGACAGCTTCCAGCAGCAACTGTACCGGGACATCACGATGGCGTCGCACCACGCGACGATCGACGTGGACGGGGCGGGGGAGATCTTCGGGCGGGTGGAGCTGGGGCTGGAGCCGGGGAGCGTGCTGATCTGAGGGCTGGGGGCTGTTCCGTTTGCCGCGATCCCCGGGTGCGCGGCCTCACCCCCTCGCCCCCTCTCCATCTGAACCGATGGGGAGGGGGAGCGGAGCGGCAGTGACGCAGTGCGCTCGCTCAGGGCGAACGGGACCGCGCTCGGGGTGAGGCAGTCAGCGGCCGGAGGCGCGATAGACAGGGACACCCGCGAGCCAAGTTTCGGCGACGGTGGGGGGATGTTCGGGGTCCAAGTCGCCTTGGAGGAGGACGAAGTCGGCGCGCTTGCCGGGACGGAGGCTGCCGCGCTCGTGCTCCTGGCCGCCAGCGATGGCGGCGCCAATGGTGGCGGCGCGCAGCCAGGTCTCATAGTTGAGGGACTGTTCGGGGTGGAGGTGGAGGCCGTTGCGGCCGCGGCGGGTGACGCCGAAGGCCGCGTCGGCGAGGGGGTGGGCGCCGGCGCAGGGGGCGTCGGAGGAGGCGGCGAGGGTGACGCCGGCGTCGGCGAGGCGGGCGAAAGGGGCGAGTTCGAGGTCGTCGAAGCGGAAGCCGGCGGCAGCGGCGGTGGCGAACACATCGACGAAGGCGGGCTGGACGACGGCGCGGGCGTCGAGCGCGGCGAGGCGGGCGGCCTGGTGGGGGGCCATGACGACGCAGTGCTCGAGGCGGGGCGGTGCGGCGAGCGGGGCGGCCTCCAGCGCGTCCAGGGCGGCGTCGATGCCGACGTTGCCGAGGGCATGGATGGCGACGGGCCAGCCGCGCTCGCCGACGGCGCGCAGGCCCTCCGCGAGACCTGGCATGAGCATGCCCAGCTCGACGGGCTCGCCGTCCTGCAGGCCCCGCACGGCGGGCTGGGCGCCGCTGTCGGCGAAGAACTTGACCGGGCCGAGGCGGAAGCGCTCATCGCCGTCGCCGGGGGTGAGGCCTTGGACGAGGGCGGCATCGGGGTTGTGGAGGAGGTCGGGGGGGTGGGGCAGGGCGAGGACGGAGATCGGTAGGGAGCCGTCCTGGGCCATGCGGCGGTAGAGGGCGATGACGGCGGGGGGGACGGCGGCGTCGTGCACGGCGGTGACACCTTCGGCGAGGAGGTCGCGGCAGCGCCGGGCGATGAGATCGGGCCAGCGGGCATCGTCGTAGCCGGCGACGGAGAGGACGTGGGCGCGGCTCCAGGCGGCTTCGAGGAGGCGGCCGGTGGGGGCGCCCTGGCCGTCGCGCAGGATGACGCCGCCCGGGGGGTCGGGGGTGGCGTGACCGATGCCGACGGCGTCGAGGCCGAGGGAATCGACGAGGCCCTGATGCAAGGTCCAGTGGGCGAGGAGGATGGGGCGGCCGAGTCGGAGGGCGTCGAGGTCGTGGCGGGTGAGCCGTGGCCCTGAGGCATCGGGACCCGCGCTGGGGCGCCAGTTGAAGGCGCGGATCCAGGGGGCGTGGGGCTCGCGGGCGGCCTGGTCGCGGAGGGCGGCGTAGACGTCGTCTGGGGAGGCGGCGTGGGTGAGGTCGGCCCAACGAGGGTGGAGGGCGGCGAGGGAGAGGTGGTGGTGGGCGTCGATGAGGCCGGGGATGAGGAGGCGGCCGCGGAGGTCGCGACGCTCGGCCTGGGGGTAGGCGTCGAGGAGGGCCTGGTCGCCGGTTGCGGCGATGCGGTCGCCGTCGATGAGGCAGACCTGGGGCTGGGGGCCGGGCTCCATGGTGCGGATGCGGCCGCCGAAGAAGGCGATGGTCACGGGGGGCTCCGTTCGGGGGCGGGCGGCCGCCGGAGCGAGGCGTACGAGTTCCGGCGTCCGGGTTCGCGGCCGCCGCTGCCGGAAACGTAACGGAAACACGAGCGTCATCGGCCGTTCACGTTGGCGTAACGGGGGCGAAGCTGCCCTCGCGCGTTCGAGTCAGCCGGAAGGAGGGCGGGGTGGCGATTCTTCAGTCGTGGCGGTGGATGAGCTTGGCGCTGGTGTCGGGGCTGGTGCTGGGGGTGCTGGTCTCGGGCGGGGTGGCGTTGGCGCAAGAAGCGGACGCACGGCGACGGCGGACCTCATCGCGGCGGTGGACACGGTCTGGCTGCTGCTGGCGGCGTTCCTGGTGTTCTTCATGCAGGCGGGATTCGGGCTGTTGGAGGCGGGCTTCGCGCGCGTCAAGAACACCTCGAACATCCCCATGAGGAACGCGCTGGATGCGTCGCTGGGGGTGCTGGTCTATTGGGCGATCGGCTTCGGGCTGGCGTACGGGACGGCGGGGAGCTTCGCGGGCTTCGACAAGTCTTCGTGACGGGGGACTCGACGCTGGGCGAGGGGGCGGGGGCCTACGGGATCCTGGGGAACGTGCTGCTGTTCGCGACATTCATCTTCCAGTGGACGTTCGACCCCGGCATCATCCGGGGCCCTCTCTGACCGGGACGCATGCATGCGTGGGGGCGGACGGCTCGGGCTCGGACCTGTAGGTGCTGGCGCGGGAGGGGCTCACTCTCCCTCAATGCCAGTCGTGGGCCTGCGGCATGGGGACGCCGCTGGCCACCGGCTCCACCTGCGCCACGGCCAGGGTGGTGGTCCCGCCCCACCGCGCCACCGTGCCCGTCACCAGCAGCACCGGCCCGCGCAGGGGCCAGCGGTCGCGGGCGTATGGTCGGAGAGGAGAAGCCTTCTAACTCGCTTCAGCGATTCCGTCTTCGGTGGCCAGTCCCAGCACCTCGTCCTCCACGTAATGCTTGAACGCAGCAGCGCTGGTGAAGTAGCGAAAGCCGTAGTCGTTCGCGATCCGCAGGGTCTCTGGTGGCTCCTCAAGCAGGAGGGCCACCGGCGCGCTGTAGCCCTCCTGGAGTCCGTTGGGCCAAGCGAGATCCAGGATGGCGAGCGGACTCCCTGTGCTGGGATCTGTGAGTTCGTGCTCAATGCGCCCATCCGGGAGACCGTGGCCGCGAAGCCACTCGTTCACGGCTTTCAAGATCGCCTGCTCTTCCGCATCCTCGACACCGCCCGGAATCGCTTCTGCTTTGCGGGTAGGGAGTGCAGTGATAGGTGTTTTCTCGATTGTTTGCACGACCGGCACCGTATCGTGGAAAAGTTCCTCCAGCAGTGTATTTGCTGCCTGGGCAAGGAGGGATTGACGCGCTTCGAGAAACTGGGGGTAATTCTCCGTCTCCCAGAACTCCCGGTCCATCGGAATCCACTGCGAGGCGAGCGCGCCGGGATGCCGCGCCTCGGTCTTGGCAAAGTACTCGGAGGGCGGGCGATCGCTGATCTGCAGATTCGTGGCCTTGGTCTGGAAGCAGAAGTTGGCGACGGCGTTCACCTGGACCTTCTGAAACCCGCTTTTATAGAGCAGCGCCTTGGGGAAGATGTGATGCACCTCAAGGGCGTTCATGTGGCCCAACAGCATGCTCTTCAGGACCTGCCCGGTGCCCCAATCCCGTGCCTGCCCCACACGCGTCAGGGCATACAGCACCGGGTAGAACCGCGCTCCCAAGCTCCAGCCACGGAAGTGCTCGGGCTCGACCTCCAGGCCGCCGCGCCAGAGCCGGATCTGGCCGATGAGTCGCTCGATGCCGCCGTCGAGTTCCTCGATCGCTGCGAGGTCCTGGTCGAGCATGCTCTCGGTGGTTCCGGAGAACCGTCCCCACATGGCGCTCTGGAAATACCAGTAGAGGAGGCGATCTTGCTCGGTGCCATCCGCTAGTTGGCCTCCTCGCCGGTCGATGTAGCGGGCCAGAACGGGCAAGGCATAGCGGCCGAAGAGCACGCGATCGTGATCGAGGCCGAGGCGGCCGTCGATGAGATTGAGGGCATGGTCCAGGCACCGCTCGGCCCGCTCGAGGCCGTCCTGGATCGCGGCGGTCGGCTGGTCGTGGAGGTGCACGAATCGTGCCTCGCCCGTCACGATGGCATTCACGTTCCGCAGCAGCCAGTCAAGGGTGAAGTCGTAGCCACGATCGCGCCAGCGTTCGAGGATGGCCTGCATACGCTCGCGCCCTTCCGGCCAGGTGCCGCAGATCTTGGCGAGGGCCAGGTCACCCTTGGAGAGCTTGGTGCCGCCGCTGTTGACGCGATTGAAGATATCCACCACGACATCGATCGTTTTGTCGGTGCCGGTCACTTCCTCCACGTGGAGGTCGATCGCCTGGATGCCCAGAATCCGACTCAAGCGTCCGACGAACTCGCCGATTCTGGTGGACAGCTCTGGTACTTGTTGCAGGCGATCCACCTGTTCACCCAAGCCGTCGTTTCCTCGCTGCATCAGGTCGGAGACGTTGATCCAGAGGGGGTCGCCCTGCATCAGCGACGGCTGATAGAAGCGGAACTCCTCGTCTCCGAGGTGGAAGTAGAGCCCCGTGAACGGTCGCGCATTGTCGCCGAAGAAGGCGGGTGGCTGGCCGCGGATAATCCCGTAGAGCGAGGTGATCCGCTGCTGGCCGTCTAGCAGGAGCCGGACGACCCCCGGTGCCAGTTCGTGCTTGCCGCGATGGCTCACATCCTCCGACGATGTGGCCCAGACGAGCAGGCTGCCGACCGGGTGGCGGTGGTAGAGGGAATCCATCAGCCCGCGCACCTGGTCGCGATTCCAGACGTAGCCGCGCTGAAACTTCGGCAGCGCCATGAAGCCGCTGTCGATGTGGTTGAGAATCGTCGATACCTGCATGGCGCGGCCCTTTCCGTCCGGTCAGCGCGGTGCGCGCAGCATCCGGCAATTATGCAGGCGGGGATGTTGGTTGTCGAAGGGATCGGTTGGCCGAGCCAGCAGAGTGCCGAGAACGGTCGGGTGCCGTCCCGCTCTCGCGAGCCATGACGCCATCGTCCATTTGTCGCTGCGAGTTACGAGTATTGAACCGGGGAGGCGTTAACCCGGGCTAGGAGTTCCTACGGAACCACCGGCAATCCCAACGTGCGAGCGTCCCGGACGCTGCGTAGTGAGGAGGATCCATGGCCACCGAACTCGAGAGGGGCAACCGCGACAACGTCGGCGTGCCGTAGCGAACGCTGTTCTCGTGGGCGGAGTTCATGGCCGGGGAGCCGGATCAGCCGAAGCGCCGCCGCAGGACGCAACCCGTGGCCATCTCACTGTTCCAGTGGGCGCTCGACCCCGGCATCATCCGGAGCCCTCTCTGACCGGGACGCATGCGGGGGCGCGGGGCGACGCCGCCTGTGCCTACGCCCTCGAAACCGGTGAGCGCCTCCGGTGCGCGGTGGCTACCATTACTCTGCGGGCCGGGAGGGCGGTGACAAAGCAACAGCTGACGCGGGATGCACTCTGCTCGGAGCTTCCCAAATGGTACGAGGTATCCACCCGCAACAAGTATTGGGCCGGGTGGAACGAACTGCTCGCTCGCCTTCCCGCGAAGGCGGATGCGCTGGGCTACTTCGACATGCGGGATCTCTGCGACATTGCCGTCTGGGGCGGCAACCAGCACGGCGTCAAGCAGCGGATGCAGTCCAAAAACACGCTGGATCAGGTGAAAGGTGCCACGTCGCTGGCGATCAGGCACCTCGATGACCCTGCGGGGGCGATGCGGGCCATCGCCGGCGTGAACCACTGGGGAGTCGCATACGGGTCAAAGACGCTCACATTCATGCGCCCGTCGGACTACGGGATCCTCGATAGCTGGATTCGGAAAGCCCTGGTAGACGTCATCCCGAGGATCAGGGACGGCAACGCGAGTTCGGTGGTGGGGGGCTATGTGAGCTATCTCGACTGCTGTCGGGCGCTGCACCACAACGTCTCGGCTCCGCCGCCGGTCGCCACAGCACACGGGCGATGGCGCATCGCCGACATCGGGCAGGGGCTGTATGCATTCGCCAGGAGTGGCGGAGTTCTCACGCCACCGTAACGCACGGCGGGTCGCTCATGGCTTCGAGGACACCGTCGCGGGTAAGGCGGCCGGCGGCGATCTGGAGCAGCGCCTCCGTGTCCATGGTGAGGACGGGGCGGGGCCATCGGCGGTGTGGATGGTGTCCTTGCGGACGGCGGCGCTGGCGGCCGTCGTCGAGGGATGGTGCTGGCCGCGGAGTCGGCCGGGGCGCCCGATGCGTACGGCGTGATGCGGCCGCATCCACGCTTCCTCTACGCGGCGATGGGGCTGCAATCCGAACTCTATCCGCGCGCGCTCCAGATCCTGCGCGAACTCGCTGGGGGCGGCGTCATCCAGCCGCCGTCATCGTTTCGGGATTTGCAGCAGGCCGACGCGCGCGCCGACTTGGAGCGCTCCGTGCAATCGCCGGAACTCCCCAGCGAGCAGCGGATCAAGCTACGAGGAGGCGCTGGAGAGCGCGGACTCGTTTCTGGCGGAGTACGGACTCCCCGGCGAGCCCTCGGGGCAGGCGTGGCCCCGTCCAGGGCGAAGTGGGGAAGTCCCGGGTGTTCTCGGTGAGTGGCGGCCTCAGAGCATGGGGTCGCCGGGCTCGGGGAGGGGGCGCGTGTGCCAGGCGCCAGCTTCGACGGTAGCGATGAAGTCGGCGAGGAGGGCGTTGAAGAGGGCGGGCTCCTCGAGGTTCATGGCGTGCCCGCTCTTGGGGAGGACGGCGAGGGCGGCGGAGGGGACGGCGCGCTTGAGGAAGAGGGAGGCGTCCAGGCTGGGTTCGTCCTCGTCGCCAGCGACGACGAGGAGTGGGACTTGGAGGGCGCGGAGTTCGGCCTGGAGTTCGTCGAAGGCGGGGCGGCGGGCCTGGACGCCGCGCATGGTGCGGGCGGATCCCTCAGGGGAGTGCTCGGCGAGCAGGCGGGCGAACTCGGCGTGGCCGCGGGGGTCCTTGCGGGCGAAGGCGTCGCGGCCGGGCCTGCCGCTGGCGTATTGGGCCGTGAAGGGACCGATGCCGCGGGCGTCGATGTCGTCGGCGAGAGCGGCGGCCTGAGCGCGGAAGGCGGCCTGGGCGGGGGCGAGGGCGCCGTAGCCGACGCCGGCGGCGGTGAGGGAGAGGGCACGCTGGGGGGCGTGGAGGCCGAGGTGGACGGTGGCGAAGGCGCCCATTGAGCAGCCGACGATGTGGGCGCGGTCGATGGTGAGGGCGTCGAGGACGCTGAGGACGTCGTCGCGGGCGAGGGCTTGGGAGTAGGCGTTCGCATCGCCGGGGAGGTCGGAGGGGGGGTAGCCGCGAGCGTTGAAGGCGATGCAGCGGTGGCGGCGGGAGAAGAAGCGGACCTGCGGCTCCCAGGAGCGGAAGTCGCCGCCGAACTCGTGCACGAAGAGGAGGGGGGAGCCGGCACCGGTCTCCTCGTAGTAGAGGCGGACGCCGTCGGGGGTGGTGGCGTATGGCATGGGGGCTCCTCTCGGGCGCGGGCTGGGGGTCAGCCGGCGCGGTACTTGTCCTGGGCCTCAGGGGGGATGGGCTGGGGGCGTCCATTGGAGAGGTGCAGCCAGACCCAGTCGTGGCGGACGGTGGCGATAGGGACCTGCGTACGGGCGGAGCGGAGGGCGAACTCCTGGGTGAAGCCGTGCGGGCCGGCGTCGATGGTGTGGACCTCGACAGTGCAGCCGTCCTGCCAGGGGAGGGGGCGGTGGTAGGTGACGGCAGTCTCGCGGGGGACGGCGAGGACGCCGGGGGGCTTGGTGAGGTCGCAGTCGCGCTCGAAGCCAGCGTAGGCAAGTTCGGTGAAGGCGAGGAGGACACCGGCGTGCACGAAGCCGCTGTCGGCGTAGGTGTCGGTGTGGCGGGTGGGGAAGGAGGCGGTGAAGGGCACAGCGGCACCTGATGGGGGGAGGGTGGGGGGAGCAGGCTAGCGGGAGCAGGCTAGCGAGCGCTGGGGGTGGGCGCTGGGGGTGGAGGGCGAGAGCGGAGTCGCGGGTATTGGGGTCCCGAGGGGTGGCGCTGCCCACCGTGGGGGCCGGGCGCAGTCTCTGCGCTGCCGGCGGAGGAGGTGGACGATGCGGCTTCTTGTGCTGGGCGTGCTGATCCTCCTGGGCGCGGTGGTCGTGGCGGCGTGCGGGGGTGGCGGCGAGCCCCGCGGCAGCGGCGGACTTCGACGCGGGGGACAGCGGGCGCGGCGCGGCGCCTGGTGGGACGGCTCGGCATCGCCCAGGAGGGGCGCACCACGTCCAATACGCTGATGGCGGTGCGGGGCTTGATCGCGTCCGCCCGCCTGTTCGCGATCTGCGAGAGTCGCGAGCTGCTTGAGTCACTGGGCCCGGGATGCCTTCAGGTTCCTGGGGGAGATGGGCTGCTACTCCTTCCTTTCCATGTTGGGGGAGACGGCGCCGCCGCACGAGGAGTTCGAGAAGGCGCGGGCGAGCGGGAAAGGTCCCACGGCGGGGAAGCGGGCAGCCAGGAAGCTGGAGGGCTGAGGGCTACTCGGCGAAGTTCTCGCCGCCGTCGACGAGGTAGGTGGCGCCGGTCATGAAGCGGCCGGCGTTGGAGGCGAGGACAAGGGCGGCACCGGCGCAATCCTGGGGTTCGCCGGGGTAGCCGAGGGGGCTCAGGGTCTGGCCCTCGGCCTCGGCGGCGGCGATGATCTTGGCGGCGAGGTCGGTGCGGACGATGCCGGGGGCGAGGGCGACGACGCGAATGTTGTCGGGGGCCCAGGCTTTGGCGAGGACCTGGGTGAGGTTGTGGAGGGCAGCCTTGGAGGGGGCGTAGGCAGCGTAGGGGAACTTGCCCACGGTGGCGCGCACGCCGACGGCGGAGCCGACGTTGATGACGACGCCGCCACCCCGTTCGACCATGGCGGGGTGGCAGAGGCGGGCGAGGAGGAGCGGGGCCCAGGCGTTGATGCGCATGGTATTGAGGAAGTCGCCGGCGGTGGCGTCGTAGATGGAGGCGAAGGCGCCGACACCGGCGTTGTTGACGAGGATGTCGATGCCGCCGAACTCGTCCAGGGCGGCCGTCGCGACGGCTTCGAGGTCGGCGTCGCGGGCCATGTCGGCCTGGACGGTGAGGACGCGACGGCCGCGGTCGCGGACCTCCTGGGCGGTGGCCTGGAGGGGACCGGGGCTGCGGGCGGCGAGGCAGAGGTCAGCGCCGTGCTCGGCGAAAGCGAGAGCGATGGCGCGGCCGATGCCCTTGGATCCGCCGGTGACGATGGCGACTTTTCCTTGCAGGGAGAGATCGACGACGGGCATGTGGCGCTCCGGGCCGGGGTTCGCGCGGGCGGGCGAGCTTAGGCGGTGCGGATGGTGGCGGACTCGATGCGGAGTTCCTCACGGGGGGCGCCGCTCTGCGAGCCGCGCTGCTCCAAGGCCTGGACCGTGTCCATGCCCTGGACGACCTCGCCGAAGATCGTGTGGTTGCCGTCGAGCCAGGGGGTGGGGACGAAGGTGAGGAAGAACTGGCTGCCGTCGGTGCCAGGGCCGGCGTTGGCCATCGAGAGGAGGCCGGGACGGTCGTGCTTGACGGCGTCGCTGAGTTCGCCGTCGTACTGGTAGCCGGGGCCGCCGGTGCCGGTGCCGAGCGGGCAGCCGCCCTGGGCCATGAACTCGGTGATGACGCGGTGGAAAGCCAGGCCGTCGTAGAAGCCGAGGCGGGTGAGATAGATGGTGCTGGAGACGTGGGCGGGGGCGACGTCCGGCATGAGGCGGACGCTGACCTCGCCGAGGTTGGTCATGAGGTCCCAGAAGTAGCCGGCGTCGTCGAAGGTGACGGTGGGGGGCTGGGGCAGGCGGGTGCGCCAGCTTCCGGCGCTGGTATCGACGGCTTGGGCGGTGATGAAAGCGTCGATGGCATCGATGGCGGAGGCAGCCACGCGGACCTCTTTCGTGGGCGCGGCCCACCGGGTGCGGGGCCGGGGGGCAGCGTACCGCACGGACCGGCTCGCCGCCGGGGCCGGGCTCGCGGGCGGGCGGGCGGCGCTAGTGAGGGCGGGAGAGGACCTCGATCTGGATGGGGATGATGCCCTCGGCGGGGAGGCCGAGCTGGTTGTAGGCGGCTTCCGAGAGGTCGATGTGGTTGAGGGGGAGGAGGCCGGTGTCCTGCACGATGACGCGGATGGAGCGGCCGTCGCGCCAGAGGCGGAGCTGCGTGCCGCAGGGGTGGGTGGTGGAGGCGGCGATGGTGGGGTTATTGGGATCGTACATGCCGCCGCAGAACATGGGATTGCCGGCGAGGGAGGGGTGGTAATAGGTGGCGCGGCCGTCGACGAGGCCGGGGGCGATGGGGACGAGGACGACGAACTCGGTGGCGACCCAGCCTTCGAGGCCGCCGACGCGGACCTGCATCCAGTCGCGGCCGGTGACGTCGGTGGCGGTGTCGCCGAGGGGCTCGAGGACCGTGCCAGGGCTGAGGCAGGCGAGGGGGGTGGTCCCGATGGTGGTGGGGGTGGGGCGCAGGTTGAGGCAGGAGGGGCCGATGACGCGCTGCTCGAAGCCCGGGGGGACGAGGGGTGGATCGCCGGGGGGAGGCGGCGGGGGCGGCCCGCTGGCCTGGGGATCCCAGAGGGCGGGGCGGCGCAGGAGCACCCAGACGGCCTGGCCGCGATCGAGGGTGGTGAGGCGGTTGAGGGAGGGCTCAGCGCCGGGGCGGAAGGCCTGGTAGCGCTGGGCGGCGGCGTCCCAGGCGAAGACGGCGTCCAGGGCATCGCCGAGGCCGACGACGGCGTCCCGGATCGGGCGGGGCTCTCCGGTCCAGGTGACGAGGTTAAAACCGGCGCTGAGGGTGAGGGGGATGGGGTCGCCGAGGGGCGGGCGGGCGAGAATTGCGCCCTGGGGGGCGGCCACGTGGATGAGGAGGGCGTCGCCGTTGCGGAGGAGGGCGAGGTCGTTGACGTAGTCGGGGGCGCGGAGGGAGAAGCGCCGGAAGCGCTGTGCGTCGCGGTCGAAGGTGAAGAGGGCGGTGACGGCGTCGCCGAGGGAGGCGGCGACCTCGGCGACGCTGGTGCGGGCGGTCCAGCCGATGGCATTCCAGCCGGAGCGGAGCACCTGGAGATCGAATCTCTCGTCGATCGGGAGGTCCTGGGGAGGCGGCTGGGGGTCAGCGGGAGGCGGCGGCGGCGTGGCGGCGACGCGCACGCGGTTGGTGGAGACGAAGCGGTCGCCGCTGTGGGCGTTGAAGTCGCCGGTCCAGGGGAGGGCGACGCCCTCCAGGGCCCATTCGCCGACGAGGGGGACGGTGTCCCGGATTTGGCCGGCACCGAGTGTGCGGTGCACGGCCAGGTGGAGGTGCGCGATGGCGCCGCTGCCGGCGAAGCCGGCGGGGGCGACGTCGCCGAGGGGCTTGCCGATGTGGACCGGGGTTCCGCGAGCAAGGTCTGGGTCGGGGAAGAAATGGCAGATGAGGAGAGCGTGCTGACTGCCATTGTTGATGGTCAGGCAGTCGGAGTCGACGAAGGAGATCGTGCCGTCGAGGGGGGAGAGTACTTGGGTACCGGCGGTGCCGGCGTCTTCGCGGACGAGATCGAGGGCGTGGGGGTCGTCGCCGGAGTGGGAGCCGGTGTTGTAGCCGCTGACGATGCTCCAGACGGTGCCGGCCGGGGCGGGCAAGGGGAAGCCGCCGCTCTGCGCATGGACCGGCGCCGGGGTGGACGCCAGGCCGGGAGCGGCAGCGAGGACGAGCAGCGCGAGGACCGCGGCGGGCGCCGGCCACCCCAGCCAGCGCACGCGCTGCACCTGCCGACGCATGCTCCGCATTGTACGGGGCGCCCGGATTGGGGAAAGGGAGGGGGTGTGGGGGCAGGGTTATTCCGAAGCTGGGGCTAGTCGTAGATGGCGCGCTCGAGTCCGCTGAGGCGCTCAAGGCGGCGGCCGCTGCGCTCGCGCCGGCGGGCCTGCGCGGCCGTGAGGGCGAGGGCGAGGGAGAACAGGGCCGCTTGGAGGAGCACGATGGTGGCGCCGGAGGAGACATCGACGAACCAGGAGAGGTAGACGCCGAAGAAGCCCGTGAGGCCACCGAGGGCGATGGCAAACGCGAAGAGGTGGGGGAAGGAGTCGGTGAAGAGGCGGGCGGTGACGGGGGGGATGACGAGCGCGGCGGCGAGGAGGGTGACCCCGAGGACTTGGAGGGAGGCGATCACGGTGGCGGCGAGGAGGAGGGAGAAGACCGCCTCGACCCAGGAGACGGAGACGCCGGCGGCGGCGGCGACGTCGCGGTCAAAGGTGAGGAAGAGGAGGGGCTTCCACCAGACGAAGAGGAGGGCCGCGGCGAGGACGAGGGTGGCGGCGGTGACGAGCAGGTCGGTGGTGGTGATGCCGAGGATCTCGCCGAAGAGGGCGGCTTCGAAGTCGCGGGTGAAGGTGCGCTGGCGGCTGATGAGGGCGACGCCGAGGGCGAAGGCGGCGGTGGTGATGATGCCGATGGCGGCGTCGCCGCTGATCTGGCGGCGGCGGCTGGCCAGGTTGATGAGGAAGACGCTGAAGGCTCCCCAGAGGGTTGCGCCGATGTAGAAGTTGATGCCCGCGACGAAGGAGACGACGGCGCCGCCGAAGATGCTGTGGGCGAGGCCGTGGCCGATATAGGCCAGGCGGCGTATGACGACGAAGACGCCGACCCCGGCGGTGAGGACCCCGACGAGGGTGGCGGCGATCATGGCGCGCCACATGAACTCGAACTGGAAGGGTTCGAGGAGGTCAGCCATCAAGCGCGGTCATCGGTTCGCGGGGAAGGGGGTGGGGGCGCCCCCGGGCTGGGCCTCGCCATCGCGGGGGGCGGAGGGAACGGTGAGCGCCCAGTCCTCGGCGGCGGCGGGGGCGTCGTCGGCATGCTCGACAACGTAGACGGAGCGGCCGTGGCGGAGGACGACCATTTCGGCGCCGTAGGCCTCGCGCAGGACGGCGGGGGTGAGGACCTGGGGCGGGGTGCCGTCGGCGACGAGGCGCCCTTCGCCGATGCAGATGAGGCGGGGGAGGTGGGAGGCGACGGCGTTGAGGTCGTGGGTGGTGAGGATGACGGCGAGGCCGGCGCGGTTGAGGTCGGAGAGGAGGTGCATGATGTCGTGGCGAGTCTTGATGTCGACGCCGCTGGTGGGTTCGTCGAGGAGGACGAGGTCGGGGTCACCGATGAGGGCGCGGGCGATGAAGGTGCGCTGCTGCTGGCCGCCGGAGAGGGCGCGGATGGGGCGGCGGGCGAGGTGGTCGATGCCGAGGCGTTCGAGGACCTGGTGGGCGAGGCGCTTGTCGCGGCGGCCGGACCAGGGGCGGCGGCCGGACTCGCGCCAGCGGCCGAGGAGGACGACCTGCTGGACGGTGATGGGGAAGTTCCAGTCGATGGACTCGACCTGGGGGACGTAGCCGAGGCGGAGGCGGCGGCGGCCGTTCCTGGGCTGCTCCTGGATGCGGCCGGCGAGGCGCTGGGCGCCGCCAAGGAGCGTGCGCAGGAGGGTGGTCTTGCCGGAGCCGCTGGGCCCGACAATGCCGACGAACTCGCCCTGGCGGATCTGGAGGTCGATGTCGCGCAGGGCGGGGACGCCGTCGTAGCCGGCGCTGACGCCGTGGAGGGTGAGGAGGGGGGCGTCGCCACCGCGCTGGGCCGGGAAGCCGTGCTGAGCAGGCTGGACGGGCGCGGGCGCGGGGGGAGCTGGGTTAGCCGGCATCGGGGGCCCTCAGGGTGGCGGTGAAGGCGGCGTAGGGGCGCCAGGTATCGGTGAGATCGAGCGGGTCGAGGGCGGCGGGGTCGCCGCCGAGGGTGAGGGCGAGGGTGCGCACGTTCTCGGCCATCATGGCGAGGTAGGTGTTGTGGGGGTCGCCGGGGTCGCCGGGGAGGTCGTCGTCGCGCAGGGTGCTGACCTGGACGGCGCCGGCTTCCGCCGCGATGACGTTGAGGACTTCGGAGCGGAAGACCTCGGAGCCGAAAATGGCGGGGACGCCGGACGCCCGGATCTGATCGACGAGGGAGGCGACTTCGCGGGGGGAGGGCTGGGAGAAGTCGGAGGGTTGGATGGCGCCGATGATCTCGAAGCCGTAGCGGGGGGCGAAGAAGGGGAAGGAGTCGTGATAGGTGAGGAGCTTGCGGTTGCCGTCCGGGACGGTGGCGGCGGCTTGGGCGATGGCGGCATCAAGGGCGCGGAGGCCGGCACGGAAGCGATCGAGGTTGGCGCTGTAGTAGGGGGCGGCGGCGGGATCGGTCGCGGCGAGGGCGTCGCGGATGAGTTCGGCGTAGCGGAGGGCGAGGTTGGGGTCGGTCCAGAGGTGGGGATTGGGGTCGCCCTGGTCGGCGGGGAAGGAGAAGTCGAAGACGTAGTCGTCCTCCCTGATGGCGTGGTCCGCAAGAAGGAGGATGGGGACGCCCGGGGCGGCGTTGGCGCGCGCGAGTTCCAGGGTGGGCAGTTCCAGGTTGAGCCCGTTGATGACGATGAGATCGGCCTGGGCGAGGGTCTGGGCGGCGGAGGGGGGCGGCTCGAAGGTGTGGGAGTTGACGCCCTCGGGGACGAGGCCGATGACGCGGGCGCGGTCACCGGCGACGTTCTGAACGATGTTGCGGAGGGGGGAGACGGTGGTAACGACGAGGAGGGCAGCGTCCGCGCTGGTGGCGGCGGCGGGAGCGGGGGCGGCGTCGTCGCGGGCGCCGGCGCAGGCGGCGGCGATGAGCGCGAGGCAGGTCGCGACGATCAGGATCGCGCCGGGACGGAGGAGCAGGGCGCCGGGCATCGGCCAGACCTCGGGATCCTTATTGCAACGAGACGCAGGAAGCGTAGGGGGGCGGGGGGGGGTATTGCAACGGGTGGCAGGGGGCGGATCGCTGGCGGACAGGGGGCAGGGTTGCGGGGCTTACGTTCGGCATTGGGGCGGGATGCGGCGGCGATGCCGAGGGTGGCAGGGGCGGCTACCATGCGGTCGCTCCCGGCGGCGGGCCGGGGGGATGGGCGCCGGCCCGGGAGGGGCCGTGAGGCAGAAGGAGGCCGCCAGATGCTGGAGTTTTCGCCCACCGCGCTGGAATGGCAGGGTCGGGTCAAGGCCTTCATGGACGAGCAGATCTACCCGGCGGAGCCGACGTTCTACGAGCAATTGAACGAGGGGGACCGCTGGCAGATCCCGGAGGTGCTGGAGGAGCTGAAGGCGAAGGCGAAGGCGGCGGGGCTGTGGAACATGTTCCTGCCGGCGAGCCAGAACGGGGCGGGGCTCTCGAACTATGAGTACGCGCCGGTGTCGGAGCAACTGGGGAAGGTGGCGTTCGCGTCGGAGGTGTTCAACTGCTCGGCGCCGGATACCGGGAACATGGAGGTGCTGGAGCGGTACGGGAGCGAGCGGCTGAAGGAGGAGTGGCTGAGGCCGTTGCTGGCGGGGGAGATCCGGTCGGTGTTCCTGATGACGGAGCCGGCGGTGGCGTCGTCGGATGCGACGAACATCGAGTGCCGGATCGAGCGGGACGGCGACGAGTACGTGATCAACGGGCGCAAGTGGTGGTCGTCGGGGCTGGGGGACCCGCGCTGCAAGGTGGGGATCCTGATGGGGAAGACGGACCCGACGGCGGAGCGGCACCAGCAGCAGTCGATGATCGTGGTGCCGATCGAGACGCCGGGGCTGCAGGTGAAGCGGCTGCTGAGCGTGTTCGGCTTCGACGACGCGCCGCACGGGCACGCGGAGGTGGAGCTGCAGGACGTGCGGGTGCCGGCGGAGAACCTGCTGCTGGGGGAGGGGCGGGGCTTCGAGATCGCGCAGGGGCGGCTGGGGCCGGGGCGGATCCACCACTGCATGCGCAGCGTGGGGATCGCGGAGCGGGCGCTGCAGCTGATGGTCGACCGGGTGAGCAGCCGGGTGGCGTTCGGGAAGACGCTGGCGGAGATGGGGTCGATCCGGGAGGACATCGCGAAATCGCGGATCGAGATCGAGCAGGCGCGGCTGCTGACGCTGTACGCGGCGCACCGGATGGACACGGTGGGGAATAAGGCGGCGCGGACGGAGATCGCGGCGATCAAGGTGGCGGTGCCGAACATGTCCCTGCGGGTGATCGACCGGGCGATTCAGGCGCACGGGGGGATGGGGGTGAGCCAGGACACCTTCCTGGCGCACGCCTGGGCGCACCAGCGGACGCTGCGGCTGGCGGACGGGCCAGATCAGGTACACCTGGAGGCGATCGCCAGGTGGGAGATCCGCAAGCGCGCGCCGTCGGCGCCGGTGTAGATTCGGCGGGGCAGGGCCGACCGCCATGCGGGCGATGCGTCGCTTGGACGAGCCGGCGCCAGGGGCTTCGCGACTACTCCAGGAGGAGCTGGGGGAGGCGGTGGAGTTGGGCGTCCGCGAGGCCCTGCGCGCGGAGGTAGCCGCGAGCGGCGCCGTGGCGCTGGCGAAGCAGGACGAGGAAGTCGCGCATGGCCTGGGGGGGAGCGCCGTAGAAGGCATTGAGTTCCTGCGCCGGGGTACCGGCGGGGATGCGGCCGTTGGCGACGAAGCGCCGGACGACGCCGCCGCTGAGGGCGTAATCCCGGACGATGATGTCGTCGGGGACGCCGAGGAGGTCGAGAACGAGCGCAATGAGGACGCCGGTGCGGTCCTTGCCGGCCGTGCAGTGGACCAAGGCGGGGTAGGCGCGGGGCTCGCAGAGGGCGGCGACGGCGGCGGTGACGGCGCCGGCGCCGCGCTCGAGGTAGGCGCCGTAGCGCTCGCCGGAGGGGCCACGACCGTATTGCTCGTCGAGGGTGGCGGCGACGTGGATGTCGCCACCGGACGGGGCCCCAACGGGCAGGGGGATGAGGGAGAAGTTCTCGCGACGGGGGACGCGGGCGACGAGGGGGCCAAGGTCGGGGCTCTCGTTCTCGATCTCGTCGGGGCGGCGGAGGTCGAGGATGGCGGCGATGCCGAGGTCGGCCTGGATAGCAGCGGCGTCCCGCGGTGAGACGTCGTGGAGGGCGGCGGCGCGGAAGAGGCGGCGCCAGCGCAGGCGGCGGCCTTGGGCGGTGCGGTAGCCGCCGACGTCGCGGAAGTTGAAGACGGTGTCGTAGGGGAGGTGGCGGTCGGTTTGGGTCGTCACGGTTCGAGCATATCGGGGGAGGACCTCACCCCCTAACCCCCCCCTCCATCTGAACCGATGGAGAGGGGGGACCGGACGCAGGGGACAGGCCCCCTCGACGGCGCTCAGGATGGACGGAACGTCCCGCCCCTCCCCATCGCTGCGCGATGGGGAGGGGCGGGGAGGGGCCGCCCGTTGCTTATCCTGCGCGAAACGAGGGAGGACGGCATGGAACCGGGACCGCTGCCGAGTGAAGCGGAGGTGGAGGCGAATCTGTGGGAGGAGAACAATTGGGGCCGCTGGGGGGCGGACGATGAGCTGGGCGCGATCAACCTGATCACGGCGGAGAAGCGGCGACAGGCGCTGGGGCTCGTGCGGACGGGGGAGACGGTGTCGTTGAGCCGGCCGCTGGCGACGACGCCGGGGCCGAACAACCCGCGGCCGTCGCAGCACTACGTGCGCTGGATGGATCGGGGGGCGGGCTGGGGGGCGGCGTTCGATTACTACGGGATGGATTATCACGGGCACACGACGACGCACATCGACGCGTTGTGCCACATCTGGGGCCCGCAGGGCTTGTACAACAGGCGGGCGCCGGAGGAGACGCTGACCCCGCTGGGGGCGCGGGCGAACGCGATCAGCGCCTGGAGCGGGGGCATCGTGACGCGAGGGGTGCTGCTGGACGTGCCGCGGCAGCGGGGGTCGGCGTACGTGGGGGTCGATGAGCCGGTGCACGGGGACGAGCTGGCGGCGATCGCGGCGGCGCAGGGGGTGGAGCTGTCGGTGGGGGACGCGCTGGTGGTGTACAGCGGGCGGGAGGCGTATGTGGAGGCGCATCCCGACCGGATCCCGGGCGTGCCGCCGTTGCCGGGGCTGCACGCGTCGTGCTTGCCGTTCATTCGCGACCAGGACGTGGCGATGCTGGTCTGGGACCTGATGGACATGAAGCCGTCGGGGTACGCGTTCGAGTGGGGGGTGCACGGGGTGATCCCGGCCTACGGGGTGGCGCTGGTGGACAACGCACTGCTGGCGCCGCTGGCCGAGGCGTGCGCGCGGGAGGGTCGCTACGAGTTCCTGCTGATGGTGCTGCCCCTGGTGGTCAAGGGGGGCACGGGCAGCCCGGTGAACCCGGTGGCGATGCTCTGAGGGGTTGGTCAGCCACCGCAGTTGAGTCCCAGCTCCTTGCGGGTGAGGACGCCGGGGCTCTCCTGGCGCAGGCCGACGTCCGTGACTTCGGCGACGACGACGGCGTGGTCGCCGGTTTCGACGGTGCCGACGAGCTTGAGGTCGGCCCAGGCGGGGGCCTGGGTGAGGACGGGGGCACCCCCGTCGGTGCGCTCGGAGGGGACGCGGCCGTCCTCGATGGCGAAGTCGTTGGCGTCTTTTTGGGCGTGGGCGAAGAAGGCGAAGGCGGGGTCGCCCCGACCGCTGCCGAGGAACGAGAACGCCATCGCGCCGCCGGCTTCGATGTTGCTGAAGTTGCGAGCGTCCTTCTTGAAGCCCAAGGCGAGGAGAGGGGGATCGAAGGACATCTGCGAGACTCAGTTGATGGTGCCGGCGCCGGCCTGGTCGCCGGCGGTGGTGAGGACGTAGGGGCCGTAGGGGATCATGCGGAGGGGGTTTTCTTGGCGTCGGGGTCCATGGTTCTCCTGGGGGCTGCCGCGAGCGTGCGGAGGGGGAAGGGGGCTCAGGGTCGCGGGCAGACCGAGGCGGGGCAGCGCCGACGGCGGCTACCATGCATGCCGGCCCGGGGGCCGAGGGAAAGGGAACGACCGATGACGACCAGCAACGTAGAGTCGCGGTTCGCGCCGGAGGCCGTGAGCGAGGAGACGTCGGCGTTCAATGTGGATCTGGCGTCGCGGATCGCGGCGGCGCCGGCGATGCACACCTTGCCGCCGGCGGCGGTGCGGCAGGGACGGGCGGAGGGCAAAGGCCTCTGGGGGCCGCTTGAGCACGCGGAAGGGACGGAGCACCGCACGATCGCGGGGCCAGCGGGGGAGGTCCCGCTGCGGATCTTCCGCCCGGAGGGGGAGGCGACGGGGGTGTACCTGTACTTGCACGGGGGCGGCTGGGTGGTGGGGGCGGCGGACCAGCAGGATCCGTTGCTGGCGACGTCGGTCCGGCGGACGGGGATGGCGGTGGTGAGCGTGGAGTACCGGCTGGCGCCGGAGCACCCGTATCCGGCGGGCCCGGACGACTGCGAGGCGGCGGCGGCCTGGGTGGTGGCGAACGCGCAGGCGGAATTCGGCAGCGAGAAGCTGGTGATCGGCGGGGGCTCGGCGGGGGGGCATCTGTCGGCGGTGACGCTGCTGCGGATGCGGGAGCGGCACGGGTACACGGGCTTCCGGGGGGCGAATCTGACGTACGGGATCTACGAGCTGTCGGAGACGCCGAGCTGGGGGCAGGCGCCGCAGGAGTACCTGGTGCCACTGCCGACGATGCGCTGGTTTTGCGATCACTTCGTGGCGGCGGAGCGGCGGCGGGAGCCGGACGTGTCGCCGCTGCGTGCGGATTTGCGCGGCATGCCACCGGCGCTGTTCACGGTGGGGACGCTCGATCCGCTGCTGGACGACACGCTGTTCATGCACCAGCGCTGGCTGGCGGCGGGGAACGTGGGGGAGCTGGCGGTGTACCCGGGCGGGGTGCACGGGTTCAACGGGTTCCGGGAGCTGACGATCGCCGGGGAGGCGAACCGGCGGGTCGACGCGTTCCTGGCGGAGGCGGTGACGGACTGAGTTCCGGCTAGCCGTCCTGGGGATGGGCGTAGGGGCGGGGGTAGCGCATGTTGCTGCCTTCCACGATGGGGCGGAAGACGGTTTCGATCTGGGCGGCGGCGGCGTCGAGGTCCCAGGGTTCGTTGCCGACGATGAGGGCTTCGGTCATGGGGTTGGCGACGAGTTCGATCTCGTAGCCGCGGGCGCCGATGACGCGGCCGCTGAGCCAGTCGGAATCCTCGGAGGCGAGGTAGGCGACGGGCACAGCGATGTTGTCGGGGGAGCGGCGGGGGTCGTCCGGGGGTTCGGCGGTGGAGCCGGCGCGGCGGCGATCCTGGGGGATGACGTCGACCATGCGGGTGTGGGCGCCGGGGGAGATGGCGTTGGCGGTGACGCCGTAGCGCTGGAGGGCGTTGGCGCAGGAGAGGGTGAAGCCGACGAGGCCCATCTTGGCAGCGGCGTAGTTGGGCTGGCCGGGGGCGCCGTAGAGGCCGGAGACGGAGGTGAAGTTGATCAGGCGATAGTGGCCCTTGCGCTCCTGGCGCCAGTGGATGGAGGCGAAGCGGGTGGCAAGGAAGGTGCCCTTGAGGTGTACGCGAATGACGTCGTCCCATTCCCGCTCGGCCATGTTGAAGACCATGCGGTCGCGGAGGATGCCAGCGACGTTGATCATGACGTCGAGGCCGCCGAACTCGTCGAGGGCGCTCTGGATGAGGGCTTCGGCCTGGTCGTAGTCGGTGACGTCGCCGAAGTTGGCGAGGGCCTGGCCGCCAGCGGCGCGGATTTCGTCGACGACTTGCTGGGCGGGGGCGGTGTCCGTACCTTCGCCGTCGACGGCGGAGCCGAGGTCGTTGACGACGACGCGGGCGCCCTGGGCGGCGAGGGTGCGGGCGAGGGAGGCGCCGATGCCGCGGCCGGCGCCGGTGATCACGCAGACTCGGCCGTCCAGTTGCATGGGGGTGGCTCCTCTCGGGGGGCGGTTGTCCTGGCGATGGGAGGGATAGCAGACGGGGGGGTGGGGGACAATTCCGCTCCGCGCGCGGGGCGGAGGGCCCGGTCGATAGACTGCCTACCGACCGGCAGCAGGGTCGGCGCAGTGTTGGGCGGACGGGAGTCGATGCGACGTCTGGGACCGCCGGGGTCGTTTTCGCGGGAGGCAGGCGAGGCCGTGCAGCTCGAACGCTCGGCGTTGATCAGCGTGCGGCGGGGCCAGCGGCCGATGCAGCACGTGGGCATCGGCCGGGCGAGGCTGACGACGCGGCGACTGGTGCTGGACTTCCGTCGCTGGAACTACCTCTACTGGCTGGCGCTGCCCGTGCTCTTCCGGCCGCTCGTGGGGACGTTCGAGGCGCCCCTGCGAGAGATCGACGAGGGGGTTGTCGCGCGAGCGACGAGCGTTCGCTTGGAGAGCGGGGGGGAGCGGATCTCGCTGGATTTCAAGCTGGGGCGGCAGCTGTTCCAGGAGGGGTTGGCGGAGGAGTGGGTGAGCGGGATCGTGGAGATGCGGGAGGAGGCCGGGGGGGAAGGGGGGTGAGCGTGCGCGAGGTGGTGTGGGGGAGGTTGCGAGGGTTTCTCCTTCAAGAAGGCCGGGAAGAGGAGGGACCTGTGGAGACGGAGAGATAGTACGGACTGTCTCGCTGTCCCGAAGAGCGCCGTTGTCGAAGTGGTCGTCGCCCGGACAGCGTCTCCGAAGCCGTCAGGACGGCGGCGGGGCCCATTACAGCCTGCCCGAGTCCCTACTAGGAAACGGGCCGGGCCGATTCACCAGCAGCGCCGATGGAATACGGTAAGGATCTGTTCGAGGAACTGCGCACCTTAGGGAGGCGGCTGGCCGGCGCGCGGAATGTCCCAGTCTTCATGGTGCCGCTGGGCTGGGACCGGCTGAGCTGAATCAAAAGGAGATGCCCAAAGGCGGCCCTCCATGAGGGCCGGGGGCATTCGATGGACTTTTGCAGAGCCCGACCAACCGCACGGAAGTTCACAACGGTCGAGAAAGCCTTCAAGGAGGTCGTCGACCGCGCCTTGTGCCGAGTCTCGCGGGACCCCTTCAACAGAATCAAAGCGGAGGGCAGCGCCAAAGCTGTGCGGCGGATCAATGGGGCCATGGCGCAGCTGGACAAGCTAAGACGACGGGAACAACCGAATTACTGCGACCCCGACGTGGCGCTGTTCTACGCTCAGTGGTATCTGCCCCGGCAGATCAACGTCACCTACTCCGAAAGCGCTCGTATTCTGTGCCAACCCGAACGGTCGAACACGCAGAAGCTACAGGCTGGTGGACTTCGGCGCAGGTACCGGAGCGATGATCATTGGCCTGTCACTTGCGATCGCGACTCATGTGCGGCCTACGCACTGGCCCGAACTCATCGCGGTGTACCAGATCGACCGCCCTGCGATGCTGAAAATCGCGGACGATATCTGGAACGGCATCCGCGATGAGATGAATCATCATCAGCTGGATCTTGGCGGCTTGGACAAAGTCATGGGCAGAACGCAGATCCAGTGTGTGCCGGTGGACGGAGAACTTGACCTCGAACACGTCAAACGTCGGCAAGATGCGGAACGGTGGCTCACGGCGATCCACGTGGTCTACGAGGACCCGATGACGAAGATCAACGGCGAGATGCGATCGTTGTGTGACCGTCTAGACCCGCACGTGCGGATACGTACAGCGCCATCGTTCAAGAAGCGCTACTTGGGAGCAGAAGATGAACTGCGCCCCATCGATCGGTGCTTGGGGGGCAGCCTGTGCTTGGAGGGCAGCGCGCCGTGCATCACCTCGCTCAGGAGAGCCCTCCGGAATCGCACGGGCACGCCGCTGTCGGCGCTTGCGGACCGCTATCTGAACGGCGACGTGCGCTGGACAGGCAACGGCGGCGATGAGGCACCCTACGCAATGACGGTCTGCGGGCCGGGAGTCAAACACCATGCCTGACGAACAGGCCACGATGCTGCCAGGATTCGAGCACGCTGATGTGCCTGCGACGATCCCCCGGACGGCGCGATCCGGCAGCGCCGACGTGGCATATCGGCCGGTTCAGCAGATCCTCACCGCGGCGACGGGATTCATCGAGGAGTACAACTACACGCTGAATCCGTACTCGGGCTGCGCGTTCGGTTGCACGTATTGCTACGCGGCATTCTTCGCGCGCGACACGCAGCAGCGTGACACCTGGGGGAAGTGGGTTCGCGTCAAAGAGAACGCCGTCCAAGTTCTCCAGCGCCCCCGGCAGCGCGCGAAACTCGACGGCGCTCGTATCTACATGTCGTCCGTGACGGACCCGTATCAGCCGGTCGAGAGAGAGCTGGAACTCACACGAGGCCTCCTGGAGATCATGGCGGATGGGCATACTCCCAAACTGGTCGTGCAGACTCGGTCTCCCCTGGTAGCCCGGGACGTCGATTTGTTCGAGAAGATCCGGAACAACGGCGGACAGGTGCAGGCCAATATGACCGTGACGACGGATGACGAGCCTGTGCGGAAGACGTTTGAGCCGTCGTGCCCCTCGAATGCTCGCCGGATTGAGGCGATCCGTGAGGTGCACGATGCCGGCGTACAGTCGTGCATCACGCTCACGCCCTTGCTGTGGTGCGAGGATGTGGACGCGTTCGCCGAGTCGCTGCTGGCGACGGGGATCACGCGGTTCATCGTGCAGCCGTTTCGGTTCGGTGCGGGGAAGTTCGTGGCGCAGACGCGCGAGGGGGCGCTCGACCTGATGGCGACGAAACTGGACTGTGCGCGCCATCCCAAGATCGTCGAGCGTGAGTACATGAAGCGCTACCGCGAGGCTCGGGCCGAGCTGCGCCGGCGTCTGCGCGAGGCGGAGGCCTGGCTCGGCGAGGAGCGCGAGGGCTTCGCGCCGCCCTTCTAGAAATCCGCGGGCATGACTTCTGCTCTCGATGGCGCGCGCGCCGTAGTCATCGGCGGCGGCGGCACCGGCACCGACATGGTCGAGCGCGTCTCGATAGCGAGGAGGGCCAGCATGTCGCGCTTGCCCGCCCGCAGCCTCACACTGGAACTCTCCTGGCTCCAATCGCAGGCCTTTCGCTGGATTGAGCGGGACGGCTGGTTCTACGGCATCGTGAAGGGCAAGCTGATCAAGGTCCGCCAGTCCGGAGGAGGGATCGAGTTCCACAGCGACGCGCCCGAAGAGTCCGTGCGGTCCGATGTCGAGACCTACTTCCGCCTGGACCAGGACATCGAGTCAGTCCACGACGCCCTGTGCCGGGCGGACAACATCATGGGCAGCGGCACCATGGACAGGCTGATCGACCGGTACGTCGGCATACGGGTGCTGCGTCAGGACCCCTGGGAGTGCCTAGTCTCCTACATCTGCTCCCAAAACGCCGGGATCAAGAGCATCACTACTATGGTGAACAAGCTGGCAGACCGCTGCGGCGATACCCTCACCCTGGACGGCGTGACGTGCAAGTCCTTCCCGACGCCGAAGAGCTTACTCAAGGCTGGCGAGGCCGGATTGGAAGGTTTGGGGTTGGGGTTGGACCGCGCAAGACTAATTGTTGAGGTCGCCAGGGACGTAACTAAAGACAAACTGGATTTGAACGCCTTAGCCGACATGCCCTATGAGCACGCCAGGGACCGCCTGATGCGCTACCGCGGCATCGGTCCGAAGATCGCCAATTGCGTCTGCCTCTTCGCCCTCGATAAGCCCGGGGCTGTTCCCGTGGACAGGCGTATAGCCGCTGGGCTGTTGGAGCATTACGGAAAGAACTGGATCCGTGAGAAGAACAACCCGGTGCTGTCACTGTGGGCCCGGCAATACTTCGACGGTGACGCGCGTCATTCCTCCCATATATATCCCTCCCGCCACCGCGCCGCGGGCGTGTGGACCCGGAAATACTTCGGCGCCCACGCGGGCTACGCCAGTCAACTGTTGTTTCTCGACCAATTTCAGAATGCCCGCTGACACTCAGCCCCGTCGGGGCATGCGGAGCCCCACCGAGGATATCGCAGCCGAACTCCACCCGAACGGCGAGACGTACAAGGCGCTCGAAGAGATCGATAAGCGGGATGAAGCCGCTATCGGGGAACGCGCCCGGCGGCTGGCCAAGGCGGCCGCCATCCGATGCGCCGGCGGCACCCGCCGCCGGGCCATGCCCATCCGGCGTGATCGCGACCACGCCGACCGCTGGCAAGGGCACGACGCCTCAGAGAAGACCCTGGCGAATTTCGCTTCAGCGAGCTTCGCATCGACCGGCCGGAATGGGACGAAGGGCCAGGGTGAACACGGTCGCGGAGGGCTACAGTGGGGGCATGAGGCAGGCGACGGGCAACCGTAAGGTGGCGGGCGGCGTGGTGCCGACGCGGTACTGGCAGACGCTGCCGGATGGGCGGGTGCAGTGCGATGTGTGTCCGCGGGCGTGCGGGCTGCGGGAGGGGCAGCGGGGCTTCTGCTTCGTGCGGGCGAACCAGGGCGGAGCGATCGTGCTGACGACGTACGGGCGGTCGAGCGGGTACTGCGTGGACCCGATTGAGAAGAAGCCGCTGAACCACTTCCTGCCGGGGACGCCGGTGCTGTCGTTCGGGACGGCGGGGTGCAACCTGGGCTGTCGTTTTTGCCAGAACTGGGACATCAGCACGTCGCGGGAGATGGACACGCTGGCGGACCAGGCGACGCCGGAAGCGATCGCGCGGGCGGCGATGGATCTCGGGTGCCGCAGCGTGGCGTTCACGTACAACGACCCCGTGATCTTCCACGAGTACGCGATCGACGTGGCGGCGGCGTGCCGGGCGCGCGGGATCAAGGCCGTGGCGGTGACGGCGGGGTACGTCTGCGCGGCGCCGCGGGAAGAGTTCTACCGGCACATGGACGCGGCGAACATCGATCTGAAGGGCTTCACGGAGGACTTCTACCGATCGGTTTCGTACGCGCACCTGCAGCCGGTGCTCGAGACGCTGGAGTACGTCCACGACGAGACGGACGTGTGGCTGGAGGTCACGACGTTGCTGATCCCCGGCCTCAACGACTCCGGCCGCGAGGTGGAGGCGCTGAGCCGCTGGCTGCACGACCACCTGGGCCCGCACGTGCCGCTGCACTTCACCGCCTTCCACCCGGACTGGAAGATGCTGGATCGTCCGCGGACGCCGCCGGAGACGCTGTCACGGGCGCGGCGGATTGCGATGGAGAACGGGTTGCACGCGGTCTACACGGGGAACGTGCACGACCCGGTGGGCCAGAGCACGGTCTGCGCGGGCTGCGGGCTGACGATCATCGGGCGGGACGGGTACACGATCACGGCCTGGCGGCTGAGCGACGAGGGACGCTGCGCGGGCTGCGACACCCCCTGCCCGGGCGCGTTCGAGGGGGGGCCGGGGGAGTGGGGCGCACGGCGGCTGCCGGTGCGCCTGGCGGAGTACGCCTAGGGGGACGGGGCCGCCGCAGGGAGACCGAGCGGGCCAGTGCGGCGGGGAGGGAGTGCGCGAGCGGGAGGCCCGTGTCGATGCGGTGGAAGCGCGTGGGCGGTGGGGCGGTGAAGGCGTGGAAGGATTCACGCTGGGCTTCTTGACCTTGTGGGCGCGGGGGCCGGCGAGGACGACGTAGCTGATGTGGGTCTGGAGGAGGCGCGGGGACGGGTCGTCCGCGCCACGGGGGGCGGACTCGAGGAGCCATTGGATGTGGTCGGGAACGCTCACGATCGCAGCGTACGAGCGCGGGGGCGGGGGGGCGTCGGGCGGGGGACCGAGTTCGTCAGGCGGGGTCGTTCGGCGCGGCGGCGTCGACCTGATCGAGGCGACGGAGGAGGCCCCCGGCGCCTTCGACGGCGGCGCCGAGGGCCGTAAGGCGGCGGCGGAGGTCGCGGTCGGAGGTGATGACGAGGATGTCCTGCGGGTCGGGGTCCGCCTCGACCTCCTCAACGATGCGGTCGTCGGCCGCATCGGGGCCGCCGCGCCGGGCGTAGAGAACGAGGACGCCGTGGTGGCGTCCCGCAGCGACGTCGGGGAGGGGGCGACCGTCGAGGACGAGAACGAGGCCGGCCTGATCGGTTGCGGCGAGGGCCTGGAGGCGACGCAGGAGGCGGCGGGCGGCGCCGTCGCGGTCGCGCCACCAGCCATCGGGGCGGCTGCCGATGACGTTCATCCCGTCGACGATAAGGCGGGGCATGAGGTCAGACTCGCGGGGGGCTCACGAGCGGGGCAGGCCGAGGCCACGGGTGGCGATGATGTTGCGCTGGATCTCGTTGCTGCCGCTGTAGATGGTGGTGGGCACGGAGATGAGATGGCCCTCGGGGAACTCGCCACCGTAGGGGGCGCGGGGGTCGCCGGGCCGGAGCTGGCCGGCGAGGCCGAGAAGGTTGAGGCCGAAGTTGAAGATGCGCTGGCCGAGTTCGGACTGGTAGACCTTGCCGACGGAGGCCTCGTAGTTGGCGACGCCACCGCGGGCCTGGATGTCGCCGATGCGGTAGCCGAGGTAGCGGCCGACGTTGTTGGCCACGACGAGGTCGGCGAGGGCGTTGCGGTAGCGGGCGCGGCGGGCGGGGGCGCCGTCACGGAGGTCCTGCGCGAGGAGTTCCAGGGTGCGGCGCTGGGAGGCGGTGGGGCCGATGCCGGAACGTTCGTAGTCGAGCAGGGTCATACCGACGTACCAACCGCGGTTCTCCTCGCCAACGCGGTTCCCGGCGGGGACGCGGACGTCCTCGAAGAAGACTTCGTTGAAGTGGTGGTGAGAGGCCATGTTGATGAGGGGGCGGATGGTGACGCCGGGGGTGTTCTTGAGATCGTCGATGATGAGGAAGCTGATGCCCTTGTGTTTGGGGGCGTCGGGGTCCGTGCGGACGAGGCAGAACATCTGATTGGCGCGGTGGCCGCCGGAGGTCCAGATCTTGGAGCCGTTGATGACGTAGTCGTCGCCGTCGCGGACGGCGCGGGTCTGGAGGGAGGCGAGGTCGGAGCCGGAGCCGGGTTCGCTGTAGCCCTGGCACCAGACATCCCGGCCGCTGGTGATGCCGGGCAGGTAGCGGGCCCGCTGATCGTCGTTGCCGTGGATGATGAGGGTCGGGCCGATCATGCCCACGCCGAAGCTGCGGGTGCCGGTGTCGGGGGCGCCGAAGTAGCCGAACTCCTCGCTGAAGACCATCTGCTCGTAGATGGAGGCACCGAGACCGCCGTATTCGGTGGGCCAGGCGGGGGCGATCCAGCCGCGCTCGGCGAGCTTGGCGTTGAAGGTCTCGGCTTCGTCCCAGGCGACCTCGATGGCGGCGGCGGCGGCGACGCCGGTATAGCCGCGGCCGGACTCGCCCAGGTGCTGCTTGAGGAAGGCGCGGACCTCGCGGCGGAGCGCCTCCTCCTTCTCGCCGAATCGTAGGTCCATGGGTGTCCTCCTCCGGGACGGGTGAGTCCGGCCTGCGCATGCTACCGCCGCCCGGGGGCGGGGACGAGGACGGTGGCGGCGAGGCGGACGGGCCGGGGCGATCGGGGGGGAGCGCACGGAGAGCGAGGTCCAAGCGGGGCCGCCGATCGGCCCTTGAATGCACGGTCAAGGCGCAGGGGGTCGTTGCATGTGTGTCAGGGGGAAGGCCGGCCTCGCTGTCGGCGTGGTGGGGGGTGGGAGCATGGATCGCGGCGGCGTGCTCGGGCGGAGGCTCCGATGGGGGGAGCGGGACGCGGAGGCGGCGCCACCGGTCGTGGATGCAGGGGGCGAGGCGGCGGGGTCGAGAGCATGAGGCCTCCGGACGAGGGCGAGGCGACGGGGGCCGGGGGCGGGGGGACGGTGTGGGACATCTTCGGGTGCGGCGTGTCGGGGGGAGGCTGGCGGGGAGTCAGGTGGTGGTGGTGCACGGGAACCATTTCTGGTTCGCGTGGGCGGCGTTCTTCCCGGACACGGAACTGATCAAGCTGGAAGCATACGAACAGCCGGGCCGCCGTCGAAGCGCGGCCTATACTCCCCGTAAGCCTTGCTTACGGGGAGTTCTTTTATGGCCATCGACGTCGTGAACGAGATCGTGATCGGGCGGGGGCGCGCGGAGGTGGCGGCGTACGCGATGGAAGCGGCGAACGATTCGACGTGGATTCGGGCGATCAAGGAGGCGTCGGTGGTGAGAGGCGGTGAGGTGGTGCAGGGAGCGCGGGTGGCGCGGCGGGCGTCGATGCTGGGGCGGTCGATCCGGTACGTGCACGAGGTGGCGGAGCTGGCGCCGGGCCGGGTGCTGGATATGCGGGCCGTGGATGGGCCGTTCGCGATGGCGACGCGCTACGAGTTCGAGGATGCGGGGGAGGGGCGGACGCGGGTGCGGATCCGCAATCGAGGCGGGCCGGGCGGGCCGCTGCGGCTGCTGGACCCGCTGATGGGGCGGGTAGTGCGGCGGCAGGTGGGGAAGGACCTGGGGCGGCTGAAGGTGATCCTGGAGGCCTAGCGGTTGAGGGCGGCCAGGCCCTCCAACACGCGGCAGACGGCGGCGGTGTCCTGGGCTTCGAGGCCCTGGGCCATGGCGGCGGTGTAGATGCCGGCACTGGCATGGAAGAGGGGGGTGGGGCTGCCGAGGGCGGTGGCGAAGGCGGCGATGATGCGCATGTCCTTCTGCCAGACGGCGACCTTCATGGTGGCGGCGGTGTAGTCGTCGTCGACCATCATGGGGCCGCGGACCTCGAACATGCGGGAATTGCCGGCGCCGTCCTTGATGACGTCGTAGATGAGTTCCGGGTCGAGGCCGGCCTTCATGCCCAGGACCATGGCCTCGGCGGCGGCGACGTTGTGGATGGCGACGAGGTGGTTGGCGACGTACTTCATGCGGCTGCCGTTGCCGAACTCGCCGACGTAGAAGCCGGAGCGGGCGAAGCCGGGGACGATCTCCTGGCACTCGCGGGCGGCAGCTTCATCACCGCTGAAGTAGACGGAGAGGTCGCGGTTGAGGGCCTGGGCGCCGGTGCCGCTGAGGGGGGTGTCGAGCATGGTGAGGCCGGCCTGAGCGAGGGCGTCACGGTTGCGGACCTTGTCGTCGATTGGGAGGGTGGAGCACTCCATGACGATCGTGGCGGAAGCGCCGGCGGCGGCGATGCCGCTCCGGCCGGAGACGACGTCGTCGAGGACAGCGCTGCTGGGGAGGGAGGTGAGAACGATGTCTGAGGCGAGAGCGACCGCGCCGGGGGAGGCCGCGACGTCGCCGCCACGGGCGGCGAGTTCGGCGTTGCGGGCGGGATCGACGTCGTAGCCGGTGACGGGGTAGCCGGCGTCGAGGAAGTTGGCGGAGATCGCGCCACCCATGATGCCCAAGCCGACCACACCGATGCGTTTGCTCACGGCGATCCTCCTTGCGGCGCGGCGCTGGCGATCCACCGCTTTGCGCGGCGGGGGCGCGCCAAGCGCGCCGATGCGCCAGAGTAGCCACAACCGATCGAGGGGCAAAGGCGGCTCACTCGAGACGAGGCAGCGCGGTGCCGGCTCCGCTCGGGCTGAGCGTGGTGATCGTGGCGGCGGTCGTGGTCGCGGCGTGTGGCGGCGGGGAGAGGCTGCGCCCGGACGCGGCGCCCAGGAGCGCTCCGGAGCCGGCGGTGGAGGCGGGCGGCCAAGCGGAGTCGCGTCGGGTGGTGCGGGCGACGGCGCTGCAGGAGAGCGCCGTGTCCCTGGAGCCCGCCGCTGCGCCCGACGAGGACGGCGTCACCCGCGTGGCGGTCGCTGCGGAGGTCGCTGCGGCCGAAGGCGTCGCGCGCGCGCCGGGGGAGGTGGCGGCGGCGGACCCGCCCTCGATTCCCAGCGAGGCGCCTCCGGTCGCCGGGGAGGCGACGACGAGCGTCGTCACGGGCGACGTCGAGGCGGTAGAGAGCGTGGAGCCCCAGCCCGTCCGGTTGCGCGTGGTAGCGGCGCCCATCGCGGGCGGGGCGCCCCAGCCGGTGATCGGGGCACGCGCGCATGCGAGTGCGGGAACGCCGGCCGGCGGCACCGACGGCGAGGACGGTGCGGCTGGCGGTATGCAGGTGGTGCGCAGCGACGCGGAAGGGGTCGTGGTCCTGCCGGCGGGGGTAGAGCGGGTCCACGTTGTGGCGGCCGGGTACTGGCCGCTGCGCGATCAGCCCATCGCCGGGGGGGTGGTGGAGCTGCGGCCGATCGACGTGCGCGCGGTCCACCTCCCGTACGAGCAGTTGTGGGAGCCGCGCTCGCTGGAGTGGGCGCTGGAGCTGGCGCGTGGAGGACTGATCACGGCCATCGTGGTGGATATCAAGGAGGAGGGCGGGGCGGTGCTACCGGCCTTCGCCACCGAGGCGGTGCAGGCGATCGAGGCGACGGTGGACCCGGGCACGGACGTGACGGGGTTCCTGGCGGCGCTGGGGGAGCTGGGGGTCTACCGGATCGCGCGGCAGGCGGTGTTCCTGGACACGCGGCTGGGGCGGTCGGACGTGGAGACGGCGATCCTGACGTGGGGCGGCGAACAGTTGATCGACGATCGGGGGCTGGGCTGGACCACGCCACAGAGCGCGAAGGCGCGGCGCTACAACATCGAGATCGCGCTGGCGGCGGCGGTCACCTTCGAGGAGATCCAGTTCGACTACGTGCGCTTCCCGGCGGGGCCGCTGTGGGTGCACGAGGAGACGACGGGGGCGGAGCGGTCGGCGGCGGTGGCGTTGTTCGTGCAGGAGGCGAGCGCGGCGCTGCACGCGGTGGGAGCGGCGGTGTCGGTGGACACGTTCGGAGAGACGGCCGTGATCACGGCGGAGGATTCGATCGGGCAGGTGTTGGAGGCGCTGACGCCGTACGTGGACTACTACTCGCCGATGGTGTATCCGAGCACGTGGGGTGTGGGGTGGTTCGGGCTGGAATATCCGGCGGCGGATCCGTTCACGGTGGTGTCGCTGAGCGTACGACGAGCGCTGGAGCGGATCGCGGCGGCAGGGCTGACGGGGGTGGCGGTGCGGCCCTGGCTGCAGGACTACCGGGACTACGGGCCGCGGCAGATCTCGTACGGGTACGCGGAGGTGCTGGCGCAGATTCAGGCGTCGATGGAGGCGGGCGGGCTGGGCTTCATGCTATGGGATCCGACGCTGCGGTACCGGGAGGACGTGCTGGGGCTGTTCGCGGGGGCGGACTGAGGAATAAGGCGCTGGGGTGGACGGGGAGTTGCCCCGCAGGAGTGATGCGCCCGGTCCCACTCCCTGCGGCCCGTCAGGCGCCCGGCGCGCCGGCGCCGGCGCGAGCCGCCGCGCGCTCGATGGCGGCGCGGAGGCGGGGCCAGAGCGGAGGCGGCATCTCATGGCCCATGCCGGGGACCACCTCCAGCTCCGTGTCGGGAATATTGGCGGCGACGGTTTGGGCGTGGGGGCGGGCGAAGATGGGGTCCGCGTCGCCGTGGATGACGACCGTCGGGGCGGCGATGCGCGCCTCGGCGTGGTGCAGGCCAGGAGCGATGGCGGTGAGCTGGCGGCCGAGGCCGGCGGGGTGGTAGGCGCGGTCATCGGGGTGCTCGCCGCAGGCGCGGGTGAGGTCCTCATCGAAGGGGACGGCGGAGCCGCTGTCGGAGCGCCAGGCCGAGACGCAGGCGTCGGCGGCGGCGTCGCGCTCCAGGTGGTCGGTCTTGGTGCGCATGTTGGCGGCGGCGCGCTCGCCCAGTGGGGGCACGGCGGGCCCGCCCGGCACGGGGAAGTCGCCGGTCATGACGGCGGTGAGCGGGAGGCAGCGCTGGGGGTGGCGCACGGCGAACCAGCGGCCGATCATGCCGCCGAGGGAGGCGCCGACGCTGTGCGCCATCCCGACGTGGAGGTGGCGGAGGAGGGCGGCGACGTCGTCGGCCATGTGGCCACCGTGTAGGCGACCGAGGGCCTGTCGCCGCGGGCTCAGGCGTCAACGTGGGCGGCAATGTCTGGCGTACCGCGCTCGTCGAAGGACTGGGAGAGGCTGATATCACGGTTGTCGAGGGTGATCCGGCGGGTGGCGGCCTGCATGTGGACCTTCCCGGAGCGGCGCTCAGTCACCGGCCGCGCGGGCAGCCGCGTCAGGCTCGGCTGGGGGCTCGGCTGGGGGCTCGGCTGGCGGGCTCGCCGGGGCGTCGATCCACTTGGCGCCCCAGCCGTCGTCGGGCTGGGCGAGGGCGTAGTCCCAGTCGCGGCCGAAGCGCTGCCAGTAGACGACCTTCTTGACGGGCTTGCGGCGGACGGGGCCGGGACGGTCATGGGGGTAGCCGAGGGGGACGAGGCAGTACACGACGTTGCTCTTGGGGATGCCGAGGGCCTCGGTCAGTTCGTGGGCGTGGGAGAGGGGGAGGTTGAAGATGGAGGCGCCGAGCCCGAGGGCGCGCGCGGCGAGGAGGAGGTTCTGGACGGCGGGGAAGGCGCTGCCGCCGGGGGTGGCGTGGCGCCCGCGCAGGCCGCAGACGACGACGATGGCGGGGACCTGGGCCAGATGGCGGCTGAGGTGGTCGACGCTTTTGAGGGCGAGGCGCCAGCTGCGGGGAAGGTCGTCCATCAATTCGGGACGCTCGACGTATTGCGGCTGGTAGCGCTGCCAGCCAGCGCGGGCCCAGTCCTGCAGGCGCTGCTTGAGGATGGGGTCTGTGACGACGACGAAGCGCCAGTCCTGAGCGTTTTGCCCGGAGGGGGCGCGGATCGCGGCGTCGAGGATCTGGAAGAGGACGTCGTTGGGGATGGGGTCGGGGCGGAGGCGGCGCAGGGCTCGGGTGGTGTAGAGGGCCTGGAAGAGGCCGATGTCGTCGTTGGGGGGTGGGGGGGAATCTGGCACGGGCGCTCCTGGTGGGGGAGGATAGCCGCCCGCCAGGACGACTAGCATGCCGGCGGCGCGCGGCGGCGCGCAGGAGGGAAGGCCCAATGGCCGAGCCAGCGTACGAGTTCATCCTCTACGAAACCGAGGACCGCATCGCGCGGATCCGGCTGAACCGGCCGGAGAAGCGCAACGCGCTGAACCTGGGCATTCGGGGGGAGATCGTGGGGGCGCTACGGCGGGCGGAGCGGGACGACACGGTCTCCCGCCCGGCTGGGATGAGTGACGCCGCGCCGGCACGGCAAGCGCCCCTCTCCGTTGTCCCGGCCCTCCCAGCGGGAACCCGCCCGCCGGACCCGCTCGCCCGCCCCTGGTAGCCTGCCGGGGGAGGATCGCATGCCGCCCAACTGGGTCAACCGGACGCTCTGGACGGGCGACAACCTCGACATCCTTCGGGGAATGAACAGCGAGTGCGTCGACCTCATCTACCTCGACCCGCCGTTCAACTCGAACCGGGACTACGAGGCGCCGATTGGCTCGAAGGCAGCAGGCGCCGCGTTCAAGGACACCTGGACGCTCTCCGATCTCGACGTGGCCTGGATGGGTTTGATCGCCGATGAACAGCCCGCGATCGCGTACCTGCTCGACTCAGCCGGCCGGACGCATTCGAAGGGGATGCAGTCCTACCTCACGATGATGGCCGTGCGGCTGCTGGAAATGCATCGGCTCCTCACACCGGTCGGCAGTCTCTACCTTCACTGTGATCCGACAGCTGATGCCTATCTGCGGATGCTGCTGGACGCGATCTTCGGGAGACAGCAGTTTCGGAATGAGATCATATGGGAGCGGACACTACCCAAGGGACTCATGACGCGAAGGCTTCCCACCAGCCATGACGTGTTGCTCTCATATCAGAAGTCCGACGCCGCAACATGGAACATGGATGCTGTCTTCCTCCCGTATGACGAAAGCCGGTTGGATGAGAAGACGAAAAAGCAGTACTCGCGGCGCGATGCTGATGGCCGGCGTTATCAACTAACCAGTCTCCTCAACCCGAACAGCGACCGGCCAAATCTCACCTATGAGTTTCTCGGAGTTACCAAGGTGTGGCGCTGGACGAAAGAGCGGATGCAAGCGGCCTACGATCGCGGACTGGTTGTCCAGCCCGGCCCAGGCAAGACCGCCAGGTACAAGCGGTATCTGGATGAGCAGCGCGGTCGGCCCTTGAGTGACGTGTGGACGGACATCCCACCCGTGAGTGGGACCGAGCGCATCGACTACCCAACGCAGAAGCCGCTCGCCCTGCTGGAGCGGATCATCGAGACTTCGACCAACGAAGGAGACATGGTGCTGGACCCCTTCTGCGGCTGCGCGACCGCCTGCGTCGCCGCTGAGCGGCTAGGCCGGCAGTGGATGGGCGTCGACATCTCCCCGAAGGCCGTCGAACTCGTGACGTACCGCCTCAGCCGGCAGGAGTCGCGCGGTAAGGATCGGACTTCAGAGCCAGGATGAGGTGATCGCGCTCCAGGCATCGCGCATCACCGCCCGCACCGATATTCCCCACCGCACGGATATCGACGCGCCGAGGAACTACCGTCAGAACAAGCACGTGCTCTACGGCCAGCAAGAGGGGCGCTGCGGCGGTTGCCGGACGCACTTCGAGTTCCGCCATTTCGAGGTGGACCACAAACTCCCCCGCTCGAAGGCCGGCGGGGACCACATCGAGAACCTCCAACTCCTCTGCGCGAGCTGCAACCGCATCAAGGGCGATCGGCCGCAGGAGTACCTCGTCGCGCGGCTGGCGGAGCTGGCGAGATAGGGCACCCGCGTGCCGGCTGCCTCGCCGCCAACAAGGATAGACGATGTCAGAAGTAACACTAGTTTGGGAAGGCGCACTCGAACCCACTGGGACATTGTTCCGTGACGACTTAGAAGAGGTTGAGGAACTCTTCACGTCAGAGAAGGCTGAGGTCGAGTGGTCACTTCAGGGTCGACGTGAACTCGGGTCGGCGAAGGTAACTGCTAGTACGATCGATGAAATAGCTGGGCTTCGAAATCAGATTCTCGACCCGGAAAGCTTGGAACTGGAAGTCCGAGAGGGTGATTGGTCACGAGACGAATGGTTCAAAGCCAACATTCACGTAGTCAGAGAATCGCAACGGTATAACGAAGGCTCTTGGAGGGCTTCGATCTCTGGGACCGAAGGATACCGTGATCGTTACGAGAATGGTGTTCGCGGAATAGCGGACATATTCGGGCAGGCATCGCAAACCACCTGGGCGAGACAGCACAACAAGGTTCGTTCAGTAGTGAGTGAAGCACCAATCCTCCTGGCGATCGGTATTGTCGCTATGTGGTACGTACTTTTCGCTACTTTCCGGGTCGACTGGCGTATCGGCACAACGATCGCCGTAGGATACCTTATTGTCCTCGCAGGAAGTTATGTACTAAAGCGTCGAATTGATTCCAACGCGTCGTGGGAACTACCACCCTTCGATCTGCGGAACACTCGCTCACAAGTGCGACCGGCCACCCCGCCTGGGGTTCTGAGCAGAGACATTCTGATCGCTGCAGTAGTCCTGCTCATCGGGCTGATCGTGAGTGTTGGCCTCACCTGGATCGATTAACGTCCATGCTCCGGTCTCCTCGCTTCCCGGCTCCCCCACTCCACCGCAGCACCGGACGACGCGCGGCCCTGGTCTCGTCCAGGCGGCCGATGGGGGCGCTCCAGGGGGCGCCGTGCAGCGTCTCCGGGTCGCGGGCGGCCTTCTCGTCGGGGTACGATCTCACGCTGGACGATCCGCGGGCGCGGGCGCCCGAGGGGGGCTTCGTGTCGGAGGCGCTGTTCGACGGCTGGTGGGATCAGTGGGCGGAGAAGATCGTGCGGGACTGGCTGACGATCTGGGACCTGCTGAAACCGGTCGTCGCGCAGGTGCACGGGTACTGCCTGGCGGGGGGCACGGAGCTGATGTCGATGTGCGACATCGCTTTCGTGGCGGACGACGCGGTGATCGGGTACCCGCCGATGCGGGCGATGACGACGCCGGACACGCTCTACCACCCGTGGAAGCTGTCGATGGCGTGGGCGAAGTACCTGCAGCTGAGCGGAAACTCGATCACGGGCAAGCAGGCGGCGGAGATCGGCTGGGTGGTGAAGAGCTTCCCGGCGGAGCGGCTTGAGGAGGAGACGCTGCGGGAGGTGCGGGCGCTGGCGACGATTGAGCCGGACATGCTGGCGGCGAACAAGCGGTCACTGAACCAGGCCTACGAGATCCAGGGCTTCCGCACGCACCTGGGGCTGAGCGCGCAGTGGCACGCGCTGAGCGGCCGGTTCCGGCCCAACGCAGGGGAGTTCACGCGGATCACGAACGAGCAGGGGCTGAAGGCAGCGATCGCCTAGCGGGACGCGGCCTTCCGCGATCTGGACCCGCCGCGCCCATCGGGGGGCTAAGGCGGGGGCGCTATTCTCGGCCGAGGGCGAAGGGAGCCAGCCGTGACGACACCGACGGCGCGGCGCAGCATCTGGGCCTGGGGGACGGAGGCGGACGAGCCGTCCAACGCGGAGCGGCAGGGGGAGGCACGGCGGCTGGCGGAGCAATACGGGATCGCGTCGGAGGCGGCGCCGCTGCCGACACTGGCGTCGCTGGAGCTGCGGGCGCCGCGGATCGCGCCACCGCAGGCGCTGGCGGCCTTCTGTCACAGCGACGACTACCTGCGCGCATCGCGGACGTACGGGCGCTCCTTCGTCGATCGGGTGCGGGCGGTGAACGGGGATTTCGCGTCGCCGCCGGACGTGGTGGCGCGGCCGCGCACGGAGGCGGAGGTGGCGTCGGTGCTGGAGTGGTGCTCGGAGGCGGGGCACGTGGTGATCCCGTTCGGAGGGGGGTCGTCGGTGGTGGGGGGGGTGACCCCGCCGGAGGGGGCGGCCGGGGTGGTGACGCTGGACCTGGGGGAGCTGCGGAAGGTGCTGGAGGTGGACACGACGTCGCGGGCGGCGCGGATCCAGGCGGGCGCGTTCGGGCCGGACCTGGAGGCGCAGCTGAAGCCGCACGGGCTGACGCTGCGGCACTTTCCGCAGTCGTTCGAGCACTCCACCCTGGGGGGCTGGATCGCGACGCGGTCGGGGGGGCACTACGCCACGAACCACACGCACATTGACGAGTTCGTGGAGTCGTTGCGGATGCTGACGCCATCGGGGGCCGTGGAGTCGCGGCGGCTGCCGGGGAGCGGGGCGGGGCCGAGCCCGGACCGGCTGGCGATCGGCAGCGAGGGAATCTTGGGGGTGATCACGGAGGCCTGGATGCGGGTGCAGGCGCGGCCCCGCTACCGGGCCTCGGCCGGGGTGCGCTACGGGAGCTGGGAGTCGGCCTACGACGGGGTCCGGCAGATCGTGCAGGCGAAGCTCTGGCCGGCGAATCTGCGGGTGCTGGACCCGGTGGAGGCGCGCAACGCGGCGGGGCTGGATGGGGACACGGCGCTCGTCGTGGTGGGTTTTGAGTCGGCGGAGGTGCCGCAGCGGGCGGCGATGGGGGAGGCGATCGCGATCGCGCGGGGAGCAGGGGGGAAGGTGGAGGAGGAGGAGATCCTGATCGACGACGGGCAGGGCACACCGACGGGGCGGGAGGGGGCGGTGGGCGCGTGGCGGACGTCGTTCATCCGGGCGCCGTACCAGGCGAACCTGCACATCGGTCTGGGGATGGTGACGGAGACGCTGGAGACGTCGATTACGTGGGACCGCTGGCCGGCCCTCGACGCGGCGATGCGGGAGGCGATGTCGGGGGCGCTGCGGGAGATCTGCGGGAGCGCGGGGGTGCTGAGCTGCCGCTTCACGCATGTGTACCCGGACGGGCCGGCGCCGTACTACACGGTGGCGGCGCCGGGGCGGCAGGGGGCGGAGATCGAGCAGTTTTGGGCGATCAAGGAGGCGGGGTCGGCGGCGCTGATGGCGGCGGGCGGGACGATCACGCATCACCACGCGGTGGGGCGGCTGCACCGGCCCTGGTACGACCAGCAGCGGCCGGAGCTGTTCGCGCAGGCGCTGCGGGCGGCGAAGCGGACGCTGGACCCGAATGGGGTGCTGAATCCAGGCGTGCTGCTGGACCCCTAAGGCCGGAACGTGGGGGTCCCGGGGCGCTTCGGATCCCGGCGCGGCGCGCGACCGTCGGCGCGTTGGAGGATCCGTGACCGCTGGCACGGCAGCGGGGACGCCACGCTCGTCCTCGGCGACGGGCTATCGCAACGGCTGCCAGGCGCACCCTGGCGCGCCACGCATTTGCAAGCGGCCCCCCACCGAGGCTGACTCGCGCGAGCAACGGGACTAGGCTGTCGGGCACCTGCCGGCGTCGGTCAGGCCCGCCTCCGGCCTGAAACGGAGTTGCCCCATGGCACGGATCCGCCTGCTCGCCGACGAAGAGATGGACCCCGAGATCCGCTCCTGGCTGGACGGCTCGGACGGCGACACCGAGGTACGCATGTTTGCCCAAACCCCGGAGTTGCTCAAGTCCTTCACGACGTTCATCACGCCCCTGCGAACCGGCGGCCTCCTCGATCCGGAACTGAAGGAGTTGGTGCGGCTCAAGCTCGCGGAGCTGAACGACTGCTCGTATTGACACGGTCTGCGCGCTTCTCTGGACGAGAAGCAGATCGCGGCCGAGGAGCGGATCAGCAAGCTGACCAACTTCGAGGACGCGGATTTCAGCGAGCGTGAGAAGGTGGCGCTCCGCTTCGCCGAGCGGCTCGCTTACGACCCACATCAAATCGACGACGAGTTCTTCGAGCAGCTGCGGGGCCACTACAGCGAACCGGAGATCCTCGAATTGGGCTGGGCCGTGGGCAGCTTCCTCTTCCGGGGCCGGCTCAACGTCGCTTTTGGGCTCGGGTAGCGGCCCAGTACCCGAGCAGGCGCAGTCCGGACGCCCGCGGCGACGGAGGGGCGGCGGCACTGCTGGACATCCGGGGCACGCCCAAGGGAGGTGATCGATGACGGACATGACACACGCGGAGCGCCGGGAGCGGGCGCTGGTGGTGCTGGAGGAGTTCATGGGGGCGGCGGGAGCGGAGACGTTCGCGGCGGGGCTGGAGTCGGACCTGGGGGCGCTGGGGTCGTTCGGGATCGATTGGACGATGGGGGACGTGTGGGGGCGGCCGGGGCTGGCGGCGCGCGACCGGGCGCTGATCATCCTGAGCCAGCTGGCGACGCTGGGGCAGCTCCCGCAGTTGGGGCTGCACACGGGCTGGGCGCTGGATCGGGGGTTGGAGGAGACGGAGATCGAGGAAGTGTTCGTGCAGCTGTGCGGCTACGCGGGCTTCCCGCGGGCGATCAACGCGATGCAGGCGGCGCATGAGGTGTTCCGCGAGCGGCGCGGCGGGACGCTGCCGCCGCGGGCGCCGGCGCCGCGCAAGTCGGACGCGGAGCGTCGGACGGCGGCGCGTGCGGTGCTGGCGCGGCTGGGCGCGAACCAGCCGAGCGAGGGGCTGAGCAGCGGGGGGCGGCTGGACGCCGGGATGGGGGCGTTCACGGGGACGGCGGGGCGCTGGGCGTTTGGTGAGTTATGGTCGCGGGAGGAGCTGACGCCGCGCGAGCGCAGCCTGGTGGTGGTGGCGACGCTGGTGGCGCAGGGGAAGCCGGACGAGCTGCGCTTTCACCTGCGGGGGGCGCTGAACCACGGGGCCAGCCCGACGGAGCTGGAGGAGCTGCTGATCACGTCGATCGTGTACGTGGGCTTCCCGTCGGCGGTGGAGGGGATGCGGGTATTGCGGGAGGTGGAGGCGCAGGGGGAGGGCTGAGCAGTGGCCGCTGCGGTGCGCGGCGGACCTCTCGCTCAGATCTTGGGCGGAACGATGGGGAGGAGCAGGGAGGAGGGGGTCTCGGGGCCGGTGTGGAGGGTGACTGGGCCGCCGTAGACGGCGGCGGGGCGGTTCTGGGGGTCGTTGTGGAGGAAGGGGCCGCTGCCGCGCATGACGTTGGCGAAGGTATCGAGCTGGCCGCCGACCTCGGCGCGCTCGTAGTCGTGGCCCTGGACGGTGAGGCCGACGCGGTAGCCGGCGGGAACGACGATGCAGGTGGGCCAGACCTCGACGTCGAGCTGGTAGACACGGTCGGGGGTGAGGGGCTCCGCGGCGTCGTGCGGATGGTAGGGGCGCTCGGGGCGTGAGCGGGCGGGATCCCGTTTGCGATGGGAGGCGCGCAGCCAGCCCTGGCCGACGGGGGCGTGGGGATCGAGGGCGCCCTGGAAGGTGACTTCGGCGCCGTCGGGGTCGAAGACGTGGAGGACGAGGAAGAGGTCGGCGTCGGCAGTGGCGGAGGAGATGAAGAGCCGGGCGGAGACGGGGCCCGTGATCTCGGTTTCGGCATCGAGCGGGGATGTGCGGAAGGTGACGCCGGCGGCGGCGGGGTCGTAGGTGACGGCGGTGGGGCCGGGGGCGGCTTCCTGGGAAAGGGTGCGCCGGTCCGCGTCGATGTGGAAGGGGGTCCACTGGGTGCGGGCGAGGGGCCACGCGTCCTCGCCGCGCTGGACGAAGCCGTGGACAGTGCGCACCTGGAGCTGGACGGGCGGCTGCTGGGGCCAGTCGTTGGCTTCGCGCTTGAGGAAGTGGTCGAAGAAGCGGCGCTGCAGGGCGATGCCGTAGTCGGTGTAGAACTCGGTCCAGTGCTCCAGGCCGTGGATCTCGAGCCACTTCTGGCTGGAGGCGGCTTCCTGGAAGCCGGCGAGGTTGCCGCGCAGGTGAAGGCCCTGGCCGCCCCAGTTGCCGGCGGAGAGGAGGGGGACGGTGACCTTGGACCAGTCCGGGGAGCGGCTGCGGTGGTAGCCGTCGTCGAAAGGGTGGGCCTTGGCGGAGTCGGCGGGGACGACGCGGCAGGCCTCGAGTTCGTCCTCGGGGAGGGTCTCGGGGCCGGCGACGGGCTGGCCGGTGTTGGAGTTAACGGCACCGCGATCGCCAAAGCCGTGCTGGACGCTGAGGACCTGCTTGCCGAACCAGTGGTCGATGAAGGTGCAGCGGATCCCGCCGTGGTAGTGCATGTCGCGGTACCAGTCGGCGGCGCCTTCCCAGGGGCAGATGGCGGCGAGGTGGGGCGGCTGGAGGGAGGCGACGTGCCACTGATTGATGGCGTAGTAGGAGATGCCGGCCAGCCCGACGTTGCCGTTGCTCCAGGGCTGGGTCCCGGCCCATTCGATGCAGTCGTAGAGGTCCCGGGCTTCGCGTGGGGAGAAGGGGTCCAGGATGCCGGGGGAGCGGCCGGCGCCGCGGGAGTCGACGCGGACGCAGGCGTAGCCGTGGGGGACCCACTTCTCGGGGTCGGCGACCTCCCAGCTCTGGTACGCGTTGCTGGAGCCGCGGAGGACGTCGGGGTGCTCGCGGGCCATGATCTCCCACTGGCCGGGGTAGCCCTCCTGGAAGGCGAGGCCCTTGGCGTAGGGGCCGTAGGAGAGGATGACGGGCGCGGGGTCCGGACCGGGGGGGCGGAAGACGTCCGCGCGGAGGACGAGGCCGTCGTCCATGGGGATTGGGAGGTCCCAGTCGATCTGCATGGCGTCGCGGACTTCAGTGCGCTGGGCGTCGTGGCCGGGCTGAGACATGACGCTTCCCTCCACTAGGGCGAGGCGTACGCTACAGCGAGTCGGGCGGGGCCATGTCGTGGCGGCTTAGACTGCGCGGCGGAGGACACGCCATGAACGCGACGCGGGGCCGGCTCGCCGGCAAGGCGGTGCTGGTGACGGGGGCGGAATCGGGGCTGGGGCGGGCGATCACGCTGCGCATCGCGGCCGACGGGGCGCTGGTGACGGCGGCGGGGCTGCGGGCGGAGGGGCTGAAGGAGACGACGGCGCTGGCGGGGAGTGCGGCGGGCGTGATCCCGCTGGTGACGGACGTCCGCGACCCCGATCAGGTGGCGGCGACGGTGGCGCGAACGGTGAGGGAGTTCGGCAAGATGGATGCGGCGGTGGCCAATGCGGGGGGCGCGCTGGCGCCGCCGGCCAGCCTGATGGAGACCGACCTGGACGGCTGGAAACTGACGCTGGACACCAACCTGACGGGGACGTTCATCACGCTCCGGGCGGCGGCGCGGCAGATGATGGCGCAGGGGGGCGGCGGGCACCTGCTGGCGACGGGATCGTCGACGGCGATCCGGCCGATGCCGTTGATGTACTCGTACATGGCAGCGAAGGCGGGGGTGCACCAGCTGATACGGGCGCTGGCGATCGACCTGGCGCCGCACGGGATCCGGGCGAACACGATCGTGCCGGGGGGGAGCGCGACGCCGCCGGTGCTCGCGATTGAGGACTATGCGGAGCGAAACTTCCCGACGGTGCCGATGAAGGCGTTAGTCGGACCGGAGGAGATCGCGGCGATCGTGGCGTTCGCGCTGGGGGACGAGACGCCGCACATGACGGGGACGCTGCTGAAGGTGGATGCGGGGCGGACGTCGATCTGAGGGCGCGGTGAGCCGTCGGTGGGATCACAGCGGTGGGCCGGTCTAGGTCCCCGAGGGGGGACCACGGGACGCTGTGGACGCGCAGTTTCGCGCTGACGATCCTGGGCACGTTCAACTTCTTCGCGAGCTTCTTCATCCTGCTCTCGGTGGTGCCGGCCTACGTGGACGAGATCGGCGGCGAGGAGTGGCAGGTGGGGCTCGTCTTCGCGGCCTTCAGCATCCTGCCGCTGCTGCTCTGGCCGTTGATCGGGCTGTTCTCGGACCGGGGGCATCGCAAGCGGCTGATGATGGCGGCGGTGGCGATCTTCACGCTTGCGATGGGGCTGATGGCGTTTTCGGAGGACGTGTGGTCGTTGTTCGCGCTGCGCTTGGTACAGGGGCTGGGGATGGGGATCTTTCCGACGGCGGCGGTGTCGTTGATCGGGGTGGTGGCGCCGCTGCCGCGGCGGGGGGAAGGGGTGGGGTACTACGGGCTGTCGACGAGCGCGGCGCAGATGGCGTTTCCGGCGCTGGGGGTGCTGATCGCGGACGAGTTCGGCTTCGACGCCGTCTTCCTGGTGGGGTCGGCGACGGCGGCGAGCACGCTGCTCTTCATCCTCTCGATCGACGAGCCGGCGATGGAGCCGGCGCGGGCGGCGGGGCGCGGGGTCGCCCGCGGGACGGGGCTGATCCCGCGGCGGGCGCTGTTTCCGATGGCGATCTTCTTCGCGGTGACGATTTCATTCTGGACGGCGGGGGCGTTCCTGCCACTGCTGGGGGAGGATCGGGGCCTGGGCAACGCGGGGCTCTTCTTCCTGGCGGGGGGCGCGATCCAGCTGGCGGTGCGGCCGCTGGCGGGGCAGATCTCGGACCGGGCGGGGCGGACGGCGGTGATCGTGCCGGGGCTGCTGCTCAGCGCGACGGGGATGTGGGTGCTGGCGCAGGCGCATTCGACGGAGATGCTGATCGGGGCGGGGCTGATCAACGGGGCGGGGTTCGGGGCGGCGCACACGGGGCTGTTCGCGCTGACGTTCGACCGGGTGCCGTCGAGCCAGCGGGGGGGCGCAACGGCGCTGCTGCGGTCGGCCTGGGATTCGGGAGGGCTGATTGGGGGGGTGGGCCTGGGGTTGGTGGCGAGCGCGCTGGACGTGGAAACGACGTTCTGGGTGACGGGCGCGCTGCTGGTGGCGGCGACGCTGAGCTACGGCTGGGGACGCAACCTGGGCTGGACCGCTCCCTACCGGGGGGAGCCGGAGGAGCCGAGCGAGGCCGCCGCGACGGCGGCGGCGCGGGCGGCGCCGGAGTAGCCCGGGCGGGCGCGCGCGGTTCAGCGGCCCTGGAACTTGGGACGGCGCTTGTGGAGGAAGGCCTGCATGCCCTCACGGGCGTCGGCGGTGCGGCCGGAGTCGGCGATGGCGCGGGTCTCCAGCTCCATCTGGGTCTCCAGGGTTTCCGTCCAGCCGTTGTAGATGAGGCGCTTGGCGTGGCCGAAGGCGCGGGTGGGGCCGACGGCGAGGCGGGCGGCGAGGGTGAAGGTCTCGTCCTGGACGGCGTCGTCGGGGACGACACGCGTGACGAGGCCCCAGTCGAGGGCCTCGGCGGCGGTGAGCATGCGGTTGGTGAGGACCATCTCCAGGGCGCGTTTGACGCCGACGGTGCGGGGGAGGAAGTAGGTGGAGGAGCCGTCGGAGGAGAGGCCGATGCCGGTGTAGCCCATGACGAAGCGGGCGGACTCGCCGGCGATGACGAGGTCGCAGGAGCTGATGATGCTGACGGCGGCGCCGGCCGCGACGCCGTTGGCGGCGGCCAGGACGGGGGCGTCGGAGCGCTTGAGGCGGGAAATGGCGGCGTGGAGGTAGGTGGTCATCTCCTTGAGGTAGGCGGGGAGGTCCTCACCCTGGGCGGCGAAGTTGGCGACGTCACCACCGTAGGAGAAGTCCTCGGCGCCGCCCCGGATGATGACGGCGCGGACGTTGGCGTCCTCGTCGCAGCGCATGGCGGCGTGCATGAGGTCGATGTTGGTATCGAGGTCCATCGCGTTAGCCTTGTTGGACTCGCGGATGGTGAGGATGGCGACGTGGTCGCGAACTTCGTAGCCAAGTTTTTTCAGTTCCGCCATCGTGCGCTCCCTGCTCCGCCGACCGTTCACTTGATTGGGGCGACACGATAGCGGGCGTCCCGGCCGGGCGCCGCCGAGGCCCGGGAAACGGGGGGCAGGAGCCGGCGGCAGCGGTCCGGGTGGCGACGATTCGCGCGGCGGGCGGTGCTAGACTTCGCCGCGACGATGCCGACGACGAGTGACGTTCTGCCTGCGTTCCAACTGTCCGACGGCACGGCCGAGCGGTCCTTCCCGACGGGGCGGACGGCGCTGCTCTGCTTCGTGTATGAGGAGTGTCCGACCTGCCGGCTGACGCTGCCACTGATCGAGCAGCTGGCGGCGGCGTTCGGGTCGCAGGTGGACGTGCTGGTGGTGGGGCAGGAGGCGGCGGGGAACGCGGCGTTGGTGGCGAAGTGCGGGCTGCGGGCGGCGATGCTGGACGACACGGCGCTGGCGGTGTCGTGGGCATACGGGATCGAGACGGTGCCGACGCTGGTCCTGGCGGATGGGGCGGGGCAGGAGTTGCGACGCTTCCACGGCTTCGTGCGGGAGGAGTTTCAGGCGCTGGCGGATGAGCTGTCGCGGCTGAGCGGGGCGGCGGCGACGACGATCGCGTGGGATTCGTACCCGGCGCTGCGGCCCGGGTGCGGGTCGCGGACGCAGGAGCCGGGCATCTTCGAGCGGCTGCGGGCGGAGGCGGAGGGGAGTCCGCTGCGAGCGCGGCGGATCGCGATCGGGGCGGACGACGACGCGTTCGAGTTCATGTTCGAGCAGGGGCTGACGGACGGGTTGCCGGTGGTGCCGCCGACGGCGGAGCGAGTGCTGCGGATGCTGGCGGCGACGCGGCGGGCGGCGCAGGAGGAGATCGCGGTGCTGGCGCCGAACCTGGCGCCGCTGACGATCGAGAAGGTGGCGATCAACGCGGTGATGGCGGGGTGCACGCCGGAGTCCTTCCCCGTGGTGCTGGCGGCGATGGAGGCGATCGCGACGGAGGAGTTCAACATCCACGGCTGCATGGCGACGACGATGGGCGGGACGCCGGTGCTGGTGGTGAACGGGCCGATCCGGGAGCGGATCGGGATGAACGCGGGGCAGAATGCGCTGGGGCAGGGGAACCGGGCGAACGCGACGATCGGGCGGGCGGTACGGCTCGTGATCCGCAACGTGGGGGGGCACCGGCCGGGGGGGACGGAGCGGTCGACGATAGGGAGTCCAGCGAAGTACACGCTGGCGTTCGCGGAGCGGGAGGAGCGGGCGCCGGAGTGGACACCGCTGCACGTGCAGCGGGGCTTCCGCCGGGAGGAGAGCGTGGTGACGGCCTTCTGTGTGAGCGGGGGGCCGTCGCAGGTGCGGGATGAGACGTCGCGGAGCGCGCGGGCGCTGGCGGGGAGCCTGGGGCTGAAGGCGCGGGAGGCGACCCATCCGCGGATGCCGGCGATGGGGGACATCCTGGTGGTGGTGTCGCCGGAGCACTACGACACCCTGGCACGGGACGGCTGGAGCAAGGAGGACGTGGTACGGCGGATCCAGGAGGTGGGGGAGCGACCGTTGGGCGATTTGCTGGAGAACGCGGACGTGGGGGGCGTGTCGCCGGGGTGGGTGCGGGGCTTCCTCAAGGGGGACGAGCCGAGGGAGGAGGCCTTGACGCGTCCCGTACGCAAGTTCGCGCGGGATGAGATGGTGCACATCGTGGTGGCGGGAGGTACGGCGGGCAAGTTCTCGGCGGTGTTCGACCCGTGGTCGGGGGGCTACGAAGGCTCCATACCGGTGAGCATGAAGATCGAGGAGGGCGCATGACGAGCGCGACGGACGTGATCCTGGACCCGACCGATGAGCGCAGGCCGGTGCAGCGCTCGTTGACGGCGCGGCCGGAGGCGATCAGCGGCACGATCGCGCTGCTGGACATCTCGAAGCCGCGCGGGGATGTGTTGATCGACCGGGTGGAGGAGCTGCTGCACGAGCGGCTGCCCGATGTGGAGACGCGGCGCTACCGCAAGCCGACGGTGTCTCGGCCGGCGCCGGAGCCGATCGCGCGAGCGATCCGGGAGGAGGCGGGCTTCGTCATCGAAGCTCTGGCGGATTGAGGGTCGTGCACGACGTGCAGTGTGCACGACGCCGTCCAATTCGAAACCAACGGGCTACCGCACGTATTCGTGCTGTCGACGGAGTTCGCAGAGGCGGCGCAAGTCCAGGCGGACGCGCTGGGCCTGCCGGCGGTGCGCCGGGTGTTCGTGCCGCACCCCATCCAGGACGCGACGGATGAGGAGCTGCGGGCCAAAGCGGACGCGATCTTCGACGAGCTGCTGGAGGCGCTGATCGCCTGAGGCCCGGCCAAGGGAGAGCGGGGAGGGGGCGCGCGTGAGCGGTGCCGGTCCGGTAGTGGAGGTGCGTCCGGCCACCGCGGAGGAGATGGACGACTTCGCGTACGTGACGCATACGACGCTGGCGTCGCACGGCCGCAGCCACTACGACCCGATGCGGGACATGCGGCCGGAGTGGACGCTGTGCGCGTTCGAGGACGGGGCGCTGGTGACGTCGTCCGGGGCCTGGCCGTTTTCCATGCGGTTCAACGGCGCGCGGATCGCGGTGGCCGGCGTGACGGCGGTGGGGACGCTGCCGCACAAGCGGCGGCGGGGCTACCTGGGGCGGACGATGCTGGCGTCGTTCGTGCGGCAGCGCGAGGCGGGGCAGGCGATCGCGATCCTGCATGCGTCGCTGGCGGCGATCTATCAGCGCTACGGCTACGCCGTCGTGGCGGGGGCGTGGGACTACGCGATCGATCCGCGGGACCTGCGCCTGCGTGGGGGACGGGAGACGGCGGCGGGAACGGTGCGGCTCAGCGACAAGCGCGAGCTGCCGCTGCTGAAGGAGATCTACCGCGCCTACGCGGGGCCGCGGACGGGGCTGCTCCATCGGGGGGAGGCGTTGTGGGAGACAGGGCCGCTGGCGCAGGCCGAGCCGCAGGAGGGGCCGATCTACGCCGCCATCTACGAGGAGGAGGGGCAGGCGCTGGGCTACGCGCTGTACACCACGCGGAACCCAGGGGACGGGGAGGCACGCCGGAACCATCTGCTAACGGTGCGGGAGGTGGGATGGCTGTCGGCGGCCGCGTACGTGGCCTTGTGGGAGCACCTGGCGGGTCATGACTTGGTGACGGAGATCCGGTGGCACGGCGCGCCGGAGGACGACCCGCTGCGGCAGCTGGTGGAGGAGCCGCGGGCGCTGCAGGCCCGCTGGCACGACGGGATCATGCTGCGGATCGTGGATGTGGAGACGGCGATGCCGGTGCGGCCGTACGGGCAGGCGGCGGAGCTGACGTTCGAGCTGTTCGACGCGCAGTGCGGGTGGAACCAGGGGGTGTGGAGGCTGGAGACGGACGGGGCGCAAAGCCGGCTGGGGCGGACGGGGGGAGAGGTGGGGGTGCGGCTGGACGTGCAGGCGCTTGGGGCGCTGGCGTCGGGGGCGCTCTCGGCGACGGCGCTGGCGCGGCAGGGGCGGCTGGAGGCGGTGGACGAGCGGTCGTTGGGGGAGTGGGACCGGACCTTCACCACGGCCTACCGACCGGAGTGCCTGAACTACTTCTAGGGACGGGGCGCGAGGGATTGACGGTGAGGGGTCCAGACGATAGGCGTGGGGGGAGGAGGATCGCCGTGGATGAGTTCGACCGCATCGTGGAGCGCTGGCACCTGAAGCGGCACCCGTTCTATCGGGCCTGGAGCGCGGGGACTTTGCCGGCCGCGGCCCTGCGCCACTACGCCGCCGAGTGGGGGGCCTTCGTGGCGGCGGTGCCGCAGGGATGGCGCACGCTGGGGGTGGAGGAGCACGCGGCGGAGGAGGAAGTGCACGCCTCGCTGTGGGCGGAGTTCGCGTCGGAGCTGGGAACGGCCGTCGCGCCGGCGCCGGGCCTGGATGGGGCGCGGGGGTTGGTGGCGACGGCGGAGCGGCTGTTCGGGCAGCCGGAGTCGGCGATCGGGGCGCTGTTCGCGTTCGAGGCGCAGCAGCCGGAGACGGCGTCGGCGAAGTTGATCGGGCTGCGCAGCCACTACGCGGATCTGGGGACGCGCGGTCGCTACTTCGCGGAGCACGCGGACGATTACGGCGAGGCGGCGATGCTGAAGGAGAAGGCGGCCGGGCTGGGCGCGGAGGGGCGGGAGCAGGCGCGGTCGGCCTGCGAGGTCATGGGTCGAGCGCTGTGGGAGGCCTTGACGGCGGTGGAGGAGACGGCGCCGACGACTTGCTAAAGGGCATCACCCGAGCGAGCGGAGGCTGGCGGGGAAAGCGGGCGTAGGCTCGCGCCGCGGGCGCAGGTAAGGAGCAGCCATGGCCGACGAAGCACGCATCAAGACGCAGCCGAACGGGCCCTACCTCGTGAATGGCGGCGTACGGCTGCACGAGACGTCGCCGGTGCACACGTACAACGGTGAGCCGGTGGCCTGGCACGATCTGGGCGAGGTGACGACCGAGCGGGAGACCTACGCGCTGTGCCGCTGCGGTAAGTCCGACAGGAAGCCCTTCTGCGACGGTACGCACGCGAAGCTGGGTTTCGACGGGACGGAGACAGCGCCGCGGGGGGGCAGCCGGGAGCGCCGCACGCGCTTGCCGGGCGACGGCATTGTGATGACGGACGAGGAGGCACTTTGCCACAGTGCGGGGTTCTGCGGCACGCGCACGACGAACGTGTGGCAGCTGATCGAGGAGACGTCGGACCCGGCGGCGAAGGAGCGGCTGAAGGCGATGGTGGCGCTGTGCCCGTCGGGCCGGCTGCAGTACTCGGAGCGGGCGGACGAGGCGGCGGAGGAGCCGACGCTGCCGGCGGCGATCGGGGTGGTGCCGGGCGGGCCGTTGTACGTGCAGGGCGGGATCGCGGTGGAGGCGTCGGACGGGGTGGAGTGGGAGGCGATGAACCGTCGCACGCTGTGCCGCTGCGGGGAGTCGAAGAACAAGCCGTTCTGCGACGGGGCGCATGGCGAACTGCACTTCGACGAGCGTTAGGGCGGGGGGCGCCGGCGGGCTGGCTGGGCGGGATCAACGCGGCGCGGTGCGCTCGACGCGGACGCGGGCGGCGGCGAGATAGACGGGGTCGGGCGCGAGGGCGTGCTCGCGCAGGCAGGCCTCGGTGTATTTGATGGTGTGCTCATCGCCCGAGGCGACCGCGCGGTCGACGAGGTCGCCGGGGAGACTTGGTGCTTCGTCCGGCGGAGGCGCGGCTGGGAAGTCGACAGCGCTGTCGGCGGCGTAGATCGCGGCGGCGCCCTTGGCCGGGGAGGCGAGGCCGGTCCTTCGTGCGGCTTCTCCTCAGGAAGAGCGGGGTCTGCTCTACTAGGGCGGCCGAAGGCAACCCGGCGGGGCGGTGGCGTTCGCGGAGTTCCTGGAGATCACGTACGGGGATCAGGGGATCCGGGTGTCGTGCCTGTGCCCGCAGAGAGGGCGCCTCCGTCCCGGCGGCGATGCGCCGGGTGGCGCGGGAAGCGGACGGGTGGGTTCCCCGCCGGTGTGCCCCTGCACTTCGTGCCGCCGATGTCTGAGCAGATCCAGGGCATGGCGGTCGAGGAGGGGCGCGCGACGGAGGCGATCGAGCTGCTCGTGCGGGCGAACGCGGAGGCGGAGCAGACGGCGGAGGGGGTGGGCGTGGACTTCACCGGGATGATGGAGCAGGTGGTGGGGGACGCGAAATGGACGGCGGAGATGGGCGCGGCGGAGCTTGTCTTCGATGCGCCGTTCATGCCGGGGGTCGCGGGCGCGGCGGATTTACTCCAGCGCATGGAAGAATTTTACCGGCTCTACAGCGCCTGACGGGCGCTCGCAGCGGGGAAGCGGAAAGCGCGCTGCGGGGGCGGGCTTTCTACTCGGCGGGCCGGGGGCGGGCGATCTTGAAGATGGTGGTGTGGCGGATGCGGGCGAGGTCCGGGCCCTCTTGGGCGGCAATGAGGGCATCGAAGACGACGGCGTGGTGCCCCTTGCGCTCGAAAGCGTCGACGACGCGGGCGCCGGTGATGATGGCGCCCCCGGCATGGGCGGGGGCGAGGAACTGGGCGCGGCTCTCGATGTGCATGGACATGGGGATGTCGTGGTTGTGGCGCATGAGCGCTTCGCAGCGTCCAGCGATCCAGCCGGGATGGAGGCGCGGGGGATCGCGGCGGAAGCGGGGGTCGTGGGGGCGATGGGCGTGGCTCTCGTCGAGATAGGCGAGGGCGTCGGCGGCGGTGACAGGCTCAGCCAGGGGGACCCAGTCGCGGTCCACGGGGGCGACGGCCAAGGTGAGCGGAGGGCGCGAGGGATCCGCGGGGACGAGCGGGGTGGCGGGGCGGCTCAGCTCGTGCAGCCAGGGCGCGTCGCCCAGGCCTACGCGGCCGACGACACAGTCGACGCCGTCCTGGTTCGTCATGCGCAGCGATAGGCCGTCCTCGTTGTCGCTGTCCGGGCCGACGCGGATGGCCATCGCGTCGCCGGGGTAGACGGGGCGGCGGAAGCGGAAGCCGGCCCAGCCGTGATCGAGCCAGGCCTCGCCCAGGGCGTCGAGGACGGTGGGGACGCTCCAGCTCCAGACGGTGACGCCGCCGACGAGGGGGCCTCTGAAGCCGTGGTTGCGGGCGACTTGCGTGGAGTGGATGGGGTTGCGGATGTCCGGGTTGTCGTCGTTGTCGAGGAAGGCACGGACGGAGTCGGTGGAGAGGGAGGGCTGGGCCATGCTGGAGTTCCTTCGCGGCGGGCAGGTTCGCAGCGGGCCGAGCGCCGTCGCGGGGGCGCTCGGCGTCCCGGGGCTTGCGCAGCACGCGGCGATGGTAGCCGGTGGCGCCGTTGGGCAGGGTGGGGCGCATCTCTGCGGTCGGGACGTCGCCGGCGCCGTCGGTGGCGCGAGCGCGGATGATGTGTTCGCGGAGGTCGGCGTCGAAGTCGAAGGTCCAGAAGCGCCAGACGAGGGGGGCGAATTCGGGCTCGAGTTCGGCGGCGGCCCAGGTGGCGCCATCGTCGGTGCTGACCTCAACGCCGGTGACGCCGCGGTCGCCGGCGAAGGCGATGCCCTGAACGCGAGTGCGGCCGGGGACGGTGCGGCCACCGCGAGGGGGTAGTCGATGCGGGACATGGTGTTGATGACGCCCTCCTGAGACCAGCCGCGCTGCTGCCAGTAGCCCTGGATGTTGTCGTCGAGGAGGGTGAGGCGGGTGATCCACTTGGGGTTCTTGATGCCGTAGCGGCCGGGGGCGAGGAGGCGGACGGGGAAGCCGTGCTTGTGGGGCAGGGGCTCCCCGTTCATCTCCCAGACGAGGCGGACGCGGGGGTCGCGGACGTAGAGGAGGGAGTGGGACTCTGTGTCGTCGTCGGCGGAGGTGAGCCTGATGTGGGTGGCTTCGGGGCGAACGCCGACGGTGTCGAGCACGGTTTGGAGTGAGGCGCCGACCCAGCGGGCATTGCTGATCAGCTCGTCGCCGAGTTCGTAGCTGATGCACATGAGCGTGTTCATGCTCTCTTCGGCGGGGAAGGCGCGGATGGCGTCGAGGGTGAACCGGCGGGGCTCGTCGACGAGGCCATCGACTTCGAGGCGCCAGCTCTCGCCGTCGACGCGGGGGTCGAAGAAGTTCTTCGAGACGGTGTGGAAGTCGTCGTTGGGGGTGACGGGGGGCGGGATCATGCCGGCGAAGGTGCGGCGGACGCCGGTCTCGGTGGTGCGGGCGACGGTGCGCCCGACGAAGACGGCGGAGGCGACGAAGATGCCGAGGCCACCGCTGAAGGCGAGGAAGCCGCGGCGGCTCTCGCGGCGGCGGGCGGCTGGTGGAGGGCGGGCGGCTCGTGGAGGACGGGCGGCTCGTGGAGGGCGGGAGCGGAGGCGAGGGGGTTGGTTGCGGCAGGGGCGGTGGCGACTCCGAGCTGGTCGCCGGACGGGGCGTCGATCGTGTACAGCGGGGTGCTGGGGGAGGCGCTGCACCTGTTTGCCGTGCCGGCCACGGGGGGAGATTCGCAGCAGGCGGACGAGCGACCCGGGGCTGAGTTCGCATGCGGCGTGGTCACCGGACGGCGCTCAGCCGGCCTACACCTGGACGCCGCCAGGTGTGCGGCTGGAGGTGGGGGGGCGGATCTCGCTGCTGGACGTGGGTGGCGGAGAGCCGGAGCGTCTGACCTTGGGGGAGTCGGGCGACTTTGACCCGAGCTGGTCGGTGGACGGGGCGGAGATCGTGTTCGTCTCGACGCGGGACGGGCAGCTCCAGCTGTACCTGATGGACGCGGACGGGGGCGATCTGCGACGGCTGTCCAGCGGTGCGGCGGCGGACCTGGAGCCGCACTGGGCCCCGGACCCCTAGCGCGCGCGGGCAGGGATCAGCCGAGGTCGCGAGCGATGGCGGCGTAGGCGTCGAGGCCGGCCTCCAGGGTGCGGGCGGACTCGGTGTCGAGGCGGAAGACGAGGCGGTTGGCACCGAGGGCCGCGGCCTGGCGGGCAGCGTCGGCGGTCTGGATGCCCCAGATGGTGAGGTCGAAGGTGGCCGGGTCACGGCCGGCGTCGCGCCACTCGGCCTGGACGTTGGAGAGGAGGGCGCCGAACTCCTCCGGCTCGACCATGAGGCTGGGGAGCCATCCGTCGCAGTAATCGGCGACGCGCTTGGGGGACCAGCGGGACTGCGCACCAAGGAGGACTGGGGGGCCGCCGGGCTGGACGGGCTTGGGCCAGCACCAGGTGGCGTCGAAGTCGACGAAGCGGCCGTGGTACTCGGCCTCGTCCTGGGACCAGATGGCGCGCATGGCGAGGATGCGCTCGCGGGTGACGGCCCAGCGGTCGGCGAAGGCGACGCCGTGGTCGCGCAGCTCTTCGACGTTCCAGCCGGCGCCGATGCCGAAGAGGAAGCGGCCGCCGGAGAGGCGGTCGACGGAGGCGACGGTCTTGGCGAGGAGGATGGGGTCGTGCTCGGGGATGAGGCAGATGCAGGTACCGATCTTGAGGCGCTCGGTGGCGACGGCGGCGGCGGCGCAGGAGACGAAGGGGTCGGGGATGCGAGAGTACCAGTCGGGGAGGTCCTTCTGGCCGAAGCGGATGGTTTCGCGGCGAGTGGGGATGTGGCTGTGCTCGGGGAAGAAGAGGGACTCGAAGCCGCGCGCCTCGACGGCGCGGGCGAGGTCCTGAGGGGGGATGTCGTCGTGGGTTTCGAGCATCATGATGCCGCAGTCGACCATGGATGGGCTCCCGTCATCGGCGGTGGGTGGACGGGCGAGAGGATAGCGGCGCGGCGCGTGTCGCATGATTTTGGGCGCGTGGGGGAGGCCGAAGCGAGTGAGGGGGTCGGGGAAAGGCCCGTGATTCCTGGGGTGTTCCGGGGTGGAGGGGCGGTCAGGTGGGGTCAGGAGTGTGCAGGCAGGGCTGCGCCGGGAGATCCCGCTGGCAGGGGGGAGCCGGATGCGCGGGCGGGGCGCGGAGGGCAAGCGCGGCGGGTGCGGCCGTCCTCGACTTCCCCCACTGCTGAGGCCCTGGGGGTCGGTGGGGAGGTCTGGACGCGGCCGGGGGAAACACCGAGGATGCGCCTGATCGCGTCGCACCGGGCGACGCCATGGCAGCGGGAGAAGCGGCTAGCAGGCGTCGATCTGATCGCACACCGCCTGCCGCGCCTCTCGCCGCCGGCGCAGTCGCACGCGTTCGCAGGCGGCAGCGGATCCGGGAACGGTTTTGGCACAGAAATGGGGACAGCATGGTGGCGACAGCTCAGGCAGTGAACGTTCTGCCGGCCCCGCGCTTCACGCGCCAGGGTGATTTCATTTTCGTTTCGACGATCTATCCGCTGACTGCGGAGGGCGAGGTGGTCCACAGCGATGCGATCTCCCCTTACGTGGGGGAGGCCGAGATGGCGGCCCAGACCCGGGCGGTCCTGGAAACGATGCGCGCCGTCCTGGCGGAGGCGGGCAGTGCGCTGGCCCAGGTGCTGAAAGCCGAGGTCTACCTGGTGGACGCGGCCGAGTTCTACGAGTTCAAGCTGGTGTGGAAAGAGTACTTCCCGGACGATCCGCCGGCGCGGACGACGGCGATCGTGGGGGAGGACCACATCATCCCCGGGGCACGCCTGAGCGTGTCGGCGGTGGCGCTGGCCTCGGACGCGTCGGTGGAGCGGGAGTATATCCACACCGACGCGGCACCGGACCCGCTGGAAGCGGAATGGTGCGCACAAGCAGTGAAAGCGGCGCCGTTCGTCTTCCCCTCGGCGCTGCCGGCGACGGACTTCGAGACCGGGATCGCGGTGAAGACGAACCCGGTGGCGCCCTACTACGGGTCCAACGCGGAGCTGCAGACGAGCTACATCTTCGATCAGTACGAGAAGATCCTGCAGGCGGCCGGGAGCGGCTTGGACCAGGGGCTGAAGGCGCAGGGGATGGAGGTGGATCTGGCCACCTTCCACGACATGGACGGGATCTGGGGGCAACGGATGGGCCATGGGGTGGGGGCGCCGCCGCCGGGCCGCAGCTCCATGGCGATGCGGGGCCTGTTGGTGCCGGACGCGGTCCTGGTGGTGAACTGCTTCTACCTCGCACCCGATGCCGAGTATGAGAAGACGGAGTCGCGGAAGGGGATCCGCTGGCATCCGGTGGACCTGCGCAAGGTGAACTACACGCCCGGCATCGTGGCCGGGGGCTGGCTCTACATGGCGGGCCAGGTGCCAATGCCCGACTACGAGAACTTGCGGGTGATCACCGCGCCGCGGGGGCTGCCGCATTACTTCTCCGATATCGAGGTGCAGACGGAAGCGACGATGGAGCTGCTGCGCGAACAGCTGGAGGGGAACGAGATGGCGCTGGCCGACGTGGTGGAGGCGCGGGTCTATCTGGTGGAGGCGTTGCGCGACTTCCGCGGCTTCGATCGGGCCTGGCGACGAGTGTTCGAGCCGACCGGGCGTCTGCCCAGCTTGAACCTGATCCCATCCAAGCAGGTGAACGGCAAGAGCGGCATCATGCTGGAGGACGGGCTGGCGCTGATCGAGATCGACCTGACGGCACACCGGGGCTACGGCAGCTCGGGCTGAGCGGAACTCGGCGGCCTTTCGGGGGCGGGGTGCGTTGCCGACCCGCCCTCGGCCCCTTCGCCTGCGAGCGGCAGTGGATCAAGACGGTAAATTCTGACGGCCGGCCCGCGCCCGGCGTTGGCCCAAGGGCACGGCTGCCCTGGGGGGCATCAGCTGTCGGGCCTCCCTGCCCTTGAACGGCATCCGTGCCGTGGCCCGACCACCGCAGTCACGGCGTACGGTAGAGTCCGCAGTTATGGTGCGTTGGTGGATAGCGCCCGTGGCCACGGCCGGTGTGGCTTCCCCGTGAGCACCAGCATCGGCCGTGGAAAGCGCGGGCCGGACCGGGGAGGCCGAGCATGGACGTGAAGGACGCTGCAGCCGCACTATTGGGGGAGCGCGCGCGCGAGGGCACAGACGATCTGTTCGAGGCGATCCGCACGCAGCGCGCGATCCGTCGCTTCCGGCCGGATCCGGTGCCGGCGGATCTGCTGTGGACGCTCCTGGAGGCGGCGACGAAGGCGCCGAGCGGGACGAATCAGCAGCCGTGGGGGTTCGTCGTGGTGCAGGAGGCGTCGCGGCGGGAGCGGATCGTGGAGATGCTGGGTGGGTGGCTGGCGGGGGACGCCGCCTTCCGCGAATACCTGGAGAATATTGACCAGATCGCCGATCCGTCCCGGCGCCGGATCGCGGCGGGGGCGGGGGGCCTGATCGAGAACCTGGGGGGAGCGCCGGTGGTGATCGTCCCCTGCCTCTATCGGGTGACGTCGCCCCGGCCCGAGGGGCTGTTCGCGGGCAGCTCGATCTATCCGGCGGTGCAGAACCTGCTGCTGGCCGCGCGGGGCCTGGGCCTGGGGACGGTGCTCACGACCTTCCAATGGCGCTTCGAGGCGGAACTCCGCGCGCTGCTGGGGTTGCCCCCTGATGCGACGCCGGCGGCGCTGATCCCGCTCGGCTTCCCGGATGCGAACTTCGGTCCAACGCGTCGCAAGCCGGTGGAGAGCGTCGTGCACTGGGAGGAGTGGGGGCAGCAGCGAACGCGCTGAGGCGGCGCGGCGGGAGCGGCGGGCCGGTCGGGCGCGGTGCGGCGCCTGTGTCGCGGCCGCAGGCTCCACGCCCTGCTATCGCTCGTGACGATGCAGGCGGTGGCCGTCGTGCGGGCTGAGGCTGGCGAAGTCGAGCGTGCGCGTGAGGTGTCGCGAAAGGTCGCGTAGCGAGCAATCACTTCGGGACAAGGCTCGTCTGTCCCGGTCTTCGGTTTCGCTGGTCACGCGGATCGGCCGCCGGCAGAACCTGTGTCGGCACGTTGACAGAGAGGTCGTGACGAACCTCCAGAGCGCCGACGGCGTGCGTGGGCGCCGGGCCGGCGCCGCCACGGCTTTCCTCGCTCCACGGAGCACTGTCGCTCGCGGGCCGAGGGGCAGCCGCCGTCGCTCGACCAGCGAGCCGACGTCAACAGGATGACGCCGGGCGTCTCCCGCCTCGCGACGCTCACCGGGAAGGCCCTGATCGAGCCCCGGCACCGCCCGCCTGCGCCAAGAGTGTCTCGATGCTTCTGGGTCTTGTCGCTGCCCGACGCGCGGTCCCGGATTACCGCTTCGCGTCGCGAACACAACGAAGACCACCCCCACGGCGCCCGGGGACTTGACCCCGCCGGAGTTCGTCGACCACCCTCAAGCGGCCCCGGAGGTCGCAGAGCCCCTCGATCCACAGTGGGGGCAAGTCCACCGGTCTCAGCGCGAACTTGGGCGCTCGCACAACAACCGCGGGCAGGGTAGGCCGGCCCGCAAGAGCGAACCCCACGCCCACGTGCCGACGCTGGTAGAGACGATGAAACCGATGACCGGGGAAACGATTCTCGAACCCGCCCAAGAGGTGCCACTCTTGCTCAACGTCGACATCGTAGTTGTCGGGGGTGGCACGACCGGCCCCTTGGCGGCGATCGCCGCGGCTCGTCAGGGCGCGAGCGTCGCCATGGTGGAGCGCTTCGGTTCGCTGGGTGGCAACCTCACGCTGGGCTTGAACACCAAACCGTCGGGGGCATTGGGGGGTGGCCTGCCGCTGGAGATCTGGGACCGGGCCCGCTCGGTCGGCGCCGCAGGCAATGATTCCGTGGCCCAGCTCAAGACGGGCGAAATCCGCATCGCATCGCCGGCCGATCCGGAAATGATGAAGATCCTGTTGATGAGCATGTGCCGGGAAGCGGGGGTGCAGTTGATCTTCGAGGCGTTCGTCGCGCGGCCGGTGATGGAGGACAATACGGTACGGGGCGTGATCATCGAGAGCACGGGCGGGCGCCAGTGCATTCGCAGTCGGGTGGTGATCGATTGCTCCGCCGACGGGGACGTGGCCGCGAAGGCCGGCGCCCCGTTCGTGGTGGGGACGGGGGATGAGGGGCCCGCGACGCAGCCAGTCTCCCTGTACTTCATCCTGCGGAACGTGGACCTCAAGCGCCTGGCGCAATGGGCGGTGGAGCACCCCGACATCGTCCCGGACCGGGCCATCCCGGACAACGAGGAAGAGTTGGCGTACGGACTTTGGCTGACCGGGTTCGCGCCACTGGTGCGGAAGTTCCAGCAGCGCACGGGGACCACCCTGTACCGGGAGAACATCACGCTCAAGAGCACCAACGGAGAACTCTACGTCAACGCCACCCGCGTGCGGGGTGCTTCTGGTCTCTCCCCGCTCGAGATCAGCGATTCCATCGTCGCGTGTTACCGACAGATCGCGTGCTACGCCCAGTTCCTTAAGGAGGACATCCCCGGCTTCGAGAACAGCCGGCTGGGACCGATCGCGCCGGTGCTGGGCGTTCGTGAGACGCGCCATATCCTCGGCGGATACGTGCTGAGCGGGCACGACGTGACCCACGGAGAGCAATTCGAAGATTCGGTCATGGCCGACATGTCGGCGAACGACATCCATGACGTGAAGGGCGCCGGATGTGGACTTCCGGGCGCTCCGCCCCTACGAGATCTCCTACCGCTGTTTCGTGCCGGAGCGGATCGAGCAGCTTCTTGTCGCCGGACGCTGCATTTCGGTCGATCACGTCGCCCATGGCCGCACGCGCAACATGCCCGCCTGCATGGCCGGTGGTCAGGCGGCGGGGATCGCCGCGGCCCTGGCGATCCGCACCGAGCGCAGCGTGCGGGACGTGGACGTGGGCCAGGTGCAGGAGCTGGTGCAAGGAACCGGTGCGCCCATCAAGACGCATCACCTTACGTAGGTCTTGCCAGGATTCAGTCGTCTGGTCTTCCGCTCGCTGCGCGCTGATTCGCGACTTGGTCGGAGCCCCGTGGCGAGAGAGCACCCGCCTCGTGCGCCACGCGACTGCACCCCGTCCGAGTTCGAGATGCGTGAGCGCTGTTGCGGGCAAGAGGGATCTCTCGCGCGCTGAGCCGGCATCAGAAGTGGCTCACTCCCGAGTCGAGAAGGAGTCAAGCGATGAAGTTTGGTCTTCGCTACTGCAACATCGGTCCCTACGTGGATCCGGCCCGCGCAATCGAACTCGTGCAGGCAGCAGAAGAGGCGGGCTTTGATTCGGCTTGGACGGTAGAGCACACCGTGCTGCCGGGCGGCTATCAGTCGGTCTATCCCTACTCGCCGACCGGGCGCATGCCCGGCGGGGAAGCGGAGTTCGTCCTGCCTGATCCGTTGATGTGGCTCGCGTACGTCGCGTCGGTCACCACGCGCATCAAGCTCGGCACGGCGGTCATGATCCTTCCCCAGCACAACCCGGTGATCACGGCCAAGCAGGTGGCGACGCTCGATCACCTCTCGGGCGGGCGCGTCCTGCTCGGTATCGGGGTCGGCTGGCTCAAGGAGGAATTCGAAGCCATCGGGGCGCCGTTTGCGGATCGCGGTCGGCGCGCCGATGAGTACGTGGCTGCCATGCGGGAGCTCTGGTCAGCGGAGGCACCCACCTTTCACGGTGAGTTCGTGCATTTCGACAAGGCCTACTGCAAGCCGCAGCCGGTCAACGGATCCGTGCCGATTGTCGTGGGCGGTGACAGCAAACCCGCTGCGCGCCGCGCCGGGCGGCTGGGGGATGGCTATTTCCCTGCCCGCGGCTCGCAGGTCGAGATGATCGACCTCGCCAAGCGCACCGCCGAGCAGCACGGCCGGGACCCGGAGGCTCTCGAGATCACGACGAGCTTTCCCGATCTCGTCGGCGAGATCCCGACGCTCGCGGCAGCGGGCATCCACCGCCTCGTGGTCCCGGTCTCATCGGCGACCGGGCTCAAGGCCGTCGTCGCCTCGCCCGACGATGCGCTGACGTTCAAGGACACGATCGAGCGCTACGCCGATGCGTAGCCACTGCAGCGCTCTGGCGTCCGAGCGGCTCGGGCGCCCTGGGTCCGCGCGTAGACTTGGCCCGCCGCCGCGGGGGTTGGGGAGGAGGTGGCGGTGAGCGACCGGATCGAATTCGGGATCTCCCGGCGTCTGCTGCACGGCGCCGCCGAGGAGGCGCGCCGCGCCGAGGCGCTGGGCTTTGAGTACCTCCTCACGGGCGAGCACATCATGTTTCACGGTCCCAGCGCCAACACCATGGTGTCGCTGGCGGCGGCGGCGGGCGCCACCGAGCAGATCAAGCTGATGAGCGGCATCACCTTGGTGCCGCTGTATCCCCCGGCGTTGCTGGCCAAACAGGCGGCCGTGCTGGACGTCGTCTCCGGGGGGCGATTCCACCTCGGCATCGGCGTCGGGGGCGAGTTCCCCAAGGAGTTCACGGCAGTCGGCGTGCCCGTCCACGAGCGCGGCGTGCGCACCAACGAGGCGCTGGAGGTACTCGACAAACTGCTGCGGGAGGAGGATGTGCACTTCGACGGGCGCTTCACCAAGCTCGACGGCGTCACCCTGCGGCCCCGCCCGATCCAGGAGCCCCGAATGCCGTTCTGGGTGGCGGGGCGCCGGGACGCGGCCATGCGACGCGCGGCCCGCCATGCGGAGGGCTGGCTGCCCTACATGTACACGCCGGAGATGCTGCGCGAGAGCATGGAGAAGATCGCCGCATTGACGGAGGAGGCTGGACGGGCGCCCGGCAGCGTCCAGGGCGGGCTGTTCGTTTTCACTTGCGTGCACCAAGACCGCGAGACCGCGCTGGAGCTGGCGAACGAGCAGCTCAGTCGCCAGTACAACCAAGACTTCTCGAGGCTGGTGGAGAAATACACGGTCTCGGGATCACCCGCGGATTGCGTCGCTCGGGTCCAGCAGTATATCGAGGCGGGCGCGCGCACCATCGTGTTCTCGCAGGGCTGTCCGCCCGACTACGTCGAGGAGAACACGCGGCTCATCGCGGAGTCGGTGCTCAGCGCCTTCCGCTGAGGGCGGAACCGGCCTCATGGGCGGGCATGATGGAGGCTTCCTGCTCCGCGATGAGGCGGCGTTCGAAGTCCAGAAAACCCTGGGGGAAGAGTTGGGCGCTGGCGGCGCGCACCCCCGAAGCACATCTGGAACCCCTCGGCTCCATTGGCCGCACCGACGCGGCGTCGCGAGTTCACCGATCAGGAGCGTGCGCACGCGCTCGGCGCCGAGGACCTATTTGGCCTGGACCTACCTCGCGCGAGACGAGCGGATGATCCAGGACGAGGCCGCACTCCTTCGAGCCGCGAGGACGCCGCTAGGTCAGCTCTGCCGTCTTCATCCGGGCGATGAGGTCGAAATCGATCTGCGCCCCCAAGCCGGGGCGGTCGAAAGGGCGCACCAGCCCGCGCTCGTCCACCTCGATGTCCTCGAGGAGCCCATGCTTCTGCGCCTCCGCCGGCAGCAGCACCTCGAAGTACTCGCAGTTGGGGATGGCGGCGATGAGATGGAGATTGGCGGCGTTATTGAGCGAGTTGCCCCCGTGGTGCACCTCATAGTTCATGTGGAAGGCCTCCGCGACGTGCGCCGCCTTCAGGCAGGCCGTCAGCCCCCCCTTCACTGCGACGTCGCCGCGCAGATAGTCGGTCGCCTTCGCCAGGATCCAGGGCGCGTAAGCGGTCAACTCCACCGAGGGCTGCTCGGTCGCCATGATGGGGATGTCCAGGCGCTGCTTCAGTTTCACGTAGCCATAGAGGTCGTCGGCGGCGAGCGGGTCCTCGTACCAGTAGAAGCCAAGCTCCTCGATCGCCCGGCCCACGCGCATGGCGGCCGGGAAGTCGTAAGACCAGGTGGAGTCGAGCATCAGGCGGAAGTCGTCGCCGACCGCCCGGCGCACGGCCTGGCACACCTCGATGTCAAGGTCCGGCTCGGCCGGGGGGTGAATCTTGTACGCCGGCCAGCCCGCCTGCTTGAACTCGAGCGCCTCCGAGGCATAGGCCTCCGGCGAGGGCAACACGGGGGAACTGGCGTAGGCCGGCACGGCCTCGCGCGACGACCCGAGGAGTTGGTGCAGCGGCTGGGCCGCCGCCTTCCCCGCCAGGTCCCAGAGCGCGACGTCGATCGCGCCGATGACCCGCAGGGCCTGGCCGCGCGCGATCCGGAACATGGCCTGATTCAGCCGTCCGCGGGCGAAGGGATCCTCGCCAAGGAGGAGCGGCTTGTAGCGGTCGATGAGCAGCGCCGCATCCCGGCCGGCGGGCGCCAAGGCCGAGCCCAAGAACGCGTGTCCCTCCAGCCCCTCGTCCGTCCGAATCCGCACGAGTCCCATCTGGGTTTCGCCGTTCTCGCCGCTCGCGATGTGGTTGGCATAGCGCGTGGGGGGAATGCCCGCCCACGTCCAGAGGGTCACGCTGATGTCGGAGATGCGCATGGGTCGTCCCTTCGGAGGTAAGCCTCGATGGATGCTAGCCGCACGGGCACGCGCCGTCGTCGTATCGCGCCTAGGAAGGCGACGCAGCACCCGATGGGGCGTGCGTCCGGCGCCAACCCCGTGCGTTGGCGCTCATCGTCGGTCTCCCGTGAATCTTGCCGGCATGATCGTCCCGGGAGAACGGGTTGACCCGCCCGACTGAACGCGCCGCAGGCTTTGCCGGACGCCGGAGCGCGTCCGGATGCTCGATGCCGTGGACCGGCGCCAGGATGAGGCGCGGGACGGAGGCCGGGGCGCCCCAGCCGCGGCGGAGAGGGGTCTCAGGCCGTCCCGCCGGCTTTCTCCAAGGCCTCCAAGATCGCTCCGGGGCTCATCGGCAACGCGCGCAGACGGACTCCGGTGGCATCATGGATGGCGTTTCCCAGGGCCGCGAGGGTAGGAATGATGGGCAGTTCGCCGACACCGCGTAACCCCAGCGGATGGCGCGGGTTCGGCACCTCGATGATCACGGTGTCGATCATCGGCACGTCAAGCGTGGTGGGCATGCGGTAGTCCAGCAGGCTCGTGTTGCGCAGCGTGCCCTGATCGTCGTAGAAGTACTCTTCGTTCAGCGCCCAGCCGATGGCCTGCACCGTGCCGCCCTGGAGCTGCCCCTCCACGTAGTCGGGATAGACCGAGCGCCCAGCGTCCATGAAGGCCGTGACGCGCAGGATCTCGACCTTGCCTGTCTCCGGGTCGACCTCCACATCGACGATGTTGCCGCCGAAGATCGGCCCTACACCCAGATTCCGGTTCGTCGCCGAGCAGGTGATCGGGCCGCCGCTGCCAAGGAGTTTGCCGGCGAGTTCCTTGAACGACAGTCGCTGATCGGGGTCGCTCGTGCGGGCGAAGGCGCCCGCGTGGAACTCCACCTCATCGAGTTCCACGTCCCACAGCAAAGCAGCACGGGCCGCCATCTGCTGTTTCACCTCTTCGGCGGCGGCCATCGCGGCGAGGCCGGTGTCGAAGGTGACGCGGCTGCCCGCCGTCGCACCCGTCCAGCCCACCGAGTCCGTGTCGACGACAACCGGCTTGACGTCCTCCGCCCTGAGCCCCAGCGCCTCGGCGGCGTGCATGGCCACGGAGGTCCGGGTCCCGCCGATATCGACGGCGCCGGTGACGAGGTTGATGGTGCCATCCGCATTGACGCTGATGGTGGCCGAGGAGACGCCGCCGGCGTTGAAGCGATAGCCCATCGCGGCCCCGCGGCCGCGGTTCGGGCCCTCGAGTGGGGCGGTGTAGTGGGGGTGGGCCACCATGGCCTCTTCGATTTCGCGGCAGCCGATGCGCGGGAACTGGACGCCGTTGGCCATGCGGTCGCCCTCTTCGGCGACGTTCATCAGCCGGAACGCCATCGCCTCTATGCCCAGCTCTTCGGCGAGCTCGTCAATGACGCTCTCCACCGCGTACGCGGCCTGCGGTTGCCCGGGAGCGCGGTAGGCCTGCACCTTGGGCTTGTTGCAAACGACGTCGTAACCATCGACGAGGAGGTCGTCGATCTTGTAGGGCCCCAGGCCGCACATCGCGCCGCCGCCCACGGGCGAGCCGGGAAACGCCCCCGCCTCGAAGGCCAGGTAGAGTTCCGCCGCCGTGATTCGGCCATCCTGCGTGGCCCCGATCTTGCAGCGCATCTGCGTGCCGGAGGTCGGGCCGGTGGCTTCCAGGACCTCTTTGCGGGACATGACCATCTTGACGGGCCGGCCCGTGCGGCGGGACAGCACGGCGGCGATGGGGTCCAGATAGGGAATGAGCTTGCCGCCGAACCCGCCACCGATCTCCATGGGGATCACGGTTAGCCTGGATTCAGGCAGCCCCACCATCGCGGAGGTCATGGAGCGAATCCCGAACGTGCTCTGGGTGCTGGTCCAGATGGTGAGCTGGTCGTCCGCCGCCCAAAACGCGGTGGAGGCATGGGGCTCAATGTATCCCTGGTGCACCGTCTGCGTGGTGAACTCGCGCTCGACGATCACGTCCGCGTCGCGAAAGCCCCGCTCGGGGTCGCCACGCTGGTGCTGAATGTGCCCAGCGACGTTACTGCGCCGGCCGGAGTCCTCCCCGCGCTCGAAGCGCTCGGCGCGGATGCGGGTGGTCATGGCCTCGTGGAGGAGCGGGGCGTCGTCGCGCAGTGCGTCCTGGACGTTGAGGACGGCGGGCAGCGCCTCGTAGTCCACCTCGATCAGCTCCAGGGCGTCTTCAGCGATGTGCGCGCTCGTCGCCGCGACGGCCGCCACCGCGTGGCCGCTGTAGAGCACCTTCTCGAGCGCCAGAAGATTCTCCGCGAGCATGCGCGCGTTGCCCTGCAGCGCTGCGAAATCGAGGACTTCATCCTGGAGAACAGGGAGATCGGCCGCGGTGATGACGGCCTTCACGCCGGGCAAGGCCTCCGCTCTCCCGGTGTCAAGGGAGCGGATGCGCGCATGGGCATGAGGGCTGCGGAGGATCTTGCCGTGCAGCATGCCGGGCATCCGGACGTCGCCGCCGAACTTGGCGCGCCCGGTGACTTTGTCCAGCCCGTCGTGGCGAATGGGTCTGGTGCCGATGACCTTGAACTCCACCGCTGCGTCAACCGCTGATTCGACAGTCATGGTGTTCTCTCCGCCGCGCGATGATCCGGCTTCTGCGCCCGGTCTCCTTGGCACCGTGTGCTCTGCCCGGATAGTACCTTCCTCCATCCCGAGCGGGAGATCGGAGCCAGCCAGGCCGCTGCGCGCTTCGCCGGCGGGACGGCCCGACCTGCAGTCCAGTTGAGTCCACCGTTCTCGTCCTCCTGCAACTCGGGCAGTCCTGTGGGACCGGGGTCGATCAGCGGGTCACAGTGAGCGCCGCGCTGACGCCCGGGCCCACGGCATAGCGCCACACCCCGCCAAGCGGGCCCGTCTCAGCCGGTGCGAGCGCCAGTGGTGCGCGCAGGCGTTACCCTCGGCACATCGTCGGAGAAAGCGAGCACAGCCATGCCCAGCGTTGAGGAGCGCCTGCAGCAGTTGGAAGATGTGGAGGCCATCCGGCGCCTGAAGCTGCGCTATGCACGCTTCTGTGACGCTGGCTACGACGCTGGTGGCATCGCCTCGTTATTCGCGGAGGACGGCGTCTGGGACGGACGTCCCACATTCGGCAAGGCCGAGGGGCGCGCCAAGATCGAGCGCTTCTTTGCTGGAGCGTCGGAGGCCCTCACCTACGCCCGGCACTACATCGTGGCGCCGCTCATCGACGTGGCGGCGGACGGTCGGAGCGCCACGGGATCCTGGTACCTGATCCAGCCGGCGACCCTGCGCGGCCAGCCTGTCTGGCTGGCCGGGTCCTACGACGACGCGTACGTGAAGCGGGAGGGGGAGTGGCTGTTCCGGTCTGTGCGCGTGACGTTCGACTTCATGACACCGTACGAAGCGGGCTGGGTGGAGCAGCAGTTCGTCGAGTTCGCCTAGACGGACAGCCGTTCGCCGCGGCGCCGTCATCGCCGGTGAGCCCGATTCCGTCACCCGGCGCCTGGAGGACACGGCCGCGCAGTACGGCATCACCGACTGCCTCCTGTGGACTCGCCTCGGCGGCTTGGACCCGAAGAAGGTCGAGCACTCCATGGATCTGATGGACCGCCACGTGATCCCGCACTTCCAGGCCGAAGAAAAAGCGGCTGTCGCGACCTCGTATCTCCGGCTTGAACGCATCCCGGATCCGCACGCGTGCGGATCTGGGCGTTGACCTGGCTCGCGACGAGCACGCTCCTCTTCGCTGGGTCGGACAGGGCTGGAGCGTCGCCTCCGCGACATCCATACGGCGCCGCGCACGTGATGATCGGTCCACTCACGTATGAGGCGTCCAGACGCGTCGAACTGGGCTCTGGCCCCGAGCGCTCGTTCTTCTCGCGCGCCGGATCGGGCTGCGCGCGAGGCCGTCGTCGGATTGTGCACGGACAGCGGAGCGGGCCTTCGGCCAGTCCTACCGCGCGCTCGTCTCTGCAGCTCTGTAGCGGCGCACAAGATCGGCGTAGGGGCGGTTCCAGGACGTGGTGTTCGCCCGCAAGTCCGCCCCCAGCGGGCGCACTGTCGCCGGCACGCCGACGACGAAAGAGCCGTCCGGCACTTTCGTGTTCGGGCGAACGACCGCTCCCGCGGCCACGACACAATCGCTGCCGATCTCGCTGCCATCCAGCAACGTCGCGCTATTGCCGATGAGCGTCCGGTTGCCAATCCGGCGGCAATGGATCACAGCGTTATGCCCAACCGTCACCTCGCTGCCGAGATCGATCCCGGGCGGCCCGCAATGCAACGTCGCGTTATCCTCGATATGCGTACCGGCGCCGATGCGGATTGCGGCGAAGTCCCCGCGAACGACCGCACCGGGCCAGACCGAGGACCCTGCCCCGATCACCACGTCCCCGATCACGATCGCGGCGTCGTGGACGAACGCTGAGGGGTCGACCCGCGGCGCATGGTCTTCGAAGGCGTGAATCACAACACTGGCCCCCGTTCGCACGCCGAAGATACCGCGCTCGAGCGCACAGGGAAGCCTGAGTGAGGCCACCGGCAGCGCTGCCGCTCCGCGATCGTTCTGCCCCGGAGCGCCCCTGGCAGGTGGCGGCACGCGACGATCGGGGTCGTTTCCTTATACTCCATGGTGCGTGGCAGGGACCGCGCGGCAGGAACGAGGAATCGGGAAATGCGCGTCGACAACCTCACCAACACCATCGGCGGCGAGCAGGGGATCGAGATGTTCAGCGACGGGGAGCGGCGGCCCCGCCAGCCCCGGCCGGAACGGACGGTGCACGAGGCCGCGCGCGATATCCCGGTCTTCGCCGAGACCGACGTCCTCGTCGTCGGCGGTGGGCCGGCCGGGACGACGGCCGCCATCGCGGCTGGGCGGCTGGGCGCCGAGGTCGTGCTCGTTGAGCGCTACAACCATCTCGGCGGCCTCTCGACGGGGGGCCTCGTCATTTGGATCGACCGCATGTCCGATTGGTCCGGGAAGCAGGTGATCGCCGGTCTCGCCTGCGACATCTTCGATCGGCTGCCGAAGGATGCCGTGATGGGCCCCTCCCGCTCGGAATGGGGTTCGAAGGACGTCCAAACGGCCGCCTATTGGAAGGAGCGCACGGCCGCCTACCGGGGTATTGTCACGTGGTCCCCAACGATCGATCCCGAAGCGCTTAAGACTGTCTCCCTGCAGATGGTGCTGGAGGCAAACGTGCGTCCCGTCTTCCATTCCTGGGCCGTCGAGCCGATGGTGGAGGACCGGACGATGCGCGGCGCGATCTTCGAGAGCAAGGAGGGGCGCCAGGCGATCCTCGCCAAGGTCGTCATCGACACGACCGGTGACGCCGATCTGCTCGCGCGCGCTGCGGCCCCCCTGGAGTTGGACATCGACGCTGAAGACATCCACCACTGCATCAACACGGCCTTCCTCCTCGGCGGCCTGGACATGGAGCGCTGGCTCGCCTTCCGCCGGGAGGACGCGGCAGGATTCTCGGCCTTCGTCGCGCTGGGCCGCGAGACCCTTGGCTTGTTCGAAAAGCCGTTCTGCTCATGGCGCGACGACGTGGCGCTGTTCATGGGACCGCGGCTGTCGGGGTACAGCGCTGTGAACGTCGAAGACCTCACCGACGTCGAGGTACGCTCTCGCGAGTTGACCGCAGCGCACCTGGACTTCTACCGCACACACGCCCCCGGCTTCGAGAGCGCCTTCCTGATGCTGGGCGCGCCTCAGGTTGGCGTGCGGCATAGCCGCCGCCTCACTGGCCTGCGCAAGGTCACCCGTGCCCAGTGGGATGAAGGCACGGTATGGGACGACGAGATCGGCGTATCGACTTCCCTCTCGCCGAGCTTCCCGAACATCTCGGTCCCGTACGGCTCGCTCGTGCCGGTGGGGCTTGATGGTGTGATCGGCGCCGGCCGACACATCGCCTGTGACCCCAGCTCGCACTCGTTCCTGCGCGAGATACCGCAGTGCTGGATGACCGGACAGGCGGCCGGGGTGGCGGCAGCGCTCGCCGCCGGCTCTGGGATCCAGCCGCGAGCGCTCTCCCCACGCCCGATTCAACGCGAACTGCTTCGCCAGGGCGCCTATCTCTCGCCGTCCATCGACACGGCGGTGACTTCTGCGTCAGCGGGTCACGAGTCGAGCGTCCTCGCCGGAAACTAACTCAGCGAACGAGGTGCCCTTGATGCCCGCCCGCGCCTCACCGGGGGGCCTGCGGGCAAGAGCTTGCGAGCAGCGCCGTGCGCGACTGCTCGTCCCGGGCAGGGACGATCGTCGGTCGCGCTCGGGCCCTCATCGGCCTCGTCGCAAGCGCCTGTTTCCTCCCGGTCCAGAGCGCCTACGGCAGGGTACCGTCACGCACCCGCCGCACAGTCTCCTTGATCTCCTCAACGTCGAAGGTCATCTCCGCCAAGCCCACCTGCTGCTGATACGCGTCGGCCGGAATCTGCGCCTTGATTCCCTCTTCGATGACGTGATACACGGGCAGGTCGAGGCTGACCCCCGCGAGCGGCCCCGCCCAGGTTGGGTCACCGGATGTCACCGTCATGCCGCAGACCTCCGTGCTATCGACAGTCGGAGTGCCCAGGAGCACAAGCAGATTCTCACTGCCCAACTCTTCCACCAGGCGCTTGAGCTTCGCTTGACCTTCCAGGTCAAGGCCGCCGGCCGACGTTCAAACGAAGCACTCAGTGGCCTCCAAGACGACTTCAGCGCCGGCCTGCCGGGCGCACTCGGCCAGAGCGCCGCCGGGAACGCCATCGCGCTCGCCCAGCGCGATTACCTGCTTTCCCTTGAGGTCGATCGTCATCTCCTCACTCCTCCTCAGCCCGAGCGCGGCGCGAGGCGCGGATTGCGCTCCAGTAGGATCGAGATCCCGTCGGACATGTGGGTCATTCTACCCAGGAAAAGGCTACCCTTGGCCAGCAGCATGACCCGATCCAGGGGCCCGGCTGTCAGACCCTCGATGGCGTGAGCCATGTAGGGGATCGCGGACGCGACGTGCCCCTGGGTCGGCGAGAACCCGGGCATCCCCCGCTGCCGCACGAAGGCAGGGATCGCCTCCCGATCGATCTCGCCTCGCAGCGCCGCCAGACCCGCGATCATCGTGTAGTTACGCGCCGGGATATCGCCACTGCCGGCGGGCTCGGTGATGTCCGCGTCGTGCAGCTCCGTCGCATACTTATCGATGTCCAGGAAGGTCAGTCCCTGGCGCTCCAGCGGCCGCGCAACCAACTGCTCCAAGATCGCTTGCTGGGAGGAGCCGGCGTCTACGGTTTGCCGCCCCACGGCCTCCAGTCGTATCACTGGCGAGCGCCCATCGTCAGGACCGACCAAGATCGCGAACCCCACCAACGTGTCCTCAAGCAGCGGCATCTCCTTGTCCAGGTGCCCCGGCATCTTCATCCCCAGTTTCGCGAGCGAGCAGCCGCCGACCACGGCCACGTTGTCGCAGACACCCGCGGCGATCATCGCCGCGCCGATCACGAGCGCGTGGAGGGGCCCGCAACAAAACGCCTTCACGTCCGAGCCGCTAGCGCCGCCGCAGCCACACAGCTCCGCTACCGCTTTGCCGAGGTTGCCGCCGCCGCGTTGATAGCGATCGCCCACCGCCTCTTCGCCGCTGCCGAGGACGTAGTCGATACGCGCAGGGTCCTCTTCGAGATCCTGCAGGAGGAGACGGAGGGCGAAGGCCGCGGTGGTCTTGGCGGCCAGGTTTTCGAGTAGGACCCCCGCCTCCAGACTCGAGTCCTGATCGTGAGCACTGTTGACGCAGCCCACCAACGCCCCGTCCGCCAGCGCCAGGGGCAGCGCCCCAACGCCGCCCGCCAAGTGCGCTTCGATCTCAGGCCGGCGCCTGCCGGCGCCGAGGTGCTCGAAATCCTCCACGCGCACGAGGGGATTGGCCCGCAGCGCGTCTTGCACGCTGGCAAGGAACGCTTCCTCGAGCCACACCAGATCGAAGCGGTCGGCAAGCCGGAGGAGGCCGTAGAACTCGTCGTTCGGGACGATGCGCCCATGCCGATGGCGTGATCCGGGCGCGCCGTTGAGCGGGCGGTACCGCGGCCGTTCAATGCCCCAGAGATCGTCAGGGGACAGCCCACCGAGCAAGGCTACGGTCGGCGGGTAGGCCGCCGCTTCCGGGAACGACCGCAGGGCAGCGGCGATCCGCGTGTCGAGCGCCGGATCGCGGGCCAGCTCGCGACTCGGCTTCGAGCCATGAGCGAGGAGCCCCGGCGTATGCGCCAGGAAGAAGCGCGCGCCGCGGATCACCGGCCCGGCCACCGCTGCGCTCATCGCCGGTTCACCGCCGTGCCCGCCCTGCCGCGATCAATCGCCAGCCGACACGATCGTTTGGAGGCCAGCGGGATCATCGTCAGTGAGAGAGCATGCCGCGTGGTCCATCTGCCGGCCATCAGTATTCGATCGCGCTCAATCGGTTGAACCCGTAGTGATCGTCGTATCGCGGCGGCGGCGGCAGGCTGGATGCGGTGGGCACCGTCTGTTCTTCCAGCGAACCCTCGCGCGGATCGATTCCCCCGCCCGCATTGAGCAGGCGGCCCACCTTCGTCCGCAGACCGATGACCCGCTCCACCTCCGGCACGTCTGGCAGTCCCTGCACGGTGGAGTCAAAGAACCCGGTGCTCACGATCGCGTCCGCTTCCGGCGCCGGCTCGAGCATCGTCGGCGCACCGCCGCGAGAGGCGTCCTCGCCGGTCAAGAAAACGGTCTTGATCCCCAGTGCCTCACACGCCTTTACGCTGCGGATGACCTCGATGAACTCGTTCCCCCCCGCGTCCCAGGTGACGATCGCGCCGTCCGCGCCCAGCATCTTCGCCAGCTTGGCGGTCTGCGAGGCCACCAACTCCTTCTCCGACATCGTGGTCCATTCGGTCCGCAGGATGATCACGCCCAGCAGATTCAGATCCGCCCCATGGCGCCGGTACAGCTCCAGCAAGACAGGGTTATTCGTCACCGTCCATGACGTCGCGAACGCCGTCCGGTAGGGACCCGACGTGGCGCCGTCCAAGATCTCGTTCGGATGCAGCAGCCAAGGGGGCGTCAGGTAGCCCAGGCCGTAGGTCGAGTTGCCGAACGTCTCGCTTGTTCCCGACATCGCCTGCGGTGAGTGCAGCCCCTGCAGGTAGACGACCTTGGGCAGCGACGCGTCCACGGGGCCCAACTCGAACGCCTCCAGTTCGGGGGGCGCCAGTTCGCGGGTGGCTTCCGCCAGCCGGTCCGCGACCGTCAGCGCGGCCTGATGCACGGCCCGATTCTTAATGTGGATGGGCAGATCTGGCGCCGGTTCCACCACCGCGCAGACGTTGAAGAGGGACCGGTATGGCATCAAGTCGCCCCAGGGGCCGGTCATGTCCAGGTAAAGGAACACAAAATCTCCGCCGGACTCGTGCCAGTTGACGCTGGAAACCTCAACCACCGCTACGTCGCCCAGTTTGTGCGTCCGTCCCTGCCCCACCATCCCCATGGGACGGCCACTCATGCCCGGATAGACCATGCCGGGGCCATCCACCTTCAGCATCGGCGTGATCACGTCGCGGACCGGCCAGATCCGGACCGACTCGCCTGGCTCCGCCAGATCCAACTGGGCCGTCGCGATCATGGGGTCAGAGCGGATCTCCCGCAGGATCGCGTCCGGGTCGATCTCCAAGATGCCGTCGCTCCACGCCGTCCGTGATCCGAAAACGACCTTCGTGACGGGAAAGTTTCCGATCTCAAGTCGCATGAACGGCCTCCCTGGCGGTGGGCTGATCGTGCTCCGGGTCGAACAGCGTTGGCCCGTAGACCTCCTCCGTCACGGCGCGCAGCGCCGTCCGCACAATCCGCATGCCGTACTTGTAGTCCTCCTCCGGTCCCAGCTCCGGATCGCCGCAGACGTGCTCGATGCGGCATCCGCGCACCACGCGACTCTGGCCGAAGGTCAGCGGGAGCCCGTGAATCGCCGAGATCATTCCGACGGGAATCCCGGCCCGCTCGATCTCCTTGGCAATCGTTGCGCCGCAACGATTACAGGTCCCTCAAGTGGCGACCAGCAGCACCGCGTCGACGGCGGCCTCGTTCAGCTCCTGCCCGATCTCGACGCCCAACCCTTTGCACGTTGCGACCGGCGTGGCCACGCCCGCCAGCGTGTACATGGTCTCGTGGACCTCCCCGATCTCACCCTGCTGTTCCAAATCGCGGAGGAAGGGGAGCGGCAGGACGTAGTTGGGGTTGTCGTTGACGATGCCGGTGAAGTAGCCCGCGTGGAAAGCCTCCCAGCGCTCACGCTCCAGAGCGTCCAGGTCCTCGATGGATCGGGCGTAGAACCGCGAGGCGTTCGCGCTGGGAGCTCGGTCGGGGTTGCCCTTGGGGATCAGCCCGCCCGTTGTTACCAGCGCGATCTTCGCCGTCGCCAGATCGCGCACCGGCCTGGCCGGACTCACATGCTCCGGCGCCCGATAGGGGACCTCGGTGCGGAACGGCTTCCCCGCCAGCTTGGCGACGAGCATATCCACGGCGCGTTTGCTGCCTGGCTCGTCGCGCAGCACCGGCTTGCGCAGTCCCGTGGGGACATAGCCGTCCACCTCCGCCGGCCCCACCTCCATCCCCGACCCGACCTTGCGGCCCAGCTCCCAGATCGCCTGCAGCGCCCGCGGCATCTCCGTCGCCGACTCCCCCGTTGGCACGATGAGTGCCGAGGCTCGATGCATCTCCACACCGGGGTTGTCCTCATGCATGCCCGCCACCGCTGGGATGCCCATCTCGCGCACGGCCGCGCAGACCTGCCCGCACGCCAGGCCGTACCGCCCCGAGCCGAAGGCGGGCCCGGCAATAACGACGTCGGGCTGAATCTCACGCACGGCCGTCTCTAGCGCGGCCAGCGCTTCCTCATTCTCCTCGTGGAAGGAGTTGTCGCCGCAGTAGAGGGTCGCCACCACCGTCCCCGCCTCGCCCATGACGTTCGCCAGCGCCCGGGAAGCGCCGGCGGGTTCCGAGAGAACCGTGAGGCCCTGGCCGGCCTCTTCTTCCCCGCCTACCCCGGCGAAGTACTGATTGATGTAGTGCACCACCCTGAGTCGCTCCGCCATAGCGATCTCCGTCCCGTGGCCGTTCCTTCGCCCAGCGCGCCCGTCTCGCCGCCGCCAACGTGGGGCAAGGGCCGGATCGGCGCCCAGGGTAATCAGCCCACGGCTGCTTCGCAAGGAAACACTGTGCTCCTTCCCCACGGACGAATCGGGTACAGGAGCGCTTCAATGTCGATGCGCTGTATCCCGCGTCGCCGCCAGCGCTCGTACGGGATCCGCTTGCGGTAGCCGGGACGCCCGATCTCCCACCAGCTCGCGCACGGGGGCTCTGCGGTCCGGCTAGACTCGTGCGACGTTGGCCCAGCGGAAGGTGGAGATATGCGCGTTCCCGACGCGATCGCGGAGATCCTCAAGCGTGAGGGAGTGGAGTTCCTCGTCGCCTATCCGGTCAACCCGGTAATCGAGGCGGCCGCGAAGGCGGACATCCGTACGATCATCGTGCGGCAGGAGCGGATCGGACTCCACATGGCGGACGGCTTCAGCCGCGTCATGTCGGGCCGCAAGGTGGGCGTATTCGCGATGCAACACGGCCCCGGGAGCGAGAACGCGTTCGGTGGGGTGGCGCAGGCCTATGGGGAATCGTCTCCGATCCTCGTTCTTCCCGGCGGCTATCCGCGGCAGCTCACCAACGTCCCGCCCAACTTCAACGCCTTCCTCAATTACCAGCACGTCACCAAATCCTGCGAGCAGCTGACCGACCCCGGCGCATTGACCGACGTGATGCGGCGGTCGTTCGCACACCTGCGGAGCGGCCGCCCTGGCCCGGTCCTCGTCGAGGTGCCCCGCGACCTCTGGGGCGCCGACGTCGGCGAGGAACTCGACTACGCGCCGACCTTTCAGGTGCGCAGCGCCCCGGATCCGGAGGCGGTCCCGGCCGCGGTTGACGCGCTCCTCGCCGCGGAGCAGCCGCTGATCTACGCAGGGCAGGGGGTGCATTACGCGCAGGCCTGGGACGCGCTGCGTGAACTGGCCGAGTTGCTCGACTGCCCCGTCACGACGAGCCTGGGCGGGAAGAGCGCGTTCCCGGAGGACCACCCCCTCTCCCTCGGATCCGGCGGCCGCTCGGTCCCGAAGGCCGTGCAGCACTTCTTACAGAAGTCGGACGTACTGCTGGGTATCGGCTGCAGCTTCACACGAACCGGCTACGGCGTCTCGATCCCGGCAGGGAAGACGGTGATCCACGCCACGCTCGATCCCAACGACATCAACAAGGACGTGCGCGCGGGACAGGCGTTCGTAGGGGACGCGGAGCTGATCCTGGAGGCGCTCATCGCGGAGGTGCGGACGCGCCTGCCGGATCCCCGGGACACCGGCGTGCGGGCCCAGATCGCGGAACTCAAGCAGGAATGGCTGGCGGATTGGGAGCCCAGGCTGACGTCGGCTGAGACGCCGCTGTCGCCGTATCGGGTGCTCTGGGATTTGATGCACACGGTTGACCGCGACAACACAATCATCACCCACGACGCGGGCAGCCCGCGAGATCAGCTCTCGCCATTCTGGGAGTCGACCCAGCCCCTGAGCTACATCGGTTGGGGAAAGACCACACAACTGGGGTATGGCCTCGGGCTCGCGATGGGCGCGAAACTGGCCCGGCCCGACAAGCTCTGCATCAACGTTTGGGGCGACGCTGCCATCGGCTTCACGGGCATGGACTTCGAGACGGCAGTCCGCGAGCGGATCCCGATTCTTTCGATCCTGCTCAATAACTTCTCCATGGCGATCGAGCTGCCCATCATGCAGACGGCCACCGAGAAGTACCGCAGCACCGACATCTCTGGGCACTACGCCGACATGGCGAAGGCCTTCGGTGGCTACGGCGAACGCGTCACGGAGCCGGCCGACATCGTCCCGGCGATTCAGCGCGGCATCGCCGCGACCGAGAAGGGCAAGCCCGCGCTGATCGAGTTCATCACGGCCAAGGAGATCGCCTACTCGATCTTTCAATAGCCGGACGTGCCAGCAACACGGTCTTGCGACCCCAGACGCCGTTGCGGTCGCGTGCGGGCGTCGAACGCGCAACCGGCCCGCGCGGGTGCGAGAATCGGCCCGCGCTGCCCCGTCCGGGCGCAGCCAATTGAAGGAGCAGTGGAGCCACCGAAGCAGCAGTGATGCGAGGCGAACCCCGGTCGCCCCGTCCACACGTGGACTGTGAGCCGCTCCCAAATGACCAGCGTCCACAGGATAAGATCCTGGCGTCGCCGCCCCGTCAACGCGCAACGTGATCGGAAGGGGTGGCGGCCGGCGCAACGTCGATGGCGTCCGTGTGGGGGCTCCGGCCGTGCCACGCGTACAGACAAGGCTGGGAGGATTCTGAGACACCAGACGCGTGCGGCATGGTCCGTGACGCGGCGACAGCCGTGGTCTAGCCTGCCCGGGCGGAGGAGACAGGACATGGGAGGGGCTCCCCAGAACACCCACGCGGGATTGATCCACTCCGCCCGGCCGGCTACTGGGACGCATGTTTCGCTTCGCTCGCGCAGCTATCATTCGATTCCGGACGGCCGCCCTCGGAAGCGAGGATACGCGGCTCTGCCCCTCATGGCTGGCGGCGAGTGATGAATATCGGAGAGTTCGACTTCGCGCTCGCGATCGGCGGCGGCGCCGGACAGGGCATCGCCGTGCCGGGCAACATCCTCGCGCGGATGATGGTACGCCGTGGACTACAGCTGTACGCGTACAACGCCTTCCAATCGATCATCCGGGGCGGCCACATCTTTCTCACTCTGCGCATCCGCGATAGCGAAGTCACGAGCCACGGCGACAAGCTCGATCTGCTCGTCTGCCTGAATCAGGACACATTGGACCGGCACCTCGGCCTGATGGGACCGGACTCCAAGGTCATCTTCAACGGCGACAGCGTGCAACCCGGCGAGCCCGGCGCGGCGCCGCGCCTGTGCCCGATCCCCGTCGCCGATCTGACCAGCACGAGTCCGAACAAGCTGTTGCAGAATACGGTCTTTCTCGGAGTGACGGCCGCCCTGATGGGCCTGGAGTTCCCGGTGCTCGAGGAAGCACTGACCCGGCAATTCCACGCGAAGGGGGACGCGGTCGTTGGCGAGAACGTCCGCGTCGCCCGCGCCGGCTTCGAGTATGCCGACGCTAGCTTCGACCCCTACCCCGACCCGGTCCCCGAGGCGGCCACACCGATGGCAATGTGGACGGGCAACGAAGCCGTGGCGATGGGCGGCGCCGCGGCGGGGGTGAAGTTCTACTGTGCCTATCCGATGAGTCCCTCAACCGGCGTCCTGCACTGGATGGCCAACAACGCCCGCGAACTCGGCATCGTCGTACGCCAGGTTGAGGACGAGATCGGCGTCGCCAACATGGCCATTGGCGCCGCTTTTGCCGGCGCGCGGGCCATGTGCGCCACTTCCGGCGGCGGCTTCGCGCTCATGACCGAGGCCATCGGCGCCGCCGCGATGATGGAAATCCCCGTCGTGTTCATCAATGTGCAACGGGCCGGGCCGTCCACAGGAGTGCCAACGAAGACGGAGCAGGGAGATCTTTGGCAGGCGCTCGGCGCCAGCCAGGGTGACTACGAACGCTTCATCGTCGCGCCGCGGGATGCGCTCGACGCCTTCAACACGATGCCCGAACTCTTCAACCTCGTAGACCGCTGTCAGTGCCCGGGCATCGTCCTCTCCGACCTACTCATCGCCGAAGGCACCTTCAGCGTTGACCCGCGCGCGCTGAGCCTGCATCCGGAGATCGACCGCGGTGATCTCATTACCGAGCCGGCCCCCGCCCGCGACGGCGGGCTCGCCGATCCAGGCACGCGGGAGGGGAACGGCTACTTGCGCTACGAAAACACGCCGAGCGGCATCTCCGCGCGCGCGATCCCCGGCCTGGAGGGGTACGTGCATGTGGTCGCCAGCGACGAGCACGATGAGGACAGCGTGCTCATTAGCGACGAGTTCACCAACTCGCACAAGCGCCGCATGATGGTCGAGAAGCGCGCGCGCAAAATGGCTGGGACACTCGGCCTCATCCCCGCGCCCGAGCTTGAGGGCCCCGAGGATGCCGAAGTGACCCTGATCGGCTGGGGCTCCAGCTATGGCGTGATCAAAGAGGCGATATCCCAGCTCGCCGCGATCGGCGTCAGCGCCAACCAGTTGCCGGTCAAATGGATCATGCCTTTCCACGCCGCCGCCGCCACGAGCCTCTTGTCGCGGGCGCAGCGGACGATCGTGGTGGAGAACAACTTCAGCGGACAGTTCTATCGGTATATGCGCAGCGAAACCGGCTTGGACGTCGATGGGCACATCCGCAAGTACGACGGCGAACCGTTCATGCCCCACCACATCGTCGCCGCCGTGCAGGAGCAGCTTGCCGGCCAGACCACGCTCTCGGTGCCGGACCAGGAGATCATGGTCTAGGCGGGCAGATTCCCGGCGCTCCTGGCCACGCGGCCTGCGAGCGGCGGCGGAAGGCAGGCATGACACGATGACCAGCGGCGACACCATGACGGCGGAGCACGCAGGCGAGCAACTGAGCGCAAAGGACTTCAAGGGCAAGGTCGATCCGGACTGGTGTCCCGGCTGCGGGGACTTCGGCGTGCTGCGCAGCTTGCAGGTGGTCTGCGCGGATCTCGGTCTGCGCCCACATCAGATCCTGACCGTGAGCGGCATTGGTTGCTCCTCAAACCTGCCCGGCTTCATGAACACCTACGGCGCCCACACCCTGCACGGCCGGTCCCTCCCGGTCGCCACCGGCGCGAAGATGGCGAATCACGAACTGACCGTGATCTGCGTGGGCGGCGACGGTGATGGTTACGGCATCGGCGGCAATCACCTCGCGCACGTGGCGCGGCGCAACGTGGATCTGACGTATGTCGTCATGAACAATCAGATCTACGGACTCACGACAGGCCAGATCTCGCCCACAAGCCGCCTCGGGATGAAGACGAAGAGCACGCCGTTCGGCAACATTGAAGGAGCGGCCAACCCCATCACCTCCGCGATCATGAATGGCGCCACCTTCGTCGCACGGGGGTACACGGGCGACCAAGGACAGTTGCAAGCCCTGCTGCGCCAGGCGATCGAGCATCGCGGCTTCGCGCTGATCGACGTGTTCAGCCCCTGCGTCACCTTCAACCACGACAACACCTACGCGTTCTTCAAGCCGCGCGTGCAGCGCCTTGAGGATAACGGGCATGATCCCAGCGACTGGAAGGCCGCCTGTGAGAAAGCGATGCTCTGGGGCGACTCCATCTATACGGGCTTGTTCTTCCAGGCTGAGGCGCCGACCCTCGGCGACGGGGAGCCCGTGCTGCAGGAGGGCGGCCCGATCGTCAACCGCCCCTTGGGCCTGCGCGGCGAAGACGCGAACCGAATCATCCGGCGGATGATGTAGGGGCGCGCTCCAAACGCCGCTCGGCGATTCTGGCCAGCGCATGTCCGGGATCCCCCGAGCGCGCCACCGCGCGGCCTGCCGGTCCCGCCCGCTTTCTGCCGCACACCCCGTAGCGGGGCGATAGCCGAGCCGGCGCCGGCCGGCCAGGACGACAGCAGCACCCCCGCCCGTCGCCGATCCGTCGGACAGCGCAGGTAGAGGATTTACCAGGCGCGGTAGGGATCCAGGGTGTCGTGGTTCAGTTCCAGCCCGAGCCCGGGACGGTCCGGCGCATACACGTAGCCATCGTCGATCTCGAGTGCGTGCTGGAAGATCTGGCCGTGCATGGGATCGAAGGTGTCGCGGTAATACTCCAGCGTGAGGCCATTGGGGATGGCCGCGACCAGGTGAATATGGACGTACTGGGACCCGTGCGGAGCGATGTCGAGGTCGTGGGCCTGGGCCAGCGCCGCCACCTTCATGAACTCGGTGATGCCTCCCATCACCAGGGCGTCCGGCTGGAGGATGTCGGCTGCGCGATGGTCGATGAGGTCGCGGAAGCCGTAGCGCGTGTATTCGTTCTCCCCCGACGCGATCGGCACGGAAGTGGCGCGGGTGATCTCCCGCTGGCCGATGTAGTCATCCGGTTCGACCGGCTCCTCGAACCAGAATAGGTCGTACTGCTCGGCCTTCCGCGCGAACTCGATCGCTTGGTAGTGCCGGTAGGCGTTGTTGGCGTCCACCATGAGCTTGACGTCAGGCCCGATCGCTTCCCGGCACACCCGGACCCGCTCGATATCTTCGTTGATGGGCACCGCACCCACCTTCATCTTGACTGCCCGGGCGCCCAACTCCACATTGCGCTCCATCTCCGCCGCCAGCTCCGCGAGTCCTTTGCCCTCTGCGTAATATCCCCCAGCGATGTAGGTATCCACCCGGTTATTGAACCCACCTAGGAGCTTGTAGAGGGGCATCCCCGCCAGCTTGGCCTTCAGGTCCCAGAGGGCGATGTCGATCCCTCCGATCACGCGGGTGGTGAGGCCGCGCCGGCCCACGAGCTTGGGGCGCCACATCTCATGCCAGTGCCGCTCGTTGTCCAACGGATCTCGTCCGACCAGGAGCGGCTTGAGGCTCGTGAGGATGGCCCTGCCGATCTCGGGATCGCTCTCCGAGGCGGCGCCGGAGAGTCCGACCCCCGTCAGGTCCGAGTCTGTCTCCACGTACACCACGTTGAGAGAGGCGTGCGTGTAGGTGTAGAGGCCGTTCACGATCGGGGTCTCCCGTGGCCAGCGGTACGTCTCCATCCGCACGTCGGTGATCTTCATCTGTTCTCTCCACGCCGATCCCACCAAGGAACTCTGTTCCCGGGCCTCGCTCCCCCGCCGATCGGATACCCGGCCGAGCGGAGGATAGCCGGGCCGTCTTGCCAACGTGGGCCGTCCGCGGACTCCCGCTCCTGCCGTCGTCGCGATGGGGCGATGTCTGTGCCGCCGGCAGGCCGTTCTCCTCGCCGGGGGAGGTTCCCGGGCGATCGCCGGCTCAGGGCGGCGCGGACCCTGCAGTAGCATTCCGAAGTCGTGGGGCAATCGCTACGGCGGGCCGCTGGCCACCCGGGGCGCGACGACGGAACGTGCCGCAAGATCCGAGCGAACGCCCAAGGATCGAGTCAGGCGCGCGAGCCGCGCGGGAGGAGCGAAGGGTGAAGATCACCAAGGTGGAGCCGAAGCTGATCGATCGGTACCTGTTCGTGGAGGTGAGCACGGACGTGGGGATCACGGGCCTGGGGGAATCGGGGACGTGGGGCTACCTGGAAGCGTCCCAGGCGGCCGTCGAGAAGTTTGCGCAGTACCTCGAGGGGCGCGATCCGCTGCGCATTGAGCATCACTGGCAGTACATGTACCGCTACAGCCACTTCCGCGGCTCCGCGATCATGGGGGCACTCAGCGCCATCGACATCGCCCTGTGGGACATCGCGGGGAAGCACTTCGGCGTGCCGGTGTACGCGCTCCTCGGTGGGCGCGTCCGTGACCGCGCGCGCGTCTACTACCACGTCTTCGGGAACACCGTGGAGGAGATCGTGGACGGCGTCGTGGCCGCCAAACGGGAGGGCTTCACCGCCGTGGGCCACCTCACGCCGTTCCTCGACGAGCCGCGCGACGTGCCGTACTTCAAGACACACGCCGCGAAGATCGGCGACGCGATCGACGCGGTGCGGCGCTACCGCGAAGCCGTCGGCGACGAGGTCGATCTCTGCATTGAGATCCACCGGCGTTTAACGCCCACCGAGGCGGTTCAGCTAGGCCGCGGCATCGAACCGTACCACCCCTTCTTCTTCGAGGATCCAGTCACGCCGGACAACTTCGACGAGATGGCGTACGTCGCCAGCAAGATCACCATCCCCATCGCCACCGGCGAGCGGTTCACGTCCATGTGGGAGTTCGAGATGCTGCTGCACCGCGATGCCGTGCAGTACGTCCGGCCGGATGTCTGCATGGTGGGCGGCATCAGCGGGGCGAAGAAGGTGGCCGCTCTCGCGGAGGCGCACCACGCCGGTGTGGTGCCGCACAACCCGCTGAGCCCCGTCAGCACGGCGGCGTGCCTCCAGATCGCGGCCTGTGTCCCGAACTTCGCTCTGCAGGAGTACCCCACGGGGGAGCAGGCGCCACCCAAGAGCGAGATCGTCGCCGGCGCTCCCGTGCATGACGGCGAGGGGTTCCTGCGCCTGCCCGATCGGCCCGGCATCGGCGTCGAGCTGCGACCGCAAGCCGCCCAGGCCGCGCGCGACGGCGATGGCACGCTCGGCCGGACGTTTACGCCCCGGGAGGTGGTGACGCGGCTCGGCGTCGACGGCTCCGTCGTCGATCAGTAGGCCTCGCGTTCCGCCCGGCAGCGCGGCGGCAGCCAGCAAGACAGGACTAGGCGGCGCCCGGCTGAGCCGTGTCAGTTCGGCAGGAAGACGCCCTTCCCGGTGGTCTGCCCATCGAACAGCGTGTAGGCCTGCTCGGCCTCCTCCAGCCTGAAGCGGTGCGTCAGCAGCTTGCTCAGCGGCAACTCATGGTCGACGACGAACTGCGCGCACTCCGCTTGACCCACGTTGCTGAAGGTCCAGGACCCGTAGATCGTCAGCTGCGTGTGGATGATGTCGGGGCTGATGTCGAAGGTGGTGGTGTTCCCCTCCCCAACGAAGCAGACGCGGCCCCAGCGGGCCGTGCTCTTGACGGCGTTCACCCGGGCCTCCGGGTTGCCGGTGCAGTCCATAGTGGCTTCGGCGCCCTCGCCATGGGTCAGATCCTGGATCGCCTGAACCAGGTCACCGGGGCGCGCGTCCAGCACTTCGTCGGCGCCGAACGCGCCGGCGAGGCTGAGGCGTTCGGGGACGCGGTCGGTTGCGATCACGCGGGCGCCCATCGCCTTCGCCAGCATGGTGGCGCTGAGGCCCACGGGACCCTGGCCGAAGATCGCCAGCGTGTCGCGGCCGGAGACGGCCAAGCGGGCGAGCGCGAGGTAGGCCGTCGCCGTGCCGCAAGAGATCGCTGCCCCCTCCTCGAAGCTCAGCTCGTCTTGCAGCGGCACCAGCATGGAGGGCTTCACCAGCATCATCGGCGCGTGGCCACCGTTCGTGGTGGACCCGTACACCTCATGGCCGTGGAGGCACATCTGCGTGTAGCCCACCAGGCAGTGCTTGCACTGCCCGCAACCGCTGTAGTGATGCACCATCACGCGCCGGCCGATCGGCGCTTCCTCTTCCAGGACCGCCGAGCCACGGGCCAGCACGACGCCGCAGGGCTCATGGCCGCGCACGATCGGAAGGAACGCCTCCGCGCCCGCCCGATAGCCTCGCAGGTCACTGCCGCACATACCGGAGGCCCGGATCTCCACCACCACTTCCCGAGGCCCTGGGGCCGGGTCCGGGAAGTCGCGCAATTCGAGGTTGCGGTCGCCGAGAAAGACAACACCACGCATCCTGCCGCTCCTGTTCCGTACGAATCGACAGCCGACCGCCGGAGCGCCGCCTTGCGGGGTCAGGCGGACCTCTCCCCACGCGCACGCCCGGAGCGGCGAGACTAGCGGTTGCTGCTTTTCGGGAGTGGGAAGCGGGACGAACTCTCGGACCCGCTGCTGCGAAACCAGACTGGGCGGGACTCCGCGTCGTGGGGGCTCCCAAGGGCCCTGCACGTCCGGCGGCGCCGCGGTAGCCGAAGTCCGCCCCACTCGGCGCGCTCCGCGCGAAGGCCGCAAGCGCCAGCCCCTCGTGCTGGGTACGATGCGCGCAGGGGGGCGCCGGCGATGCCAGTGATCGAGACGGACGGCCTGCTGAAGCGCTACCCCGGGGTCGTGGCGCTGGACTACCTGACGCTCTCGGTGGAGCCGGGCATCGTGGGGCTCGTGGGGCCCAACGGGGCAGGCAAGAGCACGCTGCTGAAGATCCTGCTGGGCTTGCTGGCGCCGACCGGCGGGTCGGCCGCGGTGCTGGGGTTCGACACATCGCAGGAGTCGATCCGTGTGCGTGAGTTGGTGGGGTACTCACCCGAGCACGATTGCGTCCCGGGCGACATTTCCGCGGCGAACTTCGTAGTGCACATGGCTCGCATGAGCGGCATTCCGGCGGCCGCGGCGCGCGAACGCGGCGCCGAGGCACTGCGCTACGTCGGCCTGTACGAGGAACGCTACCGGCCGATGCATGGCTACTCCACCGGGATGAAGCAGCGCGTCAAGCTGGCCCAAGCGCTGGTGCACGACCCAAAGCTTCTGTTCCTGGACGAGCCCACGAACGGCTTGGACCCCGAGGGCCGGGAGGAGATGCTGGACTTGATCGACCGCACCGGCCGGAAGTTCGGCATCTCCATCGTCATGTCGTCGCACCTGCTGAACGAGATCGAGCGGGTCTGCGACGCGCTGATCGTGATCGACCAGGGGCGGCTGGTCGAGGCCGGGCGGATCGCCGATCTGACGGAGGTCACGAGCCGGCTCCTGGTGGAAGTGGAGGGGCCGGCTGCCGAGGTGGCAGGCCGACTGGCGGCGAGCGGGTTCGAGGCCATCGCGGACGGGCGCCGGCTGGAAGTCGCATTCGAGCCGCGAGAGGCCACCCGCGTGCGGGAGTCGATCCTGGCGGCGGTGGTGGAGGCAGGCTTGCCCCTGATCCGGATGGAGCAACAGCGGCGCAGCCTGGAGGATCTCTTCCAGCCGGACTCCAGCGTCGCATGAGCGCCGAGCCGGGTCCGCGCGGCACGATCTACGACCTCAGCTACCAGTCCTACGAGGGCCCGCGCCTGGGCCGGCGTTTCGCGGTCTGGTCGTTGTATACCCTCAGCCTGCGCAACGCCTTCGGCCTCGGGCGCGGCGTGCTGCCCAAGGTGCTGGCCTTCGGGCTGGTGGGGCTGGCCTTCGTACCCGCGCTCGTGCAGATCATGCTGGCCGCGGTGGCGCCGGACGCCGAATTCGAGATCGTGCAGCCGCACGAGTACTACGGGTTCATCCAGATCATCATCATCCTGTTCGTGGCCGCGCTGGCCTCGGACCTCGTGGGGAACGACCGGCGATACGGAACCCTGTCGTTGTATCTCTCACGGCCGATTCGGCGCGGCGACTACAGCATGGGGAAACTGGCGGCGCTGGCGACGAGCCTGCTGGCGGTGACGGTGCTGCCGCAGACGGTCATGTTCATCGGCAACTGGCTGGGGGCCGAAGACGCGGTGGACTGGGCCCGCGACAACGCCGCGGACTTCGCCCCCATCGTGGGGAGCGGGCTGGCGATCAGCGTGATGTTCGCGGCCGTGGCCTTGCTCACGGCGACCTACGCGGAACGGCGGTCCTTCGCCATCGCCGGCGTGCTGGCGATCTTCGTGATCCCCTTCATCACGGTGCAGGTAATCCTGTCGATCAGCGACGCCGACCCGGTCCGCTACGCGGTGCTCGCGAGTCCGGCGCATGTCATACGGGCGTTCACGCTGGTGCTGTTCAATGCCATCCCCGCCGTGCGGCCTGATTCGGGAGAGGGGGGAGCGGACGACGCGATCGCCTTCGCGGATCTGGCGGATGCAATCTTCATCGCGGCCGCGCTGGCCTACACGCTGGGCGCAACGGCGCTGCTCTTCACTCGCTTCCGGGGCAGCACATGAGCGCGCCGCCGTCCGCCGCTGTGAGTCTCGAGCACGTCTCCCGCTGGTACGGGGACGTGGTGGCAGTGAACGACGTGTCGTTCGACTTCCAGCCGGGGATCACAGGTGTGCTAGGCCCGAACGGGGCGGGAAAGTCGACGATCCTGCATCTGCTGGCCGGCTTTCTGCGGCCGTCGTCGGGCGAGGTGCGGGTGTTGGGCGGTCCGGCCTGGGGGGATCCCATGCTGTTCCGCCGTGTGGGCCTGGTGCCGGAAAGCGAGGCCGTCTATCCGTTCCTGAGCGCGCGGGAGTTCGTGCTGGCCAGCGCTCGCTTGCACGGCCTCGCCCATCCTGAGGCGCTGGCCACGCAGGCGATCGGCTGGGTGGAGTTGGCGGCCGACGCCGATCGGCCGATGCGCGGTTTTTCCAAGGGGATGCGGCAACGGGCGAAGATCGCGGCGAGCCTGATCCACGAGCCCCAGGTGCTGATCCTGGACGAGCCCTTCAACGGGACGGACCCACGCCAGCGCCTGCAGCTGATGGCCATGTTGCGGCGCCTGGCCGCAGAGGGCCGGACGATCATCTTCTCGTCGCACATCCTCGAGGAGGTCGAGCAGCTGGCGGACGAGGTCCTGGTGATCCTGGCGGGGCGCCTGGCCGCGTCGGGCGACTTCCACCGGATCCGCCGTTTGATGACGGACCGGCCGCATGTCTTTCGGCTCCACAGCAGCGACGACCGGCGTCTCGCGGCGCGCCTGATTGGGCAGTCGGACGTGGCGGCGATCTCGCTCGGGGATGGGCAGATCGAAGTCCGTACGACGGACTTCAATGCGTTCACCTCGGCCATCGCCGGGCTGAGCCGGGAGGCCGGCGTCACGCTGCTCGATCTCCGTCCGTCCGACGAGTCGCTGGAGAGTGTGTTCGCGTACTTGGTGCGATCGTGACGCGCACGCTGGTGTTCTTGACCGCCCGGCAGCTCATCGGGCGACGGCGCGCCTTGTTGATCCTGCTGCTGGCTCTGCTGCCGGTGCTGGTGGCGCTGATCTACCGCCTGGGGAGCGATCGGGTGGATCCGCCACCGCTGGAATTCGCCCCGGATCTCCTGGACGCGCTGGTGCTCGCCGCTGTGCTGCCGTTGACGGCGCTGATCTTCGGAACCAGCGCGCTCGGCGGCGAGATCGAAGACGGGACGGCAGTGTATCTGCTGACGACGCCGATCGCGCGGCGGCGGATCCTCCTCGTGAAGATCGCCGTCGCCTCCGCGGCGACGATCGCCGTGGCGCTGCCGGCCACGGTCCTGACGTCGATGACGGTGCTGGCGGGGGACGCACACGCGCTGACGCCGGCGTTCGCGGTGGCCGTGGTCGTTGGCGCGGTCGTGTACTGCAGCATCTTCGTGGCGCTCAGCGTGCGGACCAGCCGCGCACTGCTGATCGGGCTCGCCTACGTCTTCGTGTGGGAGGCGATCGTGACGAGCCTCTTCGACGGGACGCGCTGGGTGTCGGTGCGACAGTACATGCTGGGCCTGGCCGACCTCATCAGCACGGCGCCTCGCTTCGCGCTGGACGCGGAACTCGCGGGCGGTGCGGCGTTGATCGCCGCGATCGTGCTTACAGCGCTGGCCGTGTTCGCCGGGGTGCGCTTGCTGGAGCGCTTCGAGATCGGTCAGCGCCTCTGACCGCCCCCACCCTCTCCCCCCGGCAGTGGGCGGATCGGGCACCCCCTGGCCAGGGCGAGGACGATCGGCCCCTTTCGCCCGCCTCCACCCCGATCCCGGGGCGTGAGGTTAGCCCTCGTCGTACACGTCCTTGGCCACGCCAACGGCGTTCGCCGCCGTGGGCCAGCCCGCGTAGAACGCGACATGCGTGATCACTTCGGCGATCTCATCGCGGGTCACGCCGTTTTCCTCGGCGCGACGGATATGCCCACGCAGCTGGTCGGTACGATAGAGCGCCACCAGCATGGCGACGGTGATCAAACTGCGGTCTCGCTTCGACAAACCGGGTCGCTCCCAGACGTCACCGAACAAGACATCGGCGGTCAGCTCCGCCAGCCGCGGGGCGACCTCTTCCATGGCGCTGCGTGTGGTCGTCATGCGCTTCCTCTTCTCCCCTGCTGTACGTCGATCTGCGACAGACTAACTGCGCGGGGCATCCGACCCGCGCGGAGGGACCGCGAGCTGCGAGTGGCGCAGCTTCCAAGCTGGCCGCAGCGACCAGCCGCGAGTTTTTTTGGATCGCTGCTCAGCCTGCGGCCAAAACCTCCCGTACCCCTGCCACGATCTTCGCCGCATTCGGAAACACATGATCCTCCAGCGGTGGACTGTACGGGATCGGAACGTGCAGCGCGCAGACGCGTTTGAGCGGGGCCTCGAGCTTGGCGAACGTCTCGCCATCCTCCGCAACGATCGCGGCGATCTCGGCCGAGGCGCCCGCAGTCGGTCCGGCCTCGTCGGCGATCACCAGGCGGCCCGTCTTCTGCACGGAGGCGCGGATCGTGGCGGCATCGAGCGGCACGAGCGTGCGTGGATCGACGACCTCGACCGAGATACCCTCGCGCTCCAGGATCGCGGCGGCGGCGAGCGCCTCGTGCACGAGCCAGGCCAAGGCCACCACCGTGACGTCGCGACCTGTTCGTTTGACGTCCGCCCGCCCCAATGGGACCACGTAGTCCTCGTCGGGCACCTCTCCCTCGCTCATGGCCAGGCGGGTGGACTCGAACGAGATGACCGGGTTGTCGTCACGGATCGCCGACTTCAGCAGGCCCTTCAGATCGTACGGCGTCGACGCTAAGATCATCTTCAGGCCCGCCAGGTTCATGAACATGGAGTAGGGGCTCTGCGAGTGTTGGGCCGCCATCCGGCCGCCACCGCCGACGGAGCCGCGAAACGTGATGGGAAACGTGGCCTGGCCGCCGAACATGTAATGGATCTTGGCGGCCTGATTCACGATCTGGTCCATGGCGACGAAGGAGAACGTGACCATGCCCCAGTTGACGATCGGGCGGTAGCCCGAGCCGGCAGCGCCGATCGCCAGCCCGGTAAACGCGCCCTCCGCGATGGGCGTGGCGCGCACGCGCTCGGCGCCGAACTCCTCCAGCAGCGGCCCGGGCGCCGCCGTCGCGAGATGAAACGTCGTTGGGTCGCGCCGCATCTCCTCGGTCATGGCTTCCAGTCCGGCTTGGGCGTAGGTGATCGTTCGCATCGTCTCTGTCCCCCGCACTCAGTCCGCGAAGACGTCTTCGAGCGCCGCTTCCGCCTCCGGGAACGGGCTCGCCTCGGCGAATCGCACCGCCCCTTCGATTTCGGCCAGGACCGCCGCGTCCAACTCGTGCCAAGAGGCGTCGCTCAGAACCCCCTGCGCAATCAAATCGTTGGCCAGGCGCGCGATCGGATCGTGCGCCCGCCACTCCTCGACCTCTCCCGGCGGCCGCAGATCCTCGACGCCCGGCCGTTCGGTGTGCGCGCGCCAGCGATAGGTCTTGCACTCGATCAGCGTCGGGCCGCCGCCGGCCCGCGCCCGGCTGACCGCGGCCTCGGCGACCTCCTGGACCGCCAGTACATCGTTGCCGTCCACGACCACGCCGGGGATGTCGTATCCGCTGGCGCGCGCGGCCACGTCGTCCACGTTCAGGGTGACGCCGAGGGCGGTGTTGGCCGACCACAGGTTGTTTTCGCAGACGTAAACGATCGGCAGCTTCCAGGTCGCGGCCATGTTGATCGACTCGTGAAACGGCCCTGCGTTGGAGGCGCCGTCGCCAAAGAACGACACCGCGACGCGCCCTTCGCCCCCAAGCTGCGCCGCCAGGGCGGCGCCGGTGGCGATCGAGATCCCCCCGGCGACGATGCCGTTGGCCCCCAGCATGCCGACGCCGAAGTCAGCGATGTGCATCGAGCCGCCCTTGCCCTTGCAATAGCCCGTCGCCCGGCCGTACAACTCCGCCATCATCCGCTTCAGATCGGCGCCCTTCGCCACGCAGTGGCCGTGGCCGCGGTGGGTGCTGATGATCTGATCGTCCGCGTTCAAGGCCGCGCAGACCCCCACGGCGACCGCTTCCTCACCGATATAGCAGTGCACAACGCCGTAGATGGCGCCCGCGAGATAGTCGGCGGAGGCGCGCTCCTCAAAGCGGCGAATGGTCTGCATCGCCCGCAGCATCTCCAGTCGCGTCTCTGGCAGGGCCGGCATTTCCCTCCTCCGTTCAACCGCGGCTCGCGCGGGCGGCGGGCCACCGCTCCTGCCCCCGTGTCGCGCGGGCCTGATCTCCTCCGGACCGGCGCCGTCCGCCTGCCGACGCCGCGGCGGTCGGCAGACATCACAGTAGAAACGCCGTCAAGCCCCAGTGAATCTCCGCCCGGCTCGCGACGCCCGCGTGGTCGCCCCGCTTCCGTTGCCGCGCACGATGTTGATCGCCGGTCGCCGTGGCGGCGGAATCACGGTGGAATCGACGGTGTACGTGTCGGTCGCCGGGTCGAAGAAGAAGATCGACGTGATCGCGAGGTTATTGGCCAGGATCTCGGCGCTGGTGGTGGGGGCGCCGAACCAGCCGACCAAGTTGAGGCCGTCCTGCAAGGGCAGCAGTTCGACTTCGCCCATAGGCTCCTGCGCGGGCGCGTGCGGGGACGCCAGGGATGGAACGCCTCAAGGAGGGGCATGTCGTTGGCGTCGATGCCGTCGGAGACGCCGGCCGCCCCGCCGCGGTTGAGGACCAAACCCACGGCGATGTCGGCAACGTCCTCTGCCAGGCCCCGGCCACCGGGGAAGGCCACCGCGGTTGAGAAGTCGATCGTGACGACGTCCGGGAGGACGAAGTCGGCGCCGCACCCCACCCGCGCGACCAGCGCGCGGGCCCCCGCTCCCCTACGGGTTCAGCGGTAGTTGGGATGGAGGCCGACTCCTCGATGAGGAAGGCGGCGCGACCGTCTCTGGTGGCACGGAAGGTGCCCTCACGGACCTGACTACAGTCCATCGGCCAGGCTCCCCTGCAACACGCCGCGGAGCTTCTCCAGGCCGAGCCGGCCGCGGCTCTTACTGTGCCAACCGGCAAGGCGAGCCGTGCGGCGACCTCGCGCTGCCTCTCGCTGTTTCGGCAGGATCTCGGCCAGGTTCGCGCGGACCATTTGGGCTTCGAAAGTGGCGATGGCGAGGGCTTCAATGTCGATGGCTCGACGGGATCGTTGTTCAGATCGAGGGGGCCAAGCGCCCCGCCGCGATGGCTGCGTGAAGTGGAAGGCCCAGCGCCGCCGTTCGGCGCAGGCCCTCATCAGCTCCGTCAGCCGCGTGTTGTCGATCAGTGGGCAGCCCAGCATCACGATTCCGATCGGATGGATCGGCATCGGCCATCCATCGATGCCCGCTGGCAACGCATCGGACACGCCGTCGCTCCCAAACTGCGGTTGGGACGTGAGCGCCTGGCCGATGATCTGGCGACCGTCGAGGCGGTGCGCGACGCCGCCGGCGACGAGGTGGCGCTGGTGGTGGATTTCAACCAGGGCCTGGCCCTGGGCGAAGCGCTGGAACGCTGCCACGCCATCGATGACCTGGGGCTCGCATGGATCGAGGAGCCCCTCGTCTACGACGATCTCGACGGTTCCGCGCAGCTGGCGGCCGAACTCAAGACCCCGATGCAGATGGGCGAGAACTTCTACGGCCCGCGGGATCTCTACAAGGCGCTGCAGATGAACTCCTGCGACTACGTGATGCCGGATTTCATGCGCACTGGCGGCGTCACGGGTTGGCAGCGCGCGACGCCGATCGCCGCGGCGGCGGGCATCCCCGTCTCCACGCATCTCTACCCGGAGGTCGCCGCGCACGTCCTCCGGGTAGAGATGCGAGCAGGACGACCAACCTGCGGTGAAGAACACGCTCGCCGCGAGCGCTCCTGCCGGAGGGCTGGGCGGCAAGGCCGTGAAGTCTCCGAGCGATGAGGAGGAGCGCCGCCGCCCTCGGTCGAAGGACGCCGCGTGATCGCGAGACGATCCTCAGCCTGTCGCGGTGGTGCGCTCCTTTCGCAGGAGCACCGGTACTGCGCGGCACGCTGGGCGTGCGCAAGGTGATCCTGATGGGCATCAACATCGCACCTGCGTTCAGAACGGCGCCTTCGACACGCTCAACCTAGGCCTCCGGCCGATCTTCATCTCGGACGGTATGGGCTCCAGATACGGGGACGACCTGCACCTCTTCGGCCTGCAGGACGCCGCCCGCGGCCCGGGGTGGGGGCTGAGCGCAGACGAGTACCCCGAGGAGATCGGCGCCAGCGAAGAAGGGCAGTCCCTCGCCCGGAAGGCCACGCCGGGGATCGTGGGCCCACGGATCGGGGCGGCCGGGTCACCCGTCGCCGGGGAGGGGCGATCGCGGCATCATACGCATTGATGCCGCGACGAAGTCTCTATTCGTCACCGATCACCGCAATGGCGTCGATCTCGATCTGCATCTCGGGGATGGCGAAGCCGGTGATCGTGATCAGTGTGCTGGCAGGAGCGTTATCCGGGAAGTACCCCTTCCGCAGCTCGACGAAGCGCTGCTGGTTGCGGCCATCCTTGATGTAGACCGTCATCTTCACGATGTCTTGCAGCTCCCCCCCAACCTTCTCCAGCGTGGCGCCAATGCGCCGGAACGTATTGTGGACCTGGCTGTCGAAGTCGGTGGGGAAGTGCGTGCGATCGTGCTCAATGCTTTGTCCGGCCAGCTCTTCCTCGGACTCGGAGGCGCCGATGTCGCCGGAAAGCCAGACGACCCGGCCTCCACGTGTCACGACGGCCGGCGAGAGTGCTCGCACCTGCTCCCAGGTGCCCTTGTGGTACTCGCGAGGCATCACGCGTTCCTTTCTCTTCGCGGCTGCGGGATGACGGGCAGTTGGCCCTCATGCAGACAGGGATGAGTGTAGGCGGCGAGGCAGCGGGGCAGCGGCTCGGGGCACGAAGACGTGGAGTATTGCGACTCGGCTTGGGAGCGCGGAGGTGCACCCCTGCTCTCCGGCCCGTTCGGGTTTGTGCGCAGTCGTGTCCCCTCGCTAGCCTCGGACGGTCGTTGCCCGAGGAACTGACTGGAGCCGCCGCATGCCCAACGCGATCGACCTGAGCCAGATCCGCGCCCTGACCTGGGACATCGGAGGAACCGTTTTCGACTGGCACCACTCCATCAAAGACGCGGTAGCCACGCGCGCCGCCGCTCGTGGCGCCGAACTGGACGCCGCCGCCTTCGCCAACACCTGGCGACGCCGCATGTTCGAGCAGCTGCGGCGAGTGCGCAGCGGCGATCTACCCTGGATGAACGCCGACCGGCTGCATCGCATGGTGCTCGACGAGCTGGCGGGCCAGTACCCGTCGCTCGCACTCTCCCCGGCGGACCTCGATGAACTCAACGCCGTCTGGCACCGCCTCTATGTCTGGCCCGACGCCCCTGCCGCCCTGCGCCGTCTCCGCGAGCGGTATACCGTCGTCGTCCTCACGGTGATGAGCACGTCAATCGCGATCGACAGCTCCAAACACAACGGCGTCGATTGGGACGGCATCCTTTCCTGCGAGTTCCTCGGCCACTACAAGCCCGAACCCGAAGCCTATCTCGCCGGCCTGAAGCTGCTGGGCGTCGAGCCTGACCAGGCCCTGATGTGCGCAGCCCACCCTGCCGACCTGCGCGCAGCGATGGCGGCGGGATTGCGCTCCGCCTACGTCCCCCGGCCGGGTGAGCACGGGGAAACGAAGGACAGCGAACTGGCCGCGGCGTTACAGTCTGCGTTCGCCCTTCGGCCTGCTGAGAGCGCGGAAGACTCCGACCGCGACCTTTCCCAGCCAGATTTCGACATCAACGCTGCCGACTTCACCGACCTCGCCGACCAACTGCTCGTCTAATCCCGCGGCGGCGATTCGTTCGCCTGCTACCGTTGCGAGCGCGACCGATCGCGGTTGCGAAGACTCCCTGCCGGATCATCCCATACATGAGTCCGACCCTGCCCCTTAGCGGCTACACGGTGCTCGACATCTCGGGATCGGTTGCCACCGCGACGTGCGGGAAACTCTTCGCGGACTTCGGTGCGCGCGTCGTCAATATCGAGCGTCCCGAGCGAGGTCACCCGACGCGCGCTTACCCGCCGCACAAGAGCGGCGTGCCGGCGCCGGAATCCAGCGGCCTGCACGCGCTGCTAAGCCCGCATAAGGAAAGCGTCGCACTCGATCTGGAAGACCAGGCGCAGCGCGATGCGCTGCTGACGTGGATGCGCACGGCCGACGTCGTGCTGGAGTCAGAGGCCCCAGGCACCCTCGATCGTCTGGGGATCGGCTTCGAGGAGCTCGTCAAGCAGGCGCCTCACCTGCTCCTCTGCTCGCTCACGTGGTGGGGCCAGACCGGCCCGTTGTCCGGGCTGCCGGCCAATGACGCCAGCATCTGCTGTCAGATCGGCCAGGTCAGGAGCATCGGTCCGCCTGAGGGCCCGCCGCTTCTTCCGAGCGGCTACCCGGTGCAGATTCTCGGCGGGGCGACGGGCTTCATCAGCATGGCAACGCATCTCGTCGCTCGCTGTCTGCAGCGCCCCCCGCAGCCAGAGCACGTGGACGTCTCCTTGTTCGAAGCGGCGCTCGCCTTGACAGACTATGGACTGCCCGCTGCGGTGGGCCAGAGCCAAGAGCCTCGCTTGGGGCTCAACCGGCACCACCCGCACTATCCCACTTCGATCTTCCCTACGCGGGAGGGGTGGCTTGGTGTCACGGCGCTGACGTCGGCGCAGTGGCGCAACTTCTGCGACGTCGTCGGGCTTCCCGAGCTTGGACGCGATCCTGCCTATCAGACCTCGCTCAACCGGCTTCAGGACGCCGACCATATCGAGCAGTTGCTCGTGCCCGCCCTCAAGCGACGTCCCGCCGCCGAGTGGTTCCACGAAGGGCAAGCCCGCCGCATCCCGTTGGCGCTCGTGCCCACCGTGGCCGAGCTATTCGACAGTGAGCAGCTTCGCGCGCGTGAGGCATTTCGTGAGGTGACGCACCCCGACCTCGGAGCACTCGACGTACCGGCAGCGCCGTTTCGGTTGCGGAATGCTCCCGCCCGGCGGGATGGCCCAGTGGCGCGTTTGGGGGAGCACCGCCGGCCGCGGTCGGCGCAGCGCGACGGGGCAGTGTTGGGATCCCGGCGGCAGGTCGCGGCTGCGACACCGGTCCCGCCGCCGCTTCGCTCACTTGGGGGCCGGCCACCGCTGTTGCAGGGCATTCGCGTCGTTGACCTCACGATGGGATGGGCGGGACCGCTTGCCTCACGCCACCTTGCCGACATGGGCGCCGAAGTGATCAAGGTGGAGTCCCGCCAGCACTTCGATTGGTGGCGAGGCTTGCAACTCACGCCCCCGGAGATGGCGGATCTCCAGTTCGAGAAACGTGTCGCCTTCAACATCATGAACCGCAACAAGCTCGGCATCACGCTCGACCTGGCGCAGCCGCGTGGTGCGGAGCTGCTGAAAGAACTCGCCGCGATCTCGGATGTGGTCGTTGAGAACTACTCCGCGGGAGTGCTTCCCAAGCTAGGTCTGGACGAGCCGGTTCTGCGCGCCGTGAATCCTCGGCTCGTGATGCTCTCGATGCCACCGTTCGGCGCCGGTGGACCGTGGCACTCCTACCGCGCCTACGGCTCGACCGCTGAGCAGGCGTCTGGCCTCCCCCATCTTCAAGGCACGGCCACCGACCCGCCGGTCACGCTCCACCTCGCCCTGGGAGATCCGGTCGCGGGTGTCCACGCGGCCGCCGCGCTGCTGCTCGCGATTCTGCATCAGCAGCGGACGGGCGAGGGGCAATCCGTTGATCTGTCGCAGGTGGAGTCCGTGACCTCGCTCGGCCTGCACGGCGTCGCGAGCCAAGCGCTGCTGAACGAACCGCCACCGCGGATCGGTAGCCGCCACCCCACACACGCCCCCCAAGGCGTCTACCCATGCATGGGCGACGACGAGTGGTTGATGCTCACTGTGGATTCCGACGCCGCCTGGACCGCGCTCGCCGACCTGGTTGGCGACCCAGCGCTGGCCCGACCACCGCTCGATCGCGCCAGTGGACGCCGCGCTGCCCATGACCGGATCGATGAGCACCTGGCCCGCTGGACCGCTTCCCAGCAACGTGACGCATTGCTGGACGCGCTGCGTCGCGCCGATATCATCGCCGCGCCGGTCCTGGCCGCGGCGGAGGTCTTCGCCCATCCGCAGCTCCAGGCGCGTGACTTCTGGCAGTGGCTCAAACGCGAGTACGTCGGCTGGCTCCCCCACCCGGTCGCACCCCACCGCGTGGGCGAGCATCCCGCAACCATTGACCATCCCGCCCCCACGTTGGGCGAGCATAGCTGCGAAGTGCTTTCGACCTTGCTCGGGATCGACGAGGCCAAACTGGATGCGCTCGAACGCGCCGGGATCGTGGGAACGAGGCCGCTACCGGCAGGCTGAGATCGTCGCGACGAACTCACCATCAACCTCAACGCCCCGGGCGCCAATCGCCTCGTACCTTGCCGCACCTGGCCACCACGATGCACCGCAACGCGACGGCGACGTGCGCGTCAAACGTGCATCGTGATGCGGTTGCCGGAGACCACCGGGCGCATACAGCCCGTGCGATGTGCCGTGGGCGGGCATGCGGATGAGATGCCGCCTGTCCCAAGCTGAGACGCCCCTATGCAGCAGCAAGTGCGCCAGAACGGGCGGTTGCTTAACCGCGTCCCGGGCCCGCATCATGGCCTCTGACTCCGCTGGAACTGCGGCACGTTCGAGTGGGCCAAACGCTCAGAGGAAACGTGTATGGATCAGCATTTCCTGGTGGAAAAGGCAGAGCAGATCGCAATCATCACCTTGAATCGGCCGGAAAAACGCAATCCGATCAATGTCGAGATGTTGCAGGAGTTCGAATCGATCCTACGCGACCTGCGCGATGATGCCGGTACTCGCGTGGTCATTCTCACCGGCGCGGGAAATACCTTCTCGACCGGCGCGGATCTCACCGTCGTCAAAGGCGTGACCGACGAAACGGAACGGCGACGCCTGTTTGCCCGGGCCCGCCGGTATCGCATCCGTCTCATCAGTCGCACGCTCGGCCTGCTGGAGAACTTGGAACAATTCACCATCGCGGCGGTCAACGGCTATGCCGTTGGTGGCGGCTGGGGCTTGGCGCTCGCCTGTGATTTCCGTATCGCCGTACCGGGCGCCCAATTCTGGTTTCCGGAAGTCGCTTGGGGTGTGCCGTTAAGCGCAGGCGCCTCCGCCCGGCTGTTGAGCATGGTGGGGGCCGCGCGCGCCAAAGAGATCATCGTCACCTGCGATCGCTACACTGCAGAGGATCTGGCTCAGTGGGGCGTCGTCAACCGCATTGTCCCGCCGGATCAATTGCTCGATGAGGCCCGCGCGTTCGCGGACCGGATCCTGGCCAAATCAGCGAACGCCGTGACGGGCTCAAAACTGACCGTCAATACTCTGGCAAACGTCGCGGCGCACGAGATGATCAGGGCTCGACCCGGAGATCTTCCATCCATGCCCTGGACGCCGATTCAGCGGGCGCATAGCGGCACCAGAGACGCCTCCCTGACTCCATGCGATGAGCTGGGTCCACCCGCATTGCTCGACACCGCCGCTCACGTCGAGCACGGCCACGGGGGTAGCGCCGAGAGCGTCGCAGGCACGGTCGGCCCCCCGCCCCCGGCTACGTCGCTGGCCCTCACCGCGCCCCTCCAGCCCCAGGCCGACGCGGAACAGCCGCTCCACGCTCTCGCCGACGACCATCCCGAGGCTCCTCCTCCGCGCTGAACGCCACTCAGCCGGACCGCCAAGGCCGTGCCCGGCCCCGAATGGAGGAGACCTTCCATGAAACGATGGCTCATCGCGCCGCTCCTGATCGCGGCGATCGCTCTCATCGCCGCCGCCTGCGGCGGCGATGACCCCAACGACCGACTCGCCGCCGAGGTCGCGGCGCTCCGCAACGACCTCGCCGCGACCCGGCAACTCGCGACCGAGGCGCTGCTCCGCGCCTCCCTCCCCGCCCTCGAGGTGGCCCGCTTCCACGACATCGACGAACGCATCAACAATGAGGGCCTGGTCCACGCCGCGGACCCGGGATTTCTGCGGCGGGCCGAGCAGGTGCTGTCCAGCCCGGTCTGGCCGGCTGAGTTGCAGCCCAACGTCGATCAGTTTCGTGCCGCGGTGGAGGCCGTGATCCCGCCGGTCCTGGACAATGACGCCGAGGCCGCGGCCAGACCCGCCTTGATCGCCCACGCGAACTCGCACGAATTCGAGGAAGCCGTCGCCGCCTACTTCGCGGGCGAGCCGGTGCCACCCCCACCCGATCTGGGCGAGGCCGGAGAGCGCGATGATAACGCGGGCCATGACGAGGACGACGACATCGATCATGACGAGTAGCCCGCGGGATCCAAGGCACTGATGCACCCGCGTCCGCTCCCGCGTCCGCGCTGGTGGGCCGGCGCCGCCCTCGCGGCGGCGCTGGCCCTCGGCGTCCTCGGCCTGTCCCCGCGCCACGCCGAGGCCCATGCCCGCTACCTTCGCTCCGCCCCGGCCTTCGCCGAGGAACTGCCCGCCTCCCCGACCCGCATCGATCTCTGGTTCAGCCAGGAGTTGTTCCGAGAGGAGGGCGCCAACACCATCACCCTCACCGATGCCAGCGGGACCGCCTGGCCCACAGGCCCCCTCGTTCTGGACCGGCAGGACCGCACGCACGTCTTCGCCCCGCTGCTGGAGACGCTGCCACCGGGACGCTACTTCGCCGCCTGGACCACCCTCTCCGCCGACGACGGTGACGACGACGCCGGCGCTTACGCCTTCTACGTCGGACGCGCCCCCAGCCCGGCCGAGATCGCCGCGGACCGCGAACGCGCGGGCGAACTCCTCATCCCGTACCCCGGTGACGCGCCCCCCGAGCAAGCCGCTGGCGCCGAACCCCCCCCGCCCCCCCGGCCCGTGGCGGCGGCGGAGCAGGAGCGCGACGGCGGCATCGACGGCGCCGTCATCGGCCTGGGGGTGGTTAGCGCCCTCGCCGTCGTCGGCCTGACGGTGACCCGCCGCCGGCCGGGAGGCGGCTGATGCCCCGACCCCTCTGGTCCCGCTCCGGGCTCACGCCGGGCGCGCTCCCGCTTATCCTCGCCGCCGCGCTCATCCTTGCCGCCTGTGGCGGGAGCAAGGACGCCTCGCGGTCTCCGGCCCCGGCGTCCCCGCCGCTTCCGGCGCAGGCGCAGCCCGCGACACCGGCTCCGACCAGAGAGATCGCCGCCCCCAGCCCCGCACCTCCCCGGGCCACGGAGCCGGGTCCCGCCGGCCCGGACCTGCTCGTCCCCGGCCTCGCCGCCTACACCCTGGGCACCGATCTTTTTCTTCAGCGCAGCGGCGTCGCCGGCCGCCTCATCGAGGGCTCTCAGCGCTTCTCCATCTCCGCCCCTGCCCTCTCCCCCCAGCACGATCGGATCGCCTACGTCCGCTTCGACCAGGCCCCCGGCGGTGTCGGGGACATCGGCAGCGACATCCATATCTCCGACCTCGCCGGCATCGACCTGCTCCTCCTTGAGCACGTCCGCGAGGGCGAGTTCTACTGGTCCCCACGCTGGAGTCCCGACGGCCGCAGCCTCTTCTTCAGCCATCAGATCAATGAGATGGACGACGCCGGCCGCTTTTTCCGCATCGAGATCATGCGCCTGGATCTCGACAGCGGACAAACGGCGGTCCTGCGCGAGCACGCCACCGAGCCCGCCCCCTCGCCCGACGGCCGCCGCCTCACCTTCGTCGACGACCCCGCCCTGGACCACATCCTCGGCGTCATGGACGCCGACGGCGGCAACGCCGCCCGCCTTCTCGACACCAGCGACGGCCTCGCCTTCTACCGCTTGCCGCGCTTCTCGCCGGCGGGCGGCTGGATCGCCTTCCTCGCGTCGGGCGACGGGCCCCAGATCTCGGCCGATCCCCGCTCCGCTGCCGCTTCACTGCGCGCCAACGGCGTGCAGGACCTCTGGATCGTGCGGCCCGACGGCAGCGGCCTCACCCGCCTCACGACGGTGCTGGAGGACACGCCCGACTTCTCCTGGTCCAACGATGGCGCTGTCATCCTGCTGCGCGGCACTTTCGGCGTCTACCTCGTCGATGTCGCCTCCCGCGTCACCCAGACCCTTGGCCCTGGCGAGTTCCACGGCTGGATCGATTGGGTGGGAACAGTACCGGCGGGGACGGTGCCCTGATGTGGGCGGCGGCCGCGCGCGGGCGGCGCGTGGGCGGCCTGAGTGGGCCCGCCCGCCTCGTCCTGCTCCTGGCGCTGCTGACCCTCTTGACGTCGCTCTGGCTGACCGCTGGCGGTCGCGCCGACGCCCACGCGCTGCTGGTCCGCTCCGATCCGCCCATCAACGCCGCCCTGCGCGAGTCACCCACACAGATCCGGCTGTTCATGTCCGAACCGCTCACGCGAGACTTCTCGGGCGCCGAGGTGCTCGACTCCAGCGGCGCCCGCGTCGACTTCGGCCGGAGCGACTTCAGCGACCTCGACGCCACGGCCATAACGGTGCCCGTTCCCCGCCTCGCGCCCGGCATCTACACCGTCGTCTGGCGCACCCTCTCCAGCATTGACGGACATACCTGGAACGGGACCTTCGCCTTCACGGTGCTGGAGGCGGATGGCAGCGCCCCCCTGGGCGGCGCCTTCACGCCGGACCTGAACCTGCCCGGTCCCCCTGCCGGAGCCGACGCCGCCGTCAAGTGGTTCACCTTGGTCGCCACGCTGGCCCTGGGCGGCAGCGCCCTCTTCGCCCTCGTCGTCGGGGTCCCTGCCGCGCAGCGCATTGGCCCGGCCGCGGCGCCTCTTGCCCGCCGCGCCGCCCACCAGGCGCACAATGTCGCCCGGGGCGCCGTCGTGGTTCTCTTTGTCGCCACCGCCTACGACGCCTCTGCCGCCGCCGCCAAGCTGGGCGGCCTGGAGTTCCTCGACGAAGTCCTCTTCGACACTCGCAACGGCCTCTGGTTGCTCTTGCGCTGGAGCATCCTGCTCCTCGCGACCGCGCTGCTCTTGGCCAGCAGGCGCGCCCGTCCCGCCGATCCTCGCCCCACCCTGATCGCCCTCGTGGTCGTGGCCGCCGGCCTCATCGCCGCGATCTCCAGCGCCAGCCACGGCGCCGCCATCGACGAGGGCTGGATCTGGGCCACCATCTTCGACGCCGTCCATTTCGCCGCCGCCGCGGTGTGGGTCGGCGTGCTGGGGGCCATGGCCTGGCTGCTCTGGCGCACCCGCGGCAGCGGCGCTTCCCACGACCGTCACCGCTTCCAGATCGAGTCCGTGCGCCGCTTCTCCCTGCTCGCCGCGGGCACGGTGCCGGTCCTGGTCGCGGCCGGGCTCCTTGGTCTGCTGATCCAGACCCCGGCCTTCCGCGGCTTCACGGACACCGACTGGGGCGCGGCCATGCTCGTCAAGCTGGGGCTGCTGGCGCTGCTCTTCGCCGTCGCCGCCGCCAACGCGATGATCCTCCGCCCGCGCTCCCAGGCGGCGGGCCCCGCAGCGGCGGAGCAGGCAGGCCTTGAACGGCGTTTCCGCCGCCTCATGCGAGCCGAAGTAACCCTCGCGCTCGCCGTCCTCGCGGCCACCGCGGCGCTGACGCAGATCCCCACGCCGCGCAGCGACCTCCCCTCTAGCGAGCAAAAGGTGCGCACGGTGGAGCAGTCCTTCCCCCTCGACGATCTCATCGCCAGCGTCCGCGTCGACCCGAACCTGGTGGGGGTGAACCGCTTCCAGATCGACCTCGCCGATTCCGCCGGCGGCCCGCCCACCGATCCCGTCACCGCGGTGCGCCTGCATTTCACCTACCTGGACGACCCGGCGGTGGGCTCGTTGATCGTTCCCGCCGATCCCGGCGGCGTGGACGTCTGGCAGCTGGAGGGGGCCTTCTTCGGCCTGCCGGGGGAGTGGGCCGTCGACGTGGAGGTCCGCCGCGTAACCCGCGACGACGCCCTGGCCGGGCTCACGACCTCCGTCCAGCAGGGCTATCTGACCGTGTCGCCCTTCGGGGTTGAGCCCCCCGGCGCCCTCGCTCTGCCCCTCACCCAGTTCGATTGGGACGCCGTGGGAGCGCTCTGGGCAGCGATCGTGGCTGGGCTGCTCGTCGCGTACCGGGGCCACCTGCGCCGGGCAGTCTCGCAGCGCGCGGCCGACGCCGCCCTGGCGGGCGGTACCGTCTTCATGGCACTGACGATTGTCCTGCTCTTCAGCGTGGAGGCCGCGCCGGGCCGCACGATCGATAACCCCGTGCAGCGCACGCCCGAGTCCGTCGCCGCCGGCGCCACCCTCTTCGCCAACACCTGCGCGCGCTGCCACGGTGCGACCGGCGGCGGCGACGGTCCTCTGGCGGGATCGCTGCCGCAGCTCCCGGCCAACTTCCGCGTGCACGTCCCCTTCCACCCCGACGGCACGCTCTACACCTGGATCACGCAGGGCATTACGGGCACTGCCATGCAGTCCTTCGCCGATCAACTGACCGACCAGGAACGCTGGGATCTGGTGAATTTCCTGCGTGAGAACTTCGACCGGCCGCTCGTCCTGGCGGACTCGCCCTGAGCGCGAGCCTGCCCTCGGTGAGGCGTTGCCCGGCGCCCGACGGGAGAGGGCTCGTCGCCTGGCCGGCCGCGCGCACTGACGATGCGCCTCGCTAGCGACGACGCCCGCGCCGGGCTTGAGCGCCCAGGCGTGACCCTCTTCATCGCACAGGGGCAGCCCCCCCCCCCCCCCGGGGGGGGGGGGGGGGGGGGGGGGATTACGTGCAATCCTTCAACGGCAAGCTCCGCGCCGAGGGTCTCATTCCGGAGATCTTCACCAGCCTGACCGAGGGGGGGATCCTCGTCGAACGCTGGCGCTGGGAAGACAAGCAGGTCCCGCCCCACAGCGCCATCGTCCCGCAGCACATTCCCGGCTCGATCTCCAGATCGGGATTCATCGGCGCCAGCTCCACAGCCGGCGGCCGAGGCGGCCGGCCCTTGCCTCCTGCGGGATGCCACGACTCCATCCAGCTCCAGAGAGACGGTTGAGGACGGACCGACGTCAGCGGAAGGGCGCCCATCAACGCGCGTCTAGGGCGTCACGATCACCCCGTAGACGCTCCGTGCCCGCTCTCGGGTGACCAATCCTTCCAGTACATCGTGACGGACCCGCGCCGGATCCCGCTCCCTCGGATCGCCGTAGCCGCCGCCGCCGCAAGTGACACAGGCGATCGATTCACCGTCTTCGATGCGGATCTGGGCGCACGGCTCCAGCGGCTCCAAGGCGCCGCCCATCCTGCGGCGGTACTGCTGCGAGTTGACGCCGGGACCGCCGCCGCGGACCCCCAACGGCCGATTGATGTATCCGTCGGCCACGTATCCCACCTCGATCTGGCCACCCACGGGACCGAACTCCACGAAGAGCCCGGGCGCTCCCCGGAATTTTCCCGCGCCCTCCGAATCCGGTACGAGGTAGCGCGCGTGGACGTGGATCGGCAGATAGATCTCGTCGAGTTCGACGCTGTCGATGAGGCACATGCCCCCGTTCCCGACATCGAGGATGGTGAGCCAGCAATCCTCGCTGGGACCGCCGGCGCCTCCCGTTGCCCCCAAGAAGAGTTGGTTGACGAACGCCTTGCCGGAACGCGCATCGATCCCCGACACGACCGCGGTGGACGGCGGATGTACGCAGCCCGCTTCCGCCTGACCCAACCCGTCGCCAAACTCGGCGATCGCACGCTGCACGGCAGCACTAATGCGGTGGCACAGGTTCGTCGTCGCTACCGAGCAACTCGCAGGGTGACGGGGGATGCCTACCACGCATCCCTCGCGCAGATGCGTGCGGATGCGTCGCATTGAGCCGGCGTTCTTCGGAATGGAGTGCTCGATCGAATTGAAGACGCCGATCATCGCGGCCGTGCGCGCACAGGCCTCACTCATGTTCAGACCGCAAGCCATGGTGTCCGGATTGTCCCTGAGGTCGACCTCGACGCGCTGTTCCCTTGGATCGACGGTCACGGTCGCTTTCACCGGGATTCCGTCTGCTGGCGTCCCCGGAATTGGGTCGTGCACGGACACCGCCGCGGCCTGCCCCGCCGGCAGCGCGCTGAGGGCCATGATCATCCGCTCTTCGGAGTAGTCGAACCATTGCCGACTGAAGGCGTGCACCGTGTCCCAGCCCAACTCGTCGGCGAGGGCTAGAAGCTCGCGCTCGCCAATGCGGGCCGCGCCGACCATGGCCAGGAAGTCCCCGTACCACTGCTCGGGAACGCGGATGCGCATCTGGCACATGCGCAGGATGTCCTGGACCGGCTCGTAGTTCTCGAGCACCTTCACGGCGGGGAAGATCAGGGCCCCTTCCTCATACACGTCGCGCGCCGTGCCGTGGTACGTCGTTGGGATGGAATTCCCGATATCGGCCTGATGCGCCTTGGCGATCACCGTGAGGTGGTGAGCGCCGTCCCGGTCGATCACCGGCATGAGCAGGGTGTGGTCGGCCGGATGGGAGCAGCCGTGATACGGGGAGTTGTGGAGGAACGCATCGCCCCGCTTGAGGATCGGGTGAAACTCGGCCATAGACCGCGCCATCACGTCGGGACCGCTGAGCACGTGAATGGGCAGACTCTCCTCCGCCACCAGAAGTTCGCAATCCCGCGTGACGATGCAACAGGAGAAGTCCTTGGCCCGATTCAGCACGCCGGAACGGCCCGTACGCAGCAGTGTGTTCGTCATCTTGCGCGTAATGCCCGCGAAGCGGTTGTGCAAGATTGCCAGCTGAGCGCCATCAAGCGGCCGCGAAGCCACGGTCATCTCCGTCCCCCTATCTGTCTCCCTCGGCGGGCCTCCACTTGCGCCTCGACGTCGTAGCCGCATTCCTGCGCGTACGCACCGAGAAGCGTCTTCGTGACCGGACCGGGCACCGGCGCCCGGGGAACAAAGCGGTCCACCCGCCGCACCGGCGTGACACCACTGGTGGTGGCCGTCAGGAAGATCTCGTCGGCTTGCGCGAGGTCGTACAACGAGAATGTTCGCTCCGCCGCTGGAATGCCGAGGCGCCTCGCCAACTCCAGCACAACGGTTCGTGTGACCCCCTCCAAGATGTTGCGGCCGGGCGCCGTGCAGAGCGCGCCGTCCCGAACGATGAACAGGTTCGCCGTCGCATGCTCCGCGACGTTGCCATCCAGATCGAGCATGAGCGCGAGCGCCTCGTGCGCCGCCGCGTCAAGCTCCGCCAGGATCTGATTCATCTTGCTCGTGACCTTCGCGCGTGGCTCGATAGCCTCCGGCGAGTTGCGTCGCGTTGGCGCGACGCTGAGGATCACCCCGTCACGCCGAGCCCGCACCACCGATTCGATGTCGACCGGACGAAAGAAGACGAGCCGCGTGGGCGGCCCGGCATCGCGGGCCCGCAGCGAGGGGGCGTCCTCGCCACGCGTGACCCAGTGTCCCACCCGGTACAGCCCGCCCCGCTCCAGGCGGTCGCGGTTGGCGTCGAGCAGGAGGAGCGTCTCGCGTCGGATCTCGTCGAGGCCGACGCCGGGATCGATCTGCACGTAGCGGAGGGAACGGGACAGCCGCTCGATGTGATCGTCGAGACGGAAGAGGACGCCGTCGTAACACGCCGTGACCTCATAGACGCCGTCCCCCCAGAGGAAGCCCCGATCGAAGGGCGAAATCCTCACATCGCGTTCCGCCAGGATGCTGCCGTTGAGCGCTAGCAGGAGTTCGTGCGACATGCCCCTCCTCCTCGGAGCCGGCGAGCGGTCGTTGCGCGACATCCCAATGCGTGGACGACGTCTCAGGGCTCCAGTATGAGACTGCCCGTGGCCGTGCGGTGGAACGTCGACTCAGGGTCGGCCACGATCGTTGTGAACGGCGATTCGATGATGGCAGGCCCCGCATACACCGTGCCTACCTCCATCGCCTCCGGCTGGTAGACCGCGACGTCGATGGCGCCCGCGCTCCGGAAGTACACCGCCCGATGATCGCTGAACTCCGTGGCCGACCCGCTCTGGCGGAGTTCCTGATGATGGCCGTGCTGAAGCTCGCAGGAGACCAGTGCGTTCCAGCCCACCATTTCGATCGCGGAGCCAGGATCCCGAATGGCGAAGATGTCCTCGTGCATGGAGTGGAAGTCTTCGACGAGGCGATTGAGGTCGTCGTCGGAACTGAACCGCGTAGCCTGCAAGGGAACGGGGATCTCCCAGACTTGGTGCGCGTAGCGCGCCTCCGTGGCGTACTCGATGCGGTGCGAGAGCGATCCGGAGCCGGGGCCGTCGATGAAGCACTGACAGCGCTCCGCGAGAGACTGGAGCACGCGGTTGACCCCATCTTGATCGAAGCCGTCGCTGGTAGTGAAGAGCGTCGCCCGGTACTTCATGGAGAGGTCCGATCTGAGCGCGCCCGCAGCGCTGAGGGCGGCCCCTACCGCCGGGATGATGACGCGAGGACAGCGCAGGCGCCGCGCGATCGGGAGCGCGTTCAGGCCCGCGGCGCCGCCGCCGCCAACGAGCACGGATGTGGCCGGATCGATCCCCTGACTCACCGTGATGTCCGCGATGGCCTGCACCATGCTCTCCGTAGCCACGTCCAGGATCGCGGTCGCGGCTGTTTCCAGGGACCGCCCCAGGGCTGACGCGATGCGCTCTCGGATCATCGCCTCTGCCGCCCTGCGATCGAGCGTCATGGTCCCGCCCAGGAAGTTATCGGGGTCGAGGTAGCCGAGGACGAGCGCGGCGTCCGTCACGGTCGGTTCCAGGCCGCCGAACCCGTAGCACACCGGGCCTGGTACCGCGCCCGCGCTGCGAGGCCCGACGTGCAGGACTCCGCCGTCGTCCATCCAGGCAATGCTGCCTCCGCCGGCGCCGATGCTGCGAACGTCGATGGACGAGAACCCCGTCATGTGCCCGCGGAACGGCTCGCCGATCCAGGTCTCGTCCGTGACGGGGATCCGCCCGCGCCGAACGAGGCTCACGTCGTAGGTGGTGCCGCCGGCATCGGCCACGATCGCATCCTCCGCATCGCTGTCGACCGAGGCGAAATGGCGGCCCGCGACCGGAGCCGTTGAGGGACCGGAGTTGATCGCGTGGATCGGGGCTTCAGCCAGCTCAGCCGCGTCGAGCATGCCCCCCTGCGACGTGAGGGTGAGGGTACGGCCCCGGAAGCCGGCAGCCTGCAAGCGCTCCGTGAGGCTGCCGAGGTAGCTCGTCATCAAGGGCTTCAGTGACGCGTCGATCGCCGTCGCCGAGGCGCGACGGTACTCGCGGAGCACCGGGTTGAGTTGATGCGAGAGGGTGTACGGGACGTTCGGGAGGTGCTTGTCCAAGAGCTCCCCAACCCGGCGCTCGTGCGCGGGGTTCCGGATCGACCAGAGAAAACAGACCGCGACGGCCTCGGCCTCACGGCGCCGGAGTTCGGCGATCGTGGCGAGGACGGCGTCCTCATCAAGTGGTTCGTAGATCTCCCCAGCGCTGCTCACGCGCTCGGGCACTTCGAACGTCAGGGCGCGCGGAATGTAGGGCTCGGGATACGGGACCGTGAAGTTGAAGGGCTCCAGCCGGCCCCCCTCTCGGAGTACGAGGATGTCTGGATGCCCTTTGGTGGTCAGGAACGCTGTCCTCGCCGTCTCACCAGTGACGATGGCGTTGACCGCGTACGTCGTTCCGTGGATGAACATGTCCGCGCGCGCGAGGAAGGTCGCAAGGGGTTCTCCCTCGTCGTTGGCGGCACGGATGAGCGTGTCGAGGATTCCTTGGAGAGGATCAGCCGGGGTCGTGGGGGCCTTGTACATGCGGAGGCCGCCGTCATCGTCTTCGACGATGAGGTCGGTGAACGTGCCTCCGGTGTCGCACGCGAATCGCACGCGCCGGCCCTTTCGTCTCCCGCTTCGCGGCACGCATACTAGATCGCGGCGACGACGAGGGCGCGCTCGGCCAGCAGGCGGAGCTGCCAGTAACTCCCGATCGTCGCCCGCCGCTGCGACGACTGCCGAGTCGCCGAGCGCCGGTGCCGGCGATCCGGTCGAACGCACGTCGCTGGGAGGTCCAACATCTCCCTCGCCGCCCGCGAATGTCGACCGGCCATCTGCTGCCCGCTATCTGTTCGGTCTTCTCTGGGAAACGCTCCGTGGATCGGGAGGAAGACGGGCGCAAGGGAGGCCGCTTCCGAGGAACGCAGCCGGGATCTTCTCTGACCACGACACACGAAGCCCGTCGCAGATCGTTATCCTGTCTGCCCGGCGGGCGGCGCTCTCGGCTAGAATTGCCGACACTGCTCGCTTCCGGCGGAACGGAGACCCTTATGGCGCGAATCTCGCTCATGCTCAAAGGGCAGGGGATGGCGATATCGGAGATGGTCGACGTGGCGAGGCGGGCGGAGGAGGCCGCGTACGAGTCTCTGTGGGTGCCCGAGTTCTGGCGTGAGTGCTTCGTGCCGCTGGCCGCCATCGCGCTCAACACCTCTCGCATCGGCGTCGCTTCCGGCATCGCGCTCTCCTACCCCCGCAGCGCAACGCTGATGGCCCAGGCGGCGGCGAACCTCGACGAGGTCGCGCAGGGACGCTTTATCCTCGGGCTCGGCGTTGGCGCTCCCGACACCAACGAACTCTGGTACGACGTCCCCGACCAGGGCCGGCCGCTCACGCGGTTGCGGGAAGTCGCGGAGATCGTGCGGCGCGTCCTGGCCGCCCAGCAGGGTGATGAGGTCACCTTCGCGGGCCAAGAGGCTCGCATCCGACAGTTCCCGATGGCCTTCACGCCGCTACGCCCCCAGGTGCCCCTGTACCTCGGCTCCATCAAGCCCCGCTCGATCGAAATGGCCGGATCGATCGCGGACGGGGTGCTGACGGGTGCCCTCATATCACTCCGGTATTTGGAGGAAGTTGTGCAACCGCACTTGCAAGCGGGAGCGGAGAAAGCAGGGCGGTCCGGCGCTGACGTCGACTTGGCCTCGCTCATCACGTGCGCCATCGCCGACGATCCGTCGGAGGCACGGGCGATGGCGCGCCACGAGATCGCAACCTACTTACCGTTGGAGAGTATCCGCACGGTCTTCGAGGTGAGCGGCTTTGGCGAGCCGCGCGAGGTCGCGGCCGCCGCGTTTCGGCGCAACGACTCCGCGGCCGTCCTCGCGGCGGTCACCGACGAAATGGTCGACGCGCTGACCATCGCCGGTACCCCCACGCAATGTCGCGAGAAGCTGGAGGCCTTCCGCCAGTACGTCCGGCTGCCGGTCCTCATCCCGGCGGCAGCCGGATTGCCCGCATCGCAGGTGCGCCGCAACACGAACCGCGTGTTGGAAACGTTCACCGCCTGAGCGCCGAGGCACGAGCCGCGAACACGTGAACGTCACGGCCCGCCTGACGGCTGCGCGGGCCCAAGATCGCTCAACGCGGACTTCCACCCGGATCGGGGGGCTGACTCAGGACAGCTGCGGCAACCGCGCCCGCGCAGGCCTGAGCATCCGCACGCGATCCACCATTCGTGCCGCACGGGGGGCACAGCATCGGCCGCTTCCAGCGGCTTTCCGGCTTCAGGCGCGCGGCGGTGCCGCACTGAGCGCAACGCACCCGCGGTCCCGGCGATTCGGTCGACAGAGACGCAGGATCCTCGTGCCCCACCGGTCGCGGTTGTGGGTCCGGCGCTGCGGAGTGAGAATGTCGCCAGATCAGACGGGAGGACAGCGTGCAGACCCGCGTGCAGACCTACTGGATGGGGAAGCCCCGTGAGTTGGGGAACGACTTCGATGCCTGGTTCGACCCGGCCAAGACGGCAATCATCGAGATCGACATGCACAAGGGGCACCTCGGCGGCCCCGGCTGCACCTGTCCCCTCGACCGCGCGATCCCCAAGATCCCGGCGCACAACGCCTTCAACGACGCGGCGCGCCAGGCAGGCGCCACGGTGATTCACTGCCGCCTCATCTGGCGGGCCGACGGCATCGACCATATGACGGGAGCGCGGGGCGTCTTTTCGGTGATCCGGCAGTACAAGGCCTTCTTCGGCCCCGAGATGGCCAAGCTCGACGAGCACAATCTCGAGGGCAGCGAGTGGACGGAGTGGGTCGTCGAAGTCAAGCCCGCGGACTACCAGATCAACAATAAGAAGCGGTACAGCTGCTTCTATATGACGGACCTGGAGTTCCTGCTGCGCCGCCTCGGCGCCGAGAACGTCGTGATCACGGGCGTCATGACGGACGCCTGTGACTTGGCGACCGCCTACGACGCGGTCAACCGCGACTTCCGGGTGCTCATCCCGCGCGATGTCGCGGTGGGCACGGAAGAGAACGAGCAGGCCGCGCTGGACATCATCGCGATGCACGTGGGCCTCGTGGTTGACTCCTCGGATCTCATCGGCGAGTGGCAGGCGCGGATTGCCAGCGGTGCCACCGCGTAGCGGCGGCGGCCTGAGCGCGCCGCAGGGCGGCATCGCGGCGGTTCCCCGCGATGTTCGGTATCCGCTCGGCGCGGGCCTGGTGATCCTCGCGGCGCTGGCGCTCAGTTCCGGCGGCGTGCTCATCCGGCACATCGACGGGGCGGACGGCTGGCAGATCCTGTTCTACCGGTCTTTCACGGGCGCCCTGACGATCTTCGCGGTTCTCGTCCTGCGTTACCGCCGGAGCCTGGTCGCGGCGTTTCGTCGTGTGGGGGCTGCCGGCGTGCTCGGCGCCCTGTTCCTGGGCGCGGCGTTCGCCTGTTTCGTCTGGGCCGTGGTGCTCACGTCCGTGGCAAACGTGGCGCTGATCGGAAGCACCTCGCCGCTCTTCGCGGCCAGTTTGGCCTGGCTGGTGCTGGGCGAACGCGTCGGCCGATCGGTGGCGCTCGCCGGAGCCGGCGCGCTGCTGGGGATCACGGTAATGTTCGCCGACAGCGTGTCAGGGGGCGGCTGGGACGGCAACCTGGTGGCACTGGGGCTGCCCTTCAGTTTCGCCATCGTACTCATCGTGTTCCGGCGCCGGCCGACGATCGACATGCTACCCGCCACCTGCTTGGCCGCGTTGGTCGCTATGAGCATCGGCGCCGTGATGGTGGACGGTTTCACCGTCTCCCGGCACGATGCCGCGCTGGCCTCGCTCCTAGGCGTCCTCCAGATCGGACTGGGCTTTTCGCTCATCACCATTGGGAGCCGCTGGGTACCGGCCGCCGAAGTGGCCCTGCTCCTGTTGCTGGAGGCGATCTTGTCGCCGATCTGGGTCTGGGTGTGGGCGGACGAGATACCGCGCGACGCCACGTTGATCGGCGGGGGTTTCGTGTTAGCCGCGGTGACGGGCCAAGCGATCCAGGGGGTGCGGCGGGAGCGCGCGCGCCGGACTGCCCGATGAGCGATGGTTGGCGGCGGCGGCGCCCGGTCGTTTCTGCTCGCGCACCGTGACGGCCGGGCCTGTTGGGCAGGCGGCCGGAGGCCCACCAGGCGGTGGCAGACTCGTCGATGCCCAGTTCGTCGGCGACACCCCCCTGCGGAACGCGGCGCTCGCGACGTTGAACCTTCGGGCAACGCGGTGCGCTCTGACAGTGAGCCGTGTCGCTCATAGTTGCCCCATCTCGGTCACTCCCGCGCGCTTTCCGGCGTGTGCCTGGCGATGACCCGGTGATCGACGACCTCCTGCACCCCGGCGACACCGCGGACACGCCGCAGCATGTCCTCCGCTTCGGCGCGGTCCTTCGCCGACCCGTACACGTGCACAACCCCGGCGACCGCGTGCAGGTTGATGTGGGCCAGCGCATCGTGCCGCTGCCGGAACGCCTCGCTCCGGACCTTGTCGACGAGCGATGCTTCCAGATCGGGTCGATCGTGGTGGGTGAGTTGCGCCCGCTCCAGGGCGTCGTGGCCCAGGCCCTTCAGATGGCCTTCCTCGTAGCGGGCACGGCGGCCAACCGCACGCTCGGCACGACGGAGCTGACTCATGGCGTGATCGCGGGCGCGCTTGCGCCGTCTCTTGGCATTGGGATCGAGCACGAGCGCGACGGTCGCGCCGATAAGGGAGCCGCAGAGCCAGGCCGCAGCGGGTTCGTGTTCCGCATGTCCGCCTCCGGCGTCACGGCGTCAGCATCGGCGAGGTGCGGCCGCGGACGCAACCGGTGCACACCTCCGAGAACACCGCATGCGCTGCCCAACGGGGGGGGCGTTCGGCGAGCAGCAGTTCTTCGGCCTCACGACCCGAGCGGAATGACCGGCCTTGCGCCTATACTCGCCCGCGCGCGACATCCCGTACCGTCAGGGCAGCGCACGCCGCCCGGCCTGAAGTTCAGGGGCTGTGGTGGAGAAAGGTCCGCATGCAAACGCTCCGGATGGATCCGCAGGTTCGGTCCGACCCGCCGCTCGACTACAACCGCGCCGCAGCGCACTACGACGCGACGCGCCACGCGAGTCCGTCCCTCACCGACGCCATGCTGCAGGAATTGGGTCCGCCCCGGGGGCGCACCCTGCTGGAGGTGGGTTGCGGGACCGGCAACTACGCCCGCGCCTTCGCCGAGGCCGGCTTTCACGTGCTTGGCGTTGACCGCTCCGGCGAGATGCTCCGCCGGGCGACCGAGAAGATCCCCGGGCGCGTGGCTCTCGTCACCGCCGGTCGGCTCCCGTTGCCCGATGGATCGGTGGACTGCCTCGTCACCGTCAACGTGTTCCACCACCTGCGGGATCCAGGCAGCACCTTCCGCGAGTTCCACCGCGTCGTGCGGGATCGCGTCGTCCACCATCTCACCGCCGGGGAGCAGTACCGCACCCACTGGGCGCTGGACTACTTCCCCCTCCTCCGCCACGAACAGCCAGGGGAGCACCCCGCGCGGCTGGGTCTGCTCGCGCTCATGGGCGAGGCGGGCTTCGTCGAGCCGGCGGCCGTTCGCTTTGACTACACCGACACGGTGGACGCCTCGTTCATGCCCCTCCGGCACGCCTCGCCCCGGTGCCTCCTCGACAAGACCTTCCGGCAGGGCGTCTCGACCTTCCGGCGGCTGACGCCGCAAGAGGACGCGGCCGGCGCGGCGGCGCTCGCCGCGGACCTGGCGTCGGGGCGGTTTGAGCAGGTGCGCCAGCAGTACGAGCGGGCCTGGCGGGCCGTGGGCGACAGCACCCTGCTGGTCGGCCGCGCCCGGGCGCGCTAGGAGCGTGAGACGATCGGGTTCGGCGCACGCGGGGATCGCTGGCGGCGGCGCTCTCCTCGTCTGGGCCGCGCCGGCGGCATATGTTGATGGGGCATGGAGGTCCCAGGTGGGCTCAAGTCACGCGGCCCGGTCCTGGCGCGCGACTCCTGCATGGCCACGGGAGGTTTGGCACTGATGAAACAAGCACACAGTGATGGGTGGCCCCGCCGCAAGAGAATCGTCATGGTTCACCCGGAGTTCCCACCCTCCTTCTGGAGCTTCGGGTTCATCAAGGAGATCGGCGGGTTCAAGACGGTCATGCCACCGCTGGGGCTGGCGACGCTGGCGGCGCTGACACCCAACCGATACGACGTTGCCATCGTTGATGAGAACATCGAGCCCATCGACTTCGAGGTGGCGGCGGACTTGATCGTTCTGTCGGCCATGGGCATTCAGGAGCAGCGGTTGTTCGAGGTGGCCGACCGCTTCCGGTCGAACGGCTACACCGTCTGCATGGGTGGCCCGATCTGCAACGTCGTGCCCGAGCGCTGCCGCCCGCACTGCGACGTGCTGTTCGAGGGGGAAGGCGAGTACACGTGGAAAGCGTTCCTGGACGCGTGGGAGCGAGGCGAGCACGAGGATCGCTACGTCCAGACCGAGAAGATCGACATGACGGACAGTCCGGCGCCCCGGCTCGACCTGCTCGACGCGAAGGCCTACCGCGTCGGCGCCGTGCAGACTACCCGCGGCTGCCCCTTCAGCTGCGAGTTCTGCGACATCATCGTGACGTACGGTCGCGTGGTCCGCATGAAACCGATCGAGAACGTGCTGCGGGAGCTGCAGGCGTGGGCCGATGCCGGCCTGGATTTCGTCACGATCACCGACGACAACCTGGTCGGCAACCGCAAGTACGCCAAGCAGATGCTCAAGGCAGTGGGCGACTGGAATCGAGCCCGCCGCACGCCCCTGAGCCTCTATGTCGAGATGAGCGTCGACTGTGTGCGCGACCCGGAGCTGTTGGAGCTGATGCGACAGGCCAATATCACCGAGGCGTTCCTCGGCATCGAGTCGCCGCGCAAAGCGAGCCTGAGAGAGACCCGCAAGTTCCAGAATGTGGCGGCGAATCTGGTCGATGACATCAAGACCATCCAGAGCTATGGCATGGTCACCGTGGCTGGGATGATCGTCGGTTTCGACAGCGACGATGCGGGGATCTTCGAGGACCAGTACGAGTTCCTGCAGCTCGCGGGCGCGCCAATCGTGATGCTCGGCATCCTGCAAGCGATCCCCCGCACGCCGCTGTACGAGCGGCTGGAGGAGGCGGGGCGGCTGCGCTCGGTGGCGCAGGGCAACAACACGCTCAGCTTCACGAACATCGAACCGTTGCAGATGTCGTACGAGGAGCTGATCACCGGATACCGCAAGCTCTTTCAGCGAATCTACACGTGGGACGCGGTGGGAGATCGGTGGCTGGCGAACGTGGAGCAGTGGGGCAAGCACCCGGACCGTCCCTTCATCCAGAAGCCGCTCGGCCGGGTCCGCCCGCGTCTCCTCCTGCAGGTCATGAAGATCTTCCGTTACTACCTGACCGGTGGCAGCCAGCATCGGCGCTTCGCGCTGCGCATGCTCTGGGGAACGCTGCGCCGGGCCCCCCGCACACTGCACCAGACCGTCTGTTACCTGGCCTACTTCATTCACCTGCGCGAGTACGCCGATCGTGTCGTTGCCAAGGAGTACAAGTTCGACTACGCGCTCACTGAGGTGAACTTCGCAGAGAGCAACGACTTTGGTGAAGGCGGCGCGATCAACATGGTGCGCCAGGAGCAAGAACGACGGCAAAAGATCGAGGTATACGACGCTTCCGATGTCCTGGAATCCGCCGTGGCCCCCCACGACGGGTGACGAACGGACCACTGAATCAGAGCTTCCCGCGTTCGTGCAGTCGCGCGCGAGAATCTGAGGGGCGCAGCGGCGACCTCGCCAAGAATGCGGTCGGAGCGGATCATCTGGTGTGGCGCCTGGCCGATCTTCCCATTCAGAGGACGCTGAACGATCTGCGGTCGGGCTAGGTGTGGGCCTGCACGGCCTGGAACTCGTGTGCTTCCGCCAGGAGTTCCTCGGTGCTCATGACGCGCCCGAAGAAGGTATCGATCGTCTTCAGCGAGGCCTTCTGCATGTCGGGGTCGAAGGTTTGGTTGGCGTCGGAAGGGAAGCACACCTTGTAATCGCGAAAGAAGGCCGCCCTAGCAGTGGATTCGCAGCAGACGTTCGTAGCGGTCCCGATGATCACGACCTGTTCAACTCGGAGATTGCGGAGGATCGAGTCGAGGTCTGTTTCGAAGAAGGCGTCGTACTTGTGCTTGACGACGCGATATTCGCCCTCCAGGGGCTGGGTCATCCCGGCGTACAACTCGAAGCTATGCTCGTCCTTCCAGAGGTAGCGCTCCTCGCGGACGGTGGGGAACTTGTCGAGCAGGATGCCCGCGTGCGGGGCGCTGTGGTCGGACTGCGTCCAGATGACCGGCATGGCGTTGCGGCGCGCGAAGTCGATCATCTGCTCCATCTCGGGGATGCTTCGACGCGCCTCCACGGATTCGAAGGTCGCACCTTCCTCAACGAAGGCATTCTGCATGTCAATCACGATGAGCGCCGCCTTCTCCGGCTCAAAGGTGAAGAAGTCGCGTCCAAAAACGATCGGCTCTCGGGACATCTCGGCGTCTCCTTGCTTGAGTGTGCCGCGCGGTGAGCAATGGGGGAACCCTCTTGACGGCCGGGGGTGGAACGCGGAACGCCGCGCGGCTGGGCTTGGGAGGGCGGGGTTCCGCTGGCGAGACCCTTGGGCGCCCGGATCCAGCGTTCATCGGCTCCACCGCCGCTGAGGCTACGAGGATGCACGATCCGGCGTCAACCAATGGGGCCCCGATCGTGTACGGACCTCCCGCCGAGTTCGTACGCGCCCGCGGAACCCCAACCACGATCTGCTGAGACAACGGTCCCGCGTTCGCCGGGCGGAGGTTGGGACTGGACTTCTCCCTGCCTGCCACGCCCACCCGGTTGAAGCAGGCCCACTGCTCCCGATGCCCGAGCCCGGCTCGCGGCCTGACGTCGCTAGGACAACGAAGACCGCCCCCACTCCCCCCTGGGGAACGTGACCCCGCGGGAGTTCATCGACAGGCTCAAGCAGCCCCGGAGGTCGCATTGCGCCTGGATCAACTATGGGGGCAAGTCCACCGGCCGCGATCCCCGCTCAGGATCTGGACCGGTTCTGGAGGGCAGGTCAACCGCCCACCGGACGGATTCTGGAGTGCCGCCGCGCACGTAACCCAGGGACGGTTGATGCGTGCGGGGGACGCCGCCGAACGGGAGGCGCCACCGCTGGCCCGAGAGGCGCCGCCCGCGGCCGCGATGGAGAGCGGCTGCCAGCGCACCAGCGCCGCCCCCTGCCGGATCAGCAGCCCCGCCACCCGCTCGGGCTCCTGATCCACCCGCCCCACGTCGACGACGGCCACCGCCTGTCGAGCACGTGTCGCCGCGCAATACGACGGCACCCCCTCGACGAACGCGCGCTTCAAGGGCTTGAAGGCGCTCCTGACTCCACCCGTCGGCTGATCCGCTGACGACCGCGCGAGAGTCAGGGAGCGGACTTCGCACTCCCGCTTCTGACCGCGCTCATCGGGGTCCTCATCAAGTGGTTCATAGATCTCCCCAGCGCTGCTCACGCACTCGGGCACCTCGAACGTCGGGGCGCGCGGAATGTAGGGCACGGGAGACGGGACCGTGAAGTTGAAGGGCTCCATCCGGCCCCCCTCTCGGAGTACGAGGATATCTGCATGCCCCTTGGTGGTCAGGAACGCTGTCCTCGCTGTATCACCAGTGACAATGGCGTTGACCGCATACGTCGTTTCGTGGATGCACATGTCAGCGCGCGTAAGCAAGGTCGCGAGGATGTGCGTCGCGCGAAGACTCGCAGTCGTCTTCATAGACGACAAATCTGCAGTGGGTTGCACCACCTCGTGACTGTCCTCCCAGAGCCGGCGTCGCGGCGCGGCTCCGGCCGAACCACCGCGTCGGGGTCGCCGCCGCACGCGCTGAGCGCAAGCAGCGTCGGGATCAGAATGGTCATCATCAGGGTGTCGTTCGGGACGCGTTGTCTCCGCACGGCCATTCCGGATCTCGACAGGGTCATCCTTGCGGAGCAGGACGCGAACCGGCTGAGCGGTGGGCTGCTGACGGGATGCTACCGTGCCGACGGGTCTCGGAGGATGCCAAGCACGTGCCGGACTACGGGAAGGCGGCGGCAGCATGGCTGAGAAGCCGAAGACAGAGGAGCCGCCGGCGAACCGTGCGGAGCGACGCCGGCGTACGAAGGGGCAGCGGCATCCACCGGCGCCGGAAACCCGCCGATCGAAGAATCCCGATGCGCGAGGACTTTCGCGAGACCAGCAGCGTCTGGCCAAGGGTCGGCGCTGATCCGATGAGCGCCGGGGAGGCCCACGCACTCTTGCGCACCTCGCGCGTTCAGCACGAACTCTTTCCAGATCTGGTCCGATCCCCTGGCGGACCTGCGTGAAGTGCACCGCGTACTACTAAGCCCTTGTCGGTTTGGGAACGGGCCCGGCGTCGACCGGGTCCGGGCATCGTGTGAGACCCGCAGGAGCGTGACGCCGTAGCGAACCGCCGGCTCCACCACCGGCCCCGCGCGCTTGCAGGATGTCGTCGCCGCTGCAGCGGCGACTGAAGAGCGGGGTGTCCTCGATCCCCTCGTCGGACGACCCGGACTCGTTCGGGGTGCGCGCACCCAGCAGGAACTTGTCTGCAGCGTGCGCGCGTTGGCGAAGGACGGCGTCGTCAGACCGCCCCCGGCGGCGATCACGCGATCCGTTGCATCACCGATTCTCGGCTTGATCTTCGCGATGCGCCCCTCCCGGATCGCGATATCGAACGTCTCTGCCGCGCCCCCACAAAGCGAGCCTTGCGGAGAAGCAGGTCCGCTGCCGTCTCCGTCTCCCCGTGCTTCCGGCGAGCGCCTGGCGCACGACCGCCCCTGACTCTAGGCACCCCATGAATCACCCGATAAAGCGCTCGCACGTTGGCGCTGCGTCCGCCCAGGCAATAGCATGCCCTCGCCAAAGACGGGCGCCGCGTCCGCCGGGGGGCCGCATGGAGCACCGCCTCGCTCAGCTCACCTGGCCAGAGGCCCGTCAGGCGATCGCCGACGACCGTCTCGTCATCCTGCCCACCGGCGCCACCGAGGCCCACGGCCCACACCTGCCCCTGGACTGCGACACGCACCAGGCGGAAACCGTCGCCCTGCGCCTGGCCGAGCGGGTCGATGCACTGGTCGCGCCGCCCGTTGCCTACGGCTACTCCACGACCTTCGAGCGCTTCCCCGGCACGGTCTCGCTCTCCAACGAGACCTATCAGCAGATCGTCTTCGAGATCTGCGCCGGACTCGTCCGCCAGGGTTTCCGCCGCCTCCTGGTCCTCAATGGCAACCGGCCCAACGGCACCGCCAACGACGCCGTCGCGCGCCGCCTGGTTGATGCGCTCGACGCGCACCACGCCTTCAAGGTCAGCGCCGTCAGCTACTGGGAGCCGGGCGCGGCCCAGGTGCACGCGCTGCGCAAGTCGGCGGTTGGCGGCATGGGACACGCCGGCGAGATGGAGACCGCCTTCCAGCTCGCCACCCGGCCGGAGCTCGTCCAGGCCGATCGCCTGCAAGGTCTCGACCCTCCCCTCGTCGCCTGGGACTTGGTGGCGCCCGGCGAGCCCTCCCGGACCTACAGCTCCCGGCCCGATCCGGCGGATGGGCATCCCGCCATCTTCGGCGATCCCCACGCAGCGACGCCGGAGTCCGGACGCGCGTTCTTGGACGCCGTCGTAGACGCGCTCGCGGAGATGGTCGCCGCGCTCACCCCGTCCTACGGGGCGCGGGGCTGAACGTCGCGCGATGCCTTCGCTGCGCGTCGGTATCGACACCGGGGGCACCTTCACCGACGTCGTCGCTGTCGATGAGCAGCGCGGCGACCTTTTCGTCACCAAGATCCCCAGCACGCCCGATGATCCCAGCACCGCTTTGCTCGCCGCCATCCGCACGGTCATCCAGATCGCGAACCAGGCGTCGGCCGGCACCAGGGTGCCGACACCCTCGCTGATCGTGCACGGCACCAGCACGGCGACCAACGCCGTGCTGGAGAAGCGCAACGAAGGTCTGGGCCTGATCGTCACGCAGGGCTTTCGCCATATCATTGAGATCGCGCGGCAGTCGGTGCCCGACGGCTACGGCAACTCCTTCTTCTGGGTCAAGCCGCCAGGCATCGTCCCACTCCAGCTCGTCGCCGAGGTCGCCGGACGGATGGACCATCGCGGCGCTGAGATCACGCCGCTGAGCGAGAATGACGTCCTCGAGGCAACGGACGCGCTCGTGCGCCGCGGGGTCGACCGCATCGCCGTCTGCCTGCTGCACGCCTACGCCAATGACGCCCACGAGCGCCGCATCGGTGAGATCCTCACCGAGCGCCACCCGAGCGTTTTCGTCTCCCTCTCCTCGGTCGTTCTCCCCGAGTACCGCGAATACGAGCGCGCGATGACGACTCTCGTCGACGTGATGGTGAAGCCGTATTCGCAGGCCTACCTGGCGCGGGCGGACCAACGCGTGCAGGAAGAGACTCGCGCGGCTCCGCTCCTGATCATGCAATCCAACGGTGGCGTGGTTAGCGCCTCGCGGGCGGGCGAGAAGCCCGTCACCATGCTGCTTTCCGGCCCGGCCGCCGGCGTCCTCGGTGCGATCCATGTCGCCCAGCTGGCGGGTCACCCTGACATCCTCACCCTGGACGTCGGCGGCACCTCCACGGATATCTGCCTGGTGGAGAACGCTGCCCCGCGGCTCACCAACGAGGCACGCCTAAGCGGCTACCCGATCAAGACGCCCATGATGGACCTCGCGTCGGTTGGGACCGGCGGAGGGTCCCTGGCCTGGATCGGACCGCTCCAGGCTCTCAAGGTGGGTCCGCGCAGCGCCGGGGCGGTTCCCGGGCCCATCTCGTACGGCCGCGGCGGACGCGACCCCACGGTCACGGACGCTGCGCTCGTCCTGCGCCGGCTGCCCGATGCGCTCCTCGGGGGTGGACTCCCCCTCGATCGAGCGGCCGCGCTGACCGCGTTCGCCGATCTGGGAAGGGTTTTGAAGCTTAGCGCGGAGGAAGCCGCGGCCGGGGTGCTGGAGATTGCGGCTGCGAATCAGGTCAACGGCATCCGTCAGGTGACCGTCGCCAAAGGCCGCGACCCTGCCGACTACGCCCTGGTCGCTTTCGGCGGGGCCGGCGGACTGCTGGCCACCGACCTGGCCGACTTCCTTGGCATCCGCATCGTGCTCTCGCCCCCCAACCCCGGCAACCTGTCTGCCTTCGGCCTCCACGTCGCGGATATCAAACGCGACTACGTGCGCACCTTCGTCCGGCGGCAGGAGGAGGCCGACCCCGACGCGATCGAAACCGTCTGGCAAGAGCTTGAAGCCGCCGGTCGGGCCGAGCTGCGCGAGGAGGGGGTCGCGGCGCCGGACCTCATGCTGCGGCGTTCGGCCGACGCCCGGTACCTCGGAGAAGGGCACGAAGTGCCGGTCCCGGTCGCGCCGGGCCTGCGCGGCGCAGAGGCTGTCGAGCAGATCTGGACCGATTTCCACGGCGTCCATGAGCGCACCTTCGGCTTCGCCTACGAGGGGCGGCAGGACGTGGAGGTGGTCAATCTGCGCGTGCAGGCCATCGGGGGGCTCTCCCGCCCCACCGCGGCGCGCATCGTAGGGAAGGGCCGCGCCGGGCCGGCGACCGTCCGCCCCGTCTATTGGCGCGGGAAGGGCTGGGAGGACTGCCCGGTGTTTCGCCGCGGGGACCTTGGCGCTGACGGGTCGCTCACCGGCCCGGGCGTGATCGAGGAATTCGGCTCCACCATTGTGTTGCCGCACGCCTGGACCCTGCACGCGGACGCACACGGCATCCTCACGCTGGAGCGCATCGCATGACGCCGCCGTCGGCCGGGCCGGGAGCGATCGAGCTGGAGGTGATCGGGGGCGCGATCCGTTCCGCCGAGTTGGAGATCGAAGCCGCCGTCGAGCGCACGGCCCGCTCCCCTATGATCCGCGACCAGCACGACTACCGCGTTGCCATCTTCGACGCGCGCGGCCGCAAGCTCACCGGTCGCTCCTACTCCTCCATCGTGGAGCCCGTTTTCGAGCACTTCGGGCTCGAAAACGTCCACCCGGGCGATGTCTTCTTCTGGAACGACCCCTACAACAGCGCCGGCAGCACCGGGCACACGCCCGATCTGTGTACCACGCTGCCGATCTTCCTCGGCGAGCGTCTCGTGGGGTTCAGCCAGGTCTTCGGCCACCACGACGACGTCGGCGGCATGGTGCCCGGCAGTCTTCCTGTCCACGCGACCGACATGTGGCAGGAAGGCCTTGTGGTGCCGCCGATCAAGCTCTACGACCGCAGCCATCCCAACGATGCCGCCTTCCGCATCCTGGAGCGCAACTCGCGCCTGCCGGAGCACCTGCGCGGCGACATCGACGCGGAGATCGGCGCCGCCCGCCTCGGCTCCCGGCGCGTCGAGGAACTCGCCGCTCGCTACGGCATCACCACCCTGGAATCCGCCTTCGACGCGATCATCGAGAACTGCACTCGCACGATCCGCGAGGAACTCCTGCCCAAGATCGCCAACGGTGTCTACCGCTGGGAGGATTACGTCGAGGCCGACGGCGTGGATCCACCCCGCCTGCACGCCATCCGCCTCACGATGACCAAGACGCCCGAGAAGATCGTGCTGGACTTCACCGGCACCGACCCCCAGGCCAGGGGGCCCATCAACTGGGCGATCAACTACTGCGAGGGCCGCTTCGCTCGCAAGTGGCTGGCGCCCGTGCTGCGATCGCTCGCCGACACACCCGAGCGAGCCGCCGAGATCGACATGAACGAGGGCGTGCTCGACGTGCTGGAGGTGGTCTTCCCGCCGCCGGGAACGCTCGTCACTCCCACCTTCGCCCAGCCCACCGGCATGCGCTTCTTTACCTTCCTGCGGGCCCTCGGAGTCTTCGCGGGCTGTCTGACCAAGGCCACCGCTGGCCGCATGCCGGCCGACCACGAGACCATTCGCATCTGGGGCCTCCATGGCGCGGGCGACGACGGCTTCTTCCTCTTCCGCGAGGTCCTTGGCGGCGGCGGGCCCGGACGCCCCTGGGCGGACGGCAGCGACGTTGTCCACATCGTGCCGAACTCCCGCAATCTGCCGGCGGAGTTCTCCGAGACGCACTACCCCGTCCGCATTGAGCAACTCGCCTTGCGCACGGATTCGGGCGGCCCCGGACGCCGCCGCGGTGGCCTGGGCTATGACAAACGCGTGCGGGTCCTCCGTGATTGCCGACTGCTGTCCAATGCCGACCGATCCCGACTCAATCCCTACGGCGTCGCCGGCGGACGGCCGGGGGGGACTTACCGTCTCACCATCCACGAGGCTGCGGGCGGCGTGCGTGAGATCGATGGCCTCGCGGACGATGTCGAAGTCCGCGCGGGCGACATCATCAACGTGGTCACGACGGGTGGCGGCGGCTGCGGCGATCCGCTCGACCGGGAGCCGGAACGGGTCCGCGACGACGTAGAGTGTGGCCGCGTCTCAGCCGCCGCCGCGGTGGAGGAATATGGCGTCGCCCTGACCTCCGACGATGACGGCCTGCGCACGGTCGATCTCGAGAAGACCGAGGCTCGACGCAACGCATTGCGCGGGATTCGAGGCGCCCGCCCGCTCTTTGATCGCGGCGCCTACTTCCAGGACGCGCTGGCCGCTGGACTCGTCAGCCGCCCCCCCGGGTGGTCCGACCCGGATACCGATTAGCTCCATGCCGCCGGGGGTCTCGCCGTGCCCCTCTTCCTCCACCCCGCCGTGCCGGCCTGCCGCGAGGGAGTAAGAGACGGCGATCCTGGGCGAAGCCGCCAACCGCCTGCTCCCGCTCGACCCCGGGGCCGCCCAGGCTCCAGGCTGAGCTGCCCGAATACTGCGCCGATGGGCCGCGGGCAGTGTTCACGGGTTGAGCGCCGGGGCGGGCGAGCGTTAGTCTCGGCATCGCCCCGACGGCAGAAAGCACGGAGGACGCCATGGCGACGCAGACGGTCGATCCGAACCGGGTGATCCTGACGGGTGAGAATCCGTTCATCCGCTTGAGCGCCAGCGACGACGGTCCCACGACGACGGACGCAAGCTTCTGGCGCATCCTGTTATCCCCAGCGGGTCCAGGGCACGTCCTGTACCTCAATAGCGAGCTGACGGACGGGCGCTGGCGGATCTACGCGGACAACATCGCGCTGGCCCGGTGGCTGCAGGACACGGTGCAAGGGATGCTGGACGCTGAGACGGCGGACCAGGCGATTCCGGCGATCGACGCCGCGTTCGAGAAGGCGGGGGATGTGCGGTCGTTCTGGACGGAGACGGTGCTGACGTCTTCCGAGGAGGTGCAGCTGACTTGGCACGACCTCGGCCAGCCGCTGCTCTTGCACACAACGCCGGGGGAACGCCGGTACGGCGTGAGTTCACTCCTCATCCCGGCGGCGGGGACCCGCCTGACCCTGAACGGGGTGCAGGCGGAGGGCCAGGCGTGGCCGCGGGAGCGCGAAGGGCGGCCCTTCAGCACCTGCGCCCTGGCCTTCTCAGAGAGTTGGACCGAGCCACCGACGTAGCTCGCGGGCTCGGGGACGGACCTTCGTAGCGCATCTGGGGCACGTTCGGGTCGGAGAAGGCATACGGGGATTCGGCGCCGAACAGCAGGAGATGGTGGGCGCCGGCGGGCACCTCGCCCGGCTCGGCGCGCTGCATCCGCCCGATCACCGCATTGAAGCGCGCGCTGTGGCCCGCGTTCTCGAAGTGTGCCGCCCAGAGAAGATCCTCGCGGTCGGCGAGGATCGCAGGAAGATGCACGTCGTGTAGCCACGCGAGGTGGTCCGCTTCTCTCTCGTCTGGTAATACCAACTCGCCAGAATGCCGCGATCCATGCCTACCTCCCCCATGAACCGACGCAACCAGACCACGCACCGCGGTGCGGCCATGGCGGGCCGAGTCTCGGTCAGGAAGGACGGGCGGGATCGGGGCGCTGCGCCGCGCCGAAGCGCTGTTGCAGCCCCAGCCGGCCGCTGATGGCGACGCCGCGGACGCCGCTCACGGATTCCAGTTGGCGTTCACACACCGCGGCGAGTATCCCAGCGACCTTGAGCGGCGACTGACCCGGCATGGCGATGTTCCACGATACCGCCGCCCGGATCTACCGCCTCCCCCTGGCGGCGGAGGCCTCATTAATCGGTTAGATACCGCGCACAGAGGTGCGTCGATCGCGGGCGGAGTCGAAGGGAAGGCGGAGTCCGCAGGAGGCACCCGGGGTCTGCCGTTTGGCCGGACGGCGACGGGCACCGGAAGAAGGTCTCGTCGCGGGGGTATCGCCTTGTACCTCACTCGGATCAGGATGGGCCCGAATCCGCCACCCCAACCGCGCAACCGCCACCGACCCCCGGAAACCTCCGTGCCGCACGCTACCCGCATCGACCGCGCGCTCCCTCTGGCCCGCGAACCGCACACCGGCCACAACCGCTACCACCCAGACATCTCCCCAGCGCTTCCTCGCCGTCATGGGCATGCCGCTCACCCCCGACGGCGAGAATGAGAGCGAAGACATCACTCTCGCCGCCCGCAACGCCGTCCAGGGCATGATCGAACTCCTCCAAGAGCGCGGTTTCACCCGCCAGCAGGCCTACGTCATCTGCTCCGTCGCCGCCGATCTCCGCATCAGCAACGCCGTCGACCTCCCCAACGTCGTCGTATCCGCCTTCCTCCCCGAAGCCGTCTTCGACGACGCCTGACTTCGCCCCACGCGTGACGCGGACGGAAGCGGGCACCGTAAGAAGGACGTGGCGCCAGTCAGTTGCGGCCGCGACGGATCGACGGCGAGTTCGTCACGTATCACAACGACACCCGGCCGCACCGCACCCTCGACCTCAACCCGCCGGTCGGCCCACGGCAGCGGCAATGCCAGGGCCGCGTCATCGCGATCCCGATCCTCGGAGGCCTGCATCATCGCTACGAACGCGCTGCGGCCCAGCGATCCGGCATTCTGTGGCCGGGGAGGGGGAGCGCCGCGCGCACCGCGACGACTGCGATCACCATCTGCGCGGGCGCTGCGGTGCCGCGACGGCGGGCTCGTCGTCCGCCCTATTCGGCCACCGACGCGGGCGTCAGGTCCCGGACAGCCGCCATCATGCTGTCCTTCTCCCAGTGGAGCAGATGCTCCACGTGCTCGCGGACGGTCCACTCGTCATTCGGGGCCTTGGCGTCGAGCAGGGCGTCGTCCATCGCCAGCAGCAGCGAGACCGCCTCCGCGCGCTGGTGGATTAGGTCTCGGATCAGGCGCGGCAGTTCCGCCTCGGGCATCTGCCGGTCGCGCTGGCACGCGTTACTGATTGGCGCAGCATGCTGCCGGTCGTGTTCAGCGTTGTGCACGAGTAGCCGGTGCAGACCGCCGCCCATCGCGCAGCCATGATCGACGTCGCGTCGCAGGTCGTCCTCGGACAGCGACGCCAGCCTCTCAACCGTCTCCATGAGCTGCCGCATCAGCGCGAGCGCTAAGTGGGTACTCTCTGTCACGGGCATCCGGAACCCTCCGCGTTCGTCGTTCCGTGTCGGGAGCGATGCTAGCGGTCCGGCTCGCCACGTGGGGCGGTGCGCGACAGCGGCAGCACGGTTGGGGTCCGTTATTCCTGCGCCGGCACGGTGACGGGATCCGTGCTCGGCTCAGCGCGCGCCGCCCTCGTATTGCGCGTCGCCCAGGGGCAACACCACGCTCATCGCCAGCGATTCGATCAGGGAGGCCCGCTCGTCTTGCCGGCAGCGGCTTGCGTTCTTGGCTGTCGTCGGGTCGCAGGCGATGTCGCCTGCCGCCAGGACTACGATCTCGCCCGTTACTGCGGCGTCACGACCAGGGGGTTCGGAGGCGAGGAGACGTTGCCGACGGCGTCACGCGTGCGCACGACATGCGTGGAGGCGTCGCGGGGTCGACGCTGGTGTCCTCGTAGCTCGTCACCAGCCCCACGGACCCGAGCGCGGTGCCCTCGGGGGTCGATGTCGCAGCCCACGACGCCGCTGTCCCTAGGATCTGTCGCCGCGCCCAGGTCAGACTCCCGACGGTCGTCTGCACGCCCGTCGCCACGGGCGCCGTCGGCAGGATCGTATCGATTTAGATCGTGTCGGCCGCAGCGTCGTTAACCGCCCCACGAGTTCGCTAGCGAAATTGTTGTCCCGCACCACCGTGCGGTGGCAGTCGGGGCCGAAAATATTGAGGCTGTAGCGCATGGTCTTCACGCCCTAATCCGCAATGACAGTATTGAATTCCACGACATTGTCGTTGCAGGGGATCCGGCTGGATGTGTTGATGCGGATGCCGTCCGTACCCGACACATTGCCCGAGCGCTGCAACGCGGTGTTCCCGCTGATCACATTGCGTTCACCGCTGTTGACTTGGATCCCGTGTCCCAGGCGCCGTCGGCGGCGTCACGTCGGACAGATCGCCGATGTCCGGCCCCGCCCCTCCGCTGCTGCCGCTCCACGCGGTCGCCAGCACGCCGATTCGGAGGATTGCCCTGCACGCCACTCACCTGCCCCAGGGACCGGGACCTGCCATGTTGATGGGGCGGATGGAGTTTTTCCCTCTCACGGCCGCCCGCCCTACCCCTGCGCGCACCCAGCGGCGGCCGGCCCGAGCTGGTCCAGTTCGCCGATGGGTTGCCAGCGCGGGCAGAGGGCTTGGACGATGGCGCCGCGGAGGGTGTTGCCGGCCACGGCTTCGAGCATTTTGCGACGACGGCGGTCCGGCAGGTTCAGGGCCCCGCTGCGGCGACCGCCGGGGAGACGCAGGGGCGGAACGGCTCGAAGCTCTGGTGGAAGAGGTCTGCGAGGGCGGCGTATTTCGCATCGTACGCGGCGGGGTCAGCCCATTGGTCGCGGGGGCGGAGCAGGGCGGCGTCAACGCCGGGGCACTCCAGCGGCACATCGAAACCGAACTGGTCGTCGGTGCGGGTTGCGGCGTGCACGAGGTGGTCGCTGAGAATGGCGCGTACCATCCGGCGCGTGTCCTGGATGGCGACGCGATGTCCGACGCCGTACGGGCCGCCAACCCAGCCGGTGTTGATCAGCCAGACCTGAGTGCCGGTCTGCTCCAGCCGCTCCTGCAGCATCTCGGCGTAGACGATGGGATGAAGGGCCATGAAAGGCGCGCCGAAGCAGGGGCTAAAAGTGGCTTCGGGCTCGTCGATGCCGGTTTCGGTACCGGCAAGCTTCGAGGTATAGCCGCTGAGGAAGTGGTACAGCGCCTGGGGGTAGCTGAGGCGCGCGATGGGCGGCATCACGCCTGAGGCGTCGGCGGTGAGGAGGATGACGTGGGAGGGATGGGGCGCGACGTTGTCGTGGTAGGCGTTGCTCAGCACCGAGAGGGGGTAGGATCCTCTCGTGTTCTCCGTGATCGCGTCGTCGTCCAGATCGACCACGCGGGCGTCCTCCGCGAAGACCACGTTCTCCAGGATCGTCCCGAAGTCCTGGGTCGTCTCGAAGATGATGGGCTCCGCCTCTTGGGAGAGGCGGATGACCTTGGCGTAGCAGCCACCTTCGATGTTGAAGATCCCCGCGTCCGTCCAGGCATGCTCGTCGTCGCCGATGAGGGTGCGATCGGGGTCGGTGCTGAGGGTGGTCTTGCCCGTGCCGGAGAGCCCGAAGAAGAGAGCCGTCCGGCCGGTGCGCGGATCCAGGTTCGCGGCCGAGTGCAGTGAAAGGGCGCCGTTGAGGGGAAGGTAGTAGTTCATGGCCGTGAAGACGGCCTTCTTCATTTCGCCGGCGTACGCGGTGCCGGCAATGACGATGAGGCCCTCTTGGAGGTGCAGCGCGATCACGGCGTCGCTGCTGATCCCGTCGCTTTCACCGCCGAGTTCCAGGAAGGGGGCATGGAGGATAGTGAGGTCCGGCGCCGCGTCCGCGGGAGGCTCGAAGCCGGATTCGTCGTTGGGGATGAACATGGTGCGGGCGAACAGGCTGTGATAGGCCTGCTCTGAGATGACGCAGACGGAGCGTCTGTGGGAGGGCTCTTGGGAGACGGAGCAGTCCTGCAGGTAGAGTTCCTTGCCTTGGAGGTAGTCGACGACCTTGCCGCGGAGGTGCTCGAAGGTGCTGGCCGCCAGGGGCTGATTGTGGACGCCCCACCAGACGTGCTCGGCTGTCTCCGGCGTGCGAACGATGTATTTGTCCTTGGGGCTGCGGCCGGTGCGGCGGCCGGTGCGGACGGCGAAGCTGCCGCCTTGGAGGATCGCGCCTTCCCGCGCCCGGACGGCGTGCTCGTACAGCACCGGGGTGGTGAGGTTTCGGTGAAGCGCCCCAGCTCCCGCGATCACCTGCCGGCTCAGGTCTCGCCGCGTCGGCGCTCCCGTCATGCTTCACCCTTCCCGCACTAGGGACAGGTCGTGCTCGGCGTGCGGTGCCCAGGCGCCATCGCGTGTGGGGGCTTCGCTCACACGCCCGACGAAACCACGGCGCCGACGCGCACGCGGGCTCGGACCGGACGTGGAGGAATAGGGTCCATGAGCCACTCCTGACACTGAAGGTTATGTCTCGTACAGCGATCTGCGTCAAGACTTCCAGCGGCATCTCCACCGCCGCTGGGAGAATCCGTCTGCCGCCACGGCGGCATGCCCCCACATCGGGCGCTCATCCTGGAAGCGCCAAAGGACGCGCCCGGGAAACCCATACGTCGGGCGTTCGGTTGCGACGCCGCGCCGTTCTGGGGGTGTGGCGTCTCACTATACCCATGCGGTCGACTCGCGTCCGCTGATCACAATCCTTGCCGCTGGCTGAACACCGAAATCGTAACGGATGAAGTTTTGGGCCCGCACAGCCAGGCACCACTACGTTCGGGGGGTGGCCGAGGAGTCGAGCCAGTGGACGAGATCGGCTCCGTGACGCTGGAGGACCGGGCCCGTCCGCTTTACCGCCGAGGGGAAGCGGCTAGCCTGGCGTTGCTTTCCGACGCGAGGAGCGAGCATGGCCAACCGAAAATCTGCGCTGCAGACGATTCCCGCCCGAAGCGGAAAAGCGGCGCGGGCGAGGGCGAATCAGGTCGTCAAAGTCATCAACACCCACGGCGACCAAGTCGTCGATTTCTGGGCCTTCAGCGCGCGCGATTCCCGTGAATTTATGTCCATGGAGCACACCCGCCCCATCATCCGGAAGCTGACACCAATTCCGGGTGACAGCATGATCACCAACAAACGCAGACCGATCTTGAAGGTCCTGCAGGACACGACGCCAGGTGTTCACGACACGACGGTGGCCGCTTGCTGCCCAGCGCGCTACAGACAGCTCGGGGTGACGGGGTACCACGAAAGCTGTCAGGAAAACCTGCACTTGGCTCTCAAGGCGCTGAGACGCACGCCCCCGGAAGTTCCCTGCCCGTTCAATCTGTTCCAGAACTCCCCGTACCATCCCAAGCGCGGACTGACATTCAAACCCACGCTGAGTAAGGCGGGCCAATACATCAGCTTCCGGGCTCTGATGGATTGCATCGTTGTGTTCTCGACCTGTCCGATGGAGGTTGTGCCTATCAATAGCGGCGTTCCTACCGAAGCACACTTCGAGATTCATTAGCTGTAGTTTCCACGGAGGTTTGACAGAGGGTCTTCCCGCTGCTGTGCGGTGTCATGCAGCGCAGTCGCGAGTCAGGACCGCGTCGGCTGTGACGGCGCGCGTGCAATGACGGGTGAGGAGGCGCGTCACCCGGTCGCGACGCAGGCGGCGCTTGGTCGTGACCCCCTCAACAGGTCGCAGCACCAGGGGGCGGTCGCCGCCGGGCACAATGGCAGCAGATCGGGCGACGCCCGATGCACGAACTCACGAAGCCCGTTGCTGAAGCGGGTAGGTGCGGCCCGCCTCAAGCAAGAGGGGCGTAGGGGAACCGCCCAAACAGCGCTGCTCGATACGGGCTCCCGATCCGGACCGTGTGCCCGTAATGGGCCCAACGGAGGTCGACGGTCCGCCAAAGTGCCACGGACCCTCAAGACGAGATCTGTCGTCGTCCGATTGCGGTGTGGTGAGACGCTGATGAAACCGTCGGGAACTGGTACACCGACAGGCATGAGGCGGTCTCCCTGTCCCGAAGCCTCCGCGCGTACCCGCCAAGCGCTTGGTCTGTTTGCGGGGCTGCCGCCGCGCTACGACCTCCTGGCGGAGGTGCTCTCGTTTGGCCAGAACCGGCGCTGGCGGCAGCGGCTTGTCTCGCGTGTCGATGCGCCGGCGGGCACACGCGTGCTCGACGTTGCGACGGGGACCGCGGGTGTCGCGCTTGCGCTGGCGCGGGCCCGACTCGTGCTCGTGGTCGGACTCGACCAATCGGCGCCCATGCTAACGGCAGGCAGGGAAGCAATCGAACGGGCGGGGCTGGCTCCGCGGCTGCGCCTCGTGCTCGGGCGGGGCGAGCAGCTTCCGTTCGCTGACCGCAGTTTCGACGCGGTCACGTTCACGTATCTGCTGCGCTACGTTGATGACCCACCCGCGACGTTGGCGGAGTTGAGCCGCGTGCTTCGACCGGGCGGCAGGCTCGCGGCACTCGAATTCCACGTGCCGCCGAACCCGCCGTTGCGGACGCTTTGGTGGCTCTATACACGGATGGGGCTGCCGCTGGCTGGTCGAGTTGTTTCCAGGTCTTGGTATGAGGTCGGACGGTTTCTGGGACCGAGTATCTCCGGCTTCTACCAGCGCCACCCTCTGCAGGAACAGTTGGCATGGTGGCGCGACGCCGGCATCGAAAACGCGCGGGCGCAGACGATGAGCTTCGGTGGTGGGGTGGTGATCTGGGGCGAAAAGGAAGGGGGAGCGGAGAATGGTTGCTGAAGGACGCGCTGCTTTCTACGCGTTGGCGCCCGGCGGTTGGCGTGACTATTGGACGTTGCTCCACCCTCCGTACACGGTCTGGCACCTCTCCTACGTGGCGATGGGCGCCGCGCTCGCGCCGCACCTGGACGAGCGGCGTCTGGCGGCGACGATGCTAGCCTTCTTCCTGGGCGTCGGCCTCGCCGCCCACGCCCTCGACGAACTCCATGGACGACCCCTCGCTACCCGACTCGCCCAACGCCCTCTCGTGGCCATTGCGTTCGCGGGCGCGTTGGGTGCAGTCGGGCTGGGCGTGCTTGGCGCTGCCGTCGTGTCGTGGTGGCTGCTGGCCTTCGTGGGTTTCGGGGCTGCCATCCTCGCGGCCTACAATCTCGAATGGGCCGATGGGAGATTTCACTCCGATGCGTGGTTCGCTCTCGCCTGGGGCGGATTCCCGGTCCTCACCAGCTACTTCGCACAGACCGGCAGCATCACTGTGCCGGTCGTCCTGATGGGGTCCGCGTGCGTGCTGCTCTCGCTGGGCCAGCGGCGCCTCTCGACGCCGGCGCGCCTCCTGCGGCGGCGCGCCATCCGTTGCGAGGGGCGGCTCATCTTGGATGATGGCACGGAGATCTCGCTCAGCCTCGACCGACTCCGCGCGGTCCCAGAGGGGGCGCTCCGCGCGCACTGGATCGGGCTCGCCGTATTGGCGGGCGGGTTGGTGGCATGGAGACTGATCTGACCGGCAGGCGCTGCGTTTCGGCTTGCTCAAGACACCCTGCATTGATGGCTCCGGTGCGCCGTCGGGGGGTAAGATCTCATGCGGCCCACCAGTACTCGGGATGGAAGCCGGCTTAGCACCGCCTGCCGGTACCGCCGCACGGCGCGGACGCTGACGTCGTACCGGAGGGCCGGCAGCTCGCCCACAATGCGGGGCACACCCCGCGCGGGTTCTCCCTGGCGCTCTGCTGAATCCTGGCCCGCAGTTCCGTGCTGATCCGGGGGCGTCCGGGGCGCCGCCGACGACAGCGCCGGGCCCAGTGACGTCGCCGTGTCTTCGTCAGGCTCGTTGCGGCCGGCGCCATATGAGCCAGACGCGTGGGCCCAGCGCGGTGATGTCCGAGTCCCTCGTCATTGGCTTCCGCGCGGCCTGCTCCTCGCATCCCTGGGCGCCTGAGAGCGGCGACGCGCCGGCACGGGGGGAAGCGATGCTCGCATCGGTGCCGATGGGAATGCGGGCAAGGCCGGAGACAGCGGGGAGCAGCATCGCGGCGCATCCAGAAGGGGGATCGCCATGAGCAAGCTGACCATCAGGATACTCGCTGCGGGCCTCGTGTGGGTGGCGAGTTTCGCCGCCATCGTGGTGCTCCTGCTCGCTGAGGCGCGGCAGGTGGCGCCAGAGGTGCGCGAGCGGGTGACCCACGTCCCAGCGTGGCTGCGCGAGCACGCTCCGGCGCCCCTCGTCCCTGGACCGACCCGGGCCGAGTTCGACGCCATTCACGACGAACTTGGGCGCATTCGGGAACTTCTTCAGGACCGCGAATCGCGTCTCGGCTAGCCTGCCGCTCCCGGATGTCGCGCCGGGCGCTCACCCGCGGCGCCGTGCGTGACGCCGTCCTGCACGATCGCCATCCGCGCGGCGAGAGGCTCTTACTTACTTGCGTCCGGAGGGGCCGCCCGACTGAGTCCTTTGACGTGAGCGCCCCGTCTCGCCCGTGAGTCTCGCCGCTGTAGCTCATTGCTGCCTCGCCATGCCAATCACGTGTTCCGTCGATTGCCTGCAGAATGATCGCACCAGGGAAGTTGGCCAGACCGCAACGACGCAGCGTTGGGCGAGTTCTCCGTAGCGGGAGGCCTTCTTCGCCACGGCGCCGAGGATCGCTTAGTGGTCAGTCACGTCCTGGGCCGCGAGTTCGCGCCCGGCTCGCGCTCCAAACTCTTCAGTTCGGGGAATGCAGCGGTCTCAGCGTCGCGACCGCCGGCCCGGGCGTCGAGCGTGGAGGACCCCGCAGCCCTGCGACCTCCCGCGATCGTGAGGAGGCGGGCGGCGGCGGCGGGGCGCGAACGCATGATCCACGTCCCAGGCGACTAGGCGAGCCCAGGCCGGAACCCCTGGTCCATGGACAGCCCCGAGCGGATCTCGACGCCGTTCACCAAGAACTCGGGCGCGTGGGGGCACTCCTGCGGGTCCGCGAAATCGGGGGGCGGCTAGCCTGCCGCGCACGGTCCGGCCTGAGGCGGCGCGCCCCTCGCCTGCCGGAGTTGCGGGCGGGGATGCGGTACCGGGTGTTTGGCGGTCCCCACCGCTCCTGCCCGACTCCGGCGTGCTTCACGCCCGCCCGGATTGCTCCGGCGCGAGGCTGTAATTCTCACGACGATGCGGGACGTGCCGATCCTTCTTGCATAGGGCGTGCGGGCTCCAACTGGGCACCGGATGGCATCCGCCGCCACGCACTGGTCGCAGCGTCTGCGAGCCGGTGCTTGGCCGGTCATCTCTGCCGGTGGGCGGCCTGAGGCACGATCGCTGGTCAGCCGGATTGCCAGATCGTTTGGGCTGGGGCTTCGTCCCGTAGTCGTCGCAACCGTCGACCCCGTTCGGGGCCGCGTATGATCCCTGTCCGATCGTGCCGCGCGGCACAATGTTGACAAGGCGCGCTCTGGGCGCGTAGACGGGGGGCGGTCGCGGGGAAGGCCATGCCCCGCGCCGTAACGCCGGCGCGACGCGAGCGCCCGGCCGCCCACGACCTCGTCGCGGCGTAACCGGCGCGGGCGCAGCGGGGGCGGGGCGTGCCGGGCAGGGGGTGACCGGATGGGCGCTGGCCGGAGCGCACTCGGCTGCTCCCCAGAACTCCGCGCTCGGACGGACAGCCCGCGCGTCGCGCCCGCGGCGCCTGGAGAGGAAGACCACCCATGACACCGACGATCGCGCTGCCGCTGAACCTGCTCCCCGCCCCGCGCGTCAACCGCCAGGGCGACCACATCTGGGTCTCCACGATCTACCCCATTGACGCGGATGGCGCCGTGGTGCATGCCGACGCGCCCTCCCCGTACGTGGGCGAGGCGGAGGTGGCGGCGCAGACGCGCGCCGTCTGCGCCGCGCTGCAAGCCGTGCTGGCCGAAGCCGGCTCCAGCCTGGACCGCGTGCTCAAGGCCGAGGTCTACCTGGTGGACCCGGCCGAGTTCTATGAGTTCAAGCTGGTCTGGCGCGAGTACTTCCCCAGCGCGCCGCCGGCACGGACGACGGCCGTGGTGATGGACGAGCACATCATCCCCGGGGTCCGTCTCAGCCTCTCGGCCGTGGCGCTGGCGGGGGACTCGGCCCTGCAGAAGGAGACCATTCACGTCGCGGACGTGCCCGACCCGATGGAGGCGGAGTGGGTCCCCCAGGCAACGAAGGGGGGCATCTTCGTCTTCCCCTCGGCGCTGCCGGCGACCGACTTCGAAACCGGCATCGCCGTCAAGACGAACCCGATCGCGCCCTATTACGGCTCCGACGCCGAATTGCAGACGCGCTACATCTTCGAGAACTGGGCCAAGGTGCTGGCGGCAGCGGGCAGCGGCCTCGACCAGGGGCTCAAGTCGCAGGGGATGGAAGTCAGCCTCTGGACCTTCCACGACATGGATGCGCTCTGGGGCGCGTATCTCGGACGGGGCGCGGGGGCGCCGCCCCCGGGACGCAGCTCCATGGCGATGCGCGGGCTGCTCATGCCCGACGCCCTCCTTGTGGTCAACTGCTTCTTCCTCGCCCCCGACGCCGCGCACCAGAAGGTCGAGTCGCGCAAGGGCATCCGCTGGCACCCGGAGGACGTGCGCAACGTGCACTTCAGCCCCGGGCTGTGGGCCGGCGACTGGTTCTTCATGGCGGGCCAAGGGGCGATTCCGGACTACGAAAACATGGTCTTCGAGACGGCGCCCCCGGGATTGCCGCACTACTTCTCCGACATCGAGATCCAGACGGAGTCCACGATGGCCCTGATCCGGGAACAGCTGGCGGGCAACGACCTCTCCCTCGCGAACGTCGTGGACGCGCGCGTCTACCTCGTGCACGCGCAGCGCGACTACCGGGGCTTCGCGCGCGCCTGGCGCCGCATCTGGGAGCCGGTCGGCCGGATGCCCAGCCTGAACCTCATCCCCTCGCGCCAGCGCGACGGCCACGGCGGCATGATGATGGAAGAGTTGATCGTCGAAATCGACCTCATCGCCCACCGCGCGCAGGGAAGCTAGCCGCCGGCGGCGACCGGCGGGCGCGCCTCAGCCCCCCACGGGGCTGCGGACTCCGGCTGGCGACCGCCCGCGTCGTCGCCGACGGCGCACGGATCGGAAGGACGACCCATGACGACGACGACGACCGCTCTGCCAATGAACCTGCTCCCGGCCCCCCGCTCCAACCGCCAGGGGGACTACATCTGGGTTTCCACGATCTACCCGCTAGACGCCGCCGGCGGCGTCGTGCACGCGGATGCGCCCTCGCCCTATGTGGGCGAGTCAGAGGTGGCGGCGCAGACGCGCGCCGTCTGCGCGGCGCTGCAAGCCGTGCTGGCCGAGGCCGGCTCCAGCCTGGACCGCGTGGTCAAGGCGGAGGTCTACCTCGTCGCGCCCGAGGACTTCTACGAGTTCAAACTGGTCTGGCGCGAGTACTTCCCCAGCGAACCCCCCGCCCGGACGACGGCGGTCGTCTTGGATGACCACCTGGTCCCCGGCGTGCGCCTCAGCCTGCAGGCCGTCGCCCTGGCCGGCGACGCGGCGGCCGTCAAGGAGACCATCCACGTCGCTGACGCGCCCGACCCGATGGAGGCCGAGTGGGCGCCGCAGGCGACGAAGGCCGGGATCTTCGTCTTCCCCTCGGCCCTGCCGGCGACGGACTTCGAGACGGGGATTCCGGTCAAGCGCAACCCGATCGCGCCCTACTACGGCTCCGACGCGGAGATGCAGACCACCTATATCTTCGAGCAGTGGGCCAAGGTGCTGGCGGCGGCGGGCAGCGGGCTGGAGCAGGGCCTGAAGGCGCAGGCCATGGAGGTGGACTTCACCAACTTCTACGACATGGACGGCATCTGGGGCCAGTACATGGGGCACGGGGCGGGCGTGCCGCCACCGGGCCGCAGCTCCATGGCCATGCGCGGGCTGCTGGTGCCGGACGCCCTCCTCGTCGTCAATTGCTTCTTCCTGGCGCCGGACGCCGCGCACCAGAAGGTGGAAACGCGCAAGGGCATCCGCTGGCACCCCGTCGACCTGCGCCAGGTCAACTTCACCCCCGGCCTGTTGGCCGGCGACTGGTTCTTCATGGCCGGTCAGGCGTCGCTCCCCGACTACGAAAATATGGTCGTGAAGACCGCCCCCCACGGCCTGCCCTATTACTTCTCCGACATCGAGGTCCAGACCGAGATGACGATGGAGCTGCTCCAGGAACAGCTGGAGGGCAACGGCATGACGCTGCGCGATATCGTCGACGCGCGTATCTACCTCGTCGAGCCCCGCCGCGACTACCGCGGCTTCGAGCGGGTCTGGCGGCGTATCTTCGCGCCGCTGGGACACTGGCCCAGCATCAATCTCATCCCCTCCAAGGAGGCGGATGGCGGCAGCGGCGTGATGACGCAGGACAAGCTGCTGCACATCGAGATCGACCTCATCGCCCACCGGAGGCACGGCGGCTAGCCACAGCGGGCCACACCCCTCGAAGGGCATCCATCCCGCTTCGGACGACCAGGAGTCCCCAATGTCCGCGGCGTCAGCCGGTCTCGACAGCGATCGCTTCGGCGGGCTGGTCCGGGCCATTGAACGCGACATCGCCCAGGAGTCGTACGACGGCGCCATTGTGCTGGTGGGGCACCGTGGCCAAGTCGTGCAGCAGGCCGCGATCGGCTACGCCCATCGGGCGACGCAGCGCGCCACCCGAACAGACGACGTCTTCGTCGTCTTCTCGATCGCGAAGACGATGACCGCGGCCGCCGTCCTGGCGGCGATCGATCGCGGCGCGATCGCGCCTACCACGCCGGTCGTCGACCTGATCCCAGAGTTCGGCGCTGGGGGCAAACAGCACGTCACCGTCGCCCAGTTGCTCACGCACACGAGCGGGATGGCCACACATCTCCCCGCCCTCTCCGCCAAGCAGGCCGGGAACTTGGCAGTGGTCGTCGCGGCCGCCTCCGCGCAGCCCTTGCAGGCCGTGCCGGGCGCAGAGGTCCGCGGCAACCCCCTCGGCGCCTACGCCGTGCTTGGGGAGCTGGTGCGGCGCCTCGACGGCAAGGGACGAGCCTTCCGCCAGATCCTGGCGGAGGACTTCTTCGAGCCACTGGGGATGCACGAGACGGCTCTCGGCCGCCGGGCCGACCTGGCAGCGCGTTGTGTCCCCGTGGTGCTGCGCGACCCGACCCCGGGGCTGTTCGATGCCGCGTTCGTCGAAGCCTTCAACGCGCTCCTCACCGAGGAAGCGGAAGTCCCCGGTGCAGGGGTGCTCTCGACCGCCCGCGACATCTTCACCTGGGCGGAGTTCTGGCGCGGACGGGGTGCTGCGGCAGGCCGACGCTTTCTCTCGCCCACTATCGTGGATCTGGCCGCAAGCAACCACACCGGCGCCGAGCCCAACCGGCTCTTCGACTACCAGCGGAAACTCTATGGCTGGCCGGCGGCGCCTGCCTACCTGGGCTTGGGCCTCTTCCTTCACGGGGAGGACGTAATGCCTACGCCCTTCGGCCTCACGGCATCGCCTGGAACGTTCGGGGGGCTGGGAGCCGGTTCGGCCATCTTCTGGGTCGACCCTGTCCGCGACCTCACCTTCGTCTGCCTCACGGCTGGTCTGATGGAAGAGGGGCACAGCACTACCCGCTTCCAGCAGATCTCCGACCTCGCCATCGCGGCTGTGCCGTACTGAGCGCAGCGCACCCGCGGTCTCGGCGATTCGGTTGAGCGACCGAGGGATCCGCTCGAAGGCGCAGGCCACGCGCCGACGCCATCACCTCGGTCGGCCCATTTCGAGAGAGCTGAGGTGCTTCGCCAACGCCGACATCGAGCAACTCAGCCTGCGACATCATTCGGTGCGTCGTGCTGGAGGGCCCTCGCGCGCCGTTCCCACGCCGCCTCAAAGTCGGCTCGCGTGAACGTCCGCACGGGCTGGCCGAGCGATCCGGCGTCATCCGGCTCTTGCACAACGTACGGCCGTGCTCGTCCGCCAGGCCTGGGATGACGCGGGCCTCCCGGTGGAGGCAGCGGGGAACGGATTCGGGGCAGGCGCATTCCCGAATGTGCGTCATGTCGGACCTCCCCTCCTGCGGGATCGGGCGAGTTCTGCCGGGCGTAGTCGAGCCGCTCCAGACGCTGCGATCACACGAGCGCTGATGTCCAATGGACCGGGTGGCATTGGAATACGCCGCGTACTCGCGCATGAGTCGGCGGAGGTGTCCCTCACCGAAGATGATCATGTGGTCGAGACGCACCGCCGCGAATGTTTCGATCACGTGATCGTGCGGAATGAGCGGCATCTGTGCCGTGTCTTCCGCGAGTACGTCCAGTTCCCCAACGACGATCGGTCGCACCAGTTATGAGGCCTGGAGCCGCCGAACGGATCGCGGGCGGTTCCGACGGGTTCCGGGCCGATCATCGCGGAGCCGGTCCTCGGAGGGTGACATCACGTCTAGCGGCGAGCAGCCTGAGGCACGCTCGAGTTTTCGTGCCGTACCGGCGGTGGTCGGTCCCCAACGACACCCGCTGACCTGGCCGAGTCACGACAGCGAGCCGCTCGCGGGGCACCAAGTTCTCAAGCACGAGATCCCGGCGCTCGCACCCCCGGCGCCGGAGCCCGAGAACGAAGAACCGGAAAGAGAACCGCATGCCCGATCGCCTCCTTTGCAGGGGGCGAGACTCGATGCTCCTCGAGGTTCAGACAACGCGGACGGGGTTTTGAGACACCACAGCCGCAAGCGATCCTCTGCGCCGTTCGGCTTTAGTCGAGGTCGACAACCAACTCCGGGGTCCGCCCTTGGCTTCAGGTGGTGGCGCGGAGTGGGGCCGCCGGCACAACTTCGTCGATCGTGCCGTTGCCGACGTGGTAGGCGAGGCCAGTGACGACCAGTGCGTCTGGTGCTCCCGGTGCCTGGCGGAGTCGCTGGATGTCGGCTCGCACCGTTGCGGTGGGGTCGGTGACCGCCATTGCCGCGACTTCATCGTCACTCAAGCCGAGCCGTTGCGCCACCCGTTGCTGGATCGGCGGGGCGGCGAGGCGGGCCATTCCGCAGTCCGTGTGCTGGATCACGACGAGTTCCGGCTGCATTGCGCCCGCGCCTGGCATGTTGGCCCCAAGCACGCTGAGGACGGCGAGATCCTTCCTTACGGCAGGGATAATCTTCCCGCCAGCATTGGGAGGACGACGGCGTCGCCGGGTCCGAGCCCGAAGAGATGTGCCGGATCCACGCGGGCATCGACGCAGATCAGGGGGATCGTCGACAGGCGAGGTCGAATGGTGAGGTCGCCACCGTCGAACTGCTCCGCAAAGCTCCGGTTGCGCCCGAGGAGCGCGGTCACATCATCCACTCCCCTCCCCGTTCCTCGTGGCAGGGATAGTAGCGGAGTGAACTGGGGGCCCGCGATATCTGCGGACTTGCTTCCCGCCGGTGGGAGGATGCGCCACCACCCTGACAGGCAGAGGTTTCGAAGACAGGACACAGCAAGAGACGAAACACTGGCTGGCCAGGTGTAAGGCCTGGGGCGGGTCGCGGCGTCGCGCATGCCGAGCGCGCTCCCGGGCCGAGCGCAGAGGCGAGGGGGCAGCGCCCCGTGCTCTACACTCTCGCCGCCGTGCGGGGTGCCCGCGCGCGTTCGGAGATTCGGGGGCCAGCATGGATCTGGGACTCCGCGGCAAGGTGGCCATTATCACCGGCGGCAGCGAAGGTATCGGCAAGGCCGCCGCGACGGCGCTGGTCGAAGAGGGGGCGAACGTCGCCATCTGCGGACGTCGCCCCGATGTCCTCGCGGCAGCGGGTGCGGATGTGAACGCCGCCGGCGGCGGCCAAGTCCTCACGATCCCGTGCGATGTCTCCGATGAGGCCCGGGTGCGGGCGATGGTCCAGCAGGTGGTCAGCCACTGGGGCCGCCTCGACATCCTCGTCAACAATGCCGGCACAGCGGCGGCGGCCAAGTTTGAGGACGTCCCGAACGAGGTCTGGGACGCCGACCTGCAACTGAAGTTGTACGGTGCCATCTACTGTGCCCGCGCCGCGCTGCCACACCTCAAGCGGACGGCCGGCGGTGGCCGCATCATCAACATCACGACCCACGGTGGCAAAGCGCCCATGGCCGGCTCGCTACCGACCTCGGCCACCCGTGCCGCCGGCATCGCGCTCACCAAGGCCATGTCCCGTGACTACGCTGCGGACGGCATCCGCGTCAACACCGTCTGTATCGGCCTGATCAAGAGCGGCCAGATCCACCGCCGCTTCGAGCGGGGGAGCGCTGAGGACCCATCGCTCACGGAGGAACGCTATTACCAGCGCCTCGGCGCAGGCATCCCCCTCGGCCGCGTCGGCGAAGCCCGCGAAGCCGGCGACGTCATCTCGTTCCTCGCATCCGACCGCGCCAGCTATGTGACCGGCGCCTCCATCAACATCGACGGTGGCGCCTCGCCGGTTGTCTGATGGGCGTGCGTACTGGCGACAGCGCGTCCCTGCCTTGACGCGGCTTCCGTGTCAGGCTCTTTGAGAGGATGACCCATGACGACGATAGCGCTGCCCCTGCAGGTGCTCCCGGCCCCTCGCTCGAACCGCGAGGGCGACCTGATCTACGTCTCAACGATCTACCCGATCGACCCCGAGGGGAATGTCGTGCACCCGGACGCGAGTTCGCCCCATGTCGGCGAGGCCGAGATTGCGGCGCAGACACGGGCCGTGTTGGAAGCGATGCGTCACGTCCTAGCCGAGGCCGGAAGCTCGTTGGAGCGCGTGCTGAAGGCCGAGGTCTATCTTGTGGACGCCGCGGAGTTCTACGAGTTCAAGCTCGTTTGGAAAGAGTACTTCCCGCACCAGCCGCCCGCGCGGACGACGGCGATCATAGGCGATACGCATATCATTCCGGGAGCACGGCTGAGCGTGTCGGCCGTGGCGCTGGCCTCCGACGCCTCCGTGGCGCGAGAGTACATCCATACCGACACAGCGCCCGACCCGCTCGAAGCGGAGTGGTGTGCGCAGGCGATCAAGGCGGCGCCGTTCGTCTTCCCCTCACCGCTGCCGGCCACGGATTTCGAGACGGGCATCGCGGTGAAGCGCAACCCCATCGCGCCGTACTACGGGTCCGACATGGAGTTGCAGGCGCGCTACCTCTTCGAGCAGTGGGGGAAGATCCTGGCCGCCGCCGGCAGCGGACTGGACCAAGCGCTCAAGTCCCAAGCCTACGAGGTGGACCTCAAGAACTTCCACGATATGGACGGCATCTGGGACAAGTACATTGGCCACAGCGGCGGTGGCGCCCCACCCACCCGCAGCTCCATGGCGATGCGCGGTCTCCTCGTCCCCGAAGCCCTCTTCGTCGCGAACGTCTTCTTCCTGGCGCCGGACGCGACGCACCAGAAACGCGAGTCCCGCGAGGGAATCGGCTGGCATCCGGAGGATGTGCGCAACGTCCACTTCACGCCCGGACTGTGGGCGGGGGACTGGTTCTTCATGGCCGGCCACTGCGCCGTACCGGACTTCGAGAGTTTCAGCGTCGTGACCGCGCCACGAGACCTGCCCCACTACTTCTCCGACATCGAGATCCAGACGCAGACGACCATGGACCTCTTGGTCGAACAGCTCGAGGCGAACGACCTCTCACTGCGGAATATCGTGGACGCCCGCGTCTTCCTGGCCGGGGACGATCCGAGAGGGGACTACCGGGGCTTTGAGCGTGTCTGGAGGCGCGTGTTCGAACCGAGCGGACATTGGCCCAGCATGAACTTGATTCCCTCGCAACAAGCGAACGGCCTCGGGGGCATCATGATGCACGACCTGATCGTCGAGATCGATCTGATCGCGCATCGATAACATCCAGCGGCCGACACGGTGGGACACAAGCGCCGCAGCGGGTGGCGTTCATGAGCCGAAACAACCCCCGCGCAGGCACAGTCCCGAATCGGGGCGCGCTGCGAAGCCCGATTGGGACGTCGCCAGCGGCGAGATCAGGATGGACCGAGTATCTGCGCCGTGGCGTCACGCGTGACGAGTGGGTGTCGGTCCCTGACACTCGTTCGCGCGCACGAGCACCATTCCGCTAGCCACAGCGGATAGGGCGTTCTGGCAGCGGGCGTCGTATGCGAGGAGGAACGCGATGGGAAAGCTGTTGTCCGACGAAGCGCTGGCTTCATTCCATCGCGATGGGTATTACTTTCCAGTCCGGGCGATGCCGGCGGACGAGGCGCGGCGCTATCGCGACCAGCTGCAAAGCTATGAAGCGACCACGGGCGCCCCGATCCAGAGCAACATGCGCCACAAGGTCCACCTCCTGTTTACCTGGGCCAACGAGCTGATCCGCCATCCCAAGATCCTGGATGCGGTGGAAGATGTCATTGGGCCGAACATCATCTGCTGGCAGACCAGCTTCTTTATCAAGGAGCCGCGAGATCCGGGCTTCGTCTCCTGGCATCAGGATTCGACCTATTGGGGGTTGGACCCGGCCGATGTGATCACGGCCTGGTTCGCGATGACGGACGCACCGGTCCAAAGCGGTGCAATGAAATTCGTACCCGGCAGTCACGAATGGGACCAGATTCCTCATCGCGACACGTTCGACGAGGACAACCTCCTCAGTCGCGGTCAGGTGATCGATCGGGAGATCGACGAGAAGGAGGCGGTGCTGGTTCCTCTCCAGGCTGGCGAAGTGTCACTGCATCACGTTCGCCTGACCCATGGATCGGCGCCCAACACCACCGACGAGCGTCGGATCGGGTTCGCCATCCGTTACATCCCGCCACACGTCCGCCAGCTCAAGATCCGCGACTCCGCCATGCTCGTCCGGGGCCAGGACACCCAGGGCCATTACGACTGGGAGCCCGAGCCGGAAAGCGACCTCGACGCCGCTGCCCTGGCGGCGCATACGGAGGCGGTGCAACGGCAAATCAGCGCGCTCCTCGAAGGCACGGAGGAAACGGAGTTTCGTGCCTGATCCGTGAGTGGTTGCGAAGCGGCGCAGCGGCCGTTGGGGACGCTCGCTCGATCGCCTCGTCTGTTCGCGGAGTCCTGGGCGCTCCGATTGCCCGGAGCCGCAGAGCTGCGGGGATAAACTGGTAGCGTTCGACCGCCGCCTCGTCCCAGTCGATGCCGAGGCCCGGGCCGCGCGCCGTGACACAGCCGTCGGCGAAGAGCGGCGGTGCCGCAAGCACGGCGCCGGCGATATTTGACCCACGCCCGCTGCCAGCATTCGGATAGGACCCGAAGATGAACATCCTGGACGGCATCCGCGTTCTCAGCTTCAACCATTTCTTGCTCGGTCCGGTCGGCACTCAGGTGCTCGCAGATCTTGGTGCCGATGTCATCGGGATCGAACCCACCGGCGGCAGCTTTCAGCGCAAGTGGGGCGGCGCCAACCGCAAGGTGGACGGCGAAACCATGCTGCAGCTCCTGGGCAACCGCAACAAACGCAGCCTGGCCATTGATATCAAGGCGCCGAAAGGGCACGTGATCATCGAAGAGCTGATCGCCACCGCCGACGTAATCTCGGAGAATTTCCGACCCGGCGTGATGGACAAGCTCGGCTTCGGCTATGACGCCGCACGCGCGATCAAGCCCGGCATCATCTACGCCGCCGCTTCGGGCTTCGGCGCCGACGGCCCGTATCGCGATCGGCCCGGCCAAGACCTCGTGATCCAAGCCCTGTCCGGCCTCGCCAATATCAACGGCTCGGTCGATCAGCCGCCGACCCCGGTGGGCGTCTCGGTCGCCGACCACCACGGCGCGCAGATCCTCGCGATGGCGATCCTTGCCGCCCTCTTCAAGCGCGAGCGCACGGGTGAAGGCTGCCGCATCGACGTCGATCTCCTGTCGGCGGCGCTCGACCTGCAAATGGAATCGTTGGTCTGCTACGCCAACGGCGACGCGATATCGCAGCGCGCGCCCAACAATATCGCCGGCTGGTATTTTCCGGCGCCCTATGGCTTCTATCGTGTTGCCGACGGCTATGTGGCAATTTCGCTCGGCTCGATGGAGGCTCTGTCGAAGGCCTTAGCGCTGCCGGCGCTGACCGAGTTCGATGATGACGCCACCTTTACCCAAAACGGCGAGATCGCGGCGCTAATTCAGAGCGCGGTCCGGGATCTCCAGACCGAAGAACTCGAGGCCAAGCTCGCAAGCCAGAAACTCTGGTATTCGCGGGTCAATGATTACGCGGCCATGATGGCCGACCCTCAGGTCCGCCACAACGGATCGTTCCTGAGGGTCGAGAGTTCCGAAGGCACGCCGATCACGCTGCTCGGCCACCCGGCGAAATACGATGGAGAGCGCCCCGGCGTGCGCCGGCCGCCGCAGCCGGTTGGCGCCCAGAGCGCCGAGATTCTGGGCGAGATCGGCTATACACGCGACGAAATTGCCGGCCTCGCCGAGGCCGGCGTGATCCGCGTCCACCCTGCCGCCTGACTCGGCACGTGCATCTCCACCAGGATCGGAGCGTTTCGCATGTCCACCTTTCATGTCGCCATCGGCGATGAAGTGCGCTTCTCCAAGACCGTCGGCGAGGCCGACGTCTACATGTTCGCCGGCATCACCGGCGATTTCGCCGCCAATCACGTCAACGAGGAGCACATGAAGCGCTCCGCCTACGGGCGGCGCATTGCCCATGGCGCGCTGATGGTCGGCTTCATGTCGACCGCGTCCACGATGATGATCGACCAAAGCCACAGCGCCGACGGCGACGAAACGCCGGTCTCGCTCGGCTACGACCGGGTCCGCTTTCTCGAGGCGGTCTATATCAACGACACGATCACCGTGACCTACCGCATCAAGGAGATCGAGCCCGAACGCCGCCGCAGCCGCTCCGACGTCACCGTCACGAACCAGGACGGCGAAACCGTCGCCGTCGGCGAGCACATCCTCAAGTGGGTGCCCAACGCGTAACGGCTCGTCGCCTGCACTTGAGTGGCTCTGAGAGCCAGTGGAAGTGTCGCCGGCGTCGCGGGGAGGAGCGTCGTCGGTTGCCGTCCGTCTCAGCAGTCGCCGGCCAATCGCCGTTGCCGAATACGGAAGGACCCGCGTCGGGCAGGCATTGCCCCACGGCATGGGAGGCACCGGATCAACCCATGGCGTCCGCGTCGGCCCGCTGGCCGAGCCGCGAGAAGTGGGTGCCCAACGGGAACCTGTCCATCGGTCCGCGAGGCCGCTTGGAACGTTCACTCGTGAGAGACAGCGCCCCCCGTTCTCCCACAGGATGCGCAGCGTCTCGGCCGTGAGCTGGAAACCAGGCCCGCCGCCACTGTGAGGCCGCGCAGGGTGACCGCTGCAAGTCGATTCGTCATCTCCTTCCGGCGGACGCCTTCTGCGAGCGTCAGTTCGCGGATCTTCTGGCCGAACGGCGTCATGCCCTCTCGCCGAAAAATGACAGCACCTGCGCGGCGAACTCGTCCGGCGTCTCTTCCGGAATCCAGTGGCCAGCCGAGTCCACGGTCCCGCCGCGGACGTCCTCGGCAACCCGGGCCACCGATTCCATGCACAGCTTGCCTCGCCCCATGCCCTTGGCCCCGCCCAGCGCCAAAACCGGCATCTGCAATTTGCCCCGCGCGATCGCTGCCTCGTTGTCGGCGATATCTTGCGGCGTGGCCGATAGTAGGCGAGGCCGGCCGCCATTGCGCCGGGCGCCGAATAGCAGCGGACGTATTCGTCCACCGCCTCAGCCGGGACCGCGTCAGGGCGGGCGCCGAAGTGGCGAAAGAAATAGCTGAGGTAGGCGCGCTCACGGCCCGCGATCAGGGTTTCCGGTAGGTCTGGCGTGCGATGGAATCCATGGTGCCAGCGTCCGCCCGAGCTGGCGAAGAGGTTGGAGCCGTCACCCGGGATCATGACGTCGAGAATCGCCAAGCGACGGACCGCGTCCGGCTGCTGGACGGCTAGCTGGAAGGCAACCGCGCCACCCCAGTCATGGCCGACAAGGAAGAACTGGGTGCAGTCGAGATGATCGTGCATGAGTTCGGCGATATCGGAGGACACGGTGCGCTTGTCGTATCCGCCGGCCGGCCGGCCGGAATCACCCAAGCCCCGCAAATCCGGCGCGACGACGCGATAGCGCCCTGCCAGCAGCGGCATGATTGGGCGCCATTCGTACCAGGTCTGCGGAAAGCCGTGCAGCAACACGATGGTATCGTCGCCGGTGCCCGCGGTGACGTAGTGCAGGCGGAGTTCAGAGAGTTCCGCGTCGTGATGGGTCAGCCCTTCGGCAGTTGTCATGGCGTAATCTTGCCCCCTCACGGTCGATCCACCGGGCGAAGAGGACGGTGCGCTGCCCGCTTCCGTTCTTCCGCGGTCCTGCCCGCGTAGCGCGAAACATTGTCCGCGATCGCCCGCCAGCCGTCACGGTCTGCCTGGGTGCCTTTCGCGCTGTTCCGCACGGCGTTGCCGGACCTGCGGTTCACGGTCGAAAACATGATCCCCGAAGGGAACACAGTGGCTGTGCGCGCCACTATCCGCGGAATGCACCAGGGCCCTTCTGGATCTCGCCCCTACCGGCACGCCGATCATCATGGCAACCATCGCCGTCTTACGCTTCGCCAACGGGAAGGTGCAGGAGCACCGGGGCGCGATGGACCAGATGGCCATGATGCGCCAACTCGGAGCGCTCGCAGCGTACGGGCCTCGCCGTCCCCAGGGACGCGACCCCCTGCTCAGACAGCAGGTGGACCGGCGTTTTCGAGCAGGTGCGCGCCGCGTCCACTCGGCCTGAGCCTTCCCGCCTTCGGCGAGCGCCTGGACGGATCTCCTACTCGAAAATGATGACGCCGCGGCCGTCGTCGCCCCGCTCCATGGCGGCGAAACCTTCGTTGATCTCCTCCAGCGAGTAGCGGCGCTGGACCAGGCTCTCGACGTCGATACGACCGTCGAGGTAGAGGTCGACCAGCGTCCCGAAGGTCTGGTGTGGGCTCGCGGAGCCGTAGTAGCTGCCCTGGAGCCGCTTCTGATCGCGGGTGAGATTGGCGACGTTGATGGGAGCGGAGTCCTCGGTGGGCGCAAGCCCGATGACGACCGCGGTGCCGCCCTTGCGGACAGAATCGAGGGCCTGAGCGGCGATCTCCCCGCCGCCGATAGTGTCGAAGGCGAAGTCCACGCCACCACCGCTCAATTCGCGCACCGCTACCACCGGGTCGACCTTGCGGGCGTTGACCACGTCCGTGGCGCCGAAGCCACGGGCGAACTCCAGCTTGTGGTCGTGGATATCCACGGCGATGATGCGCGAGGCGCTGAGCGTGCGCGCGCCTTGCACGGTGTTGAGGCCCACGCCGCCGCAGCCGAAGACGGCCACGCTGGCGCCGGGGCGGATGTCGGGCTGATTGACGATGCCGCCGAAGCCCGTCGTCACGCAGCAGCCCATGAGCGCAGCGACCTCCGAGGGCACCGCGTCGGGGATGGGGAAACAGGCCTGCTCCGGGACGACGACGCTCTCCGCGAAGACGCCCAGTTTGTTGAGCTGCACGATCTCCACGCCCTCCTCGTCCTGGAGCCGGGCGGTGCCGTCGTACATCCGGGCGATGTTCGCACGGTGGGCATCGCAGAGCTGGCCGCGGCCGCTGCGGCACATGGAGCACTGGCCGCAGCTTGAGACGAAGGAGAGAATGCAACGGTCCCCCGGCTTGACGGCGGTGACGCCCGGCCCAACGGCCGCAACTGTTCCCGCGCCTTCGTGCCCAAGAACGGAGGGGAGCGGGAAGACGATGGTTCCATGCATGATGTGATGGTCGCTGAGGCAGAGACCCGCGGCGCTCACGTCAAGGAGGACCTCGCGCTGCCGAGGCGCTTCCTGGCTCAACTCCTTGACCACGAGCGGCGTGTTCGCCTCGTACAGTACCGCGGCTTTCATGGCGCTCCCTTGCATGCCCACGTTGCCCAATCGGGCCGCATGGTAACGCGACATCGTGAGGGCGCACAGCGCGGCGGCCGGCGTGCGCTCTTCCACGTTCGAGGAGTCGGTTCTGAATACCGGCGGGGCACTGCGACACCGAGAGCGCTTCGACGCTGTCGGCGTGCGGAGTGAGCGGCGCCTCCGCCGGGTCTTCCGCCAGTCCACCGAGTGCCACGACCACGACCGCCCGCACCGGTAACCAGGCGTGGCGCCGCCGAACCGGTCGCCGGCCGGAGCGGCGGATCCCGGCACGATCGTCCTGGAATCGATGCTCGGATGCTTGTCGCGCGCCATTCGACAGGCGGCCTGAGGCGAGACTGCGTGTTCGTGCCGCATACCGCGCTGGCGGGGACGCGGTCAAGCTAAATCCAGAGCAGAAGACATGCTGGCTGAAGCTCCCAACACGAAATCGGGCTGCCGTTGTTCGCGTGCCCTGAAGAAGCGGAGGAAACGCAACGCCGCATGGGGCGTGAGATCGACCGCCACGTCCGCGCGGAGATAGAGCCCGCCCCAGGTGCCGGTGACCTCAGCCGAGAGCGCTGAAGCGCCTTCAAAGACCGAGGCCGCTTGCGCCGGGTTGACGTCCCAGGACCAATTCGCCCACCCCGGGGCCGGCGCGTCGCCGTAGACGATGCGGGCCGGAGTGCGGGGCGCGATGTCGTCGGCGGTTACGATACAGGTCCGCACCTCGCCGCGCGGTACGGTGAGGAGCCCGGCCGCCGTGCAGGCCCCGCCGATGGCGACGTTATATCCGGGCGGGGCATCGGCGGCGATCCCGTGCGCGCCGCTGGGCGCCGTAAGGGGGCTCCCGCGCGGCACGGCGGCCCCATTGAGGCGCAGTGTGAAGTCGGCCTCGGCGGCACGGCCGCCTTCATCATTGATCAGCGTCAGTTCCGCGCTGATCGTTCCCTCGCTCGCCGATCGGCCCGAGCCGATGAACGCGATCTCGCCCAGGTACAGTGGCGGCCGCGCGGCCGCCACTGTACCTGGATCACGACCCCGCTGATCTCCGCAGCCCCGGCGCTGAGATGGGCCGCGTCCAGGGGAATGACGTACTCCGTCCATTCTCGCGGCATCGGGTCGCCAAAGGCGGTGGTCAACGCCACCGCCGTCCCCACGATCCGGCCGTCGTTCGTGACCAGATAGACCCATAGGGTTGCCCGGCGAGGGTGGCCTGGGCCTGGAAGCGCAAAGCCGTGTACGGCGGAAGGTCCGGGGTGTAACCGCGCGCAGATTGAGAGCGCCCCAATCCCGGTGACCGTGGCCGAGAGCGCGGCGCTGCCGCTGAATACCGGCGGCGATACCGCCAGGTCCACCTCTGCATTCCGGGATTCGTCGGTCCAACCGGGCGCCAGCCCATCGTCGTAGACGACGGGCGCGAGCGGGCCCGCCGGCACGTCATCGCTCGTAATGATGCAGGTCCCGGCCGCACCTGATGCCAGGGTGATTGGCCCATCGGCGGCGCAATCGCTTCCGATGGCGGTCACCACGTAACCGTTCACGTCGCGCTGGCCCACCTGGATGTGCCCGGCGCGAGCGCGTTCGCGACGCCGCTCGTCACGGTCTGCTGATCGATCGTCAGTGACAGCGCAGCAGCCGTGGCGCTGCCTCCGTCGTCGTTGATCACGTCGGACACGACCGTCAGCCCCGTGACGGGATCGTTGGGCCGGGCCGTGGTCCCGGGCGGCGCGGCCGCCGGCCGGGCGGATCGGCCCCATCCCGCGTGCGCAAGGGCGATCGGGCGCGGGGCCTTCGCTCCACGTTCGACGAAGCTACGGCGAGAGCGGACATGGGCCTCGCGGGGGAACGGCTTCCACTGGCCCCTCCCCGACGACGCCGAATGATTATGTCCTGTACATCGATCTGCATCAAGAGCTTCACAAGCGACTGGCTCACGACGCGCGACCTGGGACCGCCGGCGAGCCAGTGCCGCACGCCGATGTCCGGCGGCCGGGGGCGAGGAGCGATCCCCCGATCTGCCCGGCCGGCGAGCGGTCATGCCGGCCCAGAACCCCATCCGTGTTGCCTGAATGCCCGGCCACCGCTCCCCACCCCGCGCCGAGGGCGGCTGCGTGTGATCGCGCCCCCGAGCCCGACGGGCTGTGCACCTTGTGCTATACGAGTGCGTCGACCCTGCAGCATCGCAGAAGTCCTCTACCCACCCGTGCGATTTGGTGGGGGGGGGCGTGGCGGGACGGCAGTAGACGCGGGATGCCGCACCCCTGCAAGTGGGTGCCAGGATTCCGCGCCGCGGGCGCGGGGACCTCTGCCTCAGAGCGCGATCATTCCGCACCGCGCCGCAACCGTCACGGCCTCAGTCCGGCTCTCGGCGCCGAGTTTCGCCAGAATCGCGCTGACGTGGAACTTCACCGTGTTTTCGCTGATCGCAAGCTCCTCCGCCAGGTGCTTGTTCGTGTAGCCCCGGGCAAGAAGATCGAGGACTTCCAGCTCTCGTGGAGAGAGATCGCTCGGCTCGCGCCCGCCGCCAGTCTCGATCCCTGGATCGAAGACAACGAGCCCCTCGAACGCGGCGACGGCCGCCGCGGAGATGGCCGGCCCGGCGGCGGTGGACCCCAGAACCGCGAGTCCCCCGGCGCCGTTCGGCATCGCGGCCAGATCCCGGCGCGTCGCGCCCAACAGCACGGCCGGTGTCCCCTCGAGCCAGGCCAGGAGTGCACGTAGCGGGGGCGGCGAGGCGCCTCCCTCGATCACCACGACGTTCGCGTCGGGCACGGCGACTTCCAGATCCAGATCGACCTCCTCGACGACCTCGAGGCCCTGTGCACAGAGCAGTGCTCGCAGGCCGGCGCGCACGGACGCGGTCGCCGCGCCGACCGCAACGGTGGGCGCGGGGACGGGCAGCACGTCAGGCACCAGGGATCCTCATGCCCCGAGCCTATCCGTACCGCGACCGCCGCCTCCCGCGCTCGTGCGGCGGCGCCTCCGCCGGCCGCTCGACGGGTGTCACTGCGACGGTCTGCGGGGCGCCGCCTCGCACCACGGTCACCTCGATCGTCGCGCCGGCGCGTCCGGGCGATAGCTCCGCCAGGAGGGCATCGGTGTCGGGTATCGCGCTGCCGCCGAGGCGCACGATGACGTCCCCCAGCATGATGCCCGCGTCCGCCGCGGGCGTTCCCGGCTCTACCGCGACCACCAGCAACCCGCTTTCCTGACCCTCGAGTTGCGCCGAGACGGCGTCCGGAAGGTGTGCCACTTGACTCGCGACGCCGATATAGGCGGGCCGGATCCGCCCCTCGCTGAGCAGCGCTTCGACGATCGGCTGGGCCGCGGCGTGAGGCACCGTGAAGCCGTCGTCCGCCGCGTACCGCGACGTGTTCATCCCCAGCACCCGACCGTGCACGTCCGCCAGTGGGCCCCCGGAGAAGCCCGGGTACAGTGTGACGTCGCTGCGCAGGAACCCATCCACGGGTACCCCGCCGCGCGCGCGCCAGCTCCCGCCGACCGCGCGAACCGCCCCGAGCGCCGCCTCTGGTTGCGTGCGCGGCCGGGCCACCGCGACGACGAGGCGCCCTACCACCAACTCGTCGGTCCAATCCGGCGGGTCCAACCTGGTCCCGCGCACCCGCAGCACCGCGATGTCCGATCCCTCGTCCCGGCCCACCAGCGTGGCCCCGGTCGAGCTGCCATCCGGGAGACCGATCGTGATGTCCTCGTCCCGCTCGACGGTGTGCGCCGCCGTGACCACGACTCCTACGTCCCATGCGATCCCGCTCGCTGGGAGGCGGCGCCGCGCGTCGACGCGCACAGTCGATCGCGCCGCGGCGACGACTGCCGCTTCGAGCGCACTGGACAGGGTTGCGGCGTCGTTCTCGTTGCTCGGCATCGGTGTGCCTTCCCACGCGCCCATCAATGTGGTGGGCGGATCACTAGAGTGGACCCGCTCGGCGGATCCGGGATCACCGAAATGGGTAGGCGCGCTCCATTCCTCTGGCTGAGCACCGGGCGCCAAGGCTCAAGCGCGGAGTCGAGGCATGGGACCGAAAGTGGCTCGAACTCAGGGAGACCGAACGAGACGGTTCGGTCCGCCCGGGTGGCTGTCAACGTGGCTGTCAAGCACGCGTCCGCCGCTGACCGGCGCCCCGGTGCCATGGAGTCCAGACCGTGACGGCCAACCCTGTTCATGGGGTCGACGTGGGCACGAAGCTGCCTCGCGGTCGATCTGGCTGTCAGATGCAACGCGCGGCTGAAGAAGCTGGTGACGGTGGCGGCGGGGGACTGTTGAGCCTGGCGTGCCGGCGCCCAGGCGGTCACGCCGGTGCGGACCGCTCAGGCGTCTCGGCGCGTCGGGCCTGTCGCGTCCTCGCCCAGCCGCGCCGCACGCAGCGGCACCCCGTCCGGGGACCAACGGACGAGCCCGGCAGGATCGCCCGGATCATCGCCCCGGCCCACCGCATCGGCCGCAGGCTCCCGGCGCACCACGGCGCGGCGGCGCGCCGAGGGCTGGCGGGTGCATCACAAGCGGGTGGAGCGGCTGTGGCGCCAGGAGGGCCGGCGCGCCGCAAGGCCCCCCGCTGCGGGCAGAGCTGGGCGGCCGACGGGTCCTGGACGCGGCGGCGCCTCCGCACTCCGGCGCCGTCCATCCGCGGGGCAAGGATCGCGCGAGAGGCGTCTTGCGCCGCCCGAGCGGCGACCCCTAATCTGCCGCGAACGAGAACTGCGCCGGGAGATCCCGGGGTTCACCACGAAACTTGCGGAGCCGGATATGGCCACCGAACTGGATCGGGCGTGCGAGCGATACCGGAATTGGGGCAAGTGGGGCGCCGATGACGAGCTGGGCACACTGAACTACATCACCCCGCAGAAGATCGTAGCGGCGGCGCGGCTGGTGCGGCAGGGCAGGGTCATCGCGTTGGGCATGCCGCTGGACGCCGATGGGCCCCAGACCGGCGCGATCGGGCGCTTCAACCCGATCCACCAGATGATCGCGACCGGTACCGACGCCATCGCGGGCAAGCAACGGTTCGACGGGGAGCCCCTGCCCGGCGGCCTGGGCTACGCCGACGACACGATCTCCATGCCGCTCCAGTGCGCCTCGCAATGGGACGCACTGTCCCACATCTTCGATCGAGGCCGGATGTGGAACGACCGCTCCGCCGATCTCGTCACCGCCGCGGGCGCGCAGGTGTGCGGCATCCAGACCCTGAGGGACAAGGTCGTAAGCCGGGGCGTACTCTTCGACCTGCCCCGGTCCAAAGGCCTGGATTACCTGGAACCCGGCTACGCGATCACGGAGGACGACCTGGCCGACTGCCTGCAGCAGACCGGGCTGACCATAGGCCGCGGTGACATGGCGATCATCCGCACCGGGCAGATGGGGTATTGCAAACTGCACGGCTGGGGCGACTACGCGGGAGGCGACGCCCCGGGCCTGTCCTTCTACACCCTCGATTGGATCCACCGCCACGAGCTGGCGGCGATCGCGACCGACACCTGGGGCGCGGAAGTGCTGCCGTGCGAACTGCCGGGCATGTTCGACGCGATGCACGTCGTCTGGATTCCGAACATGGGGCTGCTCGTGGGGGAGATGTTCGACCTCGAAGCGCTGGGGGCGGACTGCGCGGCGGACGGAATCTACGAGTTCCTCTTCGTAGCGCCGCCACTCCTCGTGACAGGTGGCGTGGGCTCACCGATCAACCCGCAGGCGATCAAGTAGCGGCGCGGGCCGAGAGCCGGGGAACTCACGAGGTTCGCTTTCATTGGGGATGCAACGAGAGCACTCGCACAGCGCTCTCGGCTACTCCGTAACAGGCGCTGCAGATCTCACTCTCCCGCGGGCGATCAAGCCGATCCCGGTAGGGGCTGAAGCGTTGCGACAGCGGGCGAGGGCAAGTGCACCCGGCCGGCGAGGTTGGATCGTGTGCCGCGGATGGCGACCAGTCGCCGGTTGCTCGGAGGCGGTGCGCTCATCCGGGGCTGGCCTGATCTCCCGCATCTCCAATTGCTCGATGACGCTCCCTTTGGGCTGCGGGGTTGTAGTGCCACGAGATGATGATGTCCTCGTATGGCGCCCGTGCCCACTCTGCGACGAGTTGAGCCCGGACCTCGTCCCGGATAAAGGACGTCGGCGGTCCGAACGATCCGACGGATTCTCTCGACGGACGCTTCCTCCTCCCACAACGCGAGGAAGGGCTGCTCCGTGATCGCCGCCGCTGCGAAGTCGAGGCCGTCTCCCGTCACGCCAGCCACCCTGCGGGGCACGAATAATGCATCCGGTCTGATCTCGATGCTGGCGATGTCGGAATCGGGGCCAAAATCAGAACGGATGCGTTTGGCAGCCCATGCGGTGGTGCGTCCCGTCTTCCGAGGGCTGCCACCACGTCTCTGAGTGCGCGGCGTGACCCGCGGATGAGGTTTTGGCTCCGCACAACCGCGGGGATGGCAGCGCTGACGGCGGGGCTCCATCGCTGGACCCTGCAGCACATGTTCGCAGGAGTCGGCGCAGCGCCCGGGGAATGACGACAGACCGTCGCGCTCTTATCCAGCGCCTCGGACGCGAGAACCCGACGTGGGGGCCGGCACGTTCGCCACGGGCGGGGTTACACGCGATTCGCCGGCGGTGTCGCTGGGGTGGCCGCTGCGGCCGCCACTGGTTGTGGACACGACGGCGCCGCCTTTCCCCGTCGCAGCCCCGCCTCCCGCACTAGACTCCGCCCGTGGACGCCGCACCACCCGGGGGCCATGGGCGTGATGCGCCTTGGGTGCATTCACCATGCGGCGAGGCGCGAGAGCGAAACGTGTGAATGAAACCGGTGTCTACGGCGCGGGCACGCTGACGCCTGGCATCCGCTCGCGGTTCATTGCTGGCAACAACGGCCTGACGATGCACCTGCTCGAGGCGGGATGGGAAGACGGCGACCGCCCATGCGTCTTGCTCCTCCACGGGTTCCCCGAGCTTGCCTACAGCTGGCGCAAGGTGATGCGGCCCCTGGCCGACGCCGGGTACCACGTGGTCGCCCCCGACCAGCGAGGGTATGGACGCACGACGGGATGGGACGGCGACTACGACGGCGACCTCGGCTCCTTTCGCATGCTCAACCTGGTGCGAGATGCGGTGGGGCTCGTCGCTGCGCTTGGCTATCGCTCTGTGGCGGCAGTGGTGGGGCACGACTTTGGATCGCCTGTGGCCGCGTACGCTGCGCTGATCCGTCCCGACATCTTCCGATCCGTGGCGTTGATGAGCCACCCGTTCGCGGGACCACCGCCGCTGCCGGTCGCGACTGCCATTCAGGGGCCAGGGGCCACGCCGCCCAATCCGGTGCCCGCCCGAAGCATCCACGATGAACTTAGATCCTTGGAGCGCCCGCGGAAACACTATCAGGCCTATTACGGAACGCGGGAGGCGGACGAGGAGATGCGTCATTGCCCGCAAGGTATGCACGCGTTCCTCCGCGCCTACTACCACGTCAAGAGCGCCGACTGGAAAGGGAATCGGCCGCATCCGCTCGAGTCGTGGAGCGCCGGCGAGCTGGCCAAGCTGCCGACGTACTACGTGATGGACCTCGATCAAGGCATGCCCCAGACGGTGGCGTCGGCAACGCCTGGTGCCGCCGAGATCGCCGCGTGCCGATGGCTCCCGGAGGCGGAGTTGCGCGTGTACAGCGAGGAGTACGCCCGGACCGGGTTCCAGGGGGGACTGCAGTGGTATCGGTGCGCGGGAAGTGACACGTTCGCCGCCGAGCTGCAGCTCTTCGCCGGGCGCCCGATCGACGTGCCGTCGTGCTTCATTGCGGGCCAGAGCGACTGGGGCGTCTATCAGAGGCCCGGTGCCTTCGAGCGGATGCAACGCGCGGCCTGCACGCAGATGGTGGGCTGTCATCTGGTCCATGGGGCCGGGCATTGGGTCCAACAAGAACAGCCCGCAGCCGTGACCGCATTGCTGCGGGATTTCCTGGAGGAGCGCAGCGGGTCGTGATGGCCCGACTCGGGCTCGCTTCGGCGAGCCGGTACGGCGCCAACACGCGATCCGCGGAAGCTGCTTGCAGCAGCGCTGGAGTCGCCACCCGCCACGACGGATGGACGTCGCATGTGGCTCGACGTTCGGCTCTTCGTCTCTGCGCTCCGGCTCCGTGGGCGGCAACGCCGGACCTGGTCCTGGAGATCAGCGCCCGCAAGCCGCCACCGCTGCACGCTGCTGACCATCGGGGCTGGTCCATAGCTTCGCGCGCGCGAAGACCGGGCCGGGTGCTCGCGGGTGCGCATAGCGGCGCGAGAGTTGTGAGCGCACGGCCGGCGTATCATCCCGCCCAACGGAACGCGGCGCATGCGACTCCAGGCGCGGGGGGCACACTGCGCCTGGACGGAGACCGAAGTTGATGGAACGAGCACGCCCCCAATACGCGGTCCAGGTCGAGACCGACGTCCCCATGCAGACCCGGGACGGCGTCAGACTGAACGCGGACGTCTACCGGCCCGACGTCCCCGGCCGCTTCCCGGTCCTGCTCAGCCGCACGCCCTACGGCAAGGAGGCGGCGAGCACCGCGCCGAACGGGTCCAGCCAGTTCTTCGCGCGCTACGGCTACGTCACCGTGATGCAGGATTGCCGGGGCCGATTCGCGTCAGAGCGTGATTACGAGCCGATCTTCCAGGAGGTGGCCGATGGGTACGACGCGGTGGAGTGGGCGGCCCGGCTCCCGTGGGCGAACGGACGCGTCGGCGCCACTGGGCAGTCCTATCTCGGACTCACCCAGTACGCCATGGCCTGCAACGACCCGCTGCCCCCGTCGCTCCAGGCCATGGCTCCCATCTCAGCCTCCTCAGATCACCACGCCAGCTGGGTCTACCACAGCGGCGGTGCGGCGATGTGGGGCGGGATGGTGCCCTACGCGATCCTCAAGGGCCGCAACACCCTGGAGCGGGTCGGCCGATCCGATCTCCTGCCGACGCGGGACGCGTACGGCGAGCCCGGCACCAACTTCGGCCAACCGCTGACCGACACCGCGTCCCGCCATCTCCCGATCCAGGACTGGGGCGAGCGTTTGCGGGAAGCAGCCCCCTATTTCGCGGAGCACGTGCGGCAGGCGGACGACGGAGAAGCCCGAGTGCAGCGTGACGTCGCCGCGCAGGAACCCATCCACGGGTACCCCGCCGCGCGCGCGCCAGCTCCCGCCGACCGCGCGAACCGCGCCGAGCGCCGCCTCTGGTTGCGTGCCCAGCCGGGCCACCGCGACGACGATCCGCACCGTGCCCCAGCGCGGATTCTCGCGCGCCATCCGCCGAATCAGGGCCTGGGCCTCCCGATCGATGCGCGACCGACCCGGAGCGCGCCGTCGGCTCTTCCACGCCCAATGCCGGCGCCACGCGGTGCGATGCCAGCGCACCACCGTGTCGCCGTGGACAAAGAGGAGGGCAGTCCGCCGCCTCTCCCAGGACCGGGCGAGGGCGGACCAGAGCCGACGATCAGTCTCGGTCACCCGGACGCGCCGGTGGGACCGGCAGTAGACCTCCAACTGATGCCGCAGGGCCAGGTTCTCCAGGACGACGTCGTCTCGGGACCGGACCAGCATCCGCAGCCTGATGAGCCACAGGCGGAAGAGGAACCACATGAGCCAACCCTCCCCCGCGGAGGGTCGCGGACCCACGCCTGCGCGCAAGGATCCGCCCACCGGTTGACACGTGATCGTTCTCAGTTCTAGCCTCGCATGCACAGTCGCGACAGCAAGCGCCCGCGCGATGCCGCACGGGCTGTGCGAAAGCGGAGGGAACCCAGTGACCACGATTGAACTCGAGGATTTCAGCGCGGAACTTGCCGCGATGAACGCGGATTTGGAACTCGATCCGTCGGAGACGGCGATCGTCACCGTGGATATGCACCGTGGCCACCTGGACCCGGAGCTGGCGACCATGCCGGCGCCGCGCGAGGTCCAGGAGCGCGTGGTCAAGTCAGCGGCGCGGGTTCTCCGGGCGGCCCGGGCCAAGGGCATCCCGGTGGTCCACGTGGTCCTCGTGTGGCGCCCGGAAGAGTACGGCAAGTACGTGATGCGGCGGCCGGGCGGCGCGTTGGGCGGCATCCTGCTTTCCAAGCAGGTCCGTGACAACCCCACGCCGGCCCTGCGCGACGGCGTCAGGCACAACTTGATGGGGTCTCGGCAGACGGAGGTCATCCCGGACCTGTGGGAAGACGGCGACTACCTGATCGACAACAAGAAGACGCTCTCTGCTTACCGCGGGACGAACTTGGAGTTCCTGCTGCGCGGCACGCTGGGCGTACGCAACGTGGTGATCATGGGGATCAACACGAACACGTGCGTGCAGAACGGCGGCTTCGACACGTTGAATCTGGGCTTCCGCCCGATCTTCCTATCCGATTGTGTGGGCTCGATGTACGGCGAAGACCTGCACGCCTTCGGGCTGCAGAACGCGGCGCGCTGTCTGGGCTGGGTGCTGAGTGCCGATGAGTTCCTCGAAAAGATTGGCGTCGATGAACGGGAGGAGTTCATCGGTAGTAAGTCCACCTAGCACGGATCGCCTGCCACATCGGAAAGTGGTCCAACGAGTCCCCCGTGCGCTGATCGCTGGCGGGGGATGTGCGACACTGGACCGTAACGGAGCCTGAAATTCCAGCATCCGGCGCGAGACACATCCGCAATGGTGAAAGGCAGAACCCATGCATTCCCGCGGCAATTGGAATCGGCTAGCCGCTCAGCGATTCACGCGACGCCAAATGTTGGGACACGCAGCACGAGCGGGCGTCGGAGGTGCTGGCCTGGCGCTCGTTGGGTGCGGGGACGACGACGATCAGCAGACGGCGTCCGAAGCACCGGCGGCGGCCGAACTTCGTTCCACCTCCTATGCGTTCCCCTTCGGAGCACCCTTCGCCGGCCTTCTCCCAGACGTCTACTCCGCAGTTGATCGAGGCTACTTCCGAGAAGAAGGCTTCGCAGACGTCGACCTCATCTACCAGACGGCTCTGGTCCCGCTCCTTGTCGGCGGCACGGTAGATTACGGGTTCCCCACCACCGTCGATGTGCTCAACGCGTTCTCGGCCGATCGGCCCTTGACCGCCGTCTTCCAGTCCACCTACGCCTTCGTCTTCGGCATCCGAGTTCCAGCCGATAGCGACATCACAGAATTCACCGCCGACCAGTTCCGCGGGAAGACGATAGGGATCACAGAGTTCGTCGGCGGGGAAGTCCCGATGCTGCGGGCCATGATGAAGCGCGAGGGCCTCGTGGAAGCCGAGGACGTCACCTTACTTGCGACTAGCGGAACCACGCAACAGCCTACAGTCGACGCACTAAACACCGGGAAGATCGCGGCCTTCGCCGCCAGCCACATCGACTTCGCGGCGATCGAGACGGCGGGCCTTCCCCTGCGCGATATCACGCCGGTCGATATCCGCGACCGAATGCCTGCCTCCAATGTCATCGGTGTTCGCAAGCAGTTCCTCGAAGAGAATCGCGACGAGGTCGTCCGCTTCTCACGTGCCGTCGCCAAGGGGATCATCTTCACCCTGGAGAACCGCCCGGCCGCGGCCGAGATCGGGCTGAAATTCGCTCCTGAGTCTGGCGACATTCCCGACATTGTTGAGTTCATCGACCTCTTCCTTACCAACCGCATTGAGCCGCCCCCGGGCGTCCAGTACGGTGCCGTCGCGGTCGACGGCTGGAAGACCTACATGGACTTCCTCCTCCAGGGCTCCACGGGTAGCGAGACGGATCCGCTGAACTTCGACGAGCCGATTGACGTGTCAGAAGTCATAGATAACACCCTTGTTTCGGAGATCATGAACTTCGATCAAGAGAGGATTCGCGCAGAGGCGCGGGCCTTTACCGCCTAGCGGCTCCCACCGTTCCGCACCGGATCTCGTGCAGTACCTTAGCCACTCCTATGACGTGGTTCGAGCGAATACGGCTGTCCGCTTGGCGGCACGGTGGGTTCTCCGTGTCGCCATGCTCGCCGTGCTCATCCTCGTCTGGGAGGGAGTATCCGGCAATTTAGTCAACGACGTCATCGTGCCGCATCCGGGCGACGTCTGGACAGAGGCGAAGAGCCTCCTCCCCGCCGCTTTCTTCCCGGAGCACCTAAAAGTCACGGTCATCGAAACCGTGGCTGGCTTTGGCCTTGGATCGGCGATCGGGTTGTCGCTAGCGATCATGCTCGTGATGTTCCCGATCCTCCGGCCGATCTTCATCCATTACATCGTGGCCTTCGAAGCTATTCCCAAGGTCACGCTGATCCCGGTCCTGGTGACATGGTTTGGATTCGGGCTTAACTCGAAGATCGGCCTGGCGACGATGCTCGCCTTCTTCCCCGTATTCCTTACAGCAACCGCGGGAATGTACTCCGTGCCGACCGCCGACTACAAGCTGATGACCAGCTTGCGAGCCAACCGCCTCCAACTGATGTACATGACCCAGTTGCCGCACGCGCTTCCGGCGCTGTTCGCCGGCCTCCGTCTGGCCCTGACGATGGCGCTGATCGGAAGCATCGTTGCGGAGTTCTTCGGTGCGGACCGCGGTCTCGGATTTCTCATTGTGCTGTACAACCAACAGGTGCTCACTGAAAAAGTGTTCGTGGTGATGATCGCCCTGTCTCTCGTCGCGCTGGCGCTGTATTTCTTGCTGGATATTGTGCAGCGACGCGTGGTGTTTTGGGCGGCGCCCGAGATCGCCTTGGCGCAAGGCACCCCGAAGCCCCCCTCACGCCCCGCTGACGGGCAACGGCGCAGTCACCTGGTTCGCCCTTTCGGGAACGCTGCGGACTGGATTGGGTCGCGGCCTTGGGTGTCCCGCGCAATCCAGTGGGCGTTTCGCATCGCGCTGTTGGCGATCCTCTTGGGTATCTGGGAGGGTGTAGTCGCAGCGAGCTGGGTCCGCGAGATCATCGTGCCGCCGCCCAGCGCGATTGCCGAGGCCTTCGGCGAGGTCGTCACCGCATCGTCTTTCCCTCTGGACTTCAGAACGACGATGTACGAGACGGCAGCGGGGTTCGGGATCGGGATGAGCCTCGGCCTCCTGCTCGCGATCGTTGTCACTCTATCCCCCCTCGCGCGCCTGCTAGTGGCTGATTACGTGGTGGGATTTCAGGCTGTTCCCAAGGTGACGTTAATCCCGATCCTCATAACCTGGTTCGGATTCGGCATGGAGTCCAAGATCGTCTTGGCGGCGTTGATTAGCTTCTTCCCAGTGTATATCACGGGCGTGGTTGGTATGCGCAACATTAGCGCGGACGCAACGAAGTTACTGACGTCGCTTCAGGCCAACCGCATCCAACGACTTTGGATGTTGCAGCTTCCGTCTGCGCTGCCCACGCTCGTCGCCGGCACGAAGAACGCGCTCACGCAGTCGCTCGTTGGGGCCGTGATCGCCGAGTTTTTCGGCGCCAGGGACGGGCTTGGCCAGCTCATCGTTGTCTACAACTTCTCCCTTCGCATCGCCGACACCTTCGCGGTGATCGTGGTGCTGTCGATTGTGAGCGTGCTGCTCTTCTACGGGGTGGAGCTTCTCGGCAAGCGGGTCGTCTTCTGGCAGAAGGAAGCATGACTCACCTGGTCAAGGCATTCCTGGCGGATCGTGCGGATGACCCGTTCACCGATCGCGTCGGCCTCCGGGGCTCGCACGGGCGTTAGACCGTGCAGAGAGGGCGCGGAGTCTTCCGACCACTTCACCGACGATCCCGACGACCCCGCGCCCACCTGTGCTGGCAACAACCTCACGCTCCCCTCGGGTGTCGCCGACCAGCGCGCCGTAGAAACGCGCGCCGACGTTGGCCTACACTTCGGAGGCGCTGGACCGCCCGCTCGAAGTGACGGGGCCCACCCGCGTAACGCCGTGGGCCGCCTCCTCCGCGGTCGATACGGATTTCACGGCGAAGCTGGTGGACGTCCACCCGGACGGCTACGCCCAGAACCTCCTGGACGGGATCATCCGCGCGCGTTGCCGGGATTCGCGCAGCGCCCCGTCGCCGATCACGCCGGACCAGCCCATTGCTACACCATCGACCTTTGGGCCACGAGCATCGTCTTCTTGCCCGGGCGCCGGATCCGTCTCGAGATCAGCTCATCGAACTTCCCGCGCTTCGATCGGAACCTCAACACCGGTGCTCCGTTCGGTGAGGGTGTGGAGTACCGGAGCGCCGAGACCGTCCTGCATGAGGCGGGGATGGCGTTCTGCGTCCACATACCGGTCATTCCACGCTAGCGCGCACCCCAAGACTGTGGCGGCTCAGCGCGACTGACTGCCCAAGCAAAGGGTCGCGGGTTCGGAGGGTTGGAAGCTCAAGGCTGTCCCAGAACGCAAGCGCCTGGACCATGCTGGCCGCCCACCGACAGGCGTAGGCCGCCCGCCCGTGTCAGTGCGCCCAGGCCCTGGAACGGGTGAATCGCGCCAGAGGTCGATCGCGGTCGCCGCCCAAGGGATCCGCCTCAGCGAATGGGGATCGACACGTACGGCGTGTTCTTCGACTGGTCAATGGGGCGGCGCTCTAGAAAGGCGATCCGGCGCTCCCGAGATTCCTCCGATGCCGCGAAGTCCGGGATGTGTTCCGCCACGGGGCTCTGATCCGGGACGACGAAATCATCGTGTTGGTTGAAGGAGATCTTCTGCATCTGCAGAATGACCGGACTCACAGTCCTGATGGCCTCGATCCAGCGGTCCACCTCCGGCCAGAGCTGGTCCACCTCGACCACGCGGTTGATGAGGCCCATCTCGTAGGCCTCCCGAGCTGTGTACTTCTGGCACAGCATCCAGATCTCCCGCGCGCGCTTCTGCCCCACGCGCGCGGCCAGCATGGCCACACTGTGGCCTGCCGCCGGACTGCCGACGCGGGGACCCGTCTGCCCGAAGCGGGATCGCGACGTGGCGATCGTAAAGTCACTTTCGTAGGCCAGGATGTTCCCGGACCCAATGGCGTAGCCGTCGACGGCCGCAATCACCGGCTGCGGCATCTGCCGCAGGACCTGGCTGTAGCTCACGCGGGTCGTGCCGCCGTAGGCTGCGCGCTCCTGGCTCGGGTCGTAGCTCTGATCGTTGCCCGTGCAGAAGCCGTTCGGCCCCGCGCCTGAGATCACCACGGCGCGGATGTCGTTGTCCCTTGCGGCGTCGAGCAGGGCGGTTGACATCTCGTCCATCGTGATGCCGCGCTTCGCATTGAAGGTCTCGGGTCGGTTGATCATGAGCCAGGCAACCCCGTCACGCTTCGCGAAGACGATGTCGGAATAATCCGCGGACTCGATCACCTTCGTCTGGTAATGGGTGAAGCGCTGATCGATCATATCGACAGCAGCGTGCGCGATCTGGAGCAACTCGGCCGCCGATAGGCCATCGCGAGCGACACCCGTGATCGCGTCTTCGCCGCGGCTGGCGCGAATGCCCGTCGTCGCGAGCCAGCGGGCGTAGCCGCGCGTAAAGTCGTGCACGGCGGGGCACGCCTCGTGGTCGAACGGCACCCGGCCCCCCGTCGCAAGGTCCTCCACCGAGAGTGTGAACATGGCCACCTCGGTGTCGGACGGAGCGCTGAGTGACATGTTGAATCGCACGCCGGCCGTCTCGTACGCAACCGCCGTTTGAAAATCGAAGCTCGAAGACATGGGTCCCTCCGCTCGCGGGCCTAGACCGCCAGGATTGGCGGGAGTCTACGTGCTTTGCCTTTGTGCCGAGGGGCAACCCTGGAGCGCAAGGATCGATGTCGCCCGCATCGGGGATGGCCGTGTCGCCGGCGGTGGTGGCGAGAGACGCGCACCAGCCTGACCAGCATCGCAGGACCTCGGGCGAGGGCAATGAATCGACGTCAGTACCGGGCTACCGAGCGGCTATTGGGACCCGCGACAGGCACGACCCCCGGCGCGGCGGCCGACGACTGATCAAGCAAGTCGCTGCGGGCCCGGCTGATAGCGGGTTGATAGCGAGCGGGGATTAATATCGAACATGTCCCGCAGCCGCATCGGCGTCGCGCCCTCGGCCTCAATAACTAGCGGGGCGTCCCGAGATCCCGGCTGCGCCCGCGCCGCGGCACTTGACTTCCGGTCGCGGCCGAGGCCCGCCTCCAGCAAGGCCCCAGCCGCGCCGAGGCGCACGCTGGGCGGCTCGGCCGGGTCCAAGACGGCGCGGATCGCCCTCCCAAGACACTGCCGCTTCATCGGATGGCGCGCAAGGTGGCGCCGCGTCGCCGTCCGCGACGATGACGGGGCGCATGCCCCCTCTGAGGAGGCGTGTGGCGTCTCGAAACGCAGCCTCCCAGGCACACGCGTGATGAGGCCACCGAGGGGCGGTCGGCTCCTGAGTCGCACGGGTCCTTGAGGATGGCGCAGGGTCAGGGAAGCCGGAAGGCCTCGGGCCAGCGCAGCAGCCAGAGCACGAGCAGGAGCGCACCGACCCCGGCGCTGCCGGCGATCGCGGGGCCGACGCCGGTGGCCTCGGCGACGAGGCCCAGCAGAATCGTGCCGAAGGGCAGGACACCAATGGCGGTGCTCATGAGGCCGAGCGCACGGCCGCGCGCTTCTGTTCGCACGACGGTAGCGGCGAGGGTCAGTTGCATCGTGCTGAAGCCGCCCATGCCGACTCCGCTGACGATGAGGGCCAGCAGCGCGACGGCGTAGACATCAGCCAAGGCGAAGACGGGCAGCGACACCAGGGCGAGCAGCGATCCGAGGACGTAGATCCGTCCCCGGGGCGGATGCGCCAGGGAGGCGATGGCCGCGGCGGCGATCGTTGCCCCGAGGGTGTTGGCCCCGCTGAGGACACCGGTCGCGAAGGCGCCGACGCCGAGGCCTTCGGCGACCTCCGGTACGAGCGCGATGAAGGTGAAGTAGAAGAGGCTCACGACGACGGTGACCCCGAGGATGCTCACGAGCGGGCGGTGACTGGGCAGCATGGCGATGCCGGCGCGCAGCTCGCGGCGCCACGGGCGCGTCATCTGGTGCCGGCGCGGGGGCGAGGGCACCGTGAGCAGGACGGCGCCGGCCGCGAGATGGAGTGCGGCGACGACGATGTAGGCCTCGCCGATGCCGATCAGCCCGACGAGGGCACCGCCGACGAGCGCGCCGACGACGCCTCCGAGCGAGGTGCTGAGCGTCTCGAGGGAAAAGGCATTAGTGACGAGGTCGTCGCCGACGATGTCGGCGATGAGCGCGCGCCGCGCTGTGAGGTCGACGACCCAACCGAAGCCGGCGACGAGGACGAAGGGGTAGAGCATCCAGATACGGATCGCGTCGCTCAGGACGATGGCCGCGAGGGCCAGGCTGACGGGGGTGAGGAAGAAGAAGTATCCCATCACGGTGAGGCGCCGGTCGAAGCGGTCGGAGAGCAATCCACCGAGCGCGCCGCCGAGCAAGAAGGGGGCAAAGAGCGCGGCGCCGACGAGTTGCAAGAGGATGGGAGAGTCGGTGAGTTCAGCGGCCAGGAACGCGGCGAGAAAAAGGTTCATCCAGCGCGTGATGTTCCAGAGCGCGCCGCTGGCGAGGGTGCGGGCGAAATAGGGCGCCCGAAAGGCGGCGAAGGTCTGGGGTCGCCAACGTTGGCGCTGGGGGGGCGCATCGTTGAGGGTCATGCGAGCACTGGATTCACGTGGGCATGATGGCCAGGCGGCGGGAAAGGCGCCAGCGATCGGACGCCAAGACGCCGCCAGTGATCACAGCGACGCGTATTCGTCCACGATGCTCAGCAGACTGCAACGACCGGCCGTCGTGGGTGCGGTCGTGGACGAGTCGTCGGACCAGACGTGGTTCGGCCGCGCCGCCCCGGCAGGACGTTGAGCGAGTCGCGATCGAGTGCCTTCACGAGCTTCTTGACGGCGCTCCGCTTCTTCTTGAGGACCGTCTCCCCCTCGCGCAGACCAAGTTGCGTGTCGGGTCGCTCAGGTTGAGAAAAAGCGAAGATCGCGAGGACGACGCAGCCCACGGCAGCTACGAAGAGTACGGTGAAGAACCATGGATTGAGTACCGCCACATTGATGGACTGCATCGCTGCGATGCCCTGACAACACAGCCGACGGGCGACAGCCGCGCCGCCGACTCCGGCGCGATCTGCCCGTTGAGGGAAAGCGCGCGTTCCGCAGCCATCGCCTCTCCCCGGATCCGCCGTCGGCCACCGCTTACCCGACCATACGCCGCTCGCGGGGACCGTGCAGAAACTGAGTGATCCGGCCCGTCCGGCGGCGAGCGCGTGGCTGTTGACCCCTCCCCAACGCCCTCATTACGATCGCCCCCCAGAGCGAGCCCGCAGACCGAGGACGGAACGACCCATGCCCCGCAATTGGCACCAGCGGCATCGCCGCCGCATGTCCCGGCGCGGCATGATAGGGGCGAGCGCCAAGGTGGGGGTCGGCGCCGCCGGCCTGGCCCTGGTGGGCTGCGGCGGCGGCGGCGACGACGACGACGACGGGACCGCCCCGGCCAGCGCTCCCGGCCCCACGGGGCGATCGCGGGACAGTGCACCGGCCACGGCCCCGATTACGGAGGCGATTGCGCGGCTCGAGGCGGTCCGCCGGGCGGAACTCGTCCCGGCCACGTACTGCCCCTCCTTCGAGGCCCCCTTCACCGGCATCCTCGCCATGAACTACGTGGCGGAAGCCCTCGGCTACTTCGAGCAAGAAGGGATCAAGGAGGAGTGGGTCTACCAGACCGGCTGCGTGCCCCTGCTCATCAGCGGCGCCACCGACTTCGCCTTCCTCGACGTGCCCGAGACGCTCAACGCCTTCGACGCCGGCCGCCCCGTCACGGCCGTCTTCCAGCCCGCCTACACCCTCATCTTCGGCGTCTTCGTGCCCCAGGACTCCCCCATCCAGACCTGGAACGCCGATGACCTGCGCGGCCAGACCATCGGCGTCACCGAGTTCGTCGGCGGCGAGGTGCCGGTCGTCCGCGCCCTCCTCGCCCGCATCGGCCTGACCGAGGGCGCGGACGTGGAGCTGCTGCCCACCAGCGGCCTGCCCGGCCAGCAACCCACCATCGACGCCTTCAACGACGGCCGCATCGTCGCCTTCGGCGGCGGCCGCCACGACGTCTTCGGCGTCGAGCTGGGCGGCCTGCCCATGCGCGACATCACCCCCCCGGACATGCGCGCGATCCGCGCCGCCGAGGCCATCTCCGTCAACGCCGACCGCCTGGCCGACCCCGAGCGGCGCGACTTCGTCATCCGCTGGCTGCGCGCCTACGCCAAGGGCATCACCTTCATGAACGAGAACGTCGAAGCCGCCGCCCAGATCGGCTTCTCCGTCACCGGCGAGGACCCCGACACCCTGCAGGAGGCGGTGGACCTGCTCAACATCTTCTTCTTCCACCGCCAGGACCGCGGCCCCGGCGTCCGCTTCGGCGAGGTCCCCCTCCAGGGCTGGGTCGACTTCGAGAACCTCCTCCTCGACGGCCGCACCGGCGCCGAGACGGACCCCTTGAACTTCGACGAATTCATCCCCGTGGAGAACGTCATCGACAATAGCCTGATCGACGAGATCAACACCTTCGACGCCGACGCCATCAAGGCGCAGGCCCGCAACTACCGCGCCTAGCAAGCGCGGCGCGGGGCCGCCCGGGAGCCGCCATGGCCCAGGAGCGGTACACAGCGGAGTAGATCATCGCGAAGCTGCGGGAGGCGGAGGTGGCCCTGGCGCAGGGGGAGAGCGTGGCCTCGCCGTGCGGCGCTCGATCTCCACCGCCGACCCCCGAGAAAGGACGTTGCTCGATGGCTGACCGACTCGACGGCAAAGTCGCCCTGATCACCGGCGGCGCTCGTGGGCAAGGAAAGCACGAGGCGCACCTCTTCGCCGACGAGGGCGCGACGGTCGTGATTACCGACATCCTCGATCGCGAGGGCGAGGCGACCGCTGCCGCCATCGAACGCTGCGCCTACCTCCAGCTCGACGTCACCAGCGAAGACCAGTGGACTGCGACTGTTGCGGAATTACTGGAGCGCCATGGTCGGCTCGACGTACTCGTTAACAACGCGGGCATCTATCTCAACCAAGTCATGGTCCAAACCTCGCTCGAAGACTACCGCCGCGTCATCGACATCAACCAAATCGGCGTGTTCCTCGGCATGAAAGCCGTCGCCCCAGGCATGACGGCCGCCGGGAGCGGCTCCATCATCAACATCTCCTCCGGGGCCGGCCTGCGTGGCCGACCAGGGCGGATCGCCTATGCCGCTAGCAAATGGGCTGTTCGCGGCATGACCAAAGTGGCCGCGCGTGAACTGGCCCCCTTCGGCGTACGCGTCAACTCCATCCACCCCGGCCCCATCGACACCGCCATGCTGCATCAAGATCCCGACGTTACGAGCGACACCGACCGCGTGATCGCGGATGTCCCGCTCGGCCGCTTCGGCGAACCGCAGGAGGTCGCGAAGTTGGCCCTTTTCCTCGCCTCTGAAGACAGCAGTTACTCCACCGGCTCCGAGTTCCTCATCGATGGCGGCACCACGGCCTAGCTGCTCCTTGCTCTGCGGTGCCCGTGGCGGCGCCCACGGGGATCATCGCTCAGGGGTCGGCACGTTGCGACCACCCGTCGACCCGGACGAACTCGCCATTCTCCGCGGCGGGGAGATGCTATGGCTGGCGAGACGGCGCTCCGCGATCCCCGCACCCGGGCCGATCGGCACGGGGAGCAAGGAGTCCGATGGTCGCCACGCTGACGCTCCCAGAGGGGCGCATCGTCGTGGTGCGCCGCAGCCGAATAGCGGGGACGCGCGACGCGAGCCTGCAGCTCCTGAATGGGACACTCGCGGGACTCGGCGTCCTGCGCGGTCGCCGGTGCTGGATCACCGCCTGGAGGCCACGGTGATCCGTGGTCGTCCCGGGCGCTGACTGGCTTCACGTGCCGGACCACGACGCGCCGAATCAGCGCCCTGGCGGAAGGGGGTGCGACTCCCCCGGAGTAGGAACGCCTCCCAGCTCAAGCGAACGATGGAGGGCGTCCGAAGGCGCTCCCGACGTGAGCTGCCGCGTCCATTCTCGCTCGCACTGCGGGCACGCATAGCGTCGTGCGCTCGGGAGGAGAGGCACCGACCAAGGCACCCACCACGAGCCGAGCGCGACGAACCGGCCGAGGCAGTCGTAGCAGTACTTCGCGCGGCACGAAGGACAGTCCCGTACCCCCGCAGGGGTGTGCGACGACTGTCGCAGATGAGGCAGCACTTCTCGCGGCGCGCGCGTGCTCCAGGCCGGCCTGCGCTCCTGGAAGCACCGGCGCTTGCTCGGACTAGGCGCATATGCGCTCGCGCGCCGCGCGTTTCTGAGCCTCCGGCCCAGACGCCGTTCAGGCAGGGCGGATGGCGCGTTGAGACACCACAGATCAGCACCGCGACGCCGTCGCGTAGAGGTGGACCTGAACATGCTGGCCAAGGAAATCGACGCTCGAAAATTCGGCGCGCGAATGCTAGGTTCCCCTGTGAGACCGTGAGGAGGAAGCGATGGATCTCGGTTATTTCATGATGCCGGCACATCCGCCGGAGAGAAAACCGTACGACTGGCACCAAACTGACCTCCAGGCGCTTCGCTGGGGCGATGAACTTGGGGTCACCGAGGCCTGGCTCGGCGAACATTTCACCGTCACCTGGGAGCCCAACCCGGCGCCTGATCTGACGATCGCGCAGGCCTTGCTTCAGACCAAGCGCATCAAGCTCGCGCCCGGCGCTCACCTGCTGCCCTATCACAATCCGGTCGAGCTGGCGCATCGGGTCGCCTTTCTCGATCACCTGGCGCAGGGGCGCCTGCAGCTCGGTGTCGCCGCCGGCGGCCATGTCGGCGATTTCCTGGCGTTCGATGTGGACGGCGAGAACGGCGAGAACCGCACCATGATGATCGAGGCTCTCAAGATCATGATGGGAATCTGGGCGGCGGAAGGCGCGTTCAAGTACGAAGGCCAGTACTGGAACGCGAACATTCCAGAGCCGATGGTTGCGGGCAACTATACGCACCACATGCACACCTTCACCAAACCGCATCCGCCGATCGGCATGGCGGTGCTGACTCCCGGATCCGACACGATCAAGTTCTGCGGCTCGCACGGGTTCATGCCGTTGAGCATTCATCTCAACGACGAGTACACGGTCAGTCACTGGGAGACCTACGCTGAATCAGCGCAAGCGAACGGGATCAACCCCGATCGCAGCAAGTGGCGGATCTATTCCGAAATTCTAGTCGCCGATACGGATGCCGAAGCGGAGAAGATGGCCTTTGAAGGGCCGCTGGGCCGCGCCTGCCGCGAATATCTTTGGCAGCTCTTCAACGCGTTCGGCTTCCTCAAGCATCTGAAGCACGACCCGTCGATTCCGGATTCGGACGTGACGCCGGAGTACGTCATGCGGAATTGCTGGATCATCGGCTCGGTCGAAACCGTCACCGATCGGATCGTCGATCTTCACAACAAGACCGGCGGCTTCGGCACCTTACTCTGGAGCCCGACCGACTATGGCGAACATCCCGAGCGGATGCGCAATACGTTGGAGCTGTTGGTGAACGAGGTGATGCCGCGGGTGAACAAGAAACTCGAGCCGGCGACCCGCCAGGAAGAAACACAGCGCGTAGCGTCCCCGACTTCGTAAGCAGCGGGGCGAGGGTGCGAATTCGCCCGCCGGCTTCACCCGTCCCAAGACCCCTGCATTTCTACCGGGGTCTCGCTCAGCGGGTAGGACCGGCGTGACCTTGCCGGCTTCCATGACGTCCTTCAGGGACTGCGGATCCTCCTGGCGCCTGCAGGATCACCTCCACATCGACCGGAGGCTATTCGGGCGACTTGACGCAGGACGCGCCCGCCGGATCGCCGTGTCCACAGCCCCATCGGGAGCAGCGGGCGTAGCTTCTGATGCGCGGGTCGCGGGCGCTTGACGCATGCGCCATCGGGGGGGGATCTCCCGGAATGCGACGGCATCGAGTTGCCACGTCAGATCGAGATGGCCTCAGGCTTCCAGCTGCAATCGGGCGGGCCCAGTCTTGAGCGATCCAGACCAGATCGAGCGAGTCGAACGCCGTCCGTTCATCATTGAGGTGCCGCCGGATCTCGGTGTTCCACAACCTCTCTCCGCGACCGAGAGCAGGTCACTAGCTCGTGATGATGCCTCCGTCCACGTTCAAGGCTTGGCCTGTGATGTTTCGTGCCGCCGGTGAAGCGAGAAACACAGCAAGCGCGGCGATGTCCTCCGGATCATTGAGGCGGCGAATCGGAATGGACTCGACCACCCGCCGTTCGGCTTCTCGCACGGTGACGTTCCAATGTTCCGCGCGGCGCGCCATGGAGCGATCGAGCAAGGGTGTGCGTGTCACGCCTGGGCAAACCGCGTTGACGTTGATGTTGTGTTCACCGAGCTGTTGAGATGCCGTGCGCGTCAACGCGATCACCGCTCCCTTACTGGCCGCGTACGCGGCGTTGGACGTACCGGCGTACCCTCGCCCTGCAATCGACGCGATGTTGACGATCACCCCGCCCCCTTGGGCAATCATGTCTCGCGCCGCCCGTTGGAGGCAAAAGAACACGCCCTTGGCGTTCACTCGGTGGATGCGGTCCCAGTCTTCTTCGGTCACATCGAAGATGTACTTCCTGACCGTGACACCGGCGTTATTCACGAGGACGTCGAGCCCGCCCATTCCCTCATTGACTCCGGAAATCATGCGGTCAATTTGTTGCAAGTCGCCCACGTCGGCGACGACGGGTAGGGCCTCACTACCGCTCTCGCTAATCTCCCTCGCGGTCGCCTCGGCAGCCGACGCATCAATGTCGGCACACGCGACCCTCGCCCCCGCATTCCCCATTGCGATCGCAATTGCGCGACCGATCCCGGATCCCGCGCCGGTGACAAGAACAACACGATCACTGAGCATCATGGTTTCCTCCGATGGTTCAGGCGATGCGCCCTGCCCGAAAGCTGTGCGGCACGAATACTAGATCGCGCGCGGATCCTTGCGCGGAGGCCGTTTTCGGCGGCTTCCCCCGCGATCCGCCGGCGGAGGCCAAGATCCGCGTGGCGCGCCTCCGCCTTGGGGTCGGACGCCTCGCGGGGGCGCCTGGCCAAACGGGATGCGGCGCGCTGCCCATCACCCGGCCGGGGCCGTCCCCGGCTGCTCGGCCTCGCGCTCCTCGCGTTCGCGCTCCGGGAAATCCTTCGGTCCGCCGGGCAGCCAGTCGAGCCAGAAGGGCAGATACCAGAGCCGGTCGTGCGCCAGCCGCATCATCGACGGCAGCAGCACGAGCAGAATGATGGTGGCGTCGAAGAGGACGGCCAGCGCCAGCGTGAAGCCGAACTGCTGCAGACCGATGTCGCGCGTGAAGGCGAAGACGGTGGCCACCGCGATCATGATGGCGGCGGCGCTGAAGACGATGCCGAAGCCGTCGCGCACCCCCTCCACGACCGCCTCCTCCGTCGAGTACCCCCGCTGGTACAGCTCTTGCGTCCGGCCGATCGCGAAGGTCAGATAGTCCATGGAGATCCCGAACGTGATCGAGAAGACGAAGAGCGGCAGCCACGACTCGATGATCCCCGTCGCCTCGAAGTCCAACAGTCCCTCCAACGCCCGGCCCTCCTGGAACACGTGCACCAAGACGCCGTAGGCGGCGCCGACCGCCAGCAAGTTCAGCACCACCGCGATCGCCGGAATGACCAGCGACCGGTACATCGCCACCAGGATCACGAAGGCCGTGATCACGACAAACGCGATCACGAACGGCGTGCGCGCATTGATCTGGTCGCGGAAGTCCACGTTGCCGGCCGTCGCCCCACTGACCAAGGCGATCGCGGGCCCATCGTCTGGGAAGGCCGCCGGCACGATTTCGTCCCGCAGCAAGTTCAGGGCGTCGATCGCCTTCTGATCGCCCGTGTCGGCGTTGATCGGGATCTCCACCACCTCGGTGTCGCCAGCGGCGTTGATCTGGAAATCGAACGGGAGGGCGAAGGGCACGTGCTCCCCGGCCGACTCCGCGCGCACGATCTCGGCCTCCACCCCGTCCGTCAGCCGCTGTACGGCGGCCTGCAGATCCGTCGCGAAGATGTTCTGCCCCGCCCCGGGGTCCACCACGATCACGGCGGGCGCCAGCACGCCCAGGGTGAAGTCCTCCTCCAGTGTCTCGATCGCCGCCTTGGATTCGACGTCGTCGTCGATCGAGGTGACGCCGTTGAAGCCCAGGTTGAAGTCGAGCACCGGGTACGCCAGCGCGATCAGCGCCCCAATCCCAATCAGGCCGAAGATCCAGCCCGATGGACCCGCGCAGCGCTGTACGATCACCCCCGCCGGACGGTTCAGGCTGCCGCGGATCGCCACGTTGTGTTTCCGCAGCCAGGGCAGACGCCAGCGGCTGAGGTTGTCGCTCAGGAGTGCCGGCATCAACGTCTGCGCCACCAGCAACGCGACGAAGATGGTCACGACGGCGGCGATGCCCAGGCTCGTGAAGACCGGATTGCCCACGAGGAACATGCCGAGGATCGCCAGCATCGTTGTCACCGCGGCGATCAGCACGCCCTTGCCGGCCGTGTTGCTGGCGACGGCCGCCGCAGCGGTCGGATCGCGGCCCTTGTCCCGCTCGAAGCGGTAGCGGGTGAAGAGGAACAGCGCGTAGTCGATCCCGGCCGCCAACCCCATCAGCAGGACGACCTGAATCCAGACCGATGCCATTGGCGTGACCAGACTGATCAAGGTGACCACCCCGGCCGCTATCGCCACGCTCAGATAGGCGATGACGATCGGCACGCCCGCGGCCGCCACCGCCCCGAGCGCGATGACGAGGATGATCAGGGTGAGCGGCAGGTTGACCAGAGAGGCGAAGCCAAAGTCTTCCTCGATCAACGTGTCCAGGTCGTCGTCGAGGATGAAGCCGCCGCCGATCAGGATCTCGAACCCGCTCTCCTCGGCCGCTGCGGCCACCGCGGCGCGGATCGCGTCGAGTTCCTCATCGACGTCGTCGGGTTCGTTCGTGGCGTATTCCGCCTCGGCGAAAGTGACGTCCCCGCCCTGCGCCCCGGCCCCAGGGCTGACCAGCGGCGACTCCGCACGGGGCGCGCCGGTGTCGTAGTGGCTCGTGGTCGTGGCGAAGACGCGGGTGCTGGAGGCGACCGCGGTCCCGCCCACGATCTCCGTGTTCAGCGCGCGCAAGCGACGCAGCTCCGCCAGCAGATCGGTCACCGTCTGCTGGTAAACGGGATCGGCCACCGTCAGCGTGGGATGACCGAAGGTGATCGTCTCCGATCGCGTCTCGCTGTCCTCGCCGAAGCGATCATCGAAGAGGTCGGCCGCGGCGCCGGACTCCCCCGTACCGCTCTCCTCCAGGTCCTCATCGGGGCCGATGGCCACACAGGCGCCGATGGTGAAGATCGCGATCAACACCCAGGCGGCCAGCACCAGCCAGCGATGGCGTCGCGACCAGCCGGCGATGCGGCCGGTGAAGAACGGGGGGGCGTCAGGCAGGTCGTTGTGGCTCATCGTCGGCCCCGTCGGCGTCGCTGGGCGCGGCTCGGCGGCCGCCGTCCGCGGCGGCTAGTTGAAGTAGGCGATCGTCCCGTTCTCCACGAAGCACGGGACGAGCCCGAAGCTCTCCGCGATGATTGCCAGCGGACCGACGACATCCGGATCGGGCTCTGCGCCCGGGTCCAGCGTCGGAATCGTGCCCGCGCGATCCCCGGCCGCGTCGAACGCCACCGTGCCGGATATCCCGTCCGTCAACGTGCGCGCGGCGATCGCGTCACGCAGGGCGATTGGGTCCATCACGAGTTCCGCGCCGCGTAGCTCGGCGACGGCGGCGACCGCGTCCAGCAGGATCGTCGCCGCGTCCGCGTAGTGCGCCACGAACGACGCCGTCGGCCGGCCGTTGCCCTCGCCCACGCTGTCGGCGTGGACATCGGCGAACGCGGCGGTGAAGTCGGCGTCCAGCGGGGGGGAGCAGCCGGAGAACGCCACACCCTCCGCCTGCGTCCCGAGCGCGGCCAGGAAGTCACACTCGGGACCGCCGCAGATCGCATCCCCAGCGGCGAAGGGGCCTGTGTAGCCGGCGTCGCGCACCTGCCGCAGCAGAAGACCGGCTTCCGGGTTGAAGCCCGCGTAGATCAAGACGCCGGGATCCGCGGCGGCGATCTGCGCGGCGAGGTCGCTGAAGTTCACCGCCCCCTGTAGCACACTGGCGCGGGTGATCGCCACCCCCGCCGGCGCCAGCTGCGCGATGATGTCGTCCGCCAGGCCGATGCCGTACGACTCGCTGTCATCAACGATGAACGCGCTCTCCGCGCCGAGGAACGCCTCGTCCGTCACGTAGACGAAAAACAGCGACCCCTGCGCATCGTTGCGGTAGGCGGTGCGGAAGAAGAAGCCGGGCTGCGGCTGCTCGGCGGCCAGCCCCGAGAGCGTCGCCGAGCCGGAAATGCTGACGACCCCGGCCGCGTTGTAGATCGGGATCACGGCCTCGCTGCCGGCGCTGCACTGCGGTCCCACGACGCCGATCAGCCCGGGTCGCTGCAAGTGGCGCTCGGCGGCGCGCGTGGTGACGTCGGACTCGGTGCAACCGTCGTCCTCGGCGACGACGCTGATCGGATGGCCGCCGATGGTGTCGCCGTTGTCCGCCTTCCAGCGCTCGACCGCCACGACCACGGCATCGCGGTACTGCGTGCCGCGCTCGGCGATGGGGCCGGTGAGCGCGGAGGAGACGCCGAGCACGAGCGGCTCCTGCCCAGGGATGACGATGGGGATGCCGGGGCCACGGTCGACGGCGGCCAGACCCGTGTCTGGATCCTCCTCAGGATCGCCGCCGCTGATGACCAGGAGGAGGAGAACGGCGACGACAATCCCACCCAGGTAGCCGTAGGTCGCGCGGCGCCGCAGCGCGCTGCGCAGCCGATCCCGGATCTGGAGCATGGGGTCCCTCACTCCCGAGGGGGAATGTAGCGTCTAGGGTGAACGAAGCGCGAGCAAGGCCGCGGAATCCTGCCGCTCTGGGCGCATCGCGTAGTGCGACCTCCGCATACTACGGCGCGCTGGAGTAGCCCTCCACCACGGACGACGCGACGCTCTCCGCGTGTCGCGACGGGGTCACCGACGTATTTTCGGTATGACCTGCCCCCCAGAACCGCTCCAGATCCTGTGCGAGGATTCGGGCCGGTGCGAAGGGAGGCGGCATGGCGCCCAAGCGGTACACGGCCGAGGAGATCATCGGTAAGCGACGGGAGGCGGAGGTGCCCTCGCCCAGGGCGAGTTACAGAGCCTGTACCTGGGGCAAGACTTCGTCGTGCAGCCGGTCGAGCGACGTCATGATCTGCCCGTGCGACAAGTCGCCGATGTGGATGAAGAAGAGGATGTGCTCCACCCCCAGCGCCCGCAACGCACTGATGCGCTCCACGCAGGTCGCGGGTCCCCCAAACACCGACGCTGCCCGTAACGTCTCCGTGTCGAACGGGTTGGTCGCACCGTCCGGCGCCGACGGGGAAACTCCCGGCGATCCGTCGGGAGGCGCCGCAAGCCGCCGCGCTCGCTGCAGAAACCGCCCATACGGCTCGTCCACCTGCGCCCACGCGGTCGCATCGTCGCGCCCCACGTACAGCGCGCGCGCCACGAGCAGCCGTGCAGGATCGAACGGTTTGCCTGCCTCCGCGAGCAGGCGCCTGTAGGTTGCGATCTGCCCGGCGATGATTTCTGGCGGCAGCCCCTGCGTCAGCATCAGGTTCCAATCGTTCTCCACGCAACGCCGGATCCCCGCCTCGCTTCCGCTCGCCACCCAGACCGGCGGGTGCGGACGCTGCAGCGGCTTCGGTTGCACCTCTACGTCGTCGAACTGCCAGTACTTCCCCTCGTGTCTGAACGGCTCCGACGTCCGCCAGGCCCGCTGAATCAGGCCGATCGCTTCCTCGAAACGCTCCGTGGCCTCCGCCAGATCCACGCCGAACCGGTGGAATTCCCACCACTGGAAGCCGCGCCCGATCCCGAAGTCGACACGGCCATCCGAGAGCTGGTCGAGGGTCGCCACGGACTCGGCCAGCCGCAGCGGATGATGGAACGGCAGCACCGCCACGGCGGTGCCCAACCGGATCCGTTCTGTCATCGCGGCCAAGTGCGAGAGAATCGTCACACTGTCGGCCGTGATGCCGTGCCGGGAGAAATGGTGTTCCGTCAGCCACACGGACTGCAACCCGATCTCTTCCGCGCGCGCCGCCTGCGCCAAAGCCTCGCGATACCGTTCGCGCTGATCGGTCCCCTCCGGCCACTGGACAGAATGAAACAGCCCGAAGCGCATTGCCGTCGTCTCCGAGGCTCCGGCACCGTCCCCGCGTGTTGTGCATCCACATCGTGCGGCGACGCCGGAGCCGCTCTGAAGATCGCAGGGCCCCCGATCCACTGTCAAGACGGTGCGTAATCGGGCATCCGCATTCAGGGGTGTGCGGTTCGCTCCCGAGGATCAAGCGTCTCCAGGCGAGCGCGCCCAGCTTCGAGGGCATCTCGGGCCGTCTCGATCGGATCGGGCATCGTTCCTCGCGCTCGTTCCAGCGGGGTTCGCGCGGATGGGAGTCGGCACGCAATACGTCGGCTTCTCGTCCCGGCCGCCGCCGGTAGGCCACAGGGGCCGGAGACGCGACTCCTTGGTGAGCCAATCCTCGGCGGACTGCAGCAAGCCTACCGGCGCGTCCCTGAATCTGAGCGAATCGATCGGTGGCGTTCAACTCGCGAAGCGTTACCAGCTTCGTCGCAGTGCGGCTCAGTAGTCACCGAATCCGGGCGACTCGTCGACATCGTTATCTCGCTCAGACGATTCACGGTAGCCTCCGTTACGCTCGTCGGGCGGGAGCGGCCGCTGCACACGCCCATAGAGAAGGTCGTGGAGATTCGCGCCGCACCCGCTGCAACACTCGCCGCCCAGATTGATGTCGCCCAAGCGTCCAGGCAGGTCCAGGCCGTACGGGAGGCGGCGGGGCGCGACCACACCACCCCGGACGACATCAAGGCGATTGCGCCGGACGTCATCCGCCACCGCCTCCTCCTCACCCATGAGGCCGAAGCCGACGATATCCGCAGTGACGCGATCATTCAGCGCATCCTCGAAGGCGTCCCCGTCCGCCCGGACGCGCGCGCCGGCCGGGACGGAACCGCATGACTCGCCTCTCTGCCCTCGCCCCCCGCCTCCCCAGCTTCCGGCGCGGGTCTACGCGCGCGCCGCTCCGCCCACACCACGACCGCGAGGAAATCACCGAGCGAATCCATCGCCAAGTGCGCCGCGCCGCGCGCGAGCCAGATGCGAGTTGACTCCCACCGGATTTCGCCGGCGACCGGCGCACAACGCCAGCGGGAACAACCACCCATATCGCCGCTATGGTGGCGCACGTCGCGCGCGCCGCAGCTGGTGGGGGGGGCGCGCGATCGCGCGGAAACGGAGGATGCGATGCGGTTACCGCCCGGGGCTCACTACACCCGCAACGTGGACATCGTGGCCTACGACGACCTGGCGGGCCGACCCGGGTTCTCAAGCTGGCCATCCAGGAGGTGCAGGGGCGCTGGTACCTCTACATGGGGCATCTGTGGCATCGCGGCTGGAGTATCGTCGAGATCACCGACCCGGCGGCGCCGCAGCTCCTGCGCTTCCTGGAGGGACCAACCAACACCTGGACCATCCAGATGCAGGTCGCCGAGGGTCGCATGGTAACGGCGCTTGAGCGGATCCCCCCCGGCTGGGGTGGGCAGCCCGACCCCGCAGCGCCTTCCGACGAGGGCGTGCTGATCTGGGATGTGGGCGACCCTGCGGACCCGAGACTCCTGGGCCACTTCCGCACCGGCGGCGGGGGCACCCATCGCAACTACTACGACGGCGGGCGCTACATCCACTGCGCCTCAGCGATCGAAGGGTACGAAGGACACATCTACCAGATCGTGGATATCTCCGACGCCAAGCGGCCGAGGGAGGCCGGGCGCTGGTGGGTGCCGGGCCAACATCCTGGCGACCCGGCGCGTGAGGCGCCGCCGGGCACCATGCTGCACGCTCCGTACGTGGCGGGTGAGCGGGCCTACCTGGCCTACGGGGCGGCTGGCCTCATCATCCTCGATATCGTGGACGTCGCGTCGCCGCAACCGATCACGCGGCTGGACTTCGCGCCGCCGTTTCAGTCGGTCATCGCCGGACACACCGCGATGCCGCTCCCCGGGCGTGGCCTGGTGGCCGTGAACTCCGAGGCGATCGCCGAGGACTGCCGCGAGCCGCTGGGTTTCGCAGGGCTGGTGGACGTGGCCGACGAGGCGCAGCCGACGCTCGTGTCGCTGTTCCCCCTGCCGGCTCCCCCACCCGAGTCGCCGTGGCCCAACTTCTGCGCACGTGGCGGCCGCTTTGGGCCACATAACCTACACCAACCGCAGCGTCGGCCGGAGCTGCTGCAGGACGAAAACCTGGCGCTGCTGACCTACTTCAACGCCGGGCTCCGCGTCATCGACATCGCCGATGCGCGACTCCCCCGGGAGGTGGGCTACTTCGTGCCGCCGGACCCCGCCCGTCGGCGGGGCACGCTTCCGGCAACGCTGACGGCGCAGTCCGAAGACGTGATCGCGGACGCGCGAGGCTATATCTACGTGACAGACAAGAACCACGGCCTCTACGTGCTGCGGTTCACGGGCTAGCACGGACCGACGGGGCGGTGAGGCCTGACCCCCTCTCAGCTCCTCCAATCGCCGGCCGACTGGGTCCACAGTATTCTCCGGTGCCCGTCTGCCGTCCGGGTTGGGTGGGCACGCTCCCGGGCCCGTGGTATCACCCGGATGGGGAACCCTGTTCCGCTGCCCTCACCGCGGCACAGGGATCTCCCCCACGGAAGCCTGCGCCGAGAGGAGATCCCATGCCATCGCTGAGGACCTACAACCCAGAAACGATGCCGAAGCCGCCGAGTCTGTGTGAGGAGTGCGGGCACTTGGTCTACCCGGGACACACGGGGACCGCGGTGTACAGCCAGATCGTCGAGATTCCCGCGGGCGCGCGGGTGGTGTTCTTCGCGGGGCAGACCCCCATCAGCCCGGTGGATGGGACGGTGCCGCAGGGCTTCGTCGCACAGCACCGCTTGATCTGGGAGAACACCATTGCGGGACTGCACGCGGTCGGGATGGGGGTGGAGGACATCGTGAAGATCAACGTGTACGCAACGACCGCATCCGATGTCCTATACCTGCCGGCGGAACGAGCGAAATTCCTGGGGGGCCATGCGCCGGCCTCGACCTGGGCGGTGGTCGCAGCGCTCGCGCAGCCGCACTGGGTCGTGGAACAGGAGATCGTGGCGGCGAAGGTCGACTAGGCGGCGCGATGCCGGCTCTCCCCATGCCGAGCTACGCGAGGAGAGCATCTCGCGCGAAATCCGCTCTTCTACAGCAACACGCGCGCGAAGCGAGTAGTGCTGCGATGCGCTGAGCACGTGCGGGTCCAGCGTCAAAGTGCGGGTCCGGCCACAAGCCCCCGTGTCGCCGCTGTCGCGATCTCTGCGATAATCCGGCAGCCTTCCGACCCATCTGCCTGAGAGATGCCGTGTCGGCGACGACGTCGGGCTGACGGCCACGCCCTTGCAGCAATCACACGCGAGCACCGCGACCGCGCGCGCGTTGCTGCGCAAGAGCGGATTCGTGAAGACGCCCCGCCGCTAAACGTCGCAGGCGTCCGCTGCACCGTTCTGCTAGGCATGGCTGCCATACTTCATGCATCGAGGACCGCGATCGCCTCAACCTCGATCAGGTAGACCGGCTTCGCGAGGGTTTGCACTCCGACCAGCGAGTTCGCCCAGCGTTTCACCGGCAACAATTCCGCGCGAACGGCACGCAGCGCATCGTAATCGCGCTCCCGGTTGAAGCCGACAATGAAAACCGTCATCGTCGCCACGTCGCCAAAGGTCGCCCCTGCGGCGGCCAGCGCCTTTCCGACGTTGGCGTACACTTGCCGTGCCTGTGCACGGAAGTCGCCCTTCCCCACCAGGTTGCCGTCCTCGTCCGACGACACCTGTCCCACGACGAAGGGGTAGACCGCGACCAGCCCGCGCATCCGCTCGGGATAGGCCGCCGCGAACTCCGCCGCCGCCAGCGCCAGAGCGACGCAGACGGCAGCGGCGGAGGATACAGGGGCCCACGGCCGTCCCGGCTCGCGGCCCGGGCGCGCCGAACCTCCCCATCCAGCCGGGCGCCTGCTAGCCTCCCAAGGGCTCGTCTGAGCCGGCGAAGCGGAGGCCGCTTTGATTCCCACGATGCCCTTGGGCCTGGACCTGTCCTTCACCCACACGGAGGGCGCCTGGCGCAACCCCGGCTCCTGGGTGGGCTACCCCTACTACACCCAGCCCGAGATCTGGGAGGACGTGGCCCGGGTCATCGAGCGCGGCACGGTCGACATGATCTTCTTCGGCGACGGCGTGGGCATCCCCGACACCTGGCAGGGCTCGATCGACGCCGCCATCCGCTGGGGGGTGGAGTGGCCGCGCCACGACATGAGCGCCCTCATCCCGATCATGGCCCGCGTCACCAAGCACGTGGGCTTCTGCGTCACCTTCTCCCCCACCTACATGCACCCCTACTATGTGGCCCGCCACGTGGCCTCGCTGGATCACGTCACCGGCGGCCGCATGGCGATGAACCTGATCACCTCGGCGCGCCGCTCGGACGCGGCCAACTACGGCTTCGACGAGCTGCTCAGCCACGCCGAGCGCTACGAGATCGCGGACGAGTTCATCGCCGTCTGCCGCGGCCTCTGGTCCAGCGTCGAACGGGACGCCATCGTCCTCGATCGCGAGAACGGCCGCTTCGCCGACCCCGCCAAGGTCCACTACCTGGACCACGACGGGCCCCATTTCAAAGTGCGCGGCCCGCTCAACATGGTGCCCTGCCCCCAGTACCACCCGATCCTCATCCAGGCCGGCGCCTCCGACCGCGGCATCCGCTCCTTCGCCCGCAACGCGGACGTGCTGTTCGCCGTGGGCGCCAACGCGGCGGTGATGCGCGATCTGCGCGAGCGGCTCAACGCCGAGCTGCTGGAGGTCGGGCGGCAGCCCGACGAGATCCCCATCCTCTGGGCCGTCACGCCCACGATGGGCGAGTCGCGGGCGGTCGCGGAGGCGCGCAACCAGGCCATGATCGACCTCCTGCCCATGGAGGTCGGGGCGATCTTCCTCTCGCACAAGTCCGGCTTCGACTTCTCTACGCTGCCCATGCCCATGCCCCTGGGCAAGGTGGCGGCCGAGGTGGAATCTACCCGGGGATCGACAGCCTACATGCAGAAGATGCTGGTGACCGAAGGACCCGAGGCGCCCGTCAACCTGGAGGATCTGGCCGCCCTGGCGCGTGACTCGGAACTCAGCTGGGGGCCGCCCCTGGTGGGGACGCACGAGGAGGTCGCCGACATCCTCACGGATCTGCACCATCAAACCGGCCCCAACGTGGGCTTCATGATCTCCATCCGCCATTACATGCCGCAGAACGTGACTGAGTTCATCGAGCGGGTCATCCCGCGGCTGCAGGAGAACGGCGTCTACAAGACCGCCTACTCCGGCTCCACGCTGCGCGACAACTACGGCCTGCGCCCTCGCTTCTGAGCGCCGCCGCCGGGACGGGCGGGGTCAGGCCCGCTCCAGCACGCTCCACCCAGACCCGCTGGGGAAGCCCAGCGTGGTCGCCGCCAGCAGCGCCACGTGGCGGACATCCGCCGGTAACGCCCCCACCTCCAGCGCCAGCCGCGTGTGCACGTGCGCGGCACTCTCCAGCCCGGCGCCGACGGCCAGCGCCAGCTTGACCAGCTCCCGCGTGCGGGCGTCCAGTGGCCCACCGTCGTGCGTAGTGGCGCCGAGCCGCTCGTAGGCCGCGAGCACGTCCGGGTACTGCCGCGCGAACTCCTCGTACTTCGTTGGGGGGACTAGGACTCGGGCTTCGCCATCCCCTGCTCCTCCCCGGCGGGCTCCCATCGCGGCCGTGTTCTCGTAGTTGTGCGTCCAGTAGAGCCCCTTCTCGTAGAGCAGCGAGGCCTTCGGTGTCACCCCATCGACGGGCCTCGCCAGCAGCTCCGCTGCCCGTCGGATCGACTCCGCCGGCACGCCGGTCCGCGCGGACTTGAAGCCCATCGCCAGCTCACCGAACTCGTCGATGGTGTAGCGGATCATCTCCGCCACGATGTCCGTCGCCGCCTCCCAGGCGATCGGCTGCAGCGTGCCGTTCACGCGCAGCAGGGGGCGCTGCAAGCGGTCGCGGGTGGGACCGTCCGGGCGGTACAGCTTCAGGGCCAAAGTGCCCCCGCTCACGCTGTGATTGCCGCCCACGTTGACCGCGTCGGCGTCCGGATCCGGCATGACCAGGACGTTCTGCAACTGCCCGACGATGGTGACATTGGTGTGCATGTTGGGTGAGGGCCAGCGCCCCGACAGCGCTGGCGCCGGGAAGTCCACATTGAGCGCGTTCTCCGCCGCGCGTAGATCGCCCTCGGCGCCGACCGGCCAGATGTAGGCCTTGTAACCACAGGCCACGGGGCAATACTCGCAGGCCATCGTGACCACCCGCGCGTTCGTCGGCGGCAGAGGAACTCGGGTCTTGGGGGTCTCCGCAGGGATGCCGGCCACGAGCGCCTCCTAAATGATGTTTCCGTCGGCCAGGTTATCGCGGTAGCCGTAGATGATGCCCAGCACGCCCATGTCGTCGCCCTCGATCGCGAGCGTCACTTGCGGCAGGTTCTCCGTCGCCTGGCCGATCACCACCATGCCGCGGTGCGTCAGGTCGAAGGTGGTGAAGTGGCAGCCGCACGGTCCCACGATGGCCAGGTCCGCCTCCTACAAAGGAACCAATCGGGCAGCCCATGTGCGTGCAGAGTCGGAGAAGGCGACGACGTCCCCGTCCGGCCCCACGCCGCCCGCCGCCGGCCGGCCCAGCTTGACCAGGAAGTTCGTCTGACCCTCCTGGGGATACTCGAACGACACCGGCCCCGCTCAAGGATGAGGCTGGAGGCATGGCCGCTATCGGCCACCGCTTCGCAGGCTATGCCCTCCACTTGCGCCGCGACGCGCTGCAGGTAGTCAGCCGACGCCTCGCACGCTCGCGCGATCTCCGTCGGGGCCCCAACGCCCCTTCCGCCAGCGCCGTCAGCCGGCGGCGGGACCCCCGCACGGACGCCGTAACCCTCCAAGAGCGCCATCTCAAGCCACCCCAGGACCCCGCACGGCTGGCGGCGCTCTGCCGCAGCGTCCTGGTGGTCAGCAGGGGCTCGACATCGAGCAGATCCTGCGCCACATCGTGGTAGAGACCGTCATCTGCCGGGTGGCGCAGGAGGCGCTCACCAACGCCGTTCGCCACAGCCGGGGCAGCCGCATTGGGGTGCGGCTCCCATTCGAGGCGAGGCACGTCCGGCTGACCGTGTCCGACAACGGCATCGGCCTGCCCGCCATCCTGCAGGTCCAGGGCCTGGGCCTCACCGGCATGCGCGAGCGCGCCCGGCTGGAGGACGGGCGGTTGGAGGTCTCCTCGCCGCCCGGCCAGGGCGTCCGTGTGACCCTCACGGTCCCCACGCAGGAGTCCGCGGCGGGGTGAAGGGCGGGGGCGTCAGCTCTGCCCGTGCCCCCGGTGGGCGATCAGGTCGATCTCCACATGCAGCAGGTCGTCCTGCAGCATCACGCCGCTGCCGCCGTCCGCCTCCCGGGAGGGGATCAGGTTGATGCTGGGCCAGTGGCCGAGCGGCTCGAAGATGCGGCGCCAGACCCGCTCGAAGCCCCGGTAGTCGCGCCGCGGCTCAACGAGGTAGACGCGCGCGTCCACGATGTCGCGCAGCGTCATCCCGTTGCCCGCCATCTGCTCCTGGAGCAGCGCCATCGTGGCTTCGGTCTGGATCTCGATGTTGGAGAAGTAGTGGGGCAGACCCGGCGGCGCCGTGGTCACACGCAGGTTCTCGTAATCGGGGATGGCCCCCTGGCCGGCCATGAAGAACCAATCCCCGGCGAACAGCCCCGGCGTGAAGTTCACCTTGCGGACCTGCACCGGATGCCAGCGGATCCCCTCGCGCGACTCCACCTTCTGATGCTCGGCGTCCGGCGCCAGGAAGAAGCAGTTGATGGTCATGAGGGCGTCCGGGACCAGCAGGGCTCGCATGGCCATGGAGCTGCGCCCGGGGGGCGGCACGCCCGCGCCGTGTCCCATGTACTGGCCCCAGATCCCGTCCATGTCGTGGAAATTGGTGAAATCCACCTCCATCGCCTGGGATTTCAGACCCTGCTCCAGGCCGCTCCCCGCCGCCGCCAGGACTTTGGCCCAGTTCTCAAAGATGTAGCGGGTCTGCATCTCCGCATCGGAGCCGTAGTAGGGGGCGACCGGATTGCGGTGCACCGGCACGCCGGTGGTGAAGTCCGTCGCGGGCAGCGCCGACGGGAAGACGAAGATCCCCGCCTTGGTCGCTTGGGGCGCCCACTCCGCCTCCATCGGATCGGGGACGTCGTCGACGTGGATCGTCTCCTTGCTGGCCACCGCGTCGGCCGCGAGCGCGACCGCCGAGAGGCTCAGGCGCGCGCCCGGGAAGAGGTGGTCGTCGCCCACCACCGCCGTCGCGCGGGCGGGGGGCTCCGCGGTGAAGTACTCCCGCCAGACCAGCTTGAATTCGTAGAAGTCCTCGGGCGCTACCAGGTAGACCTCAGCCTTGACGACGCGGTCCAAGCTGGAGCCGGCCTCGGCCAGCACGCCGCGCAGCGCCTCGCAGACGGCCCGCGTCTGGGCAGCGATGTCGGACTCTCCCGTGTACGGGGAAGGCGCGGCCGCGTGCACCACGGCGCCCTCGGCGTCCAGCGGATAGATGGTGGAAACCCAGATGTAGTCGCCTTGCCGGTTGGCGCGCGGCACCGGCAGGGCTTGGAAGGGGAGCGCGCTAGTTGTAGTCATCGGGTCGTCCTTCCCTGGGGGCGGCGCCGGCGTGGTGGTGGCGGGCCGGGCGAGCCGCGTCCGTCGCGCGCGGCGGCCGGGCCCGAAGCCAGCACCCGATCTGCCGCTTCCGAAAAGAGCGCGATGCCGCCCACCGAGTTCGGCACATGCGCCACCATACTCTCGACGTGCGCCGACACCGCGTGGTGCGCGGTCTCGCGGTCGCGCTGCCTCAGCGCAGAGACCAACTCAATGTGCTCGTCCGCGGCTTGCCGCAAGGCGTACGGTCCCAATTGGTAGGCATAAAAAGAGTACGCCCCGCGTAGGGAAGACATCAATTCCAGCAGTTTGGGCACGGCCGCCGCCTCGTAGAGCGTCTGGTGGAAGTAGTCGTTGTGCTCGAAGGAGGCCGCCGGATCCCCGACGGCGGCGGCGGCGGCGAAATCCTCCGCATGCCGGTGCGCCTCGGCGGTGAGGCGGGCCAGGCTCGCGTCATCCATCTCCAGCAACATGTCCACGGCCAGTGCTCCAGGCAGGCGCGGATGCGCGCCTCCTTCTCGAACTCGGCCCGCGAGCGCTGGCGCACGCGCGCACCCTGATGCGGGGTGATCGTCACCACGCCCTGCACCTCAAGCTGACGCAACGCCTCCCGCACGGGGGTCAACGAGAGGCCAGGCGGTGCGCCCAATGCTCGACCCGCACCCGTTCGCCGGGGCGGATCTCGCCGGCCACGACCGCCCGGCGCATGGCCTCGGCGGCGTGCGCCATCTTGGTGGGAAACACGCGGGCCATCACGCCTCCGCTTCCGCCTGCCCGGCGGCCCCCAGCCGCGCGCGGGGCGCAGCCAGCGCATGGCCGGCCGTTCCAAGTGCCCGGCGGCGGCGGCTCACTCGCGGGGCGCCCAGAAGACGACCAACTTCTCAATGAGTTCCACTATGTAGTACAGGAGCACCGTGATGATGGCCAGCACGATGATGACCACGAAGACCTCGGCGACCGCCAGCCGGATCGACAGGACCAGGATCAACTGCCCCAGCCCGGCCGTCGCCCCGAAGAACTCGGCGATCACCGAGCCGATGATCGCGTTCGTCATCCCGTTCTTGAAGCCGGAGAAGATCGTCGGCAGCCCCTGCGGAAACTGCCACATGTACAGCCGCTGGTAACGGTTGGCGCGGAAGCTGCGCATCAGCCGCAGGTCGTCCGGCTGGATGGTGTTCATGCCCACCATGGCGTTGATGTAAACGGGGAAGAAGGTGATCAGCGCCACCAGAATCATCTTGTCTTTCGGCGCGATGCCAAAGAGGTACTCGTTCTGGCCGAACCAGGTGATCAGGATCGGGATCAACGTCACCTTGGGGATCGCCTGCAACGCCAGGATGTAGTCCGTGACGAAGAAGCGCAGCTTGGGGTAAAGCGTCAGCACCACGGCCGTCAGCAGCGCCGCCGCCGCGCCGACGGCGAAGCCCGAGAACGTCTCCCGCATCGTCACCCCGAGGTTGTTGGGAAACGCCTCCGACTTCCAGAGCACATTGCCGATCTCTCCCACCACGGAGGAGGGCCGCGGCAGGATCACCTCGCGCATCCACCCCAGCTCGATCACCAGCTCCCAGATGACGAACAGTGCCGCGAACAACACCACCCGCAGCCCCCAGCGCGCCGCGAAGCGCGCCCGCGTGCTGTCCGCCAGGCGCTGGTAGCGCTCGGCCAAGTCCACACGCCCCAAGGCAGGCGCTTCAGCCGCCATCACACCCCTCGCTCAGCGTCACGCGCCCCGCGCCGCGGCTAGCCACCCATCGGCGCCTGGTCCAGCGGCTTTACCCAGAAGGCGATCTTCCGCTGTATGAGATCCAGCAGGAAGAACAACATCAGCGCCGTTAGCGAGACGGCGATCATCACCGAGAACAGGTCCGCGACCTTCAGCTGCGAGAAGAAGAGCTTGATCATGAAGCCCAACCCCTCGTTGCCGAGAAGGAACTCGGCCAGGATGGTGCCCACGATCGCGTTGGCCAAGGCGACCTTGAGGCCCCCGAAGAAATTGGGCAACGCGTGGGGGAACTGCAGCATATAGAACCGCTGGATCCGGTTCACCTGGTAGCTCGAGAGGAGCCGGTGGTTGTCCTCGGGCACCCGCGCGACCCCGGCCAGCGTCGTCAGGAAAATCGGGAAGAAGGAGATGATAGCTGCCAGGAGCAGCTTCGACGTCAGCCCGAAGCCGAACGCGGTGACCAGCACGGGCACCAGCGTGACTTTGGGAATTGCCTCGAAGGCCACCGCGTAGTCGGAGACGATGAACCGCGTCCAGGGAAACAGGACGATCGTCACGGCCAGGCTCAAGCCGATGCCCGTCCCGATCCCCAACCCCGCCAGCGTGCTGAGCACGGTGGCCCGGAAGAATTCCCAGAAGAGGGTCGTCTGGTAGATGTCCCAGATCTTCTCGGCGATCGCGGTGGGCCGGGAGACGGTGACTTCGGCGATCCAACCCCAATCGACGACGAGTTCCCAGGCCAGCGCGAACAGGAAGAACATGAAGAAGCGCAGCGCCCAGCGCCCCGCCACCCGCACGGCCAGGTGACTGCTCCAGAGGTCGTCCGCGCGGGCGCGCAGCCGGGTCAGGGGCTGGTCCCGCAACGCTACGTGCTCGACCGCCATGCCATCCCGTTCATCGCCTGCGGCGCAGCGCTGTCACGTCGCGCTGGAGCGGGCCGCCCGCATCCGGCGCCCCGGCCCGAAGCCGGAGCGCCTAGAAGCGGGCGGCCAGTTCGATCGTTCGCAGCCGCTTAGACGTCGTTCGCCGCGAGGAAGTCCCGCGCATCCTGACGGATCCGCTCCGCGTCGAAGTCCCAGATCTCCGACTGCAGTGAATTGTCGATGATGGCCGAGGTATCGAACGGCTCCGTGAACGCCAACGGGTCCACGTCGCTGCCCGTGCCGCCGCGCAGCAGGAAGGCCTGGTAGTCGTTCCAGCCGTCCACAGGCACCTCGCCCAGGCTGGTCCCCGCCGGCGGAATCGCGCGGGTAGCGACGAAGAGGTTGACGAACTCTTCGATATCGTCAACGGGCCCGGAGTCTGGCGCGTACTCGAGCCCGATGATCGCCGCCGCCCGGGGGCTCTCCAGCGTGAAGATCGTCCCCTTGGCCAAGGCGCGGCAGTAGCCAATCACGTCACTGCGGTTGGAGCGCACGAATTCCCTCCGGGCCCCAATCGCATCGTCCGCCGAGAGCGCCTGCACCTCCGGCGGCGAGATGTCGCGCATCGGCAGGCCGCCCTGCTCGATGAAGATAACGTCGAAGATGCTCCCCCCGAAGGCGGCGATGCGGCCCGTGTTCAGGGCGTCGATCGTGGGCTGCGGCGTGGTGCCGCTCGTCGGTATCAGGGTCACGTCCTCGCCCTCGACCAGCCCGATGGACGACAGCAGCGAGCGCACCATCGGCACCTCGCCACCCTCGAACTCCGTGATCCCGATCGACTGGCCGCGCAGGTCGTCCGCATTGAAGCTCGTGATATTGCTGTCTGCGGGCGCCGCGATCGTGAAGATGAACGGATACGTGTTCTGGAACACCACGGTCAGGAACTGCCCGGCCACGAAAGCGTTCATCGCATTCACGGGCGTGAGGCGCGCGTAGTCAACCGCGCCGCCGGCGATCAGCGGCAAGAGCGCCGTCTGGTAGATGACCTCGTTAATGAAGCCCTCTTCCTCGAAGTAGCCCATCGTCATCGCGCTGAACGGCTCCGGCAGGAACCCCGCGAAGGGCGCCCCGAAGGGGAAAGCGAACTTCACGTCCCTCAGCTGCTGCGCGGGCGCAGGGGCGGACGGCGTGGGTGTGGCCTCTAGCTCCGCCAAGCGGTCCTCCAGCGCCGCGACCTCCGCCGCCGCGGCCGCCGCCGCCGCGGCGTCTCCCGTGTCGGCCGGCGCGCTCTCCAGGTCCGCCAGCTGCTCCCGCAGCGCCGCCACCTCGGCGCTCGCCGATGCGGCCGCGGCCGCGGCCGCATCGGCCGCGGCCGTGTCAGCGGGGGCGGCAGTTGCGGGGGCGCTGTCATCGTCGCCGCAGCCGACCAGCGCCAGCCCGGCGGCCCCGACACCCGCCTTCGCCGACATCCCCAACATGTGGCGTCGGGAGAGGCGGCGGTGGGCCAGCTGCCCGAGCATCCGTCCCAGTTCCTCGTGCGTGCTTTGTTCGCTCATTTCCTGCTCCTTCCCCAGATCCTCCGGACCTGGCGCTTTCCTCGGTTCTCGTTCACCGGCTACCGATGCACGGTCAGATCGATCTCGATGACCAGCTCGTGCATCATGATGCCGCCCAACCCGTTGGCTTGCTTCGACGGGATCAGGTTCATGCTCGGCAGATGTCCCGTCGGCTCGAAGATCTTGCGCCAACTCCGCTCGAAGCCACGGTAGTCGCGCCGGGGCTCGGTGAGGAAGATGCGCGCGTCCACGACGTTCGTCAAGTCCAGCCCATTCGCCTCCAACTGCTCCCCAAGGAGCACCATGGTGGACTCCGTCTGGATCTCAATGTCGTTCCAATAGTGCGGCAGCCCCGCCGGCGCGGTCTCGAAGACCGGTCCCTCGAACTCCGGGATCGCGCACTGCCCAGCCATGAAGAACCACTTCCCGGCCCACAGGCCGGGCGTGAAGTGGACGTTGCGCACGTCCTCCGGATGCCAGCGGATGCCCGCCCGCGACTCGGACTTCTGATGGTCCGCGTCCGGCGCCAGGAAGAAGATGTTGGGCACCAGCAGCGCGCCCGGGACCAGCAACTCGCGCATGGCCATCGAGCTGCGCGTGGGCGGCGCCCCGCCGCCGGAGTGGCCGATGTATTGGTCCCAGATCGCGTCCATGTCGTGGAAGTGCGCGAGGTCCGTCTCGTAGGCCTGCGACTTCAGCGCCTGGTCCAGGCCGCTGCCCGCCGCAGTCAGAATCTTGCCCCACTGCTCGAAGATGTAGCTCGCCTGCAGCTCCATCTCGGAGCCGTAGTAGGGGGCGATGGGGTTCGTCTTCACCGCCAGGCCGGTCTCGAAGTCCGTCGCCGGCACCGGCGATGGGAACACGAACGGCGCCGCCTTGACCGCCTGCGCGCACCACTCCGCCTCCAGCGGATCCGGCGCCGCGTCCGTGTGGATGTACTCCCGCGGCACGGTCGCGTCGTTCGCCAGCGCCACCGCCGAGACGCTCACCCGCGCCCCCGGGAAAATGTGGTCGTCGCCGATGACGGCCGTCGTGCGCGCCGGCGGCTCCTGCGGGAAGTACGCTTTCCAGACCAGCTTGAACTCGTAGAACTCCGCCGGGTCCACCAGGTAGACCTCGGCCTTCAGCACCCGATCCAGGCCGCTGCCGGCCTCGGCCAGGACCCCGCCCAGCGTCTCCAGGATGGCCCGCGTCTGGGCCGCAATCTCCGCCTCGCCCACGTAGGGCGAGACGGCCTCGCTGTGGACGACCTCCCCCGCCGCCGTCAGCGGGTAGATCGTCGAGACGTGGATGAAGTCGCCCTGCCGCGAGAAGCGCGGAGCGGGCAGGGCGTTGAGCGCGGGCATGCGACCCCCCTCACCCCGGCGCCGACCGTCTCTCGACGCCTCGTGGGGCTCAGGAGCAAATATCATATAGGGCTCGGCGTGTCAAACATCACACACCCGAGATTTCCGGTATCTTCCGCGCGGAGGAACCGCCATGACGACTGAGCCCGCCCCGCCCTTCGTGGGCCGCCGCATGCCGCGTCAAGAGGACGAGCGCTTTATCCGAGGCCGCGCCACCTTCGTCGACGACCTCACGCTCCCCGGCATGCTCCACCTGGCCTTCAAGCGCAGCGACGTGGCGCACGGCCGCATCCGCGCGATCGAGGCGGGGGCCGCTCTCGCTATCCCCGGCGTCGTCGCGGTGGTCACGGGCGAAGACTTGCGCCACCTGCCCCTGGTCCCCATCCTCTCGCCCTTCCCCGCTCCCGACCACCGGCCCCTCGCCGTAGACAAGGTCTGCTACGTCGGCGACCCCATCGCCGTCGTCGTGGCGGAGGACCGCTACAGCGCCCGCGACGGGCTCGACGCCCTGGAGGTGGAGGTGGAAGAACTCCCCGCGGTCGTCGATCCCGAGCGCGCCCTGAACGCCGACCCGACGCTCGTCCACGATGACTTCCCCAACAACATCGCCCTCCACATCGCCGCCGGCACAGGCGTCGATCCCGAAACCGGCGCGACCGACGACAGCGAGGTCGACGCCACCTTCGCCCGCGCCGACGTCGTCATCTCGCAGCGCATGGACGTGCCGCGGGTGGCCCCCACGGCGATCGAGACGCGCGGCTGCGTCGCCCAGTACGACGCCGGCCGCGACAGCCTCACCATCTGGACGACGACCCAGCGCCCGCACACCCACCGCCGCTTCGTGGCCGAGGCGGTGGGCCTGCCCGAGGACCGGGTGCGCACGATCATGCCCGACATGGGCGGCGGCTTCGGCGCCAAGAAAATCTACGGCGAGGACTTCGTCGCCGCCCACCTGGCCCGCGAGCTAGGGCGCCCCGTGAAGTGGATTGAGGACCGCAGCGAGTCCTTCCTCACCACCACCTACGGCCGCGGCATGACCGGCTACATCGACATCGCCGCCGGCAAGGACGGCGTCATCCAGGGCGTCAGGGCCCGGCTCATTCAGGATATCGGCGCGTACGAGATGCTCCTCACGGCGTTCATCCCCACCCTCACCCACGGCATGCTCAGCAGCCAGTACGCGATCCCCGTCATCCGCTCCGAACTCTTCGAAGTCTTCACGAACAAGATGTCCACGGACGCCTACCGCGGCGCCGGCATGCCCGAAGCCCTCTTCTTCATCGAGCGCGGCATCGACATGCTGGCCCGGGAGCTGGACATCGACCCGGCCGAGATCCGGCGGCGCAACTTCATCCCCCCCGATCAGTTCCCCTACAAGACGGCCGGCGGCAACCTCTACGACAGCGGCGAGTACGAGCGCGCCCTGGACCTCCTCCTGAAGAACGCCGATTGGCCCGCGCTCCTCGCCCAACGCGACGCCGCCCAGGCCCAAGGCCGCCTGGTGGGCCTGGGCATCGCCTCCTACGTGGAACTCTGCGGCATCGGTCCCTCCTGGATGTTCCCCTCCGGTGGCTGGGAGTACGGCAGCGTCACGGTGGAGCGCAGCGGCCGCATCACCGCCACCACCGGGGCCGCCTCCCACGGCCAGGGCCACGAGACCAGCTTCGCGCAACTCCTGGCCGACGAGTTGGGCATCCAGCCGCAGGACGTCACGCTGGTCTACGGCGACACGGGCCGCGTGCGCCAGGGCGTCGGCACCATCGCCAGCCGCTCCCTGGTCGTCGGCGGCACAGCGCTGCGCAACGCCGCCGGCGAGGTGCGCGAGCAGATGGCCCGCTACGCCGCGCACATGCTGGAAGTCCAGGAGACCGACCTCGTCTTCGCCAACGGGCAGATCTCCCTCGCCAACGCGCCAGAGATCTCCATCCCCTTCAACGAGGTCGCGGCCTACGCCTACCAGCCCACCACCCTCCCGCGCGGCGCCCAAGCTGGCCTCAGCGCGGAGGCCTTCTGGGAGCCGGAGGGGATCACGTTCCCCTTCGGCCACTACCTGGTACAGCTCGAGATCGAGCGCGGCACCGGCGAAATCACCCTGCAGAAGTTCATGGGCGTGGACGACTGCGGCACGATCGTCAACCCCCTCATCGTCGATGGGCAGATCCAGGGCGGCATCGCCCAGGGGGTAGGGCCCGCGATGACGGAGGAAGCCGTCTACGACGAGGACGGTCAGCTCCTCACCAGCTCCTTCCTGGATTACGCCATCCCGCGGGCCAGCGACCTGCCCCAGATCGAACTCGACTACACGGTCACCCCCACGCACTTGAACCCGCTCGGCGCCAAGGGCGTGGGCGAGGCCGGCACGATCGGCTCCACGCCCGCCATCGCCAACGCCGTCGTGGATGCGCTGAGCGAGTTCGGCGTCAAACACGTGGACCTGATGCTACGACCGGAGAAAATCTGGCGCATGATGCAGCCGGCCCAGGACGGCGCGCCCGACTGAGGACCCAGCCGGATTCGCGAGGGGGCGGACCGAACGGTGATCATTGACATCCACCACCACTATGTGCCCGAGCGCTTTATCGACGCCGTGCGCACGGACGGCGCCCGCTACAACGCCGTCGTCTACACGGACCAGCCCACGGGACTGCTGGCCCTCACCGTGGGGTCCACCGAGGAGCCGCCCCCGCGCCCGCTCGGTCGTTCCTTCTGGGCGATGGAGCCCGGCTTCTACGACCTCGACCGCCGCCTGGAGGATCTGGACGAGATGGAGTTGGACATGGCCGCCCTCTCCCCCTCGCCCTTGCTCTACTACTACTCCGCCGATCCCGACGTGGGCCTGGAAGTCGCCCAGCTTGCCAACGACGCCATCCATGAGGCCGCCACCAAGTACCCCGACCGCTTCGTCCCTATGGGCACCGTCCCTCTGCAGGACATAGACAAGGCGCTCGCTGAACTCGATCGCATCGTCAGCGAGTACGGCTTCACCTCCGTCGAGATCGGCGGCAATGTCAACGGCCGCAACCTGGACGAGCCCGAGTTCGACGCCTTCTTCCAGCGCGCCGCCGAGCTGGACCTGCTGATCTACATGCACCCCGTCTCCAACCCCGCCCCAGATCGGCTGCAGCGCTACTACACCGAGAACATCATCGCTTTCCCGGTGGAGACGGCCATCTTCACCGCCTCGATCATTTTCGGCGGCACGCTCAAGCGCTATCCGGACCTCAAGCTCTGCCTGGCGCACGGCGGCGGCGTGACGCCCAGCATCATCGAGCGCTGGGACCACGCCTGGACCGTGCGGGAGGAATGCCGGGTCGCGATCGACGAATCCCCCAGCACCTACTTCAACAAGCTCTACTTCGACGACCTGGTGCACGGGGACAAGACCCTGGCCAACCTGATCAACATGGTCGGCACGAGCCAGATTCTGGCCGGGACCGACTACATCTACGACATGGGGCAGTACCCGCCCAAGGCCCGCATCGACAACGCGAACCTCGATCATGACGAGCGCGAGGACATCCGCTGGCGCACCGCCGCACGGCTCCTCCGCATGGAGGACCGCTTCGCGGACGCTCCCGCGGGCGAGGAGAGCCGCGGCGGCTGGCGCAGCTGGGCCGGCGGCGACTACCGCCGCTAGCTAGCCCGTGGGCGCGGCGGGCCGCTCCGCCAGGAGCGCCTGCAGCCCCGCGCGCGACGCCTCCAGCCAGGGCCCGATCACGGCGTCCAGGTCGTCCAGTTCGCTCTCCAGCACGAACAACCCCGGGGTGGGACAGGTGGCGCCGAGTTCCAGCAGGACCGGGCGCAGGAAGGCGTCGGGCGCGAGGAAGTGCATGTCGGCGGCGCCCATCATCAGCGGCACGGCCACCCGCCCGGAAAGCCCCTTCGTGGGGACGTTGTCCAAGTAGGCCTTGAGCAGACCGGTGTAGCTTGCCTTGTACGTGGGCGTCGCCACGATGAGCAGATCCGCCGCCTGTGCTCTGGCCACGGCCGCGCCCACGGCTTCGTCGCCCCAGGCGAACAGCCCCGGCCCGGCCAGATCCACCACCTCCAGCGTTTCCTGCTCCACGCTCGCGCCCTCACTCCGCAGCCAGGCCCCCACGGCCGCCGCCACGGCCTCCCCGACCGTGCGGGTGCGCGACTCCCGCTTGGGGTTCCCCACCACGACCAGCGTGCGCAGCCTCGGCCCGTCGCTCATGGCCCGGTCCTTTCCGCGCCCCGGCTCACGGCGGCGTCGCGGTCTGCGGATCGGCGGAGGGCGCCCGGTCCAGCCGCTCTCGACCCGGCTGCGGGCCCAGCCGCCCCGGCTCGCCGGCCAGCCCCAGGTTCTCCCGCAGCGTGCTGCCGTCGTAGGCGCTGCGCACCAGGCCCCGCTTGCGCAGGATCGGCACCACCAGCTCCACGAAGTCGCTCACGCAGCGCGGCATGAAGTTGCGCATCCCCACCATGAAGCCCACCCCCGGCCCCGCCTCTTCGTGCAACCGCTCCATCTCATCCGCGATCGTTTCCGGCCCGCCCACCAGCCGCGGCTGTCCCCCCGCCTGCGAGGAGCGCCCGATCGCCAGGAGGTCGTCCTTCGACACCTCCGTCTCCAGCCCGAGCGTCGCGATCAGCCACGTCAGGTAGGCCGTCGATCCCTGCTGGGCCTCGATCCGCTCCACCGCCTCTCGCATGGTGAAGCGTTCGGGCAGGGAGTCGAAGTCGAAGCCCGACTTGTGCGAGAGGAAGATCCCCCCCACCTCCGCCGGCAGCGAATCGATGATCTCCTGCACGCGCGTCTGCGCCGCCGCGTCCGATGCCGCCAGCTGGGGCGCCACGTACCAGAGGATGATCACCTCCTCCGGGGCCCGTCCCGCCGCGCGAAGGTGCGCGTCCAGCTGCCGGCGCTGCTCCCGCATCCCCGGCCCATCCGACGCCACCGCGAAGACCACATCCGAGTTCCGCGCGAAGGACTCCAGACCGCGCGGTGAGGAGCCCGCCTGGACCACCAGCGGGTGGTACTGCGGGCAAGGCACCATGTTCAGCGGGCCCTTGACGTTGAAATACGTCCCACGGTGGTTGAGATAGTGCACCCTGGCCGGGTCCGCGAAGGTGCCGGTGGCCTTGTCCAGCAGGATCGCGTCACGTTCCACCGTGGACCAGAGGCCCCGGCAGACATCGATGAACTCGTCCGCCCGCTCGTAGCGATGGGCGTGCTCCATCAGCTCGTCGAAGCCGTAGTTGGCCGCGTCGGAGCGCCGTGCCGACGTGATCAGGTTCATCGCCATGCGCCCCCGCGTGACATGGTCCAGCGAGGCCATCTGCCGCGCCACGTAGTAGGGGTGCATGAAGGTGGGCGAGAAGGTCAGGCAGAAGCCGACATGCTCCGTCGCCCGGGCCATGAGCGGAATCAGGGCGCTCATATCGTGGCGCGGCCACTCCACCCCCCACTCCACCGCCCCGTCGATCGAGCCCTGCCAGGTGTCGGGGACGCCCACGCCGTCGCCGAAGAAGACCATGTCGATCTTCCCCCGCTCGATGACGCGCGCCACGTCCTCCCAGATCTGCGGCTGGGTGTAATAGGGGTAGCCCACCCAGGAGCCCGGCTGCCGCCAGGCCCCCTCCGTATGCGTGAACGAGAGGTCGATCGCGAGGTGCAGTGCAGGCATCAGTCATTCCCCTCGGCGCGGGCGTCCGCCGGGGGCGTGCCACGCGCTGCGGCCGACGCCCCCCGGACATCGCTGCTGATCATAGCCGCGCCCTCCTCCAGCGCGCCCAGCGCCGTGCGCCGCCGCCAGAGCATCGCCACCACGACCGCCACCACCACGATGCCGCCGCCCAGGAAGGTCAGCGTTGTGGGCACTTCGTTCACCGTGGCCCAGACCCAGAGCGGGGCCAGCGGGATCTCCGACATCGCGAACAGGCCCGTGTCCGCCGCCGGGACCCAGCGCGCCGCCAGCGTGATCAGTGTGAACCCCAGTGCGATCTGCACCACCCCCATGAGGAAGGACAGTCCGGCGTCGCCCCAGGGGACCGCCAGCGACCCCGCCGACCCCCCCGCCCCGATCGCCATCCCCACCAGGCCCCCCAACGCCGTGGCCGGCATCAGGTCCCGCGCCGGCCGCACCCGCACGACGAGCACCACGATCGCCGTCGCCATGGGCACACCAAAGGCCACCAGGTTGCCCCGCAGCCCGCCCTCCTCCAGCGCCTCGCCCAGCATCACCGCGATGCCGATCAGCGCCACCACGATCGCCATCCAGATCGCCGGCTGCACCCGTTCCCGCAAGACGATCCAGGCCGCCGCCGCCGCGAAGAGGGGCTCGGTGCTGATGATCACCGAGACGTTGGCCACGGCCGTCAGCGTCACTGCCTGCACGAAGCTGGCGAAGGCCAGCCCCAGCGCGAGCGCGTAGAGCAGCCCCAGCCAGCCAACGTCCCGGAAGGCTCGCCCCAGGCGACTCCGATAGCGCAGGGCCAGGATCGCCGTGAGACTGGCCAGCACCATGAGCGAGCGGTAGAAGAGGATCTGCCATCCGTCGGCCTCCGCCACCTCGCGGATGATGACGCCACCGGTGCTGAAGGCGACGCCGGCCAGCAGCGCCAGGACCATCCCCAGCGGGTAACTTGGTGCCGGCCGTCCTGCCCCCCGCCAGCGCAATCGCTCCGGCTCTCCCGCCGGGGCCCCTAGCTGCCGTGCCCCCGATGCGCGATAAGGTCGATCTCGATGATCAGGTCCTCGGCCATGATCCCGCCCTTACCGTTGCGTTGGGTAGAGGGGATGAAGTTCAGGCTGGGCAGCCGCCCGACCGGGGCGAAGATCCGCTCCCACGTGCGCGCGAAGGTGCGATAGTCCCGGCGCGCTTGGGTCAGGAAGACCCGTGCATCCACGACGTCGGACAACGTCATGTCGTTGGCGTCCAGCTGCTCGCCGAGCAGCTCCATGGTGGTCTCCGTCTGCACCTCAATGTCCGAGAAGTAGTGGGGCAAACCGGCCGGGGCAGCGGCGAAGCGAAGGTTCTCGTAGTCCGGCATCGAGATCTGACCGGCCATGAAGAACCAGTCCCCGGCCGTCAGCCCGGGCGAGTAGTGGACGTTCTTGAGGTCCTCAGGATGCCAGCGGATCCCGGCCCGGTTCTCCTCCTTCTGGTGCTGCGCGTCCGGGGCCAGGAAGAACAGGTTCGTGATCAGCCGCGCCTCCGGCACGAGCAATTCCGGCATCGCCATTGATGACCGCGTCGGCGGCGCCGCGCCCACCTCGCGCCCCATGTACTTGGACCAGATGCCGTCCATGTCGTGGAAGCCGCGCAGGTCCACTTCGTAGGCTTGCGCCTTGAGCGCCTGGTCCAGCCCGCTGCCCGCGGCCTGCAGGACTTTGCCCCAGTTCTCGAAGATGTAGGCCGTCTGCAGCTCCACCTCGGAGCCGTAATACGGCGCCACCGGGTTCGTCTTGACGGCGATCCCGGTCTCGAAGTCCGTGGCCGGGAAGGGGGAGGGGAAGACGAACGGGGCCGCCTTCACCGCCTGCGGCGCCCACTCCGCCTCCATCCCGTCCGGCACCCCGTCCACCTGGATGACTTCCTTGGACGCCGTCGCGTCGCCCGCCAGCGCCACCGCCGACACGCTCAGCCGGCAGCCGGGCAGCAGGTGGTCGTCGCCGATCGCGGCCGTGCAACGCGCGGGCGGATCGGCGGGGAAGTACTCCTTCCAGACCAGCTTGAACTCGTAGAAGTCCGCCGGGTCCATGAGGTAGACCTCGGCCTTCACCACACGGTCCAGATCGCTGCCCGCACTCTGCAGCACCGCGCGCAGGCGGTCGAGCGCTGCGCGGGTCTGGGCGGCGACGGCAGCCTCGCCCACGAACGGCGAAACCGCAGCGCCCTCCAGCAGCCGCCCGTCGTCGCCCAGCGGGTAAATCGTCGTCACGAAGAGGAAATCGCCCTGGCGGGCGTAGGTCGGCGCCGGGAAGATCCCCTGCGCAAGCTCGGTCGCCACTGCCGTCCCCCTAGTCCAGGCCCGCTCGCATGGTTCGTCCGGTAGGCGGGCTCCGCCGGAATATAGGATATTTTGCGAGGCGCGCGGACGCGGCCGCCTCACGCTGCGGGCCGGCGGAAGCGGGCAGCTAGGCCCCGTTGTCGTACGACGTTAGCTCATCGAGCGCCGGCTTCACGTGCTCCATGAAGATCCCCAGCTGCTCCATCAGCTCCTCTTTGGGCTGCTGGGCGTAGTGCCAGGTGACGACGATGTACTCACAGGGCAGTTCCTTCCACTGCGCCACGAGCTTGTCCTTCACCTCGTCCTTGGAGCCCGTCACCCAGCCACCCAGCCCCCCCTCGAACGCGTCCACGACTTGCTCCGGGGTGGCGTCCAGGGGCATCGCCAAATCCTGCGCCGCCACCTGGTAGATCTGGTTGTAGAAGTTCTTGAAGATCTCCACGTCGTGCCGCCCCAGCAGCTCCCGCGTGTGCTCCCGGTTCTTGCCGATCTGGATGAACCGCTGGACGCCCTGGTGCTGGCCCGCGGCGTACTCCCTGCCGGCCTTGCGCGCGCCCTCCACGTAGCGCGGCGCCTGCGCGATCGCCCGCTCCCCGCCCAGGATGTGGGTCAGCACGAAGTCCTTCTTGGCGCAGTAGTCCACGGACTTGGGGCTGCCCAAGCTGGGCACGAACACCGGCGGGTGCGGCTTCTGGTAGGGCGCCGGCACCACGCTGATGCGGTGCACGTTGCCGTCCTCGCCGATCTCGCCCGGCGCGCCCAGCCGCTTCGTCGTCTCGCTCATCCACCAGTCGATCCCCTCCTCGTAAGGGTTGGGGATCTGCCAAAGCGGGCTGTTGTGCTCGATCGACTCCTGCGTCCAGGCGTCGATCACCATCTCCACTTGCTCCGTCCAGATGTCGCGGTTCTTCTCGTCGTCCGCGTCGCCGGTGGAGTGCGTGGCGCGGGTGCCGAGATGCTGCCCGATCACGTTCGTCCAGCGGTCCTGGTACCCCCGCGCGAAGCCAACGAAGTAGCGGCCCTTGGTCATGTGGTCCATGATCGCCGTCTCCTCGGCGACCCGGATGGGGTGCTGGGTGCTCATCACATAGCCCAGCTGCCCGATACGGATGTTCTCCGTGATCGCCCCCCACCAGGCGTTCAGCACGCCCGGGTTGGGCCCCAGCTCGTAGCCCTCCGAATGGAAATGGTGCTCAATCTGAGCCAGGCCCCAGAGGCCCGCCTGGTCCGCGAAGCGGGCGATGTCAAAGGTGCCCTGGATGGCGTCGTTGTAGCGCTCCACGTTTCGCCCGATGGGCCGCAGCGCAATGCGCTCTTCCTCGTCCTTGGCGTAGAGCGTGGGGTACAGCTGCAGAATCACCTTGACCATGTGAGAGTCCTCCTCGGACAGCCGGCGGGGGGCGCGCCGCTACGGCTCAGCCTAGCTCGACCCGGTCACCAAGCGCTGGGCGCTGGGCAGACGCCAAGCCTCCGACCTCCGACCCGCAATTGCAAGCCCCCGCCGGCGGGCCGGGCGATCGCAGGCTCCCAGCGGGGACGGCGCGGCGCGGTTACCATTCCCGCGCGCCCCATTGCGACACCGCCCCGCCCCCGCACCGGAGGATCTCCATGGCCCGCAACTACTTCAACACTTGGAGCGAAGAGGAGGTGGAGCTGTTCCTGGCGGAGCACCAGCTAGGGCAGATGGGCACCATCGACGACCGCGGCTATCCGCACGTCCTGCCCATGTGGCACACGGTTTTCGAGCACCGCCTCTTCATCTCCTTCCGCACCGCCGGCAAGAAGAAGCTCGCCAACCTCAAGCGCAACCCTAAAATGTCCTACACCGTCGACGCCGGCGACAACGTCAACAACTACTGCGGCGTCATGCTCCAGGGCGAGGCCGAGTTCATCACCGACCCCGGCCTGCTCGCGCGCTACCACGACGCCTGGCTCTACCGACATTTCAGCTCGCCGCTGCACCCCTACTACCGCATGCTGACGAGCGTCGACCGCACCGTGATCAGGCTCAACCCGGTCAAGGTCGTCAGCTGGGACCAGCGCCTACAGGACGTCGAGGGGTAGCGCGGGCCCACCGCGGGGTCCGTCCTAGGCGGCGCCGACCACGGCCATCCCCTGCACCTCCACCAGGACCCCCGGCACGGGAAACTGCGACACGACGATCAGGGCGCTCGCCGGGTACCGCCCGGCCGGGAAGTATTCGCTGCGGATCTCCACGAAGCGCTTGCCCTGGCTCGGATCGGTCAGGAAGGCCGTCATGGTCACCATGTCCTCCAGACGCCCGCCGGACCGCTCCAGCGTCGCCCGCAGGCGGCGGAAGATACTGTGGACCTGCGCCTCGAAGCCCTCCGCCAGCCGCATGCCCGTCAGTGCGGTCGTCTCCCCGCCCAGCTCCGCATCCTCCTGCGCCAGCCCCACCTCCCCCGCCAGCCAGACGGTGCGTCCTCCCGCCGTCGCCACCGCCGGCGAGAAGGACCGCACCTCCTGCCACGGCCCCTGCATGTGTTCGCGCGGCATCGCACCCTCCACTTGCTCCGCCCGCCGGGCGGGAGTCCCACGCCGCGCACGGTCCCTCGCCGCGCCGGCCGGCGTGCGGAGGCTAGTGTGGCGGGCCGGGACGGGCAGGGGCCCTAGCGATACAGCTCGGAAGGCAGGTCGTAGAGCAACCGCGCCGCCCGCAGCAGCAGCACGTCGTTGACGCCGTCCGAGTGCAGGAAGCTGGCGGCGTCGCGCAGGTACTTCTCCATCGGCAGGTCCTTCATATAGCCGTAGCCGCCGAACAGCTCCATGGACTCCTTCGCTACGTCGAACGACGTCTGGGCAGCGAAGACCTTGGCCATGGGCGCCATCGCCCAGTCCGTCTCCTCGTTGGCGTCGTCCACGTTGGCCGCCGCCCGGTAGAGGTAGGCGCGAGCGGCGTCCAGACGCATGCGCATACTGGCCAGCTTGTGGTGCACTAGCTGGTGGTGGATCATCGTCTTGCCACCGATGAAGCGCTCCTGGGCGTGCGCCACCGCCGCCTCGTAAGCCGCGCGGGCCGTGCCGAGCACCGTCGCCCCGGCCTGGATGTTGCTGCCCTCCTCGGCCAGGAAGCGCAGCACGTCGCCCAGCCCGCCGCCCCGCGTGCCCACCAGGTTCGTCTCCGGGATGGCGCAGTCGTCCAGGTGGATCGTGCTGTTCCAGACCAGCCGCTGGCCCATCTTGTCCTCCGTCTTGCCGATGGAGAAGCCGGGCGCGTCCGCGGGCACGATGAACGCGCTCAGCCGCTCGTAGACGTCTTTGTCCGGATCGGTCACGGCGAAGATCAGGTAGAGCTTGGACAGCCCGGCGTTGGAGATGAAGTGCTTCGTGCCGGTCAGCAGCCACTGTCCGCCGTCCAGCCGCGCCCGCGTCTGGATCACGGAGTCGTCGCGCTCGATCGGCAGAACGTAGTTGGAGCCGCCCACCGGCTCCGTGATGCCAATGGAGAGCACGCACTCCGGATCGTCGCGGAACAGGGGCAGGAAGCGTGACTGCTGCTCCGGGTTGCAGAGATGGACGATGGCCGAGGCGATCTTCCAGGTCTGATCCAGGCAGACCGCGAAGCCGAGATCGCCCGTCGCCAGCTCCTCCCCCACCACGCAGCGCGTGATGATGTCCGCCTCTATGCCGCCGTCCTCGGCGGAGAGCGCCAGCGTACGCAGTCCGATCGCATCGGCCTTGCGCAGGAGGTCCCAAGAGAAGCCGTCGTGCGGGTCTGGCTCCGCGTCCAGTTGGGCCCGGACCGGCACGATCGCCTCGCGCACGAAGCGCCGGACCACATCGCGCAGCATGGTCTGCTCTTCGCTCAGCTTGAAATCGATCATGCGCTGATCCCTCCACACCTCGCCGGCGGGCGCGCCTTGCGCCGCCTTCCTTCTACGGCGCGAGCTGGGCTCCCGCAAGCGGCGGCGCGGCGGGCGCCGCCGGGACCGGGCCCCCACGACGCCGCCAGCGACTTCGACCGCGCGGAGGCGAGACCGGAATCACGTCCGCACCCGAGTCGGCCGCGCACCAGCAGCGCGACGCTGCGGTGCATCCAGCGCCCCTCCGGGCGACGGTGCAGCGCTGCCACTGCCCGGTCCGGGCCACGCCGACGGACTGCGGGGAATCGTCATGCCAGCCACGCCTGCCATCACTCTCAGCCACATCGGTCTCCACTGTTTCGATCTCGCGAAGATGGTCGACTTCTACACCGGGGGCATGGGCCTGACCGAAACCGCTCGCGGGGAGATCCCGTTCCAGGGCGCCACGATCGAGTTCCAGGGCGCCACGATCGAGATCGTCTTCCTGAGCGGCGAGATCACCATCAGATCGCGCTCGTGGGGCGCCTCGCCCGGACCGTGCCGCTCGACGGGCTGCTGCTCAATCAGATCGCGTCCCGGCTCGACGCCCTCCCCACGCTGCGCAAAGCCAAGGCGGAGGCCGCGCCGGCGGGCGTCGATCAGTTCTTGCCCATCAGCTCCTTCGCACTCACAGCTCAGCGGATCGACATCTTCCGCACGGCCTGCCACGAGGCGGGACGCCCGTTCGAGCCGGACGAGGTGGCAGTCGCGCGCACGCTGCACATCGTCCGGAACACGGCCGAGCGGGAGGCGGCGATCGCCGGCCGCGCTGCCGCCTTCGCCCGCCTCAACGCGGTCGCGCTCTCCCCGGCTGCCCGGGGCGGCGCGGTGGACCTCACCGCGCGGCTCTCGCCGCCCGGCAACGGCGACGTCCGCAGCGACGCCGAAGCCGCCGCCATCCTCGGCTCCCCGGATGAGTGCAGCGAGCGGCTGCGGCGCCTGCAGGAGATCGGCGCCGGGCGCCTGCTCCTGATCGACTTCGCGCAGTCCCCGGAGACCCTCGTGACGTTCGCCGGCGAGATCATGCCGGCCTTCCAGAGGTCAGCGCGGGCGACTAGGGTCAGATCCCCAGCGCTTGCAGCCCCTCCACCTCCACGCCGAATTCGGCTCCCGCGTCGAGGAGGGCATCCCAGAGGTACCGCCCCAGCGACCACTCCGTGTGCAGCAGGTAGGCGCGCGTCCCCTCCACGTCGTCCCGCACGACCCCCGCTTGCGCCCTCGCCACGGACGACGTGAACGCCGACCCGTTGGAGACGTTGCGATCCCCCAGATCGATCGCGCACACCTTCGCCAGCAGGTCCGGCGCGGCCTCGCCGCTCAGCCGGAACAGGGCCCGCTGGTGCGTAGCGTCGATGAGGTGGCTGTCCGCGTCGTACGCGAGCAGCGCGCGCATCGTCTCGCGCAGCGCCGCCACCGACCCCACCGCGCCGAGAACCAGCCACTCCCCGGGCGCCGCGCCGATCGCCAGCGTCTCCGGAGCCGGGCGCGAGGTGCGTCCGAACGGCCCCAGCGCGGTTCGCGCCGGCCCGTCCGGGGCGGCGTGCAGGAGCAGCTTGGCCAGGGGAGTCGCGTCGCTCAGGCGCAGCGCCGCGGCGCTCGTCCGCGCCGAAACCTCCCAGCCGTCACGCACGACGACCGGCGCGACCGGCGCGACCGGACTGCGCGCTACTGCAGCGTCATGCAGCGTCCCCTCAGCCACGCAAGCGCTCCCCTTCCGGGTCGAAGTGGGCGTGCTGCGCCATCACCCGCAACGGCGCGCGCGTCCCGTCCGGCAGGCGCACGTCGACCGGCGTCCCCGGCTCGGCCAGACGGGGCGCGAGCAGCCCCAGGCAGATCGAGCGCTCCAGCGTGGGCGACATGCGGCTGGACGTGACCCGGCCCACGATCTGGCGGGATCCCTCCATCAACTGGCAGGCCTCCGGCGGTACCAGCGTCGGGTCCAGGGGCTGCAGCCCCACCAGCACCAGGGGGTCGCCGCGCTCCCGCTCCCAGGCCAGCTCCAGCTTGCCCGCGAACTCCTCCTTGTCGAGCTTGATCAGGCCGCCCAGCCCCGCCGCGAAGCCCTGCGTCAGGCCGTCCGTGTCCTGCCCAACGATGAAGTGCCCTTTCTCCAGACGCATGATGCGCTGCGCCTCGATACCGAACGGGGCCACCCCCAGATCCGCCCCCGCCGAGAGCAGCGCCTCCCAGACGTGCAGCCCGTAGCCCGCGGGCGCGTGGATCTCATAGCTCAACTCGCCGGTGAAGCCGATGCGCCACATGACGCAATCGTCCACCCCGGCCACGCGGCCGGAGCGCACATGCATGTAGGGGAAGGCATCGCCGTCCAGATCGACGCCCTCGACCAGGCGCTGCATTAACGCGCGGGACTTGGGACCGGCGACGTTGATGCTGGCGAAGGCCGACGTGACCGGCGTCAGATGCACACGCCACTCCGGGTGCTCCGTCTGCAACCACTCCCGGATCCAACGCTCGGCCGCGTCTGGCCCCGAGGAAGTCGTCGTCATCAGGTAGTGCTCGTCGCCCAGACGGCCGGTCACGCCGTCGTCCAGGATCACGCCGTCGTTGGCGCACATGACGCCGTAGCGCACGCGGCCCAGGCCCAGCTTGGACCAACGGTTGACGTAGAGCAGGTTGAGCAGCTTGGGCACGTCCGGACCGCGCAGATCGAACTTGCCCAGCGGCGTCACGTCGATGACGCCCACGTTCCGCCGCACGTTGCGCACCTCGGCCGCGGGGTCGCCGTAGTGCTCCGGCCGAATCCACTGCCCAGCCAAGAGCGGACGCGCACCGGCCTGCTCATGCCAGCGCTGCATCGGCGAGACGCGCTGGGGCTCGAACAGCCGTCCCGCCAGCGCCCCCAGCATGACCGGCGCGTATGGTGGCCGCCAGGTCGTACCGCCCGTCTGGGCCAGGCCGCGGCCCGTGGCCTCGGCGTGCGCGGCGGCTGCGTTGATCATCGCCAGCTTGCCCTGGGCCGAGCCCATGCCGGCGGTCGTGTAGCGCTTCGCCAGCTCGATCGAGTCGTAGCCTTCGCGGGCCGCGGTTTGCATGTCCTTGGACGACACATCCTCCGAGAAGTCCACAAAGCCGTGGGTGCGACCGCGGAATAGCGCCGGGTGCTCGTCAATGGGGAGCGTTGGGATGGATTGCGCCTCGAACGGCGTCTCCGGTTCTCCGGCGGCGCTGGGCGTCGCTGCGCGCCAGCGATTCCCGGTGGCCAGCGCGCGGCGCGCGGCCTCGCGACCCGTCGCACGCGCGTGCGCGACCAGCGTGTCGTGGTCGCCGTCCCCGGCGATGCCGCCGGTGGCGAGCACGTTGTTGGGCAGGCCCTCGGGGAGGAAGCGCGCCGCGCGGTCGTCGTAGCGCGACGTCGCGCCCGACTGCGTGAGCAGCGCCAGCGGCGCGGTCCAGCCGGTCGCGGTGACCAGCAGGTCCGCCTCCACGCGCGTGCCGTCGCCCAACTCGACGGCGCGCAGCCCGCCCCGCCCGCGCGCCCGCACGACGTCCTCGCCGCGTCGCGCGTCGACCAGGCAGACCACCTCCACACCGACGCGTTCGAGATCGTGGGCGGCCGCGTCGCCCTGGGCGTTGGCGCTGAAGACCACGGCGCGCCGCCCTGGCTTGACGGCGTAGAGGTTGATCAGCCGCCGCGCGGCGCCGGACAGCATGACCCCGGGCAGGTCGTTGCCGGCGAAAACGTAGGGCCGCTCGATCAGCCCCTGGGCGACGATCAGCGTCTTGGCGCGCGCCTTGATCAGTCGCTCCTCCACGCCCACGTGCTCGCGTTGCACGACGCCCACCCAGTTGTCGTCGTAGCGGCCGGTAGCCACGGCGCTCGTCAGCACCTCGATCGCGGGGGGCGCCGTGACGTCGTCGCGCAGTGCCGCCAGCCGTTGGCGGTCGCGGTCGTCGCCCCAGCGCAGGTGGCCGCCGAGGTCGTACTCCTGCTCGACGAGCAGGACCCTCGCGCCGCTCTCCGCCGCCGCCGCCGCCGCGGCCAGCCCCGCCGGCCCGCCCCCAACGACGAGCACGTCCGGGTGCGCGTAGCGCTTGTCGAAGTACGCCCCCGCCTCCTCGGCCGCGGCGGATCCGCCCGGCGCGAACCGGCGCAGCATCGACTGATAGACGGGCCGCAAGGGTCGCGGCCCCATGAAGGTCTTGTAGTAGAAGCCGGGCGGGAGCAGGCGCGAGAGCGCCTGCCCGGCGGCGGCGGCGAAGCGGAGCGACGGCCACGCGTTCTGCGATCGCACCTCCATCCCCGGCGCCACGCGCCGCTGCGCCCCGCGCACGTTCGGCTCGTCCCCCACCTGCATCAGGCAGCCCGGATCCCAGACGTCCGCCGTCAGGATCCCGCGCGGCCGGTGGTACTTGAACGAGCGCGAGAAGACCCGCACGCCCGACGCCGCCAGCGCCGACACGATCGTGTCCCCCGGGAAGGCGGGGTACGGCTGCCCGTCCCATCGCAAGGGGAAGGCCAGCCCCCGATCGATGGCCTCGCCCGCCTGCGGCGGCAGACGCATCGGCCCGGCCGTTGCCGGCGCCATCGTCACGACATCGCCTCCGGTCCCTCCGCGGGCGGCTCCCGCGCCGCCGCCACGTCCTGGGCCGTCCGCACGACGTTCGTCACCGTGTGCCGCTCCACCTCCATGAAGCGCCCGCAGCCCATGCCGTGATACCAGCGCTCCCGCACCCAGCCAGCCGGGTTGTCGCGCACGTAGAGAAACTCGCGCCACTGTTGCGGCGTCGCGCTCCCGAGGGACGGCGGCGGCACGATCTCCCCCGCCTGGACGAACTCCTGCGCGTTGCGCGGTCCGCAATGAACGCACGGGATCTGCAGCATGGCCGCTCCTAGTTCCCCACCGACGCGGCGCCCCGCTCGCCCATCATCTGGCCCTGCGCGAAGCGCCCCAGCCCGAACGGCCGGATGATCTCGGGCGGCTCCCCGCTCGCGATCAGCGCCGCCATCGCCTCCCCCGACACCGGCCCCGCCTTGAAGCCGTACGTCCCCCAGCCCACGTCCACGTGGAAGCCCTCCACAGGCGTCGGACCGATGATCGGCGAGAAGTCCGGCGTCATGTCGCACAGGCCCGCCCATTGGCGCAGCACCCGCAAGCGCGCCAGCGACGGCATCAGTTGCAGCACGCTCCCCGCCACCTCCTCCGCGAACTCCAGGCTGCCGCGCATGGAGTAGCCGGTGAAGGGATCGACGCTCGCGCCCAGCACCAGCTCCCCCCGCGACGTCTGACTCACGTAAGCGTGCAACGACCCCGAAACGATCACCGGATCCAGGAAGAACTTCACCGGCTCCGTCACCGCCGCCTGCAACGGGTGCGTCGAGATCGGCAGCCGCAGCCCCGCCATCGCCGCCACCAACGACGCCCAGCCCGCCGTGCAGTTCACCACCACCGGCGTCTCGATCCGGCCCCGGGTCGTCTCCACCGCCCGCACCGCCCCACCCGACACGTCGATCCCCGTCACCTCCGTGTTCTGGTGGATCTCCGCCCCGCGCGCGTCCGCGCCCCGCGCGTAGCCCCAGACCACCGCGTCGTGGCGAATGATCCCGCCCGGCGGGTGATAGAGCGCTCCCAGGATCGGGTAGCGCGGCCGCTCCGACACGTCCAGGAACGGCGCCAGCCGGCCGATCTCCGCTGGCCCAATCACCTCCGACGCCACCCCCTCGATCGTGTTCACCTCCGCCCGCCAGCGCATCGTGCGCAGGCTGGCGTCGTTGTGCGCCAGCGTCAGGTGTCCGCGCTGCTCGAACATCAGGTTGAAGTTCAACTCGCTGGTCAGCCGCTCGTACAGCTGTAACGAGCGGTCGTAGAAGCGCACCCCCTCCGGCGTCAGGTAGTTGGAACGGATGATCGCCGTGTTCCGCCCCGATCCTCCCGCGCCGATGTAACGACGCTCCAGCACCGCCACATCCGTGATGCCGTGGTTCGCAGCCAGGTAGTACGCCGCCGCCAGCCCGTGCACGCCGCCACCGATGATCACCACCTCGTAGCGCGACCGCAGATCGTGCTCGCGCCAGGCGCGCGGCCACTCCGCCCCCGTCAGCCCGTGGCGCAGCAGGCTCCAGGCCGAGTACCCGCTCGGCCCGCCCGGCGTGCGCCCGTTCCCGCGCAGCCCTTTCAGCCGCCAGCGCACGCCGCACCCCCCCGGCTAGAAGAGCGTGAGGTAACGATCCACCTCCCAGGCACTAATGACGCTGTGGTAGGCGGCGAACTCGTCGCGCTTGACCTGCGCGTAGTAGTCCACATAGTCGATCGTTTCCGAGCCGGCGGGCGCCCGCCCAAAGGCCTCCCGCAACACCCCGTCCTCCACCAGATCGCCCGTCGCCTCGGCCAGGGTCGCCGGCAGCGTGCCGATGCCCCGCGGCCCGATCGCATCGGGCGACAGCTCGAACAGGTTCTCCCGATTCGGCTCCCCCGGATCCAGCTCCCGATCGATCCCGTCCAACCCGGCTGCCAGCAGCGCCGTGAAAGCCAGGTACGGGTTCGCCGACCCGTCCACACCCCGATGCTCCACCCGCCCCGCCTCCGGCACGCGCAGCATCTGCGTGCGGTTGTTGCCCCCGTACGTCGCGTAGGCCGGCGCCCAGGTCGCCCCCGACGACGGCGTCCCCACCCCCATGCGCTTGTACGAGTTCACCGTCGGCGCCAGCAACGCCGCCGCGCCCCGCGCGTGCTCCAAGAGCCCGCCGATGAACTGGTACGCCATCGCGGAGAGCCCCAGCCCCCGCCCGTCCGCCTCGTCCAGGAACAGGGGCGTCTCGCCGGAGGCATCCCACAGGCTCGTATGCACGTGCATGCCGTTGCCTGTCAGATGCGAGAACGGCTTGGGCATGAACGTTGCGCTGAACCCCGCCTGCTGCGCCAGCGTGTGCACCATGTAGCGGAAGAAGATCGCCCGATCGGCCGTCGTCAGCGCGTCCGCGTAGTGGAAGTTCTGCTCGAACTGGCCGTTCGCGTCCTCGTGGTCGTTGGCGTAGTTGCCCCAGCCGATCTGGTTCAGATAGCGCGAGACCACCGTCAGATGATCGTACATGCGCGTCAGGCCCTTGGCGTCGTAGCAGGGCTGCGCCGCGCGGTCTTCCGCGTCCGCCACCACGATGCCGCCGTCCTCCTCCCGCTTGACCAGGAAGTACTCGAGCTCCACGCCGCAATTCAGCACCAGCCCCCGATCGCCGAGTCGCTCGAGCTGGCGCTTGAGGATCACCCGCGGCGCGTAAGGCCAGGGCGCCCCCTCCACGTGCAGGTCGCACTGCAACACCGCCAGCCCCGGCTGCCACGGCACCGCCGTGTACGACGCCGGGTCCGGGATCGCCATCATGTCCGGGTCGGCCGGACTCTGGCCCAGCGGTCCCGCCGCGAAGCCCGCGAAGCCCACCCCATCGCGCATCAGCGTCTCGAACGCCGGCACGGGCACCAGCTTGGCGCAGGGCTTGCCGTGCATATCCACGAACATCGCGAAGAAAAACTCAATCTGGTCCTGCGCCGCTCGACGCTTCAGCTCGCTCACAGCGTCCGGCATGGCCGCGATCTCCTTTGCTCCCGCCTCGCGACGGCGTGGCGCAGGATACGCCACCGCGCACCAGGCGCGGCGCGCTGTAGCATGCAGGCGGGCGCGCCGCCCGCGGTGGCGGGAAGCCCAGAGGGACGACAGCATGTGCGGGATCGTCGGGCTGCACCTGAAAAACGAGGCGCTGCGACCGCAACTCGGCGCGCTGCTCGTGCCCATGCTCGTCGCCATGAGCGAGCGCGGCCCCGATTCCGCCGGCATCGCCATCTACGACGACGCACCCACCACTGACGCCGCCCGCAACGGCGCCCTTCACTACACCCTCCACAGCGACACCCCCGCCTACGACTGGGAAGCCCTCGCCAACCGCCTCCAGCCCGTCCTCGCCGGCGCCTCCGCCTGGCGCCCCGTCGCCAGCGACGTCGTCCTCAGCGCCCCCGGCGATCCCGCCGCCGTCGTGCAAAGCCTCGCCACCGCGGCTCCGGAGGTGCGACTGTTCTCCTACGGACGCGCCCTGGAGGTCTTCAAGGACGTGGGCGACCCGGCCGCCATCTGTGAGCGCTACGGCATCGCCGCCCGCAGCGGCTACCAGGGCCTCGGCCACACCCGCATGGCCACCGAGTCCGCCGTCACCACCGAGCACTCCCACCCCTTCGCCGCCGCCGCCGACCTCTGCCTGGTTCACAACGGCTCTTTCTCCAACTACGCCAGCGTCCGCCGCGACCTCATGGAGGACGGCGTGCGCTTCCAGACCGACAACGACTCCGAGGTCGCCGCCCGCTTCCTCGCCCGCGAGATGGCCCGCGGCGCCGGCATGCGCGACGCCCTGCACGCCCTCATGCGGGCCTTCGACGGCTTCTACACCCTCCTCGTCGCTTCCCACGACGAGTTCGCCGTCGTCCGCGACGCTTTCGCCTGCAAGCCCGCCGTCATCGCCGAGTGCGACGACTACGTCGCCATGGCCTCCGAGTACCGCGCCCTCGCGCAGCTCCCGGGCGTGGACGAGGCCACCGTCTTCGAGCCCATGCCCGAAGAGATCCACGTATGGTCACGCTGAGCTGCAGCGACCACACCACCCGGGAGATCAACGTCGCCCTCGCCGCCCTGCCCGACGGGGCCGAGGCCACGATCACCGACCCTCGCGGCCGTCACAACCTCGCCGTGGGACTGGAGAAGCGGCTGCGCATCACTGTCGCGGGGAACGCGGGCTATTACATCGGCGGCCTCTGCGCCGGGCCCGAGATTATCGTGGACGGATTCGTGGGCTGGTCTGTGGGCGAAAACCTCATGAGCGGCACCGTCCGTGTGCGCGGCAACGCCTCCGAGTCGGCTGGCGCCTCCGCCCACCGTGGCCTCGTCGTGATCGAAGGCGACGCCTCCTCGCGCGCCGCCATCTCGCTCAAGGGCGGCAGCGTCGCCGTGGCGGGCGACGTCGGTCACATGAGCGGCTTCATGGCCCAGGCCGGCTGCCTCCTCGTCGGCGGCGACGCCGGACACGCCCTGGGCGACTCCCTCTACGAGGCCGTCATCTATGTCGCCGGATCCATCGCCTCGCTCGGCGCCGACGCCCGCCGCGAGGACCTCAGCGAGGGCGACATCGCCGCCGTCCGCGACCTCACGGAGCGCAGCGGCTTCACCCACATCGACCCGGAGAACGTGAGCCGCGTCGCCTCCGCCCGCGAGCTGTACACCTTCAGCGCGCTCAAGACGCATCGCTACTGATGCCGGACCCCACCCCCCCGCTCCCCATGGACGCCGCCCGCTACAACCACACCTTCCCCCCGGAGATCATCGCGCGCATCCAGACCATGGCCCGCGAGGGCCGCTACGAGATCCGCGGCGGCGGCGGCAAGCGAACCCTGCCCACCTTCGACGACCTCGTCGTGCTCACCGCCTCCGCCTCCCGTTACCCCCTGGAGGGCTACCGCGAGCGCTGCGACACCAAGACCGTGCTCGGCGCCCGCTTCGCCTCCAAGCCGCTCGAGCTGGAGATCCCCATCACCATCGCCGGCATGAGCTTCGGCGCACTCTCCGCCGCGGCCAAGGAGGCCCTGGGTCGCGCCGCCACGGCCGTGGGCACCTCCACCACCACCGGCGACGGCGGCATGACACCGGAGGAGCGACAGGCCTCCCAGACGCTCATCTATCAGTGCCTGCCCTCCCGCTACGGCTTCAACCCTCGCGACCTTAAGGCCGCCGACGCCATTGAGGTGGTCATCGGGCAGGGGGCCAAACCGGGCGGCGGCGGCATGCTGCTGGGCCAGAAAGTCAGCGACCGCGTCGCGGGCATGCGCACCCTGCCGCCCGGCATCGACCAGCGATCCGCCAGCCGCCACCCCGACTGGACCGGCCCCGACGACCTGCGCATCAAGATCGAGGAGCTGCGCGAGGCCACGAACTGGGAGAAGCCCGTCTTCGTCAAGATCGGCGCGACCCGCGTCCTCAACGACGTCAAGCTCGTCGTCGCCACCGGCGCCGACGTCGTCGTGCTGGACGGCCTCCAGGGCGGCACCGCCGCCACCCCCGACGTCTTCATCGAGCACGCCGGCATCCCCACCCTGGCCGCCGTCCGCCAGGCCGCCGACGCCCTGCGCGAGCTACGCGTGGAGCACGAGGTTCAGCTCGTCGTCTCCGGCGGCATCCGCTCCGGCGCCGATGCCGCCAAGGCCCTCGCCCTCGGGGCCGACGCCGTCTCCATCGGTACCGGCGCCCTCGTCGCCCTCGGCTGCAACAGCCCCACCTACACCGACCGCGACGGCAACGAAGTCGACGTCAGCGCCGACTACCACGCCTTGGGCACCCTGCCGGGCTACTGCCACCACATGGAGTCCGGCCACTGCCCCGTGGGCATCACCACCCAGGATCCGGCCCTGGAGGCCCGTCTGGACCCGGAGACGGGCGCGCAGCACGTCGCCAATTACCTGCGCGCCATCACCATGGAACTCACCGCCCTCGCCCGCGCCTGCGGCAAGTCCGACGTGCACAACATGGAGCCCGAGGACCTCGCTGCCCTCACCCTCGAGGCCGCCGCCATGGCTCGCGTCCCCCTCGCCGGTACCTCCTGGATCCCCGGCGCCAACCCCTAGACCCTCCCCCCCTCCGCTATAGTCGCGCCCCATGCCCGGCGCCCCCATCCCCATTCGCTTCGGCGGCTACGCGCCTCCCGAGACGACGCACGGCCGCGGCCTCGCCCGCTTCCGCGACGTCCTCCAGGAGAGCCTTGGCGACCGTGTGCAGGTCCTCCCCGTCTGGAACATCCTCGACTTCGGCTACCGCACCGACGACCTCCTCAGCCTCACCGACGCCGGCATCCTCACCGCCTGCTACATCTCCACCAGCATCCTCGCCGCCCGCGTCCCCCAGCTCGCCGTCCTCGACCTCCCCTTTCGTTTCGACGCCGCCGCCCCCGCCCACGCCGCCCTCGACGGCCCCCTGGGCGACGCCCTTACCCGCCACACGGAGGCCGCCACCAACTTCCGCGTCCTCGGCTACTGGGACAACGGCTTGCGCCACATCAGCAACCGCCTGCGTCCCGTCCGCACCCCCGCCGACGTCGCCGGCATGCGCATCCGCCTCCAATCCAACGTCTGGCACGAGCGCCTCTTCCGTGCCCTGGGGGCAGAGCCCGTCGCCGTCGACCTCAAAGTCGGCATCCCCATGATCGCCGCGGGCGAGGTCGACGCGCAGGAGAACCCCATGGCCAACACCATCGCTTACGGCGTGCATGAGCATCACCGGCACGTCAGCCTGACGGCGCACCTCTTCGGCGCGCGGGGCCTCTACCTCAACGCCCTCACCTTCGACGCCTGGCCCGCCGACGTCCAGGACGCCGTCCGCGCCGCCGCCCGCGAGGCCGTCCGTTCCCAGCGCGCCCAGGCCGGCGCGGCCGAGGATGCCGCCCGCGCCACCCTGGAAGCGACGGGCGCCACGATCCTGGACCTCAGCGACGCCGAACGCGACGCCTTCCGCGCCGCCACCGCCCCCGTCGTCGATGCCTTCCGCCGCGAGCAGGGCGAGGACCTCCTCGACTTGGCTCGCTAGCGGCAGCGCGCCGCCGCCGCGCCCGGCCTCGCCAGCGGCGCGCGCCCGCACTATCCTTCGTTCGCTAAGGAGAACCGCCGTGAACGGTGTGCACGACATGGGCGGCATGCACGGCTTCGGGCCCGTCGAGCGGGAGGAAAACGAGCCCGCCTTCCACGACGACTGGGAACCCATCATCGTCGGCTGTGTCATGGCGGGCGTCTGGACCGGCAGTTGGAACGTCGACGACTTCCGCGCCGAACGCGAGCGTACCGATCCCGCCACGTACCTGGGGGTCAGCTACTACGAACTCTTCGTCGGCTCGCTGGAGCGGCTGCTCATCGAGAAGGGCATCGCTAGCGAGGACGAGTTGGAGCGTCGCCGCACCATCTTCCGCGAGAACCCCGAAGCGAGCGCGGCGGACGCCTTCGCCGGCGAAGCGGAAACACCGCTGGCCGCTGGCAAGCCCTGGGACTTCCGGCGCCCGCTGAACACGGAGCCCCGCTTCCAGCCCGGTGACCCCGTGCGCACCTTGCACAGCCAGCCGCACGGCCACACGCGGCTGGCCCGCTACGCACGCGACAAGCGCGGCACCGTGCACGCCTATCACGGCGGCCACGTCTTCCCCGACAGCAACTCGCGCAACGGCGACGAGGCCCCTGGCCACCTCTACAGCGTGCGCTTCGAGTCGGCCGAGATCTGGGGCGAGGACGCCGGTCGCGGCGAGGCGATCTACCTCGACCTCTGGCAGGACTACCTGCTCCCGGCCTGAACGGCCGCGGGCTAGAAATCCGTTGGCGGATCCGGGCAGGGCTGCAGTTCCAGCCGCTCCCGCACGCCCGGGTTCGCCACGAAGCGCGGCCAGTGCCCCGTCAGCACGTGCACCGCGCTCTGCGCCACGCGCCGCGACAGCAAGGCGAACGCGTAATCCGAGTAGGACGCCGAGTGCGGCGTGAGCACGACGTTGGCCATCGTCCGCAAGGCGCTGTCCGCCGCGGGTGGCTCCTGCTCGAACACGTCCAGCCCGGCCCCCGCGATGACGCCGTGACGCAGGGCGTGCACCAGCGCCGCTTCCTCGATCACCGGCCCGCGCGAGGTGTTGATCAGATAGGCGGACGGCTTCATCCGCGCCAGCGCCGCCGCGTCGATCAGGTGGCGCGTGTCCGCGCTCAGCGGCGTGTGCACGCTCACCACGTCCGATCGCTCCAGCAGCGCCTCCAGCGACGGCAGCAGCGTGATCCCGACCGCCTCGGCCACGCCCGCATCGATGTACGGGTCGTAGCCCGCCAGCTCCATCGACAAGGCCCGCCCCCGCTTTGCCATCGCCCGCGCGATGTGCCCGCAACCCACCAGCCCCAGCGTCTGACCATGCAGGTGCTGCATCGGCGCGAACGAGCCCCGTCGCCAGTCCCCCGCCCGGATGGCGGCGTCCAGCGGGATCAGCGTTTTCACCACCGCCAGCATCAGCAGGAGGGCGTGATTCGCGACTTCCTCCTGGCAGAAGTCGGGCACGTGGGCGCAGATCACGTCGCGCGCCGTGGCCCCCTCCAGGTCCAGCGTGTCCACCCCGACGCCGTAGCGCACCACCACGCGGCAGCGGGGCATGGCGTCCAGAACCTCGGCCGTGATCGGCGCGCCCAGCACCAGCAGGGCGTCGGCGTCGCCGAGCAGCCGCGCCAGCTCCCGCGGCGACTTGCCCCGCTCGATCGTGCGCAGCTCGGCGTCGATCTCCGCCAGCGCCGCCCGCTCGATCGCCAGCGTCCCCAACTGCTCCGACGGATCCGTGTGGTAAACGGTGAATTGGGCCATGGGGCCCTCCTGACAGTCCGCTACTCGTGGATCACCACCGCGCCGGCCTCGCCGGACCATTCCAGATCGGCCAGCGTGCTCTTGGCCTGTCCCGTCATCAGGCCGATGTCCGACGACACCGCGATCCATTTGAACCCCTCGGCGATGCGCTGATTCACCGCCCCAGCCGAGGCCGTGTGGATCCCCGGCGCGATCCCGTGCCGTTCGCACGCTTCCCGGATCGCCGTCACGGCCGCGATGTGGTCCGGGTGCGCGTTGTCCAGGCCCAGCGGCAGCCCCATCGACGCCGCCAGGTCGTTGGGGCCGATGAATACCGCGTCGATCCCTGGCACCGAGAGGATCGCGTCGGCCCGCTCCACCGCCGTGATCGTCTCCAGCATGAGCACCACGCAGACCTCCGCGTTGGCCCGTTGCGGGTAATCGGCGCCGCCGTAGAGCCGGCCCCGGATCGTGCCCATGCCACGGTAGCCGTCGGGCGGGTAACGGCAGGCCCCCACGGCGCGCTCGGCCTCCTCCACGCTCTCCACGGTCGGGATCACCACGCCGTAGGCCCCCACATCCAGCACCCGCTTGATCGCCTGGGGATCGTTCCAGGGCACCCGCGCGAAGGGGATCACGCCCGTGGTCGCGATGGCCTGGAAAAGCCCCTGCACCCCCTCGATGCCGATGGCGTTGTGCTCCGTATCGACCGTCAGCCAGTCGAAGCCCTGATGCGCCAACACCTCCGCCGCCAGCGGACTGCCGGAGGCGAGCCAGGTGCCCACGCTCGGCTCGCCCTCCCGGATCTTGCGCTTGACATGGTTAACGCGCATCGCCGTCCTCCGGATACTCGGAACCCAACGCGACTCCTCGCAACAGATCTGGGTCAGCGCGAACCTACACCACCGCCCTCGCCGCGCGGCGGCGGCGCGAGTACCGTACATCCATGAGCGACGCAGCGGCCGGCGGGGTGATCGCCGACCTCGAATCCGAGGTCCGCTCCTACTGCCGCAGCTGGCCCGCCGTCTTCAGCCGCGCCCGCGGCGCCCGCCTCTGGGACACGGACGACCGGGAGTACATCGATTTCTTCGCCGGCGCCGGCGCCCTCAACTACGGCCACAACGACACACGCCTGGTCCGTCCCCTCGTCGACTACCTCCTCAACGACGGCATCCTCCACAGCCTGGACATGACCACCGCCGCCAAGGTGGCGTTCCTGGAGCGCTTCCGCGATGTCGTCCTCGCCCCCCGCGGCCTTGACTACAAAGTGCAGTTCCCCGGCCCCACCGGCGCCAACGCCGTGGAGGCAGCGCTCAAGCTGGCCCGCAAGGTCAGCGGCCGCTCAACGATCGTCGGCTTCGACAACGCCTTCCACGGCGTCACTTTGGGCGCGCTGGCGCTGACCAGCAACCCCGCCAAGCGCGCCGCGGCCGGCCTGCCGTTGATCGGCGCGCTCTCCCTGCCCTACGACGGCGCCCCTGAAGAGGGGACCCTGCCCGACGGTGGCGACAGCATCGCCCAGCTCGAGGCCGTCCTCGCCCGCACGAGCGGCAACGATCGCCCCGGCGGCGTCATCGTCGAGACGGTGCAGGCCGAGGGCGGCGTCAACGTCGCCTCGGACGACTGGCTGCGTCGCCTCGCCGACTGCTGCCGCCGCCACGACCTCCTCCTCCTCGTCGACGACATCCAGGTCGGCTGCGGCCGCACCGGCCCCTTCTTCTCCTTCGAGCGGGCCGGCATTACGCCCGACATCGTCTGCCTCTCCAAGTCGATCAGCGGCGCCGGCCTCCCCTTCGCCCTGGTGCTCATGCGCCCCCACCTCGACGTCTGGGCGCCGGGCGAGCACAACGGCACCTTCCGCGGCAACAACGCCGCCTTCGTCACCGCCACCGCCGCGCTCGACTACTGGACCGACGACGCCCTCAGCGCCGACGTCGTCCGCAAAGGCGACCTCGTCAGCGACGCCCTCTCCGGCCTGCGCGAACGCCACCCGGAGGCCTTCCGGGCGGTGCGCGGGGTGGGACTCATTCACGGCCTCGTGTGTGTCCGGCCCGAGCTTGCCGGCCGCATCGCCACTGCCGCCTTCGAGCGGGGCCTGCTAGTCGAAACCGCCGGGCCCGAGGACGAGGTCGTGAAGCTGTTGCCGCCCCTCACCATCGACGACGCAGCGCTGAGCCTGGGCCTGGAGCGCTTGGCCGAGGCCGCCCGCGCGGCGACCAGTGGCTCCGCCACGCCGGCTCAGGCCTAACGACGATCGAGGCCGGCGGCGGCGGGCGCCGGCAGCACCAGCGGGAACGCCAGCCCCGCGTACCCCAGCTCTTCCATTCAGCGATAGTCGCCGCAGCGAGGCCTCCGGCGCCGTCGCAAGCGCCTCACCCGCCCGCGCCGGACCAGTCGGCCGCCACCGCCCCCACGATCGCCTCCGCGTCCACCCGGCACACGTCTTCCAGGGGCGGCGCGTACGGCACGGGGATGCGCGGACCGGCCAAACGCCGCACCGGCATGCGCAGCCGGCCGTAGAACGCCTCCCCGACCTCCGCCGCGATCTCCGCCCCAAAGCCCGCCACCCGCACCGATTCGTGCGCCACCACCAGTCGCCGCGTCTTCTCCACGGAGGCGAACACCAGCTCCCGATCCCACGGCCACAGCGTGCGCAGGTCGATCACCTCCGCCTCGATCCCATGCCCCACCAGGCGCTCCGCCGCCTCCGCCGCCGCCTTCGCCATCAGCGACCAGGTCACGATCGTCACGTCGCCGCCGTCGCGCAGCACCCGCCCCCGGCCCAACTCCGCCAGCCCCTCCGCCTCCGTGTCCACCTCGCCCGTTTCGCCCCAGGCCGACTTGTGCTCCATGAACACCACCGGGTCGTCGCAGCGAATCGACGCCTTCAGCAGCCCCCGCGTGTCCGCCGGGCTGGACGGCGCCACCACCACCAGCCCCGGCGTGTGGATCCACCAGGCCTCCGTCGACTGCGAATGCTGCGCCGCGATCCCCGCCCGGATCCCGATCGACTGCCGCACCACCACCGGCACCCGCGCCTGCCCGCCGAACATGTAGCGCATCTTCGCCGCCTGGTTGACCAGCTCATCCGTGGCGCAGAGCCCGAAGTCCGCGTAGCGCAGCTCCACCACCGGCCGCGTCCCCATCAGCGCCGCCCCCACCCCCGCCCCCATGATCGTCGACTCCGAGATCGGCGTGTCCACGATCCGCTGCGCGCCGAACTCGCTCTGCAGACCCCGGTATTGCCCGGCCACGCCCCCCTCCGGGCCCAGGTCCTCGCCCAGCGCCCAGACCAACGGGTCCCGGCGCATCTCCTCCGCCAGCCCCAAGCAGGCGGCCTCCGCGATGGTCATCGCAGTCATGACGTCATCTCCGTCACGCCGGTGCCTCCCGGTCCGGTAGATCGACGTCCTGCACGTCCTGCATCGCGGTCTCCACGTCCGGCCAGGGCGCGGCGTGCGCCGCCTCCAGCGCCCCCGCGATCTCCTCCTCCACCTCCACCGTCATGGCGTGCAGCACGTCCGCGCTGACATCGTGGTCCAGCAGCCAGCGCTCGCAGCGAGGCAGGGGATCGCGCGCCGCCGCCGCCTCCACCTCGGCCGGGTCGCGATAGCGGGCCGGATCGTGGGCCAGGTGGCCCCGCAGCCGGTACGTCGACGCGTGCAACAGCGCCGGCCCCTCCCCCACCCGCACGCCGCGCACGAGTTCTCCCACCGCCGCGTCCACTGCCACCACGTCGTTGCCGTCCACGTCCACCGCCCGCACGTCGAAACTCCGCGCCCGCGCCACCGCGCCCGGCCCTGCCGTCACGTTGCGCGTCTTCGTCGTCACCGCGTAGCCGTTGTCCTCGCAGACGAACAGCACCGGCAGGTCGTAGACCTTGGCCCAGTTCAGGCTCTCCAGGAACGGCCCCCGGTTCAGCGCCCCGTCCCCCACGAAGCAGGTCACGATGCGGTCTTCCCCGCGCAACTTGATCGCTTGCGCCGCCCCCACCGCGATCGGCGCCCCGTCCGCCACCACCCCGTTCGCCCCCAGCATCCCCACCGAGAAGTCCGCGATGTGCATCGAGCCGCCTTTGCCCCCGCTCGTGCCCCCCGCCCGGCCGAACAGCTCCTTCATCATCCCCACCGGATCCGCCCCCTTGGCGATGCTGTGCCCGTGCCCCCGGTGGTAGCTGGTGATGGGATCGGCACGGCGCAAGTGGGCGCAGACCACCGTCGCGATCGCCTCTTCGCCGATGTACTGATGCACCGAGCCGCGGACGTGGCCGTCGTGGTGGGCCTGCCCCGCCGCCTCGTCGAAGGCGCGGATCGTCAGCATCGTGCGGTACATCGCCCGCACCCGCGCCACCTGATCCGGTGTGTCCGGTCCGTTCCCCGCCACGGCTCCCCTCCCGCTCCCTCGCGACCGGCCACGAGCCGACGCATCATGCCATGAATTCCACCCGATCGAAACCGGTCCTCACCCCGCGCGGGCCGGCGTGGCCTACGCTAGGCCGCCGGCGAGGCGCGCCCGCGCAGCGGAAGGAAAACCGACGATGGAGTTCACCGGCGGAGCCGCCCTGGCCGAAATGCTGCGCCGCCACGACGCCGGCCCCATGTTCGGCATGGGCGGCTTCCAGCTCCTCCCCTTCTACGACGCCATCCGCGAACGCGGCCTCCAGCACACCCTCATCAACGACGAGCGCAGCGGCGGCTTCGCCGCCGACGCCTGGGCCCGCGTCAGCAACCGCCCCGGCGTCTGCGACGCCACTCTCGGCCCCGGCGCCACCAACCTCGCCACCGCCCTCACCGAATCCTTCAACGCCGGCATCCCCCTCATCGCCATCACCGGCGACACCAACCGCGACCACGCCGGCAAGAACATGACCCAGGAGGCGCGCCAGCTCGACACCCTGGGCCCCTCCGTCAAGGAAGTCATTCGCATCGAGGTCGGCGCCCGCATCCCCGAGCACGTGCGCCGCGCCTACGCCGTCGCGACCGCCGGCCGCCCCGGCCCCGTCCTGATCGACGTGCCCGAGGACGTCGCCCACGGCGTCTTCGACTTCGACGAATTCGCATTCCGCGTCGACCCCGCCAGCACCCGCACCCCCTCCCGCCGCGTCCGCCCCGCCGCCGCCGACGTCGAGCGCGCCGCCGCGCTGCTGGCCGCCGCCCAGCGCCCACTCATCCTGGCCGGCGGTGGCATCCACCTCTCCCAGGCCGACCGGGAACTCACCGCGCTGGCCGAGGAGCAGGGCATCCCCGTCGCCAACACGCTCTCCGGCGCCGGCGCGATCGCCGGTACCCACAACCTCGCCCTCGGCCTCTTCGGCCGCTACAGCCGCACCGCCAACGACGCCATCGAAGCGGCCGACTGCCTCCTCGTGGTCGGCTGCAAGCTGGGGGAGATCCCCACCAAGCGCTACGCCCTGCCGCCGCAGGACATCCCCCTCATCCACCTCGACATCGACCCGACCGAGATCGGCCGCTGGGCCCGCACCGACGTCGCCCTCTGGGGCGACGCCCGCGAAGGCCTCGCCGACCTCCGCGCCGCCCTGGCCCAGCACCCAGCGCCCGACCGCGGCGCCTATCTGGCCGAACTCGCCGCCGCCAAGACCCGTTGGCTGGCGGACGTGACCCCCCGCCTCACCTCCCGCGAGCGCCCGGTCAACATGGCCCGCCTCTGCCACGAACTCAACGGCTTGCTCCCCACCGACGCCATCCTCGTCGCCGACGGTGGCTTCGCCGCCCACTGGACCGGTCTCCTCTACGACACCAAGCAGGCCGGGCGCGGATATATCCCCGACCGCGGCCTCGCTTCCATCGGCTACGGCGTGCCCGGCGCCATCGGCGCGCAGCTCGCCGCCCCGGAGCGCTCCGTCGTCTCCCTCACCGGCGACGGCGGCCTCAACATGACCCTCGGCGACCTGGAGACCGCCGCCCGCCTCGAAGCCCCCATCACCGTCATCGTGGTCAACAACGCGGCCTCCGGCTACGTCAAGGCGCTGCAGCACGCCATCTTTGGCGCCGAGCGCTACCAGTCCTCCGACCTCTCCGACCTCAACTACGCCCGCGTCGCCGAGGCGCTGGGCTGCCGCGGCATCCGCGTCGAAGCCCCCGAGCAGATCGCCCCCGCCCTGCGCGACGCCCTCGCCGAGCGCCGCCGCCCCACCCTCGTCGACGTCGTCGTCACCCGGGACCCGGCCCAGATGCTGCCCGGCGTCGACAACCGCTCCGCCCCCATCGTCAAGGGCGACCGCCCCGCCTGAGCCAGCGGCGCCCTAGATCCCCGTCTGCAGCGTCACGCCGCCGTCCACCACCAACTCCACGCCGGTGATGTACTTCGCCTCGTCCGAGGCCAGGAACAGCGCCGCCTGCGCCACGTCCCAGGCGTCGCCGAAGCGGCCCAACGGGATCGCCGCGTTGCGCTCCGCGAAGTACGACTCCCGGTCGCCGCCCGGGTACGCCGCCAGCACCGACTCCACGAGCGGCGTCAGCATCAGCCCCGGCAGGATCGCATTGCAGCGGATGTTGTCCTTGCCGTACTGCACCGCCACCACCCGGCTCAACTGGTTCAGCGCCGCCTTCGTCGTGGCGTAGGAGATGTAGGGGATCCCCATCCAGCGAATGCCTGAGATCGACGACACGTTCACGATCGCCCCACCCCCCTGCGCCACCATCTGCGGGATCGCCGCTTTGCAGGTCAGGTATACGCTCTTCAAGTTCACATCGTGCACCCGGTCCCAGCTCTCCTCGCTCGCCTCCACCGGACCACCCCCCTCCACGATGCCCACATTGTTGTGCAGCACGTCGACGCGCCCGTAACGAGCGACGCACTCCCGCACCATCCGCTCCACGTCCGCCCGCTGCGACACGTCCGCCGCGACCACCCGGCACTCGCCCCCTTCATCCGCGATGATCGCCGCCGTCTCCTCGGCCGCCTCCGGCCGGTTGTCCACCGCCAGCACCGCCGCCCCCTCCCGCGCGAACAGCACCGACGTCGCCTTGCCGTTGCCCCAGCCCTCCCCCGACGACCCCGCCCCCGTCACGATCGCTACCTTGTTCTTCAGCCGCTCTCCCACCCCGTGCCTCCCTTCGCGCTCACCCGCGCGCCGGCAGCCGCCGCAGGATCTCCACGGCCTCGCGCGCCGGCATCCCCACCTGCAGTCCGGCCCGCTCTGCCGTCGTGTTCAGCGCCGAGAGCACCCCGTCTGCGTACGTCGACCGCGCCTCCCCGATACGCGCGCTGAAGGCATCGACCGTCGCCCCGGCGATGCCGTAGCCGTCCAGCATCGGCAGCCGCGACGTCCCCTTCGCTCCGCCCCCGGCGTCGTTGAACAGCGCCCCCCGCACCCAGGGACCCTTCCAGGTTGGGTCCTGCGCCAGCACCGCTCCGTGCGACCCCGTCACCACCACGGAACCTTCGTCGTCCGCTCGCACCAGGGCGTTGGAGTCGCACAACCAGACCGGCGCCCCCCCATTCCCCTCCACGGCCAGGGCGCGCGACTCCGTCTCATCCGGCGGCGGCTTCTCCTGCAGCGACGCGGCCTGCATCCGTTCGGCGCACTCGCGCACCGTCTGCCCCACCACGCAGCCCAGCCGCGCCGCCGCCGCGTTGACGTGGCTGATGCGACCGCGCTCGGCCAGGTCCTCCCCATCCCCGATCCGCGCCGAGCGTTGATCCGCCGTCGCCGCCGGCACGCCGTAGTCGTCCAGATAGGCCAGCGCACCGATCCCTGCCGCGTCCTTGCCCACCCCGGCGTCGTGCAGGACCACCCCGCGCAGCCGCGCCTTCGCCGTCTGATAGCCGCAGTAAGCGCCCCCGTGCGAGGCCGCGATCGTCACCCGCCCCGCCGGGTCCGGCCCCAGCCGCGTGATGGAATCCGTGATGAGGAAGTCGGTGTCGTGCGTCATCGGCGCAACGAAGTCTAGCGGCCGCTATCCTCCGCGCGCTGCGGTCAGCCAGCCGAAAGAGCACCGATGGCAGTACCGGCCCGCATCCCCACCTGGGACACTGCCCTGCCCGACCGGATCGACCAGACCGTGCGCAAGCTCTACCAGGAGTTCCGCGGCGACCCCGCCAAGCCGCTCTCCCTGCACGCCGCCCGCGGAGGCTGAAGACCATGCTCGATCTCCTCATCACCAACGGCACCGTCATCGACGGCAGCGGCAGCGCCGGCTTCCGCGCCGCCGTCGCCATCGAGGACGAGCGCCTCACCATCCTCCGCGGCGACGTCTCGGAGCTGGAAGCCACGCGCACCATCGACGCCGCCGGCCGCGTTGTCTGCCCCGGTTTCGTCGACCTCCACTCCCACGCCGGCCTCACCATCCTCGGCGCGCCCCACCACGACCCCAAGGTGCGCCAGGGCGTCACCACCGAACTCGTCGGCATTGACGGCATCTCCCACGCCCCCTTCAAGACCGCCGCGGAACTCAACCGCTACATCTGGCTCGACTCCGCCCTCAACGGATATCCCCCCCAGCCCGCCGACTGGCTCACCGTCGCCGGCCTGCTCGACCGCTACGACAGCCAGGTCGCAATCAACATGGCCTTCATCCTGGGCAACTCGCCCGTCCGCATCTGGTCCATCGGCTGGGAGGCCACGCCCGCCAGCGCCGCCCAGCAGGCCGACATGGAGGCCGTCGTCGCCGACGCGATGAGCGCCGGCGCTTGGGGCCTCTCCAGCGGCCTCGACTACCCCCCCGGCGCCTACGCCGACACCGCTGAACTCGCCGGCCTCGCCCGCGCCACCGCCAGGTACGGCGGCTTCTACCACACCCACATCCGCAGCAGCCTGCGCCAACAGGGTCCTCTGCTGCCCTGGGAGGAGGCCTTGGAGATCGGGCGCGGTGGCGACTGCCCCGTGCACCTCACCCACTATTACCAGAGCGCCCGCGCCCCGATCGGACATCACGCCTATCTCGGCCTCGTCGAGCACGCCCGCGCTGCCGGCCAGGACGTCACCTTCGACATCTTCTCCTACGCCAACTCCAGCACCACCCCCACCATCGTCCTGCCCCACTGGGCCAAGGAGGGCGGCCCCGAGCGCCTCATCGACGCCCTGCGCAACGCCGACGAGCGCCGCCAGATCCGCCGCGACCTGACCGAGAAGCCCGACCCCTGGGGCTGGGACACCGGCTGGTACACCAACTTCAGCAAGCCCGAGCATGCCGCCTACGACGGCCGCAGCATCCAGGACATCGCCGCCCTGCGTGGTCAGGACCCCGTCGACGCCTTCCTCGACCTCATCCTCGAGGAGAACCTGGGCATCACCTGGGTCGGCACCACCCCCAGCGACCGCACCCTGCACGAGTTCATCGCCCACCCCTTTGGCATGATCGCCTCCGACGCCCTCCTCTTCGGCGACCACCCCAACCCGCGCAGCTACGGCTGCTTCCCCCAGGTCCTGGGCGAATACGTGCGCAAGGAGAAGCGCCTCAGCCTGGAAGAAGCCATCCGCAAGATGACCGCCTTCCCCGCCCAGCGGCTGGGCCTGCCCGACCGTGGCCTCCTGCGCGACGGCTTCAAGGCCGACGTCGTCATCTTCGACCCCGCCACCGTCGAAGCGCTCAGCACGCCCGGCAACCTGCGCGCCTACCCGCGCGGCATCGACACCGTGATCGTCAATGGCGTCGTCGTCATCCACGAGGGCGAGAACAGCGGCGCCCTGCCCGGCCGTGCCCTGCGCCGCGGCATCCACGGCACCTAGCACGCAGCGAGCGGAGACCCCCATGAACACCGATGAGTACCGCCAACTGGACGCCGTCGCCCTCGCCGAGCACATTCGCAACGGCGACGTCACGGCGACAGAGGCCGCCGAGGTCGCCCTGCGCTGCATCGCCGAGCAGGATGGCAGCCTCAACGCCGTCGTCGCGACGTACCCCGAGCGCGCCGCCGAGGCGTACACCGCCGCGTTGCCCGAGGGGCCCCTGCGCGGCGTGCCCATCCTGATCAAGGACCTGGGGAACTTCGAGGAGAGCAAGGCCTGCAACATGGGCTCGCGCCTGGGGCAGGGCTTCCTGCCGGACCACCCCAGCGACCTCATGCGACGCTTCCGCGCCGCCGGCCTCAACGCCCTCGGCACCACCACCACCCCCGAGTTCGGCCTCCACGCCGCCTCCGAGTCCGTCCTCACCGGCCCCACCCGCAACCCCTGGGACCGCGAACGCGGCGCCGGCGGCTCCAGCGGCGGCGCCGCCGCCGCCGTCGCCGCCGGCTACGTCCCCCTCGCCCACGCCAGCGACGGCGGCGGCTCCATCCGCATCCCCGCCGCCTGCTGCGGCCTCTTCGGCCTCAAGCCCACCCGCGGCCGCACCCCCGGCGGCCCCGACGCCGCCTACCCCATTGGCGGCTTCGGCAATCAGTTCGCCCTCAGCCGCAGCGTGCGCGACTCCGCCGCCCTCCTCGACGCCGTGCACGGCCCCACCCCCGGCGACCCCTTCCAGATCGCGCCACCCCTGCGTCCCTACCTGGAGGAAGTCGCAACCGCCCCGGCACCGCTCCGCGTCGCGGCCACGACGCAGGCCTGGTCCGGTGACGGCGTCCGCCCCGAAGCCGAGCGCGCCGTGCAGAACACCGCCCAACTCTGCCGCGACCTCGGCCACACCGTCGAGGAGGCCTCCCCCGCCTTCGACTACGAGTCCTACATCGACGCGACCACGACCGTCTGGGCCACGAGCCTCAGCTTCCGCTTGGACGGCATCGCTGCCGCCACCGGCCGCACCATCGCCCTCGACACCGTGGAAGCCGCCACCCTCGCCTGCTACGAGTACGGCAAGGCCAAATCCGCCGGCGACTACCTCCGCGCCCAGTCCACCCTCAACCGCATGAGCCGCGCCGTCGCGCCCTTCTGGGACGGCTACGACGTCCTGCTCACGCCGACCATTGTCGGCGCCGCCCCGCTCATCGGCGCCGTCGATCAGAACGCCCCCGGCTACACCGCGCGCACATGGTTCGACGACGTCTTCGGCCTCATCGCCCCCTTCACCGCCCCCTTCAACAACACCGGCCAGCCCGCCATGTCCCTGCCCCTGGCCGAAGACGACGCCGGACGCCCCGTGGGACTCCAGTTCGTCGGCCGCTACGGCGACGAAGCCACGCTCTTCCGTCTCGCCGGCCAGTTGGAGCAGGCCCGCCCCTGGACCGGCCGCCGGCCCGCCGCCGTCACCGCCTAGGCCCCGGTCCCGGCGCACGACGGCCGCGGTAGAGCGATCAGCCGCCGCTCGCGGCCGCGCCTGCCGCCCGCCGATAGTCGAAGCCCGTCTCCTCCGCGAACGCGTCCAGCAGGCGGGCCGTCAGCGGCCCCGGCACCGGCGCCTTCGGGACGAAGCGGTCCACCGATCGCACGGGGTAAACGCCGAACCCGCTGGAGGACAGCAGACACTCGTCCGCCTGCGCGATGTCGTACATCGTCAGGCTCTGCTCGACGACGCGGATGTCCAGCCGCGCCGCCATGGCGTAGATCGCCTTGCGCGTCACGCCTTGCAGGACGTTGCGATCCGGCGGACCGACCAGCGCCCCCTCCCGCACGAGGAAGAAGTTCGCGATGGAGTTTTCAGCCACGTTGCCCTGCAAGTCCAGCATCAGTGACATCGCCCCATGGCTGGCTGCATCCAACTCCGCCAGCGTCTGGTTCATCTTGGCGGTGATCTTCGCCCGCGCCTCAATGCTCTCCGGCGGCACCCGCCGGGTAGCCGTCACCGCCAGCGTCACCCCCTCCTCCTGGTTGCGCGCGACCGCCGCGACGTTCACCGGGCGCAGCGCGATCAGCACCGTCGCCGGGCCGGCATCCGCCGCCAGCATGGAGGGATCGTCATCGCCCCGGCTGATCCAGTGCCCCACCCGGTACACGGTTCCCGGTCCGCACAGGGCCGCGTTGGCCGCCACCAGATCCTCGGTGGCCCGCGTCATCTCCACCGGCGTCAAGCCCGGGTCGATCTGGACGTAGCGCAGCGAACGGTACATCCGATCGATGTGGTCCGCCAGATGGAAAAGTCGCCCCTCGAACAGCGGCGTTACCTCGTAGACCCCGTCGCCCCAGAGGAATCCCCGGTCGAACGGCGACAGCCGCGCCGCCGACTCCGGCGTGATCCGCCCGTTGAGGGAAAGCGCGCGTTCCGCAGCCATGTACCCGACCATACGCCGCTCGCGGGGACCGTGCAGAAACTGAGTGATCCGGCCCGCCGTGTGACGATCGTGGCACGGTTGACCCCTCCCCAACGCCCTCATTACGATCGCCCCCCAGAGCGAGCCCGCAGACCGAGGACGGAACGACCCATGCCCCGCAATTGGCACCAGCGGCACCGCCGCCGCATGTCCCGGCGCGGCATGATAGGGGCGAGCGCCAAGGTGGGGGTCGGCGCCGCCGGCCTGGCCCTGGTGGGCTGCGGCGGCGGCGGCGACGACGATGACGACGGGACCGCCCCGGCCAGCGCTCCCGGCCCCACGGGGCGATCGCGGGACAGTGCACCGGCCACAGCGCCGATTACGGAGGCGATTGCGCGGCTCGAGGCGGTCCGCCGGGCGGAACTCGTCCCGGCCACGTACTGCCCCTCCTTCGAGGCCCCCTTCACCGGCATCCTCGCCATGAACTACGTGGCCGAGGCCCTCGGCTACTTCGAGCAAGAAGGGATCAAGGAAGAGTGGGTCTACCAGACCGGCTGCGTGCCCCTGCTCATCAGCGGCGCCACCGACTTCGCCTTCCTCGACGTGCCCGAGACGCTCAACGCCTTCGACGCCGGCCGCCCCGTCACGGCCGTCTTCCAGCCCGCCTACACCCTCATCTTCGGCGTCTTCGTGCCCCAGGACTCCCCCATCCAGACCTGGAACGCCGACGACCTGCGCGGCCAGACCATCGGCGTCACCGAGTTCGTCGGCGGCGAGGTGCCGGTCGTCCGCGCCCTCCTCGCCCGCATCGGCCTGACCGAGGGCGCGGACGTGGAGCTGCTGCCCACCAGCGGCCTGCCCGGCCAGCAACCCACCATCGACGCCTTCAACGACGGCCGCATCGTCGCCTTCGGCGGCGGCCGCCACGACGTCTTCGGCGTCGAGCTGGGCGGCCTGCCCATGCGCGACATCACCCCCCCGGACATGCGCGCGATCCGCGCCGCCGAGGCCATCTCCGTCAACGCCGACCGCCTGGCCGACCCCGAGCGGCGCGACTTCGTCATCCGCTGGCTGCGCGCCTACGCCAAGGGCATCACCTTCATGAACGAGAACGTCGAAGCCGCCGCCCAGATCGGCTTCTCCGTCACCGGCGAGGACCCCGACACCCTGCAGGAGGCGGTGGACCTGCTCAACATCTTCTTCTTCCACCGCCAGGACCGCGGCCCCGGCGTCCGCTTCGGCGAGGTCCCCCTCCAGGGCTGGGTCGACTTCGAGAACCTCCTCCTCGACGGCCGCACCGGCGCCGAGACGGACCCCTTGAACTTCGACGAATTCATCCCCGTGGAGAACGTCATCGACAATAGCCTGATCGACGAGATCAACACCTTCGACGCCGACGCCATCAAGGCGCAGGCCCGCAACTACCGCGCCTAGCAAGCGCGGCGCGGGGCCGCCCCTCGGGAGCCGCCCGCCCCGGGGCGAACCGCGCACCACCATGGCCACGCCGCCCCAGACCCTGCCCGACGACCCGCGCCGCGCCGCCCTGCAGCGCAGCTACCGGCACTGGGCCAGCTTCGCCGGCGTCCGTTTCTTCGGGCGCTGGGCCCTGCGCCTCCTCATGCTGGGCCTGCTCATGGTCGTGCTGGAGTTCGCGGTCGATGGCGAGTGGCTCTTCTTCAAGGACACCGTCCTGCCCCGGCCCTTCGGTTTCACCGGGGACCGCGGCGGCGTGATCGACGAATTGGACTTCTTGATCTTCGGGGACTTCTTCTGGCAGCACTGGGTCAGCACGGTCAAAAACACCATGATCGGCTTCGCCATCGGCGCGGCGATCGGGCTCTCCCTGGCCATCAGCATCGTCCTCTATCCCATCTCCAAGCCGTTCGTCTCGGACTCCGTCGTCGGCTTCGAGGCGCTGCCCAAGATCCTCCTCATCCCCGTCCTCTTCGCCTGGTTCGGCTTCGGCGGCGCCTCCATCATCATCCTCACGGCCATGATCACCTTCTTCCCGGTCTTCGTCTCCAGCCTGACCGGCATGATCAACGTCCCGGAGGATGATCGCCGCCTGCTCGCCAGCTATCAGGCCGGCCGCGTCCAGCGCCTCTACATGAGCAACATCCCCCGCTCCTTCCCCAACATCTTCGGCGGCCTCAAGATCGGCATCGCCAACTCCATGATCGGCACCATCCTGGCCGAGTTCATCTTCGGCAATGAGGGCCTGGGCTTCCTCGTCGACCTCTTCCACAACCGGGTCCTGCTGGAGCGGGAATGGGCGGGCATGGTCGCCGTCGCGGTCACCTTCGCCCTCCTCTTCTGGGGATTGGAGATGCTGCAGCGCTACGTCGCCTTCTGGGAGAAGACGCCCGATGAGATCATCCAGGGCGCGTAGCACCCGGCCCCGGTGCAGGTAGGAAGGAACGCGCGAGAGTCCCATGGCCGCTGCCGGCAGGGTCCAAGGCCGCCCCGCGCTTTACGATCGCCTGTCCGAGGAGCGCTGGGCGCGCCTCGCCGCCAAGTGGATCTTCCGCCTGGCGCTGATCGGCGTCTGGATCGGACTCTGGGAGCTGCTCCCTGCCACCGGCGTCGTCTCCGAGGTCACCCTGCCGCCGCCCTCGCAGGTCGCCGACGTCACGATCAACGTCGTCGGGCAGGCCTTCTGGGGACACTTCACCACCACGCTCAAGGAGGCGCTGGGCGGCTTCGTCATCGGCGCCGGCTCCGCCTTCGCCATGGCCGTCGCCCTCACCCTCTTCCCCGCCCTGCGCTTCTTCCTCACCGACTACATCCTGGCCCTGCAGGCCCTGCCCAAGGTCCTCCTGATCCCGATCCTGATCGCCTGGTTCGGCCAGGACCAACCCCTGCTGGGCATCGCGCCGCAAGACAAGATCATCCTGGCCGCCCTGATCGCCTTCTTCCCCGTCTACGTCAACGCTATGGTCGGCATGAACCGCATCGAGGAAGACGAGGGCAAGCTCATGCGCACCCTGGAGGCCACCCGCGTCCAGCGCCTCTACATGCTGCAGATCCCCAAGGGCATGCCCACCATCTTCGCCGGCTTCAAGAACGGCGCCACGAACGCCCTCATTGGCGCCACCGTGGCCGAGTTCCTCGGCGCCAGCGCCGGACTCGGCACGCTCATCATCCAGCAGAGCCACAACTCCCAATTCGCCGAAACCTTCGTCGTCATTGGTATCTTGACCCTGCTAACCATGGCGCTCTTCTACATTGTCGATTGGGTCGGAAATCGCGTAGCCTTCTGGGTGCCGCGCTGAGTGGCAGACCCGTGGAACGGAAGAGATGATGACGACGTACAGGGAACCCGGCACCCAGACCCGCAGCGGCAGCAGCGGCGGCCACCTGGAGATCGACCACCTCTCCAAGACCTATATTCCCGCCCGACGCTCCCAGCCCCCCGTCGTCGCCCTGGACGACGTCTCGGTCGACATCGCCCCCGGCGAGTTCATCTCCCTCGTCGGCCCCTCCGGCTGCGGCAAGAGCACGATCCTCAACATCGTGGGCGGTCTGCTCGACGTCACCGAGGGGGAAATCCGCCTCCACGGCGAAACCATCACCCGTCCCCGCGCCGACATCGGCATGATGTTCCAGTCCCCCGTCCTCTTCCCCTGGCGCACCATCATCAACAACGTGCTCCTCCCCGTGGACATCCGCCGCCAGGGTCGCAAGAACTTCCGCGAGCGCGCCCTGGAACTGCTGGATCGGGTGGGCCTGGCGGAGTTCGTCAACAGCTACCCCAACGAACTCTCCGGCGGCATGCAGCAGCGCGCTGCGCTGGCCCGGCTGCTCCTGGAGGACGCGGAGATCATGCTCCTCGACGAGCCCTTCGGCGCCCTCGACGAGTTCACCCGCGAGGCAATGAACATTGACCTCCTCCGCCTCTGGAGCGGCTCCGGCAAGACGATCATCTTCGTCACCCACAACATCCAGGAGGCCGTCTTCCTCTCGGACCGCGTGGCCGTCATGACGCCCCGCCCCGGCCGCCTGGCCCGCCTGCTGGAGGTCAGCCTGCCGCGTCCACGCGAAATCACCATGATGAAGACCCCCGAATTCCAGGAGATGGTGTTCGAGGTGCGGCAGCTGCTCGGCGTCGCCTAAGCGCTCCCGCGAGCCGGCGTCCGCGCCGGCCCGCGGGTCAGTTCCTGCCATGGGGGGCCCATGACCGCCCGCGCGCGCCGCGTCGGCATCGTTGGGACGGGCTTCGGCAGCGCCGTGCACATTCCCGCCTTTCAATCGGAAGGCTGGGAGGTCACCGCGGTCTGGAGCCGCACGGAACACAACGCGCGCGCCACCGCGGACCGCTTCGGCATCCCGCACGTCTTCGCCAGCGCCGACGACCTGACCGCCAGCGCCGCCGTTGACGCGGTGGCTATCGTCAGCCCGCCGCCCTTCCATCACGACACGACCCTGACCGCGCTCCGCGCCGGCAAGCACGTGCTCTGCGAGAAGCCCTTCGCCGCCAGTACCGCCCAGGCGCGGGCCATGCGAGACCTCGCCGCCGAGACCGGCCGCACCTGCCTGATCGCCCACGAATTCCGCTTCGCCCCGCAGCGCGCCCACATCAAGCGCCTTCTGGACCAGGGCTACATCGGCGACTTCCGCCTCGCCACCATGGATCTGCTCTTCCCGTACGACCCCCAGCGCCTCCTCTCCGGCTGGATGAGCCAGAAGAGCCTGGGCGGCGGCCTGATGGGCGCCCTGGGCACCCATTTCGTTGATGCCCTGCGGCACTGGATCGGTGAGATCGACAGCGTCAGCGCGCGTCTCACCCGTTTCTCACCGGACCGCAACCCCGCGACCGGCGAACCCGCCGACTCCAACGACACCATCCTCAGCCGCTACACCTTCCACAACGGCGGCGCCGCCACCCTGATCATCTCCGGCGTGGTCGCCCCCGCGCAGGGCGCCCGCATCGTCCTCAACGGGACGCAGGGCACGCTCGTCGCGACTCAACCGGGCGGCAACCCGGCCACGGACGGCCTCGTACTCGGCGCACGCAGCGGCCAGGACGGGCTCCAGGAACTGCCCATGCCGCCCGAATTCGTCCCCTTCCACGACGACCGCGACCCCCGCCTCATGCCCTTCCGCCTGCTCCTGCGCGCATTCGACCGTGGCATCGAGACGGGCACCTCGCCCGCCCCCAACTTCGAGGACGGCCTGCGGGGCCAGCAGGTCCTGGACGCCGTCTACCGATCCGCGGATGAGGGACGCACGATCCGCCTCACCTGACCGGCGCCCTCCCGGTCCTCCACCCTCCACCGGAACGCGGGCCGGCGCCGCGGCCTCAGGCGGGGAACTCCGCGAAGCACTTGTCCGAGATCAGGATCCAGGACTCCACGTAGTCGTGGATCACGGCCCGGCGGCCGAGTTGCTCCATGGCCCCCATCAGCACATACCAGTTCAGCATCTCGTGCTGGCCCGAGGCCTCAATCTCCGCCAGAGGCCGCCCGCGCCAGGTGTCGTAGTCGCCCTCCCGCAGCGCGGCGTACAGCTCGGCGTCCGCCTCCCGGTCCGGCCACAGGTAGCCCGTCTTCGAGGCCAGGAACGCGTGCGACCAGCTGGACGACGCGATCAGCGCCACCCGCCAGGGACTCGCGATCAGCGTCTCCGCCAGTTTCGCCCCCACCTCCATGCAGCGCCACGGCTGCGGCGCCGGCGGATCCGGCGACCCCTCCGGCGTCACGTCCTCGAAGAGATGCGTGAAGCCGCCCTTCGCCGTCAGCAGGGAGCTGCCGTAGCAGTTCACCAGAAACGGCACGATCGGATAGTCGAAGCCCTGCCGCTCGTAGTCCAGGTACAGGAGCGTGTTCTGGAACGCGTGTGCCAGGCCGTCGTGGTGCAGGGTCTTGTAGGCGTACGGCATATCCACCCCGCGCTCCAGCAGCCCCCGCGCGATCGTCTTCGCCCCCTCACGATGGCCGCGCGCCGTGTAGCGGAAGTCCTTCGGCTCGCCCCAGGCGTTCGGCGCCATCGCCCCCAGGCCCTCGGCCCACGGATGCATCGTCACCTCGTCCAGCCCCAGCACGCAGAACGGCGGCACCACGTCCTCCTGGAAGTTCTCGTACTGGTCGTCCCCGAAGATCACCACGAAGTCCGGCCCGAAGGCGTCCAGCTTCCCCCGCAGGGTGCGGAAGCCCGACACCAGCCGCTCCCGGTGCGCCGCCGCCGCCGCCACGCCGTCGTCCTCGCCCAGGTCGCGGATCGCTTCCGCCGGCCAGGTCGCCCGATCCTTCACCGCGTCCGGCACATTCGGCGCCGTCAGGGTGAGGCGGAAGATGTCGCCCATGTGCTCGTCGTTCCACGACAAGGGCGGGTAATGCGTCAGGCCAAGGCCCAGGATCTCGCCCACCGCTCACCTCCGCTCGTGCGCCGAGCCTAGCGCCGCGGTCAACCTCAGCCAGGGCCTGGCGGCGCGACGCGTCCAGGCCGGCCCCGGCGGCGGAACGGCTAACGCAGCGCGTAGATGTCGTACAGCGTCCCCCCCAACTCCGCCCGTGATTCGCCGATCCCCACCGCCTGCAGCCGGTTCAGCCAGAGGTAGTCCGGATGCGACGTCAGGAAGCGCGGCACAATGCGCGAGAGCACCAGCTTGGGAAATTGCCCCGCCCGGAGCGCCGCGATCGCCTCCGGCCCAAAATCCAGCGCACCGCTGTAGGTCTGATAGATCAGCGCCCCGTCCTCGCTCTCGATCGTCCCGCGGACGTCCACCATCCCCACCCCGTCCGGCCGGATCAGCAGCCAATCTCCGCCCACCGGCAGGAAGCGGCCCCGCAGCTTCGGACCCTCGATCTCTCCACCCTCACGGTAGAAGGTGAGCCGGATCCCCTCCGGCGTCTCGCCCAGGTTCTCCGGCGGGTAGGTCAGCTTCGATTGGCTGCTGAAGAGATACTCCAGCTCGAACGTGTTATGCGGCCCGCCCGCCAGCTTCGACGCCATCACCCCGGCCTCCCCCGCGCGGATCTGCGCCGGCAGCCTTCGCTCCGCGGCTCTCACTGCGCGGCGCAAAGGATAGCGTCGCCATCCGCCCCTAGTGCTCCCGCCGCCGCCCCGCTTGCGATTGCCGGATCTCCGCCAGCGGCACCCCGTAGGCATGCAGCGCCTGATGGGTCAGCTCCAGCCCCACCTCCAACTGCGGCTGGATGACCGCGTTCGCCCCCGCGTCGAGCAGCCGCGCCGCCGCGGCGGCGCTGTCCGCCCGCGCCACGATGCGCAGCCGGCGCTGCTCTTCGCGCACCTGCCGCACCACCGCCTCGCAGACCACCGCGTCCGGGATCGTCAGCAGCAGCAGCCGCGCCCGCTCCAGTGCCGCCTCCTCCAGCGTCGCCGCGTTCGCCAGATCCCCCCAGATGTATGGCAGCCCCACCGCCTGCGCCACCGCCGGCAGCCCCGGATCGATGTCGACCGCCAGACACTGGAAGCCCCGGGAGGTGAGCGACCGCGCCACCTCCGACCCCGCCTCCCCGTAGCCCGCGATCACCGTGTGCTGCGACAATTCCGCCGGCCTCTCCACCACGGGCTCGAAGGTCCACCACGCCGCCACGCGCGGCAGCCGCAGCAGCCAGCGCTCGATCCGATCCGCCTGCCCCACGAGCGCCGCCGAGGTCCCCATGCTCACCGCCCCGATCGCGATCAGGAGTCCCCGCGCCTCCTCCCCGGCTGAGCCCCCGGTCGCCGCCGCGAAGAGGAAGGAGAATTCCCCCACCTGCCCGAGCAACAGCCCCGCCCGCAGCGCCCGCGACGCATCGAACCCCGCCCAGCGCGCGAGCGCGAAGATCAGCAGCACCTTGCCCAGCGCCCCCCAAACCAGGATCGTGACGAAGAGTTCCCAGGCCTCCCCGACCGCGTCCGCGTCGAGCAGCACGCCGATGCTGACAAAGAACGTCGCCGCGAACAGGTCCCGCAACGGGATCACCTCCTGCAGCGCCCGCGACGCGTAAACCGACTGCGCCGTCACCAGCCCCGCCAGGAACGCCCCGAACGCCAGACTCAGCCCGGCCGCGAAGCTGCCCAGCGCGATCCCGCTCGCGATCGCGAACACGCTCATCAGGAACAGCTCGCGCGAGCCCGCATCCAGCGACCGCCGCAGCACCCAGGGCACCGCCCAGCGCCCCCCGACCAGCACCAGCAGCACCAGGCCCAGCCCCTTGCCGATCGCCAGCAGCACGTCCAGCAGCAGGTCCCCACCCGTCCCCTCCCCGCCCAGCTGTGGCAGCACCACCAGCACCGGCACCGCCACCATGTCCTGCACCAGCGCGATCCCCAGCGCCCAGCGCCCGTGCGCCGAGCGCCGGCTGCCCCGCTGCCCCAGCAGCCGCACCAGCAAGGCGGTACTGGAGAGCGCCGCCGCCGCCGCCAGCGGCGTCGCCGCCCCCGCGCTCATCCCCAGCGCCAGCGCGATCGCGTACGCCGCCGACCCGATCAGCCCGATCTGCAGCAGCCCCGCCACGACCAGCCGCCCCCCCAGCCGGCGGAACTGCTCCAGCGGAAATTCCAGCCCGATCGTGAACAGGAGCAGGGCCACCCCCAGCTCGCCCACGAACTCCACATCCTCGATGTCCCCGATCAGCCCGGCCGCCGAGGGACCGATCACCACCCCCCCCACGATGTAGCCCACCACCAGCGGCTGGCGCGCCAGACTCGCGAGATAGCCGCCGGCCACCGCCGCCGCCACCAAGATCACCAGATCCCCGGCCACGTCGGTACTGGCGAGCACGGGGAACGGCAGTTCCACGGATCCCCCCTCCCGCCTTGCGGGCCCCCCTGCGCGATCCACCCGCACCACCACCCCGCCCGCGCGCAGCCTATCCCCCCAAACAGCTCCGGGCAGATCCCCGGGGCCCGCCGGTCAGCCCGGATGCTCTCATCGACTCGCCCGCAGGGCCCTGCGCGGTATCGTGGTCTCCGGCCACCGAGCTGCCGAGGACGCCGGCGGGGAAGGGGAAGCATGCGCGCAGCCGGTAGAAGGGGCAAACTCGCCGCCGTCGCCGACGCCTACTACGGCTGGTACGTGGTGGGCGCCCTCTTCTTCTCCTTCTTCCTCGGCATGGGTGTCATCCAGGGCTTCGGCGTCTACGTCGAAACCTGGGAAGACGACTTCGGCGTCAGCGTCGGCACGATCTCCATCGCCGCCGCCCTCGGCGTCCTCTTCAACGGCGCCAGCACGCCGCTGCTCGGCCACTTCGTCGATCGCTTCGGCGGCCGCTCCGTCATCGTCCCCTGCCTCGCCGTGGTCGGCCTCGGCTGCCTGGCGATGACCCTTGTCAGCAACGTCACCAGCCTGATCGCGCTCTATGGGATCGTCATCGCCTTCGCCGCCGGTGGAATCATGCCCGTCGCCAGCGGAGCCATCATCTCGCGCTGGTTCCATCGCCGCCGCGGCGTCGCCATCAGCCTCCTGACCTCCGGCGGCTCCTTCAGCGGCCTCCTCCTCATCCCTCTCCTCACCTACCTCCTCATCGCCACCGACTGGCAGACCGCCTGGGCCTTCATGGGCGTCATCATCCTCAGCCTCGGGGTGCCCGTCGCCTGGCTCCTCGTCCGCAACGACCCCAAGCAGATGGGCCTCGCGCCCGACGGCGGACCCCAGCGACACCGGCCGGGCGGCCTCACTATCACAGTCCCCCCCACCAACGTTCCGCCCCTGGACGTCAGCGCCTGGCGGCAGTCCTTCCGCTCCGCCCCCATGTGGCAGCTCATGCTCACCTTCGTCATCTGCGGAATCACCACCCAGTCCGTGGCCGTCCACTTCATCCGCTTCGCCTCCGACGAAGGCGTCAGCGCCGGCACCGCCGCCCTCGCCTTCGGCCTGCTCAGCGCCATCAACACCATCAGCGCCGTCGGCATCGGCTACGTCTCCGACCGCCTCCAGCGCCGCTCCCTGCTCGGAGCCACGTACTTCGTCCGCGGCCTCGCCTTCGTGAGCCTCATTATCTTCCCGGGGAACATCGGCATCTGGGTCTTCGCCCTCGTCGGTGGCGCCTCCTGGCTGGCCACCGTCCCCCTCACCCAGTCCCTCGCCGCCGACGTCTACGGCCTCCGCCACCTCGGCATCCTCACCGGCATCATCTTCATGGCCCACCAGATCGGCGGCTCCCTCGCCGTCCTCCTCTTCGGCCTCGCCTTCGACGCCTGGGGCTCCTACGATGTCCCCTTCGCCGTCTCCGCCCTCCTCCTCGTCGCCGCTGGCTTCGGCGCCCTCTCCATCCGCGAGCGCCGCTACTCCGTCCGCTACGCTGGCGTCCCCCCCGCCGGTGGCGACTAGGATCCGGCCATGCCCCACCCCCTCACGGCCCTCCTGCACCACGCCGAAGCCGTCGACCCGGACCTCGTCGACCGCATCCGCCACGCCATCGACGACGTCACCGGCTTCGACCCCGGCGTCATCGTCCTCCTCATCGGCTTCGTCATCGTCCTCTTCCCTCTCCTCCTCCTCACCCTCCTCTTCATTCGCCGCCGTCACGAACGCGCCCCCCTCAGCGCCGCCGCGGATACTCGGGACGCGTCCCCCAGTGAGCGCGAATCCGGCTGAACTCACCACCGACCGGCTGCGGAAAGTGCGGCTCCACATCCTGATGTCGTTGCTGACGCTTGAAACGAACGCTGCGGCAATGCCGCGATTGGCTCGACAGATCGCTCGAAATTGGCGGGGGTATTTGCTCTCGGCCTATGCCTGATCGAGTCGTCCTCTGACGTACCGCGCTGTTGACGCAGCGTGGTGGGATGATGCTGGCGCATCGGACTGCCCCTCTGGTGTTGCAAGGCCCATCCGATGTCGCCTCGCCGACGACCCGGTGAGGTGCACGTGGAAGCCACCGAGCGAGGCTGGGTGGACTATTTCCTCCGCATCCTCCAGGCGCAGAAAGCGGGCCCTATAGAGGACGCGGAGCCCGAAGCGATGTCGGAGAATGACCAACCCATCAAGGGGTGTGGTCTACGCAGAGACGGCGAGCGCCGATTGGTACATTCGAGGCGGCACGTCCTCGGTCGGGCCTTCCCCCTACTCGAAGATCCGCGGCCCCACGCTCGTATCCAGCGCCTGCCGTCGCAGCTCCCAGAACGTCGACGTCACCTCCGGCGCCCGACGCCGGAGCGCCCCATCGATCTCGCGGATCAGGTGCTCCGCCTCCTCCACGTCCAGGTCCCGCAAGAGCTGCAGCTCGCCGTTGACCAGCACGCTGCGCGCCCCCAGCTGCATCGTCAGCAGCCGCACCACCGTGTCCACCTCCTCGAACTCCAGCACCGTCGCCCGCACGACCGACCGCAGCTCCGGCGTCGCCGCCGCTCCCAGCAGCAGCCCCCGCGCCTGCGCCCCCACCATCAGCGCCACCACCGTCAGCAGCACGCCAATGATGATCGACGCCACCCCATCCGCCGTCTCACTCGCCGACAGCTCCGCGATCCCCAGCCCCAGCGCCGCGACCACCAGCCCCAGCGTCGCCGCCGAATCCTCCCAGAACACCGTCTTCGTCGTCATGTCCGGCGAGCGCCGCAGGTAGCGCCGCATGGACCAACCCCGCCGCCGAGCGCCCCGCCGGATCACCCGCCCCGCCACCACCAATGACGCCCCCTCGAACAGGAATGCCGCTCCCAGCACCCCGAACGCCAGCCCCAGCTCCGCCGCGCTGCGCTCGTGGAACTCCCCGGGGTCGATCACCGTGCGGATCCCCTCGAAGAACGAGAACGTCGCCCCCGCCACGAACATGAACACCGCCGCCAGGAAGCTCCAGAAGAACGCCTCCTTGCCGTAGCCGTGCGGGTGCGCCTCGTCCGGCTTCGACTCCGCGAACCGCAACCCCAGCAACAAGAAGATCTGGTTGCCCGTGTCCGCGATCGAGTGCCCGCCCTCGGCGAACATCGCCCCGGACCCCGTCACCGCGCCCGCCGTCAGCTTCCCCACCGCGATCAGCGCGTTCGCGGACAACGCCGCCAGAACGGCCTTGCGACTCTCCTCGCCCGCCACGCACTCCGCCTTTCCTGGCCGGCCAACGCGACAAGCCGCCATCGGGTCGGACCACCGACCCCGACGCGCTCGGGCCGCCCGTCAACATGCGGCAGCGCGGAACTTTCCCCGGCCCCGCTGCGTCCTGCCCGACACACAGGAGGTCAGCCATGCGCCCTACCCGAACCGTCCCATCCCCCTTCCTCCGCCCGACGGCGCCAAGGCTCGCCGGGCTGGTGCTTGCGCTGGCGCTGCTCCTCCCCGTCCCGCTTCTCGCGCAGGCGCCCCCGGCGCCCCCGCTGCCCCCGATCACCCCGCCGCCGCCCCTCATCTTCATCGACGGCGCCCATCTCGACCTGCTCGAAGTCCACGTGGACGTCCGCGACGCGGCCGCGATCGCCCGCTACCGCCTGCATCTGACGAACCCGGGGGAACTCCTCGCCGAGGGGCGCATCGTCGTTCCCGTCCCGCCCCGCAGCGCCGTGACCGACCTCGTCCTCTCCGGCGGGCCCGAAACACTCGAGGGCCGCCTCCTCAACGCCGACGACGCCGAACGCATCTACCAGGACATCGTCCGCCGCCTCATCGACCCGGCGCTCCTCCAGGCCCTCAGCGACACCCTCTACGAAGTCCGCGCCTTCCCCGTCCCCCCGGGCGAAACGCGCAGCGTCAGCTTCACCGTCACCACCCCCCTCACCGCGGACGGCGACCAGGTGCGGGTCGCCCTGCCCTGGTCCCGCATGTCGCCCCAGCCCGCCCGCGCCGCCGTCACCGTCGACATCGACGTCTCCTGGGAGGTCCGCGCCGCCGTCGCCCCCACCTACAGCCTCGACAGCGAGCGCCGCGCCGCCGGCCGCCTCATGCTCAGCTGGGAGTCCGCTTCGGACTGGATCCCCAGCGCCGACTTCACCCTCTACCTCGGCGGCGGCGAAGGCCTGCTCACCACGCAGCTGCTGGCCCACCGCCCCGGCGACGAAGACGGCTACTTCACCCTCCTCTTCGCCCCCGACACCGAGCCCGCCGCCCGCGTGGACCGCGATGTCATCATCGTCCTGGACATCTCCGGCTCGATGGAGGGCGACAAGCTGCACCAGGCGCAGGACGCCGTCTTCTTCATCCTCGAACATCTGGGCCCGGACGACCGCTTCGCGATCGTCGCCTTCTCCCGCGGCGTCGAGGTCTTCGGCGGCGGCCTGCACCCCGCCCAGGACGCGCCGGACGCCGTTGCCTTCGTCGACGACCTCCGCGCGAGCGGCGGCACCAATATCGCCGGCGCCGTCGGGGCCGCCTGCGACCTCGCCACCGGCGACCGTCCGGCCACCGTCATCTTCCTCACCGACGGGCTGCCCACCGTCGGCCCCGAAGACGTAGCCTCCATCCTCAGCATCGCCGAGCGCAGCGCCCGGGCGCGCACGCAGATGTTCACCTTCGGCGTCGGCTTCGACGTGGACACCATCCTCCTCGACAGCCTCGCCGCCGGCTTCCTCGGCACCAGCCATTACGTCACGTCGGATGAAACCATCGACGCCGAGGTCGGCCGCCTCTTCGAGCGCATCGCCACCCCCGTCCTCACCGACGTCGAGATCGACTTCCAAGGCGGCGGCGTCCACGACCTCGGCCCCGAGCGCATCACCGGCATCTTCGCCGGCACGCAGGTGCTCCTCACCGGCCGCTACGCCGACCCCGGCGCAGCCACCGTCACCGTCCGCGGCGACACCGCCGCCGGCCGCGAGAGCTTCGCCTACGACGTCAGCTTCCCCGAGCGCAGCAGCGGCGACGCCATCGTCGCCCAGCTCTGGGCCCAGCAGCGCGTCGCTGACCTGATCACCGAACTCCGCCTCGAAGGCGCCCGCAAGACCCTGATCGCCCAGATCGTCGAGATCGCTACCCGCTTCGGCATCGTCACGCCCTACACCTCCTACCTCGCCGAGGAGCCCGTCATCGCCTTCGAGGCCGTGGCGGCCGCCGAGGCCGTCGCCGAGCAGGCCGCTGCCGCTCCCGCCAGCGGCGCCGACGCCGTCCAGGCCGCGAGCAGCGTCGAGGACCTGCGCGGCGGCGACTTCGAACTCGGCGCCGACCGCGTCCGCGTCCTCGGCGACCGCAGCTTCATCCTCCGTGACGGCGTCTGGACGGACACCGGCTACGACGGTAGCGAGCCCCAAGAAGTCTCCGTCGGCTCGCCCCAGTTCGCCTCCCTCGTCGAGGCCCGGGCGGATCTGCTCGCCGCCAGCGCCCTTGGGCCCGTGGTGATCGCCGCCGGGCCCGACCGCTGGGTGCGCATCACCTGGCCGGACGCCGGCAGCGTCGACGCCGTCACCCTGCCCCAGATCGACGCCCCTGCCGCCGACGGCGGCAATGGCGGAAACGCCAGCACCGCGGCGAACGGGAGCGAAGACACGAGCAGCAGCGGCACGGACGGCGCCAACGGCGATCCCGTCACCTCCGACACACCCGGGACCGACGGGACTGGCGCCAACGACACCGCGCCCAGCAGGAACGGCAGCAGCGACTCCGGCGGCAACCACCCCGGCGCGACCAACGGGACGGACGCGGCCGGCAGCGACCCCGGCCCCACCGCAGACACGGCCGCGACCGCGATCCGCAACGACGAAGATGACGGCGGGATCTCCAGCGGCGCCTGGGCCGGCATCGCGGTCGTGATCGCCCTGGCCGTCGGTGCGGCGGGCTTCGGCGCGTACCGCCTCGGCCGCCGCCGGCGCTAGGCCGGCCGGGGGTCGCCGCGCGGCCGGCCTAGCCCACTGGGGCCGCGGACGAGGGGAACAGCGCCTGATACAGCGCCAGTACCTCCGGCGTCGCCAGCCCCGCCCCCAGATAGCTCGCCTCCACCCGCACCTCGAAGTGCAGGTGCGTCTCGCTGCCCGGCGCCCGCAGGCCGCCCGGCGTGCCCGACTCCCCCACGAATCCCACGACCTGCTCCGGGGACACCGCCACGCCCGGCTGGATCCCCTCCGCGATCCCGCCCAGGTGCGCGTACCGCGTCACGACCCCGCCGCCGTGATCGACCCACACCTGCCGCCCCCGGAACGTGTCCATGTCGTCGGGCCCCGCGAAGCCGTGCGCCTTCATCGCGAAGTACTGCTCCACCGTCAGGTCCGCGTAATCCCAGTCCGCGCGGATCACCGTCCCCGGCGCCATCGCCAGGACCGGCGTCCCCGCCTGGATCAGCGCGCAGGCTACCCCCGGATAGAGATCCACGCCCTCGTGAATCCCGTTGCGATACGCCCGCGGCGCGTTGGGCAACTGTCCCGCGAATGCTGGCAGGCAGGCCGCAGCGATCGGCATCGTGAACGGCCCGAAGCCCAGATCGTGCTGAGGCGCCCCCGCCGCCGCCGACAACCACTCCGCCGACTGCTACGGCGGCTGCTACGGCGTCTTGGTCATCCTGGACACCCTCGACGCGCTCGGCCTCGCCCACGCCGGTGCCGGCGCCACCCTGACCCAGGCGCGCACCCCCCCCCCCCGGCTCGAACGCAACAGCGTCCGCATCGCCGTCCTCTCCTACGAAGGCCACGCCAGCTACGACGCCGCCACCGACGACATCCCCGGCGTCGCCTTCCTCGACCTCGACGCCCTGGCCCAGGACGTCCGCGTCGCCCGCCTCTAAGCCGACCACGTCGTCGTCGCCTTCAGCGCCGGCCGGCTCCTCGGCTACCGCGTCCGGCCCGTCGTCATCCGCCACAACGACCAGCCCAAAGCCATCGACCCCGCCGGCCCCGAAAGCGGCCAGATCCTCACCCAGCTTTGGACCGCCGGCGACGCCCGGCTCGCCCGCTGAGGGCTCGCCCGGCCGCTCGCCTCGTCAGACGCCTTGACTCAGGTAAGGCACTATGATTTACTTAGCCTTACCTAACAAGATGAAGAAGATAGCCCTAACAAGGAGGAGCGGATCATGACGCAGCGGGAATCCACCAACACGATGCACGGCGCAGGGCCGCCCAGCGGCGGCCGGCCGCGGAGCCGGCTGGGCTGGCCCGTCCTCCTCCTGCTCCTGCTCACTGTGGCTCTCGCCGCCGCCGCGTGCGGGGGCGATGACGCTGACGACCCTGGCTCCATCGCTGACGCTGGCGGCCCCGACTCCATCGCTGACGCTGGCGACCCCGGCTCCATCGCTGACGCTGGCGGCCCCGACTCCATCGCTGACGCTGGCGACCCCGGCTCCATCGCTGACGCTGGCGGCCCCGACTCCATCGCTGACGCTGGCGACCCCGGCTCCATCACGGTCTACTCCGGCCGCAACGAAAGCCTCATCGGGCCCCTCATCGAGCAGTTCGAGGCCGACACCGGCATCGACGTCCGCGTCCGCTACGGCGGCACTGCCGCCCTCGCTGTAGCCCTCCTGGAGGAAGGCGGCCGCACCCCCGCCGACGTCTTCCTCGCCCAGGACGCCGGCGCCCTCGGCGCCCTCGAAGAGGCCGGCCTCTTCGCCGCTCTCTCCCCGGACATCCTCGCCCGGGTGGACCCGGTCTTTCGCTCTGCCGGAGACGCCTGGGTCGGCGTCTCCGGTCGCGCCCGCGTCATCGTCTACTCCACAGAGCGCCTCGCCGCCGCCGATCTCCCGGACTCCATCTTCGACCTCACCGCGCCCGTCTGGCGCGGCCGGGTGGGCTGGGCCCCCACCAACGGATCCTTCCAGGCCTTCATCACCGCCATGCGCCGCATCCACGGCGAGGAGCGCACCGCCCAATGGCTCCGCGTCATGCTCGACAACGGCGTCAAGGAGTTCCCCAAAAACACCCCCATCGTGCAAGCCGTCGCCGACGACCAGATCGACCTCGGCCTCGTCAACCACTACTACCTCTTCCGCTTCCTGGCCGAGGACCCGGACTTCCCCGCCGCCAACGCCTACACCGACCCCGGCGATGCCGGCGCCCTGATCAACATCGCCGGCGCCGGCCTCCTCGCCCCCGCCGCGGACAACGCCGCCGCCCGGCGCTTCATCGCCTACCTGCTGGAGACCCCCGCGCAGACCTTCTTCAGCCAGGAGACGAACGAGTACCCCCTCATCGACGGCCTGGACCCGCGCCCCGGGATCCCCACCCTGGACACCCTCTCCCCACCCTCGCTCCGGCTCACCAGCCTCAGCGACCTCGAAGGCACCCTCGACCTCCTCCGTGACACCGGCGCGCTGCCCTGATCTCGCCGCCGCGGCCGCTGCCCGGACCTGTTACCGTCCCCGCACGCGCGCCCCCGGCGCGCCGGAATGAACCGCCCGCGCCGCCGGCGGCGCGGGTGCGCGCGGAAGCGGGGGTTCGCATGGTGCGGCGCATCGTCACCGGCAACGACACCAACGGCAAGGCCATCGTCGTTTCGGACGGCCCCACCCCACATCAGTGGGACCTCGGCCGCGCCGTCATGGACGACGTCTGGGTCGATGACCCCGCCCTCCCCTACGACAACACCAACGACCCCGTCGCCGGCGGCAACTTCAGCCTCGTCGGCCCCACCGATGGCTCCGTCATCCGCCTCGTCCATTTCCAGGCCCCTGACCGTACCGACATGCCCTCGCCCCACGCTCTGGAAGAGGCCCGCGCCCACTGGGACGCCGGCGGGCGTATGGAGCGCGAAGATCCGGCCATGCACACCACGCCCACCATCGACTACGGCATCGTCCTGGAGGGCGAGATCACCCTCGAACTCGACGACGGCGTCCTCGTCGACCTGCACCAGGGCGACATCGTCGTGCAACGCGCCACCCGCCACGCCTGGCGCAATCGCAGCGGCCGCGTCTGCACCATCTGCTTCATCCTCATCACGAGCCCGTCGTACCGCTGAGCGCCGTGGTCCGCCGCATCGTCACCGGCCACAACGCCGCCGGCCGGGCCGTCGTCCTCTTCGACAGCGGGACGCCACCCCCGATCGATGTCGGCCGCTTCCGCGCCGACCACGTCTGGATCGACGACCCCACCCACGCCCCCGATCCCGACGCCGGCTACGACCCCGTCCGCGACGGCCCCCTCAGCCGCACCCCGCCCCCCGGCGGCTCCCTCATCCGCCTCGTCACCTTCCTGCCCGAAGATCGCGCCGACGCCCCCGCCCCGCAGGCGCTCGCCGCCGCCCGCCAGCGCCTCGACGCCGCCGGCCTCCTGGAGCCCGGGGACCCGGCCATGCACACCACCCGCACCATCGACTACGGCATCGTCCTGCAGGGCGAAATCATCCTAGAACTGGACAGCGGCGAGACGTCCCGCCTGCGCGCCGGCGACGTCCTCGTCCAGCGCGGCACGCGCCACGCCTGGCGCAACACCGGCGACCCCTGCACCATCTGCTTCGTCGTCATCGACCGGCCCGGCGACGCCTGAGGGGGGCGCCATTTTCTACGCCGCCGAGATCTTCTCCCTCGCCGACGCCCCCGTCGAGGAGGTGATCGAGGAGACGCCCATCGACGAGCCCCCCACCTTCGCCGACCTCGCCGACACCCCTCTGGACGGCCTCACGCTCATCATCTACGAGCTGCCACCCGGCCTCTCCCTGGTCTCGCTCACCGGAATCATCCCCCTCCTCGCCGCCAGCGAAGAGGCCGAACTCTCCGCGACCCAGTTGTTCCCGTTCACGCAGTTCGTGCATCCCGGGCCCAACGACGATCTCATTGACATTCGTCGGGGACGAGTTCCTCCTCGACAACACGATCCCCGACATCTCCGTTGGCAACGTCCTGAGCGCCTTCGACATCCTCCGGGCCGGCGACGGCAATGACCTCCTCAACGCCTTCCAAGCACTGGGCGGGGACGCCGCGCTCGAGAGCTTCGCCGACCCCATCGGGATGGGAGAGGGACAGCCGTCGGTCGCCCTGAATCGCAACGACTGCCTCGTGGGCAGCAACATCGGCAGCTCTGGACAGGACGGAGTGCGCATCGATTGACCGGCCAAGCTCGCAATGGCAACGCAGGCGGCCGCACCGTCATCCAGCGCGAGAGAAGGAAGAACCCCACGCCCGCCGATGCCGTTGAAGCCGCCCCCCATGCCAACAAGGCCATGCTCGCGTCCGCGTCCTCGAGTACCGCGCCGGCCCCGGCGACAAGACCGAGATGGACCACCACCCAGCCGTCGTCGCCATCCTCATGACCGCCGGCAAGTGCCGCTTCACCGACCCCGCTGGGGCGACGCCCAAGAGATCGACGTGCCGGCCGGCGGCGTCGCCTGCATGGACGCCGCCGATCACCCCACCGAGAACACCGGCGATGGCGAGGGCCACCCCTTCCTCATCGAGTTGAAGTCGCCCCGAGGGAGCCGCCGCCTAAACCTTGTAGCCCCCGTCCACGCTGATCACCTGCCCCGTGATCCCGCCGCTCCCCCGCGACCCCAGCAGCACCGCCATCGGCGCGATCTCCTCCGGCTCCAGCACCCGCTCCTGCAAGTTCGGCGGCACCGCCTCCGGCGCCGCGTGGGCCACCGCCCCGTCCGCCTCCAGCATCAGCGCGTGCGACGACGTGTACAGCGCCGTCCGCGTCGGCCCCGGGCAGAGGCAGTTCACCGTGATCCCGTACGACGCCGTCGCCGCTGCCAGCGCCCGCGTCAGCCCCACCAGCCCGTGCTTGGCCACGTGATACGAGATCGGCGAAGGCGTCACCCCCTTCGACGCCCCCGACCCCACGTTGATGATCCGCCCGTATCCCTGCTCCCGCATCTGCGGCAGCGCCACGCTCCCCGTCCAGTGCGCCGCCATCAGGTTCAGCGCCAGCGTCGCCGCGAAAGCATCGTCCGCGTAGGCGAATGGGTCATGGTCCGCCGGGCCCCGTGGCGTCACCACCCCACCCGCGTTGTTCACCAGCACGTCCAGCCGCCCGTATCGCCGGATCGCCTCGCGCACCAGCCCCCGCGCCTCCTCCCCCCGCGACACGTCCGCCGCCAGCGCCAGCGCCTCGCCCCCCGCCGCCGCGATCTCCCCAACCAGCGCGTCCAGATCTCCCTGTGTCCGCGCCGACACCACCACCCGCGCCCCCTCCCGCGCATAGGCCAGCGCGATCCCCCGCCCGATCCCCCGCCCGGCCCCCGTGACCAGCGCGACGTCCCCCGCCAGGGCGCCGCCGTCCGGCCTGGCCATCACGCGATCGCGCCCGCCGCTTCCGGCCTAACCCGATGCCGGCGCAACCGGCGCCGGCCCCCCCGTGTCGATCGACTGCTGCAGCGCCTCCTCCGTCGCCACCACACTCACCAGCTCCGCGTCCGAGAAGCGGTAGGGCGCCCCCTCCAGGGCCGAGTCGCGCCACGCTTCCGCTGCCAGCAACACGCTGTCGATCGGCTCATACGTCGTCACCTGCGGCGTCGCTCCGATCATGGAAACCGTCTGCGTGGACTGCACCTTGCCCTCGCCCAGGTCCACGTCCTGCACCTGCACCCAGCCCTTGCTGCCGAACACCGCCAGCCGCACGTGGAACGGCGTCGCGCAGACGTTGGCCAGCGACGCCGTCGTCCCGTCCGCGTAGCGCAGCTGCGACTGGTACACGTCGCCCGCCGCGAACCCGCCCGAACGGTTCGCGATCCACGCCATCACTTCCGTCGGCCGTCCCAGCATGTGCGTCATCAGGTCCAGGATGTGGATCCCCATCCCCGTGAACCCCGGCGAGGGACCCTCTCCCCGCTTGCGCCGCCAGTGATCCTCCGGCAGGTCCAGCATCCAGGCGTGGGAGTGGTGCCCTTCCCAGTGCAGGATCTCCCCCAATTCCCCGCTTCCCACCAGACGCTGCACCTCCTCCATCGCCGGCTCCCACCGCCGTTCGTGGTCGATGCCCAGCTGCACCCCCGCCGCGTGGCAGGCCGCCACCATCCGCGCCGCCGACGCCTCCGTCAACGAGAACGGCTTCTCGCACAGCACGTGCTTCCCCGCCGCCGCCGCCGCCAGCACCTGCTCCTCGTGCCCCGACGGCGGCGTCACGATGATCACCCCCTGCACCGACGCGTCCGCCAGCACGTCCGCGTAGCGGTCGCCCGTCGGGAAGCCGCGCGCGTCGCCCACCTGCGCCGCCACGGCCGGCACGATGTCCATCCCCCGCACGACCTTGAGCTTGCCGCTCTTCTCTAGCGAATCGCAGATCCGATTCCCCCACCACCCCAGCCCGATCACGGCGACCTGCATCATCCTCTGCTCTCCTCTCCCGGCCCTGCGCGCGCTCCCGGCGCAGGCGCCTCCAGCGCACTCCCGCAGCATCACCCACAGCGCCCTCCCGCGCGAGCCGGGCGCGCCTAACCGAACGGCGCCGGGGAGACACCCCGCCAAACCCCCGGCCGGAGCAAACACCGCGCCGGCGAAACCCCCGGCGCCCGCTCCCCTCACGGCGCCGCCCCTCCAACCGGCAGCACCGTGAACCCCTCCGCCCCTTGCCGCACCCGGATCGTGCGGTCCAGCGGGACATCGTGCAGAACACCGTCGTCGTCCCACTCGCCGGCCGGCGCACCACCACCTCCGCCAGCGGCCTCCGCCACGCCCCCAGCCCGAAGTGCGCCGTCGCCTCGCTCTGCCTTAGGAAGTGCATCCCCACCCCCAGCTCCCGCGGCTGCGTCGGCCCGCCCGCGAACGCCGTCGCCTCGATCCGCGCCCCCACCCCATCCCCATTCGACGCCCTCCCCTCCAGCCACACCCGTAGCCACGGCTGTCCGTTGCCGCCGTCGTTGCGATACAGCACCGGGGCAGCTCCGTTGTGCACCGCGAACACGTCCGGTCCCCGTCCCGGTCGTAGTCGCCCAGCGTCGAGCTCGTCCCGTTCTCGTCCGACCCTCCCCCCGCCGCTGCCGTCACGTCCTGGAAGAAGCCCGGCTTCTCCGTCCCCTGGTTCCGCAGCAACCGCGCGTGCGGCGCCGCCCCCTCCCGAAAGTGCCCGCGGCCGTCGTTGCTGAAGAGCAGGAACGCCGCCGCCGCCATCGTCGTCACGAATAGGTCGGGATCGCCGTCGTTGTCGATGTCGCCCCCCCAGGCCCCGTTGCTGTGCGCGTCGACTTCGCCCAGCCCCGACGCCTCCGTCACGTCTCGGAAGGTCCCGTCCCCCGGTTGCGGAAGAGGATGTCCGGCGCCTCCCGCCACGTCACGAACAGATCCGGCCAGCCGTCCCCATCCACATCGGTCACGGCCGCCCCCTCGCTGACCCGCTCCGCCGTGCACGCCGTCCCCGGCCCGAACGCCTCTCCCGCCAAGCGACACTCCCCCACCCCCGACAGCTCGTGCTGCCGGTACGACACCCCGGCCTCCGCCGTCACGTCGTGAAAGGCCAGCCTGCTCACCCCCACCGCCCCCGGATAGCGCCAGGTCACCGCCTCCGAGCTGGGCAGCCAATAGCGCTCCCCCCGTGCCAGTACCCGCAGCCCCTCACACCCCGGCGGCAGCGCCAGCGTCAGCACTCGCCCTCTCGGCCGGCCGCACATGCGCCGGAGGCTAGCGCAGCCTCTGCGCCCGCTGCCCTCCCGTATTTACCCGGATGCTTACGGAAGGCCCCCACGCGACACCGTCTCTGCCCTAATCTGCCCTCGCCGACGCACGGACCGAGCGTCACACCGGAGGAGACACGCCATGAGCCGCGTCCAGGACCTCGCCAGCCAGTTGGCATCCCTGCAGGCTGAAGCCATCCAAACCGTCGAAACCTGCGATGCCGCCGCCTGGCAGCGCACCAGCGCCGCCGAGGGCTGGACCGCCGCCGCCCTGGCAGCGCATTTCGCCGAGGCGCTGGGGCCCATCAACGGCCTCGTCCAGGGAATCGCCAGTGGCGCCGAACTCCCGCCTATCACCGAAGAGATGATCGACGGCGCCAACGCCGAGAACGCCGTCAAGAACGCTGCCGCCCCCAAGGATCAGGTTCTCAGCGCCCTGCGCCAAGACGGGGAGCGCGCCATTGCCGGCCTGCGCCGCCTCAGCGATGAGCAGCTCCAGCGCAGCGCACAGGTCATGGGCAACCCGCTCACCGCCGAGCAGGCCACGCAAGGCATTCTCATCGGTCACCTGCAGGAGCATCTGGCCAGCTTCAAGGCCACCATCGGCGACTAGGAAGCCCGGCTCCGCCTAGTGCTCCACCACGGTCCCGCCGTCGACGTTGATCGCCTGCCCTGTGATCCAAGACCCCTGATCGCTGCACAGGAAGACCGTCATCGCGGAGATGTCGGCGCCCTGACCCGCCCGCCCCAGCGGCACTCGCCGGCGGATCATCTTCTCCCAGGCCTCGCCCCGTCCCAGCAGATCCATCCGGTACGTATCGATGATCCCCGGACAGATCGCGTTCACCCGGATCCCGTCCCCCCCCACCTCCTGCGCCATGCTCGCCGTCAGGGCCTGGATCCCCGCCTTGCTCGCGGCGTACGCCGAAGCGTTCGGCGGCAGCTGCTTCCCCGCGATCGAGGAAATGTTCACGATCGCGCCCCCTTCCCCCTGCGCCACCAGCCGCCGCCCGAACGCCCGGCACATCAGGAACGTGCCCAGCAGGTTCGTCTCCACCACGTTCCGCCACACGTCGGCGTCGACCTCCGTCACCGGCTTGCGGTCCGCGCCCCGCGCGGCCCCCGCGTTGTTGACCACGAAATCGACGCGCCCGAATTGCGCCAGCGTCGCCTCAGCCAGCGCCTCCACCGCCGCCTCGTTGCGCACGTCGCTCACCAACGCCAGCGCCTCCGACCCAGCCGCCCCGACCTCCTCCGCCACTGAGGCGATGTCCCGCCAGCCCGCCGCCTGCTCGTCCTCCGGATAGCGCGCCCGCTCCCGCCCCGTCCCCGTCAGCACGATCTTGCATCCCGCCGACGCCAGATCCACCGCGATCGGCCGGCCGATGCTGCGCATCCGCCCCGCCCCCGTCACCACGGCGACCTTTCCCTCGAGTCCCGTCAACTGCGCAGCCGCCATCGCCGTCTCCTCAATGCCGTACCCCGTCGGCCACGCCGCCGGCCGCTGAGGAGTGACGATAGTTCTCCACCCGCCCCCGCTCGTCAACCCGGTCGCAACAGGGGCCCACGCTCCCCACGCGCGCGAGGAACGACCGCCCGGAAGCGTGCCCGCCGTGGGAACCCCCAGCGCCCCAACGACGTTATGCCCCTGAGGGTCGGGGCCCACTCCGTCCCCTCGGACCCGCACGGGCCCCGATATCGGCAGGGAAGGAGCCTGTATGCGCACCCCGTTCCGGGCGCCCACGCCCGCATCCCCTAGCGAATCCCCCAACGATCCGTTCCGACGCCACCCCGAGGAGCCCCGCATGCGCAGCTACGAGTCCAGCATCCGCCCGGCAACACTGCCCGCGCGTCCTCCCAGCGAACCCCTGGCCCCGGCCACGCCGCAGGCGGCCCCGGCCGAGCCCGCGCCGCCCCGCCGTCCCCGCGTCGAAAATAGCTTCATCGACCGTCACACCACCATCGAGGGCAAACTGCGCTCCAGCCAGGACCTCCGCGTCGAGGGCCGGGTCGACGGCGAGATTCTCTGCGACGGCAAGCTCACCATCGCCGAAGGCGCCGTCGTCCAAGCGCGCGTTGAGGCCGCCGAAGTCATCGTCTCCGGCGCCGTGGAAGGCGACGTGGTCAGCCACGGTCAGTTCAAGCTCCAGCCCAGCGGCAGCATCCGCGGCTCCGCCATCGCGGCCCGCATCGCCATCGAAGACGGCGCCACCTACGAGGGCGAACTCCACATGGCCGCCGGCGCCGAGCCTGCCGAAGCCGTCCCGGACGGCGTCCTCCCCGCCGCCGGGCGCAACGGCAAGGAAGCGTAGTCCATCCATTCGGGGCCGCCGAGCCGATCGCAGGCGGCGAACCGGTCGCGGCTCGCGCCTGCGAGACAGTCGCGGCCGCGGCGGCCCTGCGGCGCCTCGAATCCCAGCGACACGGCCACCGTCACCAGCGCGAGCGTCGGATTCCGCAGCATGCACATTCTCCCGGCGGCCAGACGCCAACGATCTCAGTTCGGTTGCGCCGGATCGGGTTCCCCCGCCGCCCTCGCCCGATGCCCAGCCGCGCTCAGGTCGTGATGCCCGACGCCACCCCCCGCGCCAGCTCCCGCCGCGCCGCGTCCCGCGCCGCGTCCACCGCGCCCAGCGTGTCGGACGGCCTGGGGATCCCGCGCAGCACGAAGTGCTGATGGGCCCCCGCCGTCTGGCAGTGCAGGTCGCCGAAATTGAACATCGTCTGCAGCAGCCCCGACCGCCGCACAGACATGTCCTCGATCTGGATCAGGTCGGCGGAGGATATCTCGTGGTGGAACCAGTGCTGCTTGACCGAATCGATCAGCCGCTGATTCGTCACCACCCATTCGTCCCGGTTGTAGCGGTACCAGGTGAAGTAAGCCCCGATCGCCCACATCCCGCCCCAGACCGCCGCGATGATGCCCGCGATCGTACCGTTGTCCCCGTCCAGCCCGGAGATCTCGTTCCAGGCCAGCAGCAGCACGACGATCGGCGCCGCCCCCGTCAGCAGCACTTTCAGCATCTGCCAGGCCAGGAACAGGATGTGCCGGCGGCGGCGCACGATCAGCACCTCGTCCGATTGCAGGGTTACGGGCAGAGCCATGCCGTCCTCCCTCCGGTCGCGCGCAGCCTAGCGGTCCGGCCCTGCGCACGACACGGGGACGGCCGCGAGACGCTCTCCAGCAGCTAGAGGTCTCCCAAGCTTCCCTCGGCTCCCGCTCCGCCGAAGAGCCAGGCACTGCCCGCCACCGCCGCCATGGCCGGGAAGCGACGCGCCGGCGGCCCGACCCCCACCACCGCATGCCACGCCCCATCCAGCAGGACCCCATCCAGCAGGACCCCATCCGGAAGGACCCACGTGTCTCCCAATTGCGCCGATGAGTTGTCCTGGCCCCCGTACAGCAGCAGAGCGCGCGCAATGACCCCGTACGCGCAGGCGGGCAGGCAACGCGCGCCCGGCCGCGCCCCGGCCGGCGAATCCTCCTGCCAGGCCCCCGTCGACCTCACCGACCAGGTGTCGTCGAAGCGCCCGCTCGCCGTGAAGCCGTGGCTCACAAAGGGACGCTGGCTCGCGCCGTCCAGCGCCAAGCCCGCACCGTAGCGGTTGCTGGGCCCGCTCTCGTTTGGACGCCGGTTCCGTCCAGAGCCGCGTGGCGGGATCGAACGCCCAGACATCGCTGAAGAACGCTCGACCCGATCCCTCCCCCGTCGTGACCAGCAGTCACCCGGCGACGAGACCGCCGCGGGCGCGAAGCGGGGCACGGGCACAGGACCCTCGCTCGGCATCTGCTCCCAGCCCCCGGCCCTATGAAAAGGGCACAGCCGTCAGCACCGCTTCCTACGTCGAGATCGACGGTGTCATCGACCCCGCCCACACGCGTGACGGGATCCTCCACGGTCTCCGCGCGTTGCCCCCGCTGCCCCCCCCCCACAGCGCCAGGAAGCACCCCAACATCGACACCGGGTAGCCGCTACGGCCCGAAGCGCGCCATGTCCGCCGACGCGTAGCGAGCCACCGCCGCATCGGCCGTCGCCGCGGCCTCCACACGCTCCACGACATCGCCCAGCGCCGCCGCCGGGATGGCGCAGGTCATCTCACTGTTCGACATACCCGTGCGCACGCGGCTGAGCTGGCAGCCCACGCTCGCCGCCACCTCCCCCTGCTCCTTCGCGATCGCGATGATGTGGCACTGCGGCTTCCCCTCGATGCGCAAGCCCGGCAGCGCATCGTGCAGGACCATCAACTGCCGCCCGCTCAGCCGCAGCAGAACGACATCCGGATCCACGGTGGTCTCGGCCAGCGGTCCGTAGACGACCGAGCCGGGCCGCTCCTGCACCGTCGGGATCTGCAGCACCGCCTCCTCGCTCACCCAGTTGCACTCCAGCAGGGCCGCCACGTCCTCGTTCCCGGCCACCTCCTTCAGGGTCTTGAAGCCGTGCGTCACACTGCCCACGCTGCAGTTGGCGTGGTCCGCCGCCACCGTGGAGAACGTCGCCTTCGGCGCCTCCATCCAGAAGACGCAGCCCGCCGCCGCGCGGCCCGTGCGGCCGTCGCCGGCGGGCGCGGGCATTGGCCGGTCGAAAGGCGGGGCCCCGGACTCCTCCCCCTCGCCCCGGAACGTGATCGCGATCGGCGGCGCAATCGAGGGGCCGAGCCCTTCCCGCAGGCGTCGGTCGAGCGCGCTCCAGTTTTCGGACATTCGGGCCTCCCTCTGTCAGCTGCCGCCAGATCCCGGCCGCGAGATCGACGTGGCAATCACGATCGCGCCGCCTGGGTCGTCGCCCCGCTGCACGCGCCCGCTCAGCGCTGCTAGCCTAGACGACCCGCAGCGAAAGGACTCGCCCGTGCCCGGCCTCTACTACGAGGACTTCTCCGTCGCTCAGACCTTCGAGCACCCCATCCGCCGCACCGTTACCGAGATGGACAACGTCCTCTTCAGCGCCCTCACCCACAACCCCCAGCCCCTCCACCTCGACGAACATTTCGCTGCCGGGACCGAGTGGGGCCGGCGCATCGTCAACAGCATGTTCACGCTCGGCCTCATGGTCGGCGTCACCGTCGGCGACACCACACTCGGCACCACCATCGGCAACCTCGGCATGAGCGACGTCCGCTTCCCCCACCCCGTCTTCCACGGCGACACCCTGCACACCGTCTCCACCGTCGTCGCCCTGCGCGAGAGTAAGTCCCGCCCCGACGCCGGCCTCGTCACCTTCGAGCACCGCGCCTACAACCAGGACGGCGTCGAGGTCGCCTCCTGCCAGCGCGCCGCCTTCATGCGCAAGCGGCCCGCCGCTGAGGACGCCGGCTCGTGATCCGCTCCTTCCTCTTCATCCCCGGCGACAGCGAGCGCAAGCTCGCCAAGGGCCCCGCAACCGGCGCCGACGCGCTCATCCTGGACCTCGAGGACGCCGTCACCCCCGAGAACCGCGAGCCCGCCCGCGCCCTCGTGCGCGAGTACCTCCAGGCCCATCCCCAGCGCGAGCCGCAGCAGATCTGGGTCCGCATCAACCCTCTCAGCGCTCCCGGCGACCTGGCCCTCACCGACCTCGCCCACGTCATGCCCGGCGCCCCCGACGGCATCGTCCTGCCCAAGCCCGACGACGCCGCGGCGGCCCTCGCCCTCGACCACCACTGCGCCGCGCTCGAAGCGCGCGAGGGCCTCCCGATCGGCGCCACCCGGATCCTCGCCGTCGCCACCGAGACCGCCGCCTCCCTCTTCAACCTGCACACCTACGCCGGCGTCACTGCCCGCCTCTACGGTCTGACCTGGGGCGCCGAGGACCTCTCCGCCGCGCTCCACGCCATCGACAACCGCACCCCCAGCGGCGACTACGACGGCCCCTACCTGCTCGCCCGCAACCTCACCCTCCTCGCCGCCCGCGCCGCCGGCGTCGAGCCCGTCGACGGCCTCTACAGCGACTTCCGCGACGCCGACGCCCTCCGCGCCGAGGCCGCCCAGGCCCGGCGCTCCGGCTTCAGCGGCAAGATCGCCATCCACCCCGGGCAGGTTCCCGTCATCAACGATGCCTTCACCCCCACGGATGAGGAAGTCGCCCACGCCCAGCGCGTCGTCGATGCTTTCGCCGCCGCTCCCGGCGCCGGCGCCCTCGGCCTCCATGGCAAGATGCTGGACCGCCCCCACCTCACCCAAGCCCAGCGCACCCTGGAAACCGCCCGGCGCTACGGCGGCTCCCCCCCATCCTGACGCTCCCCCGTGCGGGGTCGCAGGGCCTGGCCCCCGCGCCCTCAAGGAGTCGAAGACCCCGCCGAAGGCCCTGTCCTGATCCCGCCGACGCGGAAAGGAGCGAACAGGGCCGCCCACCCTCCGCGTTCCGGTCCCCCTCTCCATCGGTTCAGATGGAGAGGGGGGAAGGGGGTGCGGTCGCTCCCCCGTGCGGGGTCGCAGGGCCTGGCCCGCGCGCCCTCAAGGAGTCGAAGACCCCGCCGAAGGCCCTGTCCTGATCCCGCCGACGCGGAAAGGAGCGAACAGGGCCGCCCACCCTCCGCGTTCCGGTCCCCCTCTCCATCGGTTCAGATGGAGAGGGGGGAAGGGGGTGCGGTCGCTCCCCCGTGCGGGGTCGCAGGGCCTGGCCCGCGCGCCCTCAAGGAGTCGAAGACCCCGCCGAAGGCCCTGTCCTGATCCCGCCGACGCGGAAAGGAGCGAACAGGGCCGCCCACCCTCCGCGTTCCGGTCCCCCTCTCCATCGGTTCAGATGGAGAGGGGGGAAGGGGGTGCGGTCGCTCCCCCGTGCGGGGTCGCAGGGCCTGGCCCGCGCGCCCTCAAGGAGTCGAGGACCCCGCCGAAGGCCCTGTCCTGATCCCGCCGACGCGGAAAGGAGCGAACAGGGCCGCCCACCCTCCGCGTTCCGGTCCCCCTCTCCATCGGTTCAGATGGAGAGGGGGAAGGGGGTGAGGTCGCTCCCCCGTGCGGGGTCGCAGGGCCTGGCCCGCGCGCCCTCAAGGAGTCGAAGACCCCGCCGAAGGCCCTGTCCTGATCCCGCCGACGCGGAAAGGAGCGAACAGGGCCGCCCACGTTCCGGTCCCCCCTCTCCATCGGTTCAGATGGAGAGGGGGGAAGGGGGTGAGGACGCTCCCCCGTGCGGGGTCGCAGGGCCTGTCGAGGGTCGCGCACCGCCTAGTACGACTTCGGCAGCCCCAACGCCTTCTCCGCGATGTTGCACAGCGCCAGTTGCGGACTCACCGGCGCGATCCAGTTGATCAGCACCTCGCGCCACAGCCGCTCCACCTGCATCTCCTTCGCGTAGCCCAGCCCCCCATGCGTCATCACCGCCCGCTCGCAGGCCCGCTTGCCCGCCTCCCCCGCCAGGTACTTAGCCGCGTTCGCCTCCGGCCCGCAGGGTTGCCCCTCGTCGTAGAGCCAGGCCGCCCGCTGCGCCATCAGCCAGGCCGCCTCCAGCTCCGCCCAGCTCTCCGCCAGCGGATGCTGGATCGCCTGGTTCTGCCCGATCGGCCGCCCGAACACCTCCCGCTCCCGCGCGTACGCCGCCGCCCGCGCCAGCGCGTTCCGCCCGATCCCGATCGACTCCGACGCCACCAGCACCCGCTCCGGGTTGAGACTGTGCAGCAGGTAGCGGAAGCCCATCCCCTCCTCGCCGATGCGGTCCCCCAGCGGCACCGGCAAGCCGTCGAAGAAGACCTCGTTGGAGTCCACCGCGTGCCGCCCCATCTTCTCGATCTCGCGCACGTCCACGTAGTCCCGGTTCAGGTCCGTATAGAACAGCGACAACCCGTCCATAGGCCGCTCCGTCGCCTCCAGCGGCGCCGTCCGCGCCAGCAGCAGGATCTTGTCCGCCTCCTGCGCCGTGCTCGTCCAGATCTTCTGCCCCGAGACCAGATACTGGTCCCCGTCCCGCTCCGCCCGCGTCTGCACGTGCGTCGTGTCCAGCCCCGCCGTCGGCTCCGTCACGCCGAAGCAGGTCCGCACCCGCCCCCCAATCAGCTCCGGCAGCCAGCGCTCCCGCTGCGCCTCCGAGCCGAACACCACGATCGGGTGCGGCCCGAAGATGTTGATATGTATCGACGACGACGCCGCCATCGCCCCCGACGAGTTCGCCACCGTGTGCATCAGCACCGCCGCCTCGCTCACCCCCAGCCCCGCCCCCCCGTACGCCTCCGGCATCGCGATCCCCAGCCAGCCCCCCTCGGCGATCGCCGAGGCGAACTCGACGGGGAACGCCCCGTCCCGATCCCGCGCGCTCCAATAGTCATCGTCGAAGCGATCGCAGACGATCTTCACGGTGCGGCGGATGTCCTCCTGCACCTCCGTCAGGCCGAAATCCATCGTCGGGTTCCCTTCCCGGCTGCCCCCTCACGACCGTTTATGTACGGAGTATCCTCCTCGCGCCGACCAACACACACCACGGGGGCACCCGCGCCGACGCCACGACCAGCCCCGTCACGTCGGAGAGCGCCGCCCGGCTGCTCGACATCCCCTGATCCAGCGCCAGCATGTAGCGACCGCTCATCCCCCCGGCCTCGCGACCCCGCCCACGCCTCAGCCCCGCATCGACGCGTCCAGCGCGTTCTTCGCCTCCCCGATCGCCACCACCGCCTGCGCCGTAAACGACCCCGGCACCACGTACCGCGGCAGCGGCGCCGCCGCCGTCGCCGCCGCCACGATCGCCGCAGTCACCCGCGAGTAGTCCGGGTTGCTCGCCAGCATCCCCTCCCAGAACGTGTAGCGCTCCGCCGGCGCCGCCCCGTACGCCGACTCCCCCGGCGGCGCGCTCGCGTTCGCCGCCAGCCGGGTCGCGAAGGTGCCCGGCGACACCTGCACCACCCGCACGTCGAACGGCCGCAGCTCCAGGTCCATCGCCGCCGACAGCGCGTCCAGCGCGTGCTTCGTCGCCGCGTAGCCCGCCCCGAACGGCGGCGCGAACAGCGACACCACCGAGCCAATGTTGACGATCCGGCCGCAGCGCCGCGCTCGCATCCCCGGCAGCACCGCCTGCATCATGGCGAAGGCGGCGAACACGTTCGTCTCGAACTGCCGCCGCAGGCTCGCCTCCCCCAGCTCCTCCGCCGCCCCCGCCTCGTAGACGCCCGCGTTGTTCACCAGCACGTCGATCCGGCCGTGCCGCGCCAGCGCCGCTCCCACCGCGCGCTCCCGCGACGCCGCATCCGTCACCTCCAACTGCGCCACCTCCACCCCCACCCCTGCTGCCGCCGCCGCCGCCCGCAGCGGTCCCGCCTTCTCGGAGTTCCGCATCGTCGCCACCACGCTGTCGCCGCGCCCCGCGAACGCCACCGCCGCCGCCAGCCCGAAGCCCGAGCTGCAGCCCGTGATCAGCACCACCGCCACGACGCGCGCCCTCGGGCCGGCCCTAGTACGGGTTCGTCACCACCAGCTCTTCCGCCGGGAACAGCGTCAGCAGCTCCGACCCCTCCGCCGTCACCACGATCTCCTCCTCGATCCGCGCCGCCGAGTGCCCGTCCGTCGCCGGACAGTACGTCTCCAGCGCGAAGACCATCCCCTCCTCGATCTCCACAGGGTCGTCCAGCGAGTTCAAGCGACTGATCACCGGCCGCTCGTGCAGCCCCACCCCCACCCCGTGCCCGAACTGTAGCCCGAAGGCCTCCATCTCGCTCTCGAAACCGTACTCCTCCGCCTTGGGCCAGGTCAGCGCGATCTGGTCCGTCCCCACGCCCGGCTTGACCAGATCGATCGCCACATCAATCCACTCCCGCGCCCGCTTGTACGCATCGCGATGCGCCTGCGTCGCCCGCCCCACGGCGAACGTCCGGTAGTAGCACGTCCGGTAGCCGTTGAAGACGTGAATGATATCGAAGTAGGCCTGATCGCCGGGCCGGATGATGCGATCGCTGAACACGTGCGGGTGGGGACTGCAGCGCTCCCCCGCGATCGAATTGATCGCCTCCACGTGCTCCGACCCCAGCTCGTAGAGGCGCTTGTTGGCCAGCGCCACCACGTCGCTCTCGCGCATGCCCGGCTTCAGCGCCTCGTAGATGTCCTGGTACACCCCGTCCACCATCGACGCCGCCTGGTTCAGCAAGATCACCTCGTCCGCCGACTTGATCTGCCGCGCCATCAGCATCGCCTGCTGCCCGTCCCGCGCCTCCACCCCCAGCTCCTGCAGCTCGAACAGCACCGGCGGCTCCACCAGATCGATCCCCAGCGGCATCTCCCCCACCCCCTCCGCCTCCAGCACCGCCTTGATCTCCTGCGCCGCCCGCCGCGGCAGGCCGGAGCCACCCCCGATCGCCCCCTGCAAGCCCGTGTTGCCCCCCCGCGAGTGGTCCCGGTCCAGCCAGTCGCACTGCAAGCGGTGCGCCTTCGCCGCCGACCCGAAGTCCCAGATGTAGGGCTCCCCGGTGCCCGTGATCAGCGCGTAGCGCTCCGCCTTGTTGAACGCCCAGTAGCCGATGTGCGTCCCCGTCACATAGCGGATGTTGCTCGTCTCGAAGAGCAGCAGCGCCCCCAGCCCCGCGTCCTGCATCGCCTGCCGCGTGCGCTCCACCCGGTAGCGCCGCAAGCGGTCGAAGTCGATCCGCCGCTCCCAATCCACCGCCATCGTCCCCGGCGCCGCAATGCTCGTCTGCGCGAACTCCGCCATTACTGCCTCCTCGTCCTGGCTCGTCTCCGCACGATAGCGCCGCGCGATCCCGCCCGGGCGCGGTCCGCCCCCCTAGCCGTCCGTGGCTTCCGCCTCCAAGCGCATCCCCGCCCCCTGCGCCACCAGGTACAGCAGCGTCGCGAAGTCCTCCTCGCCGTAGCCCTGCCCCTCCGCCTGCACCAGGAGCTGCTGCACGAGCCCCGTCAGCGGCATCGGCACGTTGTGCGCCCGCCCCAAATCGAGCCCCAGCTCTTGGTCCTTGCGGATGATGCGCGTCGTCGCCGTTGCCGTCATATCCAGCCCCACGAAGGCCGGCGCCTTGTAGCCCGTAAACCGCGACCCCAGCGCGCTCATGTTGAGAAACTCGAACAGCGCCTTGCGCGGGATCCCGGCCGCCTGCCCTAACACCGTGATCTCCGCCAGCGACTGCGTCACCGCCCCCAGCAGCACGTTGTGGCAGATCTTCGCCACCCGCGCCGCGTCCCCCTCCCCCACGTACGTCACCCCGCGCCCAAAGTGCGCCAGCACCGGCGCCGCCTGCTCATACGCGGCCCGCGGCCCCGACGCCACCACCACCAGATTGCCCGACCGCACCGCCCCCGGGTTGCCGCTCACCGGCGCCGCCACCAGCGTCGTTCCCGCCCCCTCCGCCGCCGCCCGCACCTCCTGCGACACCTCCACCGACACCGTCGAGGAATCCACCAGCAGCGGCGCCCCCCCACCCGACAGCACCCCGGCCTCGCCCAGCGCCACCTCCCGCAGCGCCGCGTCCGCATCGATCATCGTGAAGACGATGTCCCGCTCCGCCAGCGCCGCCGCCGAGTCCACCAGCGTCGCCCCCTGCGCCGCCAGCGGCTCCGCCTTCGCCCGCGTGCGGTTGTAGACCGCCACCTCCACCCGCGCCGCCAGCAGCCGCTCCACCAGCGGCAGCCCCATCCGCCCCACACCGATCCATCCCACCCGCAGCTTGGACATCGCCCGCCCCTCTCACCGCGGCAAGCCGCGACCCGCGCCGCAGCGACGCGCGCGCCGATTCTGGGAAGGAACCCCGGGGGCTGTCAATCGCGCGGCCCGGCGCCGCGGGCGGCGAGCGCCGGCGCCCCTGATCCCCCGCCCCCACCTGTAGCCTCACCCGCAGCGCCTCGGTACTCTCCCTCGCGATGGACGTCGCGATCTTCTACCAACTCCCCACCTGGCCCGAGCAACGGACCACCCAGCGCTACAACGACACCCTCGACCAGATCGTTCTCGCCGACGAACTCGGCTTCCCCGTCGTCTGGCTCGCCGAACTCCATTTCGAACCTCGCTACGGCGTCATGCCCTCCCCCTTCCTCATGGCCGCCGCCGTCGCCCAGCGCACCAGCACCATCCGCATCGGCACCGCCGTCACCCTCCTGCCCCTGCACGACCCCCTCCGCGTCGCCGAGGAAGCCGCTATGCTCGACAACCTCAGCGGCGGCCGCCTCGAATTCGGCATCGGCCGCGGCGGCTTCCAGCAACACTACGCCGGCTACAACATCCCCCTCAACGAGCGCCAGGCCCGCTTCGACGAAGCCTACGCCGTCCTCATCCGCGCCTGGAACGACGAGCCTCTCACCTTTCAAGGCGACTTCTGGTCCTACCGCGACGTCCGCGTCACCCCCAAGCCCTTCCAGCGCCCCCACCCACCCCTCTGGATGGCCGCCAACAGCGACGAGAGCGTCACCACCGCCCTCAGCCGCAACCTCCGTCTCATGACCGCCATCATGACCGCCCCGCCCGAGCAGATCGCCGCCCGGGCCCGCCGCTACCTGGCGGGGCGCCCCGGTGCCGTCGACGGCGACCACGGCATGCTCGTCCCCATCTACGTCGCCGAGGACGACGCCCAAGCCCGCGCCGACGTCGAAGCCTCCTACCTCAGCTACTTCGCCATCGTCGGCCAGATCGTCCGCGACGGCCTCCAGGCCGGCCTCAGCGGCAGCAGCAACCTGCCCCCCCTCGCCCAGCGCTTCGAAGCCATGACCTACGAAGACGCCGCTCGCGACATCGCCGCCGTCGGCAGCCCCGCAACCGTCGCCGCCCGCCTCCACCAGATCTACGACCACTACCACTCCGGCCACATCATGGGCTGGTTCAACTTCGGCGGCCGCATCCCCCACGAAAAGGTCCTCAACTCCATGCGCCTCTTCGCCCAGGAAGTCCGCCCAGCCCTCCAACCGCCACCCGCAGATCCCCGCCCGCCCCCGGCCCCTCCCCGTTGACACCCTTCTGCGCCCGCTCCTAGCCTCGCCGCTGCACCCCGCGCAGCCCGGGAGGGCAGGCCCATGGACATCCCCAACCACACGCTCATCCAGATGTATGAGCGCATGGTGCTCATCCGTGAGTTCGAAGAGCGCGCCGGCCTCCTCGCTGAGGAGACCAAGATCAAGGGCGCCGTGCACCTCTACGTTGGCGAGGAAGCGGTCGGCGTCGGCGTCTGCGCCCAGCTCTCCGACCAGGACTACATCACCTCCACCCACCGCGGTCACGGCCACGTCCTCGCCAAGGGCGGCGACCCCAAGCTCATGTTCGCCGAGCTGTACGGCAAGGTCACCGGCTACTGCAAGGGCAAGGGCGGCTCCATGCACATCGCCGACCTGGACCTCGGCATCCTCGGCGCCAACGGCATCGTCGGCGCCGGACCGCCCATCGCCATCGGCGCCGCCTTCGCCGCCAAGTACCGCCAGGACGGCCGCATCACCGTCTGCTTCTTCGGCGACGGCGCCTCCAACGAGGGCACCTTCCACGAGGCCGCCAACATGGCCGGCCTCTATCGCCTCCCTGTCGTCTTCGTCTGCGAGAACAACCTCTACGGCGAGTTCACCCGCCAGGCCGACCACCAGCCCATCATCGACGTCGCCGACCGCGCCGCCTCCTACGACATGCCCGGCGTCACCATCGACGGCATGGACCTCTTCGCCGTCTACGAGGCCGCCGGCGAAGCCATCGCCCGCGCCCGCCGCGGTGACGGCCCCACCCTGCTCGAGTGCAAGACCTACCGCTTCTACGACCACGTCGGCCGCGACTTCGGCAAGCTCAAGCGCGACGAGGCCGAGATCGCCGCCTGGAAGGCCCGCGACCCCATCGATCAACTCCAGGCCAAGCTCCTCCAGCAGGGCGTCCTCAGCGCCGCCGATGTCGAGCGCATCGACAGCCAAACCACCGCCCGCATCCAGGAGGCCATCCAGTTCGCCGAGGAAAGCCCCCTGCCCGACCCCGATACCATCCTCGACGACGTCTACACAGAGGTCCCCGTCTAATGCCCGTCAAGACCACCACCGCCGCCATCGTCGAAGCCGTCGAACAGGAGATGGCCCGCGACCCCGATATCTTCCTCGCCGGCGAGGACGTCCGCGTGGGCGGCGTCTTCGGCACCAACGACGGCCTCTACGCCAAGTACGGCGACCGCGTCGTCGACACCCCCATCGCCGAGTCCGGCATCGCCGGCCTCGCCACCGGCGCCGCCGCCGCCGGCCTGCGCCCCATCATTGAGATCATGTTCATGGACTTCGTCGGCGTCTGCATGGACGAGATCGTCAATCAGATGGCCAAGATGAAGTACATGTTCGGCGGCAAGGCCACCCTCCCCATCGTTATCCGCACCCACGCCGGCGGCGGCTTCTCCCTCGCCGCCCAGCACAGCCAGAGCCTGGAGGCCTGGTTCTGCCACGTTCCCGGCCTCAAGGTCGTCATGCCCTCCGGCCCCTACGACACCAAGGGCCTCCTCATCGGCGCCATCCGCGACGACAACCCCGTCATCTTCGTGGAGATGAAGCGCGGCCTCGGCCTCAAAGCAGAGGTCCCCGACGAGCCCTACGCGCTGCCCCTCGGCGTCGCCGACGTCAAGCGCGAGGGCAGTGACGTCACCGTCGTCGCCACCGGCTTCATGGTGCCCCAGGCCCTCAAGGCCGCCACCCAGCTAGAGGAGCGCGGCGTCTCCTTGGAAATCGTCGATCCCCGCACCCTCTCCCCCCTCGACATGGACACCATCGTCGCCTCCGTGCAGAAGACCGGCCGCGCCGTCGTCGCCCAGGAAGCCGTCGCCTTCTGCGGCCTCGGCGCCGAAATCGCCGCCCAGATCCAGGAACGCGCCTTCGACTACCTCGACGCCCCCGTCAAGCGCGTCGGCGCCCCCTTCAGCCCCGTCCCCTACAGCCCCCCCCTGGAGAAAGCCTGGCTGCCCAACGCCGCCCGCATCGTCGCCGCCGTCGACGAGATCCTGCCCCTGCGCGTCTAGCTCTCCGGCCGCGCCCATGACCCCGCCCACAGTCGGCGTCATCGCCAACCCCGCCTCCGGCCGCGACATCCGCCGCTTGGTCGCGCACGCCTCCATCGTCGCCGCCGGCGAGAAAGTGCGCATCGTCCGCCGCCTCCTCCTCGCCCTCGACGCCGCCGGCGTCCCCCGCGTCCTCTACATGCCCGACGCCTCCCACCTCGTCCCCCGCGCCGCCCGCGACCAAACTCTCCGCCTCAGACTGGATCCGGTCGACGGCGCCTTCCACGACGCCCCCTCCGACACCGCCGTCGCCGCCCGCGCCATGGCCCGCGCCGGTGTCGCCTGCTGCCTCACCCTGGGCGGCGACGGCACCAACCGCGCCTTCACCCTCGGGACCACCGAGATCCCGCTCATTCCCCTCTCCACCGGCACCAACAACGTCTTCCCCGACTGGCGCGAGAGCACCGTCGCCGGCCTCGCCGCCGCCGCCATCGCGCTCGGCGCCGCCGATCCCAGCCGCGTCGCCCCCCGCGCCAAGATCGTCCAGGTCGAGTACGACCACGACCCCACCCCCGACCTCGCCCTCATCGACGCCGCCGTGCTCCACGGCGACATCGTCGGCAGCCGCGCCATCTGGCAGCCCGACCGCCTGCGCCGGGCCGTCCTCACCCGCGCCCATCCCGCCGCCGTCGGCCTCGCCGCCATCGGCGGCGCCGTCGCCACCGTCACCGCCGCCGACGACCACGGCCTCCATCTCGTCTTCCAGTCCGCCGGCCCCGCCCAGGGATCGGCGCGCCACCGGGTCCGCGCCGCCTTCGCCCCCGGCCTCATCCGCGACTTCAGCCTCAGCCAGGTCCAGGCCCTCCCCCTCGCTGCTATCGTCCCCCTGACGGGCCCCGCCCTCCTCGCCTTCGACGGCGAGCGGGAGGGCGTCCTGCGGGCCGGCCAGTCCGCTCGCCTGCAGGTGCTCCGGGCCGGGCCACCCGTCGTCGACATCGACGCCTGCCTCGCCGGCGCCCGGGACGCCGGCTTCTTCGCGGCGGCGCCATCGGCGGCCCCGCCGCCGCGGAACACCTGAAAGCGGCGCGGGCGCAGTTCGAGAGCTGAGAGGAGCGCCCGTGGCCACCGCCCTCGTCTTGCCCAAGCTCGGCATGACCATGCTCGAAGGCACCATCACCGCCTGGTACCACGCCCACGGCGACACCGTCGCGCCCGGCGACCTCCTCTTCGCCTTCGAGACCGAGAAGGTCGACGTCGACGTCGAGGCCGAGGCCGAGGGCACGCTCCACGTCGCTGTTGGGGTCGATGAAACCGTCGATGCCGGTGCCGTCGTGGGCTACCTCCTCGCCGCCGGCGAAGCCCCCCCCGCCGGCGACGCACCAGCCGCGGCGGCAACCCCTCCGCCCCCGGCGGCAATGACGCACGCGACCCCGGCCAACGTCGCGGCAGCCGCGCCACCATCCCAAGCAGCCGCCCCCGCCGCTCCCCCCGGCGGACGCGCCTCCCCCGCCGTCAGACGCCTCGCCGCCGAGCACGGCGTCGACCTCGCCGCCGTCCCAGGCAGCGGCGTCGGCGGACGCATCCTGCGCGAGGACGTGCTCGCCGCCGCCAGTCCGGCGGAACCCCCAGCGACGCCCGCCGCCCCCAGCGGCCCCATCAAGGCCTCCCCCGCCGCCAAGCGCATTGCCGCCGAGCGTGGCATCGACCTCGCCACCCTGGCCGGCAGCGGCCCCGGCGGCCGCGTCGTCGTGGCCGATGTGGAAGCCGCCGGAGATGCGGCGCAGGCAGCTCCACCACCAACGCCGGCGGCGGCCACCCTCAGCGAGGACCCCCTCCCTTACCGCGGCATGCGCCGCACCATCGGCACGCGCATGCATGAGTCCCTCCAGTCCATGGCCCAGCTCACCATGGCCATGGACGTCGACATGACCCGCGCCGTCGCCCTGCGTGGCGAACTCGTGGAACTCTGGGAAGCGGACGGCGTCCGCGTCACCTACACCGACTTCGTGATCAAGGCCGCCGCCCTCGCCCTGCGAGGGCATCCCCGCGTCAACGCCGCCCTCCAGGAGAACGTCGTCACCGTCCAGCCCCACGTCCACGTCGGCTTTGCCGTCGCCCTCCACGAGGGCCTCATCGTCCCCGTCACCCGCCACACCGACACCACGCCCCTGCAGGACCTCGCCCGCGCCACCGCCGACCTCGCCGCCCGCGCGCGCGCCAACCAGCTCATGCCGGACGACCTCACCGGCGGCACCTTCACCATCACCTCCCTCGGCATGTACGGCGTCGACGTCTTCACGCCGATCATCAACCCGCCCCAGGCCGCCATCCTCGGCGTCGGCGGCATCGCCGACCGCCCCGTCTTCGCCGGCCCCAGCGGCACGGACGTCGAGCGCCGCGCCTTCCTCACCCTCAGCCTCACCATCGACCACCGCATCCTCGACGGCACCCCCGGCGCCGACTACCTCCGCACCGTCAAGCGCATCCTTGAGCACCCGTCACAGCTCCTTCTCTCCTGAAGGACTCCGGAGGAAAAGGGAAATGGGAGACGATGCGCAGCCTGCTCGTCATTCGTACCGCAGGGACGCTCCTATTCGGCCTCACGCCCGCCGCCCACGCCGGTCCGCTCACTGCCGACTTCGAGCAGGCGGCGGGACGTCACCAGCGATCGCGCGAAACCGTCGAGCAGGTGCGCGCAGCGGTGGTCAAGGCATTCCCCGTCGCCGGTGAATTCGACACCGTCGTCGCAACCCGCGACTGGATCCCCGCCGAGAGTGTCGCGATCGGGATCGACTTCGACATCGACGCGCTGCCCGGCCACGAGTCAGTCATCGCGGCGCTCGCCAGCATGCCCCAGGATCCCGACGCTCCCCATCTCGACGGTGGGTCCGCGGTCTGGGACCTCGGCCGCACCATCCGCATCTATCGGCTCGCAGCGTCGCACCGAGACGTCGAAACCATCCTCACCACGCGCTTCGGTTCCCCCGCCACCGACCCCGCCTTCTCCGGCGTCCCGCTGGCTCCAGGAGGACCGAATGCCCTCCCGGCCACCGGCAGCGGTGGCGTGCCCGGCGATCAGCGCCCGCCGCTCGTGCTCCTCCTCGCGGGGCTGGGCCTCGCCATCACACTCGCCGTGACGGGATGGACCCTGCGCCGCATCCGCGAAGTCCGCTAGCCGCCCGACAACCCCGGCCGCCGACGATGCCACTCCGTCACCCGCTGATACCCCGCCGCTACCCGCAGCACCGTCGCTTCCGCGAAGGACCCCCCCGCGATCGACAGCCCGATCGGCAACCCCGCCTCAGTGAACCCGCAGGGCACGCTCAGCGCCGGCGACCCCGTCACGTTGTACCGCGACGGCAGCCGCGACAGCCGCCGCCGGATCTCGTCCCCCTCCCCCACCCGCATCGCCCGCGGCGCCGCGATCGAATTCGTCGGCGACACCAGCACGTCCACCGACATGAACGCCTCCCGCAGCTCCTCCATCACCAAGCGACGCTGCCGCTGCGCATTGATGTACTCCACCGCGCTCACCTCCAGCCCCAGCGACAGCGCCGGCGGCAGGTCCGGCGGCGCCCGCCCGATCAACTCCAGGCAGTTCGCCGATGTCTCCGCCGTCCCCACCGCCCACTCCGTGAAGTTCGGCGCCGCCGTCAGCAGCGGCAACGACACCTTCCGCAGCGCCGCCCCCTCCTCGCGCAGCACCTCCAGCGCCGCCTCGCACGCCGCCGCCACCTCCTCGTCCACGTCCTGCCAGAGCGCGTCGCGCGGCACCCCCACCCGCACCCCCGCCAGCCCGCCCCCCAGCAGTCGCGTGTAGTCCTCGCCCGCCGCCGCCTCGCCCGCCGGGTCCTCCACCCCTCCCCCCGCGATGGCGTTCAGCACCAGCGCCACATCCTCCGCCGACCGCGCCAGGATCCCCACCGTGTCCAGCGTCCAGGCCATCGCCAGCACCCCCCGCGTCGGTACCAGCCCGAACGTCGGCTTCAGCCCGCAGACCCCGCTCAACGACGCCGGCGTCCGCACCGACCCCCCACTGTCCGTCCCCAGCGATGCCAAACATGACCCCGCCGCCGTCGCCGCCCCGCTCCCGCCGCTGCTGCTGCCCGGCTCGTAGTCTGGGTTCCAGGGGTTGCGGATCGCCCCGAAGGGCGGCTCGACGCTCGTCGACCCGAAGTAGTTCGACAGCCCCAGCTTCCCCGTCAGCACCACCCCCGCCTCGCGCAGCCGCGCCACCACCGCCGCGTCCGCCTCCGGCACCCGCTCGGCCAGATACGTCGACCCCGCCGTCGTGCGCACCCCCGCCGTATCGAACAGATCCTTGTAGGCGAAGGGGATGCCCTGCAGCGGGCCCCGGTCGCGGCCCGCCCGCAGCTCCGCCTGCGCCGCCGCCGCCTGCGCCCGCGCGATCTCCGCCGTCACCGTGATGTACGCGTTCAGCGCCGGCTCCGTCGCCTCGATCCGCGCCAGCACCGCCTCCGTCAGCGCCACCGCCGACAGCGACCCGTCGCGCAGCGCCACGCCCGCCTCCGCGATCGTCAGGTCATGCGCCGCCGCCATCGAGTCGCTCCCACCCGTCGCTCATCCCGGACAGGCTAACGCCCAGCATGCCGCCCAGCGTCGACCGCGCCTCGTGCTCAGCGCGCCGCATCGCCGCGTCGTGGGATTCCGAGCGCAGCCCCGCCGTGCTCAACCGCTACCGCGCCCTCGTCGAGAGAGACGCCCCGCCCTCCGAGAGGCCCTTCACCTGGCGCATGCGCGCGCCACAGTCGAAGGACGCTCCCCCTCCCTATTCCACTCCCCCCTCTCCATCACCGTGAGAAAGCCTGTCTTGAGCGCAGCCGAAGGGGGGTGAGGCCATCATCAGGGATTCCCCTCCAGCCATCTACTCGCTCCCCTCCCGGGACCAATGCGCCCCGAACGCTTGTGCTAGTCTCGGACCGCTCAAGAGCGATCCAAGGAGGTCGAGACGAAGATGTCTCCGGATGTGCCAAACGGGGAGCTTGAGCGACTTGCTCAGCGCAGCCGGGAGCTGGCAGAACGCATCAAAGAGTCCCCTTGGGACCGCCCTTTCTTCATCGAATTCGCTGGTTCGCCGAAGAGTGGCAAGAGCACGACGATCTCCGTCGTCGAGCATTTCCTGCGGCGGACAGGGTTCGCGGTACTCGCGCCGACTGAAGGTGCATCACAACGGACACCACAGTACCTCAGAGACGATCTTTTCTCTTTTAATGTTTGGTCGGCTATGTACGCCCTTCGTCATGTCATCGAAGGACAGTACCACCCCGACCAGCACCGGATCTCGACCTTGGATCGCGGCCTCTTCGACGCGCTGGCGTGGTTCCAGTTCCTGGCCCAGCGAGGTGACATCGGACCCGACGACAAGGACGCGGTGCAGCGATTCCTGACCATCGGACACTGGCGTAGTGTGATCGACCTTGTGTTCCTCTTCACGACTGATCCGGCCATCTCCATGGCGCGGGAACACAGCGAAACGCTTATCCAGAAACCGGGACGTGCCATGAACCCGGAAGTTCTCACTCAGCTCAACGACGCGTACAAGATCGTCAGAGCGGACTTCGCGCCACTGTTCAACGATGTTCGGGATGTCGCGACAGGGAACGATACGACTCCGCAGTCGACAGCATTCGAAGTCGTAACAAAGATCCTGGAATCGATTGGGGCCCGGACGGAATGACGCAAGAAGTACTGGTCCTTCCCCGCCCCCTTCGTCCTCGTGACTGGTTCTCTAGCTGGCCAAGCAAGGACCGTTTCGGAAAGTTCGAGCGCTCAGCTGAGTGGCTACCTCGGCAGCAAGCGGAGCGAACATCCGACTACTGGCAACCTATCCCTAGCGCCCTCCTCCGCAACGCGCATGGCGACTACTGCCTTCTAAGGAGAACGAACGCGGGACGAAGTGATCTGAAACGACGCTTCACGCTGGTGGTCGGAGGACACGTCGATGAGATCGACTTCCGCGGACCGCTGACGGATCTTCTTGAGCGAACCGTAATCCGGGAGATATCCGAGGAGGTGGGAGTCGAGCCGGTTTCTGAGCTGTCACCACGTGGTGTCATTGCGGATCTGGGATCCGTCGACGGGACTCGGCATGTCGCATTCCTCTATGAGACTGTCGTTGACGAGGCGTCCCTAAGACTCGGGGCGCCTGAGGAATTCTCGCGCTACTCGAAGGTGCGCTTGCAGTTCCTTCCCCTCCCGAGTGTTCAGCGGCTGAAGCGCTGGCTTGACCCATGGTCAGCACTGATTTTGGAGTTCCTCTTGGATGCAGACTCTCCTCGTCAGGCGAGGATGGAGTTCACCACCCAAATCTGAGTTCCGCGACGGTACTGACCTCCCTCCCGACCGTGATCCCCAGCCACCCCCCTCCCCCGCCCCGAACCTCAAACCCAGCGGTGGCAGGAAGACGCGGCGGCGGCGCACCCATGGACCTCGACTACGACGTCGCAGCCATCATCGGCGCCATCCGCGCCGACCTCACCGGCAGCCAGCTCGCCGGCCGCCGCGCCGCCGACGTCCAGGCCTACGCCACCGCCAGCCTCGACGCCCGCCTCGGTGACATCGCCCTCACCACCCCCCCCCGCACCCGCGGCGAACGGCGCCCCACGTGGAAGCCGCACTGGGCAGCGACACCGCCGCCGCCTTCGGCGTCTCCCTCGGCGGCGCCTTCGACCTCCGGGTCACCATCTCCCGCGACCCGCCCCATCCCGGCGCCTCCTCCGCTGACCTCCTTGCCCCCCAGGATCCAATTGGCCCCGGCCCCTCGGACGCCCGCTCGTGAGCCCCAGCCCCGATCCCAGCGACACGCCCCCGGCGCCGGACGGGCAACCCCCCGTCGTGCAGACGCACGACGTCAGCCGCCGCTTCCGCCTCGGCCGGGAGGACATCTGGGCCGTCCGCGACCTCTCCCTCCGGGTCCCGCCCGGTCAGTTCCTCACGCTCATGGGCCGCTCCGGCTCCGGCAAAACCACCCTCCTCAACCTCATCGCCGGCCTGGACCGCCCCCGACAGCGGCCGCATCGCCCTCGCCGGCCAGGACATCACCCGGGCGTCCGAGGAGCGCCTCCTCCAGATCCGCCGGCATCAGATCGGCTTCGTCTTCCAGTCCTTCGGCTTGCTTCCCCTCCTCTCCGCTGCCGAGAACATTGAGATCGCCCTGCGCATCGCCGGCGCCGGCCTCCACGCCCGCCGCGAGCGCACCCAAGAACTCCTCCGCCTCGTCGATCTCCGCCCCCGCGCCCACCACCGCCCCTATGAACTCTCCGGCGGCGAACAGCAGCGGGTCGCGATCGCCCGCGCCCTCGCCAACGCCCCCGCCCTCATCCTCGCCGACGAACCCACCGGCGAACTCGACTCCGGCAACGCCCAGGCCATCTTCCGCCTCCTCCGCGACCTCGTGGACCAGCAGGGCGTCACCATCATCACCGCCACCCACGACGCCAACGTCGTCGCCTTCGCCCACCGCGTCGAAGAGATGGCCGACGGTCGCCTCCTCGCCCACCACGAACGCGACCTCAGCACCCAGCACGCCGTCCGCACGGAGCACGCACCCGCCCCCTGACCGGCGCCCTCAGATGCCCAAGCCCGGCCTCCCCAGCAGCGTCCGCGCCAGATTCACCTGTCCCAGATGCGCGCTCCCGTGCGCCACGATCACCTGGCCAATGATCGCCCCGCGCGCCATCTCCCCTTGCGGCTTGATCCGCGTCGTCTCTCCCAGAGAAGCGTCGCTCATCGACGCGATCCGCGGCCGCACCGTCGCCGAATTCGATGTCGACCTCCGCCCCCACATCGCCGCCCGCGACGCCGGCCACCTCAGCCGCGAACAACTCGTCCGCAACGTCGGCTTCATCCTCAGCGCCGGACACGAAGGCGCCGCCAATCTGATCAGCAACGCCCTGCGCGCCCTCCTTGAACATCCGCAGCAACTGCACGACGTGCGCTCCTGTCCGGCGGCCATCCCCCAACGCGATCGCGGAAACCATCCGCGACAACGCCCCCGTGCGATTACACCAGTCGCGTCGCCACGCAGGACATCCGCCTCACCGGTCGGCGCATCAAGAAGGGGCAGATCGTCATCCTCGCCATTGCTGCCGCGAACCGCTCCCACAGCCTCAACGACAACCCCGACCGTTTCGACATCCACCGTCCTGCCGTACGGCATCGCGGCCTCGGCCCCGGACCCCACGTCTGCCTCGGTGCCGTCGTCGCCCAACAGGAAGCCGCCGCCGTCCGCCGCCGCTGGCCCGGACTCCGCCTCGCCGAGCCGCCACACTGGCGCGACACCTCACCGCGCGCGGCCCCGCCACCCTGCGCGTCCACCCCGCCTGACTCCCCCTGTCACCCCCGCCACACCGGCCGCCACCAGCCACTTCGCGCCAGGCCCGGCACTCGGTATCCTCCCGCCGCAGCGCACCCCGCCCGCCAAGGAGGAGCCATGCCCGACATCCAGGCCATCGTCGTCGACCCCACGATCGAAGGCCGCCTCAAGATCGATACCGTGCCCGCCCCCCAGCCCCTCCCCAACGAGGCCCTCATCCGCGTCTCCGCCATCTCCCTCAACCTCGGCGAGGTGCGCCGCGCCCTCACCATAGCCGAGGCCGGCTTCCGCCCCGGCTGGGACATCGCCGGCGCCATCGAGCAAGCCGCCGCCGACGGCTCCGGCCCCCCCGCCGGCGCCCGCGTCGTCGGCTGGCGCATGGCCGGCGCCTGGGCCCAACTCGTCGCCGTCCCCACCGACGCCATCGCCGCCCTCCCCCCAGGCGTCACCGACGCCCAGGCCTCCACCCTCCCCGTCGCCGGCGTCACCGCCCTCTACAGCCTCGACATCTTCGGTGACCTGCTCGGCCGCAACGTCCTCGTCGACGGCGCCTCCGGCGGCGTCGGCCACCTCGCCGTGCAGCTGGCCCGCCACGGCGGCGCACACGTCGTCGCCTCCGTCCGCCGCCCCCAGCGCGAGCGCCTCGCCCGCGACGCCGGCGCGCACGAAGTCGTCGTCGGCGAGGACCTCGCCCCCGCCGCCGCCCACGGCCCCTACGACTGCGTTCTCGACTCCCTCGGCGGCCCCGCCCTCGGCCAGGCCATGACGATGCTCGCCCTCAACGGCATGTGCATTAACTATGGCGTCTCCGCCGGCGCCGAAACCACCTTCAGCGTGCGCGACTTCTTCTTCACCGGCGGCGCCTCCCTCTACGGCTTCGTCCTCTTCCACGAGATCCTGCGCTGGCCCATGGCCGGCGGCCTCGCTCGCCTCGTCGCCCTCGTCGAGGGGGGCGCCCTCGTCCCCCCCGTCGAGCGCGAAGCCCCCTGGGCCGACCTGCCCAAGACCGCCCACGCCCTCCACAACCGCGAGATCCCCGGCAAGGCCGTCATCCACCTGGACTGAGGCCCCCAGCCTCAGCCGCCAGCTCCTTGGACGACGCACGCGCCGACGCCGGCATCGATGCCATGACCGTCGGCGCCGCCCGCACCACCGAGATCATGCGCCGGGCGATCACGCGCGATACGGTCCAGGCGCAACCGCCGGCGCGCATCGCCGACGTCGCCTGCGGCAAAGGCGCCGCCGCCTGCGACCTCGCCCGCGCCCTCGGCTGCAACGCCCTCGCCTTCGACCTCCACCCCGCCTTCCTCCGCGACGCCCAAGCCCGCGTCCGCGACCAAGCCCGCGCCGCCCGCGACACCGCCTTCGCCGCCGAACTCGAAGCCGCCATCGCCGGGGACTGGCAGGCCGCCCAGACCGGGCTCGGCTACTTCACCCTCGTCGCCCGCCGCGCCTGACGCAGGACCGCGGGGCAGGCGAGACCGTCATCCGCGTTGGCGAGCGCCCACCGTCCCCACCGATCTGTCGCTGTACCGTGGGCACTGACTCCCCAACGCAACTGCCGCAGGACGAGCCGCCGCACCGCAGCACGCCTTCGAACCCCATCGGATGCTGACCGACAGAATGGAGGAGGTGGCCCGGCCTGTCATCGACGCGAGGAGCCCACACGACTTCACGCGCAGTTACCCCTCCGCCGGAAGGGCTGTCTTGCGATTCCGGAGAGATGCGTGGAGGCGGCCGGCGCCAAACACGGCGGCGTCGGCGGCGGCGCGAGCACCGCCCCACCCCTACTCCACGAACACAACCTCCTCCGTCAGGAAGAAGCTGCTCCGCCCCAAATCGATGAACCCCGACTCGTCCGCCCGCAAGGTCCGGTCCGCCTCCCGCGCCTCCCGCGAATTGAACCGCTCCAGCATCGACTCCATACTCGCGAACCAGACCTCCGCCAGCCCGTCGAACGGCTCCGCCACCCCCCGCGACGCCTGCAGCGCCGCGTTGCGATCCGGCGCGATCGTATGGCTCTGCACGTAGCGCACCGCCCCCATCGCCCCCGCCAGCGACCGCACCAGCGGCCCGTGCTCCTCCCGCCAATAGCGGTGGAACTCCTCCGCCGGCATCTCCGGCCGCCGCCGCATGCACATCACCACCTTGATCATGAGTCACCTCCCTGCCTCACCGCGCTGCCCAATCCCAATCCGTCCACCCTGAGATCGAAGGGCCACCCAGAGCCCCGGCAAGCGACGAGCAGGAGATCGGTCACCCGAACACCCCGTTCGACGCCAGCTCCGCCATCTCCTCCGCACTCAGCCCATACTCCTCCAGCACCTCCTGCGTGTGCTCCCCCGCCGCCGGCGCCGGCCCCCGCGGCCCCACGTCCGCCCCCTGGATCTGGAACGGCGTCGACAGCGTCTCGATCTCCCCCAGCTGCGGATGATCGATCGTCGCGAATACCCCCATCGCCCGCGCCTGCGGATCCGCCACCACCGACGGCAGATCCGTCATCGGCGCCCAGATCAGCGCCGCCGCGTCCAGCCGCTTCGCCCACGATGCCAGGTCATCCTCGGAAAACGCCTCCCCGATCGCCCGCACCAGCTCCTCCCGATGCCGCTGCCGGTCACGGAACGTCTGCAAGCGCGGGTCCTCCAGCCACTCCTCCCGCCCGATCATCCGGCAGAACGGCTCCCAGTACGGGTCCGGCATCGGCATCATCAGCAGCACCCAGCCCCCGTCGCGCGTCTCGTACGAATTCGCCAGCGGGTTCCACGGCGACGCCCGGTTCATCCGCGGCGGCTGCTGCTTCACCGCCAGCGCCGTCGTCATGTCCACCCCGATCGTCCAGATCCCCGTCCCCTGCAGCGTCACCTCCACCGACTGCCCCTCCCCCGTCCCATCCCGCAGCCGCAGCGCCGCCAACGTCGCCGCCACGATGTTCAGCGCCGTCGTATGATCCCCCTGCCCCGGCCGGCACAGCGCCGGCGGTCCCCCCGGCTCCCCCATCATCCCCCAGATCCCCGACCGCGCCCAGAACGCCACGTAATCGAAGCCCGGCCGCGTCGCCTCCGGGCCCTCGCTGCCGTAGCCCGTGAACGCCACGTAGATCACGTCCGGCTTCACCGCCCGCACCTCCGCCTCCCCCACCCCGAACCGCGCCCGACGCGGCCGCACCAGGTTCGTCACGAAGATGTCCGCCTGCCCCGCCAGCCGCCGCACCAGCGCCGGCCCCCCCGGTTGCTCCAGATCGATCGTGATCGACCGCTTGCCCCGGTTATCCAGCTCGAAAGCATAGTTGTGGTCCAGCGTGAAGAACGTCTCCAGCCCCCGGTAGGCATCCCCGGCCGGCGGCTCGATCTTGATCACCTCCGCGCCCAGGTCGCACAGCAGCGCCGTCGCGCTTGGCGCCGCCAGCCAGTTCGCCAACTCCACCACGCGGATCCCCTCCAGCGGTGCGGCCATCACCGTCTCCTCTCAACCCGCGCGAGTCTACCGCCGAGATCAGCTCTGCTACAGTGGCTTCCCAATCGAGATGAGGTCATTTGTCCCGGTGGAGCCGTTAGCTCGTCTCGCCGTTGACCCCGGCGTCCTCGTGGCCGCTCGGAATCGCGTCTCCTTGAGTACCGCGGAAGCTGCCACGCGAGCCAGCGGCCAGTTCGTCGGGGAGCCAGGGGCGCCGTTCGACGCCGAGGAGATGGCCTCCCTGGAATCCGGCCAACCGCCGACCATCCCCCAGCTAGAGGCGCTTGCGGCTACCTACCTAACGTCCTTCGTCTCCCTGGTAAGTGGAGACCTCTCGGCCCCACGGCGGCGTGATTTCCGTCGTCTTGCCGATGCCCAGCGCTCACCACTGTCCTACGACGCACTCCGAAGGCTCGCACAGTTTGGTCAGTTCTACGACCTGGCACAGCGACTGACCCGCGTCCTAGGAACGAGCGAGGAGGTCTCGGTCCCCGCGTACAGTTGGTCGGGTCGACCAAGCGCCGACGAAATCGAGCACCTGGCGTCGATCGTACGCAGCACACTTGGCGTTACTCCGGAGACGCAGCAGGGGTGGGAGAGCGACGAGAAAGCCCTGGACTTTTGGATCGAATCGTTTCAGGGTGCCGGGATATTCGTCTTCCGACAGCCCCTTAGCGTCGATGACCTACGCGGCGCGTCGCGGTGGGACCGTGGAGGTCCTCCGTCGATACTCATCAATAGTTCTGACACCATCACGGCTCAGATCTTCACCGGCCTGCATGAGTTCGCACACCTCATGATACGGTCGTCGGATAGCACCAATATCTGTGATATCGCCGGACCGCTCGCCGATGAGGAGTGGTTCGCCAACCGGCTCTCGTCGGCCACCCTCCTACCGCGCGACATGCTTTCGCGGGCGCTCCCGACTTGGGTAGGGTCGAAGCGCTACTGCGAGTGGCCTTGGAGGACGAAGCGGAAACTACGCCGAACATTCAACGTCAGTAACCAGGTAATCGGAATCCGCTTGAAGGAACTCAGCTACGTGACGGACAGCGGATACCGCCCCTTCTGGCGCGTCAAGCCCGCCCCAGCACGGGCCAGACCGTTTCAGCGCTGGCAGAGGTATCAGCGAAACCTGGGCAACCGCGCGATTGATCTTGCCGCTACGGCACTGGCGGAGAAGAGGATCTCGCCAGCTGAACTCTCGCGAACTTTAGGCCTGAAGCTCTCCGAAGTCGAGACCCTTGTTGGCGTCGAGTGACAACACCCGCCACCGAAGTGTTTGTCTTGGACACGAACTGCCTAATCGATTTGTTAGGTGGGCGCGGACCTCGCACCGTGCCACGACGCCTCGGAGTCCTCGCAAGGCAGGGGAACATCCGGGTGCCTCAAGCCGTAATGCGCGAACTCCGACGAGGCCACCACGACGATCCGGTCAAACGGTGGGCTACCGGAGCAACCGGGCGCGGAATCACCGTCCCGGAACTCACGCCGATCGTCGAAGAGATAGCGCGTCTGAGCCGGTTGTACCCGCAGGATTTCACGGCGAGTCCCTCATCCGCGGATCCAGCCGTCATCGCCACCGCTCTCCACTTGGTGGCTAATGGCGCAAATGTGACGGTAGTTTCGAGAGATGAGGGGGTTCAGACCGTCTCTCACCGCGAACAGCTCCGCTCGATCTCGACACCTGTCTTTGTCCGGATCGTTGGGCTCTGAAGACCGGCGTCCAGCTTCAGCGTTTCGGTGCCAGCTAGCATCCTGGCAGGGAGGCCCCCATGACCCTCAGCTACGCGTCGGGAACGTCCCAAGAACCCCTCCTCGGCGAGACCATCGGCGACAACCTGGACCGCGTCGCCGCTCAATACCCCGACACCACCTGCCTCGTCTCCCGACACCAGAAGCTGCGCTACACCTACCGGGCGTTCGTCCAAGAAGTCGACCGCTGCGCCCGCGCCTTCCTCGCCCTCGGCGTCCAGCGCGGCCAGCGCGTCGGCATCTGGTCCCCCAACCGCGCCGAATGGGCCATCACCCAGTACGCCACGGCCAAGCTCGGCGCGATCCTCGTCAACATCAACCCCGCCTACCGCACCGCCGAGGTCGAGTACGCCCTCACCCAGTCCGGGACCTCCCTCCTTGTCACCGCCGCCCGCTTCAAATCCTCCGACTACGGCGGCATGATCGCCCAAGTCCGCCCCCGCCTCCCCACCCTCGACACCGTCATCACCCTCGACGACGACCCCGCCGGCGACCTCACCTGGTCCGCCTTCCTCGCCCGGGCCAACGAAGCCACCCCGGGCGCCCTGCGCCAGCGCCAGGCCTCCCTCGACTTCGACGACCCCATCAACATCCAGTACACCTCCGGCACCACCGGCTTCCCCAAAGGCGCAACCCTCACCCACCACAACATCCTCAACAACGCCTACCTCATCACCGGCATCCAGGGCATCGGCCCGAGCGACCCTCTCTGCGTCCCCGTCCCGCTCTACCACTGCTTCGGCATGGTCGCCGGCAACCTCGCCTGCACCGCCCGCGGCGCAACCCTCGTCTACCCCAGCGAAGGCTTCGACCCCGCCGCCGCCCTCGCCGCCATCGAGGCCGAACGCTGCGTCTCCGTCTACGGCGTCCCCACCATGTTCATCGCCATGCTCGACGACCCGACCTTCCCCGACCGCGACCTCTCCTCCCTTCGCACCGGCATCATGGCCGGCGCCCCCTGCCCCATCGAAGTCATGAAGCGCGCCAACGACGACATGCACATGCACGAAGTCACCATCGCCTACGGCATGACCGAAACCTCGCCCGTCTCCTTCCAGACCCGCCGCGACGACGACCTTCACCACCGCACCACCACCGTCGGCCGGGTCCTCCCCCACACCGAGGCCAAGATCGTCGATCCCGAGACCGGCGCCACCGTCCCCCGCGGAGTCGCCGGCGAGTTCTGTGCCCGCGGCTATCTCGTCATGCGCGGCTACTGGGAGAACCCCGCCGCCACCACCGAAGCCATCGACGCCGGCGGCTGGATGCACAGCGGCGACCTCGCCACCATGGACGACGACGGCTACGTCAACATCGTCGGCCGCATCAAGGACATGATCATCCGCGGCGGTGAGAACATCTACCCGCGCGAGATCGAGGAGTTTCTCTACACCCACCCCGACATCGCCGACGTCCAGGTCATCGGCCTGCCCGACGCCAACTTCGGCGAGGAACTCTGCGCCTGGGTCCGCCCGCGCCAGGGCGCCTCCCTCAGCCTGGAAGAGATGCAGGACTTCTGCCGCGGCCGGATCGCCCACTACAAGATCCCCCGCTACCTCAAGATCACCCAAGACTTCCCCATGACCGTCACCGGCAAGATCCAGAAGTTCAAGATGCGCAAGATGTCCGTCGAGGAGTTCGGTCTGCAGACCCAGGACGCCGTCCCCACCGCCTGAACGCAGCCGACCAGCCGCTCGCCGTGCCCCTCACCATCCGCCCCGCCACCCCCAACGACCTCCCCCGCCTCGAACGCCGCTGCTGGCCCGGCGGCGAGGACGAGATCCGCCGCCGCATCCACGACCAGGGCGCCTCCTCCATCCTCGCCCTCGACGGCGCCCGGATCGTCGGCCAGCTCTACATCCGCGCCCACCAGCCCGGCTTTCGCGCCCCCAGCGGCCTCCACGACGGCGGCTGGTGGGCCGACCTCAGCGGCATCGAGGATCAGGGCTCCCTCCCCGCCCGCACCGCCCTGCTCGGCTGCTGGCACGTCGGCCGCACCCGCGACGCCCAGGGCGAGGAACACGAAGCGCCCCAATACCGCGGCAAGGGTGTCGGCCTCGCGCTCCTCCAGGGTGCGATCGACTGGCTCGACGCCACCGCCCCCTTCGACGCACTCGCCTTCAAGGCCGCCGACTCCGACGCCCGCCCCTACCTCGGCTGGCTCGGCGGCCTCCCCCACAGCCTCGTCGAGCCCCTCGGCTTCCGCACCCTCGCCACCTTCGACGACCCCTACCTCCTCGCCGAGCCCGAGGCCCCACCTCCGGAGGCCCGCCCCCCCAACGCCGCCCGCTTCCATCTCGTCCTGCGCGAGCGCCTTCCTGACGGAGCCCCCCTTCCTGACGGAGCCCCCCTACCAGACGGAGCCCCACCGCGCCGCCGGGTACACTCCCCCTGACGCCCCCCCCTCCACCGGCGGCCACCGCAGCGAGGACCCCGTGCCGGACCCCTTCAGCGACACCGTCACGCCCCACAACGTCTTCGCCGGCAACCCCCTTCACCGCGCCGCCAATGAGCGCAAGGACGAGACCTGGGTGCGGACGCAGATGGACCACCCCGGCGCCCGCGTCCTCCCCCTCTGGCGCCTGCGCGTTCCCGTCGCGCGCCACTCGGCCCCCACCCTCGGGTGGGGCGACGCAGCGCTCCGCGACGCCGCCCCCCAAGACGCCACCCTCGTCCTCCTCGGCCTGCGCGACGGCCTCCCCCACCTCGCCCTCGATGTCTCCTCCCTGGACGATCCCGCCCCCGCCCTCGGCCTCGACCCGGCCACCGACTTCGCCGACGCCCGCGCCGCCGCTCCCGACCTCCCCCCCGCCGAGGCCGGCATCCTCGCCCAGGCCCGCTCCCTCCTCGACTGGCACGCCGGCCACGGCTTCTGCCCCAACTGCGGCGCCCCCACCGAGTCCTGCCAGGGGGGCGCAATGCGCGTCTGCGTCCGCTGCCACCATCAGCACTTCCCCCGCACCAACCCCGTCGTCATCACCCTCGTCCATGCGGGCGACCGCTGCCTCCTCGCCGCCCGGGCTGGGATGGACCCGCCCCACTTCACCTGCGTCGCCGGTTTCGTCGACCAGGGCGAGACCATCGAGGAAGCCGTCCGCCGCGAGATCATGGAAGAGACGGGCATCACCGTCGGCGCCGTCCGCTATCACGCCTCCCAGCCCTGGCCCTTCCCCTCCAACCTCATGATCGGCTGTTTCGCCGATCCCCTCTCCTACGACATCCAGGTCGACCAGGACGAGATCGGCGAGGCCCACTGGTTCCCCCGCCCCGACGTCCGCGCCGCCCTCGCCGTCGACCGCGGTGATGCCCAGGGCGAACCCCCCTTCCACCTGCCGCCTCCCCTCGCCATCGCCTACACCCTCATCGACCACTGGGCCCACAACATCGACTGACCATCCCGCCCCTGCCTATCGGGGGAACCGCTGCTAGCCTCCGACCCGGAAACGGAGGCCCGCATGCGTCTCGGCGTCATCGCCAACATCGAGCCCGACTGGCGAGCGGCCCTGGAAAAGGTCCGCATCGCCGAGGACCTCGGCTACGAACTCGTCACCAGCGGCGAGGCCTGGGGGCCCTCCGTCCTGCCCTGGCTCACCCTCGTCGCCGCCAACACCGAGCGCATCCAGATCGGGCCCTCCATTCTCAACGTCTACTCCCGCTCCCCTGCCGCCATCGCCCAGGAGATCGCCCAGCTCGAGCAGATCTCCGGCGGCCGCATGATCCTCGGCCTCGGCTCCTCCGGCGCCGCCGTCATTGAACACTTCCACGGCCTCCCCTTTGGGCGCCCCCTTCAGCGCCTGCGCGAATACGTCGACGTCTTCCGCCTCCTCATCGCCGGCGAGCCCCTCCAGTACCAAGGCCAGATCTTCACCCTGGAGCGCGGCTTCAAGCTCGACTACGCCCGCACCCGCACCACCATCCCCATCTACATCGCCGCCATCACCCCCAAGTCCATCACCCAGACCGGCGAGATCGCCGACGGCATCTTCCCCATCCACTGGCCCCAGAGCCAGTTCGCCGCCCTCCGCGACCAGCTCGCGGCCGCCGCCACCGCCGCCGGCCGCCCCGCCGGCGCCGTCACCATCGCCCCCTTCACCAACGTCTACGTCCTCGACGGCGCCGACGACGACGCCCAATGGCAGGCCGCCCGCGGTCCCATCCATCACTACGTCAACCGCATGGGCGATTTCTACTGGCAGATGCTCCACCATCGGGGCTTCGCCGCCGAGGTCGAGGCCACCCGTGCCGCCTGGGCCGCCCGCGACAAGGCCGCCTCCCTTGCCGCGATCAGCGAGCCCATGATCCGCGAGATCCAGGTCATCGGCCCCATCGCGGCCGTCCGCGAGCAGCTCCAGCAGCGCTCCGACCTCGGCGCCCAGCTACAGATGATCCCCATGCCCCACGGCTCCCCCGAGGAAGCCGGCCGCCGCCTCCAGGCCCTGCGCGGGTAGACCCGGGCGCAGAGGGCTCCGCCGGCGCGTCGCCCGCACCGGCCGCGGAGCCCTCCCTCAGAAGGCGGCCTAGCTCAAACGCCGCTCCGAAGCGGAATTGACAGCCTTCTAGGAGTCCGCTATTCTGTCATCACGAACCCGCATATAGAGGACTCACCGCCCCCACAATGCGAGGTGCAAGTCCGAGCAGTATCGCGCCTCGACCGCCCTCATGCGCGGACCGCGCTCGCCCCTTGCGACAGGGGATTCCGCCTTCGGACCGCAGAGCTGCTCATGGCCAGCGTCATTTCTTGACTCTGCTGTGCACGCTCAGCGTGCCATGGAGCTTCCTCGCACCAAGCTGCTCCGCAGGAGACCGCCTAGCGACACCCCTTCGTAGCTCCTAGTGTGCCTCGATCGTTAGTCCGTGCGCGAAGGGGCGATGCCCGCCGGCGATCGAGGGAGGTCCCGGATGCCGCCTCTGCGGAACGTCAGTCAGGATCGCGCCGTGAGGGCCTTCGTAGCGCTGGGCGGAACGGAGCGGAATACCAGGAAGAACGACCGCATGGTGACAATGCCGAACGGATCGCTGCTGCGATCCCGAGCGGTAGTCTCAAGATCGGGATGTTGCGGAGCCTCATTCGCAGAGCGAGCGTCAGGACCGAAGAGTTCGAACAGGTGGCGTGATCATGGGCTCCGGACATTCCCACGAGCAGACCTTCACGCTGGCCGTTCACGAGACGGAACCGGACGAGAGCGTCGACTTGGGCGGAGGTTCTTGAGCTGCCCGGCTGCGTGGCGCAGGGCGAAACACTGGATGCGCTGAAGAGGAACGCTGTCGACGCCATCTTGGCGTGGCGTGAAACCCAATCTGAAATCACACGCGAGAAGGGCGGTGACACCAGGGCCACTGCGCGCCGGATCATCACGATGAGCCTGCTCGTTGAGAGCCCCTTCCACGACGACATCCCCGACGGCGGCCTTGTACCCGCCTCGTAGTGCACCGTTTCAACACGGACACCACGAATCCGACCGGGGTGAGTTCTCGTAAGCGGCAACATATGGGGTGAGCTGGCGCCGACGTCGCTTGCCTTGTCCAGGTTCGCGGACGCTATGCCTTGAGCGGAACTCGACGCGCCAGCCAGCTTCGCACCACCGCCCACACCGTCGGGTCGTCCTCACTCCACATCGGGTGGGTCCACCCCCGACGACAGGGGCAGGTCCGCCGGATCGGGTAGGCATCCGGCATCGCCGGGCAGCCGAGCCCGACGCGCCTCCGCACCAGGGACCGCGCTTGTCGCTGAAGGGACGGATGGCGGCTGGACGCAGACACGGCGCGGTCCCGCCCCAAATGGAGCGGAGTCGCGTCGCATCCCGATCTGCGCTCGCGCGTCCGACGCGAACAGCGTCCCGTCGAACGCGCGAGCCTCGCAGCCCTTACGGGCGCCGTCGCGCCCTCGCGACGTACACGCCGCCCAGCGCGATCAGCGCCACCGCCGCACCGATGCCGGCGGTGGCCAGCGGCGAGACGCCGCCATCGCTCACGTCCGCCAGGCCGCCACTTCCCGTGGTCGGCAAGCTGGGAGTCGTGACGGCTTCAGCGTCGCCGGCATCCACGCCGGCGTCATCCCCACCGGCGCCATCGTCCACGGCGCCATCGTCCACGGCGCCATCGTCCACGGCGCCATCGTCCACGGCGCCATCGTCCACGGCGTCGCCGTCCTCAGCCGGTTCATCGATGACGGCCGCAACGGCGACGGCAATCTGGCCGCGCACCTCACCGCCCCCGTACATCTCCGTGTGCACGTTGACGTACGTGTTGCCCGCGATGAGGGCTTCCTCGAAGGCAGCCCAATCACCCTCGGCACCGCCGATCAGGTCGGCCGTCATGATCGTGCCGCTCACGTCGATCCCGTCCACGGTCGGGTCCGCGGGGCCGAACAAGAAGGCCACCACACCGCCGTTCGCATCCGCCGCGCCGAGGTGGATGTGGGCCTGCGAAATGCTCGTGGCGTCCGACGTGAGAGTGAAGCGCAGCTCGCCGCCCCCCAGCTCACCGGTGAACGATCCGCCCGCAGTGGTGTCGACCGCCGGCACTTCCGCGGCGCCGCTCAGCCTGGCCGAGGCCGTTCCGCTCTCCTGCGCGCTCAGCGGCGCGACGAGAACCGCAGCACTCGCCAGCGCGCCGGCCAGCGCCATCACCAACACCAGCCACGAACGCCCACGGCTGGCATGGAAACTCCGTCCCATCTGCATCTGCATCCTCCCCAAGATCACACGACACTGCTGGTCGGAAGATCGATCAGCGCTCGGGCCGGAGTCTAGGCCAAGCGAGCGCCTACGGGTCCGCGCACGCACTTCTTTCCACACTGGGCCGCGTGTGTCGCGGAATATCAAAGATCGCGGATCCCCCCCCGCCCCGGGGCGCGTTCGCGTCTCGCGGACCCGGCTGCGGGGCGACCAACCTCGAATCGCCCGGCCAACGGCCCCCTTCCAGACGACGCCACAGCGCGCACCGGCTTGCCACCACGGCGCCCCCGAGGAAGCCGGCCGCCGCCTCCAGGCCCTGCGCGGGTAGACCCGGGCAGGGAGGGCTCCGCCAGCTCGTCGCCCGCACCGGCCGCAGAGCCCTCCCTCAGAAGGCGGCCGGGCGCAAGCGCCCCTCCGAAGCGGACTTGACAGCCTCCTAGGAGTCCGCTATTCTGTCATCACGCACCCGCGTATAGAGGACTCATCGCCCGCCCCGGCCTCAACTCGGAACCCGACCTCCCGTGCCGGGTGGCAGCGATGAGCACGAAGCCACTCCGGCGCAACTTCGCGGTGTTGGTGCTGCCCTCCCCGGACGCGGGCGCCTGACGGACAACGCTGCCATGGTCGCCGCGCTGAGCCAGGGCCGCCTCGACTTCGGTGCCGGCAGCGGCCTGAACGACCGCGCGCCGGCCCCCGCCGCGGGCCGCGCCTGCTTCGACATCGCCGGGCAGCGTTGCGCGACGACCCCGTCGCTCCCCACGGCGACTGCGACCCATCGGCGCGGCCATCAGGACGACGCCCACGGTCAGGGGGCTCAGATGGAGCCCAGGCCGGCTCGAGCACGCGGCCGCACACGGCAACTCCTTGCGGAGCGCGACCGCGCTCGGGACCACCGAGACGATCGTCGCGCGGGGCTAGACGATGGAGCAATTCCTGGCCCAGCAACGGGCGCCGCAGCGACGACATCCGCACCTATCCGCACGCGCGGGCCTCCGTCGCCTGCACGACCTGCCGGGAAGCGTGCGACGAAGCGGAGCCCGCAATCGAGTAGCTCCGAAAGTCGGCCGTCTGCTCCACTTCCTGCTGCACGCCGGACGTCGGCACGATCTGCGGCCACCCAGGCGCCGGCCCGGACCCCCCCGATTACGACCCAACCGCGAGAGCGAGCCGCCCGCCGGCAACCTGGAGCGGCGCTTGCCCCAGATCGCACGCATGGGCCGGGCCCGAGGCCCTCACCGGCATCACCTGCCTCGTCACGATGGGACGGCGCCCGGACGAGACGTTCGGGTCCATCTCTTTGTCCAGGGCCCCATGCTGCGCCTGCGAGCGCTGGCCCGGGCTCCGGCCGGGGGGGGGGGGGGGGGGGGGGGCTCCCCCGGCGCGGCGCTGCCGCCCCGCGACCCTAAACCTGGGGCGCCCGCACGGGCGCGCCCGTCCGAGCCGATTCCATGATCGCCTCCAGCGCGGCCGTGCCCTGCAGGATCTGCCGTGGCGAGACAGGATAGGCGGCGCCACCCTCGGCCGCCTCCGCGAAAGCCTCCAGTTCCGCCCGGACAGTGTCCACCGGATCCAGCCGCATGACCTCCGGCTCCACCTTCCGGTGCTGGCCGGACATGGGCTCCGACGGGTTCGGCACGTACTCCAGATGGTCGAGCCCCGGGTTGCGGATCTCTACCCAGCCGCCGGTGCCGAAAACCTGAAAGCGGAACCCCACCCCCGTGGCGAGCATCGTCCCCAGATAGCCGCTCATACCGTTCTCCAGGCGGAAGAGGATGGCCGTGGTGTCGTCGCCCTCGTACGCCACCGCCCGGTGCAGGCTCTGGCAGTAGACCTCCCGCACGGGGCCGAAGAGCCCGATCAGCGCGTCGATCACGTGCACCCCCATCGGCGTCAGCCCGCCCACCGGCGTTTCCGCCGCGTCGGCGCGCCAGGCGTCGGCGGAAAGCGTGAGGCCGCTGGGAGCCGTCATGGTCCCCTCGCAATGCAGCAGTGTGCCCAGTTGACCGTCCTCCAGGCGCCGCCGCAGCTCCTCGAACGCCGGCGAGAAACGCCGGTTAAAGCCAATGCCCAGGGAGGTTCCGGCCCGCTCCACGGCGTCGATCGCGGCCTCGGCGTCGGCCAGCGTGAGCGTGATCGGCTTCTCCACGAAGACATGCTTGCCGGCTCCCGCCGCCGCGATGATCTGCTCCCGGTGGGCCGAATGCGGCGTGGCCAGGATCACGGCCTGCACCGCCGGATCGGCCAGGACGTCCTCGTACGCCTCGAGCAGCCGGAAGCCCTGCTCCGCCGCGAAATCCTCTGCCTTGGATCGAGTCCGGGTCGCGCCCGCCACGATCGAGATCGCGTCACTCTTCCCCTGTACCGCCTCCACCAGGACACGCCCCCACCATCCCAACCCCACGATCGCCGCCTGAATCACGTCTCGCTTCCTCCTCTCGGCGCCCCCGGCGCGCCGTCCCCCGGGGCAGTGTAGCCAACACGCGAATCTCGCCCTGCCGCCCGCGCCGCGACCGCGCACGGGAGCAGGACGCCACGGATCACTCCGGGGCGGGATCGGCGGCGGGCGCAGAACTGGGAGAGCCGTCCGGCTCGGGCCCAGCGCGATCGGTGGGGATGAGACCGCCGCGGAGGAAGGCGGGCCAGAACACGAGCGCCGCCCCAAGGGCGACGATGCCCTGCACCGCGATCAAGCTCAGCGTGGACTGGGTGCCCAGCGGACCCGTCAGGGCGCCGACTTCGAGCGCGCCCAGCGGGCCCGCGCCGATGCTGAGCGAAGTGGCCCCCAGCACGCGACCGCGCATACGAGGCGCCACGGCGGACGTGAAGATCGTCGTCTGCATCGTGGCGAAGGCGGCGATGCCCACCCCGCCGAGGAAGAGGATCGCGGCCGACAGCGCGTAGCTCTCGGACTGCGAGAAGATCACCACCGCAACCATGAAGAGGAGGGACCCGCCAACGTAGATCCGTGTATAGGCGCGCGGCCGCGCCCAGCCCGCAATCCACAGCGAGCCGACGACGGAGCCGGCGCCCTCGATCGCGCCGAGCCCGCCCACGGCGAAAGGCCCGGCGTCCAGAAAGTCCTTCCCGATCACCGCGATCTGGCTGGCGTGGGGGAGGAACACCGTGTTCAAGATCAGGGTCACGACCAGCGCCCCCACCAGGAGCGAACTCTTGCGGATGTAGCGCACCGCTTCGACCACGTCGGCGCGGGCGCCGCGCATTCCCGCCGCCGGACGGCTGCCGCCGTCTCCCGACGCAAGCGGGCGGTAAGGCACCGCCGCAACCGCCGCCACCGCCAGGCCGAAGCCACCCGCGGCCGTGAAGTACGCGCCGTCGGCGCCGATAAACGCGATCAGGCCGCCGCCCAGCACCGGCCCCAGCATCCGGCCGACGGAATCCGTCGTCCAGTCCAGGGCCGCCGCCCGGCCGATGTGCGCCGGGACGACGACATCCGCGATCAGGGTGCGACGAAGATTGAACTCGGCCGCCCAAAACACGCCGGAGACCAGCGCGAAGACGATCACGTGCCAATACACGACAGCGTCCGTCACGATCAGCGTGGCGATCGCCGCCGCCGCCAGCCCCTGCAGGGCCTGGACGCTGAGCAGCAGCCGCCGGCGGTCCCGCCGGTCGATGAGCGTGCCCAGCGGAATACCGAAGACGAGCCGGGGCAGCCAGCGAAAGAAGAACGCCAGCGCCACCAACCCCGCGTCGTCGGTGAGGTCGAAGGTGAAGATGCCCAGGGCCACGATGTCCAGCCAGCGCAGCACGGAACTGATGCTGTTGCCCAGCCAGACACGCCGGAAGGCGCGGTTCTGGAGCACGCCGTCCCGAGGGCCGCGCTGCGGACGGCGGCCCGGCTCAGCCCGATCGGCCATCGCTCCTCCAGGAATCGCCGAGGACCGGCACAAACAGGCGCGGAAGGCCGTGCCAACGGGCGTTGCCACAGTTCGCGGAACGCGAACCTGGGCGGAACGACAGTGCACCCGGCGTCTTGACCGGCCTCAAATGCCGCCTCATCGTAAATCAGACCGGTGTTGTCGCACCGCGTACGGGAGTAAGGGTCGGCGGGGTACCAAGGAGGGCAATGCGCATGAACAAGGCGGAGATGGCGGCGAAGCTGGCCAGGCAGGCCGATCTCACCCAGGCCAAGGCCCAGGAAGTGATCGACACGATCTTTAGCTCGGATTCCGGCAAGGGAATCATTGCCGTCGAGCTGGACGCCGACCGTGACATTTCGATCAGTGGCTTCGGCAAGTTCGAGACGCGTCGCCGCAAGGCGCGCGAGGGGCGTAACCCCGCCACCGGGGCCACCATCCAGATCCCGGCCAAGAAGGTCGTGGCGTTCAAGGCCGCCAAGGGCCTGAAAGACCGCGTCGAGGTCTAGCGCCCCAGCGAAGCAGCGCACGGACGGGGCCGCGCGCGCGGCTCCGCCCCTCGCGCCCCCGCACAGCCCTCCCTGACCCCCGCCGCTGCGGGCGAACTACGCGGGCTCGATGCGGAAGTCGCCCGTCCTGTCCAGCATCGCCACCAGCCGCACGATGCAGCCGTCGCCGCCCCGCCAGCGCCAGGGGAAGGCGGCGAACGTGACACGGCGGCCGGTGACCTTGTCCAGATCCCCGCCCACATTCTCGAAGCCGATGATGCCCTGGCTCAGGATCTGCCGGTGGCAGGGCTCCCACTCGGGGAAGTCCTCCAGCACATCGTGGCCGGTTTCCTCTTTGTACTCGGCACAGGCCCAGGGCAGCAGCCCCTCCGGGGCGCCCGGACCGTGCGGGCCGATGGCCGTAGCGAGGGGATGATCCAGCACCTGCGTGTCGGTGCCGACGGCCTTGACGCCGCGCTCCACGAACCACTCCCCGGCCTCGCGGTAGAAGCCCGGCGAATACGCGTAATAGGTGCTGTTGTCGCCGTAGTGATGGTGCCAGCCCGTGTTCACGATGACGATGTCGCCGGGCTGGATCTGGGGCCGCGCCGCCGCCAGGTCCGCCGGCATCACCTTCTCCCACTTGCGCTTGGGGATGGACACGACCACGCCCGTGCCGAAGAAACGGTCCAGCGGGATCTCCTCCAGCAGCGGTGCGCCCGCAATCACGTGGCCCGGCGCGTCGATGTGCGTGCCGGAGTGCATCACCGTCGTGATCCTCTGGGTCAGTACGCGGGACTTGGCGTGGGAGTGCAGCCGTTCGATCTTGACGTCCTCGAAGTACGGCCAGTTCGGCTGGCCGTGCCCCCACGGGTGCGAAAGATCGACGAACTGCAGCGAGTCGGTGGAGGTGGGCATGGAAGGGTCCTTCAGCTAATAAACCGGCCCCCGCTGACGTTCAGGGTGGTGCCGGTCGTATAGGCGGCTTCCGGGCTGAGGTAGAAGAGGATGGCCGCCACGATGTCCTCCACTTCGCCCAGACGCCCGGCCGGGATCGTCTTCTCCAGCTGGCTCATGTACTCGGCGCCGTGCAGCCTGTCCACGCGGGCGCTGTGCGTGGTGCCGGGAGCGATGGCGTTGACGGCCGCCCCGTACGGGGCCAAGTGCAGCGCCGCCATGCGGGCCAACTCGTGCACACCGGCCTTGGCGGCGCCGTATGCCGGCGAGGAGTGGCTGGCGGTGACCCCCGCCAGTGAGCCGATACAGACAACGCGAGCAGCCCCGTTCTCGCGCAGGAGCGGGAAGGCGGCGCGCAGACAGTAGAAGGCGCTGGAGAGATTGAGATCCAGGATGCGGCGCCACTCCTCGTCGTCGGACTCCTCGAAGCCGATCTTGCGGAAGAAGCCGCCCGCGCTCAGCACCAGCTGATCCAGCCGGCCGTGCTGCTCCCGCAGGCCGGCGAAGGCCATGGTGACGGCCGCGGACCTGGTCACGTCGCAATGCACGTATTCGGCGCTGCCGCCGGCGGTCCGCGCCGCGGCGGCGACCTCCTCCCCCCGGGCGTCATCGATGTCGAGGCAAACCGTCGTAGCCCCCGCCGCCGCCAGCGCCTCCGCCGTACCCCGGCCGATGCCGTGGGCCGCGCCGGTGACGACGGCGACCCGCTCTCGGAAATCGTAGGTCGCTGCGGCCATGCGCTCCTCCTTCCGCTCCTCCCCCCGAGCGGGGGAGGCTCGCGTGTACCTTCTGCGCCCCGACCGGCAGAGGCCTCGGCGGATCTTTCGCCTCAAGCCCAAGGGGGCTCCCCTTGGAGGCGTGTTGGCCTATCCTCGCGGCCAACGCATGCCGGCGAAAGGGTCCCACCATGGTCAAGATCATCCTCCAGACGTTCCCCGTCTTGCCCGCCGAGAGCCCGCAGGAGCGGGCCGCGCTGCGGCCCCTCGGGCGGAACCGGGAGCGCTACCAAGAGACGCTCGACGGCTGGCACGAGATCGTGCAGGCGGCCGATGCCTTGGGCGTCTGGGGCTTCGCGACGATCGAGCACCATTTCCACTCCGAGGGCTACGAGGTGGGGCCCAACCCGGGCGTGCTGGCCGCGCACTGGGCGGCCATCACGAAGAACATCCGGCTGGGGCAGCTGGGCTACGTGATGAGCACGCAGAACCCCTTCCGCATCGCCGAGGAGACGGCCATCATCGACCACCTCGCCAAGGGACGCTCCTTCGTCGGCTTCGCGCGGGGCTACCAGGACCGCTGGACCAACATCGTTGGCCAGCACCTGGGGGCGCGCGCCGCCCACTCCGACGGCAGCGCGGACGACAACCTGAACCGCGAAATCTTTGAGGAGCAAGTCGATCTGGTCCTCAAAGCCTGGACCCAGGACAGCATCGAGCACAAGTCGCCCCGCTGGCAGGTGCCCTACCCCTACGAAGAGGGGATCGATTGGTGGATGGCCGAGAGCAGCAAGTGGCTGGGAGCGCCCGGCGAAATCGGCGACGACGGCAAGGTCCACCGCGTCAGCGTCGTGCCGAAGCCGTACCAGGACCCGCACCCGCCCGTCTTCGTCGCCAGCCTGGGCAGTCCCCGCTCCGTCGAGTACTGCGCCCGCAAGGACTTCGTCCCGGTCTATTTCGGGCCCCGCAAGCGCACGATCGAGCAGGGGCCCCACTTCCAGCGCATCGCCAAGGAGACCAACGGCCAGGACTACGCCATCGGCGAGCACATGTGCCTGGTCAAGAACATCGAACTCGGCGCAGACGACCAGGACGTCTACAACAAGATCGCCAAGCACGACTCCGACATCTGGATGAACTTCATCAACCCGCTCAGCAAGGTCTTGGTGCCGGAGAACGCTCTGCCCGACAATGCCTCCATGGACCAGATCGTAAACAGCATCCGCCACTCCGACGTGTTCGTCGCGGGCACCGTGGACCAGGTGCGAGACCAGTTGGTGCGGGAGTACCACGAGCTGCCCTCGGAGTACTTCTGCCTCATCATGCACTACGCCCAGCACCCCAAGGAAGACGTCATCCGCACGCTGGAGACCTTCATGAAGGAGATCAAGCCGGCCCTGGACGAGCTGACACCGTACGAGAAAGCGGAGCCAGCAAGCGCGCTGGCGAGGGACTAGCGCCGCCGCCCCCCCCAGCGGCCGAGAACGACGACATGCCGATCGCCTCGGCCGTCGCGCGGCTGGGCACGGAGACGGCCTTCGAGGTCCTGGCCCGAGCCGAGCGCCTGGCGCAAGGGGGCCGGGAGATCATCAACCTGGGCATCGGCCAGCCCGACTTCCACACGCCCGAGCACATCGTGGAGGCGGGCCGGGAAGCGCTGGCCGCGGGGAAGCACGGCTACACGGCCGCCGCCGGCATCCCGGCGCTTCGCGCCGCCGTGGCGGCGGACGTCGAGCAGCGCACCGGCAGAGCCGCGGACCCCGCAGGCGTCCTGATCACGCCCGGGGCCAAGGTCACCATGTTCTTTGCGACGCTGATCTTCGGGGAGCCGGGCGCGGAGATCATCTATCCCAACCCGGGCTTTCCCATTTACGAGTCGGCGATCCGCTTCACGGGCGCCACACCCGTGCCGATGCCGCTGCACGAGGAGGCCGGCTTCGCCTTCGACCCGGACGAGGTGCTGGCCCGCATCACCCCGCAGACGCGCTTGCTGATCCTCAACAGCCCCGCCAACCCCACTGGCGGCGTGACGCCGAGGCCGCAGCTGGACCGGCTGGTCGCCGGGCTGCTGGAGCGGCCGCACGTGACGCTGCTCAGCGACGAGATCTACGGCCAGATCGTCTACGACGGCCACGAGCACGTCAGCCTCTGGTCCTACCCGGAGTTGCGCGATCGGGTCATCCTGCTGGACGGCTGGAGCAAGACCTACGCCATGACGGGCTGGCGCCTGGGCTACAGCGTCTGGCCGCCGGCGCTCTTCGACTACGCCGAGCGGCTGGCGATCAATTGCTACTCCTGCCCCAACGCGGCCGCCCAGCACGCCGGGCTGGCGGCGCTGGAAGGGCCGCAGGATGCCGTCGCGACGATGGTGGAGGCTTTCGCGGCACGGCGCGGCGCCATCGTGAAAGCGGTCAACGGGCTGCCGGGCTTCCGCTGCGCGCAGCCGGGTGGGGCCTTCTACGTCTTCCCCAACATCGAGGGGACGGGGATGGACGCCCGCACGCTGCAGGACCGCCTGCTAGAGGAAGCCGGCGTCGCGACGGTCGCGGGCGCCAGCTTCGGGGCGGAGGGCGAGGGCTATTTGCGCCTCTCCTACGCCAACAGCACGGAGAACATCCTGCGGGCGGTCGAACGGATGGGGAAGCTTCTGGAGGGCTGAGCGTCCGGGGCTACCCCATGGGGTGGTCGCGGCCGAGCAATCGCGCGCCGGCGTTGTGATACTGCTGGGCGCTCGCGATCAGGCGCTCCTCGAAGGCGACGATCTCGCCCCGGCTGCGCGTGTCCCGTCATGGCCCCCCGCTCCTCACCCCAGCGTCCGCGGCAGAGTACCGCCGGGTGTCCGCCCCTGGGGAGGCCTATCGTGGAGCGCGGGGAGGGCCAATGCGCGATCAGGCCGCGAATCGCAACGAGGATCTGCGCGCGGCCGTGCGAGCCGATTTCCCCCGCACCCGGGCGGAGCTGGAACGGCTGGTGCGGATCCCCTCGGTGAGTGCGGCCGGGTTCGACCCGGCGGCGCTACGGGCGTCCGCGGAAGCCGTGGCCGGGCTGATGCGGGCCTCGGGCTTGGAGGCCGTGCGCCTGCTCGACGTCGCCGGGGCGCATCCGGCGGTGCTGGGAGAACGCCCCGGCCCCGCCGGGGCGCCGGCGACGGTGATGGTCTCGGCGAGCAGGCCTTCGTAGTGGTCGGTGGCGTAGGTCATGGGGCCCTCCGGTACCGGGAGTGTAGGGGAGGGGCGGGGGGAGGGGGGCTGCCGCATGAGGACGATGACGTCGATGAGCCGGTGCTAGAGCTGGTGAGGGAGTTCCAGGGACTCGATGCAGTCTCATACCCACGATACCGCCGATCCGGATGGAGGACGCCGATGGACTGGAAGATACCGCTTACTTCTGGCGGCGAATTGACAATCGGGCTTGAAACCAATAGCCCGCTCTTCATTGTGGGACCCAATGGATCGGGCAAATCCGCCTTGATCCAACATGCTGTGAGTTCTCTTGGGTCGGAGAATGTCCGACGTATATCGGCCCATCGTCAAACGTGGCTGCAATCAGCCGCCATCAACATCACGCCGCAGTCTCGCCGAGAGATCAGCGAACTGCTCAGAATACAAGACCCCGATCCAGAGAGGCGTTGGCGCGAATGGCAGCCTGAACAGCAGGTGTCAGCAGTACTCTTCGACCTCACAGCAAAGGATAATGACTTGGCTCGTCGCATTATGGAGAAGAGCTATGCGGGAGCGCAACCGGAAGTTGAGAAGATCGTATCCAGCGAACGCCCAGCGTTCGAGCAAGTCAATGGCCTACTGACTTCGGGAGGCTTCCACGTCAAGATAAGCAACTCAAAGGGCGAAGAGATACTCGCACAGCGTGGTGACAGCACCCAGACGTACAGCATGGCACAAATGTCCGACGGAGAACGGAACGCCGTCATCTTGGCAGCCAACGTTCTTACCGTAGACTCTGGCACCGTCCTCCTCATAGACGAGCCTGAGCGCCATCTCTATCGATCAATCATCGAACCTCTCTTATCCGCACTGTTCGCGACGAGAACAGATTGCTACTTCGTCATCTCGACGCATGAGATCGCTCTGCCGCTTTCTAATCCAGAAGCACCAGTGATAGTCCTCTCGTCGTGCGCTTGGAATCAGAGTATGGCTAGTAGCTGGGATGCCAGGCTGCTCCGAGGAGAATCCGGGCTACCTGAAGATCTGAGGCGAGCAATTCTTGGGGCGCGTAAGAAGGTTCTCTTCGTGGAGGGAGAGAGCACGAGCATGGACATCGCACTCTATGGTGCATTGTTCACGGGTGTCTCGGTTATTCCTGCGGGTGGTTGTGATGATGTGATTAAGGTGGCTGCCGGACTACGCGGGTCCCATGAACACCATGATGTTGAATCATTCGGGCTAGTCGACAGCGACAACCGGAGCAACGGCGAAATCGAGGGGTTGCAAGAAGCACACATATATGCGCTCCACCAATACTCGATTGAGTCGATATACTACTGTTCGGACGCGATGAGCGCCGTGGCTAAGCGTCAGGCTGAGTCTCTAGGGAGGGACGCTGGCGAAATGGTAGACGTAGCGAAGACCAGGGCGCTTGCCGCACTGGCGGAAAATGGAGTGGCCGAAAGAATGGCTGCCCGGCTTTGTGAATGCCGAGTTCATGACCAGATACGACTACAGTTCCCTAGCTGGAGGGATATCAAAGATGGTGCCGACGTTAGCATCGAAGTCGAGACTCACCGAATCTTCGAAGAAGAACTTAACAAATTCCGATCGCTCTTAGCCGCTGAGGATCTTGAACACCTAATCGATCGATACCCGGTGCGAGATACCCGCGCACTAGATGCGATAGCGAGGCAGTTCGATCTGAACAAGGACAGCTTTCGAAGGACACTGCTTGCTAGGGTGCGAGCTGACCCGAGCTTGGCCGAAAAGCTCAGGGGCCGGATTGGGACTCTGTCGACAGTTCTCATGCCTCAGAAAACTGGCAGCCAAGGCTGAGGAGCGGATGAGATCGCGGGTGCGGTAAGCGCCGAACTGGCGTCGTCCGGTGCACCTACAGCTCTTCGAGCGCGCCGCGCTCCCGGGCCTCACGCGCCTCCGCGATCAGGAAATCCAGCCGGCCCGCCTCCGCGTCGGCTTCGACCCGGCTGTCCCAGCGTGCCCAGTCCAACTCGCTGATCCACTTCAGATCCACCACGGTCTCGGTGTCTCCGGCGGCCAGGGCGCTCATGTAGGCCAGGACGAGGTCGCGGGTGCGGTAGGACCCGAACTGGCGCACGTCGTCGCGAGCGCGGCTGCAAGCTGGTCAGCCCGGGGCGACTCCGTCTGTTGATCGCGGCCCTGAAGCTTGTTAGACCGCTCAGGTGGAGCATGAAGACGATCGAACCGAACGAAGCGAAGTCGCGTCGCCCACCGCCGCTCTGGTCGCCAGGGCGATCGACGAGTGGAAGAGCCAACTCATCGACCCCGGTGGTCGAAACACCTTGCTGTACTTCAAGGATCTCCGCCGTGGGACGCTCGACCTCTCGCCGGGGGCTGCCGGTGGGCGGGGCGGACAGCCCCTACTCCTCCCACGGGTGGCGGGCGAGTCTGAGCCGGAGGATCACGCGCTGGCCCGCTTGCTCTCGGGGCAGCGCGTCCGGCTCTCCGATCTCTTCCCGGACGCCGCGGCGCGGCGTGACGCGGCGAGGCGCGGGCGGGTGATCCGCGCGCGGGCCCGCGAGAATGATCAGGAGCGCGGCCTCGAGACGCTCTACCTCGCCTATGGCTTGGCAACGTGGCGCCGGGAACCATCGCCGCCGACGCCCAACGCGCCCGTCCTGCTCTACGGCCTCGCGCTCACGCCGACGGGCGCGCGGGCGGAGGACTTTACGCTCCAGGTCGGCGACGCACCGGAACTCAACGAGGCGCTGCTCCATGTGTTGGAGACCGACTTTAATGTGACAGTCGATTCCGACCAGTTCCTCGTGGACGCCGACACGGGGTCGACCGAAGGGCGCGCGGCGTTGCTCGCGCGCTTCGGCGAGGCGTGCAGGGACGTGCCCGACTTCGCGATCGCCACTCGCGTAGTGGTGGGAAACTTCAGCTACGCGAAGCTTTCGCTCGTCCGCGATCTGGAACGCGCGCAAGATGCCATTGCGGCGCATCCGCTGCTCGCTGCCATTGCCGGTGACGAGTCCGCGCGCGACGAGTTGCGCGAGCGGCACGGAGCGATCGACTTCGCGTCGTTGCCGACGGTTCCGCCGCCTGCGGACGAGTTCCTCGTGCTCGACGCTGACAGCAGCCAGTCACGCGTCATCGCGGCGGCAGCGGCGGGCGCGGATCTTGTGGTGGTCGGCCCGCCGGGCACGGGCAAGTCACAGACGATCGCTAACCTGATAGCGACCCTCACGGCCCGCGGCAAGTCCGTGCTGTTCGTCGCTGAGAAGCGGGCGGCGATCAATGCCGTGAGCAAGCGGCTCACGCAGCAGAACCTTGGCGATCTGTTGTTCGACCTTCATGGCGGCTCGCGCAGTCGCAAGAAGCTGTGGCAGGACGTGAGAGACACCCTGGCGTCCGCGAAGGACACGCCCCAGCCCGACCTCGTCGCCCTCCACGCGCGGCTCAGCCAGGATCGGCAGCGGCTTGAGGACTACGCCGCCCAACTGCACGCCGAGGCGCCTCCGTGGGGCGTCTCCCCTTTTGATGCGCAGCAGCGACTGCTCGGACTCGCCGAAGCGGGCTCGACCATACTGCGGCTCCGTGGGGATGTGCTCGGCTCACTGACGAAGGACGTGGTTGAGGGTGCTGCGGGGGACATGCGCCGCTTCGTGGAACTCGATGGCCCAGTGGTGGCGCAGGGGGGCGATCATCCTTGGGCGCGAGCGTACGCGGCCCGGCGCGTCACCGGCGAGTCGGTCGTGATCGAGACGCTAGAGACGCTCGACGAACTGCGCCTCGATGCGCTGCCCAGGCTGCGGGACGCGGTGTGTACGCTCCGGGGCGATTCGGGTATGCGCGAGCCCGCATCGCTGGACGAGTGTGGGGAATTGATCGGCTTGGGCGAAGCGCTCGACGGGTTGCTCGCGGACTGCCGCGCTGGCGTGCTCGCGCTCGATCTCGACGGGATGGCCGAGGCACTAGCGCCGGCGGGAGGCATGCTCTCACGCGTATGGGCCGGGCTGTTCAACCGGCGCTATCGCCGGGCGCGGACCATTCTGCGCGAACACCTTGTGGAGGCGCGAACACCCGACCGCGTCCTTCTCGATCTCGCGCGCTGCGCCGCCGACGTGCGGGCCCGCTGGCGGCGCCTGAGCGCGGACGGCGGCCTGCCGATGGGCGCGCTCTGCGGCGTCAACGCGGCGCGCGAAGCGTTCAACCGCGTGCGCGCGCTGTCGGAACGCTTAGACAAGGCCACGGGATGCGCGCTCGATCGCTCCCGGTCCCTGGACGAAGTGGGAACAACTCTCGCCGCGCTCGACCGAGAGCGCGCGATGCTGATGCGCTTCGCCGAGTTACATCGGCTCGACGGCGAACTGCGGAGCCATGGTCTCGGCTCCGTGCTCGACGAAGCGTGCGCTGCCGGGCTTTCGCCGGAGCAGTCGGCGCGGCGTCTGGAGCACGTCTGGCTGAGTTCCATCCTCGACCGCATCGTCGTGCCGCGACCGGCTTTGGCGCAGTTCGGCGGTGGAACGCACATGGCGGCCGTCGGTCGCTTCATCGCCGCAGATCGCACGCATGTGGCCACGGGCAGCGATCGCGTGCGGCGAGCGTGGGCAGAGCGCTCGGTACGCGCGCAGGACGAGCACCCCAGCCAGGCGGAACGCGTGCGGCACCAGGCGATTCGCAAGGCCGGGTGGCGCCCGATTCGCGAGACGTTCGAGGTCGCGGGCGAGGTGCTGACGGCCATCAAGCCGTGCTGGGTGATGAGCCCGCTCGCCGTGGCGCAGGTCCTCCCGCGACGGCCCTGCTTCGACGTCGTCGTGTTCGACGAGGCGAGTCAGATCCTGCCGGCGGACGCCGTATCTTCGCTGCTGCGAGGGCGGCGTGCCGTGGTCGCGGGCGACCCCCACCAGCTCCCGCCTTCAACCTTCTTCCTCGCTGGCAACGACGGGGACGACGGGGACGATGAGCACGGCGACCACGCCGACCTCACCGAGGAGCAACAGGCCAAACTCCTGGCGGGCAGGGATATAGCGCTGACCAGGGGCATCGAATCGGTGCTCGACGCCATGCTCGCGCTGTTGCCGCCACCGTACGGAACGCGCACCCTCGAGTGGCACTACCGCAGCCGCGACGAGCGCCTGATCGCCTTCTCGAACGCCCACATCTACGACTGCTCGCTGAAGACGTTCCTGGGCGCGATCGTTGATCCGCCGCTGCGCCACGTCGTCGTGCCGTTCCGCCCGGGTGTGTCGGGGGTCACCGCCACGGTTCCGGACGAGGTGTATCAGGTAGTCGCACTGGTGATCGAGCACGCCCGCACCCGGCCCGGGGAGTCGCTTGGGGTGATCGCGCTGGGCAGCCCGCACGCGAACGCGATCGAAGAGGCGCTGCGGCTGGCGCGCACCGACCCGGAGGTGGAGGCGTTCTTCGCGGAGGACCAGGACGAGCCGCCGTTCGTGAAGAACCTCGAACGCGTTCAGGGCGACGAGCGCGACGCGATCATCCTCACCACCGGCTACGGCAAGCATCCCGATGGGCGGATGCGCTACCAGTTCGGTCCGCTCACGCAGCAGGGCGGGGAGCGCAGGCTGAACGTGGCCGTGACTCGCGCGCGCCGCCGCATGACCGTCGTCAGTTCGTTCGGCGCGGACGAGATGGACCCCGATCGCCTGCACAGCGCTGGATCGAAGATGCTCCGTGACTACCTGCTGTACGCCGCGAGCGGCGGCGCCGACCTCGGCATGCGAGCCATTGCGAAGCCGGCTCTCAATCCCTTCGAGCGGAACGTGAAGGAGCAACTGGAGGCGCGGGACGTGCCGCTTGTGCCGCAGTACGGCGCATCGGGCTACTGGATCGACTTCGCCGCGATGCACCCCGATCGTCGCGGCCAGCCGGTGCTTGCGATTGAGGCCGACGGTGCGAGCTACCACTCGTCGCCGACGGCGCGCGATCGCGACCGGCTCCGGCAGGAGCACCTCGAACGGCTCGGCTGGAGGTTCCACCGCATCTGGTCGACCGAGTGGTTCAACAATCGCGAGGTTGAGGTCAAGCGCGCTGTCGAGGCCTGGCGGGACGCCGTGCGGTCCAGCGACACGGATGACGACCAGAAGGTACGCGGAGATGGTGGGGGCTCACCCAAGCCATTCGTCTCGCCAGGGTCGGTTGAGCCGATGCGAGAATCGCGTCCGAGAGTCCGTCGCGGGCAAAGCATCCGCTATTACTCCCAGCGACAACTCCGTCAGATGGTCCGCTGGGTCAAGTCTGACGGTCGCCTCCATACCGAGGACGAACTGTTCACCGAGGTGATGAGGGACCTCGGTTTCAAGAAGCGGGGCAAGGTGATCGAGCGGACTATTCGAGCCGCCATCGCAGCAGAGCGCGACGACTGACCGAGACCGCGCGGCGGCCACGCACCCAGGGGCGGACATCGTCGCGGAGGGCGTCGGCGGCATCGGCGGAGGCGACCCACTCGGGGGTGGCCTTGATGCCATCGGTGAGGAAATAGTCGGTGAAGAGGTGGCCCGGCATGTCAATTGCTCAGCATTCCAAGAGGACCTTGACCTTCTCCAAACCACTCGGCGCCGCGCACAGGATGTGACTATCTCACGAATCCTGTTCGCCGACGGAAGCGTCTGGCTGCCGTAGGTGCGCGCGCCTCCCGTTCTGGAAGCGGAGGCTGGGATGACGACGGGCGCGGGCGGACCCGACCACGCGCCGCGTTCGTGGCGCTGGCAGCGGGCCAGCCGGCGAGCACGATATCCTCCCTGCCCGGGCCAGGTCCGCAGCGAGCACGGGGCCGCGGAGGAGAAATCATGAAGCTGGGCATCGCCCTGCCGCACTACGGACGCACCATGGAGCCGGAGGGGATGGCGCCTTTCGCGCAGCACGTGGAGGCGCACCGGTTTGATTCGCTCTGGGTGACGGATCACATCGCGGTGCCCGTCGAGCTGCCGCACGTCTACAAGCGCTCCATGCTGGACGCGGTGGGCACGCTGCACTACCTGGCGGGGGTGACGGAACGGATCGCGCTCGGTACCAGCGTGATGGTGCTGGCCTACCGGCATCCGCTGACCCTGGCCAAGCAGATCGCCAGCGCCGACCAGCTCAGCGGCGGACGGGTGATCTTTGGAGCCGCGGCGGGCTACATGGAGGGGGAGTTCCGTGTGCTCAACGCCGACTATGCGAATCGGGGCGCCATCGCGGATGAGGCGCTGGAGGTGATCCGGGCCTGCTGGACGGACACGCAGCCCGACGTGCAGACGGAGCGCTTCGCGGTTCGCGGGGTGGCCTATTCCCCCTTGCCGCGGCAGCGTCCCGGCCCGCCGATCTGGATCGGGGGCATCAGCCGGCCGGCGCTGCGGCGCGCCGTACGCCAGGACGGCTGGCACGGCATGACGCAGGAGCCGGCGGCGCTGGCCGGCTCCATCGCCTACCTGCGGGCGGAGTCCGAGCGGACAGGGCGGGAGTCCCCTCCCTCCATCTCCCTGCGCGCCACGCTCTGGTACGACGCCGAGCCCGCGCCCGGGCTGCTCCCGGGACCCCATGGGTCCAGCGAGCAGGTGGCGGGGACCCTGCGCGCCTACGCCGCGGCAGGGGTGGAACACACGGTTCTGGGATTCCCGGAGATTCCCCTGGCGCAAGCGCGAGAGCAGGTGGAGCGCCTCGCGGCGGAGGTGCGGCCGCTCCTGACCTGACCGCCAGCTCAGGCCGTGCCGGCGGTTTGGGAAGACTTTGTCCAAATGCCCGCGAAGACCGGCCGAGACGCGGACGCACGCCCACTCCTCGAGTATGGTGCGGTGGAAGCGCCCGCCTTGCCGTTGGTCTACCGACGGTAGGGGCGGGTGCGCCCGGGCGATGCGCTAGCCTGGCGTCGTGCTGCCATCCGGCAGTTCCTGTACTCACCACCCGAGATGGGCTGTAGGCTCCGCGGAGTGCGCTGATGATGGACGCGCTGATCCTTGAGAACTTTCGCTGCTTCGCCGGTCGGATCGAGGCTCCGATCCGCCCGCTCACGCTCCTTGTGGGAGAGAACAGCACTGGCAAGACCTCGTTCCTTGCCGCCATGCGGGCGACACACGAGCTGCGGTCCGGAACCGCTCCGGACTTCAACGGGGAGCCGTTCCGCCTCGGCAGTTATGACCAGATCGCGAACTACCGCGGAGGCCGCGCGGGGCGTGCGACGAGCTTCATCGTGGGGCAACGGTTCACAGTGGATCGGCGGCGGCGGCGCAGGCCGAGGCGAGGTGTACTAAAGAAGGGGGCGTCGCTCGGCAGCACAGAGATACGGATCGAGGCGCGGCTCGCTTCGGCTAATGAGCAACCGGCGATCTCAGAACTCCAGATCTCGTCCGGAAAACACAAACTGGTAGTCCGAGTTCCGGTAGGCGACCAGTCTGTAGCCTCGTTCTCGTCGGACGATCGGGTCATCTTCGAGCGAACAATAGACCACCAGCAAGGATCGCTCACTCGCCTCTCGGAGGATCTCGGTTTCATCCTCCGTACTCTGTCCTTTGAAGATCAAGAAGAAGACAGTGTCCGCTGGATAGACAACGACACGGAGCAATTCCATGTGCTCATTGATTCGACGCTGTACTCGCCGTACATGGATCCTCAACCGTACGCGTTTGCCCCGGTCCGCACCAACCCACGACGAACCTACGATCCCACCAAGGAGACTCCCGACCCGGAAGGCGGTCACATCCCGATGATGCTCGCGCGGCTGCTTGGAGACAGCGCTGCGTCAGGTTTCAAGGATGGTATCGAGCAATTCGGAAGGACCAGCGGACTCTACTCCAGTCTCAGCGTGCACAAGCTCGGACAGCAGGGGAGCGACCCCTTCCAGATTCAGGTGAAACATTCTCGGGGGCCACGCCGCAACCTCATCGACGTCGGCTACGGTGTCAGTCAGGCGATCCCGATCATTGCCGACTGTCTGTCAGCCGAGCACGGCTCGACGCTGTTGATCCAACAGCCGGAGGTGCATCTCCACCCGCGCGCCCAAGCAGCGATGGGATCGTTCTTCGGCCAGTTGGCTGAGAGCAGACGCAACCAGGTGGTGGTCGAGACGCACAGCGACTACCTCGTCGACCGTGTGTGCATGAGCGTACGCGACGAGGAGATCAAGGCAAGTGACGTGATGATCCTCTACTTCGAGCAGGGTCAGCGCGGCGTGAAGATTCATCCGATCGAGGTAGACGCCGCGGGCCGGGTTGTCACAGTACCGGACGGCTATCGGAGCTTCTTCCTCGAGGAGCAGCGCCGCTTCTTCGGTGTCGACTGACCGTGTGCGCGATCGTCGACAACAACATGCGGGATCGCTTCTTCGGTGCCCCTATCGATCCCGCCCTGCAACCACTCTGGAATTGGATCGCCGACAGGAAGGGCGTACTCGTCGTCGGAGGCAAGCTGCGGACGGAACTCTACGGATCCTCCAACGCCAGGCGCGTGATTCAAGAGTGGATACGGACAAAGCGCGCGAAAGACACCGAGGACAATAATCCGGGGAAGGTCGGCGCCGAGACACACTCCATCGCCGACAATGGGCTCTGCAAATCGAATGACCCACACGCCATCGCGCTGGCCCGCGTGTCCGGAGCGCGGCTGCTCTGTTCTGGGGATAAGAATTTGCACAAGGACTTCAGCAACCCTGCACTGATCAACAACCCACGGGGCCGCATCTACCAGAACGGCAGTCACAAACACCTGTTGACTCACGAGGGTCAATGCCCCCTGGAGGATCCCGCCGCCAACACCTGCCGCAAAGGCCGCAAGCGGCGCCGTCAGTAGCAGCACCGTCGGTACCGGCACCGCACAATCTACGGTCGCCGCCCGAGGCCGTGCGGGTGCGCAGGAGCCGGCGGCGCTGGCCGGCTCCATCGCCTACCTGCGGGCTGAGTCCGAGCGGACAGGGCGGGAGTCCTCTCCCACCATCTCCCTGCGCGCCACGCTCTGGTACGACGCCGAGCCCGCGCCCGGGCTGCTCCCGGGACCCCATGGGTCCAGCGAGCAGGTGGCGGGAACCATGCGCGCCTACGCCGCGGCAGGGGTGGAACACACGGTTCTGGGATTCCCGGAGATTTCCCTGGCGCAAGCGCGGGAGCAGGTGGAGCGCCTCGCGGCGGAGGTGCGGCCGCTCCTGACCTGACCGCCGGCTCAGGCCGTGCCGGCGGCGGCCGGGGAGAGCTGCGCGTCCAGCGCCTGGAGCTGCGGCAGGACGGCCTCCGCGAACAGGCGCATGTTGCGCTCGCCGAGGTCGGCGGGCATCTCGCCGAACTTGAAGCGCAGGATGAACTCGCGGGCGCTGGTGCGGCGCTGGATTTCGCGCAGCTTCTCCAGGCACTGCTGTGGCGTGCCGTAGACCTGGCGGCGGCAGAAATCGTCGATGCGTTGCTCGGGGTCCGTAGCGGCGACCTGGCGGGCCCGCGCCGCGTAGGCTTCGTAGCCGTCCGCGGCGAGGAAGTGCGCCTCGTCGTCGAGTTCGTAGTGGCGGCGGGCGGAATCCTGGTGCTGGCCCATGTGGGCGCGCGCGATGCGCCAGGCCTCCTCCTCCGTCTCGGCGCAGCTCACCCAGGTGACGGCGGTCGGCTGGATCGGATCCCAGCCGCGCCCGGCACGCACCCGGTTGAAGCCGGCCACGTCCTCCTCGTACTCCGCCCAGGTCTTGTTGTTCACGAAGAGCATGCCCAGCCCGTGGTTGGCGCCGATCGCCAGGGTGGCCGGGCTTTGCCAGGCGATCGCCATGCGGTCGACGAGGTCCGGCGTACGAGGCCGGGGGCGGATCGAGGTTTCGGGAATCTCGTGGAACCTGCCCTGGTAGGAGAACCGCTCCTGGCTGAGCGCGGCTCGGACGATCGCCAGCGCCTCGTCGAAGCGGGCGCGGGTCTCGCCCATGGGCACCTTGAAGGGATCGAACTCGCGACGGGCGGCGCCGCGCCCCAGGCCCACGCTCAGGCGCCGGCCCTGCAAGAGATTGTCCAGCACGGCGATCTCTTCGGCCACGCGCAGCGGATCGTGCCAGGGCAGGACCACCACCATGGTGCCGAAGTCCACCCGCTCCGTGCGGCCGGCGAGGTAGGTCAGCAGCTGGAACGGATTGGGCACCATGAGGTAGGGGGAGAAGTGGTGCTCCACGGTCCAGATCGCGTCGAAGCCGAGCGGCTCGATCAGATCGGCGAGGCGCAGTTCGTCCTCGTAGACCTGCGCGTCGGGCAGGGTCGGAGGACGAGAGGTATCCGCCTCCTCGAACCGCTCCCAATCGCCGGTGTTCTCCATAAAGAGCGTGACGCCCACTCGCATGGACTCTCCTCTCGGGGGTCCGGGGGCGACCGCGCCCCCGGGGGTTCAAGCGCCGCGGGCCCGGAGCGGGGCCTCCATCCGGCTCAGCGCTGCCAGTCGGCCAGATACTCGAAGACGCGCGTGCCATCGACGCGCTTGCTGCGGCCCATGCTGGGGAAGGCGAAATGTCCGGCAGCGATGACGGCGTTGTCCCGCTCGGCGCGGTCGAGGATCAGATGGCGGCTCATAGTGGACTCGACAGGGTCGATGTCGAAGCCGGGGTACCAGTCGGGTTCCGTCAGCTGCACCGGCTTGTGGGCGGCGTCCCCCACGACGTAGGCGTGCTCGCCGGCGCTGCTGATGCCGAAGGCCACGTGGCCCGGGGTGTGGCCCGGAGTGGGGACCATGACCACCTCGGAGGTGGCGGCGTGCTCCCCATCGACGAGGTCCAGCACGCCGGCCTCGACGAGTGGCTTGAGCACGAGGTCCACCTTCGGGCCGTTGCCGGGCCGCTCGGCGCCGGGCTCCGTCCACCATGCGTATTCCTTCTCGTGCACCACGTAGCGGGCGTTGGGGAAGGTCAGCTCGAGCGCGCCCTGGGGACCACGCGTATTCCAGCCGCTGTGGTCCCAGTGCAGGTGGGTGAAGAGCACCAGATCCACCTCGGCCGGGGGGATACCGGCCTCTTCCATGACGGAGGGCAGCGACGCGGGCATCTTGAGATCCAGGGGGTTGGGCCACTGCCCTAGACCTGTATCCACGATCATCGTCTTGCCCTCGCTGATGATGGCGAAGGTGCCGAAATTGTGCGCGAAGAGGCCGTCGTCCCCCAGCCAGTCGCGATAAGGGCCCCAGGCGTCGTCGTCGATTCCCTCGAAGAAACCGCCCGGCGGTCGTCGGAACCAGGAATCCTGGAGGGCGACGAGTTCCGCCTTGCCAACCGAAATCTTCAGGAAATTGCCCACGGAGCCCTCCTTTGCCCGGGTGTATCCCAGGCGGAGGTTAGCAGGACGATCGCGGGGAAGGGTTCCGCGCCAGCGCCCGGATGGGGCAGGGACCGGTCGGCGGCCAGGGAGCTAGGCCTGCTTCGGAAGCGGCTGTGCCCGGGCGCCGGCCTCCTCATCTGCGGGCTCCATGATCCGCGGCGGCATGAAGCACAGTACGGCCACGATGCAGACCGCGACCACCGCCGCACCGATGGCCATGCTGAGGGCGAGGCCATCCGTGAAGGCCTCTTGCGCGGCCAGCATGAGGCCGCCCGCGGAACCGGGAGCCAGCTGCTCGGCGACCCCGAGCGCAGCGCCGATGGACTCCCCGGCCGCGTCGGCGGCGCCGGCGGGCAGTGCTGCGAGGGAGGAGTCGATCGAGGAGCGGTAGGCGGAGGAGAGCACGCTGCCCATGACGGCGATGCCGATGGCCCCGCCCACCTCGCGAGTGAGATCGTTGACCGCGGAGCCGACGCCGGCCTTGCCCGCGGGCACGCCGGCGACGATCGCACTGGTGGCGGGTGGCATCATCAGGCCCATGCCCGCCGCCAAGAGAATGATCGCCAGCGCGATCCAGCCGTAGGCGGTGCCGGGCTCGAAGGCGAGGAAGAGCAGCAGGCCGGCAACGATCACCGCCAGCCCCAGCCCCATCACCGGACGCGGGCCGTAGCGCACGACGAGCACGGCGCTGCGCGGGGCCACCAGCATCATGACGCCGGCCATGGGCAGGGTCCGGATCCCGGCCCCCAAGGGCGAGTGCCCCTGCACGAACTGGAAGTACTGCGTGAGCAGGAAGAACATGCCGAACATTGCGAAGAAGGCGAGCGTGATCGTCAGACTGCCGACGCTGAAGGCCGGGGCGCGGAAGAGCCGCGGGTCCAGCATGGGAAAGCAGGAGCGCAGCTCCCACCAGGCAAAGAGGGCCAGGAGGACGGCGGCGGCGGCGAAGAGACCCAAGGTGACCGGATCCGTCCAGCCGACGTTCGGGCCCTCGATCACCGCGTAGAGCAGCACCAGCAGTCCGCCGATCGAGAGGACGGCGCCGCCCGGGTCGAGGGGCTGCGACTCGGGGTCGCGCGAGGTGGGGACGATCCAGAAGACGAGCGCCATCGCCCCCAAGGCGATCGGGACGTTGATCAGGAAGACGGCCGGCCAATCGAAGCCTTCCAGGAGCAGGCCGGAGGTGACGGGGCCGATCGCGCCCCCTGCCCCGGCGAAGCCGGTCCAAATGGCGATGGCTTTGGTGCGCTCTTCCCGCGGGAACACGGTCGTAATGATGGAGAGAGTGGCGGGGATGATCAGCGCCGCCCCTACCCCCATCACGGCGCGGAAGGCGATGACCTCTTCCGGGCTGCCGGCCAGGGAGGAGAGCACGGCCGCCCCGGCGAAGATGGCGAGCCCCACCTGCAGAGCGCCGCGCCGGCCGAAGCGGTCACCGAGGGCGCCCGCCGGGAGGAGGAGCCCGGCGAACACCAGGGCGTAAGAATCGATGAACCACTGCAGGTCGGAGGCGGAGGCCTGCAGCGCACGCTGCATCGTAGGCAGCGCGACGTTAAGCGAACTGACGCTGACGACGACCAGGATCAGCGACAGGCACAGCACAGCCAGGATGCGCCAGCGGTTCTGATGGATGGCGGCCGCGTCCACTGAGACTCCAGCCGGCGTACGCGCCGGGAGGCCGAGGCGGTGCCGCCGGCCGAGGGCGGAATCCACGCTAGGACATGCCGCGAGGGGCGGCGCGCCCGAGCTATACACAGCCCGGCGGCCAGGAGCCGATCTCCAAGGCCCGGGGCCCCGCTATCGTGCCCGCATGCGGAAACTGCTGGCGGCCAACCGCGGCGAGATCGCCATCCGGATCATGCGCGCCGCGGCCGAACTCGGCCTGCGCACGGCCACGATGTACTCCCAAGAGGACCGGCTCAGTCTGCACCGCTTCAAGGCCGATGAAGCCTACCGGGTGGGGGAGGGCCAGGGGCCGGTCGCGGCCTACCTGGACATCCCCAGCCTCATCGCGCTGGCCAAGGAACACCGTGTCGATGCGATTCATCCGGGCTACGGCTTCCTAGCCGAGAACAGCGCCCTGGCGCGAGCTTGCGCCGAAGCAGGGATCGTCTTCGTGGGGCCGCCGCCGGAGGTGCTGGACGCACTGGGCGACAAGCTCTCCGCACGGCGGATCGCCCAAGCGACCGGGATCCCGGTGCTGCCGGGCCTGCAAGAGCCGATCGCCGATGCGGCGGGGGCGCGGGCCGCGGCGGAGTCCATCGGCTACCCGCTGATCGTCAAGGCGGCGTTCGGCGGAGGCGGGCGAGGGATGCGCGTGGTGCGGGCCCCGGACGCCCTCGCGCCGCTCTTGGACGAGGCGCAGCGCGAGGCCCAGCTGGCCTTCGGGAACGGGGCCATGTTCCTGGAGCGCTTCGTGGAACAGGCGCGGCACATTGAGGTGCAGATCCTGGCCGACCAGCACGGGCAGGTGGCGCACCTGCACGAGCGCGACTGCTCGGTGCAGCGGCGTTACCAGAAAGTGGTCGAAGTGGCGCCCGCGCCGAACCTGCCCGGGGCAGTCCGGCGCGGGGTGCTGGACGCGGCGGTGTCGCTGGCGCAAGCCACGGACTACCAGAACGCCGGCACCGTGGAGTTCTTGGTGGACGCCGAGCGCGATGAATGGTTCTTCATCGAGGTCAACCCCCGCATCCAGGTGGAGCACACGGTCACGGAGGCCGTCACCGGGGTCGATCTCGTGCGGGCGCAAATCCTGGTGGCGCAGGGGATCGGGCTGCGCGAGCCCCCCCTGGACCTGCCGCCCGCGGAGAAGCTGGCCCCGCGAGGCTTCGCCGTCCAATGCCGCATCACAACGGAGGACCCGGAGGACCACTTCGCGCCCGATTACGGACGGCTCTCCAACTATCGCTCGCCGGCGGGGCCTGGCATCCGCCTGGACGGCGCCACAGCCTACAGCGGGGCCGAACTGAGCCCCTACTACGACTCGCTGCTGGTCAAGATGACGGCCTGGGATAACACCTTGCCGGGGGCCTGCGCGCGAGCGGACCGCGCGCTGCGGGAGTTCCGCATCCGCGGGGTGAAGTCGAACATTCCTTTCCTGCTCAACGTGGTCAATCACCCAGCCTTCCGGGAGGGCCGCACGACGACCGACTTCCTGGACACGACGCCGGAGCTGACCCAGTTCCCGCAGCAGGACGGCGGCACAACGGGGCTCCTGAGCTACCTCGGCGACATCATCGTCAACGGGAATCCGGCCGTGACCACGCAGCCGCCCGCGGCGCTGCTGGAAGACGCGCCCGCCGTCCCGTTCCGGCTGGGGGCGAAGCCGCCGCCGGGCAGCCGGCAGCGGCTGCAGGAGCTGGGCCCGCATCGCTTCGCGGAGTGGGTACGGGCCCAGGAGCAGCTGCTGGTCACGGACACGACCATGCGCGACGCGCACCAGTCGCTCCTGGCGACCAGGGTACGCACGCACGACCTGCTGCAGCCGGCGGAAGCGATCGCGCAGCGGCTGCCGAACCTGTTCAGCCTGGAGATGTGGGGCGGCGCCACCTTCGACGCCTCGATCCGCTTCTTGCGCGAGGACCCCTGGCAACGGTTGCGGGAGCTGCGGGCGCGGATCCCAAACATCTGCTTCCAGATGCTGCTGCGGGCGTCCAACGCCGTCGGCTACACCAGCTACGCCGACAACGTGGTGCGGGAGTTCGTGCATGAGGCCGCGCGGCAGGGCATCGACATCTTCCGCGTCTTCGATTCCCTCAACAGCGTGGAGAACATGGAGGTGTCCGTGCAGGCGGTGCTCGAAACCGGCGCCGTCTGCGAACCCGCCATCTGCTACACGGGCGACCTGCTGGACCCCACCCGCCCCAAGTACGACCTCGACTACTACGTCCGCATGGCCAAGCAGCTCCAGTCGATGGGGGCGCACATCCTGGCGATCAAGGACATGGCCGGGCTCTGCCGCCCCTACGCGGGCGAGGCGCTCGTACGCGCATTGCGCAACGAGATCGACATCCCGATCCACTTCCACACCCACGACACCAGCGGGCTCAACGCCAACACCTTGCTCAAGGCCTCGGACGCGGGGGTGGACATCATCGACGGGGCGGTCTCCCCGCTCAGCGGCGGCACGAGCCAGCCCAATCTCAACTCCATGGTGGCGGCCTTGCGCCATACCCCCCGCGATCCGGGCTTGGACGAAACCGCCCTGAGCGATCTGGCCCGTTACTGGACGGCCGTACGCGAGTATTACGCGCCCTTCGACATTGGGCCCCGCCACGGCAACGCGGACGTCTACCGGCACGAGATCCCGGGGGGCCAGTTCACCAACTTGCAGCAGCAAGCGCAGGGCCTGGGACTCGGCCATCGCTGGCCGGAGGTCGAGGCGATGTACGCGCGCGTGAACCAGCTCTTCGGGGACATCGTCAAGGTGACGCCGTCCAGCAAGGTGGTGGGGGACATGGCGATGTTCCTGCTCGTGTCGGGCATGACGCCGGAGGAGGTGCGGGCGCTACCGGACGACCACGACGTGAACTTCCCCGACTCCGTGCGGGACATGCTGGCCGGCTCCTTGGGCACCCCGCCGGGCGGCTGGCCCGCGGACGTGCAACGCAGCGTGCTGCGCGGCCGCGCCCCGATGGCGGGCCGCCCCGGAGCACAGCTGCCGCCCGCCGACCTGGCGGCGGCGGCGGTCGCACTGGAGGAAGAATGGGGGCGGCCACCCCGCCACGATGAGGTCCTCAGCGCCCTGCTCTACCCGGAAGTGTACAAGGAGTTCGACGCCTTCCGGCAGCAGCACGGTGACGTCAGCGTGCTCTCCACGCCCGCCTTCTTCTACGGGCTCCCCGTGGGGGAGGAGCTGCCGGTGGAGCTGGCGGAGGGACGCACCGCCATCGTCAAGTTCCTCACGGTGGGAGACGCCCATCGGGACGGCACGCGGCCCGTGTTCTTCGAGCTGAACGGCGAGCCGCGACAGGTCAGCGTGCGAGATCGGTCATTGCAGGCGGAGGTGCGCGCCCAGCCCAAGGTGACGGCCGGGGTGGCGGGTCAGGTGGGCGCGCCGACACCCGGTCTGATCACGGGAGTCTACGTGAAGGTGGGAAATCCGGTGCGCCGCAATGACAGGCTGCTGGATCTGGAAGCGATGAAGATCCAGTCGACGATCTACGCGCCCTTCGACGGACGCATCGCGGAAGTCCTCGTCGAACCGGGGCAGCACGTGGAGGCGAAGGACTTGCTGCTCGTGATCGAATCGGGCGGTTAGGATGCGCGCGGGGCGTCGAAATCGGGCCCGCCCGGGCGTCGGACGGGTGCGGGCCGCGAACGACGCGGTCCTGATCTGAAAGAGGGACCCATGCGCTATCTGCTGTTGATCTACGACGACGAAAGCCGCGAGATGGACCCCGCGATCATGGGGGAATACGAGGCGTTCACCAAGGAGATCCAGGAGGCGGGCGTGTACCTGGGCGGGGAGCCACTGCAGCCCACCGCCGCCGCCACCACGGTGCGGCTGCGGGCGGGGAACGCCAGCAGTACGGACGGGCCCTTCGCGGAAACGAAGGAGCAGCTGGGCGGCTACTACATGCTGGACTGCGAGAACCTCGATCAGGCGCTCGCCTACGCGGCCAAAGTCCCCTCGGCGAAGACGGGATCCATCGAGGTGCGGCCGATCTGGGAGATGGGCTAGCGCCCCTCGGATGCGGCACGGCCGGAAGTGCGGGGCGATGGCGCCGGCGGACGGAGCGCCGGGGAGCGGGAGGCCGGGGGGAGCGGCAGCGGCCCCGCTGGTGGCGGCGGTGCGGGAGCAGTGGGGCCAGATCCTGGCGGCGCTGATCGCGCAGTTCGGCGACTTCGATCTCGCCGAGGACGCCCTGCAAGACGCCGTCGTATCCGCACTCGACCGCTGGCCGCGGGACGGGCCGCCGGACCGGCCGGGCGCCTGGCTGACCACCGTGGCGCGGCGCAAGGCGATCGACCGCCTGCGGCGGCAGTCGACGGACCGGGAAAAGCGTCGGCTGCTGCCGCGCGAGACCGCCGTGACCACGGACGAGGCGACGCTCCTGGATGAAGACGCGGCCATTCCGGATGAGCGCCTGCGCCTGATCTTCACCTGCTGCCACCCGGCCCTCTCCTCGGAGGGGCAGACCGCCCTGACGCTGAAGTCGCTGGCGGGCCTCACGACACACGAGATCGCTCGCGCCTTCCTGGTCCCCGACACGACGATGGCCCAGCACCTGGTGCGGGCAAAACGCAAGATCCGCGACGCCGGCCTCCCCTTCGAGGTGCCGCCGCCCGAACGCCTCCGGGAGCGGCTCCACGACGTGCTGGCGGTGATCTACCTGATCTTCAACGAAGGCTACCTGGCCTCGGAGGGCGGGGACGTGGTGCGGGCGGATCTGTGCGCCGAGGCGATTCGGCTCGGGAGCATGGTGGTGGAGCTGGCGCCCGATCAGGCGGAGGCCCGCGGTCTGCTGGCGCTGACGCTGCTGCACGATGCGCGCCGGGAGGCGCGCACGGACGCCGAGGGGCAGATCGTGACCCTGGAGGATCAGGATCGCAGTCGCTGGAGCGGGGCCAAGATCCGGGCCGGCGTGCGGATGCTGGACCGGGCCTTGGAGCTGCGCGAGCCGGGGCCGTACCAGATCCAGGCGGCCATCGTGGCGCTGCACGCCGAGGCCGCCACCCCGGCGGACACGGACTGGCCTCAGATCGGGGCCCTCTACGACGGATTGTTCCGGATCACGCCGTCGCCGGTGGTCGCGCTCAACCGCGCTGTTGCCGTCGCAATGGTGCAGGGGCCGCGGTCCGGTCTGGCGCTGCTGGACGAGCCCGCCTTAGCGGAGCCGTTGGACGCCTACCACCTCTACCACTCGGCGCGGGCGGATCTGCTGCGTCGTGCAGGGGAGGGCTGGGCGGCAGCGGCCGCCTATCAGCGGGCGCTGGCGCTGACCTCGAATCGAGGCGAGCGACTCTACCTGGAGCGCCGCCTGGCGGAGGTGGGGCGCGAGGTTGACTAAGAGAACACTTGTTCTCTCCGCTAGGGCGATGTATAGTTGCTTCCTGTGAAAAGGCTGAGCATGACTGCACAGGCGCTGCTCGCTGGGGAAGTATCAGAGGGACTCTTCGCAAACGAGCGCGCCGTTGTCATCAAGGCATATGACGGGTCCCCATCGTCGCTGTTGGTCGATGAACGGTCGATCGTTCGTCGTGATGATCGTGAGTTCTTGGTCGTCTGAGTGATCGAAGAGGACGAAGACTCATACGTGGTGTTGCTCCCAAGCGAAATAGTCGGGGGAGGACGCACGATCGCCGTGGCCCAAGAGCAAGTCACCGTTTAGCCAGGCGCCCTCCGTGGTTCTAAGCAACACGGCGATCTTTGAGGCCTTGGATGATGGTCGACTGGTCATCGACCCCGAGCCAGCACCGCGGTCCCCGACACCTGACCAGCCCAACTCACCCTTCGATCAAACGTCCGTCGATCTCACATTGGGCGCCAGGATTCATCTGCCGAAGCACGGCGTTGGCGTGAACATCGATTTCCGATCAGGGACCGTCGCCAACACGCTTTCCACCTTTTTCGATCCGCTCGATGTCGACCTCGCGCAGGGCTTTCGACTCGAGCAACGAATCTTCGTTCTAGGGCAGACTCAAGAGCGTGTGGGTCTAACGCACCCGCGCGAACTCCAACCAATCCCCGCACTCCAGCCGGTGCGAGCGGGACGAGTCGAAGGAAAGAGTTCGCTCGCGCGGTTCGGTCTGATCGTCCACTTCACCGCTCCAACAATCCATGCTGGCTTCGGACCAGCTCCGATCGCGCTCGAAATGATGAACCTTGGGCCTGCACCGATCACGCTTGTGCCTGGCATGCGGATCTGCCAGTTGATCGTCGAACAGGTTGTTGGGATCCCTGACGATCGGTCGGGCCAGTTCGACCAGCAGGGTTCCGCGCGCGGCTAGCGGCCCTGCCAGTCGGGCGAACGCCTCCCGCGGTATGCGACGGGGCCCTCTTGGGCGTCGGCCGTGGCGCGAGCGACCTTGCGCATCGTCTCGCCGAAGCGAATCGCGCTAACGAAGTCCAGCTCCTGTCCCCGGTAGGCGACCTCCTTGGTGGCGCGGATGGCCAGCGGCGCCGGCTCCAGCAGTCGCGCGGCGAGCGCGCGGGCCTCGGCGAGAAGATCGTCGTGGGGGACGATCTTCCAGACCAGCCCCATCTCCTTGGCGCGCTGGGCATCAACGCGCTCACCGATGAGCAGCAGCTCCATGGCGTTTTGCCAGCCGATCCGCTTGGGCATACGGATCGCTCCCTGGATGGTCGGCAGGCCGATGCGCACCTCAGGAAAACCGAACTGGGCGCGCTCACTGGCGATGACGAAGTCGCACGCCGCCACGAGCGTGCAGGCGAAGCCCAGGCAATAACCGTTGACGGCCGCGATGACGGGCTTCCAGATCTCCAGACCGTTCTCGAGCGAGGTCAGCCCGGGCGCCTCCCAGAAGCTGGGACTCTCCGCCCGTCCCATCTCGTGCTCGCGCTCGGCCAGTTCCCGCACATCGGCGCCGGCGCTGAAGGCGCGGCCCGCGCCCGTGACGACGCCAACGTAGGCCTCGGTGTCGTCACGGAAGCGGTGCCAGGCCGCGTCGAGGTCCGCGCGAAGCTCAGCGTTGATGGCGTTGAGAGCCTCGGGGCGGTTGTAGGTGATGGTGGCGATGCGGCCCGCGCGCTCGTACAGGACGGTGTCGCCCATGGCTCCTCCTTGGCAGCGGCGGCAGGGGGCCGCGCGGCGTGCCGGGAGGCTAGCGCAGCAGCGCCTGGACTACCCTCGCGGCCATGGCCACACCGCAACGCCGGGAGCGTTTGCGCCGCGTGCTGGCGCGCCGCCAGGACGACGTCACGGTCGTGCTGGACAACGTCCACGACGCCCACAACGCCTCTGCGGTCCTGCGCAGCGCGGATGGCTTCGGGGTGGGGCGGATCGCGCTGCTCTACACCGACCATCCCATGCCCTCGCTCTCCAAGGGGGTGTCCGGCCATACGCGCAAGTGGATGACAATCGAACGCTACGACAACGCCGAGGCTTGCCTGGCGGCGCTTCGGGCCCGAGGCGAGCGTGTGGTCGCGACGCATGCGGCCGCGGGAGCGCCCAGCCATCTCTCGCTGGACTGGACGGGCCCCGTCGCGATCGTGCTGGGCAACGAGCACGAGGGCTGCAGTCCGGCCATGCGGGCCGCCGCGGACACCGCCGTGGCGATCCCCATGCAGGGGATGGCGCAGAGCTTCAACGTATCGGTCGCGGCCGCGATCGTGCTGGCGGAGCTGTGCCGCCAGCGGATGCAGCGGGGGACCTACGAAGAGCATTGGAGCGCGTCGAAGGAGGCGCTCTATCGGCAGTGGCTCGCGCGCGAGGAGGAGCACAAGAACTCCGGATCGGCCCCGGAATTGGCAGACGAAGGCCGCCCCGACCCCTTAGGCTGAGAGCCCCGCCGAGGCTATCCGGCACAGACGGGCGAGCGGCCCGGAGATGGGAGTTGGCACGTGGAACTCAAGAACGTGGTGCTCGTGGACGGCGTGCGATCGCCCTTCGCCAAGGGCGGCCGGGGCGGCTTCGTGGCCACGCGCGTCGACGAGATCGGCGTCCGCGTGCTGAAGACGCTGCTGGAGCGCAACCCGCAAGTCGACCCACTCACGATCGAGGACCTGGGCCTGGGCAACGTGATGGGGGTGCCAGAGTTCGCGAATTTCGGGGGCAATCACATCGCCCGGCTGGCGGGGCTACCGGAGTCTGTCTGCTCGTTCGACGTGAGCCGCCAGTGCGGCTCCAGCATGGAGTCCCTGCACCGCGTGGCCCAGAGCATCATGGTGGGCGCGACCGCGACCGGCATCTCCATGGGGGCGGAACGGATGGGCCGCAACCTGGGCGGCGTCGGCGACGACGGCGACCGCATCACGAAGTTCAACAAGCAGCGCTTCGAGCAGAACAACGTGCAGCGGAATCCGGCCCCGCACCACCAGGACGACTTCGCCGTGGAGTTGCCCGACTACATCCTGGATTCCTCGCCGGTGGTGTCCATGGTGCAGACCGCCCAGAACGTCGCGGAGGTCTACGGGCTGACGCGCGAGCAACTGGACGAGTTCGCCGTGGACAGCCATCGCAAGTACGGCGACGCGCTGGAAGCGGGCTTCTACCAAGAAGAGATCATCCCCTTCACGGTCGAGGCGCCGGTCTTCGATGAGGAGCGACGCTGGCAGGTAGACGCCCACGGCGAGGAGATCGTCGTGGACCACGACGAAGGCTATCGCCCCGGCACGAACATGGAGACGTTGGGCGGCCTGCCCCCCGTGCGCGGCATCGAGAGCTTCGGCGGCAAGGAATTGGTCATCACCGCCGGCAACGCCTGTCCCACCAACGACGGCGTCAGCGCCGCCCTGCTGATGCGGGAGGAGCGCGCGCAGGAACTCGGGATCACGCCGCTGGCGCGCATCGTGGGCTTCGGCGTCGCCGGCGTGAAGCCACAGGTGATGGGGCTCGGGCCCGTGCCGTCGACAAAGAAGGCGCTGCGGCACGCCGGCATCAGCGCGGACCAAATCGACCGGGTGGAGTTCAACGAGGCCTTCGCCGCGCAAGTCATCCCCAGCATGCAGGAGCTGGGGATCCCCATGTCCAAGGTGAACGTGAACGGCGGCTCGGTGGCCATCGGCCACCCGCTGGGCGCCACGGGCACACGGCTGGTGGTGACCCTGGGCCGGGAACTGCAGCGCTCCGGCGGCCGCTACGGACTGGCGACGCAGTGCATCGGCGCCGGCATGGGCATCACCACCATCCTGGAAGCGGTGTAGCGCCCGCCCTCGCCACGCAGGGCCGGCGTGACGGTCCGTGGAGGGCGGAGGCAGCAGGACGTGCGGATCCGCGTCGCGGCCGCGACGGACGTCGGGCGGGTGCGCGCGGTCAATCAGGACACGGCGCACGCCGCGACGTTCCGGTCGGGGAGGGCGGCCTGCCTGACCGTGGTCGATGGGCTGGGCGGCCACGCCGGCGGTGAGGTGGCGAGCGCCATCGCTATTGACACGATCGCGGCGGCCTCGGCGGAGGCGCTCGAGGCGGAGGACTTCCACATCGCCACGGCAGGGGAGGCGCTGCGCGCGGCGCTGTCGGCGGCGCACGCGGCGATCGGCGAGCGCACGGCCGCGGATCCGGCCCTGACCGGGATGGGAGCGGTGGCGGTGGTGGCCTGGCTGACGCACGGGGCGCTGCTGATCGCCCACGTGGGCGATTGCCGAGCGTACATGCTCGACGCCGAAGGGTTCCGCGCGCTGACGGCGGACCACTCCTGGGTGGCGGAGGCGGTCCGGGCCGGCGCCCTGACGGCCGAGGAGGGGGCCCGGGATCCGCGCCGGCACGTGGTGACGCGCACACTCGGGGCGTCATCGCTGGTGGAGGCGGAACTGACGGGGCCGCTGTCGCTGACGGCGGGGGCACGCACGCTGCTCTGCAGCGACGGCCTGCACGGCGTCCTGGCGGATGCGGTGGTGGCCACGATTCTGGCCTCGGATCCCCCGGCAGCGGCAGTACGCCGCCTCATCGGCGCCGCGAACGAAGCGGGTGGTCCCGACAACATCGGCCTCGCCGTCTCGCGGGTGGGCCACCCCGAGAGTGACCGCGCGCGCGCGACCTAGACTGCGCGTGTGAGCACGCCCGCTATCCATCGGCGTCCGCCGGGGGCGCGGCTGCTGCCGGCGCGGCTGTTCTACGGCTGGTACATCGCCGCGGCCGCGGTACTGGTGAACTTCGTCGGGGTCGGGATCGGCTACTACGGGCTAGCCGTCTTCTTGCGGCCGCTGCAAGAAGAGCACGGCTGGTCGACCGGGGCGGTCAGCGGAGCCACGGGGCTGTACTTCGTGGCCGCGGGGCTCACCAGCGCGCTGATCGGCCCCTACATCGACCGGCTGGGGGCGCCGCGTTTCCTGCTTCTGGGCATGGCCGGGATGGGGGTGGGGACGGCCCTGATCGGCCACGTGGAGACGCTGTGGCAGCTGTACCTGGTCTACCTGCTCATGGCGGGCGCGTTCGGCGTGGGTGTGGGAGTCGGCATCCAGGCCACGATCGCACGCTGGTTCGTGCATAAGCGGGCGCGAGCGATCAGCATCGGCGCGACCGGGATCTCGTTCGGGGGCATCGTCTTCGCCCCGCTCGGCAGCGCGCTCATCGCCGCCGGCGGGCTGGAGCTGGCAACGCCCGTGCTGGGCGCGATCCTGGTGGTGGTGTCGCTGCCGGTGATCTGGCTGTTCGTCGCCTGGGACCCAAGCGAGATGGGCTTGGAGCCCGACGGAGGGGCGCCTCCGGCGCGAACGGCCGGCCGGGCCCAGCTGAGCCTGGCGGCGCAGCGACGGGTCTGGACGGTGCGGTTGGCAGGGCGCACGCTGACGTTCTGGGCCATCCTGGTGGCCTTCGTGCTGGGCTTCATGGCGCAGACGGGCGTCTTCATCCACCAGGTGGCGTTTCTCGAGGACCGCTTCGGCTCGCGCGATGAGGCGGCCCTGGCCCTCAGCGTGACCGCGGCGGGGACGATCCTGGCCCGCGTCTTCGTGGGGGTGTTCGCCGACGCCTGGGACAAGCGCCGGATCACCGTGGCGCTCTTCGCGTTGCAGGGGATGGCGGTGCTGCTGCTGCTGCATGTGGAGAGCACCGCGGCAAGCTACCTGGCCGTGCTGGCGTTTGGGTTCACCGTCGCCAATCTCTACATGCTGCAGACGCTCCTCGTGGGCGAGTTCTTCGGCTTCGTCTCATTCGGGACGGTCTTCGGTTTCATCAACATGGCGAGCAGCGTCAGCAGCGGCGTGGGACCGGCGCTGGTCGGGTGGCTGGAGGACGCCACGGGGAGCTACACGCTGCCGTTCACGCTGATGGCGGCGCTGGCGCTGGCCGCGGCCGCGGCGATCGCCTTCGCCCGACCGCTGGGATCGCAGGGGCCTGCGGGAGCGTCGCACGGGGCGGGGAAGGACGCGCCGGCGCTCACGTCCGAGGCAGCGCCAGACCCTCCACGACCTCCAATCCCGGCAGGCGCCGCAGATCGGCGGGGGCGACCCTGATCTTGCAGGCGCGGCTGCCCCCGCCGATCCAGACGTGCTCCAGGTCGAGCAGGGTGGCATCGATGTATTTGGGCAGATCGTGCGGGAGGCCGTACATCGTCACACCACCGATCAGCATGCCGGTGAGAGCGCGGGTGTCCTCGGCCGTAGCGAACGACAGCTTGCGTACGCCCATCAGCTTGCGCACGGTGCGGTTGACGTCGAGGCGCTGTGTGGCGGTCACCAGGCAGGCGCAGAACTGCCGCGGCTCCTTGCGGGAGGCCACGATGATCGTGTTGCCCGAAGCCTCCGGGGCGATCCCATAGTGCTCACAGAACTGCTCCGTATCGGCGAAGTCCGGGTCGCAGGGCATGATCTCGTGCTCGACGCCGAGGGCCTGAAGCTGCGCCAAAACGGGGGCGGACGCGTCGTTGGAGGGGACGTCTTCCATGTCAGCCTTTCGGCGCGCGGCGCGGAGGCGGGGGCACGCTGCGGTGCGGCCCGGATGGACAGCGTAGCTGCGCCAGGGAGTCGTCTTGCTGGGGGGGATCACGACTCGTAGGCTGGGACCGCGCCCAGCGAAAGGACGGTCGGTATGCGCTACCGGCGGATCGCCGGGACCGACGTGGACCTGTCGGAGGTCGGCTTCGGCGTCTGGACCGTGACGGCGGGCTGGTGGGGCCAGTTCAGCGACGACGAGGCCTGCGCCCTCCTCCGCGAAGCCCGGGACCTGGGCATCACCTTCTTCGACACGGCGGAGACGTACGGCAACGGGCGCGGCGAGGCGATCCTGGCCCAGGCCTTCCCGGGCGCCGCGCGCGACGGCATCGTCATCGGTACCAAGTTCGGCTACGACTGGCAGCACCGCCCGGCGCAGCAGCAGGCGGGGCACCAGGAAGCGCCGCACAACTGGGACCCGGCCTTCCTGGAGAGGGCACTGCGGGGATCCCTCGAGCGGCTGGGGACGGACCGCATCGACCACTGGCAGCTGCACAATCCGCGCATGGACGCGCTGCAGCGCGATGATCTCTGGACGTTTCTGGAGCGCGTCCTGCGCGAGGGGCACGTGCGCTCCCTTGGCGTGGCGCTGGGGCCGGCGATCGGCTGGCTGGACGAGGGCCGCTATGCCATGCGGAAGCGATCGCCGCACACGGCGCAGATCATTTACAACGCGCTGGAGCTGGACCCGGGGCGGGACCTCATCGCGGCGGCGCGGGAGACCGGGACCTCGCTGCTGGTACGGGTGCCGCATTCGTCGGGGATGCTGGAGGGGCAGTACACGAAAGACACCGTCTTCCCGGAAGGGGACCACCGGCGGCACCGGCCCCAGGCCTGGCTGACCAACGGGCTCAAGAAGATCGAGCAGCTCGATTTCCTCACGGCCGACGGCGCGACGCTGGGCCAGAAGGCGCTGCGCTACGTGCTGCGCGCGCCGGAGGTTGCCAGCGCCCTGCCCAACATCTACAACCGCGAACAGTTGCTGGAGTTCTCGGCGGCGCCCGACGTGGCGGAGGTGACGGCCGCACAGGCCGCGAGGATCGAAGAGCTGTTCGAGTCGAACTACGGCCTGCCGCGGGAAGAGGAGGCCGGGCTGAACCCGGAGATGCAGCGGCGCGCCGCCGAAGGGACGGCATCGCGATGACGCAGGCGCATCCCACGGGGACCGGACACCCCGCGGGGCCCGGCGGAAACGGGGCTGAGGCACACCCGCGGCCGGCGGAGCAGGCGTCCCGGCCGGCCCACGGGAAGCAGTTCGTGAAGTTCAGCTTCTACCGGCTGGGGGAGGCGCTGCGTCGCGCCCCCGCGGAGGACCGCCTGGCCTTGGGCAGGCAGCTGGGGGCGCTGCTCGCGCGATCGGCGGAGCGAATGCTGACGCGGACCTACAGCACCCTGGGCACGCGCGCCGACAGCGACTTCCTGATCTGGCAGGTGGCGGACGAGCTGCCGGTCATCCAGGAGTGGCATGGGGAGTTGCTGGGATCGCCGCTGGGGGCGGCGCTGGCGCGGCCGCACTCGTTCCTCTCCATGACGATGCGCTCGATGTACACGAACCCCCTCCATCCGAAGACGCGAGGCCGGGAGACGCTGCGGGAGGACGGCGGGACGGCCGACTACCTGTTCGTCTACCCCATGGTGAAGACGCGGCCCTGGTACGAGTTGCCGATCGAGGAGCGCCAGGCAATGATGAGCGAGCATATCGCTGTTGGGCATCGCTATCACGGCATCAAGATCAACACCACCTACTCCTACGGGCTGGACGACCAGGAGTTCGTGGTGGCCTTCGAGGGGGACAGCCCGGGAGAGTTCCTGGCCCTCGTGCGGGAGTTGCGCACGTCGCGAGCGTCGGCCTACACCGAGCGGGACACCCCCATGTTCACCTGCCGCCGCCTGGACGTGCCGGCGCTGCTGGCCGAGATCGGCTTGGCGCCGCCAGGCTAGGGCCCCAACGCCCGCCGGCCCGCTATCCTGCGCTCCGCATCGAACAGGGCGAGGCGGCGTAGGCATGACCGATTTCCGCGTGACGATGTTCGCGACGGACTACTCGACCCAGCCCGCGGCCGTGGCGCGGGCGGTGGAGGATCGGGGCTTCGAGTCGATCTTCCTCCCAGAGCACACTCATATCCCCGCCGACCGCAAGACCCCCTGGCCGGGCGGACCAGACCTGCCCAAGCACGACTGGCACACGCACGACCCCTTCGTGGTGATGAGCGCCGCTCCCACGGTGACGGAGCGGCTCAAGCTCGCGACGGGCATCTGCCTCGTCACCGAGCACGAGCCGATCGCGTTGGCCAAGACGGTGGCCTCGCTGGACCTCATCTCCGGCGGCCGCACGATCCTGGGGATCGGCGCCGGGCGCACGGATGTGATTGAGGGCCTGGCGGGGTTGAGACAGGCGGCGGCGGCGGGGCGGGAGATGGCAACCATTGAGCTGTCGGTCTTCGGAGCGCCGGGCGAAGAGCAGGCGGTGGAGTCGTGATCGAAACCGGGTTCCAGCGCTTGATCTTCATGCTGCCGTCCGAGGGCGAAGAAACGATCCCACCGCTGCTGGACCGCTACGCGAAGCTCATGGAGTCGTTCGGCTGAAAGGGGCCACGATGGCGTCGGAGCAGTACGAGACCGGAATGCGGCTGCGCCGGGAGGTGCTTGGCGACGAGTACGTCGACCAGGCAATGGCGAACGCCGACGAGTTCAGCGCGGACTTTCAGCGCATCGTGACCGAGGTCGCCTGGGGCGGCCCCTGGGCGCGCCCGGGGCTTTCCAAGAAGGAGCGCAGCCTGCTGGTACTGGCGATGACCGCCGCGCTCAACCGCGAGCACGAGTTCGCCCTGCACTTCCGCGGCGCGCTGCGCAACGGCTGCACGTTGGAGGAATTGCGGGAGACCCTCATCCAGGTGGGGGTGTACTGCGGCATGCCGGCGGCCGTGTCGGGCTTTCGTACCGCCCGACGCGTGCTCGAAGACGAGGGGATCAGGCCATGAGCACGGCGCCGGATGGCTGGGCGGACGGACCCATCGGCTTCATCGGCCTGGGCAACATGGGCGGCCCAATGTCGGCCAACGTCGCGGGGGCCGGCTACGACCTCGTCGCCTACGATGCCGCCGGCACCAGCGAACGGGCGCCCGCCGGCGCCACGATTGCGGAGGGCGCGGCGGACGTCGCGGCGGCGGCCAGGACGGTGCTGCTGAGCCTGCCCGACGGTTCCGCCGTCTCACGGGTGGCGGCCGCGATCGCGGCCGCGCCGGCGCGCAAGGCACGGGTCGTGGTGGACCTCTCGACGATCGGGGTGGACGCCGCAGAGAAGACGGCGGCGGCGCTGGCGGAGGCGGATATCGCCTACCTGGACGCGCCCGTCAGCGGCGGCGTTTCGGGCGCCACGGCGGGGACGCTGGCGCTGATGGCAGCCGGCGATCGGACCCTCTTCGAGCGGCTGCAGGGCCCGCTCTCCCGCTTCGCGAAGAACCGCTTCTACGTGGGCGCGCGGCCCGGGCAGGGCCAGGCGATGAAGGTGCTCAACAACTACCTCTCCGCGACGGCCACGGCGGCATCGAGCGAAGCCCTGATCTTCGGCGAGACGCAAGGGCTGGATATCGCGACGATGCTGGACGTGCTCAACGCCTCCAGCGGCCGCAACCGGGCCACCGCCGACAAGTTCCCGCGCATCCTCTTGGAGGGCGAGGAGCGGATCGGCTTCACCACGGCCTTGATGCGCAAGGACCTGCATCTGTTCCTGGATCGGGCCCGCGGAGAAGGCCTGCCGCTGACCATGGGCGATGCGCTGGGGACGCTCTGGGACGAGTTGACGGAGACCGCACCCGGCTCGGATGTGGGGCAGTTCTACGGCTTGATGCGGAACCGAGCGGGGTCGCGAGCGGACTCCACCTGAGCGCTTGACAGCAAGCCTCGGCCCGGCCGACCTTTACGCGCGGACCATCGGCCAGCGGAGCAATAGGGAGAGACCATGGCGAGGCCCCTGGAGGGACTGCGCGTCGTAGACGCGAGCAGCGGCATCGCCGGACCGATGGCGGCGATGTTCCTGGCCGACTTCGGGGCCGACGTGGTCAAGGTGGAGCCGCCGCAAGGGGACCCGGCGCGGGCGCAGGCCGGCTTCGCGATGTGGAACCGCAACAAACGCGGTATCACGATCGACGACGGCAAGGCGGCGGACCGGGAGCGGCTGGGGGGGCTGCTGCGAGGGGCGGACGCCTGCGTCTTCAGCGCCTCGATCGAGGCCCTGCGGGAGCGGCAGCTCGACCCGGACACGCTGACCGGGCTCAACCCCTCACTCGTGTACCTGCACGCGGGGCCGTTCACGGCGTCGGCGCCCTGGGCGGGGGCGGCGGAGTCGGAGGCGCTGACCGAAGCGGCCGCCGGCGTGGCGATGGAGCAGTACGGCTTCGAGGCTGTGCCCGTCGACGGGCTCTATCCGCACGTGCTCTACGCCCAGGCGATCTGGGGCGCCACGACGACCACCGCGGCTCTGATTGAACGGGAGACGTCCGGCTTCGGGCAGACCGTCACGGTGGGCGCGATGCACGCCACGATGATGGCCATGAGCGGCCAGATCACCCATCAGCCCGGCGCCGCGCACGTCGACGCGCCGGGTGGCCCCGGCGGTCCGATCCCCTTCTACCGGCTCTATGAGGGCAGCGACGGCCAATGGCTCTTCATGGCCACCCTGACGCCCAAGTTCTTCATGGCGGCCTTCGAAGAGCTGGGTGTGATGGAGATCCTGCAAGATGAGCGTCTTGGCGGCGAGCCCCTCGCCATGGCGCTGCCCGAGAACGCGCCCTGGGTGATCGAGCGGATCCAGGCCGCCTTCCGGGCGCGCCCGCGGGACGAGTGGTACACGGCGCTGCGGGCGCGCGGCTGCCCGGTGGCCCCCGTCAACGATCGCGACGATTGGCTGGACCACGCGCAGGTCGCAGCCATCGGCATGCGGGTGGAGGTCGAAGACCCAGAACACGGGACGGTGGTGATGCCGGGAATCCCGATCAACCTCACCCGCGCCCCGGGCGCGGTCCGCACGCCCGCGCCGGCGCTCGGTCAGCACGACGATCGCCTGGAGACCTGGGAGGCCAAGGCGGTCCCCGCGGGCGAGGCGCCCGTTCGCGAAGGACCGCTGACCGACGTACGCGTCCTGGACCTGGGATCGGTCATCGCCGGGACCTACGCCGGTTCGCTCCTGGCGGAGTTGGGCGCGGACGTGATCAAGGTCGAGGCGCCGGCGGGGGACCTCCTGCGGATGTTCGCCCCCACCTTCGTTGGTTATAACAAGGGCAAGCGCAGCATCTCGATCGACCTGCGCAGCGACGCCGGCCGTCAGGTCTTCTACGACCTCATGAAGCGCGCCGACCTGGTGATCGATAACTACCGCATGGGCGTGCTGGAACGGCTGGGCGTCCACTACGACACGCTGCACACGATCAATCCGGAGATCATCACGGTCTCGGTCACCGGCTACGGCGAGGGCGGCCCACTCATGGAGGCGCCCGGCTGGGACCCGCTGCTCCAGGCCTGGAGCGGCATGATGCACGCGCAGGGCGGGCAGAGCGATCCGGTCTTCTTCACGCTCCCCGTCAACGACATCTCCACCGCCTGCATGGCGACGCTGGGGGGGCTGCTGGCCGTACTGCACCGCAAGCGCGGCGGCGCAGGGCAGCGGGTCTGGACTTCGCTGGCGGGGCAGTCCTGCATCATGCAAAGTGGCGAACTGGTCCGCTACCGGGACTGCCCGCCGTCGCCGCGCGGCGGGCGCGATCACCCCGGCAGCGGTGCGCTGGACCGCTACTACCAGGCCAGCGACGGCTGGGTACGGCTTCAGGCGAGGAGCGAGGATGCGATGGCGATCCTGCAACGGGCGCGCTTCCTGCCACCACAGGTGGAGGCCGGCGAGGACGCCCTGACGGCGGCGCTGCAAGCAAGCATCGCGGTCTTGCCCGCGGCCGAGGCGGCGAAGCGTCTGAACGCCGCTGGGATCGCGGCGGCGCAGGCACGGACCCTGCAGCAGCTGTCGACAGACCCGCTCTACGAGGGGTCAGAAGTGGTCCACCTCAGCGCGCCGGAGGGGGGCGCGGCATTCTTCTCGTGCGGGCGCTACGCGTCCTTGAGCCGCACGGAGCGATCGGACGTGCTCTATCCGCCTGGACTCGGCGAGCACACGCTGGAGATCTTGGCCGAGGCGGGCGTGGACGACGGGCGCACGGGAGACCTGCTGGCGGCGGAAGCCATCGTGGTGGGCGAGCCCTTCCGTATCCCACCCACGCCCTAACGGAGCCTGACGATGGCCCTGAGCCGCGCTCGCCTGAAGCAGCTGCGCGCACTGGGGAGCGCGAAGGGGCGCCATGCGCAGGGCGCCTTTCTGATCGAGGGCGAGAAGATCGTGCGGGAGGCCGTCGCGGCCGGAGCGCCGCTGCTGGAACTCCTGGGCACGGCAACACAGCGGCCTGCGCTCGAGGGGCTGGCGGCGGAGATCCTCGCATCGCGCGGCGGTCCGGGCGTCGCGGTCAGCACGCTTTCGGCAGCCGACGCCGAGCGGCTCAGCGACACCCGGACGCCACAAGGAAGCTTCGCGCGGATAGTGGACACCGTGCCGGATGCGGCGGAGGCGATCGCGGCCCTACCGGCGTCGGGAGCGGTCACCGTGCTGGCGCTGGACGGGGTGCAGGATCCGGGCAACGCGGGGGCCCTGATCCGGGTAGCGGCGGCGTTCGGGGCGGACCTCGTGCTGGCCGGCGGGGGCAGCGCCGACCCGGTCCAGCCCAAGGTCGTCCGGGCGGCAACGGGGGCCTGGTTCCGGCAGCCGCTGGCGCGAGCGCCGGACCTCGTCACGGCGCTGACGGCACTGACGACGGCGGGCTGCGCGATCGTGGGGGCGTCGCCCCGGGGGGAGTCCGCGGCCGCCCTGACCGTGCCGCTGAGACGGGTCCTGGTGCTGGGCAGCGAGGGCGGGGGCTTCTCGGCCGCAGTGGCGGAGCGACTGGCGTTGCTGGTGGCGGCGCCAATCGCGCCGGCCGTGGAGTCGCTCAATGTGGCGGTGGCGGCGGGGATCATCCTTTCGACCTGGCAGCAGGGGGTGAGCAACGAGGGGGGCCGCGGATGCGCATCGTGAGCTGGAACGTGAACTCGGTGCGGGCGCGCGAGAACCGCATCCTCAACTGGATGGAGCGGGAGCAACCGGATGTGCTCTGCCTGCAGGAGCTGAAGTGCACGGAGGAGCAATTCCCCTTCGACGGCTTCGACGCGCTGGGCTATGACGTCGCCCTGCGGGGCCAGCGGACCTACAACGGCGTCGCGATCGTCTCGCGGCTGGGCCTGGAGGCGGTCGAAACGGGTCTGCCCTGGCCCGACGACGACGCGGCGCGGGGCATCGCCGCCGAGGTAGCGGGCGTCCGCGTGGTGAACGTCTACGTGCCCAACGGCGGCGCGCTGGAGAGCGAGAGCTACGCCTACAAGCTGGCCTGGCTGGACCACCTGCGTGACTGGCTGTCAAGCGCGCTGGCGGCCACTGCGGACCTCGTGATCTGCGGCGACTTCAACATCGCTCCGGACGACCGGGACGTGTCCGACCCGCCCGCCTGGGCGGGCTCCGTCCTGACGACTGCGCCGGAGCGCGAGCGCTTCCGGTCACTGCTGGGGCTGGGCCTATACGACGCCCTGCGCGAAAAGCATGCGGAGCCCGGACACTACACCTGGTGGGACTTCAAGACGTCGATGTTCGAACGCGGCGAGGGGCTGCGGATCGATCTCCACCTCGTGACCCCGTCGCTGGTGGCGCACTGCGAGGACGTCCTGGTGGACGCCACGGAGCGGGCCGGGGACCGCCCCTCCGATCACGCGCCGGTCACCCTCGTGCTGCGCGACTGAGGGCTAGGTGGCGTTGGGACAGTCGGTGCGGGCGATGGTATCGGTCTCCGTGCGCGCGGTGAAGGAGGCCATGTAGTTGCTGAAGTTCAGCGTCGGGATACCGGCGTCAGCTAGTCGTGCTGGAAGTTGCCGGTGACGGTGAAGGAGTCGCCGATCTGGGGGCGCTGCGATCCGAGAGGGTGGCACTGACGGGCGCAGGGGCGCTGCTCATGCCTCGTCCAGGAGTTCCCGACGCAGGCGCGCGACGTGCCCCTTCGCGCGCACGTTGCGGTAGACGCGCTCAAGCCGCCCCTCCGCGTCGAACACGAAGGTGGAGCGGATGAGGCCCTCGTATTCGCGGCCGTAGTTCTTCTTGGTGCCCCAGGCGCCAAACGCTTCGGCGGCCTCGTGGTCGGGGTCGGCGAGGAGGTCGAAGGGGAGGTCGTACTCGGTCTTGAACTGCGCCAGTCGTTCGACCGGGTCGGGGCTGACCCCCACGATGGTGAAACCGGCCGCCTGCAGGGGGCCACTGGAATCGCGGAAGTCGCAACTCTCCCCCGTGCAGCCGGGGGTAAAGACCTTGGGGAAGAAATACAGAATCAGGCGGCGTCCGCCATCGTCCCTGAGGCGGCGCTGCTTGCCGGCTTGGTCCTGCAGCCGGACGTTGGGGGCCTTCTGACCGATGGACAGGGGCACGCTGGTCCCTCCTTCTGGCGGCAGGAGCCCGGCGGCGGTTCGCAAGTCGCGGGTTTCCGCTGGGTTGAGTGAACCCTTGCGCGGCCGCGGCACGTATTGAAGATACGCGATGCAGGAGGCAGGACGATCGCGCGAGTGCACTGGGGGACCGCTGGACCCTCTTGATCGTCCGCGACCTGTTCCGAGGCTACCGGCGCTACAACGACCTGCTGTCGTCGCTCGAGGAGATTTCGCCGAACCTGCTGGCGGACCGGCTGAGACGGCTGGAGCAGGACGGCATCGTCGAACGGCAACTCCACCGGCAGAGCCCGCCGCGCGGCGAATATCGCCTGAGCGCGCGCGGCAGGCGGCTGACGCCGGTCCTGGAAGCGATACGGCAGTGGGACGAAGCCTTCACGGCCGCAGAACTTCCCCCGGCCCCGGTCCGCGCCTGACCCCCGCCGGGGCTAGCGCGGCCGGAAAAAGGGCAAGGCCACGTCGGCGTGGTCTTCCCACTCCAGGCTCACGCGCTGGCCTACGGAGAGAGCCGTTCCCGGGTCATCCGCGCCGATGACGTTGGAGAGCATGCGGAAGCCCTCGTCGAGATCAATAAGCGCGACGGCGTAGGGCACTTGCGTGCGGAAGAACGGGTGGCGGCTGAGCCGCACGACGCTGAAGCTGTAGATCTGGCCTTCCCCGGCTGCCGTGTGCCAGTTGAGGGCGCGGCCGAGGCACTGGGTGCAGTGCCGGCGAGGGAAGAAGACCAGCGTGCCGCAGTCGTCGCAGAGCTGGTAGCGAAGCTGGTGCTCCTTGGTCGCACGCCAGAAGGGGGCGCTGTCCGGGTCATCCAGGCTGGGCAGCGGACGGGTGGCGTCAGCCATGAGCGCTCCTAGTCCCGCGCCAGGACGATCGTGGCGCCCGCGTGGCGGCTGGCGAGCTGGCCGCCGTTGCCGTGGGCGACGGCCAGACGGGCGTCCGGCACTTGCGCGGTGGATTGGCCACGCAGCTGACGCGCGCCCTCGAGAAGCAGGAAGATGCCGCGCATCCCGGGGTGGTTGGAGGAGAGGCCGCCGCCGTCGGTGTTGAGCGCCGGTCCCCCCTCCTGGTCCCAGCGCAGCCGGCCGCCCTGGACCCAGGCGCCTCCTTCCCCTTTGGCGCAGAAGCCCAGGTCCTCCAGGCAGATCAAGACCGTGATCGTGAAGGAGTCATAGATCATGGCCACATCCATCTCGTCCGGGGCGCAGCCGGCGTCGGCGAAGGCAGCGGGCCCGGATTGGGCGGCGGCGCTCACGGTGATGTCGCCAGCGTTCTCCTGGTAGGCGGTGGCCTCACCGCTGCCCAGGATCCAAACCGGCGGCTGGCGGCAGTCGCGGGCGACGTCAGGAGCGGCGATGACAACGGCGCCGCCGCCGTCCGAAATCATGCAGCAGTCGAGCAGGTGGAGGGGATCGGCGATCATGCGCGATCCCAGGATGTCGGCAATCGTCGTCTCCCGGATGTCCTCAAAGAGCAGGTCCTGCATGGCTTGCACGGCCTGGGGGTTGCGCATGGCATGGGCGCGCGTGGCCGTGGCGATCTCAGCCAGTTGGGCGCTGGTGGTGCCGTACTGGTGCATGTGACGGCGGGCGGCCATCGCGTAGGTGGCGACGAGGGTGGCGCCCCAGGGCGTCTCCAGGTTGGCGCCGGGGTCGGGGATGTCCCCCCAGAGGCGGACGCCGGTGCCAATGCGCCGGGCGTCGCTGGCGGCGGTGGAGCCGTAGCTGAGGAGGGCCACGCGAGCGCGGCCGGCGGCGATGTCGCGGCGGGCATGGGCGACGTGGAACTCATAGGACGAGCCGCCGACCAGAGTGGTGTCGATCACCCGGGGGTGCAGGCCGAAGTACTCCGCGACGTTGAGACCACTAAACCCCGCGCCGTCCTGGGCGTCGTACACGGCGTCCACGTCGGTCCAGGTGAGGCCCGCGTCCTGCAGGGCGCGAGCCGCGCACTCCGCCTTGATCTGGAGCGGGCTGAGCCCATCGACCTTGCGCTGGGGCAGTTCGTGGATGCCGACGATGGCGGCGTCGCGGGACTGGCGAGCCATGGCGCTCCTCTCCACCGGACCCCTGCCAGAGGCGCTCGAGCAGGGAGGCCGCCGGGAGTCTAGCCGACTGGTCGGAACCGCCACTCCACACGCGCCGGCCCACGACAACCAGCCCGCAGGCGACCTCAGGCGTCGGCGGCGGATCGGCCCATTTCGTGCTCGAGCTGATCCAAACCCATGGGCCCCATCTCCAGGGCGGTGGCGTGGAAAGTCTTGAGGTCGAAAGCGGCGCCGGCGGCGCCTCGCGCCGCCTCGCGCGCGGCCAGCCAGGCGCGCTCCCCCACTTTGTAGCTGATGGCTTGGCCGGGCCAGCCGAGGTATCGATCGACTTCGCTCGCCAGCATGTCCGCCGGGAAGAAGCAGTGGCGCTGCAGGAAGGGGAGGGCGAACTCAGGCTGCCAGGTCTGGCCGGGCTGGTCCGGCTCGTCGTCGGGGATGGGGAGACGCAGATGCAGCCCGATGTCGAGGACGACGCGGGCTGCGCGCATCCCTTGACTGCTGAGGTAGCCCAGGTAGTGGTCCGGGTTGTCCAGATAACCGAGTTCGCTCATGAGGCGCTCCGCGTAGAGGGCCCAGCCTTCGGTGTAGCCCGAGGTTCCGGCCAGCAGCCGTTGGAAGCGGGTGAGCTTGCCGCCCTGGTGACGGGTGGTGGCGATCTGCAGATGATGGCCGGGAACCCCTTCGTGGAAGGCCACGGAGACTTCGGCCCAGGTGGGGAAGCGCGTGCGGCCTCCGGTGGGATACCAGGTACGACCCGGGCGCGCGAAGTCCTCTGACGGGCCGGTGTAATACATCGCCAGGGCGCCGCCTGGGGGGGCGATCAGCGCTTCGATGCGGCGCACCGGGGGAGGGATGTCGAAGTGGCGGCCGTCCAGGTCGGCCATCGTGCGGTCCTGCAGATCCTGCATCCAGCGGCGGAAGGCCTCCACGCCATCGACGGCGCGGGCCGGGTCGCTCTCGAGGATCTGGACCGCCGCCGCCAGGTCGCCGTCGGGAACGATACGCCGGGCCGTTTGCGCCATCTCGGCGCGGATGCGCCGCACTTCCTCCCAGCCCCAGGCGTAGGTCTGGGCGAGGTCCAGGCTCAGGCCGGTGAAGACGCGGGCGCGGAGCGCATAGCGCTCCGGGCCCACGGCGTCGTCCTGGCGAGCGCGGGGCAGGTAGTCCTGACGAAGGTAGTCGCTCCAGCCAGCGTAGGCGCTCGCGGCCGCCCCAGTGGCCGCAGCGAGCCGAGCGCGAAGGGCGGGCTCCGGTGGCGCCACCTCGTCATAGCTGGCGAGGAGGTCGGCGAAGAAGCCCCGGCCGCCGGTGACGCCGGCCCAGGTGTCCGCCTGGGTCGCGCAGGCGGACACCTGGCGAGCGGAGGCGGCGAGCCCGCGGACGAGGCCGGCCTGCAAAGCGACGCGCGCTCCCGCCACAGCGTCGCCGACGCGCTCTAGGCGAGCGGCGATGTTTTCCCAGTCGCCAGCGGTCTCGCTGGGCATGAGATCGAAGACCCCCCGCAGCCGCTGCAGGGGGGACGCAATGATGTTCAAATCGTAGAGGTGCTCGTTGGCGGCGAAGAGATCGGCGCTCAGCGCCAGCCGTTCGCTCATGACGTCGCGCGCGCGGCGGTCGCGGTCGCTTTCGAGGGACAGATCCTGGAGGCGGGTCAGGGTAACGGCGTCCAGGGCGGCGCGCGCGGCGGCTCCGTCCGGGGAGAGATCGGGGAGATCCGTCTCGTGCCCGGGGACGCCCATGCCGGTGGCCGCGACTGGGTCGAGGGCGGCGACGCGCTCGATATACGCATCCGCGATCACGTCAATGGAGTCCATGGAGTCCGCCGCTCTGCTCTGCGCCTGCTGTAGGCTTACGCACGCGTTGTGGTCGGCCGCCGCGGCGTTCTGGTGGGGAAGAGCGAGTGCTGATCGCCCACCTTCGCGACCGCGAACTGCGCCGACGGAGGTCCGAGCCCCACCGGCCGGCCCGCAACCCAGCGGCCCCCGCGTACGCTAGTTCCTCCCTGCGTCAGGCACACGTCCAGACGACCTATCCGTCCGTACAGGCCACATGGACCGCCACGCGGCGGGCGGATGAGGCTGTATGAGCGCGATCCTGGAGGTCGTGGGGCTGGTCAAGCAGTTCGGCGGGCACCGCGTGCTGGATGGGGCCTGCTTCAGCGTCGAGGGCGGGAGCATCACGGGCCTGATCGGCCCCAACGGCGCGGGCAAGACGACCTGCTTCAACTGCATCGCCGGCTTCCTGCGCAACGACGGCGGCCGCGTGCTGCTCGACGGGCGGGACGTCACCGGCATGGCGCCGCACCGGATCTTCCGCCTGGGCCTGACCCGGACCTTCCAGATCCCGCAGGAGCTAGCGTCGCTGTCGGTGCTGGAGAACCTCTTGCTCGTGCCCGGCGGACAGGCGGGGGAACATCTCTGGGAGTCGCTGCTCGCGTCCTGGCGAGTGGCGCGCCAGGAGCGAGCGAACGTGCAGCGCGCCAAGGAGGTCATGGAGTTGGTGGACCTATTGCCGCTTATGCGGGAGCGCGCGGGCAACCTCTCGGGCGGGCAGCGCAAGCTGCTGGAGCTGGCACGGGCGCTGATGGGCCGTCCGCGCTTAATCCTGCTCGACGAACCCGGCGCCGGAGTCAACCCAACCCTGGCGCGCCGGCTGGTGCAGCACATTGAGCGGGTGCGAGACGAGTTCGGGGTCACCTTCTTGGTGATCGAGCACGATATGGATCTGGTGGCGCGCCTCTGCAACCCCGTGGTGGTGATGACGGACGGGCAGGTGATGATGGAGGGATCGCCGCAGGAGGTGCTGAGCAACGCCGCCGTGCAGGAGGCGTACCTGGGGAGCCAGTACCGGTGAGCGACCTCCTCCGCGCCGAGGGGGTGAGCGCCGGGTATGGGGGTGTGGAGATCATCCACGCGGCCGATCTGCGCATCGCGCCGGGCGAGATCGTGACCATCATCGGGCCCAACGGGGCGGGGAAGTCGACGTTGCTGAAGGCGGTGTTCGGGACGCTGCGCCCGACGGCCGGGCGCGTGACGTTCCGGGATCAGGACATGACGCAGGCGCCGGCGCCGAAGATGGTGGCGGCGGGAGCGTCCTTCGTGCCGCAAACGGAGAATGTCTTCCCTTCCCTGAGCGTGCGCGAAAACCTGGAGATGGGCGGCTACCGGCGGCGCACGGGGCTGCGAGAGCGGATCGCGGAGGTGCTCTCCTTGTTCCCGGACCTGGCGCGGCGCCCGAGCGAGCGGGCGTCGCGGTTGTCGGGGGGGCAGCGGCAGGCGCTGGCGATCGGCCGGGCGCTGATGCTGGATCCGGTGCTGCTCTTACTGGACGAGCCGACGGCGAGTCTCTCCCCGATCATGCGGAGCGAGATCTTTGATCGGCTGCTGTCGATCCGGGACTCGGGCGTGGCGCTGCTCATGGTGGAGCAGAACGCGAAGGAGGCGCTCGCGGTTTCCGACCGCGGTTACGTGATGGTGTCCGGTCGGGTGGTGCTGGAGCAACCGGGTCCGGCGATGCTGGCCAACGCGGCCGTCGGGCGGCTCTTCCTGGGGCAGGACGAAGATGGTCCGGCGGAGGCGGCGGCCGGTGCGGGCCCCGCCGGGACAGCGGACCCGGTGTAGGGGGCCGTCCTGGATATCGCGCAGCTGGTCATCGTCGGAATCATCGTGGGGTCGATCATTGGCCTGGGCGCGATCGGGCTGACGCTGACCTACGGCGTGATGAAATTCGCCAACTTCGCGCATGGGGACTTGATGACGCTGGGGATGTTCCTGGCGTTCTTTATCGTCGTGGACTTGGGGCTGGAGGGCGGCGATATCGGGCCGCTCTCGTTCGGCTGGGGCATGATCCCAGCGGCGCTGTTCGCCATGGCTGTGGTGGCGCTGGTGGCTGTAACCCTGGACCGGATCGTGTTCCGGCCATTGCGAAGCCGGGGCAGCGGGATCATCACGATGGCCATCGCCTCGCTCGGGATCGGGATCGGGATCCGGGCGATCGTGCAGATGATCTGGGGGCCGTCGTCCGAGCGCTACAGCACCGGGATCAACAAGGCGGTGACCATCTTTGGGGACCTAAAAGTCAAGCCGGATCAGTTCCTGATCGTCTCGCTGACGCTGCTGCTGGCGGTGGCCGTCTATCTCCTCCTCTACCGGACGCGGCTGGGCAAGGCGATGCGGGCGACGGCGGACAATCCCGATCTGGCGGAGGTGGCGGGGATCGAAACCGAGACCGTCCGCCGCTGGACCTGGGTGATCGGCGGCCTGCTGATCGCGATCGCGGGGATCATGCTGGCGGTGCAGGCGCAGCTGCGCTTTGATGCCGGCTTCAACCTCATCTTGCCGCTCTTCGCGGCGACGATTCTGGGCGGGATTGGGAACCCGTTGGGCGCGCTGGTGGGCGGACTGGTGGTGGGGATCTCGCAGGAGGTGTCGACAGAGTGGATCAACACGGGGCTGAAGCCGGGGGTGCCGTTCCTGATCCTGATCCTGATGCTGATCGTGCGGCCGCGCGGGCTGTTCGGCTCGAACATCTGAGGGGGCAGAATGGACGCGCTCTTTGCGGACCTCGCCCCGCTGGTCACCTTCACGGGCAGTGTGAACTGGACCGTTGGCTTCCTGACCACCGTGTCCATCTTTGCCATCGTGGCGCTCGGACTGAACCTGCAGTGGGGCTATACGGGTATCTTCAACTTCGGGATCGTGGCGTTTTTCATGGTTGGCGCCTACACGAGCGCGATCTTGACGCTGCCGCCGCCGGACCCGGAGTTCGAGGACTACGCGGGGGGCTTCAACCTGCCGATCCCCGTCGGCTGGCTGGCGGGCATGGGGGCGGCGGGGGCGCTGGCGCTCTTGATCGGCATTCCCACGCTGCGCTTGCGGCGCGATTTTCTGGCCATCGCCACGATCGGGGTCGCGGCGATCTTGCGCAGTGTGGCGAATTCCGTTGAGGGGCTCGTCAACCGGGCGCGGGGCCTGAACGGGATCCCGCGCTTCCTGGACGAGCTGGCGAGCGGAGAGGACTACCGCTGGGTGCTCCTGGGGATCGCCCTGGTGATGCTGTTCCTGGTGTATGTGGTGGTGTGGCGGGTGAGCGGATCTCCGTGGGGGCGGGTGCTGCGCGCGATTCGCGAGAACGAGGATACGGCCCGGGCTTCGGGCAAGGACACGGTCAACTTCCGCATGCAGAGTTTCGTGCTGGGCGGGATGATCATGGGGCTGGGTGGGGCCATCTTCGCGCACCGGGTGAACGCGATCGCGCCGACCTCCTTCAGCGACCTCTTCGGCACGTTCCTGGTCTGGACGATGCTGATGGTGGGAGGGAGCGGCAACAACCGCGGGGCGGTGCTGGGGGCACTGGTGGTCGGCTTCTTCTGGTTCGGTACGCCCTTGATTCAGGAGGATCTGCCGGACTTCCTCGGCAACCGGGTGTTCATGCTGCGGCAGCTGATGATTGGGGTCTTGATCGTGACGTTCCTCCTGCTCCGGCCCCAGGGGCTGCTGCAAGAGGAACGACGGGTGAGCCGGTTCGTGGCGGAGCTGCGGGCGGAGTCCGGGTTCAGCCGCCTGAGACGGCGACTGTTCGGGCGCGCCGCCCCGGCGGCCGACCTCCCCGCCGCGCCCGGCGGCGGGGGGGACTAAGCCCCCTCCGCGCGAGACACGAAACGGGCGGCCGTGGGGCCGCCCGCTCGCGTCGCTGCGCCGTGTCCGGCCAGCGGTCAATTCAGATCGAAGGGGACCTCTTCGATCGCCGCGGGCGCGCCGTCAACGTACTGCCAGATCTCAATGAAGCCCGTCGTCACGTCGCCCACGGCGTTCCAGTCCAGAGTCGTTGCGGCGCCCTCGTAGTTGACTGCGGAGCCGCTCGTGACGGCGGCCAGGGCCGCGGCAATGCCGGCCGCGCCGGGGATGAAGCGGTCCCCGCCGGGAGCGGCGACCAGGGGCAGGGCGTCGCGGATGGCGGCGCCGTCCGTCGAACCCGCGAACTCGGCCGCGAGCGCGATGGCGACGGTCGCGTCATAGGCCTCCCGCACGAAGGGCCGGGTGGGCAACTCGCCGAATTCCCCGATGTAAGCGGCGTCCCAAGCCTGCGTGGCGTCGCTCTCCGGCCCGGCGCCGGGAGCGGTGCCCTTGAAGCCGTTGAGGAAGTCGGCGCCGATACCGTCGATCAGGTCCTGACTCTTGGTGCCGTCGACGAAGAGGAACTCCTCGAAGATGCTGTTCTCCAGCGCCTCGCGGATGAAAATGAGCGCTTCTTCCGGGAAGCCGATGGCCACCAGGACGCGGGCGTCACCCGCCGCCGCCGCCTGCAGCTCCGAGAGGTAGCTGGTCGCCCCACCCTCAATGGAAACCGCCCTGACGCTGCCCGCGAAGGCGGCCTCGAAAGCGTCGGCGAGACCCTGCCCGTAGGCGTCGTTGCGGAAAATAACGCCGACGTTGTCGTAGCCCTCGCCCACGGCCAGTCTGGCCAGGACCACGCCCTGGGCCGCGTCCGAGATCGTGCTGCGGAACAGGAAGCCGTTGTCCGCCGCCGCGCTCACCGCCGGCGACGTGGCCGAGGGCGAGATGGTGGGCACGCGACCCGGGCCGGTCACCGACTCCGCCACGGCGATGGTCACGGTGCTCGAGAGCGGGCCGACGATCGCGTGCACACCTTCGACCTCCACCAGGCGGCGGGCTTCCTCGACGCCCTGCACCGTGTCCACCTGCGTATCGCCGGTGACGAACTCCACCGGGAGTCCTCCGATGCCGCCGCCCTCGTTGATGTGCTTGAGGGCCAGCTCCACCCCCGTCTGAATGACGGGGCCAAACTCCGCCAGGGGGCCGGAAAAGTCCGCCAGGAAGCCGATCTTCAGGGGCTCATCAAGGATCAACGGCCGCGGCTCCGGGACGGCGACTTCGGTGGTCCCGCCGGCGCTAAAGTCGAAGGGGACCTCTTCGATCGCCGCGGGCGCGCCGTCAACGTACTGCCAGATCTCAATGAAGCCCGTCGTCACGTCGCCCACGGCGTTCCAGTCCAGAGTCGTTGCGGCGCCCTCGTAGTTGACTGCGGAGCCGCTCGTGACGGCGGCCAGGGCCGCGGCAATGCCGGCCGCGCCGGGGATGAAGCGGTCCCCGCCGGGAGCGGCGACCAGGGGCAGGGCGTCGCGGATGGCGGCGCCGTCCGTCGAACCCGCGAACTCGGCCGCGAGCGCGATGGCGACGGTCGCGTCATAGGCCTCCCGCACGAAGGGCCGGGTGGGCAACTCGCCGAATTCCCCGATGTAAGCGGCGTCCCAAGCCTGCGTGGCGTCGCTCTCCGGCCCGGCGCCGGGAGCGGTGCCCTTGAAGCCGTTGAGGAAGTCGGCGCCGATACCGTCGATCAGGTCCTGACTCTTGGTGCCGTCGACGAAGAGGAACTCCTCGAAGATGCTGTTCTCCAGCGCCTCGCGGATGAAAATGAGCGCTTCTTCCGGGAAGCCGATGGCCACCAGGACGCGGGCGTCACCCGCCGCCGCCGCCTGCAGCTCCGAGAGGTAGCTGGTCGCCCCACCCTCAATGGAAACCGCCCTGACGCTGCCCGCGAAGGCGGCCTCGAAAGCGTCGGCGAGACCCTGCCCGTAGGCGTCGTTGCGGAAAATAACGCCGACGTTGTCGTAGCCCTCGCCCACGGCCAGTCTGGCCAGGACCACGCCCTGGGCCGCGTCCGAGATCGTGCTGCGGAACAGGAAGCCGTTGTCCGCCGCCGCGCTCACCGCCGGCGACGTGGCCGAGGGCGAGATGGTGGGCACGCGACCCGGGCCGGTCACCGACTCCGCCACGGCGATGGTCACGGTGCTCGAGAGCGGGCCGACGATCGCGTGCACACCTTCGACCTCCACCAGGCGGCGGGCTTCCTCGACGCCCTGCACCGTGTCCACCTGCGTATCGCCGGTGACGAACTCCACCGGGAGTCCTCCGATGCCGCCGCCCTCGTTGATGTGCTTGAGGGCCAGCTCCACCCCCGTCTGAATGACGGGGCCAAACTCCGCCAGGGGGCCGGAAAAGTCCGCCAGGAAGCCGATCTTCAGGGGCTCACCCGCGGGCGCGGCCACCGGCTCTTCGGGTTCCGCGGGGGGAGACGCGGCCGGCTCGCCGCCGTCCGCCTCGTCATCGCCGCCACCGCAGGCCGCGGCGATCACGCTGGCAGCGACGATCAGGGAAACCAGCAGCAGCCAACGCCGCCCCGTCATGCCATGAATCAGCCTTGTGAATAGGGCTCCTGATGCGGACAAACTCGCTCTCCCTTCCGCCAACAAGAAGCTCCTCCTCCTCGTCGGCCTCTCCTCCACGCGACAGCCTACGGACGAGGGCTCATGGGTGCAAGAGACGGCGTCGCGCGTTTCAGGCGCCAGGGAATTCCCGCGGACCCCAGTCACGACGAGATGAATGTGCCGTCCTTCACAATCGCTTGTGGTGTGCGGGTCGCCGCGAGATCGTCCAGTGGATCTCGATCCAAGAGGAGCAGATCGGCGCGACGGCCGGGCTCCAGGCTGCCGATCTCCTCTTCGCGGCGGAGCGCCCGCGCCGGGCCGCTGGTGGCGGCTTGAAGGGCCTCAGCGGGGCTGAGCCCGATCTCGTGCAGGAGGGCGATCTCGCGGTGGATCGCCTCCGGCCCGGTGAAGGGGGTCCCCATGTCGGTGCCGGCCAGGATCGGCACGCCCGCGCGGTAGGCCATGGCGACGTTTTGTGCGTGCGTGGCGGCGACGGCGCGAGCACGGTCGACGGTTTCCGCGTCGAAGGCCAAGGCCTCGGCATGCTCCACGATGTAGTGGATCACGGCGAGGGTCGGTACAAGCATCGTGCCGCGGGTAAGCATGTCGGCGGCGAGAGCTTGCGTCAGGAAGGAGCCATGCTCGACGGTATCGACACCCCCACGCACGGCGTGGCGGATGCTACCCGCGCCATGCGCATGGGCGGCCACGGTGCGGCCGGCGCCGTGGGCCTCCCGCACGGCGAGGCGCAGCTCGTCCTCTTGGAACTGCTCGCTGTCGGGTCCCAGACCGTGCCCCACGACGCCCCCGCTGGCCATGAGCTTGACGAGGTCGGCGCCGGCTTTGATCTCCGCACGGACGGCGCGGCGGACGGCGTCGGCCCCGTCCACCTCCACCCCCACCATCCAGCCGTGGCCGCCGGTGGCGGTGAGCCAGCGGCCGGCGGCGAAGATGCGGGGACCCGTGGCGCGGCCGTCGTTGATGGCGTCCCGCACGGCGAAGATCACGTCCGGACCGACGCCGCCGACGTCGCGGGCGCTGGTGACACCCTGCTGCAGGAGCGCGCGGGCCCGATCGGCCGTGTGCAGGGCCTGGAGGGCGTGGGACTGCTCCCGGGCGGCGGTGAGCGCGTCGGGGCGGGCGTTGAGACTGAGGTGGGTATGCGCGTCGATCAGGCCGGGGATGGCGAAGGCGCCTGCGCCCTCATGCACCTCGTCGGGGCCGGGTTCGAGGCCGGCAGCGATTTCGACGAAGCGCCCGTCCCGGATGCGCACGTCCAGGTTAGGCCGGAAGTCGCCGGCAGCATCGAAGGCGTGGACGTGACGGAGGAGCATGGCGCCCGCACGCTAGCAGGGCCCAGGGGAGACCGGCGGCCGGCGGCGCGCGCGCCTAGAATCGCGCGCGAGAGCGCGGGCCGGATCGGGAACAGCCGTGGACGAGCGTGCCATCCAGGAGCAGCGCCGCTTGCTGCGTCAGGCGGTGCGTCGCTTCGTGCGCGAGGAGATCTGGCTCTGGGAGAAGCGGATGGACCCCAACGCCACGGCGCTCTCGTCGGAGCTGGCAGCGGCGCTGGGGGGACTGGTGGCGGCGATGGAGTTGTCGCGGCTGCGCGAACCGCCCGCCCTGGGCGGCCCCGCGCTCGACGGGGCCACCCGTGCGCTGCTGGTGGAAGAGATGGCGCAGCATCGGGCGGGGGTGCTGGCGCCGGGCTACGGCCTGTTCGGGCCGGAGACGCCGACGCCGCTGTACGCGTCATCGGCGGAGCAGCGGGAGCAGTTCCTGCTGCCACTGCTGCGCGGAGAGGCACGCTGCTTCGCGGGGTTGCATGATCCGGTCCGAGGCGGGCCGCCGGGCAGCACACCGGCGGGGGTGCGGATTCGCGCGCGCCGCACGCGCGACGGTTGGATGCTGGATGGCACGAAGCTGTTCGTGGCGGGGGCGGACGCAGCCGATTTCGGGGTGGTGTTCGCCCGGACGGAAGAAGCGGACGGGAAGCGCCGCGGGGTTTCCTGCTTCTTGCTGGAAGCAGGCCGGCCCGGCGTCCAGCGCTGGCGGCCCTATCCGACGATCGCCGTGGGGCGGGACACGCAGGAGCTGAACCTGAGCACCGTGCGGATTCCGGCCGGTCATTTGCTGGGCGCGGTGGGGCAGGGGCTTTCGCTCGCGCCGCGGGAGAAGCAGCGGCACTACGTGGATTCGGCGGCACAGTTGACAGGTGTGGCGGAAGCGGCGCAGAGCATCGCCCGCCGGTTCGGGGACGGCGGCGCGGAGGCGGGGAGTCCCGAGTCGGTGCGCTGGGCGCTGGCCGACCAGGAAACGGCGCTGCAAAGCGTGCGGCTGCTGACGCGGCAAGCGGCGACACTCGCAGCGGCCGGGGCGCCGAGCACGCCGGCTGGGGCGTGGCGGCTGGCGGCGGATGCGGCGAGCCGCGTGGTGGACGGGACGATGAGTCTGCTTGGCCCGCCAGGGCTGAGCGCCGACCTGCCGCTGGAGCGCTGGTACCGCGAGTTGCGCGTGCAGCGGTCGGCGGCGGCGCGCGTGTGGCCGGCCCCGGACCCGGCCCCGCGCGCACGCGGCCGGGCCCGCGCTTGAGGTCGCATTGGGGTACTCCCGGATCGCGAGTCGCTCTGCACGCCGATGATCGAGACAGCGCGCATCGTTAGGGGCGCGGGCGCGCGGGCCTGATCCGCGCTGAGCGGGCAACCGATGACGCGCGGCGGATCTCCAGGCGGCGCCCTGCCATCACGATCGTCCCGGACGAGTCCGTGTCGGCGCTGGCCGAGTCACCGGACGGGGTGTCGGGCGGGCGGGCGCTGGGCATGCGGTTTCCTTTCGCCGTCCATGCTCGATGGGCGGCGGAGGCGGGGGCGTTGGGCGGGACCAGGGTTTCCGTCGGGGCCTTGTCCCACCCGGGCCTAGGCGTACAAGCCGCGGTCCCTTAGAGCCCCGATCGGTTGGCCCGGCCGCTGGGGTCAGGAGCGGGGGCCGCGACGGCCGTGCAGGGCCGCCGTGACGGTGAAGCTGCCGACGTAGCGGCGGCCGGTCGCCCCCAGGCGACGATGGCGTGGCCAGTCGGCGCGCTCGGCGCGATTGAGTGCCGGCAGCAGGCGGAACTGCGGCTTCTCGACGCCGATGTCGAGGAGGAGATCCCGCACCGGGCGCCAGTTGGGCAGATCGTACAGGGGCAGCCGGGCGTACATCTCCTCGTCGTAGCGGTGGGCGGCGGAGCGGTCGGGCGCGCGCTGGAGACGGCGCAGGAGGCCGGCCGCCCGGCGCCGGGCCGCGCTGAGCCAGGCGGGGCCGGGGGTAACCGCGTCGAACCACAGGACGCGGCCGCCGGGCTTGACGACGCGGATCCACTCCTGCAGGGCCTGTGTGGGGTCGGACATGGTCCACAGGAGGTGCCGGCTGACGACGGCGTCAAAGCTGGCATCGGGAAAGGGAAGCGCCATCGCATCGCCCTCCTGCCAGGTGACGCGCACCTGAGCGGCGGCGGCGCGCCGGCGGGCGCCTTCGAGCATGGCGGGAGTCAAGTCGAGGCCCGTAGGGCGGTGCCCCAGTTGCGCCGCCATGACCGTCAGGAAGCCGGTCCCCGCGCCGACGTCGAGGAGGTCGAGGGGCTCGGGGCCCAGGGTCTCCCCGAGGACGCGCTTCCAAGCGGCATCAATCGCTGGCGTGATGAGGCCATGTCCAGCGTCGTGATCGTAGGCCCGGGCGCCGCGGGCCCAGGCGTCCTGGATGCGGGGGGTGAGGTCGTCGAGGGCAGGTTGTCGGGACGTTGGCGACATGGCGTCCAATCCGCAGGCGTCCACCGGGGGCTCCGCAGCCGGCCACCAGCACGCATCGCGGCCGGGCGGGCGTGAGGTTACGCTACACGGCGATGAAACCCAAGACGCCCGCGCAGGAGCGCCTGCTCGCGACGATCACGCCGCTGCTAGAGGGCATCGCCGCGAGGGCCGGAGCAGCGGACCGCAGCGGCGGCTTCTTCCACGAGAGCTTCGAGGCGCTGCGGGAGGCCGGCTATTTCGGGGCGCCGGTGCCTGCCGCCTACGGCGGCGGCGGCTACGGACTGGCCGACCTGGTGCTCTCCCAACGCGCGATCGCGCGAGCCGACGGGTCGACGGCCTACGCGGTGGGCATGCACCTGATGACCGTGGGCCAAGAAGTCGCGGCACAGTCCTGGCCGGCGCCGGTGCGGGAGCGGATCTTCCGGGACGTCGCGACGACCGGCGCCACGATCAACTCGATCGTGACGGAGCCGGCGCTGGGATCGATCCAGGGAGGTGGGCGGCCCGCAGCCACGTTTACCCCGGCCGGCGAGGGACGCTGGCGGCTGAGTGGGCACAAGACGTTCTCCACCCTCGCACCGGTGTTGACCTTCTTTCTCACGGCGGCCACCTTCGATGACGGCAGCGGCGACGTGGGGCGCGCGATCGTGCCGCGGGACCGGCCCGGGCTGCGGGTGGAGGAGACGTGGGACGCGCTGGGGCTGCGCGCCACGGGCTCGCACGATGTCTACTTCGCGGACGTGCCGTTGGAGCAGGCGGACTTCATCACGCGCCACGACCCGGAGCAGAGCGGGCAGCGGAGTCACGATTTCGCCTGGTTCGCCCTGCTGGTCGCCGCGGCGAGTCTGGGCATCGCCGAGGCGGCGCGCGACTACGCGGTGGACTACGCGCGGCGCCGACGTCCCACGGGCTACGCCGCGCCTATCAGCCAGATCCCGTACATCCGGCACGAGGTGGGGCGGCTGGAGATCGACCTGATGCAGGCCTGGGCCCTGCTCGGCACGACGGCGGAAGCCTGGGACGCCGAGCCCCAGCGGCGGGGCGCCCTGCTGGCGCCGGCGCTGGCAGCGGCGAAGCTGCACGTCACGGACACTGCTGTGGCCGTCGTTGACCGCTGTATGCGCATCGTGGGGGGGGTGTCATTGCAGCGCAGCGAACCCCTGGAGCGCTACTACCGGGATGTGCGAGGGCCGCTCGCGAATCCGCCCATCACGCCGCGGGGCCTGGAGATGATCGCGCGGGCCGTCTTGGACGGTGAGTAGCAAGGGGGCCGGGCGGCGAGGCCCGGTGGTGATCCGCTCCCTCGCACGGGACGCTATGCTCGGGGGGCGTCTGACAGACGAGCAGGGCGCTGGAGGGGCGGCCTGAGCGGACAGGGGAGGAGGCGGCGCCATGGTCCAGCACAGCATCCGGCTGACCGATTTGGCCACCTGTGGCGGTTGAGCGTCTAAGTACGGGCCGGAGGCCCTGGCACAGGTCGTGCGGGCGCTGGGACATCGCTTCCCGGTCCACGAACACCCCGAGTTGCTCGTGGGGCTCAACAAGGCCGACGACGCGGCGGTCTACCAACTGAACGCCGACCAGGCGATCGTGCAGACGCTGGATTTCTTCGCCCCCACCGTGGATGACCCGTATTCGTACGGGGCGATCGCGGCGGCGAACGCGCTCAACGACGTCTACGCCATGAACGCGGACGTGCTGTTCGCGCTGAATATCGCGGCGTTCCCGGAGGATCTGCCGGTGGACGTCGTCTCGGCGGTGCTGGAGGGGGGCGCGGACAAGGTGCTGGAGGCGGGCGGCGCCATCGCGGGCGGACACACCATCATCGACGCGGAGCCCAAGTACGGGCTCTGCGTGACGGGCCTGGCCCATCCTGACGCGATCCGGCGCAACGCCACGGCGCAGCCCGGCGACGCCGTGGTCCTGACCAAGCCGCTGGGGACCGGCGTCATGATCAACGCCATCCGCGAGGGGCACGCCTCCACACAGGACGCGGAGGCCGCAGTGGCGCTGATGATGACGCTCAACAAAGCGGCGATGGAAGCGTCGCGCGAAGTCGACGTGCACGCGCTGACCGACGTGACGGGCTTCGGTCTGGCAGGGCATCTGACCGAGATCGCGACGAACAGCGATGCCGGTGTGGAGGTGTCGCTGTCCGCGCTGCCGGCGCTGCCCAACCTTGCGCAGTACGCTGCGCTGGGATTGGATACCGCCGGACAGGGCCGCAATCAGGCCTTCTTCGGCCGGCAGCTCGAGCTGCCGGGGGATCTCAGTCTGCTGGAGACGACGCTCCTCTTCGACCCCCAGACCGCGGGCGGGATGCTGATCGTCGTGGCGGAGCCTGACGCGGCCGCTTTGCGGCGGCGCCTGGACGAGGTCGGGACGCCCAATTGGCAGGTGGGGCAGGTCACGGCCGGGGACGGCGTCGGGGTGATCCGCTGAGGGCCCTTCGAGCCCGGGGCATGGCCCCCGCGCTGGCGGCGGCCGCAAGGGAGCCGGCCGGGTAGTATCGGGCACATGGGACGCTTCGACGTCGCGGTGGTGGGCGGCGGCATCATCGGCCTGGCGACGGCACAGGCACTGGGCGATCGCTTCCCCGGGCTGTCGCTAGTGCTGCTGGAAAAAGAAGACGACGTCGGCCGGCATCAGACGGGCCACAACAGTGGTGTGATCCACTCCGGCCTCTACTACCAGCCGGGCTCGGCCAAGGCGCGACTGGCGGTGCGCGGGGCCGAGCGCATGGTGGAGTTCTGCCAGGAGCACAAGATCGCGCACAAGCGCTGCGGGAAGGTCGTCGTTGCGACGGAAGCGGAGCAGCAGCAGCGGCTGGCGGCGCTCGCGGAGCGCGGACGGGCCAACGGCGTGCCGGGCATCCGCACGCTGGGGCCCGACGAGCTGCACGAGCTGGAGCCGGCGGCCCGCGGCGTGGCAGCGCTGCACGTTCCCTCGACGGGCATCGCGGATTACGGCGCGGTGACGCGGCAGTACCGGTCGACCGTGGAGTCGCGGGGGGGTGAGGTCCGCACGGGCACGAGGGTGACGCACATCCAGTCCGTCCCCGCCGCGGTCAGCATCACCACGACCGGCGGCGTGGTGGAGGCGGGGGCGCTGGTGAATTGCGCGGGCTTGTTCGCGGACCGGGTGGCACGACTGGCGGGCTTCCGGCCGTCGCTGCGAATCGTGCCCTTTCGCGGCGAGTACTACGCGCTGCGACCGGAGGCCCGGGATCTGGTGCGCTCCCTGATCTACCCCGTGCCGGACCCGGCCTTCCCGTTCCTGGGCGTGCACTTCACGCGTCGCGTGGACGGCACCGTGGAGGCTGGGCCGAACGCCGTGCTGGCACTGCGACGGGAGGGCTACCGCTGGCGCGACATCGACGCTGGGGAACTCTGGGAGGCGCTGTGCTATCGCGGCTTCCAGCGGCTGGCCCTGCGCTACTGGCGGACGGGGCTGGGCGAAATGTACCGCTCGGCGAGCGCACGGGCCTTCACGCGCGCGCTGCAGACGCTGGTGCCGGCGGTGCGCCGGGCGGACCTGGTGCGCGCGGGGTCCGGGGTCCGGGCGCAGGCGCTGGACGCGGACGGGTCGCTGGTGGACGACTTCCGCCTGATCGAGCATGAGCGCATGATCCACGTCCTCAACGCGCCCTCCCCCGGGGCCACCGCGTCGCTGGGGATCGGGGAGGCGATCGCGGAGATGGCGGACGGCTGGTTCCGGCAGCCGTCGCTCGGCCGCTGAGCGGTCCGGGGCCTCGTGCACCTGCGCGAGCTAAGCCTGGACGCGTTCCGCTCCTACCCTCAGCTGCGGCTGACCCTGGAGCCGGGGCTGACGCTGATCGTGGGGGACAACGCGGCCGGCAAGTCCAACCTGCTGGAGGCGATCTATCTGCTGGCCGCCACCCGCTCACCGCGCGCCTCGACGGAGGGGGAAATGATCGCCTGGGGAGCGCTGGCCGGCGCGTCGGTGCCGGCACCGGCGGTGACGCGGGTGGCGGGGACGGCGGCGCGGGCGGCGGGGGCGGTGACGGTGGAGATCGCGTTGGTGACGCGCAGCGACGCCCGGGGCCAGCCGCTGCTCGCGCGCTCGGGGGCGCCGCTGACGAGCAAGCGGCTGCGCCTGAACGGGATCGCGCGCCGCGCGACGGAGGTCGTGGGGCGAATCGCGGCGGTGCTGTTCACCACCTTGGACATCGAAACCATCACGGGCGCGCCGTCGCAACGGCGGCGCTACCTGGATCTGACGATCACGCAGTCCGACCGGGGCTACGCCCGAGCATACGGCCGCTACGACAAAGCCCTGACGCAACGCAACGCCCTGCTCAAACGCCTGCGAGAGGGCAGCGCGGTCGGGGCCGGGTCCGAGCAGCTACGGCCCTGGGAGGACGTGATCGCCGAGGAGGGGGGCGTCGTGATGGCCGCGCGAGCGGCGGCGGTGGCGGCGCTCGGCCAAGCGGCGGCGGCGCACTATCGCACGCTCGCGCCCGCGCAGGAGACGGCATCTCCTCTCGCGCCGGGGGCCCAGGCGGGAGCGCTGGCACTGGAGTACCGGCCCGCTCTGGAGGGAGCGGCGCTGGAGACGATCGCGGCGGAGGCGCTGCGCGAGGCGATGGCGCGCCTCCGCCCCCGCGAGATCGCCGCCGGGACGACGCTGGTGGGGCCGCACCGCGACGACCTCCTGGTGCGCTTGGGGGAACGCTCGGCGACGGCCTACGCATCGCGGGCGCAACTGCGCTCGGCGGCGCTGGCGCTGCGGCTGGCCGAGGCCGATCGGCTCTGGGCACTGACGGGCGAACGCCCGCTGCTGCTCCTCGACGATGTGTTCTCAGAACTCGACCCGGCGCGGCGCGAGGCGGCCGTGGCGACCATCGCGCCGGCGGAGCAGGTCCTGCTCACGACCGCCGATCCCGCCAGCCTGCCGCGCGGTCTGCCGCGTCCCGCCGCGGCCTACCGGCTGGCGGCGGGACGGCTGCTCCCCCCCAGCGCCGGCTGAGGGATCATCCGGGGCGGAAGAGCGGGCGCTCGGGGCGCGGCACCAGCATCCGCACGGCGGCGGGCTCCACCCGGATCTCTGCGGCGGGAGTAGCGATCTCCCCATCCACCTGGAGGTCGGGAAGGGTCTCGCCGGGGACGGGGACCAGGCGCACGCAGCGGGCGCGGCGGAAGAGGACACGCGGCGACTCCAGATGCCGGCCGCGCAGGGTGAGGGGCAGCAAACGCAGCATGGGGATGAGCCCATAACCGAGGAAGGCGACGCAGTCGAGCAGGCCATCGACGGCGGAAGCGCGCGGGGTGACCCGGGACATGCCTCCGTAGTTGCGGGTGTTGCCGAGGACCAGCATGGAGGCGTCGATGCGCTGGGGCGGATCGTCGTCGAAAGCAATGCCAAGACGGAATCCGGGGTACCGCCAGCCCGCGCGGATGCCGGCGACGATATAGGCGCTGGGGCCAAAGCGACGTTTCAGCGCCGGATTGACGGAGGCGACGGCATGAGCGTCGAAACCGAAACTGGCCATCAGCAGGAAGCGCCGCTCGCCGGCGCGCGCGAGGTCGATGGCGAGCGGCGCCGCCGCCAGCTGCGTGTTGAGGGCGGCAGCGTGGCCGCGGGGGATGCCGGCCTCGCGCGCCCAGACGTTCACGGTGCCCGCGGGAACCTGACCTACGATCGTCCGGGCGTCTTGGAGGCCGTTCAGGACCTCGTTGAGGATGCCATCGCCGCCGCAGGCGAAGATGATCTCCGCGCCCTCTTGCTCCGCCTCGCGGGCCAGGGCGGTCGCGGCGTCCGGCGCGTCGGTCCAGTGGAGGTGCGGGTCGAGGGCGAAGCGGGCGGCCGCCTCGTGGATGGCAGCCTCCAGGTCCCCGCGCTTGGAAACATGGCGGGCCAGGGGGTTGGCGATGAACACCGCTCGACGCAGCGGCACCGGGTCTCCTTGCGTGGGCCGCCCCGCCGAGGCGGCCGACTGGGTGCACGTTGACCGGGTCGCGACCGCCCGGGCATCATGCCCCGGCGGCGTACGCCATCCGCCGCCAGGCGGGGTGCGGCCCGTCCATGATGCCGCGCAGGCGGGACTACGGGAAGCTGGATCCGCCGGTCGCAGCCGGAAGGAGGGTGGAGTGCCCGAGTCGTTGGGCTGGAAACGGTTCGATCACTACAACATCGTGGTTCCGGACGCCGAGAAGGCGGTGGCCTTCCACCGCAAGCTCTTCGGGCTCGAAGAAGACCACTGGTTCAGATCGGAGGCGGAGGGGTTCCGGGGAGGCTTGCTCAACATGCCCCACGGCCAGGGGCAGGTGGAGATCATGGAGCCTCTGGGCGCGGATTCCTTCGTGCAAGGCTTCCTGGCGAAGCACGGACCGGGCGTGCACCACATCACCATCGAGGTGGAGGACATCGACATCGCCGTCGCCTACCTGCGTGAGGAGATGGGGATCGAGCCCTACCGCGGGATCTGGTCGGATGGGGAATGGCGGCAGACGTTCATCCACCCGCGCGATGCGGGCGGCGTGCTGTACCAGTTGTTCGAGTGGCTGCCCGGCAAGGGCCCAGACGACCGCGTCACGGATCTGCAGCCGCCCGCCGCCAGCGACTGAGGCGCCGCGTGCGGATGGGGCGCGGCGGAGGCGCCTGGGTGCGGGACACCGGTAGACTAGCCTCGCGGCGGAAGACGGCGGGGGCGCGCGCACGAACGGAGACCGGTATGGGCGTGCGGGCGGAGGGGGGGGCGACGCTCCCAGCGCCGGAGCCCACGATCGTGGACGGCCGCTTCGTGCCGACGCGGGCGGTGCCGTTCAGCAGTGCCCTGGATGAACTGATCGCGGAGGTGCGGGGGGGGCACGCGCCCAACCTGGGCCGGTTTTGCGGCTACTGCTACACGCCGCTGGATTCGCAGCGCGCGGTCTGCCCCACCTGTGCGACCGCCGTGGCGGAGACGCCGCCGCGCGAGAAGATCTCGAGCACCCTGGCGCAGGCCTATACGGCCAAGCGCAAACGGGAGGCACGCTATGTGCACGGGGCGGCCTGGCTGGGGATCACGATCGGTACGGCGATCTCCGTGGGGCTGATCCTGGTGCTCCCGGGCTGGACGAAGGTCTTCGCGATCCTCTTCCTCATCGTCGGGTCCTATTACCTGGCCTCGTACCTGGGCAACGTGGCGGTCCAGGAGTACGCCTACCGGCGCGGCCTGCAGGCGTTCGCGCGGAGCTGGCAGGAGTTCCTGTCCCTGCGGGCACGGGGCGCCGTGGACGGTGAGTCGGGGGGGACCTAGGCCCCCCTCGTGCGACGCGTCAGGCCTCAGTCCGGGGGTGGCTCCTCCGCTCCGGCCTCGCCGGGGGGCGGGCCCGCGAAGGCGGAGAGCGCTTCGATCTCCTCCGGTGGGCCGTAGACCATGAGGGCGCTGCCCGCGCGGAGCCGCTCCGTCCCGTGCGGCCCGACGTTGAGCCGCCCCTCAGGATCGCGGACGCCGAGCACCCCGATCGTGCGCTGCCCGAAGGCGTCGGCGATGGTAACGCCGTCCCAGTGGGAGGCGGCAGCGATATCGATCTGGGCGAGGACGGGACTAGCCTCATCGCTGTGGAGGACGGTCTCGGCGAAGTCCACGAGGGCCGGATGGAGGGTGGCGACGGCCATGCGGCGTCCGGCCAACTGGGTGGGAGAGATGATTCGGTCGGCGCCGGCCTGGATGAGCTTGGCCTCCGACTGGGGCTGAGCGGAGCGCGCGACGATGTACAGATCCTCGCGCATGCCCTTGGCGGTCAGGACGATGAAGGTGTTTTCGGCGTCGTTCTGGGTCGCCACGATGAGGGCGCGCGCCCGGTCGATGCCCGCGCGGCTGAGGACGTCGTTGCTGCTAGCGTCGCCTTGGAGGACGAACCAGCCCCCTTCGCAGGCCTCGAAGGCGGCGGGATCGGGGTCGACGACCACGAACGGGTGCTTCCGCGCGGCGAGTTCGCCGGCGACTTCGCGGCCCACGCGGCCGGCCCCACAAACGATGACATGATCCCGCAGGGCGTCGATGCGTTTGGTCATGCGCCAGGCCTCCAGATCCCGTTTCAGTTCGCCCTCGATCACCAGGGCGGCGGCGGAGCCAACCACGTAGACGACGGCGCCGACGCCGAGGATGGAGAGGACGATCGTGAAGGTACGCCCGTCGCGGTCCAGGGGGTGGATTTCCTCGAAGCCGATGGTCGTGACGGTGAGCACCGTCTGGTAGAGGGCGTCGAAAGGCGAGAAGTCCGCGATGGCCACATAGCCGGCTACCCCCGTGCCGACCACGAGGAGCAGGGTGGCGAGGGAGAAGCGGAGTTGGCGCAGCGCGGGCCCGGCCGGGATCCGCCCCGCCAGGGTTACGCGCAGCCGGGCCCCGAGAGGGAGACGCGGCATGGGCGGCGCGGGCCTTCGCCCGGCGGCTCCGCTCAGGCCGAGCGCACGTTGGTGCGCTTGTTGTTGACGAAGTCGACGAGGATGTACTCCCCGAGCTGGTCGGGCGTGGTGTAGAAGACGCGCCCCCGGTTGATCTTCGCGACCTGATTGACGAACTCCTTCAGGTAGTAATTGCGGTCCAGCATGAAGATGTTCATCACGATGTCCTTCTTGGTGCAGTTGCGCACCTCTTTGAGGGTCTCGCGAATCGTGATCGGGCTGGGCGGATACGCGAAGTGGCTGATGCCGCGCTCCAGGTGGGCGGTGGGTTCGCCGTCCGAGATCATGATGATCTGGCGCGTGCCCACGTTGTGCTTGGCGAGCAGGCGCTGGGCGATGATCAGGGCATGGTGCATGTTGGTACCCAGCACGGTCTCATCCCAGCGCGCGTAGGGAAGGTCCTCGGTCTTGAGTTCGCGGGCGTAGGCGCTGAACCCCACCAGGTACAGACTGTCGCGCGGGTATTGCATGCGGATCAGGTTGTTGAGGGCCAAGGCCACCTTCTTGGCGGCCTGGAAGGAGCCGCGCAGAGCCATGGACCAGGAGAGGTCCAGCATCAGGACCGTCGCGGTCTGGGTCAGGGTCTCGGCACGGTAGACCTCGAAATCATCGGCGGCGAGGGTGACGGGGACCGAGGGTCCGCCGCGGTGCATGGCGTTCATGATCGTCTGGCGCAGGTCCAGGTGGAACGGATCGCCGAATTCGTAGCGCTTGCTGTCGTCGGCGCGTTCCCCGTAGCGACCGAACTCGGCAACGTTGTGCTTGCCGAAGCTCTGGTGCTTGAGGTTCGCGTAGATCTCGGCCAGCGCCCGCTGCCCGATCTTGCGGTTGCCTCGGGGGGTGAGTTCCCAGGCGTTTCCCTTCTTACGGATGTAGCCGGCGTCTTCCAGGATCTCGAGCAGGTGTTTGAGCTGATCGAGGGTGTTACGGGCCTCCTCACCCAATAGCTCCTCCAGCTTGTCCGCCTCGATCTCGTCCAGGTCGCCGCCGTACTGCGTGCGCTCCAGCTGGCGCTCAATGGCATCCATGTCTTGCATGTCGGCCATGAGGTGCATGGCCGCCTGCAGGTCCAGCTCCTCTTCGCCGCGGAATGGGTATTGGTTGCGAAGGTCGCGCGAAGGCATGAGGGCTTCGAGGTTGGCGGCGAGTTCCCCCAACTGCTGCTGCATGCTGGGATCGCCGAGGCGGTCCGCGAGGAGGCCTTGGATCTGCTCCCGCATCTCGCCGGGCAGGGAGTCCATCAGATTTTGCATCGCCGCCGCCTGGCGCTGCATCTGCTCCAGGAGTTCGTCCAGGGACTGTGGCGGGGCGTCGCCGAAGAGATCGCCGTATTTCGCCATGAAGGCGTCGAAGTCGGGCTCCTCTCCGGCCAGGCGCTGGCGCAGCATCTCATTCAGGTCGCGGACCATCTCCTGGAGGCGGTCCATGTCCTGCGGGGACATGTTCTGGATGGACTGGGAGAGATCCTGGAAGAACGCGTTGAGCATCTGCTGCTTGAGCGAGTCCAGGAGTTCCTGATACTTGGCGGCGGCCTCCGGATTCAGGAACTCGTAGTCCTGCAGGCCCCGCATACGGCCGGGGGGGTCGTCCGGGAGATCGTCGAGGAAGTTCTGCTTGCGCTCCACGATCGTGCGGAGCATGTCCTGGAATTCGCCGCCGCCGCTCGCGCCGGAGGCGGCTTGGCCGCCCCCACCCTGGCCTTGCTGGCCCTCGTCTCGCGCCCCGCTTTGGGCGCCGGCGTCCGTGCCTTCGTCGCCGTCGGCGCCGCCGTCCGTGTCGCTGAGGGCATCGGTGGGCGCGCCCTCCGCGCCGGCGTCGTCTGACGCCGCAGCGGCATCCTCGAGCCGATCGTCCAGGGTGTCGCGCTCCATGTCGACGATTTCGTCGATCTGGCGCTGGATGTCGTCGAAGACGGAGTTGAGGTCAAAGCGGTCCAAGGCCTGGCGGCGGCGCTGGCGCAGCTGCTGCAGGAGGTCCCGCAGGCCCTGCGTGCGCATGCCCTCGGGCGAGCGCAGGCCGCGCTGCATTAGGTTGCGCAGGGCGTGCTGGAGATCCCCGAAGTTCATCAGGTCGTCCGTAAGGCCGCCCAGCACGTCGTCGGGGTCCAGGACGGGGATGTCTTGCGTGCCGTCCCACTGGCTGTAGCGGTAGTGGAGGCTCATACGACGTCCTCTGCGCTGGTGCGTCGGCGGCCCACGCCTCGGTGAGGCGGCCGGGGCGGCGAGTGCTCAGCCGCGGTACTGAATGCGCCCGCCGACCTGATCCCTGTTGAGACGCTTGTTGAGATGCAGTCCCTCGAAGAGGAACTCAATGGCGGCGGCGACATCGGCGGCGTCCTCCCCGACATCGAGGCTCCCCAGGGCTTCCCGAAGGCCCTCGACCACCTGCAGCAGGGGAGGGTAGTCCGCCGCGGGCATGTTCTCGCCGACCTCCACGGACAGGCCGGTCTTGAAGCCGCCGACGAGTTCCTCCAGCTCCGCTACGTTGAAGCGGCGATTGAAGACCGCGGCCACCGCGCCCTGCAGCAGCTTCTCCAGCACCTGCTCATCCTTGCCCTCTTCGACGGTCTCCATCTCCAGCTTGCCCTGGATGGCGGGAACGAGGTGGGGAAGGTCGCTGACGCGGGGAACCACGCGGGACTCGCCCAGGAGGATGCCGCGTCGGGCTGCGTTCGCCCGGAGCGTCTCCACGCCAGCGATGGAGGCGCGGACGGAGACCCCTGAGCGCTGGCTGATGTCGGGGCTGCGACGGGCGAGGCGGGTGGTCTCCGCCACGATCTCCTCCATGTAGTCGGGGAGGTTGAACTGGAGGTCGGCGATCTCCAGCCGCGCCGCCTCCTGCCGCATGATGGCGATCTCGGTGGCGACGTCGCTGGGGTAGTGGGTGCGAACCTGCGCGCCATAGCGGTCCTTGAGCGGCGTGATGATCCGCCCGCGGTTGGTGTAATCCTCCGGGTTGGCGCTGGCCACGATGAGCACGTCCAGGGGCAGGCGCACACGGAAGCCGCGGATCTGGACGTCGCGCTCTTCCATGATGTTGAGCAGGCCCACCTGGATCCGCTCGGCGAGGTCGGGCAGTTCGTTGATGCAGAAGATGCCGCGGTTGGTGCGGGGCACCAGGCCGTAGTGGATGGTGAGTTCGTCGGAGAGGTAGCGACCCTCGGCGACCTTGATCGGGTCCACCTCCCCGATCAGATCGGCGATGGTGATGTCCGGCGTGGCGAGCTTCTCGCCGTAGCGCTCGTCCGGGCGGAGCCAGCGCAGGGGAGCAGCGTCGCCCCGGTCCGCGATCAACCGGCGGCCGGCCGCGGAGATGGGGGCGAAGGGGTTCTCGGGGATTTCGGGGCCGTCGAGGACGGGCAGCCCGTCGTCGAGAAGCGCGGCGAGGGCTCGCATGATGCGGCTCTTGGCCTGGCCGCGTTCGCCCAGCAGGATGATGTCCTGACCCGCGAGCAGGGCGTTCTCTAGGGCGGGGACCACGGTGTCGTCGTAGCCCTGGATGCGGGGGAACACCGGCTCACCCGAGCGCAGGCGCGCCACGAGGTTGCGGCGCAATTCGTCCCGCACGCTGACGGGCACATAGCCGCTCTGGCGCAGTTCTCCCACGGTCTGTGGCTGAGCCTTGGCGGCTTGTCCGGCCACGATCTGTCCTTCCCTCGCACCCGCCCCGGATTGGCGACGCCCGGGGCGCGTCGTGAGGGCAGGCGGCGCTCAGGGCTCCCGGGTCAGAACCCGGAGCGCCTCATCACGATGGAACCGGGGAAGAGCACGGGAGCCATCTGGCGCGACAAGTATAGCGGTTGCCCGGCTGGGGCCCGGGGAATCGCGGAAGCCGCCGATGCGGGCGGCGGAGTAACCGGCGCCCTGGAGGTGAGCGAGGAGCGGACCGGCGTGCGCACGATCGACACTGCACAGCAACGAGCCGGAGGCGAGGAGGCCGAGCCAGTCGAGGTCCAGGGCCGCGGCGATCCGGGCAGTCGCGGGGTGGCAGAGGATCGCCTCGGCATGAAGCTCAAGGCCGAGGCCGGCCGAGGCCGCCATCTCCCAGCAGGCGCTGGCGATCCCGCCTTCGGTCGGGTCATGCAGGGCATGAAGGCCGGTCTGGCCCCAGCAGGCGCGCGCCGCGGCCACGACGCTGATTCCGGGATCCTCAATGAGCGCGGCGGCGGCGGCGATCTCCGGCTCCCTGAGGGCGGCAGCCAGGGCCGGGCTGCGCAAACGGGCGCGCGCCTGGTGGGCGAGGAGGGCCGTGCCTTCAATGGCGACGCGACCAACCTGGATCAGGGCGTCGCCGGGGCGGGTCGCGTCGGAGCGGTAGAGGCGGTCAAGCGGGGCTTCGCCCACCATCGTGCCGGCGATGACGGGGCGGACAACGGCATCGCTGACCTCGGTGTGTCCGCCCACCAGGAGCGCCCCGACGGCGGCGCAAGCCTCGCGGAGATCCTGGAAGAGGGCGTCGACTGCGATCGGATCGGTGTCTGGAGGGAGGAGGATCGTGGCCAGGAAGAAGCGGGGATCGGCGCCCAGGCAGACGACATCGTTGGCGTTGACGTGTACGGCCGCGGCGCCGAGCCCAGCCGGCGCGAACGAGATGGGGTCAGCAGCGAGGACCAGGTAGCGGTCGGGCAGCCGGACGACGGCGGCGTCGCGGCCGGGCCCGGGGCCCAGGACCACACGGTCGTCACTGGGCTGGAGGCGCGTGGGCAGGGAGGCGAGAAGGCTGGCGAGATGCTCGGGGTCCAGCTTGCCTTGCCGCACGGCGGCGCTCCGCTCTGGGGCCCATGGTACGGGCGGGAAGGGCGGCGAGAGCGGACGCTTTACGCAGGTCGATCCGCGGGCACACACCGCGCTGACGCGGCGGGCCGAGGCTGATCACGGCGCGAGGTCCGCCCCAGCGGCCGCCGCGCGGCAGGGACGGAGGGCTGCGGAGCCGAGAGGGGGCGCTGTGCTGGATACACTACGACCAACAACGGGTTGGCGCGGGCTCCGGGCGTAGAGGCTCACGTCCCCGGGGGGGGTGAGGCGATGAAGACGGTCTTGGTGGTGGATGACGAGGAGAACATCCGCGAGCTGGCCACGCTGTACCTGGAAAAGGAGGGCTACTGGGTGCAAACCGCGTCGGACGGGGCCGAGGCCCTGGAGGCGGTGCGCGCGCATGAGCCGGACCTGATCGTGCTGGACGTGATGATGCCGGAATTGGACGGCCTGGAGGTCTGCCGAATGATTCGCAAGGGCTCGGACGTCCCGATCCTGATGCTCACGGCCCGCGCGGAAGATGTGGACAAGATCGTCGGACTGGAACTGGGGGCCGACGACTATCTGGGCAAGCCCTTCAACCCCCGGGAGCTGACGGCGCGCGTGAAGGCGATCTTGCGCCGGGCCGAGGGTGGCGGCGGGCCCGCGCGCGTCAGGGTCTCCGTAGGGACGCTGTCGATCGACTGGCAGCGGCGGGAAGCCGAGATCGCGGGCGAGGCGCTCACGCTGCGTACGAAGGAGTTCGACCTGCTGCGAGCGCTGGCGGAGCATGAAGGCGTCGTGCTGACGCGGGAGCAGTTGCTGGAGCGGGTTTGGGGCTATGACTACTTCGGCGAAACGCGCACGGTGGACGTCCACGTGACGCAGGTGCGGCGCAAGCTGGGCGAGCGGGGCGTGGCCATCCAGACCGTGCGGGGTGTGGGCTACAAGCTGGTCGCGAGCGAGGCGCCGTAAATGGCGGCGGCAGCGCGGCCTCGGGCGCGCGGGGCGTCGTGAGCGCGGGAGCGCGTGGCGGCTCCGGCAGGGGTGGGTTCCGTCTCAGCGGCGGCCTGGCGTTGCGTGTCTACGGGGGCTTCGGGCTGGTCATCCTGCTCACTCTGGGGGTCGCGGGGATCGTGTTCTTCTGGCTCCTGGGGGGATACCGATCGCAGCTGGACCAAAGTTCGCTGCAAACGGTGGCGGACCAGGTCCTCTTCGGCGTGGAACAATTCCGGCAGCGGAACGTGAATGTGGTGCAGCTGGGCGGCTATCTGCAGGCGCAGTCCGCGCAGACGGGCGCGTTGGTGTTCTTCCTGGACGAGCACGGCCACGTGGTGCGCGATCTCTCCCCCAGCGCCGAGTACGAGGATCTGAATCTGCCCGTGCGCTTGGACGACCCCCGGATGCGGGCCAACGTCTGGATTCCGGGGGAGGTAGAGGTCGAAGGTGACGAGCTGCCCTTCGTCGCGCGGCTGATCCCCGTGGACCAACGCGGCAACGGCGTCTTCGTGGCGGTGGCGCTGCCGGACGCGGGCCCGTCGGAGGTGGTGAGCGACCTGGCGCCGCGGCTCCTGGTGAGCGGCCTGGCCGGGCTGGGCGTGGCGCTGTTGGTGGGGCTGGTGATCACGCGCTCGATCTACACGCCGCTGCGCCGGATCACGGGCGCGGTCCACGCGGTGGGGAGCGGGCGCTACGACACGCGGGTGCCCGAGGAGGGGCCGGACGAAACGCGGGAGCTGGCGCGGGCCCTGAACCGCATGGCGGAGCAGGTCCAGACGAACGAGCAGACCCTGCAGGACTTCATGGCGGACGTCAGCCATGAGCTGCGCACGCCGTTGACGTCGATCCGCGGCTTCACCCAGGCCCTCATCGACGGGACGGTGCAAGATGAACAGCGGCGGCAGCGTTCCGCGCAGGTGATCGACGACGAGGCGCGGCGCATGCTGCGGCTGGTCTCGGACCTGCTGGACCTGGCCCGGATGCAGGCCGGCGCACTCGAGCTGCAACGTGAGCCGGTCGACCCGGGCGAACTGGTCCAGCATCTGGTGGACGTGTTCGCGCCGCGCGCGGAGGAGGCGGGGATCGGGCTGACGGCGCGGCTGTCGCCGCAGTTGCCATCGGCGCGGCTGGACTTCGACCGCATGACGCAGGTGCTGAGCAATCTCCTGGCGAACGCACTGGAGCACACGCAGGAGGGGAGCGTGACGGTCACGGCGGAGGTGGAGGCGGAGCGGCTGGTCATCACGGTTCGGGACACGGGCGCTGGGGCGCCGGCGGAGGAGATGCCACATCTGTTCGACCGCTTCTACCGGGGCGCCAGCACGGCGCGGCGGCGCGGAACGGGGCTGGGACTGGCCATCTCACGCGAGATCGTGCGGGCCCACGGCGGCACGATCACGGCGACCAGTGTGCTGGGCGAGGGGACCAGCTTCCGCATCGACTTGCCGCTGGAGCCGCCTGCGCGGCCGCCGGGCTGAGCGGGCCAGCCCCCGCCTGCGTGAGAGCTGTCGTGGAACAGCGGGGCGCTGCTAGGCTGCGCCGCTGAAGCACCCCGCCAGTCCCAGAAGGGCTCCGCATGTCCCACTCGGCGCATCCGGCGTCCGCCGGCGATTACACGCGGGTCGGCGCGGCGCTGGCGGCGCAGTGGCTGCGGACGTCGCAGGAGGCCGCCGTGGAGGTGGCGGAGGTGACGGAATCGGAAGGGATCGGGCTAGCGGAGCTGCGGGTGGGGGAGCGACACGCGCTGGCGGCGGTCGTGCCGCTGTTCGATCCCTGGGATGTGGAGACGCATAGGGCGGCCGACGCGCTGCGCGACCGGCTGGCGGCGGCAGCGGAGGGCTTGGTGCTGTGGGCGCCGCCGGGGGCGCACCTCCCGGCCGTGGACGACGAGGAGACGGTTTCGCGAATATTGGAAGCGGCCGCAGGACTGCGGGCGGGTGAACGCGGCGAAGTGCGGTTCCCCGTCACGATGGGGCTGCGGAAGATCGCCGATGAGGGGTCCTACCTGAGCGTGCAGGGGGGGCTCTCCCCGCACTGGGCGCGCTTCACCGGCCAGGTCTTCGGCCAGTATCAACTGGACAGCAGCGCCATCCATCGCTTGCCGGCGGACGAGGCAACCGTGACCCAACTACTGGACTACGTCGTGCTGGCAGCGAACGGCATCCGCGGCGCCAACGGCAGGACCGAGGCGCAGGCCGAGGACGCCTGGACCCTGCAGCGCGCCGCAGCGGGCGATCTTGCAGGGGCGGCGGTGGTGGTGGCGCCGCCCGCGGCGCCGGCCGAGCAGGGAACGCCCGTGCGCAAGGCGCTCCGGGCGGGCGTCCAGCGCGCGATCACGGCCCTGGACGAGTCCGTGGCGGCATTGCGATTGGTGATGTGCGTGGGGGTTTTCCGGTCGATGCGGGAGGAAACGGCCTCCATCGCGCTGCGGGGCATGGCCCCGGCCACGTTCGCACATTTCGACACGGCGCTGCTCGCTGCCGATGGGGAGACGGCGACCCTCTTCGGGCCTGCCCGTCCCGTGGCCCCGGAAGCGGGGACCGCTTAGGGCCGGCGCTTGGACTTGAGGACGGCGCGGCGGCGGCGGCGGGCGGCGCGGCGCTCGGCTTGGCGCTGTTTCTCGCGGTTGGAGATGAAGTGCCGACGCCGGCGGGACTCCTGCAGAATGCCGTCACGCTGGACCAGCTTGTTGAAGCGGCGGAGCAGGCCTTCGCCGTCCTCGCCATCTTTCCGCGTGACTTGCAGCACTCGTGCGCGCCCCTTCCGATTGGGCCCCCCGGCCGGGCGCGGGGTCCCGCGGGCAACCCTAGCATCCGCCCGGCAGAGGCGGCAATCGGCGGGATGTGCAGTTAACGCACATCAGCCCAGCGGCTTCCCGCAGGTCTTCGGCCGAAGGTCTTCGGGCGCCCACCGGGCTGATATAGGGAGGCTCCGTCCGTCCCTGCGTTTCGCCGGGGATCGACACGCATCCCCATCGAAACGGAGGGCCGGGGCGGTAGGGGCACCGGATAGGCGGTGCAGTCACAGGTCTTCCTGCCCTGCGCCCCAAGACCCCAGATGGCTCCCGGCGCATTCGACCCTCACGGGTCCCGAGTGTCGGGACGGCCTGGCGACGACGCGGGCTCAGGGGTGCTATCTCGGCTGCAGCCGACAACCCCGAGTCGGTACCGACGACCTGGACGGGCGTGTGCCACGCCCGCGATCTGGGCCGCTTGCCCCTCGGAGCTTCCGTGCTGAGCTTGCGCTCCTCGCGGAAGCCGGGAACAACGTACCAAGGTGGGCAAGCACGGGAATGCCCGACATCGGGCGCATTCGCGCGATAAGCGGCGAAATCAGGATGATTCGATTTGTTTTCGCCGAAAATGGCGCCTGCCCCTGCCGGGCCATCGGAGGACGCCGTTTGCAGTGTTCTGTCGCCGCGTGGGGTGCGGTTCTCTGTGGACGAACGACCCCGGGACGGTGCACAAGCGGGGGACAAACGGTGAGTGGCAGCCGACGGGGCCGCGTCGGCCACGACTACGCCTCGAAGCCGAGGTAGCGCAGGAAGGCGGGACGGGTGCGCGGCCCGCGGCGGCGGCGATTCCAGCGCTTGACTTCGTCCAGGTAGACGTCGGACTGCCGTTCGTTCCAGCGCGCCAGGTTGGTGATCTGCCGACGCGTGTAGTTGCCATCCCAGTCGTGGGGGCAGTCCACGATGTCGCTGAGGCTGATGTACTGCAGGGCGCCGCTGTCGGAGATCTCGGGCTCGAAGGGGTGCTCGCGGCAGGTCACGGGGCGATGCTCGTAGATGGTGCAGCGATCTTCGTCGTCGAGGAAGACGCAGGCGCCCCCTGCCCGGTGGCGCAGCGCCATGACGGCCCGGGTGGGGCCGAAGCGCACCCACCAGGGGCTGCGCTGCTCCAGGGCCACGTCCTCCTCAGGCACGAAGCGCACGAAGTCGGGGACGGGACGGCCCGTCCCCTGCTCGATGCGGCGGACATCCGCGTCCGTGACGAGCACGCTGGTGCGGCGACAGCAGTTGCCGCAGCCGGTACAGCGGAAGTTGAGGTAGCGCTGCCAGCCGTCCTCGGGCATCGATCGTTCCTCACGGCGTGCAGACCAGGCGTCGAGCTTCCTGCGGGAGCGTACCCTGCCGGGCGGTCTGGGTCAGCGGGGACTGGGGAAGGGGGCGTCAGCCCTCGCTGCTGGGGCGGACCACGAGGTCCGGCGGGAGGCCGTCGCGCGCGACCGCTTCGACCGTGGCGGCGGCGCGCTCGATCTCATCCTCGGTGTTGAACAGGTGCAGGCAAAGGCGCACGGCCTCCCCCTTGACGCTGCGCGCGATCACGGCGGCACGCTGCTCGAGGCAGGCGGCGAGGGCGGCGGAATCCAGCAATTCCGCCGTCCCCGCGGTGGGAGCGCGGAGGGTGAAGAGCAGCAGGCCTGTCCGTGCTTCGTCGGTCTGGGGGCTGGTGACAGCACAGCCCGGGATGGCGGCGAAGCGGCGCTCGGCGATGCGAACGAGTTCCCGCACCCGGTCCCAGACGGCAGCGGGTCCGGACTCCTGGTACTGCTCAAGCGCCGCCAAGGCACCGGCGGCGAGGACGGCGGAGGCCGTAGAGACCTCGAACTTGCGAGGGTCCTCGCGGGCGGGCTCGAAGGCGCCGTCGGCGTCCCAACGGGCGGCGGCGGTGAGCCCGACCTTGACCGGCTCCCAAGCGGCGATGTGCTCGCGGCGCAGGTAGAGGAATCCAGCGCCGGCCGGGCCGCAGAGCCACTTGTGGCTCGTGACGGCGTAGGCGTCGACACCGCTGGCGCGAACGTCCAGGGGCATGTGCCCCGCGCTCTGGGCTCCATCCGCGACGACGACGGCGCCATGCGCGTGGGCCATCCACACGATCTCGGCCAAGGGGAGACGGGCACCCGTGCGGAAGGTGATCTCGGAGACGATGACCACACGGGTTCGGCCGTCAATGGCGGCGGCGAAGCGGTCGAGGATGGCGGCCGGGGAATCGGAGGCCGGGGTGGAGACGATCCGGAGTTCGAGGCCACGACGATCGCGCAGGCGGTAGGCGGGGACCATGCCACCGCCGTGCTCGGCGCTGGTCGTAACGGCGACGTCGCCCGGGGCGAGGTCCATGCCGTTGAGCGCGATGTTGAGGCCCTCGGTGGTGTTGGGCGTCAGGACGATCTCATCGGGGTCGGCGGCGAAGAGTTGGGCCGCGGCGGCGCGGAGGGCGTGCTCGATTCGCGCTTCGTCGTCGCGGGCGGTCTGCGAGCGGGGGCCGTGCTCTAACTCCAGCTCCATGCGACGGGACATGGCGGCGGCCACGGGAAGGCTCATCGGGCCGGCGAAGCCGCTGTTGCAGTAGGCGTAGTGGCGCGTGACGGGGATCTGCTCGCGCAGCCAGCGCCAGCGCGCGGCAGGGGGGCGAGAGGCCATGGGCGGCAGCGTCGCATAGCGGCGCTGGGGCGTCGAGGGAGGTTGTCACGTGAGCCTGCATTTCGCTCGGCCCCAGGGTTGGGGCGCTGGCGGGCGTTAGACTCGCACGCGGTCAGCGGCCTGCCCGCAGGCGGAAGAATGGGGGTGCAACGTGCAGTTCGGAGTGCAGTCGGCGCCGACGGAGAGTTCGATCGCGGCGCCGGAGCTGGCGCGGGCGATCGAGGCGCGCGGGTTCGACTCCTATTGGGTCCCGGAGCACGTACATATCCCGGTGCGGCATGCATCCCGCTATCCGGGGTCCGCCGACGGCGCGCTGCCGGATGCCTTCTATCAGCTGCACGACCCGTTCATCGCGCTGGCCACGGCGGCGGCGGTGACCGAGCGTATCCGGCTGGGCACGGCGGTCTGCCTGATCACGGAGCATGAACCCATCGCGCTGGCGAAGACGATCGCCAGCCTGGACGTCCTCTCCGGGGGTCGCTTCCTGTTCGGCATCGGCGCCGGCTGGTTCCGCGAAGAGATGGAGCCGCTGGGGACGCCCTACGAGGATCGCTGGGCGATCACGGAGGATCGGGTGCGGGCCATGCGGGCCCTCTGGACGGAACCCGAGGCGGAGTTCCACGGGCGGCATCTGGACTTCCCTCCACTGGTGCTGCGGCCCAAGCCCGCGCAGCAGCCGCATCCACCGGTGTACCTGGGCGCGGTCAGCCGCTGGGCGGCGGCGCGGGTGGTGGCCTACTGCGACGGCTGGCTGCCGCAAGGGCACAATCTGGAAGCGATCGCCAGCGGAATGGAGGCCATCCGGACGCTGGCGCCGAAGGCGGGGCGCGATCCCGAGAGCATCCCGACCACGGTGTTCAACGCCTCGCCGGACCTGATCGCGGAGTACGAGCGGCTGGGGGCGGAGCGCTGCGTCTTCGTGCTGCCGCCGCTGCCCGAGGCCGACTTCCTGCCGCGGCTGGACGCGCTGGCGGCCCGCTTGCCGCTCGACGGGTAGCGCGAGATCCGGCGGGTTGCGCCGGGCGTTCAACGCGCGCCTGCGCCCCGATGCGCGATCGCTTCGACCTCCACACGGACCTCGGGGGTGGCGAGCGCCCGCACCTCAACGAGGGCGGAGGTGGGGAAGTCGCCCTGGAAGAACTCGGCGCGGGCGCGCCAGACTTCCTCCCGTTGCGTGATGTCCGTGACGTAGATGCCAAGCTTGACGACGTCCGCCATGGCGGCGCCGGCCGCTTCGAGCAGGCACCGGATCTTGACGAAGATGAGCCGCGCTTGTGCGTACTCGTCGTCGCCTTGAATCCGGCCGTCGGGGCCTCGCGCGATCATGCCGGAGACAATAGACGACGTCGCCCACGGCGAGGCAGTTGGACCAGGTGTTGGGAGCCGGCTCGGGCACCTGATCGCTGGAGACGCGGCGGATCGACGAGTCGGCGCTGCTCACGGCTGCCCTCCCTGGCGCCCGGCTCGGGCGTGGCCGGCCGGGTGCGGTGAGGGTAGCGGGCAGGCGCCCGGCGGCGGTGCGGGGTGGCGCTCGCCGACGGGCCGGACGATACTTCCTCTCGACCGCGGCGGGATGCGAGGCCAGCAAGCGCCGCCGCCAGCAGAGGCGGCGCGCGGCCAGGGAGAAGAAGCGCGTGGACCGCAAGCCTCTGGAACGACGTCTGCGGCGAGCGCGCCGGGCCGTCGAGGAGATGCACACGACGCGCGGAAGCGACGGGCGGGTGCGACGGCCAGGCAACGCCACGGTGCCGGTGGAGGCCGTCGCCGCCAGCGGCCCGGGCCGGGCGCAGGCCCGGGAGAACCACAAGCTCAGCCAAACGGTGGATGAAGCGCTGGTGCGTATCTTCAGCTTGGGGTTGGGCTGACAGCGTCCATCGGCGCCGCTCGCGCCCCCAGGGCGGGCTCGGTCTGATGCGGCTCGGAGCCGCGAGCCGCGACCGCAGGGCGAAGAGTCTGGAGGCTGGGGCACAGAACTCGCGCCTCGCAGCCGATCCCGCGCGCAACGACCATCGGCTGGCTGACCGACCGCTTGGCGAGGAGGCGGAAACCAGGGGTGCCATGGCCCGGTCCCCGCCGCGCCACCCCGTCGAGCGAGGGCGCACCCGGGAGCTGGTCAGCGGGGCGGCGTGCGATGCGGATCGGAAGCGCTTATCTTGCGCTAGCGTCCCGTGGAAGGAGACGAAGGCATGGCCAGCAACCGCGCTGTCGTGTATCTCGAGCCCGGCAAGGTGGGCGTGCAATCGATCGACTATCCGCAGCTCACCCTGGGCGACCGCCCTTGCCAGCATGGGGTCATCCTTCGTGTCCTGACCACGAACATCTGCGGCTCGGACCAGCACATGGTGCGGGGTCGAACCACCGCGGCGGCGGGCCTCGTCTTGGGTCACGAGATCACTGGCGAGATCATTGAGAGCGGCCGCGACGTGGAGTTCTTGCGCGTTGGCGATGCCGTCTCCGTGCCGTTCAACATCGCCTGCGGGCGCTGTCGGAACTGCAAAGAGGGCCAGACCGGCATCTGCTTGCACGTCAATCCGGCCCGGCCGGGGGCCGCCTACGGGTACGTTGACATGGGAGGCTGGGTCGGCGGCCAGGCCGACTACGTGATGGTCCCCTACGCTGATTTCAACCTGCTCAAGCTGCCGCCGCTGGACGAGGCGCTGCCCAAAATCCGCGACCTGACGCTGCTCTCGGACATCTTCCCCACGGGCTTCCACGGCGCCGTCAGCGCGGGCGTGGGACCGGGCTCAACGGTGTATGTCGCCGGCGCCGGTCCGGTGGGGCTGGCCTGCGCCGCGTCCTGCCAGCTGCTGGGGGCGGCGGTCGTGATCGTCGGCGACATGATCGACGAGCGCCTGGCGCAGGCGCGCAGCTTCGGTTGCGAGACCGTGGACCTCACGCAGCCGGCCACACTGGCCGAACAGATCGCGCAGATCGTGGGCCTGCCCGAGGTGGACAGCGCCGTGGACTGCGTGGGCTTCGAGGCGCGTGGTCACGGGGCGGCAGCGGCCGAGGAGCATCCCGCGACCGTGCTCAACTCGATCATGGAGGTGACGCGCGCCGGGGGCAGCTTGGGCATCCCAGGCCTCTACGTCACCGGCGACCCCGGCGCCGGCACGGAGGCGGCGAAGGAAGGCCGTCTGGTGATCCGTATCGGCTTGGGATGGGCGAAGAGCCACTCCTTCTCCACCGGCCAGTGCCCGGTCATGCGCTATCACCGCCAGCTGATGCAGGCGATCCTCTACGACAAGGTGCAGATCGCCGACGCGGTCAACGCCACCGTGATCTCCCTCGACGACGCCCCGGAGGGCTACCAGGCGTTCGACCAAGGCGCCGCCAAGAAGTACGTGATCGATCCACACGGCGTCGTTCCCGCGCTCTGAGCGACGGGACGTCGCCGCGCCGGGGAGGAACGGCAGCATGCGAGTCGGTCAGGGCGCATTGGCCTACGAATGGGTCGAGGACTTCGCGGAGATTCCAGAGCCGGAGACGGCGGCGCACGGCTGGGCGCATCCTGGGATGGCGCTCTCGCCGACGGGCACCATCTACACCTTCCATCCAGCGCTCCCGAAAGTGCTCGAGCTGTCGCCGGAGGGCTCGCTGCTGGGGAGTTGGGGCACGCGGCTGGTGGAGGGACACGGGATCACGATCGCGAGCGACGGCGCCCAGGTCTGCCTGTGGATCGCGGACCCCGGCAGAAAGCGGGATCCGGCTACGGACTACGCCTCCCTGATCGAAGGACCGCCGCACACGCTGAAGACGGATCTCTCCGGCGCCGTGCTTGCCGAAATGGCCGCGCCGGCGCTGTCGATCTACGAGCGCGGCGGCTTCGCGCCGACACACGCCGCGGTCTTCGATGAGGCCCACGGTGGCAGCGGCGACGTCTGGATCACGGACGGCTACGGCCGCAGCCAGATTCACCGCTACACGCGCGGCGGAGCGTACCTGCAGACCATCAACGGCGAGGAGGGCCGGACGGGCGCCTTCAAGACGCCTCACGCGATCCACATCGACACGCGCGGGCCGGAGCCGGAACTCTACATCGCGGACCGCGCCAACGACCGCTTGCAGGTCTACGACCTCGACGGCGCCTACAAGCGCGAGCTGGGCGCGGACTTCCTGCATCATCCGGCCGCCTTCGCGGCGCTGGGCGACTACCTCGTGGTGGCGGAGTTGCACGCGCGCGTGACGATCCTCGACGGCGACGACGCGCCGGTGGCGTTCCTCGGCGACAACTACGGCGTCATCGAGGAGCCCGGTTGGCCCAACAGCCTCGACGCGGAGGGCCGTCCGACCCGGAGCGACCGGCTGCGCCCCGGGCTCTTCAACGGACCCCATGGGGTCGCTGCCGACGCCGCCGGGAACATCTACGTCGCCGAGTGGCTGATCGGCGGGCGCTACATCAAGCTCGCGGCCGTGTGACTCCGCGAGGCGGGTCCGCGCTGCCCCGCCGGCGCAGTCGCCCGCGGCACCTTGTGTGCCCTCACCCCGGGGGGCATCGACTGGGGCATTCGGAGAATGGCGGGGCTGAGCGTCGGGCAGGGCGGGGACGAGTGGCGCGCCCGGAGGGACTCGAACCCCCGACCCTCAGATCCGAAGTCTGATGCTCTAATCCACTGAGCTACGGACGCTGGCCCGCTCGCAGCTTACCATCGCGGGTTGTACGGTCGGAGCGATGTGGGGCGCGTTCCCGGGCGCGCGGCCGGCCGCAGAGGGGGGCTCCCGTGCGCGACACGGTCCGCCGCACCCTCTGGGAGATCACGGCGCGGCTGGACGCGGGCGATCCCACCGCGGCCTTGCACTACCTGCGCTCCCTGCATCCGGCGGACCAGGCCGATGTGCTGGCGGAGCTGACCGCGGCCGAGCGCCAAGAGCTGCTGGACGGGCTCGAACCGGACCAGCTGGCGAATGTCCTGGAGCATCTGACCCGCGGCGAGATGGACGAGGTCGCACCGCAGCTCGCCGTGGACCGGATGGCGGCGGCGCTGGCGGAGACCCCCGCCGACACCGCGGCGGACGTGCTGCATCAGCTGGCGGAGCCCGCGGCCGAAGCCGTCCTGGAGGCCATGGACGACACCAGCCAGGTCGAGCCGCTGCTGGCGCACGGGGACGAGTCGGCGGGCGGGATCATGTCGCCGCCGCTCCTCGCGCTGCGGCCGGACCAGCGGGTGGACAACGCCATCGATTACCTGCGCACCGCGGGGCCGGCCGCGGCGGAGCCCTACTACCTGTACGTGGTGGATGCTGGTAACCACCTGCTGGGCGTGGTGGGGTTGCGGGACCTGGTGGTGGCGCGGGCGGACCTGCGCATCCGAGACCTGATGAACCCGCGGGTCATCACGGTGACGGCTGATCAGGACCAAGAGGAGGTGCTGCGGACGCTGCAGCACTACAACCTGCGCGCCCTCCCGGTGATCGACGCCGCGGGCCGCTGGGTGGGCGTGACCACCGCGGACGATCTCCTGGACGTGGCGCAGCAGGAGGCCACCGAGGACATGTTCCGGATGGTGGGGCTGGGGGCGGCGGAAGAGGTGGGCGGTCCGCTGGCGGGGTCGGTGGGGCGGAGGTTGCCCTGGCTGGCGGTGAACCTCCTGACGGTGTTCGCGGCGGCAGCGACGGTGAGCGTGTTTGAGGACACGCTGGAGCGAGCGGCGGTGCTGGCCGTGTTCCTGCCCGTGGTGGTGGGGATCAGCGCCAACGCGGGCGGGCAGACGCTGGCGCTGGTGGTGCGGGGGATCGCCCTGGGCAGCTTCGGGCGTTCCGGGTGGCGGGAGGCGGTGCCGCGAGAGGCGCAGATCGCGACGATCAATGGGCTCGCCCTCGGCCTGGCGGTGGGGGTGATTGCCTGGATCTGGAAGGGGAATGGCTATCTGGGACTGGCGATCGGGGTGGCGATGCTGGCGAACCTGATCGTGGCGGGGCTGGCTGGCGTGTTGATCCCCGCGACGCTGCGCCGCCTGCACGCCGATCCGGCCCTGGCGAGCAGCATCTTCGTGACGTCCGTCACGGACATCATGGGCTACTTCTTCTATTTGGGGACCGCGGTGCTGCTGATCGATCAGATCGCCTGAGCGCGGACGCCGCTAGGAGTCGGCGGACCCCTCCGGCGCGACGTCGGCGATCAGGATCACGACGGCCCGGTCCTCCTGGTTGATGCGCAGTTCGCCCTCGAAAGCCGGGTTATCGGCGTCGCGGAAGTCGATGAAGTCGATCCCGCGCACGCGCGGGTCGGAGACGATCGACCAGGGACCCTCGTCCAGGGCGTCGTTGTAGAACTCGAAGACGGCGTCGGCGTCGGCGTCCGTGTCCCAGCCGACAATGAGGCGGCGGGCGGCGGCGGTGTCGGTGAAGGCGGAGCCGAGCAGGCGCAGATCCTCGAAGAGGGGGAAGTCGGGGGGCAGTTCGTCCACGAAGCCCTCAATCCGCACGTCGGCCTCGGCAGTGGCGTCCTGGACCAGGAGCACGTTGCGGAAGAGGCGCTGGGCGGCGAGGCGCTCCGAGTTGTCGGAGCGATCGCAGGCGGCGGCGACCAGTAGCAGGACGGGAAGGAGCGCCAGGAGCGCCCAGCAGCGACTGCGCAGAGCAGACCACGCCATCAGATCCCCCGCTGCCCCGGCTGCTCAACCTCTGTGGCTGTCGTGGGGTGGACGGTGGGATTCGAACCCACGAATACCAGGGCCACAACCTGGCGCCTTAGGCCTCTAGGCGACGCCCACCACAGGCGCGGGATTCCTGGGGAATCAGCGCCCGTTCAGGCTACCGACGGCCCTCCCGGCGCGTCAACGCGGCAGGGGCCCGGCCCGCGGGGCCAGCGTGGCCGGATGAGGTTCGGCCAGCGGCGGGTGGAGGGCCGGCTGCGGCCAGGAGGCAGCGGCGCTGAGGCGCAGCCAGAGCAGGTCGTGTGGGAACAGGGTGACCGGGCCGGCGCCGGGCAGCCGGGGGAAGACGGTGTCGAAGCGGGCCGCCCGCGAGTTCCAGCGAAATGCGGTCTGCAGAGCGCCACCGAGGGCGGACGGGTCGCCGCCGGACGCCTGCACGCCGAGGGCCTCGAGGAGCGGGGTGGGCGGGCCGGTCCAGGCGACGAAGTTGAGGCCGGGTTCCAGGGCCAGCGTGCGGGCCTGGGCCGGAGCGTCGGGCTGCGTCCAGGTGCGGCGCCCACCGGCGCCGAGCAGGATCCAGAGTGCGTCGCCCGGCGCGAGCGCCTCCAGGGATGAAAGGAATGACGGGCCCGGGCGGTACATCTGCCAGGTCTGGGTTGCGGCGTCGAAGCGGAAGGCGGCCTGAAAGCGATCTCCGAGGGGCGCGAAGGCATCCGCGGCGGCGGTGGGCGGGCCGAACCAGCCGGCGGGAGTGAAGCCCGTGCGGAGCTGGACCGGGGGGAGCGGGAAGACGTTGCGGGCGAACTCGGAGGTATTGCCGCCGCCGTCGAGGCTGAGCGCGGTGATCGACGTCCCCGCGGGGACGGGCACCGTCATCTGCCAGGAGCCGTCGCGCTCGGTGCGGGCGATGCCCAGGAGGTCCGCGCCGGCGCCGAAACCGCTGCTGTGGGGCGTCACGCTGGGGACCCCCGTGGGGATGACCGTGTACAGCTCCACCTGGCGCCGGGGCGCGGCCGTGCCGCTGATCCGCAGCAGGCGCCCGGAGCGATCCACGCCCGTGATCGCCGGGGCGTTGAGGAGGGCGTTGGGGCCGGCGTCGCGGTCGCGGGCGTCGTTGGGGGTGGGGCCGTCCCCGCCCAGGTCGATGCCGAGCCCGGCGTTGTCCAGGAAGACGTTGCGCGTCAGCTTGTTGCGCTGCGAGGCGACGCCCAGCACCTCGATGCCGGCGCCACGGTTGCCCCCGATGCGGTTCTCCTGCACGAGATTGTCGCTGGCGCCGTCGCGCAGACGGACGCCCACGTTGTTGCCGAGCGGGACATCGTCCGGACCCAGCCCAACGCGGTTGGCGCGCACGGCGGCCTGGGCAACGGCCTCCAGGAGGACGCCGGCATCCGTGGCGGCGACGATGACGTTGGCATCGGCGCGGGCGCCCCCGATCACGACATCCTCGGCCTCACGCAGGCGGATCCCGAAGACGCTAGCAGCGAGAGTGCGGCCGTCCGGCGCGAGGCCGATGTGGTTGGCGACGATCCGGATCCTGCGCGTGGCGGCGCCGCTGATATCGATCCCGGTCAGTCCGCCCCCAATGTAATTGGGCTCGCCCGCGGCACGGCCGCCGATCCGTACGTCGTGGGCGCCTGCGACGATGGAGATGCCGTCCTCGCTGTTGGGCAGCGGCGCGCCGTGGATGTCGAAGCCAATGTGATTGCCCTGCACGGTGACGACCTCGGCGCGGTCCTCGATCGCGATGCCCACGCGGTTTCCCGCCACGATGTTGCCGGCGCCCGCGAAGCCCGCCCCGATCTGGACGTTGCGTGCGCCGCCATTGAGGAACAGCCCCACATCGTTGGGCAGCGCGCGGAGGCCAGTCTCATCGAGGCCGATGCGGTTGCCCTCGACGCGAAGGGATAGGAAGGAGTGGGTGCCCCGCAGCTCGATCCCGGCGACGCGGCTGCCCGCCACGATGTTGCCGTCGCCGGGCGCAGCCCCGCCGATCGTGGCCTGCGCGCCATCGACGATGAGGATGCCGTCGTCGTTGGGCAGCGCTTGACCGACGCCATTGATTCCCAGCACGTTGTTGCGCAGGCGTGCACCCACCGTCCCGTGTCCCCCCACCAGGATGCCGTGCCCCGTGCGGGCGACCACGCTGTTGCCGGCGGCGCGGTTGCCGCAGCCTGGGCAGGGGGCGCCGATCAGCGCGCCGTCGGCCCCCGCGAGGACGGCGAGGCCGCTGAGGCCGTTGGCGGCGGCTCCGATGCCGTTCATCGCCATCCCCAGCCAGTTGCCCAGAAAGCGGTTGTTATCCGCGTCCTCCCCAATCGCGACCAGGCCGAAGCCCTCGAATCCGCCCACCGCGAGGGCGCGGAACTCGACGTCGGGGGCGCGGGAGACCAGCCCGCTGGCGCCCACGGTGCTGCTTCCGTCCAGGTAGATCAGGGGCCGGCCGCCGTAGCCGGGCTGGCTGGATCCGTCGATGACGGTGCCGGCGTCGTCCAGGGCGGGCAGAGGAGAGCGGGGATGGATGCGGACGGCCCCGGCGCCCACGGCGAAGGCGATGCGATCGGGGCCGGGGCGGTCGTTCGCCGCGAGGATGGCGTCGCGCAGGGAGCAGGTGGCGTCGCAGAGGCCGTCGCCGGGGTCGGCCGCCGTGGTCACGCGGAGGAGGCCGTCGCTCGGGGCCTGGGCCAGCAGCGGTGCGCCGCCCGCCAGGGCCGCCAGGAGCAGGCAGGGGACGAAAACGAGCAGCACGGGGGCCAGCACCGCAGACCTCGGGTCACCGCCGCCCGCGCACTGTACGCGGCACTCCCCCTAGGAACCAGCGCGGCTCAGGGTGCAGGCCGGGGCCGGGCAGGGCGGCACGGGGACGCGTTCAGCGACGCCCACCGCCGACATCAGGGGGAGGGAGGGTGCGGGCGCGGGCTCTCCCGGGGCATGGCCGCGGACGAGGGGCGGCACGATGGAGGGGCCATTGGCCGGGACCGCCCCGACCGGCCGCCCTGCTTCTCCGTCTCCGAGCCTCCAGCAACGGGGGACCGCTGGGTACAGGGATGCGCCATACGGCGCTCCCCGGGGTCGGCCGATCGGCCATGGATGTCAGGGTGATGCAGTACTTCGGTGGCGTAGTCTGCGAAGTGGACACTGGATCCGCTACGCCGGCAGCGAGGACGCCGACCCGTTCCGTTTGGCATGTGGCGCGCGAGCTGTGGAGAAGTGCGGTGCGCGGTGGCCAGGTGGCATGTCCGTGTGGACTGACTCCGGCCCTCTGTAGTGTCTCAGTTTGCATGTGGTTGACGAAACGCGTGCCTGGCCCGAGACGTGGAGCCGCCAGGACGGCACCGAGCGCGCCGTCGCTGCCCTGGACCGGTGCACCCGCGCCTCAGGCGCCGCCCTTGGCGGCTAGCGCAGGTCGAGGGTGACGCTGTTGTCTCGGTTCGAGACGGTCAGTCGGAAGAACTGCAGGACATCGCGTCCCAATAGCGAGGGGAAACCAGCGTTGTCACCCCGCGACTCGGCGATGTTGATCGTGAACTCCCCACCGATCGGCCCGCGCGTATCATCATTGAAGTCAAGCTGGGCCTCGCGCTGGACGTAGGAGGATGCACCACCGATGCCGCCAATCTTCGTCAGACGCGGATCCGAACGGAAGTTGTGGGCGAGATATGGTGGCCAGACGCGGATTGCGTCGGCAGGATGCAGCGTCGTCGAGTCTGCGCCCGTGTCGATGAGGAACTCAACCACCGTTGCCGCTCCCGGGGGGAGCGTCACCACGACCGAAACTCGCGGGGCGGGCACGGCTAACCCCGCAGGAGTAAGCCGCCCGCGAATCACAGCAAGAGTGCGGCGGGCCTCCGGGTGACGAATCGCAGCGCCGCCGTCGCGCGGAGTTCCGGACGTATGTCGTCCAGAAGCGTGGCCGCGCTGTCGCCGAAGGCGACGGTCGCCTCAGGTCCGTAGGCAATGACCCATTCCCCGAGGTGGTCTGCCAGGAGCTGGTCCCAGATCTTCTCGAGCGCCGTAACGTTCGCTTCGAAAGCAGAGGTGTCCGGAAGGGCAGCGCCCTCTGGAACCGGAGCGATTCCAGTTGTCATCACGCTCTCCTTTCCAAGCGCCCGAATTGTAGCGAGCGGCGCACGCGCGTGCACCTCCGAGCGTGCGCGGCGCGTTCATCGTCGCAGCTACTGCGATCATCGAGCGCCGGGCCCGATCGGGCGCAGTGGCTGCGTCGCAGGCATCGATCCTTTGCTGCGAGGGGGCACCTATGGAGGATCAGGGGGCGACAGTGCGGGAACGCCGGGCTGAGGAGAAGCCCCGCCCGCGATTCATGTGTCAGTGGAAGCCCTTGCGGAGAGCTGCGCCGGGGAGATCACCCTGCGGATGCGTGGGAGTCAAGCATTGCGTGGGAGTCAAGTATATAGTTCCCAATCATTGAAGGTAACCATGGCGACCAGGAAATGGGTGCTTGAGCCCTGGGTCCCCTGCCTCGTCGACGAAGGCCAGCATGCATCAAAGATAGCTGACCGTTACGGCCTGACGCTGGCACCGGCTATATTCCGCCGGAACGCGCGACGGGGTGGGAGGGGAAACTCTTTTCAGGGGCTGAACACACTCAAGACGCTGCAGCCGCTGGACGGCGTCTGGGTGGTGGTCGCGACCCCACAAGCGGCGACGTGGGCGCACCCCGGGCCGCCCGCAGCGTCGTCGTAATCAGGACTCCCGATCAGGGGACAAGCTCCACGTCCGGCAAGAGGACGGGCGCTGCGAGGAACAGGTACACCTCGTCGCCGTGGGCGATGAAGTAATTCTCCCCCAGCCCGGCGACAGGGAAGTAGCCCTGCCACCCGGCCCCTCGATCGAGGCGCCAGGCGGCGATGACGAGGTGGCGGATGGGATCCACGACTTCGCTGATGACGCCGGTCCGCCCCTTCCAAATGAGGTGGTTGAGCCCGGCGGTGAGCGGCGTCCCCAGGCGGAAGGCACCGGCGAGCGGCGGGTCGCTCCCGGCGAGGGTGGCGCGGACGACCAGCCCGGCCGGGTCCGCGCCGCCGAGGTGGAGCACGGTGGCCGCCTCACCGTCGCGCACGAGCGAACGCGCCGGCTCGAAGCCGGGGCCGTCCCCGCCAAGCCCGATCAGTTCCCAGTCCAGTTCGAAGCCGGTGGGGACGGCGAAGCCGTCGCCATCTTGGACGACGGCGGCCAGGGTGTAGTCCCCGCCGCTGATCGCGCCGAGGCGCAGCAGGATCTTGGCAGGGGGGGCCACGACGCGGATGGTGATGCTGTCGGCGAGGTTATCGGCGAGGTCGCCGGCACGGGCCGTGACGGTGGCCGTCCCCGGCTCCTCGGCCGTGGCGGCGGAGAGGCGGGCGCGGAGGCTGCCGCCCGCGTCGGTGGCGTCCTCGGAGTGCGCCTCCGTGACGACGCGGACGCCGGCAAGGTCGGTGTCGAAGCGCACGGGCACGTCCGGCACGGGACGGCCACCGGCGTCCTGGACGATGGCGAAGAGGCTGCCGGCGGGGGCGGCGAAGGGGTGATCGCCGAGGTTGATGGCGGAGCGCAGGCTGATCAGCCGCAGGGAGGCGGGCGGGCCGTGGAGCGTGAGGCGGAGCTCGGCGGCGGCGGCGGCGGCCCGCGCGCTCACGTGGACGACGCCGGGATCCGCCTGCAAGCTGGCGCGCGCGCGGCCGTTGCCGTCGGTGAGGACGGTGATGCTGCGACCGCGCTGGCCCGCCCCGGCGAGCGTCCCGGCACTGATCTGCAGAGTGACGGCGGCTCCCGGCACGGTGATGCTGCGGCCATCGCGCGCCTGCACGGTGAGGGCCTGGGGGACGGCGGCGCTGAGCAGGGAGCCGCTGTTGGGGGACTGGAAGGTGAGGCTGCTGGGCAGCCCCGTGAAGGTGACGGTCACGCTGCGTTCGATGGCGCCGCCGCTGGCGCGGGCGGTGACGCGGGCGTCGCCGCTGCGGCCCTCGCCGAAGAGCGCGGCGCTGGCCTGCGCCTCCCCGAGCGCGTTGGGGGTCATGGCGAGCACGACGCGCGCGGGGCCGCCGGGAGCGCCGAAGGCGCCGAGCGTGGTGGAGAGGGTGACGGTTTCGCCGCTGGCCCGCACGTCCGTGGCGCGGACGGTGATCGTGCTGCGTCCACTCTCCGCGAGGATCTTCGCGGGCGCGGCGCCCAGATCGCTGATGACGATCGGGCTGGCCTCAGCGACGGCCGGGCCACCGAGCAGCAGCAGGAGGAGGAGCAGGGCGGCCAGCGGCAGGAGCCGCGCGCGCCGCCGGGGGGGTGGAGGGGCCATCATCCGGGCGTCCTCCGCATTCGGGGGATCGAAGGGGGCGGGGCCCGGCGTGCGCATCACGCCCGGCCCCGCCCCGTTTGGCGCGCCTCAGGGAGAGGCGCTCAGCGCTCAGCTTGCGCGCTTAGGCGCGGAGGTGGCGACGAGCCACCGCCATGCCGCCCAGCGCCAGGCCCACGCTCAAGACCAGCGGCAGCAGGGGAAAGCCGCCGCCGGAATCCGTCAGACCGCCGCTGCCCGTGACGGGCAGGCCGTCCGGGTAGCCGTCGCCCATGCCGTCGCCCATGCCGTCGCCGTCGCCGTCACCCATGCCGTCGCCGGGGTCAGGCTCGACGACGACTTCGACGTCGGGCGTGGTCAGGTCGAGTGCGACCTCGGTGACGCCGCCGCCGACGACGTCATAGGAGCCGCTCTGGCCGGAGGCGCCGATGCTGAAGGTCACGGAGGTGGCCCTGTCCGAGTCCACCCCGATGACCCACTCGCCGTCCCCGATCGTGCCTTCGCCAACGTTCTCATCGTCCTGGTTCCAGGCGGTGACAACGGAGCCGTCGTCCGCCGCCGCGCCGTCGAGGATGGCCCCGGAGCCGGAGTTCGCCGAGCCGAAGAACTGGGCCGGGAATCCCGGGGGGGTTGGCGTTTGCGCGAAGGCGCTGGCGGCGATCGCGAGGGCCAGGGCCGCCGCGGTCACCACCACCACCATGCGCCAGAGGGGAATCTTCGTCATGGTCTAGGAGTTCCTTTCTCGGTCGTTTGGGGCGGGGGACGCCCCCGGACGGAGGCGTCCCCCGGTCTCGGACCGTGCTAGTAGCCGCTGGCCACGGTCACCGGACCCGTGGTGACGATGAACAGGGAGTCATAGGGGGCCAGGCTGAAGTTGTTCTTCAGCAGGCCCGGCGCGTCCGCAGCGGACACGTACGAGTGCCAACTGGTGCCGTCGTACTTCCAGACGACGGTCAGGTTCGGCACGCTGTCGAAGACCTGCGCGGCGGTCGTCTCACCGCCGCGCCAGCCGACGAACGTGGCGATCGCGCCGTCCGAGAGCTCGACGAGCGCCGGGAGCACCGGCTCGACGACCTCAGGCTCGCCGACGTTGAGGGTCAGGACGTCTGTGATCCGATCATCGCCGCTGCCGGCGCGGATGCGGAAGACGACCTGATCGCCGCCCAGTCCGGCGATGTAGTCGAACGAGGCCTCGCCGTTGTCCGTCGTCGACGGCGTGGCGTCACCGGTAGCGGGGGCCAGGCCCTCGGTGAGGCCAGCGCCCGCAACCTGAACGACGTCGACGTCGGTCGCGCCGACCAGCACGCCCGCGTCGTCGGTCACCGTGATGGTGATCGTGTTGTCGCTCAGCGGTTCAACGGTCGAGCCGTCGGCGGGGTCGGTGGCGATGCTGTGCGCGATGCCAGCGACCGTCACCTGGGCCAAGGCCGTGAGCGGATCGGGCGTCGCCGCCAACTCGAAGTTGAGCGTGTGCACGCCGCGGGTCGCGGACTCGTCCCTGTCCGCCGTGGTGTCGTCGTCGGCCGGAGCGTTCACCTGCACGACGCACTGGCCGGCGTCGTTGGTACCGGTCGATTCGAACGCGAGCGGTGGGTCGCCGTCGCCCACCGGGGCTGTAGCCTGCTCAGCCACCGGACCACAGGCCGGGATGTCGCCCATGTCCTCGGTGCCATCACCGTCCACATCCTTGTTGACGTTGTACGTGGGCGGGGTTGCAGTGTTCTTACTCGTCCCGACCTCGTTGGAGTCGTCGGACGGACCAACGACCTCTTGAGGGTCAGACGACGGCTGCGGCCGCGCGTCACTCACCGGGTTGCCGGCGTCGTCCGTCACGGTGAGGACGACGAAGACCGAGCCGCCGATGTGGACCGAGCCTTGCTCGGCCTCGGCGCTCAGGTTCTTGGCCTCGCCGAAGAACGTGACCGTGGCGCTTCGAGTGCCAAGCGCGGCGTGCGTAACCGTCACGGTCGCGGTGCCTTCACGCCCTGCACCCTGGAGGGTGACTGCGGCCTTGCCGCGATTCTCGTTGGAGGTGTCATCTTCAGCGTCGGCGGCAACACCAGCGACGGTTGTCACCGTACAAGCTTGGACGTTTGTGCCAGCGCCTCCCGTACCAAGGTGCCCGGTCCCGCCAGGTTCGCAGTTCAGGGTCCCAAGATTCGTGATGAAGGTCAGTGACTCCGAACCTGTCCCCGCGGTTCCGGCCGGGCTCTGGTCGTTCTTGAGAGAGGCCGTGATCAAGGTGCTGCCGGTAGAAGCGTCGGTAGTGGTCTCGGCTGCCTCGGCTGCCAGCGTGGCCGGCTTCGGCTGCGTCGTGACTGTGATGACCTGGGTCTGTGTGTCTGTCGAGACACCGCCCGCAGCGGTAACCACCGTCGCGCGGGTGACGATGATGAAGCCATCCGGCGAGTCGGCGTCAACGTTCAGCTTCACCGTGATCTGGTCTTCGTCCTCGTCGGTGTCGCAGCTGCCGCCGTCGCTACAGGCCACCGTCTGGCCGCCGCCCGAGGCGAAGCTACCGGTCGACGTGCTGTTCGAGGTGTCGATCGTGTAGCGCACGATCCGGGCGGCGAAGCCGTCGCCACCCCCATCGCTGCCCAGCGTCACGGTGTCGCCCGGCTGGACCGTGGCCGTGTTGGTGGTCAAAGCGACCTCGGCGGCCTTGGCCGGCCCGGACGAAACGGCGACCGCGACCAGCGCGACGATCGCCGCCAGGGCGACCAGCGCCATAGCCCGCAGGCCCAGCCCTCTCTTCATGATTCCTTGCTTTGTCAAAACGTTCCTCCCCTTGTTGAGGGAATGAGCCTCTTCGTCGGGCTCGGTTCGTGGTTCGAGTGAGTCTTCTGCGTTTCTGTGCCGGGCGGGCCGGTGAACGGTCGCCCCGCCGGCTCATCCCCCCTTCGCTGCGTGGCCCGAAGGCCGCCTACGTGGACGGCGCGGATGCGCAGTCATGCGTGGCCCCACGGGCCGACACTCCCCGCAACAGTACCGGGGGGCGCCCCAGGCGAGCAACGACCGGGGTGGCCCGCTTTACGCCCGCTTTACGCCCGGTTTACGCCCGGCTTGCGGGCCCGCACCCTGGCCCCTCTCCCGGCCGCGGGAGCGCTGAGGATCTGGGCCGCGGCGGCGCGGGAGGCCTCGATCAGGTCGTCCAGGGGGCGCTCCCGGTCCACCCAATAATTCACCCCCTCCGCGCCCGCACGCGCGGAGGGGGCACGCCGTGCCAATGGGGTGCACCAGCGGGGAGCGACGGGGGCCGGGGCGCACCCCGCCCGTGCCCCGCGCGCGGGCGACCCGACCCCGTTATCTACAAATGTATCAAGTGATACATTTGCCCCCGCTGCATGGCGCGCAAGGCGTCGGCGACACCGCGGCCGCGCGAAGGCGTACGCCTCGCAGATCACGGCTCCCCCCTCGCGTCGAGCGGAGATCGAGGCGCTCATCCAGGCCCCGGCGCCGCGCGCCGACACGGCGCGACGGCCACGATCTCCTCCGCCTGCGGCTCCACGGAGGCCACGGTCTCCTCTGGCGTGGCGCCGCGCAGCCGCTCCAAGGCGACGCGGGCGTGCGGCGGCGTTTCGGCCACGATCACGCCCGCGCCGAGCAGGCGCGGGTCGCCCGCCAGCACCCAGGAGCGCGCGTTGCCCACGTCGCTCTCCGCCACGGTCGTGGCCGGGCCCATGTCCAGGGTGCGCGGCGTGCCCTGGAAGCCGGGGCCGGCGGCGAGCGGGGTCCAGCCGGGGGGCAGGTCGGCCGGGGCCGTCTCGATCGCGGATGTCAGGGGGCGGAGCGCCTGACCCCGTTCGGCGGCGGCGGCGGTGGGCGGCTCGCCGCCTCCGCGGAGGATGCCGGCGACGAGCGCGGCCGTGATGAGGGCCAGCGCCGCCAGCGCGCCCAGCAGGAGGATCAGCCGGTAGCGCTGGTGCCAAGGTGGCGGCGCGGGCGGCGGCCCGCCTGCGCGGGCGGTTCGGGCCATGGGGGCATTCTTCCCGCCCCGTCTGGGTTGGTCAAATCCACGTCAAAGGGGGGCAAAAGTACGTCAACCCGTCGCACGACGTGGCAAACCCCAGACAAGGCCTGAAAATCCCCCGGCATCACGAGGCACACCCCGCCCGCGCCGGTTCAAGGTGTTGGAGTGATGCGGCGGGGCCCAAGAAGCGGGTGGCGCTGGCGCCGCACCGTCCGCGGGTTCGCATCCCGCCGCCCCCGCCACATCCAAGTCCTTGGGGGGAGTTGGCAGGCTGGCGCGGGGCTTCGTGCGCGCGCAGCGCGCACACGAAAAACCCTGTCAGCCTGCGCGCGGGCGGGGGTTGCCTCGTGGGGAACATACGAGCACCGCAGTGACGGGTGGGATCCGGTTCCGGCCCGCGCGCGGCGGGGCGGGGTTCGCCCCGACCTCCGTCGCGATCCACTGTCGCATCCGTCGCCTCGCGGCGCCTGCTGGGGACAGTCGCAGGTTCCCCGCAGGCGCGGGGATGGACCCTCCTCGCCCATCGGGATGGCGCCCATCGGGATGGCGCTAGCCGGTACGGTTCGCCTTCCGCGGCAGACCCGAAACATGCCTTGATGCCGTCGTCGGTGTCCAGCAGCGCCTGAAGCTCGTCGCACAAGACATCGTCGAGCACTTCGAACAGTGCCGCGAAGCGTGCCCTCCCCCTCCACCGTCACCCGCCGGCTCGCGGGGCTGGCAGGCCGAGTTCGGCGCCATCACGCGTTTCGGCAGCGCGCGGCAGCTCATGGCGTACCTCGGACTCACGCCCAGCGAGTACCGCAGCGGAGCGCGCCAGCGGCGGGAGCCGATCACGAAGACGGGCAATAGCCACGTGCGGCGCCTGCGCGTGGAGAGCGCCTGGCCCTACCGCCGACGACCAGCGGGGTAGCGGGGAGAAGGCCGTCGAGGAACAGCTCGCGGAAGGGCCGGTTCACGAACTCGGGCGCGCCCAGGATCAGGGAGACGGACGCCCCGTCGTCGAGCGTGTACAGGGCCGTGACGTGGAGGCTGCGCGCGCAGGCCTCCAGATCCTCGACGCTGCCCCCCTCGTAGACGACGAGGCTGAAGCGAACGCCACTGTCGCCGCGCAGGCAGTCGGGCGAGGGCTCCTGCTCCGTCTCCCCGTTCCCGAACCGTATGCGGTACACGCGCGGGCGGCGGCCGGCGGGACGGTGACGATGATCTCCCCGACCCCCTTGAGCGCCAGCGGCAGCCCCACGACCGCCGGCGTGACGCCGCCAAAGATGTCCCCGCGGAGCGTGTCGAGGCTGTAGTTGATGGCGAGTGGCCTTCCGCGAAGCGTCGGAGCGCCCCCCTTTCAGCCCCTGCGCAGGCGCGCCGGGCCGGTAGCGTGCGGAAGGCGAATGGTAAAGGGAAAGGCGAGGCACTTCAGGGCTGGATAATAATGCTGTCGGGCGAAGCTGTGACGCGAAGGAGCATGAGGGATGGAGCAGGAGGCCAGGCGCATCGAGACGACAGCAGCGGACGCCGCCCCCTCGATGGGGACGGATCTCGCCAGTGCCATCCGTGCCCGTTTCGCGCCCCTCGGCGGCGTGGAGTTGGAGTTGCCTTCCCGCGAACCGATGCGGGAGCCACCCCGCTTCGAACGAAGTTGTGGCGACGATCGCTCCTGAGCGAGCTGCAGTCTCGGAGCTAGCCTTCTCCGATAACGTGCCGGCGCCTGCGCCGCAGGCTGTGGCGCTCTCGTGCCCCGCTCAGGTGACCTCGTTCAGCTTCCCCGTTGCGCAGTCGTAGACGAAGCCGCGGACATCGTCCTTGTGGGGGATGAAGGGGCTCGCCTGGATGCGCGCCTTCGACTGCCGCACGTCCTCGTCGAGATCGCCGAACGCCTCCAGCGCGAAGGCCGGCCGCAGGCCGGTTTCGGCCACGATCGCGTCCTTCACCTGGTCGTCGCGGAAGGTCAGCATGCCGCAATCGGTGTGGTGGATGAGGATGATCGCGGTCGTCCCCAGCAACCGCTGCGAGATGGTCAGTGAGCGGATCGCGTCGTCGCTCACCACACCGCCCGCGTTGCGGATGACGTGCGCGTCGCCCTCCGCGATCCCCAGCAGCTTGTGCGTATCGAGACGCGCGTCCATGCAGGCCACCACCGCCAGGTTGCGCCCCGGGGGCAGGGGCAGGTCGCCCTTGTCGAAGCTCGCCGCGTAGCGGGCGTTGTTCTCCAGAAGTTCATCGGTAACGGTCATCAGCATCCTCCTTGCGCCGTCTGTTGCGTCTACGTTAGCCCGTCTCGGGCGGTACGACTCGGACCGTGATGATATCGGTAGCGTGATACTGCTGGTGGGTCACCGCCGACGTAGCGCTGCGCAGCCGCTCGAAGGCGGCGCGGGTCGTCCGCCAGCACCCAGGAGCGCGCCTCGCCCACCTCGCTCTCCGCCACGCTTGTGGCCGGGCCCAGGTCCAGCCCGCGCAGCGTTGCCCTGGAAGCCGGGGGCGCCGGCGAGCGGGGTCCAGCCGGGGGGCAGATCCGCCGGGGGGACGACGATGGCGTTCATGAGGGGGCGCACATCCGTGCGGCGCTGGATGGCCGCCTGCTCCGCGGCGGTAAGGCCCCTGGCACCGCCGTCCGTGAGGAGGATGATCCCCACCACGCGGGCTGCGATCCCCGCCACGAGCGCAAGCAGGCCGACTTCCCACGAAGAGCCGCTAGCGCTTGTGCCAGGGCAAGGGGGCGGGCGGGGGGGCGCCGCCGGCGAGCGTGGTGGAGGCGGTGACGCAGGCCGCGACCGTGGCCAGCACCGCCAGCAGGTACAGCTGCACGAGCAGGCGGTAGCGTTTGTGCCAGGGTGGCGGCGCGGGCGGCGGCCCGCCTGCGCGGGCGGTTCGTGCCATGGGAGCATTCTTCCGGCCCCGTCTGGGTGGGTCAAATCCGGCGGCGCAAAACGCCGGGGCGGCTGCCCGGGGCCGTCGGGGGCGTGCGAAGGCCACCGCCTGCGCGTTGGAATTTAAGGCGGCCTCCCGCTTCGATCCGCTCCCGCGAGGCCGCCGCGGGCACGTCGAAGGCCAGGCGTCCGGGCTCCAGGACAAGACATTGTGTTCGGCCTGCTCCAGCGCGGCGGGGAGGCCAGGACGACAGTGATCCTCAATGTGAAGCACACGACCGCACGGGAGCGGCTGGCGCGCCACATCGATTTCAGCAAGGCCAAGCTCTATACCGACGGCCATCAGTCCTGCCGGGTAATCGGGCCGGACCTTCCGCACGCCTACGTGGACCACGAGCGCGAGTACGTGAAGCACGACGCCCCAGATGTACACACGCAAGGGATTGACTAAGGGGGTCATACGCCTAATTTGCCATCCTCATCCGGATCGGGGGGCGGGCGGCGCTTCGCGGGGTCGGGAGGATCGGCGGCGGCGAACAGGGCGCGGGCGGCCGTCAACCGGGAGGAGCGGACCACGCCTTCGCGCACGCTCAGGGGACGGGGTATCATCAACTCCTGACAGTTGACAATGGCAATGCGTTGCAGTACCCGCCCCGGATCCTGGCCGTGAGAGGCGTGAAGCCGACGACCAAGTCAAGGAACGAATACGGCTCTCACGCGGGGAGGCTAGGCGAGAAGGGAGGGCATCCACTGTGTTGACAATGGCCGAGGCTGAGATCCGCAAGATCATTGGGGACCCACGCGAGGTTAACACCAGCCTCACGCGGTTCCGAAACACAGCGCGGGCCTTCTCGTCGAACCATCCACGCTTCATCGACGAGTATCCCAACAAGTGGCTTGCTGTTTACGACGGTGCGGTCGTCGCGTTCGCAGACACATACGACGAATTGTTGAAGAAAATCGACGAGGAGAATCTGCCCCGTGGGCAGGTCATGACCCGGTATATCGAAGAGAACCGGCGCACGCTCATCCTCTAGCGTGCTCGAAGGTAGATTCGGGAACACATCGGGCCGGCCCTACCTGGAGGGTCGGGTCTACTTGCCGCGCCTCGATATTTGGGGAGAGGTCTCGTTCTTAGCGGACACCGGCGCGGATGCCAGCCTCCTGCACCCGGGAGACGGTCACAGACTTGATATTGACTATCGTCACCTTCAGGGCACTGGCGAGTCGTTCGGGGTGGGAGGTGCCCAGGAGAACTTTCTGGAACCAGCGCTGCTCGTGTTCACCGATCCGGGCACGGCCCTTTACGGGTATTCGATCGAGCTGGCCATTGCGAAGCCCAATCCCACCAACATAGGTTGATTGGCGCTCTGTTTTGGTCGGGTCATTCGGTGTGGAACTCACCTGCGCGGTGAAGTAGCGGATGAGCCCGATCTGATCCGATGGATGTACGAGTTGCTTCGCAAGCTTCTCGAAATCCAACCACCGGAACGGACCACAGCGGACAGCGCCGTAGTAGAAATTGAACCTGCCAACGTAGACGTTCACACGTGCCACGTGCACCTAAAAACCACGAAACCCCCGGCGGAAGCCGGGGGTTTCATACCCAGCCAGCGAACCAGCTGGGGGGGTGAACGGACTATCGACAGTACCGCACCGGTCGTCAATATTAGTTGACAGTTTACATGGGGCAGGCTGCATGTAGAAGCCGCGACGGATCCAGATAACGGGGCACCCGCGAGTGTCGTGGAGTATGTGATCCAAGCGGAAGTGGCGGCGCAATCGTCGGCGCGGGCGTTCGCCGCCCGTTCCGACGTCGCTCAGATGACCTCGGCGTCCCGGAGGGCGCTGATGGCCTCCCAGTCGTAGCCCAGGCCTTGCAGGATCTCTTCGGTGTGCTGGCCCAGCTCCGGAGCGGTCGCGCGCGGCCCGGTTTCCATGGCGGACATGCCGATGGGGCTGCCGACGACGCCGACGGTCCCGAGGGAGGGATGTTCGAGGGTGGTGAGGTAGTCGTTGGCCAGGATCTGGGGATCGCGGCTGGCGGCGGCGTAGTCGTGGACGGGGCCGGTGGGGACGTCCGCTTCGCGCAGGAGGCGCAGCCAGTCGTCGCGGGGGCGGGCGCTGAAGGCCTGGTCCAGTTCGGCCAGGAGTTCGTCGCGGTGGTGGGCCCGGGCGTGGGCGGTGGCGAAGCGTTCATCGGTAGCGAGATCGGGGCGCTCGAGGACGCGACAGAGGGCGTCGTACCAGCGGGGGTCCAGCACGCCGATGGCCAGGTAGCGGTCGTCGGCGGCGCGGAAGGCGCAGAAGACGGGGTTCCAGCGTTGCGGGGTGGCGCTCTGGCGGCGGCTGCGGAGGAACCGGGTGTACCAGAAGCCCTGCAGTGCGATCTGGGAGCCGAGGAGTGAGGTGTCGACGTGCTGACCCAGGCCCTGGCGGTCGCGGGCGAAGAGGGCGGCGGTGATGCCGAGGGCGAGGATGGTGGCGCCGTACTGATCGGCGGTGCCGCCGAGCACGCTCTGGGGCGGGCGATCGGGGCCGCCGCCCTGGGCCATCATGATGCCGCCCATGGCCTGCCCAATGATGTCGAAGGAGGGCTGGGTGGCGAGGGGGCCGCGCTCGCCGAAGCCGGTGGCGCTGGCGGTGATGATGGCGGGATTGTGGGGACGCAGCGCGTCCAGGTCCAGGCCGAGGCGCTGCATGACGCCGGGGCGGAAGTTGTCCACCACGACATCGATCTGGGGGACGAGCTTGTAGACGATCTCGCGTCCCTGGGGCTTGCGGACGTCGATGGTGATGGAGCGCTTGTTGCGGTTGTGGGCTTCGAAGTAGCCGCACCAGCCGTCGGGCTCGAGGCCGAGGCTGCGGCCGAGGTCGCCGTGAAGGCGGGGTTCGACTTTGACCACGGCGGCGCCGAGGTCGGAGAGCAGGACCGTGGCGAAGGGGCCCTGCTGATAGCGGGTGAAGTCGAGGATGCGAATGCCGTCGAGCGCGCGCGCCATCGCTTCCCTCCCTGCGTTGCTGCCGCCGGCACTGCCGACGCTGTCAGCCCAGGCTAGCGTGGGCTGGGGCGGGAACCGGGGGCGGCCGGGACGGAGCTAGCTGCCGGTGAACGCGGGCGGGCGCTTTGCGACGAAGGCGGCCACACCCTCTTGTATGTCGTCGGTGTAGGCGAGGCGCTGGAAGAGGAGGCGCTGGAAGAGGAGGCGCTCCAGCTCCAGGCCTTCCGCGAGGGGCATCTGCAACCCCCGCAGTGCGGCTTCTTTGGAGGCCTGCACGGCCAGGGGCGCCTTGGCACAGATGCGGGCGGCGAAGTCGTACGCGGTGGGGAGGAGGGCGTCGGGCTCGACGACGGCGTTGACGAGGCCGATCTGCAGGGCCGTGGCTGCATCGATGGGGTCGCCGGTGAGCAGCAGTTCCATCGCCCGGGCGGCCGGGACCGCGCGCGGCAGCCGCTGGGTACCGCCCCAGCCAGGGATGGCGCCGAGGTTGATTTCGGGCTGGCCGAAGCGGGCGCGCGTCGAGGCGATGCGCAGATCGCAGGCGAGCGCGACCTCCATGCCGCCGCCCAGGGCGACGCCGTTGACCGCGGCGATGATGGGCTTGGGGATGAACATGCCGCGCATGATGGTGGGGGGCGTGGGGTCCGGGCGCTTGGCGGGGTCTCGGGTCATCCGGGGGAGCAGCTCTTTGATGTCGGCGCCGGCGGAGAAGGCGCGGTCGCCGGCGCCGGTGATGACGGCCACCCAGAGGTCCGGGTCGTCGCGGAAGCGGACGCAGGCGTCGCTGAAGCCCTGCACCTGAGCGGGGTTGAAGGCGTTAAGGGCCTGGGGGCGGTTGAGCGTGATGGTGCAGACGTGGCCGTCCAGGTCGACGAGGGGACTGACCATCGGATCATCCTTTCGCGCGGCCCGCTTGCGGCGGATCAGGCGTCGCTGTAGTCGTGGATGCCGCGGCCGGTCTTGCGACCCAAGTGGCCGGCCGAGACGAGGCGACGGAGGAGGGTGGGGGCGTTCCAGCGCGGGTCGCCGGTTTCGGCGCGCATGGCGTCCGCGACGTCGAGCAGGACATCGAGGCCGGAGAGGTCCGCGGTGGCGAGGGGGCCGAGCTTATGGCTGAGGCCCAGCTGGCAGCCGCGATCGATCTCTTCCGCGCCGGCGGCACCGGATTCGAGCAGGCGGATGGCGTCCAGCACGAAGGGGACGAAGAGGCGGTTGACGACGAAGGCGGGGGTGTCCTTGACGCGGATGGGGGTCTTGCCGGTGGCCCGGCAGAAGGCCTCGGCAGTGTCGACGACGTCCGGATCGACGGACAGGGGGGTGACGATTTCCACGAGGGGGAGGATCTGGGGGGGATTGAAGTAGTGCAGACCCAGAACCCGCTCGGGCCGGCGGGTGGGCCGGGCGATCTCCTGCAACGAAATGGACGAGGTGTTGCTGGCGAGGAACACGGCGCCGGCGCAGATCGCGTCCAACTGCTCGAAGATGGACTGCTTGAGCTGCAGGCGTTCGGGGGCCGCCTCAATGACGCCATCGACGGGGGCGGCGTCCTGGAGGTCCGTGCTGCCGCGCAGCCGGGCGCGGGTGGCGGCGCGGTCCGCCGGGCTCAGACGGTCGCGCGCGACGAGGCGCTCCAGGCCCTTCTCGATGCCGACCAGGCCGCGGTCGACGAAGGCCTGCTCGATGTCGAAGAGGGTGGTCTCGATCCCGGCCAAGGCGGCGGTCTGGGCGATGCCGTGGCCCATGCTGCCGGCGCCGATCACGGCCAGCGAGCGGATGGGCGAGGCGGGACCGGACGGTGTGTCGGCGGTCATGGTTGTGAGACCCCTCCCACCGGCGGCATACGCGCCGCAGGCGACCGGGAGGGTACCGCGCGCCTGGGCGCGGGGGTAGCGGGAAGGCGGCGGAACGGCGCGGGCGACCTTCAGGCGGGGTGAAAGCCCTCCTCCGGGAGCGGCTCGTCGGCGCCGTGGGGAATCCGAACTTCGGGGTAGGGGGCGATGGCGTCGCGGACGATGTCGCGGATGGCGTCGTATCGCTCGCGGTCGTCGGCCTCGATGCGGAGGGAGAGGTAGGGGTTGGTGTTGGAGGCGCGCAGGTGGAACCAGCCGTCGGGGAACTCGACGCGGGCGCCGTCCACTTCCGACATCTCGTAGCGGCCGCGAAAGGCGCCGGCGATGGCGTCGGCGATACGGAACTTCTCGGCGTCATGGCAGGGGAGCTTGATTTCGTTGGAGGTGACGAGGCGGCGCATGCCGCTGAAGTGGGCCGAAAGGGGCCGGTCGGAGGCGGCGACGATGCGGGCGATGGCGCAGGCGGCGTAGACACCGTCGTCGAGATAGGGGTAGTCCTCGCCGAAGATCATGTGGCCGCTGGCCTCGCCGCCGAAGGGGATGGCGTCCTCTCTCATGCGGCGGCGGAAGAACGAATAGCCGGTGCGGGCGAGGACGGGCTCACCGCCGTGGGCGCGGACGTCCTCGATGGGGCTGCGGGAGCTCTTGAGGTCCATGAGGATGCGGGCGCCGGGGCGACGAGCAAGCAGGTCGCGGGCCAAGAGGGCGGCGATCCAGTCCGGATCGTAGCGATAGCCCCGCTCATCGACGAGGCCCACGCGGTCCCCGTCACCGTCCCAGGCGAAGCCCAGGTCGGCGCCTTCGGCCAGGACGCGCGTGGCGAGGTCGCGCATGCTGCCGGGCTCCTGGGGATCGGGCAGGTGGTTGGGGAAGCCCTCGAGGAGTTCGGTGTAGAGGCCGATGACGTCGGCGCCGATCGCGCTGAGGGCGTCCGGGCCGGTGAGCGTGGCGACGCCGTTGCCCGGATCGACCACGACGCGGAGGGGACGCGCCAGAGGAAAGCGATGCCGCAACATGTCCAGGTAGTCGGGACGGGGATCACGCTGGCGGAGCGTGCCGGCGCCGCTGTCGAAATCGGCGGCCTCCGCGAGGCCGCGCACTGCCTGGATCTCGTCGGGGAGCAGGGGCATCGCCTGTTCGCGCAGCAGCTTGAGGCCGTTGAACTGGACCGGGTTGTGGCTGGCGGTGACGACCAGGCCACCGCCGGCGCACCACCGATGGAGGGCGAAGTAGAGCAGGGGGCTGGGCGCGAGCCCGAGCGCGGTGACGTCGATGCCGGTCTCACGAAACCCGTCCAGCGCGGCCTCATAGAGGGCGGCAGAGCTGGGACGGCTGTCGCGGGCGGCCGCCACATCGCGAGCGCCGAAGCGGCGCCGCAGGTAGGTGCCGTGCGCGCGCGCGACGGCGTGGGCGACGGCGGGGGTGAGGTCCTCACCCGCGACGCCGCGCACGTCATAGGCTCGAAACATGTGGGGGTTCAGCGCCGGGGACCGCACCGTTCGAATTGTACGGAAAGGCCGCGCTCGCGTCGTGCCCGGCCGGCACAGAGCCGGCCGCGAACGACCGTCCCGCCTCCGCGCCGCTCGCTGGACGGCGGCGAGCGGGTGTGATGAGGTGAGGACAGGCAGCGAGCGGGGTCCGCGGGCGGGCGGGATCGGGAGAGCGTGATGGGACGGTTGGACGCCCGGGTGGCGCTGGTCACGGGCGGCGGACGAGGCATCGGGCGGGCCATTGCGCTGGCGCTTGCCCGCGAGGGCGCGGACGTGGTGGTCATGTCACGCACGGAGGAGGATCTGGAGGCGGTGGTGGCGGAGATCGAGGAGGTGGGCCAGCGGGGGCTCGCCGTCGCGGGGGACGCGATGCAGGCAGCGGAGGCAGCGCGCCCCGTGGAGGCGGCCATCGATCGGTTCGGGCGGCTCGACGTGCTGGTGAACAACGTGGGGGGCATCCCCAGGAGCGAAGCGGCGGACCACAATCCGTTCGCGTATGCGGCTGCGCTCTTCCAGGATCTCCTGACGCTGAATCTGATCTCGCCGTTCTGGGCGACCCAAGCCGCCCTGCCCGGCATGCGAGCGCAGGGCTACGGGCGGGTGATCAACATCGGCTCGGGCACGTCGAAGCACGCGGGGGGGACGCTGGGCTACGTGGCGGCGAAGCACGGGCTGGTGGGGATGACGCGCTCGCTCGCGTCGAGCACGGCGCCGCACGGCATCACCGTGAATTGCCTCTGTCCCGCCTGGACCAACACGCCGCTGCTGGAGCACAACTTTGAGATGATCGGGCCCTGGCGGACCGAGGCGGAGACGGCGAAGACGGCGGCGGGCTGGAAGGGCAACCTCCAGAACCGGGTGCTGGAACCGGAGGAGGTGGGCCCGATGGCGGCGCTGCTGGCGGCGCCGGAGTCGGCGGGTATCACGGGGCAGGTGATCAGCGTCGATGGTGGATACATGGTCTAGCGCGCTGCGAAGGCAGGCCGCGCGGCGCTGGACGCCGCCGCGAAGGAGAGGGCCTGCAATGTCGCGCCGGCTCCTGCCGTTCTGGCTTCTGACCGGGGCGGCGCTGACGGTGGCGGCCTGTGGCGGCGGCGGGGACGCCCGGCGACGGCCGCGGGCGGCCAGCGTCTGGACGTGCCGCAGCAGGCTGCCAGCACCGGTGAAGCCGTGCCGCCAGCGGAGGCGGCGGCCGACACGCCAGCGGAGCTGGACGTGGAGCAGATCTCCCGGGCGGCAGTGCGGGTGGAGCCCGCTTGCAGTTCGGTGACGAGCCGTCAATCGTGGCCTTCGGGTCCGGGCCGGTCGTGGATGCGACCGGCGCCGTACCTGATCGGCAGCGACGAGGTTGGTCGCGGTGACGTGGCCGGCGGCCGGACCGTGGTTCATCCGCGTGGTGGGCTTCGAGGCGCCGGCAGCGTACGACCTGGTCGTGGAGTTCGATCCCTGAGCTTGCGGATCCGCCGTGCGCGGAGTGGACGGGACGGGCTCCGGGATCGACCTGCGCTGCGGGACCTGAGCGGACTCGCGATCGTGCCGTTCTGGCGGCGGTCAGGAGGGGGGAGCGGCGGCCAGGAGATCGCGCAGGGCTTGGGGCGTGGTGACGGGGGCACTGCAGGCGAAGCCGTGGCAGACGTAGGCCGTGGCGCGGCCGTCTACGGCCCCCTTGCCGGCGAGCTGGGGCACCGTGGACTCCGCGGACGCCCCGTCCGGATCGTGCTGCATGACGATGGCCGTCCCGGGCGGATCCGCCCAGACGGTGCGGAGCAGGGCGTGGGTGTCGGGGGCGTCGCCGGGGCCGACGACGGCGACGGCTTGATGGCGTGGCAGCCAGTCGGCCGTCGCGACGAAGCCGGTCATCATCACCGGGGCGCGCTCCAGGATGACGCCGAAGGCCACGGTCATGGTTTGCAGGCGGTCGGCGTAGGCGCCGTCGCCGGTGAGGGCGTAGAGGCGGGCGAGGAGGCGGGCGGCGGCGGAGTTGCCGGAGGCGGTGGCGCCGTCGTGGGTGGGCTTCCGGCGGCTGACGAGCCGCTCGTTGGCGGCGCCCGTGGTGAAGAAGCCGCCGCCCTCGGGATCCCAGAAGCGATCGAGCATCTCCTCGGCGAGGGAGCGGGCCGCGAGGAACCAGCGCTCCGCGGCGCCGGCCTCATAGAGGGAGAGGAGGCCGTCGGCGAGGCCGGCGTAGTCCTCCAGGAAGGCGGGGACGGCCGCGCGGCCGCCGGCGTAGACGCGCAGCAGGCCGCCCTCCTTGGGGCCGGGCTCCGTCCGCAGGGTCCGCAGGAGGAAGGCGGCCGCACGCCGAGCGGCGTCGAGGAAGCGGGGGGCGTCCAGGATCGCGGCGCCGCGCGCGAGGGCGTCGATGGCGAGGCCGTTCCAGGCGGCGATGACCTTGGTGTCGGTGGCGGGGGGCAGGCGGCGGGCGCGGGCGTCGTAGAGGACGCGCCGGGCGGCGGCGAGGCGCTGCGCGGCCTCCTGCTCGTCGAGCCCGTGCTCAGCGGCGACCTCTGCCAGCGGGCGGGCGACGTGGAGGATGCTGGCGCCCTCGAAGTTGCCGCCTTCGCTGACGTCGTAGTAGGTCGCGAAGAGTGCGGCGTCGTCACCCAGGGCCTCGCGCACCTCGTCCAGGGACCAGACGAAGAACTTGCCCTCGACGCCCTCGGAGTCGGCGTCGGTGCTGGCGTAGAAGGCGCCTTCGGGGGTAGTCATCTCGCGCAGGAGGTAATCGAGCGTGTCCTCAGCGACGCGGCGGAAGACGGGATCGCCGCTGAGGCGGTAGGCGTCCAGGTAGAGGGGCGCGAGGAGGGCGTTGTCGTAGAGCATCTTCTCGAAGTGGGGGACGAGCCAGCGCTGGTCGACGGCGTAGCGGTGGAAGCCGCCGCCGATCTGGTCGTACATGCCGCCCGCGGCCATTGAGCGCAAGGTGTCGAGGAACTGTTCGCGGGCGCGGGCGTCGTTCTCGGCGACGGCGTGCTGGAGCAGCAGGGCGAGGTAGAAGGGCTGGGGGAACTTGGGCGCAGCGCCGAAGCCGCCGAACTGCGGGTCGTAGGCGCCCATGATCTGGTCGGCGGCGGCGCGACGGGTCAGGGCGGGGTCGGGCGGGGACTCGCCGTCCTCCAGGGGACCGGGCTGGCGCGCCATGTGATCGATCAGTTGCGTGGCCTGGCCGTCGATTTCGTCGCGGCGCTCGCGGTAGGCGTCCGCGACCGCGTTGAGGACGTGGGCCCAGGAGGGCAGGCCCTGACGGCCGGCGGGGGGGAAGTAGGTGCCGCCAAAGAAGGGGCGGCCGTCGGGCAGGCAGAAGACGTTGAGCGGCCAGCCTCCCTGGCCGCGCATGAGTTGCAGGGCCTCCATGTAGATCTCGTCGACGTCGGGACGCTCTTCGCGGTCCACTTTGATGCTGACGACGAGTTCGTTCTGGCGGCGTGCGACCGCTTCATCCTCGAAGGACTCATGCTCCATGACGTGGCACCAGTGGCAGGCGGCGTAGCCGATGCTGACCAGCACGGGCTTGTCCTCGCGGCGGGCGCGCTCCCAGGCCTCGGGGCCCCAGGGGTACCAGTCGACGGGGTTGTGGCGATGCTGGAGGAGGTAGGGGCTGGTCTCGCTCGCGAGTCGGTTGGTGGGAGGCGAGTCCGGATCGGGGCCGTCGGCGGGCAGGGACATCGGCAGCGTCTCTCGGCGGCTTGGGGGCTGCGGGGAGCGTATCAGGCGCCGGCGCCGGCGATGGGCGGAGGGCCTACTGCGGTGCGGACCTTTCGCGATCGGACGCCACGTGCTTACTTGTGCGAGATGACGGACAGCGCGTCAACGGGAGAGCGGGGCCGACCACGCGACGGCCGGGCGGCGATTGCGCCGGGGTTACCGCGCACGGCGCGGGCGTTGATCGCGGAGACGTGCGGGACGTTCGGGCTGGTGTTCCTGGGCGCCGGGGCAGCGACGGTGGACTTCGCCACCGAGGGCAGCCTGGGCCGGATCGGCATCGGCGCGACGTTCGGGCTGGCGGTGGTGGCGATGGTGCTGGCCTTCGGGCGGATCAGCGGCGCGCACATCAATCCGGCGGTGACGCTGGGGCTGTGGGCCTCGGGGGAGTTCCCGGCGCGGCGGGTGCCGGGCTATGTGGCGGCGCAGATCGTGGGGGCGTTGATCGCGGCGTCGGTGCTGCACGGGCTCTTCCGCAACACGGGCGGGGAGCTAGGGTCGACGGCGCCGGCGGGAACGTGGGAGCAGTCGTTCGGGCTGGAGATCGTGCTGACGTTCCTGCTCATGTACGCGATCTTGGCCGTAGCGCACCAGCAGCACAAGGCGTCGCTGCCGCTGGTGGCGGCGACGGCGGGGGCGATCGTGGGGCTGGAGGCGACGTTCGCCGGGGGTATCTCCGGGGCATCGATGAATCCCGCCCGGTCCTTCGGGCCCGGCGCGATCGCCTGGCAGTGGGATCACCACTGGATCTACTGGCTGGCGCCGGCGCTGGGGGCGCTGCTGGCGGCGGGACTCCACCTCCTGTTGGGTGAGCACGGCGCTTCCGAGCCCTAGGCGCGAATCCTCTCGCCTCACCCTTGCGTACCCACGGGTATGTGCGGCGGGACGTTCCGGCCCCAATTCAATCGCCTCAGCTTGCGACGGACGCCGCTGCGACTGGCGTTGCTGCTGGCGGGCGCGGCCGTGGTGGTGGCGGCCCGCGGCGGGAGCGACGAGGAGACGCCGTCCGTGGATCGTCAGGCGCCGACCGCGCCCCGGGCCGAGCGCCGCCCCAATTCCGTGAACACGCCGGGGGCGGCCCCGGCTGCGGGGACGGCGGTGCTGGCGAGCGGCAGGCTGGCCCTGCCGGCCGCTCAGGCCTTCGGCGAGCCCGGCTTCCATGAGGTCCTGACGGCCGAGGCCCTGCTGCCCGCGGACGTCGTGGTGCCGGCGGGGTCACGGCTGGTGCTGTCGCGGGCTGCGCGACGGTCGACTGGTCGGACTTCGAGGGGCGTCCGGGGGCGCCGCCGGGCGGAGTGTTCGAGAAGCGGCTGATGCTGACGCTGGTTGACGGGTCGCGGGACTTCTTCCTAAGCGAGACGGACGGCGCCCTCAACGTGGGGCCGGACGCGTTCTCGCCCGGTTGACCACATTCCGCGGTGGGCGGGTCCGCCCGGGAGTGGTCCACGATGCTCCCCGCCGAGACTGTCCCGGGGGGCACGCTCGCCCTGCGGCTGGTGATGACGAAGTTCGGGGGCGGGCCGGTGGAGATCGGGTGGGAGCTGCGGTTGGAGTAGCGGCCCCCGAGGCCGCAGAGGTGGCGGTTCGGCACCGACCCACAGCTACATGGATCGCACCACCGGGTCATTCGAACAAGGTCCAGCGGGGCTCCTCAACTCGGCCACCCCGACGGCACAATGTCGAGGAGCCGGGACGTGTGTCTTGGGACGTTCGCGGTAAGTACCCCTCGACTTCGCGTGGCGGGCGGGTGGCTGGCTTGGCAGAGCGGGTGGGTCCCGCGGATTCGACTGAGGCCGAATATAGCACACTTGTTCTGATTCGTCAAGTTGCGGATGCGGGGCTCCCATCTCTTGCGCGAGGCGCGCCCCGCCGCGCACCCTCTAGGACGACAAGGAGGACGGGATGACGACGCTGAAGACGTACAACCCGGAGACGATGCCGCCGCCGGCGGCGCTCTACAGCCAGGTGGTGGAGATCCCGGCGGGGGCGCGAACGGTGTTCCTGGCGGGGCAGGTGGGGATCGACCCGGCAGACGGGTCGGTGTCGGAGGGGTTCGTGGGGCAGCACGCGCAGATCTGGCGGAACTCCATCGCGGCGCTGGCCGCGGTGGAGATGAGCGTGGAGGACATCGTGCGGATCAACGTCTACGCGACGAAGGCCGCCGACATCCAGCACCTCACCTCGGAGCGCCGAAAGTTCCTGGGCGAGCACGTGCCGGCCTCCACGTGGGTGGTGGTGGCGGCACTGGCGCAGCCGCAGTGGGTGGTGGAGCAGGAGATCATCGCGGCGAAGCTGGACTAGGCCCCGGCCTGGGCCGACGATCGCGGGGCGAGCATGTAGATCACGGTGTAGCGGAGCTGCATGAGGTCGTGGCCGCTTGCGTCCTGGAGGACGATATCGAGGACGGCGTAGTGGTGGCCGTTGCGCTCGTAGCCGTCGACGACGCGGCCGCCACAGGTCAGCGCGCCGGGATGCGCCGGCGCGAGGTGCTGCAGGTGCAGCTGGGTCTGGATGGAGGAGCCATACCCATACGTGTGGCGCAGGGTTTCCGTGCCGCGACGGGCGAGCCAGCCGGGGTGAAGGCGGGCGCCGGGGCCGTGCCAGATCGGGTCGGTGTCGGCGAGTTGGGCGTCCACGTAGGCCGAGGCTTCCGAGGGCGTGATCGGCAACGCGGCCGCCGGCAGGTCGCGGCCCAGCGGGAAGGCCTGGGGCCGGAGGGGCAGCCGTGGCCGGCGCGGCGGCTGCACCTCGATCGTCGCGGGGCGCTGCAGGTCGGCGTACCAGGGGGCGCGGCCGAGCCCGGCCCGGCCCAGGGCGCACTCTTCGGCGCTGTCGTCACGAACGCTGAGGCGCCAGGCGCCCGCGGCGTCCGCGGTGAGCTGCACGCCGATCTCGCGCCCGGCGTAGACGGGGCGGCGGAAGCGCAGGTCCGCCCAGCCGTCGTGGAGCCAGCGATCGCCGAGCGCCTCGCGGATCGCGGGCACGGTCCAGCCGACGATGTTGGGGGCGGGCACGAGGGCGGCTTCGAAGCCCTGTTCCCGCGCGCCGGCATCGTCATGGATGGGATTGCGCTCGGGAACGAACGTGTCCTCGGGGAGGAAGGCGGTCAAACGACGCTCACGTGTGCGCTCGATGCTCATGGTTCATCCAGGCCGCCCGGCGCAGCGGCACTCCCCAGCGGCCCTTACTATGCCCGATGCCGGGGAGCGCCGCCAGGGACCTGCGCGGCAGGCCGACGCGACGGGAGGCGACGATGGCGCTCGACCTCAGCGGGCTGATGGTGGCCCAGGTGACGCCGTTCAGCGCGGGCGGGGCGGAGTTGGATCTGGACTGGTTGCCGGCGCACTTGCGCTGGCTGGAGGGCCAGGGTGTCTCGGCGATCCTGACGCTGGGAACGAACGGTGAGGGGCCCTCGGTGGGGCTGGAGGAGCGGCGACAGGTAGTGGAGACGGTGGTGGCGCAGCGGGGCGGGATGGGCGTGGTGGCGGGGGCGGGCTGCGTCGCGCTGCCGGACACGATCCGCGCCGCCAACGCAGCGCTCGAGGCCGGCGCCGATGCGGTGGCGCTGTTGCCCTCCTACTTCTACGGCAACGCCGACGCCGCCGGGCAGGTGGGCTACTTCAGCCGCGTGATCGAGGCGCTGCCCCCGCAGGCGCGGGTCCTGCTCTACAACATTCCGCCGCGCACTCACATGGACATCGCCGACGAGGTGGTCTTGGCCCTGCTGGAGCTGCACGGGGATCAGCTGATCGGAATCAAGGATTCCTGCGGTGACGTGGAGCGCACGCGTCGCTACGTGGAGATCACCGCCGACGCGCCCTCCTTCGCGGTGCTGGCGGGCGCAGACCACGTACACGCCGAGCTGTACGCGGCGGGCTGCGTGGGAGGCGTCAGCGGCATGGGCAACGCGGTCCCGTCGCTGGCGCTCGCCATCCAGGCAGCGTCCCGGGCGGGCCGGGACGCGGGTCGCGCCCAGCGGCAGCTCAACACGATCAAGGACATCGTGCTGAGTGTGGGGGCGGTGGGCGGGCTCAAGCGTCTGCTATCGGTCACGTCCGGACTGCCGACGCCCCATGCGCGGCCGCCGAACCGGGACCTGACGGAGGCGGAAGGGCGGGCCCTGGAGGACGCCGTGGCGAGCTACCTGATGGCGAAGCCGGCCTAGGTCCGGGCGGGGCAGGTCGCACGGATCAGGTGGGGTGCTGGCCTATACTGCCTGCGGGGTGGCGAGGGCCGATCGCCGGGCGGATGCCCGGCGCGGCGCGCGTGCGCTCCGCCCGCTGCCGGGGTCGCCCGAGGGGGTGCCGGCGCGACGAGCGAGCGCGGGCGCCAGGCGAGCGGCAGCGCTGGTGCTTTGGGGGCGAGATGCGAATTCTGATCGCCGACGATGAACCGCATATCCGCGAACTGGTCCGGCTCTACCTGTCGAAGGAGGGCTTCGATCTGGACTTCGCGGCCAACGGGCCGGAAGCGCTGGAGAAGGCGCTACGGCTGCAACCGGACCTCGTGCTGCTGGACCTGATGATGCCGAAGCTGGACGGCTTCGAGGTGACGAAGGGGATCCGGGAGCAGTCCGACGTCCCCATCCTGATGCTGACCGTGCGCAAGGAGGACGCGGTCAAAGTGGCCGGGTTGGAGCTGGGCGCCGACGACTACCTGACCAAGCCCTTCAACCCCAAGGAGCTGGTGGCCCGGGTCAAGGCCATCCTGCGCCGCTCCGACGGGATCCAGCGCGTGGGGGCTCAGGTGCGCGTGGCCAGCCTGAGGCTGGACCGGCAGCGGCGCGAAGCGGTTCTGGGGGACAAGCCGCTACAGCTGCGCACCAAGGAGTTCGACTTGCTCTTTGCGCTCGCCCAGAACGCCGGCGTGGCGCTCTCGCGTGAGCAACTCCTGAGCCTGGTCTGGGGCTACACCTTCAGTGGCGAAACGCGGACGGTGGACGTACACATCAACCACCTGCGGCAACATCTGGACGGGAGCCCGATCCAGATCGAGACCCTGCGCGGGGTTGGCTACAAGCTGACGGCCGGCGCCAATGGCGACGGATAGCGCGCGACTGCAGCCGGTACCGGCCGCGGCGCCGGCGGGCGAGCGACGGCGGCGGTGGCTGCGGCGACCGCACCTGCTGCAGTCGTTGCAGGGGCGCATCTACCTGACGCTGGGGGCGCTGATCCTGCTCACGCTCGCCATCGCGGGGGTCTCCTTCTTTTTCTTGCTGGGGGGCTACCAGGACCGGCTGGCGGCGTCGACGCTGCGACAGGTGGGGGCGCCGGTCTATCTGTCGGTGGTGACCCCTCCGGGCTCCGACTTCCAGGCCTTCGAGGTGAGCCGGCAACTCGCCACCAGTCCCACGGCGGGCGGCAGCACCGTGGACCCGGACGTGCGGATCCTGTTCGTTGATGGGGCAGCGGAGGTGGTGAGCGAGGCGGGCGACGAGCCGCGCTTCGTCGGTCAGCGACTCAACGTGGACCTGAGCGAGGCGGGGGCGGGGCTGGACAGCTTCCAGGAGGGGACGCTGCGGGCCTCGGACGGCAGCCACCTGGACTACCTGGCGGCGGAGCTGTCGCCGGAGGCGAAGGATCGCTTCGGCGCGGAGTTCCTGCTCCTCGCCCTGCCCGTGGAGGACCGGCAGTCGGTGCTGGGCGACCTGACGCCACGGCTGTTCCTGGCGGGGGGCCTTGGGCTGGCGGCGGCGGTGGTGGTGGGGCTGCTGCTTTCGCGTTCGATCTACCGGCCGCTGCAAGCGACGACGGCGGCGGCGCACAACGTGGCGCGGGGGCGCTTCGACCAGAAGGTGGCGGTGGAGGGGACGCGGGAGGCGCGGGCGCTGGCGGAGTCCTTCAACCAGATGACGGAGGAGGTGCAGCGCCAACAGTCGGCGCTGCGGGATTTCCTGGCCAACGCCTCCCACGATTTACAAACCCCCCTGACCTCGATCAACGGCTTCTCCCAGGCCTTGCTGGACGGCACCGTGGACGACGGGGCGGCGCGGCAGAACGCCTACCGGATCATTGAGGAGGAGTCGCGGCGGCTGTTGCGGCTGGTGGAGGGGCTGTTGGATCTGTCGCGTATGGAGGCGGGGCAGGTGCGGGTGACGGTGCAGCGGGTGGCGGTGAACGAGGTCTTGCACAACGTGGGGGAACTGTTCGCGTTGCGGGCGCAGGAACTGGACGTCCGCCTGGAGGCGATCGAGGCGGAGGGCCTGCCGGCGGTGCTGGGGGACGTCGATCGTTTGGAGCAGGTGCTGGCGAACCTGGTGGACAACGCGCTGCGCCACACGCCGCCTGGGGGCAACGTGGTCCTGAGCGCGCGCCGGGAGAGCCCGGCGAGCGTGGGGATCGCGGTGGCGGACACGGGGGGCGGGATCCCGGAGGCGGACGTCCCGCACCTGTTCGATCGCTACTTCCGGGCGGACCGGCCGGGCTCGGAGGGGGGGACCGGGCTGGGCTTGGCGATTGCGCGGGAATTGGTGCGCGCCCAGAAGGGCGAGATCCAGGTGGAGAGCCGGGAAGGGGTTGGAACGACGTTCCGGATCTTGCTGCGCGTCGCCCGGCCGGCGGCGCCGAGGACGCCCCAGGAGTTCGCGTGATCGATCGACGGGGCCGACTGGGGCTGGCGATCGCGCTGAGCGCACTGGCGCTGGCCGCGTGCGGAGGCAGCGCCGAGCCGGACCCGGTGGAGCCGCCGGCAGCGGCCGAGCCGCCGCCGGCCAGCAGCGAGGTCGTCCAGGGCACACAGCCCGCGCCGGCGGCGACGCCGCCAGTGGAGGCCCAGCCGCCGGTGGAGGCCCAGCCGCCGGTGGAGGCCCAGCCGCCGGGGCCGGCGGGCGCGATCGTGGAACTGGAGACGGCCGACCTGCCGGACGGATTCGATGTGATCCCGTTCTACGCGGACATCCCTGGACTGCTGCGGGAGTCGCCCGACCGGAAGCTGGCGGCGCTGGGCCTGCGGGCGGGCGTGCCGGAGATGTCGGGCGGACAAGGGTTCGCGAATCGGGAAACCGGCGAGCTGATCTTCATGGTGACGATCCGGCTGGACTCCGCGGAGCAGGCGGCCGCCGCGGTGGACGACATCGGCGAGCGGCCGGTAGCGGATGTGCTGTCGTTCGTGGAGCCCCGGGACACGCTGTTCGAGAGCGAACGCCAGCCGGATCCGGTGCTCGGGGAGGCCGCCGTGCACTACTACCTGCGCTACGGCGTGGAGACCGGCGATCGGCGCAGCCGCGACGTCACCACGGATCTCGTGGTGTTCGCGGCGCAGGGGAGCGTGGTCTTCCTGCAGCGCTCGGTCAACGTCACGGGCGACGATCTCGATACGGGCGAGGTGGAGACGCCCGTCGACGTACTGGCCTTGGGGGTGGTGGTCGAAGAGCGGATCCGCGAGGCCGTCCGAGCGCGGGAGCCGGCCGCGGGGACGGCGGCGGCGGGCTCGTGAGCGGGCGCTGCCGGGCGATGGGGCCGTCTAGGGGCTGGGCCAGGGACCCTGCCCGGCGCCCACGTGCACCCACAGCGGCTGCAGGTGGGGGACGAACGTGAGCGTGCCGAGGGCCGGCGCCTGGGGGAAGAACCCCTGGTGCGCCGCCGCAGCCCCGTCCCAGGCGAAGAGGGCGTCGATGCGGAGGCCGGGGGAGGCGGCCACGTCGGCGGCGAGGGCGCTGGGACCGGTCCAGGCGCGGAGGTGCCAGCCGGGCGAGAGGCTGGGGGCAGCAAGGGGGGTCCGATCCTGACGCCAGTCGACCGGATCGGCACCAGTCAGATAGAGCCAGAGGCCGGCGCCGGCGCTGATTAGGGGAATGCGGAAGAGGGGATTGCCGGGGACGCCGATCTGCCAGTCCCGCCCGTCCCAGACGTAGAGGCGCTCGATGGCGGGGGGGAGGTCGGCGAGGACGGCGTCGCCGGGAGCCGTGGCGCCGACCCAGGGGACCAAGTTCCATCCCGGCAGCAATGTGACGATATACGGCAGTGCGAGCGCGGCGGGGGGCGAGGCGGCCGAGGTCTGGCCCGCTTTGCTGGCAACGCCGACCAGGGTCAGGTGGGCCTGGGTTTCGGGGAGGGCGTCCCGTGCGATCTGGACGACGTAGGCGCCGCTTGCATCGGCGGTGGCGTTGCCGAGGGGGCCGTCGTCCACTTGCGCGAGGGCGACGTTGCTTCCGGGCCGGGCGTGCCCCTGGATACGATATGCCTTCTGGACCAGGTCGATGCCGTCGATGGTGGGGGGGAAAGGCGGCAGGCCGGCGATCGTCGCGAGGGCGAGGCCGAGGTTGAGGCGGCCGGCGCCGTCCCAGTCGGGCCAGGCGGCGTCGGGGAGATCGGTGGCGGTGTCCCGCAGGAGGTCCCGGATCCGGGCGGCGTCCGCGCCGGGCTCCCAGGAGCGGATGAGGGCCACGGTCCCCGTCACGAAGGAGGCCGAGAACGACGTCCCGCTGGCGGTGGTGTAGGCGGGCAGGGCGGAGCCAGCGAGGACGTCGGTGGTGGGGATGGTGACGCCCGGCGCGACGAGATCGACGCCGGGGCGGCGAGGAGAGAAGTCCGCGCGCTCGTTGGGGGTGCTGAGGGGGCCGTGGGCGCCCACGGCGATGATCTGGGGCAGAGCGGCCGGAAAGGCGACGTCAGCGCCACTGTTGCCCGCCGCGCCGACGATGACGACCCCGGCCCCTGCGGCCGCGGCGACCGCCGCCTGGGCCGCTTGCGACAGAACGGAGGCGGTGAGACTGACGTTGACGACGCCGGCCCCGTTGGCGACGGCGTAGTCCAGGGCGCTGATGAAGGAGGAGAAGAAGCCGTTCCCCTCCGGGTCCATGACCCGGACGGGCATGATGCGGACGTTCCAGGCCACGCCCGCGATGCCGACGCCGTCGTTGCCGCGAGCGGCGATGATGCCGGCGACGCGCGTGCCGTGGCCGACGGCGCCGTCGGCGACGCCGTCGCGATCCTGATCGCGGCCGTCGCCGGCGGCGGTGTCGCCGGGGCGCACGTCGGGATCGGCGTCCTGACCCGGGACGCCGACGGTATCGCCGGCGAAGTCGCCGACGAAGTCGAAGCCGTGGACATCGTCGATGTAGCCGTTGGCGTCGTCGTCGAGGCCGTTGTCGGGGATCTCGCCGGGATTGGTCCAGATATTGCCGGCGAGGTCGGGGTGGTCCAGGTCGATGGCGCCGTCGAGGAGGGCGACGACGACGCCCGGGCTACCGGTGGTGATCTCCCAGGCGGCGGGGGCGCCGACGAGATCCCAGTAGGGGGCCTGGTCCGGGTAGCCGGGGTCGTTGGGGATGAGTTCGGCGACGCGCAGCCGGGCGTTGGGCTCCGCGAAGCGCACGAGGCCGGCGGCGCGCAGCCGGGCGACGGCGGCGGCGACGTCGCCGTCGGCGGCGCGCAGGCGAGAGACGCCGCTGGCGGGGTAGTGCTCGATGAGGGCGAGGCCGAGCGGGGCGAGGGTGGTGGGGCTGGGGGGCTCGGGCGTCGTGAAGGCGGCGAGCACTTCACCGAGCGCGGGGGGCGCGGCGGCGGGGCCGGCAGGGGTGGCCGGACTGCCCGCCACGGGGGCGCTGGGGAGGCCGGCGATCAGCAGGGCGGCGGTCAGGAGGACGACGCTCAGCGCCGACGGCGCGCCACGACGCCGACGCTCTGGGGCGGACATAGCGACAGTGTAGGGACCGGTGGGGGCGGGCCGGCGGGGGCGGCGCGCATGGGAGGGGGCTGTCTGGGGGCCTCCTAAGATACGACGATGAGCGTGGCTCAGGACCGGCCGGATCCGGCCCAGGCGGACTCCTGGCGGGCGGCATTGCGGGACGAGTGGCGGCATCCGCGCGAGCGGCGGGAGGCGGCCCGGCTCGCGGCCTGGGGGATCCTGGCCTACGGGCTGCTGGCCCCGGCGATCCGACTGACGGTGGGGTACGACGCGATCGGATTCCCGGTCACGCTGGCGGCGGCGCTGGCGGCGCTGCTGTGGGTGGCGCCACGGCAGGGGGAGTTCCGCACCTGGCTGTTCTACGTGGTGGCCCTCTACTTCTTCGCGCAGCTACGGGACGCCGCCGACGAGACGACGATCGCGGCCAGCACCGGATACGTGCTGGACTGGGAAAAGTGGCTGTTCGGGGGCACCACACCGTCGGCCTGGTTGCAGGCGCAGGTGGGGGGGGGCGAGGGGGATCCGGGCCCGGCGGCGTTCTTCTCCACGCTCATGCACTGGAGCTGGTTCTTCCTCCCCCACGCGGTGGTGGTGGGGACGTACTTCCTGGCGCGGCCGATGTTCTTCCGCGTGGCGGCGATCATGCTGGGCATCTTTTTTTCGGCGGTGGCGCTCTACTATCTGGTGCCAACGGTGCCGCCCTGGCTGGCGGAGCGGCAGGGAGACACGACGGGGATCCGCCGGATCATGGAGGACGTGGGACCGACGCTGTTCGGGCAAGCGGTGTGGGACGAACTGTTCACGCTGGCGTCGGAGCCGAACCCACGGGCGGCGATGCCGTCGCTGCACTTCGCGGCGGCGTGCCAGATCGGGCTGATCGGCTGGTTGCTGCACTCGCGCAAGCTGATGGGGTTGGCGGTGGTCTACAGCGCGGCGCTGGCGTTCGCCTTGATGTATCTGGGGGAGCATTACTTCGTGGACATCCTGGTGGGGGGGCTGCTGGCGGGGGCGTCGTTCTTGATCGTGGAGAGAGTCGTGGGCGGACCGGGGTGGGGGCGGCCCTGGCGGCTGGGGGGGTGGCGGCCGGCGCGCTGGCGGGCGCCGCGGCCGAAGGGGGGCGCGGTGGGACGGGCCGCGGCCGGGCGTCGTGAGGCGGGCTGATGAGCGGGCTGCGCAGGGTCCTGCTGGCGAGGCCGACAGGAGCGGCGGTGAGCGTGGGGGTCAGCGTGGCCTTCGTGTTCTTCTTTCTGCGGGATACGGACTTCGGCGCGGTGGGGGACGCCTTCACCGAGGCGGATGTGCTGCTGATCCTGCTGGCGCTGGGTGCGTTCTTCGCGGGGACCTGGATGCGGGCCGTGCGCTGGCACTACCTGCTGCGCCCGGTGGTGGTGGCGGCGCCACACCGGCTGTACCCGATCATGGCCGTGGGCTACGCGAGCAACAACATCCTGCCCTTGCGCACGGGCGAGATCGTGCGGGCGCACACGCTACACCAGCAACTGGGGGTGAGCCGGGCGACGGGGTTGTCGAACGTTTTCCTGGAGCGGGTCTTCGACGGGCTGATGCTGACGATCTTCCTCTGCGTGGGGGTTGCGGCGAGCCTGGTGCACTTCGAGGGGATGGCGTACGCGGGCGACCTCTTGCTCGCGACGATGGCTTTCCTGGTGTTTGGGGTAACGGTGGCGTTCGGGGGGCTGTGCCTGATCGCCAGCCGGCCCGCGCGGGCGGAGGCGGTGGTGGGGGGAGCCGTGCGGCGGTTGCCCGGGCTGGGCGAGCATGACGGGGCCTGGATCGGGACGCTGATCGACGGGCTGCGGTCGGCGGGGGACCAGTCGCTCCTGACGGCCGCATTTTGGGCCAGCGCGATCGCCTGGGGACTGGAAGCGCTGATGTACTTCCTGGTGGGGGAGGCGTTCGGGCTGGACCAGCCCTTCCCGGTGTACCTGCTGATCGCTGGGGCGGCGAACGTGATCATCACGGCGCCCTCGACGAGCGGGGGGGTGGGCCCGTTCGAGTGGGCGGCGAAGGAGGTGCTGCTGGTGTATCTGGTGGCGGACAACGCGGAGGAGGTGGCGATCGCGTACGCGGCGTCGTTGCACGGGCTGGTGTTGATCCCGATCACTTTGGTGGGGCTGAGCTTCCTGTGGCTGTACCACGTGCCGCTGAGGCGGCTGGCGCGGGGCCAGGCGGAGCGGGCTGTGGGGGGCGATGGGGAGCCGCCGGTGGAACCGCAGCCGCGGTGAGGCGCGCAGCCGGCCGCGGGCGCGGGTGTGCAGGGCGGTGGTCTTGCCAACGGTGAGGGCGGGGGCCATCCGGCTGTCCTATGAGGAGATGCGGAGCGACGCGGCGGGCGGCGTGTCGATGGAAGCGGGGGGAGGGCAAGGCCCGCCGCTGGTGCTGGTGGCGGGCGGGGTGATGGACATGGAGCAGTGGGAGGAGCAACGGGCGCTGGGGGGGGCACGGCGGCTGATCCGCTTCGACCAGCGGGGGACGGGGGAATCGGACGGTCCGGCGGCGGGATACACGATCGAGCAGATGGCGGCGGACACGCTGGCGCTGGGGGAGGCGCTGGGGGCGACGCCGTGCGTGCTCTTCGGCAACTCCCTGGGGGGGCTGGTGGCGCTGGAGGCAGCGCTGCAGGCATTCGAGGCGCCGGGGGCGCCGCACGGCGCCCGGGTGCGGGGGCTGATCCTGGCGGCGACGTCGGCGGGGGTGTCGGGGACGCCGACGCCGGCGGCGGCGCAGACGGCGATGTTCCAGGCGGCGTCGCTGCCGCTGGAGGAGGCGGCGCGGGCGTTGCAGCCGTTGCTGTTCGAGACGGACCTGCCGAGGCGGCAGCCGCGGCTGCTGGAGCGGGCAGTGGCGAAGCGGCGGGCGCACACGGCGCCCCTCATCGCGACGATGGGGCCGTTGCAGTCGGCGGCGGCGTACGACCCGTTGCCGCGCCTGGGGGGCCTGACCTGCCCGACGCTGATCCTGCACGGGGAGGCGGACCGCCTGGTCCCCGTGGAGAACGCGCGCCTGCTGGGCGATCGGATTGCGGGGGCGCGGGTGGTGACGGTGGCGGGCGCGGGGCACGCGCTGGTGTTGGAGGCGGCGGCGCGGGTGAACGCCGAGGTGGCAGCGTTCCTTGTGGGGCTCTGAGGGACGCGATCGCGGGGGCGCGGTCAGGCGCGGGGGAGGCGCAGGCTGAAGGCGGGCTCGGTCTCGCCGAGGTCCCCGGCGAGGTTCACGGCGGGGTCGGGGCGACGAAGCTGGGCGAGGAGGCCGGGCAGCAATTCGCGCAGGCGCTGGTCGCTGGAGTCGGCACCGGCGGCGCGCGCGAGGTCGCGCAGGCGGTCGAGGAGTTGGGCGTCGTCGGGCACGGGCGTGGCCTCCTTCGCGAAAGGATAGCCGGGGCCCGGCTAGGCTGCGCGCATGCGGATCACGTTCTGCGGCACGGGCGCGGCGGCCCTGGACCCCGGGCGCGCCGGGGCGGCGATCCATGTGCAGGCGGCCGGGGGCAGCCTGCTTCTGGACTGCGGGCCGGGTTGGCTGGAGCGGTTCCTGGGTGCGGGGTTGGACCCGGCGGGGCTGGAGGCGGTGGTGCTGAGCCACCTGCACTTCGACCACGCGATGGGGCTGGCGGATCTGCTGACGCGCTGGGCCTTCGAGGGGTTCACGCTGCCGGCGATCTACGGGCCGCGGGACGTCGAGGACTACGCGGCGGGGGCGCTGGCCTTCGCGCGGACGCAGCATCGGTACTTGAGCGGGCGGCAGTTGGGGCGGCTGGAGACCGTGCCGGTGCGGCGGGTGCGGCCCGGGGCGGGGGTGGAGATCGGGGGGGCGTGGTTGCGGCCGGTGGAGGTGCCGCACGCGTCGTATCTGGAGTGCCTGGGCTGGCGGCTGGAGGCGGAGGGGCGGACGCTGGTCTACAGCGGCGACACGCGGCCGGCGCCGGAGGTGCTGGGGGCGCTGGCGGAGGGGGCGGATGTGCTGATTCACGAGGCATTCACGGAACAGGCGCTGACGGCGCACACGGCCGGCTTCTCGCCGGCGCGGGCGGAGGGGATGCGGGAGGCGTTTTTCAGCACGCACAGTCCGCTGGGGCCAGTGGCGAAGCTGGCGGCGGAGACGGGGACGCCGCGGCTGGTGCTGACGCACCTGCTGGCGGAGGAATCGGACGCGGTGCTGGTGGCGGAGGCGTCGAGGCATTACGGGGGGGAGATCGTGGTGGCCCGGGACGGGCTGTCGTTAGAGGTGTAGGCGTGGAAGTGCGGGAGCTGACGCTGATGATCGGGACGGATCAGCCGGAGGCGCTGGCGCGCTTCTACGGGGAGGTGCTGGGGCTGGAGCGGCTGCCGCAGTATCGTGACCCAGTGTTCCGGGCGGCGGGGGCGAACATCCGCATCCTGGCTCACTCGGGGATCGCGGGGCGAACGCCGGAGCCGGCGCGGCTGCAGATCAATCTCTTCGTGGCGGACGTGCGGGCGGAGTGGGAGCGGATCGCGGCGCAAGGGGTGCGCTTCGTGCGGGCCCCGGAGGAGGAGCGGTGGGGCGGGGTGGTCGCGACCATGGAGGACCCGGACGGGAATTCCGTGCAGATCATCCAGGAGCGGGCGTGAGGGAAGGAGCGGAGCGGCCCTCGACTTCGCCCGGGGATAGGCTTCGAGAAACCCCTCAGCTTCGCGCGGGAGAACCTCAGGAAGAGCGGGGAGGAACCGGCCGGAGGCGCTCTTTGACGGGCCAGGGAGGAGCGGCGAGGATGCGGAGCGGAACCGCTCGGGGCCCTCGGCGAGCGGGTAGAAGGCGGGGCGCGTGGATGTAACCGGAGCGGTGATCAACATCACGAGCGAGCAGCCGGAGCGACTCGGCGCCTGGTACCGCGACGTGCTGGAGCTGTCGCGGGCGGAGGAGATGGGGGAGTGGGCCTTTCGAGCGGGGCCGCTGGAATTGATCATCGACGGGCACTCGGAGACGCGGGGCGCGGCGGTGGAGCCGAGCCGGTTCCTGGTGAATCTGTTCGTGGCGGACATTGCCGCCGAGCGGGATCGGCTGGCGGCGGCGGGGGTGACCTTCCTGCGGGAGCCGGAGCGGGAGCCGTGGGGCGGGGTGATCGCGACGATGACGGACCCGGACGGGAACTCCGTGCAGCTAGTGGAGTTCAGCCAAGGCTGAGCGCAGACAGCGCGTAGGCCGACCACGGGGGGTGGGGCGACGGGCGCAGGCTGCGTCATCCAGGGTCATCTCGGGTCACGGGTGCGCACTTTTGTGCACGCCTGTGCACGTTCTCCGCAGCGCCGGATGGCGGAGATCGTCAGTGCTTGCGGGGTTTTCTCTCCTCTCTGTGGGCGGGTTGCACGGTTTCGGAGCGAAATCGGGTTCGTGCAACCGCGATATGCGGTGGTAGGTCCTACTATAGCATACTCCGGCGGCGGCGGCTCGCGTGGGGGCGACGGGCGAGGAGGCACGCGAGGGGGCGGAGGACGTCTGCTGGATCCTCGCGAAGGTCGAGGGGTTCGAGCCCGGGAAAGAGGGTCGCGAGTTCGCCGCGGCGGAGGAGGTATTCCTTGTGGACGACGGGGGGGCCGCTGCCGTTCTCGAGCAGGGTGACGAAGAGGAGGAGGCCGCCGGGGGCGAGGCGCTGCTCGATCTGGGGGTCGAGATCGCGGAGGAGAAAGAGGGTGTTGATGATGCAGTCGAAGGGGCCGGGGGGGAGGGGGTGGGTGGCGAGATCGAGGACTTGCGCGTCGATGGGGAGGTGCTGGGCGCGAGTGCGGGCTTGGATGTGGGCGACGGCGACGGGGGAGACGTCGAGGGCGCTGACGGTCAATCCGCGCTGTGCCAGCCAGAAGGTGTTGCGGCCGAGGCCGGCGGCGATGTCGAGGGCGCGGCCGGAGGTGGGGAGGTCGTCGGCGTGCTGGAGGAGGAAGGGGTGGGGGTCCTGGGGGTAATCGCCGGAAGCCAGGGATTCGCGGTGGCGGTCGTCCCAGGGGGAGGGGTCGGGCATGGGGGGAGGGTAGGGGAGGGGGTCGGGGCGGCGAGAGTTCGCTCTACTCGGTCTTGGGTCCGCAGAACTCGGTCAGCCGCCGAAGCGATGAGAGGGTGATCGCATCGTACCGACATGAACTGCCGTCCGCGGCGTCGCTGGCCAACCGAACGAGCAGGAAGGGCTCCTCCTGAATTGGCTCAGTCGATTCGAGGATCGCATCCGTCCCACGGCTCCCGATCACCTGGTATGCAGTGCGGCCGTTTCTCTGAACGCACGACTGGGCTATGAACCTCTCCTCAAAGCGAAGCGGCCGAGGAGAAAGGACCTGGAACAAGCAGGCTTGGAACTCTGTCGCAGGGTCCACTCCGAGCACTCCATCCGCCGATCGGAACGGATGTTCGCTCTAATCGCCCGGGTTGTCAAGCCCTTCGAAGTGCGCCCGCAGTGTCGTTTCCAGCTCTTCACGGTTGGAAGCGGCGAAGTCCGGGGCGACGACAAACGGGCCTCCCGCGACAGTGGCCTTCGGATGACAGAGGTAGATTAACTTTCCCGTGGTTTTCGCATGGAGCAACTCTCTCTCCACGCCCTTCGACGGAACATCCTCAGGGAAGAAGGCGACTAGAACCTCGCTTTGGTCGATAAACCGGAAATCCCGCTCTTCTGTCTGGTCGCCTAGCTCTTTCGCGATCTCCTTCATCTCAGGCACCTGATAGGTAAGGTCATAATCCTTGATCGCGTACGGATCGAACACGACTGCCCACTGCCGCAGAAGGTCCCGGACTCCCTCTATCTCTGCCCGTGCCCGAGCCTCCCTCTCGGGGATCTCTCTTGAATGCTGTGATTGGGAAGCTCAAATAGATCCTGGGACGCCAGGGAGCCGTGACCAGGTTGGCCATGTTGGTCGCCGGCTCCTGGCGAGCCACGACGTAGTGGGGAACACCGAACAGGTCGGCCAGTAGATCAGCGACGAAGAGTTCTTCGTCCCGCCAAACCGCGATCTCAAGCCGCTTGCGATCCCCCCATTCCGTCGCGATCAGCCGGTCGTGTACATCTTGGACGCCGTCGATCAACGTGAGAAACAGACGCAGGTGATCGCCGATCCGTTTCAAGTAAACCGGATCGAAACCCCGATCGAGGTACGCGCGCCATCGGAACGCCAGGTGCCAGCGAAGAACGTGGACCGCGTCTCGCTCAGCCGAGATGACTTGCTCGATCTTCTGAACCGCCGTAACTCGACGGAACCTCAACTCCTCACGGGGGCGGTCCAGAATCCGGTCCCAAACGATGCCAGGATCGATCTCACGGGCCATCTGCTCCATCGTCGCGCCAACATCGTGAAGGTCGCACTGAGTAGGAGAGGCCTTCACCGCGTTGACAAACTCATCGAGCCATCGAGCGTGGTCAGAGCCACTCTGCGCGCTGGTGAAGACCACCCCACCGCCGAGAGATGCTCCGCACTTCTCGCACTTAGCTGCGTATGCGGAGTTCTTCGCATAGCGACACTCAGGAGCACGGCAGAGGGCCGGCGGAATCAGGCCCCGGATTCGGCGTCGCGCCTTCCCGGGCTCCTCATCCACTCGAGGCGCCTTCGATCTGCTGGGCTTCGATGAGGGCGAAGTCGGCTTGGTCGAGGTCGTTGAGTTCGCCTTTGCGGTAGGCGTCGTAGAGCTGGAAGAGTTCCTGCTTGTGGGGGCGCTTGCGGCCGATGGGGCAGGCTTTCCAGGCGTCGTAGTCCTCGTCGCAGTAGCCCATGCGGAGTTCGCCACACTTGGGCTGGAGGAAGCGGCCGAGTGCGGGGGCGGCGCGCATGACTTCGGCGCGCATGAGGGCGACGACGCGGCGGAACTCCCACTGGGCGCGGGTGCAGAGGCGGAGGTCGCTCATGTGGAGGAGGGAGGCGAAGTTGACGGTGATCTTGAAGTTGGTGTTGGTGGCGTTGGGGAGGAGGAAGCGGGCGTCCTCGGCGGGGACGCCGGCCTGGACCAGGCGCTCGTAGAGGTCGCCGGTCTGCTCGAAGAGGGCTTCCATGTCGGGGGCGAGGCCGGCGGCGTCGACGGTTTTGGGCACCGTGTAGGGGAAGGCGCCGCCCTTGTAGGTGACGTAGCGCTGGCTCTGCTGCTCGAAGGAGATGCCGACGCGGTGTCGGACGAACTGGTGGGAGAAGGCGCGGGAGACGCCGCTGATGCCGAACTCGAAGTGGACCTGCTCCAGGGGGGAGACGTGGCCGGTCTTGAGGCGGTCCTCGACGAAAGCGGCCATCTTCTCGGGGGGGATGCGCTCGTCGGTGATGCGGTCGAGGACTTGCTGGGGGGTGAGGGCGGAGTAGCAGACGCGGTAGGCCATGTAGAGGGCCCGGATGGGGTCCTGGGTGTGGTCGATGAGGGTGACTTCGATGGGCACGCGCGTCGCCTTTGACCGCCGGGGTGCGAGCGTAGCACCGGGGGGTGGACGGAACGGGCGGGGGGGCGTGTTTGGTCAAGCCGGTGGCGGACGACCTCACCCCCTCGCTCCCTGCTCCATCTGAACCGATGGGGAGGGGGATCCGAACGGAGGGGGCGGCGGCCCGTTCGTCTCCCTCGACCCCGCTCGGGACGAACGGGGCGGGAGGCGGTCCGGAGGCTCAGGATGGACCGGATCGGGGCTCACCCGGGTCGTCGGGGAAGGTGGTGTCGAGGCGGGCGGAGGCGTCGAAGAAGTCCTGGAGGGTCCGGTTGAGCGGTAGAACTTGTCGCGGCGGAGGTCGTCGTCGCTGCGGGCGAAGTTGTCGGGGTCCTGGAGGTCGAGGGTGTTGAGGGTCCAGTCGCGGGGGGCAGCGCCGCCGGCCGTGATGTGCTGGAGGAGTTCGCGCCAACGAGCGGGGGACAGGTGCAGCGTGAAATCGAGGTCGGCGCTCGTGGGGTCGGCGAGTTCCGCGACTTCGACGACCTCGAAGGCCTCGAAGCGGACGCGGTAGGTGGCGTCGCCGAGGGCGAGGCCCATGTCGCAGTCGATGGCGCCAAAGCGGCGGAAGGCGGGGTCGGCGTTGACGAGGTCGCGCAGGGCCTGGAACCAGGCGAGGGAGGGGAAGGGGGGCATGATCAACGCCTGGGGGGTGGGTCGCGGAAGGCGTCGACGCCCCCGGGGCGGCGGCGGCGGAGGCGGGGGAGGCCCCAGCGGCGACGGCGGGCGACGGCGGGCGTGGGCGGGACGAGGCGCCAGTCGGCGGGGAGGCGGGCGTCGACGGAGCGGGGCGGATCGAGCGTGGGTGGGGGGGCGAGAGGGGGGTCGACGCGGGGGTCGCGGCCGGCGGGGATCTCGTCGCGGCGGGGGGAGCGCCGGCCGAAGCGGAGGCCGACGCCAAAGTTCCAGGGGACGTTCCAGGTGGGACCTACCTCCCGGACCGGCGCCCGCCAGCGCCCAACAAGAAAGGGATAGATGAGGAGCATCCCGGCGACGAAGCCGCCGATGTGGGCCCACCAGGCGGTGCCGCCGCTGCCGGTGGACTCCGCGATGGAGCCGACGCCATTGAAGAGGTTGGTGACGAACCAGAAGCCGATCATGAAGGGGGCAGGGATGACGGCGGGGATGAAGAAGATGATGGGGATGAGGACCTGGATCATGGCGCGCGGGAATAACAGGATGTAGGCACCGAGGACACCGGAGATGGCGCCGCTGGCGCCGATGAGCGGCACGAGATCGCTGCTGTCGATGAGGATGTGGGCGGCCACGGCGAGGTAGCCGGTGATGATGTAGAAGGCGAAGAAGCGGCCGTGGCCCAAGCGGTCTTCGACGTTGTCGGCGAAGACCCAGAGGAAGAGCATGTTGCCGATGAGGTGCAGCCAGCCGCCGTGGAGGAACATGGCGGTGAGCGGGGTGATGAGGAGGAAGAGGCCGTCGAGGAGGTCGATGCCGCGGCCGGGCTGGAGCTGACGAGTGCGGAGGCCGACGCGGTTGTCCTCGATGACGTCGTGGGTGTCGTCGACGCCCTCGATCTGGCCGGTGATGAGTTCGGGGACGGCGCCGAAGCGGAGGGTGAATTCGTCGCGCTCGCTGATCGGGTAGAGGGTGGCCGAGAGGCGGTCGTTGTCCGCGATGACGACGAAGCCCTCCGTCGCGTTGCTGAGGACGAGCATGTAGAGGAAGACGAGGACGTTGAGGGCGATCAGCGCCCGCGTGACGTAGGGGGTGCTGAGGCGGTACTGACTGTCGCGGATGGGGATCATGGGCGGACCGTCATCTGCGGGGCCCTCCCCGAGGCCGCGGCGGCGAGACGACCCCCTGCCATGCTAGTGGAGGCGCGCGCGGGTTCTTTGGGGGACGACGGTCAGGCGGGATCGGCGCGGCGCCGGGCGAGGAGAGCGATGAGGAGGGCAGCAGCGAGGGCGAGGAGGGCCGTGGCAGCGCGGTAGCGACGGCGGCCGACGCGGACGGTATCGGCGGGGGCGGCAGCGGCGGGGGCGGCAACGAGGAGGCCGGCGAGGCCGTCGGCGGCGGCGGCGGCGCCTTGGGCGAGGGGCGCGACGAGGGCTTGGCGAGGCCCGGCGCCGGGGAGGCGGCGCAGGACGGGGGAGCGTACGAAGAGGGCGGGGGCGGGCCCCCAGAGGGCGCGCAGCGGGGCGAGCGCGCGGACGGCGACGGCGCCGGGGAGGTCGAGGAGGGCGTAGGCCAGCCAGGGAGCGGCGACTCCTTCGGCGGGGTGCTCGGCGAGGGCTTGGACGGTCTCGCGGGCGAGGCTCTGCGGGCTGGTGTCCGCGGCGGGCAGGCCGCTGAGAGCGTGGAGTTCGTCGGCGGCGGCGGCGGTGTCGCCGCGATCGAGGGCGGCGGCGATGCGATCGGCGCTGCGGCCGGCGCTGAAGTCGAAGGTGAGGGCGAGGATGAGGGCGCGCAGCCCCAGGCCAAGGGGCCCGCCGCGCCCGGCCAGCCAGGCGGGCAGCCGCAGGAGGGCCGCGCCGACCAGCGCGGCGGTGAGGGGAGCGGGGAGGCCCGGGGGCGGTTGGAGGCGATCGAGGAGGAGGCGGCTTCCCTGGGGGGGAGCCGTGAGGAGACGGCGGAGGGCAAGGGAGAGGGCGAAGACCGTCAGACGGGAGCGGGCGCTGAACGGCGCGGATTGCCGTGGCGGACGGGGCACGTCAGGCGGGCACGGCCGACAGGCGCGACGCGCGCGGGGGGGCGGCGAGGCGGCGGGCACCGGGCGGCCCAGCGGGGGCGTCGGGGTCGGCGAGGATGCGGGCGAGGACGTCGATACCCTGGACGAGGCGGGGGCCGGGGCGGCTGAACCAGGCGCTGGCCTCGACCGCCCAGACGCGGCCGGCGCGGACGGCGGGGAGGTCGCGCCAGGCCGACTGCGCTTCGAGATCGGAGGCCTGGGCGACGATCTGGTCGAGCGTGAAGCCGCAGGGGAGGACGATGACGACATCGGGGCGGGCGGCGGCGATGGCCTCCCAGGTTGTGCGGAAGGAGGGGCGGCCGGGAAGGCCGAGGACGTCGTGGCCGCCGGCGGCGGCGATCTGGCCGGGGACCCAGTGGCCGCCGATGAAGGGGGGGTGGGTCCATTCCAGGGCGAGGACGCGGGGGCGGGGCCCCGCCGAAGGCCGATCACGCAGAGCACGGACTTGGCCACGCAGGTCGTCGGTGAGGGCGCGGGCGGGGGCGGCCCGGCCGAGGGCCCGGCCGACGTGCTCGATGGAGGCGAAAACGCCCTCGAGGTCGAGGGGGGTAAGGGTGAGGACGCGGCTGCCCAATTGCTGCTCGTGGACGGCGCGCCGGACCGGGCCTTCGCTGACGGCACAGATGTCGCAGAGGGCCTGCGTGAGGATGAGGTCCGGGGCGAGGCGGCGGAGGAGGGGGAGGTCGATCTGGTAGGTGGAGCCGCCGCGGGCGAGGTGGCGGCTGATGTCGTGGTCGATTTGGGCAGGGGAGCGGCCGGCGGTGGGGACGGCGGAGCGGGTGAGGACGGGGAGCGCGGCGGCGGGGGGGGGAAAGTCGCATTCGTGGGAGACAGCGACGACCTGCGGACCGCAGCCGAGGGCGAAAGCGATCTCGGTGGCGCTGGGGAGCAGGGAGGCGATGCGCATTGGTCCTCCGGGGGATCCAGCCAGCGCGGGGGCCCGGGAGCAGGATAACGGCCGTCGGCGCGCGCCGCTGGGGGAGCGCTGCGGGGGGTGCGACGGTAAAGCGTCCGTAAACTTCATCACACCCGCTCTGGTAAGAGCTAGAGTTCGAGCGGTTGCGGGTTGACACGTCGATCGGCCCATGCGGAGAATGTTCCGGAAATCACAAAGTCGTGTGGCGGTCGGCCAACGCGACCGGGACGGAGTGCCAAAACTCCCCAGGCGAGCCGATGCGGGATCGTCGGGCGCGCTGGGGACCGGGGGACGTACGACCAGGGGGAATTCCGCCGCGGCGGATGGGGCGCGCCCAGCCCGCCCGAACCCCAGAACGCATCCCGGAGGCCAGGGCAAGCCCGCGTCGCCGAACGTGAAGGAGGAGGCTCGCCCCATGCCCGTGGCTACCCCCGTGCAGTGCCCACGCTGCTCAGGATCAATGCTGGCGGAATCGGACGCGCACGGCGCGTTCAGCACCTGCTTGGCCTGCGGCTACGTCGCGGAGAGCCGGGTGATTTCGGTGTTCGAGTTGGAGCAGGAGCAGGCGGTGGAGGAGGGGCGGCAGCGGCGGCGGCAGCCGTCGCACGGGAAGCTCCGCCTCTAGCAGGCGAGCCCTGCTTTCTCTGATCGACGGCGGGGCGGCGCCCCCCGCCGAGCGGCCTCGGACGGGCCGGCCCCGAGCGCGCGGCGCGGCGGCGCGCGACGATTCGCTTTCCCCTGAGAGCGCTTGCAGCCGATCGGCTACGGGCGATCCCGCGGCGGCGTGCGCGGGGCGCCGTAGGCGCGCGCGCGACGGCGCCGGCAGCGCGGGCGTCCACCAGAGACGATCAGGATTGCGGACGCGCGCTGGGAGATCCCCTGATGTTGGGGCGGCGAGGCGGCGCGCAGAATGACCTTCAGGTTCGCCCTCGCCGGGGCGGGTGCACGGGGAAGGGGCCCGCCGATGGCCGGGCGCCGCCATTACTGGGTGCTGTCGCCGCCGGCGGCGGACGTGGTGCGGGGGCGCTGCAAGCGCTGCCGCGCGGAGCGGGAGTTTCCGGCTCGCCTGGACGAGACGGATCGGAGTAACGACCACGAGGATCTGACGCGGAGCGGCGGGAGCGGGACGGCGGGGGCGGCCTTGCCGGGCGCCGCGTAAAACGAGGGGCGGTGGTCGTTGCCGCTTCAGGATCGCAGCAGTAGAGTGGCGGCCCTTCGCCGGGAGGGCGAGCCCGCGGCCCGGACGAGGAAGGTAGCGATGAGCGACGGGCACCAGTCGAAGTCTGCCGGCAAGAAGCCCGCGCTGGCGCAGCGGCGCGCTTCGCGGGTGCGGGTGCTGATCGTGGATGATCACGCGGTGCTGCGGCGGCGGCTGGAGAGCCACGATGCGATCGATGTGGTGGGGGATGTGGCGAACGGGCGGGAGGCGGTGCAGCTGGCGGAGGATCTGTCGCCGGACGTGGTGCTGATGGACGTGGTGGGCCGGGAGCGGGAAGTGCTGCAGTTGATCGCGGATCAGCTGGTGATCAGTGTGAAGACGGTGGAGGCGCACATCATGAGCAAGCTTTGGGCGCGCAACCGCACGGATTTGATCCGCTACGCGATCCGCCGGGGCATCATTGGGCTGGACCCGATGCCGCGGTTGCGCGCGGGCTAAGCGGGTGGCGGACGCGGCGCGGTTGGACGTGCCGCCGGCGGCGCTGCCGGGCGGCTGGCTGGGGCAGCAGCTGCAGCGCTTGCAGCGCTTGCTGGCGTTGCGCGCGGCGCACGCGGCGCACCTGAACGCGGAGGGGCGCCACCTGCTGGACCACGCGATTTTCACGACGTTCGTGGACTGCCGGGAGCTGGGGGCGGAGACGCTGGCGTCGGCGCTGCTGGCGCAGGAGGGGCTGACCGCAGCGACGGCTGGGGCCGAGGCGGCGGCGGCGCTGCGGTCGGCGCCACCCGGCGACGCGGCGGGCTGAGGCCCGCCCGGTTCCCGTCCACACCGCCCGGCACCTGCGCCGGGCGTTTTGCATTGCGGGCGGCGCGCCGGGCGGAGCGACGGGGCGTCCCGGGGGCGCGGATGGGGGAAGGGGTGAGGGCCTCAGGGGGCCGGGCTCAGCAGCCTGGGGATTCTGCCACTGGGGAGCCCAGCAGGCCACTCACATACTGGGGTGCGGCAGCAGTCCACGGTGATCGGGTTGCTGAAGTTCAACGATGACCCTCTCTGGGTGAAACCCGGATCTGGTGCAGACGATCGAGGCGAGGCCGGACACGCGGCTGCTGCTGACAACGGGGCTGAGGCTGATGGTGCAAGAGGAGCCGGCTGGCGGACGGGATCGCGCTGGACGCGAGCGGGGGTTACGCCTTCGTGGCGACGGCGGGGGAGGACACGGTGGCGGTGGTGGACCTGGAAGAGCACCAGGTGGTGGGGCGGCTGCCGGCGGGGCGGGGCCCGAGCGGCGTGTTCTGGGCGGCGGGGGGGCGCTGATACAACCCCGCGAGCGCGAAGCGCCGGTCGCGCCGGGGACCCGGATGGAGCTACGGGAGTACCGCAAAGCTACGCGTTGCGAGCAGCGGGGGCGCCTGCGGGCCTGCCGCCGGGGCCTGGCGGGGCAGTGCCAGTATTGCGCGCGGGGCTTCTGCGGGGAGCACGGGGAGCGGTTCGGGGAGGGGGAGGAGGTCTGCCAGCGGAGCCGCTGTCAGGCGAAGAAGGCGGACCTGGCGCGGCACGTGGCGTTTCGAGCGGAGGCGCGGGAGCGCAACGCCGCCGGGGAGTGTGGGATGCCGGGCTGCGCGTCGGCGGAGGCGACGGATTGCCAGCGCTGCGGGCCCTCCTACTGCGTGGCGCACCCTGCAGGAGACGATCGGGACTGTGATGCATCAGGGGGAGCCGGGGTCGGACGTCTTACGGCTCTGCGTGCACTGCGTGGAACGGGCCGCGATCTGGGAGCGCGCCTAGGCGTCCTCGGCGGAGGTGGGGCGCAGTTCCCGCCGCACCTCTGCGCCAGGATGTCGCAAGCGCGCCGCCGCGTCAGGCTTGTCTCCCCTCCGGTCCGACTACCCGCCCCCCTGCAACGTCGTCGTGATGGCATGCACGACCGTGAGGAACAGGACGGCGATCAGCAGGGCGATGAGGAGGCTTAGGTTATGGCCGCGGCAGGCTAGAGGAGAGGCTGACACGGTGCTAGCGCCCGTTCAAGGCGCGGACCCTCCCCTCGACCAGCTCCACCAGCGTGGTCTCCCCGTTCGGGCGAGTCGTGTGCAGTAGCCAGCGTCTCACTTGCCGCGAGGGGGGCTCCCGATGACCAGCCGGTACCGCTGGACGGGGATCGTTGGGGGAGCACTCCCCAATGCGGATCCGCGCCGACGCGGACCCGGAAGCCTATCGGGCGCCGCTTGGCGCTGCGGGTGGCGAGGCTTCGGCTCCAGCAGCACCGTCCCCGGGAATGACGAGCTCCCACCCGAGCCCGAGGTTTCCGCAGTCGGCATCGATCCGGGGGTTGGCCTCCCGCAGTGCCTGCGTCGTCACGCCGTGTTCTTCGGCGATCCGCCAGCAGACATCACCGACCCTCACGGCGTAGGTCCTGGAACGGCCGAGCCAGTGGCGGCGGTGAGGGGGGGCCACCGCTGCCGGTGAGCGCACGGTCGGCTCGGGAGTGACGGAGGCAGTGGGAATGACAAGGTCCCATCCGGCCACGAGGTTTCCGCAGGCGGCATCGATCCGGGGGTTGGCCGCCCGCAGCGCCTGCGTCGTCACGCCGCGTTCTTCGGCGATCCGCCAGCAGACATCGCCGGCCCTCACGGTGTAGGTCCTGGAACGGACGAGCCAGTGGCGGCGGTGATCGGGGGCCAGCTCCGCCGGTGAGCGCACGGTCGGCTCGGGAGTGACGGAGGCGGTGGGAATGACGAGGTCCCATCCGGCCACGAGGTTTCCGCAGGCGGCATCGATGCGGGGGTTGGCCGCCCGCAGCGCCTGCGTCGTTACGCCGCGTTCTTCGGCGATCCGCCAGCAGAAATCGCCGGCCCTCACGGTGTAGGTCCCGGACGGCCGAGACGCTGGCGGCGTTGATAGGGGGGCTGCTGCGCCGTCGCCGGGAATGACGAGGTCCCACCCAACCCCGAGGTTTCCGCAGGCGGCATCGATGCGGGGGTTGGCCTCTCGCAGTGCCTGCATCGTCACGCCGTGCTCTTCGGCGATCCGCCAGCAGAAATCGCCGGCCCTCACGGTGTAGGTCCTGGCCAGCCGAGGCGATGCCGATGAGGGTACGGTCGGCTCGGGAGTGATGGAGGGGGTGAGGGATTCCTCCGGCGTCGCAGCGGGCGCTGTGTGCCGGGGCGCTGTCGGCTTGTCGTCGCCGAAGACCAAGCCCAGGATCACGACTAGCAGCACCAGGCCGATTATCACGCCTATGCCGGTGCCCACCCCCGGCTCGCCACCCTCCCGCTCCTCACCGCTTATCATGCCTATGCCGGTGCCCACCCCCGGCTCGCCACCCTCGCGCTCCTCACCGCTCAGCTCCGCGAGGCTGTGGGGACCCAGGGACCGCACGGCTACGGGCGGGTCGAGCCCCTTCAGCGCGATTTCGGCGTTCCTACTCCACGCGGTCCGCGGGGGCGTGACCACCAGCCTCTCGGCGAACCGTTCGCCGCCAAACGCGCGCGCCGAGTTGGCAATGAACGAGTCCAGATCCCCCTTGCTGATGCGCGCCTGGTCCTTGCACTGCACGGCGACGAGAGCGCCGTCGTCCTGGCGGCGCGCCACGATGTCGATGCCGAGGTCGCGTTCGGCCGAGCCCGGCCAGTCCGCCCAGAGCCAGACGTCTCCGAAGCGGCGTTCCGAACGTAGCGCCCGCGCGACCAGCCTCTCGAAGGCGTGTCCGCGCGCCCGGGGGTCGGGGTACCGATCGACGAGGCGTCGATAGGCGTCGGCGAAGGTCTCGCCGGTCGTGCCCTCGCGCTCACGCACACACGCCTCCCTCGCGAATCCAGATGTGGGAGAGTAGTCCACCCCACCATGTCGGGTGCTTGTCAGGGCACGTGCGCGCGGCGCACAGAGCTCTCCACAGGGGGCCAGACACCCGATGCTTTCGAATCTGTTGATCCGCCGGGCGGCCGCGACGGATTGCCAGCGCTGCGGCCCCTCCTCCTGCGTGGCGCACCTGCAGGAGACGATCGGGACCGTGATGCATCAGGGGGAGCCGGGGTTGGACGTCTTACGGCTCTGCGTGCACTGCGTGGAACGGGCCGCGATCTGGGAGCGCGCCTAGGCGTCCTCGGCGGAGGTGAGGCGCAGTTCCAAGCGAAACTCGTCGGCGAAAGCCCGGAGGAAGCGCTGCTTGACGTCGGCCAGAGGGGGGGTAGGGGCGCAGATCTGGGCCAGGGAAGCCGCGACGACGCCGGGCTGGCCGCAGGGGGCGATCCAGGCCCAGTGGCTCATGTCCGGATCGACGTTGAGGGCGACGCCGTGGCGGCTGACGCCGCGGGAGACGTGGACGCCGACGGAGGCGATTTTGCCTTCGGCGGTGAAGACGCCGTGCATCGCGGGGTCGCGGCGGCCGGCGACGGCGTAGGTGTTGAGGAGGCGGAGGACGGCGCCCTCCAGGGCCTGCACGTAGGCGCGGATGCCGAGGCCGCGCCGGCGCAGGTTCAGGATGGGGTAGGCGACGAGTTGACCGGGACCGTGGTAGGTGACGTCGCCGCCGCGTTCGCTCTGGACGACGTCGGCGCCGGAGCGGCGGAGGAGGCCGGGGGCGAGGATGCCGGTGCGATCGCCGCGGCGGCCGAGGGTGACGACCGGATCGTGCTCGACGAGGAGGAGGGTTTCGGGGCCCGCGCCGGCGACGACGGCGGCGTGCAGGGCGCGTTGCAGCTCCCAAGCGGGGGCGTACGCGAGGCGGCCGAGGTCGCGGAGGGCGACGGCGGAGGCGCGTGCGTCGCGGGGGTCAGCCGAGGCAGTCACGACCGTCTCGCCAGGCGCGGAGGATGGTTGCGTCGTGGGGGAAGGCGGGCGGGGGCAGGGCGTCGGCGGGGAAGAAGCGGACCTCGGAGGCTTCCGGGCCAGCTTGGAGCGTGCCACCGGCGACGCGGCCGCGCAGGACGATGAAGATGACCGGGTCGCCGGGGCGAGAGAAGACGCCAAGGAGTCCCTGGAGAGCGACTTCGATGCCGGTTTCCTCACTCACCTCGCGGACGGCGGCGGCGCGGATCTCCTCGCCGCGATCGACAAAGCCGCTGGGCAGGGCCCAGGCGCCCATGGCGGGCTGATGGTTGCGGCGGGTGTAGAGCAGGTGGCCGTGGGCGTCCTGGACGAGGACGCCGACGGCGACTTTGGGGTCCTCGTAGTGGACGAAGTCGCAGGCGGGGCAGGCGAGGCGGAGGGCACTCCCGGTCTCGCGGGAGACGAGGGCGGTGGCGCAGAGGGGGCAGAAGCGGGGGGTGAAGTTGGGCAGGCCCGCCCTCCGATCAGGCCGGCCGCGGGGGCGGCCGGGGTGGAGGCTAGAAGGGGAGGGTGACGCGGCGGAAGCGCTCGTAGCAGCGGCCGTCGGGCTCGCTGAAGCGCTCACGGATGGCGTCGGGGAAGCCCTCGCCGCGGTCACTGAACTGGCTGCTGTGGCGCATGAGGCCGTTGATTTTGGTCTCGACGACACCGCTGATCTCGACGTGGAAGTTGGGGTCGGCGCTGCCCCAGATGTAGAGTTCGCGGACGTTGTGGGTGCGCAGGCCCTCGACGTCGATGTGCTCGGGGAAGTTCATGTGGTCACGAGCGGTGGGATAGACCGCGTCAACCGCCATGATGCCCGTGTTGCGGTGGTCGCGGTGGTTGACGAAGCCAAGGTATTGCTCGTCTTCGCCGGCGACGGCGGGGAAGGGGCACCGGTGGATCATTTCGTCGGTGTGCGTGAAGACGGCGTCGGGGCGGAGGCGGCGGATCTCGCGGACGATCTTGCCGAGCATCTCGCGGCTGTACTCGAGTTCGCCGTCCTCGGCGCCGAGGAAGGTGCAGCTAGCGACGCCGAGGACCTCGGCGCAGGCGCGCTGCTCGTCCTGGCGGAGGGGGATGAGGCGGTCGCGGGTCATGGCGGGGTCGCGGGAGCCCTTGGAGCCGTTGGTCACGACGACGTAGTGGAACTCCCAGTTGTCGCGGGTCCAGAGGGCGGCGGTGCCGCCGGCGCCGAAGTCCGGGTCGTCGGGGTGGGCGGCGACAACGACGGCGACCTTGGGGGGGCGAACCGCCGCTGGGCCGTCGTCCCGCGACGCGGGTGTGTCCTCAGTCATCAGGGGCTGCCCTCCTGCGCCGACGCGCCAGCGGACCGGGCGCGAGCGTTCAGCCGGACTGTGGCAAGTGTACGGCCGGGAATCCGGAAGGCGGCGGGAGTGGTGCGTCGGCGGGAACATCGGGGAGCGACGTTGACATAGGTGGTGCTTTGGGGTGATAGTTGCCGAGGCAGCAGAACACACGTTCCAGGTGTGGAGCGATGTGGAGACAGTGGACGGGCGAACCGACGGGTGCGGGCCGATCCGCGCAGGCGGGGGTCGGCTTACAGCGTGGAGGCGGCGCCCCGGCAACGGGGCGGGCCGGATGAGAGCAGGCTGAGGATGAAACGACGCTCCGATAAGCAGGAACGGATCCTGAAGTTCCTTCGGGGATTCTTGGAGGAGCACGACTACCCGCCCAGCATCCGGGACATCCAGGCGGGGTGCGGGATCTCCTCGACATCGGTGGTGGACTACAACTTGAAGGCGCTGGAGAGCACGGGGCTGATCCAGCGCGACCGAGAGATCTCGCGAGGGATCAAGCTGGTGGGCGAAGAGCGGCACGGCGAGACGGTGTCGACGATCCGGATCCCGCTGGCGGGGACGATCGCGGCGGGGCAGCCGCTGCCGCTGCCGACGACGGAGGGGGTGGACGCGGCGGGGGCGGGGGAGGCGATCAGCGTGACGCCGGACGTGCTGGGGGGGGCGGGGGCGGGGGAGCTGTACGCCTTGCGGGTGAAGGGGACGTCGATGATCGATGCGCTGATCAACGACGGGGACATCGTGATTCTGAAGCCGGTGCAAAGCGTGCAGGACGGGGACATGGCGGCGGTGTGGGTGAAGGACGCGAACGAGGTCACGCTGAAGAAATTCTACCGGGAGGGCCGCCGGGTCCGTCTGCAGCCGATGAACGCGACGATGGAGCCGATCTACCACGAGGCGGAGAACGTGGAGGTCCAGGGCCGGGTGGTGACGGCGATCCGCTCCATGTAGCGTCCGGCGCGGCCCGGCGACGCGGCCGGCTCGCCGGAGCGTGACGGAGACGGCTCTCCCCTTTCGACGGCGTCCTATTCCCCTACGGGAGGCGTGCGTGGGCGGGTGCTGCGCACCGAGGATTCTCCGCGTGGAGTACCGCACGCCTGAGGGCACTGTGGCCGCGGTGCGGCATTTCAGCCTGGACCTGGTCACGGGCGAGACGACGGCGCTGGTGGGGAAAAGTGGCGCGGGCAAGACCAGCGTGGGGCTGAGCATCCTGGGTCTGGTCCCGCATCCGGGGGCGATCAGGGGCGGTGCGATCCGGCTACGCGATCGGCGAGGGTGGCGCAGATCGCCGACCGGATGGCGGCGCTCTAGGCGGGGGCGCTGCTGGAGGAGGGGGAGACGCGGCCGATCTTCCGCGCGCCGCGGCATCCGTACACTTGGTCGTTGCTGGACACGCTGCCGCGTCTGGACCAGGCGCGAGGCCGGACGCTGCCGCAGATCCACGTGCCGGGAAGAGTCGGAGCCGCCCACGAAGGCGGTAGGGGAGGCGGGGCAGCGGGTGGCCTGCTCCAACCCTATGGAGGCCCCGGCCGGCTGAGCGGGCGTCTCCGTTTTGGGGGCGTCAGGCCGTGGCGGCGGGGGCGCCGTCCGCAAGGTCCACGACGAGCAATTCCAGGGTGACGTCTTGGGGGAGGCCGCCGGGCAGGTCCAGCCAATAGCGGTGGACGGCCGCGTCGGCGTCGCGGACGCGGTGGACGGCGGCGTCGGCGGCCTGGGGGGAGTAGCGGCGGGCGTGCTCGAGGAGCTTCTGCGCCGGGTAGGGGTGGCGGAAGTGGAAGCGGGAGCGGACGGCGTCGGCGTCGGCACCGGCCGCGGCCATTTCGCGGGCGATGACGATGCGGGTCATCTGGGTCTCGATGATGCGGATGAGCCAGAAGTAGTCGTCGCCGCGCGCGCGGAGGGCGGCGAGGGCGCGCAGGGCGGGGCCGGGGCGGCCGGTGAGGATGGCGTCGGTGAGGTCCCAGATCTCGGCCTCGGGGTTGTGGGGGGCGAGGGAGGCGACGATCGTGTCGTCGATCTGGGCGTCGCCGGCGTAGAGGGTCAGCTTGTCGAGTTCCGAGGCGAGGGCGCCGGTGTCGCTGCCGACCTCGGCGAGGAGGCGGCGCTCGGCGCCGGGGGTGAGGCTGAGGCCGGCGGCGCGCACTCGCCCATGCAGCCAGGCGGCGAGCTTGCGGCCCTTGAGGGCGGGGAACTCCTGCACTTCGGGGCCGGCGGCTTTGATCAGGTCGCGCATGTCGTTGCGCCGGTCGAGGTCGCCGTCGAGGAAGACGAGGAGCGTACTGGGGGGCAGCGCGGCGACGATGGCGGGCAGCCCCTGCCAGCCCTCGGGGGTGCGGCGGCGGCGGGGGCCCGCGCCGGGGTTACGGGGGGCGTTGAAGGGGGCGCAGAGGCCATCGACGCGGACGAGGCGGTGCTCGGCGAGGAACGGGACGGTCATGGCCGCCGCCTGCACCTCGGCCGGGGAGAGCGCGGCAGCGGCGAACGTGATGGTGTTGGCGGTGAGGCCGCCGTCGGTGTCGTTGGCGGCGCGGAGGCTGTCGTAGGCTTCGCGGCGGCGGAAGGCGTCGGCGCCGTAGAAGTGGTAGGCGGGCACGTCCGCAGCCTAGCAAGGCGACCGGACGCCGGAAGGGGCGGGAGGGGGCGGGATGGATGATCGCGGGGGAGCGATGGCGGCGCGGCTGGATGGGGGGCGGGTGCGGGCGGTGGTCGTCGAGGGGCGGGCGGGCGCGGCCTCCCGGCCGGGGCTGCTGGCGCTGCGCGAGGGGCGGCTGCTGGCGGGGGCGCTGCGGGTGCGTCCGTCGGTGGTGCTGGTGAACGCCACGGGGCGGGACCCCTCCGCGGCGGGCGGGGCTGGCGTTGCAGCTGGGAGCAGCGCTGGACGTCGCGACGGTGAGGGTGACGGACGGGCCTTTGCCGGCGCGGGGGGAGCCCCCGGCCGACGCGGCGGGCTCGCGCAGCCCCCTGCGCCTGGCGGGGGAGACGGTGGGGTTCTGGCTGCGAGTGCGGGCGGGGCGGCGAGCGCTGGTGGCGCACGCGGCCTGGTGCACGATGGCGGAGTCGTCGGTGGCGGTCGTGCTGGCCAATGCAGGGGCAGGGCGCACGCCGGAGCCGCTGCGGCAGGCGAGACGGGCGGCGCGAGAGGCGCGAAGCCGGGCGGTGGGCCGGGGCGGCTGAGCGGGAGGCGGCTCGTAGGCGGGTCGGGTGGCGTGGGTGCGGATGCTCGCGGAGCGCGAGGCGGTCGGCCCCTCTTGGGTGGTATTGCTCTGTCCCATACCGGGAACGACCCCATGGGACCGCGGGCTTCGGCTCCCGGGACGAGTCGACCGGCGGGGGCAGCGCCGGGACGGGGAACACCTACACGGCAACCGTTGCACGACGAACGCAGCCGGCGAGTCCGATCCGACGGGGCTGTGCGGCCCGCAGGCGTGAGCGCGGGATCGGGCGCCGCCGCCGTGGGGGGCGGGCCTCAGCGATCGGGAATCTCGTAGGTGGGGGGCTTGGCCCATTCGTCGTTGGGGGGCTGTTCCTGGCGGCGCAGGGCGTCGCGGCGGGCGGCGTGCTCGTAGCGGCGGGCCTGGCGAATGACCTTGCCGCGTTCGCGGGCCTGGGCCTGCTGGCGGGCGCGGCGCTCCGGGCTGGGGCGGCGTTTGCGCCCGGGGGTGGCGTGGACACGCCCCTCCTGCCGGAGCTGGGTGAGGTGGGCGCGGACGTTGCCGTCGGCGGCGGCGCGCAGGCGGGGATCGACAGCAGGATAGAGCTCCCCCATGATCTCCCAACTGGTGCGTGGGCCACCCCGGCGGAGCACGGCGAGGATCTGCTCCTCGCGCACGTTACGGTGGTCGATGTAGGACTGCAGGCGCTCGCGGGCGTCGTGGACGAGGGGGCCGTGGCCGGGGCAGAGGAGGCGGAGGTTGGGGAGCTGGACGAGGCGCTGGAGGGAGCGGCGGTAATCGGCGAGGTTCGCGACGGTGGTGGAGCCGGTACCGAGGAGGGTGTCGCCCGTGAAGATCACGCCGTCCTCCTCCAGGTAGTAGCAGAGGGAATCGACGCTGTGGCCGGGTGTGGCGAGGACTTGCACGGTGAGGCCGCCGTCGAGGCTGATGGTTGCGCCATCCTCGAGGGTGCGTACGCCCTCGGCCGGCAAACACCCCTTGAGGAGGGCGACGCCGTTGGCGGGAACGGCGACTTCCGCGCCGAGGGAGTCGTGCAGGAGCTTGAGGTTGCCGCTGTGGTCAGCGTGATGGTGAGTGACGGCGGCGAGGCCAATCTCGGCGCGCTCGATCGCGGCGAGGTAGCCACGGAGCATCCAGCGGAACTTGTCGATGGCCTCGCCGGAGTCGATGGAGAGCACCTGGCCGGCGCCCACCAGGTAGACGTTGGTGGAGCCGGGGTGCATGGGGTTCTCTTCTGGGACCTGGACGGCGCGGACGTGGTCGCTGACCTGCATGGCGCTACATCATCGTGAGGCCGCCGCTGACCGAGAGGGTCTGGCCGGTGATGTAGGCGGCGTCCTGGGAGGAGAGGAAGGCGACGGCGCCGGCGAGATCGTCGGGCTCACCGAAGCGACGCATGGGGACGGCGCGGAGGAAGGCCTCGCGCAGGTGGGGGTGCTCGGCGGTGACGTCGTGGAAGAGGGCGGTCTCGGTGGGGCCGGGGCAGACGACGTTGACGCTGACGCCCTTGCGGGCGTTTTCGCGGGCGAGGGTCTTGGAGAAGGCGATGACGCCGCCCTTGGCGCCGGAGTAGACGGCCTCGCCGCCGGAGCCGGCGCGGCCGGCGTCGGAGGCGATGCTGACGATGCGGCCGTAGCCGCGGTCGATCATGCCGGGGAGGACGGCGCGGCAGCAATGCAGGGGCCCGCGGAAGTTGATGGCGATGATCTGGTCCCAGAGGTCCAGGGGCATGTCCAGGAAGGGCATGGTGCGGTCCCAGCCGGCGTTGTTGACGAGAATGTCGATGGGGCCGAGGCCGGCCTCGGTGGCGGCGACGCCGGCGGCGACGCTGCCGGGCTGGGTGACGTCGACCTGGAGGCCGAGGGCGGCGCTGCCGAGGGACTCGGCGGTGGCGGCGGCGGTGTCCGGATCGACGTCGGTGACGGCGACGCGGACGCCCTCGGCGACGAGGCGGCGGGCGATGGCTGCGCCGATGCCGCGACCGGCGCCGGTGACGAAGGCGACGCGCCCCTGCAGTCCGTTCATGACGTGAGCCTTCCGGGGACGGCGCTCAGCCGCCGCTGCTGGCGCGCTCCTGGTCCTGAGCGCTGGCTGGAGCGCCTCGGGCGGTGACGTCGTAGGCCATGACGACGAGGTCGTGCTGGCTGCCTTCGCGATCGACGACGAAGCCGGGAAGGATGGCGACGGATTCGAAGCCGAGGCCACTGAAGACGGATTGAGCGCCCTGCTGGTCGTGGGACATCTGGGCGGAGAGCTTCTGCAGGCCGAGGATTTCGGCGATGACGAAGATCTCCTCGGCGAGGAAGTGGCCCAGGCCTTCTCCCCGCGCCTCGGAAGCGACGATCGTGCGGATGTCGCCGCGATGGCGGGTCCAGTCGGCGGCGCCGTAGAGGAGGGAGGCCTCGCCCAGGATCTGGTCCCCGTGATGGGCGAGGACGGTGATCGTGCGCTGGCGGGCGACGTCATCGAGCCAGCGATCAACGACGTGCGGGTCGGTGACGTCGTTGCGGAGGTAGAGGAGGTCGTCGGCGGGGAGGGCGGCAGCGAAGGCCAGGACCGCGGCGCGGTCGTCGGGGCCCATGAGGCGGAGTTCGAAGTCCCGGCCGCTGCGGAGGGAGCCGGCGCGCGGGTAGCGGTCGTGGACGAAGCGGACCTGACGCTCGCGTCGCTCCGTCTCCGAGGTCATGGGCTCCGCCTCTCGTGGACGCTGGGGTGGTGGCTTCCCTATGACGGATCGGCGGGGGCCTGTCAACCGGCCGAGCCGCCTGGATGGGGGGTTCCCGGGCTTTCCGACAGCGAAGGGCAAGCTATCATGCGCGCGGGCACCCGTGTGCGGGAGGACGATGGCGGCTGTGGGCGGCCGGGTGGCCGAGGGAGGCGCGATGCGCGGGATGCTGCGGGCAATGGCGCAGGGGGCGAAGATGTTCGCCCGACAACCCGTGACGGTGCACTACCCGGACGAGAAACGGGCGCTGCCGAAGCGGGCGCGCACGTTCCCATACCTGATCTGGAGCCACGCGCTGGAGGAGCCGAACTGCACGGGCTGCGGGAAGTGCGCCAAGGCCTGTCCCGTGGACTGCATGTCAACGACGCTGGAGAAGAACGCGAAGTTCGCCGAGGGTGGGAGCACGCACAAGTCGGTGATCAAGGACTTCTATATCGACTTCGGGCGCTGCATGCGCTGCAACATCTGCGTGGAGGTGTGCCCCTTCGACGCGATCGCGATGCTGCCGCTGTGGGAGGGGCACGAGCAGTCCACGTACGACCGGCGGGAGCTGGTGATGGATCTGGACGACCTGCTGGCGCCAAGCCGGGCGGATGCGGCGGTGCCGTTCTGGATCCCGGAGACGGTGCTGTCGCTGACGCAGAAAGAGCGGGAGGGGCGGGCGGCGTTCATCGCGGAGCGGCAGGGGGCGGCGGCGGCGGAGCCGGCACTGGAGGGGTAGCGCCGCGGTGGTCGGGCGCGGTGGTCGGGCGCAGGGGAACTCGCGAGTGCCGGCGGCGTAGGTGATCTCGACGGTGACGGCGCCCTCATTGAGGGGCCAGGGAGGCAGCGTGCAGCGGCGCGCGCCGGCCTGATGCAAGGGGTCCGACTCGGCGATGCGGCGCGCTTCGGCCGCGTTTTCGGCGCGGATGATGACGAGGCCATCGCCCTTCCCGGCCTCGTCGCCTGCGTCGAAGAGGGTCAGCGCCGAACACGATACGGCGGGCTTCGACGTTGGCGAGCACGGGGCCGAGGCCGTCGGTGGGGGTGGTGGTGATGGCGTACAGATCCTTGGCGAGCAGGCCCCGGCCGCGGCTCATCTCGCGCAGTTCGGAGTGGGTCAGGTCGGGTTGGGACAGAGCGTCCTCCTCGAGAATCCGCGTGGCAGCGCAGGCGCTGGCGCGGCGCGGTGGGAGGTGCGGCGCCGGGCGGAGGGACAGGGGCGATCCGCCGAGGGGCGATGGACAGGCCGCCCGCAGCGGATACACTGCCTTGGCTCGCGCGCCCGGGCCGGGCCCGGCTGACAGGCGTCCGGGGGCCGGAGCGGCGAGGGGGTGGGATGAAGCTGGCGACGTTCAGCCACGAGGGGGCCACCCGCATTGGGGTCGTGGTGGGGGCGGAGATCGTGGATCTGGGGGCGGCGGCGGCGGCGCGTGAGATGCCGGCCTTTCTGGCGAGCGGGGAGGCCGGGCGGCGGGTGGCGGCGGAAGCGGTGGAGGGTGGCGGTCATCGCTTGTCGCTGGCGGCGGTGCGGCTGGAAGCGCCGGTGCTGCGGCCGGGCAAGTACCTGGGGGTGGGGCTGAACTACCGTGATCACATCCGGGAGCGGAAGCTCCAGGTTCCCAAGCACCTGATGATCTTCAACAAGCAGGTGACCAGCGTGAACCGCACGGCGGCGCCGATCCACATGCCCAAGATCTCGGACCAACTGGACTATGAGGGGGAGCTGGGGCTGGTCATCGGGCGGCGCTGCCGGCACGTGTCGCGCGAGGATGCGCCGCAGGTGATCGCGGGGTACACGATCGTGAATGACGTGAGCGTGCGGGACGTGCAGGGCATGTCGCGAACGATGACGCTGGGCAAGTCCTACGACACGCACGGGCCGATGGGGCCATGGATCGTGACCGCGGACGAGGTGGGGGACCCGCACGCGCTGGACTCGAAGACCTGGGTGAACGGGGAGCTGCGGCAGGACACGAACACACGGGAGCTGATTTTTGATTGCTATGCGATCGTGGAGGGGTTGTCGCGGATCTGCACGCTGGAGCCGGGCGACGTGGTGGCGACGGGGACCTCGGGCGGGACGGGCAACGGGACGGAGCCGCCGCGCTGGTTGCAGGTGGGGGACGTGGTGCGGGTGGAGATCGAGCGGATCGGGCGGCTGGAGAATCGGGTGATCGCGGAGCCGGCGGAGACGGCCGGCATCGCGTAAGGGACGAGAACCGCGGACGGGCAGACGGCGCGTCGTCGCCGGGAGGAGAGAGGCCGATGAGCAGCCAGCAGCGCGAGCCGTGGAAGAGCGAGCAGTGGTTCTCCAGCCCCTGGAACTATCAAGAGGAAGTGGCGGGCGGCTTCACGTTCCACGAGCAGGTGCGGGTGCACGACGTGACGTTGCGGGACGGGGAGCAGCAGGCGGGGGTGGAGTTCACGACCGAGGATAAGATCCACATCGCGGAGAAGCTGTCGGAGGCGGGGGTGCACCGGATCGAGGCGGGGCTGCCGGCGGTGTCGGCGGCGGACGAGGCGGCGGTGCGAGGGATCGTGCAGGCGGAGCTGGAGGCGGAGATCTGGGCCTTCTCACGCTGCGTGACGGACGATGTGAAGCGGGCGGCGGACTGCGGCGTGACGGGGGTGGTGATGGAGATCCCGTCCAGCCACCACCTGATCGAGGAGGCCTACCAGTGGCCGGTGGAGAAGGCCATCGACCTGTCGGTGGAGGCGACGTCGTATGCGCGGGAGCTGGGGCTGCAGGTGTCGTACTTCCCGATCGACGCGACGCGGGCAGGGATCGTGCAGTTCCTGGACCTGCTGGAGACGGTGGCGACGCGGGGGGCGGTGGACTCGATCGGGCTGGTGGACACGTTCGGGGTGCTGTCGCCGCACGCGGTGAGCTTCTTCGTGCGGAAGACGCGGGAGCGGATCGACGTGCCGCTGGAGACGCACTTCCACATGGACTTCGGCATGGGGGTGGCGAACACGGCGATGGCGGTGGCGGAGGGGGTGGAGATCATCCAGACGACCGTGACGGGGCTGGGGGAGCGGGCGGGGAACACGCCGATGGAGGAGACGCTGCTGGCGCTGCTGACGATGTACGGGGTGGACACCGGGATCAAGACGGAGCATTTCTTGGACATCTCGCGCACGGTGCTGGAGCGGGGCGGGGTGGCGCAGCCGTCGAACCGGCCGGTGGTGGGCGAGAAGCTGTTCAACGTGGAGTCGGGGATCATCGCGAGCTGGGTGAAGAACGTGGGCCGGGAGAAGCTGACGGAGGCGTTCCCGTACCGGCCGGAGTTGGTGGGGCAGCCGCAGCCGGAGATCGTGCTGGGGAAGGGATCGGGGCTGGACTCCGTGGCGGTGAACCTGGACAAGCACGGGCTGAGCGCGAAGACGCCCGTGATGGAAGCGATGCTGCAGGACGTGAAGGGCAAGTCGCTGGAAGTGAAGCGGCTGCTGACGAACGACGAATTTCTCAGGATCGCCGAGGCGCACGGGGTCAGCACGTAGCGTCGCGCACGGGCGCAGGGCCGCGAGCGCCGGCCGGGGGGCCGGCGCTCTTCGATCCCGGGCGGGATGCCCGCGGTGCTCAGCCGCGAGCGGTTCCGACCTCGACGAGGTCGCCGTGCTCGTCCAGGTCCAGGCCGTACTTGCGGCCCTCGGCGACGGTCTCGGGTGGCCAGTGGACGCGGCCGGCGTCGGTGCCTTCGAGGATGGCGAGCATGAGGTTGGACTCGTCGCCGAGGTTGCGGAAGCCTCGGCTGACGCCCACCGGAACGGAGATGGTGTCGAAGGGCTCGAGGACGGCCTTGTGCTCGTCGCCTTCGAGGTTCTTCCAGAAGATCTCCCACTGGCCCTTGATGGCGATGAAGACCTCAGTGGTGTCGTGGAAGTGGAGGGAGGCGCCGTTGTTGTGGGGGGCGCGGACCCAGGCGAGGTTGAAGCCGCTGGCCTCGATTGGGACGGTGAAGTCGTCGTTCTCGCTGACGCCGCGGCCGATGACGGTGAGCACGTCGCGGGCGTTGCCGGGGATGCGGATGTCGACGAAGGCCTCGCTGTTGGGCTGCAAGTCCTGGAAGCGGGCGAGGCGCTCGGCCTGCATGCGTTCGGGGCTGATGCTGATTTGGTCGACCACTGGGGTCCTCCTTGCTGGGCGGCGCGGGAGGGGAGGATAGCGGGGGCGGCTGGGGCGTGGGAAGGGCCGAGGCGGCCCTCTGCGCGAAGGATCCGGCCTCGACGAGGGAGGCGCGCGGCGGCCGTCGACCGGGCGGGAGAAGTGGAAGCCCGGGCCGAGCCCGCCGCCCATTTCCAGGAGGGTGCGGGCGTGGTTCTCCTCCTCGATCCCCTCGGCGACGATATCGACGCCCATGGCGGATCCGAGGGCGCTGATGAGGCGGACGATCTCGCGGTCCGGGGCGTCGGTGTCGAGGGACTGGACGAAGGATTTGTCGATCTTGAGGGTGTCGGTCGGGAGCTGCTTGATCTGGTTGAGGAGGAGTAGCCGGCGCCGAAGTCGTCGCTGGCGAGGCGGATGCCGAGGCCGCGGAGTTCGCGCATGGCGATGACGCCGCGCTGGAGCATGGTGGCCTCAAAGGCGTGGCGATCGAGGACGACGAGGCCGAGGTCCGGATCGCGGACGATGGCGCTGGACCAGCCGGCGTTCGGGCGGAAGATCCGCTCGACGTCCGGGGCCGGGGCGGCGGAGTCGATGGGGGGCATGCCCGTGGCGAACGAGCCGATGGGCGGCGGGTTGAGGAAGCTGAACGGTGGTGGCACAGATCGCTGCACAGGCGCTCCCCGCAGGCCAAGCGGGCTCTGAGGGGATCAGCGACAGAAGCGGGGCGCGGCAGCGCGCGGGTCGGCCGGGGCGGGAGAGGCTCAGGGTTTGGGGGGAAGGGCGCCGGCGAAGGCGAGGCCGCGCTGGAGCCAGCGGCGCAGGCTGCGCTTGTCGCGGAGGCCCGGGGGGTCGACCCAGACGAGGCCCTTCATGGGGCGGCCGGTGAAGTCCATGGGGCGGGCGTGAGGGCGGGCGAGGGCGTCGTCGTAGGCGCGGGGGCCGACCCGGACCATGAGGCGATCGCTTTCGACGCCGCAGAGCATGTTGCCGTTGACGAGGAAGCAGAGGCCGCCAAACATTTTGCGTTCGTCGATGCCGTCGTGGTCGGTGAGGAGGCCGCGGAGGCGCTGGGCGAGTTTCTGGTCGTAGGGCATAGGGCGCTCCCTTCGGTTTGCCTGCTGCGGGATCGACGCGCGGCGGGCGGGGGATTCGACGGCCGGACGGGGTCATGCGGTCCGGGCGGGGGCCGGGTCCCCGGGGAGCGGCAGGAGGGTGGCGGGAGCGCATGGGGGTCGAACCCACCCAGGACAGCGCGGGCTGCCCTGCAACGGTTTTGAAGACCGGGGAGGCCACCGGGCCCCTTCCGCTCCCCCGACCAACAGCACTGGTCTGTGCGGACCGCAGCGTACTACAGGCGCGGCGGACGGAACGGTGGTGCGTGCCGCCAACGCGTTCGGCATCGAAGTCGGCGCGGCGCGGCGACGGAGTCAAGGACGCGGGGGTGCATTGATCCGCGAGGCCCGACCCGGCGGACGGCGTCTAGACCCCGCTCGCACGATGCGCCACTATCCGCATTGGGACCGGGAGTGGCCTGAAGGTCCACGGATGACCATCTGAAGCGGGGCCGCGCGTTCCACACACACCACCCCACCTCCAGGAGAGACGGTGCGCGAATCACCCGACACGCGGGCCCCTGACGCCGATGCCGCGCGTGCGGCCGGCGCGGCGGTCTATGTCGTGACCTACATCGAGGTCACGCCGCCGTCCGCGGCGGACGCGGCCGCCCTGATTCAACGGTGGGCCGCTGTGAGTCGCGGAACGGACGGCAACGAGTGTTTCGACGCCATGCAACGCATCACCCGATCCCACCACTTCGTTGCGGTCGAGCGCTGGCGGGACGATCGCGCGTTCGCCGGGTGCCGTGCGTCCGTCCCGCACGCGGACTTCATCAGGAACATCGCCCCCCTCTTGATCAGTGGCATCGATGAGCGGGTGCACACCGGCCTCGTTGTGGACGGCGCCGGCGCCGGGCAGGACGTGGCTGCGGTCCGCGTCGTCACGCACGTCGACGTCCCGCCGCCCCACAAGGAGGAATGCAGCGAGCTGCTCCGCGAGCTGGCGGCCGCCAGCAGCGACGACGGGGGCCGTGCGGGACTCGAGATCCACCAACAGCGCGACCGGCCGAACCACTTCTCGGTCATCGCGAACTGGCGGAGTCGAGCCGACTACGACGCCCACGTCGTCGCGGATCACACGAGGGATTTTCGTCGCCGGCTCACGCCGCTGAGCGGGGCCCTCTACGACGAGCGTCTCTACACCTTGCTCGCGCGCATCTGAAGCATGCTCGCCGGGCGTTCAGACGAGGACTTCGTCGAGGCGCTTCTTGAGGTCGCCCTTGGGGCGAAAGCCCACGATCTGGCCGACGGGCTCGCCGCCCTTGAAGACCAGCAGCGTGGGGATGCTGCGGATGCCGTAGGTGGTGGCGACCTGCGGGTTGTCATCCGTGTTGAGCTTGTAGAAGGAGACCTTGCCGTCATACTCCTCCGCCAACTCCTCCACCACCGGGGCCACCATGCGACAAGGACCGCACCAAGGGGCCCAGAAGTCGACGAGCACGGGCAGGTCGTTTTCGAGCACTTCGTCCTTGAAGGTCGCGTCGCTGGTTTCGGCAGGCTTGGCCATTCTTCGTCTCCTTCATCGCGTCCGGGCTGCCCGGTCCGCTTCTCCATTATGAAGGGCGGTGCTGGGTTTTGACAGACCCGGCGCGGGGCCGCGCGTTGACACCACCCCCGCGGGGTCCATGTCATCGTACAATACCCCTATGGGGTATACCCCCGGCGATCCGAGTTGGGTTGGCGCAGGGTGTCTCGCCGGACACATCCGCGGGGAGGGTTGGCATGGAGACGGCGAATGTGCAGGCTCGGCTGCGACGGATTGAGGGGCAGGTCCAGGGGGTGCAGCGGATGCTGGACGAGGGCCGGGCCTGCGACGACGTGCTGACGCAGTTGCTGGCGGTGCGGTCGGCGGTGCAGCAGGTCTGTCTGGCGATGACGGAGGCGCACGTGCTGGACTGTGTGCTGGGCGAGGCGCTGGCGGCGGACGATGCGCGCCGGCAAGCGGTGGCGGACTCGCTGAAGCTGCTGGTGCGGTCGGGCGGCTGAGGCGGCGGCTTCGGGGAGGGGCTCAGGGGCGGGGAAGGGCCCGGCTGCCGCCGGGACTGGGGAGGGCGGGGGCGTCCGGGCTCGGGCGGGGCCCCGCGACGGTGCGGGCGGCGAGCGCGGCGCGGATGGCGGGCACGAACTGGGATTCGCCGACGGTGCGCGCCATACGGATGCCGGAGGCGACGGCTTCGGCGTCGGCGCGGCCGTGGCCGATGATGACGGCGCCGTTGACGCCGAAGAGGGGGGCGCCGCCGACCGTCTGGTAGTCCATGTGCTGACGCAGGACAGCGAAGGCGCCGCGCAGGAGCCAGGCGCCGAGGACGTAGTAGGGCTTGCTCTTGACGGCGCGCCGGAGGGCGCCGGTGATGAGGCTGCCAACGCCTTCGGAGACCTTGACGGCGATGTTGCCGCTGAAGCCGTCGGCGACCACGATATCGGCGGCGCCGCCGATCATGGCGTTGCCTTCCACGTTGCCGATGAAGTTGGGCTCGTCGCGGGCGAGGAGCGTGTAGGCCTCCTGGGCGAACTGATTGCCCTTGCCCTCTTCCTCGCCGAGGTTGAGCAGGCCGACGCTGGGGTGGCGGTGGTGGAGGACGCGCTCGAAGTAGGCCTTGCCCATGGTGGCGAACTGGAGGAGGTAGGCGGGGCGGCAGTCGGCGTTGGCGCCGACGTCGAGGAGGAGGGAGCGGGAGCCGCGGGCGTTCTCGAAGAGGGCGCCGAGGGCGGGGCGATCGACGCCGGGCACGCGGCCCAGCTTGACGAGGCTGGCGGCCATGACGGCGCCGGTGTTGCCGAAGGAGACGAAGGCCTGGGCGTCGCCCCGCTTGAGGAGTTCCAGGCCGACGATGATGGAGGAGCGGGGCTTCTGGCGGAGGGAGGCGGAGGGGGGCTCGGCCATGCCGACGGCGTCGGGCGCCTCGGCGATCCGGAGGTTGGGGGGCGGGTCCGGCAGGAGGGCGCGCAGTTCGGCGCTGCGGCCGACGAGGACGAGTTCCAGGCCCGGGTCGGCGGCGGTGAGAAGGGCGCCTTGGACGATGGCCTTGGGGGCGTTGTCGCCGCCCATTCCGTCGAGTGCGACAACGGTCATGGCGTCTCTTCCTGGGGGTCGGCGGCGGGCTCTGCGCCGGGGCTGGCATCCGTACCGGGGTCGTCGCTGTCGGCGGGATCCGGAGCGGGCTCGTCCGAGGCGGGGCCACAGCGGAAGTTGTCGAGCAGGTCCGGGCGTTCGACGTCGCTGAGGGATTGTAGCGTGAAGGCGCGCCCGCCTTGCAGGCAATACCAGGAGAAGACGCGGAGGGGGACGACGTTGCCGGCGGCGTCGGCGGCGGTGAATGTCGCGACGCGGCCGCGGATGTCGTCGCTGAGGTCGAAAGCGCCGCGCAGGGTTTCCTCGACGGAGACGGCGCCAGGGGGGCGGGCTTCGGCGTCGATGGCGGCGTCGGCGTCGTAGATCGCCTCGCTGAGGGCCTCCCAGGTGAGGATGAGGGAGGCGCCGCCGCGGGGCTGGAGGATGAAGGCGCCGAGATCGGCGGTGGGTTGGGTTCCGACCAGGGCGGGGACGCCGGCTTCGGCGATCAAATCGTCCACGTTGTAGTGGATGGAGAAGCCGAAGCGGGTGTAGGAGCCGGGGCGATTCGGGGGGTCGGGGAGGGCGAGGAAGGAGTCGAGGGCTTGCTGAAGGTCCGGCTCCAGGGCGTTGAAGCTATCGACGACGCTGCCGGCGTTAATGAAGTAGGCAATGGGGCCGACGACGGTAAGGAGGGAGCGCCAGCGGGCCTGGGAGCCGCCGGTGGCGCGGGTGTCGACCTCCCACTCGATGAGGAGCGCGGGGGTTTCGGCGTCGAAGGGGAGGGGCACTTCGCGCCGGTCGAGGATGGTGGGGACGGCGCCGAGGAGGACGGACTCCAGCCAGACCCCCTCGAGGCGGGCGAGGGTGGGGGCTTCGCCGGCGGGGCGCACGGCGACGGTGAGGGAGGCGGGCGGGGTGTCGGAGTCGAAGCGGACGCGGTCGATGCCCCCGGGGTTGACGTCGCAGAAGGGGGGGCAGACCAGCTCCAGGCTGTATTCGTAGGTGGGGTTGCGGTAGCGGCGGACGATGTCCTCGGCCAAGTCGAGGTCGTCGGTGTCGCCGCTGGGGCCGGCGGGGGTGCGGGGGGTGGCGGGTTCGGGGATGACGCCTTCCGGGGCGCCCCTGGGGGTCGGGGTATCGCGGTCGTCGATGCCGGCCAGGCCGGGGGCGGGGGGGCGGATGAATTCGTTGGCGTCGATGTCGTCGTTGCTGACGCTGCAGGCGGTGGCGACGAGGGCGGTGAGGGCGAGGAGCGCCAGGGGGGGCCAGGCGCGGCGGTGAGGGAGGCTCCGCATCAGGCCTCTTCCTCTTCCGCCCCAGGGGTTGCCGTGCCGGACGCCGGCGGCGGGAAGGGCCGTACGGCGACGGCGATGAGGCGGTCGCCCGTCTCCACGTCGTCGAGGTCGTAGGAGCCGTGGCAGGACTCCAGATTTAGCCCGGCGGACTCCAGCAGGCCCTCCAACTCGAAGCGGAAGATGTGACGCAGGGGGAAGCGCGCCAGCGCCCGCTGGAAGCCGCCTTGCGGCCGCAATTCATCATACAGATAGGTCACGATCTGGCTCTGCCGGGCGGGGAAGGCTTCGAGCGTGGCCCACTTCATGACGGTGTGCCCGGCGTGGGGGTGGGGGCGCACCCATTCCAGCTGGAGCGGGCGGGGGCCGGGGGTCCAGTCGTCGGCCTGGAGGGCGGGGAGATCGAGGATGAGGCGGCCGCCGGGGCGGAGGAGGCGGGCAATGGCGCGGAGGGCAGCGAGCTGGGCATCGCGGCCGGGGAGGTGGCAGAAACCGGAGAGCGCGCAGAGGGCGAGGTCGAAGCCGGCGGGGGTGAGGGCCGGGTGGGCGGGGGGGCAGCGCATGTCGCCGGCGACGACGGTGACGCCGGCGACGCGAAGCCGGTCGCGGCCGGCGTCGCGCATGGCGGCGCTGGCCTCAAGGCCGACGACGCGGCAGCCAGCGCGGGCGAGGGGTGCGGCCACACGGCCGGCGCCGGTACCGAGTTCGAGGAGGCGGGGGCCGGCGGCGCGGGCGAAGTTTTCGTACATGGGCAGGTCGGCGTCGATGGCGCCGAAGTCGAGGTCGTAGAAGGGGGCGATGACCTGCAAGGCCTGGTCCAGGTGGAGGTCGCCGGGATCGGGCCGGGGGTCGGGGGGCGCCGGGGGCGGGTGGGTCATGCGTCTTTCAGCCGTCGGGTGCGGGCGATGGTATCAGCCCGGCTGGGGCCGGAGGGCAGTGCGGAGGGGGGCGGCGTTGGGAGCCCGATTGACCGGCGCTCGGGAGGCTCCCTAGCCTGCGTGCGAGCGAGGAGAGCTGTAGATGGTCGCCGTTGAGAGCCTGCGCTCGCTGATCCGCGAGGCGCCGGACTTCCCGCAGCCGGGGGTCCTGTTCCGGGACATCACGCCACTGATCGGCGATCCGGCGGCGTTCCGGCTGAGCCTGGAGTGGATGGAGCGGCTGGCGGCGGCGCAGGAGGCACAAGCGGTCGTGGGGATCGAGTCGCGCGGGTTCATTTTCGCGGCGCCGCTGGCGGTCCGGCTGGGGGTGGGGTTCGTGCCGGTTCGGAAGCAGGGGAAACTGCCGCACACGGCGCTCGCGGAGGAGTACCAACTGGAGTACGGGAGCAGCGCGTTGGAGATCCACCAGGATGCGCTGCAGGTGGGGCAGCGGGCGTTGATCGTGGACGATCTGCTGGCGACGGGGGGGACGGCGCAGGCGGCGGCAACGCTGGTGCGGCGGACGGGGGCGGTGGTGTGCGGGCTGGTGTTCCTGGTGGAGCTGGGGGAGTTGGGCGGCCGGGCGCAGCTCGCGGATCTGCCTATCGACGCGCTGATCCGGTACTGAGACTGCGATGTGCGCCGCCGCTCTCCCGCACGCGCAGCTGGGGGTGATCGGCGGGTCGGGCTTGTCGCGCCTGCCGGAGTTGACGGACGTGGAGCAGTGGCAGCCGCAGACGCCGTTCGGGGCACCGAGCGATGCGGTCACGATCGGGACGCTGCAGGGGCGGCGGGTGGCGTTCCTGCCACGGCACGGGCGGGGGCACACGCTGCTGCCGCAGGAGGTGCCGGTCAAGGCGAACATCTGGGCGCTGAAGTCGCTGGGGGTGGAGGGGATCATCGCGGTGAGCGCGGTGGGGTCGTTGCGGGAGGAGGTGACGCCGGGGGAGATGGTGGTGCCGGACCAGATCATCGATCGGACGCGGCACAGCCGGCCGACGACGTTTTTCGGCGGGGGCATTGTGGCGCACGTGGGCTTCGCGGATCCGTTCTGCGCGGATCTGAGCGGGCGCTTGCTGCGGGCGGGGGCGGGGGTGGCGGCGCGCGTGCATGCCGGAGGGACGTACGTGGCGATCGAGGGGCCGCTGTTCTCAACGCGGGCGGAGTCACGGCTGTACCGGAGCTGGGGCGGGACGATCATCGGCATGACGGCGATCCCGGAGGCGAAGCTGGCGCGGGAGGCGGAGATCGCGTACGCGATGCTGGCGACGGCGACGGATTACGATGTGTGGCGTGAGACGGAAGCGGACGTTGATGTTGCGGTGGCGCTGGCGCGGCTGCGGGAGAACGCGGCGGCGGCGCAACGGATCGTGTTGGCGACGGTGGCGGATCTGCCGGCGGACTGGACGAGCAGCGCCCGGGGGGCCTTGGAGTTCGCCATCGTGACGGAAGCAGCGAGGATTCCGCGCCAGGTGCGGGAGGATCTGGCGCCGATCCTTGGGGGGTATCTGCCGTGAGCGTGGCCGTGGTGGGGGCGATCACGTTCGACGACATCACGACGCCGCGCGGATCAGTGCAGCGGGTGCTGGGGGGATCGGCGGCGTACGTGGCGGTGGCGGCGGCGCTGCTGACGCAGGCGCACGTGGTGTCGGTGGTGGGGAGCGATCTGCCGGAGTCGTGGCTGGGGCGGTTGCGGGGGCGGGGGGTGGACCTGGCCGGGGTGCGGGTGGCGGCGGGGCCGACGTTCCACTGGGGCTGCCGCTACGCGGCGAACCTGGAGGACCGGGAGACGTTGTTCACACGTCCGGGGACGTTCGGGCGGGTGGCGGTGAGGGTGCCGGAGGAGGCGGCGGGGGCGTCGCACGTCTTTCTGACGTCGGGGGACCCGCGGCAGAACCGGGCGGCGCTGCCGCAGTTCCGGGGGCGGCGGGTGACGATGCTGGACACGATTGAGCGGGAGCTGGAGCGGCAGCGGGACGAGTTCCTGGCGGCGATGGGGGCCTGCGACATCGTGGCGATCAACGCGGCGGAGGCGCGGCTGCTGCTGGGCGATGCGGCGGACGCGGTGGCGGCGGGGGGGGAGGTGGCGGCGCGAACGGCGGCGCTGGTGCGGTCGCACGGGGCGGACACACTGCTGCTGAAGCGCGGGCCGGCGGGGGCGGAGATCCTGCACGCAGGGGAGCGCAGGGCGATCCCCGCGGTGGCGGGGTGCGCGGTGGTGGACCCGACGGGAGCGGGGGACAGCTTCGCGGGCGGGGTGCTGGCGGCGTTGGAGCGGGGGGCGGGGCTGGTGGATGCGGTGCGGTGGGGGAACGCGGTGGCGTCGTACACGATCGAGGGGTTCGGGCTGGACGGTCTGTGGGAGGCGACGCCGGCGGGTGTGGCGGCGCGGGCTCGGGGCATCGGCTTGGGGGAGGCGGGCTGGCTGGCGGGACGGCCGGCGGCGGCGCTGCCCGGGGGCGGGAGCGGGGCATGACGAACATTCTGCGCTGGGCGCGGAGCGGGCGCCGTGAGCACCTGGTGCGGGAGGTGCAGGATCGGGGTGCGCTGGGGGACCTGTTGCAGGTGGATCGGCTGTTCGCCGCCTACGCGCTGGCGCAGCTCGAGCCGGGGGCGTTCGGCCAGTCCCACTGGTGGGTGAGTACGACGTCCGGGGCGGGGCCGAGCCTGATCTGTCACTCGCGGGCGGGGCTGGGCGATGCGACGTTCGCGCTGGGACCGGCGGCGGGGGTGGGGGCGCTGCTGTCGTTGCATCCGGGGGCGTATCAGACGTTCGCGACGGTGAAGCCGGAGCACGTGGCGGCGCTGGAGCCGATGTTCGCTCTGCGGACGCCGCGGACGATGGTGCGGATGCACGTGAGGCGGGAGACGTTCCGGAGGGTGGAGGGGGAGGCGGTACTGTTGCGAGCGTCGCAGGCGCGGGCGCTGAACCGCCTGTACAGCAGTGAAGGGGGGGCGACGGCGTACCAACCGCGGCACCTGTCGGAGGGGCAATATTACGGGGTGGTGGAGGGAGGGCGGCTGCTGGCGGTGGCGGGGACGCATGCGATCAGCCCGCGGTATGGCATCGCGGTCGTGGGGAACGTGTTCACGCATCCGGCGCATCGGGGCCGGGGGCTGGCGACGCAGGCGACGAGCGTGGTGACGGCGGCGCTGCTGGCGGATCACGAGGACGTGGTGCTGTCGGTGGATCCGGGGAACGTGACGGCGATCACGGCCTACCGGCGGCTGGGGTACGCGGATGCGGGGGAGATCGTGGAGGCGGCGGCGCGGCGGCGGGTGGGCAGCCTGGCCACGGGGCTGCGCCGGCTGCTGGCGAGCTACCGGGGGCGGCAGGAGGGGGTGGAGGTCGTGCGGCGCTGAGCGGGCCGGGCCGGGTCAGCGCTTGGTGTACTGGGGGGCCTTGCGGGCGCGTTTGAGGCCGGGCTTCTTCCGCTCCTTGATGCGGGCGTCGCGGGTGAGCATACCGGCGCGCTTGAGGGTGGGGCGGAGGCCGGTGTCGGCCTCGATGAGGGCGCGGGCGATGCCGAGGCGGATGGCGCCGGCCCAGCCGGAGACGCCGCCGCCGCTGCACTTGATCTGGGCGTTGAAGCGGCCCTCGGTGTCGGTGAGGGCGAGGGGTTCGAGGAACTCCCGGCGCTGGACTTCGCGGGTGAAGATTTCCTCGGCGGGCTTGCCGTTGATGACGATGGCGCCGCTGCCGGGGTACAGGCGGACGCGGGCGACGGCCTCTTTGCGGCGGCCGGTGCCGTAGTAGTAGTGCTGGTCGGCGGTGGTGGTCATGCCTGGCTCCTGGAGGTGGCGGGGGCGTCGAACTGGCCGGCGTGGGGGTGCTCCGGCCCGGCATAGACACGCAAGTGCCGGTATTGCTGGGCGCCGAGGCGGGTTTTGGGGAGCATGCCACGGACGGCTTTCTCGATAGCGCGTTCGGGGTAGCGGGCCATGAGGTCCTTGAAGACCATCTGGCGGAGGCCGCCGGGATAGCCGGAGTGGCGGTAATAGACCTTGCCTTCGCGCTTGTTCCCGGTGACGGCGACGCGCTCGGCGTTGATGACGACGACGTAATCGCCGACGTCGAGCGAGGGGGAATAGGCAGGCTTGTGCTTGCCGCGGAGGAGGGTGGCGATCTGGGTGGCGACGCGGCCGAGGGGGCGGTTGGCGGCGTCGATCAGATGCCAGGTGCGCTCGACCTCAGCGGCGCGGATGGCATGGGTCTTCATGGTCCTCATTCCAATCGATCAGTTCCGCCAGCCTATAGCGGACGCCTGCCAAGTGCAGTCCCTGCGGCGGGGCGGCGGGCCCGGCGGCGCCGGGGCGAGGCTGGGCGAGCAACTCCGACAGGCGCCGGGGGAGGACGCGGCCCCGCCCGACCTCTACGAGCAGTCCGACGGTACGCCGGATCTGGTGGGGAAGGAAGGCGTTGGCGCAGAATTCGAGGCGCCAGTCGGCCGGTCCCGGGGTGAGGAGGCGGGCGCGGCAGAGGGTGCGCACGCTGCCCCCCCGGGCGGGGCGGCCGGCGAAGGAGGCGAAGTCGCGCGTCCCCGGGAGCAGTGCCAGCGCCTCCGCCATCCGCGCCGCGTCCAGCGCCTGCCGCACCACCCAGGCGCGGGGCTCCCAGAGCGGCTGGCGCACGGGGGAGAGGCGGAGGTGATAGCGGTAGGTGCGGGCGCACGCGTCGCGCCGGGGGTCAAAGGCGGGGGAGACGGGACGCGCGTCCTGCACGGCGACGGCGGACGGCAGGAAGTGGTTGAGGCCGTGCAGCCAGCGGTCCGGGGGAAGCGTGACTTCGGGGGTGAGCGCCGCGACCTGGCCGGTCGCGTGCACGCCGGCGTCGGTGCGGCCGGCGAAGTCGACCCGATGCGGTGATCCCGTGAGTGCGGCGGCCGCGTTCTCCAGGGCGGACTGGACGGTCGGCTGCTGGGCCTGCCGCTGCGAGCCTGCGAAGGGCGCGCCGTCGTACTGGAGGAGGAGCGCGAGGCGGCGGCGGGGCGGCGTGGGCGTGGTCAGGCGTTTTCCTTGTCGACGGTGGGGGGGGCGGGCGCAGCGCTGTCACCGTTGGCGGCGCTGTTGTCGCCGTCGTCCGCGCCGTCGTCCGCTGGGGGCCCGTCCGCTGGGGGCCCGTCCGCTGGGGGCACGTCCGCTGCGGGGGCGCGCGCCTCAGGGGTCTCCGGCTCTGGGGCCGCGGCGGCGGCGGCGTCCATGATGGCCGGGACGCCGCTGCCCTCGACGAGTTCGAGCTGGGCCATGCGGGCGCCGTCGCCGAGGCGGGGGCCGAGCTTGACGATGCGGGTGTAGCCACCGGGGCGGTCCTGGAAGCGGGGGGCGACGTCATCGAAGAGGCGGCGCAGGACGCGCTTGTCGGTGAGGACGGCGCCGGCGCGGCGGCGGGCGGGACCGTCGCCGCGTTTGCCCAGGGTGATGACGCGCTCGGCGATGGGGCGCACGGCCTTGGCTTTGGCCTCGGTGGTGACGATGCGGTCGTGGCGGAGGAGGTCGGTCACCTGGTTGCGGATCAGGGCCTTGCGGTGGGAGGTCTTGCGGCCGAGGAGCCGTCCGGAGAGGCGATGTCGCATGGGCGTTCCTGGTTCGGGGTTAGTTGAGGGAGTCGGGTTCCTGGCCGGCCTCGCGCAGGGCTTCCAGGAGGGCGGTGCCGAGGGAGCTGATTTCCTCGTCCGCTTCGGCGTCGCTGTCGCTCAGCGAGGAGGCGGCGTCGCCGTCGTCGGGGCGGCTGCCGAGGCCGGCGGTTTCGCCGACGGGGGCGATGCTGCCGATGCGCCCGCGGGGGTCGTCCTGGCTGAGGAAGCCGAGTTCCCGCAGGCGGTCCATGAGTTCGAAGAAGGACTTTTCGCCGAAGTTGCGCAGGCCGAGGAGTTGCTCGTCGGACTTTTCCAGGACCTGGCCGACGGTCATGAGGCCGCTGCGCTTGAGGCAGTTGTAGGCGCGGACGGAGAGGCTGAGGTCTTCGATGGAGGTGTTGTAGCGCTCGGGGCTGAGGCCGAGGGATTCGCCGGGCTGGGCTTCGGGGGGCTGGGGCGGGGCGCCGAGGTGGACGAAGAGGCGGAGTTCGCGCTCGAGGATCTCGGCGGCCTTGCGGATGGCGTCTTCGCCGCTGATGGTGCCGTCCGTCCAGACTTCCAGGATGAGGCGGTCGAGGTCGCTTTCCTGGCCGATGCGGGTGGGCTGGACGGTGTAGTTGACCTTGCGAACGGGGGTGAAGACGGCGTCCAGCGGGATGACGCCGATCGGCATGCCGTCGGTGTGGCCGGAGGGGACGAAGCCGCGGCCGCGCTGGACGTCGAGGGTGGCGGTGAGGTGGGCTTCGGGGGAGTCCAGGGTGGCGATGTGGGTGTCGGGGTTGACGATTTCGTAGTCGCCGGGGACTTCGAGGTCGGCGGCGGTGACGGTGCGTTCGCCCGTGACGTCGAGGAAGAGTTTGGCGGGGCGGTCGGAGAGGGCGCGCAGGCGGATGCCGCGGACGTTGAGGAGCAGTTCGGTGGTGTCTTCCTTGACGTGCTGGATGGTGGAGAATTCGTGCTGGACCTGGTCGATGCGAACGGCGACGACGGCGGCGCCGGGGAGGGCGCCGAGGAGGAGGCGGCGGAGGGCGTTGCCGATGGTGGTGCCGAAGCCGCGCGGGAGGGGCTCGGCGACGATGCGGGCGTAGGTGTTGGAGGATTCCTCGGTCTCCAGGCGGGGGGTGTCTTGCTCGCTGATCACGTGAGGGGGTCCCTCCCAGGCATTGGTGGGGTCGGTGCGGCCGGCGTCGCTAGCGGGAGTAGTACTCAACAATGGCGTTCTCATCAAAACGTGCGTCCACGTCCAGGCGGACGGGCAGGGCGGTGACTTCGCCTTCGATCTGGGCGGGCTCGATGCGGAGCCAGCCGGGGACCTCGCGGCCGCCCTGCCACTCCTTGACCATCTCGTAGAACTTGCTGCGCCGGCCGCGTTCGGTCCAGCCGATTTTGTCGCCGATCTTGGTTTCGATCGAGGCGACGCTGGCCTTGTGGCCGTTGAGAGTGATGTGGCCGTGCAGGACGACCTGGCGCGCCTGGGCGCGGGATTCGGCGAGACCGAGGCGGTAGACGACGTTGTCGAGGCGGAGTTCGAGCAACTGGATGAGGTTGTCGCCGGTGGCGCCGGGGAGGCGGGTGGCTTCCCGGTAGAGGCGGCGGAACTGCCGCTCGAGGACGCCGTAGGACTGACGGGCCTTTTGCTTTTCGCGCAGTTGCACGCCGCGGTCGGAGATCTTGCGGCGGCGGGGCGAGCGCTGGCCGGGGGGGTTGGGACGGCGCTCAATGGCGCATTTGGGGGTGAAGCAGCGTTCGCCTTTGAGGAAGAGCTTCTCCCCGTTGCGACGGCAGAGGCGACAAACGGGGCCGGTGTACCGGGCCATGCGGCGCTCCTAGACGCGGCGCCGCTTGCGCGGGCGGCAGCCGTTGTGGGGGATGGGGGTGACATCGCGGATGGTGCGCAGGGAGATGCCGCTGGCCTGGAGGGCGCGGACGGCGGATTCGCGGCCGCTGCCGGGGCCTTTGACGTAGACGTCGACCTCGCGGAGGCCGTGTTCCATGGCCTTGCGGGCGGCGTTTTCGGCCGCGATCTGGGCAGCATAGGGGGTGCTCTTGCGGGAGCCTTTGACGCCGGTGGAGCCAGCGCTGCCCCAGGCGAGGGTGTTCCCCTGCGGATCGGTGAGGGTGATGATGGTGTTGTTGAAGGTGGATTGGACGTAGGCGCGGCCGCGCGGGACGTTCTTGCGCTGGCGGCGGCGGGCGCCGCGCGCGGCGGGGGCGGGGGTGACGGCGGGCGCGGCGGCGGCCGGCGGCGGCTCCGGCGCGGCGGCGGCCGGGGGGGCCTCTTCAGGGTTGTCCTGGATCATGCGGCGGCTTCCTACTTCTTGGTGACGGCCCGGCGGCGGCCGGCGACGGTTTTGCGCGAGCCCCGGCGAGTGCGGGCGTTGGTGCGGGTGCGCTGCCCGCGCAGGGGCAGGTTGCGGCGATGGCGCTGGCCGCGATAGCAGTTGATGTCGATGAGACGCTGGATGTTCTGGCGGATGTCGCGGCGGAGGTCGCCCTCGACGAGGTAGTCGCGGTCGATAATTTCCCGCAGGCGGGAGATTTCGGACTCGGTGAGTTCCCGCATGCGCTTGTCGCCATCGAGCTGGCTCTTGCGCACGATCTCCTTGGCGCGGGTGGGGCCGACGCCGTAGATATAGCGGAGGGAGTAGGAGAGTTTCTTGTCGTCCGGCAGGTCGACGCCGGAGATGCGGGCCATGACGCGACTCCTAGGTGTGCCGACCGTGACGGTCCGGGTGGCGCGGGGTGGATGGGCGGGTGGCGCCAACGGCGCCGCTGGGCTGGGCCGGGCGGCGGGCGGGTTGCGCTGAAGCGGTGCGGGGCACGCGTCCTCCGTTTTCAGTCCCAGGCGGTGAGCACGTCGGCCGGCCGACCGTCCCGCAGGGCCATGGTGTGCTCGAAATGGGCTGAGAGTCTGCCATCTTTCGTGGAGACGGTCCAGCCGTCGTCCAGCTCCACGGTGTCCGGACTGCCGAGGGTGGCCATGGGTTCCAGTGCGACCACGAGTCCCTTGCGCATCACCATGCCGCTGCCGGCGACGCCGTAGTTGGGCATGCTGGGGGGTTCATGCATGTGGCGACCAACGCCGTGCCCCACGTAGTGCCGGACGACCCCGTAGCCGGCGTTCTCGATTACGGCCTGAATGGCTGCCCCGATGTCCCCTTTGCATACTCCCACCCGGGCGACGTCAATACCCACGTTGAGCGCTTCCCGCGTCACATCGAGGAGGCGCTGGGCCTGGGGGTCGATCGTCCCGACTGGCACCGTGCAGGCGGAGTCGGCGACCCAGCCGCCAACCGTGGCCCCGTGGTCCAGGGAAAGGATGTCGCCCTCCCGTAGCATACGGTCCGTGGGGAAGCCGTGGACGATCTGTTCGTTCACGGAGGCACAGATGGTGTACGGGAAGCCTTGGTAGCCCTTGAAGGTGGGGGTGATGCCAAGACGATCGTACTTTTCGTCGACGTAGCGGTCGAGGGCGGAAAGGCGGAGGCCAGGGCGGACTTGGGCGGCGAGTTCTTGCAGGGTTTCGGCGACGACGCGGCCGGCGCGGCGCATCTCCTCGATCTCGGCGGGGGTCTTGAGGACGACCTGGTTGGGCCGGTTGTCGAGCATCAGCCGACCGCCGCGCCGATGGCGGCCAGGAGGGCGTCGCCGACCTGCGGGGGGGGGCGCTCGCCGTCGATGCGGGTGAGCTTGCCGGCGTCCCCGTAGTAGGCGATGAGCGGGGCGGTCTGCTCTTCGTAGACGCGCAAGCGGCGGTCGAGGGCGGCGGGGGTGTCGTCGTCGCGCTGGACGAGATCGATGCCGTCATGATCGCACTTGCCGGGCAGGCGGGGGGGATTATTGACCTGGTGGTAGACGCTGCCGTCCTGGGGGCAGGACCAGCGGCCGCTGAGGCGGGCACGGACGACGTCCGGGCGGACGTCGATGAGGAGGGCGTGGTCGACCTGCTGATCGCGGCCGGCGAGGGCCTGGTCCAGGGCGCGGGCCTGCTCGACGGTGCGGGGGAAGCCGTCGAGGAGGCTGCCGCGGGCGGCGTCGGGGCGGTCGAGGCGGTCGAGCAGCAGGGCGATGGTGACGTCGTCGGGGACGAGTTCGCCGCGGTCCATGTACTGCTGGGCGAGGGCGCCGAGTGCGGTGCCGCTGCGGACGTTGTCGCGGAACATGTCGCCGGTGGCGATGCGGGCGAGGCCGGTGGCTTGGGCGATGCGCGCGGCCTGTGTGCCTTTGCCGGCGCCGGGGGGTCCGAGCAGGATGAGGTGCATCGCTAGCGGATGAACCCTTCATAGTTGCGCATGAGGAGTTGCGCTTCGACTTGCTTCATCGTGTCCAGGGCGACGCCGACCACGATCAGCAGGCCGGTGCTGGAGATGGTGAGGGCTTGGCTGTCGGGGATGAATTCGGTGGCGAGGAAGGGCACGATGGCGATGAAGCCAAGGAAGAGGGCGCCGGCGAACGTGATGCGGACGAGGACCTTGTTGATGTACTGCTGGGTGGGGCGTCCGGGGCGGATGCCGGGAACGAAGCCGCCTTGCTTCTGCAGGTTCTCGGAGAGGTTCTGCTGCTGGAAGGTGACAAGGGTGTAGAAGAAGGTGAAGGCGAAGACGAGGACGAAGGAGAGGGCCCAGTAGAGGGGGCGGCCGGGGGAGAAGTTGTCCTCGACCCAGCTGGCGGCGCGGATGACGAAGCCGGGGCGCTGGCCCAGGGTCTGGCCCTCGACGGCGTCAATGGTGTTGAGGTCGTCGGGGGGCTCGAGATGGGTGGGGATCTGGGTGCGGGCGATGAAGTCCCCCTCCACGTCCTCCAAGACGATGGGGGACTGGCCGAGGTCGTTGTTTTCGACGCGCCAGACGGGGACGGTATCGCCGCTACCGGGGTCGACTTCGGTCTCGATGGTGGTGAGGACGTTGGCGGCGGCGGCCTGGTTGATGTCGTCCAGGACGTCCTGGAAGGTCGCCTCGGGGGCGTAGGTGATTTCGGCGTCGTTGACGCGGAATGCGCCCTCCTCAGCGATGCCGTCATAGCTCTCGGCGAGGGTGAGGTCGGCGGCGTCGGCTTCGGCGAAGGGGACCTGGACGACGGCCTGGGTGGCGGTGTCGTCGCCGGCGGTGCCGGTGATCCAGCCGGCGATGACGGAGGGGAAGATGATGATGGAGAAGGCGAAGATGAGGGGGATCATGCCGGCGCTATTGACGCGCAGGGGGATATAGCTTTGCCCGCTCTGGCGGTACATACGGCCGCCGCGGAAGACGGAGCGGGCGTACTGGACGGGGATGCGGCGCTGCGCCTCTTGGAAGAGGACGATGAGGGCAACGAGGACGAGGGCGATGCCGATGACGACGGCGATGCCGCTGACGCCGGTGTCGCTGGCGCGGATGGAGTTGAAGAGGGTGGGGAAGCTGGCGACAATGCCGCCGAAGATGATCAGGGAGATGCCGTTGCCGATGCCCTTTTCGGTGATCAGTTCACCGAGCCAGATGAGGAACATGGTGCCGGCGGTCATGGAGATGACGGCGGAGAGGGTGGGCAGGGCGTCGCTGCCGGTGAAGCCGATGCCCTCGATGGCGTTGGCATTTTCCAGCAGGAGGAGCTGACCGTAGCCCTGGACGACGGACATGGGGAGGGCGAACCAGTAGGTATAGAGCTGAATCCGGTTGCGGCCGGTTTCGCCTTCCCGGGAGAGTTCCTGCAGCCGCGGGATGAGCGGAGTGAGGAGCTGCATGACGATGGAGGCGGTGATGTAGGGGTACACGCCGAGGGCGACGATGCTGAGGTTTTCCAGGCCGCCGCCGCTGAAGAGGTTGAGGAAGCCGAGGACGGGGTTGTTCTGGAGGGCGTTGTCGAGCTGGACGAGGTTGACGTTGGGGACGGGGACGTGGGCGAGGAAGCGGAAGACGACGAGCATGGCCAGGGTGAAGGCGAGTTTCCCTCGGACGTCCGGCTGGCGCCAGGCATCGACGAGGGCCTGCAGGAGGCGGGGCCTAGTTGGACTCTGACCGGTCTGCGCTCGCTGCATTCAGCTCCTCAACGGCCCCACCCGCCGCTTCGATCTTGCGCCGGGCGGCGGCGGAGACTTTGGGCGCCCGCACGGTGAGGGGGTGCGCCAACTCACCGTTGCCCAGGATTTTGCAGGCTTCATCCGTCCGCTTGAGCAGGCGCGCCCGGACGAGGCCCTCGGCGTCGACGACGGCACCGGCGGGGAAGCGGGCGCTGAGGTCGGCGAGGTTGATTGGGGTGTACTCGACGCGGAAGCGGTTATGGAAGCCACGTTTGTGGGGCATGCGGCGGATGAGAGGGAGCTGGCCGCCTTCGAAGCCGGGGCGGATGTCGTTGCCGGCGCGGGCTTTCTGGCCCTTGAGGCCTTTGCCGGCGTAGGTGCCGGTGCCGGAGGCGTTGCCGCGGCCGAGCCGCTTGCGGGGGTGGGTGGCGCCGGGGGCGGGACGCAGGTCGTTGGCGCGCAGTGGCATGGTCAGTCGACCTCGCTCACCGCGACCAGGTGCGCCACCTTGTGGAGCATACCACGCACGTCCGGCGTATCCGGCTTCTCGACGCTCTGGCCGAGGCGCCGCAGGCCGAGCGATCGGACGGTGTGGCCTTGGTTGGCACGGTAGCCGATGGCGCTTTTGACGTAGGTGATGCGCAGGGTGGCCATGGGGGGCGTTGTCTCCGTCTTCCCTGCCGACTATTCCGCCCCGGCGGGCGGGGCGGCAGTGGCGGGCTCGGGGGCGGGGGCGGCTTCGGGCGGCGGGGCGGGCAGGCGGCCTGCCAGGCGCAGGCGCTCGCGGCGGACTTCGACAGGGTCGCGCAGGGCGGCGAGGGCGTCCATGGTGCAGCGCACGACGTTGACGACGTTGTTGGAGCCGAGGGACTTGGTGAGGACGTTGCGCACGCCGGCGGCTTCCAGGATGGCGCGGACGCCGCCGCCGGCGATGACGCCGGTGCCGGGGGCGGCGGGCTTGAACATGACGCGGGAGGCGCCGAAGTCCTGGGTGATGGGGTGGGGCAGGGTGCCTTCGCGGAGGGGCACCTTGATCAGGCTGCGGCGGGCGACGGTGGCGCCTTTGCGGATGGCTTCGGGGACTTCGTTGGCGCGGCCGATGCCGACGCCGACGCGGCCCTTGCCGTCGCCGACGACGACCACGGCGGTGAAGGAGAAGCGGCGGCCGCCCTTGACGACCTTGGCGACACGATTGATGGAGACGACCTTCTCCACCATGTCGTCGCCGGGGCGGTCATTCCGGCCTCGGCGTCGATCGCGTCCGCCGCGCATTTGTACCATGGGCGCCTCCTAGAAGTGCAGACCGCCCTCGCGAGCGGCCTCCGCGAGGGCTTTGATCCGGCCGTGGTAGCGGAAGCCGCCGCGGTCGAAGACGACGTTCTGGATGCCGGCGGCGCGGGCCCGTTGGGCGAGGCGGGCGCCGACTTGGGCGGCGCGCTGGGTTTTGCGGTCGCCGGCGGGGGTGCGAAGGTCGGGTTCCAGGTCGGAGGCGGCGGCGAGCGTGTGCTGGGCGTCGTCGTCGATGACTTGGCCGTAGATGTGGGCGTTGGAGCGGAAGACGGCCAGGCGGGGGCGCTCGGCGCTGCCGCGCACGCGGCGGCGGACGCGGGCGTGGCGGCGCAGTCTGGCGGCGCGGGTGGTGAGGCGTTTGCGGCGGGTTCCCATGCGGTGCTCCTGCGCCTAGACGCCGGCGCTGACGGCGCTCTTGCCGGCCTTGCGGCGGACCCACTCCCCCTGGTAGCGGATGCCCTTGCCCTTGTAGGGCTCGGGGGGGCGGACCTTGCGGATCTCGGCGGCCTGCTGGCCGACGGCTTGCTTGTCGATGCCGCTGATACGGATGAGGTTGCCTTCGACCTCGAAGCTGATGCCTGGATGAGGGTCGATGACGACGGGGTGGGAGAACCCGACGCGCAGGTTGAGGCTGGGGCCGGCCAGTTCGGCGCGGTACCCGGTGCCCCGGATCTCGAGCGTTTTGACGAAGCCGTCAGAGACGCCGACGACCATGTTGTTGATCAGGGCGCGGGTGAGGCCGTGCAGGGCGCGCGTTTCCTTCCGGTCGTTGGGACGGGTGACGACGACGGCGGCCTCTTCGAGCGTGATGCCCATGCCGGCGGGGACGCTCCAGCGGAGTTCGCCTTTGGGCCCGGTCACGGCGACGCGGGGGCCATCGACGGTGACGCTGACACCGCTGGGCAGGGGGACGGGGAGACGGCCAACTCGGCTCATGATGTCACCATACGTAACAGAGGACTTCGCCGCCGACGTTCTGGCTGCGGGCGTCGCGCCCGGTCATGACGCCGCGGGGGGTGGACATGATGGCGACGCCGAGGCCGCCGAAGACGCGGGGGATCTCGCGGCGCTGGACGTAGACGCGGAGGCCGGGACGGCTGACGCGCTGGAGTCCGGCGAGGACGGAGTCGCCGCCTTCGTTGTAGAGAAGTTCGATGTCGAGTTCGGGCTGGGGCCCGGGGCTGGGGCGCATGTCGTAGCCCTTGATGAAGCCCTCGCTGGCGAGGACGTCGGCGATGGCGACCTTGATCTTGGAGGCGGGCACGCGGACCCGGCTGTGGCGGGCGGTTTTGGCGTTGCGGATGCGCGTCAGCATGTCGGCGATGGGGTCAGTCATGGGGCTGGCGGGCCTCCTCTCAGGCGATCCGGGCGAAGGGCATCCCCAGCAGCTCCAGCAGGCGACGGCCCTCCTCGTCCGTGCGGGCGGAGGTAAGGACGTTGACCTGGAGGCCGCGGATGTGGTCCACGTTGGCGAATTCGATCTCGGGGAAGATGATTTGTTCACGCAGGCCGAGGCTGTAGTTGCCGCGGCCGTCAAAGGCGGTGCGGGAGAGCCCTTGGAAGTCGCGGATGCGGGGGAGGGCCGCGTTGATGGTGCGGTCGAGGAACTCCCACATGCGGACGCCGCGGAGGGAGCAGGTGGCGCCGACGGCGTTGCCTTCGCGCAGCTTGAAGTTGGCGATGGACTTGCGGGCGCGGGTGATGACGGGGCGCTGGCCGGTGATGGCGGCGAGTTCTTCGGTAACGTTATCCAGGGCACGGGCGTTGGTGAGGGCTTCGCCGACGCCGGCGTTGACGACGACGCGGGTGACGCAGGGAACGGCCATGACGTTGGCGTAGTGGAACTCGTCGCGCAGTTTGGGGAGGGCTTCGTCCAGATAGCGCTGCCTGAGGCGGGGGATGGGCATCAGTCCAGGTCCTCCTGGCAGCGCCGGCAGAAGCGCACTTTGACGCCGTCCGGGCGGCGGCGATAGCCGACGCGGGTGGCTTTGTCGCAGTCGGGGCAGACGACGGCGACGTTGCTCCAGTGGAGCGGGGCTTCGATTTCGATGATGCCGGCGGTGGCGCCGAGCGCCTGGGCCTTCATGTGCTTTTTGACGATGTTGACCCCCTGCACGATGACGCGGGCGCGCTGGGCCTGCAGTTCGCGGATCTGGCCGCGGCGGCCACGATCCTTGCCGGTGAGCACCTCCACGAGGTCGTCCTGGCGGAGGCGGCGCATCAGACGACCTCCGGGGCGAGGGAGACGATGCGCATGTAGTTCTTCTCGCGCAGTTCGCGGGCGACGGGGCCGAAGATGCGGGTGCCGCGGGGGTTGGTGGTATCGGCGAGGAGGACGGCGGCGTTGTCGTCGAAGCGGATGTAGGAGCCGTCGGCGCGGCGGTACTCTTTGGCGGTGCGGACGACGACGGCGCGGACGACCTCGCCCTTTTTGACGTCGCGGCCGGGGTCGGCCTGCTTGACGGTGGCGACGATGACGTCGCCGACGCCGGCGTAGCGGCGGCCCGTGCCGCCGAGGACGCGGATGCACTTGATGGATCGGGCGCCGGAGTTGTCGGCGACGCGCAGGGAGCTTTCCTGCTGAATCACGGCCCGCTCTCTTCTGGCGGCTCGCTCTCCGCCTGGGGCTCGCCAGCGGACTCACTGGGGGCGGCGGGGCTTGCGGTGGCCGGGGTGGCGGCGGGGCTTGCGGTGGCCGGGGTGGCGGCGGGGCTTGCGGTGGCCGGGGTGGCGGCGGGGCTTGCGGCGGCCGGGGTGGCAGCGGGGCTTGCGACGGCCGGGGTGGCAGCGGGGCTTGCGGCGGCCGGGGTGGCAGCGGGGCTTGCGGCGGCCGGGGTGGCAGCGGGGCTTGCGGCGGCCGGGGTGGCAGCGGGGCTTGCGGCGGCCGGGGTGGCAGCGGGGCTTGCGGCGGCCGGGGTGGCAGCGGGGCTTGCGGCGGCCGGGGTGGCAGCGGGGCTTGCGGCGGCCGGGGTGGCGGCGGGGCTTGCGGCGGCCGGGGTGGCGGCGGGGCTTGCGGCGGCCGGGGTGGCGGCGGGGCTTGCGACGGCAGGCTCGTCCAGGGCGGGGGCGCTGATCTCGCGCGGTTGCAGCTCGGCCACTTCGTGGCGCTCGACGATGCGGAGCACGCGCCAGTGCTTGTGCTTGGAGAGGGGGCGGCACTCTTCGATGAGGACGGTGTCGCCGAGAGCGCAGACGTTGGTTTCGTCGTGGGCCTGGTACTTCTTGCGGCGGCGCAGGACCTTTTTGTAGAGCGGGTGGGCGACGGTGCGTTCGACGCGCACGACGACGGTCTTGTCCATCTTGTCGCTGACGACGACGCCGGTGCGTTGCTTGCGGGGCATGGCTCAGTCGGCCTCCTGGGCGGCGGGCGCGTCGGCGTCCGGGGTGTCGGCGGCATCGGCGGTGGGCTGGGCGTCTTCCGCGGCGGCGTCGGGGCCGGGGGCGGCGGCCGCGGGGCCGTCGCCTTCGGCCTCGGCGCGGGCGGCGGCGGCTTCTTCTTCCTGCTCGCGGCGTTCGTCGAGGGCGCGCTGCTTTTGCGGCGAGACGACGGGGGCCGGGGCGGCGGTCAGGGGGGTGAGGGGGACGCCGGCGACGGTGGCGAGCTGTCGCTGGCGGAGGATGGTGCGGAGGCGGGCGATCTGGCGACGGGCGCGCCGGACGGCGGTGGCGTCCTGCAGCCGCCGGGTGCCTTTCTGGAACTGGAGATTGAAGAGTTCGCGGTAGGCCTCGTTGACGGCCTCACCAAGGGCGGCGTCGTCGAGGCGGCGGGCGTCGTCGGCGAGGGCGTTGGGCACGGCTAGATCACTTCCATCTCGCGCTGGACGACGCGGGTATGGACGGGGAGTTTGTGGGCAGCGAGGCGGAGGGCTTCGCGGGCTTCGGCTTCGCTGACGCCGGCGATTTCGAAGATGACGCGGCCGGGCTTGACGACGGCGACCCATTTTTCGGGCGCGCCCTTGCCTTTGCCCATGCGGGTTTCGGCGGGTTTCTGGGTGACGGACTTGTCGGGGAAGATGCGGATCCAGACCTTGCCGCCGCGGCGGACGTGATGGGTGATGGCGCGGCGGGCGGCCTCGATCTGGCGGCCGTCGATCCAGGCGGGGTCGAGGGACTGCAGGCCGAACTCGCCGAAGGCGACGGTGCTGCCTTTGGTGGCGACGCCGCGGCGGCGGCCGCGGTGGTGTTTGCGCCATTTGACCCGTTTGGGTTGCAGCATCTCAGCGGCGCTCCTGGGCGGCGGCGGGCTGGGCGGCGACGGGCGAGGAGGCGGGTGGCGGGACGGCGCGGGCGGGGCCGCTGGCCTCAGGCTCCTGGCCGGGCTCAGCCTGCCGCAGGATCTCGCCTTTGTAGATCCAGCATTTGACGCCGATCTGGCCGAAGACGGTGCGGGCCTCGGCGAAGCCGTAGTCGATGTCGGCGCGGATGGTATGGAGGGGAACGCGGCCGTCCATCTCGGAGGCGGTGCGGGACATTTCGGCCCCGCCGAGGCGGCCGCCGATGTGGATTTTGACGCCCTGGGCGCCGCGCTGCATGCTGCGCTGGACGGCCTGCTTGATGGCGCGGCGGAAGGCGACGCGGCGCTCGAGCTGGTCGGCGACGTTGCGGGCGACGAGGTAGGCGTCCAGTTCCGGGGTGCGGATCTCCTGGATGTTGACGCGCACGCGGCGACCGGTGCGCTTTTCCAGGGTGGTGCGCAGTTCGTCGACTTTCTGGCCGCCGCGGCCGATGACGATGCCGGGTTTGGCCGTGTGGATGGAGACGGTGAGCTGGCTGGCGTTGCGTTCGATCTCGAGGCGGGAGATGCCGGCCTCGCCGAGGGTGTCCTGGAGGAAGCCGCGGATGTCGCGGTCCTCGCGCAGGAGTTTGGGGTAGTCGGTGTCGGCGTACCACTGGCTGCGCCAGGTGTAGATGGTGCCGAGGCGGAAGCTGGTGGGGTGCACCTTGTGGCCCATGGTTACTCCTGGCCGTCCGAGACGATGACGGTGATGTGGCAGGTACGCCGCAGGAGGGGCTGCACGCGGCCGCGCGCGGCGGCGCGGAAGCGGTGCAGGGTGCGGGCATCGCCGGCGTAGCAGGATTCGATGCGGAGCATGTCGACGGGGATGTTGTGGTTGCTTTCGGCGTTGGCGGCGGCGGATTCGACGACTTTGGCGACCAGTTTGGCCCCCGGCTTGGGGGTGAAGCGGAGGAGGGTGAGGGCCTCCTCGACGGGCTTGCCGCGCAGCCCTTGCAGGATCATGCGCGCTTTGCGGGGCGACATGCGGATGTATTTGGCGGTGGCGCGCGCTTGCATGATCAGCTCACCCGGGTACTGCGGTCGGAGCGGCCGACGTGGCCGCGGAAGGTGCGGGTGGGGGAGAATTCGCCGAGCTTGTGGCCGACCATGTTCTCGCTGATAAAGACGGGGATGTGGCGGCGGCCGTCGTGGACGCCGATGGTGAGTCCGACCATCTCGGGGGTGATGGTGCAGGCGCGGGACCAGGTTTCGATGACGGTGCGGGCGCCGGCGGCTCGCACCTTCTGGACCTTGGCGAGGAGTTTGTGGTCGACGTAGGGGCCCTTTTTGGTTGAGCGGGACATGTATCCCCTCCTAACGCCGCGTCTTGCCGCGGCGGCGCACGATGTACTTGTCGGAGGGTTTCTTGCCACGGGTGCGGTACCCGAGGGTGGGCTTGCCCCAGGGGGTCTTGGGGCCGGGCAGGCCGATGGGCGCTTTGCCTTCGCCGCCGCCGTGGGGGTGGTCGACGGGGTTCATGACGGATCCACGCACCTGGGGGCGGCGGCGGCGGTGGCGGGCGCGGCCGGCCTTGCCGAGCTTGATGTTGCCGTGCTCGGGATTGCCGACCTGGCCGATGGTGGCGAAGCAGCCGCGGCGGACGCGGCGCATCTCGCCGGAGGGGAGGCGGAGGAGGACGTAATCGCCTTCCTTCGCCATGATCTGGGCGGCGGCGCCGGCGCTGCGGACGATCTGGGCGCCGCGACCCTCCTGCATTTCCACGGCGTGCACGGTGGTGCCGTTGGGGATGGCGTGGAGGGGGAGGGCGTTGCCGACGCGGATGGGGGCTCCCTCACCGGCGCTAATGCGGTCGTCGACGCCGAGGCCGAGGGGGGCAAGGATGTAGCGCTTGAGGCCGTCCGAGTAGACGAGGAGGGCGATGCGGGCGCTGCGGTTGGGGTCGTACTCAATGGCGAGGACGCGGCCCTCGAGGCCGGCGCGGTCGCGGCGTTTCCAGTCGATGATGCGGTAGCGGCGCTTGTGGCCGCCGCCGCGATGGCGCACGGTGATGCGCCCGTGCGCGTTGCGGCCGGCCTTCTTGCGCAGGGGCGCGAGGAGGCTCTTCTCGGGTTTCTTCTTGGTGATCTCCTCGAAGGTGTGGCCGGAGGCGTTGCGCCGCCCGGGGGAGGTGGGCTTGAAGGATTTAAGCGGCACGTCAGATCCCCTCGAAGAGCTTGATGTCGTAGCCGTCGGCGAGGGTGACGACCGCTTTTTTCCAGTTCCGCTCATAGCCGGCGTGGCGGCCGAAGCGGCGTTGCTTGCCCCGCACAGTCATGGTGTTGACGCGGCGCACGACGACGCGGAAGCCGATCTCGACGGCTTCCTTGATTTGCATTTTGTTGGCGCGGGAGTCGACCTCGAAGACGTACTGATGATGCTCGGCCAGTTCGGTGGACTTCTCGGTGATAATGGGGCGGCGGATGACGGCGAAGGGGTGGATTTCCTTGGGCACCGCTAGCCCCCTTCCGCGGCGGCGGCGGTGGCGGCGGTGGCTGGGGCGGGACGGCGGCGGGCGCCGGCTTGGGCGCCGCCCCAGAGTTCCTCGCTGCGGCGCAGGGCGGGCTCGGTCAGGATGATGTGGTCGTGGCGCAGGAGGGCGTCCACGCTGAGGGTGTCGGCGGGGGTGGTATGCATGGCTTCGAGGTTGCCGATGCCGCGCTGCAGATCGGCGTCGGCGACGCGGGTGACGAGGAGGCCGCTGCGCTGGACGCCGAGGTCGTCCAGGAGTTGCTGGATGGCTTTGGTCTTGGGCTCGAAGGTTTCCTGGTCGAGGACGAGGAGGCAGCCTTCAGCGACGCGCTGGGAGAGCATAGAGCGGATGGCGAGGCGGCGCATCTTACGGGGCAGGCGCTGGCGGTAGGAGCGGGGATGGGGCCCGTGGGCGACGGCGCCGCCGCGCCGGAGCGGGGAGGAGGCGGACCCCTGGCGGGCGCGGCCGGTGCCCTTCTGGCGGCGCGTTTTGGCGGTGCTGCTGCGGTGGGCGGAACGGCTGAGGGTGCTGGCGGTGCCGCGGCGGCGGTTGGCGAGCTGGGCGACGAAGGCCTGGTGGACGACGGGCAGGTTGGGGGTGATGCCGAAGACGGCGTCATCGACATCGATCTGGCGGACTTCGGCGCCCTGGGCGTTGCGGAGGGGCAGTTTCACCGTCGCACCCGCTTGGTCTTGCGGATGCGGATGAGGCCGTCGGGGGCGCCGGGCACGGAGCCGTTGACAAAGATGAGACCGCGCTCGGGCTGGACCCGGACGACTTCCAGGTTGAGGCTGGAGGCGTTCTTGCCGCCCATGCGGCCGGCCATGCGGGTGCCTTTGAGCACACGGCCGGGGGTGGTGCCGGCGCCGATGGAGCCGGGGGCGCGGTGGCGGTCGCTCTGGCCGTGGGTCTTGGGGCCGCCGGCGAAGTGATGCCGCTTGACGCTGCCGGCGAAGCCTTTGCCTTTGCCGACTCCCTGAATGTCGACACGGTCGCCCTCGCGGAAGACTTCGGCGGCCGTGAGGGTCTGGCCGACTTTGATGGCGTCGTAATCGTCGGCGGGGAACTCGGCGAGGTGGGCGAGGGCGCCGTTGCTGCCGGTGTGGCCGCGCTCGGGTTTGCTGACTTTCCAGTCGGGGAGGCGGCCGAAGCCGATCTGGACGGCGGCGTAGCCGTCGTTTTCGGGGGTGCGGATCTGGGTGACGGGGCAGGGGCCGACCTCGAGCGCGGTGCAGCCGAGGACGCGGCCGTCGTCCCGGATCAGCTGGACCATACCCAGTTTCTTGCCGAGGAGTCCGAGGACCGCCATGGCGCCGCCGTTCCTAGAGCTTGATCTCGATGTCGACGCCGCTGGGGAGCTGGAGTCGCATGAGGGTGTCGACGGTGCGGCCGGTGGGCTCCAGGATGTCGATCAGGCGCTTGTGGGTGCGCATTTCGAACTGCTCGCGGCCGTCCTTGTGGACGAAGGGCGAGCGGATCACGGTGTACTTGTTGATGGTGGTGGGGAGGGGGATGGGGCCCGCGACGTTGGCGCCCGTTTTCTCCGCGGCCTCCACGATCTGATCGGCGCTTTCGTCGAGCACGCGATGGTCGTAGGCCTTGAGGCGGATGCGGATTTTTTGGCGCGCCATAGTGCGGCTACTCCACGATTTCGGCGACGGCGCCGGCGCCGACGGTGCGGCCGCCCTCGCGGATGGCGAAGCGCAGGCCGGGTTCGAGGGCGATGGGGCTGATGAGGCGGATTTGCATGGGGACGTTGTCGCCGGGCATGGCCATCTCGACGCCGGGGGCGAACTGGATCTCGCCGGTGACGTCGGTGGTGCGGATGTAGAATTGGGGGCGGTAGCCGGGGAAGAAGGGGGTGTGGCGGCCGCCCTCGTCCTTGGAGAGGATGTAGACCTCGGCGGCGAAGGCGGTGTGGGGGGTGATGGAGCCGGGCGCCGCCAGGACCTGCCCCCGCTCCACCTCCTCGCGCTCCTTGCCGCGCAGCAGGCAGCCCACGTTGTCCCCCGCCTCGCCCCTGTCCAGGGTCTTCTTGAACATCTCCACGCCCGTCACGACGGTGCGCTCGGTGTCCTTGATGCCCACGATCTCGATCGGGTCGCCCGTGTGCACCACGCCCCGCTCGATGCGCCCGGTGACCACCGTGCCCCGGCCCTTGATGCCGAAGACGTCCTCAATGGGCATCAGGAAGGGCTGGTCCTTGGGCCGCGGCGGGGTGGGGATGTAGGCGTCCACGGCCGCCATCAGCGCGTGGATGGGCGCGTACTCGGGCGCCGCGGGGTCCTCGCTCGCCGACGTCAGCGCCGCCAGCGCGGCGCCGCGCACGACGGGCACCTCGTCGCCGGGGAAGTCGTACTGGCTGAGCAGCTCCCGCACCTCCAGCTCCACCAGGTCCAAGAGCTCCGGGTCGTCCAGCTGGTCCACCTTGTTGAGGAAGACGACCATGCGCGGCACCCCCACCTGGCGCGCCAGCAGGATGTGCTCGCGCGTCTGCGGCATGGGCCCGTCCGGCGCCGCCACCACCAGGATGGCGCCGTCCATCTGGGCGGCGCCGGTGATCATGTTCTTGATGTAGTCCGCGTGCCCGGGGGCGTCGATGTGCGCGTAGTGCCGCGCCGCCGTCTCGTACTCCACGTGCGCGATGGCGATCGTGATGCCCCGCTCGCGCTCCTCCGGGGCGTTGTCGATGGAGTCGAAACTGCGCACCTCCCCTCCCCCCGCCCGCGCCAGCGTCTTCGTGATCGCCGCCGTCAAGGTCGTCTTGCCGTGATCCACGTGCCCAATCGTGCCCACGTTCACGTGCGGCTTCGTCCGCTCGAACTTCGCTCGCGCCATGACCCGGTCCTTCTCTTCAGACTTTCGTGGCCGCGGACGCGACGTCCTGCGGTACCTCTGCGTAGTGGTTGAACTCGAGGCTGGACGTGGCCCGGCCCTGCGTGAGGGAGCGCAAGGTCGTGGTGTAGCCGAAGGTTTCGGCGAGGGGGATCATGGCCCGGACGACGTGGATGGGGCCGCGAGCTTCGACGGCCTGCACCTGGCCCCGCCGGGCGGAGACGTCGCCGACGACGTCGCCGAGGAAGGTTTCGGGGGTGGAGATCTCGAGTTTCATGACCGGCTCCAGGATGACGGGGCTGGCGCGCCGCATGGCTTCCTGGAAGCCCAGGCTGGCGGCGGTGGCGAAGGCCATCTCGCTGGAGTCGACTTCGTGGTAGCTGCCGTCGAGCAGGGTGACCTTGACGTCGACGACGCCATAGCCGCCGAGGACGCCGTTCTCTTCGGCGCGGGTGATGCCCTTCTCAACGGGGGTGATGAACTGCTGGGGGATGTTGCCGCCCTTGACCCGGTTCTCGAATTGGTTGCCGGCGCCGGGCGTGAGGGGCTCGATCCGGAGCTGGACGTGGCCGTACTGGCCGCGGCCGCCGGTCTGGCGGACGAGGCGGCCTTCGGCTTCGGCGGTTCTGCGGACGGTTTCGCGGTACGCGACCTGTGGCCGGCCGACCGTGCAGCCGACACTGAACTCGCGGGTCATGCGGTCGACGAGCACTTCGAGGTGGAGTTCGCCCATGCCGGAGATGACGGTTTGTCCGGTCTCTTCGTTGTAGGCGGCGCGGAAGGTGGGGTCTTCCTCTGCGAGCTTGCGCAAGGCGGCGCCCATTTTGTCTTGGTCAGCCTTGCTCTTGGCTTCGATGGCGACGGAGATGACGGGATTGGGAAAGACGATGTCTTCGAGGATGACGGGGTGGTCGCGGGGGGCGAGGGTATCGCCGGTGAAGCTTTCTTTGAGGCCGATGACGGCGGCGATGCCGCCGGCGTAGATCTCGTCGATCTCCTCGCGGTGGTTGGCGTGGATGCGGAGGAGGCGGCCGATGCGCTCGGACTTGCCGCGGGAGGTGTTCTGGACGGCGGCGCCGCTTTTGAGCGTGCCGGCGTAGACGCGGGTGTAGGCGAGACGGCCGACGTAGGGGTCGGTGACGATTTTGAAGGTGAGGGCGGCGAGGGGGGCGTCGTCCTTGGGGGGCAACTCGACCGCGGCGCCGTCGGCGGTGCGGGCGACGATGGGGGGCACATCGACGGGGGAGGGGAGGTATTCCACGACGGCGTCGAGCAGGCGGCGGACGCCCATGTTCTTGAGGGCGCTGCCGCAGAGGACGGGGGTGAACTCGTTGGCGATGGCGCCGCGGCGGACGGCCTTGTGGATCTCGACCGCGGAGAGGGGGTGCCCCTCCAGATAGGAGATCATGACCTGCTCATCGTGCTCGGCGATGCGCTCCAGCATGGTGTCGCGCCAGCGTGCGGCGTCGGCGAGGAACTCGGCGGGGATTTCGCCTTCGACGGGGGGGTCGTCGCGCTGGCCGCTGTGCGTCCACGCGCGCATGGTGACGAGGTCGATAACGCCGCGGAACTTTTCCTCGCTGCCCATGGGCATTTGGACGGGGACGGGGAGCATGCCGAGGCGGTCGCGGATCATTTCCATGGTGCGCCAGAAGTCGGCGCCGAGGCGGTCCATTTTGTTGATGAAGCAGAGCCGGGGGACGCGGTACTTGTCGGCCTGGCGCCAGACGGTTTCGGACTGGGGCTCGACGCCGGCGACGGCGTCGAAGACGACGACGCCGCCGTCGAGGACGCGGAGGGAGCGCTCGACCTCGACGGTGAAGTCGACGTGGCCGGGGGTGTCAATGATGTTGATGCGGTGGTCGAGCCATTCGGCGGTGGTGGCGGCGGCGGCGATGGTGATGCCGCGCTCGCGCTCCTGGTCCATGAAGTCCATGACGGCGGTGCCGTCGTGGACCTCGCCCATTTTGTAGGTGCGGCCGGTGAAGTAGAGGATGCGCTCGGTCACGGTGGTCTTGCCCGCGTCGATATGGGCGATGACGCCGATGTTGCGCACGTACTCGATGGGGATGTCACGCGGCATGGGGGCTGATCTGGTTCCTCGGCGGCCGGACGGGCCGCGGTGTGTGTGCGCTCTCTCGATGCCGCCGCGGCGCGGCGGGTGCCGTTGCGTTACCAGCGGTAATGCACGAAGGCGCGATTGGCCTCCGCCATGCGATGGGTGTCCTCCCGGCGTTTGACGGCGGTGCCGGTGTTCTCGGAGGCGTCCATCAGCTCCTGGGCGAGCCGTTCCGACATGGCGCGGCCGCTGCGGGCGCGGGCGGCCGCGAGGAGCCAGCGGACGGCGAGGGCGGTGCGGCGGTCGGCGCGGATCTCGACGGGGACCTGATAGGTGGCGCCGCCGACGCGGCGGGGCTTGACCTCCATTTGGGGGGTGACGTTGCGCATGGCTTGCTGGAAGACGTCCAGGGGGTCCTGGCGGGTGCGTTCCTGGAGGTGCTCCATGGCGCCGTAGACGATGCGCTCGGCGGTGCCTTTCTTGCCGTTCATCATGACTTTGTTAATGAACTGCTGGAGGGCGACGCTGTTGAAGCGGGGGTCCGGGGCGATGGGGCGTCGTTCGGGGCGGTTGCGCCGCGGCATGCCGTTCCCTTTCGTTCCCGTCACCGCTGCGGCGCCGAGGCGCCACGGCGGTCCATGCGACCGACCCGCGCCGGCCCCAACGCTGCGCCAAACCCACCGGGTGGGTCAGGCGGGGGTCGCGGTCTGCGGCCCCGTGGTACGGCGCGTGCCGTACTTGGAGCGGCTGCGCCGTCGATCGCCCACGCCCTGGGCGTCCAATGCCCCGCGGATGACGTGATAGCGCACCCCGGGAAGGTCTTTGACCCGGCCGCCGCGGATGAGCACGACGGAGTGCTCTTGCAGCGTGTGGCCCTCGCCAGGGATGTAGGCCGTGACTTCGATGCCGTTGGTCAGCCGCACGCGGCAGACCTTGCGCAAGGCGGAGTTGGGCTTTTTGGGGGTCATGGTCCGGACGGCGGTGCAGACCCCGCGCATTTGGGGGGAGCCGCGTCCTTCGCGCGTGCGGTTGGTCAGCGAGTTATGAATGAACCGCAGCGCGGGGGCTTTGGTCTTCTTGCTCGTCTGCTTGCGACCCTTGCGCACCAGTTGGTTGACCGTGGGCACGAATCTCCACCTTGCTGCCGGGCGACGCGTCCCTGCGATTCCAGCCCAGGCGATCAGGAGGGGTCGGGGCCGTCTGGCGGACCCAATCCGGCACCCGGTACCGGCGGTTGTCCGCAGTCTCGGCCTCGACCCACACAGGGGACGCGCACCTCGGCGTACAGCGCAGCAGCTTACGGAGGCGGAAAAGGCGGTGTCAAGGTGCGATCCGGGCGATCGCGGCCCAGTTTACGCCGCGTTTGCCCGCTCAGACACCGGCGTAGGAGTGGAGGCCGCTGATCCAGAGGTTGACGCCGAGGTAGGTGAAGAGCACGGCGGCCCGCAGCAGCCGCCGCGCGAGATAGGCCGTCGCCAGCACGGCGATCAGCGCCACCAACCCCACCAGAACGAGTGCGATCTCCATGGTCGGCAGCATAGGGGGCTGTCGGTCGTCGGGGGGGGGGGGGGGGGGGGGGGGGCTACGCGAAGAGTGGGGGCTGGGGGCCGGCGCTCGGCGGTCGACGCTCCTCGGGGGTTGGGGCGGGCAGGTCCGCAGCGCTGAAGGCGTCGGAGGCGCAGACTTCGGTGAGTAGGTCTGTCCCTTCCGGCTGCAGCCGCAACGTCTCCTCTAGGACCCACAGCAGCATCAGCAGATCCTCGGTGAACGTCCAGCGTTCGGGCCGGATCTTGTCCAGGTCCGACGACTTCCTGCCGGAGCGCTGCAACTTGCGTCGATCCAGCCACGACTTGACGACCTGGAAGCCAGATACCGAGTAGCGGTAGACCTCCGGACTGACCGGCGCGAACTCACCCTCACCAACGTGCAGCGCGCTTCACCCTGACGCCGTTGGCGGCCGGGGCCCAAGAACCGTTCGCCATAGGTGTGCAGGTGGAGCAACCGCTCGCCGTGGTCTGCGACACGCGCGAACAGCGCCGCATCCTTCGTGATCGGCAGCCGCGGCGGGGGCTGCTCCAACTCATCCCAGAAGCGTTCCGTGTAGGCAGGCTGGGCGAGGACACCGTAGGCGTAGGCGAAGAGCCGTTCGGCTGCCAGGGTGTTGCCGTGCGCCTCCCCGATGCGCTCCAGCAGGCCCTGGGTGACGTTGGCCTCAGTGGCATCGGCATCGCGGTAGAGGGGGATGACGTCCTTGCCGCTGTAGGAACCTCGGAAGTGATGACGATCGGGGATCTCCACCGCGGTGGTCACGGCAGGCCCCTTGCCAATCACTCCTGTGAGCATGCCAGTGATGTAGACCTGCTTCAGACCATGAGAGAGATGCAAGGGTGGGCGATAGAAATCGCCCACCCTTGCATCTCGCAGAAAAAATTGTCGATCAAACGACCGAAACGCGTACGGCGCGATCTCCGGCACCGGGTCGCCGGGGCCCAGTGCGGAAATCGGGGGGTTCCTCTTATGCCCGGGCAGCGGCGGGGGCTCACTGGTGATCTCGCGGTCCCGCGTCTCCTTGAAGAGTTCGCCACGCCTGCTCGACGGCGACGTGACCAGTGAATGCCATCTAGCAGCCAGCACTTCCCGCCTCTCGCCGATGGGCCACGTCCGCTTGAGTTCCACACCGGAGTGCTGCCAGGGGAATGCGTCGATCACGTTCGGCCACTCGAAGTAGTCGCCTGCCCCGACCGACCAGAACGGCTCATCCCATCCTGTCGCACACTCGTGCCAGTCGAAACGGTCGAGCGTGCTGGTGGCATCGAGCTGGGCAAGCTTGCTGGCCGCCGTACCGGTGAGGCGAGTCTTGCGCACCCGAGCGGGGCGCTCCGAGTCCGGCTGCCCGTTGCGGACTCCGATGGCGATGGCGACGGGGGTCTGGATGGCGAACACGTTCTCAGTCTTGCGTGTACCCCGGCTGTCGCCTTCGAGATCGACGATCCAGAGATCGTCGAAGACTTCCCGCATCTTGCGCCGCATCCCCGCGAATGCGGGACCGTGCAGATACGAGGAGGCGGAGATGAACGTGACGATTCCCGGGCCTCCTGTGGAGTCGAGCACCTTCCACAGCGCCCAGCGCCAGAAGTAGACGTAGTCGTTGTAGAGATTCTTCAGGTGGACGCCGCCGCCGGCGTCGCGCACCGGCGCGAGGAAATCCTCAAGGATCGGCGGGTCGGCCCCCGGCCCCTCGTCGCCGTAGCGCACCCAGCCGCCCTTGCGCTTGGCGCGTTCGTCGTCCGGATCGTGCTGCTCGCGGTCGTACGGCGGGTTGCCGAGGCAGACGAAGACGCGCGCCGTCTCCTTGATCTGCTGCGCTTGCCTACGCTCCTCGGTGAGCGGCTCCTGCATCAGGCTCGCGGTGAAGTCCGGCGGCGCGGTGGGGGATTCCAGCGTGTCGGTGAGGTAGATCGATGGCGTGCGATCGGTCACGCCCATCTCCCGCAGCCGCTGGGAAACGCGCAGATGGGCCACGGAGTACGGGCCGACGAGAATCTCGAAGGCGTGCAACCGCTCAGCGAGACTGCGGATCTGCTCCGGGACCGCCCCCGGACCCAGTGTCTCGCGCACCGTCTTCGCCACGTCGCCGAGCACCGCGAGTGGGTAGGTGCCCGTGCCGACCGCCGGGTCGAGCACGACCACATCCTCGCTCGCGAACCCCAGCCTCTTGCTGAAGCGGTCGCGCAGCAACTCGGCCGCGAACCGGACTTGCGCACGGACGACCTCGACCGGCGTGTAATAGACGCCCCGGTTCTTGCGCAGCTTCGAGTCGTACGCGCCGAGGAAGTGCTCGTAGAAGTAGAGCCACGGATCCTCGCCGCGGGGCAACATGGAGGCGTCGACCGTGTCGATCGCGCGTTCGAGCAAGTCGACGGGCATCGACAACTCGTCGCGCGCGGCTTCAAGCAAGTCGAGCGCCGCCGCGAGGAACGTATGTCCACTCTGGCGGAGCGCATCGACGGCGAAGGCTCGTCGCAGTTCTTCCGCGCCCTCGAAGCGGGCGAGCAGCAGCGAGTAGGTGAGCGTCTGCGCATAGGCATCGGTGAACTGCTCGTCGTCACCCTCCGCGAAGAGGATGCCCTGCCACTCGTCGGCGAGCCGCCTGAGAGGGCTCCCCTCGTGCCCGAGCGCTTCTCGCACTTCGTCCCGCAGTAGCCGGGCGAGCGGGGCGAGGAACTCCGCCAGCCCCTTTGCCGTGCGCGGCGGGGTCGGGTTGTGGGAGAGGAAGTCGCGCAGCAGCGTCTCGAGACCGGCGAGCGCGCCAACATCCAGGCCAGCCGCGCCCCGCTGACTTACGTCGTCCGCGATGCGCACGCGGGCGACAGAGCGGCCGTTGCGATAGAGGCTCCACTCGGAGCCGTCCGTGTAGATCAGATTGGGCAGCGCCTGGAATCGTCGCCACTGTTCGCGGTCGCGGCCCCTGAAGCTCTCCGGCCGGGCGCCGCGTCCGGGCGCCTTGAGTTCGACGAAGCCGCAGAGCAGCCTGTCCACGGTGACACCGATGTCGGGTCGGCCAATCCGGTCCCCAGCCTGTGCCTCAGTACGCGTCGCGACCGGGGGCTTCCACAGTTCACCGCAGGCGCGGAGCAGGTCGGTTGTCGGCGTCTTGAGTTGATCCTCGGGCTGTGCCTCAACGAGCGTGGCGAAGTTCGCCGCCACGGCGTCGGCGAACGTTCGGACGATGTCTCGGAACGACTCGGATGCAGGCATGCGGCCATTCCAGCACGGGGCGGGCGCAGTGTCACCCGCAATCCCCTCACACGCCCGCGTACGAGTGGAGGCCGCTGATCCAGAGGTTGACGCCCAGGTAGGTGAAGAGGACGGCGGCGAAGCCCAGGACGACGATCCAGGGGCCGGGGGGCGGCCAGAGGCGACGGCGGCGGGGGGCGCGGGGGGCGGTGCGGCCGGGGCCGGCGGGGGCGGGCTGGAGGCCGCGGGCGTGGAGGTAGACGGCGAAGATGAGCCAGGTCAGCAGGGCGGCGGTCTCCTTGGGGTCCCAGCCCCAGTAGCGGCCCCAGGCGTCGTTGGCCCAGAGGGCGCCCAGGGCGACACCGATGCCGAGGAGGGGGAAGCCGACGAGGACGGAACGGTAGGTGAGTTCGTCGCAGCGGCGCGGGGTGGGGAGCCAGTCCAGGCGGCGGCGGTCGTTGCCCTGGATGATGTGCATGAGGGCGGCGCTGAAGGCGACGGCGAGGACGGCGTAGGCGAGGATCATGCAGGAGACGTGGATGGTGAGGAGGGTGGGGTTCTGCAGGGCGGGGACCAGGGTCTCCTGGCCTTGCTGGGGGAAGACGAGGGCGCTGGCGTAGAGGCCGAAGGCGACGGGCATGGCGAAGGCGCCGAGCAGGCGGGTGCGGTAGTAGCGCTCGAAAAGGACGTAGACGAGGGCGATGGCGAAGCCGAAGGCCATGGAGAATTCGAAGAGGTTGCTGATGGGGGCGTGATCGAGGGCGATGGTGCGGAAGATGAGGCCGAGGCCGCCGAAGACGACGGACGTGCAGGCGGCGAAGGTGGCGATGCCGCCGAGGGTATGAGGACGGACGGGACGGGCGGAGCGAGGGACCGAAACGCCGTGGGCGACGGTATGCGGAGCGCCGACGGTCGCGGCGACGCGGTGAGGGCGAGGCAGGAGGAGGGCGATCTGGGGGGCCGCGGCGTAGCCCAGGTAAAGCGCGGCGGCGATCCCGGCGGCGACGAGCCCGGACCAGAGGAAGTAGAGGGCGAGGTCTTCCACCCTTACTGCTCCTCCGCTTCCCGTCGGGCGCGGCGGGCCAGCAGCGCTTGCCGCTGTGGGGTCCCGGCGCCGCCGAAGGTGAGGCGGCGGAACCCTTCGGCCCAGGGGATGCGCCCCTGGGCGGCCGCCTCGTCTTGGCGGCGGCGCAGCCGCTGCGACAACTCGTCGCGGGTGGCCTGCATCTGGCTGGCGTGGCAGAGCAGGGCGTCGATCTTGCGGTCGAACTGGCGGCCGACATCGACAAAATAGTCGGGATCGCGGGTACCGGCCAGGAGCACGGTGTTGACGCGGTGGGGAGCGAGGCCATCGTCGGCGTGGGCGGGGAAGTAGTGGGGGGTGCGGGCGAGGGGGAAGGCGGCGTCCAGGGCGACGAGGCCGACGGTGCGGTGGTCGCGGTGGTTGAAGCCGCGGTAGCCGTCCCAAGTGATGAGGAGGTCCGGCTGGACCTGGCGGATGACGCGCACCAGGGCTTCGCGGAGTTCGGCGGAGTCCTCGACGAAGCCGTCGGGCCAGCGCAGGAAGATGCAGCGGCCGACGCCGAGGCAGGCTGCGGCGGCTTCCTGCTCGGCCTCACGGAGGCGGCCCAGGTCCCAGGCGGTGAGGCCGGCGTCCTTGCTGCCTTTGTCGCCGCTGGTGACGAGGCAGAAGGTGACCGCCCAGCCGTCGTCGGCGAGGTTGGCGACGGCGCCGCCGCAGGTGAACTCGATGTCGTCCGGGTGGGCCATGACGGCCAGGGCGCGGCGGGGGGCGTCCAACTGGGCAGCGGAGGCGGGCTCTGGGGCGGCGACCGGCGGCATTGGGGAGCAGTGTATCGGACGGGCGGGGCGCCTAAGAGGCGCGGCAGCCGGGGGCGCCAGCGGTGGCGTGCCGGGCGAGCAAGTCCTCGTAGACATCCACGATCTGGGCGGCGACGGCGCGCCAGTCGAAGGGTCGCACGGACTCGCGGGCGGCGCGGCCGAAGCGGGCGCGGAGGTCGGCGTTGGCGAGGAGGGCTTCGAGACGCTCGGCGAAAGGTTCTGGGCAGCGCCAGGAGATGAGGTAGCCGGTCCCCCCGTCGCGGACGGTGTACTGGAGGCCGCCGACGCGGGTGGCGATGACGGGGGTGCCGCAGGCCAGGGCCTCGACGGCGACGAGGCCGAAGCTCTCGTAATAGGACGGGACGAGGCAGACATCGGCGGCCTGGTAGTAGCCGACGAGTCGCTCACGGTTGACGGCGTCGATGAAGCGGACACGGTCGCCGAGGCCGACTTCGCGGGCGAGGGCCCGGAGGTGGTCACGCTGGGCGCTGTCGTCCGCGTCGCCGCCGACGATGCGCAGGGTCAGGGGGGGATCGGCGTCGGCGAGGGCGGCGGCGCGGATGAGGATGTCGACGCCCTTGAGGGGCTCCAGACGGCCGACGAAGAGGACGACGGGGGCGCTGGGGGGGAGCCCCAGGCGGTCGCGGACAGCGGCGCGCTCGCCAGGGCTCGCGGGGGGCCGGAAGCGGTCCAGATGGACGCCGCCGGGAACGACTCTGACACAGTCGGCGTGGGCGCCGTAGAGCTCGACGAGGAAGTTCTTCTCGTGGGGGGTGGCGCAGATGAGGCGGTCGGCGGCAGCGACGATGGTGCGCTCGGCCCGGATGCGCTGGGCGGGCTCGCGCTCGGCCCGGCGGGCGCGGTTCTTGACCTCGCCCAGGGTGTGGAACATGGCGACGTGGGGGCGGCGCCACTCGTCGGCGAGCGCCATGCCGGTGACGGCGGAGACCCAGTAGTGGGAGTGGATGAGGTCGTAGGGGCGGTCGCTGGGGTGGGCGGCGGCTTCGGCGGCGACGAACTCCTGCACGCCGCGGCGGAAGTCGGGCTCGAGGTCGTGCACGACGGTGGGGGGGAGGGGCCGGGCGGGACCGGCGGCGACGTTGACGACGCGCACGTTGCGGGTGAGCGCGACCACGGGCGGGAGGTCGGGGCGGTCGCGGCGGGTGAAGATATCGACGCGGCGACCGCCCTGTCCGAGTTCGCGGGTGAGGGCGGCGATATAGACGTTCATGCCGCCCGCCTTGGTCGTGCCGGGCTGGGCCAGGGGGGAGGAGTGGGTGCTGAGAAAGGCCAGGCGCTGCAGGTGATGTGACATGGCGGGGCCTAGCGCTGCAAGCGCAGGCGGGTGACGGGGGTGGCCTGGGCGCCCAGCTGGAACTTGTAGATTTCCTCGCCGCGAAGGAAGTTCAGGCGCTGCAGGCCCCGCTCGATGGCGTCCCGCACGACGAAGACCTTGGACGCGAGGCCGACGGACAACTCGCCGAAGTCCGGATCGTAGCCGCTGTTGTACATCTGCAGCTCGCCGGGGGCGAGGAAGCAGAGCACAGCGGCGACGCGCTGGCCGTCGACGCGGAAGAAGTAGAGGCGGAGCAAGCCCTCCGGGGCCATGCGCTGGGCAAGGGTTTGGAAGAAAGCGGCCATCTGCTCGGTGAGGAAGACGGCCTTGTCGCCGCGGGACTCGCTCATGAAGCGCAGGAGGAGGGGCAGGCCTTCGCTGATGGCGGCGGGATCCTCAAGGACGTCGAGGCCCACACGGGCGCCGCCGTCGAGGAGGTTGCGCATCTTGCGCCGCACCTCACGCCGGTAGCGGGTCTTGATTCCGTCCAGGTAGCCATCCCAGTCGGAGGCGAGGGTGAGGACGGGACAGACGGCCTCTGTCTCTCGCTGCAGGGACCAGCCGCGGGCGGCGGCGGCGTCCGGCAGGAGAGCCAGGGTGGGCGATCCGTCCGCGAGGCCGCCGAGGTCCAGGCACTGCGCGGCGGGGGTGACATCGAGGTGGTCGAGCAGGGCCGCGACGACGTCGGCCTCGCGCCCGGCGGCGGCGAGGAGGTCCATGTAGTCGCAGACATCGCCCCGGCCGATGAGGGTGGTGCCAGTGGTGTCGCGGCGGAGGGGCAGGACGCCGATGAGGGCGTCGCCGTCGGAGACGGCGTGCAGGTCCAAGGTGTGGCGGGCGGCGAAGACGCTCCACCAGGCGGCCTGGAAGGCGGGGGTGACGAAGGCGCCGGCGGGGGGGCGGGCCTGCGCGTGCAGGGCCCCCCAGGCGGGAGTAAGGGACTCCCAGTCGGCGGGCTCGACGCGAACGGTCATGCGCGGGGCGGCTGCACGAGCGCGAGGAACTCGGCCCGCGTCTCGTCCTGGGACTGGAAGGTGCCGCGCATGGCGGAGGTGACCATGCGGCTGCCGGGCTTCTTGATGCCGCGCATGGTCATGCAGAGGTGTTCGGCGTCGACGGCGACGGCGACGCCGTCGGGTTCGAGCGCCCGCATGAGCGTATCGGCGACCTGGGAGGTGAGGCGCTCCTGGAGCTGGGGCCGGCGGGCGATGGCGTCGACGAGGCGAGCGATCTTACTGATGCCGACCACGCGGCCGCGGGGGACGTAGGCGACATGGGCGCTGCCGTGGAAGGGGAGGAGGTGATGTTCGCACATGGAGAAGAAGGGGATGCCGCGGAGGATGACCATCTCATCGTGGCCCTCCTCGAAGCCGACGCGGAGGAGGCTGGTGGGGTCAAGCCGCAGACCGCCGAAGACTTCAGCGTAGGCCTCGGCGATGCGGCGGGGGGTGTGGGTCAGGCCTTCGCGATCGGGGTCCTCGCCGAGGGCGAGGAGGATCTCGCGCACGGCGGCTTCCAGGCGGGGCAGGTCAAAGGCGTCCTGCGCGTCGGTGGGACTGCCGAGTTCAAGCGTCACGGGACCCCCGCACCTCCGCCGCCAGGATTTCGAGCGCTCGGGGCTGCACCCAGAACCGGGCGGGGCTGACCCCCAGGACCTCGCCGTCGAGGGCGACGGGCTGCGGTGGCGTGGGGGCGGCCTGCCAGCGTTCGGTCTTACCGTAGCGCACCCCGGAATGATTGATGTGCGACCCGGTATATAGGCGGGCGAGGAGGCGGAGGAGACGCAGACGGGGCTGATCCCGCGTGAGCAGGAATTCCAAGGTCCCATCCTGCGGGTCGGCGGTGGGGGCGAGGTGCATGCCGCCGCCGACCCAGGGGGCGTTGAGCAGCATGGTGTCGTAGAGGCGGGCGGATTCCTCGCCGTCCGGGCCCAGGGGGGTGGGGGAGGGGTGGGCGCGCCACCACTCGGCGAGGGTGGCGGCGAGGTAGGTGAGCGGGCCGAGGCGCTTCCAGCCGGTGGCGCGCTGCACGATGCGGGCGCTGAGCCCCACCCCGGCGAGAAGCAGGAAGGCGCGCTGCTCGGGGCCGGCGGGGCCCTGATAGGCGCACCAGCCGACATCGAGCCAGCGGGCGGGCGCTTGAGCGAGATGGCGAGCCTGGGCCTCGATCGGGCGAGGGAGGCCGAGGAGGCGGGAGAGGTCGCGGCCGGTGCCGGTCTGGATCAGGCCCAGGGGCGGGCGTTCGGCGTGGCGCAGGAGTCCGTTGGCGACCTCATGGGCGGTGCCGTCGCCGCCGACGGCGACGACGAGGGCCGGCTGGGCGGGGACGGCCTGGGCGGCGAGCGTGATGGCGTGTCCGGGGGCACGGGTGAGCGTGAAGGCGGGGTCGAAGCCGGCGGCGTGGAGGGCGGCGAGGATGCCGGGCAGTTGCCGCTCGGTGCGGCCGGCGCCGGCGGCGGGGTTGACGATGCAATGGGCGCGGCGCACGGGGGAGAGGCCCGCCCCTTCAGGCGAGCGCGGCCTCGATGGCGGCGAGATCGTTGGGGACGTCGATGATATCGGCGGGGACGGTCAGGGCGGTCTCCGGATCCTTGAGGCCGGCGCCGGTGATGACGCAGACCACGCGGGCGCCGGCGAGGTCGACGCCACGTTGGGGGAGGGCGAGCAAGCCAGCCACGGAGGCGGCGGAGGCGGGCTCGCAGAAGACGCCCTCTTCAGCGGCGAGGAGCCGGTAGGCGTGGAGGATCTCCTCGTCGCTGACGGCTTGGATATCGCCGCCGGACTCGTCGCGGGCGGAGATCGCTCCCTGCCAGGAGGCGGGCTTGCCGATGCGGATCGCGGTGGCGACGGTTTCAGGCTGCGGGACCGGCCTTCCCAGCACGAGCGGCGCGGCGCCGGCGGCCTGGAAGCCGAACATGCGGGGGGGCCGGGTGAGACGATCCTGCGCTTGGTAGGCGCGGTAGCCCATCCAGTAGGCGGTGATGTTGCCGGCGTTGCCGACGGGGATGCAGTGCAGGTCCGGAGCGTCGCCCAGCTCATCGACGATCTCAAAGGCGGCGGTCTTCTGGCCTTCCAGGCGGTAAGGGTTGACGGAGTTGACGAGCGCGATGGGCTGGCGGTCGCTGACGGCGCGGGCGAGGGCGAGGGCGTCGTCGAAGCTGCCGTCGACGGCGAGGATGCGGGCGCCGTGGGCGATGGCCTGAGCGAGCTTGCCCTGGGCGATGGAGCCGGCGGGGACGAGGACGTAGACGCGCAGGCCGTTGCGGGCGGCGTAGGCGGCGGCGGAGGCGCTGGTGTTGCCAGTGGAGGCGCAGAGGACGGCTTGATGGCCGGCCTCGATCGCCTTGGCGACGGCGAGGACCATGCCGCGGTCCTTGAAGGACCCGGTGGGGTTGCAGGATTCGAGCTTGAGGTAGACGGCGGCGGCGGCGGTGCGGCGCTCGAGGGTGGGGGCGCGGACGAGGGGGGTATCGCCCTCGCCGAGGGTGATGCGGGGGGTGGCGGGGGTGAGGGGGAGGTGAGCGGCGTAGCGGGCCAGGACGCCGCGGGTGGGGGCCGGGGCGGAGCGCGCGCTGGAGGGCGAGGCCTCAGCCATCGTCTTCGGCGTGGGCGCGGATGTAGCCGCGGAGTTCGCGGATTTCCTGTTCCAGGTCCGCGATCTGTCGCCGGCGCTGCTTCTCCTGGAAGCCGAGGAGGCGCTCGTAGTCCTGCTGCATGGACTGGCGCAGTTCCTCGAAGCCGGCGCGGAGTTCGTTGAGTACGCGCTCGTGCTGTTCGGAGCGGGAGCGGGCGCGCTCCTGGTTGCGGTCGGACTCGGCGAGACGGGCGTCCATCATCTCGTGGGCCGCGGCGATGGAGGCGAGGCGCTCCATGGCTTGGTCATTGTTGACGCGGAGGGCATCGAAGCGGTCGCCCAGGGCGTCGGCTTCTTCGGCGGCTTCTTCGCCGCGGGCGAACTGCGCTTCGAGGCGGCGGGCCGCCTCCTGGTAGCGGTCCAGGCGTTCGCCCATCTCGGCGACGCCGCGCGCGTGGCGCTCGAGGTCCGCGCTCAAGGTACGGCTGTCGTGGTCGGCACGGCGCAGCGCCTCGATGCTGGCGGCGAGGCGGGCCTCCAGCCCGGCGAGGTTGATGTCGATCTGCTCAAAGCGCTGGGTGTGCTCGCTGGCAGTGTCCTGGAGGCGCCGGACCATCTCGTCGGCCGCACTCATGCGGTCAGCGTCGGCCAGGGCGGCCTGCTCGGCGAAGTTCGTGCGGCGGCGCAGTTCGCCCCGCTCGTCGCGCTCGGCCTGCATTTCGGCGCGCAGCTGGCGGGCGAGGAGTTCGGTCTGTTCCTGATCGTGGGCGAGGGCGCTCTGGGCGCGCTCAACGCGCTCGCGCAGGAAGCGAACTTCGTCCGGCAGGGCGGAGAGGATGTGGAGTTGGGCGGTGGTGTTGGCGGCGGCGCCCTCGGCGCGCTCCCACTCATCGGCGAAGGTCCAGAGCTGGGCGCGCTCTTGCTGGAGCTGTTCGGTCAGGTCGGCGACCTGCGCCTTGAGGGCGCGGACTTCGCTCTCGAGCCAGTCGATCATGTTGTCGTAGAGGCCGGGCTCGTTGCTGGTGGTCACGGCGGGTTCCCCATGCGGATGCGGACGCCGATCTCGTCGACGGCGGGCAGGCCAGCGGCGGCCTGCAGGAAGCGGTCCAGGTCCGACTCCCGCGCCTGATGGGTGGTGATGATGATCTCCGCGGTACCGGCCACGGCGTCGGCCTCGACCTGCAGGAGCGAGGCGATGCTGATCTCGTTGGCGGCGAAGCTGTGTCCGATCTCGGCGATCACACCCGGGCGGTCGCGGACCAGCAGGCGCAAATAATACCGCATGCGCAAATCCCCGAGCGGCTGGAAACAGGGGGCGGGATCGGCGGGTGGCAGAGAGCGCGGGGGCCGGCCGGCGGCGAGGGCGTGGACGACGTCGAGCAGATCGGCGACGACGGCGCTGGTGGTGGGGTTGGCGCCGGCGCCTTCGCCTTGGAAGATGGCGCGGCCGAGGAGGTCGCCTTCGACGGCGACGGCGTTGAGCACGCCGTCGACGCGAGCCAGGGGGTCGCGCTGGGGGAGCAGGGTGGGGTGGACGCGCAGGTCGAGGCGGCCGTCGTGGCGCTCGGCGATGGCGAGGAGGCGAACGACGTAGCCGAGGTCGGTGGCGTACTGGAAATCGCGGGGGGCGAGGGCGGTGATGCCTTCGTGGTAGACGTTGTCGGGGTGGACGGTGGTGTGAAAGGCGAGGCTGGCGAGGATGGCGAGTTTGTAGGCGGCGTCGGTGCCGTCAACGTCGGCGCTGGGATCGGCTTCGGCGTAGCCGCGGCGCTGGGCCTCGGCGAGGGCGGCGTCGTAGGAGACGCCGTCCTGGGCCATGGCGGTGAGGATGAAGTTGGTGGTGCCGTTGATGATGGCCTGCAGGCGGACGATCTCGTTGGCCTGCAGGTCGCGCATGAGGGGGGCGATGATGGGGATGCCGCCGCCCACGCTGGCCTCGTAGGCGAGGGTGACGCCGGAGCGTTGGGCCAGGGCGAGCAACTCGGGCCCCTGCTTGGCCATGACCTCCTTGTTGGCGGTGACGACGGGTTTGCCGGCGCGGAGGGCGGCTTCGATGCAGGCGGCGGCGGGATCCTCGCCGCCCATCACCTCGACGACGATGTCGATGCGGGGGTCAGCGACGAGGGCGAGCGGGTCGGTGGTGAGGCGGGCGGGGTCGAGCGGCAGCTCGCGGGGCCGGGCGGGATCGCGGACGGCGATGCGGCGCACGTCGGGGCGGCGGCCCGAACGCTGGGCATAGGTTTCGGCGTTGTCGCGGAGGGCGCGAAGGACGCCAGTTCCGACCACGCCGAGCCCCAGCAGGCCGATGCCAACGCTGGGCGCCCCCTCAGCACGCGCCATGCCGCTAGGCCGGGTTCTCCGGATCGGTGGCGGTCACCGGCTCTGCCGCGGGGGGTTCCTCAGCGGAGGCCTCCTCGGCGGCAGGGGCCTCCACGACGGGGGGCTCCTCAGTAGGCGACTCCACGGCGGGGGCCTCAGCGGATGGGGCCTCCACGGCGGGGGCCTCGGTAACGGGGGCCTCCACGACGGGGGCCTCCACGACGGGGGCCTCGGCAACCGGGGGCTCGGCGGCGGACACTTGCTCCGTGGCAGGGGCGGCGGGCGCCGTCTCGGGCGCCGGGGGCGGTGGTGGGGGCGGCGGTGGCGCTGCCTCGAGGCGGGCGGCGCGGGCGGCCTGGCGGAAGTCACTGGTGGCGCGGATGTGGGTGGCGGTGTAGGGCAGGAGTGCGACGTGGCGGGCGCGCTTGATCTCGCGCGTGAGCTTGCGCTGGTCCTTGGCGATGAGTCCGGTCTTGCGGCGCGGGTCGATGCGGCCACGGTCGGAGATCAGGCGTCGCAGGCGGTCGACGTCCTTGTAATCCATGGCGGCGACTTCCGTGGGTGTGAAGATGGGGGCCTTGCGGCCGCGGTGGAAGCTGCGGCGGCGATCGGGGCGGCCGCCGCGGTCGTCGTCCCGGTCGGGGCGGCCGCCGCGGTCGTTGTCGCGAGGGGGGCGGCCCTCGCTGCGGCGGCGCGGGGGAGGGCGGTCCTCGGCGGCAGCGGGGGCGCGCGGTGGGGCAGGAGCGGGAGGGGGCGGCGTGACAGGGGCCGACGCGGCGGCGGGTGGGGGTGCGGCGGCGGCGGGCAGGGGAACTTCAGCGGCGGGGACTTCGGCCGGGGGCGCTTCCGTGACGGGGGGCGGCTGGGCGGCGGGCGGGGTGGGCTCGGCGGGAGGCGGCGCGGGGTCGTCCGCGCCGGCGTCGGTGCTCATGAGGGCGTCTCCTCTGGAATCCCGTCGCGGCTCATCCGGCCGGGCGGGATGCCCTATTCAAAGGGCAGGTCGTCGGGGTCGCGGCTGCCGGCGGCGTCATCGGCGCCCGCGGCAGCGGGGGCGGTCCCGGGCTGGCCATCGTAGTTGCCGCCGTCGGCCCGGTCGAGGAACTGAACATCCTGGGCGACGACCTCCGTGGTGTAGCGCCGCTGGCCCTCCTGGTCGTCCCACTGGCGGGTCTGGAGGCGGCCTTCGACGTAGACCTGGCGGCCCTTGCTGAGGTACTGGCTGACCAATTCGGCGAGGCGGGCCCAGGCGACGACCCGGACCCACTCGGTTTCCTCGCGGCGCTCGCCGTCCTGGGTACTGTAGGAGCGGTTGACGGCGACGTTCATGGTGCTGAGGGCGCGGCCGTTGGCGGTGAAGCGCATCTCCGGGTCGGCGCCGAGGCGGCCGATGATCTGGACTTTGTTGAGGTTGGCCACTGTGGTCCCCCGTCTCCGCCGCCGGCGACGCTCGGCGTCGCGGGGGGCGCGCTGGGCGCGGGGCGGACTGAGCGCGGGGGCTCAGTCGTCCTTGCGCACGATGAGGTGGCGCAGCACGGTCTCGTCGATGCCGAGGGTGCGCTCCATCTCCGGATTGCCGGCGCCGTCATCGCTGGTGAACTGGGCGATGAGGTAATGCCCTTCAAAGTTGCTGCGGATGGGGTAGGCGAGGCGGCGGCGCCCCCAGTCGATCAGCTCGGTGACCGCGCCGCCGTTTTCGGTGACGAGGTCGCGCAAGCCGTCCATGCGGGCGGGCACCTGTTCGGCATCCACCTCGCCGTGCAGGACGACCATCATTTCGTAGGCTCGTGGCACGCGATTCTCTCCATCCGCCCGTGTCCGGGGTGACCGGACCGTTGCGGTCCGGGCGAGTATAGAACACCGGTTCGGGTCTGCTGCTTCCTTCGTGGAGTGCTCAGGTGGGGATGCCCGGGACGGGGAAGTCTTGCACCATGGCGGCGACGTCGGCGCGGACGGCGGCGTGCACGGCGGGATCGTCGATGGCGTCCAAGACGCGCCCGATCAGGCGGGCGATGGCGCGCATTTCGTCCGGCCCCATGCCGCGGGTGGTGAGAGCGGGGGTGCCGATACGGACGCCACTGCTGATGAGGGGTTTCTGTTCGTCGTAGGGGATGGTGTTCTTGTTGACGGTGATGCCGGCGACGTCGAGGGCCTCCTCGACGGCCTTGCCGGTGAGGCCGCGCACACCAACGTCGACGAGGAGGAGGTGATTGTCGGTACCGCCGGAGACGAGGCGCAGGTTCTCGCTCTGCAGGCCATCGGCCAGGGCGCGGGCGTTCTCGATGATGCGCGCGGCGTAGTCGCGGAAGGCGGGGGTGGCGGCCTCGGCGAAGGCGATGGCCTTGGCGGCGATGGTGTGCATGTGGGGGCCGCCGGAGGTGCCGGGGAAGACAGCGCGGTCGATGGGACGGGCGTGCTTCTCGTCGGTGAGAATGAAGGCGGAGCGGGGGCCGCGCAGCGTCTTGTGGGTGGTGGAGGTGATGACGGGGGCGTGGCCGACGGGGGTGGGGTGCAGGCCGGCGGCGATCAGGCCGGCGACGTGGGCAATGTCGGCCATAAGGATGGCATCGACGCTCTGAGCGATCTCGGCGGCGCGGGCGAAGTCGTACTGGCGGGGATAAGCGGTGGCGCCGATGACGATAACCTTGGGGCGGACCTCGCGGGCGGTGGCGGCCATGGCGTCGTAATCGATGCGTTCGGTTTCGCGGTCGACGCCGTAGGAGGCGAAGTGGAACCACTTGCCGGAGAGGTTGATCTTGAGGCCATGGCTGAGGTGGCCGCCGTGGCTGAGTTCGAGGCCCAGGGCGGCGTCGCCCGGCTGGAGGAGGGCGTAATAGGCGGCCAGGTTGGCCTGGGCGCCGGAGTGCGGCTGGACGTTGGCGTGGGGGGCGCCGAAGAGGGCCTTGGCGCGGTCGATGGCGAGGGTTTCGACCTGGTCGACGAACTCGCAGCCGCCGTAGTAGCGCTTGCCGGGATAGCCCTCGGCGTATTTGTTGGTGAGGAGGGAGCCCATCGCGGCGAGGACGGCGGGGCTGGTGTAGTTCTCGGAGGCGATCATCTCCAACGACTCGTGCTGACGCGTGGCTTCGCGGGCGATGGCGGCGGCAATCTCCGGGTCGGGCGAAGCGATGGCGTCGGCCGTGGGGCTCTGCACCATGCGGTTTCCTCGCGCGAATCGGCCCGCGCCGCCCGCTCCCGAGCGGGGGCGGCGGCCGGGCGAGCGCTCGGGCCAGTCTATGGTCGGCCGAAAGAACGGGTCAACGAAAGCGGCCGCACGCGTCCGTGTCAGTCCTCGCGACAGAAGGCCCAGCCGTCGACGGCGGTGGCGCCCGCGGTGAGGAGGGCGGCGGCGCAGGCGTTGAGGGTGGCGCCGGAGGTGGTGACGTCGTCGACGACGAGGACGGTGCGGCCGCGGACGCGGGCGGGGTCGGCGAGGAAGGCGTGTCGGACGTTGGCGCGGCGAGCGGCGAGGTCGGGCTGGCGGGCCTGCTGCGGGGTGGCGCGGCGGCGTTGGAGGGCGGCCGCGTGGAAGGGAAGACCGCGGGGCGCCGCCAGGGCCCGAGCGAAGAGTTCCGCCTGATTGTGGCCACGGCGGCGGCGGCGGCGCGCGGTCATGGGCACGGCGGTGACGAGGTCCAGGTCCCGGGCCAGGGCGGGCAGATCGGCGGCGGCGAGCATGGGCGCGACGGTGGCGGAGAGCGACTGGTATTTGACGGCGTGGACGGCGCGGCGGGCGGCGCCGTCAAAGACGCAGGCGGCGCGCAGGTGACGCAGCGGAGGCGGGTCCGCCGTGCAGCGGTCGCAGGGGGCGTGCGGGGAGAGAGGATGCGGCTGGGGGGTCCAGCAGCGGGGGCAACGGGGCGGGGCGGCGGGGGGGAAGTCGGCGGCGCAGGGCGCGCAGAGGAGGGCGCCGTCGCGGCCGCAGACGGCGCAGCGCGGGGGGAGAACGAAGTCGTAGAGGGCGGCGTGCCAGCGTCGCAGGGTGGGGGGCAGGGGGAGTCGAGCGATCACGGCGCGCTCCTGGCTGCGGAGGATAGACTCCAGGCATGCCGATCAGCGTGCAGCTTTTCGCCAGTCTGGCCGAGGCCGCGGGGACGCGCTGCGTGGACCTGGACGCCGTGCCGGCGCCCGCGACGGCCGGGGCGCTGGCGGCCGCGGTGTTCGCACGCTTCCCGGATTTGGCGTCGATGCGGGAGTCGGTGATCGTGGCGGTGAACGCCGAGTACGTGTCGGCGGACTTCCCCGTGCGGGAGGGCGACGAGGTGGCGCTGATCCCGCCGGTGAGCGGTGGCGGCGAGCCGGACAGCGCGCCTGAGGAGGCGTATTTCCAGATCACGGATGCGCCGCTGGACGTGACGGCGCTGCACGAACTCGTGCTGCGGCCGGCGGCCGGGGCGGTGTCGGTGTTCAGCGGCGTGGTGCGGGACACCAACCGGGGGCGGCAGGTGGACTACCTGGAATACGACGCCTACCCGGCGATGGCGACGAAGGTGATGCGGCAGATCGCGGAGGAGGTGCGGGCCCGCTGGGAGGTGTGCGCGGTGGCGATGCACCACCGGCGAGGGCGGCTGGCGATCGGGGAGGCGAGCGTGCTGATCGCGGTGTCGTCGCCGCACCGCAAGGACGGCATCGAGGCTTGCCACTACGCGATCGACCGGCTGAAGCAGATCGTGCCGATCTGGAAGAAGGAAGTCTGGGCGGACGGGGAGCACTGGATCGAGGGGAGCCTGCGGCCACAGGCGGAGGCGCTGTCCGCGCCGGAGCGGAGGGCGCCGGAGGGGAAGCGGGCGGCGGGGGATTAGGGGGATTCCTGGGGGCGCCGTTCGACAGGCTCGGGACGAGCGGATACTTACCAGCGGGGCTTGTCCCAGGCGGTGGCGCGGCGGCGGGGGGCGACGGGGCGAGCGGGCGCGCCGGTGCGGTAGTCGCGAGTGTCGAGTTCGTAGATCTGGCTGAGCTGGTGATCGAAGATGCGCGAGGCGAGACGGGGGTCGAGGTCGTCGGGCTTCATGTTGGTGGTGATCACGGTGGGCAGCGCCTGCAGGTAGCGGTAGGAGAGGAGCTGGTAAAGCTTCTCCTGGGCCCAAGGGGTGGTGGAGTGCGCGCCGAGGTCGTCGAGGACGAGGAGGGTGGCGGCGCGGAGGGCGTCGAAGACGTCGTCGTAGGTTTCGGGGTTGTCGGGGCGGTAGGCGCGGCGGAGGTGGTCGAGGAGGTCGGGGACGACGGCGAAGAAGACGGAGTCGCCGGCGGCGAGGCGCTCGCGGGCGGCGGCGGCGGCGAGGTGGGTCTTGCCGGCGCCGGTGGGGCCCATGAGGGCGAGCCAGCCTGAGGGCGCTTCAGCCCAGCGCCGCACCATGGAGCGCACCAACTCCAGGTTCTGGACCTCCGTCTGGTTGAGGCGTCCCTGAAGGCGGAAGGTGTCGAAGGTGAAGCGCTCCAGGCGGTCGCGTGACATGCCGCCGATCTCGCGGTAGGAGCCGCCGGGGCCGTCCGCAGGGGAGTGCTCGGCCAACTCGTGCACCTCCAGCAGATCCGTGCGGTCCAGCATGGGCAGCGCGCGGCGCAGGGCGTCCTTCGGCCGCGCCGTGGCGAGAAGGACCGTGGGGAGTCCCGCCGTGGTGCGGTAGTTGGCGATCTGGAAGACCTTCTCGTTGGCCCAATCGGTGGGATTGCTGGCGTCGAGGTCGTCGAGGATGAGGAAGGGGGCGTTGCGGACCTGTTCGAAGAGATGGGGATAGGGGACGTCGGCGTTCTTGCGATAGGCGGCACGGAGGTGGTCGAGGAGGTCCGGGGCGACGACGTAGAGGGCGGCACGGCCGCGGGTGATGCGATCGTTGGCCATGGCCGCGGCGAGCGAGGTCTTGCCGGAGCCGGGCGGGCCAACGATGAGGAGCCAGGGCTTGGCGGCTTCCTCCCGCGCGGCCGCGCGCGCCGCCGCGGCGGCCGTGGCGAAGGCGAGAGAGCGGTCCCCGTCCAGCCCGTCGAAGGTGATCCCGGAGAGAGGCCCCAGGTTGCTGTAGCGGTGCAGGCGCTGGGCCCGCTTGACCGCGGATTCGGCGCGGGCGCAGCGACAGGGGACGGCGCGGCCGAAACCGGGATCGCCGGGGGGGAGCGCGCGCCGCACGAAGCCCGCGTCGTTGCAGAGCGGGCACTCGGGCGGAGGCGGCGGCTCAGCGGCGGATGAGGTGGTCGTACTGCGACGGGGGTCGCCAGCGAGGATGTCGCTCAGACGCCGCATCGTCCCTCCCTTCCTCTTGCCAGCGCTCGAGGATGCGCTGGATGTAGCGCCAGCTACGCTTGTTGAGTTCGGCGGCCTCGCGGAAGGCGTCCTCGATCCAGGCGGCGGGGTAGAGCCCCTCTGCCTCCGCGAGGTCGTCGGCGATCTGCGGGGTGATGGGGCCGATGGTGGCCTCGTAGAGGGCGTAGACGTTGCGCGCGGCGCTTGCCGCCTGCGGTCCGGGCTGGGGGGGTTCGGCGCCGCGGAAGGGGGCGGCGGCCAGCTGGCCGCGCTGCCAGCGCTCCAGGGAGCGTCGGTCGGAGTCGCTGTTGAGCGTCACGACCTGCAGCTCGCCGGCCCCGTCGGCGGGGTGGGCCGTGGCGTGCAGGAGGGTGCCGCGCACCAGGGCGGCCTCCAAGCCGCGCTGGAAGGCGGTGTCGACATCGTCGCTGGGGAGGAAGCGGGCGAGGGCGTCGATGAGGGGGCGCTCGGCGCGGAGGGCGGCGACATCGAGGAGGCGGGGGAAGCGACGCAGGCGCTGGACAGCGGCGGCGGCGTAGAGCGTGACGAGGAGTTCGGCGACGTCGTCCATCTGGGGCACGGCCTGATGGAGCAGGGCGGCGGGGAGAGCGACGGCGCGGGCGCCGGCGGGGATGCCGGCGAAGGGCGGGGGGCCGTCAGTGGTTTTCATAGCGGTCGAGGCTCCATTCGGCGTCGCCGAGGGGCGACGAGGGGGCGGGGGACGGCGTCGTCTGGGCGGCAGGGACCAGGCTGCCTTGGCCGCCAGCGGCCGGGGCGTCCGGTTCCCGTTCCAGCCAGAGATCCTCGAACTTGGCGAGGTCACGGCGGAAGCGGAGGTGCACGGTGCCGGTGGGGCCGTTGCGGTGCTTGGCGACGATGAGCTGGGCGAGGCCGCGCTGATAGGCCTCGGGCTCCTCGGGGTGGAGGTCCTCCCAGTCCTCCTGGCGCACGTACATGTCCTCGCGGTAGATGAAGAGGACGACGTCGGCGTCCTGCTCGATGGAGCCGCTCTCGCGCAGGTCGCTGAGCATGGGGATGTGGGGCTGGCGGGCCTCGACGGCGCGAGACATCTGGGAGAGGGCCAGGACGGGCACCTCCAGCTCGCGCGCCAGTTCCTTGAGCGATCGGGAGATGTAGCTCATCTCGGCGACGCGGTTGACGTCGAAGCCACTGCCGGCGCCGCCGTGCACCAGCTGCATGTGGTCGACGACGATCAGGTCCAGGCCGACTTCATGGGCCAGGCGGCGGGCCTTGGCGCGCAACTCGGCGACGGTGATGCCGGGGGTTTCGTCGATGTAGATCTCGGCGCGGGAGAGGGCGCCGATGGCGCGGCTGATGCGCCCTTCCTCGGCCTCGGCGTGCATGCCGTAGGGGAGGCGCTGCGAGGTGACCTCGGCTTCGCCGGAGACGAGGCGGGAGGCGACCTGCTCGGCGGACATCTCCAGACTGAAGAAGGCCACCTTACCGCTCTGGCCGATGGCGAGGTTGCGGGAGATGGCGAGCGCAAGGGCGGATTTTCCGACGGAGGGGCGAGCGGCCAGCACGACCATATCCGAACGCTTGAAGCCCGTAAGCAGGGTGTCCAGCTCCATGAAACCGGTACGGGCGGGCTCGCGCAGGCGATCCTGGTCCTCGTCCTCGGGCGGGCCGAGGAAGCTTTCGAGCAGGTCGCGGAGGCGGACGAAATCGCGCAGGCCGCCGCCGCCGCGGAGGGCCATGAGGAGGCCCTCGGCGCGGGCGAGGGCGTCGGGCAGGTTGGGGCCCGCCTCGTAGCCGATGCGGCCGATGAGACCGGCGGCGTCGATGAGGCGGCGGTAGGTGGCGTCGCGCTGGATGATTTTGGCGGAGTACTCGACGCCGACGGTGGTGGGGAGGTCGGCGACGATGGCGCTGAGGTAGGCGTGGCCGCCGGCCTCTTCGAGCTTGCCCTGGCGGGCCAGCTCATGGGCGAGGGTGACCTGATTGATGGACTCGCGGCGCTCGTCGAGGGCCAGGGCGGCGCGGTACATGGCGGCGTGGCGGTCCTGGAAGAAGTCCTCCGGCTGGAGGAAGGGGGCGACGCGAGTGACGGCCTCCGGGTCCACCAGGATGGAGGCGACAACCGTGGCCTCGGCCTCGGGATTGCTGGGGGGCGCCTGCTCCAGAACCACCGCTGCTCCCCTCGGGGGAGCCGGCGCGGCGCCCCGTGCTAGTCGTTCGCTGCTTCTGCGGCGGCCGGGGCTGCCGGCCCGCCGTCCTCCGCGGCTTGCGCCGCTTCTTCCGCTTCGACGGCCGCCACCGCCTCGGCGATGGTGGGCTCTTCTTCCTCGACCTCCTCCGGGGCCACTTCGACGGTGACGGCGGCGAAGACGTTGCGCGTCAGGCGGACGCGCACTTCCTCCGTGCCGATGGCCCGAATGGACTGGGGAAGCAGCACCTGCCGGTGGCCGACGTCCTGACCCGCAAGACGAGACAACTCGCCGGCGATGTGCAGCGCCGTGACGGAGCCGTAGAGGCGGCCCTGCTCGCCGACGCGGGCGCTGAGCTTGATGCGCGCGCCGTCGATCTTGGCGGCGAGGCCCTGCGCGGCGGCGTCGAGCTTGTCCTGGCGGATGGTGTCCGCCTTGGCCAGGCGCTCCCCGCGACGGAGGTTGTCCTTGGTCGCGGGGAGGGCGAGGCCACGGGGCAGCAGGTAGTTGCGCGCGTAGCCGTTCTTGACCTCCTTGACCTCGCCGACCAGGGCGGAGCCGGGCACCTCTTCCAGGAAGACCACTTTCATTGCGACTCTCCGTGCCCGGACGCCGTCGCCCACTTGTTGTGACGCATCCGGCGTCTTGGGCCAAGCGGGCCCCCGTGGACGAACGGGCTTATGCGCCGCTTGCTCCACGCAGTCCACACAGGCTCAACACGATAACCCGGGGCGCCCTCGGACCATAGCCGTTCTGTCACAGCACGGGCGTGGAATCGCCGTGGTCGCGTCCGCTGCGAAGATCCTTCCCGCCGCCAACCGAGGAGGACGATAACACATGTGTTCTAGTCCATGCGTTGCGTCAGGCTCAGCCCGCCAAGGTCCGCTCGAGAGCGTCGCGGTAGGTGGGGGCCGCCTCGGCGAGGCGGAGATCGAGGGCAGGACCGAGACGGATGCGGTCGCCGCCGACGGATCCCAAGGGGGTGAGGGGGACGCCGTGCTCGCTGGCCAGGACGGTGAGCGGGGCCAGATCAGCGGGGGCGGCGCTGACGACGGCGCGGGCGCCGGCCTCGCCGAAGAGAGCGGCGTCGAGGCGCGGGCCGAGGTCGAGGTCCGCGCAGTCGGCGCCGAGGTCGGCGGCGATGGCGCACTCGGCGAGGGCGACGGCGAGGCCACCATCGGAACAGTCGTGGGCGGAGCGGAGCAGGCTGCGGTCGGCGGCGGCGACGAGGAGGCGCACCAGCGCCGCCTCCGCCGCCAGGTCAACGGCGATGGGGCCGGCTTCGCGGCCGTGGAGGGTGGCGAGGTACTCACTGCCGCCGAGGGTGGAGGGGGGCTGAGCGAGGTCCCCGCCCAGCAGGAGGACGGCGTCGCCGGGGGCCTGGAAGCCCATGCGCACGACGTTGGTGACGTTATCGAGGACGCCGAGCATGCCGACGACGGGGGTGGGGGTAACGGGGACGCCGTTGGATTCGTTGTAGAGGGAGACGTTGCCGGAGACGACGGGGGTGGCGAGGGCGCGGCAGGCGTCGGCGAGACCGCGGATGGCGTCACGGAGCTGGGCGTAGATCTCGGGGCGCTCTGGATTGCCGAAGTTGAGGCAGTCGGTGACGGCGAGGGGGCGAGCGCCGGTGCAAGCGACGTTGCGCGCCGCCTCGGCGACGGTGCGGGCAGCGCCGGCCCAGGGGTCGAGGGCAACGGCGCGGCCGTTGCCGTCGGTGGCGAGGGCGAGGGCGCGGTTCGTGCCTTTGATGCGGACAACGCCGGCATCGCTGCCGGGGCCGATGACGGTGTTGGTGAGCACCTGCTGGTCGTACTGGCGGGTGACCCAGGTCTTGTCGGCGATGTTGGGGGCGGCGAGCAGGGCGAGCAGGACAGCGTTGGGATCGATGAGATCAGGCAGGGTGGCGGGGTCGAAGGCGGCGCGGGCGGCGGCGGCCGGATCGGGCCGGGCCTCGGGCTCGTAGGTGGGGGGCGTCGTGAGGAGGCCGACGGGGGCCGCGGCGACCTCGGCGCCGGACTCGCGGATGCGGGCGCGGTCGTCGTTGGTGGTTTCGCCGATGACGGCGGTTTCCAGCTCCCAGTGGTCGAAAAGGCGACGGACGTCGGCGACATGCTGTGGCTTGACGATGACGAGCATGCGCTCCTGGGACTCCGAGAGCATGACTTCGTAGGCGCCCATGCCGGCCTCGCGGCGGGGGACGTCGTCGACGTCGATAGTGAGACCGCTGTGGCCGCGGGCGGCGCATTCGACGGCGCTGCTGGTGAGGCCGGCGGCGCCAAGGTCCTGCAGGCCGACGATCCAGTCGCGGTGCTCCTGCACGAGTTCGACGCAGACCTCCATGAGGAGCTTCTCCAGGAAGGGGTTGCCGACCTGCACGGCGGGGCGGCGCGCCTCGCTGCGCTCGTCCAGTTCGACGCTGGCGAAGGTGGCGCCGTGGAGACCATCACGGCCGGTGTCGGCGCCGACCAAGACGAGGACGTTGCCGGCGCCGCCGGTGGTGGCGCCGATGAGGCCGTCGCGAGGGGCGATGCCGACGCACATGGCGTTGACGAGCGGGTTGCCGTCGTAGGCGGGGCCGATGCGCACCTCGCCGCCGACGTTGGGGATGCCGAGACAGTTGCCGTAGCCGCCCACGCCGGCGACGACTCCGGTGAGGAGGCGGCGGTTGCGGCGCCCTTTTTCGTCGGGGGCGTCCAGGGGGCCGAAGCGGAGGGAGTCGAGAAGGGCGATGGGGCGCGCACCCATGGCGAAGATGTCGCGGACGATGCCGCCGACGCCAGTGGCGGCGCCCTGGTAGGGCTCGATGGCGCTGGGGTGGTTGTGGGACTCGATCTTCATGACCACGACCCAGCCGTCGCCGATGTCGACGGCGCCGGCGTTCTCGCCGCCCAATTCGGTGAGGACGTGCGGGGCCTCGGTGGGGAAGTGGCGGAAGAGGGGCTTGCTGTGCTTGTAGCCGCAGTGCTCGCTCCAGAGCGCGCCGAGCATGCCGAGTTCGACGGGGGTGAGGTCTCGTTCGAGACGGTCGCGGGCGAGGCGGTACTCGTCCGGGCTGAGGGCGAGTTGCTGCAGGGTGTCGTCGTCGACGGGGACGGGGGCGGCGCCGGGGGCGTCGTCGCCACGCACGCGGGCCATCAGCCCCACCGCTCGATGATGGAGCGCCAAACGAGGAGGCCGTCCTCGCTGCCGAGGAGGGCCTCGCTGGCGCGTTCGGGGTGGGGCATCATGCCCAGGACGGTGCCGGCGGCGTTGATGACGCCGGCGATGGCGGCGCGGGATCCGTTGGGGTTGGCCTGCGGGGTGATGGCGCCGGCTGGGTCGCAGTAGCGGAAGATGATGCGCCGTTCCGCCTCCAGCTCGGCCAGGGTGTCGTCATCGACGTAGTAGTTCCCCTCGCCGTGGGAGATGGGCAGCATGAGGGCCTGGCCCTCCCGGGCGGCGCAGCTGAAGCCGGTGTCGGCGCGTTCGACGCGGACGTACTGGTCCCGGCAACGGAACTGCAGGCTGTCGTTGCGCAGGAGCGCGCCGGGCAACAAGCCCGCCTCACAGAGGATCTGGAAGCCGTTGCAGGATCCGAAGACGGGACGGCCGGCGGCGGCGTGGGTGTTGACGGCGGCCATGACGGGCGAGAAGCGGGCGACGGCGCCGCAGCGCAGGTAGTCGCCGTAGGAGAAGCCGCCGGGGACGACGACGGCGTCGTAGCCGCTGAGGTCGGCCTGGCGGTGCCAGACGAGGTCGGCCTGCTGCCCGAGGCGGTCCTGCAAGACGTGGCGGCAGTCGCCGTCGCTCCAAGTGCCGGGGAAAACGAGAACGGCGAAACGCACCGGACCCCCTCGACCGCAAGCGTATCAGCGGGGTGGCTCGCGGCGAGGCAGGAGGTGGGGGAGGGCTTCAGGGACGATCGCTGGGCCGGGGCAGGGCGGGCATGGCGCTGCCATCAACGGGGGCGGCGCCGCGGGGCTCGGGGGCGGCGCGCGGGCGGGGGCTGCCGCGGCTGCGGCGCTCGGTCTCGGTGGGCTCGGGGTACTCAATGCGGGGGTGGTAGACGCCCTTGAGCGTGACTTTGAAGGAATCGGCGATGGCCTGGATCTGGCGCAGGGTCAGGTCGCAGTCGTGGAACTGGTGCTCGGTGAGGCGCTCCTGCACGACGGCGTCGACGAGGCGGTCGATGGACTCTATGTCGCGGGCCTTGCTGGAGCGGACGACGGCTTCGCAGGAGTCGGCCATCATGACGATGGCGGTTTCCTTGCGGCGCGGGCGCGGTCCGCCGTAGGTGAAGAGGGCAGGATCGATGGCGGGGTCGTCGCGGGCGGCCTTGCGATAGAAGTACGTGACCAGGCGGGTGCCGTGGTGCTCCGGGATGAAGGCGCGGACGGGGTCGGGGAGGCGGTGGCGGCGGGCCAGCTCCAGGCCGCGGCGGACGTGGTCCTGGATGACCGAGGCGCTCTGCAGGGGGTCCAGGGCGTCGTGGGGGTTGGCGCTCTCGGCCTGGTTCTCGATGTACATGTGGGGCTGGGCGAGTTTGCCGATGTCGTGGTAATAGGCGCCGACGCGGACGAGGAGGGCGTCGGCGCCGACGTGGGTGGCGGCGCGCTCGGCCATGGTGGCGACGAGGAGCGAGTGGTGGAAGGTGCCCGGGGCCTCCTCTTGCAGCCGCTGCAGGAGCGGCTGGGTGAGCTGGGCCAACTCCAGCAGTTGCAGGCGGGTGGCGATGCCGAAGACCTGGCCGAGCAAGGAGAAGGCGCCGATGACGAGGATGGTGGTGCCGATGCCGCTGACCGCGCCAGCGATGGCCAGGAAGCCGAGGTCAGCGGTGGCGCGGGCGGGGTCGAGCAGCCAGAAGGCCAGCCCCACCAGGAAGACCGTGCCCCCCACGACGGCGCCGGTGGCGCCGTACTGGGTGATGCGCATGACGCGCTGGGTGGCGAAGACGCCGGCCACGCCTGAGAGGAGGTAGACGACCAGCGGCCGCAAGGCCTGCCCGGCCGAGGGCGCGTCGCCGGGAGCGAAGTCGGTGTGGATCACGGCGGCCGATCCGGCCAGCAAGGCCACCACCACGGCGACGATGATGGCCAGGCTGCGCTCGAGCAGGGCGGCGATGAGAACGGCGGCGGTGGCGAGGGGGAGGGCGGCGTCGAAGTAGTCGTCGTGGTGGCCGGGGAGGATCTCGGGGAGGAGCCAGCGGGCGAGGGCGACGAAGAGGACGATGAGGGCGCCGACCATGGCCAGGCGGCGGTGGCTGGCGGCGGCGTCGGGGGTGGCGATGAGGAGGTAGGCGCCGATGGTGACGGCGGCGGCGAGGGCGAGGATGAACATGGCGATGAGCACGTCGCCGGGGACGCCGCCTCCGTCGAGGGGCAGGCGGGCCAGGGCGGCCGCGGCGACGGGGCCCACGGTGTCCCCGGCGGCCACGATGAGCTGGTCCTCGCGGAAGGTGACCGTGACGGGGTCCACGGCCGCGCGGGCGGCGGCGCGGTCGGCGGCGGTCTCGGCCTGCAGAACGATGGTGTTGGCGCGCACGCGGGGCCCGACGAGGGCGGCAACGAGCTGCACCTGATCGTCGTTAAGTTCGCCGCGGACGCGCTCCTTCAGCGTGGAACGGACCGTTTCGACCTCCTCCTCGCCGAGGCTGGCGGTGAGGATGGCGCCGAGGAGGTTGCGGGCTTCGGCCTTGACGGCGTCCCATCGGGCGTCGGTCAGGCTGAGGAGGAGGAAGCCGGCCAGACCGACGTCGAGATCGGGAATGGCGTCCAGGGCCTGGCCCTGTTCGGTTTCGGTGCGGGTGCGGTCGCCGCGGACCTCATCGACGGCGATGAGGGTATTGGCGAGGATGGTGAGTTCCGCGTCGCGGACGCCGAGGTTGAAGTCGAGGGTGGGCGCGGCGGCGGCGGCGGCGGCGGCGCGGGCGGCCTCGGTGGCGTCTTCGTCGACGACGGTGATGTCGTTGCGGGCGTGGATGCCGAGGCTGGCGATCTGGCCCTGGCCGGGAACCGTCTCGGCGGGGTCGATGGGGACGAGGGCGGCGGCGAGAAGGACCGTGAGCGCAACGATGAAGGCAGCGAGGCGGACGGGCGTGTAGAAGGCCGGCGGGGGCATGCTGGGGGCGACCTCCGACCACGGTGCAGGCGGCGACGCCGCCATCATAGGGAGGCGTGACGATAGGCAGTGGCGGCGCGGGGGCCGGAGGGTCAGGCGCCGAGCAGCTCGGTCACGACCTCATTGACGAGGCGGCCGTCGGCCCGGCCGCGCAGCTCGGCCATGAGCGGGCCCATGACTTTGCCCTTGTCGCCGGGGCCGGCGGCGGCGGTGCGATCGATGACGGCGCGGGCGGCGGCGGCGATGGCGTCGCGGTCCAGTTGAGCGGGCAGGTAGGCCTGGAGCACGGCGATCTCGGCGCGCTCCTTGTCCGCCAGATCCTGACGGCCGCCGGCCTCGAACTGGGTGATGGACTCCTGGCGCTGGCGGAGCTGCTTCTGGATGAGGCCGTGCAGGTCCGCTTCCGCGATAGGGCCGCGGGCTTCGATCTCGGCGTTCTTGATGGCGGCTTCCAGGAGGCGGATCGTGTCGCGGCGGAGGGTCTCCCGCGCGCGCATCGCGTCCTTGAGATCCTGGCGCAGTTGTTCGCGCAATCCAGCCATGGTCATTCCCCTCTCTGCGCCCGGCGGGGGGCCTCTCTGCGCCGGGGGACGGGCCGCAGGGGCCCGGCCGAACGACGAAAGGCCGCCGAGCGCCGGCGGCCTTGTGCGGCGGCGGGCGGCGACGGTCAGTCGGCCGAGGGCAGAACCTTGGGCTGCATCAGTTCCATCTCGCGATCGCCGACCTTGAGGTCGCAGTCGCCGGGCTTGATGCAGAGGACCTCGATGCCGGTTTCCTCGTCTTTGTAGCGCTTGCCAAGCTGCACGGCCACGGGGGCGCCTCCGTTACTTCTTCTCTTCCAGGGGCGTGTCGCCGCAGCGCAGCTCGGCGTCGCCGCCGCGAGTGACGATGAACTCCGCGCCGCACTTGGGGCAGGTGTACCGCTTGCCAGTCTGGGCAGGGGGCATTAGGCAGTCCTCCAGCGCTCCGCAGGGCGAGTCTATCGCAGGGAAAAAGCGGGGGTCAAAGCACGGGAGCGGCGGCTAGGGTGCGCCTTCGCCGGGGACGATGTTGTCGGGCAGGGGGAGGGTCTGCAGCCAGGCGAATACGTCGGCCACAGCCTCATCGAGGATGACGGAGATGTCGTAGCGGGGCATGCTGCCGCGGGGGCGGCGGTACTGGGCGATCTCTTGTTCCACGGTGAATCGGGTCTGGGCGATGGTGGGGCCGATGCCACCCTGGTCCTGGTCCCGTGGCGGACGTTGCAGCCGTTGGCGAAGAAGGTGGCCTCGCCGGCGGCGGGGTCGGGCTCGGCGGCGGGGGGTGGGGGTGGCGCGGGCGCAGAAGCGGCAGGGGATTCCTCTCGCGGGGCCGTTAGCCGCCGTGCCCGTTGAGCCAGGCGTCGCGGGCGTCGCGGCCGGCCCCGGCGGCGAGCGCGGCCTCGGGTCCAGCCGTGGCGCCGGCGGCGGTGGCGCTGGCCGGCTGGAGCTGGCCGCAGGTGCCCGCGGTGATGGAGAGGGAGGCTTGCTCGATGGGGCGGCCCGCTTCGACGTTGGCGAGGGCGGCGTCGTAGGTTGTCCGCGCGTCCTGGACGGCGATCTCGGCCAGGGCGGCGCGGGCGCGGGTGAGGGCGCGCAGCGGGTCCCCGTCGGTGGCGGCGAGGGCCGCCGCGGTGAGCTGGCGCAGGAGATCGGCCTCGCGATCGTCGATCTCGGCCTCGATGGCGTCCACGGCGTCGCGATCCTCGGCGTCCGCCGCGGCGCGGAGATCGGCCCCGAACTCGGCGTCGAGCTGCTCGGAGATCTCCACACGCCGTAGTTGCAGTGTGGCGTCCCGCAGAGCCGTCGCGGTGTCGCCGCCAGCCTGGTCCAGGACGGCGTTGATGGCGGCCGCGGTGGCGCGCTGCTCGCTGTCGGCGAGGGCGGCCTCGAGGCCAGCGAGCGCCAGTTCATCCTGCTCGCGGGCGAGGGCGAGGGCCTCCTCCCAAGCGTTGTTGGAGTTGGTGGTGATGAGGCCTACGAGGCTGTCGATGTGGAAGAAGTTGAGCGAGCCGCCGTTTTCGACGGCCCAGGGGGGCATGAGGGTGCCGTTGCGGCCGCACTCGATGGTGCCGCGCAGGTGGGCCTGGAGTTCGGCCAGTGCGCCGGCGTTGGCGCTGCGGAAGGGGAGAGTGTTCTGGGGGGTGTTGAGGGCGACCCCGATCAGGCCCTCACCGGCGTTGCCGTGGCAGACGCGGCAGTTGTTGGCGAAGAGGCGGGCGCCGCGCTCGGCGGCCTCGATCAGCTGCTCGTCCTCGGCCTCGGCGCGGCGGCCGTCGTCGAACCAGACGTAGACGCCCAGGCCGATCACGCCCATGAACATGAGCAGCATCATCGCCAGGATCTGCTTCTGGGTGTTCTGCCCGCTCATGTGGTCCTCTCCCGGGCATGGGTGGGGGTCACGGGGCGACCGCGCGCTGGGGGTTGTCCTGGTCGCCCTTGCGGATCACGCCGGTATCCACGGCGAGCGATCCGTCGGGATTGGGCGTGATGGCCATGGTGTCCATGGGACGTGGAGCGGGGCCGAAGACGCGCACTCCGGCGCGGGTGTAGGTGGAGCCGTGGCAGGGGCAGCGGAACCAGCCGGTGACGCCTTCGAAGTTGAAGTTGCTGCGCCAAGGGACGGTGCACCCCAGGTGGGGGCACTTCCACCAGAGGGCGAGGAGGCCGGCGGGGCCCTCCAGCCCGAAGCCGGCGTGGGTGCCGGCGCCAGCCTCCAAGTGGCTGAGCCAGAACTTGCCGGTGGTGACGCGGATCGGATCGTCGCCCTCGAGCGGGACGAGCGAGGCGGAGACCTGGATTTTGCCGCCGAAGCCTTGCACGCCGCGGGGCCAGAAGAAGGCGAGGAAGGCGGCCAGCGACCCCGTGAGCCCGATCCCCATGCCGCCCCAGAAGGATGCTTTGACGAACTGGCGGCGGGTGAGTTCCATCTGGCGGGCGCGGCGGCGCTGCGCCCGGGTGACGATGGCGCGCTCCGTGGCGGCGGCGTCGGTGACGACGTCGCCGCGGGGGCTTTGGGCGAGGTGGGGGGCGCGGGAAGGGCGGGAGCCGGAGCCGGGCTGCTGTGCGGCGGGGGTGATGCGGGAGGGGCCGCCGTCGCCCAGCGGGCGGGCGACGACACCGCGATCGGCCGCGGCCTCCGGCGGCGGTTCCTCGTTGGCGGCGCCGCCGGGCGGAGTCTGCTCTTGGGGGGGGCCGTTACCGGCGGTCATGCGGTTCCGCTCCTCGCGTGACCCGTCGGCAGCGCGCCCCGCGTCCTGCGGTCGGGGGCCGTCACGGTCATTCCTCCACCACCACGATATCCCACGGCGGGCGCAGCTCCTGGCCCTGCCCGCGGAAGAACTGGCCGACGGACGTGGTCACGATGAACACGGCAAGGAAGCCGGTGAAGATGAGGATGGCGATGTCGCGACGGCCACGGATCCAGCCCAGCTTGCGCTTGGTGAACAGCACCAGCAGGACCGGCAGTCCCACCATGGTGGCCACGGGGACAACCTGCTGGCTGAGGAAGCTGGGGAAGTTGAGGTTGAGTAACCAGGGGTCCTCCGTGGTGCCGGGGATGCCGATGGGGATGGCGCGCCAGTCCTGGAACATCTTGAAGTCGCCGATGCTGAAGCTGAGGTCGTCCCAGTTGATGCCGACGTCGAGGCCGCGCAGGTTGCGGGCCCAGTCCAGCCATGTAGGCCAGGTGAAGTCGCTGTTGAGACCGGTCCCGCGGATGACGTCCTCCGTCCATTCCACGTGCTTGGCGGCGTCGTAGAGGATGAGCCAGATCGTGAGCAGGCCGGCGATGCAGAAGCCCCAGATGGTGAGTCTGACGGCGTCCCTGGTGCCGAACCAGGTGCCTTGACCATCGCTGGCGCGCTCCCAGTAGGGGATGGCGGCGATCAGGATGAGGGCGACCGTCGGCACGATGACGCCGGCCCAGGCGGGCTCCATGTGCAGCAACAGTTCCTGAAGGTTGAGGAAGTACCAAGGCGCCTTGGAGGGGTTCGGGGTGGTATTGGGGTCGGCGCGGTCGAGGAGGGGGGCGTTGATGAAGGCGGAGAGGACGAGGAGGGCGATGGTGAAGAGGACGGCGGAGATGAATTCGACGAAGACGAGGTCCGGCCAGACCAAGACCTCTTCTTCCCGCTCCCGGCGGGGGCGCGCGCGGACCGCCGTCGCCGCTCGTGTGACCATGCTCCTTTATCCGCCGGTCGTGGCCACCGCTAGAGCGGCCGCGCCATGCCGCCGTCGCGCCGGATTCGCCAGAAATGGACTGCCATGAAGATGGAGATGACGAGCGGCAGCGCGATGACGTGCAGGGTATAGAAGCGGATCAGCGCTGCCGTTCCGACGTCGAAGCCGCCGAGGAGGAGGAATTTGCTTTCGTCGCCCAGGACGGGGGCGGAGCCGATCATGGTGGTGCCGACGGTGATGGCCCAGAAGGCGAGCTGGTCCCAGGGCAGCAGGTAGCCGGTGAAGGAGAGCAGCAGGGTGAGGACGAAGAGGATGACGCCGACGACCCAGTTGAACTCGCGCGGGGGTTTGTAGGCGCCGGTGTAGAAGACACGCGCCATGTGCAGCAGCACCAGGATGATCATGGCGTGGGCCATCCAGCGGTGCAGATTGCGCAGCAGGAGGCCGAAGCGAACGTTGGTCTCCAGGGCTTGGATGTCGGCGTAGGCGCGTTCGACGGAGGGCACATAATAGAACATCAGCAGGACGCCGGTGACGGTGAGCCCGAGGAACATGAAGAAGGAGAGGCCGCCCAGGCAGTAGGTGTGGGTGATCTTGACGTGTGTGCGGTGGATGCGGGTGGGGTGGAGGTGCAGGAAGACATTGGTGGCGACCACCAGCATCTGATTGCGCGGCGTATTGGGGTAGCCGCTGCGGAAGATGGATTTCCAGATGTAGTTGTTGAAGAGGAGGTCGTAGAGCTGATCGTTGACGCTCCTGCTGGGCGGCCGCTCGACGTTCGCCATGCGGCGGGCCTACCTCTCCCACCAGCGGCCGAGGAGGACCATGGCGCCGAGGGCGAAGATCACCGTGAGGCCGACGAGGGGGAGTTCCATGATCTCGGATCGGAACGGGATCTGCAGGAGGACTTCCATGCGGATACTCCTGGCTCCGGTCGGGCGCACCGCGATGCGCGGCGCTACGGACCTCACCGTTCGTGAAGGATCGTGCAATTGAGAGAAATCTACGGCCGGCCCCGGACAGTGTCAACCCGAGTGGAGGGCCTGTGGGGGCCGAAAAACGCCCGATTGGCGGGGCTTTCCGGCCCCCGCGTCCCGGCCGGGCGCTTAGGCGGCCGCGGGCCCGAGCCGGACCGGGGGGCCACTCTCCCGGGCGACGATCCGGCCCACGGGGAGCGCTTCCGGCAGGGCGGCGCGGACGCCGTCCGCATCCTCCGGGGCGACGGCGAGGACGAGGCCGAGGCCCATATTGAAGACCCGCAGCATCTCGGCGTCGTCGATGCGGCCGGCGGCCTGGAGGCGGGCGAAGATGGGGGGCTGGGGCCACGCGCCGCGCTGGAGGCGGGCGCTGCAGCCAGCGGGCAGCATCCGTGCAACGTTGCCGGGCAGGCCGCCGCCGGTGATGTGGGCGATGCCGCGGCAGCGATCGAGCACGGGCTGGAGGAGGGGCCAGTAGGCCCGGTGGGGGATCAGGAGGGCGGCGGCCAGGGACGTGCCCAGGACGGGATCGGGGGCGTTGAGGGCGTCCCGGTCGAGGGCGTCCAGGGCGAGCGCCTGCCGGGCCAGGGAGTAGCCGTTGGTGTGCAGCCCGTTGGAGGGGAGGCCGAGCAGGCGATCGCCGGGACGGATGGCGCTGCCGTCGATCTGGCGGCCCTTGCGGACGACGCCGACGATGGTGCCGGCGAGGTCGAAGTCGCCGGGGCGGTAGAGGCCGGGCATGTCCGCGGTTTCCCCGCCCAGGAGCGCGACCGCGGCGGCGGCGCAGGCCTTGGCGGCGCCGGCCACGATGGCGACTTTGTCGTCCTCGCTGAGGCCGTTGCCGGCGAGGTAGTCGAGGAAGAAGAGGGGGCGGGCGCCGGCGGTCAGCACATCGTTGATGCAGTGGTTGACGAGATCCTGGCCGACGCCGTCGAGGCGGCCCGCGCGGCGGGCGAGGAGGACCTTGGTGCCGACGCCGTCAGTGGAGGCGACGAGGACAGGATCGGGGTAGGCGCTGAGATCGAAGAGGCCACTGAAGGGCCCCACGCCGCCGAGGACCTCGGGGCGGGTGGCCTGCTGGGCGAGGGCGCGGTAGCGGGGAATGAGGCGCTCGTTGGCATCGATGTCGACGCCGGCGGCGGTGTAGTGGGGGGTGGAGGCGCCGGCGGGCGGCGGGGCGCCGGACTTAGCCACGCGACTCCTCATCGGGGGCGCCGGCGCCAACGACGCTGTAGACGGCGGCGTTGGCCACCTGGCGGGGCGAGTCGCCGTTGATGACGTCCTCGCGCTCCAGGGCCAGCTTGTCCATCTCCAGCTGGACCGGGACAGGATAGCGGCCGGTGAAGCAGGCCAGGCAGTGCCGGTCACCCAGAGCGATGGACTGGACGAGCCCCTCGACGCTGAGGAAGCCGAGGCTGTCCGCGCCGACGTGGGCGCGCACCTCTTCCACGTTGCGGTCGGCGGCGATGAGTTCGCCACGGGTGGCCATATCGACGCCGAAGAAGCAGGCGTGCCGGATGGGTGGTGCGCAGATGCGCATGTGGATCTCGAGAGCGCCGGCGGCCCGCAGCATCTGGACGATACGCGGGGTGGTGGTGCCGCGGACGATGGAGTCGTCGACGACGGCGAGGCGCTTGCCTTCGATGACTTCCCGCAGGGGATTGAACTTGAGGTTGACGCCGAGTTCGCGCAGGCGCTGGTCGGGCTGGATGAAGGTGCGGCCGACGTAGCGATTCTTGACCAGGCCCTCGGCGTAGGGGATGCCCGAGCCGCGGGCGTAGCCCACGGCGGCGGCGGTGGCGGAGTCCGGCACGCCGATCACGAGGTCGGCCCGGGCGGGGTGTTCGCGAGCGAGTTGCTCGCCCATGGCGAGGCGGTTGGCGTAGACCAGGCTGCCGTCCAGCTTGGAGTCGGGGCGGGCGAAGTAAATGTGCTCGAAGACGCAGCCGGCCGGGTCCTCGGCGGAGGCGACCTGCTCGGACTTGGCGCCGTGGGCGTCGAGGGTGACGAGTTCGCCAGGGGCGACGCTGCGGACGAAGCGGGCGCCGATGTGGTCCAGGGCGCAGCTTTCGGAGGCGACGACGTAGCCGCCGTCGATCTCGCCGAGGCAGAGGGGGCGCACGCCCCGGGGGTCGCGGGCGGCCATGACGCGATCGGGAGTGAGGAGGACGAGGGAGTAGGCGCCGGAGAAGACGCGCATGAGGCGGGCGAAGCGCTCGCCCCAGGTGCCCGGGGTGGCGAGCAGGTACTTGCCGATGACCTCGGAGTCGGTGGAGGTGGTGAAGGTGTGGCCGTCACGCTCCAGGGACTCGCGAATCTGGGCGGCGTTAACGACGTTGCCGTTGTGGCCGATGGCGAGATCGCCGCCGCGGTGGGGGTCCTGGAGGACGAGGGGCTGGGCGTTGCGGGCACGGCTGGAGCCCGTGGTGGAGTAGCGGGTGTGGCCGATGGCGGCGACGCCGTCCAGGGGGGTGAGGGCGTTCTCATCGAAGACCTGTGAGACGAGCCCCATGCCGGTACGGAGGCGCAGGCCATCGCCGTCCGCGGTGCAGATGCCGGCGCTCTCCTGGCCGCGATGCTGCAGGGCGTAGAGGCCGTAGAAGGTGAGGCGGGCGACGTCCAGGGTGGGAGCGTAGAGGCCAAAGATGCCGCAGGCTTCCCGCATCTGGTCGCCCACGGGCACCTCCCGCTGCGGCGGTGGCGGGCCGGGGCTGGGCCGGCGCGCGTCCCGCGGGGCGAGTGTATCACCGGCGTGCGGCTGGGTCGCTCCCGTTGGGCGCTCGGGAGCGGGCGGCGCTCCAGCGCCGATGCTCGACCATGAGGCAGCGGTCCTGCAGCGCGAGCAGGCCGGCGGCGCGGGCGCGGGCGATGCCGGCGTCGTTGCGGATGCGGAGTTGCAGCCAGACGGCCTTGGCGCCGATGGCGATGGCCTCGTTGATGTGGGGGGCGGTGTTCTCGGAGCGCCGGAAGACGTTGACGAGGTCGATCGGGAGCGGGACGGCGGGCAGGTCGGGGTAGACGGTCTCGCCGAGAATGGGCCCGAGCAGGGTGGGGTTGACAGGGACGATGCGGTAGCCGTGCGCTTGCAGGTAGCGGGCGACGCGGTGGTCGTCGCGGGCGGGGCGGTCGGTGAGGCCGACGACGGCGATGGTGCGAGCCATGGTGAGGATCGTGTCCTCCGGCTCGCGGGTGGCGGTCACGGAGCGGCCGGCGTGCGGCTGGGGCTCACCAGATGGGCCCGCGGAGGGGGGCCTCGCTCAGCGCGGTGAATGCCTCCGCGACATCCATGACGCGGTCCAGGCCCTCCTCCTCGCGCTCGCGGGGGACGTTGTAGCCGCCCAGGCGGATGCGCTTGCCGCTTTTCTTGACGAGGGTCAGGTCCCATTGGGCGATGTCGTGGGCGGGCTCGCCGCCGTCGGCGTGCTGCTGGGCGCGGGCGACGTCCTCGACGAGGAATTCGCGGATCTTCCAGAAAGGGATCAGCTCGGTGGTGCCGACGCCCAGGCCGAGGAAGCGCTGCTTGACGGAGACGTTGTGGCCGGCACGGTCGGCGACGATGTTGGCGCCGACGACGGCGTAGACGAGGGTGATACCGGAGAGGGGCAGGACGATCACCGAGACGAGCAAGATGACGGGCAGCGTCCAGAAGGGGAGGGCGTCCGTCCAGACCACGAGCACGGCCAGGAGCAGCGACGTGAGGGCGATGCCGATCAGGGGGAGGACGACGGTGCTGCGCGGCGGGCGGAGTTCGATGCGGTCGGGGGCGATGGTGACGATGCAGCGGTGCAGCAGAACCTCGCGGCGGGCGAGAGGGTCGGCGGGGGCCGCCTCCTGGACGGTGGCGGTGAGAGCGGAGTCCGCTTGGGCTGTCGAGGCCGGGGCGGCGGCGCGGTCGGTGTGGACGGCCATGGCGACGAGTATATCCGTCCCTCCGCGAGCGGCCGCTGCGGGGATCTCGCGTGGGGGAGGGCGGCTCGCGAGCAGGGGGCGAGGGGATTACGCTCGGGGCATGGATCGGACGCGATTGACCGGGGCACTGCTGATGGCGCTGATGGTGCTGCAGGCGCTGCTGTTTCTGGTGGGGGTGCTGCGCCGGAGCTACGCGGCGCTGGCCTTGCCGCTGGGGCTGCTGGTGGGGGTGGGCTCGGCGCTGGGGTTCTGGGTGGGCTGGACGCTGCTCTCGATGGAGGACGACCTGGCCGGGCTGGAGTACGAGGCGGAGCCGTTTACGCCGGAATAGGATCATCGCCGGCGATGGCCCATCGCGGCCCGGCGACGCGGCGTAGCCCCTCTCGCCCAATCTCCGCCAGCGCCTGCCCGACGCTGTGGGACCAGCCGGGCGGGACGCGGTCCCGATCCAGGTCGGCGAGGGGGCGGAGGACGAAGTTGCGCTCGGCCATGCGGGGGTGGGGGACGGTCAGGCGCTCCTCGCGGATGATGGCGTCGCCGTAAAGGAGGATGTCGAGGTCGAGGGGGCGGGGGCCCCAGAGTGGTCCTTGCTCGCGCCCCGCCGCCCGCTCGATCGCTTTGAGGCAGTCGAGCAGGGCCAGGGGGGCGAGGGCCGTCTCCGCCAGCAGCACGGCGTTGAGGAAAGCAGGCTGGTCGCTGACACCCCAGGGGGCCGACTCGTAGAGGGGCGAGAGACGCCGGACGAGGACGGCCGGGGGCAGCGCCGCGACGCCGCGCCGCAGATGCGCGTGACGATCACCGAGGTTGCCGCCGAGCGCGATCGCGACCTCGACGGGAGAGGCGACCTCGCCGGAGGGGAGGTCAGCCATCGTTGGGGGGCTCCCAGCCGCGCACGATGGCGTCGCTCATGCGGGCGACGCGGACCATGGCCCGCACGTCGTGGACGCGGACGATGTCGGCGCCGTGGGCGATGGCTAGGGCGACGGTGGCGGCCGTGCCTTCGAGGCGCTCCGCAACGGGCAGGTTGAGGACACGCCCAATGGTGCTCTTGCGCGAGGTGCCGGTGAGGAGCGGGCGGCCGAGGTCGCGCAGCTCGCCGAGCCGGCGCAGCATCTCCAGGTTCTCCTGGGGGCGCCAGCCGAAGCCGAAGCCGGGGTCCAGGATGAGGCGTTGGGCGGGGATGCCGGCCGCCTCCGCGACGGCGCAGCCGGCGCTGAGGCCGGCGCGGATGTCGCCGATGACGTCGTGGAAGGGGCGGTTGCGCTGGTTGTGCATGAGCACAATGTGGGCGCGCGCTTCGGCGGCGGCTCGCACGAGGGCGGGGTCGCCGCGCAGGCCGGTGACGTCGTTGACGATGGTCGCACCCGCCGCCAGCGCCGCCCGCGCGACCTCGCCCTTGGTCGTATCGACGCTGAGGGGCACGTCCGCCGCGCGGGAGAGGCGCTGAATGAGGGGGAGGAGGCGGGCCAGCTCGCCGGCGGCGTCGACGGGGCGGAAGCCGGGGCGGGTGGACTCGGCGCCGACGTCCAGGAGGTCGGCACCCTCCGCGACCATGGCCAGGCCCAGGCGCAGAGCGGCGTCCCCGTCGGCACCGAGGCCGTCGCCGGAGAAGGAATCGTCGGTGCAATTGATCACGCCCATCACGAAGGTGCGGCGGCCCCAGTCAAAGCGGCGGCCGCCGATCACACTGGGCGCGATGGGGACGGGCTGCGATGGGGGAGAGCGGGACATCGGCGCTCCGTCCCGGGCGCTCCGTCCCGGGGGTCCTGGGGGCTGGGGCTAGGGCGCGAGGGGGGATTCCTTGACGGTGGGCAGGAGACGCACGCGGCTGCTGCCGGGCGGCTCGGGCACGATCTCGACGGCGATCTCGCGGGCGGCGACTTCGCCCTCGCGGTCGGCGTCCACGATCTGCCAGGCCCGCAGATCGGGCTCCTCGTGCTGCAGGGAGACGAGCAGCCAGTAGGGCCAGGGGTCTTGGCCGTGGTAGCCGCGGGCGATGCGGAGGTCGGTGGGGGAAGGGCGGGCCTCGCTGAAGGTGTGGGAGTGATAGATGATCAAGAGATGGCCGCCGGCGTCGTCGACGGCGCGGGAGATGTGGATCAGCTCCGCGGCGGGGATGGAGAAGCGCCAGCGGGCGACGTTGCCGGTGATGGCGCCGGGGACGCGGCTTTCGTAGTGGACCTGGAGGTCGCCGCCGGCCGGGAGCAGGGCGTCCACGGTGCGGTACGCGTTGAAGGCGCGGTAGAGCTTGTAGGCGCCGTCCGGGAAGCGGGCGATGATGCCGCAGCACTCGCGCGGATCCTCGGCCCGGGCGTGCGCGACGATCTCATCGATGAAACTCTGCGGCAGCGGGACGGTGAGGGGCGAGGCGGGGGTCACGGCACTGGGCTCCAGGACGGCAGGCGTATGCAACCGCGGCGTGCGCGGGGCAGCGTATCGCAGGTGGCGGGGGTCAGGCCGAGGCGCCGTCGTCCGGCTGGGGGTCTTCGGGCGGGGGCTGCCAGGGCCGGATGGGGCCGTCGTCGATGCAGGCGGCGGGATTGGCCTGCATCCGCACGAGGGCGCGGCTGTGGGGCGGGGCGACGGCGTGCGCCAGCCAGTGCTCGCGCTGGGACTCCGGCACGAGCGCCAGGAGGTCGCGGAAGCGGAGGTGGATGAGGCGATCACCTTCGACGATGCCGAAGTCGAGGGTGGGCTTGGCGGGGATGAGGAGGCGGCCGATGGTGTCGCTGCGGAGGAGCTTGGCGCCGGGCGCGGCGAGGGGCTCGCGCAGCACGGCGGCGCGGAAGTGGAGCAGCACGGCGCCGGCGTCGCCGTCGTTGACGGCGTGCGCGAGCGCCTTGCGGTAGACCGCGTCCTGGTCCGGCACGGCGGGGGGCAAGGCTAGGCGGTGGGATTTTCGATGGGCATGCCCACCATGCTGCCCCACTCAGTCCAGGAGCCGTCATAGTTGCGCGCGTCGTAGCCGAGCAGGTAATGCAGGGCGAACCAGCTGTGCGAGGAGCGCTCGCCGATGCGGCAGTAGGCGACGATGGGCTTCGAGCCGTCGACGCCTTGTCCCGCGTAGAGCGTGCGGAGGTCGTCGGCGGGCTTGAAGGTGCCGTCCCCGGCCACCGCCTGGGCCCAGGGGATGTTGGAAGCGCCGGGGATGTGGCCCTTGCGCTGCGCCGTCTCGGGCAGGCCGGGGGGCGCCATGATGACGCCGTTGAACTCGTCCGGGGAGCGCACGTCGACGAGGGGGCCGCCGGCCCGCAGGTGGGTCAGGACGTCGGGGGCCTTGGCGCGCAGGGCCTCGTTGCGGGGGCCGACGCTGATGGCGCCCGGCGGCGGACTGGCCACATCGGTCGTGGTGGGGCGTCCCTCCTCCAGCCACTTCTTGCGGCCGCCGTCCATCAACTGGGTGTTGGCGACGCCGTACATCTCCAGCATCCAGAGTGCGTAGGCGGCGAACCAGTTGTTGTTGTCGCCGAAGAGGATCAGGGTGGAGTCGCTGTTGGCGCCGGCGTCGCGCAGGAGTTGCTGGACGGTGGCCTGATCGGCGACGTCGCGGCGGACCTGGTCCTGTAGCTGGGAGGTCCAGTTCCAGGCGACGGCGCCGGGAGGGTGTCCTTCGCTGTAGGCCTCGGTGTCGACATCGACCTCGATGAGGCGCAGGCCGGGCGCGTCCAAGTTTTGCGCCACCCATTCCGTGCTCACGAGCTTGTCAGGGTTCGCGTAGTCCGCCATGGCCTCTTTCCCTTCGTCCGATCGCGTCTTCAGGATCGTAGGCTACATGAATCGCGCGGAGGACTTGCAATGCGCGGCGAGGGGCGCCGGATTGCGGCTGAGCAACCGTCCCCGCGCTCACCACCAGATCTGGCCCTCCAGACCCTCGTCCGTTTGCAAGTCCCCGAAATCGCGGGCCCAGAGCCCGGTGGAGACGTACTTCCAGCCGCCGTCGGCGAGCAGGACGACGATGTCGCCCTGGTCCAAGCGCTCGGCCAGGCGCTGGGCGGTGCGCACGGCGGCACCGGCGGAGATGCCGGCGAAGATGCCCTCCTCCTCCAGCAGGGATTTGGTGACGGCGAAGGAGGTGCGACTGTCCACGACGATGCGGCCGTCCAGGAGGGACTCGTCGAGGACGGGGGGGATGTAGCCCTCGTCCAGGCTGCGAAGGCCCTGGACAAGGTCGCCGGGGTGAGGGACGGCGGCGGCGATCTTGACGTCCGGCTTGTGTTCCTTGAGGAAGCGGCCGACGCCGGTGAGGGTGCCGCCGGTGCCGAGGCCGGCGACGAAGTGCGTGATCTCCGGGCAGTCGCGCAGGATCTCGGGGCCGGTGGTGGTGTAGTGGGCGCCGGGGTTGTTGGCGTTCTCGTACTGCATGGGCATGAAGAGGCTGGGGGCCTGGGCGTGGATCTCCTGCGCCATCTTGACGGCGCCGTTGGCGCCGAGGTCGCCAGGGGAGAGGATCACGTCGGCGCCGTAGAAGCGCAGGATGTCGCGCCGCTCGCTGCTGACGCTCTCCGGCATGACACACCGCACGGGATGGCCGCGCAGGCGTCCGACCAGGGCCAGGGCGAGTCCCGTATTACCGCTGGTGGGCTCCAGGATGGTCCGGCCGGGGGTGAGTGATCCGTCCGCGATGGCGGCGTCGATCATGGAGCGGGCGATGCGGTCCTTGACGGAGCCGGTGGGGTTCTGCCCCTCCAGCTTGGCCCAGATGCGGACGCCCGCCGTGGGGGAGAGACGGGACAGACGGACGAGGGGGGTATCGCCGATCAGATCCAGGACCGACTTGTAGCGGCTCGCGCGCGGCCCGGCGCCGACCACGCCCGCGCTCGCTAGCCGCCGGCCAGGGCCGGCAGGATGGCCAGGACGTCGCCGTCCTGGAGGGGGGTCTCCATCTCGCCGAGGAAGCGGATGTCCTCGTCGTTGCGGAAGATGTTGACGAAGCGGCGCAGGGCGCCGTCCTCCAGGATCTGGTCCTGGAAGCCCGGGTGGTCCGCGTCGATGCGGGCCAGCACGGCGCCGACGGTGGCGGCCTCATAGGAGAGCCGCCGCTCGCCGGCGGTGAACTTCTGCAGGACGGAGGGAACGCGCACCTCCACCGCCATCGTCACACGCCTCCTCCCCCGGCCGGGCGCGGGCCCTCAGGACGCCGGTTGCGCGACGGGCCCCTCATGGAAGGGCGAGCCGCAGAACTCTTCGTAGTCGATCAACTCGGTGACGGTGGGGGCGTCACCGCAGAGCGGGCACTGGGGGTCGCGGCGGATGCGGACCGTGCGGAACTCCATGGCGAGCGCGTCGTAGAGGAGAAGGCGGTTCTTGAGCGGCTCGCCCAGCTCAAGGAGGAGCTTGAGAACTTCGGTGGCCTGGATGGCGCCGACGGCGCCGGGCAGGGCGCCGAGGACGCCGGCCTCGGCGCAGGAGGGGACCATGCCCGGCGGGGGCGGGCTGGGGTAGAGGCAGCGGTAGCAGCCCTCGCCGGGGATGAAGGTGGTGACCTGGCCTTCGAAGAGGAAGATGCTGCCGTCGACGAGCTTGGTGCCGGAGAGGAAGGCGGCGTCGTTGACGAGGTAGCGGGTAGCGAAGTTGTCGGCGCCGTTCACGACCACGTCGTAGCGCGGGATGATCTCCAGGGCATTCTCGGAGGTGAGCGGGTGGGGGTGCTTGACCACGGTGACGTTGGGGTTCATGTCGGCGATGCGGTCGGCGGCGGAGTCCACCTTGGGGCGGCCGATGTCGCTGGTGCCATGGATGATCTGGCGCTGGAGGTTGCTGAGGTCGACGCCGTCGAAGTCGACGATACCGATGGTGCCGACGCCGGCGGCGGCCAGGTAGGCGAGGACGGGCGAGCCGAGGCCGCCGGCGCCGACGACGAGAACCTTGCCGTTGATGATCTTGCGCTGCCCGAGCGGGCCGACCTGCTCCATGATGAGGTGCCGGGAGTAGCGGTCGATCTGGTCGGCGGTCATGACGGAGCCGCCGGCGAGGGCGGGGATGACGGAGACTTCGTCGCCGTCGGCGACGGGGGTTTCGGAGCCATTCAGTGTGGAGATTTCGTGGTTATTCACGTAGACGGTGACGTGCTCCAGGATCTGGTGTTCGGCGTTGAAGACGAGTTCGCCGAAGCCGGGATAGCGCTGCTCCAGATCCTGCAGGACGCCGGTGACGTCGCTGCCGTCGGCGTCCAGGAAGACGCGGTTCTCGGTGACACGCCGGAACGGCGTGGGGATATAGACCTTGACTGTCATCGTCAACGCTTCCTTCCTGGCCCGCCCACGCTAGCGCGTGCGGGCGGCGGCGCGGTGCGCCGCGGCCGGGTCCAGATTAACGCTCAGATAGCGCTCGCCGGTGTCGCATAGGATCGTGACGACACGCTTGCCTGCTCCCAGCTCTTCGGCAACTCGGATGGCGGCGAGCACGTTGGCGCCGGAGGAGATGCCGAGCAGGACGCCCTCTTCGCGGCTGAGGCGGGTGGTCATGGCGTAGGCGTCCTGGTCGCTGACGCCGAGGATCTCGTCGTAGACGTCGCGATTGAGGACGCCGGGGACGAAGGAGGCGCCGATGCCTTGGATGCCATGCAGGCCGAAGCGTCCGCCGCGGAGCACGGGAGATTTCTCGGGCTCGACGGCGAGGATGCGGATGCTGGGGTGGCGCTGGCGCAGCACCTCGCCGACGCCGGTGAGGGTGCCGCCGGTGCCGACGCCCGCGACGAAGGCGTCGAGGCGGCCGCCGGTGGCGGCCCAGATCTCCTCGGCGGTGGTGCGGCGGTGGACCTCCGGGTTGGCGGCGTTCTGGAACTGCTGGGGCATGAAGTGGCGGGGGCGCTGGGCCAGCTCCTGGGCGGCGAAGACGGCGCCACTCATGCCCTCGATGGCGGGCGTGAGCTGCAGTTCGGCGCCGTAGCGCTCGAACAGACGGCGGCGCTCGACGCTGTAGTCCTCGGGCATGGTGAGGATGAGGCGATAGCCCTTGGCGGCGGCGACCAGGGCGAGGCCGACGCCGGTGTTGCCGCTGGTCGGCTCGACGATGACGTCGCCGGGCTGGAGGCTGCCGTCGAGTTCGGCCGCCTCGATCATGGATTTGGCGATGCGGTCCTTGACCGATCCGCCCGGGTTGAGGAGTTCGAGCTTGCCCAGGACTTCGGCTGCCCCCGCCGGAACCACGCGGTGCAGGCGCAGGAGGGGCGTGCGGCCAATCAGCTCCAGCAGGCTGTCGACGATGGCGGGGGTGTGGGTCCGATCGCTCATGTCCACGTCGGTTCAGATGGAGTAGCGGCCGCCGCCGACCGCGTCGCGGCTGGCCAGGTCGGCGAGGGTGCGGTTGTGCAGGACGTCGATGATGGCGTCGCGCACGTCTTCCCACATGCGCAGCTGCCCGGCGGATCCGGAGCAGGCCAGGTTGGGGCGCTCCAGGCAGGCGCCGGGGCTGATGGAGCCCTCCAGGCTCTGCACCACGGCGTCCATGCGGATGGTCTCGGGGTCCTGGGCCAGCTCGTGGCCGCCCTGGGCCCCGCGCACCGAGCGCACGAAGCCGCCCAGACGCAGGACACCCAACACCTGGCCGACGAGGGACTCGGGAATGCCCTGGCGGGCGGCGATTTCGCTGCTGGGGACGGGGCCCCGGCCGCGCTGCTGTGCGAGATCGACGAGCGCGCGGATGCCGTAGTCGCCTTTGCTGGAGAGTCGCATGCTGCTCCTCGGAACCCGGTCGGCGGCGGCGTTCCGCCCCCACCCGCCAATCTTAACCGAAATGGTATCATTTAGGCGACGCCTCGCCCGTCGCCGAATGTGTCCTATTAACGGGTGATGCGTCGCGCGGCCCAGTGGATGGCGCGCAGGTAGGGGCGGTAGGGGAGGCCGAGGATGAGCAGCGCCCCGCCGGTGGCGAGGATGATCGTCGTCACGACGATCGTGCCGGTGGCGCCGCTCTCCAGGGCCGCGGCGGCGAAGAGGGTGTCGGCGAAAGTGGTGATGTTGGCGCAGAGGGTGTCGCTGAGGCCGGTGAGGGGGGCGGCCGCGCCGACCTCGATGCCGTCGAACCAGCCCCACTCCAGGCGACGCCGAGCAGGGCGCTCGGCACCCAGGTCGTGATGGTGACGAGGAAGGCCACGACGCCGACGTGCACGCTGTCCGGCAAGCGCCGCCCGCGCAGGGAGTGGAGGCCGCCCGCGGCGAGCACGATGAAGGAGGCGCAAATCCAGGACGCCGATGCGGGCGCTGGCGTTGAGGACCAGCGCGCGCAGAGCGAAGACGAACAGGAGCAGGGCCAGGGGGCGGCCCGCGCGGGCCGGCCGGCGCGCCGCGCCGCGGACCTCGCAACGCGCGGCGTGCCCGAGGGCGTCGTGGGCGGGGAGTCTTCAACCGCGGAGCGCTGCGGGCTCGACGACCGCGGCGAGCGAGCGCGCGGTCGGGCGGGGCCTAGACGGCGCACTCGCCCTCGCCCATCTCGTCCAGGCTGAAGAGCTTGTTCGCGCCGTGGTCGACGAACATGAGCGGGTCCTGGCTGAACTTGGGGGCCGTGGCCAGGGGCGCCAGGACGCCGCGGAAATGCGGCAAGCCGCGGCGGACTGCGTAGTCGCGGAAGATTTCGCCGTCGGTGCGGGCGCCCTTGTAGTCGTCGATGAGGACGTCGACGGCCTGGGCGATGCGCTTGGCCGGCACCTTGCCGACGATGCGGGCGACGGCGGCGCCGTCGATGTCCGTGCCGCCGCCGACGAGCACGTTGAAGGAGGGGACCAAGCGACCGTCGGCGTGCATGGAAGCGCCGTGGAAGCCGATGTCGGCCATGTGGTGGTGGCCGCAGGAGTTGGGGCAGCCGCTGATCTTGATGCGCATGCGCTCCACGAGGGCGTCTTCGCGGCCGCGCGCGCTGATGCTGTCGCGGAGCACGCCGGCGAGGCCCTTGGAGGAGGTGATACCAAGGGCGCAGGTGTCGGCGCCGGGGCAGGCCATGATGTCGGCGAGTTGGTGCGCGCCGGGATCGTTGAGGTCCAGCTCCCCGAGGCGGGTGTAGAGATCGGCGAGGTCCTGTTGGCGCACCCAGCGGAAGATGAGCGCCTGCTGGGCGGTGATACGCAGGGTACCGTTGGAGAACTCGCGGCTGAGGGCGGCGAGGCCGCGCAGCTGCGCCACGGTGAGGTCGCCGAGCGGCACAGTGACGTAGGCGGCGGAGAAGCCGTCCTGCGATTGCGGCACGAGGTTGGTGCGCTTCCACTCGGCGAAGGCGGGGGCGTCGAGTTCCGTGGCCTGGACCAGACGGAGGGCGGTGGTGGGAGCGGATTCCTCCAGGGCCATGAACTCGGCGGGGCGGCGGAAGTGGGGATCGGCGGCGGGCGGCAACTGGGCCAGCGCCTCCTTGACCTGGAGACGGAACTGCTCGATGCCCACCTGCTTGATGTAGAACTTGATCCGCGCCTTGTTGCGGTTCTTGCGCGGCCCGTTGGCGTTGAAGACCGTGAGGACCGCCTCGGTGACGCGGCAGACCTCATCGGCGGGGAGGAACTCCTGCAGGGTCTGCGCCAGGTGCGGGGCAGCGCCCAGCCCGCCGCCGACCACCACCTTGAAGCCGCGCTCGCCGTCGCGGAGCCGGGCGACGAAGCCGATGTCGTGCATGGGGACGAGACCGAAGTCGTGGTCGCTGGCGGAGAAGGCGGGCTTGAACTTGCGCGGCAGCTGCTGGCAGACGTCGAGGCGCAGGCAGTGGGCGGAGACGGCCTGGGCGTAGGGAGTGACGTCGAAGGCTTCGTCGGGGCCGACGCCGGAGAGGTGGTCGCCGGTGACGTTGCGGACGGTGTTGCCGCAGGCCTCGCGCGTGGTGAGGCCGACCGAAGCCAGCAGGCGCATGACGCTGGGGGTGGCGTCCAGGGGGATGAAGTGCATCTGCAGGTCTTGACGGGTGGTGAGGTGGCCGACCTGTCGGGGCGCGTAACGCTCGGCGATGGTGGCCAGCATCTCCACTTGATCGGCGTGGAGGCCGCCGTACGGGATCTTGACGCGGACCATGTGCACGTCGGCCTGGCGCTGGCCGTAGATGCCGTGCTGGAGGCGGAAGAGGCGGAACTCGAGGGGGTCGATCTCGTCGCGCTGGAAGCGGCGGACGTGGGCCTCGTAGTCGCGGATTTCGGCCTCGATCTCCTCGGGGAGGTCGAAGTCCGTGCGTGGGTCGATCTCGATGGTGGTCATGGGGGTCCCCTTCCCCGGAGCCGGGCGCGCCGGGAGGCTGCGCCCTCGCGGATGGCGAGCCCGGTGCAGAAATAGTACTGAGCCCACCAGCATTATCAAGATTCTCGGCAACCCCCACGCCGTCGGCGATGGCGGCCTTGGTGGGGCTGTTCCAGCTGCACGAGGCGGGGATCGGCGCAGGGGCCTCAGCGCGCGGAGCGATCCGGTTCCGCAGCGAGGGCCCGCGTCAGCGCGGCGCGGAGCATGGGAGCGTCGAAGGGGGCGGCGATGAGTTCGCGGCCGCGCAGGGCGACGACGGGCACGCGGTCGCCGTAGCGCCGTCGCAGCGCGGGGTCGGCGTCGATGTCGATGGTGCGGAGGGCGAGGCCGAAGGCGGGCGACAGGGCCTGGAGCTGTTGGGCCGCCTGCTCGCAGAGGTGGCAGTCGTTGCGGCTGTAGAGGGTGACGGCGGGCGGGGTCATGATCGCTCCGGGCCGCGCTCAGCCGGGTGGGTCGCGGCGCTTGCGCGCGCGGAGACCGCCGGGCCCGGCCTTGGCGGCGCGGGTGCGGCGGCCGCTGCGACGGGAGGAGCCGGCGGAGTCGGCGGCGGCCGGCCGGCCCTGGCGGCGCTCGCGGGCCTCGTCGCGGCGCAATTGGCGCTGCAGTTCGACGGGTTCAGGGCGCGTCGGCGGATTGCGGTGAAGGAAGAGGGCCATGATCAGCGCGCCGAGCGCCGTGAGGATGGCCAGCAGTTGGGGCACGGAGAGATCGCCGACCACGGTCTGCTCATCGGTGCGGAGGAGGGCCAGCAGGCCGCGCACCGCGGCGTAGCTGACGACGTAGAAGACGAAGCCCCAGCCAGGGAGCAAGCGCGTGCGGCGGAGGAGGAGGAGCCCGCCGAGGATCATGAAGTCCAGGAGCAGCTCGTAGCCGCCGGCGACGGGATGGACGGGGACGGGGGATTCGGCGAGGGCGCCCACCTGGCCGCGGACCCAGGTGCTGGAGGTGGGGATGGCGCCATCGACGATCTGGGCCCAGGGGCCCTCCGTGTCGGGGTTGGTGTAGCGGAAGGCCCAGGGGAGGCTGGTGGCGCTGGCGAAGTGCTCGCCGTTGATGAAGTCGCCGATGCGGCCCACGGCTTGGCCCAAGATCATGCCAGGGGCGGCGACGTCCAGGGCGAGCCAGCGGGGAAACGCCGGCTTGAAGATCACGAGGTAGGTGAAGCCGCCGATGACGCCGCCGATCATGGCGCCGTAGACAGAGATGCCGCCATCGGTGAGGGCGAAGATGTCGCCGACGTCCTGGATCTGATCGGTGTGCTCGAAGACCCAGAGGGCGCGGGCGCCGACGATGCCGGAGGGGACGGCGACGAGGGCGATGGTGAAAGCGTCGTCCTCGGGCAGGCCGGCGCGGCGCGCCAAGCGGACCGAGAGCCAGACGCCGAGGGCGATGCCGACGGCGGCGAAGAAGCCGTGCCAGGTGAGGCTGAAGCCGCCCTCGAAGATTGCGGGGTCGATGTTGATGTTGATCGCGGCGACGAGATCGATCATGCGCCGTCCCAGGGTACGTCGTCATCATCCTCGTCGGGTTCCAGGCCGGGCACACCGAGGTCACGGGCGAGACGCAGGAAGTCGCGCCGCAGGTGCACGCCGTGGCCGGCCAGTCCGGCGAGGTGGGTGCGCTGCGGCGTGATCTTGGCCCAGACGCGGCGCCGGGGCACAAAGAAGGTGACGCCCAGGCCCAGGGAGCCGAGCACGATGGCGATCCAGAAGATGTTGCCGCCGGGATCGCGGCGGAGGTCGAGGCCGGTGAACTCGCGCGGGCCGAGGAAAGCGTATTCGTAGTCGCCGACGCCGGCGGTCTCGCCCTCGTTGAGATCGAAGCGGGGGGTGCCGCCGCCCAGGCCGAGGCCGAGACGGGCGGGGCGGCCGGCGTTGCGCCCGCTGACCGTGGCGCGGTCCAGTTCCACGCTCTCGCCGCCGTAGGCGTTGAACTCCTCGCGGGTGCGCGACTGGCCAAAGCGCTCGATGGCGACGACGGCGTCGCCGGAGGCGCCGGGCAGGTCCGGAACGAGGGCGAAGAAGACGGACTCCGCGCCGCCGTAGGTGAGTTCCACGGCGCCGATGATCTGGGACTCGCCGGGCGCGAGGCTGCCGTGGCTGGAGCGGTCCCGATCGCCCCCCACGTATTCCAGCCGGGCGGAGCCGAGCAGGGTGGACTCGCCGGGCGCGAGGAGGCCGCGACGGGCCTCGTCGTCGCGGTCGAAGTAGAAGAAGCCGCGGCCGCCGGTTTCGTCGCCGACCGTGAGGAGGCTGCCGTCGGGCAGGGGCAACAGACCGAGGCGCTGCGTGACGCCGTCGGCGAGGGCGGTGTCTTGCAGCGGAATCACGGCGTCCAGCAGGATGTCGCCGCTGGCGTCGTCGCTGAGGCGGACGCGGGGGGCGGGGGGCGGGGGGAGGCCGATGCGCAGGGCGGCGCGGTCGAGGCCGGCGGCCTGGGGGGACCCGGCGGCGATTGGCAGCAGGGCGTAGTGGAAGCGGATGTCCTCACCGTCCGCGCGGGGCACGAGCGCCAGGGCGACGCTGATGTCCGCTCCCAGGGGGATCAACTCGTAGGCGCCGCCCTCGACGTCCACGAGGGGTTGTGCCAGTTGCACCACCTCGTCGGCGAAGACGGCGCCGTCGGCCGCGGTGGCGGTGGTGATGCGCGGCCCGAAGAACTGCTCCTGCAGCATCAGGGTCTCGGAGTAGATCAGCTGGCCGCTGGCGGCCTCGCGGACCTGGAGAGCGGCGCCATGCTCCCAGTAGGCGGCCTGGTGCAGGCGGAAGCCCGCGGCCTCCAGGGGCCCGTTGACGGTGACCTGGCCGGCGGCGATCTCCTCGCCGCGGCTGGTGACGCGGACGAGACTGCGAAAGTCGAGGGCTTGGCCGTCGTCGTTGAAGCGGGCGGTGGCGTCGTCGACGATGACCTGGACCTGCTGGCGGTCGTCGCCGGTGGCGAAGAGGGGGCGGCTCTCGCCCTCGCCCAGCCAGAACTGGATTTCCTCGCCGCCGACCTTGGTGGTGAGGGCGCCCAGCACCAGGAGGATCAGAGCCAGGTGGGTGACGAAGGTGGCCAGTTGGGCCCACTGGAAGCGGTCGGCGAAGACGTAGGTGGCGCCGTCGCGCTGCTCCACGTCCACGTGGTAGCGGCGGCGGCGGAGTTCCGTCGCCAGGGCGGCGGCGGCGTCCGGCGGGGTGGCGAAGTCGAGGCGGTGGCGAGCGCGCTGGAAGTAGGCGTCGTTGACGCGGCGCTGGGGGCGGCGGACGGTTCGCCAGATGGGCGGGAAGCGGCTGATGGTGCAGGTAGTGATGGCGAGGGCGAGGACGACGACGAGGGCCCACCAGTAGGGCTGGTTGAAGAGGTTGAAGATGCCGCCGTTGGTCTCGTAGAGCCAGGGGAAATCAGCGAGGACGGCGGTGAAGGCGCCCCAAGTCCCGCGCTGCGCCTCGACATGCTGCTCGACGAGAGCGGGGCTGCCGCTGAACTGGGGAGGGACCTGGGGGATGATGACGCCGGCGAGCGCAAAGAGGGCCAAAAGCAGGATCAAGCCGATCGCCACGCGCACCGAGGTGAGCCAGCGCCAGAGCAGGTAGACGGGATCCGGCAGGTCAACGCGACCGGCCCGGCCCGCGCTCCCCGACTCCAAAGTGGCCATGGGCCTCCGACCCGACGCGCTCCGTCCGCCGCGTCGCCGCCTGCCGTGTCGCGGCGGGGGCAGGGTATCGGATCGGGGTTGGGGGATCGCCCGGGCAGCGCGCGGTCAGGGCCCGGCGGCGGCGCTGTCGTCGAGACCGAAGGCCTCCAGGTAGAGCAGGCGCGCCTCCGCCAACGCCAGCCCTTGCCCCAGGTAGCCGTCGCCGACGCGGATCTCGAAGTGCCCGTGGATGTCCGTGCCGGGGGCCTGGAAGCTTTCGGGGGTACCGGACTCGCCGGCGAAGGCGATGATCTCGCCCGCTTGCACGGTGCGCCCGACCTCGATGCCGGCGGCGATGGCGCTGAGGTGCGCGTAGCGGGTGACGATGCCGCCGCCATGGTCGATCTCGACTTGGCGGCCGCGGAACATGTCCAGGATCGCCTCGCCCTGGAAGCCGGCGGCCGCGGCGGCGGCGGAGTCGGCCTGGGTGAGATCCTGGTAGGCCCAGTTGGCCCGGACGACGACGCCCGCCTTGGCGGCGAAGATGGGCGTTGCGGTGTCGACGGTGAGGCCGGGGCAGCCGCCGACGTCCTCGCTGTAGATGTCCATGCCCTCGTGGGTGCCGTTGCGGTAGGTACGCCGGGCGCCCGGCAAGAGGAGTTCCGACTCGGGGACGCAGCCGCCCTCGACGGGCAGGACGAAGCCAGTGAGGGGGGAGGCAGGGACGGCGGGCAGGGGCGGCTCGGACGTCGCGGGGGCGAGGGCGTCCGCGGCGGGCGGCGCCAGGACGGCTGTTTCCGCGCTGCCGGGCGGGGCCGGGGGCTCTGGTGCTGTGGCGTCCGATGCCGCGTCCGCTGGGGCGGCTTGCGCGGCGGGCGGCGGCGGGGGAGCGGTTGCGGCGGGCTGGGCGAGAGCGGCGGCCACCGAGTCGTCCGCGTCGCCGCCGTTGAGCGCGAGGGCCAACGCCGCCGCCAGCGCGAAGATCAGGACGGCCGAAAGGACCCAGAGGCCGGTGGGGCCGGGCAGGCGCGAGCGGGTGGCGCGGCGGGCCTCTTCCAGGGGCGCGCTGGGGTCGTTGATGGTGTGGGGGCGCGAAGGGGTGTGGTCGAGGGAGGCGGGCGAGGTACGCGAGGCCGGCTCGGGGAGCGGGGCGGCGTCCCCGCCGGAGGGCGGCTCAGGCGAAGTGATAGCGCTACTCCTCCAGCGGCGCGATCAGGCGCGCGACCCCATCCCGCGCGGCCGAGGCGGAGCGGATCGTGGTGGCGCAGCCATCGCGGGAGATGCCGGGGGCGGGTCGCTCGAAGATGGTGCTGCTCATGGCTCGCTCTCGCCCAGCTTACCGGGGCAGGGCGAGCGGGCCCAGCCTCCGGGGGCGCGGTTCAGCGCCGCAGGCCCGCATGGAGCGCCTCCGCGTGAGCGCGGCTCTCCCAGCGATCATCGAGGGGCGGGAGGTCGGCGCTGTCCCCGCGGCGGGCGATGGCGAGCGCGATGAGGCGGTCGGCGAGGCGCGGATTCTTGGGCAGCAGCGCCCCGTGCAGGTAGGTGCCGAAGGCATTGCGGGCGCGGGCGCCCTCGGTGCCGTCGCCGCCGTTGTTGCCGAATCCGGAGACGACCGTGGCCAGCGGCGTCGCGCCGTCATTGAGGTACGTGCGGCCGCCGTGATTCTCGAAGCCGACGAGGGTGTCGTCCTCCCAGAGCGCCACGACGTTGCCGACGCAGCGATCGAAGGTGGGGCCGGGATGCGAGGAGACCATATCGAAGACGGCGACGCCGTCCAGGACCTCGCCGTCGATGTCGCGATAGGTGGCGCCGAACATCTGATAGCCGCCGCAGACGGCGAGGATCACGCCGTCCGCGTCGCGGTAGTCGCGCAGGGCGGCGGCGCGGCCCTGCAGATCCTTGCCGATGCGGCGCTGCTCGCGATCCTGGCCGCCGCCGATGAAGACGACATCGGTGTCCTGAGGGTTCCAGGGGTCGCCGATCTCAACCGCCTCCACGTCCAGGGCGATGCCCCGGGCGGCGCAACGGCGGCGCAGGGCCATGATGTTGCCACGATCGCCGTAGAGGTTCATCAGCGAGGGGTAAAGATGGGAGAGGCGCAGGCGCCGGGCCGGCGGGGCCGGCCCGGCGGCGGGTGCGTCCCGCGGGGCTTGCGGGCGCGTCTCGCCGGACATCAGGCCCCCTCCCAGATGCCGCGGGCCCCGGCCAGGGCCCCGAGTCGCTCCCGCACCGCCAGCAGCGCCGTGTAGGTGGGCAGCACGACGAGGGGCGCGCCGGGCGGCAGGGCGGCCAGGGCCTGATCGAGGGCGCGCGGCACATCGGTGCTGAGCGGGGTGGCGGGGTCGGGCAGGCCGGCGTAACGGAGGCGCAGGGCCATGTCGGCGGCGCGCCGCCCACCCACGACCAGGCTGCCGGTGCGGTCCCGCAGGAGTTCCCAGTCGGTGTCCCAGATCCAGGAGACGTCGGTGCCGTCGGCGAGGTCATCGTTGAGGAGGACGAGGAGGTGGTGGCGGGCGTCGCCGGCGGGAAGCGTCCGCAGGGCGGCGTTGAGGCCGGCCGGGTTCTTGCCGAGCAGGATGCGCACGGCGTGGCCGTCGACGGTGAGTTCCTCCTGGCGGCCGAAGGCGGGCTGGGTGGTGGCGAGCGCGCTCGCGGCCGCGGCCGAGTCCAGGCCCAGGACGTACGCGGCGGCGAGGGCGGCGAGAGCGTTGTGCACGTTGTAGACGCCGTACAGGGGCGAAGTCACGTGCACGGTCCCCTGCGGCGTATGCAGGTCGAAGGCTATGCCTACCGCGGCACCCGGGGCGCCGGCCGCGCCGTCGAGGTTGACGGCGAGCGCGCGCAGGTCCGGCCGCGGCCGGGCGAGCCCGGCGACGCCCGGGCAGCGCCAGTGGCCGACGTGGGCGAAGAAGCGACGGTCGTAGACGTACTCGGCGCCGCTCTCCTCGTCCCAGAGGGCGTCCAGCGCGTCGCGGCCGGGGTCGGCGGCAGCCGGCTGGGCGGCGGCGGCATCCTCGATGCCGAACTGCAGCACGGGGCCGGGGGCGGCGCGGGCCAGAGTGGAGACGGAGGGGTCATCGGCGTTGAGGACCAGCACGGTGCGCGGCGGCAGGGCGGCGATCGTCTCCAGCCAGCGCGCGCGCACGGCTTCGATCTCGCCGTAGCGGTCGAGTTGATCGCGGAAGAGGTTGCCGATCACGAGCACGGCGGGTCGGGTGGCGGCGGCGGCCTGGGGCAAGGTGGCCTCGTCCGTCTCGAAGACGCCGGCGGCGCCGGTGGGCAGGCGGCCGTCCGGCCCGGCGGCCTCGATCATGGCGGCGGCGATGCCGCGCATGAGGTTGGATCCGGCGCGGTTGTGGACCACCGGGCGTCCGGTGGCGCGCAGAGCGGCGGCGAGCATGCGGGCGGTCGTGGTCTTGCCGTTGGTGCCGGTGATGAGGACGGCGTCGTCGAGCTGGGCGGCGAGACGGGCGACGACGTTCGCATCGAGGCGCTGGGCGACGAGGCCGGGCAAGGCCGTGCCGCCGCGGCCGAGGCGACGGCTGGCGGCGCGGGTGAGCTTGCCGGCGAGCACGGCGGCGCGGGTGCGGGCGGAGGGGGCCCCAGAGGGAGCGGCCGCCCGCGCGCGGGGGTCAGCCGGCGCCGGCGCCATCGGCTCGCAGGGCGGCCGCCACCTGGTCCAAGCCGACCAGGCCCAGCAGCTCCCCGTCCTCGACGACGGGAAGGACGGGGGTGTTCTCGGCCTGCAGGCGGCGAAGCGCCTCCTGGCCGGAGGCCTCGGGGCCGATGGGGGTGATCTTGCCGGCGGGCATCATCACCTCGGCCATGGTGGCGGCCTCGTAGCGGGCGGCGTCGAGGAGGAGGAGGCTGGCGCCGGTGGCGATGCCGACGACGGTGCCGGCGCGGGTGATGAGGTAGGCGAGGCGGGGGTCGAGGCGGTCGCGCAAGGGGGCGACCCAGCGGACGCGGGCGTCACCGTCGACGGTGCGGAGTTCGGTGGACATGACGTCGCGGACGTGGACCGTGGCGAGCTGCCGCTGCAGCGCCAGGGAGCGCAGGGCCTGGCTGGCGGCGTTGTAGAGGAAGAAGCCGATGAGGACGAACATCAGGCCACCGAAGCCGGTGGAGCCCACGCCGATGTTCAGGTCCAACACGCTGACGGCGCCAAAGAGGACGAAGAGGGCGGCGAAGGCCTGCCCCACGCGGGCGGCCCAGCGGGTGGAGCGGTCGTAGGAGCCGGTGATGCCCCAGAGGGCGGATCGGAAGACGCGGCCGCCGTCGAGGGGGAAACCGGGGATCATATTGAAGATGGCGATGACGACGTTCATGAAGCCGAGCCAGAGGAGGAGTTGCGGCACGACATCGCGCGCGGAGCCGACGGCGTAGTAGAGGCCGATGAAGCCCAGGCCGAGGAGGGCGCTGGTCAGCGGACCGACGAAGGCGATAACGAACTCCTGGGTGGCGCTGCGCGACTCCTCTTTGATTTGCGAGACGCCGCCCAGCACGAAGAGGGTGATGTTGGCGACGTGCAGCCCGAACATCCGCGCCGCGACGGAGTGCGCCAGCTCATGCATGAGCAGGGAGGTGAAGAAGACGATGGCGCCGACCAGGGCCATGCCCCAGGCCACGGCGGTGGCGGGATCGGGCTGTACCTCATCGGGGAAGACGTTGTTGGCGAGCAGCCAGGTGACGAAGATCAGCGCGAGGAAGAACGAGTAGTCGAGGAAGATGGGGATGCCCAGGATCTTGCCCAGGCGAACGCCGGCGCGCATGGTCCCTCCTCTCCCGACCATGATACGGATTGCGGCGGCGGGGGGGGGTTGTCCCAAGCCGAACGCGCCGCGATCGCTGCGCTTACGCCCCGCGGCATCTCTCAGGCGCGGAGGATGAGGTGGAGCCGCTCCGGCTTGAGCTGGACGCCGAAGCGGTTGCGGCGGTCCAGGCCGAGACGATAGTAGGCGTAGGTGGGGATCTCCAGGCGCAGCGGGCGCAGACTGCCGCCAGCGAGCGGCTGCACGTCGAGGCGCATGGTCTCGCGACCCATCTCGGTGTGCCGGACCTGACAGGAGAAGACGTTGGGGCGGCCCTCCAGGCCGGACAAAGCCGGCGCCTCTGACTCCTCGCGGAGCACCATGATGGCGGAGGCGGCGATGGCCAGATCAACGCGGGCGCCGGGGGCGGCGGTCGTCGCGTCGGCGACGTGCAGCGCCAGCGAGCCCCACTCCACGACGACCCCGCCGCCGGGGGCGGGGCCGCGCACCGTGGCCGGGAGGAGGTTGGCCACCCCCACGAGTTCCGCCACGCGCCGGCTGACGGGGCGGGCGAATACCTCCTGCCGGTCGCCGAGCTGCAAGATGCGGCCGGCGTCGAGGACGGCGACGCGGTCGGCCAGGGCGAAGGCCTCATCGACGTCGTGGGTGACGAGCAGGACAGGGATACGGCGCTGCTCGTGGAGGGCGCGCAGCTCCGCGCCCAAGGCGCGGCGGGTGGGGCCATCGAGGGCGGTGAAGGGCTCGTCGAGGAGCAGCAGGCGGGGATCGACGGCGAGGGCGCGGGCCAGCGCGACGCGCTGGCGCTGGCCGCCGGAGAGCCGGCCGGGGCGGCGGGCGCCGAGGTCGCGGAGGCCCATGAGAGCGAGGAGACGGCGCACGGTGGCCTCGCGCTCGGCGCGGGGGCGGGCGCGCAGTCCGTAGCCGACGTTCGCGGCGACGGAGAGGTGGGGAAAGAGCCCCAGGGACTGCGGCACGTAGCCGAGGCGCCGATCCTGGGGCCGGGCGCTGAGGCCCTGCTCGGCGTCGAAGAAGATGCGGGGCGAGGCGCTGGGCGCGGCCGGGTCGCGCAGGACGATGCGGCCGCCGTCGGGGCGGTCGACGCCGGCCAGGGCCTGCAGGGTGAGGCTCTTGCCGGAGCCGCTGGGGCCGAAGAGGACCAGGATCTCGTCGCGGACGCGCAGCTGGAGGGCCAGGCTGAAGCCGGGCACGGTGCGCACGATGTCCGCCTCCAGGACGGGCGGGCCGGAGTCGCGCGGGGCGTCGTGGACCTCCAGGGGGGGCTCAGCCACCGGCGCCCTCCAGTCCCGCGCCCAGCGGGGCGCCGCGGCGGAGCAGCAGCTTGAAGAAGACGAGCACGGCGAAGGACACGACGACCAGTACGGCGCTGAGCATGAGGGCCGCGTCGAGGTCGGTTTGCAACGCTTCGTAGATCGCGAGCGGGACCGTCTCGGTGACGCCCTGCAAGCTACCGGCGAACATGATGGTTGCGCCGAACTCGCCCAAGGCGCGGGCCCAGGTCATGACGATGCCGCCGAGCAGCGCGGGGGCGGCGAGGGGCACCGTGACGCGCAGGAAGGTGGGCAATTCCCCTTCGCCGAGCGTCTGGGAGACGCGCTCCAGCTCAGGATCGACCGACTCGAAGCCGGCCTTGGCAGCCTTGATGTAGAAGGGCGCGGCAACGAAGGTCTGGGCGATCACGACCGCGGTGGTGGTGAAGGCCACGCTGACGCCGCCATCGTCGAGGAGGCCGCCCAGGAGGCCGTTGCGGCCGAAGGTGAAGAGCAGGGCGATGCCGGCGACGGCGGGCGGCAGCACGAGGGGAAGGTCGAGGAGGGTGTCGAGCAGGGCGGCGCCACGGAAGCGGCGGCGGGCGAGGAGATAGGCCACCGGGGTGCCGAAGGCGACGCTGACGCCGGCCGTGATGGCGGTCGTGATGAGGGAGAGGCGCAGCGCCTCGGTGATCACGGGCTCATCGATCGTGCTCCAGGCGCCGCCGTCGGGCAGCACCTCCACGAAGAGCGCCAGGACCGGCAGCACCAGCAGCAGCGTCAGGGCGGCGGCGCTGGCCCAAAGCATGCCCCGCCCGACGGGGAAGGTCTGGGGACCCTGTGCGGACGAGGAACGGCGGCGCCAGGATGGCGGAATCTTCACGCCCCGGCCCTCTCCCCGTTCACTCGTCTGCGCCGCCGTGGAGCGGACCCGATGGGCAGGGCGGCGGCGTGCCGAGGATACCGGCCGCGTTCACGGCGCCGGCTCCGGCGGGGGGCGGAATCCGGCCGCACGCAGGAGGGCCTGCACGTGCTCCCCTGCCACGAAGGCCAGGAAGCGCTGGACCAGCGGGTCCGCCGCGCGGCCCGCCAGCGGCGCGATCAGGTAGTCGTTGCGGAGGGCCGTTGGCAGCGCGAAGGCGCGGAGATCGGCGCTGGCGGACTCCGCATCGCTGGCGTAGACGAAGCCGGCGTCGGCTTCAGCGACGGCCACCTTGGTGAGGACGGCGCGCACGTTGTCCTCTTGCGAGACGACGGCGGGCAGCACGGCCTCGATCCAGCCGCGCTCTTGCAAGAAGGCGCGGGTGAGCCGGCCGGCGGGCACGTCCGGGGCGGCGACGACGAGGCGGAGGTCGGTTGTGAGGAGATCGGCGGGGGCGGTGACGCCGGCGGGGTTCTGGGCGGGGACGATGAGGACGAGGTCGTTGGCGGCGAAGACGATGGGGGCGGCAGCGATGAGGCCGTCGGCCTCGGCGAGCGCCATCTGCTCGCGGTCGGCGGAGGCGAAGAGATCGGCCCGAGCGCCTTGCTGCAGCTGGAAGCGCAGGCGCTGCGAGCCGCCGAAGGCGAAGCGCAGGGTGACGTCTTCCTGGGACTCGAAGGCGGGAGCGGCCTGCTGGAAGATGTCCGTGAGGGAGGCCGCGGCGAAGACGGTGAGCGTGGGGCGGTCCTCGCCGCCGCAGGCGGCCAGCGCGGCGGCGGCGAGGAGGCCGAGCGCCAGCCAGCCGGGGAGGCGGCGGCGTGGGGTCAGGGACACGCCACCACCGCGCCGCGCTCGACCAGCGCCGGGAGAAGATCCTGAACGCCGGGCAGTTCCAAGTCGGCGCGGACGCCATCGCGGGGCTTCTCGCCGACGAGCGCGGTCAGGCCCAGCCCCGCGCTCTGTGCACCGAGGATGTCCGCCTCCGGTGTGTCGCCTACGAAGAGGACGTCGCGGGCGGGCAGGCCGAGGGCGAAGAGCGCCTCGTCGAACATGCGGGGGTCGGGCTTCCAGGCACCGACCTCGTCGGAGTAGACGTGGGCCGTGAGGTACCGGGCGAGGTCCAACTCCTCCAGCAGCGCTCGCAAGGCCAGCCCGGGGCTGAAGCCGGTGTTGGAGACCAGGGCCAGGCGCAGCCCCCGCCCGTGCAGCGCCGCCAGCGTCTCGCGGGCGCCAGGGAGCAGCTGCGGCGAAGCGTAATGGATGCCGCCGTGGATCGCCTCGGCGATCTCGGCGCGGGCGGCGGCGTGGAGATCCTGATCGGGTTGCAGCGAGGGGTCGAGGTGGCGGTAGAAGAGATCGATCCGGGCGGCGGCGTCGAGGTCCACGTTGTCCTGATGGGCGCCGACCAGGGCGTTGACGGCGGCCTGCACGGCGTCGGCGATGGCCGCCGGGGGGGCGGCCCAACCAGCGGCGCGCAGGGAGCGTTCCAGCCGGCGCACGCGCTCGGCCGCGCGTTGCTCACCGCGTCCCGGGGGGTCGGCGATGAGAGTGTCCCAGAGGTCGAAGCAGACGGCGCGCAGCATCTGGACTCACGCCGCCGAGGGCGGCCTTGCTGTTGCCGGCGCCGCCCTCAGGGAGGACCAGCGCCTCGGCCTCCGCTCAGACTCCCTCGCCCTCCGTCGCGCCCACGGGCGGGCGCCGGGTCCTGAAAGTGGAGGAAGCTAGGACTTGCTCGTGTCGTCATCCGAGGCGGCGTCGTCGTCTTCGCTCTTGTCGACGTTCTCGTCCAGCGGTGTTTTGGCTTCCTGGCGGAACTCACGCAAGCCCTGCCCGAGGGCCTTGCCGACGCCCGTCAGGCGGCCCGCGCCGAAGATGACGAGGACGATCACGACGATCACGATCGCCTCAACCGGGCCGAAACTCATGCCGACTCTCCCAGCGCAACCGGTGGATCAGGCCCGCCGATGACTCCGCGCGGCCGAGCGCGACGGCGGCCCCTCGGACTACCCCCGTCCGCGCGGCGCGCGGCCGACGGAGGCCCGGTGGGTTGCGCCCCCAGCATACCAGGGCGTGGGGCCGCCGATCAGGGCGCTTCGCTAGTCGCGGCGCAGGCGCGGGAGGAGAAAGCCGACCAGGAAGCCCAGCCCGGCGGCAATGAGCAGGGCCCAGGCCAGGCGCAATTCAGCCGTGGCGACGACCAAGTCGACCTCGACGGTGTCGCCGTTGAGGGCGATAAAGGCGATGAGGATGCCGGCAACGGCGCCCGCACCGCCCAGGAAGAGGGCGTGCCGGCGCAGGAAGCTGTGCTCGGAGTTGAGCGGCGGGGGAACGTCGGCCATGGCCCCTCTCCCGGGACGCGCGGGGTGGGCGGCCCCGAGCGCTGCCTAGTCGCGCCCGAGGCGCTCCACGAAGACCCGCATGACGCCGCCGCAGATCTTGTCTTCGCCGTCGGTGGGCTCCGTTAGATCCACGGTCACAACGCGCGGGGCGGCGCCGTCGAGGACGTCCATGGCCTCTTGCCAAACTTCAGCCTCGCCGCAGCCGCCACCGATGGTGCCGACGAAGGAGCCGTCGCGGCGCACGACCATCTTGGCACCGGTCTTGCGGGGCGTGCTGCCCAGCGTCTGCGCCACCGTAGCGACGACGACCGGCTCCCCGGCGGTGACGGCCTTCTCGATCTCGACGTAGACCTCGTCGTTGGCCATGCCGTTCCTCACTTCGTGCGCGCTGGGGCCAGTATACCGGGCGGGGGTGCGCCGCCTGCCGTTCCGATCAGTCGCTGGCCAGGGCGCGCCCGGCAGAGGAGAGGGGGCGGCCGCTGCCGCCGCGCCGGACGAGCACGATCTCGGCCAGAACGGCGAGGGCGATCTCCTCGGGCGTTTCCGCGGCGATGTCGAGACCGATGGGCGTGAAGATGCGCGCCAGGGCGTCCGCATCGACGCCGTCGGCGGCGAGGTGCTCGAGCACGGTGCGGGTGCGCCGCTTGCTGCCAATCATGCCGACGTAGGCGGCGCCGCGCTCGGCCACGCGCGCCAGGCTCAACTCGTCGACCTTGTGCCCGCGCGAGACGAGGATGATGTAGGTGTTGCCGCTGATCGGGAAGCGGTCCAGTTCCTGCGCGAAGTCGCCGCAGATGACGCGGTCGGCGAAGGGGAAGCGCTCGGGGTGGGCGTAGTCCTCGCGGTCGTCGAGGACGGCGACGCTGAGGCCGAGGATGGCGCCGATCTCGCCGATCGCGCGGCCCACGTGGCCGCCCCCGACGATGAGCAGGGTCGCGGCGGGCTCGATCACCTCCAGCAAGACCTCGACGACGGCGTCCGCCGCCTCGACGGCGCGGCGGCCGTCCAGCAGCGCGCCCGCGGGCGTGAAGGCGAACGTGGCGACCGTGTGGCTGGGGATGGCCGCGACCGCCTCTCGGCGGACGGCGGATTCCAGCCCGCCGCCCCCGAGCGTGCCGAGGGTGGCGCCATCGGCGAAGACGAGCATCTTGGCCCCGAGGCGCAGGCGGGGGGCGTTCAGCAGGCCGCCCTGCGGCAGGGTGATGACGTTGCAGCTGACGAGCGGCGGGCCCTCACGACTGGCGCGCAGGATCTCGGCCGCCATGCGGCCGTCCGCGTCCGGCGTCTGGGCGGCCGTCCCATGCTCGCGCTGCGTCATGCTGCGGGCAGCATAGCGGGCGAGTCAGAGGTTGAAGAGGATGTGGAGCACGTCGCCGTCCTGGACCTCGTAGAGCTTGCCCTCGGTGTGCTGGAGGGCGCGCTTCTTGGCCTCCGCCTCCGATCCCGCCTCGAGGAGGTCGTCCCAGGCAACGACCTCGGCGCGGATGAAGCCATGGGCGAGGTCGGTGTGGATCTTGCCCGCGGCCTCCTGCGCGTTCTCGCCGCCGCGGACCGTCCAGGCGCGACATTCGTCCTCGCCGACGGTGAAGAAGGAGCGCAGGCCGAGGATGGCGTAGGAGAGGCGCAGGGCGGTGGCGAGGGCGCCCTCCGTCGCGCCCACCTGGCGGCGGTACTCGTCGGCCTCCGCGGGCGTGAGCGCGCCGAGTTCCATCTCCAGGGCGGCGCAGACGGCGGTGGTGGCGGTCCCGGCCGGCTCCTGATCCGGGCGGGAGCGGTCCGCGATCTCGCCCGCGCGGCCGGCGTCGGCTTCGTTGATGTTGAGCAGAGTGAGCAGGGGGCGGTCGGTGAGGAAGCGGTAGTGGCGGAGCGTCTTCCGCTCCTCCTCGCGGAGCGTCATGGCGCGAACCGGGGACCCGTCGGTCAGCCCGTCTTGGATCCGGCGCAGAAGGGCGGCGTCCCGCTCGACGGCGTCCCGCTCGGAGGCCTTGAGCGCCTTGCTCTCGGCGGCGATGCGCTGCAGGCGCTTTTCGACCAGGGCCAGGTCGGCGAAGACCAGCTCCAGCACCATGGCCTCGATGTCGCGAGCCGGATCGATGGTTTCCTGGGGGTGGGGCACCGCGTCGTTCTGGAAGGCGCGGACGACATGGATCAGGGCGTCCATCTGGCTCAGCTGGTCCAAGAAACGCGTCTCGGGTCCGGCCGACGCGCCCTCACCGCTGCTGAAGCCGGCGCCGGGGAAGTCCACGTATTGCAGGTCGGCGGGAGTGTGCTTCTTGGGCCGGTAGAGGGCGCTGAGCTGGTTCAGGCGTTCGTCGGGCACCTTGATCACGCCGAGGTGGGCGTCCTGGTGGGTGCTGAAGCCCACCGCGTGCTCGGCGCCGGTGACGGCGTTGAAGAGCGACGTTTTGCCACTGCGCTCGAAGCCGATGATGCCCAGCTCAAGCACGCGGGTGACCTCCCCCGGGCGGCTACTCAGCCCATTTCGGGATCTCGGCGTCGAAGGCGTCGTAGAAGGAGACGTAGGGCTTGATATCGAGCACGGGGGTGCCGTCTACAACATCCAGGCCGACGACGCGCACAAGGTTCCCCCGTACCCCTTCCAGGGGGACGATGCTGACGGCGAGCGGATTGGGGCGATGCGCGGTGCGGGTGGCGAAGACGCCGACCTCCGGGGAGGAGGCGTCGCCGCTGGGGCGGATGCGGAGCAGGGCACGGCCCTCGTCCGTGACCCGATCCAGCCAGGTGAGGACGAAGAGGTGGCTGAAGCCGCCGAGACCGTCGAGGGCGGGCAGGAACTCATCGCGGAAGACGAGTTCGGAGCGGATCTGGGCCCAGGTGCGGCCGCTGGTGTCGTGGATGGCGTTGCGCACGACGGCGACGGGGGCGAAGTCGCCGATCACCTCCGGCAGGGATCGCAGCGCTTGCTCTCGCGCGGCGCTGGGGCTGGTGAGGTGCAGTTTCTCCCGCCAGGTGACCATGCGCGGATCCTCAGATCGTCGGGCCGGGGCGGGCGGGGGCGGCCGCCGCACGGGGCCGCCAGTGTCGCACGAGGGCGCGGGCGGGCGCAGCTCAGCGGTGTCGCCCACGGCCTGTTTCTGCATCTGGTGACTGGTACACTGGGAGGGTCACCGCGTCGGCGGGGACTCGCGACGCACACCGCCGGGACAGCGCATGGCCAGAGCCAAAAGCGACTACACCGCCTCCGACATCCAGGTGCTCGAAGGGATGGAGGCCGTGCGCCGCCGTCCCGGCATGTACATCGGCTCCACGGACGAGCGTGGCCTGCACCACCTGGTCTACGAGATCGTGGATAACGCCGTCGACGAAGCGATGGCGGGCTATTGCGACCGCGTGGAGATCACGATCGGGGCCGACGACTGGGTGACCGTGCGCGACAACGGCCGTGGCATCCCGGTGGACCAGCACAAGAAAACCGGCAAGTCGGCGCTGGAGACGGTGCTCACGGTGCTCCACGCCGGAGGCAAGTTCGGCGGCGGCGGCTACAAGGTCTCCGGTGGCCTGCACGGGGTGGGGGCGTCGGTGGTCAACGCGCTCTCCGAGACGCTGGAGGCCGAGGTCCGACGGGACGGCAAGGTGACGCGGCAGACGTATCACCGCGGCGTCGCCACGGCGCGGCCGAAGAGCGCGCCGCTGCCGCGGGCCCGGCGGGGTGAGGCGCGGGCGGCGCGGACCGGCACCACGGTCCGCTGGCTGGGCGACCCAGAGGTCTTCGAGCATCTGCACTACGACTTCGACACGCTGGCGCAGCGCTTCCGCGAGATCGCCTACCTGAATCGCGGTCTCTGGATCCGGCTGGGCGATGAGCGGCCCACGCTGGCCGAGCCGGCGCAGCCGACGCGGGAGTCGAACTTCTACTTCGAGGGCGGGATCCGTTCCTTCGTGCGGCATTTGAACCGCGATCGGCAGGTGCTGCAGCCCTTTCCCTTCGACTGCAAGCGGGAGGTGGAGGGCGCCTCGATCGAGATCGCGCTGCAGTACAACGACGGCTTCAACGAGCAGGTCTATGCCTTCGCGAATACGATCAACACGATCGACGGCGGCAGCCACCTGACGGGCTTTCGCTCGGCCCTGACGCGGGTGCTGAACGGCTACGCGCGGCGGGCCAAGGTACTGCGCGACGCCGATCCCAACCTCACGGCCGAGGACGTGCGGGAGGGGCTGACGGCCGTGGTGAGCGTCAAGATCGGGGAGCCCCAGTTCGAGGGGCAGACGAAGACCCGCTTGGGCAACCCGGAGGTCAAAGGGCAGACGGAATCCGTCGTGAGCGAGACCCTGGCGGAGTATCTGGACGGCAACCCCCGCGAGGCGCGGCGGATCATTGAGAAGTGCCTGACCTCGGCGCGGGCGCGGGAGGCGGCGCGCAAAGCGCGGGATCTGGTGGTGCGCAAAGGCGCGCTGGAGGGCGCGACGCTGCCCGGCAAGCTGGCCGATTGCACGGAGCGCGATCCGGCGCTCTGCGAGATTTACATCGTCGAGGGGGATTCGGCGGGCGGGACAGCCAAGCAGGGCCGGGACCGCCGGACACAGGCCATCCTGCCGCTGCGGGGCAAGGTGCTGAACGTGGAGAAGGCGCGGCTGGACAAGCTCCTGGCGCACGAGTCGTTCCGGACGCTGATCACGGCGCTGGGGACGAACATCCGCGACGAGTTCAACTTGGAGAAGCTGCGCTACCACAAGGTCATCATCATGACCGACGCGGACGTGGACGGGGCGCACATCCGGGCCTTGCTGCTGACCTTCTTCTTCCGCTTCATGCGCGAACTGATCGAGGCGGGGCACCTGTACATCGCGCAGCCCCCGCTGTACCGGGTGCAGAACGGGAAGAGCGCCACCTGGCTCTACAGCGACTCCGACTTGGAGCGGCACCTGGCCACGCTCAAGGGGGGCGCGAAGCACAGCGTGCAGCGCTACAAGGGGCTGGGGGAGATGAACGCGGATCAGCTCTGGGACACGACGATGAACCCGTCCGACCGGCTCATGCTGCAGGTCCAGATCAAGGACGAGATCGACGCGGACCACCTCTTCGCCCAGTTGATGGGCGACGACGTGCCGGCGCGGCGGAAGTTCATCGAGAGTCACGCGGACCAAGTGGTCAACCTCGATGTCTGACGGCTAGCGCTGCGCCGTGCCCGCCCTCTACGTGGAGAGCGACGCACCCGAGCCCGGTCCCTTCCGCTTCCGGAGCGATGCCGGCGCGCTGCTGGCGCTGATCTCCTTCGGTGTCGCGGAGCCTTTCGGCACACAGCACCCGCTGACGGAATTTGTGCGGCGCCTGAAGCGGCAGCACGCCGTGGAGGTGGAGCCGCTGCTGACCTTCTACGACCGGGACGTGGAGGACGCCGAGGATGCAGCGAAGCTGGAGGCCGCCTGGCAGCCGGCGCCGGCTCTGCGCGACTGCCTGGACGCGATCGGGGCCGCGCTGCGCGCCGACGCGGCGCTGGCGGCGTACCTGAGCGAGACGCCGGAGCTGCCCGCGCTGCTCCTGGAGCTGCGGCAGATGGCAGCCTGGGCGGCGACGCGCGAGGCCCGCATCCGGATGAGCTTCAGCCTGGGCGTGGCGGGCTAGGCGCTGCGATGGGCGCGTCGCCGGCCGGTGGCGGATATCCTCGGGCCCCGACGTGGCGCGACGGCATCCCCGTGCCGCTGCGTCGCTGGTGGCGTGGCTACCCACGGCTGCTCTTGGAGGACACGGGCGCCGTCCTCCTGCCGGGCGCGCTGCCCCTGCGCCGCGAGGACCGGCTGCTGGTGCTGTCGGACCGGGCGCTGGCGCTGACCCTGGCGCAGCGGGCGGGGCTCAGCTGCGCGCCCGTGGTGCTGGGGGAGAGCGGGGCGCCGACGGCGGCGGGGCCGGGGCCGATCGTGTGGGGGGGCGTGGCGGCGCTGCCCTTCAGCGACGAGTCCTTTACGGTCGTCGTGGCCGGGCACCGCCTGCGGCGCTGGTCGGACGCGGAGGCGGAGGGCTTCCTGCGCGAATGCTGGCGCGTGCTGACGCACAACGGGCTGGTGGTGCTCTGGGAGGTGGCGCCGTCGCGGTCGGCGCGGGTGAACGCCCTCTGGCAACGGTGGCTGCCGGAGCCGACGCCCCGCCTGCGCTCGTTCGCGGAGGTGGGGAGGCTGGGGCGGGAAGCGGGGTTCGCTTGGATTCAGACGCTGGGCCTGCGGCCGTTTCTCTGGCCGCCGGGGCCGCGCCTGGCGGTGCTCCTGCGCAAAGAGCACTACACCCCGCAGACCATTCACCTGGGAGCGGGGGGGGCGCCCCGTTCTGTGGGCACGCCGTAGAGGCCGTGGCGGCGGATGTAGTCGTCCACCACGGGGGGGAGGTCCTCCCTCGCCGGCCGTCCCGCGGCGAGGCGAGCGCGCACGGCGCTGGCGCTGAGCGGGTCCGGGCTGAGGCGCAGCCAGTCGACGCGGTCGGCGAGGCCGGGGACGAGCGCCTCTAGATCGGCCCCTCCCAGCTCCGCGCCGGGACGCGCGACGACGGCCAGACGGGCCACGGCGATGAGCCGGCGGGGGTGATGCCAGTGCGGCAGGTCGAGCAGGGCGTCACTGCCAAGGATGAACCAGAGCGCCGTCCAGCCCTGGGCGCGCAGCGCCTCCACCGTGGCCAGGGTGCGGCTCGGCCCGGGGCGGCGGATCTCTGTATCGGAGCAAGCGAAAGCGGGCTCGGCGGCGATGGCGAGCCGGGTCATCGCCAGACGGTGCGTCGCGGCCGTGACGTTGCGCTCCGCCTTGCGCCAGGGATCGCCGGCGGGGACGAAGAGCACACGAGGCAGGTTCAGGGTGTCGCGGGCCGCGGCGGCAACGCGCAGATGCATCCGGTGCGGCGGGTCGAAGGTTCCCCCCAGAACGCCCAGGCGGCCGGCCATGCTTAGGCGTCCCAGGCCCACTCGGCCGCGCCGACGCGGACCCGGTCGCCGGGGACGAGCCCCGCCTTGCGCAGCGCGCCCGCCACGCCGCGGCGCTCAAGCCAGCGATAGACCTCCTCCAGGGCGGCATCGTTCTCGGTGTCCATCATCTCAACGAAGGTCTGCACCTGATCACCGTGGACCCGGAAGGCGGTGCCTTCACGCTCCACGCGGTAGCGGCGGCGATCGGGCCGGGGACGGATCTCGGCCAGGGTTGGGCCGGTCTCGGCGTCGGCGGCACGCGCGGCCTCCCGGCGCAACTCTTGCAGCATCCCCCAGCAGCGTTGCACCAGGAGGTCCGCACCATCGCCCACGAGCGCGGAGAGCGGGGTCGCTTCCAGGCCGCGGCGCTGCAGGGTGCCGCGCAGCTCCGCCAGGCGCTGCGCGGCGGCGGGCTGGTCGATCTTGTTGAGGACGACGATCTGGGGGCGGGCAGCGAGATCGGCGTCGTAGGCGCGCAGCTCGGCATCGATTACGCCGATGGCGTGGAGAGGGTCGTCCGTGGCGGCATCCACGACGTGCACGAGTACGCGGGTGCGGGCGGTGTGGCGGAGGAAGTCGTGCCCCAGGCCAGCCCCCACCGCCGCTCCTTCGATGAGGCCGGGCAGGTCGGCGAGAACGAATTCCTCCCAGCCCACGGGGACGACGCCCAGATAAGGCTCGATGGTGGTGAAGGGGTAGGCCGCGACGCGCGGGCGCGCGGCGCTGAGCTTTCGCAAGAGGGTTGATTTGCCGGCGTTGGGCAGCCCCACGAGTCCGACGTCGGCGATGAGGCGCAATTCCAGGCGGAGCGTGGCACGCTGGCCTTGCTGTCCCCGCTGGGCGACGCGGGGGGCCCGATTGGTGGAACTGCGGAAGAAGCTGTTGCCGTGCCCACCGCGGCCCCCGCGCGCGACGAGGACGCCCTCGCCTTCCTCCGCCAGGTCCGCGATCTGCTCCTCCGGTTCGCCGCGCAGCCCCAAGCGATGCACGACCGTACCCGCCGGTACCTCCAGGATCAGATCGGCGCCGTCACGCCCGCGCTTTTTGTTGGTTCCGCCGGGCTGGCCGCGGTCGGCCGCGAAGCGGTGGGTGCGGCGGTAGCGGCCGAGGGTGTTGACCCGGCGATTCCCGATCAGGATGACATGGCCCCCGCGTCCGCCATGCCCTCCGTCGGGTCCGCCCTCAGGCACGAACTTCTCGCGGCGAAAGGAGACGGCGCCGCGGCCACCGTCTCCCCCCACGATATCGAGCGTTACCTGGTCAAGCATGCTGCCAGTATATGAACGGCTCTCACCGCTCTTCACCGCTCGATCGAAGAAGAGAGGGGGAGATCTGTCTGCTGCGTAATCGATCGTGATCGTCGTCGTCGCGTGGAGAGCGGGGAAAGCGTGCAGCGAGACGGGCTCCCAGATAAGACTTGACTGACTATCGCGCACGGCGAGCAGTGGACGAGGCCGACGCGGCATGGTCGCAGGTGGATGGAGGAAAGCGCCCCCGCCGACGGAGGTCTCGCGGCTGTGGAGAGGCGGGAGCGCGGTTATCCCCATGCGAGCGGAGATATCCACAGGAACCCCCGCACTTATCCACATCGGGAGGGATGGGGCCTAGCGCGCCGCGATCGCGGCTCGGATCTCCGTGAGGTCGCGCCGAACGTCGGGATCGTGCTCTAGGAGCTTTTCAATGCGGCGGAAGCCGTGCAGGACCGTGGTGTGGTCGCGGCCGCCGAGGATGCGGCCGATCTGGGCGTAGGACTGGTGAGAGACATCGCGCAGGAGGTACATCGCCAGGTGGCGGGCGTAGGCGACTTGCTTCTCGCGGCGCTTGCTGATGAGGGCGTCGACGGGGACGTTGGTGACTTGCGCGACGGCCTCGAGGATGACGGAGGGCATGGGGACGGCGGTGCGGGGAGTGGAGGTGATGACGGAGAGGGCCTCGGCGGCAAGTTCGCGGGAGATCGGCTGGCGCTGGAGACGGGCCAAGGCGGCGATGCGATTGAGCGCGCCCTCTAGCTGACGAATGTTGTCCTGGACACGGTGCGCGATCAGGAGGAGGACTTCTTCGGGCACTTGGAGGCCATCGCGCTCGGCCTTGGAGCGCAGGATGGCGAGCCGGGTTTCCACGTCCGGGGTGGCGATGTCGACAATGAGACCCCACTCGAAGCGGGAGCGCAGGCGCTCCTCGAGCAGGGTGAGGAGCTTGGGCGAGACGTCGCTGTTGATGACGATCTGGCGGCCGCGGGTGTAGAGGGCATCGAAGGTGTGGAAGAACTCTTCCTGGGTCTGCTCGCCGCGACTGATGAACTGGATATCGTCCACGAGGAGGATGTCGACGTTGCGGTACTTCTCGCGGAAGCGCTCCATCGAGTGCTCGCGGAGGGCGGTGACGAACTCGTTGGTATAGGTTTCGGCACTGACGTAGATGGTTCGGAGCCGCGGGGCCGTGATGTGGGCGATGGCATGGAGGAGGTGGGTCTTGCCGAGCCCGGTGCCGCCGTAGATGAAGAGCGGATTGTACGTCTGGCTGGGATGATCGGCCACGGCCACGGCGGCGGCATGGGCGAGGCGATTGCTGCGCCCGACAACGAAGTTCTCAAACGTGTAGTGCGGCACCAGGACCGGCCGGGCGTGTGAGGAACCGGCGCGGGAGCCGCCGGGCAAGGGCGCAGCGGGGGGGCCTTCCGGATCGCGGACCCGGACGATCAAGTCGAAGTTGAGGCGGCGGCCGGCGACGGCGGCGAGCGCTTCGGACATAGCGGGGGAGTACTGGGTGGTGAGGGCCTCGCGGGCGAAGTCGGAGGCGACGCCGATCTCCAGGACGCCGCCGCGCATGCCGATGGCGTAAGTGTCGGCGAGCCAGGTTTCGAAGGAGGGTCCGGGCACAACGCGGCGCAGCCGGTCCAAGACACGGCACCACAGTTCCGACGGGGCGGGCGTTTGCGCCGACCGATCGGCTGCGCGGTCTGGGGAGTCGCCGGGTCCGGGCGACATGTCTGAGAGTGTTTCCCGTCTGTCCCCACGACCGGTCCCAGCCGCTGCCGACGGGAGCGCCACCGCCGCGTCCGGGTACCAACCGTGGTCCGTTTCTATCTGGGCCGAGCACGGCCCGGGAGAGAATATGCGCGCGATGAGGCGCTGACAACCCGTGGTAGACGGGTTACTCGCAAGGGGGGCTCCGCCCTGTCGCCGCGGGCGCGGCGGCAAGGGGGCCGGTACACCCGCGCGCCCTGGGGCGCTGTACGCTGCGCGCTGCCTGGGGACGGGCGCGGACGGGGGCCCGACGAATGCTGCTGGCGATCGACATCGGCAACACGACGATCCAAGCGGGCGTCTTCGCAGACGGGGCGCTGGGACCGTCCTGGCGTCTGGCCGCGGACCACGATCGGCTGGCGGACGAATACGGCATCCTGCTCGCCTCCCTGCTGCGCGCGGCCGGGCGCGCCCCCGCCGACGTGGACGGGGCGGTGATCGGGAGTGTGGTGCCGGTCCTGCTGCCCGTCTTCCAGTCGGTCGTGCGCCGGTTTTTCGAGGTGGAGCCGGTGGTCGTGGGCAGCACGGTGCGGACCGGGCTGCGGATCCGCTACGACCGCCCCAACGAGGTGGGCGCGGACCGGATCGTGGACGCGGTGGCGGCGCGGGCGCGGCACGGGCCGCCACCGCTAATCGTGGTGGATTTCGGTACGGCGACGGTCTTCGACGCGATGAACGCCGAGGGCGACTACCTGGGCGGGGCGATCGCGCCGGGGGTGGGGATCGCGGCCGAGGCGCTGTTCGCGCGCGCCTCGCGGCTGGCCCGGGTGGATCTGGAGCGTCCCAGCCGCGCCATTGGGCGGACGACGGAGGAGGCGGTGCAGTCGGGCATCCTCTTCGGCTATGTGGGGCTGGTGGAGGGGATCATCAGCCGCTTCAAGGCGGAGCTGGGTGGAGGCCGGGTGGTGGGGACGGGGGGGTGGGCGGAGCGCATCGGCCGGGAGACGACGGCGGTGGACGTGGTGGACCCGGACCTGGGGCTGTGGGGATTGCAGCTGGTCTACGGCATGAACGCGGAGGGGACGCCGTGAGCGGGGCGGCCGGGGACGGCGAGCGGGTCCCCGATCCGGTGCCGCTGCGCGACCGCCGGATCGTGCTGGGGGTGAGCGGGTCCGTGGCGGCCTACCGAGCCTTCGAGATCGCACGGCGGCTGGAGGAGGTGGGGGCGACGGTGGACGTGGCGCTGACCCCGAGCGGGGCCCGCTTCGCGCCGGCGTTCACGTTCCGCAATCTCGTGCGCGGGGTGGTGAGCGACGACCTCTGGGAGACGGACGCCGATCCGGAGTTGCACGTGGCGCTGGGGCGGCGAGCGGAGGCGCTGCTGGTGGCGCCGGCCAGCGCGACGACCATCGCCAAGCTGGCACAGGGGATCGGCGACAGCATGGTCACGCTGACGGCGCTGGCGACGCAGGCGCCGCTGGCCGTGGCGCCCGCAATGGACAGCACGATGTTCGCCCAGCCGGCGGTGCAGGCGAATCTGGAGACGCTCAAAGCGCGGGGGGTGATGGTGGTGGGGCCGGCGCGGGGCCGTCTGGCGAGCGGGCGGGTGGGGCTGGGGCGGCTGTCGGAGCCGGCGGCGATCGTGGGGGCGACGCGGGCGCTGCTGGGGCGCCACGACGGGGCCCTGCGGGGGCGGCACGTGCTGGTCAGCGCCGGTGGCACGCGCGAGGCGATCGACCCGGTGCGCTACCTGGGCAACCGATCCAGCGGCCGCATGGGCTTCGCCCTGGCGGAAGCGGCGCGGGATCAGGGCGCGGCGGTGACCTTGGTGAGCACGCAGCCGCCGCCGCCGGGGCTGTACGGCGTGGTGGTGGAGCGAGTGGAGAGCGCGGAGGAGATGCGCGCGGCGATCGGGCGGCGGCTGGAGGGCGTGGACGCGTTGCTGATGGCCGCCGCGGTGGCGGACTACCGCCCGGCGCAGCGGGCGGATCAGAAGATCAAGAAGGGGGCGGCCGGGGCGGGCGCGGGCATCGCCTTGGAGGCGACGAGCGACATCCTGGCCGAGGTGTCGGGCCGCTTCGTGAAGGTGGGCTTCGCGGCCGAGACGGAGGAGTTGCTGGCGAATGCGCGGGCCAAGCTGGAGGCGAAGCGGCTGGACCTGATGGTGGCCAACGACGTCCGCGCCGCCGACGCGGGCTTTGGGGCGGAGACGAACCGGGTGGTGCTGCTGGCCCCCGGGGCGGAGCCGGAGCGCTTGCCGCTGCTGCACAAGTACGACGTCGCGGCGCGGGTACTGGCGCGGGTGGGCGAGATGCTGCGCCGCTAGCGGGGCGCCGTCGCGGCTCAGACGTCGGCGTCTTCCAGCAGCGTCTCCTTGAGCGGGCGCTGGCCCTCCGGCAGCGAGAAGAAGTTGCAGAAGCAGGTGCCTTCGAAGTCGACGAGGCCATTGATCACGGGGGGGCAGACGCAGATCGTGTCGTCGGTGTTGGCGGGCTGGCACGGGCAATAAAACTTGCCGAAGCGCAGGCGCATGTTGACGAAGTCCTCGATGGTCATGTCAGCGTTGGTGAGGACGTAGCCGCGCTCCTCGCAGAAGCGGGCGGCGAGTTCCTCCATCTCGGCGCGGTATTGGTCGCGCAGGCGCGCCTCTTCCTCGGGGGGCCGGTCCGTCAGCCGCTCGTCGCTCATGTCGTGGGGACTTCCGCCGCGGCGCGATCGAGGAGCCAGCGGACGAGCGTCCGGACGGGCACCCCGGTGGCGCCCGTGACGGTGGCGCCGCTGTCCTTGTCGGCGTCGTCCGTGCCGGCCATGTCGAGGTGCACCCAGGGGGTGTCCTCGGCGAAGGTGGCGAGGAACTTGGCGGCGGTGATGGCGCCGGCATAGCGGCCACCGGTGTTCTTGACGTCGGCGATGGGGCTCTTGATCAGGTCGTCGTACTCCTCGAACATCGGTAGCTGCCAGATCTTCTCGCCGGCGCGGCGGCCGGCGGCGATGACCTCGGCGCCGAGGGCGTCGTCGTTGGTCATGAGGCCGGTGGTGGTGGTGCCGAGGGCGACGGCGCAGGCGCCGGTGAGGGTGGCGACGTCGAGCAGGGGCGAGAGGCCGAGGTGATTGGCGTAGGCCAGAGCGTCGGCCAGGATGAGGCGGCCCTCGGCGTCGGTGTTGAGGACCTCGATGGTCTTGCCGTTCATGGCCTGCAGGACGTCGCCGGGCTTGATGGCGTTGCCGCCGGGCATGTTCTCCGTCGCCGGCACGATGGCGGTGACGTTGAGCGGCGCCTGCAAGCGCGCGAGGGCGCCGAGGGCCGCGATCACGGCCGCGCCGCCACTCATATCCTGCTTCATGGCGCCCATGTTGGCGGACGGTTTGAGGGAGATGCCGCCGGTATCGAAGGTGATGCCCTTGCCGATCAGGGCGGCGGCGGGATCGCCGTTGGGCCCGCCGCGGTGGCGGAGCAGGATGAGCTTGGCGGGCTGGTGCGATCCCTTGGCGACGCCGAGGAAGGAGCCCATGCCGAGGGCTTCGGCGTCGGCCTCTTCCAGCAGTTCGAAGGCGAGTCCGGTCTCCCCCGCCAGCGCCTCGGCGCGGGCGGCCATCTCCGCGGGGGTGAGGAGATTGCTGGGCTCGTTGGCGAGGTCGCGGGCGAAGTTCGTGGCTTCGGCGAGGACCGTGCCGGCTTGGACGCCGCGGTCCAGCGCGGCCTGATCCGAGCCGAGGAGGCGGACGGCGCTGATCTGGTGGGGGGCCTCCTTGGGGTGCAGGTGGCGGTCGAAGCGGTAGAGGCCCAGGCGGACGCCTTCCGTGGCGGCCTGGGCGAGGTCGGCTTCGTCGAGGTGGGCGAGGGGAGCGCCGGCGAGGGCGACGGCGAGATCGCCGTCGGCGAGGCCGCGGGCGCGACGGGCGGCGGCGGCGGCGGCGTGGCGGACGCGGTCCAGGTCGATCTGCTCTCGATCGCCCAGGCCGGCGACGAGGATGCGCCGCATGGGAGCGCGGCCCAGGCTGTGCACCACGCGGACCTCGTTGCGCTTGCCGGTCAGCTCGCCGTCCCCGGCCAGGGCCTGGAGGGCCCCGTCCAGGAGGGCGTCGATCGCGCCGGCCGCGCCCGCGGCGGGGATCTCTCCCTTGGCGCTGAAGACGAGGAGGTGCGCCGCCGTGGAGTGCTGGGGGGCGTCGGTGGAGGCGGCGACGTGCATGGGCCCTCCCGGCCGGCGGCGGGGTCTCCGCGGCCCGCCGGCCGGGCCGAATCGTAACACGCGCCGGGGCCGGGGCCGGCCCGCGCTTCACCGTCCCGGGCGCCGCCGGTACGGTGAGGTCCATGCGTTCTCCTGCGCCTCAGGGCCCGTTCGCGATCCAGGGCCCGTTCGAGATCCCGGCCCCGGCGAGGCTGGCGCGACGGGTCGGCGCGGCCGCCTTCGGTCGGGAGTTGGCGCTGGCCGCAGCGGGGGGGCTGCTGTACTTCCTGATCCGGGGCGCGGTGGTGGACCGCGTGGAGGAGGCGTTCGCCCGGGCGGAGGACGTGATCGCGTTGGAGCGCAGCCTGGGCCTCTTCTGGGAGCGGGCGATGCAGGAGTGGATTCTCTCCTCGCCGCCGCTCATCGACCTGATGAACGCGGTCTACTTCTGGCTGCACATGCCATTGATCATCGTGGTAGCGGTGTGGCTGTTCTGGCGCCGCCGCGCTCTATACCGGCTGACCCGCAACGCGTTCCTGGGCGCCGCGCTGATCGCGCTGGTGATGTACGCCACGCTGCCGCTGGCCCCGCCGCGCTTCTTCCCGGAGCTGGGCTTCGTGGACACGATGGCGGTCTACAGCCAGGCGAACTACCAGGCGCAGGAGGCGGGGCCGTTCGTGAATCCGTACGCGGCGCTGCCGAGTCTGCATTTCGGCTGGGCGCTGCTCCTGGGCGTGGCCTTCTGGCGCGCCCGCCCAAGCCGGCGGCCGGCGGCGTTGCTGCTGGGAGCGCTGGCGCTGCTGGTGCCGGCGGCGCAGATCTTCGCCACCGTCCTGACGGGGAACCACTTTCTCATCGATGCTGCGGCGGGGGCGGCGGTGGCGGGGGCGGGGCTAGCGGGGGCTCACCTGTGGCAGCGGTGGGTGCAAACCCGCCATCATGCGGGGGCAGCGCTGGCCCCGCTGCCCGAGTTGGACTGAGGGGGACCGGGCCCCAGGAGAGCATGCCGGGCCGAGGCGCGGCGGAAATGAGGAACGCGATGCTGATGACAACGAGCGACGCTATGCCGGGGCGGGAGATCGCGGAGACGCTGGGACTCGTGAGCGCGAACGCGGTGCGGACGCGCCACGTGGGGCGCGACATCCTGGCGGGGCTGAAGAACCTGGTGGGCGGGGAGATCGGCGCCTACCGGGATCTGCTGAGCGAGTCCCGTGGGCAGGCGCTGGAGCGATTGGGCGCGGAGGCGGCGGCGCTGGGCGCGGATGCGGTGGTGGCGGTGCGGCTGTCGACTTCGTCGGTGGCGCAGGGGGCGTCGGAGATCCTGGCTTACGGGACGGCGGTGAAGCTGCGCTGAAGCCGGCGCCGGGGAGGGCGCGAGGCTAGTTGCGGTGGTGGTACATGTCGATGGGGTCGAGAGGGGCGTAGATCTCGATGCTGAGTTCCTGCAGATGGGGGCGCCAGCGTTCCCAGTCGCGGCGGGCCCGCTGGGCCTCCTCGGAGGCGAGGGCGGGCTGGACGGCGGCCTCATCCTCGAACTCGAAGGCCATGAGGAACGTGCCGGCCAGGTCACGGACGCCGCGGGCGCGGCGTGCGCCGATGATGCCGGGGATGCGAAGGACGAGTGGGAGGTGGGTGGTATCGTGCCAGGCCTCGAACTCGGCCATCACGGCCGGGGCGAGGCGGGCGCGGACCCAGAGAGTGGGATGACGGTTCACGTCTGCAGTCTCGCATCGTGCCACGTGGGGCGCACGCGGATTTGCGGGCCCCGGGGGCTGTGCTACGATCGCGCCGGAAGCGCGCCGAAGACCGGCGCCTGGAGTGAAGATGCGGGTCGCGCGCGGTGCCCGTCCGGCGCGCCGGGGATCCAGAGCAGACGACCCGCCGGGACAGCCTTGCTGACACGAGACGACAAAGCAGCGATCGCGCGAGACCACCGTGTCCATGAGACGGACACGGGCTCGGCCGAGGTCCAGGTGGCGATGCTCACCACGCGGATCTCGCGGCTGACGGATCACCTGCGCGCCAACAAGCACGATTACAACTCGCGGCGATCGTTGATGAAGCTGGTCGGTCGGCGCCGGCGCCAATTGGCGTATCTGAACCGGACCGACGTGGGCCGCTACCGCGCCTTGATCGGGAGTCTCGGGCTCCGCCGCTAGCGGGGACGGGCAGCGGCTGGGAGGGCGGCGATCGGCGCCGCAACGGACACACCGTCCGTGCGGAAACGACGGGAAACAGGGAATTCGGCGACGCCAAACGAGCGGCCGCCCCACAATGCGCCCGGTCCAGACACAGCGACCCGGCGCGCGGCCTAGAGCCCGGTGCGAGCGCAGAGCAGCAGCGCCGGATGGGCCAGAAGAGGAATCGAAGAGGAACGCATGAGTCATCGCTACGAATTGGAATTGGGCGGCCGCACGCTGAGCATCGAGACGGGGGATCTGGCGCAGCAGGCCGGGGGCGCGGTCACGCTGCGCTATGGGGACACGATGCTGCTGGGCACGGTGACGGCGAGCGCGCCGCGGGCGGGGCTGGACTTTTTCCCGCTTTCGGTGGAGTTCGAAGAGCGGCTCTACGCCGCGGGCCGGATTCCGGGCTCCTTCTTCCGGCGCGAGGGCCGACCGACGACGGCCGCCGTGCTCTCAGCGCGGCTGACGGATCGCCCGCTGCGTCCGCTCTTCCCCAAGGGCTACATGGACGATACGCAGATCGTGATTACGGTGCTCTCGGCGGACATGGAGAATCCGCCGGACACGCTGGGGACGATCGCCGCCAGCGCGGCGCTCTCCATCTCCGACGTGCCCTTCGACGGCCCGGTGGGGTCGGTGCGGATCGGCTACGTCGAGGGCGAGTTGGTGCTGCAACCCACCTGGGAGCAGATCGGCGCCAGTGCGTTGAACCTCATCGTGGCGGGGACGCGGGACGCGATCATGATGGTGGAGGCGGAGGCCGGGGAGGTGCCGGAGTCGCTGCTGCTGGAGGCGATGGCGCTGGGGCAAGAGGCGATCGCCGAGATCGTGGACCTGCAGCAGCAGGTGATGGTGGATTTCCACAAGCCCAAGCGGCCCTTCACGCCGCGCAGCGTGGCGGACCGGGTGCAGGCGAAGGCGGAAGCCGCGATCGGGGAGGAACTGGCTGCGGCGCTGTCGCCGGCGTCGGGGCTGACGAAGGAAGAGCGCGACGGCAGGCGCGGCGAACTCCGCGCGAGCCTGCTGGAGGGCGCGGAGGGCGCGGAGGGCGCGGAGGGCGCGGAGGCGGAGGCGCTGGGGCTCGCCGTGGAGGCGATCGAAAAGCGGCTCGTGCGGGGGAGCATCCTGGACGAGGGCAAGCGGCCGGACGGCCGCGGCACGACCGAGATCCGGCCGCTGGCGGCGAGCGTGGGCATCGTGCCGCGGACGCACGGGTCCGGGCTCTTCCAGCGCGGCGAGACGCAGGTGCTGTCCCTGACCACGCTGGCGGGGACGGGCATGGCGCAGCGGCTGGACGACCTCACGCCGGACGATTCCAAGCGCTTCATGCACCACTACAACTTCCCGCCCTTCTCGGTGGGGGAGACGGGGCGTATCGGCTCGACGGGCCGCCGGGAATTGGGGCACGGGATGCTGGGCGAGCGCGCGCTGGCCAACATCTTGCCCGATCAAGAGGACTTCCCCTACACGATCCGGGTGGTCTCGGAGGTGCTGTCTTCGAACGGCAGCACGTCCATGGCGAGCGTCTGTGCCGCCGTCCTCTCGATGATGGACGCCGGCGTGCCGATCAAGAAGCCGATCGCGGGGATCGCGATGGGGCTCATCAAGGGTGAGGGGGCGGAGGACTTCGCCGTCCTGACGGACATCGCGGGCCTGGAGGACCACCTGGGCGACATGGACTTCAAGGTGGCCGGGAGCCGCGACGGGGTCACGGCGCTGCAGATGGACATCAAGGTTAAGGGGATTGAACTCGAGGTGATGGGGCAGGCGCTGGAGCAGGCGCGCGAGGCGCGGCTGGAGATCATCGACGTCCTGCTGGACACGATCGCGGAGCCCCGCGGGGAGATGTCCCCGTACGCGCCGCGGATGCACCGGGTGGACGTGCCGACAGAGAAGATCGGCGCGATCATCGGGCCGGGGGGCAAGACGATCCGCCAGTTGGAGGCGGACTCCGGCGCCGGCATCGACATCAACGACGACGGCGCTGTGTATGTGACGGCGGTGGATCAGGCGTCGGCGGAGAAGGCGATCAACGCGATCCGGGCGCTGACCAAGGAGGTCGAGCGGGGCGAGCGATATACGGGCAAGGTGACCCGGACGCTGCCCTTTGGGGCCTTCGTCGAGATCCTGCCGGGCAAGGACGCTCTGGTGCACATCTCGGAACTGGCCGATTACCACGTGCCCTCCGTGGAGGATGTGGTGAGCATCGGCGACGAGATGGAAGTCCTGATCACGGAGATCGACAACCTGGGGCGGATCAACGCCTCGCGGCGCGCGCTGCTGACCGGCGAGGACGGCGGCGGTAACGGCGGCAGCGGCGGGCGCGGGCGCCCCGATCGAGAGGAGCGGGACCAGGACCGCGGCCGGGGACACCGCGGTGGCAGCGGCGGCGGGCGCGGGCGCCGCGAGCGGAGCGATCGCGACGATCGGCCCCGCGGCGGCAGCGGGGGCCGCTACGCGGAGCGTGAACGTGAGCGAGAGCGAGAGCGAGAGCGCGAACGGGACCGCGGTCCGGTGCCGGCCGAGGCGCGGCAGGACGGGGCCGGGGAGAGCGAGAGCCGGGGCGGGGATGACCGGCCCCGCCGTCGGCGCCGGCGCAAGCGGACGGGCGCCGCCGCCGAGGGGGAGGCGCCGGAGCGTCAGCCGGACAGCAACGAGGGCGGCCGCAGCCGGCTGCGGCTGGGATTCGGACGCGACCCACGACGCTCAAGCGACTCGAATGAGCCCCCGCAACCGCCGCCACCGCCGCGCCCGGACTTCGGCGCCCCCGCGAAGCACTGAGCGAGGTCGCCAGGGCGAGAGGCGGGGTCGTGAGGGACGGGGCCGCCGGGGAGAGGCCGATCCGGGTCGTGCTGAGCGGCACGGGCAAGATGGGCACGCAGCTGCTGCAGGCCCTCACGAGCGCCGAGGACACGGTGGTCGTGGGGGTGCTGGAGAAGTTCTCCCAGGGCGAGCGGTTCCCCCTGCCGGACGGCGGCGAGGCGCCGCTGCGCCAGAGCCCGGGCGGCGTCGCGGGTCTGGGGGCCGACGTGGTGGTGGACTTCAGCAACGCGAGCTGGACGGCGGAGCTGCTGCCGGCGGCCGTCGCGGCCGGGGTGCGACCGGTGGTGGGGACGTCGGGCCTGCCGGAGGCGCTGGTGGCGGAGGCTGCCTCGCGCTGTGCGGCACGTGCTCTGGGGGGAGTGGTCGCGGCGAACTTCGCGCTGGGGGCGGTGCTGATGATGCACCTGGCGGGGGTGGCGGCGCCCTTCTACGAGGCGGTGGAGGTGATCGAGCAGCACCACGATGCAAAGGTCGATGCGCCCTCCGGCACGGCCGTGGCGACGGCGCGGGCGATGCGGGCGGCGCGCGGAACGGACTTCCAGCGCAACGTGGCCGAGCGCGAGACGCTGCCCGCCGCGCGCGCCGCCGAACTCGGCGGGGTGACGCTGCACTCGGTGCGGCTGCCGGGGCTGGTGGCGCATCAGTCGGTCATCTTCGGCGGGCTGGGGGAGACGCTGACCATCCGCCACGACTCGATGAACCGGGAGTCGTTCATGCCCGGGGTCCTGCGGGCGGTGCGGGCGTCGATGGCGCTGGACCATCTGGTGGTGGGGCTGGATCGGGTGCTGGGGCTGCGCAGCGACTAGGTTGCGCCGCCGCCGCGCCCACTGCGTTCCGCGTTAACCGGCGCTCGTTGCCGCCTGTGCCGCGACGGTCGTATGATCGCGGCGCGGCTGAGGCCGTGCGAGGCCGAGAGCGCCGCCCGCCGGGGCGGCGTGTTGTTTCAGGGATGATCCGATGAGTCGCGAACTGACCGTCGCGCTGGTCGGCGCCAGCGGCGCCGTGGGCAGCGTCTTCCTGGATCTCATGGAGGAGCGCGCCTTCCCCGTGGGGGAGTTGCGGCTCCTGGCGACGCAGCGATCGGCGGGGCAGAGGCGGCGCTTCCGGGGCGAGGAACTGACGATCGCGGAGACCAGGCCGGAGGCCTTCGTGGGGGCGGACATCGCCTTCATCTCGGCCAGCACGGCCGCCTCACGGGAGCTGTGCCCGATCGCGCGGGCGCGGGGGGCGATCGTCTTCGATGACTCCTCGGCCTTTCGGCAGGATGCGGACGTGCCGCTGGTGGTGCCGGAGATCAACGCGGACGATCTGCGCCGGCACCGCGGGATCATCGCCACGCCGAACTGCAGCACGGTACCGCTGGCGCTGGCGCTCGCTCCGCTGATGCGGGAGCGCACGGTGCGGCGCGTCATCGCGGACACTTACCAGTCCGTCTCCGGGGCGGGGACCGCGGCGATGGGGGAGCTGCGGGAGCAGACCGCGGCCGTGGACGCTGATCAGGCGGTGAGCATCAGCCAATTCCCCAAGCAGATCGCCTACAACGCCATCCCCCAGGTCGATGTGTTCCGGGAGGACGGCTACAGCAACGAGGAGTGGAAGATGCTGGTGGAGAGCCGCAAGATCCTGCACGCGCCGGACCTGGCGCTGAGCGCCACCTGCGTGCGCATCCCCACCCTCGTCTCCCACGCCGTGGCGGCGCACGTGGACTTCGACGCGCCCCTCTCCCCCGAGCGGGCGCGAGCGCTGTGGGGCGAGCAGGCCGGTCTGACGGTGGTGGACGACCCGCTCAACGCGGGCTATCCGACTCCGCTAGACTGCGCCGCCCAGGACGCCGTCTTTGTGGGGCGGGTGCGAGAGGATGTCTCGAACCCGAACGGCCTGGCCTTCTGGTGCGTGACGGACAACCTGCGCAAGGGCGCGGCGTTGAACATCCTCCAGATGGCGGAGTGGATGATCGCCGACGGCAGTCTCTGAGGGGCGCCGCCGTGCCGCGATCCGACGGGCGGCCGCGGGAAGGAAATGCCCAATGACCGAGCTGGGACGGGTGTTCACCGCCATGGTGACGCCCATGCGCGACGACGGCTCCGTGGACGTGGAACAGGCGAAGGCGCTGGCCGCCGCGCTGCTGGAGAGCGGCAGCGAGGGCCTGGTGGTGTGCGGCACGACGGGCGAAGCGTCCACGCTGGAGTTCGAGGAGGAGCGCGCGCTGTTCCGAGAGCTGCTGCCCGTCTGCCACACGCGCGGCGCCGCGCTGGTGGCGGGAACGGGGTCCAATAGCACGCGCACGGCGATCGAGAGTTCGCGGGCGGCGCAGGCGATCGGCGTCGACGGGGTGCTGCTGGTCGTGCCGTACTACAACAAGCCGTCACAGGAGGGGCTTTACCGGCACTTCCGGGCGGTGGCGGAGTCGGTGACGTTGCCCTGCATCGTCTACAACGTGCCCAGCCGCACGGCGATCACGATGTCGGCGGCGACGCAGCTGCGCCTGGCGCGGGACGTCTCCAACATCGTGGGGACGAAGGAAGCGAGCGGGGACCTTGATCTGATCGGCGCGATCATCGAGGAGGCGCCGCCGGGCTTCCACGTCTGGAGCGGCAACGACGGCGACACCCTGCCGATCCTGGCGCTGGGCGGCTACGGCGTGGTGAGCGTCGTGTCGCATTTGGCCGGGGCGCAAGTGCGCGGGATGGTGGACGCTTTCCTGGACGGCCGGCGCGACGAAGCTGCGGCGCTGCACCGGCGCCTGCAGCCGCTGACCAATGCGATGTTCCTGGTGGGCAATCCCGTGCCGGTGAAGTACGCGCTGAACCGGGTGGGCTTCCGGGTGGGGCCGACGCGCCTGCCGCTGGTGGAGCCCGACGCCGCGGTCGGGGCGGCGATCGAGGCGGAACTCGAGCGGGCGCGCATCGACCTGCCGCTGCCCGTCTGAGCGCGTGCCGGACCCGGCGAGCCGTTCCGCCCCGCCGCCGCTGGACGCCTGGGATCCGCCGGAGTCGCGGCTGGAGGCGCATTCCCTCGCGCTGTTCGCGGTGCGCCGGGCGCTGACGCAGTCATTGGTGGGGCTGAGCACGGCCGAGGCCTGGCGCGCGGAGGGAGACGAGCCTTCGGTCGGGGAGATCGTGCGCGGGGCGTGGGAGCGCGAGCTGCACCTGCTGTGGCCGGCAGAGGCGCCGCCGCCGGCGCTGCCGCCGCGGCCGAGTGTGGTGGAGTTGCTCTATGGGCTGGTGCGGCACCGTGGGCTGACGGAGGAGATCCTGATGGCGGCGACGGAGGTGGACCTGGAGCGCGCCCATCCTTCGCGGGCGGGCCGGGCGGGCGCGGTGGCGACGCTGGGGCAGGGGCTGCGCAGGCTGGCGCGGGCCGAGTTCGCGGACCTGGAGCGGCTGGCGGCGCGGCGCGCGCGGCGTGAGCCGGCCTGGCCGGGGGTCGCCGACTTGCGGGATCGGGCAGCGCGGGCGCTGGCCCAGGCGGAGGGGCTGGAGGCGTGAGCGGGGCGCCGCTGCGCATCGTTCTCTGGAGCCACGAGCGTTGAAGCGCCTGTCGGGTGGTCAAGAGCTTTCTTGACGAGCGGTCCCTGGTCTACGAGCTGCGCCGTGTGGGCGCGGACCCCGCGGCGGCGCGGGCGTTCCAGCAACGCGGCTGGCGTCTGCCGCCGGTTGTGGAGGTGAACGGGGTGGCGGTGGAGGGCTACGACCCGGTGCGGCTGGAGCAGCTGCTAGGGATGGACAGGGGCTGAGCGCCGCTAGGGCGTGCCCTCGCCGGGAACGATGGTGTCGGGCAGGGGCAGGGTCCGCAGCCAGGCGTGAATGTTCGCGACCTGATCGTCGGGGACGATGGAGGCGTCGAGGGGGGGCATGAGGTCGCGAGGGCTGCGGTACTGATTGATGACCTGCTCCACGCTGAAGCCGGTCTGGGCGATGGTGGGGCCAAGGCCCCCCTGGCCCTGGTCGCCGTGGCAGGCGTTGCAGCCGTTGGCGAAGAAGGTCGCCTCGCCGGCGGCGGGGTCGGGCTCGCCGCTGGGTGGCTGGCCGGCCCCGTCGGGCGCTTCCGGCTCGGGCTCCTCGGACACTTCCACACCCTCGGCCTCGAGGCGGATGCGAACGGGATCGGTGGGGTCGAGGTCGGCGATGCTGAGTTCGCCCGATTCCACCCGCTCCAGAATGGCGGCGTTGGCGCCGCTGGCCGCGACGTTGTCGTCCTTGTCGTCGGACTTCTCGATGGCGAAGCCGGCCAAGGCGACGATGCCGGCGGCCAGCAGCCCGAAGACCACGAGCAGCCAGAAGGCCGACGGGATCCCCTTTGCGGGCATGGCGTCCTTTCGGCCGGCCTCGGGCGTGGGGCAGCCGAGCGCCATGGTAGCGAAGCCACTGCCTAGCGGAAACCGCTCGCCGTCCCCGAGGACGGGCGGCCCGGCCGATCAGGCGCTGACGAACGCGAAGGCGGTGTTGGCCAGGAAGGCGCCGCAGCCCAGCACGAGCAGCGACGTGAGGAGGCCGAGCCCGGCCACGATGCCGGACTTCAGCTTGAGCGCGCGGATCTGCTCCTCGCCGGCGCCCACGCGCTCGGCGGCCCGGCGATTCAGCTCCATCAGCCGGGGCCCGAGCACGAAGGCGTGCAGCGCCACCAGCGCCGCCATGATCACGACGAGCGCCATCTTGATGGAGAAGATGAAGCCCCAGCGGGCGTCGTAGAGGCCGCCGAAGGCGTCCTCGATGTCGTTGGCGCGGTCGCCGGTCATGGCTCCGCCGGTGATCACGATCAGCGCCAGCGCTCCCCAGGCAATGAGGTTGAACTTGCGGGTGAAGACGCGCAGGGTCTCAACGCGGTCGGCGTCGTCGCGGATGCGCCGCACGGAGGGCACGACGGCGATGCCGGTCAGCACCTGGGCGCCGATCCAGATCGCCGCGAAGGTGAGGTGGAGCCAGATCAGAACGGAGCGGACTTCTTCGGACATTGCTGATCTCTCGCCGCGCGGCGGCTTCAAATGGGGCTTCAGATGATGGGGTCCACGATGATGGCCTGGTCCCGCTCGGGCCCCACGCTGACCAGCGCGGCCGGGACGCCGATCAGGCCTTCGATGCAGCGGACGTAGTTGCGGGCCTCCAGCGGCAGATCGTCGAAGTTGCGGCAGCGGCTGGTGTCGGTCAGCCAGCCGGGCATTTCCTCGAGGACGGGGCGAGCGGCGAAGAGGTCGCGGCGGCTGGCGGGCATCTCGACGGTGCGGCGCCCGCCGATCTGATAGGCGACGCAGACCTTGAGGGCCTCGAAGGTGTCGAGCACGTCGAGCCGGGTCAGGGAGATGCTCTGGCAGCCGTTGAGGCCAACGGTGTAGCGGGCGGCGACGGCGTCGAACCAACCGCAGCGGCGCGGCCGGCCGGTGGTGGTGCCGTACTCCTGGCCGCAGTCGCGCAGACGGTCGCCGACGGCGCCGCTGAGTTCGGAGGGCATGGGGCCGTTGCCGACGCGGGTCTGGTAGGCCTTGTAGACGCCGAGCACGCGGTCGATTTCGCGGGGGCTGATGCCCACGCCCATGGCGGCGCCGGCGGCCATGGAGGTGGGGACAGAGGAGGTGACGTAGTCGTAGGTGCCGGCGTCCAGGTCCAGCAGCGTGCCCTGGGCGCCCTCCAGGAGCACGCGTTCGCCCCTGCGGAGGGCGTCCCGGCAGAGCTGGCCGGTGTCGGTGACGTAGGGGGCCAGACGGCTCCAGTGTTCGCGGTAGGCGTCGGTGATCGGCTCCGGGCGTAGGGGCTCCAGGTCGTAGAGGCGGGTGAGGACCTGGTTCTTGTAGTCCAGGAGGAAGCGGAGGCGGTCCTGGAACCCCTCCGGGTCGGCGAGTTCGGCGATGCGGATGCCCATCCGGCCGACCTTGTCGACGAAGGCCGGCCCAACCCCCTTGCCGGTGGTGCCGACGGCGTTGGCACCGCGCAGGCGCTCGTCGGCGGCGTCGATGAGCGGGTGCCAGGGCATGACGAGGTGGGCGCGGTCGGAGACGCGCAGGCGCTCCGTGCTGACGCCACGCGTCTCCAGGGCGGTGATCTCCTCGATGAGGCCGGCGGGGTCGAGGACGACGCCGTTGCCGATCACGCAGGTTTTCTCGGGGTAGAAGATGCCGGCCGGGACGACGTGGAGGGCGAACTTGCCGAGGTGATTGACGATGGTGTGGCCGGCGTTGTGCCCGGCCGAGTAGCGGGCGACGATGCCCGCCTTGCGGGCCAGCAGATCGACGACGCGGCCCTTGCCCTCGTCGCCCCACTGGCCGCCGATGACCACGACCGCGGGCATGGTCTGGCTCTCCTCAGGCGCCGTCTCTGGCGCGCGCAAGCCGCGCCCGGAGACAGGGGCTCGCACACGGACACCCCGCCGAGGGCGGGCTCACGTTGGACGCCCCGCCGAGGGCGGGGCACGGGCGGGATCGTACCACGCAGCCGGGACGGCCTGGTGGCCCCGCCTGGCCACTGCCGCGCTCGCCGGTAGACTGGCGCCCACCCCACCGGGCACCTGATCGAGGGACGCATGGAGCCGGAGATCGATTTCGCGCCGCTCCTGCTGGTCTCGGCGCTGGCCTTCCTCGTGCCACTGGCGACGCACCGGCTGAGCGGCGGAGCGATGCCCTCGGTGGTGGGCGAGATCCTCGCCGGGATCATCTTCGGTAGCTCGGTCGTGGGCGTGATCGAGGAGAACGTCTGGCTGGAGTTCCTCTCGCTCTTCGGCTTCGCCTACCTGATGTTCCTGGCCGGTCTGGAAGTGGACGTGGCCCTGCTGATGCGGCCGCTGGGACGACGCTGGATGTACCCGCGGCTGGCGCTGCGGCATCCCCTCGTCGCCGGGGTGCTGTTGCTGGGCCTGGTGCTGGGCCTGACGGCGGCGGGGGTGGCGCTGATCAACGTCTGGGGCAAGGAGGACGATTTCGCCCTGCTGCTGTTCGTGCTTTCGGCGACGGCGGTGGGGGTGATGGCGCCGGTGTTGAAGGAGCGGGACGGCCTGGGCACGTACGCGCAGGTGCTGCTGGTGACGGGCTTCCTGGTGGAGTTCGTGGGCATCGTGGCGATCGGCATTATCGCGGCGACCGACCGGGAGGGGCTGAGGCTGGAGGCGCTGCTGCTGCTCTTGCTGCCGGCGGCCTTCGCGGCGCTGGTCCTGGCCGCCCGCACGGGGCGCACACGGGTGCCGGAGCTGGCGACGCTGATGAGCGAGCTGGCGCACGCCTCCTCGCAGATCCAGATCCGGGGCGCCCTGGCGCTGCTGGTGATTTTCGTGGTGATGTCGCAGGTGGTGGGGACGGAGCTGGTGCTGGGCGCTTTCTTCGCGGGGCTGGCACTCACCATCCTCTCACCGAAGCAAGGCTCGTCCATGCGGGTGAAGCTGGATGCGCTGGGCTACGGCTTCTTCATCCCCATCTTCTTCATCACCGCCGGCGCGACGCTGGACCTGGGCGCGCTGGGGGAGAGTACCGATGCCGTGCTGCTGATCCCGGCTTTCCTGGCCGTGGGGCTGCTGGCGAAGATTGTGCCGGGACTGATCGCGCTGTGGCCGGCCTTCGGTCCACGGCGCGCGACGGCGGGTGGCGTGCTGCTGACGGCCAACCTGAGCCTGATCCTGGCGGCGCTGACGATCGCGGAAGGGCGCTTGGAGGAAGCGACGTCGGCGGCGCTGCTGGTGCTGGCCCTGATCTCCACGGCAGGGGCGCCGCTGGGGTTCAATGCCCTGCTGCCGCGACGGCCGCCGGAGGCGCGCGCGCGCGCGATCGTCGTGGGGGCGGGGGAAACGGGGCGGGGCGTGGCGATGAGCCTCTACCACGCGGGCCTGAGCGTGGTGGTGATCGATCTGGACGAGGCGCGCCTGCGCGGCCTGGCGCAGGCGGGATGCAGCACGGTCGTAGGGGATGCGCGGGACGGGGACGTGCTGGCGATCGCGCGGCCGGAGATCAGCGAGGTGGCGGTAGTCACGATCGCGAGCGCGGATTGGGTCTACCTGGTGGCGCAGCGACTGCGGGAGGCGGACCGCAACCTCCGGATCGTCACCTGGGGCGAGCGGGCGGATCGCCGCCTGGAGGCGCTGGACGTGGAGGTGTATCTGCGGGAGCGGGCGACGGCGGTGGCGCTATCCGGCGCGGTGTTGCGTCCGGGGCTGTTCCACGCGCTGGGCAGCGCGGAGTTGAGCGGGCTGGAGGAGGTGGACGTGCGGAACGCGCGCGTGACGGGCATCGCCCTGCGCGATCTGGCGCTGCCGGGGAACGTGCGCGTCCTACTGATCCTGCGGGGGGGCGAGCTGATCATCGCGGAGGCGGACTCGACGCTGGAGCTGCAGGATCATGTGACGCTGGGTGGGGAGGCGGAGGCGGTCGCGGAGACGTTCCGCCTCCTGAGCGGGCGGCGCTTGGAGCGGCTGCCCGCGCACGGGCCCGCGCCGGCCGGCCCACCGCCGGGCGCCCCACCGGACACGTTGCCCGAGCCGATCCCGCCCGGGTTGCTGGAGGCGGCCGACCGTTGACCGCTTCCGACGCACCGCTGCCGCCGCCTCCGTCCGCCCGCATCGTGGAGGTGAAGGAGCGGCTGGGCAAAGAGACGCTGCGCTTCGATCTGGAGTGCTGGGCCACGAGTGCGGACCACGTCGTGGCGCGCTGGCTGGCGGGAGCGGAGAACGTGTTCGGCGCGCCGGAGAGGACGTATTCGTGGGGGGTCTGGTGGCTGGGACGGCCGCTGGGGGCCTACCGGCTGCACGCTCCGGACGGGGCGCTGCTGCGCTACCGGCTGGACGTGATCGAGGAGGTGCGCATCAGTGAGGGGGAGGTGCGCTACCGCGACCTGTTGCTGGATGCGCGCATCCAACCGGACGGCGAGGTCAGCTTCGAGGACGAGGACGAGGTATCGGAGGCGATCGCCGCGGGCGGACTGAGCCGGGTGCAGCGCTGGCGCATCGATTGGGCCCGGGGCGTGCTGCGGGATCGGCCGGGGCTGGTGCGGGGGTGGGTGGACCGGGCGATCGAGGAGGCGATCCTCAGTCAGGATCCTCAACGATCGTGAACCACGGAAGAGGGCAGCGGGCCCCCAGCGGAGCTTCTGGTACCGGGCGCCAGTGATCGGTTGGCGGCTCTCTGAGTACGCGCGAAAGTCCGAGAAGTACAGCAACTTGTTCAGCTTGATCGCGCCGAACTTCGGGTCATCGGCGGATCGCTTGGCGAGATACAGCATCAGTTCCTTGAACGTATCTCCTCGGAATACGAAATCCATCGCTTCTGCCTTCCCGGGCGGGCCGGCAGCGCGTGTGGGCACGTTGAACTGGGACCGCTGTCATCGCCGTGACGCGAGTGGCAGCTCGTTGTCAGGCGGTAACGGCCTACAGTTCCGTGACAAGCGAGTCGCCCGCCGGGCGACTTGGCTGCTTAACGGGCAGCCATCCACCGACCGCCCAGCATTCCCGCACATCCGTGCTGCTTGCACTAGCGCTTGGGCAGCATGACGGCGCGTTGGAACTCCAGCACGACCTCATCCTTCTGGTTGAGGCCCTGCGTCTTCACCGTGACGATGCCGCGGTCCGGCTGGCTCTTGGAGTCACGGACCGTGAGGACTTCGCTGCGGGCGTAGAGCGTATCGCCGTGGAAGACCGGCTTGAGGTGCCGCATCTCCGAGGTGGCGAGGTTGGCGATGGCCTTGCCGCTGACGACCGGCACGGTCATGCCGAAGACGAGGCTGTAGACCAGGGGCCCGGCCACAATGCGCTGGCCGAACTGGGTGTCCGCGGCATAGGCGGCGTCGTTGTGGAGCGGGTGGTGGTTCATCGTGAGCATGCAGAAGAGGACGTCGTCGGACTCGGTCACGGTGCGACCGGGCCAGTGCTCGATGACCTCCCCGACGTGGAAGTCCTCCAGGTAGCGGCCGAACAGCTCCTTGGTGGGCATGGGCTCCTCCGGGGGCGGCTACTCGGTCTTGTAGATCTCGAGCAGGCGGCGGGCGATGACGATGCGCTGGATCTCGTTGGTGCCTTCGGCGACGGCCATGAGCGGGGCGTCGCGGTAGTAGCGCTCGACCGGGAGTTCCGTGGTGTAGCCGATGCCGCCGTGCACGCGCAGCGCCTCGGTGGTGCACTCCAGCGCCACTTCAGTGGCGAAGAGCTTGGCCATGCCCACGTCGAGGTCGGCGCGGACGCCGCAGTCCTTCTTGCGGGCGGCGTCGCGGGCGAGCAGGCGGGCGGCGCGGATCTTGGTCGCCATGTCGGCCAGCTTGAGCTGGATCGCCTGGTGCTGGGCGATGGCCACGCCCATCGTCTCGCGCTGCTGGGCGTAGGTGATGGAGGCGTCGAAGGCGGCCTGAGCCACGCCGACGGCGCGCGAGGCGACGTTGATGCGGCCAATCTCCAGCGCCCCGATCATGTGCTGGAAACCCCGGCCCTCACTCCCCCCGAGCAGGTTGCGGGCCGGCACGCGGGCGTCCTCGAAGAAGAGTTCGGTGGTGGCGGGCCCTTTGTAGCCCAGCTTCTCGATGAGGCGGCCGGTGCTGAAGCCGGGGGTGTTCGCCTCCACCAGGAAGGCGCTGATCCCCTTGTGGCGGGGTTGCGCTTCGGGATCGGTCTTGGCCATGGTCAGGATCACGCCGGCGCGATCGCCGTTGGTGACGAAGAGCTTGTTGCCATTAATCAGGTAGTCGTCGGCGTCGCGGCGGGCGGTGGTGCGGATGGCCTGGGCGTCGCTGCCGGCGTTGGGCTCGGTGATGCTGAAAGCGGCCTGCACCTCGCCGCTGGCGAGGCCGGGCAGGAAGCGGGCTTGCTGCTCCTCCGTGCCGAAGGACTGCAGCGCGTAGCCGTTGATGCTGTTGCCGTTGATGATGCCGCCCAGGCCCATCCAACCGCGGCAGATCTCCTCAATGACGGCGGAGTAGGTCTCGTAGGAGAGGCCCAGGCCGCCGTGCTCCGGCGCGAAGGTGATGGAGAAGAGCCCCATCTCGACCATGTCGCGGTGCAAGTCGGCGGGGAAGACGCCGGCGTGTTCGAGGGCGTCGGCGCTGGGGATGACCTTTTCGTCGACCCAGCGGCGCACGGTGCGCACGATATCGGCGCCGATTTCGCCGTCGCCGGCGATGATCTCGCGGACGTCGCTGAGGCTGGGCATCGGCGCGGCTCAGGCCTGCAGCAGCGCGTCGCGCGCGCTGACGCGGTCGGTCCAGTCGAGCAATTGCTGGGCGCGATCGACGACGGGGTCGTCAATCATTTCGCCGTCGAGGGCGACGGCGCCGCGGCCGTCGCGGCGCCCGTCCGCGGCCACGGCGATGATTCGGCGCGCCCAATCCAGCTCCTCCTGGCTGGGGGCGAAGACGCGGTTGGCGATCTCGACCTGACTGGGGTGGATGCAGAACTTACCGCGGTAGCCGAACGTGCGAGCGGCCTGTAGGTCGCGCTCGAACCTGTCCAAGTCGCGGAACTCCGTGGTGGGCGTGTCCAGGGGCACGACGCGCGCGGCGGCGGCGGCGTTGGCCGTGACGGCGCGGGCGTGGGCCAGCTCGCTCCAGTCGGCCGTGGCGAGGACGCCGCTGTCGGCGCGGTAGTCGTCGGCGCCGAAGACGGCGGCGATAATGCGCGGCGACGCGGCGCAGATGGCGTAGGCGTTGACGACGGCGCGCGCCGTCTCGATCCAGGGGATGAGGCGGATGTGGCCCGGCTCGATGGCGCGGGTGCGCTCCAGGTAGGTGAGGTAGTGGTCGACCTGGGCGAGATCGGTCGCGTCGCCGACCTTGGGCAGGTTGATCGCCTCCAGGGCGGGCTGCACCACGGCGTCCAGGTCGGTTTCGGCTAGGCCGGTCTCGAGCCCGTTGATGCGCACGCAAAGCAGGCGCCCGCGGGGCTCGAACTGGCCCAGCGCGGCCGCCACGATCTCCCGCGCGGGCGGCTTGTCGTCGAGGGCGACGGAATCCTCCAGGTCCAGGCAGACGACATCGGCGGGCGTGGCGCGCGCTTTGTCGATAAAGCGGCCCTGGTTGCCCGGCACGGAGAGCATGCTGCGTAGGATGGCGGTCGACATATCGTGCTCCGACGGCGCAGCATAGCGAACGCTCCGCAGGGGCGGAACGCTGCTGGGGGGCAGGTGGAGCCGGTGGGGTCCGCTCAGGCGTCCGTTGCGGCGGGCGTCGGGGGCGGCGACGGCGGCCGGGTGGGGAAGGCGGCGTGCAGCGCGGGGACCGCACCGGCGTGACGGGTGAGAGCGCCGCGCAGCCCCAGCGCGCGCAGTTCGGCCGGAACGGCGGCGTGCGTGGGCAGCCCCTCCACGGCGGGGAGGCCGGCCGCCTGGGCGGCGAAGACGAGCCGCGCGCGGGCGTGGTCGAGGAGGGCCGGAGAGGGCGCATCCAGGCTCAGCTCGGCGGCCAGTTGGGCGCTGGCGACGCCGAGCCAGGTGAGGCGGTGGCTGGCCCGGGCGAACTCGCCCGCCCGCGCCAGGGCGGCGGCGCTTCCGACCCAGAGGCCAAGCGCCGTCAGGCCCGGCTCGATGCCGAGGCGGCCTTCGGCGTCTTCCAGCAGGGAGTCGGCGTAGCGCACCTGGTCGACGTGCGTCGCATCGGGCAGCGAGAGGCCGTAGACGCCGGGGCGCAAGGTGGCCAGCAGTTGCTCGCGCAGCTCCGGCGACTGGGGCCCGCGCGTGTGCAGATAGAGGCAGCGGCCGGCGGCAACGAGGGCGTCGACGGCCTCGGCCGCAGCGGGCAGGCCGGCACGATCGGTGTGCATGAGGTCCAGCAACGTGGCGTCGGCGACGACATCCGGCTGGGGGTCGCCGGGCGGGACGAGCAGCAGCGCGCGAACGGAGTCCATGGCCCCCCTTGGCGTGCGCTCAGGCGCCGATCAGCTCGGCGAGCGCGGCGCGGTCGTCGTAGGGGCCGACGACGGCAAGGGCGACGTTGTCGTCGCGCACGACGCGCTGGGCCACGCGGCGGACATCGTCGGCGGTGACGGCCTGGAGGGCGGCGATCTGCTCGTCGACGGTGAGCACGCGCCCCTCCATGAGGAGGCCTTCCCCGTTGCGATGGGCGTGGGCGGAGGCCGTCTCCAGGCTGAGCCGGAAGGAGCCAATGGCGTGCTCGCGCGCCTTTTCCAGCTCTTCGGCGCCGACGATCTCCGCGCCGAGACGATGGATCTCGTGCAGCGTGACGTCGGTGGCCTCGACGAGGTTCTCGCGCGTGACGCCGGCGCCCACGCTGAGATGGCCGGTGTCGCGGTAGCGCCCTGTGCCGGAGCCGACGCTGTAGGCGAGACCACGGCGCTCGCGCACCTCGACGAAGAGGCGGCTGCTCATCCCCCGGCCGAGGACTTCATTGAGCAGGGTGAGGGCGTAGCGGTCGGGATCCTCGCGGGGGAAGGTGCGCAGCGCCAGGCCCAGATTGCACTGCTCGATGTCGCGGCTTTCGAGACGGATGCGGTCGGGGTCCATGGCGGGCTGAGCGCTGGGCAGGGAGGGGGTCTCGCGCGGCGGGGCGTTGTCCCAGTGACGCTGGACCAGGTCCAGGACGGCGTCGGGGTCGACGTTGCCGGCGACGGAGAGGACCAGATTGTGGGGGCGGTACCAGACGTCGATGTGGTCTGTGAGGTGCTGCCGCTCGACGGCGGCCACGCTCTCGAGGTCCCCGGCGACGTCCCAGCCCAGGGGCTGGTCCCCGTAGGTGGCGTCGCTGAGCAGCTGCGCCGCGCGCTGGGCGGGTTCGTCATGGGCGCGCCGGATCTCCTGCTGGATGACCGTGCGCTCGCGCTCGATCTCTTCGCCGCTGAGCAGGGAGTGGCGCAGGCTGTCGGAGAGGATGTCCATGGCGAGGTCGAGGCGGTCGAAGGGGACGCGGTTCCAGTAGCAGGTCAGCTCCTTGGTGGTGAAGGCGTTGAGGGTGCCGCCGGCGCCCTCGATGGCGGTGCTGATTTCGATGGCCGTTGGACGGGACTGGGTGCCCTTGAAGAGCATGTGCTCCAGGTAGTGTGAGAGGCCGAGGGTGCGCCGCTCCTCCTGCCGGCTGCCCACGCCCACGTACAGCGCCAGGGCGGCAGCCTGGGAGTGCGGCAGCGGCGTCACGATGACGCGCAGCCCGTTGTCGAGCGTGGCGAGGCGCCAGGGCTCGTCGCTGCGCGGTTCATTCCACCTGGATGCGTTCACCAGCATTCCCTCCCGGCGCCGGGCCGCGCGGCGCCGCGCTGCCCGGAGGCTAGCACCCTAGCGCGCTGCTCTAGGCTCGATGCTATGCCCGGCCCGGACGCCGCCTACGCATACAACTGGAACTCGCTCGTGGGCTGCCTGCAGGGCCTGCTGCGCCAGGCCGGGCTGCCGTCCGGCGGAGCGCAGGTGAGCGTCGTCAGCGGTGAGGCCTTCCGGGTGGAGGCGGTCTTCGATCGCGCGGGGTATGTCCCCCGCCCGCTGGCCGGGCTGTCCCGGGATCTGGCGGCGTTGGGGCTGCGCGCGCGCGTGGATGTCTGGGGGCTGGCCCGGCGGCGTCCGCCATTGCTGAGGTGGCGCCTGGAGCGACGCGTGCGGGGGGCGCTGTCTGGGGGGCGGGCGGTGGCGGCGTATGGGGCCGTGCCGGGCGAGTTCGGGCTCATCGTGGCGTACGAGGCGCAGCGTCGCGCCTACGTCGTCCAGGGGCCGCTTACGGATGCGATCGGCGGGCTGCTGCCCGCGGCGGGCCTGCCGGGCCCCGCGGCCGACTGGCTGGCGCTGGTGGCCCCGCAAGGCCCCGGGCTCGAGCCTGCGGGCTCGGACGATCTGGCGAGGCGCGCCGCAGCGCAGGCGTTGCAGGCCGGGGCGGCGGCGGGGCTCCGCCGTTGGATCGCGCTGTTGGAGAGCGGGGCGCCGATCGAGGCCCGTGTTCACGCCTACCGAGCCCAGGCGCTGGCGGCGGCCCGCGGCGAGGCCAGCCGCTTCTGGCGGGAGCTTGCGGACAGCCCGCTGGGCGAGATGGAGACGCGCCCACTGGCCGCCTTGCGGGAGCCGGCCCGCCGGCAAGCGCTGGTCTCTTCGCGCTTCGCCACGCTGTTCCCCTACCCCGCGGGCGGCGACCTGGCGGGCGGGGGCCGCATCGTGGGGGCCGGCATCCTGCGGGAGGTGCTGGCCATCGAAGAGGAGCTGGCGCCGCTGCTGGCGGCGGTGCGGGCGCCGGGCTGAGGCGCGATAGACTGACCCCTGATCGGTATGCAGCGCGCGGTGAGGAGCGTCCCGTGGCCGTCCACATCCGCATGTTCACGACCCTGGTGCCGCTGACGAAGCGTCAGGAGCCGCAGTTCGACATCGACTGGGAAGATGGCCTGACGGTGGGCCAGGTGGTCCGGGCGGAGGGCTTCAGCGAGGCCGACGCGGAGGCGATCGCGGCGGTGGTGAACGGGGAGCAAGCGGACTTCGAGCGGGCCTTGGCGGATGGGGACGCGGTGGAATTCATCGTCAATCTGCAAGGGGGCGGCGAGGTGTGGCCGGATCGTTTGACTGTCCTCAGGGCCACCCCTAGGCTGCCGATTAGAACAGACGATCGGCTACCCATCCCGCGCCGCCCGGAGCGGCGGCGCGCCCAAGGTTGATGCCCAAGTACATTTTCGTCACCGGCGGCGTCGTGAGTTCGGTCGGCAAAGGCATCACGACCGCCTCCCTGGCGAAACTGCTGAAGAGCCGTGGCCTCAGCGTCACGCTGCAGAAGCTGGACCCCTATCTCAACGTCGATCCGGGGACGATGTCGCCCTACCAGCACGGTGAGGTCTTCGTCACGGCGGACGGCGCCGAGACTGACCTGGACCTCGGGCACTACGAGCGCTTCCTGGACGAGGATCTGCGCGGCGCTTCCTCCGTGACGATGGGGCAGATCCATCAGGCGGTGATCGCGCAGGAGCGTCGCGGGGACCACCTGGGCGGCACGATCCAAACGGTGCCGCACATCACCAACGAGATCAAGAAACGCGTCCGCGGTCTGGCCGAGGGCACGGGCGCGGACGCCTTAATCGTCGAGACGGGTGGGACGGTGGGGGACATCGAAGGACAGGCCTTCCTGGAGGCCATCCGGCAGATGCGCTCCGAGGAGCCGCGCGAGAACACGCTGTCCATCCACGTGACGATGCTGCCCTACCTGCGGGCCACGCGGGAGATCAAGACCAAGCCCACGCAGCACTCGGTGCGGGAGCTGCGATCGATCGGGTTGCAGCCGGACCTGATCATCGCCCGGGCGGAGATGCCCGTGGAGGAGGCGATCAAGCAGAAGATCGCGCTCTTCTGCGACGTGGAGCCGCGCGCCGTCATCCCCCTGGAGACGATGCCCAGCATCTATCAGGTGCCCGAGGTGCTGGAGGACGCGGGCGTGACCGACCTGGCGCTCGACAAGCTGGACCTGCCGCCGGCCGCGCGCGACCTGCAGGAGTGGCGGGACTGGGTCCAGCGCCTGCGCAACCCGGACCGGCACTGCACCGTCGCCGTGGTGGGGAAATACGTCGAGCTGCGAGATGCCTACCTCTCCGTGCGGGAGGCCCTGATCCACGCGGGCGTCGAGCGCGGCGTGGAGGTGGACGTGCGCTGGGTGCAGTCGGAGGGGCTGGAGGGGCGCGATCTGGAGGCGGAGTTCAGCGCTGCCGGCGGCATCGTGGTGCCGGGAGGGTTCGGCGAGCGCGGGGCCGAGGGCGAGGTCGCCGCGGCCCGTTTCGCGCGGGAGCGGCAGGTGCCGTATCTGGGGCTGTGCCGGGGCATGCAGCAGATGGTGATCGAATTCGCCCGCCACGTGCTGGGCGAGAGCGCCGCCACGTCGACGGAATTCGACCGGGAAACGCCGTCGCCGGTGATCTCCCTGCTCTCGGAGCAGGAGCAGATCGTGGACCGGGGTGGCACCATGCGGCTGGGGCTCTACCCCTGCCGTCTGCGGCCGGATTCGCGGGCCGGGCGCGCCTACGGCGTGGCGCAGGTAGAGGAGCGGCACCGCCATCGCTGGGAGTTCAACAACCGCTACCGCGCGGCGCTGGAGCGGGCCGGGCTGGTGGCCAGTGGGACGGCGCCGGACGACTCCCTGGTGGAGATCGCGGAGGTGCGCGACCACCCCTTCATGCTGGGCTCGCAGTTCCATCCGGAGTTGCGCTCGCGGCCGGGGCGGCCACATCCGCTTGTGGCGGCGTTCCTGGCCGCGGTCGTGGACCGGACCGACGCCGGCGCGGGTGCCCGTTCGGCGGCGGCGCGAGCCTAACGGCGGCGGCGAGGGCCGCTGGCGGCAGCGGAGCGCGGTCGGGAAGGGCGCCGTGTGCGAGGAGCGCCGGTGAGCGAGGACGAAGCCTTCCGCCTGCTGCACACGCTCTCCCTGTTCGTCTTCCTGGCCGGCCTGGGCGCCACGATGCTGCCCCTCTACCGGGCCTGGAGCAGCGACGACCTGCGGCAGCAGGTCTACGCCTTCCGCGAGGCGGGCCGGAACCAGGCCGGGGTGTTGCTCCCAGGCATCATCTTGGTTGGCGTCACAGGGCTGATCTGGGCGATCCGAGCGGACCACGTGGACCCGGTGGAGACGGGCTGGCTCCTGGCGGTGGAGCTGATCTACCTGGGGACGCTCTTCATCTGCCTGCCGGCGATGGTGGCGGCGCTGCGCCGGGCGCGCCTGCTGGCCTTGCAGGCGGAGCACACGGGCGAGATCAGTGATGCGTTACGGGAAACCATCGCCGATCGGGGCCCGATCATCTTCGGTACACTGATGCTCGTACTGGTGGTGTTGATGGCGGCGCTGGCGGTGACGAAGCCTTTCTAGCTCCCTGGGGCGGTGGAACACCGCCGCTGCGGGGATCGGGGACGGGAGCGACGATGCGGATATTCCTGGACACCGCGGACATCGACGAGATCCGCCAAGCCGTGCGCTGGGGCGTGTGCGACGGGGTCACCACCAATCCCAGCCTGTTTGCCAAGGTGAGCGGCAGCGCCGGCAGCTACCGCGAGCGGGTGCAGGAGATCGCCGCCCTGGTGGATGGTCCCGTCTCGGCGGAGTGCGTCTCCCGCAGCGCGGAGGCGCTGGTGGAGGAGGCGCGCGTGCTGGCCGGATGGCACCCCAACGTGGTGGTGAAGATTCCCATCGATGGGGCCGGTCTGGAGGCGATCCACCGCGTCAGCGCGGAGGGGATCCGGGTGAACACGACGCTGATTTTCTCGCTCAATCAGGCCTTGCTGGCGGCGAACGCCGGGGCGGCCTACGTGAGCCCGTTCATTGGCCGGCTGGACGACGTGGGGCAGGACGGCGTCGACCTGGTGGCGGACATTGTGGACCTGCTGGACCGCTACCACCGCACCACACAGGTTATCGCCGCCAGCGTGCGCCACACGGCCCACGTGCCGGCCTGCGCGGCGGCGGGGGCCCATATCGTGACGCTGCCCTTCAAGGTGCTGGACGCGATGCTGCAGCATCCCCTCACGGACCGCGGGATTGACGCCTTCCTCGCGGACTGGGCGCGGGCCCAGGAGGCCGGCCCGGCGCGGGTGCCGGGAGCGGCGGGCGATTGAGCGGGCGGCGGGCCGCGATCGTCCTACCGGCGGTTGCGGAGGGTCTGTCGGCGGGGCGCTTGCGATCTGGGGTGGCCGAGAGCTACGATCAGGGGGCGTGGGAGGCCCGCCGGGCCCCCGCCGCTCCCATCACCCCACGGACGGAACACCGCCGCACAGCTGGCCGGTGAAGGTTCGCAAACCGTGAATATCACTGAACTCGAAACGCTGACGCGCGAGGATCTGCTCACTCGCGCCAAGGAACTTGACGTCCAAGGCGTCAGCAGCCTGAAGAAGCAGGATTTGGTCTTCCGCTTGCTGCAAGCCCACAGCGAGAAGGAAGGCAACATCTTCACCGGCGGGGTCATTGACATCGTCGACGACGGCTACGGCTTCCTGCGCGGGGAGTCGCTGCTGCCCTCCAGCACGGACGTGTACGTGTCGCAGTCGCAGGTGCGCCGTTTCGGCCTGCGCACGGGCGACTACGTCACGGGCCAGGTGCGCTCGCCCAAGGAGGGCGAGAAGTACTACGGCTTGCTGCGGGTGGACGCGGTCAACGGAATGGATTCGGAGGAGGCCAAGAAGCGGCCCCACTTCGAGAACCTGACCGCCATCTTCCCGAACGAGCGCTTCCAACTGGAGACAGACGATCCGAGCGACCTCTCCGGCCGTCTGGTGGACCTGATCGCGCCCATGGGGCGGGGACAGCGGGGCCTCATCGTTTCGCCGCCCAAGGCCGGCAAGACGATGCTGCTGCAGGCCCTGGCCAACGGCATTACGTCGAACTACAACAACGTCCACCTGATGGTCGTGCTGATCGGCGAGCGGCCGGAGGAAGTCACGGAGATGCGGCGCAGCGTGCGAGGCGAGGTCTTCGCCTCCACCTTCGACGACCCGGTGCAGGACGGCACGCGCGTGGCGGAGATGGCGCTGGAGCGGGCCAAGCGCCTGATGGAGTGCGGTCGTGACGTGGTCATCCTGATGGATTCGATCACCCGTCTCACGCGCGCCTACAACCTGGAAATGCCCACCAGTGGGCGCACGCTCTCCGGTGGGATCGACCCTATCGCGCTCTACCCGCCCAAACGGTTCTTCGGCGCCGCCCGCAAGGCGGAGGAGAGCGGCAGCCTGACGATCATCGCGACCTGTCTGGTGGACACCGGCAGCCGGCTGGACGACGTGGTCTTCGAGGAGTTCAAGGGGACCGGCAACTGGGAGGTGCGGCTGGACCGCCGGCTGGCCGAGCGCCGGGTCTACCCCTCCATCGACATCGCCGCCAGCGGCACCCGGCGCGAGGAGCTGTTGCTCAACGGCGAGGAGTTGCAGCGGGTCTGGCTGCTGCGCCGCATGATGTCGATGCTGAGCAGCAACGGCAGCTCTACCGAGCCGACGGAGCGGCTTCTGGACCGGCTCTCCCGAACCAAGTCCAACGCGGAGTTCCTGGACTCGCTGGCCACCGCCGACACATAAGCGGCCGACGCGCGCGCCTACTCGCCGCGGGGGATAAGCAGTTGCACGACGGTGCGCTCGCCCAGGCCGGCGCGGGTGACGTTGACGTGATTTTCGTCGGGCTCGGGAGCGGTGACGCCCAGCGCGCGCAGGAAGGTGTCCACGCCGTCCAGGCTTTCGGTCTCCGGCCCCACCGTGTACAGCATGGGGATGACGAGCTTGGGGTCGATGAGGGCAACGACGGAAGTGGCCGTCTTGGCATCCAGGTGTCCTTGCCCCCCCACGGGCAGCAGCAGGACGTCGGCGCGGTTCAACTCCTCCAGTTGCCCGGGGCTGGGTTCAGCGCGCAGATCGCCCAGGTGGGCGACGATGACGTCGTCGATCGTGATCACGAAGGCCACATTGCTGGCGAGGCCCGCCGGGCCCTCGGTGGCGACGCCGGTCGCCAGGACGTTGCGGACCTCGTACTCGCCGGGAGCGTCGAGGGGGAGGGGGTCGCCCGCGACGCCCTCCTTCCAGGCGTATTGGGGGGCAGGATTGGAGATGGTGACGACGTCGGCCTGGGGCCGGTTGAGGCGGAAGCCGGTACTGGAGGGGCAGGGGTCGAGGACGACGGCCGCCTCGCGCCCGCGGAGTCGGAAGGCGGCGTGTCCGATCCAGGCGATGTCCATTGCGGGGCGTCCTTCCGGCCTCAGGCCATGGGCAGTTCGTCGCCGGGCTCGGCGCGATGGGTGGCGAGGATCAGGGCGGCGTTTTGGCCGACGGAGCCGTAGGCACAGACCGCAGCCGTATCGAGATGGTCGCGCTGGGGCGTGCGGGCGATGTCCAGAGCGCAGTCAGGGTCCGGCTCAGCGTACGTAGCGTGGGGTGGCAGCGTCTGCTCCGCCAGGGTGAAGGCCGCCGCGGCGGCGGAGAGGGCGCCGGCGGCCCCGATGGTGTAGCCCAGCACGGGCGAGACGGCGGTGACGTACATGTCCAGGATGCGCGCGCCGAAAGAGCGCTCCAGGACGTCGGTTTCGCGGGCGTCGCCGCTGCGGGTGGAGGCCCCGGCGGTGAAAACGCAATCGATCTCCTGGGGACCGCGGTTGGCGTCGCGCAGGGCGGCGCCCAGGGCGCGCCGGGCGATGTCCACATCGGTGGGCGGGGCGCCGTCCCCCGCGGGTCCGGCGGTCATCGCCGCGCCCGCGATCTCCGCGTAGATGCGGGCGCCGCGCATGACGGCGAGCTGGCGGTCCTCCAGCAGAAGGACGGCGGCCCCTTCGCCGAGGACCATGCCGTCGCGGAGGAGATCGAAGGGGCGCTGCGCCTGGGGGTCACTCTGCGAGGAGAGCAGGCCGGCGGCGGCGTAGGCGGCCCAAACGTCGGCGCGCAGCGGCGCCTCGGCGCCACCGGCCAGGGCCGCGCGGGCGTCGCCGCGGCGGATCATCGCGGCCGCCTGCTGGATGGCGGCGAGGCTGGAGGCCCCGCCGGCGTCGATGCGGAAGGCTGGACCGGCCACGTTCAAGCCGGTGCTGGAACCCGCCAGGCCGGCGCTGAAGAAGGCCGCTCCCGCCGCTGGGGCAGGCCCGTGCGCGGAGCCGATCAGCGCGGCGACCTGGTAGGCGTTCTCCGCCGTGAAGCGGATGCGCGAGTCGGCGACGGCCTGAATAGCTGCGTCGAGGGCGAGTCGGGCGCTGCGGTCCAGACGAGCAAGGAAGTCTGCTGGTACGCCCGCGGGGCCATTGTAGTCCACGATCTGACCCACGGCGGTCGGGCGCGCGGCGTCGAAGGGAGGTGGGGAGGTGATGGCAGGGGCCGCGGCGAGCAGCGTGCTCCAGAGGTCGGGGGCGGTGAGGCCGGCGGCGCTGATGGCGCCGACGCCGGTAATCACAACGCGCCTCGGCTCGTCGGCCATGGAGGTATCTTCGCTTCCCGGCCGCGCTGAGCCAAGCCAGGCGGCGGGAGGTGGGTGGGGAGGAGAGTGGACGGCGGTGGAGGCGATTGACCCCCTCGATCGGGGGCTGCTACGATCCCGCTGTTGGCACTCTCGGCCTGCGAGTGCTAATTCCGGAAGGGACTCCGCATGCCCGCCGTGACGGAGCGTCGCGCCGGCATCTTGCAGATCGTGGTACGCGAGCACATCGCGACGGCGACGCCGGTGGGGTCCAAGACCGTGCATGACAAGTACGGCGTGACCGCCTCGCCGGCCACGATCCGTCACGAGATGCAGACGCTGGAGGAAGAGGGGTTGCTGGAGCAGCCGCACACGTCCGCGGGGCGGGTGCCGTCGAACCGCGGCTATCGCTTTTTCGTCGAGTCGCTGATGGGGCAGGCGGACCTCCCCGCGGATGAGAAGGCGACGATCCGGCACCAGTTCTTCCAGACGGCGCCCGAACTGGACGAGTGGGCGGATCTGGCGGCGGGGCTGCTGGCGCGCTCGCTCGGCTTGCTGGCCATCGTGGCGCCACCCCGCTCGCGCGAGCTTCAGGTGCGGCACCTGGAGCTGATCGGACTGAACGAGCTGCTGGCCCTGTTAGTCGTGGTGCTGCGTGAGGCGCGGGTGCTGAAGCAGTTGGTGCCGCTGGAGGCGGACTTCGATCAGGCGGAATTGAGCCTGCTGGCCGCGCGTCTCAACGAGCGGGTGTCGGGCAAGACGGTGACCGAGCTGCGGCGGGCGCCGGACCCGGCGGACGCGACCGAGGGCAAGCTGCTGGCGGCCCTGGGCCAACTCCTGGCGGAGGAGGCGGGTCGCGAGGCACAGGCGCGAGTCGAGGGGGTGGCGGGGATGCTGGCGCAGCCCGAGTTCCGCAGCGACCAGGAGGGGGCGCTGGATATCGTCTCGCTGGTGGACCGGCGGGCGACCGAGCGGGTGGTGCCGCTGGAGTCGCTGGGGCGGGCAGGGGTGAGCGTGGTCATCGGCGGGGAGAACCCGGCGCTGGAGCTGCAACGCTGCTCCGTGATCGTGGCGCCTTACGGCGACCGGGCCGACATGTCCGGCTTCGTGGCGCTGCTGGGCCCAACGCGGCTGCCATACGCGCGGGGCGTAGCGACGGTGCGCTACCTCAGCGGCCTGCTCGAAGAGATGATGGACCGAGTCTACGGCTAGGCCCGAAGGGGCCGGCCCGCGAAACAGCCGACAAAGCATGACGAACAGCGACAGTCAGTCCCAGGACGGCAACGAGCCGCCGACGCCAGCGAGCCACGGGAGCGGCGCGCTGGGCCCGCCCAGTGGTGTGACCGCGGCCCAGTTGGCCGTCGAAGTGGCGGAACTCAAGGCGGACCTGGCGCGCGCGCGCGAAGAGGCGGAAGAGCGCCTGGCCGCCTGGCAGCGGGCCCGGGCGGATTACGAGAATCTGAAGCGGCGCAGCGGCCAGGAGGTGGAGGAGCGGACGGCTCACGCGACGAGCGCGCTGCTGCTGGCACTGCTGCCGATCGTGGACGATTTCGAGCGCGCCTTCGCCGCCGACTCGAGCGATGCCTCCGCCTGGCAAGAAGGGATTGGCCTGATCGAGCGGGAGCTGCTCCAACTGCTGGAGCGACTGGGGCTGCAGCCCATCGCGGCGGAGGGGCAGCCCTTCGACCCCAACGTCCACGAGGCGGTCAGTCAGGGCCCGGGTCCGCCCGGCGAGGTCATCGCGCAAGTGCGCAAAGGCTACCTGCTGGGCGCCCGGGTCTTGCGTCCGGCCCTGGTCGTCGTGGGGCAGGGCGAGGCGGCGGCGAGCGAGACGGAATCGGCATAACCCAGTCCGCCCGGTTGGGCGGGAGTGGATGGAGAGCGCCATGGCGCGGGTGATTGGGATTGACCTGGGGACGACGAACTCCGTCGTCGCGGTGATGGAGGGTGGGGAGCCGATCGTGATCCCCAATCAGGAGGGGAACCGCACGACGCCGTCGATGGTGGCGATGAGCAAGGACGGCGAGCGGGTGGTGGGGACCGTGGCCAAGCGCCAGGCGATCACCAACCCGGAGAACACGATCTACAGCGTCAAGCGCCTGATGGGGCGCCGCTTTGAGGACCCTGTCGTGCAGGCCGCCGCGCCCCTGCTCCCCTTCCAACTGGTCAAGGCGGACAACGATGACGCCTGGGTGAAGCTGGGCGACAAGACCTACAGCCCGCCCGAGATCTCGGCCATGATCCTGCAGAAGCTCAAGGCCGACGCCGAAGCCTATCTGGGCGAGAGCGTCAGCGAGGCAGTGATCACGGTCCCCGCCTACTTCGACGACAGCCAGCGCAACGCGACCAAAGACGCGGGCAAGATCGCCGGGCTGGAGGTGCTGCGAATCGTCAATGAGCCCACGGCGGCGGCGCTCTCGTACGGCCTGGACAAGAAGGGCGAGGAGTTTATCGCCGTCTACGACCTGGGCGGCGGGACCTTCGACATCTCCATCCTGGAGATCGGCGAGGGCACCTTCCAGGTGAAGTCCACGAACGGGAACACGCATCTGGGCGGCGACGACTTCGATCAGCGGGTGATCGACTTCCTGGTGGAGGAGTTCCGCAAGGAGCAGGGGATCGACCTGGCGGAGGACCGCATGGCCCTGCAGCGGCTGAAGGAGGCCGCCGAGCGGGCCAAGATCGAACTCTCCTCGACGCAGGGCACCGAGGTGAACCTGCCCTACGTCACGGCCGACGCGAGCGGCCCGAAGCATTTCAACATCAGCCTCTCGCGGGCCAAGCTGGAGCAGCTGACGGAGGATCTGGTGACCTCCTCGCTGGGCCCCTGTAAGGCGGCTCTGGAGGACGCGGGCCTGCGGGGCGACCAGATCAACGAGGTGGTGCTGGTGGGTGGGCAGACGCGCATGCCGCTGGTGCAGCAGAAGGTGCAGGAGTTCTTCGGTAAGGAGCCGAATCGCTCCGTGAACCCGGATGAGGTCGTGGCAGTGGGGGCGGCGATCCAGGCGGGCGTCCTCAAGGGCGACGTGAAGGACGTCCTGCTGCTGGACGTGACGCCGCTGACGCTGGGGATCGAGACGCTGGGCGGGGTGCGCACCCCCCTGATCGAGCGCAACGCCACCATCCCCACGAGCAAGGGCCAGGTCTTCTCGACCGCCAGCGACAGTCAGCCGCAGGTGGAGATCCACGTGCTGCAGGGCGAACGCGAGATGGCTGCCGACAACAAGTCGTTGGGGAAGTTCGTGCTGGACGGGATCCTGCCGGCGCCGCGGGGCCTGCCCCAGATCGAGGTGACGTTCGACATCGACGCCAACGGCATCCTCAACGTGACCGCGGTGGACAAGGGCACCGGCAAGGAGCAGAAGATCACGATCCAGGCGGCCTCCGGCCTGAGCGAGGCGGAGGTGGAGCAGATGCGCCAGGACGCAGATCTGCACGCCGAGGAGGACAAGGCGCGGCGGGAAACGGTGGAGCTGATCAACGTAGCCGACACCTCCGCCTACCGGGCCGAGAAGCTGCTGCAGGAGCAAGAGGACAAGATCGACGCCGGACTGAAGGTGGAGGTGGAGGGGAAGATCACGGCCGTGCGGGAGGCGCTGGCGGCCGATCCGCCCGAGGCCGAACGCCTGCGGACCGCCCTGGACGACCTGAACGGGGCCCTGATGAAGGTGGGCGAGTCGGTCTACGGGGGCGAGCAGGCCGCCGCCGAGGGTGCCGCCGAGGGCGCCGCGCCCGGGGCCGCCCCCGGCGAGGAGGGGGGCGCGGATGAGGGCGAGGAAGCCGGCACCGTCGAGGGCGAGTTCCGCGAGGTCTAGCCCCGCTGTGCCGGTGGCACTGTGAGCCGCGATCGGCCGCTACGATGGACGGATGGCCGCCCGACGGCGGGCGGGGCATCGCGAGGAGCGCATGGCAGCGACGAGTAAACGTGACTTTTACGAGGTGCTGGGCGTCGATCGGACCGCCACGGCGGAGGAGATCAAGAGCGCCTTCCGCAAGCTGGCCATGGTGTTCCACCCCGACCGCAACGAGGCGGCGGATGCGGCGGCGCGGTTCAAGGAGATCGGGGCGGCCTACGAGATCCTGTCCGACCCGGAGAAGCGGACGCGCTACGACCGCTACGGGCCGACGGCGGATTTCGGGCCCTCCCGCGGCTTCGAGGGGTTCGACTTCGGCGGTTTCGGGGATATTTTCGACGCCTTCTTCGGGGGGCGGCGGGCCCGGCAGGGTCCGGTGCGCGGTGAGGATCTGCGGGCCCGGCAGTCACTCTCCTTCGAGGAGGCCGTGTTCGGGGCGGAGAAGGAGATCCGGGTCAGCCGTCTGGAGCAGTGCAGCGTCTGCGGCGGCGTGGGCGCCGCGCCCGGGAGCAAGCCGGAAGCCTGTCCCCAGTGCAAGGGCAGCGGCGAGCTGCGCCGGGTGCAGCGCAGCGTCTTCGGCCAGTTCGTCAACGTCTCTCCCTGCGACCGCTGCGAGGGCGCCGGCGCCGTTACCACGAATCCCTGCCGCGCCTGCGGCGGGCTGGGCCGGGAGCAGCGCAACCGCCGCCTGCAGGTGAAGGTGCCGGCCGGCGTCGAAGACGGATCCCAGATGCGGCTCGGCGGGGAGGGCGACGCCGGCACGCACGGTGGCCCGTCGGGCAATCTCTACGTGGAGCTGCGCGTCAAGCCCCACGAGTGGTTGGAGCGAGAGGGCGACGATCTGCGAATGGGCCTGCCCCTGAGCGTGGCGCAGGCGGCGCTGGGGACGCAGGTGAGGATCCCCACGCTGGACGGCGAGGACCAGGAGATCGAGGTGCCGGCGGGGACCCAGGGCGGCGCCGTGTTCCGCCTGAAGCGCCGCGGTGTACCGCACCTGCGCGGACGTGGCCGCGGCGACCTGCTGGTGCAGGCGGACGTGCGCGTGCCCACCAAGCTCAACGAGGAGCAGCGCGCCCTGTTCGAGCAACTCGACGAGGTGCTGGGCGATGCCACGGACGGTAACGGGCGCGGCATCTTCTCCCGGATCCGAGATGCCTTCACGGCCTGACCCTGGTGCGGCGATCGCGGGAGCAGCGGTCGCGAGCACGCCGGAGGATTGGTGGCAGGTGTCGCTGCGTGTGCCGGCGGACCTGGTGGAGCCCACGGCGGCGCTCTTCGAGACGATCGCGCCGGCAGGAGTGGCTGTGGAATGGCCGTTCGAGCAGGGGGAGGAGTTCGGGGCGGCCGTTCGGGACGCAGCGGCTGAGGCGCGGGTGAGCTGCTACCTGCCAGCGGACTCGGCGCGGGAACTCCTGGCCGATCTGCGGGGGCGGCTGCGGGCCCTGGGCCGCAGTGCCGCCGCCCGGCGGCTGGAGACCGTGCGCCGCCGCCGCGGGGACTGGGAGACGGCGTTCCAGCGCTTCCTGCGCCCGATCCGGGCGGGGCGGCTGCTGGTGCGGCCCTGGCCCTGCGCCGAGGTGCCTCGGGAGGGGGAGATCGTGGTGGATCTGGAGCCGGGGCTGGCCTTCGGAACGGGGCAGCACCCGACGACCCGGATGGCGCTGGCGGCGCTGGCGGACTGGATCCGGCCCGGCGACACCGTGCTGGACTTCGGGGCGGGCTCCGGCCTGCTGTCCTGTGCGGCGGCGCGGCTGGGGGCGGCGCGGGTCCTGGCCGTGGACCTGGACCCGCAGGCGCTGGAGGCGACCCGCCGCAACGCCCGCCGCAACGGGGCGGTGTCGGTGATTGAGGCGCGGCGGGCGGAGGCCCCACCGGGGGACGGCCCGCCGTACGATGTGGTGGTGGCCAATATCAGCGCTGGCGTCATCGTGCAGGCGCTGTCGGCGCTGGCCCGGGCCACGCGCCCGGGCGGGCGCTGCCTGCTGGGCGGGGTCATCGCCACCCAGTTGCCGCGCGTGCGGCAGGCGGTGGGGCTCCTGCCGGCCGGCAACCTGGACCTGGAGGAGGTGGACGGCGATGGTGAGTGGCGAAGCCTCCGCTGCGCGCGTCCCGCGCCTGTTCATTGACGAGCCTGACGCGGTGCAGGCGGGGCTGCTCACCATCCACGGGAGCGTGGTGCATCGCCTGTCGCGCGTGCTGCGGCTGCGGCGCGGCGACGCCCTGGAGGTGATCCACGACGGCACCTTCTACGACGCCGTGCTGCTGCGGGTGGGGCGGGACTCCGCCGAAGCGGAGGTGCGAGGCGCGCGCAGTGTGCATCCCGAGCCGCCGCCGCGGGTGACGCTCTGCCCCAGCGTGATCCGCGCGCAGCGCTTCGATCTGATGGTGGAGAAGGTGACGGAGTTGGGGGTGGGCCGGATCCGACCCCTGCGGGCCACGCGGTCCCTGGCCAAGTCGCGGGGGCTGGAGCGGATCGGGCGCTGGAAGCGGCTGATCACGGAGGCCTCCGAGCAGTGCCGCCGGGAGGATCGGCCGCGCATCGATGAGCCGGTGGAACTGCTGGACCTGGTCGCCGAGCCGCGGGCGGTGGGGGTCGCGCGTCTCTTCGCCTCGGCCCGGGAGCGCAGCCGCACCCTGGACGAGGCGCTGGCGGCCGCGCCGCACGAGGGCGGTGTGGCACTGCTGGTGGGGCCGGAGGGCGGCTTCACCCTGGACGAGGCGGGCGCGGCCGAGGCGGGGGGCTGGATCCCGGTCAGCCTGGGGCCGCGACCGCTGCGGGCGGAGACGGCGAGCATCGTGGGGGTGGCGCTGGCGCAGGCGGCGCTGTGGCGGCGGCGTCAACCGGCGAACTGAATGGGAGCGGGGAGGGCGGTGAGGGGGTCGAACTCCCCCAGCGGGTTGGGGAAGTCGTTGGCGCGGATCCACTGAACCGGGTTGACCGTGACGCCGTGGACAGTGACCTCCCAGTGCAGGTGGGGCCCCGTGGAGAGGCCCGTGGCGCCGACGCGGCCGACGAAGTCGCCCGGCCGCACGACCTCGTCCGGCAGGACCACGGACTCCGACATGTGGTAGAGGCCGCTGTAGACGCCGCCGCCGTGATCAATGATTAGGCTGATGCCGCGCCGCTGCGTCCGGCCGGCCCAGGCGACCACGCCGGTGTTGGGCGCGACGATGGGATCGCCCAGCGCGCCGGCGAAGTCCAGGCCGGTGTGGTATTCGCTGGGCTCGCGGAAATTGTAGGAGCGGAGCAGCCCGTAGCCGGAGGTGATGACGCCCTTGGAGGGGGGATCGAAGATGTCGTCCCAGAGTCGTTCCGGGGTTTCCCGCCGCAGGACCGGCTCCCGCGCGTCGCGATCCTCCCGGAGGATGGCCGGGTCCAGCAGGGCGCGGTTCTCGGCGTCCAGTTGCACGACTTCCGTCTCCCAGAAGGCGTCCTGCACATCGACGATGGTCTCGCGGCGGAGGATGGGGCTGCCGGCGGCGTCCGCTACCGAGATGATCACGGGGAGCGGGCCCAACGGGGTGAGGGCATCGAGCCCGAGGATGGTGAAGAAGCGGGTCCCCTCCCGCAGCATGGTCAGCACCTGGCCGTTGAAGGCGACGGAGGCGAAGCCTGCGCCGGGTGCGTCGACCGAAACGACGAACGAGGCCCCCTGGAGTACCTCCCTCGGCTCTACCCAGATCAGAGGCTCCGCCTCGATCGTGGCCGGCGCGTCGGGGTCGGGTCCGATCTGCCCGGACGACTGGCTGGTGGCGGGCGGCTCCGCGGCGCCGGCTGAGGCGTCGCGAGCGACCGTGACGCCGGGCGGCCCCGCGTCGCCGTTTCCACAGGCCGCCAGGACCGCGCCCGCGCCGGCGACACTGAGGGCGCTCAGAACCTGACGGCGCGAGAAGCGTCGTGAGACGAAACGGCCGCTGTCGTCAGCGCGAGGAACCGCCATAGCTGCAGTCCGGCCGCGGAGGCCCGGTCACCCCGAGGAACTCCGCGCCCCTTATGGTACCGCGCTCGCGGCTTCCGGGGTCGCGGGCGGCGAGGGCCCGGCCACGACCGGCCCGCGCGCGTTGACGGCCTGGAGCGGATCGAAGACGGCCGCGGGCTTGGGCGCCTCCAACTCTCGCAGCCACGGCAGCGGATCGACGGGGACGCCGTGCACGATCACCTCCCAGTGGAGGTGGGACCCCGTGGAGAGGCCCGTGTTGCCCACGCGGCCGATGACGGCGCCGCGGGCCACCGTTGTGCCCGTGCGTGCGCTGGCGTTGCTGAGGTGCCAGTAGCTGGTGAAGAGGCCGCCGCCGTGGTCGAGGATGACGCCGCGGCCGCGTCGTTCGGTCTCGCCCACCCAGGCGACGACGGCGCCGTTCGGCGCCCGCACCTCCGTGCCGAGCGCGCCGGCGAGGTCCATGCCGGTGTGATAGTCGCTGGGCGCGGCTCCGTTGTAGGAGCGCAGAACGCCGAAGCTGGAGGCGATGATCCCGTCCGTGGGCGGGCTGAAGAAATCGGTCCAGAGCCGTCGCGGCGACTTCATCCGCTGCACGCTCTCCCGCAGGGCGCGGTCCTCGGCCGCGACGGCCGGGTTCAGCAGGCGCTGGAGGGTGGCGTCGATCTCAACGGCTTCGACGGGGAAGTCGGTGGCGACGACCTGCACGGAGATCACCTCCTGCAGGACGAGTTCACCGGTCGCGTCGGCCACGGCAACGAGCATGGAGAGCGGGCCGGGCTCCTGATCGACCGGCGCCGGCAGGATGGTGAAGAAGCGGTCACCCTCATGGGTGAGGGAGATGAACTGCCCGCCCAGCGCGATCGACGCGGTGGAGGCGTTGGCCGTGTCCACGGCCACGAGGAAGACCTGCCCCTGCGCCACGCTGGCGGGTTGGAGGAAGATCAGCGCCTCCAGCGGCGTCGCGGCGGGCTCCGGGGCTTCCGCTGCGGGCTCGGGTTCCGGCTCTGGTGCGACCGCCTCCACGGGAGCGGGGACGCGGGTCGGGGCGTCCGCAGCCGGGGCCGGCTGCGCGCCGGTGGGGCTGCTGGGCGGGGCCGCGTCGGGGGTGGAGGCGTCGGCGGGAGGGCCGGGGTCCGGCGCGGCGGGGGCCGGCGGGGGGGGATCGGACGGAGAGCCGTCGCCGGGGAGACAGCCGCCGACGGCGAGCGCGGCGGCGATCAGGCCGATGCTCCAGCCGAGGAACCGGGCGCCGACCACCAACGTCTCTCTTCCCGACCCCTCCGTTCAGCATACGGAGCCGTCGGCTAGCCACAACGCTGCCGGGAGGGCCGGCGGACGGACTGCTATCCTTTGCGCGCCACCGGCGCGGGGGTCCGGAGGGGGTCGGTGTGGACGATCCGCAGGCGACACTGCGCCGCATCAGCGACAACGTCGAGCGCGTCATTCTGGGCAAGCCGGCCGAGGTGCGACAGGCGGTAACGGCCCTGGCGAGCGACGGCCACCTGCTGGTGGAAGACGTGCCCGGCACAGGCAAGACGATGCTGGCGCGGGCGCTGGCCGTCTCGACGGGGTGCAGCTTCAGCCGCATCCAGTTCACGCCGGACCTGCTGCCCTCCGACGTCACCGGGGTTTCGATCTACAACCAAAAATCGGGCGACTTCGAGTGGCGCCCGGGGCCGATCGCGGCCCAAATCGTGCTCGCCGATGAGATCAACCGAGCCACGCCCAAGACGCAGTCGGCGCTGCTGGAGGCGATGGAGGAGCGGCAGGTCACCACGGACGGCCAGACCCGCCCCTTGCCGCGGCCCTTCATGGTGCTCGCCACCCAGAACCCGATTGAGTACGCGGGCACCTTCCCTCTGCCGGAGGCCCAGTTGGACCGATTCCTGATGCGCATCCACCTGGGCTATCCGGAGGTAGCGGACGAGGTTGCCGTTTTGGAAGGGCAGCAGTTGGCCCACCCCATCGGGACGCTCGCCCCCGTCACGCAACCGGAAGAATTGCGCGCCTTGCAAGAGAGCGTGCGCGGCGTCTGGGTGGATTCGCTGATCCGGCAGTACATCGTGGAGATCGCGACGGCCACGCGGCGGCATGAGGCCGTCGCACTCGGCGCCTCGCCGCGGGGCTCGCTGGCGCTGCTGCGCAGCGCGCAGGCGAACGCGCTGCTGCACGGTCGCGATTACGTGACGCCGGACGATGTGAAGGAGCTGGCCGACGCGACGCTGGGGCATCGGATCATCCTCAACCCGTCGGCGCAGATCCGGGACGTCAGCGCGGGGACTGTGGTGGCGGAGGCGCTGGGCGCGGTGCCCGTGCCGGGCGCCCGTGTGGGCGCGAGCTAGCCGGCCTGTGCGCCGCTTCATCGGCGGGACCGTGGGGCGCCGGCGGCCCTTGATCGTGGCGACGGTGCTGGTGCTGGCGGCCTTCAGCGCGGGCTTCGCAACGAACTTCTGGCTGCCGTTGCGCCTGGGCTACCTGCTGTTCTTCGGGCTGGTGGCGGCCGGGCTCTGGACGTGGCTGAGCACCCGTGGGGTGCAGGTGGTGGTGCGGCGCGATGCGGAGCGCGTCCAGGTGGGAGGGACCTTGGGGGAGGATCTGGAGATCCGCAATCGCTCCTGGCTACCCAAGTTCTGGCTGGAGGTGGAGGAGGAGGGCACGCTGCCGGCGCATGCGAGCGAGCAAGTGGTCAGCCTGGCCGCGCAGGGGGAGCGGCGCTGGCGTCTGGAGACCGTCTGTACACGCCGGGGGCTGTACACGCTGGGGCCGCTGGTGGTGCGCAGCGGCGATCCGTTCGACCTGTTCCGCCGGGTGCGGCGCTTCGGCGGGCGGGAATCGTTGCTGGTCTACCCCCGGCCGCTGGCATTGCCGCGCTACACGCTGCCGCCGGCCACCCTGGCGGGGCAAGGGCGGGTGCGCCGCCGGACCCAGGACGTGACGCCTAACGCCGCGGGCGTGCGGGAGTACGCCCCGGGGGACAGCGTCAACCGGATCCACTGGCCCAGCACGCTGCGGACGGGGCACTTGGTGGTGAAGACATTCGAGCTGGACCCAGCGGCAGAGCTGTGGCTGGTGCTGGACCTGGCGGCGGCGGCGCACGCCGGAGAGGGCCAGGAAGCGACGATCGAGTACGGGGTGACGGCTGCGGCGTCGGTGGCGCAGCGGTTCCTGGGGGAGCATCGCGCCGTCGGGATGCTGAGCTTCGTCGGGGAGCTGCGCACCGTCGCGCCCGGCCGCGCGCGCGGGCAGCTCCCGCGCCTGCTGGAAGAGCTGGCGCTGGCGCAGCCCGAGGGCGACGTCCCCGTCGCGGCGCTGCTGCGGCGGCAGGCACGGCGCTGGGGGCGGCAAACGACGGTCGTGCTGATCACGCCGGCCCACGACGTGCCCACGCAGGAGGCCGTGCTGGGGCTCGCGGGCGGCGGCGTGCAGACGGCCGTGATCCTGCTGGACGCGAGCGGCTTCGGCGGCGGCGCGGGCGCCGCCGAAGCGGCGGCGCAGCTCCGCGCCGCCGGCGTGCAGACCAATCTCGTGCGGCGCGGGGACTTCCTGCCCGCAGTGCTGGATGCGGCGTACGGCGCGCCCGGCCGGGGGACGGCGGAGGTGCGGGCATGACCGCGCGTGGGCTCTCGGCCCCGGCGAGGGTGCCGGTGGGGGCCCTGCTGGGGCGGAGCGCGCGCGACGCCGTGCGCTCGGCGGCCCCGGCGCGCCGCTGGTGGCAGGCGATGGAGACGGCGATCACGCTGAGCATCATCCTGCTCGTCGTGCTGTCGGCGGCGGACAGCGTTGACGCCGCCAACTGGGTGGGGAACATGCCGGACCTGCGTCTGCTGGGAGTGCTGGCGGTGCTGGCGGCGGCGGCGCTGGCGGCATCGCCGGTGCACTGGCTGCCGGCGCTGCTGGGGGGGATCGGGATCGGGACGATCTTCGTCGTCTGGCAGGTGCTGAGCCTCGACCAGTTCGACGGCTTGCCCTGGTTCTGGGAGCGCTTCGGCGACCTGCGCTTGCGGCTGGCGGCCTGGTTCCGCGAGGCCTTCAACGACGGGATCACCACGGACAATGTGCCGTTCACGCTCTTCGTCACGGGTTCGATCTGGCTGGCAACGTTCCCCAGCACCTGGCTGGCGCTGCGCCGGCGGACGCCGTGGCCGCTGATCGTGGTGCTCGGCGTGGTGCTGACGGTCAACGTCAGCTACCTGGACGCCAGCCAGTGGGACTTCCACTTCGCCTTTTTCGCGGCCGGGGCGGCGTTGCTCGTCATGCGCACGAGTCTGCTGCGCCGGATGGCCCGCTGGCAGCAGCGCGGGACCACGTTCCCGGACTTCATCAGCCTCAGCTTTCTGGCCGTGACCCTGCTGGCCGTGGTGGGCCTGATGACGGTCTCGCGGCTGGCGCCGCGCCCGGACGAGGCGGAGCCGCTGAATCAGCTGTGGGGCAGCCTCACAGTGCCCTTCGATGACCTCAGCGATGAGCTGGAGCGGCTCTTCGGCGGGGTCAACTCCGGCGGCCCTTCGCCCGTACACAACTTCGGCGCCAATCTGGTGCTGCAAGGGGAGATCCTGCCGGGGCGGACAGTCGTGGCGCGGGTGGATGCGCCGGAAGACGGGCTCCTGCGGGGCGCCAGCTACGACCGCTACACCACGCGCGGCTGGCAGCAGAGCGGAGTAGAGTCGTTCCCCGCCGCGGCGGGCGAGGACTTCGGCGGCTCCGAAGCGCGCCCCTACGCGGCTCGCCGGGAGGTGCGGGCGGGGCTGGCGCTGGTAGACCGGCCGCGGGCGCTGTTCAGCTTCGGTTCCCCGGATGCGGTGAACCGCGATGTGATCGTGGAGCAGACGGCGCCAAGCCGCGTGCGGCTGAAGGCCGCCAGTGGCGCGGCCGGCGGCGTGCCGCCGGAGCTGGCGGGGCTTGCGGGCCGCCTCACCCAGGGGGCTGGGGAGCAGGCCGTGGCCGGACTCCCGCCGGACTACGTGGTGACCGGCCTCGATCTGGATCGGTCGGGGCTGCTGCGCAGCGTGGACCTGGAGAGTCGCGCCGTCCCGCCGGACGTCGGCGTGGTGCGTCCCGAGGCCGAGGCGAGCGGCGACTTCCGCTACACGGTCGGCGGCACGGTTTCCAGCGCCACGGTGGAGCAGCTGCGCGCCGCGGGCCGCGACTATCCGCTCTGGGCTCGCGAGCGCTTTGTGCAGCTCCCGCTGGACCTCAGCAACGCGGATCTGCAACGCCTGCGCGAAGTGGCCGCTCGGACGACAGCCGGCGCGGCAAGCGCCTACGACGCGGCGGCGTTGCTGGAAGGCTTGCTCTGCTGCACGCCGGCACTGGACGCGGACGGTGCGCCACTGCTGGGGGCGGACGGCAGCGTCCGCCCGCTGTACCCCTTCGTAACCGAGATCGCCTCGCCGCCGCCCGGCGTCGACGGTGTCAGCTGGTGGCTGCTGGACTACACGGGGGTGGACGGCCTGCCGGTGGGCGGGTACTACGACTACCACGCCAGCGCCATGGCGGTGCTGCTGCGCACGCTGGGCATTCCCGCTCGCATCAGCACCGGTTTCGTGCTGTCGGCGGACAACTTCGACGCGGCGAGCAACAACTACATCGTGCGGGGCGAGCACGCCTATAGCTGGGTGGAGGTCTACTTCCCCGCCTACGGCTGGGTGGATTTCGACCCCACGCCGCCGACGACGGGCGAGGAGTTCGACGCCATCGCGGGCGAGCGCATCGCGGAGCAGCGGCTGCGACCGTCGGAGCCGGAGTCGGCCGTTGCCGAAGCGGAGGCGGCCGAGCCCGCGGCGGAAGAGCCGCCCCCGCCCGAGGCCGGCGCCGCGCGCCAAGCGGATTCGGCAGCCGGCTTCGACCTGTGGCTGGTGCTGTGGCCGCTGATCGGACTGGCGGCATTGCTGGCGGCGGGCGGCGGCGGCCTGCTGGCCTGGCGGTTCTCCCTGCGTGGCCTGACACCGGTCGAGCGGGCCTGGACCTCCGCCCAGCGGCTCGCGCGCGTGGGGGGGCTGCGCGTCGATGCGGCCTGCACGCCGCGGGAGTACGGCGCCGATCTGGGCCGGGCCCTGCGCGACCCGGACGCGGCGGCGGTTCTGGCCGCGGCCTACACGCGCGAGCGATTCCGCTCCGGCACGCTGGCGGCGCCCGAGGTAGGGGCGGCGAGCCGTGCCTGGCGATCGCTGCGGGGGCGCTTGTGGCGACGAGTCCTGCGGCTGCCCTTGCCGGCCTCGCCGGCCTGGGATGCGGACGGGTTCACCGGCGACGGGGGCGAGCCCGGATCGTCCGGCGGCGGCGCGGAAGCGCCGGAGGGAGGGCGCGCCGGACGGGCCGCCCGGCGGGGGAGCTAGAGCGTGATCCCCCGAGGCAGGAGGCCGTCCTCGCCGCGACGGTCGAGCGCGACGCGCGCCTCCTCGGCCCACTCGCGGGGGACGAGCACGCGGGTGGCCAGCATGGAGGGGCCGAGGAAGGACATCGTGTCGCCGGCGGCGATGCGGGCCGGGATGGCGGTCGCGCGCAGGAACTGCAGGACCACCTCAGCGCTGAGCTGATCGGGCTCCTCGGCGATCACCACCCAGTCGCCCGGGCCACCCGCCTTCGCCTCAGACCGCTGCACCACCGTGGCCGGCTCCTCGCTCTGCGTCGATTCGCCGATTGTGCGGGGGTCAGGCGCCCGCGACGGCGGCGGGAAGGGCCTCGATCTCGGCCCCCCCATGCTCGCCCAGGGTCCCGTTGAGCGCTTCCGCCAGCGCCCAGCTGGCCGTGCACGGGGGCAACTCCAGGGTGACGCGCTCGCCCACGCCATCGACGGTGAGGTGGGCGGGGTGGCTGCCGGGCGCTGCTCGCACGAGGCGCATGATCTCGTGTAGGCGCGCCTGATCGGCCTGATCGTCATCGGACTCGCGCAGGCGCACGCGCAGGGTCACGACCGCGCTCTCTCCACTCCGCCGGCGCGGCGCTGCGGGGGCCGGGGCGGATGCGGCCGGGACGGTGCGCGGACCGTCTTGGCCCGGCGCGGGTGGGGGTGGCGCGGGGGCGGCGGGAGGCGGCGCGGCGCGGCGGGCGGCGGCGCCTCCCGCGCCGTTCGCGTTGCCGTTGCGGCGACGGCGGGGCCCGCGCGACTCTCCCTGGGACCAGGCGGCAGGGTCTTCAGCCAGGCGTCCGGCCCCGTCGTCGGTCGCTTCCCAGGTGGTGGCGTTCTCGACGGCGACGGTCAGACGATCCCCACGCAGGCGGACGCGCGCGTGCACCAGGACGATGTCGCCGTCGCTCCAGAGTTCGCGCGTGAGGGCGTAGAGGTCGGGCCAGACGGTTAGCTCAACGGAGCCGGAGAGATCCTCCACCACGACGGCGGCGAAGGCGTCGCCTTTGCGCGTCGTGAGCGGTCGCACCAGATTGACGGTGCCGGCCAGGATGACGTCCTGACCCTCGTGGTCGGCGCTGATCTCGGCGGCCTGCACCGTCACGTACGGCTCCAGCGATGCCGCCGCCGCCTGGAAGGGGTGCTGCGAAACGTAGGCGCCCAGCAGCTCCTTCTCCCACTGCAGCCGCTCGGCGCCGGTCACGTCAGCCTCGGCGACATCGTTGAGACCGAGTTCGGGGCGTGGGGTGTCGACCTGCTCGCCGAAGAGGTCGAACATCGTCGTTTGGCCGCTCTCGCGCAGCTCGCGCTCACGCTGGGCCCGTCGCACGATGCGGTCGATGCCGGCCAGCGCCGGCCCGCGCTCGACGAGACCGTCGAGTGCGCCGGCCTTGATCAGGCTCTCCAGGGCGCGCTTGTTGAGCGCGCGCAGATCGGCGCGGCGGCAGAGGTCCTCCAGGGTGGTGAACGTATCCTTGCTCTCGCGCACGGCCAGCAGCGCCTCGATGGCGCCGTGGCCGACGTTCTTGACGTTGGCCAGGCCGAAGCGGATGCCGCGGCGGCCGTCGGGCAGGGCCTCGGTCTGGAAGGTGGCGCCGGAGCGATTCACGTCGGGCGGCAGCAAGGGGATGCCGAGGCGGGCGCACTCGCCCGCCGCGAGGCCGATGCGGTCGCTGTTGTCGGAGGCGGCGCGGAGGACGGCGGTCATGTAGGCGACGGGGTGGTGCGCCTTCAGGTAGGCGGTCTGGTAGGCGATAGTGCCGTAGCAGACGGCGTGGGCCTTGTTGAAGGCGTAGCCCGCAAACGGCTCGACGAGATCGAAGACGGTGTTGGCATCGTCTGCGCTGTAGCCCAGCTCCTGCGCGCCCGCGATGAAGCGGCCGCGCTCCGCCTGCATCACTTCCGGGATCTTCTTGCCCATGGCCTTGCGCATAATGTCGGCCTGGCCCAGGGAGTAGCCGGCGAACTTGCGCGCGATCTGCAGCACCTGGTCCTGGTAGACGATCACGCCGTAGGTGGGGTCGAGGATCTCGGAGAGGTCCGGGTGCGGGTAGGTGATCGCCTCGCGGCCGTGCTTGGAGCGGATGAAGCGCGGGATGTGCTCCATGGGGCCGGGGCGGTAGAGCGCGACCATGGCCGCGAGATCGGCGAGCTGGGTGGGCTTGAGGTCCTGCACGTAGCGACGCATGCCGGAGGACTCGAGCTGGAAGACGCCGAAGGTCTCGCCGCGCGCGAGCAGCTGAAAAGTGCGCGCGTCGCCGTCGGGCAGCTGCAGGTAGTCGGGGCGCTGCCCGCTCTCCTCCTCCACGATGGCCACGGCCGCCTCCAGGATGGTGAGGTTGGTGAGGCCGAGGAAGTCCATCTTGAGGAGGCCGACCTGGGCGCACTGGTTCATGGCCCATTGGGTCATGGGGATGGCATCGCTGTCGTCGTTCTCCGAGCGCACGGGGCGTTGCAGGGGCACGTTTTCGACCAGCGGCTCGCGCGCGATGACGACGGCGGCGGCGTGGGTGCCGGCGTGGCGGGCGACCCCCTCCAGCTTGCGCGCCTGGTCGAGAAGCTTGCGCACGTCCGGCTCGGCGTCATAGACGGCGCGCAGCTCCTGGCTGCCCTCCAGGGCGTCGTTCAGAGTGATGTTGAGTTGGTTGGGGACGAGCCGCGCCACTCGGTCGGCGTCGCCGAAGGACAGGCCCAGGGCGCGGCCGGTGTCGCGGATGGCGGCCTTCGCGCCCAGGGTGCCGAAGGTGATGATCTGCGCCACGCGGTCGTGGCCGTACTTCTCGCCGACGTAGCGGATGACCTCGTCGCGACGGTTGTCGGCGAAGTCCATGTCGATGTCGGGCATCTCGCGGCGCTCGGCGTTGAGGAAGCGTTCGAAGACGAGATCGTGGGCCAGGGGGTCGATATCGGTGATGTCGAGGCAGTAGAGGATGATGCTGGCGGCGGCGCTGCCGCGGACGCCCATGGCGATGCGCTGCGCGCGGGCGAACTGGGCGAAGTCCCGCACGATGAGGAAGTATTCGGCGAAGCCGGTCTCCGCGACGACACCGAGTTCATCTTCGAGACGCTGGATCTGGGCCGCGCTGGGGGGAGCGCCGTAGCGCTGATCGAGCCCCTGGAAGCTGAGATCGCGCAGGTGCTGCTGCGCGCTGGTGTTCGCGGGGAGGTCGGGGTCGGGGAGCTGGAGGCGGCCGAACTCCAACGCCACGTCGCAGCGTTCGGCGATGCGGGTGGTGGCCTCCAGCGCCTCCGGCAGGTCGGGGAAGCGCGCGCGCATCTCCTCCTCGTCGGCGAGGTAGAAGTCCTGGCCGTCCAGCTTGAAGCGGTCGGGCTGGTCCATGGTGGCGTTGGTGCCGATGCAGAGCAGCACCTCATGGGTGAGGGCGTCGTCGGGGGCGGCGTAGTGGGAGTCGTGCGTGGCGACGAGGGGGAGGTCCAGCTCGCGCCCCAACTCCACCAGCTTGGGGATGACCGGGGTGAACTTGGGGTCGTAGTGGTTCTGCAGCTCCAGGTAGTAGCGATCGGCAAAGACCTCGCGGTACCAGGCGGCGATGGCGCGGGCGTCGGCGTGGCGGGCCTCGCCCAGGGCCTTGTGCAGTTCGGACGAGGGGCAGCCGGAGAGGGCGATGAGGCCCTCGCTGTGGGCGGCCAGGCACTCCCGGTCGACGCGCGGCCGGTAGTAGAAGCCTTCCAGGTGGGCGCGACTGGCGAGAGCGATCAGGTTGCGCCATCCGGTGGCGTTGCTGGCCAGGAGGGTCAGGTGCGAGAAGTCGCTGCGGGCCTGGGCGTCGCGGTCGGACATCTTGCCGCCGGCGACGTAGGCTTCCATGCCCAGCAGCGGATGGACGCCGGCCTGCTTGCCCGCTGTGTAGAAGTCGATCGCGCCGTAGAGGTTGCCATGGTCGGTGATGGCCATCGCCTCTTGCCCCAGATCGACGGCGCGTGCCATGAGCGCGTCGATCTTGGCGAGACCGTCGAGGAGGCTGAACTCGGTGTGGGTGTGCAGGTGCGCGAACATCGGGTGTTGGGGCAGGGTAGCAAGGCGCCCGGCGCGCGCTGCGGGCGCTTATGCGCAGCGCGCCAGATCGGGCGGGATGCGGCTCAGGCGCCGCCCTCCCCGGCGGCGATGGGCTCGTCCAGTTGGAAGGCGGCGTGCAGAACCTGGACGGCGCGGCGGCCCGCGTCCTCGTGGACGAGGGCGGTGATGCGGATCTCGCTGGTCGTGATGAGTTCGATGTTGACGCCGGCCTCGGCGAGGGCGCGGAACATGGTGCTGGCGTAGCCGACGCCGGACTGCATGCCCGTGCCCACGATGGAGACCTTGGCCAGGTGTTCGTCCGAGATGACGGCCCCGGCGTCGAGATCCGTGGCGAGCGCCCGCACGAGGTCGAGCGCGCGGGCCGCCTGCCCGTGGGCGACGCTGAAGGTGAGGTCCGTGAGCCGCTCGGCGCTGGCGTTCTGGACGATCGTGTCCACGCTGATGCCGGCGTCGGCGAGGGGGCCGAAAACCTGGGCGGCGATGCCGGGCCGGTCGGGGACCGCCCGGATCGTGACGGCGGCGACATCCGTGTCGATGGCGATGGCGCGGACACGGTTACTGGGTTCCATGACCACCTGCTTTCGGATCAGGGTGCCGGGGACGCTCTCGGTGAAGGCGGAGGCGACGAGGATGGGGAGGTCGTACAGGAGGCCCAGCTCCACGGCGCGGGGATGCATGACGCCGGCACCCTGGGCGGCCAGCTCGAGCATCTCCTCGAAGGCGATGTCCTGCAGCTTGCGGGCCTTGGGCTCGATGCGCGGGTCGGTGGTGAAGACGCCGTCGACGTCCGTGTAGATCTCCGCCTGCCGGGCGCCCAAGGCGGCCGCGAGCGCCACGGCGGAGGTGTCGGAGCCGCCGCGCCCCAGGGTGGTGAAGTCCTGGTCCGGGCTGATGCCCTGGAAGCCGGCGATGATCACGACCTGCCCGGCGTCCAAGGCGGCGCGAATGCGGTCGGTCTCGATGCGGGTGATGCGGGCGCGGTTGAACGTGTCGTCCGTGTAGACGCCGGCCTGGGCGCCGGTCAGGCCAACGGCGGGGAGGCCGCGCGCCTTGAGCGCCAGCGCTAGCAGGGCGGCGCTGACGATCTCCCCCGAGGCGAGCAGCATGTCGTACTCGCGCCCTTCCGGCTGGGGCGTGATCTCCCGAGCCAGGGCGTCGAGTTGGTCCGTCGTTTTGCCCATGGCCGAGACGACCGCGACGATGCGCTCCCCGCCGCCGGCGCGGTCGGCGATCCGCCGCGCCACGCTCTGCAAGCGCACGCGGCTGCCGACGCTGGTGCCGCCGTACTTCTGGACGGTGATGGGGGCGCTCATGCGGTCTCACTGGTGGGGAGGAGCGTGGCGCCGTCCGGACAGGGCTGGGCGACGAAGGCGCGGCCGGGGATATCGAAGGCGTGGGCCGCATCGGCCAGGGCCTGGCTGACGCTTTCGGCGCGCGCCGGGGCGGTGAGCGCCATGACGGTGGAGCCGCCGCCGGAGAGGTAGGCGGCATAGGCGCCGGCCTCTTCGGCGGCGCGAAAGAAGTCGTACATGCGTGGGAATAGCTCGCTGCGCGGGCGCTGGTGCAGACGTTCGTCGCTGGCCTCTCGCAGCGCCTCCCAGCGCCCCGTGGCGAGCGCGGCGATCAACAGGGCGGCGTGGCTGCTGTTGTGCACCGCGTCCTCGCGGCTGAGGCGTTTGGGCAGGAGGGCCCGCGTTTCGTGCGTGGGCATCGAGAAGTCCGGCGTGAAGCCGGCGCAGGTGACGCCCCCCGGCAGCGGTACGGGGACGCGCGCCACGCCCGAGTTCCCGATCGCGACGACTTGCAGCCCGCCGAACAGCGCCGGGGCAATGTTGTCGGCGTGGCCCTCCAGGTCGGCGCCCAGGCGCAGCAAGCTGTCGGCGCTGAGGGGGTCGCCGAGGAGGGCGTTCGCAGCGACCAGGCCGGCGGCGCGGGCGGCCGCGCTGGCGCCGAGGCCGCGGCCGAGCGGGATCTCGCTCTGGGCGTCGATGCGCAGGTGGGCGGGCGGCGTTTGCCCGGCATAGCGATAGGCGGCTTGTAGGGCGTGCGTGATCATCTTGCGCAGGGGCTGGGGCCGCGCGCGCGATCCCTCGGGGGCGCCGACGCGCACCGTGACCTGCACGAAAAGCGAGACGGCCATGCCCACGGCGTCGAAGCCGGGGCCGAGGTTGGCCGTGGTGGCCGGAACGCGCACGGAGACGAGGGAAGCGTTCATGGTGGGGACCGCTGCGAGTCTATGGTCGTCCGCGGAGGCAGGGCAATCGCCGCGGTGACCGTGGCGGGCCTGGCCGTCGGCGTACACTCGGAGGGAGGCCCGGCGGGCGTCCGCCGGCGAGGTCCGGCGCCCCAGCGTGGGAAAAGGACGACGATGGACGACGTGGTAATCGTGGGCGGCGCGCGGACGGCGATCGGGCGCTTCGGGGGCGGCTTTCTCAAGACAGGGGCGCCGGCGCTGGGGGCCGCGGCGATCCGGGCGGCCCTGGAGCGGTCGGGGCTGGAGCCGGGCCAGGTGGACCAGGTGGTGCTGGGCTGCGCGGGCCAGTTCGGCGCGGACGCCTACCTGGCGCGGACGGCCGCGGTGGGAGCGGGCTTGCCGGAGCACGTGCCGGCGTACACCGTGAACCGGCTCTGCGGCAGCGGCCTGGAGGCGATCAACACCGCGGCGCGCTGGCTCGAGACCGGCGACGCGGACGTCGTGGTGGCGGGCGGCAGCGAGAACATGAGCCGCTACCCGTACCTGCTGGAGGACGTGCGCTGGGGCAGGCGCATGGGCGATGGGCAGATGACCGACGGGCTGACTCAGATCCTCAACGACCCCTTCAACCGCTACCACATGGGCGTCACGGCGGAGAACCTGGTCATGCAGTGGCAGCTGGCGCGCGCGAGGAGCTGGATGAGCACGCAGTGACCAGCCACCAGCGCGCCGTGGCCGCGATCGATGCGGGGCGATTCGCGGAGGAGATCGTGCCGGTGGAGGTCACGCAAGGCCGCAAGACGCTCGTGATCGATACGGACGAGCATCCCCGGCGCGACGCCAGCATGGAGGGCATGGGTGCCTTGCGCCCCGCTTTCAAACCGGACGGGGAGGTCACGGCCGGCAACGCCAGCGGTATCAACGACGCGGCGGCGGCCGTGATCATGACGACCGCCGCCAAAGCGGAGGCGCTGGGGGTGCGGCCGCTGCTGCGCCTCGTCAGCCGGGGCAACTCCGGCGTGGACCCGACGATCATGGGCACGGGGCCCATCCCCGCGACCGAGCAGGCGATGGAGCGCAGCGGGCTGGCGCCGGACGACATGGACGTCGTGGAACTGAACGAGGCGTTCTCGTCGGTGGCGCTGGTCTGCTCGCGGGAGCTGGGGTTGGACGCGGACAAGACGAACCCTAACGGTGGTGCGGTGGCGCTGGGCCACCCGGTGGGCGCCACCGGCGCGATCCTGACGGTGAAGACGCTGCACCACCTGCAGCGGACGGGTGGACGCTACGGCCTGGTCACGCTCTGCGTCGGCGGGGGGCAGGGGATCGCCACGATCGTCGAGCGGATCGACAACTAGCGGAGCGGCGGTTCCTCCACCGCTGCCCCGTAGCCGATGCGGGCGAGGCGGCCGGCGACCAGGGTCCAGGCCCCCTCGATAACGAGGGGGAGCGGCGCGGCGGCATCGATGGTCTTAATGCGATCGGGCTCGGCCAGGGCCAGGCGCTTGAAGCCTTCCAGGACGCGGGCGTGGAAGTGGTGCGTTTCGCGCCCGAGGCGGTCGAAGGCCTCGGCGCGCGCGCGCGCCATCCCCTCGGCGACCGGCACGTCGAGGAAGAGGGTCAGATTGGGCGTCGTGCCGCCGGTCGCCTCCCGATTGAGCCGGGTGAGGAGTTCGAGGTCCAGGCCGCGGCCGTAGCCCTGATAGGCGATGGTGGAGTCGAGATAGCGGTCGCAGATGACGACGGCGCCGCGCGCCAGCGCGGGCCGCACGACGCGATCGACGTGGTCCGTGCGGTCGGCGAGGAAGAGGAAGAGTTCCGCCCAGGCGCTGGGCGGGTCGGTGGTCTGGAACAGGGTTTGACGGATGCTCGCGCCGAGGCTGGTTCCCCCGGGCTCGAAGGTGCTGACGACTTCCGCGTCGAGGCGCCCGGCGCGCTCGCGCAGGGCCTCCGCGACGGCGGTCTTGCCGGCGCCTTCGCCGCCTTCGATGCTGATGAAGAAGGCCACGTTCGTCCGTCCGCCGCTGCGCCCGGTCAGCTCTTGAAGAGCCGAACGCGGCGGTGTGGATCCCGACCCTTGCTGGTGGAGTCGAGTTCGGAGCGTTCCGCCAGCTGGTGCTGCAGCCGGCGGATGTAGGCGCTCTGCGGGCCCAGCTCCACGGCGCTCTCCTCGCCGGCCGCGACGGCCTCGATGGCGTCTTCCGCTTCGGCCAGGGCGCTGGTGACGGGGTCGAACGCGCCTTGCCCCTGGGCGAGGGCGCGCAGGCTCTGCGCCATCTGTCCGACGGTGTTGTGCTTGAGCACGAAGATCGGCAGCCCGCTGGCTTCGGCGGCACGGACGGGGCCGGGGCGGCGGCGGAAGATGGAGCGGAGGGTCATCATGGCGTCGGCGCTCTCGACCTCGGGGACGACGGAGGCGTTGACGCCGGACTCGCGGATGGCGTCGTGGAGACGCGCGGGGGAGACGCCGAAGGGGTAGATGCGCCGGTGGGGGCCGCCCGGCGCCAGGCGCACGGGCGCGCGTTCCACCAGCGCGGGCTCGCGGGGCGCGCCGGCGGGCGTGGCGGCGCGCTCGTGGCGGCGCTCGACGCTGTGCACCTCGCCCTCGTCGTCCATCTCGCGCACGAGCGCTTCCACGGACTCGCCGCGGAGCAGCGCATCCACGGTGCGGGCGACGTCGCGGTGGATGGAGACGCGGTGGAAGGACTGGATCTCCACGAGGATCTCGAAGGTCGGCGGGGCCTTGCGTTCCAGCACGGACTTGCGGGTGTGCCGTCGCCGGGCCTCCTCGTCCGAGAGGGTGACAGTCTGGATGCCGCCCACCAGGTCGGCCAGGGTGGGGTTCATCATGAGGTTGGCGAGGGTGTTCCCGTGCGCGGTGGCCACCAGTTGGACGCCGCGCTCGGCGATGGTGCGCGCCGCCTGGGCCTCCAGCTCGGTGCCGATTTCATCGATGATGATGACCTCCGGCATGTGGTTCTCGACGGCCTCCACCATGACGGCGTGCTGGCGCGCCGGCGTGGGTACCTGCATGCGTCGCGCCCGGCCGATGCCGGAGTGGGGGATATCGCCGTCCCCGGCGATCTCGTTGGAGGTATCGACAACGATCACGCGTCTGTCCGCTTCGGAGAGGACGCGCGCGACTTCGCGCAGCATGGTGGTCTTGCCGACGCCGGGGCGGCCCAAGAGGAGGATACTCCCGCCGGAGTGGACCAAGTCGTCGATGACTTGCACGGTGCCGTAGACGGCGCGGCCGACCCGCAAGGTGAGCGCGACGATATCGCCGCGCCGGTTGCGGATGCAGGAGATGCGATGCAGGGTGCGGGTGATGCCGGCGCGGTTGTCGGCGCCGAAGTCGCCCAGCTGCCGCACGACGGCGTCGAGGTCGGCGCGGGTAACCTCAGCTTCTCGCAAGAGAACCTCGCCGTCCGGGTAGCGGGCCGACGGGGCCCGCCCGAGGTCCATCACGATCTCGAGCAGACGGGCGTTGTCGCCGTGGGCCTCGATGGCGTCCTGCAGACGGGGCGGGAGCACCGCGAGCAGGGCTTCCAGGTCGTCGGTGATGCCCTCCCGGGTGTCGAGGGCGGGGGGCGGGTCAATGGGGCCGGCGCGCGCGCGCTCCCCGTCTGGTGGGGGGTGGGGCAGGGGGCCGGGCTCTTGCACGGGGGACGATCCTACTGGATCACGGGGCGTGGGCTGCCTTTAACGGATCGCTCGGCCAGCTGCAGGCGCCGGGTGCGTTGCGCGATGGGCCGCACGAGCAGGTCATAGCGCGCGCGTTCCTCGAAGCCGCAGTCGTTGAGGCTGCGCAGCAAGGCGCCGGCGTAGGCTGGGGCCAGGATCTGGAGGCGGCGTCCGGCGGCGTCCTGGGCGAGGAGGGCGGCCGCGCTCTGGGCCGCTGCGGCGGCTTCCGCGCCGAGCACGGTGGCGCGGAGGGAGCGCTCGCCGCGATGCACGCGCAGGAAAGCCTCGAGCCCTTGGCCGTCGGGGCCAGGCCGCACCCACTCGCGCCCGCCCCGGCCGAGAGGATCGAGGGCCGCGCGCCATTCGCCCGGGGAGAGGGCGGTCTGCCAGCGGACCTCCTGGGGCACCTGGCGGCAGTAGAGGCGGAAGAGGTCGTGGTGGTCGCTGCGGCGGCGCGGGCGCCAGCCTTGGGCGACGCCGGTGACGGGGCCGCGGGCGTCGAGTAGGAGTTCCTGGGTCACGGGCAGGAAGCCCTCGCGGCGGGCCGCCTCGGCCGCTGGGCTCTCGGGCGGCAGGCGCAGGAAGAGGCGATGGGCGCCGTGCGCCCCGGCCGTGGCGACACAGCGCTCGAGCAGATCCAGGACGAAGGCCTCGCGCCGGAGCGCCAGCACCAGGGCATCGATTTCCCAGGCCGCCTGGCCCCGCCGGGGCTGGACCGCGGCCAGGCCCAGCAAGGTGCCGCGCTCGCGGCTGATCCAGACCCGCGGGCGGCCGGGCAGCAGGCAGCTTTGCAGCAGGCGGCCGAAGCGCGGTCGCGCCTGGGCGGCGCGATCGCCGTGGATGAGCGTGACGGCGTGGTTGGGGTGGACTCGCCGGCCGGCCAGGGTCAGGACGGGCAGATCGGTCAGGTTGAGGACGCGGGTATTGGTGCTCACGCGACCCCCTTGCCCCGGACGGCCGCCGGCGCCGCCCCGGCGCCGGGCACGACAGCGTCCAGGAAATAGGCGTGCCAGCGACGGTCGGGCGTCAGCTCCGGATGGAAGGTCGTCGCGAGCAGGTGCGCCGTGCGCACGGCCACAGGTGTGTCCTCGTGCCGCATCAGCACCGTGACGCCGGCCCCGACCCGCCGGATGCGCGGCGCGCGGATGAAGATCGCGTGGTAGGGCGGGTAGCTTCCGTCGGAGGCGGTGGGCAGGCAGGAGGCCGCGAGATCCGTTTCGAAGGAATCGATCTGGCGTCCGTAGGCGTTGCGCTCGACGGTCATGGGCAGCAGCCCCAGCGGGGGGCGGTCCAGGCCGGGCACGTCATCGGCCAGGAGGATGGCGCCTGCGCAGGTTCCCCAGACGGGCAGGCCGGCCTGCCCCAGCCGGCGCACCGGCTCGTGCAGGCCGTAGGCGAGCATCAGGCGCGCGATCGTGGTGGACTCGCCGCCGGGGATGATCAACCCATCGAGCCCGTCGAGGTGCGCGGCCCGGCGCACCTCCCGCGCCTCTGCAGCGAGCGCGCGCAGATGGCGCGCGTGCTCGCGGAAGTCGCCCTGCAGCGCCAGGACTCCGATTCTACGCATCAGCGTGCGGTCACCACCCTCGTTGTGCGAGGCGCTCGCTGTCGGGCAGATCGTCCAGGCTGAGGCCGGGCATGGCGTCGCCCAGGCCGGTCGAGACCTCGGCCAGGATGGCGTCGTCGCTGTAGTGGGTGGTGGCGCGCACGATGGCGTCGGCCATGCGCTCCGGCTGGGCGGACTTGAAGATGCCGCTGCCGACGAAGACGCCGTCGGCGCCAAGGCGCATCATCAGGGCGGCATCCGCCGGGGTGGCGACGCCGCCGGCGGCGAAGTTCACGACGGGGAGGCGGCCTCGGCGCTTGGTCTCGCGGAGAAGGTCCAGCGGGGCGCCGATCTCCTTGGCGAAGGCGCCCAGCTCGTCGTCATTCAGGCCCTGGAGGCTCCGGATGGCGCCCTGGACGGCACGCATGTGGCGCACGGCCTCGACGATGTTGCCGGTGCCGGCCTCGCCCTTGGTGCGGATCATGGCGGCGCCCTCGCCGAGACGGCGCAGCGCTTCGCCCAGATCGCGGCAGCCGCAGACGAACGGCACGTCGAAGTCCCACTTATTGATGTGGTGCTTTTCGTCGGCCGGGGTGAGGACCTCGGACTCATCGACGTAGTCCACGCCCAAGGCCTCGAGGATGGAGGCTTCGACGAAGTGGCCGATGCGGGCCTTGGCCATCACAGGCACGGTCGCGGCGTCGATGATCTCGCGGATCTTGGTGGGGTCGCTCATGCGCGCCACCCCGCCCTGCTGGCGGATATCGGAGGGGACGCGCTCGAGCGCCATGACCGCGCAGGCGCCGGCCTCTTCGGCGATGCGAGCTTGGCGGGCATCGACGACATCCATGATGACGCCGCCCTTGAGCATCTCGGCCAACCCGGCCTTGACTGTCTGGGTCCCCGTCTCGACGACCATGGGGCTCCTCCATCGCCGCCGCCGCACGGCCTGCGTCCCAGCCCGAGCACGCTGGCGGCGCCCGTATTCTATCATCGCGCTCGATGTGACGACCGCCGAGTGGCGTCAAGAAGGGTCGGGTGTGACGCACGAGACGGTCCTTCTGGGCCCGCTAACGCGTGACTTCACCCACCAGGACGGCTTGCGGTGGTCCCAGCCCGGCGGCGCTCCCTGGCATGCGGGGCTGGCGCTGCGGGCGACAGGCGGCCCCGCCGATCGCGTGCAGGCGCTCGCGACGGCGGGGCCGTGGAGTGGGCGGTTCGGGCTGCCAGGGCTCATCGCGCATGGCGTCAGGTGGGCGGGCCGGCGGCGGGCGCGCGACACGGTCTTCCGCAATCGCTACGCCGCGGCGGGGCGGCGCCAGACACTGCTCGACCGGGCCGCCCCGATCGAGCCGGGGGTGCTGGGGCACCGGCGACCCGAGGTGGCGGTGCTGTCGGCGCTGATGCCGGACGACATCGCGCCGGCGATTCCGGCGGCGCTGCGGGATCGCGGAACGTTCGTGGGGGCGGACGCGCAGGGGTTTCTGCGCCGGGTCGATAACCGGGGCCGGGTGCGGACTCAGCCGGCCGATCTCGCCGCCCACCTCCCCGGGGTCGCCGCGGTCAAGTTCTCCGAGCGGGAGTTGCGCGTGCACGCAGGGCTGGGTGCGGATGAGCCCTGGGCGCCCGCCGCCGCATCGCTGGCGCGGGCGCTGCGCGCGGAGGTGATCGTGTCGCGGGGGGCGCGGGGCGCGGCCCTGACGCTGGCGGACGCCGCGCGGCCGATCACGGCCCCGGCCCCGCCGCTGGAGGCGAATGCCGACGCGACGGGCGCGGGGGACATCCTGCTGGCGACGTACAGCCGTGCTCGCAGCCGGGGCCTGGGTCCGGCCCCCGCCCTGGACCGGGCGGTGCGCGAGACGCACGCCGTCTTGCGGGGCCGCGGCGGCGCCCACGCCGTGCCGGGTGGCGCCCCCGCGCTGCTGGGGGCGCTCCGCGCCTTGCAGGCGGTGGCCGTCGCGGCGCAGCGGCGGGCGCGTCGTCGCCCGCTGGCGGGCGATTGCTTCCCGCTGGAGGGGGCGCTGGCCGTGGCGGTGCGGGCGCATCTGCCGGGGCCGCTGCCGCAGCCGGACGGTGTCGCCGCCCGCGCCGCCGCCCTCGTCAGCGTCTGCTGGGCGCTGTTCAGCATGGGCTGGCCGACCGACGCCGCCCTGTCCCCCCTGGCACTGCGGCGGGCCGCGGATGACGCCGCCGGACGCCTGCCGCGGGCGGGTGAGGTGCGGGGCAGGGCGGGCCGCTAGGGTGACGCCGTGCTGATCGGACTGATCTCGGACACGCACATTCCGGAGGCGGGGCCGGAGCTGTGGCCGCAGGCGTACGAGCGCCTGCGCGGCGTGGACTTGATCCTGCACGCTGGGGACATCCACGTGTTGGAGGTGATCGACCGGCTGGAGCGCATCGCGCCGATCTACGTGGCGCGGGGCAACGGCGACGACGGCGGCGCGGGCCGTCCCGTGGTGGCGGAGGATCCACGCTTGCGGGAGGCCTGGGCGCTGGAGATCGCGGGCTTCCGCGTGGGGCTGACGCACGACATCGCGCTGCCGGAGTGGCCGCCGCGGCGCACGATCCACACCGTCATGCAGCACTATTTCGGGGGGCCGCAGCACATCGTGGTGCACGGCGATACGCATGTCGCGAGCGTTGAGACGCTGCGGGGTGTGCTGCTGGTCAATCCGGGCAGTCCGATGTTCCCGCGCAACCTCGACACGCGCCGGGGGACGCTGGGGTTCCTCGAACTCGAGGCCGGCCGCGCGCGCGCCTGGCTGGAGCAGCTGGACGAGGAGGGATCGCACGTGGTGGCGGCCCAGCCCCGCTACATCTGAACAGCACCCCAAGCCGGCGTCCTTCGTCGGGCGGGGGCGCGGGCGCGTAGCCGCCGGTCCGGCGGGCGTCTATGCTGCCGGTGGCTTCACGCGAGACGGCGCTCGGCCGGCGCGGAGAGGTAGCGCGGTGGCGTCCGGTCTGACCATTGTTGTGCCCTACGATCGCTCCCCGGCGGGTCTGCGGGGCCTGGAGACCGCGTTCCGCCTGGCGAAGAGCGAGAAGAACTCGCGCGTGCACGCGATCTACGTGGTGGTGGTGGACCGGCGCATGCCCCTGGACGTTGACCTGCCGAAGGAGTCGGAGCGCGGCGAGCACTGCCTGGCGGAGGCGGAGACGATGGCGCGACGGCACACGGTCAAGGCCCAGGGCGACATTCTGCAGGCGCGCGACGCCGGCCACGCCATCGTCGATGAGGCGCTGGAGCTGGGGGCGGATGCGATCGTGCTGGGGGTGGCGCGCAGCGGCCGCGAAGCGCAGGCGCTGGACCTGGGCAAGACGTCGGAATACATCCTGCGGCACGCCCCCTGCGAGGTGATCCTCGTCCGCAACAGCGCCGGCGTGCGGGGCAACGGGGCGGGGTGAGGCCGTGCAGATCGTGATCATGGGCTGCGGCCGCGTGGGCGCCCGGATCGCGGTGCAGTTGGAGGCGGAGGGCCACGAGGTTGCCGTGATCGATTTCGAGCCGGACGCGTTCCGCCTGCTGCCGCCGAGCTTCCGCGGCCGCACGGTGGTGGGGAACGGGGTGGACGTGGATGTGCAGCGCGAGGCCGGGTCCGCCGCCGCGGACATCTTCATGGCGCTGGCCAACGGCGACAACCGCAACGCGATGGCCGCGCAGGTGGCGAAGCATCTGCTCGGCGTGCAGCGGGTGGTGGCGCGCATCTTCGATCCGGAGCGGGCGGAGGTGTATCGGGAGCTGGGCGTGGAGGCCGTCAATCCGACCGTCGCCGTGACCGACCTGGTCCGCGCCGCGGCGTTCGGGACCGGCTGATGTACATCGTCGTCGTGGGGGGTGGCAAGGTGGGGGCGCAAACGGCGCGCGAGCTGATCGCGTTCGGGCACGAGGTCACCGTGGTGGAGCGGGACGCGACGCGAGTGAACGAACTCAACGAGGAGCTGGGCGAGATCGCGATCGTGGGGGACGGGACGGAGGTCGCGATCCAGAGCGAGGCGGGACTCAACCGCGCCGATCTGATCGTGGCGACGACGGGGCGCGACGAGGCCAACCTGGCCGTCGCGCAGGTGGCCAAAACCCGCTTCCGCACGCCACGAGTGATCGCGCGCATCAACTATCCGAAGAACGAAGAGATCTTCCGGGCCCTGGGGGTGGACATCACCGTCTCGGCGACGACCGCGATCATGTCTCAGATCGAACAGGCGCTGCCGACCTCGCCGCTGATTCACCTCCTGGAGTTGTACGGCAGCCCCTTCGAGTTGGTGGAGGTGGTGGTCGCGAAGGAGGCCTCGACCGTGGGGCGGCGGGTGGGCGAGTTGCCCTTGCCGCCACGGGCGTTGTTGCCGCTGGTGGTGCACGCCGACGGGACGCCGGAGGTTCCCGGCGGCGACACCGTGCTCACGGCCGGCGCCGTCGTGCTGGCGGTGACCTTGCCGGAGCACGAGGCGGCCCTGCGACGCGCGCTCACCGACGGGGACTGAGCATGCAGCGGCGCCTGGCCTTCCTGGGCCCGCGCGGCACCTATTCCGAGGCTGCCGCCCTGCGCCACGACGCCGGCGCCACGCTCGTCGCCGCGGAATCGATCACGGCCGTGACCCAGTTCGTGCTGCGGGGGGAGGCGGAGGCCGCGATCGTGCCCATTGAGAATTCGCTTCAGGGGGCAGTCACGGAGACGGTGGATCTGCTGGTGCATTCGCTGCCGCTGCGCATTCGGGCGGAGGTCGTGATGCCGGTGGTGGCGGCGCTGATCTTGCGTCCGGGGGCCAGCCTGTCGGGGGTGCGGACCGTCTACTCGCACCCGCAGGCGCTGGCGCAGAGCCGCCGCTACCTGCAGGCGACGCTGCCGGACGCGCAGCAGGTGGCGACCCTCTCCACGGCGCAGGCCGTGGAGCGGGCGATGCACGAGGAGGGCGCGGCCGCGGTCGCGCCGCCGCGGGCGGCGGAGCTGTTCGGCGCCGCGATCCACGCCACGGGGGTCCAGGACGACCCGCGCAATAGCACCCGCTTCGTGGTGCTCGCGGGGGAGGACGCGGCGCCCAGCGGGGACGACAAGACATCGATCGTGTTCAACGTGGACGATCGTGCGGGCGCGCTGGTCCGAGTCATGCAGCGCTTCGCCGCGGCGGGCATCAACCTGACGAAGATCGAGTCGCGCCCGGCCCGGGAGACGCTGGGGGTCTACGTCTTCCTTCTGGATTGCCAGGGGCACCGGCTGGATGCGCCGCTGCGGGATGTGCTGGCGGCGGCGGAGGCGGATTGTCGCTGGCTGAAGATCTTGGGCTCCTACCCCCACGATCGGAGCCCGGGCGCGAGCGGGGCCGGCGGAGCCTAAGGTGCCCGAGGTTCCGGATCTGGTCAACGTCTGCGCTGTCCTGAACCGCACCCTGCCGGGCGCGCGGGTGGTGGGGGTGGAGCTGCTGCAGCCGATCGTGGTGCGGGTGGCGCGGGAGGAGTTCACGACGCGCCTGAGGGGCGCGGCCTTCGGTGAGGTGCGGCGGCAAGGCAAGTTCCTGCTCTTCGCGCTGGATGGCGGCGACGTGCTGGTGGTCAACGCCATGCTGGTGGGCCGCTTCCAGTACGTGGTGGCGGGCGTGAAACGGCGGGGTCGTACGTGCTTCGTGCTCCGGCTCTCGAACGGGCGGGAGTTGCGCTACCTGGATCAGCGCCTGATGGGCAAGGTCTATCTCGTGGTGGCCGGGGCGTGGGAGACGGTGCCGCAGCTGGGGGAGATGGGACCGGACGTGCTGGATCCGGCGCTGACGGAAGACGCCTTCTTGGAGCGCTTGCGCGCCTACCGGGGTCAGGTGAAGAACGTGCTGGTGAACGCGAAGTTCATCGCCGGGATCGGCAACGCCTACGCGGACGAGATCCTCTTCGTGGCGGGCGTCCATCCCTTTACGAAGGTCAGCGCCCTGGACGAGGGGCGCCGCCGGGAGCTGTACCGGGCGATCCAGGCCGTCCTGGAGTGGGCGGTCCCCATCGTTGCCGAGCGCATGGGTGACGACACCGACGAGAAACCGCGCGACTTCCTGCGGGTGCACCGCAAGGGGGGCGAGCCCTGCCCGAGCTGTGGTACGGCGATCTCAGAAGTCAGTCCCAACAGGCGGGTGACGTCGTTCTGCCGGCGCTGCCAGCCGGAGACGGCGCGGGGCTAGTGGGCCGCGAGCAGGGGCCGGCGGGCGCCGTGCTCGGCGTTGGCGCCGGGGAAGAACGGGTGCCAGCCGGGATGCTGCTCCAGATAGCGCCAGAAGACGGCGGCCAGCGAGGCGCGAGGCCGGCCGGGGCGCTTGCGCAGCCGCATGCGCGCCTCGTCCGGAGTGCGGCCGGCTTTGCGGTGATTGCAGGGCGTGCAGGCGGAAACCAGATTCTCCCAGGTGTGCCGGCCGCCGCGATGGCGCGGCAGCACATGGTCCAGGGTGAGGTCGTGGGTGCGCAGCCCGCAGTACTGGCAGGCGAAGCCGTCGCGGGCGAAGACCTCGCGCCGCGAGAGGCGGGCGACGGGGCGGGGCCGCTTGATGTAGTAGACCATGCGGATCACGCTGGGCACGCGGAAGGCCCGTGCGACGGAGCGCAGCAGGCGCTCGGACTCCTCCACGATCTCCGCCTTGCCGCGATCGAGCAAGGTGAAGGCGCGGCGCGCGTTGCAGACGTTGAGGGGCTCGTAGTTTTGGTTGAGCACTAGCACCGAGACGCCGACACTGCTCATCAGGCGGACTCCCAGGACACGCCGGCGAGCCGCCCAGGCCACGGCGCCGGTCGGCGTTATGCTACCAAACCGCGCGGGGGCGCGCCCGGCGGGGGTGGGGCGTCAGGCGGGGAAGTCGCGCAGGGCTGAGTCGAACTCGCCCGGCAGCAGCGCACCAACCACGGGGGCGGAGTCCAGGAAGAACGCGCCGATGACGGAGTCGGCGATGGCGCTGTCGATCCCCAGGGCCGGCTGGAGTACGAAGATCACCGTGATCGCCTGCACGATGAGGATGCCCTTGGCGAAGCCGAAGAGCGCGCCGGCGGCGCGGTCGGCCCAGCCCAGCATGAGCAGGCTGGCGGTGGTGCGGAGGAGCATGGAGATCACCCAGCCGCCGACGGCGACGATGGCGAAGATGAGGAGGAAAGCGATGATGCGAGTGCCGGTCTCGTCATCGATGAAGATCTGCAGGTTGTCCGCGAGGTTGTCGTGGAAGAGCCCCGCCAGCACCACGCCCAGCAGCACAGCGGCCAGGCCCACCGTCTCGCGAATGAATCCGCTGAGGTAGGCCGCCACCGTGAACCAGGCGACGACGGCGATGATGAGGAAGTCCAGCCAGTTCACGATGTCCCGCCGACGGTCCCCCACCCCGGCCGCCGCGCCGTACTCTAGCATTGCGGCGGCGTGGGGCGAGACAGCGGCGATACGGAGGCGCGCCCTGGAACGGCAGACGTTGCGGGCTCTGCTGGAGGCGGTCGCGGAGGGGCGGGTGTCCCTGGCGGAGGCGGAGACGCGGCTCGCCGGTTTCCCCATGGAGGACCTGGGCTTCGCCCGGCTGGATCACCAACGCCCTCTGCGCGACACCCTGCCGGAGGTCATCCTGGCGCAGGGCAAGACGCCGCAGGAGTGCGGCCGCCTGGCGGAACGGATCGTGGCGCAGGGCGACCGCTTGCTCGTGACGCGGGCGGATCCGGCGCAGGCCGCCGCCGTCCGGGAGGCCGTGCCGGAGGCTCGCTATCACGAGCGCGCGCGCTGTCTCAGTTGGCGCCCGGGCCCCACGCTCGCCCTGCGCGGCGTACTGATTTGCAGCGCCGGCACGGCTGACGCGTCGGTGGCGGAGGAGGCCGCCGTGACCGCAGAGATGATGGACTGTGCCCCGGAGCGCATCGCCGACGTGGGGGTGGCGGGCTTGCATCGCGTGCTGGCGGAGGCGCCGCGGCTGCGGGCGGCGCGCGTGATCGTGGTGGTGGCGGGGATGGATGGGGCGCTGCCCAGCGTAGTGGCGGGGCTGACGAGCGTGCCGGTGGTCGCGGTGCCCACGTCGCAGGGGTACGGCGCCGCCTTTGAGGGGCTGGCGCCGCTGCTGGCGATGTTGAACGCCTGCGCCCCCGGGGTGAGCGTGGTGAACATCGACAACGGCTTCGGCGCGGGCTACCTGGCGGCCACGATCGCGCGCGCCACGGCCGCGCAGGAGCGATGAGCGTCCTCCTCTATCTCGACTGCCCGAGTGGCGTCAGCGGCGACATGCTGCTGGGGGCGCTGATCGATCTCGGCGCCGATGCGGAGGAGCTGCGCGCGGGTCTGCGCGCGCTGCCCTTGCCGGCGTGGACGCTGGAGGTGGGCGAGACGCGCCGTGCGGGTCTGCGCGCCGTCCGCGCCCAGGTGCAGATCGGCGGGGCCGACACACCGCAGCGCACCCTCGGCGAGATCAAGGGCCTGTTGGATGGGGCGGCGCTGCCGCCGCGCGTGCGGGCTCGGGCTGGGGGCGTCTTCCGCCGGCTGGCGGAAGCGGAGGCGCGTGTGCACGGCGAGGACGTAGCGACGCTGCACGTGCACGAGGTGGGGCGGACCGATGCGCTGATCGACGTGGTGGGCGTGCTCCTGGCGATCGAGCAGCTGGGTGTGGAGGCGGTGTACTGTTCGCCGCTGCCGCTGGCGATGGAGGGGACGGCGAACAGCGGTCACGGCCTCGTGCCGCTCCCCGCGCCGGCGACGCTGGAGATCTTGCGCGCCGCGCAGGCGCCGCTGCGCCGGGGCGCGTCCGATGCGGCGTCGGAGCTGGTGACGCCCACGGGGGCGGCGCTGGTGGCGGAGCTGGCGCGCTTCGAGCGCCCCGCGTTGCGCCTCCAGCGCCTCGGTGCGGGTGCGGGGCGGCGGGATCCGGCGGAGCGGCCCAACCTGCTGCGGGCCTGGCTGGCGGAGGGCGATGCGCCGGGGGCGGCGCTGCCTGTGGGGGTCGTGGCGGTGCTGGAGACGACCATCGACGATATGAGCGCGGAGCAGATCGCCTTCGCGCGGGAGCGGCTCAGCGCGGCGGGCGCGCTCGATGTGTGGCTGCAGGCGGTGCTGATGAAGAAGGGCCGGGCCGGCTTACAGGTGACGGTGGTGGCGCCGCCCGAGGCGGAGGCGTCCCTCGCGGCGACGCTGCTGCGCGAGACCAGCACCCTGGGCGTGCGCGCGCGCGAGGAACGGCGCTACGAGGCCCCCCGCGAGGAGCGCCGTGTGGAGACGCCCCTGGGCCAGGCGCGGGTCAAAGTGGCGCGGCCGCCGGGCGCGCCCCCGCGGGTGGCGGCGGAGTTCGAGGACTGTGCGGCGCTCGCCCGCCGCCACGACCGCCCCATCGCGGAGGTCTACGCGCTGGTGGAGCGGGCGGCGCGGGATCAGCTGGGCGGCAGCTGAGCGGAACCCACGCCCGAGTCCAGCAATCCCTCGCCGCGCAGGGAGACGTGGCGTCCACCGGCGCCGATGATGACGTGGTCCAGGACGTCCACGTCGAGCAGCGCGCCGCCCTCGCGAAGTTCGCGGGTCATGGCGATGTCGTCCGGGGAGGGGGTGGGGTCGCCGGAAGGGTGGTTGTGCACCGCGATCAGGCCGGGCGTGTTGCGGCGGACGGCGTCGCGCAGGATCTCGCCCACGCGCACCTGGGTGCTGTTGATGGAGCCGCGGTAGACGGTGCGCACGGCCTGCACGTCGTTCTTAGTGTTGAGCAGCAGGATGCGCAGCTCTTCCTGCTCGAGCAGGGCCATCTCCGCTCCCACGATCGCAACGACGTCTTCGGGCCCGCTGATGCGGGGCCGGGCTTCGGGCTGGAGGGTGGCCAGGCGTCGCCCCACTTCCAGGGCGGCTTTGAGCTGCGCAGCTTTGGCGGGCCCTAGCCCGTGTTCCTGGGCCAGTTCGGCCGCCGCCGCGCGTTGCAGCCCGTCCAGGCCGTGCTTGGCCAGCAGCCGCCCGGCGATGTCGAGGGCGCTGGCGTCGGCGGTGCCGGTGCGGAGCAGGATGGCGAGGAGTTCGGCGTTGGAGAGGGCGCCGGCGCCGGCCTGGAGCAGGCGCTCGCGGGGGCGCTCGGTGGCGGGCAGGTCGCGGATGCGGACGTGGTAAGGGGCGCCGTCGTCGTCGGCGCGATCGGAGCGGCCGGGCTCCGCGCCGCTCACGCGCCGCCCGCCCGATCGCTCTGAGGGTCCTCACCGGCGTCCGCGGCCCCGGCGGAGGGATGCGGCGGGCGCTCTACCGCTCGGGGTGGGCCGAAGCGCGGGGGCTGCACGGCCGGTGGGACGCCGAAGCGGGGGGCGTGGTCGCCGGCCGTGCGCGCCGGGCGCGGCGCGGCCTCCAGGGCGAGCGGGGCGGGTGTCGGCGCCGCGGCGGGCGTAGCAACCCAGCCGGAGACGGGCGCCGGCGGGACCGCGCCCGCGGCGGCCGCGGCCGGATCGTCCGGGGCGGGCGCGCTGGCCAGCGCCTCCCAGGCGATGAGGGTGTTCGTGTGGGGGAAATGGCGCACGTGGACGCGACCGAAAACCTCCGGCATGAGCAGCCAGATGTCCTTGCGCACGCGGAAGACGCGCTTGCCGACCGTGAGGTAATGGCCCCGGAAGACGATCAGGTCCGCCTTGGACCACTTGCGCGTGATCGCCCCTTCCGTCTCGATCGGTTCGGCGCGGAGGTCGCGCAGCGCGGCGAAGGCCAGCGGCGAGGCGAGGAGCGCGATCAAGGCGACGATGGCGAAGCCGACCCAGGCGCCGCCGCTCTGGGTCAGCGCCCGCACGAGGAAGAGCGCGCCCAGCGCCACGAAGAGCACGAACAGGGGCGTCCAGGTCAGCGCCGATCGCACGACCGTGCGGCGGGCCCGCTGCAGCGTGCCGTCGTCGGCCGGGTGGGTCATGGGGCGCTCGAAGCGGAGACGGGGATGAAGATCACGTCGCCGATGCTGATCCGGGTGCCGTCGCCGAGGGTGGGGTTGTAGCGCAGGATGTCATCGACGCTGATGCCACGCGCCAGGGCGATGTTGAAGATGGCGTCGCCGGGGGCGACCGTGTAGCGGTCGAAGCGAGCGGGCTGGACCGGGTCGGCCGGCTCGGGTGGGCGCGGGACGGCGTTCGGATGGAGGCGGGGCAGGTCCACGGCGGCGGCGGCGGGGGCGGGGTCCGTCGCGGGGAGGGTGGCGAGGGTCCCAGTGGCGCCGGCGGGCGCGGCGATCTCGCCGACGGCCGCACTGGAGGCGGGGCCAGCGACCTGGTCCGGCGCGGGGGCTGCGGGCGGGGCGGCAGTGGGGTCTTGCAGGCCCCAGATCAGCACGACGAGGAGCGTCGCCAGCGCCACCATGAGCAGGCGGGGCAGGCTCTGCATGGGGTGCAAGGCGGGGGCCACAAGGGGCGGTGGGGTGCGCTGCGCCCGTGGCAGTATGCGCGGTTGCGAAACCATCAGCCGTTATCCCCGCTCCCCCGGCCCGCTGCCGGGCAGCGTAGCGGATCGGACGGACGCGGCCGGGCGGCTACTGGATCTCAACCGCGGCGCCGGCCTCTTCCAGATCGGCCTTGACCTTCTCGGCCTCGTCCTTGCCGACGCCTTCCTTGACGTTGGCGGGCGCGCCTTCGACGAACTCCTTGGCCTCCTTGAGGCCGAGCTGGGTCATGCTCCGCACGGCTTTGATGACGTTGATCTTGTTGGCGCCGAAGTCCTTGAGGACCACGGTGAATTCGGTCTGCTCTTCGGCGGCCTCGGCGCCGTCGCCGTCCGCACCGGGCGCCGCGGCGAGGGCGACGGGGGCGGCCGCGGTGACGCCGAACTCCTCCTCGATCTTCCTGACGAGGTCGCGGGCCTCCAGCATGGTCATCCCGCTGATCAGCTCGAATGCTTCATCGACCTTGGCCATTGTGCGTTCCTTCCAGTGTGCGCTCGCCCGGCCGGGCCTGACTCGTTGATTCTCACTCGGGGCTCTCGGGCGACGCGAGGGCGGCATCGGCCGCTTCCGTGTCGTCATCGGTTGCGCCGGCGTTCGCCGCACTGGCGTTCGCCGCGCTGGCGTCCGGCCTGCCGTCGCCGGGGCCGTCGCCGTCCGCTGCCTCAGGGCCCTCGGCGGCGCCGCCGCTGGGGGCGCCGGCGTCCGTGCCGGACGGGGCGCCCTCGCTCTCGCCCAGTTGTTCGGCGCGCGCATCGACGATGGCGGCGACGCCGCGCAGGACGGCGTGCAGCCCGGCAGCGATGCCGCCGACGGGGCCGTTGACGCCGCCGGCGAGCTTGGCCATCAGCTCCGAGCGGCTGGGCACGGTGGCGAGGTCGGCGACCTGGGCGGCGCTCAGCACCTCGCCGTCCAGGTAGCCGCCGTGGATGGGGATCTCCAGGCGCTTCGCGCGGAGGTAGGTGTGCAAGGCTTTGGGCGGGGCGACTTCCTCCTCATAGCCCAGGAGGAGCGCCGTGGCTTCCTGCGCGAGCTGGGCGATGCCGGGCTTGCCGGCATTGTCGGCGGCGCGTCGTAGCAAGGTGTTCTTGACCACGCGCAACTCCATGGAGGGCTCGGTTTCGCGCAGGGTCAGCCGCAGCGCCCGCATCTCGCCCACGCTGAGGCCGCGGAAATCGAGGCCGATCGCCATTACGGCGCGGGTGAGGCGCTCTTCCAGCTCGGCGACCTGTTGCACTTTGTGTTCCGTGGGCATGGCCCTGGTCCCTTCCGCGGGCACGAAAACGACCCGCGCGCCTCGCCGGTGACGGCGGAGAGGTACGGGTCACGCAGGAGGCGGCTGCCCCGGAACGCGGTCCCGCGCCTGCGCTGGACTTCGAGCCGGGGCCATGGGGCCCGGCCGCCAGCGGTCTCCGGCGCCGGTGGAACGGAGGTCTACTCCGTACTGCTGGAGAGTGTGCTTTGGAGTTCCATTCTCACACTGGGCCCCATGGTGGAGGCCAGGTGCATCCCGCGAATGTAGGTGCCTTTGCCGCCACTGGGCTTGGCCTTGACGACCTCCTGCACGACGGTGGCGATGTTCTCCTGCAACTGCTCCGCTTCGAAGCTGGCTTTGCCCACCGGCACGTGCATGATCGCGAGACGGTCGAGGCGGAACTCGACCCGCCCCGCCTGCGCGCTGGCGACCCCCTTCGCGATCTCGTCGCCGTTGACAACCGTGCCGGCGCGCGGGTTGGGCATGAGGCCGCGGGGGCCCAGGATGCGCCCGAGCTTGCCGACTTTGCCCATCAGTTCCCGCTGGGCCAGCGCGACGTCGAAATCGGTGAAGCCGTCTTCCACGCGTTTGATGAGGTCGTCCCCGCCGACGACGGTGGCGCCGGCCTCTTCCGCCGCGCGCGCGGCCTCGCCCTCGGCGAAGACGGCCACGCGGACGGTCTTGCCCAGGCCGTGCGGCAGGTCCGTGGTGCCGCGCACCTGCTGGTCGGCGTGGCGGGGGTCCAGGCCGGTGCGGATGTGCAGCTCCACGGTCTCGTCGAAGTTGGCCGTAGCGTGCTGCTTGATCAGGTCCACGGCCTGGGGCAGGGCGTAGCTGGCTTCGCGATCGAAGTCGGCGACGGTGGCGCGGTAGCGTTTCCCGTGCTTCGGCATGGGCTACTCCGAGACCGTGACGCCCATGCTGCGGGCGGTGCCGGCGATGATCAGCATGGCGGATTCGACGTCGTTGGCGTTGAGGTCGGGCATCTTCTTTTGCGCGATCTCGCGGACCTGGGCGGGCGAGATGGCGCCCACCATCTCCCGCCGGGGCTCGGAGGAGCCCTTGCTCAGCCCGGCCGCCTTGCGGATCAGGTCGGAGGCGGGCGGGGTGCGGATCTCGAAGATGAAGCCGCGGTCCTCATAGATCGTGATCTGGGCGGGCGCGATATCGCCGACCATGCTGCTGGTGCGCTCGTTGTAGACCTTGACGAAGTCCATGATGTTGACGCCGTGCTGCCCCAGGGCGGGGCCCACGGGCGGGGCCGGGCTGGCCTTGCCGGCTTCGAGTTGCAGCGTGAGGACGGCACGGATCTTCTTCGCCACCGCTCAGACCTTCTCCACCTGCATGAAGTCCAGCTCCACCGGAGTGTCGCGGCCGAACATGGAGATCAGCACGCGGACCTTGCCCTTCTCCAGGTTGATCTCGTCGACTTCGCCGCTGAAGTCTTGGAAGGGGCCTTCCATCACCCGCACCATTTCGCCGACCTCGAAGCCGACACGGACGCGGGGCTCGGCCACGCGCGTTTGCTTGAGGATGGCGGCGACCTCGATGCGGGGCAGCGGGTGCGGCCGATCCGCGCCCACGAAGCCCGTGACGCCGGGCGTGTTGCGCACGACGTACCAAGTGTCGTCGTCCAAGATCATGTTGACCAGGACGTATCCGGGCAACAACTTGCGTTGCACTTGGCGGCGCTGGCCGCCGCGAATCTCCAGCTCTTCTTCCGTGGGAACGACGATGTCGAAGATGCGATCGACGACGTCCATGCTTTCGATGCGGCGCTGGAGGTTCTGGTCGACGCGGCTCTCGTGCCCGGAGTAGGTGTTGAGGACGTACCAGGCCCGCCCATCCGCGTGCTCGGGGCCCAGGATCTCGTCGGTCTCGATGTCTTCGGGCTCGGGGGCGGGTGGCGGCTCCTCGGCGAAGAGGTCGGGAGTGGGAGCCTCCGCGGCTTCGACGGGCTGGTCCAGCCCCAGCCGTTCAACCAGCTTCTCGGCGGCTGCCGCTTCCTCGTCGACGGCGTTCGGCGCGGCGCCGAGTCCCAGCGCCTCCGCCACGCGCAGCGCTTCTTGGTACTCTCGCTCGGCCGCGCTCATGCCGGCGTCGCCTCCGGTGCCGAGCGGGCCCAGGAGCCCAGCGGGGATGGGCTCGGCGGGGGCGTCCGTCTCGCCGCCGAGGAGATGATCGGCGGCGGAGTTCTCGGGATCGGCATCGGATCCCGGCGCGCCGAGGGGCGCCGCCGCGGGGGCGTCGTCCGCGGGGGCGTCGTCCGCGGGGGCATCGCCGCGGGCAGAGGCGGTGTCTCCAGCGGGGGAGGGCGCTGGCTCGGTGGCGGCCGGTGTATCCGAGCCGTCGGTGCTGGTGTCGGATTCGCTAATCATGTTGCGGTCAGTTCAGGAGCACGTTCTCCATGACGCGGTTGAAGACCCAGTCGACGCCGCCCAGCAGGGCGCCGACGGCGACCGCGATGACGACGACGACGGTGGTCAGATTGCGGGTTTCCTGGCGGCTGGGCCAGACGACCTTGCGCAGCTCGGCGACGATCTCCGAGATCAACCGGGGGTGCGTGAGGCGGTAGAGGCGGCCTCGCTCGCGTCCCTGTCCCGGGGCCGTGGTGGGACGCGGCACGGCGCGCTGCGGCCGTGTCGGCAGCGTCGTTGGTGGCGGCGGCGTGGTGCGCGGCAGCGCGGCGGCCCCGCCCGCGGCGCCGATCTCGATGGCGTGCGCGGAGCCGCCGGGCGCGGCGGCCGGCCGATCGGCGCGGGGCTGCGGCGCGTTCGAACTCGGCCGCGGCAGCGGCTGCGCTTGCGCTTGACGCCGGCGGCGGGAACGACGCCCTCCACGGGCCATGATGCGTCCTCTCCCCCCTCAGCGGGTTTCGCGGAAGGCCTGGCGGCAGCGACAGCGCGGACAGTACTTCTGCAGCTCCAGCCGGTCCGTGGTGTTCCGGCGATTCTTGCGGGTGTGGTAGGAGAACCGCTGGCACTCGCGGCAGCGGAGGGTGATGTGGATGCGATCCCCTTTAGCCATGGCCCCAGCCTACTCCACGATTTCGGCGACGGCGCCGGCGCCGACGGTGCGGCCGCCCTCGCGGATGGCGAAGCGCAGGCCGGGTTCGAGGGCGATGGGGCTGATGAGGCGGATTTGCATGGGGACGTTGTCGCCGGGCATGGCCATCTCGACGCCGGGGGCGAACTGGATCTCGCCGGTGACGTCGGTGGTGCGGATGTAGAATTGGGGGCGGTAGCCGGGGAAGAAGGGGGTGTGGCGGCCGCCCTCGTCCTTGGAGAGGATGTAGACCTCGGCGGCGAAGGCGGTGTGGGGGGTGATGGAGCCGGGCGCCGCCAGGACCTGCCCCCGCTCCACCTCCTCGCGCTCCTTGCCGCGCAGCAGGCAGCCCACGTTGTCCCCCGCCTCGCCCCTGTCCAGGGTCTTCTTGAACATCTCCACGCCCGTCACGACGGTGCGCTCGGTGTCCTTGATGCCCACGATCTCGATCGGGTCGCCCGTGTGCACCACGCCCCGCTCGATGCGCCCGGTGACCACCGTGCCCCGGCCCTTGATGCCGAAGACGTCCTCAATGGGCATCAGGAAGGGCTGGTCCTTGGGCCGCGGCGGGGTGGGGATGTAGGCGTCCACGGCCGCCATCAGCGCGTGGATGGGCGCGTACTCGGGCGCCGCGGGGTCCTCGCTCGCCGACGTCAGCGCCGCCAGCGCGGCGCCGCGCACGACGGGCACCTCGTCGCCGGGGAAGTCGTACTGGCTGAGCAGCTCCCGCACCTCCAGCTCCACCAGGTCCAAGAGCTCCGGGTCGTCCAGCTGGTCCACCTTGTTGAGGAAGACGACCATGCGCGGCACCCCCACCTGGCGCGCCAGCAGGATGTGCTCGCGCGTCTGCGGCATGGGCCCGTCCGGCGCCGCCACCACCAGGATGGCGCCGTCCATCTGGGCGGCGCCGGTGATCATGTTCTTGATGTAGTCCGCGTGCCCGGGGGCGTCGATGTGCGCGTAGTGCCGCGCCGCCGTCTCGTACTCCACGTGCGCGATGGCGATCGTGATGCCCCGCTCGCGCTCCTCCGGGGCGTTGTCGATGGAGTCGAAACTGCGCACCTCCCCTCCCCCCGCCCGCGCCAGCGTCTTCGTGATCGCCGCCGTCAAGGTCGTCTTGCCGTGATCCACGTGCCCAATCGTGCCCACGTTCACGTGCGGCTTCGTCCGCTCGAACTTCGCTCGCGCCATGACGCTCCGATTCTCTCCGTCGTGCTGCTGTCAGCGCCTTCGTGGAGCCCACATCCAGATTTGAACTGGAGACCTCGTTCTTACCAAGAACGCGCTCTACCGACTGAGCTATGTGGGCCTGCAATCCCGGATCGTTCCTCCGTTGATCTGGTGCTGGGGGCAGGATTCGAACCTGCGTAGCCCTTCCGGGCGCCGGTTTTACAGACCGGTGGTATTAGCCACTCACCCACCCCAGCGGGGTCATCGAACTCCGGCTCTGGCGCTGGTTGGAGCCCGAGAAGGGATTCGAACCCCCAACCTGCCGATTACAAATCGGCTGCGCTGCCAGTTGCGCCACTCGGGCTCAGCCCACAACGAAGAAGACACGCGGAAGCGCGCGTCTGTCAAGCAGTATATGAGGCCGGAAAAAATGGGGTCAAGGCGCGACAGCCCCGGCGATCGTTAGAAACGTAACGTATCCGCCTCTTTCGACGCTGCCGCGGCCGCGGGCGGAGGAGGCGTTGCCGCCTGCGCCGCCGCGGGGCGCCAGCCGGTCCCGTCCCGGGCGTCCTCCAGAGCGATGCCGCGTGCAGCCAGCGCGTCACGGATCTCGTCCGCCAGGGCGTACTGCTTCTCCTCGCGCAGGCGCTGCCGCACCTCCACCAGCAGGTCGATGAAGGGGGCGGCTTCCGCCCCCGATTGCGGCTCCTGGAACTGGAGCCCCAGGACGCCCCCCAGCTCGCGCAGCAGCGCCTGGGCCCCGGCGGCGGGCCGGCCGTCGGCGGCCGCGCGGTTGATCTCCCGGGCGAGATCGAAGAGGACGGCGAGGGCTTGGGGGGTGCCGAGGTCATCGTCCATCACTTCGATGAAGCGGGCCCGGGCTGCTGCGACGTCGATCGTGCCGTCGCCCGGCGGCAGTTCCACCGTCGCGGCGAGGCGCAGGCGCTCGGCCCCGCGCGCCGCGGCGACCAGCGAGTCCTCCACGTAGGTCAGCGGGCTGCGGTAGTGGCCGCCGAGGATGAAGACGCGCAAGCCGTCCGCCCCGTAGCGGTCCAGCCCCTCCCGCAGGGTGATGATGTTGCCGAGCGACTTGGACATCTTCTCGTCGCCCAGCTGCATCATGGCGTTGTGCATCCAGTGCCGCACGAATGGGATCTTGCCGGTGACCGTCTCCGACTGCGCGATCTCGTTTTCATGGTGGGGGAAGATGAGGTCCATCCCGCCGCCGTGGAGGTCGATCTGCTCGCCCAGGTAGCGCAGCGCCATGGCGGAGCACTCAATGTGCCAGCCCGGGCGTCCCGGGCCCCAGGGGCTGTCCCAAGCGGGCTCGCCGGGCTTGGCGCCCTTCCAGAGCGTGAAGTCCATGGGGTGGGCCTTGTGCGAGCTGGCTTCAATGCGCGCGCCCGCGATCATGTCGTCCAGGTTGCGGTTGGAGAGCTTGCCGTAGCCGGGAGGGCGCTGGACGCGGAAGTAGACGTCGCCGTGGGCGGCGTAGGCGGCGTCGGCCTCGATCAGGCCGCCGATCAACTCCAGCATCTTGTCGATCTCCTGCGTGGCGCGCGGGTGAACATCGGCGGCGCGGATGTTGAGTTCGCCCCACTCCTGCTGGAAGCGGTCGATCTGGCGGCTGGCGAGTTCCGCGACGGAGATCTCCAGGCGGGCAGCGCGGGCGATCATCTTGTCGTCGATGTCGGTGAAGTTGTAGACGAGCCGTACGGCCTGGCCGCGCCATTCGAGATAGCGGCGCAGCACGTCGAAGACGACAATGCTCATGGCGTGGCCCAGGTGCGCGTCGTCGTACGGCGTCACGCCGCAGACGTACATGGAGATGGGGTCGTCCTGGGGCTGGAAGGGCTCCTTGCGGCGGCTGAGGGTGTTATGCAGTTGCACCGCGGCCGTCCGGGGTCCTAGCGCTGGGGGGGCGGTGCGGGCTCTTCGGCCGGCTCCGCCGCGCCGGCATTGGCATGCTCCCGCAGCCGCGACTCCAGCGCAAAGAGGCGCTGTTCCAGCACTTCGATGCGGTCATGTTCCGGGTCCGGCAGGCGCAGCACGGTGTCGTTGCCGGGGTCGTAATAGGAGACCACATGGCCGGGGACGCCGACGACGGTGGCGTAGGGCGGCACGTTGGAGACCACGACCGAGCCGGCGCCGATGCGCGCCCCGTCACCGATGGTGACCGCGCCGATGATCTGGGCGCCGGCCCCGACGGTGACGTTGTGGCCCAGGCTGGGGTGGCGCTTGGTGCGCTGGGTGCTGGTGCCGCCCAGGGTGACGCCCTGGTGCAGGTGGCAGCCGTCGCCAATGACCGCCGTCTCGCCAATGACGACGCCCATGCCGTGGTCGATGAAGCAGCGCGCGCCAATGCGGGCGCCGGGGTGGATCTCGATGCCGGTCAGGGCCCGGTTCAAGTGCGAGACGACACGCGGCAGCACGGGGACCTCCGCCCGCCAGAGGGCGTGCGCCAGGCGGTGCAGTTGCCGGGCGTGGAAACCGGGATAGGCGAGCAGCACCTCCCCCCGGTTCCGCGCGGCGGGGTCGCGCGCAAGTACGAAGGCGATGTCGTCTCGGATGTTGTGCCACAGGGGCATGGGTGCGTCCGGGTTCTGCGGGATGGCGGGGTGTGGGCAGCGTGAGGGCGGACGTTAGGGACAGCGGGGCCCGGGCATTCCCGGCAGGCAGCGGCCGCGCCGCTTGAGCGTGCGGACGTAGGGGTTGCTGGCCGTCATGCTTCGCCGCTCGTTTCCGCCGCCGCGACGATCCGCGCGACGGCCTGCGCTTGCATCCCCTCAGCCCGCCCCAGCGCGCCCATCCCCTCGGCGGTGGTGGCCTTGACGCTGACCGCCTCCGCCGGCACGCCCAGGGAGCGCGCGAGCCGTTCCCGCATCTGCGCCACGAACGGTCGCAGGCGCGGCCGCTCAGCGACGACGGTGGCGTCGACGTTGCCCACACGATAGCCCCCTTGGGACAGCATCGCGACGGTATGGCGCAACAGCTCCTGGCTATCGGCGTCCTTCCACTGCGGCGCGCCGGCGGGGAAATGCTGCCCGATGTCGCCCAGCGCGGCGGCCCCAAGGAGGGCGTCGATAATGGCGTGCGTGAGCACGTCGGCGTCGGAGTAGCCCTCCAGCCCGGGCCCCTCGTCGATGCGGACGCCGCCCAGGATCAGCGGCCGCTCCGGGCTGACGCGGTGGCTGTCGCTGCCGAGGCCGACGCGCTCCCCGCTCATGACCGCGAGCCGGCCGCCGCCGTCGCCAGCCAGGCCTCGGCGAGGCGCAGGTCCGCCGGGGTGGTGATCTTGAGGTTCGGCCCGTCCGCGTCGTAGGCGACGACGGGCTGCCCCAGCGCCTCCACCAGGGCGGCGTCATCGGTGGCGTCGTCGTCGTTGGCGGCGTGGGCGCGCAGCAGCAGTTCTCGGCGGAAGGCCTGGGGCGTCTGGGCGGCGCGCAGGCGGGTGCGGTCGAGCGTGCGTTCGATCGGGGCCGCGCCGGCGACGGAGTCCGCCACCTGCTTGATCGTGTCGGTCAGCGGCGCGGCGAGGATGGCCGCGCCGTGCACGGCGGCCAGATCCAGGCCGCGCACGATCATGGAGGGCGTGACCAGCGGCCGCGCTGTGTCGTGCACGGCGACCAGATCCAGCCCCGGCAGCGCCGCGAGGCCCGCGGCGACGGAGTCACGCCGCCGCACGCCGCCGGCCACGAGCGCGGTGACCTTGCCCGCGCCGTGCTGCGCGGCCAGGTCGTCGAGTTGGTCGCGATTGGCCTCGCCGCAGACCAGGACGATGGCGCGGATGCCGGAGCAGGCGGCGAAGGCCCGCAGCGCGTGTGCGGCCAGCGGCAGGCCGGCCAGCGGCGTCAACGTCTTGTCCAGGCCGCCCATGCGCGTGGAACGGCCGCCCGCAAGCAGCACCGCTCCGGCGGTGGTCGGAGCGGCCGCCGCGGCGCTCACTGGCCGGCCTCGACGGGCTCCGTGGTCGCGGCCGCTGCAAGCGGCGCCGGCGCGGCGTCCGGGCCCGCGCCGGCGTTGGGGTCGACCTCGCGCAGGAGGGCGAAGAGCATGCGCCCCGCCGCCGTCTGGAGGACGCGGGTGACTTCGACGCGCACGTCCCGGCCGATCAGGTGGCGGCTGTCCTCCACGACGACCATGGTACCGTCTTGGAGGAAGCCCACGCCCTGCGCCCGCTCGCGGCCTTCCTGGTGAATGTTGAGCGTCAGCATCTCGCCGGGGAGCGCCAGGGTGCGGATGGCCTGCGCGAGCGCGTTGAGGTTGAGCACGCGCAGCTCCTCCACGCTGGCCACGCGGTTGAGGTTGTAGTCGGTGGTGAGGACCGCGGCGCCGCGGCCGCGGGCGAGCGCCAGGACCTTGGCGTCGACGTCGGGGAGGGTGGGGAAATCGCTCTCGTCGATCAGGGTGCGCGTCTGGTCACTGCTCTGGATGCGGGCCAGCAGCTGCAAGCCGTGGCGGCCGCGCTGCCGCTTGAGCGGGTCGCTGCTGTCCGCCACGCGGCGCAGCTCGTCGAGGACGAAGCGGGGGACGATCAGGTCGGCGAGGAGGAAGCCGGACTCCACCACGTCGGCGAGGCGGCCATCGATGATGGCGCTCGTATCGACGACGACGCCGGCGGTGTTGGCCCTCGCCGCGCGGCCGGTGGGGCGAGGCGCGATGGCGCCCGTGACCGTTTCGGTGCGCTCTCGCACAGTGCGCAGGAAGCGCTCCACTTCGGCCCGGCGCCCGAGGGCCACCGCGATGCCGACGGGCACGAGCAGGATCGCCACGCCGATGGGGGCGAAATCACCGGCCGTGCCGGGAATCTGGTTGAGGGCCGGGGTAAGGAGCGCCGCCACGACCAGCGCCGCCACGACGCCAAAGCCGCCCAGGAAGACCTCGAGCGAGGTGAGCCCATGCAGCGCCCCGCGGCGCAGGAAGGCGATGGGCCAGAGTGCGAACCCCACCAGGCCGGCAGCAGTGGTGCGCAGCGATTCCATTTCGGCGCCGCGTCGAGGCGGGGGGCGCTCCCGCCAGAGACGGAAAGGCGGCCGTTCGGCCGCCGGATAAGGACGGGGTGGCGTGTGCCACCGGATGATGCCAGGGCGGGCGGCGCCCGCCGAATAATTCCGGGCCGCACGCTGAGCGCGCTGCGGCCGCATGCTACCAGGGATGGTCCCGCCTCGCCAAGCCCGTACATCCGTGCGCCCGAGGGTCTGGACCCGCGATTGGGACTGGCGGCGTGTAACATCGGATCGCGATCACGCGTGCGGCCCGCCGGTCCCGGCGATTAGGCCGCCGCCGGGGGAGGTGCACGTGCCCCGGATTGACCTGGACTCACTCCTGGCGGGTGTTTCCAAGCCCGCCCGCTACAGCGGCGGGGAGTGGAACAGCCTCACCCGGCCCTGGGACGAGACCGAGGTGCGCTGGGCCCTGATCTACCCGGATGTCTACGACGTGGGGATGTCCAACGGGGGCTTGGCCATCCTCTACGACCAGCTCAACCACAGCCCCGGCGTCCTGGCCGAGCGCTGCTTCGCGCCCTGGCCGGACATGGAGGACGCCCTGCGCCGTCACGGCGCGCCGCTCTTCAGCTTGGAGAACCGCCGTCCGCTGGGCGAGTTCGACGCGCTGGGCTTCTCGCTGTCGTACGAGCTGACCTACAGCAACGTCTGCAACATGCTGGACCTGGCCGGAATCGCGGTGCGAGCGGAGGAGCGGGCCGAGCAGGCCCCCATCGTCTTCGCGGGCGGCTCCGGGGCGCTGGTACCGGAGCCCCTGGCGCTCGTCGTGGACGCCTTCGTGCTGGGCGAAGGCGAGGACGTGACGGGCGAGGTCACGGAGGTCCTGCGCAACTGGAAGGCGGCCGGCGGCGGCCCGCGGCTGGAGCTGCTGCGGCGACTGGCGGCCGTGTCCGGGATCTACGTGCCGCGCTTCTACCGCTGGCACTACAACGACGACGGCACGGTGGCCGAGATCGAGGCGACCGACCCGGCGGCGCCCTTGCCCATCGTCAAGCGCTTCTTGCAGGGTCTGCCGCCCATCCTGACCAAACCCATCGTGCCGTTCCTGCAAACGGTGCACGACCGGGCGGGGATCGAGATCCAGCGCGGCTGCACGCAGGGCTGCCGCTTCTGCCAAGCGGGGATGATCTACCGGCCGCTGCGGGAGCGGACGCCGGAGGAGGTGGTGGCGGGAGCGCGGGAGCTGTTCGCCAACACCGGCTACGACGAACTCTCACTCGTCTCGCTGAGCAGCACGGACCACAGCCAGATCGACGGGATCGTGGCGGCGCTGCGGCGGGAGTTCGGGGAGAGCATCACGATCTCGCTGCCCAGCACGCGCGTCGACTCCTTCAGCGTCGATGTGGCCATGGCCTGCGCCCCGCGCAAGCGTCACAGCATGACGTTCGCGCCCGAGGCGGGCAGCCAGCGGCTGCGCAACGCCGTCAGCAAGGTGGTCGCGGATGAAGATCTGCTCACGGCCGCGCGCAACGCCTTCAGCAATGGCTGGGGCAACATCAAGCTGTACTTCATGGTGGGCCTGCCGACGGAGACCATGGCCGACGTGCAGGGCATCGTGGATTGGGCGGCGCAGGTGAAGCAGATCGGGCGCGACATCGGGGGGAAGCGGACGCGCGTGCGGGTGTCGACCTCGAACCACGTGCCCAAGGCCCATGCGCCCTTCCAGTGGGCGCGGCAGGACACGCCCCGCGAGTTGGCGCCCAAGCACGACCTGCTGCGCGAGGGCTGCCGCACGGCGCGCCTGGACTTCACCTGGAACGATCCGGCCGAGTCCGTCCTGGAGGGTGTCTTGAGTCGTGGCGACCGTCGCGTGGGTGAGGTGGTCGTGGAGGCCTGGCGGCGCGGCGCCCGCTTCGACGCCTGGAGCGAGCACCACGACCCCGCCATCTGGGAGGCGGCCTTCCGGGCCTGCGGCGTCGATCCGGCCTTCTACTGCCACCGCGAACGAGGCCTCTGGGAGAAGTTCCCTTGGATGCACGTCGCCAGCGGGGTGAGTGAGGCGTTCTTGCGCCGGGAGTGGATGCGGACCCACAAGGAGCTGACGACGATCGACTGCCGCGACGGCTGTCAGGTGTGCGGACTGGAGCACGCGGCGCAACTCTGTGAACTCAAGCTGCAGGACCGGGTCCTCACGCAGCGCGCCCGCAAGGCCGGCGAGGAAGTTCCGTTGATCGTCTGAGAGTGAGCCATGAGGGACCCTGCCTCCGCCGAAACCGGGCTGGGACCCGAGCACCGCGACATCCTGGACTTCCTGGTCTGGCAGCTGGATCAGAGTTTCGAACTCAAGCCCGAGCACTCGCTGATCGCCAACCTGTCCTCGGTCACGCCGGAGATGCTGGACCAGCTGCCGCCGGGGGGCGGGCGCACGCTGCGCGACATCATCGCCCACTGCGCGTCGGTGAAGCGCATGCACGTGAATCACGCCTTCGCCGATGGGGAGCTGGGATGGTGGGACGCCTGGGACGGCGCGGGCGAGATCAAGGATGCGGAGTTCGCGGCCCTCATGGAGTGGCTGCGCCGCGCGCACGGGGAGGCCCAGCGGGCGGTGCGCGACCTGGAGCGGGACGAGGAGCTGCTGGCGGAGCGTGAGACGCACTGGGGCGAGCTGCGGCAGACGCGCCTCATCATCGACGCGATCCTGATCCACGACATCTACCACGCGGGCGAGATCAACCACCTGCGCGGCCTGCTGCAGAACGCCGACCGCTTCCCCCACGGGGGCCGGACCTAGCTGCCGCGGCCGGGGCCGCGCCGGGGCGGCGGGCCGGCTCAGGGCAGGTCGCCGGGGATCGCCTCCCGCAGGAAAGCGCCGCGCTCCTTGAAGGATGCCCCCGGGCGATGGCGGACGGCGTATCCTGCGCCCCACTGTGAGGACGCCATGCTCGACTCCCTGACCGACCTCGTCGCCTACAACGCCTGGGCTAACGACCGTCTGCGCCGGACGTTGGAGGCGGCGCTCACCCTCGATATCGAGAAGCGCCGCGTCTTCCAGCACCTGCTGCGCGTGGAGCCGGCCTGGCTGGCCCGCCTCCAGGGCGAGCCCGACCCGGTGGGCGCGGGCGAGACGTGGGACGAGCCGGACGCCGCGGGCTGGGCGGCGCTGGTGGAGGGCAACCGGGCGAGCTACGCGGCCTTCCTGGCCGGCCTGGAGGAGGCGGAGCTGCAGCGCCCGATCCGCTATCGCCTGCCGAATGGACAGCTGGGGGGCAGCGCGGTAGAGGAGACGCTGCTGCACGTGTTGCTGCACTCCATGCACCATCGCGGGGACGTGCAGGCCGCCCTGGGCGAGGCGGGGGCGGACCAGCCGGACACGGGCTACATGGCCTACCTGCGGGAGAAGAGCGGCTAGGGGAAGACGCCTCGGAAGTGCATGGCGTCGACGACGCGCTGCACGCCGATGATGTTGGCCGCGTCCCGCAGGCGGATCTCGCGCAACGCAGCCGTGTCCCAGACCTCGGCGAAGGCGCGGCGCATGATCCGCGCCAGGCGGCGGTTGACCTCGTCCTCCTCCCAGAAGAACGACTGCAGATCCTGGACCCACTCCATGTACGACACGGTCACGCCGCCGGCGTTGGCGAGCACGTCCGGCACGATGGTGCGCCCGTTGCCGAGCAGGATGCGCTCGGCCTCCGGCGTGGTGGGGCCGTTGGCCGCCTCGACGATCACCTGCGCCTTGATGCGGTCCGCGTTGGCGGGCACGATGACCTCTTCGATGGCAGCCGGGATCAGGTAGTCGCAGTCCAGCTCCAGTATGTCCGCGTTACTGACGCGGTCCGCCCCCGGGGGTTCGGCCACGATCTGCCCATGCTGGTTGCAGCCGTCGATCAGGCCGCCCACATCCAGGCCCTGGCCGTTGTAGTAGCCACCGCCGGCGTCGGAGACCGCGATCACGCGCGCGCCCGCTTCCGCCAGGAGGCGCGCGGTCACGCTGCCCACGTTGCCGAAGCCCTGCACGACCACCCGCAGGTCCTCCAGGCGGTCGCCGCGGCGCTTGGCCAGCTCTTCTGTGCAGAAGAGGACGCCGCGGCCGGTGGCCTCGGCGCGCCCCTCGCTGCCGCCGACCGCGACCGGCTTGCCGGTGACGACGGCGGGCACCGTGTGGCCGTGGCCCATGGAATAGGTATCCATCATCCAGGCCATCACGCGGGCGTTGGTGCCCATGTCCGGGGCGGGGATGTCGCGGTCGGGGCCGATGATCGGCTCCAGCTCGGAGATAAAGCGGCGGCTGAGATTCTCCAGCTCGCAATCGCTCAGGGTGGCGGGCTCCACCATGACGCCGCCCTTAGCCCCGCCGTAGGGCAAGTTAACGATGGCGCACTTCCAGGTCATCCACATGGAGAGGGCCCGGATCTCATCGAGGGAGACGGACGGCGAGTAGCGGATGCCGCCCTTGTAGGGCCCGCGGGCGTCGTTGTGCTGGACGCGGTAGCCCGTGAACGAGCGCACGCTGCCGTCGTCCATCTCCACGGGGAAGTGCACCGTGAACTCCCGGCGGGGCAGGCGCAGGCTCGCCAGCACACCCTCGTCCAGGTGCAAGTGCGCGGCCGCCGCCTCCAACTGCTCGACCGCCGAGTGGTAGGGATTGGGTTCCGTCGCCTGTTCGATCGTCGTCACGTGCGCTTCGCTTTCGCGGGCGAGGATCTCCCCTCCCCTACGGTACGACGCATGACGGCCCCGCGGTTGGCCGCCGCCGGACGGCGTCAGAGGTGGAGGGCCTCGCGGAACGGTTCCTCGGCCTCGAAGGGTCCCACCACCGCCAGGTGCAGCGCCTCGTCGGTGATCAGGCCGGCGGCCAGCCGCACCAGCTCTTCGGCCGGCACGGCCTGGATCTTGGTCACGACCTCCTCCACGCTGCGCGTGCGGTCGAGCAGCAGCGCTTGGCCGCCGTACCAGGAGGAGACGGCGCGGGTATCTTCCATGCTGAGCTGCATGCGCCCTTTGAGGTACTCCCGCACCTTGGAGAGTTCGGCCGGGGGCACCCCCTCCCGCAGCCGTCCCAACTCCTCCAACGCGGCCGCCAGCGCCGCCAGCGCGTTGTCCGGGTCCACGCCCAGGTAGATCGCCAGGCTGCCGGTATCGCGCAGGTTGCTGGCGTAGGCGTGGACATCGTAGGCGAGGGCGCGTTCCTCGCGCAGGGAGACGAAGAGTCGGCTGCTCATGCCGTCACCGAGGACGGCGGTGAGCAGACTGAGGGCGTAGCGGTCCGGGTCGTCGGCGGCGACGCCGGGGAGTCCGATCATCAGGTGCGACTGCTCAGAGGGCTTGGCGTGCAAGCGCACGCGCGGCGCGCCCGCCTGCGGCGGACGGTAGCTGTCGGGCGGACCAGGGGCGCCGTGCTCCCAGGCGGCCGTGAAGCGCTCGACCGCCGCGGTGGCGGCGTCGGGATCGATCGCTCCGGCGATGGAGACGAGCGCGTTGTGGGGGGCGTACTGGGCGTGCCGGTAGGCGACGGCGCGATCGCGCGGGATGGCGCGGACGGTCTCGGGCGTGCCGGCCACGTCCCGGCCCAGGGCCTGCCCCGGCCAGAGGAGGGCGTCCAGCACGACCTCTGCCAACTGGCCGGGGTTGTCCTCCACCATCGCCAGCTCTTCCAGGATGACGTCGCGCTCCTTCTCCAGCTCGGCCGGGTCGAAGAGGGGCCGCAGGACGATGTCCGCCAGGACCTCCAAGGCCAGGTCCACGTGGTCGCTGGGAACCTTGGCGTAGTAGACGGTGAACTCCCGGTCGGTGCCGGCGTTGAGGACCCCGCCGACGCCCTCGATCACGGCGGAGATCTCGGGCGCCGTGGGCCAGCGGGCGGAGCCCTTGAAGCAGCAGTGCTCCACCAGGTGGGAG